>NZ_CP187967.1:0-3524452 GCF_049942845.1 Burkholderia sp. R-40 | reverse complement strand
CGAATCGGCTTCACCGCCGTTCGTGGGCGCGGCGCCGGGGCCCGGACGCCACGTGCGGCGCCCGGCGGCCGCTTCGTGCGCGGGCAGGCTCGGCAGGTCGATGTCGGCGTCGTCGGCGTTCAGGTGGTGCGCGGCGGCTGCCGACGCCGTCATCGGCACGTCGGCCGGCGCGCTGGGCGCTGCACCGGCATTCGCGGCCAGGTTGGCGGCGATCGCGGCGACCGTCGCGGCGGGGCCGTTCGGTGTCAGCGGCGCGCGCTGGGCGGCCGGCGCGGCGTGCGCGGCGGCGCTGCGCATGCCGGCTTTCGGATCGAGGACGAACTGGACTTCGATCGGCGCATTCCAGAAATCACGGGCCAGATCGGAGATCCGGCCCGAAAACTGGCTCTTGACCCAGTCCAGCTTGAAGCGGTTCGGCGCGGCGATGGACAGCGTGTTCGCCGACGCATCGAAGGCCACCGGGGCCAAGGGTTTGATCCACGTCACGTACTGCTGGGGCGTCAGCTCGCGCTCCAGCAGTGCGGAACAGTGTTGCCAGAAATCGTTCATCAAGTAGCTGTCGTTTTTTGCATGCACAGCGCGGCTCGCCGGCGCCCTTGTCGCGGTGGCGCAACAAGGCCCGAAGCGGTCGTGCGAGCGTGCGTCGGACGCCTGCGTCACAGTGTGGAGGGGCAGGCGCGGGCCGAAGCGGCGTGCGGGATTCTTGGAGATAAGGCGAGATTCTAACGCCAAACGCGGCCACAGCGGGACTTATCCACAGGCTGCGGTTGTGGGTCGCGGGGCCGGATCGGCAGGGGCCGGCACAGGCGGACGACTCCTAAAGTATTGACCGCCAAGAGAAAAACGGTTTAAATAGCGGGTTCCGCGAAAACCAATCCTGTATTCCCGGCGATTGCGTTCGCCCGAATGCCTCCGGTTAAGGGCACGCGGTC
The DNA here is from genome assembly GCF_049942845.1 of Burkholderia sp. R-40. NCBI lineage: Bacteria > Pseudomonadati > Pseudomonadota > Betaproteobacteria > Burkholderiales > Burkholderiaceae > Burkholderia > Burkholderia sp. R-40. Next base: position 3,523,520 of record NZ_CP187967.1, on the reverse strand, counting down.
CCCTGAATTTCGACATTCTCGAACAAGTGAGAACATCATGAAACGTACTTACCAACCGTCCGTGACGCGCCGCAAGCGCACCCATGGCTTCCGTGTCCGCATGAAGACGGCAGGTGGCCGCAAGGTCATCAACGCTCGCCGCGCGAAGGGCCGCAAGCGCCTCGCCATCTAAGGCAGGTTGCGCGCTGTGTCCGCCGTCCGCAGTCCTGCGGAAGGTGCCGTCGAGCCGGGTGCGAATCCGTCGCAGACGAAAGCCGCCTTCCCGAAAGCTGCGCGACTTCTGAAAACGGATGAATTTTCATCCGTTTTTCGTTTGCGCCCCTGGCGGCGTTCCGCGCACTTCGTGATCTACGGCAAGCCGACCGGTCAGCCTGCCCGTCTGGGGCTCGTCGTCGGCAAGAAGTATGCGCCGCGTGCAGTAACACGTAACCTCGTGAAGCGGCTGGCGCGCGATGCGTTTCGCTTGCGCCGGGCCGAATTCGCCGGTTACGACCTGCTGCTGCGGCAGCACACGCGCTTCGACAAGAAAGCGCTGCCGAGCGCGGCTTCCGCCCCGCTCGCGGCGATGTGCGCGGCCGAAATCCGCGAACTGCTCGACAGGGCAGTCCGGGAAATCGCGCGCCGGGCGTCGAAGCCCGCGTCCGAGTGACGCATCCGTGCCCGGTGCGGCGTTCGCGCCTTCCCGGCCGGTTTTGACGCGGCGTCGAACGGCGCCGCCCAAGGTATGGAAACGGTATTGATCGCCTTGCTGCGCTTCTACAAGGTTGCCGTGAGCCCTATGCTCGGCAACCGTTGCCGTTTTTATCCTTCCTGTTCGGATTACGCGCGCGAGGCAATCCAGTATCATGGCGCCGCGCGCGGCACGTATCTCGCCGTCAGGCGCGTGTGCCGATGCCATCCGTTTTCCGCGGGCGGCATCGACCTCGTCCCGCCGCCCAACTCCGACACACGCGCTCGCGGCGAAGCCGACGCGCGGTCCCATCGACTCTGAGACAACGCATGGATATCAAACGCACCGTCCTATGGGTGATCTTCTTCATGTCAGCTGTCATGCTGTACGACAACTGGCAGCGCTCCCATGGACGCCCGTCGATGTTCTTCCCGAGCGCCACGCAGACGGCTCCCGCCGCTGCCGGCGGCGCATCGGGCACGGGCGCGACGACGACGACCGCAGGTGAAGTGCCTGCCGCCGCGGCGGGCACCGCACCGTCGACGACGGCACCGGCCGCGCAGGCGCAGCTCGTGAAGTTCTCGACCGACGTCTATGACGGCGAGATCGACACACGCGGCGGCACGCTGGCGAAGCTGACGCTGAAGAAGCAGGGCGACGGCAAGCAGCCGGACCTGTACATCACGCTGTTCGACCACACGGCCGGCCACACGTACCTCGCGCGCACGGGCCTGCTCGGCGGCGACTTCCCGAACCACAACGACGTCTACACGCAGGTCAATGCGGGCCCGACGTCGCTGACGGGCGACCAGAACGCGCTGAAGCTGTCGTTCGAATCGCCGGTGAAGGGCGGCGTGAAGGTCGTGAAGACGTACACGTTCACGCGCGGCAGCTACGTGATCGGCGTCGACACCAAGATCGACAACGTCGGCACGGCACCCGTCACGCCGACGGTCTACATGGAACTGGTGCGCGACAACACGGCCGTCGAAACGCCGATGTTCTCGCATACGTTCCTCGGGCCGGCGGTCTACACGGACGCGAAGCACTTCCAGAAGATCGATTTCAGCGATCTCGACAAGAACAAGGCGAACTTCGAGAAGGCGGCCGACAACGGCTGGGTCGCGATGGTGCAGCACTACTTCGCGTCGGCCTGGATTCCGCAGCAGGGCGCGAAGCGCGACATCTACGCTGAAAAGATCGATCCGGCGCTGTATCGCGTCGGCGTGAAGCAGCCGGTCGCCGCGATCGCTCCGGGCCAGTCGGCCGACGTGCAGGCGCGCCTGTTCGCCGGTCCGGAAGAAGAGCGCATGCTCGAAGGCATCGCGCCGGGCCTGGAACTCGTGAAGGACTACGGCTGGGTGACGATCATCGCGAAGCCGCTGTTCTGGCTGCTCGAGAAGATCCACGGCTTCGTCGGCAACTGGGGCTGGGCGATCGTGCTGCTGACGGTGCTGATCAAGGCCGTGTTCTTCCCGCTGTCGGCCGCGAGCTACAAGTCGATGGCGCGCATGAAGGAAATCACGCCGCGCATGCAGGCGCTGCGCGAACGCTTCAAGAGCGATCCGCAGAAGATGAACGCCGCGCTGATGGAGCTGTACAAGACCGAGAAGGTCAATCCGTTCGGCGGCTGCCTGCCGGTCGTGATCCAGATCCCGGTGTTCATCTCGCTGTACTGGGTGCTGCTCGCGTCGGTCGAAATGCGCGGCGCGCCGTGGATTCTGTGGATTCACGACCTGTCGCAGCGCGATCCGTTCTTCATCCTGCCGGTGCTGATGGCCGTCTCGATGTTCGTGCAGACGAGCCTGAACCCGACGCCGCCGGACCCGGTCCAGGCGAAGATGATGAAGTTCATGCCGATCGCGTTCTCGGTGATGTTCTTCTTCTTCCCGGCCGGCCTGGTGCTGTACTACGTCGTGAACAACGTGCTGTCGATCGCGCAGCAGTACTACATCACGCGCAAGCTCGGTGGGGTCAAGAAGAAGCCGGCCTGACGCCCGTGGCACACGCGGGCGGCCCGCCGCCCGCGATGTACGTAAAAAAGCCGCATGGTGCGAACCATGCGGCTTTTTCGTTTCCGGCAGGTGGCGTGGCGGCGCGATGGCGCGTTGGCGTTGGCGTGTGCGTACGCGGGCCGCTGCCGTTCAGGCCTTCTTCGCTTCGATTTTCGGTTCGCCGCCGTAGAACTGCTCGATCAGTTCCTGAACGAGGTAACGCTGATGCGGCGGCAGCGCCTCGATCTTCGACGCGAGTTCGATCGTCTCGGGCGTCGGCGGATACCGCTCGTCGCGCGGTAGCGGTTGCGGCGTCGTATGCTCGATCACGCTCGGCGACGGGCCGTAGTGCAACCAGTGCAATTCCACGCGCAACCAGCTGGCGAGCGTTTCGAGTTTGTCCGGCGTTGGAATCGTGCGGCCCGTCAGCCATTTGTGCGCGGTTTGCGGCGAAACCGGTTGCGCACCGCGGTGACGCAGATTGAACCGGTTCGCCAGTTCCGTCGCACCGGTGATCTTCTCCGGGCTGCGCCGCAAGGCGAATTTCAGGCGTTCCGAGAACGCTGCTTTTTCTTCGGGTGTCGGCATGGGGGTGATTGTGCAATTCCGCCGACGCGTTTCAGACAACCGTATAAGATAAACATAGCCTGTTCAGATGAATCCCAACCTGCGACGGCGCATGCGGCGGATTTGAGGGCCCCAGCGTCGAGCCGCTCCGACAGGCATATTCGTCCGAAACGGACAGTATGTGGGTGCCCGGGATTGATACTCGACTTAGCTCTGTCGGGATAAATTCGGCCGAGTTCGAAGCCGGCGTGGTGTCCGGTGGCGTGCGGCCCGGCACGCTACAATGCCGGCGTCCCGATGCCCGACTGTTGTGCGGGCGCACCATTCACTATCTGCTTACCCGATTCGTCCGATTCTCATGCTCGCTACCGACTCCGATCCGATCGTCGCCATTGCCACTGCCGCCGGCCGGGGCGGTATTGGCGTCGTCCGCGTGTCGTTCGGGCGCGGCGGCGAGGCGGCCGCGCTGCCGCTGATCGACGCGTTGTGCGGGCAGCGGCTCACGCCGCGCCATGCGAGCTACGTGCCGTTCGTCGACGAGCACGGCGCGCCGCTCGACCGCGGGATCGCGCTGTATTTCCCCGCGCCGCATTCGTACACCGGCGAGCACGTGCTGGAACTGCAGGGGCATGGCGGGCCGATCGTGATGCAGTTGCTGCTGCAACGCTGCCTGGATGCAGGGCGCGGCTTCGGGCTGCGGCTTGCGCAGCCGGGCGAGTTCACGCGGCGCGCGTTCCTGAACGACAAGCTCGATCTCGCGCAGGCCGAGGCGGTCGCCGACCTGATCGAGGCGAGCACCGAAGCGGCGGCGCGCTCGGCCGGGCGCTCGCTCGATGGCGCGTTCTCGCGGCAGATTCATGCGTTGGTCGAGGACGTGATCACGCTGCGGATGCTGGTCGAGGCGACGCTCGATTTCCCGGAAGAGGAAATCGACTTCCTGGAAGCGGCCGATGCGCGCGGCAAGCTCGCCAAGATTCGCGAACAACTCGCGCACGTGCTCGGCGACGCGAGGCAGGGGGCGCTGCTGCGCGAGGGGCTGTCGGTCGTGCTGGCGGGGCAGCCGAACGTGGGCAAGTCGTCGCTGTTGAATGCGCTCGCCGGCGCAGAGCTGGCGATCGTCACGCCGATCGCGGGCACGACGCGCGACAAGGTCGCGCAGACGATCCAGGTCGAGGGGATTCCGCTGCACATCATCGATACGGCCGGGCTGCGCGAGACGGAGGACGAAGTCGAGCGGATCGGGATCGCGCGCACCTGGAGCGAGATCGAGCGCGCGGACGTCGTGCTGCATCTGCTCGATTCACGCACGGGGATGACGGCGGACGACGAGGTGATCGCCGCGCGGTTTCCGGGCGGCGTGCCGGTGGTGCGCGTGCTGAACAAGACGGACCTCACCGGCGTGCCGGCGTGCGTCGAGCATCCGGCGGCGGAAGGCAATCTGACCGAGGTGCATCTGTCGGCGAAGCGCGGCGACGGGATCGACATGCTGCGTGCGGAGCTGCTGCGGATCGCCGGATGGCAGGCAGGCGCCGAAGGGGTGTATCTCGCGCGCGAGCGGCATCTGATCGCGCTGCGGGCCGCGCAGGAGCATCTTGCGCAGGCGGCGGAGCATGCGGAGCAGCGGGCGCAGTCGCTCGATCTGTTCGCGGAGGAACTGCGGCTCGCGCAGGAACAACTCAATGCGATTACCGGGGAATTCACTTCCGATGATCTGCTGGGGGTTATCTTTAGCCGGTTCTGTATCGGAAAATGAGTAGTCGCCCGTCGTCACCTAAGCTTCACAAGAAAGAAGCCGCAAAGCCCCGCCAGACATAGATCGACTCCTCATATTCCCCAAAGTTTACCAATCGACAACTAGCGGTTTTTGGCATACAAGATGGCATACACCGCGCCTATGCGCGAAATACTGTATGCCAAAAACACCTCATGGCCTTATCTGGCAAGCGTTTCCGGCCGAGGTAAACATCAAGAATCTGTATGCCAAAAGGGGAAGACCATGCCGAAAGTCGTTCAACCGCTGACCGATACCCGCGTCAAGGCATTGCAACCGAAAGCGGCCCGCTATCCTGTCTCTGACGGGGGCGGTCTGATTTTGGAGGTGATGCCATCAGGCTCGAAATTCTGGCGCTACCGCTACTCGCTCCACGGCAAGCGCCAGCCGCCCGTGACGATTGGCGAATATCCGGCAGTCAGCTTGGCGGCTGCTCGTGAGCGCGCCCGCCGATATGCGGAGATCGTGGCGGGTGGCGTTTCCCCGGTCGCGGATGCTCGGAAAGATCGGGGCACGACCAAGGCGCTCAATACCGTGCGTGAATTCGCTGCGTACTGGCTCGAACAACAGATGGCGGACAAGTCGGCCGAGTATCAGCGGACGACGAAACGCGCACTCGAAAAGGACGTGTATCCGGCGCTCGGCAGCAAGCCGGTATCCGAAGTGACCCCCGGCGATGTGCTGGCGATCTGCGATCGGATCAAGAAGCGCGGAGCGCCGAAGATGGCCTTGCACACCCGCAATGTCATCAAGCGAATGTACGAATATGCGATTGCGCGCCAGCTCGTGACGATCAACCCGGCGCAGGCGGTAGTTGCCCGTTTTATCGCCACGCAGGAGAGCCGCGACCGCGTGCTATCTCCCGACGAACTCGGGCACGTGCTGCGCGTCGTCTATGCATCGAGTATCCGCCGACCGTTGAAGCTGGCGATTCATCTGCTGGTGCTGACGATGGTACGCAAGTCCGAATTGATCGAGGCTAGATGGTCCGAATTCGATCTGGATACCGCCGTATGGCGTATCCCGTCTGATCGGATGAAGAAACCCCGCGAGCATTGGGTCTACCTTGCTCCGCAGGCCGTGCTGATGCTGCGTGAGTTGTATGAAACTCGCACGAGCCAGCAATACGTGTTTCCTTCATCTCGCGGTGCGGACCGGCCAATCGCCAAGAGCACGTTAAACCAAGCCGTACGGGCGCTCGATATGGAGGTTCAGCACTTTGTGCTGCACGACTTCCGGCGCACCGCCAGCACGCACCTTCACGAGATGGGGCAACCCTCAGACGCAATCGAGAAGGCGCTTTCGCACACCATCACGGGAATCAAGGGCGTCTACAACCGTGCGGAGTACGCCGAACAGCGCCGCCACATCCTCGCCCTGTGGGCCGCTTTCGTTGAGGCTCAGATAGACGAGGGGCGCAAGGTGATCCTTGGCAAATTCGCGGCGAATGGGTAGTTGACGCGTGTCGTCGGAAAGAATGGTTATGGGAACAGCGGGAACATTGGGAACAGATAGTGTAGGAGATTGATTTGTCGGGGGTTTTTTGTTCCCAAGTTGTTCCCAAACACTCATATATCTTGGGAACAGACCGGGTACAACGGCCTTCGGTACGCGTCGTCATGGGGGCCGACTTCGCCGTCGCAACCGAATGAACTGTATAAGGCTGGACTAGACCAAACAGACAGCGTCAAATCGTCTGACTCAGTTCGGCCAGTTTCGGTCACTCGACGGTGCGCCCGGATTTGGTGACAATTTCACCCGTTCTGCTCGTTTAGGCCACGTAGATCCGCGATGAATCTCAACGAAAGATTAATCGAAATAGCCCGACAGTCGTCTTGGTGTATGTCTGCGCTGTCGGCGGCACGTGCAATGGGCCTGAAATCCTGGTGCATTGGCGCAGGGGCCATTCGTAATTTGGTCTGGGACTCGCTTCACGGATATGTGACTCCGACACGCCCAGTCGACGTCGATTTAGCCTACTTCGACCCGTCTGATTTGTCGTCGATTCGCGATGCCGAAATCCAGCGCAGCCTCACGGCGCAATGTCCCGAAATTCCGTGGGAGGTCACAAATCAGGCCGCTGTTCATCTCTGGTTCGAGAGCGCCTTTGGGCATCCGGTGTCCCCCTTCAGTTCACTGGCCCAAGCCGTTGCGTCGTGGCCGGAGTACACGACGACGGTAGGACTGACTTTGCTTAGTGACGGGACAATTGATGTCTGCGCACCATACGGACTCGACGACCTTTTTTCCATGGTGGTACGACGCAATCCAGCGCGTGTCAGCATTGATACCTATCTTCGGCGAATCCAGCAGAAGAGATACAAGGACCGCTGGCCCCGTGTGACCATCATCGTTTAGAAATGCCGCAGGCAGTCAAGGGGCGTGTTACCGACGGAAGTCGAGCATAAATGATCAATCGACGCGAGAGGATTCCCGAATGCTCACAACAGCGTTCGTCGTTGAGGTTCCCGCAGCAGAGTCAACAGTAGCGGACCTTCGTAGCCGGTTTGATGCTACCTCTGACCAGGGCGTGCCGGCGCATATCACGGTTCTGTTTCCCTTCATGCCGCCTGACGAAATTACGACCGATGTCCTTCGTCAGGCGCAAAGCGCGCTGAGTGTTGTGCAGCCGTTCGAATTTTCGTTGAGGAAGGTCGGGCGGTTTGCGGTCACCACTTATCTTGCTCCTGATCCGCCAGAACCGTTCGTCGCCTTGACGACTGCGCTGGTCGAGCGCTTCCCCATGTTTCGACCCTATGGTGATGCACACGATGGCATCGTTCCACATCTGACTGTCGCGCACGGCGATGCTGCGACAGCTCATTTGGCTGCCGTCGAGCTCGAACATCGTCTGTCTGCGCAGGAGGCGATTCGAACGTGCTGTCGCTCTGTCGCTCTGCTGGAGAACTCGTCGGGTCGCTGGAGGAAGATGCATGTGATTGATCTTCCAAATGTCTACGTGTAATGACGATCGACCGCAGTCCGGTCTGCGCGGTTCTATGGCACTAGGCGTCTAGCCCATCTGAAGCGAATGGCCGCTTTGTAGAAAGCTGGCCGGCCGCTTCGGGTCGATCACGGCCCTTGATGAAGTGACGGCGAAGCAATCTCAGACCTGATCTGACGCTGACTGAGAGATCAGGTCTTGACTTACGCAAATATTGAACCTCCTCCCTACTGGAACGTTCCGCGCAAAGAAGCTCCCCGCGCCGCCGCCGCCCGCATGTGGGATTAAAGGCGGGCCTTACGGCCCGTGAAAAAGTGACTTTGAACGGTCGGGCCTTACGCCGCGTCGCGTACCCGCATGATCGTCTGACGGCTTGTGTCGTACTGCTTCGCGAGGCTGGCGACGCTTGCCCCTTCGTTCAATTGCTGCCTTACCTCGTCCTGCTGTTTTTTGGACAGTGCGGATGGCCGCCCCATCGCTTTCCCTTCCGCCTTCGCGCGCGCAATACCGGCCTGCGTTCGCTCGATCAATAAGTCACGCTCAAACTCGGCAACGGCGTTCAATACCTGCATCGTCATCCGGCCGGCCGGGCTTGTCAGGTCAACGCCGCCGAGCGCAAGGCAATGAATCCGAATGCTGCGTGCCGCCAACGCCTCGACTGTTGCGCGCACGTCCATCGCGTTCCGGCCGAGCCGGTCGAGCTTCGTCACGATCAACACGTCGCCTTCTTCCAGTCTGCGGAGCAAGTCCGCAAACCCCGGCCGCTGGTCCGCGCTTACGCTACCTGAGATGCTTTCCGTTACGACCCGGCGCTTGTCGACATTGAAGCCAGCCGCCTCGATCTCGCGGAGCTGGTTGGCTGCCGTCTGGTCGGCCGTGCTGACGCGGGCGTATGCGAAGGTTCGGGACACTACAGGCTCCAATGTGTTCAAAAAGGGTGTACGAATTATAACCCCTGTACGAAAATAGAAAAGCCTTATTTTCGAACACCTATTTTCGCCCATGTCCGCAAGGGAACGGTTTCGGACATACGCGTTGGATCGGGAGGTCGATAGCCGTCCGGTCGGAGGCCCCAGACGGGCGAGCAGACGGCTATAAAATGCAACTCGGGTTTCGTGAACTCAACTAGGAGGCGAAGCATGCCAATAATTAAAATCGCTTGTGTTCGTGACGGCGAAGAGCCAGCCGGCGGTGCAGCCGCGATAATGGCTACAACGCTTGCAAAGGCAGCCGAGCCGATTTCACACCTGTCCACGAAGGATGTGATCTCCAAGCCTGAAGAAACACGGCCGCAAAACCCGAACCAGTTAACAATCAGGCAGCATGTGTTTCCCGTGCGGAGCATGCAACAGTTTGTCGACAAAAGCGGGCGTGTGTCCGTGTTCGACATACTCAGGAACAAGACTCGCCTTGCCCGGCCGAAGGACGCGTTGTTTTGTGCCCAGCGCGCATGGGACCAGCGGGCGGAAGCGGGCTACATGAAGCACATCGAAGACGAGTTTCAGAAGATCGTTCAGCCGATCATCCGCGGCCAGGCCAACACGATAACGCCGGAGCAGAAGCCCGCCATCGATACCATGTTTGCGCTTTGGTTCATGCGGACCCGCTACCGCCGACTCGATGCGCAGGAAATCCAATTGTTCGGCGTCAGTGGTGACGACCTTACTAAGACCCAGGAGGAAAATCTGGAGAGTAACGGCTATCTGTTCGCGAGAATGGGGGGAAAGATGCCTGCTCGACAACTCAACGGGGTGCAACTGCAAATGCGTACAGGGCACTACGCGCGCGACCTTGCCGGACTTACCGGATGGGGGGTTATCCATGCGCAAGCAGGCGAGTTCATTGTGCCGGACGTTCCCACGCACACCATCATCCCATTGACCCCGAAGCTGGCTCTTGTAGCGTCTGTCCCGGATGGATGTGTCCTTGAACAAAACCTGGCCGAGGTAAACAGCGCTGTCAGGGCCGGTAGCCGTGAGTACTATTTCTCACGCGATTTCTCGAAATGCCCGTTTTCAGCCTGATCTCATTTTACGAGCTAATGGCGTCGCAGCTCCCCCGGAGGCGGCGAGGTTTACAGTGTGTTGTGGCCTGCCGGCGCCTCAAGCGGGAATCAGATCAGAATGAGGATAGGGCGCGCGTAGGGCAGTATATTTCGGGCGAGTGTTGAACCTGCTGACTCATCGCCGCCTGTTGGGCATGTGTTAACACGGAGATGGTCTAGGGTCGTGGCCGGTTTCGAGCTTGAGACACAGACCGGTCCGTGCTGCAAGTCGTGAGAAAATGCGGTCCGTCGAGCCTAGGGCGGCCACCCGAAAACCGGACACCTTCACCGGCTGGCTCGGCGTTCTTCGTGAAGGGCGCATATGAAGGATGCGCGATGAATCTGGATTTTTGTTCCGGGGTGCCTGATCCAGTGCGGCAGGCATACGCCCTTGTCGATGCTGTAGATACGCCGTACTCGGAAGAGAGTGTTGAGGCGGCTAGGCGACTCGTTCGCGATCCCCGGATGGGGGCGTTCTACCAGTCTGAATCACTTGCATGGGCGTACGGATCGAATGCCGACACTGCATGGCGGCTTTGGTTCGATGCGGCGCTTTGTGCTGCAGACAGCGACGAGGATCTGTCGCGCGAAGTCATCAAGCGGCAACAGGCGAATGTGTCGAAGCTTGTGCAAGTGCTCGACGAGGCTCGCGATTTGGTCAATGACATCGAACAGGACGAGGCGAGCGCGCGCATTTCAATCCCGATTGAGTTCTCGGATGTCCTGCATCTGCTTGAGGCGACCGCTCAGCATCCGGGAATTGTGGACGACTACGACCGGGCGCGATACGAGGCCAATTCACGCCCGCGACTCGATGAGATATTTCGCTTTAATGGCAGTTCCGCCTGCTTTATTCCGTCCGTTGCACAACTGCTGACCGGACTATATGTGGCTGCATCCGGTTTGGAAGCACAGCTAGCTCACCGCGAAACGATCCCTTGGCGCGGGCAAATTGCAGCCGATCAATTGACATCGCAGAAAAGTAACAAGTATCGCGGATACGTCCGCAGCGTTGATCGGGCGATGTGGGAAGCACGCCACGAATATGCAGGCGAAAATCACGCGGAATGCTGGCGACTTCCCGATTCGCTCCTCGCGCTCCAGTGCAAAGTAGCTTTGGGTGAGAGTGACCTAGAGGGGTTTGTTGGGCGTGTGCGGAAAAATCGACTTCGTTTCGAGAGTGACGAGTTATAGGCCGGAATATTTTCAAATCGAAACGGCAAAAAACGTTCCGTTTGCCGTTTAGTCATGCTCCCTTAAATTGCAGTCTGTCTTTGCCAATAGTGGCGCAGACATGCTTAAGGAAGCACAAATGCCAGTAAGAAGCACACCCGCACTGCCTACACCGGACGTGCTGCCGCTTGATGGACTTTCCAAATGGCGCGATCTGCGTGGGCCAATCCGCCTGTCCCGTGAAACTGTTCGCAAGCGTGAACAGGAGGGGAAATTTCCGCGTTCAATCCGGTTGTCTCAAAGGTGCACCGTTTGGAAAAATCGCGAGATTCATCGTTATCTTGCCGACCCGCTGAACTATCGCGCTGACGATGTGGCGGTCGAAATGACGGAGGGCGCATGATGCCGAACGCAACGAATGCACGTGCGGTCGCGCGTGAAACCAAGAAACAAGCGGACTTGGAGTTCTACGATTGCGAGCTTAATCGCCTGTATGAACTCTTCTCGGAAGTGTGCGAGCGCACCTCAAGCGAGTACCGCTGTGAAGCAGCAAGAATGATTGTTGTCGCGGCGGCCGTCTTTGATCGCGATTCGAAAACGATACCGTCACGTGCCAAGCATGCAGTCCGGCTGCTGAAGGAAGCCATTTTCATGCTCGACCCCAAGGTGTCGGCATGATCGTGCGCCAAAGTCACTTTGTCATGCCAGCGTACGGCGGGCGTTGTCTCGCCTTGTCTGGTCCGTTTTCCTCCCGATTTGCACGTCGCGACGGCACGCAGTATCCTGTGACTGTCGCCGACACAGAGGCGACCGGGTTTGGAAGCCCGATTGTTCCAAGGCGGACGACCGCCGCAGTGCGGTTTTTTTACGTCCGTGTGCCTTCGCGCGCCTCTACGATCAATGGGTGGGCGACGGTGGGGAGGCTTCGGCCTGCCGGTTCCCTTGGACGCCGGTCTTCCAACCCTGCTGTCTGCCCGCCCACCCCATTTGGAAGTGGGGAGCGGGTTCAACCCGTCCAAGGAGGTCGCGCAATGCGCCAGTCCACGCACGCCCATACAGGGCAGCAATCCCACGTCATTCAATCCATCGTCCGCGCAGCACTGCGCGACGCGGCAACCGCCAGCACATATCAAGACGCGCTCGACGCGACCGGTGCAGCACTGGCCGCGATCGCGGCGCTCGTCCGTGCGGAGGTGCGTCATGGCTGAGCTGCGCTGCAAGATTGGCGATCTGGCGATCGTCACGAAGTGCGACGCTCGCGCTCGCATCGGCATGCTGGTCGAGGTCGCATCGGCTCGTCCGACGCCCGATCACGATTGGCGCGTGCGGATCTTGGGCGGCCCCGTCTCGGGGCGTAGCGTCTGCGGTCGCCAGTCTGGCGACTTCATGCACGCGGCCGTATTTGACTGGAACCTCACGCCGATTCGCGGCGAAGCGGATCTGGATTGCACGATCGACGTCGGGCAACTCCTCGCGTCGATTCTGGAGGTGCGCCATGTCTGAATTCCGCCTGCCGAACGAAGTCAAGATGATCGCCATGTGTGCTGCCCATCAGCTCGCCCAGCTCGAAGCCCTGTTCGATGCTGTCCGGTCGCATCTTGCGGAGGGCACCTACGAGCGCGCGCTCGTCGACATGGGGCAAAGCGTCGCGAGCCGGTACTCCGCTGAAATGCGCCGCACTGCGCACCCGGAGGTATGCCATGACTGATCAGCGCATCCGAACCGCGGTTGTCGACGGATTCGACAACGCGCCGCCGCTCGATACCGGCGCACCGATTGAACTGCAATTCGCCGTCGATCTTGGCGCGATCTGCGCCGACGCATGGCTTGAGCTGAAGGGCGACGTGCGCCTGCACGATTACGCGGCACATCAAACGATGGCCTTTGTTCGCGGACTGGAAGGCTCAATGCGCGAGGCCGGCGAGGTCGATGCACATCGGGTCAATGTAAGTCGACATGCGTTCGCGGCCGGCTTGATGGGACGCGTGCAACAACACCTGTTCGCGGCGCTGGGCGTCGTTACGCGCGATCCGCGCACGACGCACTGAGGGGGCGGGCATGGCAACGAACAACAACAACGCCACGCGCGCCGTTTTCGGGGCGTCTTCCGGTCAGGGTCGGGGTGCGGGCGTTATGTCCGTCCATGCGGCCGGCGTCGTCAACCTAGCGGCGTTTCGCGCAAGGACGGAGCGCAACGCGCCGTCGCACGTCGGCGATGCGCGTGTCCTGTCGATGGCCGACTATGGTGCAGAGAACATCGAGAAACGCCGCAATCTTGTTCGTCACAAGTTGCTCACGACGGTGTGCGATTCCGCCGATGCGCCGGTTGCATACGTCGCGGCATTCATGCACGGCGATGGACGTTGCACGATAGCGGGCGATGGCGTCGAACGGGAGTTCGCGGGAATGCTCAGCGACGGCCTGTCGGCATTGATGGGGAAATTGGAGCGTCATGGCGCGGGTCTGCCGGTAACGGGCTGACCTGAGCGACGGCGCGGTACTCGATGCGTATCCGATTCTGTACCGTGAGATGCGATTCGTAGTGCTAATCGGATGTTCATCGATGCCGCGCACCGAAACGGAAAATTATGAGCAACACACATATGACCGAATTCGAGCGGGCGAGAGTCGCGCTCGGCTATATCCCGCCCGATGACCGCGATACGTGGCGTCAGGTTGGGATGGCGCTCAAAGCCGGGTTTGGTGAAGAGGGCTTCTCCCTCTGGAACGAATGGAGCCAAGGCGCGCAAAGCTACGACGCGAATGATGCGCGCGACGTATGGAAGTCCTTCAAGGGCGGAAAGATCACGATCAACACGCTCTTTCATCTTGCGAAGCAAAGCGGCTTTGATCCGCGCGCGCACCGTGCAAAGCCGGTCGATCCAGTGGAGCGCGAGCGCCAGAAGGCCGAGCGCGTCGCTCGCGAGGCGGCCGAGCTGGCCGCGCAAGCCGAAAAACAGCGAGAGGCGGCGACGCTCGCTGAGTCGATCTGGTTGGCGGCCGAGCGTGCGCCGGCCGATCATCCGTATCTCGTCCGCAAGCGCATTCCGGCCGGCGATCTGCGCGTCTATCGCGGCAATCTACGTGTTGGCACGGCCGCATGCGACGGCGCACTGATCATCCCGGCGCGTGACGCGGACGGCAAGCTGTGGACGCTGGAATTCATTCTGGAAGACGGGCAGAAACGTTATCTGCCGAACGGCCGCAAGTCCGGTTGCCTCTCGATGATTGGCGGCGCGGTGTCGTCCACGCTGCTGATTGGCGAAGGTTACGCGACGTGTGCGACGCTTGCGGCCACAACGGGACATCCGGCCGCCGTCGCGTTCGACGCGGGGAACTTGATGGCCGTCGCGACCGCTCTGCGTGGCCGCTTCCCGGACGCTCGCATCATTGTGTGCGCCGACGATGACCACACGACGAAAGGCAATCCGGGTGTGACGAAGGCCCGTGCGACGGCTGACGCCGTGGGCGGTGTGGTTGCGGTTCCCGATTTCGGCACGGATCGTCCGGCGACCGGAACGGACTTCAACGATATGGCGGCGCATCGTGGTGTAGATGCCGTGGCCGGTGCGGTACGCGCTGCGCACGCCGTGGGCGGTTCGTCGGCTGCCGATAAGGGCAAGGCCGCCCCGTCCGCTTCGAAGCCCGCCAAGCGCCCGAAAACGACGCAGACGGGTGACGGGCGGGCACGGTTTCGCGTCGATGGCCGTGGCGTCTGGTATGAGGGCTACGACCGCGACGGAAACGACCTGCCGCCGCAATGGATCTGCGACCCGCTGGAGGTTGCGGCCGAGACGCGTAACGAGGCGAACACGGAATGGGGCGTGTTGCTCCAGTTCGCAGACCGCGACGGCAACCCGAAGCGGTGGGCGATGCCGCGCCGCATGCTGGCGGGCGACGGCGCGGAATACCGCGCGATCCTGCTGGATATGGGCCTGAACATCGACCCGTCGTCATCTGCGAAACAGCGGCTGACAAGCTACATTCAGACGGCGCGCAGCGATCAACGCGCACGCTGTACGAGCCGGATCGGCTGGCATGGTAACGCCTTCGTCCTGCCGGATCGGACCATCGGTGCCGGCGACGACCTGACGATTTTTCAGACGGACGGCAGTATCGAGAGTCATTTCAAGCAAAGCGGAACGCTGGACGACTGGCGGCGCGAGCTGGCCGCGCTCTGCGTCGGCAATAGCCGCCTGATGTTTTGCGTGTCGAGTGCCTTCGCTGGAACGTTGTTGCGGTTCTCAGGGCAGGCGTCGGGCGGCTTTCACCTGATGGGTAACAGCACGGTCGGCAAGACAACGGCGTTGCGCGCGGCCGCGTCGGTGTTCGGCGGGCGCGACTACCTGCGGAGCTGGCGGGCCACGTCGAACGCGATGGAATCGACGGCCGCGCAGCATAGCGACGGCTTGCTGATTCTCGATGAAATCGGGCAGGTCGAGCCGAAGGAGGTGGGCGATATCGTCTACATGATCGGCAACGAGGCTGGCAAGGGGCGAGCGACCCGCAACGCGACCGCAAAGCCCGTGTTGTCCTGGCGGTTGTTGTTTCTATCGAGCGGGGAAAAGACGCTTGCGTCGATCATGGGCGAGGCGAGCAAGACGGCGAACGCCGGGCAGGATGTGCGACTGGCGACGCTCCCGGCCGACGCCGGGCGTGGCTACGGCATCTTCGAAGAGTTGCACGGGTTCGCGACGCCCAAGGATCTGGCGGACCATGTTGCTCGCGCCTCCAGTCAGTATTACGGCGTGGCCGCGATGGAGTTCATTCGGCACACGGCCGAGAATGCCGAGCGCATGCGCGATACGGTGGGCGGCATGATTGCGGCGCTTGTGGCCGATTGGGTGCCGCAAGGCTCGGACGGGCAGGTGTCCCGCGTTGCTCAGCGGTTCGCGCTTGTCGGTGTCGCGGGTGAGATTGCGAGCGAGGCGGGTTGCACGGGATGGGGCGAGGGACATGCGATCCAAGCGGCGCACGCTTGTTTCAAGGCGTGGGTGCGGGAGCGTGGCGGCGTGGGTAACGCTGAAGCAACGGCGATGATTCGGCAGGTTCGCGGCTTTCTGGAAGCGCATGGTGACGCGCGCTTTACGTGGGCGCAACGCGTTGATGACGACCATGCGGGCAAGACTATGCACCGGGCCGGGTTTAAACGGTCGCTGTCGGCGGATCGGGCCGTGAATACGGACCGGGAGTACATGGCGGAGTACGGCGAGAGGATGGCGACGGCCGATGCCGAGCGCAGCGACACCGAATATCTTGTGTTGACGGAGCCGTTTCGCAACGAGGTCTGTCGCGGCTTCGATCATCGCGCCGTTGCCCGTGTGCTGGCTGACATGGGCGTATTGAGGCCGGAAAGCGGTGGTCGCGCGGATTCCAAGGTCCGTGTCGGCTCGCTTGGCCTGATGCGCGCGTACCGCATCCAGTCGTCCATCTTCGCGCTCGATATCGGTTAGTCGCCTGCGCCCGTGCCGAGGTGTCGGCGCGGGGCATTCTTTTGCGCGGCAATCGCGTACGTGCAGCGCTCAAAGTCACTTTGGCGTGACGTTCCAGAAGGGAGTGGGCGCGCATTCGCGTCGCTTCAATTACCTCAATCCTCGCGACAATTGCTCGGCCTGTTCCCAAACCCTCAAATAGGATGCGGGAACGGCCGAATGCCTTGTCTAGTAAGGCTTTCGCGGGTTTGTTCCCAAAATCACCCTCCCCGTGTTCCCGGATGTTTGGGAACGGCTGAAAGCCTTTCCTGTATTGGGGTTGCGGCGATTCCTGAGCCTTGTTCCCAATGTTCCCAAGAAAATTGAGCAACGGGAGAGGTGCGCGTGGAGGTGGTGCAACAAAGGCAGACTCAACGCTGGCAAGGGCGGGCGAGCGAAACGGACGATTAGCAGCGATGTTTCTACCGGGGGATACGATGCGACGCGCCTTCGGCGATTGTTGCCGTCAGGGCAAAGGTTGGGGCGGGCGGAAAGCGGGGGACCCTGCGTCTAGGGCAAAGACGCGGGGGCTCACACCCGCGTGTTTTTCCTACTGTCGGCGTGCCTAAGGGGGGGCATATTCATACCGGAATAGCAGGGGCGTGGCGGTGCCGGGATGTCTGGACATTCTGGTGGGAGGCGCGCAACAAGGGGGTCATAGTCGTTGCGAGCGGAAGTGGCAATCGTGCGTGCCGCCTGCCTGCTGGAGCGGTCCGCGCTGAGTCTGTATCCTCGCGCCGTCAGCGGCCTCGCCAGCGGCGCAAAGAGTGCACCCGCCCCGCCGCAACTCGCGGTCTTGGGTCGTCGCTGCCTGCGACTTACTGCCTCGCTGCACACATGGTGAGACGCGGGCGCTTAGATCGTCAGCAGGTGGTTAGCTAGAGGCGCAACGCTTTTTTGGCACACAAGATGGCATACAAAATTTGCGTAGCCGATCAAGGGCCTTGATGTATAAGGCGTTGCGGCGTTTCGCTAGGTTATGTATCGAAGTGAGCGCATGCTCATACGACAGCCCCACGGTGCGGGACATTCCCTGTTCGTCCTGTAATCCCGTCAAGGACGCTAGGAAGAATGCGCGGCCCGAGCGTCTTCATGGCGAAACGCTCGCTGCGCTATAGGCACAGGTATTTCTGATGCATGCGGAGCCGGTGAAGCCGGTTTTGACGGGGCTGCGGCCCGGACTGTCGATGCTGCCTCGATACACCTGCAGGTCAACGCGTCCGAACCGCCGCCGTCATCAATCCCAATGCCGATGATGATGGTAATACCCGCCACCACCGTAATACCCGCCACCATCCGGCACCACGATGCAGCCGCTCAACAGCACGGCCACACCGGCAATCAGCAAAAGGGTTTTCTTCATCGCGTTCACCTGCTCGGATTCGAGATGAACCGAGCATAGCGAGCGCGCTCAACACGGCGTGTAAGCGATCGTTTCCCCGCGCTGGAATCCGTAACGGTGGATTATTCCGGTCACAATGACCGTAACAAATCCCCAATCCGCAGACGTTTTCACGCCACGACGACGCGGTTTCTCCCCCCATCCTTCGCGCGGTACAGCGCGGCATCGGCGGCTTCGATCAACGCATCGGGCGTCGACAGCTCGTCGGCCGACACGGTCGCGCAGCCGACGCTGACGCTCACGCGTCCTGCCGGCGACGAAGGCATCGCGAGATCGAGCCGCAGCACGGCTTCGCGCGCTTCCTCGGCAACGAGCCGCGCACCGCGCGCACCGGTGTTCGGCAGCACGATCGCAAACTCCTCGCCGCCGTAGCGCGCGACGATATCCGCCGGGCGCCGCACCGCACCGGCCAGCGCATTCGCGATCGCGATCAGGCACGCATCGCCCTTCACGTGACCGAACGCGTCGTTGTATGCCTTGAAGTGATCGACGTCGACCATCAGCAGCGACAGCGGTTCGCCCTGTCGCCGCGCCAGCAGGAACAGCGTGTGAAAGTGATCGTTGAAGTGGCTGCGGTTGAACGCGCCCGTCAGGCCGTCGCGTGCGGACGAACGGATGAGCATCGTGTGCGCCTCGAACAGGCGCTGATACAGCATCGTCACTTCCCAGGCGAGCACGCACACGAGTATGCCCGGCGTGAACATGCTGAACACGCGCGCGAGATACCAGCCGATCGTGAACCGATGGGTACTCAACAGGTTCAGCGTCGTATCGGTCAGGCACGCGAGCACCGCGATCGCGAGCCAGAGGTCGAGGGTCGTGCGCAGCCGGCCGGAAACCAGCACCGCGACGAGCGCCAGCGCATTGAGCATCCACACGACGAGCGCGACGCCGTTGACGGGCAGCACGGCCGCATTGCCCGGCGGACGAAACGCAGGCGGCAGCGACACGTTCAGCGCGAACAGGCACAGCACGCCGGCGGCGACAGCGGGCCCGCCGACCAGCGCGAGCGTCCACCAGCGCGTCTGCCGGGCGCCGATCGGCGCGCGCGCCAGCCGGGCACGCGCGAGCAGCGCGACCATGACGAAACCAGGGAAGCCCGCGTGCCAGAAGATCCACATCCACGCGGCGCTTTGCGGTTGTGCGCCGAACAGCCCATGCGGCGCGAACACGCCGGGAAAGGTCAGCAGCTGCAGCGCGACGGCGAGCGCGGTGAACGCATAGGCGCCGCCGAGCGCGCCGAGCACGGGCTGGCGCGTGACGGTGAACTGTGCGCCAAGGAAGAATGCGGCGATGCTCGCGGTGGTGAACACGGTCAGCGCGCACATCGGCATGAACGGCTCGACGGCCGGCAGCGCGACGTTCGCGTGTGGCGCGGCGATCCCGAGCGCGAGCACGATCACGAGTGCCGTGAGCGCGCCGAACCACAGCTGACGACGCGTCGTATGCTGGATCAGGATACCTTCCATGGACTCCCCCGGGCGCTCGTGCGGAAACGCCCGGTCTTGGCGCCGGGCGGCGTGCATCCGGCCGCGATGCGATCGGTGCGGCCCGATCCTATCTCGTTATTGGCGTGCGCTCAAACACCGAGGCCGGGGCCGAAGTTGCCGGCAACCCAGCGCGTGACGGCATCGACGTCCGCGTAGTCCTGTTCGGGCAGGCCGTCGAGCATCGACAGCACTTCGTTGCTCGCGCCGGCATCGCGCGCGGCGTCGACGATCGCATCCTTGTTCGCGGGGTAGCGGACGGCGGCCAGCACATCGGCGATCTGCAGGTCGATCGCTTCACCGGGGATATCGTGCGGAGGGAGAGCGGGTTTATCGTTCACGTCGGCGTCTCGCTGGTTGAGCGGGAATCGGTTCGTAGCGGAAGTCGGCACCGTTCGGGGCGACCCGCTGGGGCGACCCGCCGGGGCGGCCCGCCCGGACGGCAGCACTGCGGGAAAGGCGATCGACTCAGTGCCCGCGCCGCACGCGGCGCCACGGATGCTTCCAGTCGATATGCGGTGCGTTTTCGTCGCGCGGATGCTGGCGCCGATGTTCCTGCCATAGTTCGTCGGAGAACAGCGCAGCCACGATCACGAGTGGCAGCACAAGGAAGATGCCGAGTATGACTTGCTCGATCACGATAGCCTCCTTGCGGTGGCAGGAACCCTTGCTCCCATTCTAGGCTCTGAACTTCGCCCGCGGTCAACTTCTTGCAGCGTGGAATACCCCTGTTCGAGGGACCGCCTCACGGGTGTTTTCACGCACGCGCGGGCATCAAAAAGGACACCAACATGCAACTCCAGAACGACAAGCACACGCTTGCATTGCGGCCGCTGGAGCGCCAGGACCTGCGCTTCGTTCACGAGCTGAACAACGACGCGAAGATCATGCGCTACTGGTTCGAGGAACCGTACGAAACCTTCTCCGAGCTGTCGCAACTATATGACCGTCACGTGCACGACCAGCGCGAGCGCCGCTTCGTCGCGGTCGACCCGCAGGACGAACTCGTCGGCCTCGTCGAGCTGATCGAGCTCGACTACATCCATCGTCGCGGCGAGTTTCAGATCATCATCGCGCCCCAACGCCAGGGGCGCGGCTATGCCGGGCAGGCGACGCGCCTTGCGATCGAATACGCGTTCAAGGTGCTGAACATGCGCAAGCTGTACCTGATCGTCGATACGTCGAATGCGGCGGCCATCCACGTGTACGAGAAATGCGGATTCCAGCACGAGGCGGAATTGAAGGAAGAATTTTTCGGAAACGGCGCGTATCACAACGCATATCGCATGTGCATTTTCCAGCGCGATTATTTCGAGCGCCCACAATCGGCCTGAATAACGCCGGGTAAAAAACATGGTGAAAACCCCGCGGCCCCGCTGCTGCGGGTGCCCGGACCGCTCGGGAAAATACGGGTAAATACGAACGCGCTTATACCTGGCATTTTTCTTGTATCAGGTAAATGCGATCCCGCACTGCGGTAAATTCAATATCGTTTCGGATGACTTTGTGTGCGGCGCACCAAAACAATCCGGATATTGAAATGAATTATCCAAACCGTTCAATCGCGCCATTGTAACTTTGCTGAAAGCCTTGCTCCATAACGCTTTGCGCCCGGCGATGCGCGCCGGTCCGCGCGCCGCGAGACATCGGCGCACACGCGCGACACGTGAAAAACCGGGTGCGCGCAGGGTGCGACAATTCGCCGCTATTGCGATCGCACAACAAATGTGCTTGCTATCGCTTGCCGGTCTTCTAAAGTGAAAAACGCGGGTTCACGATCACCTTTAAACACATAGCTAACCCAGCCTGGTGCCCGCAAGCCTGGAGACAAAAAACATGATGAAGCGAACCGGTGTCCTTGTTGTCCTTGTCGGCGCATTTTCCGTGGTGTCGATCGCCCAGGCAGGCGGCGATGCGGCTGTCCAGCCGAAGCAGGAAATCCAGCTGACGAAGAATGCATGGGGCTGTCTGTCGAAAGACAATCTGGACTCCGTACTGAACCACGAGCGTGACGGCAAGTCGCAGGCGAAGCAGCAGTACTTCGACGACTACCGTTGCCTGTCGGTGCCGGAAGGCCAGCGCTTCCGCGTGGTGTCGGTCGACCAGGGCGACGTTCAGTTCGTCAGCGCCGACAACAGCGACCAGCAAGGTCTCTGGACCGATTCGCGCTTCGTCAAGCAGTAACCGCACGCGCGCCTCTCGCGCCCCCGCGCGCCGGCCTGACTTGTCGGTGGCGCGGCCCAAAAGCGGCCCGGCCGATGCCGGGCCGTCGTGCTGTGGAGCGCCCGTCGCGTGCCGGGCCGCGTGCATTCGGTATCATCACGACCCACCGAACCGAATGCCCGCCCGGGCCGTATCCGCATGGCGCTGAAATCCACGATCTACAAAGCCGAGCTGCAAATCGCCGACATGGATCGGCACTACTACGCCGATCACGCACTGACGGTCGCCCGTCACCCGTCGGAAACCGACGAACGAATGATGGTGCGCATCGTCGCGTTCGCGCTGTTCGCGCACGAGCGTCTCGAATTCTCCAAGGGGCTGTCGGACGTCGACGAGCCCGATCTGTGGCAAAAGGACCTGACGGGCGCGATCGACGTATGGATCGAGGCCGGCCAGCCCGACGAACGGCGCATCTCGAAGGCGGCCGGCCGCGCCGGGCAGGTCACCGTCATCGCATATGGCGGCAAGGCGTCGGACATCTGGTGGCAGGGCGTGCGCAGCAAGGTGGAGCGGCTGCGCAACGTGCAGGTGCTGTCGCTGGCCGACGGCGTTGCGGCCGCGCTCGGGCGCCTCGCCGAGCGCACGATGCGTCTGCAATGCACGGTGCAGGACGGCGCCGCGTGGATCTCGAGCGCCGACCACGATCCGGTTGCGGTCGAATGGACCGTGCTGAAGGCGCGCGCCGACGCGTGACGGCCGGCGCTCAGCCGATCGCGGCGGGCGGCCCCTTGAATTCCAGCATGTTCCCTTCGGGATCGAACAGATAGATCGACGGCCCGTAGCCGCCGGCGCCGTAGCGTTCGGCGGGGGCGCCGGGGCGCGCGCCGTGCGCGGCGAAATGCGCGATCAGCGCGTCGGGGTCGAACGGCTCGACGCGCAGGCAGAGATGGTCGAGATTGCGGCCGGTGCCGGGCGGGCCGCTGTCGGGACGGTCGATCGGGCCGCCGACCGACAGCAGGTCGATCAGCGCGTCGCCGGCGCGCAGCTGCACGAGGCCCAGGTCGGGTTGTTCCTTCTCCACGTGGCAGCCGACGGCGTCGCAGTAAAAGCGCGTCATCGCAGCCATGTCGATCACGCGCAGCACGACGTGATCGATCGCGCGGATGGTCGGTTTCATGAGCAGGCACTCCTTCATGGATGGCGTGCCCCGAGTGTAGACCGCGCTGGCGCGGGCCGGAACGCGCTCCGATCGACGGACGAAAAAAAGCCCGTTCACGCAGAGCGGAACGGGCTTAATCCATATCAGGAGGAGACATGGAGGAGACAGTTCCAACTATACACACGGCGATGGTGCGTTGCAATATTCCGAGTGTAAAAAATGGTCAGGACGGCGATTTGTCGCATTCGCACTGCAGCAAAAGGGTGACGGGAAGATGACGAAAGCGGCGTTCGGGCGGCGTTCGCGGCGCTTTTCGTCCGATTGATCTATCGGGATGCGTCCCCGGTTTCGCCGATGCGAATCACAGAGCAAGATTCAGGGCGCGACGGCCCATGCCGATGTCTAGAGTAGGCACCATCTACACTAGAGAGTGCGAGGTTCAGATGAAAACCGCCTATCCGACCGACGATGCCCGCTGGGGCGCCGTGACCGCCCGCGATCCGCATGCGGACGGCGCGTTCTTCTATGGCGTGCGCACGACCGGCGTGTTCTGCCGCCCGAGCTGCGCGTCGCGGCTGCCGCGGCGCGAGCATGTGTTCTTCTTCGCCGATCCGGCCGCGGCGCGCGCGGCAGGCTTTCGCCCGTGCAAGCGCTGCCAGCCGGAAGGGCTGCCGCGCGAGCTTGAAATCGTCAATCGGGCATGCGCGGTGCTCGACGCGCATCCGGAGCGGCTCACGCTGCAGCAGCTGAGCGATGCCGTGCACGTGAGCCCGTTCCACCTGCAGCGGCTGTTCAAGCGCGTGGTCGGCGTGTCGCCGCGGCAGTATCAGGCCGCGCAGCGCGGCGCCGCGCTGCGCGAGGCGCTGCAAAGCGGGCAGCCGGTCACGCAGGCGGCCGTCGACGCGGGTTTCAATTCGCCGTCGCGGCTCTACGCATCGGTGCCGCGCGAGCTGGGGATGGCGCCGTCCGCGTTTCGTCGCCAGGGCGCCGGCCTGCGGATCGACTATGCGACCGCGTCGACGCCGCTCGGCACGGTGCTCGTCGCCGCGACCGAACAGGGCATCTGCCGGATCGCGTTCGGCGACGAACCGGCGCCGCTCGTCGATGAACTGAAGGACGCGTTCGCGCGCGCCGAGCTGGTCGATGCGCCGTCGCGGCTCGCGCCGTTCGTCGCGCAGATCCGCGCGTACCTCGACGGCACGCGGCACGCGTTCGACCTGCCGCTCGACATCGCGCCGACCGCGTTCCAGCAGCGCGTCTGGGAAGCGCTGACGCACATCCCGTACGGCGAAACGCGCAGCTACTCGGAGATCGCCGAGGCGCTCGGCTCGCCGCGTGCGGTGCGCGCCGTCGCATCGGCCTGCGCGTCGAACCCGGTCGCGCTCGCGATTCCGTGCCATCGTGTCGTGCAGAAGGGCGGCGCGCTTGCCGGATATCGCTGGGGCGTGCGCCGCAAGGCGACGCTGCTCGCGTCCGAGGCGCGCCATGTGCGCGACGATGAAACCGAAGCCGTTGCGGAGGGCAACGTAGTTTGAGCATCGAAAAAACCACGATTACGTCGATCGCGAACGGCGGCCAGGTGCCGCCGTCCGCGCAGATGGAGTTGCGCTTCAAGGCGCCGTACGATTGGGCACGCGTGCTGCGCTTCTTCAGCGGACGTGCGATTCCGGGTGTCGAACAGGTCGTCGACGGCGTGTATCGCCGCATCGTCGATCTGAACGGCGACGCGGGCCGCCTTACCGTTACGAAGCATCCGCGCCGGCATTGCCTGATCGCGACGGTCGAAGGGGCGGCCGCGCGCCATGTCGACGACGCATTCGCGCGTCGCGTCGCGTCGATGTTCGATCTCGGCGCCGATCCGGCCGCGATCGGCGGCGGGCTCGCGCGCGACCCGTGGTTCGCGCCGCTCGTCGAGGCCGCGCCGGGGCTGCGCGTGCCGGGCGCCTGGTCGGGGTTCGAGCTCGCGGTGCGCGCGATCGTCGGCCAGCAGGTGAGCGTGAAGGCGGCCACGACGATCGTCGGCCGGCTCGTCCAGCGGGCCGGCGAGCGCGTCGTGCACGACGACGGCATGCCGGCGCCGGATGGCGCGCCGGCCTGGCGCTTCCCGACGCCGGACGCGCTCGCCGCATGCGATCTGGAGAAGATCGGCATGCCCGGCAAGCGAGCCGCGGCGCTGACGGGCATGGCGCGCGCGGTGGCGGCCGGCCACGTGCCGCTCGATCCCGCGCAGGCCGATCTCGGGACCTTGCGCCGCGCGTGGCTCGATCTGCCCGGCATCGGCCCGTGGACCGTCGAATACATCGCGATGCGTGCGTGGCGCGACCCCGATGCGTGGCCGGCGTCCGATCTCGTGCTGATGCAGTCGATCACCGCGCGCGATCCGTCGCTCGACCGGCTCGCAAGCCAGAAGCACCGCACCGAAGGCTGGCGGCCGTGGCGCGCGTATGCGGCGCTTCATCTGTGGAACGACGTGGCGGACCGGGCCGGCGGCGCGCGGGGGGGATGATGTTCGCGTAGGCCTGCCCGCCGGCGGCGAGCGGGCAACGCCGCGATGCAACCCGCGGCGGGCGCGGGTCCGGCAGCGATCGGTCGGTCGTCCTCACGGTTGCGACGCGTGACGGCGATCAAGCCGCTCTGCCGCCTGTCGCCTGTCGCCGCCGGCGTACGGTCGACCGAGCGTCGACGATATCGCACGGCGCGTTCGGCCGCGCGGGTTGCACCTGTCGGCGCCGCTGCGCGCACCGTCCGAGTCATTCGAGCCGTTCGCATTCCGTCCGACGAATTTCACGCGACCGCCGCGTCCGGCGGTGCCGACGGCCGTCGCATGCGCACGCCGCAATCGTCGCCATCGGCCCGCCCGGCGGCCCGCTGCGGCGGGCGCGCACCGCCCGGAGCCACCTCAAGCGCGTGTTTCGGCGAGATGTTAAAGTGCCCGCTACCAACGAAGCGACCAATAATCCAGCCGGCCGCGCGCGGCGTTCTGCGCGCGTCCGTCACGCACTTGCGCCTCCATGTCGAACACCATGACTCACCGCCAGTCCGAACTGCTGCTGAATCGTCTCGAAGCGCTGAGCTCGGGCCCGACGCGGCAGCATCTGCCCGACGGCCTGCGCGGCATCGAAAAGGAAAGCCTGCGCGTGACGCGCGACGGGATGATCGCGTTTACGCCGCATCCGCGCGCGCTCGGCTCGGCCCTTACGCATCCGTCCTTGACGACCGACTATTCCGAAGCGCTGATCGAACTGATCACGCCGGCGGAACCCGACGCGTCGCTCACGCTCGAACGTCTCGACGATCTGCACCGCTACGTGTATGCGTCGCTCGGCGACGAGATGCTGTGGAACGAATCGATGCCCGGCCTGTTGCCGGCCGACGATGAAATCCCGATCGCCGACTACGGCACGTCGAACATCGGCCGTCTCAAGACGGTGTACCGCCGCGGCCTCGCGCATCGCTACGGCCGCACGATGCAGTGCATCGCCGGCATCCACTACAACTACTCGCTGCACGAGGAAGTGTGGCGGCGCCTGCACGCGGACGAAGGTTCGACGGCCACGCTCGTCGACTACCAGTCGGAGCGCTATCTCGCGCAGATCCGCAACTTCCGCCGTCGCAGCTGGCTGCTGATGTATCTGTTCGGCGCATCGCCCGCGCTCGACACGAGATTCCTGCGCGGCAAGCCGCACAAGCTCGACGCGTTCGATGCCGACACGCTGTACCGGCCGTATGCGACGAGCCTGCGGATGAGCGACCTCGGTTACTCGAACACGACCGCGCAGGCCGCGCTGCACGTCGACTACAACACGCTGTCCGGCTATCTCGACGCGCTGTCGACGGCCGTGAGCGAGCCGTATCCGCCGTACGAGGCGATCGGCACGCATCGCGACGGCGAATGGATCCAGATCAACACGAACGTGTTGCAGATCGAGAACGAGTTCTATTCGACGATCCGTCCGAAGCGCATCACGTATTCGGGCGAGCGTCCGCTGCATGCGCTCGCGTCGCGCGGCGTGCAGTACATCGAAGTGCGCTGCCTCGACATCGATCCGTTCGAGCCGACCGGCATCGCGCTCGAGACCGCCCGCTTCATCGACGCGTTCCTGCTCGCGTGCGCGCTCGACGAGAGCCCCGCGCTCGACTGCGACGCGTACAAGGAAGCGAATGCGAACTTCGCGAGCGTGACGATGGACGGGCGCCAGCCGGGGCTCACGCTGATGCGCGACGGCCAGCCGGTCACGCTGCAAGCATGGGCGGACGACCTGATGGCCGATATCGAAACCGTCGGGCGCCGTCTCGACGAGATCCGCGGCGGTGACGAGCATGCGCGTGCGATCGCCGCGCAGCGCGAGAAGCTTGCCGATCCGGAGCGCACGCCGTCGGCGCGTGTGCTGCGCGAGATGCGCGACAACGGGCAGTCGTTCCTCGCGTTCGCGCTCGCGCACAGCGAAGCGCATGCCGCGCATTTCCGTGCGAACCCGCCGTCGGCGGAGACGATGCGCGCCGAGCAGGCGCTCGCGGCGAAGTCGCTGGCCGAGCAGGCCGAGCTGGAAGCGAAGGAGGCCGGATCATTCGACGCGTTCGTCGCGGCCTATCGTGCGTATACGCTGAACCGCTTCAGCGTTTGATGGCAGTAACCCGCTGCGCGTCGCGCGGCGGGTAGCCGGCTGCCGGGCCGGCGGGTCGCGTGTTCATGCGCCTGGCCCAGTTCACCCGCTTCAGTGATGCGCGTACGTGTCGCGATCGACCACGCGCGGCAGTGCTGGCTTCCCCGATTCCACGTTCGCATGGCCGTCGCTGCCGTAGCCGGCCGCGTCGCCGCGCGCCTGTGCGGCGCGCTGCATGATCGCCTGCATGTTTTGCGGAAAGTCGGGACTGCTGGCGAGATTCGTCCGGTAGCCGGCGGCCTGCAATTCAACGAGTTCCTGGCGAACTTCCGCACGCGTCAATGTCGACACGGCGTGGGCTTGGGCCTGGGCGGCGATAGTCGAGCCGATCAGCAGTAACGTGCAGGCCGCAAGCTTCATGGTTTTCATCGTGTTTGCTCCGTGAGTCTCCGGAGCCGCGCCGTCGTCGGCACGGGCGGAATCGATGCAGCGAGTCTAGGCTTCGGACGCCAAACGAAACACCCCGCCCGCCATCAGTCACCTTTGCCGGTTGAGCAACATTGCGCCCGCCGGCTTGCTGGCGGACGTGTCAGCGGGCCGCCGGCCGGCCGTCAGCGTGCGGCGGACGTCGTGTATCGGCGCTGAACGCATCGGGCTTGCCCTCCTTGTACAAGCGCGATGCGCCTCCTAACCTTTTTTAAGCGACCGATCGGTCGGCGCCGCGGCATGGTTGCATGCGCAAGCGTCGGG
This sequence comes from Burkholderia sp. R-40, assembly GCF_049942845.1. Taxonomy (NCBI): domain Bacteria; kingdom Pseudomonadati; phylum Pseudomonadota; class Betaproteobacteria; order Burkholderiales; family Burkholderiaceae; genus Burkholderia; species Burkholderia sp. R-40. The sequence goes on along the minus strand of NZ_CP187967.1, from coordinate 3,495,321 downwards.
CGTCTTCGCCGCCGTGGAACGTACTAAAGCGCCAACTCCTATCGACCGCGAAGCATGGGGCAGGAGTAAGCGCTAAAGCGCTAACTCCTGCCGACCGCGAAGCATGGGACAGGAGTAAGCGCTAAAGCGCTAACTCCTGCCGACACGGAGACACGAGACACGATGAATCCCACCGCAGCCCTGCCGCCCGGCATCCTGTTCGCGCAGCCGTTGACGCCCGTCGCCAACTCGCTGCTCCTGTCGTTCCTCGTCGCGGTGATCCCGATCGCGGTCGCGCTGATCGCGCTCGGCGTGCTGCGCCGGCCGGCGTGGCAGGCGTCGCTGGCCGGGCTCGTCGCCGGCCTCGCGGTCGCGATCGGTGCGTGGGGCATGCCGGTCGGCCTCGCGTTCAACGCGGTCGGCGCCGGCATGGCGCTCGCGCTCGTGCCGGTGATGTGGATCGTGTTCAACGCCTTGCTGCTGTACAACATCGCGGTGAAGTCGGGCCGCTTCGACCAGTTCCGGCAGTGGATGCTCGACAACCTGCCCGACGACCGCCGCCTCGTGCTGCTCGTCGTCGCGTTCTCGTTCGGCTGTCTGCTCGAAGGAATCTCCGGCTTCGGCACGCCGGTCGCGATCACCAGCGCGCTGCTGATCGCGCTCGGCTTCCCCGCGCTCGAAGCGCTCACCTACACGCTGCTGTTCAACACGGCCCCGGTCGCGTTCGGCGCGCTCGGCGTGCCGATCACCGTGCTCGGCGCGGTCACGTCGCTGCCGCCCGCGACGCTCGGCGCGATGGTCGGCCGGCAACTGCCGTTCTTCGCGCTGCTGCTGCCGTTCTACGTGGTCGGCGCATACGGCGGCATGCGCTCGATCGCGAAGCTGTGGCCCGCACTGCTCGTGTCGGGCGCCAGCTTCGCGATCGCGCAGTTCGTCACGTCGAACTTCCTTGGCTACCAGCTCACCGACGTGCTGTCGTCGCTCACGTCGCTGATTGTCACGATCGGCTTCCTGCAAGTGTGGAAGCCGCAGCCCGACCCGCAGTACGCGCTCGCGCGCAGCGTGCCGGCCACCGCCGGCGCCGCGCGCGCGGGCTTCGGCGGCTGGCTGCCGTGGCTCGTCGTGTCGGTGGTCGTGATCGTCTGGGTGCACGCGAACATCGCGGCGATCGGCGACGTGAAGATCAAGTGGCCGGGCCTGCACAACGCGGTGTTCGTGTCGCTGTACCACAAGCCGTATGCGGCGATCTGGGACTTCCAGCCGCTCGGCACCGGCACCGCGATCCTGCTGTCGGCGATCATCACGGCCGCGTTGACGCGCACCGGCGTGGGCGCGTTCTTCGAATGCGTGGTCAAGACGTGGCGGCAAACGTGGATCGCGATCGTCACGGTGATGATGATCGTCGGGCTCGCGTACCTGCTGAACTACTCGGGGATCAGCTACACGCTCGGCACCGGCGTCGCGTCGACCGGCGCGTTGTTCCCGCTCGTGTCGGCGTCGCTCGGCTGGATCGCGGTGTTCCTGTCCGGCAGCGACACGTCCGGCAATGCGCTGTTCGGCAACCTGCAGGTCGTCGCCGCCCGCCAGCTCGGCCTCGATCCGGTGCTGATGGCCGCGACCAACTCGTCGGGCGGCGTGATGGGCAAGATGATCTCGCCGCAGAACATCGCGACGGGCGTGTCGACGACCGACCTGAAAGGGCAGGAAGGCGTCGTGTTCGCGCGCACCTTCTGGCACAGCGTGATCCTCACGCTGCTGCTCGGCGTGCTGGTGTTCCTGCAGCAGCACGTGCTGACGTGGATGATCCCCGCGCTACCGAAATAACGCGCGGCGGGAAGCAACAAGGAAGGCACGAGGACGACAACGAGGGAAGGCGCGGGAAAAGCGCCGGAAAGGGCAGGGAATTGCGGCGGGAAATACGCGAAACTGGTGAATGCCCGGCGGCTCAGCGCGCGTTCACCGGCCGCGCCGCGCGCGCCGCGCGTGCCGCGTCGTGCGTGGCGGGCTGCGCGCGCAGGATGCACGCGAGGAACGCATCGATCGCGGGGCTCTGGCGGCGCGCCTTCAGGTAGTACACGTATTCGTCGATCGTCGTGTCGACGCCGCGCAGCGCGACGACGCGCAGGTCCGGATGGCGCTCGGCCTCGCCGCGTGGAAACAGGCTCCCGCCCACGCCATGCAGGATCGCCTCGCGGATCGCTTCGCGGCTGCCGATCTCGGCGACCGACGTGGCCGCGACGCCGGCCGCCGCGAGGATCGTCTCCGTGCAGCGGCGCGTGACCGATCCTTCCTCGCGGATCAGCAGCCGCACGTCGGCGAGCTGCGCGGCGTCGATCGCGTCGAAGCGCGCGAGCGGATGGTCGCGATGCACGACGAGCACGAGCGGATCGGTGGAGATCACCTTGCGTTCGAGGCCGTCCGCGTCATTGCGCTGCGACGACACCGCGAGGTCGATGCGGAATTCCTGCAGCGCCTGCAGGATTTCCTCCGAATTGCCGATCCGGCACGTGAGCGCGATCGACGGATGCGCATGCGAGAAGCGGCCGACCGCGTCCATGATGTAGTACGGCCCCGTCGCGCCGATCCGCAGATGGCCTTCGAACAGGCCGCCGACGTTGCGCAGCATGATGTCGGCCTGCGCCTCGAGCGCGATCATCTTCTCGACGAGCGGCAGCAGCTCGATCCCGGTCTCGGTGACCTCGAGCTTGCGGCCGCTGCGGTAGAACAGCTCGACGCCGTACACCTGCTCGACCTGCCGGATCTGCGCGGCGATCGTCGGCTGGCTCACGCCCAGATGGCGCGCGGCGCGCGTGATGCTGCCCTGCCGGACGGTCGCGTGGAACGCCTTCAGCTGATCGAACACGACTCGGCTTCTCCCCCCTCTTCATCGCGCGTCAGCATAGCGTACGCATGTGTCGGCCGGATGAAAGGCGCGTCGTGCGCCGCTTCGAAAAAAAGCTGGGGGTAAGCGCAAGAAACCTGCTGGATCCGGTCACGGCCGGGACATGCCGGTGCGGACTAATAGCGGCAACGCACGACCGCCGGCCCCGCTCGACCGGCGCCACCCCTACCGACCCACAGGATCCTCTTCATGTCCGCCAACAATCGACGCGATTTCCTGCGCCTCGCCGCCCAGTCGGCCGGCGCGATGGCCGCCTACGCCGGCTTCCCGCCCGCGATCCGCAAGGCGCTGGCCATGCCGGCCGCGTATCGCACCGGCACGATTCGCGACGTCGAACACGTCGTGATCTTCATGCAGGAAAACCGCTCGTTCGACCACTACTTCGGCGGGCTGCGCGGCGTGCGCGGCTTCAACGACCCGCGTCCGCACCTGCTGCCGAGCGGTGCGCCGGTGTGGCAGCAGCCGCCGGCGTCGGTGTTCACGAAGAACTACCATTCGCGCGGGCTCGACCCGGCCGCGCCGTACGTGCTGCCGTTCTACCTCGACCCGAAGCAGACGACCGAATTCCAGCCGGGCACCAACCACGGCTGGAGCAGCGGCCACCTGTCCTGGAACAACGGCCAGTGGGATCAGTGGGTGAACCAGAAGCAGGACGTGCTGACAATGGGCTACCTGAAGCGTCAGGACCTCACGTATCACTACGCGCTCGCCGACGCGTTCACGATCTGCGACTCATACTTCTGCTCCGCGCACGCGGACACGGCACCGAACCGCATCTACCTGTGGACCGGCACGGTCGACCCGCGCAACATCTACGGCAGCTCGCCGAACGGCCCGGGCATCGGCGAGCGCAACGACGTGAACGGCTACACGTGGACGACCTACGCCGAGCGCCTCGAGGACGCGAAGATCAGCTGGAAGGTGTACCAGGGCGGCACCGGCATTCCGGGCGATCCGACCGACAACTACACCGACAATTCGCTGATGTTCTTCAAGCGCTTCCAGGTGAAGGAAGGCGCGAGCGGCGCGTTGGTCGACAAGGGCGCGTCGGACCACACGCTCGCCGAGCTGAAGGCCGACGTGCAGGCGAACCGGCTGCCGCAGGTGTCGTGGATCGTGTCGCCGTACAAGTACAGCGAGCATCCGCAGGCGTCGCCGACCGACGGTGCGTTCTACATCAACATGGTGCTCGAGGCGCTGACGTCGAACCCCGAGGTGTGGGCGAAGACGGTGTTCATCCTCAACTACGACGAGAACGACGGGCTGTTCGACCACGTCGTGCCGCCGGTGCCGCCGGTCACGAGCGGCGTGGGCGGCCAGGGCATCGTGTCGTCGAACCTGCTGTCGAATCTCGGCGACGAACTGCTCGACCTGAACAAGTACCCGGGCGAGATGAGCCCGCTGGTGCCGGGCGCGGACCCGGGTGGCCTCCAGCCGATCGGCCTCGGGCCGCGCGTGCCGCTGATCATCATCTCGCCGTGGACGAAGGGCGGCTGGGTCTGCTCGGAGACGTTCGATCACACGTCGGTGCTGCGTTTCCTCGAAGCGCGCTTCGGCGTGAAGGAGCCGAACATCAGCGCGTGGCGCCGGTCGGTCTGCGGCGACCTCACGTCGGCGTTCGATTTCTCCGCGCGCCCCGATACGCGCACGATGAGCTTCACGGTGCCGCAGCACATCGCCACCGCCGGCCACGCGTATCAAGTGCCCGCGCAGCAGTCGATGCCGGCGCAGGAGCCCGGCACGCGTCCGGCGCGCGCGCTGCCGTACGAGCTGTTCGTGCATGCCCGCGTGAACGGCCGCGACGACAGCGTGTCGCTCGATTTCGCGAACTCGGGTGACGCGGGCGCCGCGTTCTACGTGTACGACCGCCGCAATCCGGCGACGCCGCCGCGCCGCTACGCGGTGTCGTCGCACGACCGCTTCGCCGATACCTGGAGCACGTCGGCCGCGCGCGGCGACTACCATCTCGCCGCGTATGGCCCGAACGGCTATCTGTGCGAGTTCCAGGGCAACACGCGGCTGGCCGCGGACGGCAGTCACGCGAACCCGGAAGCGAAGATCGGCTACGACGTGCGCAACCGCCACGTGTACCTGCAGCTGCGCAACAGCGGCCGCGCGGCGTGCCGTGTGGTCGTCGACAACGCGTACAGCCATGCGCATGCGCGCACCTACACGCTGGAGCCGGGCGCGCGCATCGAGGATCACTTCGAGCTGTCGTCGAGCCACGGCTGGTACGATCTGACGATCACCGCGACGACGCTGCGCGGCGGCGACGACAAGGTCGTGCGCCGCTTCGCGGGCCACGTCGAGACGGGCCGGCCGAGCCAGAGCGACCCGGGGCCGGTGAAGCAGACGGCCTGACGGCGGGCTGACCTCGCGCGGTCCGGCGTTTTTTTACGTCGGCCGCGCGATTGGTTTTTGGAAACTGAAAACTGTTGACAATGTGCCGGGCCGACGGTATACAGGGACCATTCGCCGATATGGCGCCCTCGTTTTCACCCGCAGCGTCGCTGCCTGCCCGACCATGACCGCCCCGACCGCACTCAACGCCATCGAACTCCTGCAAAGCCAGTCGCTCGCGATGATCGTGCAGGACATGCTCGAGCGCGCGATCGTGTCCGGCGAATACGCACCCGGCGAGAAGCTCAACGAAGTCGATATCGCGACCAGGCTGAACGTGTCGCGTGGCCCCGTGCGCGAAGCGTTCCGCGCGCTCGAGCAGGCCGGGCTGCTGCGCAACGAGAAGAACCGCGGCGTGACGGTGCGGGTCGTGCCGCTGCGCGAGGCCGAGGAAATCTACGAAGTGCGCGCGATGCTCGACGAGTCGGTCGCGCGTGCGCTCGCGAAGCGCATTTCGCCCGACACGCTGAAGGTGCTGAAGGGCATCATCCAGTCGATGAAGGACGCCGCGAAGACGCACGACGTCACGCGCTACACCGAGCTGAACGTGCAGTTCCACGACGCGATGGTGGTCGGCGTCGGCAATACGCACCTCACCGATACCTATCGCCGGCTCGTGCGCCAGCTCGGGCTGCTGCGCCAGGCCGCGATCGAGGCGGAAGAGGATGCGATCGCGGTGTCCGCGGCCGAGCATGACAAGATCGTGCAGGCGCTCGCGAGCGGCGACGAGGAGAAGGCGGTCGCGCTCGTGCGCGAGCACGTCGCGCACGGTCTCGCACGGATGCGCCGCACGCACGAGCAGGGGCTGCCCGCGACGGGCAAGGCGGCGCGCGAGAAAGCGCGCGCGTGATCGGCCGTGTTACTTGTCACCGCACATTGGCGACGCAAGGGCGCGAGCGCGCCTGAATCACGGTCTTTCGTTGTTGAGCAGTCAGTTTGCGCCACGGCCCTGCTTGCCTGGCCGCACCTGACGGCCGATTGCTCGACGTTGATGATGTCCGGCCGAAAGCGGTGATCGCCTGCGGCTGATCATTTGCCGCGCTGTTTATCGAAGAAATCGTCCAGTACCCAGCCCGTTCCGGATTTGCAGCGCACTTGGGTGTATGCATAAATCTTTGCAACGCGATCCGTCACGGGGACACAGGACTCGCCTTTCCTGACCGTAAAGATCGGCTGGGTTCTGTCGTCGTCTGGTTCGGCGAAGGCCGGCATGTCCTGAAGGGCCGTCCAGTTCTCATCTCTATATTTCGAGCACGCGCTGACCATTACGGTGAGTGCGGCTAATAGCAATAGGCGCATCATTTCTTCGGATATCGTCGAATTCCAATCAATCGCTTCGAATGGCGCAAGCCGATCATCAAATCTGCAGGCGCTATGATACCCGGCAGCTGCCATCTCGGGTCGTAAGCCAGAATGCCTGCCTTGCCAAGGACTTCCGCTATATTCGATGAGCAGTTATTGTCGACGAGGGAGTAGTGCCTGTTTTCCAGGCGCCTCTGTTTTATCTCGGAAGTGATGATTGCCTTTTCACGCTCGGTGGCGTTGATGAGATAACCGATCGTGTCGCGATGCATCTTGGCCTGCTGGCGATCAAGATAGCGCGAGATGCTATCGACATCCCATCCCGGATGCGCCCTGCCATACACGATTCCGTCGATCGCGATCGCGGCATGTCCGAACTGAGATCCCCTGGAGATGGATCGTGAGTCGCTAATCAAAATTTCAATAGTTGACGACGTATGCATTGACGTGTGGCAGATGTGCTTTTTTATCGAGGGCGTGACATCCTATCAAGTCATTGAGGGTTATAAAATCGAGATATTTGATTGGGGAAATGAGAAAAATTCCTTGAAGTGAGTAACTATCTAATCTAGATTTCAGTAGGGCGTGTTTTGTCGATTTCCAATTATTAAGAGATAGGTTTGCAAATTTTTGAGAAAGGCCGAGTTGGGCGCGCGAGTCGTCGCTGCACCGGTCTTGCGAGGTGCTCGCGTTTTTCCCCCATCGCATTGCGCCCGTCGGTCACCCCTTGTCCGCCTTCCCCGCCGCGCTCGCAAACTTCGCGAGCCACGTGTCGAAGGCCGCAGGCCGGCGGCTCTCGTCTTCCGCACGCTCCTTGCGGCGGATCGCATTGCGCACGACGTGCGCGCCGACATAGCGGATCGGCTCCGGCGGGAAATGGCCGAGCGGGCCGCGCACGATCGGGCTGCGCGTCCACGCGTTGTCGAGGCCGAGCACCAGCGACGACAGGATCTGCCCGCCCATGTAGGTCGGCCCGACGCCGTTGCCCGAATAGCCGAAGCCGTAGAACACGTTCGGCGCGTCGTCGAGGCGGCCGAAGAACGGGAAGCCCGTCACCGAGCGGTCCGACGGACCGTTCCAGCTCGCGGTGATCGGCACGCCGGCAAGCGACGGGAAGAATTCGCGCAGGCTCCGCGTGAGCTGCGCCTCGTACGGCGAGCGCCGGTCGAACACCGGCGCGATGCGGCTGCGCCAGGAGAACGTATTGCCGCCCTTGCCGAGCATCAGCCGACCGTCGGCCGTCGTGCGGTAGTAGTACACGAAGATCCGCGAATCGAGCACCGACACGCCGTCCACGAGCCCGGTCTTCTCGAGCAGTTCCGGGCATTTTTCGGTGATGACCATGTCGCTCGACACGACTGCGATCGTGCGTTCGAACTGCGGGAAGCGGCTCGCCATCCACGCGTTCATCGCGAACACCAGCTTGCCCGCGCGCACGCTGCCCGACGGCGTGCGCACGACGGCCGGCTGCCCCGGCGTGAAATCGACGAGCGGCGTGCGCTCGTGGATCCGGATCCCCATGTCGAGCGCGACGCGGCGCAGCCCGCGCACGAGCTTGCCCGGATGCACGGTCGCGGCGATCGGCGAGTACACGCCGTCGAGATTGCGGGCGGAGCCCGAGCGGCGCGCGACTTCGGCGGCCGGCAGCGGTTCGTAGCTGTGGATGCCGCACGCGGCGAGCGCGTCGAGCACCGGCGCGAGCGTGCCGATCTGCGCGCGCGACGTCGCCGTGTACAGCGTGCCGTCGAGCCGCAGTTCGGCATCGATGCGATGCGCACGGCAGAAGTCGGCGATGTGCTGGACGGCCGCCTCCGACGCCTTCACGAGCCGGATCGCTTCCGCTTCGCCGAACAGCCGGCGCAGCGTCAGGAATTTCGCGGACCACGTGAGCAGGCACCCGCCGTTGCGTCCGCTCGCGCCGGCGCCGCACAGGTCGGCCTCGAGTATCACGATGTCGAGCGCCGGGTTCTGCTGCTTCGCGTGGATCGCGGTCCAGAGCCCGGTGAAGCCGCCGCCGACGATACAGACGTCGGCCTGCGTCGCGCCCTGCAGCGCGGGGGCGAGGTCGCCGTCGTTGAACAGTGCTTGTTCGATCCAGAAGGGTCGCATCGGTGTCGTGCCGGTAAGAGTCGGGTTGCCGTGCCGCGCACGGCGGGAAAACGAAAGCGAAACCGCCGCACGGCGGCGCGCCGCGATGAGGCGCGCGCCGCGATGCGGCCGGGTGCGTCGCGTCAGGCCGCCGCTTCGGCGGACACGCGGCGCACGCCCATCGCCTTCAGCGTGTCGGCGATCGCGGCGACCGCGCCCGGAATGCCGGCTTCGCCGAAGTGGCCGATGCAGCCGACGCGGAACGTGTCGACTTCGGTCAGCTTGCCCGGATACAGAATGTAGCCGCGCTTTTTGACCTCCTGATAAAACCGTCCGCCGCGCGCGGCGAGCCCGCCTTCGTCGACGTATTGCGCGACGGCCGCGTCGAGCGCCGCGACCACGCGCGTCGGCGCCGTGACGCGCCATTGCGTCGTGCGCTGCATCCCCATGCTTCCACATTCTGCTTTCTGTTCTCTGCCTATTGTTGACAATCTACAAATCATCAATTTTAATGTCAAGCATGGAAAACACCCCCATCGGCGCGGCGCGGGCGCCGACGACTCAACCCCTCTTCGAACCGAAAGGAATGAACGTCATGACTGAAACGCCTGTATCCGTGGAAGTGAACGGCCGTCGCTACAACTGGATGAGCCGCCCCGTGGTGGTGGTCTGCGTCGACGGCTGCGCCTATGAATATCTCGAGATGGCGGCCGAGGCCGGCGTCGCGCCGTTCCTGCGCACGCTGCTGAAGCCGGGCACGGCGCTCAAGGGCGAGTGCGTGGTGCCGAGCTTCACGAACCCGAACAACCTGTCGATCGTTACCGGCGTGCCGCCGGCGATCCACGGGATCAGCGGCAACTACTTCTACGATCGCGACACCGGCGCCGAGGTGCTGATGAACGATCCGAAGTATCTCGTCGCGCCCACCGTGCTCGCCACCTTCGCCGAGCGGGGCGCGCGCGTCGCGGTCGTCACCGCGAAGGACAAGCTGCGCCGCCTGCTCGGCAAGGGGCTCAAGGGCATCTGCTTCTCGTCGGAGAAGGCCGACGAGGCGAGCCTCTCGGAAAACGGCATCGACAACGTGCTGGAGCTGGTCGGCAAGCCGGTGCCGAGCGTGTACAGCGCCGACCTGTCGGAATTCGTGTTCGCGGCCGGCGTGCGCCTGCTCGAGACGCGGCCGATCGACCTGATGTACCTGTCGACGACCGACTACGTGCAGCACAAGTGCGCGCCCGGCACCGACGGCGCGAACGCGTTCTACCAGATGATGGACACGTATCTGAAGCGGCTCGACGAGCTCGGCGCGATCGTCGCGATCACGGCCGACCACGGGATGAACGCGAAGCACGACGGCGAGACCGGCGAGCCGAACGTGATCTACCTGCAGGAGCTGTTCGACGAGTGGCTCGGCCACGACGCGGCGCGCGTGATTCTGCCGATCACCGACCCGTACGTCGTGCATCACGGTGCGCTCGGCTCGTTCGCGACCGTCTACGTGCCGGCTTCCGCCGAGGTCGACGCGCTGCGCGCGCGGCTCGCCGCGGTGGACGGCATCGAGGTCGTGCTGACGGGCGCCGAAGGCTGCGCGCGCTTCGAGCTGCCGCCCGACCGGATGGGCGACCTGATCGTGATCTCGAAGCAGGACGTCGTGCTCGGTACGCGCCGCATCAAGCACGATCTGTCGGGGCTCGACGTGCCGCTGCGCTCGCACGGCGGGATCTCCGAGCAGATCGTGCCGCTGATCTTCAGCAAACCGGTCGCGACCGCGGTCACGGGCCGCGCGCGGCTGCGCAACTTCGACATCATCGACATCGCGCTCAACCATCTGCAATGACGCGGACGCATCCGCCAGGGAGATACTCATGAACGCCATTGCAGCATCGACGGAGGTCAGCGCGCTTCATCGTGAAGCACTGCGAATCGATGGTGAAAGGATCTATCGCGACGCGGTGATCGAGGTGCGCAACCCGTACGACGGCGCGCTCGTCGGCACCGTGCCGAAGGCGACGCTCGACGACGTGCGGCGCGCGTTTGCGGTCGCGCGTGCCTACCGGCCGTCGCTCACGCGCCACGAGCGCGCGGCGATCCTCCGCCGCGCGGCCGACATCGTGCGCTCGCGCACCGCCGAGATCGCGGCGCTGATCACGGCCGAGGCCGGGTTGTGTCTCAAGGATTCGACGTATGAAGCGGGGCGCGTCGCCGACGTGCTCACGTTCGGCGCGGGCGAAGTGCTGAAGGACGACGGGCAGATCTTCTCGTGCGATCTGACGCCGCACGGCAAGAAGCGCCGCGTGTACACGCAGCGCGAGCCGCTGCTCGGCGTGATTTCCGCGATCACGCCGTTCAACCATCCGATGAACCAGGTCGCGCACAAGGTCGTGCCGTCGGTCGCGACCAACAACCGGATCGTCGTGAAGCCGTCGGAGAAGGTGCCGCTGTCGTGCTACCTGTTCGCGGACATCCTGTATGAAGCCGGCCTCCCGCCGCAGATGCTGCAGGTGCTGACGGGCGACCCGAAGGAAATCGCGGACGAGCTGATCACGAACCCGGCGATCGACCTGATCACGTTTACCGGCGGCGTGTCGATCGGCAAGTCGATCGCGGCGCGGATGGGCTACCGGCGCGCGGTGCTCGAGCTGGGCGGCAACGATCCGATCATCGTGATGGAGGACGCCGATCTCGACGAGGCGAGCACGCTCGCCGTGTCGGGTTCGTACAAGAACTCCGGGCAGCGCTGCACCGCGATCAAGCGAATGCTCGTGCACGAGGCGGTGGCCGATCGCTTCACCGAGCTGGTCGTCGAGAAAACCCGCGCGTGGGCGTACGGGAACCCGGCCGATCCGTCGGTCGACATGGGCACGGTGATCGACGAGGCGGCCGCGAAGTTCTGCGAGCAGCAGGTGAACGATGCGATTGCGCGCGGGGCGCGCCTGCTGGTCGGCAACGTGCGCGACGGTGCGCTGTATTCGCCGACCGTCGTCGATCGCGTGACGCCCGACATGCCGCTCGTGAAGTACGAGACGTTCGGCCCCGTGTCGCCGATCATGCGCTTTCGCGACATCGACGAGGCAATCCGGATGTCGAACAGCACCGACTATGCGTTGTCGTCATCGGTCTGCACGAACCGCTTCGACAGCATCACGCGCTTCATCACGGAGCTCGAGGTCGGCAGCGTGAACGTGCGCGAGGTGCCGGGCTATCGGCTCGAACTGACGCCGTTCGGCGGCGTGAAGGATTCGGGCCTCGGCTACAAGGAGGGCGTGCAGGAAGCGATGAAGAGCTTCACGAATACGAAGACCTATTCGCTGCCGTGGTAAGCGGCACCGCACGTTGCACCCGCGCCGGTGCGTCTACCGGTCGAGCACGGCGGCGACGATTGCCTCCGGCGCATCTTCCTGGACCAGGTGACCCGCGCGCGGCACCCTGATCAGCTTGCCGTTCGCGATGCGATCGGCAAGCGCCTGCCCCTGTCCGAGCGGAATCCACCCGTCGTCCTCGCCCCATACGATGCGCACCGGAAAGTCCGGCGGCGCGTAACGGGCCTCCGCTTCCTCGATGTAGCGCTGGCGCATCTGCGCGATTTGCCGATAGAACGCAGCCTGGCCGGCGGGCTCGAGCCATGGCGCGCGGTAGATCGCCAGCACGTCGTCGCTCAACGGCTGCGCGACCGCTTGGCCGATATAGGCCGACACGAGCGCGTGATGCGCATAGGCCGGCAACCCGGTGAACGCTGCTTCGTGCTGCGCGACATGCCGCACGAACGGCGAGCCCTGCGGCGCGATCGCGACCGGGTTCACGAGCGTCAGGTCCGAATACGCGATGCCGTCGAGGAAATGCGCGCGCAGCACCGTCGCGCCGCCGTAGTCGTGCGCGAGCACGCGCGGGCGCGAAATCTTCCATTCGTCGAGCAGCGCGCCGAACAGCACGTTCTGCCGGCCGAGCGATACGTCCGCGTCGGGCATGTCCGACTGGCCGTAGCCGAGCAGGTCGTAGAAGAACACGCGATGGCGCCGCGCGAGCCACGGCGCGATCCGGCGCCACACCTGCGATGAAAACGGCGTGCCGTGCACGAGCACGAGCGGCGGTCCTTCGCCGAGCGAGCCCCACGCGATCCGGTGACCTTCGAAATTGAAGCGATTGTCGAGATCGAGCATCGGTACCTCCGTGCTAACCTGTATTGGGTGTTAACAGGTTACGCCGGTTCGTCCGGATATGAAACCGATAGGTGAAAATAAATGGTTACTCGATACGAGCCTGCGCGACAGGCGAACGCATGGAGCGCGGCTGACTTCGTCGGCGGCCATCCGGCGCTCGACTTTCTGAACACGGTGGCCGACACGGGCAAGACGCGCGACGAGGACAAGCTCGCCGACTGGCCGGCCCTCCGTGCGTGGGCCGCGAAATCCGGGTTGCTGGCGGCGGCCGATCTGACACGGTTTCTGCGTCATCCCCGGCAGGACGGCGCCGACGAGCTGGCTGCGCTGCACGTCTTTCGCGAGGATGCGTATGCGGCGCTCGCGCACCTGACGGGCGGCGACGGCGGCAGCGCCGGCGCGCGAGCGGCGGACCGGCTCGCCGTGGCGATTCGCGATGCGATCGGGCGCAGCACGTTCGAGGCCGTCGACGGCCGCTTCGCGTGGCGCCCCGATGCGCGCGCCGCGTCGCGCTGGATCGACGCGGCCGCGCTCGGGTTCGAGCATCTGCTGCGCGGTGACGATTTCGCGCGCGTGCGGCAGTGCGGCCGCTGTACGTGGTTCTTCATCGATCGCGGCCGCGGCGTCGGGCGACGCTGGTGCGACATGCGTACGTGCGGAAACCGCGCGAAGGTGGAGGCGTTCAGGGAGCGGTGAGGCGGGGGCCGCGGTGTCGCGGGCCCGGTTCGTTGTGGGTCATTCGGGGATTTCGTGCGGCCGATGGTCGGGCCACAGGGTGCCGGCAATGAACAACCCTGCCGCCAGGAACGGCGCGCCGATCGCGAACAGGATCGCCGTGAGCGCCCACCGATCCCAGAACCGGTCGACGACCGCGCGCTCGGGCGTGACGGGGTCGTACAGCACGTCGACGATCTCGCCTTCGTACAGCCCGGGATTCGATGACGCCGAGCCTTGCGCGAACGTGACCTGGCGGCCGCTGTCGGTCGTGAACGCGACGCGCACCGAGTAGAGCGACGTGCGGGCGGGAGGCGAGTGGGCCGTTTCGGCGATCTCGACGACATGGCCGGTCGAGCGCGCGTAATGGCGGTCGATCTGCCACTGGCGCAGCCCGACAGCGCCGGCGCCGGCCAGGAAACCGGTGCCGATCGCGATCGGGATCAGCACGATCGCGATGTTCCAGCGGCGCCGGATCGCCTTGCGGTCGGCCGGTGCGGAAAACGCGTCGGCTTGCCGGCTGCGGCGCTCGTTCACGTACAGCAGGCTGCCGATCGCAAGCGACGCGAGCGCGAGCAGGGCGGGCACCGCGACGGGAAACCAGCGTTGCGCGAAATCGTCGATCAGCGCGGGACGGTTCGGATGGTCGGGGTCGACCAGGACGTCGACGCTTTCGCCGATGTCGTAAGCCGGTACCATCGACGCGGTATTGCCGGCGACTTCGCGGCGCCGGCCGTCGTTCGCGAGATAGGCGACGATCGGGCGATATGCACGCATCGCGTCGCTGTCCTGCACGATGCGCACGACCGTGCCCGGCGCGCGGACCAGATGGCCGGCCGCGCCGCCCGCGGTGACGGCGAGCGCGGCCGCGGCCACGAGCAGCGCAATGCCGAGCGCGAACGCGACGAGTGCGTCCTTACGCAGCATGACCGGCTTCGCTTCGTGCGTCGTGTGATGCATCCGGATGCGATCGGGTGGAGGGTGCGACTCGACGTGCGCACCGATATCGGCGTGACCATGGCCTCTGAATGGTCGCGTCTCGCTCACATGATTCCATGTTCGACGTCCCATGCTCTCTCAGTGCCGGCGGCGATACGGCGATCGCCGGCCGGTTGTGTGATATTTGTCGGACGATTCTAGCGGGAAAGCGCGGGAGCGGGGCATGTATGTATGCGCATGCCGTGATGCGGGAGAGCCGGGCGGCGCCGGAAATGGAAAAAGCCCGGTTAGCTTTCGCTAACCGGGCTTCGGAATTCCTGGTGGGGCGTGAGTGACTCGAACACTCGACCTACGGATTAAGAGTCCGCTGCTCTACCAACTGAGCTAACGCCCCCAACAGAAGAAAGATTATGCACGGGTATTTCAGTCTTGGCAACACCTTTCTGCAAATTTCCTGAAAATATTTCGTCACCTCGACCGCGGCCGTCCGTGCGGCGGCGAGCGATCGCAGTTGGCGCGCTCCCGGTATGATGACGTCCACACCTGTTGCGCGGCGGTCGCGCAACGTTTTCTGGACATTCGAAGATGGACGAAAACGCAGTCCGCGAATTGCTGGATCGCCTGCTGGCCCCGTGGGTCCGCTCGCTCGGTCTGGTCCCCGTATCGATCGGCGACGACAGCGTGACGATGCGTCTGCCGTTTTCCGGCGAATTCCGTCATTCGGGCGGCATCATCTGCGGCCAGGTGTTCACGGCCGCCGCCGACACCGCGATGGTGGTCGCGATCTCGGTCTCGCTCGGCGAATTCCGGCCGATGACGACCGTATCGCTGAACACGA
Source organism: Burkholderia sp. R-40 (assembly GCF_049942845.1). Taxonomy (NCBI): domain Bacteria; kingdom Pseudomonadati; phylum Pseudomonadota; class Betaproteobacteria; order Burkholderiales; family Burkholderiaceae; genus Burkholderia; species Burkholderia sp. R-40. Next base: position 3,480,005 of record NZ_CP187967.1, on the reverse strand, counting down.
ACTTCATGCGTCCGGTGCGCAAGGGCGACGTGCTCGTCACCGCGCGCGTGCTGCGGATGGGCCGCAACCTGGTATTCGGCGAAGTCGAACTGTTCGACGAGGACGGCAAGATGGCCGTTCACGCGACGTCGACCTACGCGCTCGTCAGCTGAGCGGCGCGATGTTCGACCAGATCGTCTTCGCGGGAGGTGGCAATCGCTGCTGGTGGCAGGCCGGCTTCTGGGATGTCGCGCAGCCGGCGGTCGGCTTGCGCCCGCGCGTGATCGCCGGCATCTCGGCCGGCGCGGCGACCGCCTGCATGCTGTATACGCGCGACGCCGCGTGGGTGATGCGCTATTACGAGGAAGCGCTGCGCCACAACCGCAAGAATGCGTACTGGGGCAACCTGTTCGGGCGCGAGCCCGTGTTTCCGCATTACCGGATCTACCGCCAGGCGCTGCTCGACATCTACGGCGAGCCGTTCGCACAACTCGCCGACGCACCGGAAATCCGCATCGGCGTGTCGCACGTGCCGCGCTGGCTCGGCGCGCGCAGCGCGGTCGCCGCGGGCCTCGTCGCATACAACATCGAAAAGTACGTGCGCAAGACGCTGCACCCGACGCTCGGGCGCACGCTCGGCTTCCGGCCCGAGTTCGTGCGCGCGCAGGCCTGCACGAGCGTCGACGAACTCGCCGACCTGATCCTGCAGTCGTCGTGCACGCCGCCGTTCACGCCGGTGCTGCGTCGCGGCGGCCGGCCGGTGCTCGACGGCGGCATGGTCGACAACGTGCCGGTCGGCGCGCTCGACCCGTCGCCGGGCGACGTGCTGGTGCTCGTCACGCGGCTGTATCCGCGCCCGCAGATGTTTACGGTTGCGCACGGCGAGCAGCGGCGGCTCTATGTACAACCGTCGAGCAAGGTGCCGATTTCGAGCTGGGATTACACGAGTCCGTCGCAGATGCGGCATGCGTACGATCTCGGGCGGCGCGACGGCGAGCATTTCCTCACGCGCGTCGACGCGATGACAGGCGGCCGCGTGGCCGCCTGAAGGCGGGAAGGGAGAAAGGGGCCGCGCGGCGGGCGCGGCCCGCGCCGGTCAGCGCACGCGGCGCGGCGTCAGCGCTTCCGGGTTGACCACGCTCGACATGTCGCCCTGGTCGAACGCGAGGATGTTCCGGAACGCCGCGCTGAAATAGAGCTCGTAGCTTTCGCGTTCGACGTAGCCGATGTGCGGCGTGCAGATTACGTTTTCCATCCGCAGCAGGCTGTAGCCTTGCAGGATCGGCTCGCTTTCGAACACGTCGATCGCGACCATCCCCGGACGGTTGTGCGACAGCGCGTTCACCAGCGCGTTTTCCTCGAGCAACTCCGCGCGGCTCGTGTTGACGAGCAGCGACGTCGGCTTCATCCGCATCAGGTCTTCCTGCTTGACGATCCCGCGCGTGTCGTCGTGCATGCGCAAGTGCAGCGACAGCACGTCGCTCTGCTCGAACAGCGCTTCGCGGCTCTCGGCGGCCGTGTAGCCGTCGGCGCGCGCGGCCTCGAGTGAATGCTCGCGGCCCCAGATCAGCACGTTCATCCCGAACGCCTTGCCATAGCCGGCGACCAGCCGGCCGATCTTGCCGTAGCCCCAGATGCCGAGCGTCTGGCCGCGCAGCACCTGGCCCAGGCCGAAGTTCGGCGGCATGGCCGACGTCTTCAGGCCCGACTGCTGCCACGCACCCTGCTTCAGGTTTGCGACGTATTGCGGAATGCGGCGCTGGGCGGCCATCACGAGTGCCCAGGTCAGTTCGGCCGGCGCGACCGGCGAACCCGTGCCTTCGAGCACCGCGATGCCGCGGTCGGTACACGCTTCGAGGTCGATGTGGGTCGAGATACGGCCGGTCTGGCTGATCATGCGCAGGTTCGGCAGCTTGGCGAGCAGTTGCGACGAAATCGGCGTGCGCTCGCGAATCAGCACGAGCGCCTCGACTTCCGCGAGACGGCTCGCGAGCTGCCCCAGGCCGCGCACCGTGTTGTTGAAGACCTTCACGTCGTGCTCGGCGAGCATCTCGAAGCAGTTCAGCTTGCGGACGGCGTCCTGGTAGTCGTCGAGGATGGCAATTTTCATGATCAGCGGGAGTCGCGCGTTGGAAGCGGCGGCGGTGGCGGCGGCGCATGTTGCGCACCCGTCCCGCCCGGCCGGGGCCGACATGATGCTACGTCGGTGTCCGTCGTGGTGTCTTTTTAACAGGTTGTTACGCTCCGCCGCAATCGCGCCGGCCTGATGCGGCGCCGCTGCCGTGCCACGAGCAGGGGTGCGCTGTTGTGTCGCACCAAATACGTCCTTTCTGATTCGACCGTTTACCCGACGAGGTTCACCAAATTGTTGCTTCGATCAGAATAATTGGATCATCCGTTCGCGAGGAGTGAGGATTTTTGACTATTTTTATCGTCAACGGCCACCTTGTTGAGCAACTCTGCATCATTTCCGTTGTCGTAGGAGAATTACGCATAGGCTTCAACTTTTTGAAGTTGTAACAGCGGCAGGAGTCGTTTATGGATCATTTGCAGTCGATGCGCGTGTTCGTCAAGGTTGCGGATCTCGGCAGTTTCGCGCGGGCCGCGAGTGCTATGGATATCTCCAACGCGGTCGCGACGCGTCACGTCGCCGATCTGGAGGGCCGCCTCGGCACACGGTTGCTGAACCGCACCACCCGCAGCCTTTCGCTGACGGAGTCGGGCCAGGTCTATCTGGAGCGGGCGCGCCAGATTCTCGATGAGCTCGAGGATGTCGAACAGATGGTCGTCGCGCGCAATCACGAGCCGGTCGGCACGTTGCGCATCGTCGCGCCGGTCGTGTTCGGCCTGCATAACCTTGCCCCCGTCCTCCAGTCGTACACGGAAAATTTCCCGAAAGTCGTGCCGGATCTGACGCTGGTCGACCGCCAGGTCGATCTCGTCGAGGAAGGTTTCGACGTCGGCATCGTCGTCACGCGCCAGATGCGCAGCGCGAGCATCGTCACGCGGCGCCTGACCACGGGCTGCATGACCGTGTGCGCGACGCCGAGCTATCTGGAAAAGCATGGCGTGCCGACTCATCCGGAACAACTCGCCGAGCACCCGGCGCTGAGCCTGCCGACCGAATACTGGGGCGACGAGCGTGTGTTCACGGGGCCCGATGGCGAAGTGCGCGTGCGCCCGACCAACGTGATCGTCGCGAACAACACGGCGATGCTGCGCCAGTTCGCGCTGCTGGGGATGGGTGTCGCGATCCTGCCGAGCTACCTGATCGGCGGCGACATCGCGCGCGGCGCGCTGGTGCGGTTGCTGCCGGATTTCCGGCTGCCGCAGGTCGAGATCAACATTGCATACCCGAGCCGGCGCCATCTGCCCGCGAAGGTGCGCACGTTCATCGACCACCTCGTCGAATATTTCAGCCACGCGACCGACGCGGTCATTGGCGAACAGTGGGCCGCCCAGAGTGCGATGCCAGCGCCGATCGGCGTCGAGATGCGTGCCGAGCAGCCCGAATCTACCGACCCGAACCTGCAGCCGCGCGTCGCGCGCTCGGCGCGCCCGCGCGTCGCGGTGCCGTCGCCGCTGTAACGGCGCGGCGGCCGCGCACCGACGCGGCCGGCGCCAAAAGAAAAAACGCGGATCGAGCGATCGATCCGCGTTTTTTATCGCCGTTTGACTGGCGTGCAATGGGCCGGGGGAGAGCCCCGGCGGCCGGGTCGTTACGAGCCCGTCTTGCGCGCCGTCGTCTTGCGGGCGGCGGTCTTGCGGGCCGGTGCCGGTTTCTCGTCGGCGCCTTCCGTCACGGTTTCGGCATCCTTCGTCGCCGATTTTGCCGTCTTCTTCGCGGCAGCCGCCTTCGGCTCCTTCTTTTCGAACTCGAAACCGATCTTGCCGTCCGGCTGCTTCACGAGGAACGCCTTGAAGTTGCGGCCCGTGCGCGACGACTTGAAGTTCGGCATCAGATCCGTACGGCCGTCGGCGAGCAGCTTGGCCATCTGATCGCGCGTGATTTCCTGCTGCAGGATCACCTTGCCCGAACGGAAGTCGCAGGTCTTCGGATTCGCGACCGAGTGCTCGCACACATAGCTCATCCCGTGCTCGAACACGCGGCCGTTGCATTTCGGGCACGCGCCGACCGGTTCCTGCTCGGAGAAGTCGGGCGCCTCGCCTTCCTCGCCGCCCTGGTCCTGGCCGAAGTCGAACTCGAGCTTGTAGTTCTTCGTTTCGTCGTCGAACGAGAGCTTCAGGATCGCCGAGAACGGACGGCCCATCTTGCTGCGGAAACCGGACAGCGGACCGATGGTCTTCTGCTGCAGCAGTTCCTCGACTTCCGCGATCTCGAACTGCCGGCTGCCCGGAATCTTCGAGATCGAGAACTCGCACTTCGTGCACGCGAAGCGGCGGTAGTTTTCCTTCACCTGGCCGCCGCAGTTCGGGCACGGCGTCTGGAGCGTCGCGTAATCGCCGGGGATCGTGTCGGAATCGTATTCCTTTGCGCGCTTGACGATCTGCTGCGTCATGCGGGCGATTTCCTGCATGAACGCGTCGCGCCCGAGGTTGCCGCGCTCCATCTGCGACAGCTTGTATTCCCATTCGCCGGTGAGCTCGGGCGCGGTCAGTTCCTTCACGCCGAGCCCGCGCAGCAGCGTCATCAGCTGGAATGCCTTCGCGGTCGGGATCAACTCGCGGCCTTCACGGACGAGATACTTCTCGCCCAGCAGGCCTTCGATGATCGCCGCGCGCGTGGCCGGCGTGCCGAGGCCCTTCGCGGCCATCGCCTCGCGCAGCTCGTCGTCCTCGACGAGCTTGCCCGCGCCTTCCATCGCGGACAGCAGCGTCGCTTCCGAGTAGCGTGCGGGCGGCTTGGTCACGAGCGCGACGGCGGCGATCTCGTCCGTCTTCACCTTCTCGTCCTTCTGCACCGGCACGAGGTTCGCGTCCGCGCCTTCGGCGTCGCGGCCGTACACCTGCAGCCAGCCCGGCTCGACGAGCACCTTGCCTTCGGTCTTGAAGTGATGGCCGGCGACTTCGGTGATCCGCGTCGTGACACGGAATTCGGCCGCCGGGAAGAACACCGCGAGGAAGCGCTTCACGACCATGTCGTACAGCTTCTGCTCCGGCTCGGACAGCGACTTCGGCGCCTGCAGCGTCGGGATGATGGCGAAGTGGTCGCTGATCTTCGAATTGTCGAAGATCCGCTTGTTCGGCTTCACCCAGCCCTGGTCGAGCACCCGCTTCGCATGCGGCAGGTAGTTGTGGCTCTCCTTGAGCATCTCGAGCGTGGACTGCACCGTCGAAATGTAGTCTTCCGGCAGCGCGCGCGCGTCGGTACGCGGGTACGTCAGCACCTTGTGCTTTTCATACAGCGCCTGCGCGAGGCCGAGCGTGTTCTTCGCGGAGAAGCCGAAGCGGCTGTTCGCCTCGCGCTGCAGGCTCGTCAGGTCGAACAGCAGCGGCGACAGCTGGGTCGACGGCTTCGATTCCTCGGAGACCGTGCCGACCTGGTCGCGGCATGCGGCGACGATGGTTTCGGCGGCCGGCAGGCTCCACAGGCGCGAGTCGCGCCTTTCCGGATCGAACTCGTCCCGCTTGAATTTCGGGTCGTACCACTTGCCTTCGTAGAAGCCGTTCGCGCAGGCGAACGCGGCCTTCACTTCCCAGTAGTCGCGCGGGACGAAGCGGCGGATTTTCTCTTCACGTTCGACGACGATCGACAGCGTTGGCGTCTGAACGCGGCCAACGGTCGTCAGGAAGAAGCCGCCGCCCTTGCTGTTGAACGCCGTCATCGCACGGGTGCCGTTGATCCCGACGAGCCAGTCGGCTTCCGAGCGGCAGCGGGCGGCGTCGGCGAGCGGCTGCATGTCGGTGTCGCTGCGCAGGTGCGCGAAACCGTCGCGAATCGCCTGCGGCGTCATCGACTGCAGCCACAGGCGCTGGACCGGCTGCTTCGCCTTCGCGTGCTGCACGATCAGGCGGAAAATCAGTTCGCCCTCGCGCCCCGCGTCACATGCGTTGATCAGGCGATCGACGTCCTTGCGCTTCATCAGCTTGGTAAGGACCTTCAGGCGCGATTCGCTTTTTGCGATCGGGTTGAGGTCGAAATGCGGGGGGATGACGGGCAGATGAGCGAAGCTCCATTTGCCGCGCTTGACCTCGTACTCTTCCGGGGCGGCGATTTCCAGCAGGTGGCCGACCGCGGACGAAAGGACGAATTCGTCGCTTTCGAAGTATTCGTCATGCTTGGTAAAGCCGCCCAAAGCGCGCGCGATGTCGTTCGCGACAGAAGGCTTTTCCGCAATGATCAGAGCTTTGGACATGACAGGTGTGTGTTGGTAGACCGGGTTCGCCGGCGTGGGTCCCTTTTACGACGGCTTTATAGCACACGCGGCGACGACGGCGGCGCGGCGTGTAAAAAGCGGCTCATCATAGAGGGGGCCCGCAATGGCGGCAAGCGCCCGGCCCGGCGGCACGCGCAACGTCGCGCGAAGCCGCCTGGCCGGGGCGCGGTTTACGCCTCGACGTTCAGGATATTGCGCAATTTCGGTGCGTGCGGCGCGCCGGGTACCGCGCTCAGGTCGGACAGCATCCGTTCGACGATCGCCGCGTGCGGCAGCACCGTGCCGAAGAAGCGCGCGGTGTTCGCATCCTCGATCAGGATCGTCGGGAAATTCTCCACGTCGAGATCGTCGAGCCGGTCGGCATGGGTTTCGATGTCGATCCACGCGAAGCAGGCGTCGGGATGGGCGTCGGCGAGCTGGTCGAAGGCCGTCCGGTAGTCGCGGCAGGTGCCGCACCATTCGGCGCACAGGCAGGCGACCAGCAGCGTGTCGGGATCGGCGAGGCGCTCGGCGATCCGATCGGCATCGGTGTCGAGATTCAGCGCGGGCATGGAATTCCTTGGGTAACGTCGACGGCATGGCCGCCCCTATTCGGGGGAATGTAGCACGCCGGACCGGGGCGGGGTGGGCGCCGCGTCAAGCCGCGCGAAGCGTCCGCCGGGCACGCTGGCGACGCGGCCAGCCAGTTCGAGCGCGAGCAACGCGCTGTGCAGCACGTCGTCGGACAGGCCGCTGTGCTCGGCGAGCCACTCGTAGGTCACGGGGCCGTATCCCAGTGCGGCCAGCACGGATCGTTCGGCGGGGCTATCGGGTGGCGCGCCTTCGCTTGCGGCGGACGCGGCGGCCGCAACGGCGGAGCCGGCCTTCGCGGCAGACTCGTCCGTGCGTTGCCCTGCCGTGCCCGCTGTTTCGACGTTATCGGGGCTCAATCGCGAATGCTGCGCGATGTGAGCAGTCGCTTCGCCCAGCCCGTATTCCTCGAGCACGTCGAGCGGCGCAGCGGTGAGCTTCGCGCCTTCGCGGATCAGCGCGTGGCAGCCCTGCGCGAGCGGCGCGTGGATCGAGCCCGGCATCGCGAATACGTCGCGGCCTAGCTCGTTCGCGAGCCGCGCGGTGATCAGTGAGCCGGAGCGCGGCGCGGCTTCGACCACGAGCGCGCCCAGCGCGAGTGCGGCGATCAGCCGATTGCGCTGCGGGAAATGCGACGCTCGCGCGGGCGTGCCGAGCGGCCATTCGGACAGGATCGCGCCACGCGCGGCGATCTCGTGTGCGAGCGTGCGGTGCCGCGCCGGATAGACGAGGTCGGCGCCCGTCGCGATCACCGCGATCGTGCTGGCGCGGCCGGCGAGGCCGCCGCGATGCGCGGCGCCGTCGATGCCGAGCGCGAGGCCCGAGACGATCGCGAGCCCCGCCTCGGACAGCGCATGCGCGAAGCGCGTTGCGTCGGCGAGCCCTTGCGGCGTCGCGTGGCGGCTGCCGACGACGGCGAGCCCCCGTGCGTGCAGCAGGTCGAGCCGGCCCTTTACATATAGCAGCGGCGGCGGATCGTGCAGGTCGCGCAGCCGCGGCGGATAGACGGGATCGTTGAGCGTGACGATCGCGTTGCCCGGTGCATCGAGCCACGCGAGCGCGGCGTCGGTGCGCGCGTCGAGGTCGTGCCGCTCGCTGGCGCGCACCGCCCGCGCGGCGGCCGCGCTGCTCGCCGCGCAGATGGCCTCGTCGGATGCGCGCAGCAGCGCCGCCGGCGCGCCGAATGCGTCGAGCAGCGCGTGCAGCACGGCAGGCGGGAGGCCCGGCGCATGCGCGAGCTGCAGCCACGCGCGCAGCGCGGAAGGGGTCAGCGCTTGCGGCGACATGAGGTTCCCCTCGAATGCGACGGCCAGCGGACAGCGTGGCGCCATGATAAAATTTTCATCATCCGAAATACTCGACAGGGCCGCGCGCCACCGGCGTCCGGCCATTTGCAGGAGGCATGACCTGCGGCATTGATATGCCGCGCGTCCGCCTCATCTTCATTGCATCCCGGCAGTGGCGCCAGCCGGCCGGATGGCCGATGCGGCCCGCCGCTCCACCGAATACCGAACACCATGGCATTGCTGAACATTCTTCATTACCCCGACAAGCGGCTGCACAAGGTCGCCAAGCCCGTCGACAAGGTCGACGACCGGATCCGCAAGCTCGTCGCCGACATGGCCGAAACCATGTACGCAGCGCCGGGCATCGGCCTCGCGGCGACGCAGGTCGACGTGCACGAGCGCGTGATCGTGATCGACATCTCCGAGGAGAAGAACGAGCTGCGCGCGTTCATCAATCCCGAGATCATCTGGTCGAGCGACCAGAAGCAGATCTACGAGGAGGGTTGCCTGTCGGTACCCGGGATCTACGACGAGGTCGAGCGCCCGGACCACGTGCGCGTGCGGGCGCTCAACGAGCAGGGCGAGGCCTTCGAGCTCGACTGCGAGGGCCTGCTGGCCGTGTGCGTGCAGCACGAGATGGATCACCTGATGGGGCGCGTGTTCGTCGAATACCTGTCGCCGCTGAAGCAGACGCGCATCAAGACGAAGATGAAGAAACTCGAACGCGCGATGTGACGCGTATTCGCCAAGCCCGCTCCCGAACGCTTTCATGACCCATACGTTGCGCGTGATTTTTGCCGGCACGCCGGAATTCGCCGCGGCCGCACTCGCCGCGATCCACGAGGCCGGTTTTCCGGTGCCGCTCGTGCTCACCCAGCCCGATCGCCCTGCCGGACGCGGGATGAAACTGCAGGCGAGCGCCGTGAAGCGCTATGCCGTCGAGCACGGGATGCCCGTCGCGCAGCCGCCGTCGCTGCGCCGCGCGGGCAAGTACCCGGCGGAGGCAGCCGACGCGATCGAGCTGCTGCGCACGACCCCCCACGACGTGATGGTGGTCGCCGCATACGGCCTGCTGCTGCCGCAGGAGGTGCTCGACATTCCGCGCGCCGGCTGCATCAACATCCATGCGTCGCTGCTGCCGCGCTGGCGCGGCGCCGCGCCGATCCACCGCGCGATCGAGGCCGGTGACGCCGAGACGGGCGTCACGCTGATGCAGATGGACGTCGGCCTCGACACCGGCGCGATGATCGACGAAGCGCGCGTCGCGATCGCGCCCGACGATACGACCGCCACCCTGCACGACCGGCTGGCCGCCGACGGCGCGCGGCTGATCGTCGATGCGCTGGTGCGGCTCGAGCGCGACGGCGCATTGCCCGCCACCCCGCAGCCGGCCGACGGCGTGACCTATGCGGAAAAGATCGGCAAGCACGAGGCGGCGCTCGACTGGCGCCAGCCGGCCGACGTGCTCGCGCGCCAGGTGCGCGCGTTCGACCCGTTCCCGGGCGGCGTCGCGACGCTCGACGGCGCGGCCATCAAGCTGTGGGCGGCCGAGCCCGTGGCGGCGCGCGGCGACGCGGCGCCCGGCACGATCGTCGACGCAGCGCCGGAAGGCGTGATCGTCGCGTGCGGCAGCGGCGCGCTACGCGTCACGCAACTGCAGAAGCCGGGCGGCAAGCGGTTGCCCGCGCGTGAATTCCTGGCCGGCTCGCCGCTCGCCGCAGGCCAGCGTTTCGCGTTGCCCGACGGGGCCTGAGCGTCATTCGACCCGACCTGCCGGCCGCGCGCAATCGGCCGAATGGCCGAGTCGCACGGCGCGGCAGGCGCGCGTAGAATTTCCCTGCGCAGTTCGGTTTCGAGGTCTTCATGTTTGGCATCACCCATTTCGGCTTCTTCGTGTTCGCGGTGTTCCTGCTGAACATCACGCCCGGCCCCGACACGGCCTACATCGTCGGCCGCAGCGTCGCCCAGGGGCGCAGCGCGGGGCTGATGTCGGCGTTCGGCATTTCGGCCGGCTGCTGTGTTCACGCGCTCGCATGCGCATTCGGCCTGACCGCGTTGCTGGCGGCATCGGCCACCGCGTTCACGGTGATCAAGCTGGTCGGCGCCGCCTACCTGATCTACCTCGGCGTGCGGATGATCGTCGCGCGGCAGGCCGCCGAGCCGTCGGGCGCCGCAGCCGCGCAGGGCACGGCCGCAAAGCCGCTGCGCCAGCTCTTCATGCAGGGCTTCTGGACCAACGTGCTGAATCCGAAGGTCGTGCTGTTCTTCGTGTCGTTCTTCCCGCAGTTCGTGTCGGCCGACAGTCCGCACAAGGCTTGGGCGTTCCTGACCCTCGGCGCGGTATTCGTCGCGATGAGCACGGTGTGGACCAGCCTCGTCGCGTGGGTCGCGGGCAGCGTCACGCAGCGCGTTTCCGGCAAGCCGGGCGTGAAGAAGTGGCTCGACCGTACGGTCGGCAGCGCTTTCGTCGGCCTGGGCCTTCGTCTTGCAACATCGCAACGCTGAGATTGAATTTTTCGCGCAAGACCTTATCTAACAAATCGCTTACAATTTTCCGCCGCGCCCTTTGATGCGCGACGGGTCCCCTGACGGATAAGGAGTGGGTATGTTCAATTGGGTCAAAACGGCGATGCTGATGGCCGGGATCACGGCCCTGTTCATCGTGATCGGCGGCATGATCGGCGGCACCCGCGGCATGACGATCGCGCTGCTGTTCGCGCTCGCCATGAATTTCTTCTCGTACTGGTTCTCCGACAAGATGGTGCTGCGCATGTACAACGCGCAGGAAGTCGACGAGAACACGGCGCCGCAGTTCTACCGGATGGTGCGCGAGCTCGCCACGCGCGCGAACCTGCCGATGCCGCGCGTCTACCTGATCAACGAGGATGCGCCGAACGCGTTCGCCACGGGCCGCAACCCGGAGCACGCGGCGGTCGCCGCGACCACGGGCATCCTGCGCGTGCTGTCCGAGCGCGAGATGCGCGGCGTGATGGCGCACGAGCTCGCGCACGTGAAGCACCGCGACATCCTGATCTCGACGATCACCGCGACGATGGCAGGCGCGATTTCGGCGCTGGCCAACTTCGCGATGTTCTTCGGCGGCCGCGACGAAAACGGCCGTCCGGCCAACCCGATCGCGGGGATTGCGGTCGCGCTGCTCGCGCCGATCGCCGGCGCGCTGATCCAGATGGCGATCTCGCGGGCGCGCGAATTCGAGGCCGATCGCGGCGGCGCGCAGATCTCCGGCGATCCGCAGTCGCTCGCCACCGCGCTCGACAAGATCCATCGCTATGCGGCGGGCATCCCGTTCCAGGCGGCCGAAGCGCATCCGGCCACCGCGCAGATGATGATCATGAACCCGCTGCACGGCGGCGGCCTGCAGAACCTGTTCTCCACGCACCCGGCGACTGAGGAGCGCATCGCGCGCCTGATGGAGATGGCGCGCACCGGCCGCTTCGACTAACTCGCGTCGCATTCGCACCTCGCCCCGCACGCCTCGCGCTGCGGGGCATTTCATTTGTGCGTCCCGTAAAGGGGTCGCATGGCCTCACGCTACAATGCGCGGTTTGGAATCGCGGCGGCCGCGCACGGCCGCAGGGTTCCCGCCGCTCGCGGCGCCCGTTTGCCGATTTTGCTCCGATGACACGAACCCGTTCCTCCGCTCCGTCTTCCTCCGGCCGCCCCGCGCGCCTGTCCGCGCTGCGTCTCGCGCCCGATTCGCTGGGCTTCGCGCTCGACGCGGCCGCGCAGGCAGTCGATGCGGTGCGGCGCGGCACCGCGCTGCCGGCGGCACTGGCCGCGGTGTTCGCGCAGATGCCGGCCGACGCGCAGGCGCTGGCGCGCGGCGCGACGCAGGACGTCGCTTACCGGACGATGCGGCGCCTCGGCAGCGTGGACTGGCTGATCGGCCGGCTCGTCAGCAAGGCGCCGCCCGCGCACGTGCAGGCGGTACTCGCCGCTGCGCTCGCGCTGCTGCTCGATCCGGAGGAGACGGCCGCGTATCCGGCGTTCACGATCGTCGACCAGGCCGTGACCGTGATCGGCGCGCGGCGCGAATTCGCGTTCGCGAAGGGGCTGGTGAACGCGGTGCTGCGCCGTTTCCAGCGTGAGCGCGACGCGCTCGTCGCGGCGCTGCAGGACGATCCGGTCGCCCGCTGGAACTACCGTCCTTGGTGGATCGATGCGGTGAAGCGCGCGTGGCCGGACGCATGGCAGGCGATCCTCGCGGCCGGCGAGCGCCAGGGGCCGCTGACGCTGCGCGTGAATGCGCGCCGCGCGAGCGTCGATGCATATCTCGACACGCTGCGCGCGAACGGGATCGATGCGACCGCGATCGGCCGCCATGCGGTGCGGCTCGCATCGGCGCTGCCGGTCGATCGCATTCCGGGCTTCGCTGACGGCGTCGTGTCGGTGCAGGATGCCGGCGCGCAGCTCGCCGCCGAATGGCTCGGCGCGCGTGACGGCATGCGCGTGCTCGACGCATGCGCGGCACCGGGCGGCAAGACCGGCCATATCCTGGAGCTGGCCGGCGCTGAGGTCGTTGCGCTCGAAAGCGACGCGAGCCGCGCGGCGCGCATCGGCGAGAACCTCGCGCGCCTATCGCTCGCGGCGGACGTGCGCGTCGGCGATGCCGGCGCACCGGATGCGTGGTACGACGGCCAGCCGTTCGACCGCATCCTCGCCGACGTGCCGTGCTCGGCGTCGGGCATCGTGCGCCGTCATCCCGACATCCGCTGGCTGCGCCGCGAAGCCGACATCGCGGCACTCGTCGCGGAACAGCGCCGCATCCTGACGGCGTTGTGGCCGCTCGTGAAGCCGGGCGGCGAACTGCTTTACGTGACCTGTTCGATCTTCCCCGAGGAGGGCGAATTGCAGGCCCGCTGGTTTGAAGCGGCCTGTGAAGATGCGGTACGATTGGACGCGCCCGGCCAACTGCTGCCCGGCGGCGTGCCCGCCGGAGCGGCCGGCGCACTCGACCAGAACACCGATCACGACGGATTTTTCTACGCGCGGTTTCAGAAACGGTGACGATCAAACACCTTTTTCCACTTCGGCTTGCGGCCGTCCTGCTGGTCGCATTGGCGCTGTGCCTGACTGTCGTTCGGCCGGCGCGCGCCGCCGAGTCGATCGCCGTGCAGCGCGCATCGCTGCAGGCTGACGGAAGCGGCTGGAGCCTCGATGCCCGCTTCGAATTCGAGCTGAACCCGAACCTCGAGGATGCCGTCAACAAGGGCATCCCGCTCTACTTCACGACCGACTTCGAACTGAGCCGCGCGCGCTGGTACTGGTTCGACGAGCAGCCGGTGTCGGTGTCGCAGACGATCCGCCTGTCGTTCCAGCCGCTCACGCGCGAGTACCGCGTGTCGACGGGCGGGCTGCAACTCGGCTTCCCGTCGCTGAAGGACGCGCTCGCGGTCGTCCGCCACATCACGTCGTGGCACGTGATCGATCGCAACCAGGTGCGGGCCGGCGAAACCTACATGGCCTCGGTGCGCATGCAGCTCGACACGGCGCTGATGCCGAAGCCGTTCCAGGTCGACGCGGTGAACAACCGCGACTGGACGCTCGGCTCGGACTGGAAGCGCTTCAACTTCACGGTGACCGAACGTGCTAAATAAAGTGCGCCGCGCGGCCAGCGGGAAGAGCCTTCTCGTTCGCGTCATCGTAGCGACCGTCGCGCTCACCGCGCTGCTGCTGCTCGTGCTGCTCGCGGCCGCGAGCGCGAACACCGAGTTCTTCGATCGCTACTACTCGTGGTTGTACGCGATGAACATCATCGTCGCGCTCGTGTTCCTGCTGGTGGTGCTCGGGCTGATCGGGATGATCGTCGTGCGCCTGAGGAAGGGCAAGTTCGGCACGCGGCTGCTCGCGAAGCTCGCGGTGTTCTTCGCGCTCGTCGGCGTGGTGCCGGGCGGGATCATCTACATCGTGTCGTACCAGTTCGTGTCGCGCAGCATCGAGTCGTGGTTCGACGTGAACGTCGAAACCGCGCTGACGGCCGGCCTGAACCTCGGCCGCGGAATGCTCGACGCGTCGCTGTCCGACCTGCAGACGAAGGCGCGCCTGATGTCCGACCAGCTCGCGAGCGTCGATGCGAACACCAACGGCACGACGCTCACGCTCTTGCGCCTGCGCGACCAGTTCGGCGTGCAGGACGCGACGATCGTCGAGCCGAGCCGCGGCGGCTCGGGTGCGGCGCCCGACCTGCACATCGTTGCGCAGGCATCGGGCAATTTCGCCGTGCTGATTCCGGACGACCTGCCCACGCCGCTGATGCTGAGCCAGGCGCGCGAACATGGCGCCTACGCGGCGATCGAGGGCGAAGTCGACGGCGACCCGCGCGCGCACGGCGCGAAGGGCGCGTTGCGGCTGCGCGTCGTGCGGCCGATCCCCGACGCGACGACGTCGCTGCTGCAGCCGGCGGAGCGCTTCCTGCAGCTCACGCAGCCGGTGCCGCCCACGCTCGCGCACAACGCCGACGCGGTGCAGCGCGCGTATCGCGAGTACCAGGAAAAAGCGCTCGGCCGCACCGGGCTGCGCAAGATGTACATCGGCACGCTGACGCTCGCGCTGTTCCTTGCGACCTTCATCGCGATGATGCTCGCGCTCGCGCTCGGCCAGCAGCTCGCGCGGCCGCTGTTCCTGCTCGCGCAGGGCACGAAGGAGATCACCGAAGGCGACTACACGCCGAAGCGCGAGATCAAGTCGCGCGACGAGCTCGGCTTCCTCACGCAGTCGTTCAACGCGATGACGCGCCAGCTGTCCGAGGCGCGGCTCGCGGTCGAGAAGAACCGGATCGCGCTCGAGCATTCGAAAACATATCTCGAAAGCATCCTCGCGAACCTGACCGCCGGCGTGTTCGTGCTTGACCGCCAGTTCCGGCTGACGACGGCCAACCGCGGCGCCGAGCGGATCTTCCGGCAGCCGTTCGGCGCAATGATCGGCACGGCGCTCGACCGGATCGACGTCGTCGCGGAATTCGGCGCGATGGTGCGCAAGGCATTCGCCGATCGCGAGGCGGCTTCCGACGGCGCCAGCGGCGATCGCGGCCACTGGCAGCAGCAGTTCGCGGTCGAAGTGCCGGGCGAAGCCGATCCGCTGACCTTGCTCGTGCGCGGCACGCGCCTCGTGTCGACGGTCGAGGGAGAGGCCGACGATCCGCAGACGTCCGGCTACGTCGTCGTGTTCGACGACATCTCCGACGTGATTTCCGCGCAGCGTTCGGTCGCATGGGGCGAGGTCGCGCGGCGGCTCGCGCACGAGATCAAGAACCCGCTGACGCCGATCCAGCTGTCGGCCGAGCGGCTGCAGATGAAGCTGTCCGACAAGCTCGCGCCGCCCGATGCGGACGTGCTCAAGCGCGGCGCGACGATGATCGTCAACCAGGTGGCCGCGATGAAGCGGATGGTCGACGACTTCCGCGAATATGCGCGCACGCCGCCGGCGGTGCTCGGCAACCTGCAGTTGAACGAACTGGCGAGCGAGGTGCTCGGGCTGTATGGTGTCGGCGAAGGCAAGAGCGCGATCGTCGCCGAACTCGCGCCGTCGCTGCCGGTGATTCGCGGCGACGCGACGCAACTGCGCCAGGTGATCCACAACCTGCTGCAGAATGCGCAGGATTCGGTTGCGGAAGTCGCGCAACCGCGTGTGTTGATCGAAACCAAGACAGTAGAATATGGCGATCCCGACGCCGAGGGCAAAACGCGCGTCGCGGTACGTCTTACCGTGTCCGACAACGGGCCCGGTTTTCCGGCACGCATCCTGACCCGTGCGTTCGAGCCTTACGTGACGACGAAGGCGAAGGGCACGGGGCTCGGATTGGCCATGGTCAAGAAGATCGTCGATGAGCACGGCGCGCGGATCGATCTGCGCAATCGCATGCACGGCGAGACCGTCGAGGGTGCGCAGGTGTCGATCCTGTTCCTGCAGATGGCGAGCGATACGCCAGGCGCCGAACCCGGCGCGCAGGTCGGGACGGCCCCCGCTAAGACAAAAGCAAGTGTGCAGACAAAGGCAGCGTAAATGGCAACCATCCTGGTGGTAGATGATGAAATGGGCATCCGGGAATTGCTCTCGGAAATCCTCAGCGATGAAGGACATGTCGTCGAGGCGGCGGAGAACGCGCAGGCCGCGCGGGAATACCGTCTGAATCAGGCGCCCGATCTCGTGCTGCTCGATATCTGGATGCCCGATACCGACGGCGTCACGTTGCTCAAGGAATGGGCGGCGCAGGGCCTGTTGACGATGCCCGTGATCATGATGTCCGGGCACGCGACGATCGACACGGCCGTCGAGGCAACGAAGATCGGCGCGCTCGATTTCCTCGAGAAGCCGATCGCGCTGCAGAAGCTGCTGAAGTCGGTCGAGCATGGTCTCGTGCGCGGCGCGGCACCGGTGTCCGTCAACGCGGCGGCGAAGGCCGGCGTCGGCCAGGCTTCGGGCCCGGCGGCTGTCGCGTCCGCGGCCGCGCTGCCGACGCTCGGCGACGACATGGCCGCGGCCCTGGGCCTCGCGGGCCAGACGGCCGCGATTCCGTTCGACATCCCGTTGCGCGAAGCGCGCGATGCGTTCGAGCGCGCGTACTTCGAATATCACCTCGCGCGCGAGAACGGCAGCATGACGCGCGTCGCGGAGAAGACGGGCCTCGAGCGCACGCACCTGTATCGCAAGCTCAAGCAGCTGGGCGTCGAGCTCGGCAAGAAGCCGTCGGAAGGCGCCGCGTAAAATATTTTGCGAAAACCACTTGCGCAAAGTAACAGGGCTGGATATACTTTCTCTTCTTCGTTGGCCCGGTAGCTCAGTTGGTAGAGCAGCGGATTGAAAATCCGCGTGTCGATGGTTCGATTCCGTCCCAGGCCACCAGCAGTTCCAACCCCAAGAATCGGAAGGTTCTTGGGGTTTTTCGTTTGTGGTGGGTTTGCGCGGCATCGGTGGTGCGTCCGGCAGCATTCGCCGGAGCGTGATAAAATCCGTGCCCGCTCAATGACTTAGCGCATCGCTTCATGCGCACGGCAGGGCTGCCCGCAGGCGCCGCCGTGACGCGCGGCACCGATGCCGCGCGATGGGCGGTATAAGCGCTCCGCCGCGTTCGCGCACAACTGCGCTGCCTATACTGGTCGAGCCGGCGCAGGCCGGCACGTGTCGGGCCGCCCGGCGGCAGCCGGCCCCGGGGCGCAGCGCGACGCGAGCCTATACATTCACGGAGTATCACGGTGATTCGGACAGACGCTAAAGACGGCGCGCTCGTGCTGTTTTCCGGCGGGCAGGACTCGGCCACGTGCGTGGCCTGGGCCCTGGAACGCTATCAGACGGTCGAGACGCTCGGCTTCGATTACGGCCAGCGCCACCGCGTCGAACTCGAATGTCGCGAAGGCGTGCGCGACGCGCTGAAGCATCAGTTTCCCGCCTGGGCCGGCCGCCTCGGCGACGATCACATGATCGACCTGTCGGTGCTCGGCGCGATCAGCGATACCGCGATGACGCGCACGATCGAGATCGAGACCACGGCGAATGGCTTGCCGAACACGTTCGTGCCGGGCCGCAACCTGCTGTTCATGACGATCGCGGCCGCGATCGCCTATCGCCGCGGGCTGCGCGTGCTGGTCGGCGGGATGTGCGAGACCGATTTCTCGGGCTACCCGGACTGCCGCGACGACACGATGAAGGCGCTGCAGGTCGCGCTGAATCTCGGGATGGACACGCGCATCGTGCTCGAGACGCCGCTGATGTGGCTCGACAAGGCGCAGACCTGGCAGCTCGCCGAACAACTCGGCGGCGACGCGCTCGTCGAGCTGATCCGCGTCGAGACGCACACGTGCTACGTGGGCGAGCGCGCGGAACTGCACGACTGGGGTTTCGGCTGCGGCGAATGTCCGGCCTGCAAGCTGCGCAAGCGCGGCTACGAGGCCTACCTGAAGGGCGAGCGGGTGACCGAAGCGCCGCTGTGACGCGGTGCGCCGGCGGCGCTTGATGAATAACGGATTCTGATCGACAACGAGCGGCGCGAGCCGGACGAAGCACGATGACTTACGCGGTCAAGGAAATTTTCTACACGTTGCAGGGCGAGGGCGCGAACGCGGGCCGTCCGGCCGTGTTCTGCCGGTTCGCCGGCTGCAATCTGTGGTCGGGCCGCGAAGAGGATCGTGCGGAGGCCGTGTGCCGCTTCTGCGATACGGACTTCGTCGGCACCGACGGCGAGAACGGCGGCAAGTTCAAGGACGCCGAAGCCCTCGTCGCGACGATCGCCGGCCTGTGGCCCGACGGCGAAGCGCATCGCTTCGTCGTCTGCACGGGCGGCGAGCCGATGCTGCAGCTCGACCAGCCGCTCGTCGACGCGCTGCACGCGGCGGGCTTCGAAATCGCGATCGAGACCAATGGCTCGCTGCCGGTGCTCGAGACGATCGACTGGATCTGCGTGAGCCCGAAGGCCGACGCGCCGCTCGTCGTCACGAAGGGCAACGAGCTGAAGGTCGTGATCCCGCAGGACAACCAGCGGCTTGCCGACTACGCGAAGCTCGATTTCGAGTATTTTCTCGTGCAGCCGATGGACGGCCCGTCGCGCGATCTCAACACGAAGCTCGCGATCGACTGGTGCAAGCGGCATCCGCAGTGGCGGCTGTCGATGCAGACCCACAAATACCTGAACATTCCCTGAGCCACGGCCTTTGACATCGTGCTGATTACCCGAAAACTCGAATTCGACGCGGGCCACCGCATTCCCGATCACCGCAGCCAGTGCCGGAACCTGCACGGCCATCGCTACGTGCTCGAAGTCACGCTGCGCGGCGATCTCGTCGATACCGAGGGGGCGCCGGACCGCGGCATGGTGATGGATTTCGCCGACGTGAAGGCGCTCGCGGTCGAGCACCTCGTCAACAAGTGGGACCACGCGTTCCTGGTCTACGCGCGCGACGAAGTCGTGCGCTCGTTCCTCGAGCAGATGGCCGACCACAAGACGGTCGTGCTCGACCGGATCCCGACGGTCGAGAACCTCGCGGCGATCGCGTTCGACATTCTCGCGAACGTGTACGACGCGCACTACGGCGTGAACCTGCGGCTGGAGCGCGTGCGCCTGTACGAAACGCCGAACTGCTGGGCCGACGTCGAGCGCGATCCCGCCCGCTGACGCGTCATTGCCGGCCCGAGCGTGCGCTCGGCCGCCGGCCGCCGGTCGCCCGCAGCCGATCGCCTGAAGCCGGTCGCTTGCAGCCGGCCCCCCCACAGCCGGTCGCCCGCAGCCAGTCGCCCGCAGCCGGTCGCCCGCCACGCGGTGCCCGATCGGGCCCGCTTCGCTTGTCTCCCCACATTTCGCCCGACGGCGCGCTATGATCGTTGCGTGGCGCAGCCTGCGCGCCCGTGATCGGGCTGCTGCCGTCCGGCCGTCCCCCGTTGCCTGTTCCGTTCGATTGCCTGTCCGCCAGGAGGCCGTATCGATGAGCACGCTCACCAATTCCCTCAAACAACGTCTGCACGACGGCGACGAGCCGCTGTACGGCCTGTGGCTGTCGCTCGGCTGCGATTCGGCCGCGGAAGCGCTCGCGCACGCCGGCTACGACTGGCTCTGCATCGACATGGAGCATGCGCCGAACGACAGCCGGGACGTCGCGTCGCAACTGCGCGCGCTGGCCGCCGCGCACCTGCCGAGCGAGCCTGTCGTGCGCGTGCCGGGGCGTGAGCCGTGGCTCGTGAAGCGCGCGCTCGACGCCGGCGCGCGCACGCTGATGTTCCCGTGCATCGAGACGGCCGACGAGGCCGCGCACGCGGTGCGGCTCACGCGCTTCCCGTCGCCGGATTCCCCGGACGGGCTGCGCGGCGTGGCCGGCATGGTGCGCGCGGCGGCGTTCGGCATGCGCCGCGATTACCTGCAGACGGCCAACGCCCAGATTGCGGTGATCGTGCAGATCGAATCGGCGCGCGGCATCGACGAAGTCGAGCGGATCGCCGCGACGCCGGGCATCGACTGCCTGTTTGTCGGCCCGGCCGATCTGGCGGCGAGCCTCGGGCATCTCGGCGACAGCCGCCACCCGGATGTCGAGACCGCGATGGCGCGCGTGCTCGCGGCCGGCAAGCAGGCCGGCGTCGCGGTCGGCATCTTCGCGAGCGATACGGCCATCGCGCGCCAGTATCGCGAGGCCGGCTACCGGATGATCACGCTGTCGGCCGACGTGACCTGGCTGCTGCGCGCGACGCGGCAGGCGCTGCAGGAGGTGCGGTCATGAATGGCGGCGAGGAGGCGGGACGCGCGCGGCGCGCGACCGGTGCGTGCGGGCGGATCGGCGCGATGCTCGGGCTGTGGGTCGGGTGCGTCGCGGCGTCGGCGCAGAATGCGCCGCACGCGAAACCGGACCCGGCACACGAGACGCAAGCGGCGGTGGCCGCCTACAACGCCGGCGACTATCGCGCGGCGCTGGTGCAGTTCCACG
This sequence comes from Burkholderia sp. R-40, assembly GCF_049942845.1. Taxonomy (NCBI): domain Bacteria; kingdom Pseudomonadati; phylum Pseudomonadota; class Betaproteobacteria; order Burkholderiales; family Burkholderiaceae; genus Burkholderia; species Burkholderia sp. R-40. The sequence continues at coordinate 3,459,410 of NZ_CP187967.1, read as the reverse complement.
ACGCAGCCGAACGCGGCGACCGGCTCGCGCAGTTCAACTACGCGATGATGCTGCTCACCGGCGTCGGCGTGACCGCGAAAGTCGACGAAGGGCTGCGCTGGCTGAAGCGGGCGGCCGACGCGAACATGTCGCATGCGCAGTACGTGTACGGACGGATGTTCGACGACGGCGAATTCGTCGCGCGCAATCCGGCCGAAGCGCACCGCTGGTTCCTGCGCGCGGCGAAGCAGGGGCACGTGCAGGCCGCGCTGTCGCTCGCGAACCAGTTCCTCGACGGGCGCGGTACGCCGCGCGACAACCGGCAGGCGTTCGCGTGGTACAAGCAGGCGGCCGACGCGGGCGAGCCGACCGCGCAGTACGTGACCGCGTCGTTCTACGAGCGCGGCGGCGACGGCGTCACGCAGAACCTGAACATCGCGCGCGCGTACTATGCGGCCGCGGCCGCGCAGGGCGACGAGACGGCCGAGCTGAAATTCAAGGAACTGAGCGCGCGACTGAAGACGCAGGAGCCGGCATCGGGCGCCGGTGCGGACCACGCGAGCCCGCGCGCGACGCCGCAGTGACGGCGGCCGGCTGAACTCGGCCTGCCCAACGAAAAACGGCGCCCGCGGCGCCGTTTTCCTTTGCTGCGACTGCTTGCAGCCGCGTGCCGCGCCGCAGCGTCAGCTCTTCATCAACCGCCGCTGTCGCCCGACGCTCATGATCATCCCGATCGCGACGCCGAGCGTCGCCAGCGCGGTGCCGCCATAGCTCATGAACGGCAATGGCACGCCGACGACGGGCAGCACGCCGCTCACCATCCCGATGTTGACGAACGCGTAGACGAAGAACGCGAGCGTCAGCGAGCCCGCGAGCAGCCGGCCGAACAGCGTCGCGCCCTGCGCGGCGATGTAGAGCCCGCGCGCGATCAGCGCCATGTACAGCGTCAGCAGCACGAGGCCGCCGGCGAGCCCCCATTCTTCCGAGAACACCGCGAAGATGAAGTCGGTGTGCTTCTCCGGAATGAATTCGAGGTGGGCCTGCGTGCCCTTCAGGTAGCCCTTGCCGAGCGCGCCACCCGAGCCGATCGCGATCACGGCCTGGATCGTGTGGAAGCCCTTGCCGAGCGGGTCGGAGGTCGGGTCGAGCAGCGTGCACACGCGGTGCTTCTGGTAGTCGTGCATCAGCGGCCACTGCACTTCGGGCTGGCAGATGCGATCTTCGAACACGGCGATCGAGCCGACCGCGATCACGCCCGCGACCAGCACCGGCACGATCAGCTTGAACGACAGGCCGGCGAGGTAGATCACGAAGAGGCCGGCCGCGAACACGAGCAGGCCGGTGCCGAGGTCGGGCTGCTTCGCGATCAGGCCGACCGGCACGAGCAGGATCCCGAACGCGACGACGAAGTCGTACCAGCGCAGCCCGCCTTCGCGGCGCTGGTAGTACCACGCGAGCATCAGCGGTGTCGCGATCTTGAGGATTTCCGACGGCTGAATCACGACGCCGACGTTCAGCCAGCGCTTCGCGCCTTTCTTGGTCATCCCGAACAGCGCGACCGCGACCAGCAGCGCGACCCCGAATGTGTATAGCGGGACCGCGAAGCGCATCAGCGTCGTCGGCGGGATGTTGGCGATCACCCACATCAGCACGAACGTCAGCAGGATGTTGCGCAACTGGTCCTCGACGCGGCCCGGCATGTCGATCGCCGCGCTGTACAGCGTGACGATGCCGACGCACAGCAGCAGGAACACGATGAGGGCGAGCGGGCGGTCGAAACCCGCGAACATCTGCTTGATCTTGTCGAGCCAGGCGCGCTTGTCGAATTGCATGCCTTTCTCCGTTAATGAGCGGTGCCGGCGTTCACCGCTTTCGCGGTGGCCGACGCACGGAAGTTGTCGTCGCGCGGCCCGGTGGCGACCGGCTGGGCGCCGCTCGCGGGCCGGTGCGGCCGGTGCGGGCGCCGGATCGGCGGCAGGCTCGCGGCCATCGGCGCCGCGGCGCTCGCGCCGGACGGCTGCGCCGCGCTCGACGCGTCGGGTGCCGACGCGGCGTCCGCCGCACTCGCCGCGCTCGCCGCACTCGGCACGACCGGCTGCGGCAACGCGGTGAAGCCGGCCGCGACGGCGGCGGGCTTCGATGCGTCGCCGACCACGGGCGCGCTCACCGGCTCGGTCGCCGACGCGGCGGCGGCCACGGCCGCGGCCTCGTTGTTCGGGTTCTGACGTTCGACGAGGTAGTAGTCGAGCACGCGGCGCGCGATCGGGCCCGCGGCCTGCGCGCCCCAGCCGCCGTTCTCGACGACCAGCGCGACGGCGATCTGCGGATGGTCGACCGGCGCGTACGCGATGAACAGCGCGTGGTCGCGCAGGTGCTCGGCGAGCAGGTGGCCCTTGTAGTTCGAGCCCTGCAGCGAGAACACCTGCGCGGTACCGGTCTTGCCGGCCGCGAGGTACGGCGCGCCGCGGAACACCTTGTACGCGGTGCCGGACGGATTCTCGATCACGTTTTCCATCCCGCGCTTCACGACGTCGATGTCGCCCTGCTTGAGCGGAATCACTTCGCTTTCCTTCGGCACGGTCAGGTGGCGAGCGCGCGAGATCGGATCCTCGACTTCCTTCACGAGGTGAGGCTTCATCACGACGCCGTTGTTCGCGAGCGTCGCGGTGGCATGCGCGAGCTGCAGGATCGTGTACGAGTTGTAGCCCTGGCCGATCCCGAGGCTGATCGTCTCGCCGTCGAACCACTTCTGCTGCGCGGCCTTCTTGAACGCCTTCTTCTTCCAGTCGGTCGACGGCAGGATCCCGCGCGCCTCGCCCTGAATGTCGATGCCGGTGATCTGGCCGAAACCGAACGGCTTCATGAAGTTCGCGATCGCGTTCACGCCGAGGTCGCGCGCGAGCATGTAGAAGTAGGTGTCGTTCGACACCATGATCGCCTTGTTCATGTCGACCCAGCCCTGGCCCGAGCGCACGTCGTTGCGGAACGTGTGGCCGCCGAACGTGAAGTAGCCGGGATCCTGGAAGCCCCAGCCCGGCGTGCGCTTGCCGAGCGTCAGGCCGGCCAGCGCCATGAACGGCTTGTACGTCGAGCCGGGCGGGTAGGTGCCGTGCAGCGGCCGGTTCAGCAGCGGCTTGTCGGGCGAGTTGTTCAGCTCGTCCCAGGTCTGCTGGTCGATGCCGTCGACGAACGAGTTCGGGTCGAAGCTCGGCGACGACACGAACGCGAGCACGTCGCCCGTCTTCGGCTCGATCGCGACGAGCGCGCCGCGCTTGCCGGCGAACGCCTGCTCGGCGACCTGCTGCAGCCCGATGTCGAGCGACAGCACCAGGTTGTTGCCGGGCGTCGCCTGCGTGCGCGACAGCGTGCGCACGGGCCGGCCGCCGGCCGTCACCTCGACTTCCTCGAAGCCCGTGAGGCCATGCAGGTCGGCTTCGTAGCTCTGCTCGACGCCGATCTTGCCGATGTAGTCGGTGCCCTTGTAGTTGTTCGCGTCACGACGCGGATCGTAATGTTCCTGGTCGCTGTCGTTCTCGTCGCTCATCGCATCGATGCGATCCTGGTCGCGCTTCGAGATCCGGCCGATGTAGCCGATCACGTGCGCGGCCGTCATGCCGAGCGGGTACTGGCGGAACAGCCGCGCGCGCACGTCGACGCCGGGGAAGCGGAAGCGCTGCGCGGTGAAGCGCGCGACTTCCGCGTCGGTGAGGCGCGTGCGGATCGGCAGGCTCTCGAAGTTCTTCGAGTCTTCCTGCAGCTTCTTGAAGCGGCGGCGGTCGCGCGCGTCGATCGGGATGATCTCGGACAGCTTGTCGATCGTGTTGTCGAGCGTGTCGTCGAGCTTCGACGGCGTGATCTCGAGCGTGTACGCCGAATAGTTCTTCGCGAGGACCACGCCGTTGCGGTCGGTGATGATCCCGCGGTTCGGCACGATCGGCGCGACCGAGATGCGGTTTTCCTCGGCCTGCAGCGCGTATTTGCCGTGCTGCATCAGCTGCAGGTAGAAGAAGCGGCTCGCGAGCAGCCCGAAGCAGACGAACACGAACACGCCCGCCGCCGCGACGCGCAGGCGGAACTTCGAGAGCTGCTGTTGGGTGTCGTTGAATTCGGTCATGCGGTTACATTTGATCCGGCCCATGCGCGGCGAGCGCGCGCGGGCGAGGGGCCGCCCCGGAGCGCGGCGCGCGGCGGGCGTGGGGGCGGCGGGTGTTCAAGGTCGGTTCCGGTGCGGCTCAGATGGGGCGCGTATCGTCCGGGTCGACCGGGCGGCGTTGCGGCATCAGCAGCAGGTGGCTCGCGATCGGCCACAGCGCGGCCTCGACGAAGCCGTCCACCAGATAGCGCCAGCCGGGAAACGCGGCGCCCATCATCAGGCGGATCACGAACGGCACCAGCTGCGCGGCGACGAGCAGCGGCGTGACATACAGCACCTGCACGCCGATCGGCATCCACAGCACGCGGCGGTGGATCGTGATCGCGCCGTACGACAGCAGCGTATAGGCGAGCGCATGCTCGCCGAGCAGCCCCGCGTCGTGCACGTCCATCAGGATGCCGAGCACGAACGCGACGCCCATCCCGACCTTGCGCGGCTGGTGGATGTTCCAGAACAGCAGCACGAGCGCGACGAAATCGGGCACGCCGGGCAGGCGGCCCCACGGCATCAGGTTCAGCAGGAACGCGGCGGCGAGGCTGAAGACGATGAAGTACGGGTTGACCGGCTGCAGGATGTATTGCGGACGGTTCATCGCTGGGCTCCTGGTTGCCCGGCCGCGGGCTTCGCGGGCGCGGCAGCGGGCTGGGCCGGCGCGGCGGGCGCCGCCGGCGCGGGTTTCGCGCCGGGTGCGGCCGCGGCGGCCGGCTTCGCGTTCGCATCGGCCTTTTCGGCCTTCTCGGCTTTCTCCGCTTTCGCGGCGGCCTTCGCGCCCTTCTTGCCCTTCGCGTTCTTGTCGGCGGCCGGCTCGGGCTCGGCCGGACGCGGCGGGACGTCGTTCTGGTAATGCAGCACGAGCATCTGGCGCGCGCCGCGCACGGCGGCGACCGGTGCGCAGGTCACGCGGGCGAACGCGGTATCGGCGAGCTTGTCGACGTGCACGACCTTCGCGACCGGCAGGCCCGGCGGATAGACGCCGTCGAGGCCGCTCGTGACGAGCTCGTCGCCCGCGACGAGATCCGAGCTGGTCGGCACGAAGCGCAGGTCGAGCGAATCGCCCTTCGGCGTGCCGTAGATCACGCTGCGCAGGCCGGTGCGCAGCACCTGCACGGGAATCGCGAGATCGCGGTCGGTGATCAGCGTGACTTCGGCCTGCAGCGGGAACACGCGCGTGACCTGGCCGACCACGCCGTCTTCACTGACGACCGGCGAGCCGTCCTGGATGCCTTGCTGCGAACCCTGGCCGATCACGATCTTCTGCGTGAACGGGTCGCTCGTGTCGTACTGGATCTCGACCGGGGTCGACTGCGTCGCGATGTGCTGGCGCAGCTCGAGCACCGCGCGCAGATGCATGTTTTCCTGCGCGAGCACGGCGGCCTGATTGGCTTGCGTGGACAGTTGCAGGTTGCGCTTGCGCAGCGCGTCGTTGTCGTGGCGCAGCGACGCGCCCGTGACGGCGATGTCGGCCGCGCCCATGAACAGGTCGCGCGGCACGAGCGCCGCGCGCTGCAGCGGGTACAGCACGGTGCCGAGCACGCCGCGGACGATTTCGAGCGTGCTGAAGCGCGCGTCCGACACGAGGAGCGCGATGGCGAGGGCGACGAAGAAGATGAGCCGCGCGAGCGCGGGCGGACCTTGCTTGAAGAGGGGCGGCGGACTGTATTCCATGGTCGGCGCCGGGCGCGTGGTGATCGGTTAAATAATGCTCAGACGCGCAAACGGCGTGGCGGTTCGTTCTGAACGAGCGATCCGGCCACGCCGCGAGTGCGTCATATCAAACGGGACTGCTTAGGCGATCACTCGTACGAGAAGATGCTGCCCAGCTTGTCCATGCGCTCGAGCGCCATGCCCGAGCCGCGCACGACGCAGGTGAGCGGGTCTTCGGCGACGAGCACCGGCAGGCCGGTTTCTTCCGCGAGCAGGCGATCGAGGTCGCGCAGCAGCGCGCCGCCGCCCGTCAGCATCATCCCGCGCTCGGCGATGTCGGCGCCGAGTTCCGGCGGCGTCTGCTCGAGGGCGATCTTTACCGACGACACGATCTGGTTCAGCGGATCGGTCAGCGCTTCGAGGATTTCGTTGCTCGAGATCGTGAAGCTGCGCGGAATGCCTTCCGACAGGTTGCGGCCCTTCACTTCCATTTCCTTGACTTCGGAGCCCGGGAACGCGGAGCCGATTTCCTTCTTGATCGCCTCGGCGGTTTGCTCGCCGATCAGCATCCCGTAATTGCGGCGGATGTAGTTGACGATCGCTTCATCGAACTTGTCGCCGCCGACGCGCACCGAGCCCTTGTACACGATGCCGCCGAGCGAGATCACGCCGACTTCGGTCGTGCCGCCGCCGATGTCGACGACCATCGAGCCGGTGGCTTCCGACACCGGCAGGCCCGCGCCGATCGCGGCCGCCATCGGCTCCTCGATCAGGTAGACCTGCGATGCGCCGGCGCCGTGCGCCGCTTCCTTGATCGCGCGGCGCTCGACCTGGGTCGAGCCGCACGGCACGCAGATGATGATGCGCGGCGACGGCGAGAACATGCGCGACTCGTGCGCCGTCTTGATGAACTGCTTGATCATCTGCTCGGTGACGGTGAAGTCGGCGATCACGCCGTCCTTCATCGGGCGGATCGCCTCGATGTTGCCCGGCACCTTGCCGAGCATCTGCTTGGCTTCCTTGCCGACCGCCTGGATCGTCTTCTTGCCGTTGGGGCCGCCTTCCTGGCGAATCGACACGACGGAGGGCTCATCGAGCACGATGCCCTTGCCGCGCATGTAGATCAGGGTGTTTGCGGTGCCGAGGTCGATCGCGAGATCGTTGGAGAAGTAGCTGCGCAAAAAACCGAACATTCAGAATCCTGTTTCGCTCTGGGCCGGCCCTGCATAGCGAGCGCTGAGGGCGGCAGCGGAAAAAATAACAGCCTCGGGAAGCGTGGCGGAAGCGGCCGCCGCGGCGCACGAAGCTGCGAGTGATGTCTACCGGGGATCGCACGAAGCACGCACGGCTTGCCGAAACGAGGCGAAACGGTGCGGGAAAAGGCTGCCGGGTTTGGGTCGAACGCGTAATGATACCTTATAATTTCACGGTATTTGAATCGAAACGGGCGGTATTTTTGCCGCTTCGGCCCCGATTTTTGAGGGTGGGATCGCACCCTCCAACCCCCCGCCGCAGCGCTGCTTTCGCTGCGCCGCGCAGCCTTGTTTTTTCCGGTGATCGCATGGCCCTGACCCTGACCGATGTGAAACGCATCGCGCACCTGGCGCGACTCGAAATGGCCGACGCCGACGCCGAGCACATGCTCGGCCAGCTCAATGAATTCTTCGGCCTCGTCGAACAGATGCAGGCGGTCGACACCGCCGGCATCGCGCCGCTCGCCCACCCGATCGAACAGATCCAGGAAGTCGCGCAGCGCCTGCGCGACGACGCCGTGACGGAAGTCGTCAATCGCGACGACAACCAGCGTCCGGCGCCGGCCGTCCAGGACGGCCTTTACCTCGTGCCGAAGGTGATCGAGTAAGCATTCGATGACAAGCGCGCCGGCGCCGCGCCGCGCGCCACCCAGAATTCCCAGGAAAACCACTCAATGCACGCAAAAAGCCTGACCGAACTGCGCGCCGCGCTCGCCGCCAAGGAATGCTCGGCCGTCGAGCTCGCGCAGCTCTACCTGAAACGGATCGACGCGGCACGCGACCTGAACGCGTTTGTCCACGTCGACGCCGACCTCACCCTTGCGCAGGCGAAGGCCGCCGACGCCGAACTCGCGCGCGGCGCGGGCGGCGCGCTGACCGGCCTGCCGATCGCGCACAAGGACGTGTTCGTCACGCGCGGCTGGCGCTCGACCGCCGGCTCGAAGATGCTCGCGAACTACGAGAGCCCGTTCGACGCGACCGTCGTCGCCCGCCTGCAGGCGGCCGGCATGGTCACGCTCGGCAAGACCAACATGGACGAGTTCGCGATGGGCTCGTCGAACGAGAACTCCGCGTTCGGCGCGGTGAAGAACCCGTGGGATACCAACGCGGTGCCGGGCGGCAGCTCGGGCGGCAGCTCGGCCGCCGTCGCCGCGCGCCTCGCGCCGGCCGCGACCGGCACCGACACCGGTGGCTCGATCCGCCAGCCCGCGTCGTTCGCGGGCGTGACGGGCATCAAGCCGACCTACGGCCGCGTGTCGCGCTACGGGATGATCGCGTTCGCGTCGTCGCTTGACCAGGGCGGCCCGATGGCGCAGAGCGCGTCCGACTGCGCGCTGCTGCTGAACGCGATGTCCGGCTTCGACGAGCGCGACTCGACGAGCCTCGAGCGTGAAGACGAGGATTTCACGCGCCACCTCGGCCAGCCGTGGGCGGCCGGCAACGATGCGGGCAAGCCGCTTGCCGGGCTGCGCATCGGTCTGCCGAACGAGTATTTCGGTGACGGCCTCGCCGACGACGTGCGTGCGTCGATCGACGCGGCGCTCAAGCAGTACGAGGCGCTCGGCGCGACGCTCGTGCCCGTGTCGCTGCCGAAAACCGAACTGTCGATCCCCGTGTACTACGTGATCGCGCCGGCGGAAGCGTCGTCGAACCTGTCGCGTTTCGACGGCGTGCGCTTCGGCCACCGCGCCGCGCAGTACGGCGACCTGCTCGACATGTACAAGAAGTCGCGCGCGGAAGGCTTCGGCCCCGAGGTGAAGCGCCGGATTCTCGTCGGCGCTTACGTGCTGTCGCACGGCTACTACGACGCGTACTACCTGCAGGCGCAGAAGATCCGCCGCATCATCGCGCAGGATTTCCAGGAAGCGTTCAAGTCCTGCGACGTGATCATGGGCCCGGCCTCGCCGACGGTCGCATGGGATCTCGGCTCGAAGGGCGACGATCCGGTGCAGATGTATCTCGCCGATATCTACACGCTGTCGGTGAGCCTCGCGGGCCTGCCCGGCATGAGCGTGCCGTGCGGCTTCGGCGCGGGCGCGAACGCGAAGCGCCCGGTCGGTCTGCAGATCATCGGCAACTATTTCAACGAAGCCCGGATGCTGCAGGTCGCCGACGCGTTCCAGCGCGCGACCGACTGGCACAAGCAAGTTCCGGCAGGGGTGTAAGCATATGGCTACTCAATGGGAAGTCGTCATCGGTCTCGAGACGCACGCGCAACTGTCGACCGTCTCGAAGATTTTCTCCGGCGCACCGACGCAGTTCGGCGCCGAGCCGAACACGCAGGCATGCCCGGTGGACCTGGCGCTGCCGGGCGTGCTGCCGGTGCTGAACCGCGGCGCGGTCGAGCGGGCGATCCGCTTCGGCCTCGCGATCGGCTCGACCATCGCGCCGCGCAGCATCTTCGCGCGCAAGAATTATTTCTACCCCGATCTGCCGAAGGGCTATCAGATCAGCCAGTACGAGATTCCGGTCGTGCAGGGCGGCCAGATCACGATCCAGGTGCCGGCCAACGAAAAGGCCGGCAAGCCGGCGTACGAGAAGACGGTCAACCTGACCCGCGCGCACCTCGAGGAAGATGCGGGCAAGTCGCTGCATGAAGACTTCGCCGGCATGACCGGGATCGACCTGAACCGCGCGGGCACGCCGCTGCTCGAGATCGTCACCGAGCCGGAAATGCGCAGCGCGGCCGAGGCCGTGGCCTATGCGAAGTCGCTGCACGCGCTCGTCGTGTGGCTCGGCATCTGCGACGGCAACATGCAGGAAGGCTCGTTCCGCTGCGATGCAAACGTGTCGGTGCGGCCGGTCGGCCAGGAAAAGTTCGGCACGCGCGCGGAAATCAAGAACCTGAACTCGTTCCGGTTCCTTGAAGAAGCGATCAACTACGAAGTGCGCCGCCAGATCGAGCTGATCGAGGACGGCGGCGAAGTCGTGCAGGAAACGCGCCTCTACGATCCGGACAAGCGCGAGACGCGTTCGATGCGCAGCAAGGAAGACGCGCACGACTACCGCTACTTCCCCGACCCCGACCTGATGCCGCTCGTGATCGGCCAGGACTGGATCGATCGCGTGCAGGCCGGGATGCCCGAACTGCCGGCCGCGATGCAGCAGCGCTTCGTCGAGCAATATGGCGTGTCCGCGTACGACGCGGGCGTGCTGACGTCGAGCAAGGCGATGGCCGCGTACTTCGAGGCCGTGGTCGCGAAGGCCGGCGCGGCGAACGCGAAGATCGCCGCGAACTGGCTGATGGGCGACGTGTCGTCGCAGCTGAACCGCGACGGCATCGAGATCGACGCGATTCCGGTGTCGGCGGCGCAGCTCGCGCTGGTGCTGCAGCGCATCGCCGACGGCACGATCTCGAACAAGATCGCGAAGGAAATCTTCTCGGCGATCTGGGACGAGAAGGCGACCGACGAAGCCGCGGCCGACCGCATCATCGACGCGAAGGGCCTGAAGCAGATCTCCGACACCGGCGCGCTGGAAGCGATCATCGACGAGGTGCTCGCCGCGAACGCGAAGTCGGTCGAGGAATTCCGCGCGGGCAAGGAAAAGGCGTTCAACGCGCTGATCGGCCAGGCGATGAAGGCGACCAAGGGCAAGGCCAATCCGCAGCAGGTCAACGAACTGCTGAAGAAGAAGCTCGGCTGAACATGGCCGCGCGCCTGAACCGCGCCTGACGACGGGCCGCCGCCGAACCTGTTCGGGGCGGCCCGTCGCTTTGGTGCATGCGTTATCGTGTGCGCGTGTGCATCGCACCGTCCAACGGAGGAACGAATGGCGAAACAACCGTCGCTCGACGATTTCCGCGTGCCGTACAGCACGCGTGACAAGGAAGCTGCCGCATTCAGGCTCGATGCATTCGATCCGGCCGCGAAGCCGTTCTCGTCGGGCTCGAAGGATGCCGACCGCGAACGGCTCAGCGCCGTGTCGACCGAGCTCGACGTGCAGCAGGAGCGCCTGCACACGCAGCAGAAGAAGCGCGTGCTGCTCGTGCTGCAGGGGATGGACACCAGCGGCAAGGACGGCACCGTGCGCGCGGTGTTTCGCGACGTCGATCCGCTCGGCCTGCGCATCGTGCCGTTCAAGGCGCCGACGCCGATCGAGGCCGCGCACGACTTCCTGTGGCGCGTGCACGCGCAGGTGCCGGCCGCGGGCGAACTCGCGATCTTCAACCGCAGCCACTACGAGGACGTCCTCGTGCCGCGCGTGCTGGAGCTCATCAGCGACAAGGAATGCGAGCGCCGCTACCGGCAGATCCGCGATTTCGAGACGATGCTCGCGGAGAACGGCACGACGATCGTCAAGTGCTTCCTGCACATCTCGAAGGACGAGCAGCGCGAGCGGCTGCAGGCGCGCATTGACGATCCGACCAAGCACTGGAAGTTCGACATCGCCGATCTCGACGCGCGCAAGCACTGGGATGCATACCAGTCGGCGTACCGTGACGCGCTCGCCGCGACGTCGGCCGAGCATGCGCCGTGGTACGTGATCCCGGCGAACTCGAAAACCCATCGCAACGTGATGATCGCCGAGCTGCTGCTGCGCACGATGACCGACATGAAGCTCGAATTCCCGCCGCCGAAGCCGGAGCTCGAAGGCGTGAAGATCCGCTAGGCTGCGATCCTGTCAAACACATCGAACTGAACTGAACAACGGAACCCGACATGATGCGAGTGATTACCGCCAACCTGAACGGCATCCGCTCCGCCGCGAAGAAGGGCTTTTTCGAATGGCTCGGCGAACAGAACGCCGACTGCGTATGCGTGCAGGAAATCAAGGTATCGGCCGACGACCTGCCGGCCGACTTCGTCGAGCCGCATGGCTTCAGGAGCTATTTCCACCACGCCGAGAAGAAGGGCTACAGCGGCGCGGGCGTGTACAGCCGCCACGAGCCCGATGACGTGATCATCGGCTTCGGCAGCAGCGAATTCGATCCCGAGGGACGCTACGTCGAGGCGCGCTACGGCAAGCTGTCGGTCGTGTCGGTGTACGTGCCGTCCGGCTCGAGCGGCGAAGAGCGTCAGCAGGCGAAGTACCGCTTCATGGACGAGTTCATGCCGCATCTCGCCGAGCTGAAGAGCAAGCGAGAGGTGATCCTGTGCGGTGACGTGAATATCGTCCACAAGGAAATCGACATCAAGAACTGGAAGAGCAACCAGAAGAACTCGGGCTGCCTGCCGGAAGAGCGCGCGTGGCTCACGCAGCTGTTCGACGATGTCGGCTATGTCGACGTATTCCGCACGCTCGACCCGCGCCCCGAGCAGTACACGTGGTGGAGCAACCGCGGCCAAGCTTACGCGAAGAACGTCGGGTGGCGGATCGATTACCAGATCGCGACGCCGGGCGTGGCAGGCACCGCGAAGCGCACGTCGATCTTCAAGGACATCAAGTTCAGCGATCACGCGCCGCTGACGGTCGATTACGACTACAAGAAGTGATCGTCGGCGCGACGCGACGCGCATAGCTGCCGGGCCAACCGGTTGCCGGATGCGAAACGGGCCGCATGTCGAACATGCGGCCCGTTTCGCTTGGGGGCGGCGCTTGCTGCGTTACTGCTTGAGCGACGCCATGTCCACCACGAACCGATACTTCACGTCGCTCTTGAGCATGCGCTCGTAAGCGGCATTGATCTGCTGCATCGGAATCGTTTCGATGTCCGACGTGATGCCGTGCTCCGCGCAGAAATCGAGCATTTCCTGCGTTTCCGCGATCCCGCCGATCAGCGAGCCCGCGAGGCGGCGGCGCTTGAAGATCAGGTTGAACACCTGCGGCGACGGATGGTCGTGCTCCGGCGCGCCGACGAGCGTCATCGTGCCGTCGCGCTTCAGCAGGTGCAGGAACGGGTTCAGGTCGTGCTGCGCGGCCACCGTATTCAGGATGAAGTCGAAGCTGTTCAGGTGCGCGTTCATCTGCGCTTCGTCCTTCGAGATCACCACTTCGTGCGCGCCGAGCCGCTTGCCGTCCTCGATCTTCGACGGCGAGGTCGTGAACAGCACGACGTGCGCACCCATCGCGCGCGCGAGCTTCACGCCCATGTGGCCGAGCCCGCCGAGGCCGACGATCCCGACCTTCTTGCCGGGCCCGACGTTCCACTGGCGCAGCGGCGAGTAGGTCGTGATCCCCGCGCATAGCAGCGGCGCGGCGCCGGCCGGGTCCAGCGTCTCGGGTACGCGCAGCACGAACGCCTCGTCGACGACGAGCTGGGTCGAATAGCCGCCGTACGTGATGTCGCCCGTCACGCGGTCCTGGCCGTTGTAGGTGCCGACGAAGCCGTTCTCGCAATACTGTTCGAGGCCTTCCGCGCAGCTCGGGCAGGTGCGGCACGAATCGACGAGACAGCCGACGCCGACCAGCTCGCCGACCTTGAAGCGCGACACCTGCGGGCCGGTCGCGGTCACGCGGCCGACGATTTCATGGCCCGGCACGACCGGGTAGATCGTGTTGCGCCATTCGTTGCGGGCCTGGTGCAGGTCCGAGTGGCAGACGCCGCAGTAGAGCACCTCGATCTGGACGTCGAGGTCGCGCAGCGCGCGGCGCTGGAATTCGAACGGGGCGAGCGGCGATTGCGCATCGGTCGCCGCGTAAGCGTAGGTTGTGCTCATGCAGGGGGCTCCTTGTCCGGGAAAACATCCGGCGAAACAGACTGCCGCCGCGCCATGTGGCGACGCGGCGAGACAGGTGCCCATCGTACGGAGCGAGCCGCCGCGGCGAAATACACGAAGGTCTGGAAGGTTTGCCCATTCCTCTCGAATTGCGCGCGAACGGCCGTCAAAATGCTTTCAAAGTGCTACATTGCAAGCCAGATTCTCTTGCCGGACAGGACTACGCCGATGAGCTTCCAGCCCCTTTTCGACGATATGGGCGACCGTGTGCGGCGCCGCATGATCGAGCTGCATTCGAGCCTCGCGCCGAACGAGGGCGATACGCTGGCGGCGCTCGACGGCGTGCGCTTCTTCCGCGTGAGCCGGCCCGTGCCGCGCATGCCCGTGCTGTACGAGCCGAGCATCATCGTCGTGTGCCAGGGCCGCAAGCTCGGCTATCTCGGCGACCGCTCGTTCGTCTACGACGCGCAGCAGTATCTCGTGCTGTCGGTGCCGCTGCCGTTCGAATGCGAAACCTTCGCGAGCCCGGACGAGCCGTTTCTCGCGATCTCGATCCGCGTCGATCTCGCGGTGATCGCCGAACTCGCGATCCTGCTCGACGAGACGCTAGGTGCGGCGGTCAGCGAGCCGCACGGCGTCTATTCGACGCCGCTCGATGCGCCGCTCGCCGACGCAGTGGTGCGGCTGCTCGAAGCGCTCGCGTCGCCGCACGACACGTGCGTGCTCGGGCCGGCGATCATGCGCGAGATCGCATACCGCGTGCTGACGGGCGCACAGGGCGACGCGATTCGCGCGGCGCTCGCCCAGCAGCATCATTTCGGCCGCGTCGCGAAGGCGCTGCGGCGCATCCATGCGGACCTGAAGGCCGATCTCGATGTCGAGACGCTCGCGCGCGAGGCCGGGATGAGCCTCGCGGTGTTCCACGCGCAGTTCAAGCACGTGACGGCGACGTCGCCGATGCAGTATGTGAAGGCCGCGCGCCTGCATCAGGCGCGCTTGATGATGGTGCAGGACGGCGTCGGCGCGGGTGCCGCCGCCGCGCGGGTCGGCTATGCGAGCGCGTCGCAGTTCAGCCGCGAGTTCAAGCGGCTGTTCGGCCGCAGCCCCGGTGACGAAGTGCGCTGGATGCGCGAGAGCGGCAGCCGGCCGGTCGAATCGGACGTCGGTGCGTAGCGCCGCGTCACGTGCCGGCGATGCCCGACGGAAAGCCGCGGCCTGCGGCGATGCTCAGCGCCGCGCAACCTTGCGCCGCTGCGCGCTGATGCCCGCATAGTCGGGCAGCGTGTCGACGCGCTTGCCCGTCGCCTTCGCATACAGCGGCATCAGGTCCTGCAGCCGGTTCAGCAGATCCTGCCGCCGCGTCGCGCCGTACGGATGCGTGTAGATGAAGCCCGACGTCTTGTTCGCGCGGGTGGCCGCCGCGAGCTTGTCCCACAGCGTGATCGCCGCGCGCGGATCGAAGCCCGCGCGGGCGGCGATGTCGCCGCCGATCACGTCGGCTTCGGTCTCGTCGGTCGGGTCGTAGCGCAGCGTCTGCAGACGTGCGCCGAGGTTCAGCGCCTGCGGCAGCGGATCGCCGACGCCGAACAGCGGCGGCAGCGCGGCCGCGCGCAGCGACGTTTGCGACGCCGTGCCGAGATTGCTGCGTGCGTGTTCGCGCAGCGCATGGGCGATGCCGTGCGCGAGCAGCACGCCGAACTCGTCGTCGTTCAGGCGGACGCGATCGAGCATCCCGCCGTACACGAGCACCTTGCCGCCCGGCAGGCACGTGATGCGGATATCGCGCGAGCGGATCGCATTGACGTCCCACGCCCAGCTCTTCACGCGGTCGTTCCACTTCACCGAATACGGCGCAAGCTTCATGACGATCGCGCGCAGGCGTTTCACGCGCGGCTGGTTCGCGGGCAGCAGGCGGTCGCTGTCGGCGGCCGTTTGCACGATCTGCGCGTATTCGCTCGCGGTGAGCTGTTCGAGCAGCGGCGACGGGATCAGCGTGCGGAACGCGATCGCGTCGCCGTAGCGGACCTGCTGCGACGTCGGCGCATAGGCTTTCGACGGCACGGCCCCGCCGCTCGGCTGCGCGGCTTCGGCGGCAGACGGCGCGACGGTGGTCGCCGGCGTGGACGGCGCAGCCGCCGCGGAGCCGGCCGCGGCTGCACCGGCGTCGGTCGGATGCGTGCTTGCCGCCGCGCCGAGCGCCGCGACGCCGACGCTCAGTGCGGCGGCGACGCGTGCGGCGCGAAGCAGGCGGTCATTGCGCACGGCTCGCCTCGCCGTTGCGCGCGACACCGTTCCACGGCGCGATCTTGAACAGCAGCAGCATGCCGGGGATCGCGAGCGCCGTGCACACGATGAAATAGTCGAACCAGCCGATCTTCGCGACGATGAAGCCGCTCGCGGCCGACGCGAGCGTGCGCGGCACGGACGCGAGGCTCGTGAACAGCGCGAACTGCGTGGCCGTGTAGCGCGGGTCGGTCGTGCTCGCGATGTACGCGACGAACGCGGCCATCGTCAGGCCGGTGGTGAAGGTTTCGACGCCGTAGACGATTGCGAGCGCGACCGTCATCGGGCTGAACTGCGGCGTGACGACGACGCCGAACACCGACAGCGCCGACGCGATCGCGTGGCTCGTCGATACCGTGAAGTCGTACAGCACGGCCAGCACCGGCGAGCCGGGGCCGAGCTGCGCGAGCCACGCGAAGCCGAGGGTCGACACCATCTGCAGCGCGCCGAAGATCCACAGCCCGCGGCCGATCCCGATCTTCACGAGCCACACGCCGCCGATGATGCCGCCGGCGACGCTCGCGACCAGCGCGGTGGTTTTGGCGACGATGCCGATTTCGGTGCGCGTGAAGCCGATGTCGAGGAAGAACGACGTCGACAGCGTGGTCGCCATCGTGTCGCCGATCTTGAACAGGAAGATGAACGCGATGACCAGCAGCGCGCCGGCCCAGCCGTCGCGCTGGATGAATTCGCGGAACGGCAGCACGATCGCGTCGCGCAGGTTGCGCGGCGGCGTGCCGACCACTTCGGGCTCGCGCACGACGAGCGTCATCAGGATGCCTGGCAGCATGAACGCGCCGGTGATCGCGAACACGGCGTCCCACGGCAGGTGGTCGGACAGGATCAGCGCCAGCGAGCCGGGAATCAGCGCGGCGAGCTTGTAGGCGTTCACGTGCACCGCGTTGCCGAGGCCCTGCTCGGTGTCGCGCAGCAGTTCGCGGCGGTACGCGTCGATCACGATGTCGGCGCTCGCGCCGAAGAACGCGACGAGCGTGGTGAGCGCGGCGACCGTCCAGATCGAGTCGCGCGGCGACACGAAGCCGAGCGTCGCGATCGCGCCCGCGACCAGCAACTGCGTGAGCAGCAGCCAGCCGCGCCGGCGGCCCGGCCGCCAGCCGGGCAGGCGCGGGATGTAGCGGTCCATCAGCGGCGCCCACAGGAACTTCCACGTATACGGGAACTGGATCAGCGCGAACAGGCCGATTTCCTTCAGGTTCACGCCTTCGGAGCGCAGCCATGCCTGCACGAGGTAGACGAGCGTGAACAGGGGCAGACCGGACGTGAACCCGAGGAACACGCAGATCAGCATGTGCGTGTTCAGATAGGCTCGCCAGCCGGGGTGATCCTCGTGAGCGGTGAGCGCGGGCGCCTCGTGTGGCGTTTTCGACATGGAATGGAACTGGGTAGCGTTGACTGATTGCGGCGGCAGCGCAGGCAGCGCGAGCGGCGCAGAAGGGGGCGGCCGCACGCGCGTGCGGGCCGGATCATCCGTCAACGGCCCCCGGGCTCAGCTGCGCTTGACGCGATAGACAGCAAGACTACCACGCCAGTTCGCTCCCCAACGAATCGGCTGGCCTTCGTGCAGCACGACGCGGTCGAGAATCGTGACGCCGACTTCCGGCGCGAGCGCCTCGAAATCCTCGATCGTCAGCACCCGGACGTTCGGCGTGTTGTGCCATTGGTAAGGCAGCGCCTTCGACACCGGCATCCGGCCGTTCAGTACCGACAGCCGATGCGGCCAGTAGCCGAAATTCGGGAACGACACGATGCATTCGCGCCCGACCCGCGCGGTTTCGCGCAGGATCGCGGCCGTCTGGTGAATCGTCTGCAGCGTCTGCGACAGGATCGCGATGTCGAAGCTGTGGTCCTCGAACAGGCGCAGGCCGTCTTCCAGGTTCTGCTGGATCACATTGATGCCGTTCTTCGCGCTCGCGAGCACGCCCGCGTCGTTCAGCTCGATCCCGTAGCCGGTCACGTCCAGTTCTTCCATCAGCAGCGCGAGCAGCGAGCCGTCGCCGCAGCCGAGGTCGAGCACCGTCGAGCGCGGTTCGACCCAGCGCGCGATCGTGCGGAAGTCTGCGCGCGCGGACAGGGAGTTCAGGGCTTGCTGGTTCATGCGCCTACCTCGTTGGCGATTCGTTCGTAATACGCGCGCAGCAGGTTGTGATAGCGCGCGTCGTCGAGCAGGAACGCGTCGTGGCCGTGCGGCGCGTCGATCTCCGCGTAGCTGACCGTGCGCTTGTTGTCGAGCAGCGCCTTCACGATCTCGCGCGAGCGGGCCGGCGCGAAGCGCCAGTCGGTCGAGAAGCTCGCGATCAGGTATTTCGCCTGCGTGTGCGCGAGCGCGGCCGTCAGGTTTCCGTCGAACGCCTTGGCCGGATCGAAGTAGTCGAGCGCGCGCGTGATCAGCAGGTAGGTGTTCGCGTCGAAGTAGTCGGCAAACTTGTCGCCCTGGTAGCGCAAATACGACTCGACCTCGAACTCGACGTCGAAGCTGAAGTTGTACGCGTCGAGCGCGCCGTCCGCGCGGCGCAGCGCACGGCCGAATTTCTCGGCCATGTCGTCGTCGGACAGGTACGTGATGTGGCCGATCATCCGCGCGACGCGCAGGCCGCGCTTCGGCTTCACGCCGTGCGCGTAGTAGTCGCCGCCGTGGAAGTCGGGATCGGACAGGATCGCCGAGCGCGCGACTTCGTTGAACGCGATGTTCTGCGCGGACAGCTTCGGCGTCGACGCGATGTCGATGCAGTGTGCGACGCGCTCCGGATACATCAGGCTCCACGCGAGCGCCTGCATCCCGCCGAGGCTGCCGCCCATCACCGCGGCGAAGCGCTCGATGCCGAAGGCATCCGCGACGCGCGCCTGCGCGTGCACCCAGTCCTCGACGGTGACGACCGGAAAGCGCGCGCCGTACGGCTTGCCGCTCGACGGGTCGATGCTCATCGGGCCGGTCGAGCCGAAGCACGAGCCGAGGTTGTTCACGCCGATCACGAAGAAGCGGTTGGTGTCGAGCGGCTTGCCGGGGCCGACCATGTTGTCCCACCAGCCGGTGCTGCGCGGATCGTCCGCGTAGACGCCGGCGACGTGATGCGACGCATTGAGTGCGTGGCAGACGAGCACCGCGTTCGAACGCGCGGCGTTGAGCTCGCCGTACGTTTCGACGACGAGCTGATAGTTGCCGATCACGCTGCCGCTTTGCAAGCGCAGTGGTTCGGCGAAGTGCATGGTCTGTGGAGCGACGATGCCGATCGATTCCATTCGTTCCGCCTTATGACTGGGCGGCTAAACGGTGTCGGCGATGCGCGGAGTCGGAGATGCGCGGCTGACGACCTCTTTAGCCGCATTTGTAGTGAACCTGCCGGGACCAAGACGCATCAAGGCCCGGCCGGTTCGCGCGCCCGCAATCGAGTCAGCAAATCGGCGCGCTTCCGACCTGCCGCCAGGTGGCGGCAGTCGGCAAAGTATAGCGGAAATCGCGGAACGCGCGTTTCGACGCGCAACGCGCACGGGGTGCGGCGCGCCTGCCTGCCCGCCACGGCGCCGCACCCCGTTCCCTGCTACCAGCGGTACTTCGCCGTGAACTCGCCCTTGACCACCGCGTAGTCGGACATATTCGCTTCCACGCCGAGGCTGGCCGACACCGTGAAGCGTTTCGAGACCTGCCCGGTCGCGCCGATCCTGAACGCGGCGCGGTCGCGCGGCACGCTGAACGAGAACGCGTTGCCGTCGAGCGTCAGCGAGCGCGAGCCGGGGCCGTGCCACCAGTTCGCTTCGACGAACGGTCGCAGTTCGCGCCCGGGCGCGATCGCGGTGACGCCATGCACGCGTACGCCGACGCGGGTCAGCACGTCGGTGGAACCCTGCCCGTCGACGTAGCCGCCCGCGGCACGGTGAGCCGCCGCGCGGTAGTCGGAGACGACGAGCTGTACCTCGGGTTCGACGAAGAAGCGCGTGTCGCCGCGCTCGTAGACGTGGAACGAATGGCCGGCTTCGAGCGACCCGGTGACGGTGCGCGACCGGTACGAATCCCCGGCGAGACTGCCGCCGATGCGGTTCGCATATGCGCCGTACATGAACCACGCATCGACGTACGGGCCGGACAGGATGTCGCGATTGCCGTACCACGTGCCGTACAGCCCGGCGTTGTAGCCTTCGACGCTGCCGCGCGCGGTGGCATCGGCGGTGCGCTGCTCGGCCGCATTCCACAGCGGGCGGGTCGACCAGTTCGTCTGGCTGCCGTACATCCCCATCACGCCGGCCCGGATGCTGCCGCCGCGGCCGTCGTCGAAGCGGAGCAGGTCGGCGCCCGCATGCACCAGCCGGCCGTTGCCCGACACGCTGCGGCCCCCGCCCGACATCGACGTGAACTGGCCTTCGGTACGCAGCCACACGGCGCCGTCGAGCGGGCCCGCTGCGGTGCCGCCGGAGCGAAGCGAGCGATCCTCGCGCTGATGCAGCGAATGGATGGCCATCATCGCGGCGGCATCGGCGTTCTCCATGTAGGCGTCGGGCTCCGGCGCGACGGCGCGCGTCGGGGGCGGGGGTGTGGTTTCGGGGTGCACGGGCGGCTCGGGATCGACGGGCGCGGGCGGCTGGGGCGGCTGCGGTGGCTCGGGCTTCGCGGCGGAGACGAGGTACCAGTCGTCAGCCTTGCCGCCCTTGCCGCCCCGCGCGAGCATGTAGTCGTAGCCGCCGGCCGACAGCGTGCCGAAGCCTTGCCGGTAGCCGTCCGACGCCGCGTCGAGCGCGAACGCCGACGCGTCCGTCGTGCCGCCGTTGCGGGTTTCGACGATCGGGATGCCGACCGTGGTTTGCGCGCCGTCGCCGCCGGCGCGCTTCACGACGACGCCCGTGTTGCCCGATGCATGGCCGCCGTCGATCACGAGGCGATCGGTGGGCGATGCGTCGTCCCGCAGCGTCGTATGGAGGACGAGCTTGCCGTTGCGCGCCGCATAGTCGCCGGTCACGACGAGCGTGCGCGGCGTCGGCGGCACGCCGGCTGCGGGCGCGTCGAATGCGATCGTCGAATCGTTCAGCGCGACGGAACCGACCGTCGAATCGGCGGTGACGGTCCAGAGACTGTTCGTGTCCAGCGACAGCGCGCGGACCGCGTCGGTCGCGCCGGTCCACGCGGACCCGTTCGCGAGCTTGACGTCCGTCACGGCGTCGGTCGGACTGCCGTCGTCGGTGGGGTGGTTGACGATGTCGCCCTGGGCATAGGACCGGGAATCGAGCGTCAGACTCACGGGGGCGCCCGACTCGGCATGAACGGACAGCAGCTTGCCGTTGCCGCCGATGGCGCGTGCGCCGTTTCGCAGGCTGATCGTCGCATCGGACGCGTCGATCGCACCGTGGCGTTCGCTGACGAGCGAGCTGTCATCGACCGTCAGCGTTCCGCCATAGACGGCTGCGGCATAGGCGCCGGCGCCGGTCGTGCGTGCGTCGCTGCGCAGCAGGTCGACGGCGCCGCCGGCGCTCGCATAAAGTGCGGCGGCTTCGGCGCCGTGGGTTTCGACGGTCGTATCGGTGAGGGCGGCAACGGATTGCGCGCCGGCCGACAGCACCCCGCGCGCGCGCTCGCCGCTCGTCAGGATGCCGCCGCGCGTCATCGCGGCCTTGCCGCCAAGCCGCGCGACCACGCCGATCGCGCCCTTGCCGGTGGTGGTCACGTAGGTATCGGTTGCATCGACGACGGGTGTGTCGGTGTACTCCTTCGATGCATATAGCCCGTGTGAACTGACGCCATGCGTGACGACGCGCGTGCGGGCGAGTTCGACGCTGCCCTCGCGGGTGTCCACGCCGAGCGCCGCGTATCCGCTGGTTTCGAGATGCGAGTCGCTGAATGCAACCGTGGACGCGCTCGGCATGTACAGGACCGATGCATAGTCGCCGTCGGTGCGGATGTCGGTGCGCTTCAACGTGGCCCGGACGCCGCCGTAGCTGATGGACAGGCCGGTGCCGAACAGGCCGCTGGTCCGGATCAGCGTGTCGGCCACGTCGATGGTGCCGCCCGGGACCAGAACCGTCGCGATGCCGGACGCTTCCTTGCCGCGCGTCACGATCACGCTGCCGGAGAGCGACAGATGGCCGTTGGCGCCGTCGATGGATACGCCGTGCGCGTAGTCGCCGTCGGTATCGATGGAGATGTTTTCAGCGGAGGCGCTGCCGCCGTGACGAAGATCGATGCCCGCGCTCGAGTCGCCGCGCGTGCGGATTTCCGTGTCGCGCAGGACGACGCGCGAGCCGGTGCCCCACGCGGCAGCGCCCGCCGACACGTTGCCGGTCGAGAAGATGCGGGTTTTGCCGACGGTCGTCAGCACGCCGCCGTTGACCGCGGAAAGCACGGCCTTGCCGGAGAGGTTCGTCGAGTAGTCTCCGGGGGCGACTTCGAGCGTGATGCCGTCCGCGAGTTGCGGGCCGCCGCTGACTTGTGCCATTGACGTCCACGGAATGGCCGCACCGGCGAGCAGCGCGGAACGCAAGACTCGCCGGCCGATGCGCGTCTGGGAAAAGGGAAAATGACCGCGGTTCACTTGATCACCTTGATTTATTCTGAGTACACGAAGATGAGCCTGTTCGAGCGATTTTGAAATTGGACGAGTTCGAATTTGTTGCGGTGTCTGGCCACCGGCATGGCGTACGTGCGAAACGTGGAGATCATTGGACGCGCGTGATTTGCCCGGTCGGGACTGCTCGCGGAATGTGCGACGAGACCGAATGGCGCAGTGGGCGGAGGCGCGCGGTCGAGCGGGTCTGTTTCAAGCCGACTGGCGGGCGATGACGATCGAGCGGGCGCCCGGTCGGTCCGACATGGATAGGTGTTGGGTGTGGGGCGGCGCGGGTACGGCGCCCGTCGGGAAAGCCGGGGCACGCGTCCCGCCGTGCGCCCGGGCAACGAACCGACGCGCGCGGAGCGCGCGCCGGTTCGCCGTCTTTTACTGATACATGATCGAGTACATGACGGACGTATTCACCGTACCCTGGCCTGCGGGGCCGCCCGTTGCGACATATTGGGCGTAGTACGGCAGGTCCGCCGCGCCGTTCGACAGTGCGACCGACTTCGAGTTTTCATCGGCCTTGCCGACGCCGATGTTGGTCGAATCGCCGTTGAGCAGGCCGACTTCGACGTTCTTCGCGGTGCCGGTTGCATTGAGCAACTGGCCGGTCGTTGCGTTGACCGTGGTGCCCGGTTCGAAGTGCGTGTAGACGTTCCCGCTTGCCGGCGAGCAGTTTTTCAACCCGATCTTGAACGGCGTGCGGCCGGCCGTCGCGCCGCCGGTGGCGAGCGCCGTCGTCGACACCTTCGGCAGCGCGACCGTGAAGTCCTTGCCGCCCGTGCCGTTGCCGTCGATCGTGCAGGTCTGCGTACCGATGTTGCCGTTGATGGTGATCGTGCCATCGGTGGCGTGCGACACGGCCGGCAGGGTTGCTGCGGCAACGACGGTGAGTGCTGCGATGCTGGAGAGTGCGAACTTCATATCAATTCCTCTGGTACTGGTTGAGAAAAAAGGACTTCAGCGTCAGGTCGCCCGGCTGTCATGACAGGTCGTCCGGGCAACATTCGACTTCGTCCGAAAATCGACCTTCCAAAACAGTCTGATAGGACTGAAAAGTGAAAGGCCATTCAGCCATCGATCGGAAGATGGCCGTCAGTGCGTACCGGTCGCTCCGTGTGATCCGGCGACCGGTACTACCGAATTGCTGTGCTGGCTAACGCGCCGTTCCTACTGATAGCTCATCGTGAACGTCGCGACGCCTTTGACCGTCCCGGGGGAAACCTGGCCGGTTGCGATGTATTGCGCGCTGAGCGGAATACTGGTGGTCGTGGCCGACGGGCCCACATACCACTGATTCGGAGTGGTTGTTGCAGCCGAATCCGGTCCGTAGTTGACGGGATTGCCGTTCCGCAGAATTCGCAGCTTCACGCCTTTCGCAGATGAATCTTGGGTGAGTGTCAATTGGTTGGTCAGGTTTCCGGTGTCGGTTAAGTCGGTTAGCGTCACGTATACATTCGAGCCGGCCTTGCAAGACAGCGCGATATTGAAGTCTTTATCGCCGGCAGTTGTGCCGATCGCGCTCAATTTGCTCGCGCTGATCGGTTGCAAGGGGACGGGGACCGATGGCGTCAAAACATTGCAACTCTGGACCATCGGCACATATTTCCCGTATTGGACCCAGGAAAATGACCATATCAGGGCCTGTTCTCCGTTAGGTCTGTTATTGAACATGTATATGTAAAAGTTGTGCTCGGCTACACCGGTAGGTGCATTGGGGAAATTGTAAATAGCATCGCTTACCTTGATTACTTCTATCTTGATTCTCAATGCGCCTTGAATGGGGTAGGTATCGGTCATCGGAGGGCTCCACGCCTGACCCCTTACCGACATTACCTGGCCGGTGTCCGCATTGGTGACCCTGAAGCCAATGGTTCCCCATATAGTGGCTGTGCTTGTTCTCGGTTTGAATACGCCCGGAATATCCGTCGGATAATAATTCGTTGAAAACTCTAATCTCCATCCACTGGGGTTGGCTTGGCATTTGTATCCATACTCGAATATCTCGGAGGCGAGTACGGTTCCATTGGGAGCCCGGGGAGGGACGATGATGTCCGCTTTGGCAAACGCATAAAAGCGCTGATAGCTCGATCCGGTATTGGGAACATATTCACATCTCTGTGCGTGAGCAATTCCTCCGCCCAGTAATAATGGCGATAGCCAGGTGATTAATAATCCAAAAAAGTAAAACGTGAATCTTCGAGAGGCGAATTTCATGTTGTCTGACCGGTGTATTGAATATCCGAAGGGCGATGTCGTGCGTCGAGCGGCCTATGGGCGGCTCTTATTCAATGAATAGTCGCATTTCGATTCGATGCGCTCGTATGCGGCATGCTTGCTTCGCTCGATCGGCAAACTGTAGGAGAACGTACAAGCGTCGGCAGTGCGGTTACCCCACTTCGCCGTCAACACGCCTGAGTCCTTCAAGTCACGGGTGAACAGCGTGCCGCCCTGTCCGGACCAGCCGATCGCGTTGCCGTCGGCATCGGCCACGGTGCTGCCGAACGGTACGGGCGTGCCGTCCGGCTGGCGAATCGTGAGCAGCACGGCGCGGCCGGTTGTCGTCCCGAACTTGACCTTGACGACCGAATTCGCTCGCGGAGCGACCTGCTGGCTGGTCGACTGCATTTCGACGTCGATTGGAATGCCTTTCGGATCGAGTTCGATCGTGTTCATCTGATACGGCGTCAGATACGGGATCACCGCGAAGCCGCGACGATCGATCCGGACGTCCGTGCCGTTGGTGATGCTTGCTCCGACGGCATCCTTCGCTTCGACGATCGCGACCGTATCGCCGAGCTCGTTGGCGAGCGTGACGCCGCCCGCGTGACCGACGAGCGCGCCCGATACGCCGGCGGATACGCTCGAGTAGCCACTGCCACCGCTCGCGCTGCCGGAGAACGTTGCCCAGGGGCTCCGATATTGCACATTGCCGCCGCCGGAAGTCGCACCGCTGCTGGAATTGACGTTCACGCCATACGAGAGCGCGGCGGACTTGCCAACGGTACCGGTCAGCGCCATCTGCTCGGTCGTGCCGCCCTGGCTGTCGTGCGCGATGCTCGTGCTCAGCGTCGGCGCGTATGACCGTCGGCCGAGCGGAACCGTCAGGTTCGCGTACACCTGGTTGTTCAAGCGGCCCGAATAGCCGTCCCGCTGCCGCGAGACCGACAGGTTGTAGCTCAGGTTGACGCCGAGGAGCCGCAGGCTGTTGTTGTAGCCGAGCTGGAACTGCGTCGTCGTCCCCTGGCGGTTCCAGTAGTTGACCGACGAGCCCACCGCGAACAGACTGCCGCGTTTTTCGCCGAGCGACTGGTTCAGCGTCAGCTGGACCTGGTTCCGCTGCCGGTAAACGTTGTTCGGATCCATGCCGGCGGCTGACATCTCGCGCGCATACATCGCGTCGCGCATGCCCCAGTAACCGCGCGACGAGTAGCGGTACGCGGCGACCGCGATGTTCGTGCCCGTCGCGTCGACAGACTTGCTGTAGCTCACGCGCACACTTTGCCCGCTCGTTGCCGACACGCCCGGGATGCGAGCGCTGGCGTGCGTGACGTCGACGGCGAGCGCGCCGAGCGGTGTGTTGAACGCGGCGCCGACCAGTCCGGCCAGATAGTTCTCAGCGACGATTGCGCCGACATAACCCGTCATCAGGTTGCTGATGCCGCGCTGATAGGTCGCCTGAGCGAAATTCGGATGACGGTTGAGTTGCGGCTCGCGCAACTGCCCGAGCGCGATGCCGAACCGCGAGATGCCGGGGCGCAGCGATTGCACCACCGCCGCATACGGCACCGTGAAGCTGTGTTTTCTGCCGTCGGCTTCGGTGACCGTGACGAGCAGGTTGCCGCCGTAGCCGGTCGCGTACAGGTCGTCGATCTCGAACGGCCCCGGCGCCACGTTGGTTTCGTACAGCACGGCGCCGTTCTGCGATACGGAGACGTGCGCGTTGCTCGTCGCGACGCCGCGAATCATTGGCGCATAGCCGCGCATCGAATCGGGCAGCATCCGGTCGTCCGTCTCGAGGGTGGCGCCGCGCATGCCCACGCTGTCGAACAGCGTGCCGTCGGTGTAGGTTTCGCCGATCTTCAACTGGCTGCGCCACGCCGGCAGGTCGTGCTGAACGTACGTGTTGAGACTTTGATAACGGCTGTCCCCGCGCGTTTGCGCGCTATAAGTGCCGTTGTGCCGCAAATGCCAGGTCCCGATGTTGACGCCGGCATTCAGCCCGAGGTAGCCCTGCGTGCTTTCGTATCCCGACGACGTGTTGCGGAACACGTTGGCGTTGTACTTGAGCGTTGCACTCGGCACGCCACTGTCCCACAGCTCCGGGCTCACGTAACCCCGCGGATTGCGCAGCAGCGACGCCTGCGGAATGCTCACGTTCAGACGCAGATCCGACATGTCGAATACGACCGTCGCGTCGGCCACCAGTTTGTCGATGTCCGTGCACTCGCCGGCCTGTACACGGACCAGCTCGGTGCGCGCCGAGTCGGTCAGCGCCTCGTCGTTGAGGCCGAGCCGGCTCACGAGCGCGCGATCGAAGCACGGCGTCGCGTTGACCGCGCCTGCCGCTGCGTTGAAGCGCACCGTCGAGCGGCCGGTCCAGGTTTCGTTCACGTAGAGGTCGACGAGATAATCGCCGGCCGGGACAGGATTGCCTTTCGCGAAGCGATCGAGGTCGAGCCGCTGGCCGCGCGGCTTCATCATCAGCGTATCGTTGAACTGAACCTGCGCGACCTGGAAGCCTTCCGCCGATGCAGCCGGCGTTTCGTCGGCGCACGCGCCGGCAGCCCAACTGCCCAGCGCTGCCATGACGAACAGATAGCCCGGTTTAAGCGCGAAACGCGCGGGGGCCTCCGGGATGAAAATAAAATGATTCGCTCGCATGAATTCAATGTATTGATGCCGCATCGTCATATTGCGAGCGACGGTCTGCCAGCGCCGGTACGATTGCCGCACCGTCGATCAGCGACGGGTTAAGTCGGGAACGGTCGCGGCGTCAGTGCGATTTGTTCGGTGCGTAGCGGCCTTCGATGCCCGCCCCGTAGTCGTTGAGGAATGTGTAATCGACCTCGATGGGCGCGCCGGGCGCCGACTGCACGTTGCCAACGTCGAATTGTTCGGTGGCCCCCGGCTTGACCATGCCACCCTTGTCGTTGGTCCATGTGGCGTCGCCTGACTTGACGGTCAGCTTGGTGAACGTCACGTGATAGGGCGTCGGGTTTTTCGCTTGCAGCGCATAACCGCCGCCGGCCTTCGGTGCGAAGTTCCAGGTGACTTTTTCCGCGGATTCGTCGGCGACACCCTGTAGCGCGGCTGGCCGGAAGAACAGCTTGATGCGCGTACGGAACGCGAGCTGCAGCAGGTTCGGCGAGTTTGAATCGTCGGCTGCTTGAGGCGGGACGTCGAGCACGTTGAGCCAGTACAGCGTTTCCTTGTCCTGTGCGAGCGGTTCCTGCGTATAGATCAGGCGCAGGCTCTGGCCTTTCTTCGGATCGAGGCGGAACAG
Source organism: Burkholderia sp. R-40 (assembly GCF_049942845.1). Classification (NCBI taxonomy): domain Bacteria; kingdom Pseudomonadati; phylum Pseudomonadota; class Betaproteobacteria; order Burkholderiales; family Burkholderiaceae; genus Burkholderia; species Burkholderia sp. R-40. The sequence goes on along the minus strand of NZ_CP187967.1, from coordinate 3,431,439 downwards.
CGGCGGCGTCAGCATGAACGGTACCTTCGACTCGTCGGGCAGCGCGTTTGCATGACCGTCGTCGATCCATGCCTGCACCAGCGACGGCCTGTCGCCCTCGTTGGTCAGCTTGACCGTTACCTCGCGTTCCTTTTCCGGATAGACCACGCGCGTTCCGCCGATCACGACGCTTGCGTCCGCAGTACCCATGCCGGAAAGCGAGGCGACCAGCGCTGCGGCGCCCACGCTCGAGCGCCAGTTCATTGGCATCGTCATCGCCGATTTCTCCCTGTAGATGATCAGACTCGCTGTCGGTCGGCCCGCGCGCCGCTCCTGCTTTGCGCGCCCGGGCCGCCGGTCAGAAAACCGGGTTATTGGTACGAGACCGAGTACATGACCGACGTACCGACCTTGCCTGCCGTGGCAGCACCGCCGGTTGCAACGTATTGCGCGTAGTAGTTGAGCTCTGCCGAGCCGCCTGCGATCGCCACGGTCTGCGAGTTCTGCTGCGCTTGCGCTGCGCCGAGCTTGATGTTCGTACCGTCCTTGTTCAGCAGACCGACCTCGACGTTCTTCGCGTCACCCGTCGCGTTGAACAACTGGCCCGTCTGCGCGTTGACCGTCGTGCCCGGCTCGAAGTACACCGATGCGTTGCCGGAATTCGGCGAGCAGTTCGACAGGTTGATGCGGAACGGCTTGCGGCCGGCGGTCGAACCCGCCACGGAGAGTGCCGACGTCGACACATTGGGCAGCGTGACCGTGAAATCCTTGCCGCCGCCGTCACCCGAGATGTTGCAGGTCTGGGCAGTGATTTCGCCGGTGATCGTGATCGTGCCGTCGGCTGCCTGAGCCGACGAGGCCGCGGCGAGGAGACCTGCCGTCGCCATCAGAATGGGAAGTGCTTTTTTGGACATTTAAGTACCTGTTAGTAAGGGCCTCGCGTCGAAAGACGACGCACGGACGTTTCCATCGCGCTGTCGCGCGTCGCTGCCACGGGGCGGCAGCAGTGGCAGGAAACAGGCGCTATTTTTTCAAAGTAAGGCAACCGAAAGAATGGGACGAGTTCTAACTCGAGCCTTTATAATTCGCGTCAAGTACTAAATTTCTTTTAAGAATTGTCAGGGGGCCCAGTGCGAACGCACGGCACGTGCGATACGTGCAGCGTCTGGCGGCAAGCTGGAGACGTAATAGCGTCGCTCGGTGGCGACCGCATCGCCAATTTCCCGAGTCGACTCGACCATCGCGATGGTATTCAGGCCTGGCGGCGGTTCATTCAGGCGACGGTATATTCAGGATGGCGAATTAATATGGGCCGTGCGTCGGATACGACACCGGGTCCCGAGTCAGGCTGTCAATATAGCCGGCTGGGGGGGCAGGCAAGGTTGCGCCGGGCGTCCCGACGACCATGGAATGGGCGCTAGCACGTCGGTGATGTCATCACGCGCTTCCGCTGGATGAAAGCGCCCCGAGGCGCTTCCGTCGTCGCCTCGCGCTTTATTGCAGGATCAGCCGCAAATGCGCATCGGCCTGCTCGGCGGGCGGCTTCTGGAACCCGCCCTTCGCGAAGCGGTGCCACCGGCCGATCACGTAGCTGACGAGCAGGCTCGCGCGCGCGGCGGGATCGTAGTCGGCCGGCAACGCGAATGGTGCGGCGCCGTCCTGGGGTGCGTTGGCCTCCGTGCGCGCGACCCTCAGGCATTGCTTGACGGTCGCCTCGATCCGGTCGAGCAACTGATTCACGCGTTCGGTGAGGCGCTCGTCCTCTCCGACGAGTGCCTCGCCGGTCAGCACGCGCGTCATCCCCGGGTTCTTCGCGGTGAAATTGAGCATCGTCAGCGCGATCGTGCGTGCCTGCAGCACGCCGTTCGGCTCCTTCGCGACGATCTGGTTGACGAGTCCGAACAGCGCCTGCTCGATGAACTCGATCAGCCCTTCGTACATCTTCGCCTTGCTGGCGAAATGCCGGTAGAGCGCGGCTTCCGACACATCGAGCCTGGCCGCGAGCGCGGCGGTGGTGATTTTCTCGGGCTTCGGCGCCTCGAGCATCGCGGCGAGCGTCTGCAGGATCATCACGCGCCGCTCGCCCGGCTTCGGGCGCGGGCGGGACGGCGTGGCCTGGTCTTCCTTTACGGCTTGGTCCTGCGGGTAAGTCGGCTGCATTTCTGTCGCCCCGATCGTGTGCCCAGTCGGAGCGATTTTAACGAACGAATGCGCTGGTCGACATAATGTGGACGGCCGATGCTCGGCAGATGGCCCGGCAGGTGGCCGGTGATCCATACGGTACCGATGCCGAGCCGCTTGTAGCGTTTCAGATGGCTGCGGGTATCTTCGACGAGGATCGCGTCGGCCAGCCGCGCATGCGCGGCACGCAAAGCCCGGCGCAGCATCGTGTGGTCGGGCTTCGCGCGCCAGGTGCGCCGGTCGCGCATGTGCTCGATCGCGATCACGCGTTCGAACAGCCGCTCGATGCGCAACTCGCGCAGTACCGCACGCGCGTAGTTCTCCGGCGCGTTGGTCAGCACGAACTTGCGGCCCGGCAGCGCGGCGATGATGCGCGCGAGGCCGCGCTCGGCCCGCAGCATCGCGGGCAGGTCGGCAAACGTGTGGACGACCCGCAGGAAGTCGTGCGGATCGATCGGATGATGGCGCGTGAGGCCGAGGAGCGCGGCGCCGTAGCGCTGCGTGTAGCCGGTGCGCAGCCGGTCGGCCTCGACACGCCCGACGTGGAGCGTGTCGATGATGTACTGCGTCATCGCGCGGTTGATCTCCGGAAAGATCGCGTGCGATGCGTGGTGCAGCGTGTTGTCGAGATCGAACAGCCAGACGGGCGCGCCGGCACGCGGCCGGCTGCGAGAGATGCGCCGGCGTCGCAGCGACGCCGGCAGGTCGGAACGCTTGGGCAGGCGGCGTGCGCTCAATGCGAGCGGATCATCGTGCCGAACGGCTGCTCGGTCAGGATTTCCAGCAGGACCGAGTGCTCGATCCGGCCGTCGACGATGTGCACCGACTTCACGCCGCTCTTCGCGGCGTCGAGCGCCGACGAGATCTTCGGCAGCATGCCGCCCGAGATCGTGCCGTCCTCGAACAGCGCGTCGATCTCGCGTGCCGACAGGTCGGTCAGCAGGTTGCCGTCCTTGTCCATCACGCCGGGGATGTTGGTCATCATCAGCAGCTTCTCGGCGTTCAGCACGGTCGCGAGCTTGCCGGCGACGAGGTCGGCATTGATGTTGTACGACAGGCCGTCCTCACCGAAGCCGATCGGCGAGATCACCGGGATGAACGCGTCGTCCTGCAGCGCCTTCACGACGGCCGGATTGATCGCCTCGACTTCGCCGACCTGGCCGATGTCGATGTACTGGCCCGGGTTGTCGCGGTCCGGCATCAGCAGCTTGCGCGCGTGGATCAGGCCGCCGTCCTTGCCCGTCAGGCCCACCGCATGGCCGCCGAAGTGGTTGATCAGCGTCACGATGTCCTGCTGCACTTCGCCGCCCAGCACCCATTCGACGACTTCCATCGTCTCTTCGTCGGTGACGCGCATGCCCTGGATGAAGGTGCCGGCCTTGCCGATCTTCTTCAGTGCCTGATCGATCTGCGGACCGCCGCCGTGGACGATCACCGGATTGATGCCGACCAGTTTCAGCAGGATCACGTCGCGTGCGAAGCCTTGCTTGAGCCGCTCTTCCGTCATCGCATTGCCGCCGTATTTGATGACCACGGTCTTGCCGTGATAGCGACGGATGTACGGCAGCGCTTCCGCGAGGATTTCTGCTTTCAGCGTGGGGGCGATCTGCGAGAGGTCGATGGGCTCGGACATGGCGGCAGCTCTGGCTGGGAACGGTTGAAACAGGGCGAATTGTACAGGAGTGGCGCAGCGCAGCATCGGGTTTTTGGGCTGGCCGGACGGAGGGTGCCGCGGGCCGCGGCCCATACGCGGCGGCCCGCCGGCCGTGGCGCGGGGCCTCGCGACGGCGCCGCGGGCCGGGCGGGCGGCGCGTGTGCCCGGACGTGTTTTGCGGGACGCATCGGCCGATCGGCCGACGTGCAAAATCCGTTCGCCGCGCTATGCTTGTCGCGTAGGGTGACGTTCATGCCCGTTACCGCGCCTTCGCCATGACCGATTCCGCCGTCGACACTCGTTCGACCCCGCGCCGCGCGCGCTGCCCGCACTGCGGGCGCGGCTTCGACTGCGGCGCCGGTACCCAGCCGTTCGACTGCTGGTGTGCGTCGATGCCGGTCGTGCCCGGCGGCGCGCCGCCGGCGGCCGGCACGCGCTGCCGGTGCCCCGAGTGCCTCGCCGACGAGATCGCCCAGCGCATGGCCGGTGCGGCCGGCTGACGGTGCAGGCTCGTGCGACCGGCCGAGGCGCCGGCTCGTCCGGCCGTGCCTTGGTGCGTTCGTGGGTGCATTCGTCCGCCACGATCCGGCCCCCGGTAGAGGCGCCGCGCGCTAAACGGGTAAACTGCTCGGATGCAACGAATCACCACTACCGGGCGCGTCAACCTCAGTCACCTGTTCTGGCTGCGCAATCTCGCGATCATCGGCCAGCTCGTGACGATCGGCGTCGTGCAGACCTATTTCGGCGTGCATCTGCCGTTGCCGGCGATGCTGATGGTCATCGCGCTCGAAATCGTTTTCAACGCGCTGACCTGGGTGCGCGTGCTGCGCGCGCGGCCCGAGACCGATTTCGAGCTGCTCGGCCAGCTGTGGGTCGACCTCGGTGCGCTGTCGGCGCTGCTGTTCCTGTCGGGCGGCACGACCAACCCGTTCGTGTCGCTGTACCTGCCGTCGCTCGCGATCGCGGCGGCCGTGCTGCCGTGGCACCTGATGATCTGGCTCGCGGCGTTCGCGGTCGCGTGCTACGCGGCGCTCGGCTTCGATTCGGTGCCGCTCAACATGGATAACCCGGCGAACCTGTTCGACTACTACCGCACCGGGATGTGGGTGAACTTCATGGTCAGCGTCGGGCTGATCGCGTGGTTCGTCGCGCGCATGTCGAACGCGCTGCGCCAGCGCGATTCGGCGCTCGGCGAAGCGCAGGCGCACCTGCTGCGCGACGAGCGCGCGGTCGCGCTCGGCGTGCAGGCCGCTACCGTCGCCCACGAGATGGGTACGCCGCTGTCGACGATCGCGATGCTCGCGGAGGAACTGCGCGACGCGGCACGCGCCGATCCGGGGCTGGCGCGCTACGAGGCCGACCTGAAGGTGCTGGAAGAGCAGATGACGCTCTGCACGTCGGCACTCGCGCGCCTGCGCAGCCGCGCGAGCGCGCCGGCGAGCCGCCAGCCGGTGGACGACTGGCTCGATACCTTCGTCGAACACTGGCGCCTGCGGCATCCGCACGTGCAGTTCGAACTGCTCGGCGCGCGCCCGTCGGGCGTCGCGCTCGACGACACGGTCGCGGCCGGCCAGATCCTGACGATCCTGCTCGACAACGCCGCGCGGGCGAGCCCGCATCGCGTGACGCTGGCCGCGAAGCTCGCGCACAACGAGCGGGCGGCCGACCAGATCGAATTCGAAGTACGCGACGACGGCCCGGGCATTCCGGCCGCGTTGCGCGAATCGCTCGGCGCGATGCCGGTCGACAGCACGCAGGGCGGACACGGCGTCGGCCTGTACCTCGCGTTCAGCGCGGCCGTGCGCCTGGGCGGCGAGATCGAGCTGTCCGATGTCACGCCGCGCGCGGCGGGCGGCAACGGGCGCGCCGCAGGCGGCGCGAATGGTCACGCCGCTGCCGCGTCGGGCCAGCGCACGAACGAACGGGCGGCAGCCGCGCCGGACAGCCGGCCGGCCGGCTCGCCGGGCCGCGGCACGCGCGCGGTGCTGCGCCTGCCGGTGGCGCGCATCGCGGCGCCGGCCGCCTCAACCAACACGTAGACGGAGAAACCACATGAGCGAGAACAATTTCCTGGTGATCGACGACAACGAGGTGTTCGCGGGCACGCTCGCGCGCGGTCTCGAACGCCGCGGCTATGCGGTCCAGCAGGCGCACGACAAGGAGGCGGCGCTGCGGCTCGCGGCCGGCGGCAAGTTCCAGTTCATCACCGTCGACCTGCATCTCGGCGAGGATTCGGGGCTGAGCCTGATCGCGCCGCTGTGCGACCTGCAGCCCGACGCGCGGATCCTCGTGCTGACCGGCTATGCGAGCATCGCGACCGCCGTGCAGGCCGTGAAGGAGGGCGCCGACAACTATCTCGCGAAGCCCGCGAACATCGAGTCGATCCTGGCCGCGCTGCAGACCAATGCCAGCGAAGTGCAGGCCGACGAGGCGCTCGAGAATCCGGTCGTGCTGTCGGTCGACCGGCTCGAATGGGAGCACATCCAGCGCGTGCTCGCGGAGAACAACAACAACATCTCGGCCACCGCGCGCGCGCTGAACATGCACCGCCGCACGCTGCAGCGCAAGCTCGCGAAGAAGCCGGTGCGCCAGTAAGCGGCGCCGCGCCGTCGGCGTGCCGCACCAACGGCACCAACGGCACCAACGAAAACGGGCGGCCCGCCGGGCCGCCCGTTTCGCATTCGACGCCGCGCGCGTTACAGCACGTAGCGCGACAGGTCTTCGTCCTGCGACACTTCGCCGAGCGCATGCTCGACATATTTCGCGTCGATCGTCACGCGCTCGCCGGCGTGGTTGCCGGCCGAGAACGACACTTCCTCGAGCAGCTTCTCGATCACCGTGTACAGCCGGCGCGCACCGATGTTCTCGGTCTTCTCGTTGACCGCATACGCGATCTCGGCGAGGCGGCGGATGCCGTCCGCGGCGAACTCGAGCTGCACGTCTTCCGTGGCGAGCAGCGCCTGGTACTGCTTGACGAGGCTCGCGTCGGTCGCGTCGAGGATCGCCTCGAAATCCTCCACCGACAGCGAGTCGAGCTCGACGCGGATCGGAAAGCGCCCCTGCAGTTCGGGAATCAGGTCGCTCGGCTTCGCGAGGTGGAACGCGCCGCTCGCGATGAACAGGATGTGATCGGTCTTCACCATCCCGTACTTCGTGTTGACGGTCGTGCCCTCGACGAGCGGCAGCAGGTCGCGCTGCACGCCCTGGCGCGACACTTCGCCGCCGCTGCCTTCGTTGTTGCGCGACGTGATCTTGTCGATCTCGTCGAGGAACACGATGCCGTTCTGCTCGACGTTCTGCACGGCCTTCGTCTTCACTTCCTCGTCGTTGAGCATCTTCGCCGCTTCCTCGTCGGTCAGCAGCTTCAGCGCTTCCTTGATCTTGACCTTGCGGCGCTGCTTCTTGCCGCTGCCGAGGTTCGAGAACATCGAGCGGATCTGCTCGGTCATTTCTTCCATCCCCGGCGGCGCCATGATGTCCATGCCGGCCGACGGCTGCTCGAGGTCGAGCTCGACTTCCTTGTCGTCGAGCTGGCCTTCGCGCAGGCGCTTGCGGAAGGTCTGGCGCGTCGCGTTGTTGTCGTCGTTCGCGTGATCGGCGTTGCCGCCGAAGCCGACCGCGCGCGGTTGCGGCAGCAGGACGTCCAGGATGCGGTCTTCCGCCTGGTCGGTCGCCTTGCTGCGCACCTTGCGCATCTCGGCTTCACGCGTCTGCTTGACCGAGATCTCGATCAGGTCGCGCACGATGCTGTCGACGTCACGGCCGACGTAGCCGACTTCGGTGAACTTGGTTGCTTCGATCTTGACGAACGGCGCATCGGCGAGCTTCGCGAGGCGGCGCGCGATTTCGGTCTTGCCGACGCCCGTCGGTCCGATCATCAGGATGTTCTTCGGCGTGATTTCCTGGCGCAGCGGCTCGCCGACCTGCTGGCGGCGCCAGCGGTTGCGCAGTGCGACCGCGACGGCCTTCTTCGCCTTGGCCTGACCGATGATGTGCTTGTCGAGTTCCGAGACGATCTCGGCAGGGGTCATGGTGCTCATGGTGCGGTCCTTACTCGATCGTTTCGATGATGCGGTTGTGGTTCGTGTAGATGCACATGTCGCCGGCGATCTCGAGCGACTTCTCGACGATTTCGCGCGGGGACAGCTCGGTGTTCTCCGCGAGCGCGCGGGCCGCGGCCTGGGCGTACGCACCGCCCGAGCCGATCGCGCAGATGCCGCCTTCCGGGTCGAGCACGTCGCCGTTGCCGGTGATCACGAGCGTGGTGGTGGCATCGGCCGTGATCAGCATCGCCTCGAGGCGGCGCAGCATCCGGTCGGTGCGCCAGTCCTTCGCGAGCTCGACGGCCGCGCGGGTCAGGTTGCCCTGGTGCTTCTCGAGCTTCGCCTCGAAGCGATCGAGCAGCGAGAACGCATCGGCGGTGCCGCCCGCGAATCCGACCAGAACCTGGTTGTTGTAGATCCGCCGCACTTTCCGCGCGCCACCCTTCATGACGATGTTGCCGAGGGTTACCTGGCCGTCGCCGCCGAGCGCGACCTTGTCGCCGCGCCGGACCGAAACGATGGTCGTGCCGTGAAATTGCTCCATCTGCGTTCCTTGAGAAAAACGGGGAAGAGTCGGGCGGCGCGAGGCGCCGCCGCGTGAATCGCAGTGCGCCGGGGAGCGGCCCGGCGCGCGTCCGATTCATTTTAGGGCGGGCGCCGGGATATCAAGAGGAGGAAGGGGCAAATCGGCCGGCCGGGAACCGTGCCGGAAAAACAAAAAGCGCGCGGCAGGCCGCGCGCTTCCGGGAAGCAGCGTGTCAGAGCGGAACGCCGCTCGATCAGTCGCCGAACAGCTTCTGGCGCAGCTCGCGGCGCTCTTGCGCCTCGAGCGACAGCGTGGCCGTCGGGCGCGCGAGCAGGCGCGGGATGCCGATCGGTTCGCCGGTTTCCTCGCACCAGCCGTAATCGCCGGAATCGATGCGGGCGAGCGACTGCTGAACCTTCTTGAGGAGCTTGCGTTCGCGGTCGCGCGTACGCAGCTCGAGCGCGTGCTCTTCCTCGATCGTCGCGCGATCGGCGGGGTCGGGCACGATCACCGTCTCGCGCAGATTCTCGGTCGTCTGGCCGGCATTCTTGAGGATGTCCGCCTGCAACTGTTCGAGCCGATTTTTGAAGAAGGCGAGCTGATCCTCATTCATGTAATCCTTGTCGCTCATCTTCAGGATTTCGGCTTCGGTCAAGAGTTTCTTCGTCATCTGCTTGCTTCTTCAATGTGCGGCAAATCAGGAGATATTGCCTGCACTTTGGGATTACCCGCAACCGCGCTTGCAATCATTTGCGATCTGCCGCCGCGGGGCCGAAAGCCTCTGGAAAACCGGTTCTCAAATACCAGGACAGGCCTGGCGCTGATTTGCGCGCGGCGAACCGGTGCTGCGCGGCAAATCGCATCGGCCGCGGCCGGGTGGCGGATGGGCGATCCGGCGCGGTTGCGACGCCCGGTATTGGTTCAGCAAGAACCGGGCCTGTTATTGCCGTACTCCAGCGGGCACGTATTGTAACTGAATCGCAAGCGGGCGCCGTATCGGGTCGATCCCCGTCGGCTGCGCCAATATCTAGAAAATATAACGCGCAAATCGCGAAAAAGCGATGACGGTGAAACCCTTGCCGCGCAAGGCACCCGCCAAGCACCGCGGCCGCCCGTGAAGGCGGCCGCGTGGAAGGCCTGCGATGCCGGGGCCTGAACGCTCAGGCGAGGCAGGCGTCGAGGCCGTCGGTGATCAGGTCCTGCGGCAGATCGACGCCGATGAACACCATCTTGTTGGTCTTCTTCTCGACCGGCAGCCACTTCGCGGCAAGGTCGCTGCCCATCATCTGGTGCACGCCCTGGAACACGACCTTCCGATCGACGCCCTTCATGTACAGCACGCCCTTGTAGCGCAGCATCCGTTCGCCGTAGATCTGCAGAATCCCGCCGAGGAAGTCTTCCAGCTTGTTCGGGTCGAACGGGCGGTCGTTGCGATACACGAACGACTTGATCTTGTCGTCGTGGTGCGCGTGGTGGTGGTGATGATGGCCGTGGTCGTGATCGTGCGCGCATTGGCCGTGATCGTGGTCGCAATCGGCGTGATCGTGATCATGGCCGTGATCGTGGTGAGCGTGCGCATGGTCGTCCTCGGCGAGGAAATCCGGGTCGATCTCGAGCTTCGCGTTCAGGTTGAAGCCGCGCAGGTCGAAGATTTCCTTGATGTCGGCTTCGCCGAAGTTGACGATCTTGATCGTCGCCTTCGGGTTCATGTGCATCAGGCGGTGCTTGAGGCTGGCGACGGTCTGGTCGTCGACGAGATCCGACTTCGTGATGAACAGGCGATCGGCGAAGCCGACCTGGCGCTGCACGACTTCGTGTTCGTCGAGCTGCGCGTTCGCGTGCTTCGCGTCGACGAGCGTGATGACCGCGTCGAGCAGGAAGTCGTCGGCGATTTCGCTGTCGATGAAGAAGGTTTGCGCGACGGGGCCCGGATTCGCGAGGCCGGTGGTTTCGATCACGATGCGGTCGAAGTCGAGCTTGCCTTCGCGCTTCTTCGCGGCCAGATCGCCGAGCGCGCGGGCGAGGTCGCCGCGGATCGTGCAGCAGATGCAGCCGTTGCTCATCTGGATGATCTGCTCGTTCGAATCCTGCACGAGGATCTCGTTGTCGATGTTCTCTTCGCCGAACTCGTTCTCGATCACGGCGATCTTCATGCCGTGCTGTTCGTTCAGGATGCGCTTGAGCAGCGTCGTCTTGCCGCTGCCGAGGAAGCCGGTGAGGATGGTGACGGGAGTGGCCATGTCGGTCGCCTGTGGTTCGTGAATCGGGGTCAAAACCAGGATGTGCGTCGCGCCTCCCGCTACGAGCGGGGGCGCACAACCATCCATTGAAACATACCTGTCAAGCCCACGCCCGTCGTCCGGACGACAGGCGAAAGCGCTGGCCCGCCAGATCGGGCTGGCGCGCCGGGTTGTCGGCCAAGATCGGGGCGATCAGACGATTTGCAACAGCAGGCCCTTCAGATATTCGCCTTCCGGGAACGCGGCGAGCAGCGGGTGATCGACGCCCGCGCCGAGCCGCTTCAGGATGCGCGCGTCGACCTTCGCGTCGGCCGCCGCGCCCGCGACGATCTTCTGGAACAGGTCCATGTCGATCGCGCCCGAGCACGAGTACGTGAACAGCAGGCCGCCCGGGCGCAGCAGCTTGAAGCCGCTCAGGTTGATGTCCTTGTAGGCGCGCGCCGCGCGATCGACGCTGTCGCGGGTCGGCGCGAACTTCGGCGGATCGAGCACGATCAGGTCGAAACGCTCGCCTTCGTCGACGAGGCGGCGCAGCGTCTTGAATGCATCGGCGTCGAGCCAGGTCGCGCGGTCGGCGTCGAAGCCGTTGGCCACGACGTTCTGCTGCGCGAGCGCGAGCGCATCGCCCGACGAGTCGATCGACACGACGCGTTTCGCGCCGCCCTTGAGCGCCGCGAGCGAGAAGCCGCCCGTGTAGCAGAAGCAGTTCAGCACGTCGCGATCGGCCGAGTACTGCGCGACCAGCGCGCGGTTGTCGCGCTGGTCGACGTAGAAGCCCGTCTTGTGGCCGTTCGGCACGTCGACGTGATAGCGCACGCCGTTTTCGTTCGCGATCAGCGTCGCGGGCGGCGCATCGCCGGCCAGCACGCCGGTCGTCTGTTCGAGCCCTTCCTTGTCGCGGATCGACACGTCCGAGCGTTCGTACACGTTCGGGCAGCCGGTCGCGCCGGTGAGCGCCGCGACGATCGCCTCCTTCCATGCTTCGACGCCCGCGGCCATGAACTGGCAGACGAGCTGGCCGCGCGGCGTGGCGCCGGCTTCGGCCGTGTCCGCGACGTAGTAGTCGACGATCAGCCCCGGCAGCCCGTCGGCCTCGCCGAACACGAGCCGCACCGCGCCCGTGCCCGACACCATCGTCGTACGGTGCGCGACCGCGCGCTGCACGCGGCGCTTGAAGAACGCGTGATCGATCGGCTCGTTCTCGTCGAAGCTCCACACGCGCACGCGGATCTGCGACTGCGGGCTGTACGCGCCGCGCGCGAGGAAGCGGCCGTCGTGCGCACGCACGATGACGGTCGCGCCGGGCGCGGGCTTGCCGTCGACGCGGTCGATCGCATTGGCGTAGATCCACGGATGGCGGCGCAGCAGCGATTTTTCCTTGGACGGCTTGAGGGTGACGGTTTGCATGATGAGATCGAAATGGGCCGTGCGCGAAGCCGGCCGTGGCCGGCCGCCGCGCGCGGCGGGTAACACGGGACGCGCGTCAGTCGCGCTTCTTCGCGCGCGGATGCGCGCTGTCGTAAATCTTCGCGAGGTGCTGGAAGTCGAGCGACGTGTAGACCTGCGTCGCGGAGATGCTCGCGTGGCCCAGCAGTTCCTGCACCGCGCGCAGGTCGCCGCTCGACTGCAGCACGTGCGTCGCGAACGAATGGCGCAGCACGTGCGGGTGGACGTTGGCGGGGATGCCCGCGGCGAGCGCCGCGCGCTTCACGCGCTCGCGCACGACGCCCGGCGCCATCCGGTTGCCGCGCACGGACACGAACAGCGGATGCGGGTCGTGCTTCACGAATTCGCCGCGCACCGCGAGCCACGCGTTCAGCGCATCGATCGCCTTGCGGCCGACCGGCACCTTGCGTTCCTTGTTGCCCTTGCCGCGCACGGTGACTTCGGCTTCGGCGAGATCGAGCCAGCCGGCCGAGCGGTAGCCGTCGGCCTGTGTGTACCTGACGTCGAGCCCGACCAGTTCGGCGAGGCGCAGCCCCGATGAATAGAACAGCTCGAGGATCGCGTGATCGCGGATGCCTTCGGTCGTGCCGGCGAGCGGCGCGTCCATCAGCGCCGAGGCGTCGTCGACCGACAGCGCTTTCGGCAAGGTTTTCGGGCGCTTCGGCGCACGCACCGCGGCGACCGGGTTCGCGGGCATCTCGATGTGCTGCGCGAGCCAGCGGTAGAACGCGCGCCAGGCGGACAGCCGGTGCGAGATCGAGCGCGCCGACAGTCCGCCCGCATGCGCGCGCGCGACCGCGCCGCGCATGTCGACGGCCGTCAGCGTGTCGAGCGGGCGACCGGCGGCGAGTTTCTTCAGTTCGTCGAGTTCGTGCGTGTACGCACGCAGCGTGTGTTCCGACAGCTGCCTGACGTGCTTCAGGTTCGACAGGTAGGCGGCGATCGGATCGTCGGTCATCGCAGGCGCGACATCAGTGCGGCAGCAGGCGCGTGAGCGCGGCGCTCGCAAGCGTCGCGATCTGCGCGAGGAAGTCGGTCGCCATCCCGTCGTGGAAGCGGCGCGGATCGGGCGAGCCGAGCACGAGCAGGCCGAACGCGGGCGCATCGGTGCCGGCGAGCGGCGCGCGCAGCGCGAGCAGCGCGATCGACGTGGCCGCGCCGTCGCCGGCCGGCGCGGCTTCGGCGCCTTCCGCCGCGTTCGCGGCCGGTGCCGCGAGCGCGGGCGCGAGCCACTGGGCAGCCTCGAAACCGGTGTTCGCGCCGCAGTACGGCGTCGACAGCCCGTTCGTGAACAGGCGCACTTCCTCGCCGACCTGGCGCGCGAAATCGGCCTGCGCGTAGGTGTCGGCGACGTCCCACACGCGCAGCGCGGTTTGCGGCACGTCGAACACGTCGGCGATGCCGTCGGCGATCGTGCGCGGCAGCGCGTACGGGTCGCGTTCCGCGATCACGCGCGCGGTCCAGCGGCTGAACTTCGCGGACAGGCTGTCGTTCTCGTGGCCGTAGCGCACGAGCTCGGCGAGCCGGCGCTCGAGATGCTTGTTCTTGTCGCGCAACATCTCCATCTGCCGCTCCTGCAGCGAGATCGCAGCCTTGCCGTGCGGGTTCGCGAGGCGGATCGTCGCGAGCAGTTCGGCGTGCTGCGCGAAGAATTCGGGATTGGCGAGCAGGTAGTCGGCGACTTCGCGATCGTTCATGTGGCTGGAGCGTTCAGTTATCAAGGACGTTGCAGGGTCAGGCGGTGAGGTCGATCTCGCCTTCGAACACGGTCGCGGCGGGCCCGGCCATCATCAGTGCGGCAGCTTCGTCGCGCGCGCCGTCCCAGCCGATCGTCAGCGTGCCGCCGTGCGTATGGACGGTCACGGGCGAATCGAGCAGGCCGCGCCGGATGCCGGCCGCGACCGCCGCGCACGCGCCCGTGCCGCACGCGAGCGTCTCGCCCGCGCCACGTTCGTACACGCGCAGCTTCACTTCGTGGCGCGACACGATCTGCATGAAGCCGGCGTTCACGCGCTGCGGGAAGCGTGCATGGCGCTCGATCAGCGGGCCTTCTTCCAGCACCGGATACGCTTCGACGTCGTCGACGACCTGCACCGCATGCGGATTGCCCATCGACACCGCCGAAATCCAGCGCGTCGCGCCGCCGACGTCCAGCGGCCACAGGGTGTCGCGGCCTTCTGCGCGGCCGTCGAGGCCAGACTCATCAAACGGCACCTGCGCCGGCGCGAACACGGGCGCGCCCATGTCGACGACGACTTCGCCGTTGTCCTGCAGCGTCAGCGTGATCAGGCCCTTCATGACCTGCACGCGCACGCTGCGCTTGTCGGTCAGGCCGCGGTCGCTGACGAACTTCACGAAGCAGCGTGCGCCGTTGCCGCAGTGTTCGACTTCGCCGCCGTCGCAATTGAAGATCCGGTACTTGAAATCCGCGCCGTCGACAGTCGGCTTTTCGACGAGCAGCAACTGGTCGGCGCCGATGCCGAAGTGCCGGTTGGCGAGCGCGCGCACCTGCGCTTCGGTGAGCGGCGGCAACGCACGCGAATAGCCGTCGAGCACGACGAAGTCGTTGCCCGCGCCGTGCATCTTGGTGAACGAGAGTTTCACTGGGTCCGGAATTCCATGACGAACAAGGCGGCCAGCACGACGCGAACGGCCGGCTGCGGTGCCGGGCGGCGTCGTTCGTCGTGCTGATCTCAGCCGCAAATGATACATGCAGCGGACAGGGGCGTCCTGCACGGCCATGCCGGCATCCCGCCGGAAATGGCGCTGCGTCGCGAAGCGGGGCTTGGCGAGGCCGGCGAGCGCATGACGGCACGCTCGCGGTCGCCCTGCGGGGTCAGTACAGGCTCGGCTCGCCGGGCGGGCGCGTCTTGAAGCGCTTGTGCACCCAGTAGTACTGCTCCGGCATCAGCGGGATCTGTTCCTCGAGGAATTCGTTCATCCGCCGCGCGTCGAGATCGTCGTCGCCGGTCGGGTAGTGATCCCACGGCTTGAACACCTTCAGCCGGTAGCCCTTGTAGTTCGGCAGCACCTCGCCGATGAACGGCACGACCTGCGCGCGGCCCGTCTTCGCGAGCCGGCCGACGGCCGTCAGCGTGCAGGCGGGCACGCCGAAGAAGGGCACGAACGTCGAGTTGCGCAGCCCGTAGTCCATGTCGGCGCCGAGCATCACGGGCTTGCGGTCGCGCAGCCAGCGCAGCACGATGCGCGCGCTGTCCGCGCGGCCCGCCAGTTCCGCGCCGAAGCGGCTGCGGCCGGCTTTGGCCGCGGCGTCGATTTCGGGATTCTTCATCGGCGTGTAGAGCGAGCCGCACGGACGGTCGAGCGCGAGATTGAGCGCCATCGAGCCGGCCTCGATGCCGACGAAATGGAGACCGAGCAGGAGCGTGGGCGGCATGTCCGGATCGCTCAGGTCGATCTCGCTGTCGATCGTGAACAACTTGCGGTAGGCCTCTTCCGACGCGAACCACTGATAGCTGCGCTCGACGTAGCTGCGGATCGCATGGCGGAAATGCTGGCCGGCCACTTCCTCGCGCCGTTCGTCGCTCCAGTCGGGGAAGCAGAGTTTCAGATTGGTATGTACGATGCGCTTTCGCCGGCTGGGAATCTGGTACAGCAGCCAGCCGAGGCCATCGCCGAAGCGCGCGGTCACACCGTACGGCAGCAGGGCGAGCAGCTTCAGAAAGCCGATGGCGAGATGCGTGCCGAGGCGGCCTAGCATGCGGAATCTCCGTGGGGCCGGCTGGCCGGCATGTTGCGAACAGGGGGGTAGGACAGCGGGCGATACAGCACGGGCGGCGCTCTGTGACAATTCACGAAAGTCGCTATAATACGGGCTTCGCCGAGTTAACTGACAACTTGCGGGGCGAAGCCGGCTGGCGCGAAGCGCGCTGCCCGGTCCTGGTAATCCGCTAAAGCGTCGCCGCTTCAGGCCCAACGAAGCTGGCTACGTGAAACCAACCGTAACCACACAGGAGCCTGAAAAAGTGGCAAACGATTATCTCTTCACGTCCGAATCCGTCTCTGAAGGCCATCCGGACAAAGTCGCGGACCAGATCTCGGACGCGATTCTCGACGCCATCCTCGAGCAGGACAAATATTCCCGCGTTGCGGCCGAAACGCTGTGCAACACGGGTCTCGTCGTCCTGGCCGGTGAAATCACCACGACGGCCAACATCGATTACATCCAGATCGCGCGCGACACGATCAAGCGCATCGGCTACGACAACACCGACTACGGCATCGACTACAAGGGTTGCGCGGTGCTCGTCGCGTACGACAAGCAGTCGCCCGACATCGCGCAAGGCGTCGATCGCGCGCATGACGACAACCTCGATCAAGGCGCGGGCGACCAGGGCCTGATGTTCGGTTACGCATGCGACGAAACGCCGGAACTGATGCCGCTGCCGATCTACCTGTCGCACCGCCTCGTCGAGCGCCAGGCCAGCCTGCGCCGCGACGGCCGCCTGCCGTGGCTGCGTCCGGACGCGAAGTCGCAGGTGACGGTTCGCTACGTCGACGGCCGCCCGGATTCGATCGACACCGTCGTGCTGTCGACGCAGCACGCACCGGACATCGAACTGCCGGCGCTGCGCGAAGCCGTGATCGAGGAAATCATCAAGCCGACGCTGCCGGCCGACCTGATCAAGGGCGACATCAAGTTCCTGGTGAACCCGACCGGCCGGTTCGTGATCGGCGGCCCGCAGGGCGACTGCGGCCTGACGGGCCGCAAGATCATCGTCGACACGTACGGCGGTGCCGCACCGCACGGCGGCGGCGCGTTCTCGGGCAAGGATCCGTCGAAGGTCGACCGCTCGGCAGCGTATGCCGGCCGCTACGTCGCGAAGAACATCGTCGCGGCAGGCCTCGCGTCGCGCGCGCTGATCCAGGTGTCGTACGCGATCGGCGTCGCCGAGCCGACCTCGGTGATGGTCAACACGTTCGGCACGGGCCGCGTGTCGGATGCGGTGATCACGAAGCTCGTGCGCGAGCATTTCGACCTGCGTCCGAAGGGCATCATCAAGATGCTCGACCTGCTGCGCCCGATCTACGAGAAGACGGCAGCTTACGGCCACTTCGGCCGCGAAGAGCCGGAATTCTCGTGGGAAGCAACCGACAAGGCACTCGTGCTGGCCGAAGCGGCCGGCGTGGAGCCGACGGCACGCGTCGCGTAAGCGGCGTCGCGCCTGAAACGAAAAACCCCGGCATGCCGGGGTTTTTTTATGCGTGTCGAGCGCCGGCGAAATGACGGCGATCGGTGGCGGGTACGGCCCGCCGGCGCGGTGTCAGCGTGCGCTGAACCCGAACCACCCATTGCTGGCCGCGAGGCGGCGCGGGCGGTTGATGCGGCGCTGCGGGCCGAGCGTGCGGCGCAGCGCGAGCGCGCGCAGCGACGACGGTTTCTGCAGCAGCGAACGCAGGCCGGCGCGGCGTGCGAACGCCTGCGCGCTCATCATCGAGAAGAATGCGTGGAACCACGCACGGATGCCGTCCAGCCGGCTGTGCGCGTGCGTGTGCCTGGCGAGTGCCTGCGTGCGGGCGCGGTGATGGCGCAGCGAGCGGGCGGGAGCGGACGGCACGACGCGCTTCGCAGCGCGGTTGAAACGGGAAGTCAGACGGAATGGCATGTGAACGATGCTTCGCTTGTATGGATGGCGCCCTTGAAGAGCGCACTGGTATGAACGGCCTCGGATGACGCAACGGATCTTACCGAAAGTCGTTGCGCGCCGCGCCCGCCAGAATTGACAGGCCGCGACAGGCTACAAGGGTTTCGTGACGTGCAAAAGTCGCGATAAACCCTTGTGCCGCAAGCGAGTCGCCGCATACCGCCTGTCGCTGAGGCTCCCGCCGCGCCGTACAGTTCCCTTGATCGCGATCAAATCCGCGATTGGCATGCCCCTGCGCACGACAATGGCGCTGTTCGCGGTATCCGGCGCCGATTTACAATCGTCAAATTCACACAATAAACGTCTGGCATCCCATGTCGTCTTCATTGCAGTCGGAATCGATCCGCGCGCAAGTCGCGGAATTGCGCGAACGTGGTTTCGTCGTCGCGCGCGGCCTCGTCGGCGAAGCGCAGTGCGCGGCGCTCAAGCGCATCGCGCAGCGCCAGTTGCAGGAAGCGGCGGAGCCGATCGAGTTCGAGGCGGATTTGCGCTACCCGGGCGCGCCCGAGTCGAAGCATGCGCCGGGCGGGCATACGGTGCGGCGGCTGCTGGACGCCTATGGGCGCGATCCGGCGTTCGCCGAGCGCGCGATCGCGCCCGAAATCGGCGCGTGGATGCGCGAGTACTTCGGCGAGCAGCCGGTGCTGTCGCGCACGCATCACAACTGCATGATGACGAAGCACCCCGCGTACGGGAGCCTGACGGGCTGGCATCGCGACTTCCGCTACTGGTCGTTCGAACGCGCGGACATGGTGTCGGTGTGGCTCGCCCTCGGGCCGGAAACGAACGAAAACGGCGCGCTCTGGCTGGTGCCCGGGTCGCACACGGCCGAATTCGGGCCGGAAGCGTTCGACGACGCGAAGTTCTTCCGCAGCGACCTGCCGGAGAACCGCAAGATGATCGATGCGGCCACCTGCCCGCCGCTCCAGACGGGCGACGTCGTGTTCTTCCACTGCAACACGCTGCATTCGGCGGGGCAGAACCGCTCCGACCAGGTGAAGTTCTCGCTCGTCTACACATATCACGGGGTGAGCAACCGGCCGGTGCCGGGCACGCGTTCGGCGACGAAGCCGGAAGTGCAGTTCTAGCAGCGGTTCGGACGGCGACGCAGCCGTGCCGGTCGCCCGAAGCCGGTCGCCCGCAGCCGGTCGCCCGCAGCCGGTCGCCCGCTGCGGCGCTGGGCCGCGCGGGCGGATGAAGAAACGGGCGGCCTGGGCCGCCCGTTGCGTTTTGAACCGCTCGCTCGCGCGCCGCGCACCGCGAGTCGTCGCGAGCCGCGCGGCTGCGCGATCAGCGCTTGTTGCCCGGCATCGCGAGGCCGATCAGGCCGATCAGCGAGGCGACGGCGCCGCCCGCGATCAGCAGGATCGTCTTCGTGGCGGGCGAGCCGGTGAAGAAGCGCGACATGTTGTCGTTGATCGAATGGAACGACTGGCCGCCGAAATACAGCAGCACGACGCCGCCGACGAGCAGTGCAACCGAGATGACCCGGGACATACCAACCTCGCTGTAACGGTGATTCGAGACGCCGCAGTGTAGGCGACGCGCGCGGTCGCGTCCATTGCCGTGCAGGCTCGCGCCGCGTTCGCTACCATAGCCGTCGTTGTTTCCTTCGCCGCCGGCGCGCGATGCTCGCGTGCGGCGCGCGTCCCTTCCCCCGACGTCCTGACGGAACCGACCCATGGCCTATGAAGCAGCTTCCGAACGTTATGCCGACATGCAATACCGCACCTGCGGCAAATCCGGGCTCAAACTGCCCGCGCTGTCGCTCGGTCTGTGGCACAACTTCGGCGACTCGACGCCGATCGACACGCAGCGCGACATCCTGCGCACCGCGTTCGATCTCGGCATCAATCACTTCGACCTGGCGAACAACTACGGGCCGCCGTACGGCAGCGCCGAAACCAATTTCGGCCGGCTGCTGAAGGAAGATTTCCGGCCGTACCGCGACGAGCTGCTGATCTCGACGAAGGCCGGCTGGGACATGTGGCCGGGGCCGTACGGCAGCGGCGGCGGGTCGCGCAAGTACGTGCTCGCGAGCCTCGACCAGAGCCTGCAGCGGATGGGCCTCGACTACGTCGACATCTTCTATTCGCATCGCTTCGACGCGCACACGCCGCTCGAGGAAACGGCCGGCGCGCTCGCGTCGGCCGTGCGGCAGGGCAAGGCGCTGTATATCGGCATCTCGTCGTACTCGGCCGCGAAGACGCGCGAGATGGCCGAACTGCTCGCGCAATACCAGGTGCCGCTGCTGATCCACCAGCCTTCGTACAACATGCTGAACCGCTGGATCGAGCAGGATCTGCTCGGGACGCTCGACGAGATCGGCACGGGCAGCATCGCGTTCACGCCGCTCGCGCAGGGGTTGCTGACGTCGAAATACCTGAACGGCGTGCCGGCCGATGCGCGGGTGAACAAGCCGGGCGGCGGTTCGCTGAAACAGGATCACCTGAGCGCGGACAACCTCGAGCACGTGCGCAAGCTCAACGGCATCGCGCAGCGGCGCGGGCAAAGCCTCGCGCAGATGGCGCTCGCGTGGGTGTTGCGCAATGGTCGCGTGACGTCGGCGCTGATCGGCGCGAGCCGCGCGGAGCAGGTGCGTGAAAACGTCGGCGCGCTGAAGAACCTCGAGTTCTCGGCCGACGAACTCGCGGAGATCGATCGTCATGCGACCGAAGGCGGCATCAATCTGTGGGAAAAGCCGTCAACCGATCAGGCGATCTGACCGGTAGCGAGGACAGTCGATACGGAATGCGAACGATCGCATCCCGTATCGCGGCGCACGCAAGCAAGCCGTCACGTCGCTGCGGTGCAGCGATGTGACCGGCGCGCGAACGCGTCGCTACAGCAGTGCGGGAAGGCCTTCGACGAGCAACACCGCAACGCCGACGCCAAGCATCACGCCGAGCACGCGCAGCAGGTTGTGGCGGAATTGGGTCGCGCAGGGCACCGCGCCGAGAAATAGCGCGCCGGCCAGCGCCATCGGAATCAACAGGATGAAGTCGCCGATCGTGAAATAGGTCGTCATGCGTGTCTCCATAGTCGGCCGGCGCAGGCGCACGCGCCTGTACCCGCCCCATGCCGGGCATTTCTAATATGTGCCGGACCGATTGCGAGTGGGGCCGGCAGTTCGAGTATAGGCAACCGCGCAGCGTTTTTCGCTATCCGAACCATTAAAAGTATGCGGAAACCCCGGGAATTCTGCATTTCCCCGTGGAATCAGACGAATGCCTTGCGCATGGCTTTCCGGCTCCTTTCCGTTTGCGCCCAAACGTCGTACGTGTTCGATGCGGGCCGCCGCACTCGCGGGTGCGGCGGCCGTCCGCTTACGCGCGCTCGGGTTGCGCGCGAGCGGCCGGTGTGCGGAATACGAGCACGAGCCCCGCGACGATCGCCGCCAGGCCGGCGAGCGCGAGCGGCGCCGGCCGGTTGCCGAGCCAGACCGCATCCATCAGCGTGGTGACGACGGGCACGAGATAGAACAGGCTCGTCACGTTGACGAGATCGCCGCGCTGCATCAAGCGGTAGAACAGCAACTGCGCGATCACCGAGATCACGATGCCGAGCCACAGCAGCGGCACGACGAACGCCCAGCTCGCATCGAGCGAGACGGGCCGGAACGGCAGGATCGCCACGCACAGCGCGAGGCCGATCGCGTTCTGCAGCGGCAGCACGTCGGCAGGCGCCGCACGCACGCGCTTTTGCAGCAGTGAGCCGACGGTCAGCGCGGCGAGCGCCGTGAGCGCGCAGGCGATGCCGATGATCGGCAGGCCGGCGCCGCCCACGCCGCGGCACACGACGAGCGCGAGGCCGACGAGCGACAGCGCGAGCCCCGCGACGCGCATCGGTTGCCAGCGTCGCTCGACCATCGCGAGCGTGACGATCGGCTGCACGCCGAGGATCGTCGCGAGCACGCCCGGTGCGATCCCCTGATCGAGCGCGAGCAGGTAGAAGATCGAATAGCCGCCCATCATCAGCAGGCCGGTCAGCGCGGCCATGCGCCGCTCGCCGCGCGGCGGCAGCCAGCGGCCGCGCATGACGGCCAGGACGAGCAGCACGAGTGACGCGAGCGCGAAACGTGCGGTGAGAAAGACGAACGCGGATGCATGACGCAGACCGAGTTCAGCGAAGATCGCGCCGCTGCTCCACAGCAGCACGAAGAGCGACGTCACGCCATGCGCGGCGAGCGCGCGTTTGAACGAAACCATGTGAATCCACCTGTCGAACGGATCGATACGTTCCATGTCGCGCGCGCGGCAACGCGCCGTGCGTGACGACGCACGAACGGCTGCAAACGGGCGAATGGAAAACGAAAAAGCGAAAGCCGGCTGGTCAGCCGACGCGTGCCGCCGGCGGGGGCGGCGCGGCGCCGACGAGCGGCGGTGCGACAGGAGGAGGAAGGACCGACGGATGCGCGCACGCCTGCGGCCGCGAGTCGAACTGCGGCCGGGATTGAGCGAGTGCGGACGTGAACGGATGCATCGTGTCGAAATGCGCTTGAACGCGAATGAGCTTCAACGGTACCGCAAGGCGGCCGTCCGGCGCAACTGTCTGCGCAAAGGTGCGGCTGCGTGCGCGAACGTCATGCCGACAGCGCGAGACTGACGCCGAACGTGCACGAGCATTCCAGCAGCAGCGGCTGCACGCGGTGGAGCAGCAGTAGAGCAGCGCGACGCTCGTGCGCCAGTCGCTGCGCGAGCCGCGTTCGAGATAGGGCGGGGAGGCGTCGCTCTGCGCGGCCGCGGGCGTGGTTCCGTCGGATGCGGTTACGCGAGATATCACGACGGCCGAGGCAAAGGCCAGACGATACGCGCGTCGCGCAATTCGAGCGCGTATCGGATGCCCGGCGCGATTCGGCGGACAGTCACATTCGACAGGGTATGATGGGGGTATCCGCCCGTGCAAGCGCACGCGCGACGCAGTGGTTGATTGGAGACATTCGACGAATTCGCGGCACTTCGCCCGCTTCTTCTTCTTTTCGCGCTTCGATAAACCGTGAACAATGGGATCATGCGCAACACCCCGCCGAGGGCGGCGCGGATCGTGCATTTGCCGGCTCGTCAGCGGGCCGGGTTTCAAGATTCAAGAGTGGGGAACCATCATGCATGTCGGGTCGATTGTCTGCACTACCCATATCGCGGTGCCCAAGGGCGCGCGCGGCATCGTCCAGCGCCTTCTGGGCGACATGGCCATGGTGACCTGGTACGCGGGCGTGCCGGGCGAGTCGAAAGAACTCAACACCGAGCCGTTCTTTCTCGAGGATCTGATCGACACCGGCGAATCCGTGCTGCCGGCCGGCGCCGCGATTCACTGAGCACGCGCGCCGCATCGGACGCTCGTGTTTCGGCGCGGCTGACGGCACAATGCGGGGCATGAAAGACGCCACTTCCGCCCCCGCTGCTCCCGCCGGCCCGCCGTTCGCCGGCCTCACGCCCGAGTGCGTGCTCGACGCGCTCGACAGCGTGCTGATGCCGGCCGGGCTGCGCACCGATGGCCGCATGCTCGCACTCAACAGCTACGAGAACCGCGTCTACCAGGTCGGCATCGAAGACGGCCCGCCCGTCGTCGCGAAGTTCTACCGCCCCGAGCGATGGTCGGACGACGCGATCCTCGAAGAACACGCATTCGTCGCCGAACTTGCCGCGCGCGAGATTCCGGTGGTGCCCGCGACCGCCTTCGACGGCCGCACGCTGCACGCGTTCGACGGCTTTCGCTTCTCGATCTTCGAGCGGCGCGGCGGCCGCGCACCCGATCTCGACCGCAGCGACACGCTCGAATGGCTCGGCCGCTTCATCGGCCGCATTCACGCGGTCGGCGCGACGCAGCCTTACGTCGCGCGTCCGGTGCTCGACATCCGCACGTTCGGCTACGAGCCGCGCGACTACCTGCTCGCGCACGATTTCATTCCCGACGATGTACGTCCTGCGTATGAGACAGTGGTCACGCTCGCGCTGGAAGGCGTCGAGGCCGCGTTCGAGCGTGCGGGCGAAATCCGCCTGCTGCGCACGCACGGCGATTGCCATCCGAGCAACGTGCTGTGGACCGACGCGGGGCCGCATTTCGTCGACTTCGACGACAGCCGGATGGCACCGGCGGTCCAGGACCTGTGGCTGCTGCTGCCGGGCGATCGGGAAGGCGCGTCGCGCGCGCTCGCGGATCTGCTCGCCGGTTATGAGGACTTCTGCGAATTCGAGCCGCGCGAGCTGCATCTGGTCGAAGCGCTGCGCACGCTGCGGTTGATCCACTACGCGGCCTGGCTTGCGCGCCGCTGGGGCGATCCGGCGTTTCCGGCCGCGTTCCCGTGGTTCAACACGCATCGCTACTGGGAAGCACGAGTACTCGAACTGCGCGAGCAGATCGGCGCGATGCAGGAAGGGCCGCTCTGGCCCGTGTGACGGCGCGCGCGGCAGCGTCGCCGCGCGGCATGTTCAAAGCGGGCCGCCACGCATCGCGCGCGGCCCGCATCGCTCAGAACTTCAGCATCATCCGGATCACCGCGGCGAAGCGCCTGCCGTAAGGCGGCGCGATCAGCCCGCGGGTATTCAGGCGCGCCTGCGTGAGCACGGGCTTCATCTTCGAGAACGTCACGAAGCCGTCGTAGCCGTGATACGCACCCATCCCGCTCGCGCCGACGCCGCCGAACGGCAAGCTGCCGCACGCGATGTGCAGCAGCGCGTCGTTGACCGTCACGCCGCCCGAGATCGTTTCGCGCATCACGCGATCGACCGTGCCGCCATCCTCGTCGAACAGATACAGCGCAAGCGGGCGCGGGCGCGCATTCACGTACGCGATCGCCTCGTCGAGCCGCTCGTACGGCACGAGCGGCAGCAAGGGCCCGAAGATTTCCTCCTGCATCAGCTGCGACGCGGCCGGCACGTGCGTGACCGCGCACGGCACGAAGCGGCGCGACGCGGGATCGGACTGCGCGTCCGACAGCGGATGCAGTTGCGCGCCGGCCGCCTGCGCGTCGGTTGCAAGCTGCTGCAGCCGCGCGTAATGGCGCGGCGACACGATCGTCGTGTAGTCGCCGTTGGTCGACAGGTCCGGATACAGCTTGGCGAAGCGCGCCCGCGCGCGCTCGATGAACGCGGCTTCCATCCCGCGCGGCAGCAGCACGTAGTCGGGCGCGATGCAGGTCTGGCCTGCGTTCAGCGTCTTGCCGCCGACGATCGCGTCGACCGCGGCATCGAAGCGCGCATTCGGGCCGATGATCGCCGGCGACTTGCCGCCGAGTTCGAGCGTGACGGGCGTGAGATTGTCGGCCGCGGCGCGCATCACGTGGCGGCCGACATGCGTCGAGCCGGTGAACAGCAGGTGATCGAACGGCAACGCGCTGAACGCGGCGCCGATCTCGGCGTCGCCGTTCACGACCGCGACGTGGTCGCGCGAGAAGGTCTTCGCGATCAGTTGCTCGAACAACGCCGACGTGCGCGGCGTCAGTTCGGACATCTTGATGATCGCGCGGTTGCCGGCCGCGAGCGCGCAGATCAGCGGCCCGGCCGCGAGCAGGATCGGATAGTTCCACGGCACGACGATGCCGACCACGCCGAGCGGTTGCGGCAGCACCTTCGCGCGCGCCGGCCGCAGCCACTTGTTCATCGGCTTGCTGATCGGCTTCATCCAGCGCTTGCCGTGCTTGAGCGCATCGTCGATCTCTTCCTTCGCCATCCAGATTTCCGACAGCAGCACTTCCTGTTTCGCGCGGTGGCCGAAGTCGGCGCTGATCGCGTCGGCGAGTGCATCCGCGTGATCGAGCAGCATGGTGCGCAGCGCGCGCAGGTGCTGCGCGCGGGTGTCCCACTCCGGATAGGGCGCGCGCAGATAGGCCGCGCGCTGGTCGCGCAGCAGCGCCGTCAGCGCATCGACCGACGGCAGCGCTTGCGGGGCCAGTTCGGGCAGGTCGTTCTTCATTTCGTCTCCTCCAGTGGGGCGTGGCACGTCGGCCAGCAGTCAGGCCGCACGTGAGCGCTCGGCGCGCGTGGCGGGGCGGATCAGGGTGGCGCGCGTCGCGCGGCGCGGGGCCGGATGCGATGCGCGGGTGAAAACAGGGTGCAGCGTGCGGCAAGCGTCGCATCCGCGCGACGGTGTTCGCGTCCGAAAACGGGGTGGCACGGTGCGCGCGTACGGCCCGATGCGATTTCCGGCTGCCGCGCGATCGCACGCTGCGGGCGCTTGCGCGCACACCGAAGCGGGGCCGCGCGAAGCGCGCGTCGACCCACGCACCGGCAGGTCGGATCGCTCATTCGACGAGCCATCCAAACGGTCGGCCATACGTTGCGTCGTTCGATTTCGACCGGCCGCGCGCACGGTGCCGGTCGCAACCATTCGGGCGTCCGTTTGAAATGAAATGCGGGCCGCGCGCGGTGCGTCCGGAACACCCGGTCGGCACGCGGCCTGCAGAACGTCGCGCTGCATCATCGTCTCCCTTTTTTCACGACGGCGCGGCTTCTGGCGGCCGCTGCCTCGCGTCGCATCGATCGATACATCTTAAATTTAGTTCACGCGGGCGTTTAGAGGAATCGCTCTTGAATCGGCGTGCCGCGCGCGCGACGGCCATTCCTACAATGCCCGAACATTACAAGCGGGAGCCGGCCGCGCCGGGCGCCGTTCATGACACGAAGGAGACGTGACATGCAATACGACTACATCATCGTGGGCGGCGGGTCGGGCGGCTCGAGCGTCGCCAGCCGCCTCGCCGATGCATGCCCCGACGCGACGATCGCGCTGATCGAGGCCGGCCCGCACACGGAGCGCAACCTGCTCGTCAACATGCCGGTGGGAATCGCGGCGCTCGTGCCGTTCAAGCTCGGCACGAACTACGGATACGAGACGGTGCCGCAGCCGGGCCTCGGCGGCCGTCGCGGCTACCAGCCGCGCGGGCGCGGGATGGGCGGCTCGAGCGCGATCAACGCGATGATCTACACGCGCGGCCACCCGGGCGACTACGACGAGTGGGCCCAGCTCGGCGCAACGGGCTGGGGCTGGCAGGACGTGTTGCCGTATTTCCGCCGCGCCGAAGGCAACGCGCGCGGCGCCGATGCATGGCACGGCGCGGACGGCCCGTTGACGGTGTCCGATCTGCGCTTTCGCAATCCGTTCTCCGAACGATTCATCCAGGCCGCGCACGCGGCCGGCTATCCGCTGAACAACGATTTCAACGGCGCGACGCAGGAAGGCGTCGGCTTCTATCAGGTCACGCATCGCGACGGCTCGCGCTGCAGCGTCGCGCGTGCGTACATCTATGGCCGCAACCGGCCGAACCTGCATGTGGTCCCCGATGCGACGGTGCTGCGCGTGGGCTTCGACGGCAAGCGCGCGGTCGGCGTCGTGGTGTCGCGCGACGGACGCGTCGAGACGCTCGGCGCGCGGGCGGAGGTGATTCTGTCGGCCGGCGCGTTCAATTCGCCGCAGCTGCTGATGTGCTCGGGGATCGGTCCGGCGGAGCAGCTGCGCCGGCACGGGATCGCGATCGTGCAGGACGCGCCGGACGTCGGCGCGAACCTGATCGACCATATCGACTTCATCATCAACACGCGCGTGAATTCGTCGGAACTGGTCGGCATCTGCCTGCGCGGCATCGCGAAGATGACGCCGGCGCTCGCGCGCTATTTCTCGAGCCGCACGGGGATGATGACGAGCAACGTCGCGGAGGCCGGCGGCTTCATCAAGAGCGATCCGTCGCTCGACCGACCGGACCTGCAGCTGCATTTCTGCACGGCGCTCGTCGACGACCATAACCGCAAGATGCACTGGGGCTTCGGCTATTCGCTGCACGTGTGCGCGCTGCGCCCGTTCAGCCGTGGCACGGTCGCCCTCGCGAGCGGCGATGCGCGCGACGCGCCGCTGATCGATCCGCGCTTCTTCAGCGATACGCGCGATCTCGACCTGCTCGTGCGCGGTGCGCAGGCGATGCGCCGGATCCTGTCGCAGGCGCCGCTCGCGTCGCAGGGCGGGCGCGAGCTGTACACGCGGGCGGACCAGAGCGAAGCCGAGCTGCGCGCGACGATCGTCGCGCACGCCGACACGATCTATCACCCGGTCGGCACCTGCCGGATGGGTTCGGATGTGCGCGCGGTCGTGGATCCGCAACTGCGCGTGCGGGGTGTCGACGGGCTGCGGGTGGTGGACGCGTCGGTGATGCCGACGCTGATCGGCGGGAACACGAATGCGCCGTCGGTGATGATCGGCGAACGCGCGGCGGACTTCATCGTCGCGACGCGCAAGGGCGCGGTGCCGCGCGGCGAGGCGGCCGCGGCGGTGCACGGCCGCTGAGCGGCGCGCACCGGCACGCGAGCGGCGCGATGCTCAGGCGAACGTATCGACGAGGCCCGCGCGGCTCACGGTCGCGCCGGCCGCTGCGGATTGCGCAGCGTCGACCGGTGCATCGACGGCTGACGATCCGGCGCGTGCGCGCGGCGACGGCCGGCCGCCGGCGAAGCTCTGTTGCGGGTTCTGCTGCTGCGACGCGAAGCCGCCGTCGCTGACGGTCGCGCTGCCCAGGCCGAGCCCGCCCGCTTCCATCGCTTCGCGCAGCTTCGGCAGCGCGGCTTCGACCGCGTCGCGCACCTGCGCGTGCTGCGAGACGAACAGCGCATGCGCGTGATTGTCCGCGACACGCAGCACGACCTGCAGCGGGCCGAGGTCCGGCGGGTTCAGCGTCAGCTCGGCGCTCTGCTGATGCGCATTCGACAGGAACACGACCTTCTGGCTCAGCGCGTCGGTCCAGTCGGCGGTGCCGACATGCGGGGCCAGCACGTGGGCGTTGGCCGCGGCGACCGAGCTGGCGGCCGGCGATGCCTGCAGGTTCGCCTGCGCGGCTGCCGCAGCCGTTGCGGCGGCGGCGACCGATGCGTCGGCGGCCGGGCTGGCCGCTTCCTCGGTGGCCGCAAGCGCATGCGCGGCCGGCTGGCCGGCGGCGCCCGCCTGCAGCGCCTGGGCGGTCGCTTGCGTGGGCGTCGGCTGCGGCGCGAGCGCGCCTTTCGCGTCGGCGAGCGTGCGGTCGAAGGTCGGGACTTTCGGCGTCAGCGGCGCGGCGGCCGCCGATGCGGACGTCGTCGATGCCGGCGCTGTCGCGGCCGCGGCTGCTGCCGTGCCCGTCGCGGGCATCGCGATCGCACCCGCGCCGCCCGTCAGTTTCGCCAGCGCAGCTTGCAGCGCTTCGCGGCCCGACGCCGGCAACGCCGGCTCGGCGGTCGCGTCCTCGCCGGCATGATTCGTCAGCGCGGCCGTGGCGTCGGGCTGGCCGGACACGGCCGTCGTTTGCGCGGCCGTGGCGGCGGTATCGGCAGCGGCGCCGGCCGGCGCCGCGTCGTTCACGCGCGCCTGCAGTTGCGCCTGAACGGCGGCGGCCGCGGCGAGCGCGGCGGCGTCGGCGTTGGGCGTCGCGTTCGCGTCGTCGGTCGACTTGTCGTCGACGCGGTCGGCGGGCTTCGCGCCGGCGGGCGACGTCGACGACGCCTGTTGCGTCGCGGTATCCGGCTTGCCGGCGTTCGCCGCGTCGTGCCGTGTGCCGACGCTTTGCTTCAGCGTCTGCGCGAACGGCACGGCGGCCGGGCTGGTTGCGGCATCGTTGCCGGCGGACGTCGCGGCGGCGGACGAACCCGCGCCGCGGACGGCCTTGATGGCGGTGTCGGCGGTGTCGAGCAGCGCGCCGAGCAGGGGCAGGGGAGGCATGGCGATTCTCTCGTTCGAAAGCGGTGAGCGGTTACGCCGAACGGGCCGCGTCGGCCCGCATGCGCAGAATCTTCGCGGCGTGTTCGTCGGCGTCGCGCTGTTCGCGCTTCGCGGCACGCTGCGTTTCCTGCGCGGCGCCGCGCGCCTGCAGGGTTTCGTATGAGCCGACGGTGCGTTTCTTCTGTTGCCAGTTCGGGCGCGCCTCGTCGATGCGCAGTTCGGCCGCGGCCAGCACGTTGCGCTGCTGCGCGATCGCCGCGTCGAGCGTATCGATGAACGCCTGGAAATTGCGCCAGTTGCCGGCCGGCATCCCGTGCTGCGCGGACTGCGAAAAGCGCGCGTGGTATTCGTCGCGATAGCGCAGCAGCGCGTCGAGCTGTTCGGCGGCCGCGGTGCGGTCGCGCTGCGCGGTGCCGAGCTGCTTCGTGGCCGTGTCGAGATCTTCCTGCGCGCGGTCGAGCAGCAGTTGAAGGGGAAAGCCGTGTGCCATCGGGATCAGCCTCCGTGTACGTCGAACAGTGCATCGAGCCCGGCGAGGCTCGACGCGAACGGCGCGCATTCGCGAAAGCCCTGCTGCAGGAACGATTCGATGCGCGGATAGAGCGCGATCGCGCGGTCGAGCTGCGCGTCGCGGCCCGGTGCATACGCGCCGACCGCGATCAGGTCGCGATTGCGCTGGTAGCGCGACAGCATCTGCTTGAACTGCCGCACGCGGTCGAGATGCGTTTCGTCGATCAGCGCGGTCATCGCGCGGCTGATCGACGCCTCGATGTCGATCGCCGGATAGTGGCCGGCCTCGGCGAGCGCGCGCGACAGCACGATATGGCCGTCGAGGATCGCGCGCGCCGAGTCGGCGATCGGGTCCTGCTGGTCGTCGCCTTCGGTCAGCACCGTGTAGAACGCGGTGATCGAGCCGCCGCCTTCGGGCCCGTTGCCGGTGCGCTCGACGAGCGCGGGCAGCTTCGCGAACACCGACGGCGGATAGCCCTTGGTCGCGGGCGGCTCGCCGATCGCGAGCGCGATCTCGCGCTGCGCCATCGCGTAGCGCGTCAGCGAATCCATCAGCAGCAGCACGTGCTTGCCCTGGTCGCGGAAATACTCGGCAAGCGACGTCGCGTAGGCGGCGCCCTGCATGCGCAGCAGCGGCGACACGTCGGCCGGCGCGGCGACGACGACCGAGCGCGCGAGCCCGTCCTCGCCGAGGATCTGTTCGATGAATTCCTTCACTTCGCGGCCGCGTTCGCCGATCAGCCCGATCACGATCACTTCCGCGCTGGTGTAGCGCGCCATCGTGCCGAGCAGCACCGACTTGCCGACGCCGGACCCCGCGAACAGGCCCATCCGCTGCCCGCGGCCGACGGTGAGCAGCGCGTTGATCGCGCGCACGCCGACGTCGAGCACACTGTGGATCGGCTCGCGATCGAGCGGGTTGATCGACGGCGCCGACAGCGCTGCGTCGACCTTCGACGCGAGCGGGCCGAGGCCGTCGAGCGGGCGGCCCGACGCGTCGACCACACGCCCGAGCATTTCCCAGCCGACCGGCAGTCGTTTGGCGCCCGCGAGCGGATCGGCGACGGGCGCGCTTTCGCGCGGCCACACGCGCGCGCCGGGCAGCACGCCGGCGACATCGGTGGTCGGCATCAGGAACAGGCGATCGCCGGAGAACCCGACGACTTCCGCTTCCGCGTGCGGCAGCGTGCTGCCGGGCGGCAGTTCGATCGTGCATTCGGCGCCGACCGACAGGCGCAGCCCGATCGCCTCGAGCACGAGGCCCGCGGCGCGGGTGAGGCGCCCGCACGGCCGCAGCGGCAGCGCGCGGTGGCTGCGCGTCGCGAGCCCGTTCAGGTGCGTGCGCCAGTGCGCGAGATGCGGATTGTGCGGTGCGCGCGGTGCGTCGTCCGCAGCGGGTGCCGCGTGCGGATCGGCGCCGTGGGCGGAGTCGTGCGCGCCGTCGGGGCCGAACGACGCGAGCGCGAGTTCGCGCTCGAGCGGCGTCATCCCGTCGTACAGGATCGATTCGGGCGTGGGCGTCACCATGCGCTCACCTTGCCGATCGCGGCGGCGACGCGCTGCCAGCGGGTGGGCAGCGTCGCGTCGACCTCGCCCGTCGCAGCGTGCGCGCGGCAGCCGCCGCGCTCGATCGACGTGTCGGTGCGCACGGTCCAGCCGAGCGTATCGAGATCGTCCTGCAGATAGGCTTCGACGACGGGCAGGTCGGCCGGATTCACCGCGAGATGCGGCGCGCCGGACAATGCCGGTTCGGCGGCGAGCACGTCGCGCACGGCCGCGACGAGCGCCGCGGGATCGTGCTTCACGTGCTGGCGCACGACCTGCTGCGCGATGTCGAGCGCGAGCTGCGCGAGATCGGACGCGAGATCGTGCTCGACGCTCGACACGGCTTCGCGGAACGAGGCGGCGAGCGCCGCGAGCTGCGCGGCCTGTTCGCGGGCTTCGGCCTGGCCGGCCTCGAAACCCTGCTCGCGGCCCTGGTCGAAACCGGCCTGGTAACCCAGCGCCTGGCCTTCGACGTGACCGGCCGCATGGCCTTCGGCATGCGCGGCGTCGCGCACGCGCTGCAGTTCCTCGGCGAGCGCGGCGGCGGCCGCGGCAGCGTCGTCGGGCGGCGGCGGGGGCGGCGGCGGATCGAACGACGCCATCTCCCACCGCTGGTACGCGGTGAGGGTGGCGGCCCGATCGCGCACGGAATCAGACATATGCGTCTTCCGCCTTGCCGCCGATCACGATCTGACCGCTCTCGGCGAGGTTGCGCACGATCTGCAGGATGCGGCGCTGCTGCGTCTCGACTTCCGACACGCGCACCGGGCCGCGTGCGTCGAGATCCTCCGCGAGCAGTTCGGCCGCGCGTTGCGACATGTTCGCGAGGAACTTCTGGCGCAGCGCGGGCGGCGCGCCCTTCAGCGCGATGATCAGCGTTTCCGACTCGACTTCCTTCAGCACCATCTGGATCGCGCGATCCTCGAGGTCGAGCAGGTTCTCGAACACGAACATCTGGTCGACGATCTTCTGCGCGAGGTCGGCGTCGTACTGGCGCACGCTTTCGAGCACGCCTTCCTCATGATTGCTCGTCATGAAGTTGAGGATCTCGGCCGCGGTGCGGATGCCGCCCATCGGGCTGCGCTTCAGGTTGTCGCTGCCGGACAGCAGGCCGGTGAGCACGTCGTCGAGCTCGCGCAGCGCAGCCGGCTGGATACCGTCGAGCGTCGCGATCCGCAGCAGCACGTCGTTGCGCAGCCGTTCGGTGAAGCACGACGCGATCTCGGACGCCTGGTCGCGGTCGAGATGCACGAGGATCGTCGCGATGATCTGCGGATGCTCGTTCTTGATCAGTTCGGCCACGGCGCCCGAGTCCATCCACTTCAGGCCCTCGATGCCGCTCGTGTCGCTGCCCTGCAGGATCCGGTCGATCAGCACGCCGGCCTTGTCCTCGCCGAGCGCCTTGGTCAGCACCGAGCGGATGTACTCGCTGGAATCGAGCGACAGCGCGGTGTGCTGCTCGGCTTCCTTCGCGAATTCCTGCAGCACGCCCTCGACCTGCTCGCGCGTGACGTTCTTCAGCGCGGCCATCGCGGCGCCGATCTTCTGCACCTCGCGCGGCGCGAGGAACTTGAATACTTCAGCGGCCTCTTCCTCGCCGATCGACATCAGCAGCAGCGCGCTCTTGGTCAGGCCTTCAGCGTTCATCGGACACCCAGTTCTTCACGACGGTGGCGACGATCTTCGGATCCTGGCGGGCGATCGTGCGCGCGTAGTCGAGGTTGCGTTCGTAGCGGTTCTTTTCGTTCTCGAAGCCGAGCAGCAGCGGATCGGGCTCGTCGGCCCTGTCCGGGGCGGGCAGGCCGTCGAGCGCGACCGGATCGTCCGGCGCCGCGAGCGCCGGTGCGACCGGCTCGGGCGGCGGGAACGCGCGGCGCATCGCCGGGCGCACGAACATGAAATAGAGCGCCGCCGCGGCTGCCGCGATGCCGAGCCACTTCGCGGCTTCCTTCGCCATCGCGATCATGTCCGGCTGGCGCCACCACGGCAGGTCGGCGTACGGATCGCCGACGCTCGAGAACGCGCTGTTCACGACGTTCACCGAGTCGCCGCGCTTCTCGTCGTAGCCCATCGCGTCCTTCACGAGCTGCTCGACCTGCGCGAGCTTCGCGGGCGGCAGCGGCTGCATCGTCACGTGGCCCTTCGCGTCGGCGACCGGCTG
Source organism: Burkholderia sp. R-40 (assembly GCF_049942845.1). Classification (NCBI taxonomy): domain Bacteria; kingdom Pseudomonadati; phylum Pseudomonadota; class Betaproteobacteria; order Burkholderiales; family Burkholderiaceae; genus Burkholderia; species Burkholderia sp. R-40. The sequence continues at coordinate 3,397,815 of NZ_CP187967.1, read as the reverse complement.
GTAGTTGACGACGACGGCGACCGACAGCCGCTTCACGTTGCCCATCGGCTGCTCGACGTGGCGGATCGTCTTGTCGAGCTCGTAGTTGGTGGTCTGGTCCTTGCGGTCGCTGACGGGCGTCGACTGCGCGCCGTTCTGGCCGTTGCCGGCGACGATCGGCGCGGAGGCCGGCTGCGGCGGCGTGTTCGACAGCGCGCCCGGCACGCCCGACGCGCCGCCCTGCGCGAGCTCGGTCGCGCTGCTGGTCTGCTGGCTGCGGATCGCGGCCTGCTGCGGCGTGCCGTTCGGGCCGTAGCTTTCCGAGGTCTGTTCGAGCTTCGAGAAATCGATGTCGGCGCTGACCTGCGAGCGCGCGTTGCCGGTGCCGAAGATCGGCGCGAGGATCGAATCGATGCGCTTCTGCGTATTGCGCTCGACCTGCTGCACGTACTTGAGCTGGCTCGCGTCGAGGCCGGAGGCCGACGCGGTCTGCGTCAGCAGGTTGCCGTCCTGGTCGACGATCGTCACGTTCTTCGCCGGCATGTCGGGCACGCCGGAGGACACCATCCGCGTGATCGCCTGCACCTGGCCCTCGTCGAGCACGCGGCCCGGGTAGAGGTCGACGAACACCGACGCGCTCGGCGCTTCCTTGTCGCGCACGAACACCGACAGCTTCGGGATCGCGAGATGCACGCGCGCGCCGCGCACCGCGTTGATCGATTCGATCGTGCGCTGCAGCTCGCCTTCGAGCGCGCGCTGGTAGTTCACCTGCTCGGCGAACTGGCTGATGCCGAATTTCTGGTTGTCCATCAGCTCGAAGCCGACCGAGCCGCCCTTGGGCAGGCCCAGCGCGGCGAGCTTCAGGCGCGTTTCATGCACCTGGTTCGACGGCACGAGGATCGCGCCGCCGGCGTCGGCGAACTTGTACGGAACGTTCGCCTGCTGGAGTGCGGCGATGATCGCGCCGCCGTCGCGGTCCGACAGGTTGCTGTACAGCACGCGATAGTCGGGCGCGCGGCTCCACAGCACGAGCGCGGTGATCGCGGCGATCGCGAACGCGACGGCGATCACGAACGGCAGCTTCGGGTTGCCCTTCATCCGCGAGATGCCGGGAATGCGTTCCGCGAAACCGCCGAACCCGAAGTCCGCGCCGGCGCCGCCTGCTCCCGGCAACGCGGCGGCCGCGGTGGCGCCTGGCACCGGGCTGGCGAGGCCCGTGCGGGCGTCGGGGTTGATCAGCGAGTTGGCCTGCGAATCCATGCGTGGAGTTTCTCCGGAGCGGGACGACTGAGCCGCTCGGACGAGCGGACGGACAATGACACGTTGCGATTATCGGGACCCGGGGGCGACTCCGATCGACCGAAAAGAGCGGGGTTTCCCCCGTACTTTCGCGGCTTTGGCGGGCGCCGCGCTGCTATCCTTTTTCGCGATCCGGCATGGTGCGCATGGTGCGGCGCCGGCGCGAACGCCCGGTGGGCCCGGGTCTCTTCTCTTATGTGTGGGGACAGCATGACTGCCAACGTCAGCGGAATCGGTTCGGTGTTGCAACAGATGCAGGCGATGGCCGCGCAGGCGGGCGGCGGCGTCGCGAGCCCGGCGGCGGCGCTCGCCGGCTCGGGCGCCGCGACGGCCGGCACGTTCGCGAGCGCGATGAAGGCGTCGCTCGACAAGATCAGCGGCGACCAGCAGCACGCGCTCGGCGAGGCGCAGGCGTTCGAGGTCGGCGCGGCGAACGTGTCGCTGAACGACGTGATGGTCGACATGCAGAAGGCCAACATCGGCTTCCAGTTCGGGCTCCAGGTCCGCAACAAGCTCGTGAGCGCGTACAACGACATCATGCAGATGTCGGTGTGACGAGCCGGTCACGCCGCGGCGGCCGGGCTGGCGGCCCGCGCGCCTAAAGCTTTTCAATTCCCTTCCGATAACTCCGGTACAAGGCCGCGTCGTGCAACGCAGGGCGGCGGCCTCCGCATAGCCAACGCATCACAAGGAGAAGAAGCGCATGTTTTCCCCAGGACACGCTGGAGCCAGTGCGTACGCGCGTGTCGGCGTCGAGACGGGGGTGATGGGCGCCTCCCCGCACCGGCTGATCGCGATGCTGTACCAGGGCGCGCGGCAGGCCATCGCGCTCGCGCGCATGCACCTGCAGCAGGGCAACGTGCCCGCACGCGGCGAAGCGATCGGCAAGGCGATCGGGATCGTCGAGAGCGGGCTGCAGGCGTCGCTGAACCGCGACGCGGGCGGCGAGATCGCCGGGCGCCTGGATGCGCTGTACGCCTATATCGTCCGGCGTTTGCTGGAAGCCAACATGCATGCGAGCGACGCGATGCTGGTCGAGGTCGACGGACTGCTCGCCACGCTCGAGGAAGCGTGGACGGGCATCGCCCCCGAAGTCGCGCGGATGACCGCGCAACAGGCGGCGGACGCGGCGCGATGAATCTCAAGGCCGAATACTTCGCCCGCTACGAGGCGCTCGCGGCCGTGTCGGGCCGCATGCTGAGCGCGGCACGCGGTGCCGACTGGAGCGCGCTGCCGGAGTTGCAGGACGAATTCCTGCGGCTCGTCGACGGGCTGAAGGAGGCCGATCCGGGCGTCGCGCTCGACGAATCCGACCTCGGCCGCAAGCTCGGGCTGATCCGCCGCATCCTCGCCGACGACGCCGCGATCCGCGATCTCGCGAGCCCGGAAGTCGCGCGGCTGTCCGCGCTATTCGAGGCGCGGCGCTCGACCAAGGTATTGACCGATCTCTACCGCGCGCGCGGCTAGTGCCTGTTTGCCGGGGCGGCGGTTGCCGCGTGCCCGGCTTCGCAACGATGTGGCTGAGGTGAGCAGGCTCCGATCATGACCGGTATCGACTCCGTTGCGGCCGCCGTGCTGGCGAGCCGCCTCGACAGCCTGCTGAGCGGCACCGTGTCGCCGTCGGCCGGCGGCGGGGCGGCCTCGCAGGTCGGCACGCCCGGCGCCGGCGCATCGTCCGCGGCGCCGGCGGGCGGCTCGCCCGTCGCGCCGCCGGCATCCGCCCAGACCGCGTTGTCCGACGTCGCGCTCGTGCTCGACGCGATCTCGCGCTCGGGCGGGGCTGCGACGCCCGTGATCGCCGGTCGCACGCCGCTGCTGGCCGATCCGTCCGTGCTGCTGAGCGCGGCGGCCGTGCCGCGGGGCGGGCAGCCGCACGGGCAGCCGGCCGCGGGTCCTGCCGCGCCTGTCGCTTCTTCTTCCGCTGCATTGCCCGCGTCCGACGTCGCGGCCGCGCGCGCCGCGTCGGACGCGCCGCCCGTCGCCGCGCTGCGCGCGGCGCTCGCGCAGGCCGTGAGCGAAAGCGGCCTCTTTTACGAATCCCATCTCGCACAGTGGCTGGCCGGCCAGCGCCCGCTCGCCGCGCTGATGCGCGAACCGCAGGCGCGCCTCACGGCCGAGCCGATGCAGCCGGCCCCGGATGCCGTGCAGCAAGACGCGCCCGATGTGCTCGACGAACTGCTCGCGCAGCGTCTGCCGCTGCCGGCGGCCACGCGAACCGCCGTGCAGCCGGGCGCAGCCGCGCCGGGCGGTGCGGCTGCGCACTCGCTCGCTTCCGCGCAGAACGCGCCGGCGGCCGCTCGGCCGGGCATGGCGTCGAGCGCGGCCACAACGACCGACCCGCTCGGCGACCATCCCGACGCGCGCTGGACGCCCGCGCGCGCCGAACTGGCCGCCGCGTCGGCCGATCCGCAGGCGCAGGCGTTGGCTGCTCCCGTGCATCCGACCGCCGTGCCGATCGTGCGGCAGCAGCTCGACGCGCTGGCGACCGACCAGTTCCGCTGGGCCGGCGAGGCGTGGCCCGGCGCGCGGCTCGACTGGACGATCGAGCCCGATGATTCCGGCGGCCACGCGTCGCGCGGCGGCGACGACGCGGGGGACGGCATCGCGTGGCGCACGCGGCTGACGCTGACGCTGCCGTCGCTCGGGACGGTCGACGCGGAACTGGTGTTGAACGGCGCGCAACTCGTCGCGCGGCTGCGCGCGAATTCGGCGGGCGCCGACCGGCTCACGCGCCACGAGGCCGCGCTGCGGCAGCGGTTCGAGGGTTCGGGACTGCGGCTCGGCGGATTGTCGATCCGCGCGGTCGGCGACGAACTGGACGGCTTCGACCCGCTCGTCGCGCACGCGGCTGCCGCCGCGTATGCGCGCAGCGCGCCGGGCGGCACGCCGGGTGCCGACGACGAGACGCCGCGATGAGCATGGCATCCCGCAAGCGCGCGGCGGCGCTCGTCTACGATCCGACAGGCGGCGATGCCGCGCCGCGCGTGGTCGCGAAGGGATACGGCCTGGTCGCCGAGATGATCGTCGCCCGGGCACGCGATGCGGGGCTGTACGTGCATACCGCGCCGGAGATGGTGTCGCTGCTGATGCAGGTCGACCTCGACGACCGGATTCCGCCGCAGCTTTACCAGGCCGTCGCGGATCTGCTCGCGTGGCTGTATGCGCTCGATCGCACCGAGCCCGAGCCGGGCGACGCCGCGCCGCGCTTTCCGCTGCCGCCGCTGCGCCGCTGAACAAACGGCCGCCCGGTTTCTTGCGAACGGCTGTCGCGGTCTTTCGCAATCATTTCGCCGGTATGTTCGCTCTATGCCCGGGGATTGGCGCGCAATCCACCTGCTTCATCGCTCATCACCTGAATTTGTCGGCCGCCCGCGGTGCGCGCTCCGATTGAGCCGCCGCGTCATTTGTGTAATGATATCCATTCTCATTTTCACGTTATCCGGGCGACGCGCGTTTTCCGTGCGTCGCCCGTTGCTTTGAACGAATGGACCTTCTCGCGTGAACGCGCCCGAAACGATCGCCCCGCCGCAGGCGGGCATGCCTCCCGCGCACGTCACCGTGCCGCATCCGGCCGCAAGTCCGCTGAGCGACGCCGAACTGGCGGCGCGCCGCCAGCGTTCGCGCCGCGCGACTTTCATCAAATGGCTGCGCAAGGTGCACGGCTGGGTCGGGCTATGGGGCGCGGTGCTCGGGCTGCTGTTCGGCGTGACGGGCGTGCTGCTCAACCACCGTGCGCCGCCGCTGAAGATCTCGACCGGCGAACCGCAGGTCGAGCAGATGCAGATCGCGTTGCCGGACCCGGCGCCGAAGTCGCCCGCGGCGATGACGAAGTGGCTGCAGCACGAACTGCACTTCGACGGCCGGCCGGGCCGTGTGCGCAAGGAACCCGCGCAGCCGGTCGCGTGGGGCGACAAGCGCGTGATGCAGCCCGAGCACTGGCAGATGGGCCTGTTCGGGCCGCACCAGAATCTGCAGGCCGAATACTGGGTCGGCAACGGCTACGTGTCGGTGAAGCGCACCGGCAACACGTTCCTGACGACGCTGAACAACCTGCATCGCGGCGTCGGCATGAATGTCGGCTGGGTGCTGCTGATGGACACGATCGCGGGTTCGCTGATCCTGTTGTCGCTGACGGGCGTGCTGCTGTGGACGGAGCTGAACAAGCGCCGCACGGTCGGCGTCGTGCTGGTGGTCGGCTCGGTCGCCGCGGCACTCGCCGCAGGCCTTGCCTGACGCAACCTGCCTGACGCAACGGTTGAAACGCGCCGGCCCGGTGCCGGCGCGTGGTGCGCGCATCCGGCGCGACGGCCCTGCGCCGCTGCCCGCGCCGGCCGCCCTCAGAGGCCGCAGGTCGCGCCGTTGTTGGCCGCGATCTCGCGGGCGGCCTTCGCCCCCTCGACCTGCAGGATCGTCGGCAGCGACACGTTGTTCTTCGCGGCCGTGACTTCAGCGAGGATCGAGATCGCGATTTCCGGCGGCGTGCGGCTGCCGATGTAGATGCCGGCCGGCCCGTGCAGCCGCGCCAGTTCCGCGTCGTTCAGGTCGAATTCGAGCAGCCGCTCGCGCCGCGCCGCATTGTTGCGCCGCGAGCCGAGCGCGCCCACGTAGAACGCGGGCGTCTTGAGCGCTTCCATCAACGCGAGATCGTCGAGCTTCGGATCGTGCGTGAGCGCGATCACGGCCGAACGCGCGTCGAGCTTCATGTCGAGCACGGTGTCGTCGGGCATCGTATGCACGACGCGGGTGCCCGGCACGTCCCACGCATCCGTGTACTCGTCGCGCGGATCGCAGACCGTCACCTGGTAGTCGAGCCCGACCGCGATCTGGCACAGATAGCGGGACAACTGCCCGGCACCGATCACGAGCATTCGATAGCGCGGCCCGTGGATCGTCACGAGCCGTTCGCCGTCGAACGCGAGCCCGTCGGTCGCCTGCGCGGGCGACAGCGACGCGCGGCCGGTCGCCAGCGTCATCGTGCGCGTGACGAGCCGGCCGGCCTCCACCTCGGCGCACAACGCGGCAATCCCGCTGTCGCGCGTGAGCGGCTCCAGCACGAGCTGGATCGTGCCGCCGCAGGGCAGCCCGAAGCGGTGCGCTTCCTCGGCCGTCACGCCGTACTTGACCGCTTCCGGGCGCGCATCGGCCGCGATGCCGCTCGCATGCACGCGGGCGATCAGGTCGTCCTCGATGCACCCGCCGGACACGGAGCCGACCACGAGCCCGTCCTCGCGCACCGCGAGCATCGCGCCTTCGGGGCGGGGCGACGAGCCCCACGTCTTCACGACCGTCACGAGCAGCACGCGGCGCCCTTCGTCGAGCCAGCGCGCGCTCGACTTCAACACGTCGAGATCCACACTTTCCATCGTCGTTCCCTCATTGATTGGGCGCATTATGACGCGCCCGCCGCAGCCTTGCTTGCGGTGCGCCGACGCGTGGCCGAACGGTGGCGGGGATCGGGAGGAACGGTTCGGGCGGCCGGCTCGGACGGCCAGCTCGGATGGCCAGCTCCGACGCCCAGTCCGGGCGACCGGCTCGGACCGCCCGCTCAGGCTGCCCGCACACGCCGCCCGCCGCCCCACAAACGCAAACGGCGCGCCCGCGAGGCGGGTGCGCCGTTGCAGCGGAGCGACGCGGCGCGTCGCAGCCGGAGGTCAGTCCGCGTGGCCGCGGGCGAGCTTCGAGTGGTGACGCGAATACAGGAAGTAGATCACGAGGCCGATCACGAGCCAGATGCCGAACGCGGCCCACGTGACGGGCTGCAGGTTCAGCATCAGGAACAGGCACGCGGCGACCGCGAGGATCGGCACCACCGGCACGCCCGGGCAGCGGAACGCGCGCGGCAGCTCCGGATGCGTGCGGCGCAACACCAGCACCGCGATCGACACCATCGAGAACGCGGCGAGCGTGCCGATGTTGATCAGCTCGGCGAGCACGTTCAGCGGCACGAGCGCGGCGATCAGCCCGAAGAACAGGCCGACGAGCCAGGTCGTCAGGAACGGCGTCGCGAAGCGCGGATGCACGCGCGACAGCATCGCCGGCAGCAGCCCGTCGCGCGACATCGCGAAGATGATCCGCGTCTGGCCGTAGCTCATCACGAGGATCACGGTCAGCATGCCGAGCACCGCGCCGAGATCGATGAAGCCCGCGACCCACTTCTCGCCGGCGATCTGCAGCGCATACGAGATCGGGTGCGACACGTTCGCGTACTGGGCCGCCGGCACGATGCCGGTCGCGACCGCCGCGACCGTCACGTACAGCACCGCGCACACGGCGAGCGACGCGATGATGCCGATCGGCAGGTCGCGCTTCGGATTCTTCACTTCCTCGGCCGCCGACGACACCGCGTCGAAGCCGATGAACGCGAAGAACATCACGGCCGCCGCGCCGAACACGCCGTTCCAGCCGTGCGGCATGAACGGCTTCCAGTTCGCGGGCGTCACGTGGAACAGGCCGACCGCGATCACGAGCAGCACCACCGACACCTTGATGAACACCATGATGTTGTTGATGCGGGTCGACTCGCGGATGCCGATCGACAGCAGCGTCGTGATCACCAGCATCACGAGGAACGCGGGCAGGTTGAACCACGTGACGACGTCGGGAATCGCGCCGGGCGCGGCGGTCAGCACGGTCGGCAGCGCGAGCCCGAAGCCCTGCAGCAGCGACTGCAGGTAGCCCGACCAGCCGACCGACACGGCCGACGCCGCGAGGCCGTATTCGAGCATCAGGTCCCAGCCGATGATCCATGCGACGAGCTCGCCGAGCGTCGCGTACGAGTACGTGTAGATCGAGCCCGCGACCGGAATCGTCGACGCGAATTCCGCGTACGACAGCGCCGCGAGGCCGCACGCGATCGCCGCGATCACGAACGACAGCATCAGCGCGGGGCCGGCCTGAACGGCGCCGGTGCCGGTCAGCACGAAGATCCCGGTGCCGATGATCGCGCCGATGCCGAGGAAGGTGAGGTCGATTGCGCCGAGCGCTTTCTTGAGCCCGGCGCCATGCGCGCCGGCGATCATGCGATCGACGTTTTTCTTGCGGAAGAGGGACATTGCGGATGAGTCTCCAGCGCGCGCGAACGCGGCGGCGCCGAGTGAGAGAAGGAAAACCCGCAATTTTAGCCGATTTGGCGCGCAAGCCCCGCTGCAGTGCAGCGGCGCGCGGCGGAATCGTCCGAGAAAACAAGCGCTTGCACGCAGCGTGCGGCGACCGGAGCTGGCCCGTGGCAGGCCGGCGCGGCGCGGGTCGCGCGATTCCGGTGAATGCGAGGGATCAGGCGCCCGACGCGGGCGCCATGTCGACGAGCCGGTTGCTCATCACGTAGAACGTCAGTTCCGCGTTGTTCGACAGCCGCATCTTCTCGAGCAGCCGCGACCGGTACACGCTGACCGTCTTCACCGACAGCGACAGCGTGTTCGCGATATCGGTGAGGCGCTTGCCCGACGCCAGCATGCAGAGCGTCTGGTATTCGCGATCGGACAGCTTCTCGTGCGGCAGCGGTTCGTTCTCGAACGACACGTATTCGGCGAGCGCCTCGGCCATCGCCGGGCTCACGTACTTGCGGCCGGCCGCGACCTGCTGGATCGCGCCGATCATCTGCGCGGCATTCACCGTCTTCGACAGATAGCCGGATGCGCCGGCCTTCAGCGCGCGCACCGCGTACTGGTCCTCGCGGTACATCGAGAACATCAGCACCGGCGTGCCCGGCAGCTTGCGCTTGATGCGCTTGAGCAACTCGATGCCGTTGGTGTCCGGCAGCGAGATGTCGAGCAGGATCACGTCGAAGGTCTGACGGTCGACGGCGGCCACCGCATCGCTGCCGGTCTCGGCTTCGGTCACTTCGCGCGCGACGCCGCGGTCGATCAGCAGGTGGCGGACCCCTTGCCGGACGATCGCGTGGTCGTCCACGAGCAGGATGTTCAGGCTCATCGCGACCTCACGAAAGCGACGCGCGGCGTGCGGCGGCCGGCACCGCGAACAGCGAGTTCCACGCGAAGCGCGCGGTGACGCGCGTGCCGCGGCCCGATTCCGGCGCGCGCGTGTCGAAGCTGCCGCCGAACGCCTCGCAGCGTGCGCGCATGCCGGCGAGGCCGTAGCCGACACGCCGGCGGCGCGAGAAACCGGTCCCATCATCGGTGACGATCAGGGACAGATGCGAGCCGTCCGTGTCGATCCGCACGTCGACGGACGCCGCGCGCGCATGCTTCGCGACGTTCGACAGCGCTTCCTGCGCGACGCGGAAGATCGCGAGCGCACTCGCGCCGGCCAGCTGCGTGAGCCGTGCGTCGGCCGCGCAGACGAAGCTCGTGCGCAGGCCGGTGCGGGCCGCGTGGCTGTCGACCCACGTCGACAGCGCGCCGACGAGCCCGCCGTCGAGCGCCGGCGTGTCGCGCTCGTCGATCAGGCGACGGTTCGCATCGGTTGCGGCGTCGAGTGCCTGCTGCGCCAGTTCGAGCGCGCGCAGGCAGCCTTCGGGCGCATCGGCCGGCAGCCATGTTTGAACGTTTGCGAGCGCGAATCGGGCGGCGGTGAGTTCGGCGCCGAGCCCGTCATGCAACTCGCCGGCCAGATGGCGGCGGGCGGCTTCGTCGGCTGCCATCAATTGGGTGGACAGCGTCGCGATCCGGCTGGCGGATGCGTCGCGCTTGGGGAGGGTTTCGGCCACGGGTGCGGCCGCGGCGCGGCTGTGCACGAGCGGCCGCGACGGGAACGGGGCGTGGGCGCCGGGGGGCGCGTTGAGCGACGTATCCATGACTCTCCCTGCTGTCAGAAAGCGATTCACACACCGGCTGGCTGCGTGGATTGGCTGCCGTTTCGATCGCGGCCGCCGCCAGAGAGTCGCCCCGGGCCGAGGTAACAAAAGTTACATCTTGTAACGTTTGGTTCCGACCCTTCAACGACCATCCGAACCGCAACCGCGCCGGCCGAATCATATCTCAAAAAATCTGGAAAAGTCATGCCGGGCGGACATTTAAGGGTAAATGTGAATAATCGGAGCGAACCTGTTGTAGGAAAAACACCGACACGAAAGCACCGGGCCCGCCCGTATCAAAATGTAACTATTTGAGATTAGATGGTCGCAGTTTGTTACGAATTCGCCAAGTGGGGACGAAAAAAAACCGGAGCTTTTGCTCCGGTTTCTTGATGCTGCACAAATTCGGGGATCGATCAGTCCACGAATGCGCGCTCGATCACGTAGTGACCCGGTGCGCTGTTCTTGCCTTCGACCAGGCCGGCCTGCTTCAGCAGGTCGGTCGTGTCCTTCAGCATCGCGGTGCTGCCGCACAGCATCACGCGGTCGTTTTCCGGCGAGAACGCCGGCACGCCGAGATCCGTGAACAGCTTGCCCGTCGCGATCAGGTCGGTGATCCGGCCCTCGTTGTCGAACGCTTCGCGCGTGACCGTCGGGTAGTACACGAGCTTTTCCTTGATGATGTCGCCGAGGTACTCGTGGCCGGGCAGGTCGTGCTTGATGTAGTCCATGTACGCCAGCTCGCCCTTCAGGCGGCAGGTGTGCGTCAGGATGACCTTGTCGAAGCGGTCGTAGATGTCCGGATCGCGGATGATCGACATGAACGGCGCGAGGCCCGTGCCGGTCGACAGCATCCACAGCGTCTTGCCGGGCAGCAGGTTGTCGGCGACGAGCGTGCCGGTCGGCTTCTTGCCGATCAGCACCGGGTCGCCCACCTTCAGGTGCTGCAGGCGCGACGTCAGCGGGCCGTTCTGGACCTTGATGCTGAAGAATTCGAGGTGCTCTTCGTAGTTCGGGCTGACGATCGAGTAGGCGCGCGCGAGCGGCTTGCCGTCGACTTCGAGGCCGACCATCGTGAATTCGCCGTTGTTGAAGCGCAGGCTCGGCTCACGGGTGCAGGTGAAGCTGAACAGCGTGTCGGTCCAGTGATGGACGGATTGGACGGTGGCGGTGTCGTATTTGCTCATGGCTTTGAAAACGGACGCGCGTAGCGAACGCGTGTAACGGGCCCAAAAACGGGCAAAAAAACCGAGTGCGTCGGCCCGATCGCGGATCGGCCGGCCGGCGCGTCGGACACGCGCCTTCTCGATGACAGACGTTTGAGGAACTGGTTATTTTACCCTGCTTGGGGCAGATGCGGGCTTGACCCGCCCGGCTGCGCGGATTTGGCGCAACGAATCATTTCAGCGAGCTTTCAACGATCGGCCGCGAGCTTCGCGCCGAGACCGACGAGCGCGACGCCGCACAGCGCGTCGAGCGGGCGCCGCACGCGCCGGTAGCCGCGCTGCGCGCGCGGGCTCGCGAACAGGAACGCGACGCACGAATACCAGCCGGCCGACAGCACGCCGATCGTCACCAGCACCGCGCCGTTGAACCATAGCGGCACGTGCGCGGGCAGCATCGCCGCGAACACGCTGGTCCAGAACGCGCACGATTTCGGGTTGGTCAGGCAGGTGAGCAGGCCGCTGCGATACGCGCGCAGATAGTCGCGCAGGTGCGGCGCGGCCAGCGGCACACTCGTGGCCGCGGTGTCGGCCGGCGCCGCGTCGCGGCGCACGCCCGAGCGCAGCAGCTTGATGCCGAAATACACGAGATAGACGGCGCCGCCGATCCGGATCGTCTCGTACAGCCATTCGACTTGGTGCAGCACGGCCGCGAGGCCGAGCATCGCGAGCGTCGCCCACGCGATCGACGCGGTGCCCACGCCCAGTGCCGACGCGGCGCCGAGGCTGCGCCGCCCCGCGAGCGACAACTGCGAAATCATGAAGAAGTTCGGGCCGGGCGTGATCGCCGCGACGAGATAGACGACGGCGATTTGCAGCAGGATCGGCAGGTAGTTCATGGCGGCGCGGCGGCGGGCGGGCAAAGCGCTACTGTAGCGCGCGCCGTGCAACCGCGCTTGCGGTGTCACGGCTTCAACGGAATCAGCGCTTCAAGGGCCTCAGTGCATCACCGCGGATCGAGCCGCAGCCGCGCGATATACGGCAGGTGGTCCGACAGCCACGCGGTTTCGCCGGACGGTGCCTGCCATTCGAGCGGCGTCAGCCCGCGCACGAACATCTTGTCGAGCGCGAGCGCCGGCGAGAACGCGGGGAACGTGCGGCCCGACTGGCCGAGCAGCGTCGCGACCTCGGACATTCCGATCTCGCCGAACAACGCGACCGAATCGTTGCGCCAGTCGTTGAAGTCGCCGGCGAGCACGAGCGGGTCGTCGCCCGCGTTGCGCACGATCCAGTGCGCGATCCAGTGCATCTGGCGCAGCCGCGCCGCGCGCGTGAGCGCGAGGTGCGCGCACAGCAGCGTGACGGGCCGCGAACCGGCGAGCGTCGCGCGCGCGACCAGCAGCCCGCGCCGCTCGAAGCGGTGCGCGGAAATGTCCCAGCGGCCGCCGAGGTCGAGCGGATGCGGCGACAGGATCGCGTTGCCGTGCCGCCACGACGGCTTGAACACGTTCGGCCCGAGCGCGATCTGCCAGTCGAGCGCCTGCGCGATCTCGGTGGCCTGGCAGTGCCACACGTCGTCGACCGCGTCGTCGATCGGTGCGCCGAAGCCGGTTGCCAGCATCGGGCGCGGCATGCGGCGCGCCATCGCTTCCTGCAGAAAATACACGTCGGCGTGCGTCGATTGCATCCAGTTGCGCATCGCGTTCCACGCGGTGAAGCCGAGCGGCGAGCGGCCCTTGTGCAGGTTCCAGCTGACCGCGGTGATTTCGTCGGGCGCGGCGTGCGGTTCGGCGAACGGCAGGGACAGGGCGTCGGCGGACATGGCGCTCAGTCCTTCGCGACGCGCGCACGCACGCGGTAGACGAGATGCGGATGCTGCTCGACGAGCGTCCAGTCGGTCCACGCGTCGCCGCCGACCGACAGCCCCGGATGGCTCGCGACGATCTGCCGCGGCGACGCGGGCACGCACGGATCGCTGCGCGTCGCGTTTTCGTCGTCGAGGGTTTCCTGCACGTCGAGCGCGAGCGACACCGTGTGCGCGGCGTCGTCGACGGCGAGCGGCGCGACCGTCACCGAGCGCGAGCGCTCGGTCGGCACGACGCGCGCGGCATTGCCGCAGCCGACGGGCACGGCGGACGGGTAGCGATGGGTGTCGGTGCGGGTTTGACCGACGGTGGTGCGCTGCTGGAACGTGTCGATCGTCTGACCGTCGCGCACCACCTGGATCTCCCATGCGACGGCGGCCGGTGCGGGGCTCTGCGCATGGGCCGCGAGCGCGACGCTCGCGAGCAGGACGGCCAGGCCGTGTTTCAGCATGAAACTTCTCCGGAAACGCGGGGTAGCGGGGAATGGACGCACATCTTACGCCCGATCGATTTGGACGGTCGTGTGACAGGACGCGTCGCCGCGGGTTCGCAGCACGATCCGGTCCTGATAGAAAGGTAGGTGCGCGTCACGCGTTTTCAAGCGAAAAGGTGCGCGAACTTGGCGACGCTCGTGGGCTCGATGACGAGGCGTTTTCGCTCGTGTCCGGATCGTAGCCAGACCGGCGCGATGGCCGGTGAATCATCGATGATACGCCGCGCGGCGCGACGCTGCAGTGCACGCGCGGTGTTAGCAGCAGTGTCGGACGGCTGCTTGCTTGCGCGCCGATGCGGGATCGCTACACTGAAATCGTAAGGGTCTGATGGTCGTGTCTGATGGTCGTGTGATGGCAGCAGGAGCGAGGTTGGTATGACGACGGCGATGGTGAAACAGGAACTGGCGGTGGCATCCTTCAGCACGGTGTACGACCTCGAGCAGGTCGAGACCGCGCTCAACGACTTGAACGAGAGCGCGAGCGACGCACTGCGCGCCACTTACGAGCGGATGCTCAAGACGGGCAATCTGCGCTTTTGCGTGAAGCCGAACCGGATGCCGTCGTTCGACGAACTCGGCGACGCGCTGCCCAATTTCACCGAGCCGCTCGACGACGTGCGCAAGCAGGTCGCGCTGTGCCTCGAGACCGACGACCGGCTCGAACTGATGCCGATCCTGTTGCTCGGGCCGCCCGGCATCGGCAAGACGCATTTCGCGAAGGCGCTCGCGAAGCTGCTCGGCACCGCGTACCACTACGTGCCGATGAGTTCGCTGACGGCCGGCTGGATCCTGTCGGGCGCGTCGTCGCAATGGAAGAACGCGAAGCCCGGCAAGGTATTCGAGGCGCTGGTCAACGGCAGCTACGCGAACCCCGTGATCGCGGTCGACGAGATCGACAAGGCCGGCAGCGACGCGCAATACGATCCGCTCGGCGCGCTGTATGCGTTGCTCGAGCACGACACGGCGCGCGCGTTCGTCGACGAATTCGCCGAAGTGCCGATCGATGCGGGCAACGTGATCTGGATCGCGACCGCGAACGAAGCGCAGGCGATTCCGGAGCCGCTGCTGAACCGGATGAACATATACGAGATCGCCCCGCCCGATGCGGCCGGCGCGCGACGGATCGCGCAGACGATCTACGACGAGATCCGCACGTCGCACGCGTGGGGGCAGCGCTTCCCCGACACGCTCGACGACGACGCGCTCGACGTGCTCGCCGCGACGCCGCCGCGCACGATGCGCCGTGCGCTGCTGCATGCGTTCGGCGCCGCGCGGCTCGACGGCCGCGACGTGATCGCCCCGTCCGACATCCGCGCCGACGAGGGGGCCGCGAAGCGCCGACCGATCGGGTTCTGAGGGCGGCGGCGTACGGTTCGCCGCGGCTCGCGCGTACATGTCGATACACATGGGGTTCGGCAGGCGGGCGAACCGGGACGTACAATTCCTATCTCTCCCCTCGACGCGTGAGCGACGCGAAACGCCATGGAGCAGACGGATTGTGTGGTGATCGGCGCAGGTGTGGTCGGTCTTGCGATTGCGCGTGAGCTGGCCGCGCGCGGGCGCGAAACGATCGTGCTCGAGGCGGCCGACGCGATCGGCACGGGCACGAGTTCGCGCAACAGCGAGGTGATTCACGCGGGGCTCTACTACCCGCGCGGCACGCTGAAGGCGATGTCGTGCGTGCGCGGGCGCGAACTGCTGTACGAATTCTGCGAAACGCATCATGTGCCGCACCGGCGCATCGGCAAGCTGATCGTCGCGACGAGCGTCGCGCAGGTGAAGCAGTTGAAGGCGCTCGCCGCGCGCGCGGCGGACACGGCGTGCTCGACCTGCTGCCGCTCACGCGCGCCGAGGCGCAGACGCTCGAGCCCGCGCTCGACTGCGTGGAAGCGGTGTTCTCGCCGTCCACCGGCATCGTCGACAGCCACCAGCTGATGCTCGCGCTGCTCGGCGACGCGCAGCGCAACGGTGCGACGTGCGTGCTGAAATCCCCGGTCGAGTCGATCGACGTGCTGCGCGGCGGCCGCTTCGTCGTGCGCACCGGTGGCGACGTGCCGACCGAAATCGAGGCGGCGTGCGTGATCAACAGCGCGGGCCTCGGCGCGCAGGCGCTCGCGCGCCGCACGCGCGGCCTCGACCCGCACTGGGTGCCGCCGCTCTATCTCGCGCGCGGCAACTACTTCAGCCTGTCCGGGCGCGCGCCGTTCTCGCACCTCGTATATCCGATGCCCGACCGGGGCGGGCTCGGCATCCACCTGACGCTCGACCTGGCCGGCCAGGCGCGCTTCGGCCCGGACGTCGAATGGGTCGATGCGCTGCGCTACGAAGTCGATCCGGCGCGCGCGCAGGCGTTCTACGCGTCGATCCGCGCATACTGGCCGGAACTGCCCGACGACGCGCTGCAGCCGGCTTACTCCGGGATCCGTCCGAAGCTCGCGGGGCCGGGCGAGCCGCCGGCCGATTTCATCGTGCAGGGCGGCGCGCAGCACGGCGTGCGCGGGCTCGTGAACCTGTTCGGCATCGAGTCGCCGGGGCTGACCGCGTCGCTCGCGCTCGCGCAGCGCGTCGGCGACATGACGTCAAACGCGTGACGCGCACGGGCGGCACACGACCCGCATTGATGCGGGGCGACCGTGCCGAGCCCCCCGTGTGAAATCTCTTATCTCCGGCATTTCGGCACGCACATTTGTCTGCATGGCGGGTATTCTGTCGGACGGCTGTACAGGGTCTGTCTACCGATGGAACGCACATGCGTTGCCCCGAGAAGGGCCGCTCGCGAGGCGCGCGACGCTGCGAATACTCGACGTATTCGCAAGGAGCGCAACGTGGCGAGCGGCCCTTCTCGGGGCAACCCCTAATTGATGTCGTGTCCACGGGAAGGCCCGAAATCGCCCGCATGGCGGCGTCGGTCGTCGCTTGTTTGGCTCGGCCAAACGGCGCTCCTCCCTTCTTGCCCTTCGAGCGATTTCGGGCCTTCGCATGTGCGTTCCATCGGTAGACAGACCCTGGAACGGCTTTCAAACCAATAACGTTGGAGCGAGTCCCCCATGAAAACAACCCGTCGGAGTTTCCTGATCACGAGCATTGGCGCCGTGTCCGCGCTGGCGCTGTCGCGCGAAGCGCTGGCCGACGCGCCGATGCTGTCGGAAACCGATCCGACCGCCGTGGCGCTCGGCTACAAGGCCGATGCCACGAAGGTCGACAAGACGAAGTATCCGAAATACGCAGCGGGCCAGGATTGCGCGGCCTGCATGCTGTACCAGGGCAAGAAGGGCTCGGCTTCGGGCCCGTGCGGCGCGTTCCCCGGCAAGCAGGTGTCGGCGAAGGGCTGGTGCAGCGCATTCTCGAAGATGGGTTGACGTGCACAGCGGCATCGTGCGGTGCCGCAATGTGGCGAAAACCGCGAAACGCCCGCCATCGGAAGATGGCGGGCGTTTTTTATGCTTGAAAACGGTTCCGTCGCTTTCTACACTCGCTGCACACCAGCGCGCCGCGGGCCCTCCGCGCGCCGCACCGCCCGACACGGCGAATTCACGAGGACGAGGCACGCATGGCGACGATTGCGAATTCAACGAAAACGGCGCGGCCCGAGCGTGCGCTGAACCGGCGCGCGGTCGTGGCGGCCGTGATCGGCAATGCGCTCGAGTGGTACGACTTCACGGTGTTCGGCTTCATGACGGTCGTGATCGCCGAGCTGTTCTTCCCGACTTCCAGTGAATACTCTTCGCTGCTGCTGACCACCGCGACGTTCGGCGTCGCATTCTTCATGCGCCCGATCGGCGGCATCGTGTTCGGGCTCTATGCGGACCGCGCGGGCCGCAAGGCCGCGCTGTCGCTCGTGATCCTGCTGATGACGGCCGGCATCTTCCTGCTCGCGATCGCACCGCCCTATGCGGCGATCGGCATCGGCGGCCCATTGCTGATCGTGCTCGGCCGCCTGCTGCAGGGTTTCTCGGCCGGCGGCGAATTCGGCAGCGCGACCGCGCTGCTGATCGAAGCCGCGCCATTCTCGAAACGCGGTTTCTACGGCAGTTGGCAGATGGCGAGCCAGGCGGCCGCGCTGCTGATCGGCGCACTGGTCGGCGCGGCGATCACGCGCGGGCTGTCGCACGACGCGCTGCGCAGCTGGGGCTGGCGCGTGCCGTTCATCCTCGGGCTCGTGATCGGTCCGATCGGCTTCTATATTCGCCGCCATCTCGCGGATTCCGAAGCATTCTTGCATGCACAGCAAAGCGCGCGCCGCGCGACGCTCGGCGAAGTGTTCACGCGCTATCCGCGCGAGGTGCTGTGCGGGCTCGGCTCGGTGATCGCGCTGACGGTCACGATCTACGTGCTGATCAGCTATCTGCCGACCTTCGCGGTGAAGCAGCTGAAGCTGCCGTATGCGGAATCGTTCTACGCGGTGATCGTCGGCAATCTGTTGCTGATGGTGCTGTCGCCGATCGCGGGCGCATGGTCGGACCGCATCGGCCGCAAGGGGCTGTCGCTGTGGTCGCTCGTGCTGACGCTCGCGCTGATGTACCCGCTGTTCGCGTGGCTCGACGCCGCGCCGAGCATCGGGCGGCTGATCGCGGTGCAGGCCGTGCTGTCGGTGACGCTCGCGGGCTACTACGGGCCGTTCGGCGCGATGATCGCCGAGCTGTTCCCGGCCAACGTGCGCTCGACCGGGCTGTCGATCGCGTACAACGTCGCGGTGATGCTGTTCGGCGGGTTCGGGCAGTTCATCGTCACGTGGCTGATCAAGACGACGGGCACGCCGCTCGCGCCCACTTACTACGTGATGGCGGGGCTCGCGCTGTCGATCGTCGCGGTCGCGTTCGTGCCCGCGCGCAACGCGGATCTCGACGCGCCGGACTGATCCCGCGTGCAGCGCGGGCACCGCATCGTTTCCACGGCTGCAACAATGCGCGGCATGGGCCGAAAGCGGCGTGGCGTGCCGCTATCGGCGCGTACAAATTGTTTAGTTGACGAAGGAAACACGCGCCGGATCGGCGAAATGGCCGTCCGCGCGTGCAGAGGCACTTTTCGCGCGTGCCAGACATCCGCAAAAACCCGCGGAAATGCGTCTAGAAGAGTTTTTTCTCCAGCTTGTTGCAGAATCGCTAGCTCAAGTAATATCCGCGTACCCGGCCCCTGGGGGACCGGTTCCGATCTGGAAACCTGGAGGAAACATGGAATACAACCGTCTGTTGCACACCCTGCGTGTTACCGCCATTGCAGGCGTGGCAGCGGCATCGCTCGGCGTCGCGGGCTCTGCATTCGCACAGATCCCGAACAAAACGCTCGTCTACTGCTCAGAAGGCAGCCCGGCGGGTTTTGATTCCGCGCAATTCACGACCGGCGTCGATTTCACGGCCGCCACGTTCACCGTCTACAACCGGCTCGTCGAATTCGAGCGCGGCGGCACGAAGGTCGAGCCGGGCCTCGCGGAGAAGTGGGACGTCTCGTCCGACGGCAAGGTGTACACGTTCCACCTGCGTCATGGCGTGAAGTTCCACACGACCGACTTCTTCAAGCCGACGCGCGAATTCAACGCGGACGACGTCGTGTTCTCGTTCGAGCGCATGCTCGATCCGAACCAGGCGTTCCGCAAGGCCTACCCGGTGTCGTTCCCGTACTTCACCGACATGGGCCTCGACAAGCTGATCACGAAGATCGAGAAGGTCGATCCGTACACCGTGAAGTTCACGCTGGCCGAACCGAACGCGCCGTTCATCCAGAACATGGCGATGGAATTCGCGTCGATCCTGTCGGCCGAATACGGCGAGCAGCTGATGAAGGCCGGCAAGGCCGCCGACATCAACCAGAAGCCGGTCGGCACGGGCCCGTTCATCTTCCGCAGCTACACGAAGGACGCGACGATCCGTTTCGACGGGAATCCTGACTATTGGAAGAAGGGTGCCGTGAAGCTGTCGAAGCTGATCTTCTCGATCACGCCCGACCCGGGCGTGCGCGTGCAGAAGATCAAGCGCAACGAATGCCAGGTGATGAGCTATCCGCGTCCGGCCGACATCGCGACGCTGAAGGCCGACTCGGGCATCGACATGCCGTCGCAGCCGGGCTTCAACCTCGGCTACCTCGCGTACAACGTCGAGCACAAGCCGGTCGACAAGCTCGAGGTGCGTCAGGCGCTCGACATGGCGATCAACAAGAAGGCGATCCTCGAATCCGTCTATCAGGGCGCGGGCCAGGCTGCCACCGCACCGGTGCCGCCGACCCAATGGTCGTACGACAAGAACCTGAAGATGCCCGCGTACGACACCGCGAAGGCGAAGGCGCTGCTCGCGAAGGCCGGCTTCCCGAACGGTTTCGACATCACGCTGTGGGCCATGCCGGTGCAGCGCGCGTACAACCCGAACGCCCGCCTGATGGCCGAGATGATCCAGGCCGACTGGGCGAAGATCGGCGTGAAGGCGAAGATCGTCACGTACGAGTGGGGTGAGTACATCAAGCGTGCGCACACGGGCGAGCAGGACACGATGCTGATCGGCTGGACGGGCGACAACGGCGACCCGGACAACTGGCTCGGCACGCTGCTCGGCTGCGAGGCGATCAAGGGCAACAACTTCTCGCACTGGTGCTACAAGCCGTTCGACGAGCTGGTCCAGAAGGGCCGCACGACGACGGGCCAGGACGCGCGCACGAAGATCTACACGCAGGCTCAGCAGATCTTCGCGCAGCAGCTGCCGTTCTCGCCGATCGCGAACTCGACGGTCTACCAGCCGGTACGCAAGAACGTGGTCGACATGCGCATCGAGCCGCTCGGCTATGCCCGCTTCGACGGTGTCGGCGTGAAGTAACACGACCCGTGTAAGCTGTCTGCATAGATCGAGAAGGCACTATTCATCCGGCGGCGGGAGGCCAAAAGCTTCCCGTCGCCGGTCGCACATTTCCCACAAGAAAATACGAGACGCATCATGTTCACTTTCGTGTTGCGCCGCGTGGGCATGGTGATCCCGACCTTCATCGGCATCACCATCCTGGCGTTTGCGCTGATTCACCTGATACCGGGCGACCCCATCGAAGTGATGATGGGCGAGCGCGGCGTCGATCCCGCGATGCATGCGGAGGCAATGAAACGGCTCGGCCTCGACCAGCCGCTGCCGCTGCAGTACATCCACTACATCGGCCGTGCGCTGCACGGCGACCTCGGCACGTCGATCATCACCAACACCAGCGTCGCGGGCGAATTCTTCGCACGCTTCCCGGCGACCGTCGAGCTGTCGCTGTGCGCGCTCGTGTTCGCGCTCGCGGTCGGCCTGCCGGCCGGCGTGATCGCCGCGCTGCGACGCGGCTCGGCCATCGATCACGGCGTGATGGGCACCGCGCTCACCGGCTACTCGATGCCGATCTTCTGGTGGGGGCTGATCCTCATCATGGTGTTTTCCTCGTATCTCGGCTGGACGCCCGTGTCGGGGCGCATCGCGGTCGAATACGACTTCCCGCATCCGACGGGCTTCATGCTGATCGACGCGTTGTTCGCGCCGGACGAAGGCGCGTTCAAGTCGGCGGTCAGCCACCTGATCCTGCCCGCGATCGTGCTCGGCACGATCCCGCTCGCGGTGATCGCGCGGATGACGCGCTCGTCGATGCTCGAAGTGCTGCGCGAGGACTACATCCGCACCGCCCGCGCGAAGGGGCTGTCGCCCGCGCGCGTGGTCGTCGTGCATGCGCTGCGCAACGCGCTGATCCCGGTCGTCACCGTGATCGGCCTGCAGATCGGCACGCTGCTCGCGGGCGCCGTGCTGACCGAGACGCTCTTTTCGTGGCCCGGTGTCGGCAAGTGGCTGATCGATGCGATCGGCCGTCGCGACTATCCGGTCGTCCAGGGCGGCATCCTGCTGATCGCGACGCTCGTGATCGTCGTGAACCTGGTCGTCGACCTGCTGTACGGCGTGCTGAATCCGCGCATCCGCCACACGAGGTAATTCCATGAGCAATCTGCAAAACACCCTGCCGAGCGAATCCGCGCCGGCCGGCGGCCGTGCGCTCGCGCTGCGCGAGTTCTGGGCCAACTTCTCGCGCAACCGCGGCGCCGTCGGCGCCGGCATCGTCGTGCTGGTGCTGATCCTGGTCGCGCTCCTCGCCCCGCTGATCGCGCCGCACAGCCCGGTCGAGCAATATCGCGACTACGTGAAGATTCCGCCCGCGTGGCTCGAAGGCGGCAACTGGCACTTCATCCTCGGCACCGACGAAGCGGGCCGCGACATTCTTTCGCGCCTGATGTTCGGCGCGCGGATGTCGTTCTGGATCGGCTTCGTGTCGGTCGTGCTCGCACTGATCCCCGGCATCGTGCTCGGGCTGGTCGCCGCGTTCTTCCAGAAGTGGGCCGACACGCCCGTGATGCGCATCATGGACGTGCTGCTCGCGCTGCCGTCGCTGCTGCTCGCGGTCGCGGTCGTCGCGATCATCGGCCCGGGCCTCACCAACACGATGTTCGCGATCGCGATCGTCGCGCTGCCGGCCTATGTGCGTCTCACGCGCGCGTCGGCGCTCGGCGAACTGCAGAAGGAGTACGTGACGGCGTCGCGCGTGGCCGGTGCCGGCACGGTGCGCCTGATGTTCTCGCAGGTGCTGCCGAACTGCACGGCGCCGCTGATCGTGCAGGCGACGCTCGGTTTCTCGTCGGCCATTCTCGACGCGGCCGCGCTCGGCTTCCTCGGCCTCGGCGTGCAACCGCCGACCGCCGAGTGGGGCGCGATGCTCGCGTCCGCGCGCGACTACATCGACAACGCATGGTGGATCGTGACGATGCCCGGCCTGTCGATCCTGATTTCGGTGCTCGCGATCAACCTGCTCGGCGACGGGCTGCGCGACGCGCTCGATCCCAAATTGAAGCGGATGGCATGACCATGAGCCAAGATCTACTGACTATCCGCAATCTCGCGGTGAACTTCAACGGCCTGCCCGCTGTCGACCGGATCAACCTGTCGGTTGCGCCGGGCGAGGTGGTGGGCGTCGTCGGCGAATCGGGCTCGGGCAAGAGCGTGACGATGATGGCGCTGATGGGCCTGATCGACGCGCCGGGCAAGGTGACGGCCGACGAGGTCACGTTCAACGGCGTGGACCTGCTGAAGGCGTCGCCGAAGGCGCGCCGCAAGATCGTCGGCAAGGACATCGCGATGGTGTTCCAGGACGCGCTGTCGAGCCTGAACCCGAGCTACACGGTCGGCTACCAGATCAAGGAGGTGCTGAAGCTGCACGAAGGACTGCGCGGCGACGCGCTGCACCGGCGCGCGCTCGAACTGCTCGACCAGGTCGGCATTCCCGATGCGAAGAACCGCATCACGGCGTTCCCGCACCAGATGTCGGGCGGGATGAACCAGCGCGTGATGATCGCGATGGCGGTGGCGTGCAACCCGAAGCTCCTGATCGCCGACGAGCCGACCACCGCGCTCGACGTGACGATCCAGGCGCAGATCATGGATCTGCTCGTGAAGCTGCAGAAGGAGCGCGGGATGGCGCTCGTGCTGATCTCGCACGACCTGGCCGTGGTGTCGGAGGTCGCGCAGCGCGTCGCGGTGATGTATGCAGGCGAGGTCATCGAGACCAATCGCGTGCCGGACATCTTCCGTGCGCCGCATCATCCGTACACCGAAGCGCTGCTCGCGGCGATTCCCGAGCACAATAAGGGGGCGCGTCGCCTTGCCGCATTGCCGGGCATGGTGCCGGGCCGCGATGATCGCCCGTCCGGCTGCCTGTTCGCGCCACGCTGCAAGTACGTCGTCGACGATTGCCGCAAGGCGCGTCCGGCGCTCGACACGCTGGTGCCGGCCAACGATGCGATGCGTGCGCGCTGCATCAAGCCGCTCAATATTTCCAACCTCGACCTGACGGGAGGCGCACGATGAATGCAGTCCACGAAACGCGTGCGCCGCACGACGACGAGGAAGCGGTGCTGATCGCGGACGGCCTCGCGAAGCACTACTCGGTGAAGCGCGGGATGTTCGGGCAGGGCACCGTGAAGGCGCTGAACGGCGTGTCGTTCACGCTCAAGCGCGGCAAGACGCTCGCGGTCGTCGGCGAGTCGGGCTGCGGGAAATCGACGCTCGCGCGCCAGCTCACGATGATCGAGACGCCCACCGCGGGCAGCCTGGTGATCGACGGCAAGAACGTGGCCGGCGCGAACCGCGAGACGGTCGCCGACCTGCGCCGGCGCGTGCAGATGGTGTTCCAGAATCCGTTCGCGTCGCTGAACCCGCGCAAGACCGTCGAGCAGACGCTCGGCGAGCCGCTCGAGATCAACGCGAACCTGACGGCCGCCGAACGCGCGGCGCGCATCGCGCAGATCATGCGCACGGTCGGCCTGCGGCCCGAGCACGCGAAGCGCTATCCGCACATGTTCTCGGGCGGCCAGCGCCAGCGCGTCGCGATCGCGCGCGCGATGATCCTCGATCCGCGCATCGTCGTCGCCGACGAGCCGGTGTCCGCGCTCGACGTGTCGATCCAGGCGCAGATCCTGAACCTGTTCATGGATCTGCAGGAGCAGTTCAAAACCAGCTACGTGTTCATCTCGCACAACCTGGCGGTGGTCGAGCACGTCGCGGACGACGTGATGGTGATGTACTTCGGCAGCGTCGCCGAGCTCGGCGACAAGGCGACGATCTACGCGCGGCCGCGGCATCCGTACACGCGCGCGCTGATGTCGGCGACGCCGGCGATCTTCGAGGAAGACCGCCGCGTGCAGATCAAGCTGCAGGGCGAGCTGCCGTCGCCGCTCAATCCGCCGTCGGGCTGCGCGTTTCACCAGCGCTGCCCGTACGCGATCGAGCGGTGCCGTGTCGAGGAACCGCAGTTGCGCGACGTCGACGGACGCCGCGTGGCCTGCCATCGCGCCGAGGAGGTGGGGGAGGCGAATGCCTGATGGTTTGGCGGCGCGCGCGTCAGACGTGCGCCGTTCGGGGACTGGCAGCGCGCGCGTGATGCGCGCGTGCCGCAACGCACGGCGCTGGAGCGTGCGCACGGTCACGGGCGCGGCGCTGGCCGGCGCGTGCGTGGCCGCCAGCGTGCTGGTCCCGGCCGACGCCGCACGTGCCGAAGGGCGCGCGCCGTCGAGTTCGCCGATCCATCCATCGCAGGTTCCGCCGCCCGGCCTGAGCCTGCCGGGCTTCCACGCGCCGTCCGTGTCGAACGGCACGGTCGCGCGCGGCACGGTGCGCGTGCAGCCCGCGCGCATGCCGTTCTATGTCGCCACCCGGGGCCGGGTCACGCTGTACGTGCTCGGCACGCTGCATACGGGCGACCCGTCCGACTATCCGAGCGCCCAGCCGTTCCGGCCGCGCATCCTCGGGGCGCTCGCCGCGTCGCCGACGCTCGCGCTCGAGCTGTCGCCGGACGATCTGCTCGAATCGCAGGACGACGTATCGAAGTACGGCGTGTGCCGCTATCCGTGCCTGCAACGCCTGCTGCCCGAGCCGCTGTGGCAGCGGCTCGCCGCGCGCCTGCGCGGCAATCCGGCCGCGCTCGTGGAGATCCGCCGGATGCGGCCGTGGCTCGCGGCGCTGGTCGTCGAGACCTACGACTCGCTGTCGGCTGGCCTCCAGACCGAATACGGCACCGAGGCGCAGCTGCAGAATGTGTTCCTGAAGAAGAAGGGCGGCCGCGTGATCGGGCTCGAGACGCTGGCCGAGCAGATGCGTGCGTTCACCGGGCTGACGCTCGCCGAGCAGCGCGAGATGCTCGCGCAGGACATGGTGCAGACGCCGGCGCAGAACGCGGCCGACATCAAGGCGCTGCACCGGCTGTGGCAAATTGGCGACGCCGATGCGATCGCCGCGTGGGCGGTCGCGAAGAGCGAACGGCTGGCCCGGTCGAAGGCGCTGTCGGCGTCGATCGACAACAAGATCCTGTACGAGCGCAACCGGCGCTTCGTTGCACGAATGACGGCAATCGCCGCGCCGGACCGGCCGGTATTCGTCGCGATCGGCGCGCTGCATCTGGGCGGCCCGCGCGGCGTGCTCGAATTGTTGCGCCGGCAAGGATACCGGGTCGACGCGAACTGATCGCGCCCGATGCCGCGCACCGATCCTCCCCTGTTTGATCGACGTCGCGCGCACGGTGTGAAGCGGCTGCGCGGCCGCGCGAGTCGATAAGGAAAACCCTCGAATCCTCAGGAAATAGCGTTTAAGACCATTGACATCCCGTTCTGCGAATCTCTATTCTTCATCCCACAAGTTGAAAAAATGAAAAGAATAGATAAGTTCTACGGGGTAGCAGAAAACAAAGCGCGGGGTTAGCGTAGCCGGCACGTGATGCGCGTGCCGGCCACGGAGTGTCTGCATGCACGGCGGGGCCAAACATCGTCGGTACAACAAATGCATGCGGCAGACTTGCGGATAAGCGACGTTCCGTCGTCCGACCGGGGGAAGCAGTATTCGGGCGGCGGCGGACGTTTTTTAATCCGGAGCAGGTTTCCGGTCACCGTCGACAGGCGGTTTCGGGGGGCGAATCGACAGACGGCGAAGTCCGCGGCGATCGTGCCAACAGAAAAGCGCCACCAGGGCGCTTTTTTCTTTTGTGCGACGGTTTTGGTCGGAGGGCAGCTGGGCTTGCGCGCTTTTCAAGCGTCTTCGTCGGCCTGCAGCGCGCCGGGCGCGACCACGTCGACACCCGCCGCTTCGAGCGCCGTGCGGATCCGCTTCGCGAACGCGAGCGCATGCGGGCCGTCGCCATGCAGGCAAACCGTCTGCGCATTGAGCGGCACCCATTCGCCGCTCACCGCGCGCACCTTCCGCTCGCGCACCATGGCGAGCGTGCGCGCGAGCACGGCATTCTCGTCGTCGATCAACGCGCCGGGCTGGCTGCGCGGCACGAGCGAGCCGTCCGCGCGATAGCCGCGATCGGCGAACACTTCCTCCACCGCGGCGAGCCCCGCGTGGCGCGCGGCCGCGACGAACACGCTGTTGGCGAGCCCGAACACGGCGAGCGATGGATCGAAGTCGTGGATCGCGGACACCACCGCGTCGGCGATCAGCGGGTCGCGCGCGGCCTGGTTGTACAGCGCGCCGTGCGGCTTCACGTGCGCGATGCGGCCGCCTTCGGCCTGCGCGATCGCCGATAGCGCGCCGAGCTGGTACAGCACGCCCGCATAGATGTCGCCGGCCGGCAGCTGCATTTCCTTGCGCCCGAAATTCTCCGGGTCGTGAAAACTCGGGTGTGCGCCGATCGACACGCCTTTCTGCACGGCCCAGCGCACGCAGTCGCGCATCGCATTGGCGCCGCCTGCATGCCAGCCGCACGCGATGTTCGCCGACGTGACGAGGTCGAGCAGCGCCTCGTCCGATCCGCATCCTTCGCCGAGATCGGCATTCAGATCGATTTCCATGATGTTCGTCGTCCACGGATGGCGTGGCGCGTCCTCCTTGTTGCTTACGACATTGTCACGCCGCGCGCGATTGCTCGCGGCGGCGCGTTTCCTCGCGCATCTCGATCGCGACGTCGATCTGCCGCAGATACGCACGTTCCGCGCTCAGCGCGGTGCGCGCGGCCTCGCGTGTCGTGCGCACGAAGCGGATCGGCAGGTTCAGGCGCGCCTGCGCGAGTTTCCAGAGATCCGCATGGATCACCGTGCCGATCTTCGGATAGCCGCCGGTGGTCTGCGCATCGTGCATCAGCACGATCGGCTGGCCGTTCGGCGGCACCTGGATCGTGCCGGGCAGCACGGCGTGCGACAGCAGCTCGACCGGCCGCTCGCGCACCAGCTCGGCGCCGGCGAGGCGGTAGCCCATTCGGTTGCTGTTCGCGGTGACGAGCCATTCCTCGTCCCAGAACGCCTGCTGCGAATCGGCCGCGAACGACGCGTAGTCGGGGCCCGGCAGCACGCGCACGGGCATCGCCCACGGCGCGTGCGCGGGACGGTGGTGGCGGCGCGGGGGTTCGTCGACGCGCACGAACGCGCACCACATGGGCGCCTTCACGCCGAATTCGGGCGCATCGGCCGCGAGGCAGCCGGCGCCGGCCGGCGGCACGCCGACCGGGAGCCGATCGCCGTCGCGCAGCGCGCGGCCGCCGAGGCCGCCGAAGCGCGACGCGAGATCGGTGCTGCGCGAGCCGAGCATCGGCAGCACGTCGACGCCGCCCGCGATGCACAGGTAGCCGCGCATCCCGCGCTTCGCGGCCGGCAGCACGAGCGTCTGCCCGGCCTCGACCGGCAGGCTCCACCATGAATACACGGGCTTGCCGTCGAGCGTCGCGCCGAATTCGGTGCCGGTGATCGCGATGCGCGTCGCGCGCGTGAAGCGGAACGCGGCCGGGCCGATCGTGATTTCGACGGCCGCCGCGTCGGGGCGATTGCCGACCAGCCGGTTGCCGACCTCGAGCGCGAGGCCGTCGAGCGCGCCGCCCTGCGCGACGCCGAGATGGCGCGTGCCGCGGCGGCCGAGATCCTGCACGGTCGACAGCGGGCCGGCGCGGACGACCTCGATCGTGCCCGGTGCGGTGTTCTGGCTCATGTCGCGTCGACTCCGGCAATGGTGAAGCGTACGCGGTCGCCGGGCAGCAGCAGCGTCGGCTGCGCCCGCGTGGGATCGAACAGCACGTGCGACGTGCGGCCGATCAGTTGCCAGCCGCCGGGCGACGTGGCCGGATAGATGCCCGTCTGCGCACCGCCGATGCCGACCGAGCCGGCCGGCACTTCCAGGCGCGGCGCCGCGCGGCGCGGCGTGTGCAGTGACGCATCGAGGCCGCCGAGATACGCGAAGCCCGGCTGGAAGCCGACGAAGAACACGACGTATTCGCCCCCCGCGTGGCGCGCGACGACTTCGTCGGCCGACAGCCCCGTATGCGCGGCGACGGCCGGCAGGTCGGGGCCGGCGGTGCCGCCGTATTCGACGGGAATCTCGACTTCGCGGCCCTCCGCGTGCTCGACGTCGGCGGTTTCCCACGCGTCGCGCAGCGCCGGCGTGAGCGACTCGGCCGTCGCGGCGAGCGCGTCGAACACGATCGTCAGATTGTTCATGCCCGGCACGACGTCGATCACGTCGGGCCACGCGCGCGCGACCTCGGCGACGGCCCAGACGCGGCGCTGGCAATCGAGCGTGGCGGGCGGCGGCACCTCGCAGACGAGGGCGGCATCGCCGAGCGGATAAATGCGGGGTTGCGTCATCTGACTGGCACGGTTCGGACGGCAATGTTAGCGCACATTGTCGATAAAATATCGACAACTTCCCAATAAGCGTTTTCGCCTAGCTCGTATGCCGGGCCTTCTGTCGTACACTCGGCACACCCTGTCATCCGGCTTGCGCCGCCTTTCCATGAAGCGTCCTGCGACCAAGATCGTGTCATCCGAACACCTCGTTTCCGAGTCGAGCGCCGAGCTGTCGGAACTCGAATACGGCCTGATCATGGCCGGCAACGCATTCAACCGATGGATGGTGCGCTGCATGTCGGCCGCGGGCGCGAAGGACATGACGGCGGTCGAGGTGTCGCTGCTGCATCACGTGAGCCATCGCGAACGCAAGAAAAAGCTCGCCGACATCTGCTTCGTGCTCAATATCGAGGATACGCACGTCGCGACCTACGCGCTGAAAAAACTGATCGCGCGCGGCTATGTGAAGAGCGAGAAGAGCGGCAAGGAAGTGTTCTTCTTCGCGACCGACGCGGGCCGCGAGCTGTGCCTGAAGTATCGCGAGGTGCGCGAGCATTGCCTGATCGAGACGCTGAAGGACAGCGGCCTCACCAACGCGCAGATCGGCGACGCGGCACAGCTGCTGCGCCACGCATCGGGCCTCTACGATACGGCCGCGCGGGCGGCGGCCTCGCTGTAAACGATTGCGAACGGGACGGTGAACGCGGTGACGCGCGGCATGCGGCTGGCGCGGTGTCGCGCGCCGCGTCATCCGGCGGCCGGGTAAAGCGCGGCGTCGGTGACGATCCAGCGCATCGCGAGATCGTGCGCTTCGGCCGGCAGCGCATCCACGCGGCACGCTTCATAGGCGATGCCGACCGTCACCGGCAGCGTGTCGCCCGGCCACACCGCGAGCGTGCGGTCGTAGTAGCCGCCGCCATAGCCGAGCCGGTAGCGCTCCAGATCGAATCCCACACACGGAATCAGCAACAGGTCGGGCACGACGACGACCCCCGACGCCGGCTCCGGAATCCGGTGATGCCCTTCGCGCATCGGCGTGTGCGCATCCCACGCATGGAACGCGAGCGGCGTGTGACGCTCGCCGATCACCGGCAGCGCCGCACGGCGGCCGGTGCCGGCCGCGGACCACGCGAGCACTGCGTCGCGCGCGTCGAATTCGCCCGGCAGCGGCCAGTAGAAGCCGACCGTGCGCGGCGCGAGGCGTTCGAGCAACGCGCGCAGCCGCGCGTCGAGCGCGGCGTTCGCGGCGGGCTGCGACGCGGCGTCGCGACGCGCGCCGGCCAGCGTTTTACGCAGTGCAACCTTCGGGTTCGGCACAGGGTTGCATGCTATGCTTTCGCTCAATTCGTGCTCCATTCAAAACGATGTCGAACAGCCTTTTCCGAGTATATCGCGCGGTCGCGCTCACGCTTTCCGCCGCCGCGCTCGTCGCGGGCACGGCCGCGTGCGCTGCACCGGGCGACGACACGCTCGCCGGGGATGACCAGATCTTCGTGCAGCTTCGCGAAGCCGCACGCCGCAACGACGCCGCGAAGGCCGCGCAGCTCGCGTCGATGATCCCGAACTATCCGGTCCCGTCCTACGTCGAGTATTTCCAGATCAAGCCGCAGCTGTTCGATTCGACGGGCCGCGCACGTGTCGACGCGCCCGACGCACCGGTGCAGTCGTTCCTCCAGCGCTACGACGGACAGGCGATCGCCGACCGCATGCGCAACGACTACCTGCTCGTGCTCGGCGCGCGCCACGACTGGCGCAACTTCGACGACCAGTACAAGCGCTTCGTGCTCGACGACGACACGCAGGTCAAGTGCTACGCGCTCGAATCGCGCGCGGCGCGCGGCGAGAACGTCGCCGAGGCGGCGCGCGCGCTGCTCGTCGAGCCGAAATACTACGGCGACGCCTGTGTCGACCTGATTACGGCGCTGACGGTCAACCAGCAGTTCACGAGCGACGACGTGTGGCAGCAGGCGCGCCTCGCGTACGAGCAGAACTACACGACGCTCGGCGGCAAGATCGTCGACGCGCTCGGCCCGCGCCCGGTCGACTTCGACCAGGCGACCAGCGCGCCGCCGCTGTACCTCGCGCGCGGCGTCGGCCCCGACGCGGCGTCGCACCAGCTCGCGCTGATCGCGCTCGGCCGCATGGCGCGCAACGATCCGGACGCGGCGGCGGGGATGCTGACGTCCGTCGCCGGCTCGCTCACTAAGCCGGAGCAGGCGATCGCGTGGGGCGCGATCGGCTACCAGGGCGCGATCAAGCGCTCGCCGCTCGCGTCGGTCTGGTATGCGAAATCCGCGAACGCGCAGCTGTCGAACCCCGGCTACGAATGGCGCACGCGCGCCGCGCTGCTCGCCGGCAACTGGCCGATGGTGCGCTGGTCGATCGAGCAGATGCCGCCGTCGCTGCGCGAGGATCCGGCCTGGATCTACTGGCATGCGCGCGCGCTCAAGCAGAGCGGCGACACGCTGCAGGCGAACCAGGAATTCGAGCAGGTCGCGGGGCAGTACAACTTCTACGGGCAGCTCGCCGGCGAAGAGCTCGGCCAGCGCACGAGCGTTCCGCCGCGCACGAAGGTGAGCGACGCCGAGATCGGCTCGATGAGCAAGATCCCGGGCTTCGCGCTCGCGCAGCGCTTCTATGCGCTGAACCTGCGCCTCGAAGGCAACCGCGAATGGAACTGGCCGCTGCGCGGGATGACCGACCGCCAACTGCTCGCGGCCGCCGAATACGGCAAGCGCGTCGACCTGCTCGACCGCACGGTCAACACGGCCGACCGCACGAAGGCCGAGCACGATTTCACGCTGCGCTACCCGTCGCCGTACCGCGACATCGTCGAGCGCTACGCGCAGTCGTCGGGCCTCGACATCGAATGGGCGTACGGGCTGATCCGCCAGGAATCGCGCTTCATCACGAACGCGCGTTCTTCCGTCGGCGCGGGCGGGCTGATGCAGCTGATGCCGGCCACCGCGCAGCTCGTCGCGAAGAAGCTCGGGATGGGCACGATCACGCGTGCGCAGATGCACGACATCAATACCAACATCCAGCTCGGCACCTGGTATCTGGCGGACATCTACAACAACTTCGACAGCTCGCCGGTGCTGGCGACCGCCGGCTACAACGCGGGCCCGGGCCGGCCGCGCCAGTGGCGCCAGGTGCTGACGCAGCCGGTCGAAGGCGCGATCTTCGCGGAGACGATTCCGTTCAACGAGACGCGCGACTACGTGAAGAACGTGCTGTCGAACACCGTCTACTACGCGGCGCTCTTCGAGGGCAAACCGCAGTCGTTGAAGAAACGCCTGGGCATGATCTCGCCCTGATCCGCAATCTTCATACTGCCGCGCGACACGCGGCAGTATGCTCGAGGGGCTGTCCACGCTCATGACGGGCCAGCCCCGTCTATGATTCTCCTGGTCAGGGGCGCGAGCGTGGCCGGCCGCATTGCGGCGTCGCACGTCGCTCGTCAGGCTCGGCCGGACGGCGCGCCCCGCTTCTTGCACGCGACCGAAGGATGTCCCGCTGGGGACAGCCGGCAAGGCTCGTTCGCAAGCCCGTCATCAGCGTGAACCGCCCGTTGGAGGACTCGACCATGGATCGCCAGACCGTCGCGCTGCTGGGCGGCACCGGCTTCATCGGCAGCCGGCTCGTCAATGCGCTGATCGACGCCGGCAAGCATGTGAGGATCGGCACGCGGCGGCGCGACCACGCGCGCCACCTGCAGATGCTGCCGGTCGAGATCGTCGAACTCGACGCGCTCGACACGCGCACGCTGGCCCGGTTCGTCGCCGGCGCGCACGCAGCCATCAACCTCGTCGGCATGCTGCACGACGGCCGCGGCACGCCATACGGGCCCGGCTTCGAGCGCGCGCACGTCGCGCTGCCGGCCGCGCTGGCTGCCGCATGCGTCGAAGTCGGCGTGCAGCGCGTGCTGCACATGAGCGCGCTCGGCGCCGATTCGCACGGCGCGAGCATGTACCAGCGCTCGAAAGGCGACGGCGAGGCCGCGCTGCACGCGGTCGCGGCGACCGATTCGCTCGCGCTGACGATCTTCCGCCCGTCGGTCGTGTTCGGCCCCGGCGACACATTCCTCAACACATTCGCGAACCTGCAGCGCACGCTGCCGGTGCTGCCGCTCGCGATGCCCGACGCGCGTTTCCAGCCGGTGTTCGTCGGCGACGTCGTGAGCGCGTTCGTGAACACGCTCGATCTCACGGCCGCGCACGGCAAAACCTACGAGCTCGGCGGTCCGACCGTCTATACGCTCGAGCAGCTGGTGCGCTATTGCGGCACGCTGGTCGGCCGGCAGGCACGCATCCTGCGGCTGCCCGACGCGCTTGCGCAGCTGCAGGCGCGCGTGTTCGAATGCCTGCCCGGCGAGCCGATGATCACGCGCGACAATCTCGCGTCGATGTCGGTGCCCAACGTGCTGTCAGGGCCGCTCGCGCCGGAACTCGGGCTGTCGCCCGCGAGTCTCGAGAGCATCGCGCCCGCGTATCTCGGTGACGGCGCGCAGCGCTCCCGTTTCGACTGGTTCCGCTCGCGCCGCTAGGCGTCGCGGGCAGCCGCTTTCCGTCATTCATTTTCGCGCCTTTCGGAACACCGCCATGAAACTCGTCATTGGAGACAAGAATTACTCGTCGTGGTCGATGCGGCCGTGGCTGCTGCTCGCGCATTTCGGGATCCCGTTCGACGAGATCGCGATCGAGCTGCGCCGCGACGACACGGCCGCGCGCATCCGCGAGTATTCGCCGACCGGCAAGGTGCCGTGCCTGATCGACGATCACGGCACCGCGATCTGGGATTCGCTCGCGATCGCCGAGACGCTCGCCGAGCGCTATCCGCAGTTCCCGATGTGGCCGGCCGATCCGCTGGAGCGCGTGCACGCGCGCTGCATCTCGGCCGAGATGCACTCGGGCTTCGCCGCGCTGCGCACGCAGATGGGAATGAACGTGCGCGCGTCGATGCCGGGGCGCGGCGCGACGCCCGATGCGCTGGCCGACGTCGCGCGTATCGACGCGCTGTGGAGCGCGTGCATCGAGGCATCGGGCGGGCCGTTCCTGTTCGGTGAATTCGGGATCGCCGATGCGATGTATGCGCCGGTCGTGATGCGCTTCAACACGTATGCGCCGGCGCTGTCGCCGGAAGCGGCCGGGTATGCCGCGCGCGTGACCGCGCTGCCGGCGGTGCAGCGCTGGATCGACGCCGCGCGCCGCGAAACCAACGTGATTGCCGAATACGAACCGAACCCATGAACATCTACGCAGTAGGCGGAGCGATCCGCGACGAACTGCTCGGCGTGCCGGTGCAGGACCGCGACTACGTGGTGGTGGGCGCGACGCCCGAGCAGATGGTCGCCCAGGGCTTCCGGCCGGTCGGCAAGGATTTCCCGGTGTTCCTGCATCCGGACACGCAGGAGGAATACGCGCTCGCGCGCACCGAGCGCAAGACGGCGGCCGGCTATCACGGCTTCCAGTTCTACTTCGCGCCGGATGTGACGCTCGACGAGGATCTCGCGCGGCGCGACCTGACGATCAACGCGATGGCGCGCGAAGTGAGCCCGGAGGGCGCGCTGGTCGGGCCGGTGATCGATCCATTCGACGGACAGGCCGACCTGCGTGCACGCATGTTCCGGCACGTGGGTGACGCGTTCGTCGAGGATCCGGTACGGATCCTGCGGATCGCGCGTTTTGCCGCGCGCTTCGCGGATTTCACGGTCGCGGACGACACCCTCGCGCTGATGCGCCGCATGGTCGACGCCGGCGAAGCGGACGCGCTGGTGGCCGAACGCGTGTGGCAGGAAATCGCGCGCGGGCTGATGGAGGCGAAACCGTCGCGGATGTTCGCGGTGCTGCGCGAGTGCGGCGCGCTCGCGCGCGTCCTGCCCGAGGTCGATGCGCTGTGGGGCGTGCCGCAGCGCGCCGACTACCACCCGGAAGTCGACACGGGCGTGCACGTGATGATGGTCGTCGACTACGCGGCGAAGCAGGGCTACTCGCTGCCGGTGCGCTTCGCGGCGCTCACGCACGATCTCGGCAAGGCGACGACGCCCGCCGACGTGCTGCCGCGCCACGTCGGCCACGAAGGCCGCAGCGTCGATCTCATCAAGCCGTTGTGCGAGCGGCTGCGCGTGCCGAATGAATGCCGCGATCTGGCGCTGGTGGTCGCGCGCGAGCACGGCAACCTGCATCGCGTGATGGAAATGGGCGCGGCCGCGCTGGTGCGGTTCTTCGAGCGCAGCGATGCGCTGCGCAAGCCGGCGCGCTTCGCGGAGATGCTGCAGGCGTGCGAATCGGATGCCCGCGGCCGGCTCGGGCTCGACACGCAGCCGTATCCGCAGGCCGAGCGGCTGCGCGTGGCGCTGGTGGCGGCGCGCAGCGTCGACGCGGGCGCGATCGCGCGCGGTGTCGGCGACGATGTGATGCAGATCAAGGACGCCGTGCATCGCGCACGGGTCGAGGCCGTCAAGCAGGCGCTGGCGATCGGCGAATAGCGCGGGAGAATCGGGCGGCGCGGTGCGTCGCCCGGCTGCCCGCCGTCATTGCTTCGTGCGGGTGGCGGCGCGGCGGGCCGGAGTGGTGGCGGCCGGGCGTTTGCCCGTGGTCGCGCGCGGCTTGCCGGCAGCGGGCTTGGCCGCCGGCTTGGCCGCCACGCGGGCCGGCAGGGCGGCGGCAGGCGCGGCCGCGTTCGCGTTCGCGGCGTGTTCTTGTTCGCTTTTCCGCGTCGCTTCGCGGCGGCTCACGCGCGGCTCGCCCGGCGTCGGGCCGGCATCGCGCGCGGGCGGCCTGATTTCCATTGTCGCGGATCCGAACTCGGCGCAACTGTCGTCGAAGAGCGGCAGCGTGCCGACCGCGATCAGTTCAGCCGGCCCGTCCCCGACATTCGCGACACGATGGCGCTTGCGCGCGTCGAAGTGCAGCGAGTCGCCCGGCGACAGCGGGTAATCCTTCTTGCCGATCGTGTAGCAGACGCGGCCGGTCAGCACGTACACGAACTCGTCGCCACCGTGCGCGACCCATTCCGAACGGTAGCCCTCCATCATCCGGACCTTGAGCGCGTGGATTTGACTGCCGTCGAAGGTGGTCGACAGCCGTTCGTACCATTGCGACGTGGCGTCGACCGCGTACGGTTCGCGGCGGCCCGCGCGCGAGTCGGGCTGCGCCTGGCGCGGCTGCTCGATCAGCGTGCCGAGCGGCACGTTCAGCGCCGTCGCGACGTTGACGAGCGACGACAGCGAGATCCCGGTGAGATTGCGCTCGACCTGCGACAGGAATCCGATCGACAGGTTCGCCTCGGTCGCGACTTCCAGCAGCGTCTTCTTCGCTTCCCGGCGCAGGCGCCGGATGCGCTGGCCGATACGCATGAGGTCTGAATCCATGAATCTCTTTCGTGACAACGAGTCGGGAGGCGAGCGGAAGGGCGGTGCAGCCGCCGGGACGTTGCGTTCCGCGAAGCGCACGACGCACGGCCGTCGGGACGGCGATGCCGGCGCATTGTACCGCGCGGTGGCGCCCGCACGACGCCACGCCGCGCCTGGTCGGGCCGCCGTCGCGCCGTGCCGGGCCACCCTCGCGCCGTGCCGGTAATTTTAGCCCTACGAAAATTTTGGCTTGACCTCAATTTGAGCGTGCTCTAGATTCTGTCGACGCATCAAACAAAGTTAAGTGGGACAAAAATTTTTCTCGAGACCGGCCGCCGGAAACGGCGCTGCGCCGCCGCGGCTCGGCTGCCCGCGGGGCCGTGCGTCGTCCGCCCACGGGCGGCGCACGGGCGGCGCACCGCGTCACGCGTGCGCGAGGCCGCGTGACACCGCCGACTGCCGACAACAATCAAATAGCGGGTATCCGATGATCGATCGACTGAAATACAGCTTCTCCGGCCTTCCCTCGTATGACGCGTGCGTCGCCGACACGCAGCGCGGCCTGTCGCGCGTGCTCGACGCGCTGCGGCTCGACGCCGTGGTCGTCACGTCGCAGGACGAATACATCACCGAATATCTGCCGCGCAGCAACAACCCGCGCTACGCGCTGTCGGGCTTCGACGGCTCGGCCGGCTGCGGGATCTTCCTGAGCGCGGCGACCGCGCAGGCGCTCGGCGTGCCGCCGTTCGTGCTGTTCGTCGACGGCCGCTATCACCTGCAGGCCGAACAGCAGTGCGACCCGGCGCACGTGCGGATCGAGAAGCTCGGGATGAACGTGACGATCTGGCAGGCGCTGGGCGACTGGCTCGTCGCGCACGCGAGCCGGCTTGCGCGGGTCGGCTACGACGCGCTGCGGATCAGTGTCGCGCAGCGCGACCGGCTGATCGAGCAGACGCAGCCCGCGTCGCTCGACTGGACGAGTCTCGTCGAGCGCGAGATCGATCGCGCGATCGCGTTGCCGGGCTGGGTGGTCGAGCGGCCGATCTTCGAGCTGCCGGACACGATGACCGGCGCGAGCGTCGCGCAAAACCTCGACGCGCTGAACCGCCGGCTCGCCGCGCACACCGGCGCGGCGCCCGGCAAGACGGCGTTCTTCACGTGTGCGTCGGACGATCTCGCGTATCTGCTGAACAGCCGCGGCTATCACATCCCGAATGTGTCGTCGCATCTGGGCTTCCTGTTCGCGGTCGGCGCGCAGGTCGTGCTGTTCCTGCCGGAAGGCTGCGACCGGTGCCCGGTCGAGCTGACGTCGTATCCGGCGCTGCACGTGATCCGGCGCGACTTCGCCGAACTCGAGCGCTTCCTCGCGTCATGCGCGGTCGACCACGTGTGCTACGGCTTCGAATCGGTCAACTGCGCGCTGGTCGAATCGGTGCGTCGCGTGTGGCCGCATGCGCGCCACGCCGATTTCAACCCGGTCGAGGCGATGCGGGCGAGCAAGACGCCGGCGGTGCTCGACCGCTTCCTCGACGCGTTCGCGCGCAGTTCGGCGGCGATCGCCGAAACGATGCGCTGGGCGAAGGCCGGCGAGCCGGGGCGGCGCCATACGGAATACGATCTGGCCCGCACGATCAACGACGCGTACGGCGCGCGTTCGGCGGTCGCGCTGACGTTCCCGTCGATCGCGGCGAACGGCGCGAACAGCGCGTTCGCGCACTACACGACGGCGAGCGCCGAGGTCGAGCTGACGGAGGGTGAACTCGTGCTGCTCGACAGCGGCGCGTATTACGACGCCGGTTTCGCGACGGACTGCACGCGGGTCGTGCTGCGCCGCACGCGGCCGGAAACGGTCGCGCAGCCGTGGCAGCGCGAGATCTATACGGTCGCGCTGAAGGCCTGCATCAAGGGGCTCGTCACACGCTTCCCGAAGACGGCCACGGGCGGCGATGTCGATGCGGCGGTACGGCAGGTGTGCCGCGACCACGGCTACGATTTCGGCCACGGCACCGGGCATGGCGTCGGGATCCACGTCCACGAGGGCGGCGTGCGATTCGCGCCGGGCGCGAAGTACGGGCTGGTGCCGAATGCGGTGATTTCGGTCGAGCCGGGCATCTACGTGCCGGGCAAGGGCGGCGTGCGGATCGAGAACATCGTGATCGTGCGCGCGGACGACGACGCATCGGACACCGTCTCGTTCGAGAACATCGTCACCGTCGGCTACGACTGGGACCTGATCGATATCGAGCTGCTGGACGACGACGAGCGCGCGTACCTGCGCGACTACGAACGGCTTTGCGTGGAACGCGGCACGCAGGTCACTGCGTGTCCGTTGCTGTAAGGCGGGGAGGGGGCGCGCTGCCGGCGCGTCGGAGCGCCGGCATGATCGGTACGTCGGAGCGTCGGTGTGATCGGTACGTCGGAGCGCCGGCATGATCGGTACGTCGGAGCGTCGACCTGATCAGTACATCAGAGTGTCGGCGTGACAGGTACGTCGATGCTTCAGCGCATCAGCGCCGACACGCGCCCGTCGGGCCCGTACACGCCGGCCGGCGCGGGGGCCGAGCGCAGCACCGCTAGCGCGCGCTCGTTGTAGTCCATCCGGATCCGGATCAGCATCCCGTTGGTCGCATTGGCCTGGCGCGCGCGTTCGGCGGCCTGCAGCAGCAGCTGCCAGCGGCCGGCGAGGCGTGCATCGCGCTCGGCGGCCTGGTCCATGCCTTTCTTGCCGGCCGGAAAGCCGAGCGCGGACAGCTGCGTGTCGCGCGTGCGCTCGAGCTGCGCGAGCCGGTCGATCAGCACGCTCTTCTTCTCGACGATGCCGGGCAGCATGTCGAGCGGCTCCGGCGTCGTGAGCGCCTTTTCCTCGTAGGCGAGCAGGGACGCGAACGCTTCGACCGTCGCGTGTTCGTCGTTGACCGTGGCCAGCAGCTCTTCTCTCATCGCGTCATGCTCGTCGCGCCGGCACGCGGTGGCGCATGCCGGCAAACCAGGGGACCGGTCAGGGCGTGACGGGCCCCTGGCCGGCTCAGTTGCCCTGCGAGCGCTGCTGTTGCAGCAGGTCGCGGGCGGTATTCAATACGCCGTCGGCGATCTTGTTCACGTCGATCGTCAGCGTGCCGTCGTTCAGCGCGTCCTTGATCGACTGGACGAGGGCCGTGTCGATGTCGGCGCTGCCGGAGGCCGACAGCGAACGCAGCTGGCCCGACAGACCCGACAGGTTCACGGTCGTGTCGCCGCCGGTCGATCCTGCGTCGGCCGCCTGCGCGGACGACGAAGCCGCGCCGGATTGCGCGCGGGTCGCGCCGTTGCCGGTCGACGCGAGGGGGCTCGGTTTCGGAGTGGAATCGATCTTCACGATGGGTTTCCTGTACGGTATGACCCAGATAACGGCCGGGTCGGCCCGAACTTTAGCATCGTGAGCCCGACAGGCTCCGAATAAACAATTCTTTGCAATCTTGCGGCGGGATCCGCCCCTACAGCGGAATTTCCACGGTGCCGGCGTCCTTGACGATCGCCGTGACGATCTGCCCCGCGGCCATCCTGACCCGTATCGACTGGCCCGGCGCCGCGTTTGCTAGCGCGCTGCCCTCGGCCGAGATCGTGAAGCCGGGGCCGGCGGCGACGACCCGCACCGTCTGGCCGGCCGACACCGACGCGGCGCTCTTCAGCATGTCCTGGCGCAGCGGCAGCCCGGCCGAGATCCGGGCCAGCGCGGTCGCGCCGACCGCCTGCGCGGGATCGGTGATCACCGCGAGCGGCAGCACCGTCAGGTCGCCGTCGCGCGCGACGAGGTCGGCCGCGGTGAGCGGCTCGCCGGGCGCGATCTGCCGCGCGGCGACGTAATAGGTAGCCTGCACGGCAACCTTCGCCTGCAGGTAGACGGTCCACGGCCGTTCGCCCGCGCAGCGCACGCCGACCGTCGTGCGGCCCCACAGGCGCGCGCCGGTCGGCAGGAACGGCTCGAGCGTCGTGCACGCGGCGAGCCCGCGCGGAAACGCGGTCGCGACGGTCGCGGTGGTCTTGCCCGGCAGGCCGGCGATCTGCTGCTGGAGGAACGCGAGGGCGGTGCGCCGGATCGCGTCCGGGTCCTGCTGGCCGGGCGGCGTCGCCGGCTGGGGCGCGGCGGAAGCCTGGGCCGCGGTGGTGGCAGCCGTCGGCGCGCGCGGGGCCGGTGCGGCCGGAAGCGGGCGGGTTGCCGCGACGCGCGGGGCGATCGCCGCTCGCGCGGGATTCGACGCGGGTTCGGCCGTACCGGCGACGACGGTCGCGACGGCGCCCGGGTCGGCCGCGCGCGGCGCGCCGTAACCGGAGTTCATGCGTGCGGCCGCGTAGACGGGGCGCGGTGCGGGCGCCGGCACGGCAGCTTGCGGAGGAACGCTCGTCACGACTATCGAGCCGGTCGGCTGCGCCGCGTAGGCAGCCGCGGCAGTGCCGGCCGCGCCGCCCGCCATCGCCGTGCCCGCTCCCGGCGCCATGCCTGCGCCCGGCGCCGTTCCCGCTCCCGGCACCGTTCCCGACGCCATCCCCGAATTCCCGCCGAACCGCCCGCCGCTCGCCGCATTCGCATGCGCGAGCGCCGTCTCGGCCGTCTCGCCGCGTCCGGGGATCACGATCATCCCGTCGTCCGCGTGTGCCGCCGGCACCGCGAGCCACAGCGCCGCGGCGAGCGCGAAGGCACGCGGCACGCGCGTCCGGCGTCCGTCGTTCCCGCGAAGTGCGCTGCCTGTCATCGCCGTGTCCTCGAAACCGTTGATCCGATTCGCATTCTAGGGAGCGGGGCCGTCGCGCAAACGATGAATAGAGGGGGCCTTTGCCGCGTTATTCGCCCGATTGCCGGTTGCGCGTGACGCCTACCATCGCTGTCATGGAAAAAAGCCCCTTGGGTCGCCATCCGGCGCAACGGGCGTGCAGCGCTTCATACGGAGAGACGCACACATGCTGGACAAACTCGATGCCGAATTCGCGTTCGGGCGCCAGGCGCTCGACGTGCGCGCCTATCGGCAGGAACTGCTGTCGTCGAACATCGCGAACGCCGACACGCCGGGCTACCAGGCCCGCGACGTCGATTTCGCGTCGACCCTCGCGCGCTCGCTGAAGCAGACCCACGGCGGCCTCGCGCCGAGCAACGCCGCGCAGCTGCCGATGGCGCAGCCGGCCGGCGTGGCGAGCGGAATGACGATGGTGTCGACGGCACCGGGCCACATGGCCGGCGCCGCGAAGCTGATTCCGACGGGCGGCCCGGCCGACGACTACGGTCGTTCGCAGTACCGGATGCCGCTGCAGCCGTCGCTCGACGGCAACACGGTCGATCTCGACGTCGAGCGCGTGCAGTTCGCGAACAACGCGCTGCACTACGAAACCGGGATGACCGTGATGACCCAGCAGATCAAGGCGATGATCGCCGCGATCTCGACGAACTCGTAAGCGCGCGCCGCTTCCGTACCCGAACAAGGAGCCCTCATGCCCTCGTTGATGAACATCTTCGGCGTCGCCGGTTCGGCGCTGTCCGCGCAATCGCAGCGCCTGAACGTCACCGCGTCGAACCTCGCGAACGCCGACAGCGCGACCGGCCCCGACGGCAAGCCGTACAAGGCCAAGCAGGTCGTGTTCGCGACCGATCCGATGGGCGGCGCGCGCACCGCGTCCGGCCAGGGCGTGGGCGGCGTGCGCGTGACGAAGGTGATGGACGATCCGTCGCCGATGAAGTCGACCTACGACCCGGCGAACCCGTCCGCCGACGCGAACGGCTACGTGCAGATGCCGAACGTCGATCCGGTGCAGGAGATGGTGAACATGATCTCGGCGTCGCGCTCGTACCAGGCCAACGTCGAGACGCTGAACACCGCGAAGACGCTGATGCTCAAGACGCTGACGATCGGCTCGTAAGCCGCGCAGAGATACCGACACATCGAGACCACAGACCCGACAGTTCCGACACAAGGCCATTCAGGATGACATCCACCAGCACGACGATCGGCGGCAACGGCACCAACGTGTCGAACCTGCCGACCGACACGATGAACACCAGCAACGTGTCGACGACCGGCACGTCGGCGAGCGACCTGCAGGCGACGTTCCTGAAGCTGCTCGTCACGCAGTTGCAGAACCAGGATCCGACGAGCCCCGTCGACAGTTCGCAGATGACGTCGCAGCTCGCGCAGATCAACACGGTGAGCGGCATCGCGCAGCTGAACACGTCGCTCACGTCGCTGTCGAGCCAGCTCGCGGCCGGCCAGCAGACGCAGGCCGCGCTCCTGATCGGCACGAACGTGCTCGCGCCGGGCAACGGCGTCGCGGTGAAGGGCGGCGCGGCGTCGCCGTTCGGCGTGTCGCTCGCGAACGACGTGTCGAACCTGACGATCACCGTGAAGAACAGCTCGGGCGCCGTCGTCAACACGATCAACGCGGGCAAGCAGTCGGCCGGCACGGTGCCGTTCAACTGGACGCCGACCGATGCAGCGGGCAACGCGCTGCCGGACGGCAAGTACACCGTGAGCGCGCAGTACACGGGCAGCGACGGCAAGACGTATGCGCCGACCGTGCTCGCGGCCGCGCAGGTACAGAGCGTGATCAAGCAGGCGGACGGCACGGCGGGGCTCGTGCTGTCGAACGGCACGACCGTGGGGCTCACCCAGGTCGCGTCGATCTTCCCGAACACCGCATCGTCGTCGACGTCCGACGCCACCACCACCAACTGATCCAGCTTTCTCGAAAACGGAGACCGAAATGGGTTATCAACAGGGTCTGAGCGGCCTCGCCGGCGCATCGAACGCGCTCGACGTGATCGGCAACAACATCGCCAACGCGAACACGGTCGGCTTCAAGTCGAGCACCGCGCAGTTCTCCGACATGTACGCGAACTCGATCGCGACGTCGGTCAACACGCAGATCGGGATCGGGACGGCGCTCTCGTCGGTGCAGCAGCAGTTCGGCCAGGGCACGATCAACACGACGAACTCGTCGCTCGACGTCGCGATCAACGGCAACGGCTTCTTCCAGATGTCGAACAACGGCGTGACGACGTACTCGCGCGACGGCACGTTCCAGCGCGACAAGAACGGCTACATCGTCAACGCGCAGGGCCTGAACCTGATGGGCTACCTGGCCGACAAGAACGGCGTGGTGAACACCGCGCAGACCGTGCCGCTGCAGGCGCCGACGACCAACATCTCGCCGACCGCCACGACCAAGATCACCGGCCAGTTCAACCTGAACTCGCAGGACAAGGTGCCGACCAAGACGCCGTTCGACGCGACCGACACCTCGACGTACAACTATTCGACGTCGGTGCAGGTGTACGACTCGCTCGGCGGCTCGCAGGC
Organism: Burkholderia sp. R-40; assembly: GCF_049942845.1. Taxonomy (NCBI): domain Bacteria; kingdom Pseudomonadati; phylum Pseudomonadota; class Betaproteobacteria; order Burkholderiales; family Burkholderiaceae; genus Burkholderia; species Burkholderia sp. R-40. Next base: position 3,354,503 of record NZ_CP187967.1, on the reverse strand, counting down.
GGTCAACATGTACTTCGTGAAGTCGGCGGCGGGCACGTGGGAAGCGTACGCGGGCGTGCAGGGCGGCGCCACGACCGACCTCGGCACGGTCACGTTCGATTCGTCGGGCGCGATCAAGAGCACGACGACGGGCACGCCGGCCGTGCCGACCACGTCGGTCGGCCAGTTCCAGTTCACCGTGCCGACCACCGACGGCTCGACCACGCCGCAGCCGCTCACGCTCGACCTGACCGGCACCACGCAATTCGGCGGCAAGGACGGCGTGAACAACCTCGCGCAGAACGGCTACGCGAGCGGCACGCTGACGACCTTCTCGATCGGCGCGGACGGCAAGCTGACCGGCAACTACTCGAACGGCCAGACGGCGGTGCTCGGGCAGATCGCCATCGCGAACTTCAACAACCCGAACGGCCTCGTCAACCTCGGCGGCAACCAGTACGCGGAAACGGCCGCGTCGGGCGTGCCGCAGATCTCGGCGCCGGGCAGCACCAACCACGGCACGCTGCAGGGCAGCGCGCTCGAGAACTCGAACGTCGACCTGACGTCGCAGCTCGTCAACCTGATCACCGCGCAGCGCAACTACCAGGCAAACGCGCAGACGATCAAGACGCAGCAGACCGTCGACCAGACGCTCATCAACCTGTAACGCGCGGATAACCGGCAGCCATGGACCGACTGATCTACACGGCGATGACGGGCGCGTCGCAGTCGCTCGACCAGCAGGCGATCGTCGCGAACAACCTCGCGAACGCGTCGACGACGGGTTTTCGCGCGCAGCTCGCGACCTACCGCGCGGTGCCGATGAATTTCGGCGACGGCAGCACGAGCGATCCGACGACGACGCGCACCTACGTGCTCGCGTCGACGCCCGGCGCGGACTACGCGCCGGGTCCGATCACGCGCACCGGCAACCCGCTCGACGTCGCCGTGCAGGGCGCCGGCTGGCTGGCGGTGCAGACGGCCGACGGCAGCGAGGCGTACACGCGCGCCGGCAACCTGCACGTCGATGAAAACGGCCAGCTCGTCAACGCGAGCAACCTGCCGGTGATCGGCAACGGCGGCCCGATTTCGGTGCCGCCGAACGCGGAAGTGACGATCGGCAAGGACGGCACGGTGTCCGCGCTGATGCCGGGCGACCCGCCGACGGCGGTCGCGATCGTCGACCAGATGAAGCTCGTGAACCCCGATCCGGCCACGCTTTCGCGCGGCAACGACGGGCTGTTCCGCACCGCCGACGGCAATCCGGCCGACAGCGACCCGAGCGTGGTCGTCACGCCGAATTCGCTCGAAGGCAGCAACGTGAATCCGGTGACCGCGATGGTCGCGATGATCGACAACGCACGGGCGTTCCAGCTGCAGTCGAAGCTGATCCAGACGGCCGACCAGAACGAGCAGTCGGCGAACCAGCTGCTCAACTTCAGCTGAGCGGCACGGCCCTCGCTACCAGGAGAAGATTCAACATGAACCGTTCGCTCTACATTGCCGCCACCGGCATGAATGCGCAGCAGGCGCAGATGGACGTGATCTCGAACAACCTCGCGAACACCAGCACGAACGGCTTCAAGGCGTCGCGCGCGGTGTTCGAGGATCTGCTGTACCAGACCATCCGCCAGCCGGGCGCGAACTCGACGCAGCAGACCGAGCTGCCGTCGGGCCTGCAGCTCGGCACCGGCGTGCAGCAGGTCGCGACCGAGCGCCTGTACACGCAGGGCGGCCTCACGCAGACCGGCAACTCGAAGGACGTCGCGATCAACGGCGCGGGCTTCTTCCAGGTGCTGATGCCGGACGGCACGAACGCGTACACGCGCGACGGCTCGTTCCAGACCAACGCGCAGGGCCAGCTCGTCACGTCGAGCGGCTACCAGATCCTGCCGGCGATCACCGTGCCGCAGAACGCGCAGTCGCTGACGATCGGCAAGGACGGCGTCGTGTCGGTCACGCAGCCGGGCTCGAGCAACGCGGTGCAGATCGGCTCGCTGCAGATCGCCACCTTCATCAACCCGGCCGGCCTCGAGGCGAAGGGCGAGAACCTGTTCGCCGAAACCACGTCGTCGGGCGCGCCGAACGTGGCGCAACCGGGCCTGAACGGCGCGGGCGTGCTCAACCAGGGCTACGTCGAGGCGTCGAACGTGAACGTCGTGCAGGAGCTCGTCAACATGATTCAGACGCAGCGTGCGTACGAGATCAACAGCAAGGCCGTGACGACGTCCGACCAGATGCTGCAGACCGTCACGCAGATGAAGAGCTAACCGGAAAGTCCAGTCGTCGCCATGAAGCAGGTTCGCCTCCTCCCGTCAGCCCCCGTGCGCGCCGTGTGCGTGCTCGCGGTGGCCGCGCTCGCCGGCTGCGCGCAGATTCCGCGCGATCCGATCATCCAGCAGCCGATGACGGCGCAGCCGCCGATGCCGATGTCGATGCAGGCGCCCGGCTCGATCTACAACCCGGGCTACGCGGGCCGGCCGCTGTTCGAAGACCAGCGGCCGCGCAACATCGGCGACATCCTGACGATCATGATCGCGGAGAACATCAACGCGACCAAGTCGTCGGGGGCGAACACCAACCGGCAGGGCAACACCGACTTCAGCGTGCCGACGGCCGGCTTCCTCGGCGGGCTGTTCGCGAAGGCGAACATGTCGGCGGCCGGCGCCAACAAGTTCGCGGCGACGGGCGGCGCGAGTGCGGCGAACACGTTCAACGGCACGATCACCGTGACCGTCACCAACGTGCTGCCGAACGGCAACCTCGTCGTCAGCGGCGAGAAGCAGATGCTGATCAACCAGGGCAACGAGTTCGTGCGCTTCTCGGGGGTCGTCAACCCGAACACGATCTCGGGCGCGAACTCGGTCTACTCGACGCAGGTCGCCGACGCGAAGATCGAATACTCGTCGAAGGGCTATATCAACGAAGCCGAGACGATGGGCTGGCTGCAGCGCTTCTTCCTCAACATCGCACCGTGGTGATGACGATGCCGCAGCCTCTTTTCCATCGACTGTCATTCCGCGCGCAGGCCGTCGCGCGGATCGCCGCCACGCTCGTGCTGGCGGCCTGCGCGTTCGGCGCGGCCGGCGCGCACGCGGAACGCCTGAAGGATCTCGCGCAGATCCAGGGCGTGCGCGACAACCCGCTGATCGGCTATGGCCTCGTCGTCGGTCTCGACGGCACGGGCGACCAGACGATGCAGACGCCGTTCACGACGCAGACGCTCGCGAACATGCTCGCGAACCTCGGCATCTCGATCAACAACGGGTCGGCCAACGGCGGCCCGTCGTCGTTGAGCAACATGCAGCTGAAGAACGTCGCGGCCGTGATGGTGACCGCCACGCTGCCGCCGTTCGCGCGGCCGGGCGAGGCGCTCGACGTGACCGTGTCGTCGCTCGGCAACGCGAAGAGCCTGCGCGGCGGCACGCTGCTGCTCACGCCGCTCAAAGGCGCGGACGGGCAGGTGTACGCGCTCGCGCAGGGCAACATGGCGGTCGGCGGCGCGGGCGCGAGCGCGAACGGCAGCCGCGTCCAGGTGAACCAGCTCGCGGCCGGCCGGATCGTCGGCGGTGCGATCGTCGAGCGCGCGGTGCCGAACGCGATCGCGCAGATGAACGGCGTGCTGCAGCTGCAACTGAACGACATGGACTACGGCACCGCGCAGCGGATCGTGTCCGCGGTCAATTCGAGCTTCGGCCCGGGCACCGCGACGGCGCTCGACGGCCGCACGATCCAGCTCGCCGCGCCGGCGGATTCCGCGCAGCAGGTCGCGTTCATGGCGCGCCTGCAGAACCTCGACGTGAGCCCGGACAAGGCCGCCGCGAAGGTCATCCTGAACGCGCGCACCGGCTCGATCGTGATGAACCAGATGGTGACGCTGCAAAGCTGCGCGGTCGCGCACGGCAACCTGTCGGTGGTCGTCAACACGCAGCCGGTGGTGTCGCAGCCGGGGCCGTTCTCGAACGGGCAGACGGTGGTCGCGCAGCAGTCGCAGATCCAGCTGAAGCAGGACAACGGGGCGCTCAAGATGGTGACGGCCGGCGCGAACCTCGCCGACGTCGTGAAGGCGCTGAACTCGCTCGGCGCGACGCCGGCGGACCTGATGTCGATCCTGCAGGCGATGAAGGCGGCCGGCGCGTTGCGCGCCGACCTGGAGGTGATCTAAATGGCAGCCAACCTTCCCGACGCGAACGATCTCACCCAGCGCTTTGCCCTCGACGTGCAGGGCTTCGACGCGCTGCGCGCGCAGGCGAGGCAGTCGCCGCAGGCCGGCGCGAAGGCGGTCGCGGGCCAGTTCGACGCGATGTTCACGCAGATGATGCTCAAGAGCATGCGCGACGCGACGCCCGACGGCGGGCTGCTCGATTCGCACACGTCGAAGATGTACACGTCGATGCTCGACCAGCAGCTCGCGCAGCAGATGTCGAAGCGCGGGATCGGCGTCGCCGACGCGCTGATGAAGCAGCTGATGCGCAACGCGGGGCAGGGCAGCGGCACGGCGGCCGACGCCGGCGCGGCCGGGCTCGGCGCGGCGGGCCTGGGCGCGGCCGGCGCCGGCACGTCGGGCAACGAAGGCAGCCTCGCCGCGATGAATGCGATGGCGCGGGCGTATGCGAACGCGGCGAACAACGGTGGACTCGCCGGCGCGCGCGGCTACTCGGCCGGCAGCGCGCTCACGCCGCCGTTGAAGGGCGCGAGCGGCGTGCAGGACGCCGACGCGTTCGTCGACCGGCTCGCCGCGCCGGCGCAGGCGGCGAGCGCGAGCACCGGCATTCCGGCGCGCTTCATCGTCGGCCAGGCCGCGCTCGAATCGGGCTGGGGCAAGCGCGAGATCCGCGCGAGCGACGGCTCGACGAGCTACAACGTGTTCGGCATCAAGGCGAACAAGGGCTGGACGGGCCGCACGGTGTCGGCGCTGACGACCGAGTACGTGAACGGCACGCCGCGGCGCGTCGTCGCGAAGTTCCGCGCGTACGATTCGTACGAGCATGCGATGACCGACTATGCGAACCTGCTGAAGAACAACCCGCGCTACGCGGGCGTGCTGAGCGCGAGCCGCAGCGTCGAGGGTTTCGCGCACGGGATGCAGAAGGCCGGCTACGCGACCGACCCGAATTACGCGAAGAAGCTGATCTCGATCATGCAGCAGATCGGCTGACGGCAGCCCCCGTTCCGCCCCTCTCGGACCGCGCCCGGCACCCCGCCGCGCGCGGTTTTCAACGTTTGCGCGAAAAATATCGGCAATTCGATCTAAACTTTCGGGGAGCACTGCCGCTAAGTGTGTGAGACCTGCTACCGGGCCCTGTTCTGGCCCGGTTTTACTGCGCACCGTTCGTCCGGGCGCCCTGACAAGAAAACCGGCTAGCCATGAATATCGAAACGTCGACCGATCCGAGCCTGGATGCGGGCCATTCCGGGCCTGACTACGCCCGCCGCAATCCGCTGGAGATCGGCGTGCAGTTGCGCAATCTCGTGAATCGCGGCGACTTCCTGACCGTCCAGTACCCGGGCGGCCAGCTCGTCACGCGCCTGCTCGAGGTCGACGTCGGCGCGCGCACGTTCACGTTCGACTGGGGCGCGCTGTCCGAGCAGAATGCCAGCATCCTCGCCGCGTCGCACTGCACGTTCTCGGCCGCGCCGGAGGGCGTGCGCGTCGAATTCACCACGAACACGCCGCGCGAGACGCGCTACGAGGGGCTGCCCGCGTTCGTCGCCGATTTCCCCGACGTGCTGATGTGCATCCAGCGCCGCGAGTACTTCCGCGTCGATGCGCCGATCGTCGATCCGTTCCTGTGCCGCGGCACGCTGCCGGACGGCGAGAGCTTCGTGTTCGAGGTGCATAACCTGTCGCTCGGCGGCGTCGGCTTGCGCACGGCCGACGAGCGCGTCGAGGCGCTCGAGGTCGGCACGCTGCTGCCGGACGTCGAGCTCGAGCTGACCGGCCACGGCAAGCTGTCGCTCGAGCTGCGCCTCGTGTCGCAGCGTTCGACGCAGATGCCGAACGGTTCACGGCGCTACCAGCTCGGCTTTCGCTTCATGTCGCTGCCGGGCAGCGCGGAGAACACGCTGCAGCGCCTGATCACGCAGCTCGAGATGAAGCGCCGCTCGCTCGCGCGGGCCTGACGCACCCCCTCGCGGCCCCGCTCGGGGCCGCCTTCGCAGCGGCGCCGGCAGCGCGCGCCGCGGCCCTCGACCGGCGACGCGCGAGTGCGCGCCGCGCGTGCATTTTTTCCTCAATTTTTCCGATCCGCGGCCGTTATACCGGGAGTCACGCAACCCGGCGGCCGCAGCGCGGCCGGCTCATCAGGATCGCGCATGTCCAACACACTCATGAACCTCGGCGTCAGCGGCCTCAATGCCGCGCTCTGGGGCCTCACGACGACCGGTCAGAACATCAGCAACGCCGCGACGCCCGGCTATTCGGTCGAGCGCCCCGTCTATGCCGAGGCAAGCGGCCAGTACACGTCGAGCGGCTACATGCCGCAGGGCGTGAACACCGTCACCGTGCAGCGGCAGTACAGCCAGTACCTGAGCGACCAGCTGAACAGCGCGCAGTCGCAGGGCGGCGCGCTGTCGACGTGGTATTCGCTCGTCGCGCAGCTGAACAACTACGTCGGTAGCCCGACGGCCGGCATCTCGACCGCGATCACCGGCTATTTCACCGGGCTGCAGAACGTCGCGAACAATGCGTCCGATCCGTCGGTGCGGCAGACCGCCATCAGCAACGCGCAGGTGCTCGCCGATCAACTCAAGGCGGCCGGCCAGCAGTACGACGCGCTGCGCCAGAGCGTGAACACGCAGCTCACCAGCACCGTGTCGCAGATCAACACGTACACGTCGCAGATCGCGCAACTGAACCAGCAGATCGCGGCGGCGAGTAGCCAGGGTCAGCCGCCCAACCAGCTGATGGACCAGCGCGACCTCGCGGTGTCGAACCTGTCGAGCCTCGCCGGCGTGCAGGTCGTGCGCAACGACAGCGGCTACAGCGTGTTCCTCGCGGGCGGCCAGCCGCTCGTCGTCGCCGACAAGAGCTACCAGCTCGCGACGGTCACGTCGCCGTCCGATCCGAGCGAGCTGACCGTCGTGTCGCAAGGCATCGCCGGCGCGAACCCGCCGGGCCCGAACCAGGCGCTGCCGGATACGTCGCTGTCGGGCGGCACGCTCGGCGGCCTGCTCGCGTTCCGCAGCCAGACGCTCGACCCCGCGCAGGCGCAGCTCGGCGCGCTCGCGACCAGCTTCGCCGCGCAGGTCAACGGGCAGAACGCGCTCGGCATCGACCTGTCGGGCAAGCCGGGCGGCAACCTGTTCACGGTCGCGAACCCGGCCGTCTATTCGAACCAGGGCAATACCGGCACCGCGTCGCTGTCCGTCTCGTTCGCCAACGCAGCGCAGCCGACGACGAGCGACTACACGCTGTCGTACGACGGCACCAACTACACGCTGACCGATCGCGCGAGCGGATCGGTGGTCGGCCAGTCGACGTCGATGCCAGCTTCGATCGGCGGGCTGGCCTTTTCGTTCGCGTCCGGCTCGATGAATGCCGGCGACCAGTTCACCGTGCTGCCGACGCGCGGCGCGCTGAACGGCTTCGGCCTCGCGACGACGAGCGGTTCGGCGATCGCGGCCGCGTCGCCGGTGGTCGCGGCGGCGTCGAGCACCAACCTCGGCACGGGCAAGATCGCGCAGGGCGCGGTGAGCGCCGGCTACCAGGTCCCGACCACGCCGACCAAGCTCACCTACGACGCGGCGTCGAAGTCGCTGTCGGGCTTCCAGGCCGGCACCACGGTGACGATCGCGGGCACGCCGCCCACCTCGGTGACGATCACGAGCCCGACCGACAGCGTGCCGTACGACGCGACGGCCGGCGCGAAGCTGACGATCACGAGCACCACGCAGCCGGCGCCGGCGGGCGTGATGAACGGCGTGACCGTCACGCTGTCCGGGGCGCCGTCGGACGGCGACTCCTTCACGATCGGGCCGTACGCGGGCGGCACGAGCGACGGCTCCAACGCGCTCGCGCTGTCGCAGCTCGTCACCGCGAAGTCGCTCGGCGGCGGCACGACGACGCTGACCGGCGCGTATGCGAAGTACGTGAACGCCATCGGCAACACGGCGAGCCAGCTGAAGTCGTCGAGCGCCGCGCAGACCTCGCTGGTCGGCCAGATCACGACCGCGCAGCAGTCGGTGTCGGGCGTGAACCAGAACGAGGAAGCGGCGAACCTGATGCAGTACCAGCAGCTTTACCAGGCGAACGCGAAGGTGATCCAGACGGCGGCGACGCTGTTCCAGACCGTGCTCGGCCTGTTCAACTGACCGGATTCGAGGAATAGAAGCGATGCGAATTTCCAGCGCCCAGTTCTTTCAGCTGAACGTTTCCCAGATGAACGATCAGCAGGCGCAGCTCGCGCAGCTGTACCAGCAGATCGCGAGCGGCGTGAGCCTGCAGACGCCGGCCGACAACCCGGTCGGCGCGGCGCAGGCCGTGCAGCTGTCGATGACGTCGGCGACGCTGTCGCAATACGCGACCAACCAGACCGCGGCGCTCGCGTCGCTGCAGGCCGAGGATCAGGCGCTGCAGAGCGTGAGCGGCGTGCTGACCGGCGTGCAGACGCTCGTCGTGCGTGCCGGCGACGGCTCGCTGGCCGACAGCGACCGCTCGGCGCTCGCGACGCAGCTGCAAGGCTATCGCGACCAACTGATGACGCTCGCGAACTCGAACGACGGGGCCGGCAACTACCTGTTCGCCGGCCTGAACAATTCGTCGGCGCCGTTTACCAGCAGCCCGAACGGCAGCGTCAGCTACGTCGGCGACTCGGGCACGCGCCAGGTGCAGATCGGCGATTCGAGCAGCGTGGCGCAGGGCGACACCGGTTCGGCGGTGTTCATGTCGGTGCCGTCGCTCGGCAGCGCACCGGTGCCGTCGGCCGGCGCCGCCAACACGGGCACCGGCACGATCACCGCGGTGACGGTCACGACCCCGTCGGCCGCGACCAACGGCCATCAGTTCTCGATCGCGTTCGGCGGCACGCCCGCCGCGCCGACCTACACGGTGACCGACAACTCGGCCAAGCCGCCGACCACCACGCCCGCGCAGGCGTACACGGCGGGCGCGTCGATCGCGCTCGGCGGCGGGATGACGGTGGCGGTGTCGGGCACGCCGGCCGCCGGCGACACGTTCGCCGTGACGCCGGGCCCGCAGGCGAGCGGCGGCGCGGACATATTCTCGACGCTCGACTCGATGATCTCGGCGCTGAAGACGCCCGTGACCGGCAACCCGGTTGCCGCCGCGGCGCTGTCGAACGCGCTGATGACGGGCTCGATCAAGGTCGGCAACACGATGCGCAACGTGACGACGATCCAGGCGTCGGTCGGCGGGCGCGAGCAGGAGGTCAAGGCGATGCAGGCCGTCAACCAGACCGCGTCGCTGCAGACCACCAGCAACCTGACCGACCTGACCAGCACCAACATGACGACGACGATCAGCCAGTATCTGCAGGTGCAGAACGCGCTGACCGGCGCGCAGAAGGCGTACGTGCAGCTGCAGAACCTGTCGCTGTTCCAGTACATCAATCCGTGATGTCCGCGGCGCCCGCTGCGATGTGAGCGCCCGCTTACGTCGCGCGGTGCGCCGGGCGGTCGCTGCTGGCCACGGCTCACGGCTCACGGCTTACGGCCCACGGCCCACGGCCCACGGCCCACGGCTGCGGCCGGCCGGCGCGTGCGATCGCGCCGGGCCCATTGGCCGCTTCTCCCGGCGCGGCCGTCGCACCGGCGGTTCGCGCTTGCCAGCCCCATTTCCGCTCCGTAAACTCGCGCCAGATTCCAGACCGGCGCACCGTCCGCAGCCGGCGTTCGACAGGAGCCCTTTTCCCCATGTCCGATTCCTACTTCCCGCGCTGGCGGGTGCAATCGCCCGGCGCGGCGCGCGTGGTCGGCCCCGACGAACGCCTCGCGTGGCCGCAGATGGTCGCGATGGGCGTGCAGCACGTCGTCGCGATGTTCGGCTCGACCGTGCTCGCGCCGCTGCTGATGGGCTTCGACCCGAACCTGTGCATCTTCATGTCGGGCATCGGCACGCTGCTGTTCTTCGTGCTGGTCGGCGGCCGCGTGCCGAGCTACCTCGGCTCGAGCTTCGCGTTCATCGGCCTCGTGATCGCGGTGACCGGCTACGGCGGCAGCGGCCCGAACCCGAACATCGCGGTCGCGCTCGGCGGGATCGTCGCGTGCGGCGTCGTGTACGTCGCGCTCGGCGCGCTGGTGCAGGCGATCGGCACGCGCTGGATCGAGACGCTGATGCCACCCGTCGTCACAGGCGCGGTGGTCGCGGTGATCGGGCTGAACCTCGCGCCGATCGCGGTCAAGGGCGTGTCGGCCTCGACGTTCGACTCGGTGATGGCGCTCGTCACGGTGCTGTGCGTGGGCGGCGTCGCGGTGTTCGCGCGCGGGATGATGCAGCGCCTGCTGATCCTCGTCGGGCTCATGATCGCGTACGCGCTCTACGCGATCGCGACCAACGCGATGGGCCTCGGCAAGCCGATCGATTTCTCGATCGTCGCGCATGCCGCGTGGTTCGGCGTGCCGGCTTTCCGGGCGCCCGTCTTCGATCCGCACGCGATGCTGATGCTCGCGCCGGTCGCGGTGATCCTCGTCGCCGAGAACCTCGGGCACATCAAGGCCGTCAGCGCGATGACGGGGCACAACCTCGACCGCTACGTCGGCCGCGCGTTCATCGGCGACGGGCTCGCGACGATCGTGTCGGGCAGCGTCGGCGGCACGGGCGTGACCACCTACGCGGAGAACATCGGCGTGATGGCCGTCACGCGAATCTATTCGACGCTGGTGTTCGCGGTCGCCGCGCTGATCGCGATCGGACTGGGCTTCTCGCCGAAGTTCGGCGCGGTGATCCAGACGATTCCGGGCCCGGTGCTCGGCGGCGTGTCGATCGTCGTGTTCGGGCTGATCGCGGTGACGGGCGCGCGGATCTGGGTCGTCAACAAGGTCGACTTCTCCGACAACCGCAACCTGATCGTCGCGGCCGTCACGCTGGTGCTCGGCGCCGGCGACTTCTCGCTGAAGATCGGCGGCTTCGGGCTCGGCGGGATCGGCACCGCGACGTTCGGCGCGATCATCCTGTACGCGATCCTGCGCAAGGAAAAGGAACCGGGGCCGGTGGTTTGATCTGATTTGGGTGCGGGCGGTGCAATGCCGCCCGGCGGTGCGTCCTCACGCGCCGGTGTTCGACTGCGCCTGCAGCCACGCACAGAACTGCGCGACGAGCGGATCCTCCGCCGGCGCGCGCGGCGCGATCCACCAATAGCTGCGCGTCGCGATGCGCGGCCCGTCGAGCGGCATCACCAGGCGCCCGCTCGCGAGTTCGTCGTCGATCAGCGGCAGTGGGCCGAGCGCGACGCCCAGCCCGTCGACGGCCGCCTGCAGCGCCAGGTAGAAGTGGTCGAACGACTGCCGCTTGCGACCCTTCGGCGTCACGCCGGCCGCCGCGAACCAGTCGCGCCAGCCTTCCGGCCGCGTATCCGAATGCAGCAGCACGTGCCGGGCGAGATCGTCCGCGCGGGTGATCGGCGCGCGCTTGAGCAGCGCGGGGCTGCAGACGGGAATCACGCTTTCGTCGAGGAAGTGGCCGCTCGTGCAGTTCGGCCAGTGGCCGGGGCCGCGGCGGATCGCGACGTCGAAGCCGTCGAGCGCGTCGAGCGGCGCGTTCGACGTGGACAGCTTCAGCTCGACGTTCGGCACGTCGCGCTGGAACCGCGACAGGCGCGGCAGCAGCCATTTCATCGCGAAGGTCGGCAGCGCATTGATGCGCAGCACGCGCGCGGCACCGGTGTTGCGCAACTGCTCGGTGGCGAGCGCGATGCTGTCGAACGCGGCGCGCACGGTGTCCAGATAGCGGCGGCCTTCATCGGTGAGCCTCACGCGCTTGCCGTAGCGATGGAACACCGGCTTGCCGAGCCACGCCTCGAAGCCGGCGATCTGCCGGCTGATGGCACCGTGAGTCACATGTAGCTCGTCGCCCGCGGCGCTGAAGCTTTCGTGTCGGGCCGCGGCTTCAAAGGCCCGAAGCGCGGAAAAGGGCGGGAGATCGCGTGCCATGCTTGTGATTCTAGATCACAAGGGCGCGTCGATAAAATCGTTTTGCCGGCATTCCGAACGGCGGTAATCTCGGGGCACGTTTGATGAGGAGCCCCATGCAATCCGTTTCCCCGCCGCCCGCGGCGCCCGCGCGCCGCATCGGCCTCGCCGAGTTGTTCACCGGCTTCCTCTCGCTCGGCCTGATGTCGTTCGGCGGCGCGCTGCCGTTCGCGCGGCGCACGATCGTCGACGAGCGCAAATGGCTGTCCGCCGACGAATTCACCGATCTGCTCGGCCTGTGCCAGTTCCTGCCGGGCGGCAACGTGATCAACCTGTCGGTCGCCGTCGGCATGCGCTTTCGCGGCGTCGCGGGCGCGTTCGCCGGCATTCTCGGGCTGATCGCGGGCCCGACGCTCGTGGTCGTCGCGCTCGGCGTGCTGTATGCGAAGACGCAGGGCGATCCGCGCGTGCAGCATCTATTCGGCGGGCTCGCCGCCGCGGCCGCGGGCCTGCTCGTCGCGATGGCCGTGAAGGTCGCGAAACCGTTGCTGCGCGCGCCGCGCACGGCGGCAGGCATCGCGGCGCTCGCATTCGTCGCGATCGCGGTGCTGCGCGTTCCGCTGCTGACCACGATGCTGGTGCTGACGCCCGTCAGCATCTGGCTCGCGTCGCGGCGCCGCGATACACCGGCATCGCAACGCAGCGCCGCCCGCGACGGAGGCCGCTCATGAACGACACGCTGATCGCGATCGCGACGATCTTCAGCCAGCTGTCGCTGCTCGCATTTGGCGGCGGCAACACGATCCTGCCGGAGATGCAGCGGCAGGTGGTCGACGTCCATCACTGGATGAGCGCGCACGAGTTCACCGCGCTGTTCGCGCTCGCGCAGGCCGCACCCGGGCCGAACATGATGATCGTGTCGCTGGTCGGCTGGCACGTGGCCGGCTGGGCCGGGCTGCTGGTCGCGTCGATCGCGAAGTTCGGGCCGTCCTCGATCGTCACGGTGCTCGCGCTGCATGCGTGGGAGCGCTTTCGCGACCGGCCGTGGCGCCGCTACGTGCAGCAGGGGCTGATGCCGGTCACGGCCGGGCTCGTCGCGGCCAGCGCGGTGCTGATCTCGGAAGCGTCGAACCGCACCGCGATCCAGTGGGGCATCACCGCCGCATGCGCGGTGCTCGCGTGGCGCACGCGCATTCATCCGCTGTGGCTGCTCGCGGCCGGCGCGCTGATCGGGCTCACCGGCATCGGTCAGTGAGCGGGAGCCGATCGGCGGTGGCCGAGCGATGCCGGGCGTGACCGCACGCTACGGCGATGCCGGCCGGTCGCCGTTCACGAGGCCAAGCAGCCGGCCGCGCTCGCCGCCGACGTCCTCCGTCGCGGCCGGCCAGTCCATCACGTAACCAGCGTCGAGCGCGTCGCGCATGATCGCGTCGTAGTCGGCCTTGCCGAGCCTGCCGCGGCCGCGCATCGCATCGGCCACCTCGCGCTTCAGCTTCGGCGTGAACGACGGATAGGCCGCCACCAGCGCCGCATACTGGCGCGCATCGACTTCGCCCGATTCGCGGTTGAACGCCCAGACGGCCACCAGCACGATCGCGAAGAACGGGATCACGGTGTAGCGCAGGAAGAACTTCGCGGGTGTCATGGCGTGCGGTGGCGTGTCGAGAGGGCAGCGGGTCGGAGTGAAGCGGGGCGCGGGAGGCGGCAAGGTAGCCGACGAACGCGGCCGGTATACTCGGCCGGTTTTCCGGCACCGACAACCGCGATGGCGGTATGCGCAGCCTGCGCGCGCCCGACGCCGACCCATTATATTGGCGCGGCCGCACGGAAGCCGCGACGTCCGGCGCCCGTCGCCGGAACCGATGAATCAGGCGCCGCCCGCCTCGCCTCGTGCGGCCGGACGGCGCGCCCCACGGGAGGATCGATGGATCTCGACGGCGCCAGCCGCAACCTCACCGTCGCCGCACTGCTCACGCTGTCCGGCGGCTACCTCGACGCATACACGTACGTCGGTCACGGCCACGTGTTCGCGAACACGATGACCGGCAACGTCGCGCTGCTCGGCATCAACGTCTCGGCCGGCGAATGGGCGGAGGCGCTGCATCACGTGCCGCCGCTCGGCGGCTTCGTGGTCGCGGTGTTCGTCGCGCACCTGTTCGGCCTCGCCGCGCAGCGCGGCTGGATGCGCCACACCGCGTTCGTGAGCCTGATCGTCGAGATCGCGTTTCTCGGCCTCGCCGCGAGCGGGCTCGTGGGCGCGTCGAGCGCGTGGCTGATTCCCGGCATCTCGTTCGTCGCGACGCTGCAGACGCTGTCGTTCACCCATCTCGAGGAACTGTCGTACACGTCGGTGATGACGACCGGCAACCTGCGGCGCGCCGCGCAGAAGCTATTCGTCGGGCTGATTCCGCGCTACGACGTGCTCGCGCTGCACGACTCGGCGCTGCTCGCGACGATCAGCTTCTGTTTCCTGGCCGGCGCGGTGATCGGCGGCCTCGTGACGCGGCTCGTGCCGGACGTCGCGCTGTGGGGCGCGGTGCTGCTGCTCGTCGGCGCGTTCGCGGAGATCGTGCGGCGGGCGCGGCGGCGCGCGGGCGGTGGGGAGAGCGGCGCTGGCGGCAACGGCAGCAACGGTGGCAACATCAGCAACGTTAGCGCCGGCAGCAACGTCAGCAACGGCAGCAACGGCGGCAACGGCGGCAACGGCAGCAACGGCAGCAACGGCAGCAACGGCAGCAACGGCAGCAACGGCAGCAACGGCAGCAACGGCAGCAACGGCAGCAACAGCAGCAACAGCAACAGCAACAGCAACAGCAACAGCAACAGCAACAGCAACAGCAACAGCAACAGCAGCAATCCCGACGGCGCCACGCCACACGACGCAAACCCCGCGCGGTAAACGTTGCGCCCGGGCGACAAAATCGCGCGCTGCCACGCTTTTCAATTTCTTTCAGCGCGCGCACTCGTCTTATGATTCAGCCCACATCGCGCACGCCATGAGCGTTCCGCGATCGCCACCCGGCCGCGCACGCGGCCGGCCATGAATGGAGACACCTACAAAAAGGGCAAGCTCATGAAGCAGACCACCCGACTCGCAGCTATCGCAGGGGGCGCGGCGCTGGCCTTCGCCAGCCAGTACGCAGCAGCACAAAGCTCGGTCACGCTGTGGGGCGTCGCCGACGCCAGCATCCGTTACCTGACCAACGCAAACGCGAAGAACGATGGCCTGCTGTCGATGGCCAACGGCGCGATCACGAACAGCCGCTTCGGCATCTACGGCACGGAAGACCTCGGCGGCGGCCTGAAGGCCGTGTTCAACCTCGAAAGCGGCGTCAACCTGCAGAACGGCGGATTCGCCGACAGCGGCCGCCTGTTCAACCGCGCAGCGTACGTCGGCCTGCAGAGCCCGTACGGCACGGTGACCCTCGGCCGTCAGAAGACCCCGCTGTTCGACCTGCTCGCGGACACCTACGATCCGCTGACGGTCGGCAACTACCTCGAAAACGCGTGGCTGCCGGTCGCGCTGGGTGGCGGCCTGTATGCGGACAACCAGATCAAGTACACGGGCAAGTTCGCGGGCCTGACCGCGAAGGCGATGTACTCGACGGGCACGAACTACGAATCGACCGGCGCCGGCGGTTTCTCCGGCCAGATCCCGGGCTCGCTCGGCAAGGGCAATGCATGGGGCGTGTCGCTGTCGTACGTGGCGGGCCCGCTGAGCATCGCGGCCGGCGCGCAGCAGAACAGCGACAACTCCGCGCGCAAGCAGACGATCTACCACGCGAACGTCGTATACGCGTTCAGCAAGGCGAAGATCTATGCGGGCTACCTGCGCTCGAAGGACGACACCGGTTTCGTCGACAGCCTGCTCGCGCAGCAGTCGATCCCGGTCGCGAAGGGCACGGGCCGGATCGACGATGGTCCGTTCGCGGGCGTGAGCTGGCAGGTCAGCACGCCGCTGACGCTGACGGGCGCGTTCTACTACGACCACATGCGCAACGCGATGACCACGAACGGCACGCTCGCGAGCGGCAACCGCTACGCGATCGTCGGCATCGCCGAATATGCGCTGAGCAAGCGCACGGAAGTGTACGGCACGGTGGACTTCAACAAGACGAACGGCGCGGCGAACGTCGAGCTGCCGGGTCGCAGCAACCAGACCGGCATCGCGATCGGCCTGCGCAATATCTTCTGACGAAAATCGGAAAAACGCACGCGCCGGCCTCGGCTCGGCGCGCATCGAAGAGGCTCCCGCGGGAGCCTTTTTTTTTCGTCACACGAACTTGCCGCGCGCGCACGATCATTCAGCGATCGCTCCATCGGAAACGACTCGTCCGTAAGGGTTCCGTCGGGAATCCGGAACATACTTTGACAGTGCGCGCGAAGCGTTTCCGCTACGCTGCGTGCAGGGTCGGCCGTGCGCCGCGATGCGCGCGCGGGCGTCGTTCTGCCGCGCGTTTTCGCGTGCGGCCGACCTGGTGCGTAACTTGTGTATCCGGCGATGACAAACACGGTCTGCCGGTTTTTTTCGTGGGACGATGCGCTCACGCTTTTTCTTGAAAGGGGATGACGATGGGTATCCTGAACACCGTCGGTGAAATCGCCGGCGCCGTGGCGGCCGTCGAGGCAGTCGAGAAGCTCGACCCGGATGCGGGCCTGCTGACCAAGGCGGCAGCGGCCATCGCCGGCTTCAAGGGCGCCGAGGCGATCGAAGGCATGCTCGAGAAGAAGGAAGAGCAGCCCCAGCAGGCAGACGATACGCAGGCGACGGACGGCAGCGACACGTCGCAGGCCTGAGCATGGCGGCGGGGCCGCCGCGGGTGCGCCGTTCGCGCGCCCGGGCGGACCGGCGCCGCGCGGCCGGCAGGTCGGGCATGTGGTCGATCGGTGACGCATGGCACACCCGGCAGCTGGTTTGACCGGCGAGAGGCGACGTCTCTCGCCGTTTTTTATGGGGCGCGCGCCACGGCGCCACGTCCCGCACGAATGCCGGAATCTTGCTATCGTGCCGTCATCCGAACTGCTGAACAACGATGAGGGCTTGCGATGGAATTCGACTACGACCTGTTCGTCATCGGGGCCGGCTCCGGCGGCGTGAGGCTCGCCCGGGTGTCGGCGTCATACGGCGCGCGCGTCGGGATAGCGGAAGAGGAGCAGATCGGCGGCACCTGCGTGCTGCGCGGCTGCATCCCGAAGAAGCTGCTCGTCTACGCATCGCATTATCCGCACGAGCTCGAGGACGCGAAGGGCTTCGGCTGGACCTTCGGCGCCGGCACGCTCGACTGGCCCGCGCTGATCGCCGCGAAGGATCGCGAGATCAATCGGCTCAGCGACATCTACATCAACCTGCTGCGACAGTCCGGCGTCGAGATGCACGCGGGGCGCGCGACGCTCGTCGACGCGCATACCGTCGCGATAGGCGATCGCACGATCCGCGCGCGCCACATCGCGATCGCGACCGGCTCGCGCCCGTCGCTGCCGCCGCGGCCCGGCATCGAGCATGCGATCACGTCGCGCGAGGCGCTGTCGCTCGCAAAGCTGCCCGAGCGCATCGCGGTGGTCGGCGGCGGCTATATCGCGGTCGAGTTCGCGGGCATCTTCAACGGCTTCGGCAGCCATGTCGACCTGTTCTATCGCGGCGAGAAGATTCTGCGCGGCTTCGACGACGACGTGCGTCACTTCCTGACCGACGAGATGACCAAGCAGGGCGTCGCGATCCACGCGCGCGCGGTGGTCGAATCGATCGTGCGCGCGGACGACGGCACGCTCGGCGTGCGGGTCGGCGATGCGCAGCACGGGCCGTACGACGCGGTGCTCTATGCGACCGGCCGCGTGCCGAACGTCGAGGGGCTCGGGCTCGAGCGCGCGGGCGTGCTGCTCGACGCGCGCGGCGCGATCGCGGTCGATGCATATTCGGCGACGTCGGTCGAATCGATCCATGCGATCGGCGACGTGACGTCGCGGCCGCAGCTCACGCCGGTCGCGACGCGCGACGGCGCGCTGCTCGCGGCGACGCTGTTCGGCGGGCGCCGCGCGGCGACCGATCATGAATGGGTGCCGTCCGCGGTGTTCAGTCAGCCCGAGGTCGCGACGGTTGGCCTTACCGAGGCGCACGCGCGCGGCGTGTACGGCGAGCTCGACATCTACCGCACGTCGTTCAAGGCGCTGCGCCACACGTTGTCGGGCCGCGACGAGCGCACGCTGATGAAGCTCGTGGTCGCGCGCGACAGCCAGCGCGTGGTCGGCGCGCACATGGTCGGGCGCGACGCGGGCGAGATCATCCAGGGCATCGCGATCGCGATTCGCGCGGGCGCGACGAAGGCGCAGTTCGACGACACGATCGGCATTCACCCGACCGCGGCCGAGGAGTTCGTGACGCTGCGGCAGAAGGTGGCCGATTAGCGGTAACCGGCGCGTGTTGTCGGTGCCGGCTTCGCGTGCGCGTCGCGTATCACGCGCTGCTGTACGGTCCGCATTCGCCGAAGTACGGGACCGACTGAGCGCAAGTCGGCGCGCAGCGCACGGGCATCGTATTCGCCCGTCGCGCCGCCGTCATGCCGACGTGATGCGATTCGATCGAACGGCCGCGCTTATTGCGCGGCCGTTTTCGTTTTGCCTCGGCGTGCGGCGGCGTTCAACGCTTGCACCGCATCCCCGCGGCACGACGCTCAATGCACGCCAAGCGCATCAAGCAGCCGATACCAGCTCATCGCGAGCACCAGCGCCGGCGTGCGCAGCGTCGCGCCGCCGGGGAAGTCGCGATGCCGGATCCTGCCGAACAAATCGAAGCGGCTCGCCTGGCCGTCGATCGCCTCGGCGATCAGCTTGCCCGCGAGCGCGGTCGTGTTCACGCCATGCCCCGAGAAGCCCTGCGCGAAATACATCGTCGGCGCGATACGCCCGAAGTGCGGCGCGCGGTTCATCGTGATGTCGACGAAGCCGCCCCATGCGTAGTCGACCTTCACGTCCGCGAGCTGCGGGAACGTCTTCAGCATGTCCGCGCGCATCGCGTCGGCGAGATTGCGCGGCGGCCGCGTCGAATAGCTGACCTTGCCGCCCCACACGAGCCGCGTGTCGGGCGCCGGCCGGAAATAGTCGAGCACGAAGCGGCTGTCGCAGATCGCCGCGCGCGCGGGCATCAGCGCGGCGGCGCGCGCGTCGCCGAGCGGCTCGGTCGCGATCACGTAGGTGCCGACCGGCATGATCTTTCTCGACAGCGCGGGCGCGAGCGTGCCGACGTAGGTGTTGCAGGCGAGCACGACGAAGCGCGCGCGCACGTGCCCCTGATCCGTTTCGACGACATGACCGCCCGCGACGTCGCGCACGCGCGTCACGCAGCTGTCCTCGTGGATCCGCACGCCGGCGTCGGTCGCCGCGCGCGCGAGCCCGAGCGTGTAGTTGAGCGGATGCAGGTGGCCGCTGTCGGGGTCGTACAGCCCGCCGCGATAGCGCGCCGACTGTACGTAGTCGCCGAGTTCGTCCGCTTCGACGAAATGGAAGCGGTCGTAGCCGAAGCGCTTCGCGGCGTCGTCGCGCCATCGCTTCAGCGCATCGGCGTCGCGCGCGGTGTTCGCGGCGGTCAGGTAGCCGGGCACGAGCGCGCAGTCGATGTCGTGCCGCGCGATGCGCGACTTCACGAGCGACAGCGTTTCGAGCCCCATGTCCCAGATCCGCTTCACGTCGCCTTCCGGCATGAAGTTGGCGAACGTGTCGATGCCGCACGCGAAGCCGCCGATCAGCTGGCCGCCGTTGCGTCCGCTCGCCGCCCATCCGACCCGCGACGCCTCGAGCACGATCACCGAATGGCCGCGCTCGGCGAGGTTGAGCGCGGCGGACAAACCGGTGAGGCCCGCGCCGATCACGCACACGTCGGCGTCGGTCGCGCCGGCGAGCGGCGCATGGCGGGTCGTATCGTTGGCGCTCGCCGCGTAGTACGACGCGACGTGCGGCTGATTGGCGAATGTCTGCATAATCAGGAGAACGGAGAAAGGAGGCTCAGAACAGCTCGCGCACGCGGTGGTACAGCATCCCGAGTTCGAGCGCGGGCTGCCGCCATGCGTCGCCGCCGGGAAAGCGCCGGTGGCGCAGCTGGGCGAACAGGTCGAACGCGCGCGTGTCGCCCGCGATCGCGCCGGCGATCGCGCGCCCGGCGATGCCGGTCAGCGCGACGCCGTGTCCGCTGAAGCCCTGTACGTAGAAGAAGTTCGGATCGAGCGCGCCGAAGTCCGGCGCGCGGTTGCGCGTGACGTCGACGAAGCCGCCCCACGCGTGATCGACGCGCACGTCGGCGAGCTGCGGGAACACGCCGACCATGCGCCGCCGGATCGTTTCGGCGAGCGTGGCTGGCGATGCGCCCGCGGAGTTCGCGCGGCCGCCGAACAGCATCCGGTGGTCGGCCGACAGCCGGAAGTAGTCGAGGAAGAAGTTGTTGTCGCACACGGCTTCGCGCTGCGCGATCAGCGCGTCGGCACGCGCGCGGCCGAGCGGTTCGGTCGCGATGATGGTCGACGCGATCGGCGCGATGCGCGCGGCGGTCGCGGCCGGCAGGATGCCGCCGGGGCCCGCGTTGCAGCACGACACGACGAAGCGGCAGCGCACCTCGCCCGACGGCGTGCGCACGACCGGCCGCGCGCCGCGCACGACCTCGAGCGCGGGCGTATGCGCATGGAGCGCGACGCCTTCGCGGCGTGCGGCATCGGCGAGGCCGAGGCAATACTTGAGCGGATGCAGGTGACCCGACAGCGGATCGTAGACGCCGGCCAGATAGCGGGACGACGCGATGCGCGCGCGGATCTCGCCGGTGTCAAGCCACGACAGCGACGGATGGCCCCAGCGCGAGGTCGCGGCGTCCATCCAGGCGCGCAGG
The DNA here is from genome assembly GCF_049942845.1 of Burkholderia sp. R-40. Taxonomy (NCBI): domain Bacteria; kingdom Pseudomonadati; phylum Pseudomonadota; class Betaproteobacteria; order Burkholderiales; family Burkholderiaceae; genus Burkholderia; species Burkholderia sp. R-40. Next base: position 3,333,571 of record NZ_CP187967.1, on the reverse strand, counting down.
TCGGCGATGCGGCGCGGCTTCGTCGCGACCGTCAGGTAGCCGCGCGTGAAGTCGCAGTCGATTCCGTACCGCGCGATCCGCTCGGCGATCAGCGCGACGCCGTCGAGCGACAGCGACCATGCGGCGCGTGCCCCGGCGGCGCCGAGCTGCCGCTCGATCACCTCGTCTTTCGCGAAACCCGTGATCGCCTGGCCGCCGTTGCGACCCGACGCGCCCCAGCCGGGCCGGTGCGCGTCGAGCACGGCGACCGACTGCCCGCGCGCGCGGCAATCGAGCGCCGTCGACAGGCCCGCGAAGCCCGCGCCGATCACGCACACGTCGACGTCGATTGCGTCCTCCAGCGCGGGATCGTCGACCACCGGCCGCGTGACGGTTGCTTCGTAGTACGAGTCGCGCGCGAGCGCATCGGCGCGGCGGGTGAAAGACTGCGTCATCAAACCGACTCCCTCGAAGACGGCCGGCGCCGGTGCGCGACGCACCGCGATCCGGCCGGGTGAAACGACACGGGACGCCATGCGTGCGGCACGGCGCTCCGCGCGGCCAGCGTCAGAACGAATAGATGAACTGCGTCGCGAGCAGGTCGTTGGACTTGCCGTACGAACCGTCGTTGCGCAGGAACACCTTGTTGTTCGCCCAGTCGTGCCGGTATTCGACCTTCACGGTGATCTGCTGGGTCGGATAGAACAGCAGGTCGAGCGCGACGTCCTGGCGGATGGCGCCCTTGCAGTCGAAGCCCAGGCCGCCGTTCGCCTTCGACGTCGCGAGGCAGTCCGCATCGACGCCGAAGCCGTTGGACGGATCCATCCCGTTGCCGTTCAGCGCGATGCCGCCGCCGCCACCGCCGTTCTTGCGGTTCACGAGCGCATCGTAGCGCAGCGTCACGCCCATGCGGCCGACCACCGGTGCGTTGAACTTGCGGTGCGCGAGCAGCGACAGGCCGTACCACTGCGCGAGCCCGCCGTTGTACGCCGCATGCTGCTGCTGGCCGTAGTCGAGCTCGGCGTTGTACTGGATGTCGGCCAGCGTGTAGGTCGCGTCGACTTCGCCGAAGAAGAACGTGCCGTACGCGCTCGGCGCGGCGCCGCCCGGGCCGTAGTGGACGTTGCCGTCCGCATCGATCGCGCTCGCCAGCGTTTGGCGACCGATGTTGAACGAGCCGCCGATGTCGAGTGCGCTCGACCACGTGTAGTCGGCGCGCGCGGTGAAGGTCGGCACCTTGTTGCTGGTCGTGATCGGGTCGCCAAGCGCATTGGTGCCCGTCTGCGTGACCGAGCCGTAGGTGCGGTACTGCTCGTTGCCGACGAAGAACTTCCACGCCCAGCTGCCCTTCGTGTAGTTCGCGCCCGCACCGACGTAGCTGCCCGGATCGGAGAAGTCGTACAGCAGGTTGTGCGTGAGCGTGAGCATCTGGTTCGACTGCTGCACCTCGTAGCCGCCGAAGCTCGGGATTAGGCCGGCGACGAGCGTGGTCGACGCGGTGATCGGCACGTTGATGACCGCGGTGTTCAGCAGGTTGTCGGTGATCGAGCCGCGCGAGTTCTGCAGCAGCGTGATGCCATTGCCGCGGTTCGGCATCAGCGTGATCTCGGCCGACGGCGCCATCGGGCCGACGCCGAAGGTCTTCTTGATGTCGAGGTACAGGTCGCCGAACGTGCTGTTGAAGTAGTTGTACGCGTTCTCGTGGTTCGCGAACAGGAACGACGACGTACCGGCCGCGCGGTTGTAGATGTAGGTCGGGTCGATATAGCCCGTCACCGACAGGCCCGCGAGCGGCCCGGTGCTGGCCGCGTCCGTCAGCGAGTCGACCTTCAGCTGCTGGTTGGCGATCTGCTGCTTCATTTCGCTGACTTCGTCGTTGGTCAGCGCGGCCTGCGCACGGCCATAGTCCGGCGAGGCCGGGTCGGCGGCCACGATTACCGGCCTCGCCGCGGCCGTTGCACCCGCCTGCGCGACGGGTGCGCCGCCCGGCTTCCCGGCGAGCTGCGCCTGCATGGCCTTCATCTGCTTCTGCAACGCGGCCACCTGCGCCTGCAATGCCTTGATTTCGGCGGAGGTCGAGTCGGCCAGCGCGATGCCCGGCAACGCGCCGGCCACCAGCAGGCAGATCAGTTTCTTCTTCATTGCGGATTCTCCTTGTCGTGTGCCTGTCAATCTGCGTTTCGGTGCGCGCCGCAAACGCGCGGCGCGCAGGTCTTGTTATCGATGGATGGGGAGGCGGGGCGTCAGGCCGCCGCGAACGCCGCCTTCAGGTCGGCCACCCGACGCCGTTCGCGCGCGATCATCATCTGGTTCACGACGATCACGCCGATCGTCACCGCGGTGATGAACAGCGTCGCCAGCGCGTTCATCTCGGGATTCAGGCCGAGCCGCACGCGCGAGAACACCACCAGCGGCAGCGTCGTCGAGCCCGGCCCCGACAGGAACGCCGACAGCACCAGATCGTCGATCGACAGCGTGAACGACAGCAGCCAGCCCGACAGCAGCGCCTGCGAGATCAGCGGCAGCGTCACCACGAAGAACACCTTCAGCGGCGTCGCGCCCAGATCCAGCGCCGCTTCTTCGAGCGACTTGTTCATCTCCTTCACGCGCGACTGCACGATGATCGCCACGTACGACACGCACAGCATCACGTGACCGATCCAGATCGTCACCATCCCGCGGCCCTTCGGCCAGCCGAACATCTGCTCCAGCGCAACGAACAGCAACAGCAGCGAGATCCCCTGGATCACCTCCGGAATCACCAGCGGCGCGTTGATCATCCCCGTGTACAGCGTGAAGCCCTTGAAACGGCCGAAGCGCGCGAGCACGAAGCCCGCCCACGTGCCGATCACGACCGACGCGGTGGCCGTCAGCAGGCCGATCTTCAGCGACAGCCACGCGGCGGTGAGCAGCTCGTCGTCTTCCAGAAGCGCCGCGTACCACTTCAGCGAGAAGCCCGACCACACCGTCACCAGCTTCGATTCGTTGAACGAGTACACGACCAGGCTGATGATCGGGATGTACAGAAACAGGAAGCCGAAGGCGAGAACGCCCGTCGACAGCGGTTTGTTCGGCTTGATCATTTCGCGTCCTCCAGTTCCTTGACCTGGTAGTACTGGAACAGCGCCATCGGCACCAGCAACAGCAGCACCATCGCGACCGTCACCGCGGACGCCATCGGCCAGTCCATGTTGTTGAAGAACTCATCCCACATCACGCGGCCGATCATCAGCGTGTCGGCGCCGCCGAGGAGTTCCGGAATCACGTATTCGCCCACCGCCGGAATGAACACCAGCAGGCTGCCGGCGATGATCCCGTTCTTCGACAGCGGCAGCGTGATGCGCGTGAACGCGACCCACGGCTTCGCACCGAGATCGTACGCGGCCTCGAGCAGCGTGAGGTCCATCTTCACGAGGTGCGCATAGAGCGGCATGATCATGAACGGCAGGTACGAATAGACCATCCCGATGTAGACACCGGCGTCGCTGTGATAAAGGCGCAGCGGCGTGTGGATGATGCCCAGCGCGATCAGCGTGTGATTCAGCAGGCCGTCGTCCTTCAGGATGCCGATCCATGCGTACACGCGGATCAGGAACGACGTCCAGAACGGCAGCATCACGGCCATCATCAGCACGTTGCGGCGGTTCGGTTCGGCGCGCGCGATGTAGTACGCCATCGGATAACCGATCAGCAGGCACAGCACCGTCGACACGGCGGCCATCTTCAGCGAGCTGAGGTAGGTCGCGATGTACAGGTCGTCCTGCAGCAGGAACGCGTAGTGCGACAGCTGCAGCGCGAAGTGCACGACACCGTCCTTGAACGCGACGAGGGATGTGTACGGCGGGATCCCCATCACCTGGTCGGCGAAGCTGATCTTGAACACCAGCACGAACGGCAGCGCGAAGAAGATCGTGAGCCACAGGAACGGCACGCCGATCGCGACGTTGCGGCCCGACGGCAGGAAGCGCGACAGCGCGGTGAAGCGGCTGCGGCGCGCGCGGCCGGCGCCGGCGCTGCTGCTTGCCGCACCGGTCGACACCGGCGCGGACGGAGTGGAAGCGGAAGTTCTGATCATGTCGTCCTCACTGCGTCAGCACGACGCCGCTGGCCGGCGACCACGACACGAACACGTCGTCGTTCCACGACGGCGCACCGTCGTGCAGCAGGTGCGAGCTCGACAGGTTCGATACGACCGTCTTGCCGCTCGGCAGCCGCACGTGATACAGCGAGTAGCTGCCCATGTACGCGATGTCGGTCACGACGCCGCGCGCCCAGTTGTGATGCGAGCCGGGCTTGTCGCGCGACACATGCACGCGCTCGGGCCGCACCGAGATGCCGACGGGCATCCCCAGCGGGCCGGTCACGCCGTGGCTCACATACATGCGCGCCTCGAGATCGTCGCTTTCGACGAAGATGTGATCGGGCTCGTCCTCGACCACGCGCCCTTCGAACAGGTTGGTCGAGCCGATGAACTCGGCCGAGAAGCGGCTGTTCGGGTATTCGTACACTTCGCCGGGCGTGCCGATCTGCACGATCTTGCCTTCGCTCATCACCGCGAGGCGGCTCGCCATCGTCATTGCCTCTTCCTGATCGTGCGTGACCATCACGCAGGTCACGTCGACCTTCTCGATGATGTTCACGAGTTCGAGCTGGGTCTTCTGGCGGATCTTCTTGTCGAGCGCGGACATCGGCTCATCGAGCAGCAGCAGCTTCGGGCGCTTGACGAGCGAGCGGGCCAGCGCGACGCGCTGCTGCTGGCCACCGGACAGCTGATGCGGCTTGCGCTTCGCGTACTTGCTCATCTGCACGAGCGCGAGCGCGTCCGCCACGCGTTCCTTGATCTCGTTCTTCGGCGTGCCTTCCTGCTTCAGCCCGAACGCGACGTTCGACTCGACCGACATGTGCGGGAACAGCGCGTACGACTGGAACATCATGTTCACCGGGCGGCGGTACGGCGGCAGCGACGCGAGGTCCTCACCGTCGACGAGGATCTTGCCCGAGGTGGCCGTCTCCAGCCCGGCGAGCATGCGCAACAGCGTCGACTTGCCGCAGCCCGAGCTGCCGAGCAGCGCGAACAGCTCGTTCTTCGCGATCGTCAGGTTCACGTTGTCGACGGCGGTGCTGTCGCCGAACTTCTTCACGACGTTTTCGATGCGCACGAACGCATCGTTCTTCGAACGGGCCGCGGCGGCGGGTTGGGTCTGGCGTACGGCAGCGGAAGAGGGTATCGATTGCATGGGAGTCACCATTCGTTCTTCACGGATTGCTGGCGCGAGCGTCCCCGCGCGAGGCGCGCAACGCGACTCGCGGACAACGGCTCATGCCGGATGGAACAGGGCGCGCGGTGCGCGCGGGCAGACGGAGCGTTCGCGGATCCCGGGCGGGCAGGCGTTCAGCCGATGCCTGCGCCGCCGTGACGGGTCGCGGTCAGTGGCCCGTCTTCAGCTGCGCCCAGAGACGGTTCTCGAGGCGCAGGATGTCGGACGGCATCGGCTTCATCAGCACCATCTTCTTGAGCACGTCTTCCGGCGGATAGACGGTCGGGTCCTGCGCGACGGCCGGCGTGACGAACTGATGGGCGGCCTTGTTCGCGGTCGGGTAGAACATCTCGTTCGTGATCGCCGCGTTGACCTTCGGGTCGGACACGTAGTTGATCCACTTCATCGCGGCCTCGTGGTGCGGTGCATCCTTCGGGATCACCATCACGTCGAACCACAGCAGGCCGCCTTCCTTCGGGTTCGCGAACTTGATGTCGTACGCGCGCTTCGCCTCCGCCGAGCGGCGGTGCGCGATGCCGATGTCGCCCGACCAGCCGAGCACGACGCACACGTCGTTGTTCGCGAGGTCGTTCGCATAGCCGGCCGAGCTGAACTGCGTCACGTACGGGCGGATCTTCTTCAGCACGTCGTAGGCCGCCTGGTAGTCGCCGGGGTTGGTGCTGTTCGGGTTCTTGCCCATGTATTGCAGCGTGGCCGCGAACACGTCGACGGCCTGGTCGAGGAACGACACGCCGCAGCTCTTCAGCTTCTCCATGTTGGCCGGGTCGAACACCAGCGCCCAGCTGTCGACCGGCGCCTTGTCGCCGAGCGCCTTCTTCACCGCCTGCGCGTTGTAGCCGATGCCGTCCGTGCCGTAGGCCCAGGGCACGCCATACTGATTGCCCGGATCGGCCTTCGCGATCATCTTCATCAGCACCGGATCGAGGTTCGCGAGATTCGGCAGCTTCGACTTGTCGAGCTTCTGGTACACGCCGGCCTGGATCTGCTTGGCCATATAGTTCGACGTCGGCACGACGATGTCGTAGCCCGAGCTGCCCGCCAGCAGCTTCGCCTGCAGCGTGTCGTCGCTGTCGTAGTTGTCGTACTTGACGTGGATGCCCGTCTGTTTCTGGAAGTTCGGGACCGTGTCGGGGGCGATGTAGTCGGACCAGTTGTAGATGTTCAGCTCATCGGCATGCGCCGACGGGCTGGCGACCGACGTGAACGCGGCCGCGGCGGCAAGGGCGGCAACGGAACAGGCTTGGCGAAGAAAGCTGGAACGCATGGTGGAATTCCCCTGGATGATGGTGGCGTACGGCGCCCGCCGCACGCCCGTAGGCAAGGTCGTTACGAAAGGCCCAGTTGCTGGGCGGTCGCATCGACGGCCTTCTTCGCCTTCGATACGAGTTCATCGATTTCCTGACGCGAGATCACGAGCGGCGGCGACAGCAGCATCCGGTCGCCGGTCGCGCGCATGATCAGGTTGCCGTTGAAGCAGAAGTCGCGGCAGATCGTGCCGACGTCGCCGCCGTTCGCGAAGCGCCGACGTTCGGCCGGCGCTTCGGCGAGCTGCAGGCTCGCGACGAGGCCGTGGCCGTGCACCTCGCCGACGATCGGGTGACGCGCGAAGGTTTCGCGCATCAGCGCCTGGAAGTAGGGGCCGGTGTCGTTCTTCACGCGCTCGACGATCCCTTCGTCGCGCAGCAGCTTCAGGTTCGCGACCGCGACGGCCGCCGCCACCGGATGCCCCGAGTACGTGAGGCCGTGATTGAATTCGCCGTTGTCGATGATCGGGCGCGCGACGCGCTCGTGAATGCCTACCGCACCCATCGGCACGTAACCCGACGTCAGGCCCTTGGCCATCGTGATCAGGTCCGGCTCGAAGCCGAAGTGCTGGTGCGCGAACCATTCGCCGGTGCGTCCGAAGCCGCCGATCACTTCGTCGGCGACGAGCAGGATGTCGTACTTGCGGCAGATCCGCTGGATTTCCGGCCAGTACGTCGACGGCGGGAAGATCACGCCGCCCGCGCCCTGGAACGGCTCGCCGATGAACGCGGCGACGTTCTCCGCGCCGAGCTCGAGGATCTTCGCCTCGAGCTGCTGCGCGCGTGCGAGGCCGAACGCTTCGGGCGTCTCGCCGGCTTGCGCCTCGCCGAAGAAATACGGCTGGTCGATGTGCACGATGTGCTCGACCTTCGACGGCATCTGCTCGTGCATGTAGCCCATCCCGCCGAGCGTGCCGCCCGCGATCGTCGAGCCGTGGTAACCGTTCTTGCGCGAGATCACGAACTTCTTCTGCGGCTTGCCCTGCACGCGCCAGTACTGGTGCACGACGCGCAGCACGGTGTCGTTGCCTTCCGAGCCGCTGTTGCAATAGAAGAAGTGGTTGAAGCCCGCGGGCGTGACTTCGGCGAGCAGCGCCGACAGCTCGATCACCGGCGGGTGCGTGGTCTTGAAGAACGTGTTGTAGAACGGCAGTTCCTGCAGCTGGCGGTACGCGGCGTCGGCGAGTTCCTTGCGGCCGTAGCCGACGTTCACGCACCAGAGGCCGGCCATCCCGTCGATCACCTTGTTGCCGTCGGAGTCCCACAGGTAGACGCCGTCGGCCTTCACGATCACGCGGCTGCCCGCGCGATTGAGCGCGCCCATGTCCGAGAACGGGTGAATGTGATGCGCGGCGTCGAGCGCGCGGTATTCGGCGGTCGAGCGGGCCTGCGTCGTGCGCGGTGCGACAGCCGGTGCGGCCGGCTGGATCCACGCTGATTCGTTGCGGTACGTCATGTTTCCTCCGTATTCGTTGGTACGTTCGTGCGCGCGCTTACACGTGCAGCAGCAGATGACGGCGTTCCCACGAGCTGATCACGCGGAAGAACGCTTCGTATTCGGTCTCCTTCAGCGCGAAATACGCCTTCAGGAACTTGTGGCCGAGAATCTCGCCGAGCGGCTCGCACGCGGCCATCAGCGTGAGCCCTTCCTCGAGGTTGCGCGGCAGCTGGTACGGCAGGTCGTAACCGTCGCTGACGAGCGGCTCGGTCGGCTCGAGGCGCTGCGTCATGCCGAGATAGCCGGCCGCGAGCGTCGCCGCGAGCGCGAGGTACGGGTTGCAGTCGACGCCCGGGATCCGGTTCTCGATGCGGCGTGCGGCCGGGCCCGAATGCGGGATGCGAAAGCCGACCGTGCGGTTGTCGTAGCCCCACTGCACGTTGATCGGCGCGGCCATGAAGCGCGACAGCCGGCGATACGAGTTGATGTACGGCGCGAAGATCGGCATCAGGGCCGGCGTGTACTTCTGCAGCCCGGCGAGGTAGTTGTAGAAGAGCGACGTCGCACCGCCCGTCTCCGGCGACGTGAACAGGTTGCGGCCCGTTTCCTCGTCGACGATGCTCTGGTGCACGTGCATCGCGGAGCCCGGCTCGCCTTCCATCGGCTTGGCCATGAACGTCGCGTACATGTTGTGGCGCAACGCCGCCTCGCGCACCGTGCGCTTGAACAGGAACACCTGGTCGGCCAGCGACAGCGCGTCGCCGTGCATGAAGTTGATCTCCATCTGCGCGGCGCCGACTTCGTGGATCAGCGTGTCGATGTCGAGCCCCTGCGTTTCGCAGTACTCGTAGATATCCTCGAACAGCGGATCGAACTCGTTGACGGCCTCGATCGAATACGACTGGCGGCCCGTTTCGGGGCGGCCCGTGCGGCCGACCGGCGGGCGCAGCGGCAGGTCCGGGTCCTTGTTCATGTCGACGAGGTAGAACTCGAGTTCGGGCGCGACCACCGGCTTCCAGCCCTTCGCCTTGTACAGCGCGAGCACGCGGCGCAGCACGTAGCGCGGCGAGATCTCGACCGGCGAGCCGTCGAAATGCACGCAATCGTGGATCACCTGCGCGGTCGGGTCGACGGCCCACGGGATCAGGCGGATCGTCGACGTGTCGGGCACGCACACCATGTCGGGGTCGGTCACGCCGGTCAGCGACCCATCTTCCGGATATTCGCCGGTGACGGTCTGCACCATCACGGCCTGCGGCAGGCGCATCGATTCGCCGGACGTGAACTTGTTGCGCGGCGTGATCTTGCCGCGTGCGATGCCGGCCATGTCGGGGATGATCGCCTCGACTTCGGTGATCCGGTGCTGTCTCAGAAAGTCTTCCATGTCTTGCATGTCCGTTCTCGTTGTGTGGGTCGGCGCGCTCAGGCGAGCGCGGCAGCGGCCGTGGTATGCGTGCGGGCGGCGCGGCGGGCGCGGCAGGCGTCGCCGAACGCGCGAAAGATCGCGCTCGACAGCGGGTCCTGCGCATGCCGCCATTCCGGATGCCATTGCACGGCGAGTGCGAAAGCCGGTGCATCGACGACGCTCACGGCCTCGATCAGGCCGTCCGGTGCGACGGCTTCGACGGCGAGGCCGGAACCGAGCTGCGCGATGCCCTGCTTGTGCAGCGAGTTCACGTGCACTTCGTCGCGTCCGTCGGCGAGCGCATGCAGCTTGCCGCCGGGTGTCAGGTGCACGATGTGCGCGGGGCCGTATTGCGATTCCATCGGCGCGGTGTCGTCCTCGCGGTGATCCGCGAGGCCCGGCACGTCGTGCACGCGCTGATGCAGCGTGCCGCCGCAGACGACGTTCAGCTCCTGGAAGCCGCGACATACGGCGAGCACCGGCACGCCCGCCACGATCGCCGCGCGCAGCAGCGGCAGCGTCGTCGCATCGCGTGCAGGGTCGTGCTTCGTGCCGGGTGTGCTCGGCTCGCCGCCGTACAGATGCGGCTCGACGTTCGAATAGCTGCCGGTAAACAGCAGGCCGTCGACCGTGTCGAGCACGTCGTCGACCGACTGCCGATCGCCGAGCGCGGGCAGCACCATCGCGAACGCGTGCGCGCCGTCGACGATCGCCGCGACGTACTTGTCGCCGACCGTGTGCGACGCGTGTGCGCCGAGCTGCGTGAAGTCGGCGGTGATGCCGACGAGGGGTTTCCTTTCCATGACGTCAATCAGTTGTCCATAAGGCTTGCACGTGCGTTGCGCGAAGACGCAAAAACGCGGGCACGACAAAGCCCTGCAGCCTGGCGCAGAGCGCGAAGGCCGCTGATGAATGGGCACGACGGGGTCGCGTGGCGGCCCGCGCTGTGCGCGACGGTCAGGCCGTCGTTCGTTTCGTTGCGATGCGTGACGCGGCAATCGATGCGCGAACGCGTTCCGTCACCGCGCGAAAGAGGCGGCAGACGAACAGGCAGCTGAAACGAACGACGAGAAAAGGGGGAGAGGCGCTATGGCAGCAGCGACGCGACTTCGTCGGTATCGACGGCCACGAATGCACGTGCGGATACGGCGTTGTGACGCCGAACGGAACGACGGGACAGGATGGTGTAGATCGACAGGTGCAGCAGGCGAGGACTATGCCAGCCGCAACTGCCATCGGAAGCGGGAGCAGCGCTGCGCAAACTTCGCACATCGCCTCGATCCCACCTCACCAGAGGGCCACGGACTCTCACGATTACACTCGACTGGTTTGTTGAAAGTATTGAACACCTGATCGTTTCGGCGCGCGGGGCGTTTAAAATAATCGAGGTGTCGGGCCTGCGTCATTTGCATCGGTCGGCATCGTTTTTTACGTTGCGATAACGTGTTTCGGTGCCGACGAATGGTCAATGATGTTGACCTGAGAGCCAGCATATACGAGTCAAAAACGGCGTCAAATGTTTTTTGACGGTCCCGTGTCAGGGCTTTCCCGGGGCACTCCGAACAAAATATTCGTAAATGGAATGCGGTGTCGGGTGTTCATTATTTCGAACGCCTTTCAGGGTTTTCCCCGCTGATGCGCGGCATAAAGTGATTAGAATATTCAACGGCTGCCCCACGCGTCGCTTCACCTTTTCACCGCACTACTATCGTGTCCGAAACCGAATCGATGTCCACCGAAGTCGCCGAGCGCCTGCGTTTCGTGCGCAACAAGCATGGCCTGTCGCAGCGCGAACTCGCGAAGCGGGCCGGCGTGACCAACGGCACGATCTCGCTGATCGAACAAGGCCGCGTGAGCCCGTCGGTCGGCTCGCTGAAGAAGCTGCTCGAATGCATCCCGATGAGTCTCGCGGAGTTCTTCACGTTCGAGCTGGTCGAGTCGCGCTCGGTCGTGTCGCGCCGTGACGAGATGCCGAACCTCGGCAACGAAACGCTCGCGTTTCACCTCGTCGGCGCCGGCGTGAAGGATCGCAACATGTGCATCATGCGCGAGATCTACCAGCCGCTTGCCGATACGGGGCCCGAGATGCTCGTGCACGCGGGGCACGAGGGCGGCGTGGTCGTGTCGGGCCGGCTGGAGCTCACCGTCGACAGCGCGACCTGGCTGCTCGATCCCGGGGACGGCTACTACTTCGAAAGCCGTTTGCCGCACCGTTTTCGCAATCCCAGCGCGGAACAGCTCTGCGAGGTCGTGTCGGCCAATTCGCCGGCCACCTTCTGACCGCGCATCACCGCATTCGCCGTCGGCAGTGTTGCCATTGCGCGGCGCGCTGCTGCGCGAATGCCACGACAATTGAGGCATCCTGATGAACAAGTTGACTTTGGCTGACTGGCAGGACAAGGCGGCGTCGCTCGAGATCGAAGGGCGCGCATTCATCGACGGCGCGTCGCGCGACGCGCACGGCGGCAAGACGTTCGACTGCGTGAGCCCGATCGACGGCCGCGTGCTCGCGAAGGTGGCCGACTGCGGCGAAGCCGACGTGAACGCCGCGGTGGCGGCCGCGCGCCGCGCGTTCGACGCCGGCGTGTGGGCCGGGCTGAACCCGCGCGCGCGCAAGGCCGTGCTGCTGCGCTGGGCCGCGCTGATGCGCGAGCATCTCGACGAACTGTCGCTGCTCGAGACGCTCGACGCGGGCAAGCCGATCGGCGATACGACGACGGTCGACGTGCCGGGCGCCGCGTATTGCGTCGAGTGGTTCGCCGAAGCGATCGACAAGGTCGGCGGCGAAGTCGCGCCGGCCGACCATCATCTCGTCGGTCTCGTCACGCGCGAGCCGGTCGGCGTGGTGGCGGCCGTCGTGCCGTGGAACTTCCCGATCCTGATGGCCGCATGGAAGTTCGGCCCGGCGCTCGCGGCCGGCAACAGCGTCGTGCTGAAACCGTCGGAGAAGTCGCCGCTCACCGCGATCCGCGTCGCGCAGCTCGCGTTCGAAGCCGGCATCCCGGCCGGCGTGTTCAACGTCGTGCCGGGCGCGGGCGAACCGGGCAAGCTGCTCGCGCTGCATCGCGACGTCGACTGCATCGCGTTCACCGGCTCCACCGCGGTCGGCAAGCTGATCATGCAGTACGCCGCGCAGTCGAACCTCAAGCGTGCGTGGCTCGAACTCGGCGGCAAGTCGCCGAACATCGTGCTGCCCGATTGTCCGGATCTCGACCGCGCCGCGCAGGCCGCGGCCGGCGCGATCTTCTACAACATGGGCGAGATGTGCACGGCCGGCTCGCGCCTGCTCGTGCATCGCGACATCAAGGATGCGTTCATCGAGAAGCTGGTCGCGGCCGCGCGTGCGTACGTGCCGGGCAACCCGCTCGATCCGGCGGTATCGATGGGCGCGATCGTCGACGGCGTCCAGCTCGAGCGCGTGCTCGGCTACATCGACGCAGGGCGCAAGGAAGGCACGCTCGTCACGGGCGGCGCACGCGTGAACGAGGCATCGGGCGGCTTCTACGTGGAGCCGACGGTGTTCGAGGTGAAGCCCGATGCGAGGATCGCGCGTGAGGAGATCTTCGGTCCCGTGCTGTCGGTGATCGTGTTCGACGACGTCGACGAGGCAGTCAGGATCGCGAACGATACCGAGTACGGGCTCGCGGCGGCCGTGTGGACGTCGGATCTGACGACCGCGCACGACGTGTCGCGCCGGCTGCGCGCGGGCACGGTGTGGGTGAACTGCTATGACGAGGGTGGCGACATGAACTTTCCGTTCGGCGGCTACAAGCAGTCGGGCAATGGCCGCGACAAGTCGCTGCACGCGCTCGAGAAGTACACCGAACTGAAGTCGACGTTGATCCGGCTGCGCTGACGCGGCCGGTGTGCGGGCGCGGTGCCGACCGGCACTGCGCCCGCGTGCGATGCACCCGCGTCAGGCCGAGCGCAGGGCCGGGTGGAAGCCCGCGGCCTCGATGATCGACTGCACGCGCGCGGCGCCTTGCGCCGATTCGACCTTCACGAGCTTCGCGGCCACGTCGATGTCAAGCTTCGCGGCCGGGTCCGCCGCCGTCACGGCGCGCGTGATCGCATTGGCGCAGCCGCCGCAGGTCATGTCCTGGACTTCGAATTCCATCGTGTTCTCCTGAGTTGACGATTGACGAGTACATTCAGCTTGAAGCTTGCCATGGTGGGAAGGTCAAGCGCGTTCATGACGTGCGGTCACGCAACAGCTATTTGTAAACATGAAGTCTGACGAATGGGCGGCTTACCTGCGCGCGTCATCCCGAACTTCTCCCGATTGACGACTGCGCATTGTTGGCGAACTCCGGCGAAGCCTTGCGCGGCAAGGCGCATGCGGAATCGACGCCGCACGATCTCCATGATCCGAGTAAGGGTACTCCGAGTTGAAAATGCGAATCGATCTTAGTATCGATTCCCCTCGATATTTCTTTTCATTACCACCATGACTCGTTTCGCCATCGGCTTCGCACTGGCCCTCCTGGGCGCATCGGCAACGTCCGCCTTCGCGGCCGACGACGTCGTCAACCTGACGCTCAAGGACCACAAGTTCTCGCCCGACGGCGTGACGATCCCGGCCGGCAAGAAGGTGAAGTTCGTCGTCAAGAACCTCGACGCGACGCCCGCGGAATTTGAAAGCGACGATTTCAAGGCCGAGAAGGTCGTGCCGGCCGGCAAGTCGGTCGAGATTCTCGTCGGGCCGCTGAAGGCCGGCACCTACGAGTTCCACGACGAGTATCACGAAGCGCAGTCGAAGACGCACCTGACCGTCAAGTAAGCGGATATCACCATGCTGTCGACCGCCCTGATCGTCTTTCGTGAAGTGCTCGAGGCCGCGCTGGTGGTCTCGATCGTGATGGCCGCCACGAAGGGCGTGCCGCAGCGCGGCTGGTGGGTCGGCGGCGGGCTCGTCGGCGGCGTGATCGGCGCGGGCCTGATCGCCGCGTTCGCCGACGTGATTTCGCAATGGGCGTCCGGCATGGGGCAGGAAGTCTTCAACGCGGGCGTGATGTTCGTCGCGACGCTGATGCTGGCGTGGCACTGCATCTGGATGAGCAGCCACGGCCGCGAGATGGCGCTGCACATGGGCGAAGTCGGGCGGGCCGTCGCCGCCGGCAGCCGGCCGCTGACGGGGCTGGCGATCGTGGTCGGCGTCGCGGTGTTGCGCGAAGGCTCCGAGGCCGTGCTGTTCCTGTACGGCATCGCGGCGGGCGACCCGGGACAGACGCCGCAGATGATCGTCGGCGGGCTGCTCGGCGTGCTCGGCGGAGCCGGGCTCGGCTATGCGATGTACGCGGGGCTGCTGCAGATTCCGCTGAAGCGCCTGTTCTCCGTCACCAACGCGCTGATCGTGCTGCTCGCGGCGGGGATGGCGAGCCAGTGCGCGGGCTTCCTGCTCGCGGCGGGCCTCGTGCCGTCGTGGGGCGATACGGTGTGGGACACGTCGTGGCTGCTCAAGGAATCGAGCATCGTCGGCAAGGCGCTGCATACGCTGGTCGGTTATACCGCGCGTCCGGCGGGGATCCAGATCGTCGCGTACGTCGTCACGCTGGTCGCGATCGTCGTGCTCACGCGGCTCGTCGGCCGCCCGCGTACGGCCATGAGGCCGCCGCGTCCGGTCGCCTGAGCCGGCGGCAGGTCTGAATGCAACAAGGGGCGTCGTGGACGCCCCTTGTTCTTTGCGTTGACGGTTCGCGCGCAGTTCGCGCGTGGCCCGTTCAGCGATGCCCGTCGATCCACGCGCGGGCCCATTCGAGCCCCGCTTCGCGCGCTTCGTCCTCGGTATCGAACACGCCGAGCACGCCCGACGCTTCGACGAGCCGATTGTTCTGCGTGATCGTGCCGCTCGCCGCGAAGCGTTCGGGCTGCAGGATCTCGTCCTGCTGCAGGATGGCGTGGCCCCAGATCTGGTAGCCGTGATAGCTCTGCGCTTCCATTATCGCGTCACCTTCGCGGAGCGGGCGTTCGTGCCGACGCGCAGCACGTTGCCGTCCGGCGTGTATTGCCGCGGGATGTGGGAGAAATTGAGCGCGTGCGGCGTGTCGGGCGCCGCCGGCTGCATCACCGTGAGCCGGCCGGGCGCGGGCTGCGCGACCGGGCGCGGCGCGACCGGCGCCTCGACCGTCGCGGCGGGCGGACGATGCGGGGCGGCCTTCACGGCTTGCGCGACGCGGCGATTGTGCGGCTTGACCGCGGCCTTCGGCTGCACGCTCGCATGTTTTTCGACGGCCTTGCCGCCGGCGTGCGCGTCGGCACCGCTGCGCGCGGCCGGCATACGGGCATCCGGCATGCGGGCATCCGATGTGCGTGCTGCCGGATGCCGCGCCTCGGGCGGGTTCCAGACTTCGACGTAGTGCTCGGCCGCCCAGCCCGTCGACGCGAAAGTCAGCGCCAGCAATCCGCATCCAAACAGTCTTACCATGGTCTCTCCGTCATCTTGCTTGCGGCTCGCGTCGCGGTATCCGGTGCGGGATCGGCCGCCCGTGCGCATTCGGGGAAGGCGGTTCAGGAGAACACCTCGAGCCCGTGCTTCTCGACGATCTGCAGCATACGCGCGGCGATGCCGCTCGGACGCTTGTCGCCCTGTTCCCACTGGCGGATCGTCGATGTGGTCGTGTTCAGATAGAGCGCGAACACGCTCTGGCTGACGTTGACCGACTTGCGGATACGGGCGATCGCCTCCGGATCGAACTGCGGTGCAGCTTCGATGCAGAGCGCGTCGTATTCGCGCATCGTCTTCTTGTCGATCAATTGCGCGCGATAAAGGCCCGACGCGGCGCTGTGGACCGCCTCCGTCGCGTCGCTCTTGAATCGACTCTTAGCCATTGCAAATCTCCACCCACTCGTTCAGTGCGACCAGTGTCGCGATGTCGACGTCGGTGTGTCG
This sequence comes from Burkholderia sp. R-40, assembly GCF_049942845.1. Classification (NCBI taxonomy): domain Bacteria; kingdom Pseudomonadati; phylum Pseudomonadota; class Betaproteobacteria; order Burkholderiales; family Burkholderiaceae; genus Burkholderia; species Burkholderia sp. R-40. The sequence continues at coordinate 3,317,277 of NZ_CP187967.1, read as the reverse complement.
ACCGACATCCGCGGCGAGCTTCCTGAAGGCGCGCAGCTCGCGTGCATCGATGTTGTCGCGGTCACGTTTCGCGAACAGGAACACGAACACCCACGTATGCCCGACCTTGCCCAGCACGATGCCTCGCTGGCGATTGTCGTCCAGGCGCTTCTTCCAGACGTTGCCGCCGAGGTCGATGCCCTGGCCCCGCGCCAGCTCCCGAACCGCCCGGCAGAGGTCGCGATCGGCGATTCCCGCTTTTCCTGCTGCCTTGTGAAACCACTTCGTCTTGAACACGCGTCGTACGGAAGCAGACATGTCGAGCCAGTCGAGTTAGCACAGGATTATATACCACTACGTGGTACATATTTCGACCTGGCCGAACGGCCTGCTTCGTGCGTTGCTTCGTCTCTGCTTCCTGCCGATACGCGTCCGGACGGCCGGCGACGGCCCGTCCGGGGAACCTGCGTTACTCCACCGTCACCGACTTCGCGAGGTTGCGCGGCTTGTCCACATCGGTGCCGCGCGCGCACGCGGTGTGATACGCGAGCAGCTGCAGCGGCACGACGTGCAGGATCGGCGACAACTGCCCGTAGTGTTCCGGCATCCGGATCACGTGCAGGCCGTCGTCGTTGACGATCTGCGTGTCGGCATCCGCGAACACGTACAGCTCGCCGCCGCGTGCCCGCACTTCCTGCATGTTCGACTTCAGCTTCTCGAGCAGCGTGTCGTTCGGCGCGACCGTGACGACCGGCATCGCTTGCGTGACGAGCGCGAGCGGCCCGTGCTTCAGCTCGCCGGCCGGATAGGCCTCCGCGTGGATGTACGAGATTTCCTTCAGCTTCAGCGCGCCTTCGAGCGCGATCGGGTAGTGCAGCCCGCGGCCGAGGAACAGCGCGTTTTCCTTGCGTGCGAATTCCTCCGACCACGCGATGATCTGCGGCTCGAGCGCGAGCACGCTGTTCAGCGCGGCCGGCAGGTGGCGCAACTGCTTCAGGAATTCCGCTTCCTGCGCGGCGTCGACGTGCCCGCGCAGCTTGCCGAGCGTCGCGGCCAGCACGAACAGCGCGACGAGCTGGGTCGTGAACGCCTTCGTCGACGCGACGCCGATCTCGGTGCCCGCGTGCGTCAGGAACTGCATCTCGGTGAGGCGCACCATCGCGCTCGTCGCGACGTTGCACACCGCGAGCGTATGCGTGTGGCCGAGCGACTGCGCGTGCTTGAGCGCGGCGAGCGTGTCGGCCGTCTCGCCCGATTGCGAGATCACCAGCACGAGCTGGCGCGGGTTCGGCACCGACTCGCGGTAGCGGTATTCGCTCGCGATCTCGACCTGGGTCGGGATCTTCGCGATCGATTCGAGCCAGTACTTCGCGGTGAGGCCCGAGTAGTAGCTCGTGCCGCATGCGAGGATCAGCAGGCTGTCGATGTCAGCGAACGCGGCGGGGGCCGCGTCGCCGAACAGCGTCGCGTCGAACGCGTCGGTTTGCGGCACCGTGTCGCCGATCGCGCGCGGCTGCTCGAAGATTTCCTTCTGCATGAAGTGGCGATACGGGCCGAGCTCGACCGCGCCGCCGTACGCGCTGACGACGCGGATCTCGCGCTGCGCGAGCGCGCCGTGGCGGTCGACGATCTTCACGCCGTCGAGCGACAGTTCGCACACGTCGCCTTCCTCGAGGAACGTGAAGCGGTCGGTGCTGCCGGCCAGCGCCAGCGCATCGGACGCGAGGAAGTTCTCGCCGTCGCCGTGACCGACGACGAGCGGCGAACCCTGGCGCGCACCGACGACCGTGTGCGGCTCGTCCTTGTGGGTGACCGCGATCGCATACGCGCCGTGCAGCTGCTGCACGGCTTCGCGCACGGCGTCGAACAGGTTGCCGCGATACAGGCTGTGCACGAGGTGCGCGATCACTTCGGTGTCGGTCTGCGACACGAATTCGTAGCCCTTCGCACGCAGTGTTTCGCGCAGCGTCTCGAAGTTCTCGATGATGCCGTTGTGCACCAGCGCGAGCGCGTTCGACGAGAAGATCGGGTGCGCGTTGTGCGTGACGGGCGCGCCGTGCGTGGCCCAGCGCGTGTGCGCGACGCCGGTCGTGCCTTCGAGGTGCGATTCGTGGACCTGCGCGTCGAGATCGGCGACGCGCGCGACGCTGCGCGCGCGCTTCGGTGCGCCCGGCTCGAGCACGGCGACACCGCACGAATCGTAGCCACGGTATTCGAGGCGCCGCAATCCTTCGATCAGCACCGGAACGATATTACGCTGCGCAACTGCGCCGACAATGCCGCACATGAAACTTACCCTCTATGTGGAAACGGGCGCCGTGGAGCGCCCGCGTGATGTCAACTTTTCTTCTTGACCGGGCGGACGTAGCCGCTCTTCGCGGTCTGCGTCTTCTCGTTCAATGCGAGGACGCCCTCGGCGACGTCCTTCCAGATCGTCGTGCCGGCCGCGATCGTCACGCCGCGGCCGACGCGCACCGGCGCGACCAGTTGCGTGTCCGAGCCGACGAACACGTCGTCCTCGATCACGGTGCGGAACTTGTTCGCACCGTCGTAGTTGCAGGTGATCGTGCCCGCGCCGATGTTCACGCGTGCGCCGATGTCGGCGTCGCCGATGTACGTCAGGTGGTTCGCCTTCGAGCCGTGGCCGATCACCGCGTTCTTCACCTCGACGAAGTTGCCGACGTGCGCTTCGTCCGCGAGCTGCGCGCCCGGGCGCAGCCGCGCGTACGGGCCGATTACCGTGTTCGCGCCGAGCTCGGCGCCGTCGATGTGCGTGAAAGCGTCGATGCGCGTGCCGGCGCCGACCGACGCGTTGCGGATCACGCAGTTCGGGCCGATCGTCACGTTGTCGGCGAGCGTCACGTTGCCTTCGAACACGCAGTTCACGTCGATCGACACGTCGCGGCCGCAGCGCAGCGTGCCGCGCACGTCGACGCGCGCCGGATCGGCGAGCGTGACGCCGTCGACGAGCAGCGCATCGGCGACGTTGCGCTGATGGATGCGCTCGAGCTCCGCGAGCTGCGCCTTGCTGTTCACGCCGAGCGTTTCCCATTCGTCGTCGGGCTGCGACGTGACGACGTCGAAGCCGGCCTCGATCGCGAGTTCGACGACGTCGGTCAGGTAGTACTCGCCCTGCGCGTTCTCATTCTTCAGCGCGCCGAGCCACATCGCCAGCTGGCCCGTGGGCGTGATGATGATGCCGGTGTTGATCTCGGCGATCTTCAGCTGTTCGGGCGACGCATCCTTCTGCTCGACGATGCGCGTGACGAAGCCGGCCGCGTCGCGCACGATGCGGCCGTAGCCGGTGGGATCGTCGAGCGTGACGGTCAGAATCCCGTAGCTGCCGTCGCGCGCGGCGTCGACCAGACGCCGCAGCGTCGACGCGCGGGTGAGCGGCACGTCGCCGTACAGCACCAGCGTCGGTTGCGCGGGATCGAGCAGCGGCAGCGCCTGGCGCACCGCATGGCCGGTGCCGAGCTGCTCGGCCTGCACCGCGAACTGGACGTCGGGCGCGGCGACGGCGGCCTGGACCTGCTCGGCGCCATGCCCGACGACGACGACGAGCCGCGACGGCTGCAGCGTGCGCGCGGTGGCGATGACGTGGGAGAGGAGCGGCCTGCCGGCCAGGGGATGAAGCACTTTCGGCAGCGCGGAACGCATGCGCTTGCCGGTGCCTGCCGCCAAAATCACGATATTCATGGCGCCAGCTGTCAGAGGAGTTCGAAGCCGACCATTTTAGCATGCGGCCCCTGGCGTTCCGGGCCTGTCGCGGCGGGGCGACAGCGCCGGAACACGGCCGTGGGCCGTGGTTCCGGCGGGTGTTCGGGCCCTGCTTACAGGTCGTCGAACTGGACGATCGAGATCGGTCGGGCGCCGTCGCGCGTGGCGGTGTCGTCGCCGGACGCGCACGGCTCCTCGTCGAACGCGATGTCGCCCTGCGGGTCGGCCTGGCCGGTCGCGCGCAGCGACCCGAACGGGAACTGGGTCGTATCCATCAGGTGCGACGGCACGACGTTCGCGAGCGCGCTGAACATGTTGTCGACGCGGCCCGGGAAGCGCTTGTCCCAGTCGCGGATCAGCGCTTTCATCTCCGCGCGCTTCAGGTTCGGCTGGCTGCCGCACAGGTTGCACGGGATGATCGGGAATTCGCGCAGCTCCGCGAATTTCTCGAGATCGGTCTCCTTCACGTACGCGAGCGGGCGGATCACGACGTTCCTGCCGTCGTCCGACTGCAGCTTCGGCGGCATCCCCTTCAGCTTGCCGCCGTAGAACATGTTGAGCAGCAGGGTTTGCAGGATGTCGTCCCGGTGGTGGCCGAGCGCGATCTTGGTCGCGCCGAGCTCGCCGGCCACGCGGTACAGGATCCCGCGGCGCAGCCGCGAGCACAGCGAGCAGGTCGTCTTGCCCTCGGGCACGAGCCGCTTGACGATGCTGTAGGTGTCCTGGTTCTCGATGTGGAACGGCACGCCGATCTGCGTCAGGTATTCGGGCAGCACGTGCTCGGGGAAGCCCGGCTGCTTCTGGTCGAGGTTGACCGCGACGATGTCGAAGTCGATCGGCGCGCGCTCGCGCAGGCGCAGCAGCACGTCGAGCATCGCGTAGCTGTCCTTGCCGCCCGACAGGCACACCATCACCTTGTCGCCCTGCTCGATCATGTTGTAGTCGCCGATCGCCTGGCCGACCTGGCGCACGATCCGCTTGAACAGCTTGTTGTTCTCGTACGCTTCCTTTTGCTCGCGGCGCGTCAGCGCGCGGCGGCCGGTGTCGGCGATGTCGGCGACGGTGGCTTCGATGGCGGCGCCATCGGCCGCCGTGTCATGCATGTGGGGGGCGTTCATGCGCGCTCCTCGTCCTTGATGCGAAAGACTTCGACGCCGACGGCGTCGCAGTCCGGATAGGCGTCCGGTTTCTCGGTACGGACACGTACCGCGCGCACGATGTCGTGCGCCAACAGGTTCGCGGCGATCGCGTCGCACAGCGTTTCCTGCAGGTGGATGTGGCCGCGCGCGAGACACTGCGCGACGCTCTGTTTCATCAGGTCGTAGTCGACGACTTCATGCAGCCGGTCGTCGACGGGGGTGGACAGCGCGAGCGGCACGAACAGGTCGATGTTGATGACGACGCGCTGCTCGCCGCGCTTCTCGTGTTCGAAGGCCCCGATCTTCATGTGCACCTCGTAGTCGCGCAGGTAGAGCCTGCGGCAGTCCGCGAGGCGGGGGTGCAGGAGAGCGGAAAACATGGTCGTCCCAGTCAAATTGGCGTGCGCGCACGCAAAGCGGCGCGGACGGCGGCGATCAGGCCGCGCGGTCCGCGCAATTCATTCATTCGGGCCGGCGGCGGGCGGCACCAGGTGCTCGCCGCCGTCGACGGTCAGCGTCGCGCCCGTGACGCCGGGCGCGGTCGCGAGATAGCAGGCCGCCGCCGCGATGTCGTCCGCGTGCGGCGCGTGGCCACGCACGAGCGCCGCGACACGCACCTTCGGCGCGAGGGCCAGCGCCAGCGCGGCGGTCGCGCGGTTCAGCGCGGCCTGCATCAGCGCGTGCGACAGCCGGGCCGGCGCCGGGTGAAACAGCGCCTGGTCCAGCACGTGGATCACGCACGCGCGCAGCGTTTCATCGTCGCGCGCGGCGTCGGGCGTCGCATCGGCGAGCGCGCGGGCCAGCGCGAGCGGCGCCGTCACGTTGCGGGCAAGCGCGCCGGCGAGCGAGGCGGCGTCCACCGTCTGCGCGTCGTCGGTGCCGGCGCACGCGCTCACGAACACCACACACGTGGGCCGGCCGAGCGCCGTGCCGCAGGCGGCCACCAGCGCGCCCGCGTCGGCTTCCAGGGCCAGATCGGCGTCGAGCACGGCCGCGCGGCGGCCGCGGGCGGCGACTTCGGCGACGAGCGCGTCGCCCACCGCGCGCGGCGCGCCGGCGCTGCGTTGCAGCGCGACGTCCCAGCCGCGCTGCGCGAAGGCGGTCGCGAGCGCACGACCGAGCGACGCGGCGTCGGCCGCGCTGTCCAGCGCGCCTGCGACGAGCGCGATGCGCGGGGTCGACGTATCGGCTGAAACGGTCATTTACAATGCCGGGATGAACCCGAAAGCTCACGAATCCGCTAGTTTACCTGCTCCCGGCCCTGACGCGCTCGCGCAGTCCGAAACGCTCGCCGCGCAATTGCGCGACGAGATCGCGGCGGCCGGCGGCTGGCTGCCGTTCGATCGCTTCATGGAGCGCGCGCTGTACGCGCCCGGCCTCGGCTATTACAGCGGCGGCGCGCGCAAGTTCGGACGCCGCGCCGACGACGGCAGCGACTTCGTGACGGCCCCCGAGCTGTCGCCGCTGTTCGCGCAGACGCTCGCGAACCCGGTCGCGGACGCGCTCGCGGCGAGCGGCACGCGTCGCGTGATGGAGTTCGGCGCCGGCACGGGCAAGCTCGCGGCCGGGCTGCTCGCGGCACTCGATGCGCTCGACGTCGAACTCGACGAATACCTGATCGTCGATCTGTCGGGCGAGCTGCGCGAACGGCAGCGCGATACGATCGCGGCCGCCGCGCCGGCGCTCGCCGGCAAGGTGCGCTGGCTCGACGCGCTGCCCGAGCGCTTCGACGGCGTCGTGGTCGGCAACGAGGTGCTCGATGCGATGCCGGTGCGGCTGTTCGCGAAGTCGGGCGGCGCATGGCTCGAGCGCGGCGTCGCGCTGGATGCGCAGCACGCGTTCGTGTTCGACGACCGGCCCGTCGGCGCTGCCGGCCTGCCCGCGGTGCTGGCGACGCTCGACGTCGACGACGGCTATGTGACCGAGACGCACGAAGCGGCGCTCGCGTTCACGCGCACCGTGTGCACGATGCTCGCGCGCGGCGCGGTGCTGTTGGTCGACTACGGCTTTCCGGCGCACGAGTACTACCATCCGCAGCGCGACCGCGGCACGCTCATGTGCCACTACCGCCACCACGCGCACGACGACGCGTTCCTGTACCCGGGGCTGCAGGACATCACCGCGCACGTCGAATTCACCGGCATCTATAACGCCGGCGTTGCCACCGGCGCCGACCTGCTCGGCTACACGTCGCAGGCGCGCTTCCTGTTGAACGCGGGCATCACCGACGCACTGGCCGCGATCGATCCGTCCGACATCCACCAGTTCCTGCCGGCCGCGAACGCGGTGCAGAAGCTGATTTCGGAAGCCGAGATGGGCGAGCTGTTCAAGGTGATCGCCTTCTCGCGCGGGATCGACGGCACGCTCGACGCATTCGCGCGCGGCGACCGCTCGCACGCGCTCTGACGGGAGCCCGGGATGCTGCGCTGGCTGATGGCGTCGTTCTTCGCGGTGATGATCCTGACGCGTTGCTGGCCGTGGCTCGGCAAGCTCGGCATCGGGCGGATGCCGGGCGACGTCACGCTGACGCTCGGCGGGCGGCGCTACCCGTTCCCGTTCATGTCGACGCTGGTGGTGACGATGCTGGTGTCGATGGTCGCGCGGCTGCTCTGAGCCGCGCCGCATGCGGCGGCGCGTCGCGGTCCGGCCGCGGCGCGCGCGTGATGGTCCTGCGCATTACAGTTCAATCTCGCCGAGGATCCGGTGCGCGAGCGCCTTCGCTTCGTCGAACGCCTCTTCCTCGCTCGGGCTCGTCGTGTGGACGTCGTAGCGCATGTTCTCCGTCTCGTCGCCGTCGTCCCGCGCGAGGATCACGTAGCCCTGGTATTGCCCGTTGGCGGTGTGCTGCGTATGCGCCTTGGCCGTGTAGATGCCTTTGGTGAACGTGTTCGTGTCCATCGTGCCTCTCCCGCAATAGGACACTTCATCGTAGCACTGCGGCGCAGCATGTACAGCGCCGCTAATCGGCGACCGATCAGCGCGCCGCCCCGTGCCACCCCATGCCGTCACCGTTCGAGCAGCGCGACGACCTCGTCGAGCGTCGGCGCGTGCGCGCCCGTATGGCGGCACGCGGCCGCGCCCGCCGCGAGCGCGAACGCGAGATGCTCGCGCCACGGCCGTTGCGGCGCGGCCATCAGGCTGAACAGCAGGCCGCCGATCGACGCGTCGCCCGCGCCGACGGTGTCGACCACCTCGACGCGCGGCGGGCTGGCCTCCAGCACGTCGCCATCCGCGTAAAGGGTCGCCGCCTGCGCGCCGCGCGTGACGAGCACGGCCGCGCGCGGGTTCAGCGCGCGCACCGCGTCGACCGCGTCGGGGCCGTCGCCGCCGAACAGGTGGCGCAGGTCTTCGTCGGACACCTTGATCAGGTCGGCCAGGCCAGCCATCTTCTCCAGCGTCGGCCGGTACGCGGCCGTCATCAGGTTCCGGTAGTTCGGATCGAAGCTGATCTTCACGCCGCGCGCGTGCAGGTCGGCCGCGAGCGCGACGAGCGTGCTGGCGAGCGGTTCGCGCACCAGGCTGATACAGCCGAAGTGCGCCCATTGCACGTGTTCGGTCCAGCCGGCCGGCAGTCGCGCCGGGTCGAATGCGAGATCCGCGCTGGCATCGCCGATGAAGAAGTACGCGGGTGGCCGCGTCTCGTGGACGATCGCCAGCAGCGGCGCGCGCGGCACACGCTGCAGGAAGCGCAGGTCGAGCCCGGCCGCGTCGCTGGTGCGCCACAGCACGTCGGAGAAGCAGTCCTCGCCGATCGCGCCCGCGAGCGCGCTCGGCACGCCGAGCCGCGCGACCGCGCGTGCGACGTTCCAGCCGGCGCCGCCCGGCACCGAGGTCCACTGGGCGTCGCCCGCGCGCACCATGTCGGTCAGGATGTCGCCCGCCGACACGAATGCCGGAAACGTGCCGCCGCTCATTGCGTCGGCTCGCTGCGCGCCGCGCGCGCGAGGGTCGCGAGCACGTCGTAGCACGCGCCCATCGTGTGATAGTCGGTCTTGCCGGCCGGGCTCTTCTCGTCGCTGTACTTGCGGTTGTCGCAGGTGAGGATCCGGTACCACGCGCCGTAGCGGTGATCGACGAAATGCGCCCAGCTGTAGCGCCAGATTTCGTCGTACCAGTCCCAGAAGCGCTCGCTGCCGGTGCGCGCGCCGAGCATCGCGGCCGCCGCGAAGGTTTCCGCCTGCACCCAGAAATACTTGTTGTGGTCGCAGATCGTGAAGTCGGGGCCGAAGCCGTAGCAGAGGCCGCCGTGATCGGCGTCCCACGCGTGCGTGAGCGCCGCGTCGAACAGCTCGGCCGCGCGCGGCACGAGCCAGTCGAGCGGGCGGTGCCGCTCCAGGATCAGCAGCAGCTTCGCCCATTCGGTCTGGTGCCCGGGCTGGAAGCCCCACGGACGGAAGATGTTCGAGCTGTCTTCCTTGTTGTAGTCCCAGTCGACCGACCAGTCCGCATGGTAGTGCTCCCACACGAGGCCGCCCGACAGCGCGGCCTGGCGCTGCGTGATATGGGTCGCGAGCTTCTCCGCGCGGTCGAGGTAGGTGACGTGGCCGGTCGCCTCGTAGGCCGCGAGCAGCGCCTCCGTCATGTGCATGTTCGCGTTCTGGCCGCGGTACGACGACACGTTCCAGTTCGGCGTCGCGTCGTCCGCATAGAGGCCCGCGGCCGCATCCCAGAAGCGGTGCTCGGCGAGCTCGAAGGTCGACGCGATCAGCGCGCGCGCTTCGTCGATGCCGGCCATCGTCGCGTGCGCGGCGGCCAGCAGCACGAACGCGAGCCCGTAGCAGTGGCGCGTGGCGTCGAGCGTCTCGCGCTTCGCGCCGTCGCGCCAGTCGAGTTCCCAGTCGTAGCCTTGCAGTTCGTCGTCCCAGTGCGCGTCGCGCAGGAACCGCAGCCCGTGGCGCGCGTACTCGAGATGGCGCGGATCGCCGAAATGCCGGTACGCCATCGCGTAGTTGAAGACGAACCGGCAGCTGCTGACCAGATGCCGCGACGTGCGGTTGTAGACGCTGCCGTCGTCGCGGAAGTAGTGGTAGAAGCCGCCCGTCGGGTCGAACGCGTTCGTCGCGTAGAAGCGCAGCGTATCCTCGATGTGCGACAGCAGGAACGACGGATCGCGGAAGCTCGCGACGAACGGCGCCGCTTGCGCGTGGTTGGCCGGCGTGGCCGTGCGGGATTGGACCGGGGGCATGTTCATGATTCGGTGACCGTGGCGGTATCGAGTGCCGGTGAGCCGGCGGGCTGGCTGCTGGCCCGCACGATCAGCTCGACGGGCAGGGAGATCTCGGTGCGTTCGGGCGCTTCGGCGAGCAGCAGTTCGACGCCGCGGCGGCCGAGCGCTTCCTTGTCGACGGCGAGCGTCGTGAGCGGCGGATTCGCGTGCGCGGCGGCGGGGATGTCGTCGAAGCCGACGATCGCGATGTCTTCCGGAATCCGCACGCCGCGCGCGATGCACACGCGCTGCGCGGCCAGCGCGGCGGCGTCGTTGTACGCGAACACCGCATCGGGGCGCGGGCCCGGCGCGTCGAGCAGCTGCTGCATCGCGCGCGCGGCGCCGGTGTCGGGGTCGAGCCCGGCGTCGATCGTCACCTCGTACGCGGGATCGAACAGCCGGCCGGCCTCGAAGAACGCGCGCCGATAGCCGATCGCGCGCTGCGCGATGCTGTAGTGCGCGGCGGAGCCGCCGATGAACGCGATCCGCGAGCGGCCGGTGGCGAGCAGGTGGCGCATCGCGAGCGCCGCGCCCGTCGCGTTGTCGATGTTCACCGAGCGCAGGCCGGGCGCCCACAGGTCGATCAGCACGAGCGGGCGGCCGGTCGCGGCGAGCGCCTCGATCGTCTCGGGCTCGATGAAGCCGGCCACCGCGATCGCGTCCGGCGCGTGCGGGCGCATCTGGCGGAGCACGTCGTCGTTCGGGCCGACCGTGAGCAGCGTCGGCACGATACCGCGCTCGCGGCATGCGTCCTCGACGCCGTGCAGCACGTGCGAGAAGAACGGACTGGCGGGAAAGCGGTTGTGCTGGCGGTGCAGCAGGAAGGTGAGCCGGCGGATGCGCGGGCGCAACTGGGCCGGGTCGTAACCGAGCCGCTGCGCGATCTCGACGATGCGCGCGCGCGTGGCTTCGGACAGGCCCGGCTGGTTTTTCAGCGCGCGGGAGACGGTGCCGATCGAGACCTCTGCCGCCCGCGCTACGTCGCGAATGGTGGTGCCCATCGTTCGGGATCCGGTTTGTTTAGGGTGACGGCGATTGTATAGTAAAACTCGGCGCCAAATTCGGGCCGGATAACCGGGGAATACCCGGAAATAACGGGTTTTTACGTGCTAATCTGCGAAAACGCCGTTACTAAAAATACTAAACAAAACGCGAAAAAGGCAAGGTGCGCCTCCCACTCAACCCGCCGCCGCGAGCGGCGGCTCGCCGCGCTCGCGCAGCGCCGCGCGCCCCGCATCGAGATCGACGACCGCGAGCCCGCCCGGCTGCTGTTTCGCCCGCCGCTTCGCGAGCGCCGCGACCGACGCGATCTCGTCGCTGCCGTAGCGCATCGCGCCGTGCGCGCCTGCCGGCACACCGACCGCGCCGATCGCCATCGTCACGAAGCCGAAGAACGCGGGGTTGCCGTGGCGGTCCTCGCCGCGCAGCCCGCCCGCCAGCCGGTCGGCCTGCGTGTAGAAGCGCTGCGCGCCGTCGTTGAAGCGCGCGATCGCGTCGGTCGCCCGCGCGCGCCAGTCGTCGCGCTGGAACAGCACCAGGAAATCGTCGCCGCCGACGTGCCCGAGAAAATCCCGCTGCGGATCGCACACGCCGGCCAGCACCGTCGCCGCGAACTTCAGCACTTCGTCGCCCTGCCAGTAGCCGTACTGGTCGTTGAACGGCTTGAACTGGTTCAGGTCGACGTAGCACGCATGGAAGCCGGCGTCGCGCTCCAGCAGGCGGTCGATATGCGCGCTGATCGGGATGTTGCCGGGCAGGAAGGTCAACGGATTCGCGTAGCGCGCGGCCTCGATGCGCATCTCGGTCACCGCGCGCACGAGGCTCTCGCCGGTGCCGAGCCCGAGGTAGCGGCCGTGTTCGGTGATCACGAAACCGTCCGCGAGATAGCGCTGGTCGTGGCTCGCGAGCAGCATCGCGAGCTGCTCGACCGACGTCGCGTTGTCGATCATCAGCGGCGCGTCGTTCGCGAACTGCAGGCACGGCTTCTTCCCGAACACCTCGCGGTGGTACGGCAGTGTGAAGCGGTCGATGAAGCCGCGCCGGTTCACGAGCGCGACCGGCCGCCCGCGTTCGACGAGCGCGACCGCGTGCAGGCCGGGCATCCGGTTGAACAGGTCGAGCACGTCGTTGCTGGTCGCCTCGCGCGGCAGCGCCGGCGCGGGCACGAGCATCTTCGCCGCGATCGTGCCGGCCGGCCGCGCGGTGCGCGTCGCGCCGGGGAACACCGCGATGTGCGGGGTGCGGATCGCGTCGCGCGCGGCCGGCGCGACGACCGGCGACGGCCGCGCGTTCGGCCGGCCGAGCAGGAAGCCCTGCACGCAGCAGATGCCCATGTCGCGCACGACGATCAGGTCGCTCGCGTTCTCGATGCCTTCCGCGATCAGCTGCGCGCCGCTCGCGTGCGCGAAGTGCTGCATCGCCCTGACCGCCTCGAACTTGAGCGGGTCGCGCGCGATGTCGTGGATGAAGAAGCGGTCGATCTTCACGACATCCGGGTGCAGGCGCAACCACAGGTTCATGCTCGCGTTGGCGGTGCCGTAGTCGTCGAGCGCGAACTGGATGCCGGCGTCGCGCAGCGACGCGACCGCCGGCTCGATGCGCGCGACGTCCGGCATCGCGGTCTGCTCGGTCAGCTCGATTACGATGCGCTCGGCGCCGACGCCCGCCCGGCCGAGCAGTTGCCGCACGCGCTCGCGTTCGCGCACGAGTTGCACGATCGTGCCCGCGCTGAAGTTGAGGAACAGCTTGCCGTCGCAGCCGAGCGCCGCGAACGCGTCGAGGCAGGCGAGCGCGGCCGCCTGCTCGAGTGCGATGGTCGTGCCGTCGCGGGCGGCCTGCGCGAACAACGCGGCCGGCGGCTCGAGGTCGGTGCCGCTCGGGCCGCGGATCAGGCCTTCGTAGCCGACGACCGTGCCCGATCCGAGATCGACGATCGGCTGGAACACGGCGGCGAGCGCGCGCTCCGCGATCAGGCGCGTGGTGGGAGCAACGGACGAGTCAGGATGGGGCGCGGGCATGGAGGAGGGCGGCCGAGGCGACGGGACGCCCGACTTTAACGGCAGCGCGCGCGAAGAATTGAATGAAGATTTCGTGACGCGATGCACGTCGATGGTGCAGGCGTTGCGTGGGGCCGAAAGGGCGCGACGGGGGAGGCCGGCGCGGGAGCGCCAACGTGCGTGCCGCCGGGCCGCGGCCAGCGATGCCGGCCGCGCCGCCTCCGCGTCAGCGCTTGCCCGCGTTCAGCGTACCCTGCGTGCGCGCCGTGCCGGCCGCGGCATCCTCGCCGTCGCGCTCGCCGCTCAGGTCGCGCGCGCCCCAGCGCTGCGCGAGCGCCGCGCACGCCATCAGCTGGATCTGGTGGAACAGCATCAGCGGCAGCACGATCGCGCCGACCGCCTGCGCGGAGAAGATCACCTTCGCCATCGGCACGCCGGCCGCGAGGCTCTTCTTCGATCCGCAGAAGATGATCGTGATCTGGTCGGCGCGGTTGAAGCCGAGCCGCTTGCTGACGATCGTGGTCAGCACCAGCGCGATCACGAGCAGCACGACGTTGACGACCAGCAGGCCGCCGAGCGCGCGTGCCGGAATCTGGTGCCACAGCCCCTGGTTCACGGCCTCGCTGAACGCGACATAGACGACGAGCAGGATCGAGCCCTGGTCGACGAAGCGCAGCACGCCGCGATTGCGCTCGATCCAGCCGCCGATCACGGGCCGCAGCAACTGGCCGGCGACGAACGGCACGAGCAGCTGCATCACGATGCTGCCGACCGTACTCCACGGCGACGCGGCCGCGGCCGACTGCGACGTGATCATCAGCCCGACGAGCGCCGGCGTCACGAAGATCCCGAGCAGGCTCGACGCGGACGCCGCGCACACGGCGGCCGGCACGTTGCCTTTCGCGATCGACGTGAACGCGATCGACGACTGGACCGTCGACGGCAGCGTGCACAGAAACAGCACGCCGGCATAGAGCGTCGGCGTGACGAGCGGCTGCAGCACGGGTTTCAGCGCGAGGCCGAGCAGCGGGAACAGCGCGAACGTGCTGAGCAGCACGACCGCATGCAGCCGCCAGTGGGTCGCCCCCGCGACGACGGCTTCGCGCGACAGCTTCGCGCCATGCAGGAAGAACAGCAGGCCGACCGCGATGTTGGTCGCCCAGTTGAACGCGTGGGCGGCCGGGCCGCGGCACGGCAACAGGCTCGCGAGCACGACGGTGCCGACGAGCGCGAGCGTGAAGTTGTCGGGAAGGAAACGGGGACGGGCCATCGGGAGCTCGATTCGGAAACGGCGGCGCGCATCGCGCGCGCGAAGCCGATATTGTCCCGGCTGCTCATTCAAGAGACAAATTCATTGTGAGAATCGATTGATGAATCCATTGAATGCGGCAGGGCCACCGGACGGCGCGCGAATGAGCAGAAGAATGTTCTTCCACGATTGGCCGCGGAAGTGAAAAAACCTAGCAGTAACATGGTGTTACACCGATGCCGGCGACCTAACACTTTTTGGCTCGACACCGTTTCAGGCCGCTCATAAATTACTGCTGAAAGGCTTGCGTCAGCCGAAAAACACCGGCGGCGAGCGGTAACAGGCAACGAATGATGACGGAACGGGTGAAACTGAAGGTCGGACGATGGGTGGCAGGCGTGCTCGGCACGCTGCTGATGCCGTTCGCGCTCGCGCAACCACCGCACGGCGGTCATGCGTTCGGCGGCCACGGTTTCGGCGGCGGCGACATGCGCGCGTACGGCCAGTCGGCCGCCAGCGGGCAGGTCTGGCGCCGGGCGCTGCCGCCGGGCGGCGCGCGTGCCGGCGGCGTGAGCGGCTCCGGCTCCCGCTGGGGCCTGCGGCCGACGCCGTCTTACGGCCATTACGCCGCGCAAAGCCCGTATCGCCCGATCAGCGCCGACTCCCGCCAGATGCCGCGCCCGCCGGGCGGCGGCAACGTGCCGATGCGTGCCGGCTCGATCCGCGCCGACGTCGCGCGCTACAACGAGGAGCGCGGTGGCCGTCCGATGCCGCCGCCGCGCGCGCAGGAAGAACCTGCCGCCCACTCGCCGTATTTCTCCCCGTTCTACCGAAACTGAGCGCCCCGCGCGTTCGCTGAGCGCCGCCGCGCGCTCGTCCCTCGCCGGCTGTGATGCGAATTCGCCACAGTCGCGCGCAGATTTCCGCTGATTTTCCCCCCGCATTGCGCTATCTTTCGCGCCCGGCACGGGCGCCGTCCCGCGGCCGTCCCGTCGCGTGCCTGCCCCGCGCGGGCCCGCCGCGACGCGTGCGGCCATGTGTCGATGCCGCGAAGTTAATGCCGCCGCTATACCCGCAATAAGTGCGCGCAATTTTGACCGGACAAATGATCCGTAAAGATGGCTGCGCCCCATACGACGCAAGCAATCGGCTCCAAAAAACAACGCTCGCGCCACTTATCGACTTCGACAAAACCTGGAGATCCCATGAAAGCATTCGCTCGCCGTGCGTCGCGCACGTCCGTCAAGCTGATCGCCGCGGCCACCTGCGTGGCGGCCGCCGCACCCGTCCACGCGCAGTCGAGCGTTTCGCTCTACGGTCAGGTGGACGAATGGATCGGCGCAACCAAGTTCCCGGGCGGCGATCGCGCGTGGAACGTGTCGGGCGGCGGGATGTCGACCTCGTATTGGGGCCTGCACGGTGCGGAGGATCTCGGCAACGGCTACAAGGCGATCTTCACGCTGGAGAGCTTCTTCCGCGCGCAGAACGGCCAGTTCGGGCGCTTCCAGGGCGATACGTTCTTCGCGCGCAACGCGTACGTCGGCGTCAGCTCGCCGTACGGCACGGTGACGGCAGGCCGCCTGACCACGCACCTGTTCCTGTCGACGATCCTGTTCAACCCGTTCTATGATTCGTACACCTTCTCGCCGATGGTGTACCACGTGTTCCTCGGCCTCGGCACGTTCCCGACCTATCCGAGCGACCAGGGCGCGGTCGGCGATTCGGGCTGGAACAATGCGCTGTCGTACACGTCGCCTTCGTTCGGCGGCCTGAATTTCGGGGCGATGTACGCGCTCGGCAACACGGCCGGCGACAACCGCTCGAAGAAGTGGAGCGCGCAGTTCAACTACGCGAACGGCCCGTTCGCCGCGACCGCCGTCTACCAATACGTGAACTTCAACAACGGCCCGCAGGACCTGAGCTCGCTCGTGACCGGCATGAAGAGCCAGGGGATCGGGCTGGTCGGCGCGACCTACGACCTGAAGTACGTGAAGCTGTTCGGCCAGTATATGTATACGAAGAACGACCAGGTCGCCGGCAGCTGGCACGTGAATACCGCGCAGGGCGGCGTGTCGGTGCCGCTCGGCGTCGGCAACGCGATGGCGTCGTATGCGTACTCGCGCGACGGCGGCGGCCTCGACCAGACGCGCCAGACCTGGGCCGTCGGCTACGACTATCCGCTGTCCAAGCGCACCGACGTCTATGCCGCGTACATGAACGACCACATCAGCGGCCTGTCGAACGGCAACACGTTCGGCGCAGGCATCCGCGCAAAGTTCTGACGAGACGATGGCGGGCGCGAATCGACACCGCGCGTGCCGCCCGCCCGTTTCCCGCCCCGCAACGGCGCCGCTTACTGTTGCGCCGTTTTGCCATTGTTGACCTTTTGGTTTCCTTGCCTTTGTTACCCTATCTCGTAATTGCATGATTCCCAGGAATTGCGAGCTAGTTCGATGGATACCCTCGTCAGCATGAATGTGTTTCGCTACGTCGTCGAAGTGGGCAGCTTCGTCGGCGCGGCGGAGCGCATGCAGATGTCGGCCGCGATGGCGAGCAAGCACGTGATGCATCTCGAGCAGCAGCTCGGCGCGCGGCTGCTGCATCGCACGACACGACGCGTCGCGCCGACCGAGGCGGGACGCGAATACTATGAGCGCCTCGTGCAGGCGCTGTCGGAACTCGACGAAGCCGGACAGGCGGTCGGCGCCGCGAGCGTCGTGCCGCAGGGCCGCCTGCGCGTGACGTCGCTGTCCGCGTTCGGATTGCGGCACGTGATGCAGGCCGTCACCGATTATGCGGGCCGGTTCCCGGACGTGGTCGTCGACATGACGCTGTCCGATCGCGTGGTCGACCTGATCGAGGAAGGCTATGACGTCGCGGTGCGCGCGGCGCCCAACGGACTGAAATCCTCGTCGCTGGTCGCGCGGCAGATCGCGACCGCGCACATCCTGCTGGTCGCGTCGCCCGAGTATCTCGAGAAGCACGGCACGCCGCAGACGATCGCCGATCTCGCGCACCACAACTACCTGCGCCGCGATTCGAATTCGACGATGCTCGATTCGCTGGTGATCGACGCGGCCGCCGCGTCGCGCGTGAACCTGAACGGCAACCTGATCGTGAACCATCTCGAAGGGCTGCGCGCGGCCGTGCTCGCGGGCGCGGGCATCGCGCTGCTCGGCACCGAGGTGGTCGGCGACGACATCGAATCCGGCCGCCTCGTGCCGGTGCTGCTCGACTCGGTGCCGCCGCACGAGGCGCCGATCTATGCGGTGTATGCGAGCCGCCGCCACGTGTCCGCGAAGGTACGCTCGTTCGTCGACTTCCTCGCCGCGCGTTTCGAAGGGCAGTCGCTGTGCCCGTCGATCGAATCGCATCTGCGCGTGCTGCCGATCACGCGGATCAAGCGCGCGGGCTGACCGGCGCTGCCCGCCCGCGGGCGGACATGAAAAAAAGCGCGAGCCGTTGTGCGGTTCGCGCTTTTTCGTTTCTGGTCCGACGTGATGCGCGGATGCGCGGCGGTGGCGCCGCCCGCCACCCGCCACCCGCCACCCGCCACATGCGTCAGCGTGCGATGCCGAGCCGTGCCTTCGCGTCGTCGTACTCGCGCTTCATCCGCTCGACGAGCTCGCCGACGCTCGGCAGGTCGTCCATCAGGCCGACGCCCTGGCCGGCACCCCAGATGTCCTTCCACGCCTTCGTCTTGTCGCCGCCGAAATTCATCTTCGTCTTGTCCGATTCCGGCAGCGCGTCCGGATCGAGGCCGGCCTTCTCGATGCTCTCGCGGATGTAGTTGCCGTGCACGCCGGTGAAGAGGTTCGTATAGATGATGTCGGACGATTTCGCGTTGAGGATCGCGTGCTTGTAGTCCTCGACCGCGTGCGCTTCCTGCGTCGCGATGAAGCGCGTGCCCATGTACGCGAAGTCGGCGCCCATCGCCTGCGCGGCGAGGATCGAGCCGCCGTTCGCGATCGAACCGGACAGCACGATCGGGCCGTCGAACATCCTGCGCACTTCGCCGACGAGCGCGAACGGCGACGTCGTGCCCGCATGGCCGCCGGCGCCGGCCGCGACGAGGATCAGCCCGTCGACGCCGGCTTCGAGCGCCTTCTGCGCGTGACGCAGGTTGATCACGTCGTGCAGCACGATGCCGCCGTAGCTGTGCACCGCGTCGACGATCTCGCGCGCCGGGGCGCGCAGGCTCGTGATGAAGATCGGCACCTTGTGCTCGACGCATACGCGCACGTCATGCTCGAGACGCACATTCGACTGGTGGACGATCTGGTTGACCGCGATCGGGCCGATCACCGCGTCCGGGTGCTTCGCCTTGTGGTCGGCGAGCTCGGACTGGATCTGCGTGAGCCACTCGTCGAGCAGTTCGGCCGGACGGGCGTTGAGCGCGGGGAAGGATCCGACGATACCCGCCTTGCATTGCGCGAGCACGAGTTCGGGGTAGCTGACGATGAACATCGGCGACGCGATGACGGGCAGCGTCAGGTTCTGCAGGACAGCGGGCAATGCCATGTGATGTCTCCAGTCTCGAGGGGCGGCCGGCCCCGGCGCGATCGCGCCGGCTTCGGCATGCATGCTTGGCGGTGCTTCGAGTGTAGCGGCGTAGCGCTGCGCCCATATTAATACGAACGGTCGTGCGATTCTACGCGAGCTTAGCAAACGGCGCGGCGTGGCGACAATCGAGTGAGTGTTCTCTTTCTACGCATTCGGGCCGCTGCCGCGCGCAGCAGCCGGCCGCGCGCTCCTACAATACCCGCCATAACAAACCGACGAGAAACAAACCATGTCGTTTGACGCGTTTGCATCGTTTCGCGTGACGATGCAGGACACCGACATCTTCGGTGTCAAAGGAGGCGCGGGGCCGCCGCTTCTGCTGCTGCACGGCCATCCGCAGACCCACATGATCTGGCATCGCGTCGCCGCGATGCTGGCGAATCACTTCACGGTGATCGCGACCGACCTGCGCGGCTACGGCGCGTCGGGCAGGCCGCCGAGCGACGCGCGGCATGCGCCGTATTCGAAACGCGCGATGGCGGCCGACCAGGTCGCCGTGATGCGGCATTTCGGCTTCGAGCAATTCCACGTGTGCGCGCACGATCGCGGCGCGCGTGTCGCGCACCGGCTCGCGCTCGATCATCCGGCGGCCGTCGAACGGATGATGCTGCTCGACATCGCGCCGACGCTCGCGATGTACGAGAAAACGGATCGTGCGTTCGCGACCGCGTATTTCCACTGGTTCTTCCTGATCCAGCCGGCGCCGCTGCCCGAAACGCTGATCGAAGGCCGCACCGATGCGTATATCGAACGCGTGATGGGCAACCGTTCGGCCGGGCTCGCGCCGTTCGCGCCGGAGGCGCTCGCCGCGTATCGCGCCGCGCTCGCGCAGCCGGGCGCCGTGCATGCGATGTGCGAGGACTACCGCGCGTCGGCGACGATCGATCTCGAACACGACCGCGCGGATCTCGAGCGCGGCAACAAGGTCGCGTGCCCGCTGCGCGTGCTGTGGGGCGAGCACGGGATCGTCGGCCGCTGCTTCGATCCGCTCGACGAGTGGCGGCGCGTCGCGCGCGACGTCAGCGGCCGCGCGCTCGATTGCGGGCACTACATTCCGGAAGAGGCGCCCGTCGCGCTGATCGACGAGCTGCTCGCGTTCTTCGACGCGCGCGACGCGGCCGCGTGAGCGGCGCCGGTCGCTGCGGCAAGCGCCGACGGTCAGCGGCGCGCGGCGTCGTCTTCGACGAGCGGCGGCAGGCGGCGCGGCACGGGCGTCGATTTCACGATCGCCGTGCTCGTTTCCGCGCGCTCCGTCACCTTCGACAGGATGTCGTCGAGGTGGCCGATCGTGCGCAGGTAGAGCCGGCAGATGAAGCAGTCCTCGCCGGTCACCTTGTCGCATTCGACGAATTCGGGAATCCGCCGCAACACCTCCTCGACCAGATGCAGCTGCCCCGGCAGCGGCTTCACGCGGACGATCGCCTGCAGCGTGTAGCCGAGCGCGCGCGGGTCGAGCTCGACGGTGAAGCCCGCGATCACGCCCTGCGCTTCGAGCCGCCGCACGCGGTCGGCGGTCGCGGGCGCCGACAGCCCGATCTGCCGCGCCAGTTCGCTGGTGGCGATGCGCGCATCCTCGGCAAGCGCCGCGAGGATCGCGCGGTCGGTCGCGTCCAGTGACGCGACGGCGGGCGGGGAAAGGCGTTTCGACATGATCGCTTTGCTTTCGAAGGTGAATCGGTGGTTTCGCTTCAGTTTAGTCGTGGATGCGCGGAAAGCAAGTTCCTAGAATCGAAGTCATCTTCTCTCGTCGAATGGAGTCCCTGATGGCCTCGAACGAAACCCGCCGCGGCGCCGCCGAGATGGTCGTCGCGATGATGATGTCCGGCACGATCGGCTGGCTCGTGATGTCGTCGCAGCAACCGCTCACCAACGTCGTGTTCTTCCGCTGCCTGTTTGGCGCGGCGACGCTCGCGATCGTCTGCGCGGCGCTCGGCTTCCTGCGCCGCGCGCTGTTCTCGCCGCGCATGCTCGCGCTCGCGACGCTCGGCAGCGTCGCGATCGTCGCGAACTGGCTGCTGCTGTTCGCCGCGTATTCGCGCGCGTCGATCTCGATGGCGACCGCCGTCTACAACACGCAGCCGTTCATGCTCGTCGCGCTCGGCGCGATCGTGTTCCGCGAACGGATCAGCGCCTCGACGATCACGTGGCTCGCGCTCGCCTTCGTCGGGCTCGTGTGCGTGGTGCGGGTCGAGCCGGCGGTGCTCGCGGTACCCGGCGAATATCTCGAAGGCGTCGCGCTGTCGCTCGGCGCGGCGTTCCTGTACGCGGTGTCGTCGATCGTCACGAAGCACCTGAAGGGCACGCCGCCACATCTGCTCGCGCTGCTGCAGGCCGGTCTCGGCATCGTGCTGCTCGCGCCGTTCGCGCACTTCGGCACGTTGCCCGCGACGCCCGCGCAGTGGCTCGATCTCGTCGTGCTCGGCGTCGTGAACACCGGCGTGATGTACGTGCTGCTGTACGGCGCGATCCAGAAGCTGCCGGTCGCGATGACGGGCGCGCTGTCGTTCGTCTATCCGGTCGTCGCGATCATCGTCGATCGCGTCGCGTTCGGGCAGACGCTCGCGTGGACGCAGGTGCTCGGCGCGCTGCTGATCCTGCTCGCGGCGGCCGGCGTGAACCTCGGCTGGCGCATCGTGCCCGCGCGTCGCGCGAGCGTCGGCAACTGAAACGTTCGTGCGATTCGGCGGGCGATTCTGCGTGCTGTTTCGGCTCGCCGCCGCGGCCTTCTGCCGCGCCTGTTGGCGTCACGTCCGGGAACGCCGATTGCCCGCGAACAAGGCCGCAGGAAGTTGTAGGGAAACACCCGATGCGACGCCGCAGCGTCGCTCGTATGATGCGGCTGTGACGTTGATCACGTTCACAGGATTCCGATCTCATGCCGTTCGCCAGACAGGCCGAACGGCATTTTTTTATGCGCCGCTCCGCGCGAGCAGGCGCCGCCGCGCATCGAGCCGCGCGAGCAGCGCACGCCTCGCGTCGTCGTCCGACGCGCGCCATCCCTTGATCTCGTCGCGCGTGCGCAGGCACCCCGCGCACCAGTCGGTCCGCGGGTCGATCCTGCAGACGTCGGTGCACGGCGACGCGACCGTGCCGACCACCACCGGCACGTCGCTCATGCGTCGTTCCTCAACGCGACGTCGGCGACCGGTGCGCCGGTCAACGAGACGAGCTCCTGCGGCGACAGGTTGAACACCGCGTGCGGATGGCCGGCGGCCGCCCACAGGCTGTCGAGCGCGAGCAGGTCGGCGTCGATCAGCGTGACCGGCTCGACGAGATGGCCGATCGGGCACACGCCGCCGATCGCGTAGCCGGTGTGGTCGCGCACGAACTTCGCATCGGCACGGCCGACCGGGCCGACCTGGGCGGCGACCTTCTTCTCGTCGACGCGGTTCACGCCGCTCGCGACGACGAGCACCGGCAGCCCGTCCGATTCGCGCCGAAACAGGATCGACTTCGCGATCTGCGCGACCGAGCAGCCGAGCCCGGCCGCGGCCTCGGCGGAGGTCTTGCCGGTTTCGGCGAGCATCACGATGCCTTTCGAATGCCCGCGCTCGCGCAGCAGCAGCGCGACGCGTCGCGCGGAATCGGGAAGGGAGTCGAATGAAGTGGGTGTCGTCATGGAGAATCCGTGAGTGGCGGGGTCAGACGCAGCTCGGCGCGTCGGTCGCGCTCTGCGCCTTCGCGAGCAGCGCGCGGCCGGCGCGCGACACGTTCGCGCGGCCGATTGCGTTCGAGATGAAGTCGCCGGCGGCGACCACCTGCGCGAGGTCGATGCCGGTGTCGATGCCGAGGCCCTGCATCAGGTACAGCACGTCCTCGGTCGCGACGTTGCCGGTCGCGCCCTTCGCATACGGACAGCCGCCGAGGCCGGCGACCGACGCGTGGAAGATCTCGATCCCTTCGAACAGCGCGGCATAGATGTTCGCGAGCGCCTGGCCGTAGGTGTCGTGGAAATGGCCCGACAGCCGTTCGCGCGGAAACACGCGCGTGACGGCCGACAGCACCTCGCGCGTGCGCTTCGGCGTGCCGACGCCGATCGTGTCGGCGATGTCGATCTCGTCGCAGCCGAGCGCGGCGAAGCGTTCGACGACGTCGACGACCGACGCGACCGGCACCTCGCCCTGGTACGGGCAGCCGAGCGTGCACGACACGCTGCCGCGCAGCCGCACGCCGGCATCCTTCGCGGCCTTCGCGACCGGCTCGAAGCGCGCGATGCTTTCCGCAATGCTGCAGTTGATGTTCCGCTGCGAGAACGCCTCGCTCGCCGCGCCGAAGATCACCACTTCGTCCGCGCGTGCGGCGAGCGCGTTCTCGAAGCCCTTCAGGTTCGGCGTGAGCACCGAATACACGGTGCCCGCGCGACGCTCGATGCCGGCCATCACGTCGGCGCCGTCGGCCATCTGCGGCACCCATTTCGGCGACACGAACGACGCGGCCTCGATGTTGCGGAAACCGGCGCGCGACAGCCGGTCGACGAGCGCGATCTTCACGTCGGTCGGCACGAAGGTCTTTTCGTTCTGCAGCCCGTCGCGCGGGCCGACTTCGACGATCTTGACGGCGGTGGGGAACGTCATGGTTGTCTCCAGTTTGTGTAGGCGGAATTCAGTAGCCGCGCGCGTAGTCGACGATGCCGCCGACACGCTCGCCGCGCTCGAGCGCGCGGATCTTGCCCGCGATCTGCTCGACGGCTTCGTCGCGCAGCGTCTCGGCCGAACAATGCGGCGTGATCGTGATGCGGGGCGCGTGCCAGAACGGATGATCGGCCGGCAGCGGCTCGTGCTGGAACACGTCGAGCGTCGCCGCGGCGAGCTGGCCGCTCGCGAGCGCGTCGAGCAGATCGGCTTCGACGAGATGCGCGCCGCGTGCGACGTTCACCAGGTACGCACCCGGCGCGAGCCGGGCGAAGGTGCGCGCCGACAGGATGCTGTCGGTATCGCGCGTGCTCGGCAGCAGGTTCACGAGTACCTTCGCGCCGTCGATGCACGCGCCGAATGCGTCGTCGCCCGCGAAGGTTTCGATGCCGTCGAGCTGCTTCGGGCTGCGGCTGTAGCCGCGCACCGGCAGGCCGAGCGCGGCGAGCGCCTGCGCGACCTGCGCACCGAGCACGCCGAGGCCGAGCACCGCGACGGTGAAGTGCGCGCGCGGATGCGGTTCGAGCACCTGCCAGCGGCGCTCGCGCTGCAGCGCTTCGTATTCGTCGAAGCGGCGCAGGTAGCGCAGCACCGCGTGCGTCACGTATTCGATCATCTGCTGCGCCATGCCCGAATCCTCGAGGCGCACCAGCGGCACGTCGGGGGGCAGCGTGCCGGGATGCGCGCGCTCGAGCGCGAGCAGCGCGTCGACGCCCGCGCCGAGATTGAAGATCGCGCGCAGGCCGTCGCGCGGCGCGAACAGCTCGCGCGGCGCGCGCCATACGAGCGCGTAGTCGGCGGCGGCCGTGTCGCCCGGCTGCCACGCGCGCAGCTCGGCGTCGGGCAGCGCCTGCGCGATCGCGTCGCGCCATGCGTCGGCTTCCTGGTGCGGCGAGTAGAACAGGATCTTCATGCGCTTACTTCGCGAACAGTTGGCCGATGTCGGCGAACGCCTTGAATTCGAGCGCGTTGCCGCACGGATCGAGGAAGAACATCGTCGCCTGCTCGCCGACCTCGCCCTTGAAACGGATGTGCGGCTCGATCACGAAGCGCGTGTGCGCGGCCTTGAGTTTATCGGCGAGCGCATGCCATTCGTCCATCGACAGCACGACGCCGAAATGGCGCACGGGCACGTTGTCGCCGTCGACCGGATTCACCGCGCTCGCGCCGGTTTCGTCCGGCGCGAGGTGCGCGACGAGCTGGTGGCCGAAAAAGTCGAAGTCGACCCAGTGATCCGAGCTGCGGCCCTCGGGGCAGCCGAGCAGGCCGGCGTAGAATGCGCGCGCGTCGGCGAGGCTCGATACGGGAAAGGCGAGATGGAACGGGCGCAGCGCGCCGGCGGGCGTAGCGGACATCGGGCGTCTCCTGTCGATCGGGACCGGCGCGGCGGCGCGCGGGTTTCGATCCGATGCATGGCAAGCGGGAAGCCCACATTCTACGGTTTCGCGGCGGGTTGCGTCGCCGCGGGGGGCGCCGGTGCGCGTGGCGCGGCTCGCATGGTGGCCGACGGCGGCCGTCGTTGGGTGCCCGTGGCCGGCGGCCGTCCCCGGGTGCCCGTCGCCGGCGGCTGTCCGCGGTGGCCGTCGCCGTTGGCCGCCCCCGGTGGCCGTCCCCGGGTGCCCGTCGCGCGCAGAAGCAAAGCACAAAATATTGGTTCGGCCGCCGCGCGCGGCGCGCCACAATCGAACCTCGTCTCCAAGCAAAGCAAGCGAGGGCAATCATGCGCGCATGCAGCAAATCGGCGTGGCCGCCGCGGCTCGTGACCGTTCCGGGCCTGCACGGCAGCGAAGGCGCCCACTGGCAGACCTGGCTGGAGCGGCAGTTCCCGCGTTCGCTGCGGGTCGAACAGGCCGACTGGGACGCCCCCGATCTCGCGCGCTGGGCGCAGTCGGTGCGCGCGCTGCTCGAGCGCGAGCGCGGCCCGTTCGTGCTGGCCGCGCACAGCTTCGGCTGCCTCGCGGCCGCGCATGCGCTCGCGCAATGGCCGCAGACGGCCGACGTCGCGGGCGTGCTGCTCGTCGCACCGGCCAGTCCTAAGAAGTTCACGTTCGCCGGGCCGTTCGACGCGCGCCGGCTCGCGGTGCCGTCGATTGTGATCGGCAGCGACACCGATCCGTGGATGCCGCTCGCCGATGCGCGCACGCTCGCGCAGCGGCTCGGCAGCGCATTCGTGAACCTCGGCGACGCGGGGCACATCAACACCGCGGCCGGCTTCGGGCCGTGGCCGCGCGCGAAATATTTCGTCGACACGCTGGTGCATTGCGCGGCGCCGCTGCGCTTTCGCGATGCGGACGACGGCTTCGACGCCGCGCTTGTCGACCGCGCGCTCGCGCACGCGATCTGACACTCACCGTCACGCGCTGCGCAGCGGCGTGACGCGGCTACGACGCCGAGACGGGCGCCACCGCGGCCGGATCCGAGTAGCTGGGCCGGCCGTTCTCGACGTGACCCGCGAAGCGCCGCGAGAACGTGCCGTTCGCGCCGTCGCTCACCGTAACGTCATACCAGTGGTGGCTCGACGCGAGCGCCCACTGCTCGACGCGTTCGTCGCCGCCGTGCAGCGTCACCTGGCGCGCGGGCGCGCCGTATGCGTTGTCGGCCAGCGTCAGCGTGACGTGGCCTGCGCCATGGTTGCGCAGCTTCAGGTACAGGTTGCCGTTCGCGATGTCGTAGCCGGCCTTCACCTCCGGCTGCGCGCGGTTGCGGCGGCGCGCGGTTGCCGCCGACACGTTGCCCGCGAACATCCGGACGAAGCCGTTCGGCCCGTACACCGAGAACGCATACACGCCGTTCGTCTCCGTCAGGTCGAAATCCGCGTGCAGCACGCGGCGCGCGCCGACCGTGTAGCGCCACGGGCCGTCGGTGCGGTTCGTCGCGTACACCTGGAAGTGCGCGCCCTGGTTGCCGCGGTTCGCGAACTCGATGCGCAGCGTGTTGCCGCCGTAGATGCTCGCGTTCACATGCAGTTCGTAAGGCAGCGCGCGGGCGGGCCGCACGCCGGGCTCCTGCGGGACGATCGGCGACGGCGTCGCGGGCACGGTGGGCGCGGGTTGCGACGTGCATTGCTGGTCGGCGATCGAGCGGTACTGGCTCGTATCGGGCAGCGACGGAAACGATGCATCCGACGAGCGGAAGTCGAACGCGGCGGTGAGGTCGCCGCAGACGGTGCGGCGCCACGGCGTGATGTTCGGCTCGTCGATGCCGAAGCGCTCGCCGATGAAGCGGATCACCGACGTGTGGTCGAACACCTGGGAGCACACGAAGCCGCCTTTCGACCACGGCGACACGACCGTCATCGGCACGCGCGGCCCGAGGCCGTACGGCAGCCCGTCGGCGGTGTAGCTGCCGCCGCGCCCCGGGTTCACGACGGTATGCAGTTCGCCGTCGGTCGTCACGGTCGACGCGCCCTGCGCGGCGGAGGTGGGCGGCTGCGGCGGCACGACGTGGTCGAAGAAGCCGTCGTTCTCGTCGTACATGATGAACAGCACCGTCTTCGCCCACACGTCCGGATTCGACGTCAGCGCGTCGAGGATCTGCGACGTGTAGTTCGCGCCGTACGCGGGCGTGTATTTCGGATGCTCGGAGAATGCGGCGGGCGGCAGCAGCCACGACACCTGCGGCAGCCGGTCGTTGATCACGTCGTCCTTCAGGTTGTCGAGCGTTCGCACCGTCTGCGCGCGCTGGTACAGCGACGAGCCCGGCTTCGCGTTGATGAAGTTCGTGAAGTTCTGCAGGATGTTCGTGCCGTAGTTGCCGTTGTACGGGTCGGCCCAGGTGAGCCCCTGCTGGTAGATCTGCCACGACACGCCGTGCGCCTCGAGCCGTTCGGGGAAGGTCGTCCACGACAGCAACTGGTATGCGGGCGGCAGGTCGCCGTCGACGTAGTCGGCGTTGTCGAGCAGCGGGCCGCCGAACTTGCCGGTCGGGTCGACCGTGCCCGTCATCAGGTATGAGCGGTTCGGGTGCGTCGGCCCCGGCAGCGAGCAGAAATAGTTGTCGCACACGGTGAACGCATCGGCGAGCGCATAGTGGAACGGGATGTCCTCGCGCACGTGATAGCCCATCGTCATGTCGGTCTTGTTCGCCGGCCACTGGTCGTAGCGGCCCCCGTCGATCGCCGCGTGGGTCTTCGCCCACGAGTGGTCGAGCGCGCCGAGGCACTGCGCGCTGGTCGTCTTCGTATCGAGCCGGAACGGCAGCACCGGTTTCGTCGGGTCTTCCTTCGACGGCTGGTACCACACCGGCTTGCCGTTCGGCAGCGGGATCGGGAAGCGGTCGTTGTAGCCGCGTACGCCGCGCAGGTGTCCGAAGTAATGGTCGAACGAGCGGTTCTCCTGCATGAACACGACGATGTGCTGCACATCGCGGATCGTGCCGGTGCCGCGCGCGGCCGGAATCGCGAGCGCACGGCGGATCGATTCAGGAAACGCGTTGAGCGCGACGGCGGCGCCCGCTGACTGTGCGACGGTATGCAGGAAACGGCGGCGGCTGGATGACGTCATGTTGTTTCACCTCGGTTCTGCGATCGGGGGACGGGACAGGAACGGCGGGATCAGTGCGGAGAAGATGCGGCGACGCCGGACGCGCCCGCATTCGTCGCGGGCTTGGCGTCGTCGTCATCGTCGGGCGGGTAGTGGACGACGGGCGGCGCGAGCGGTGCGGCTTCCGACGCGGTGGTGCTCGCGCCTGCACCGCTGTTGAATGCGCTCGCAGAGCCGGACGATGCGCCGGCCGGGGGCGAGCCGTCGGCCGTGTGCGCGTCGTGCTGCGCGTCGTCGCTGCAGGCGGCGACGAAGGTGGCGGCACACAGAACGACGACGAGGGCAACGCGACGCATGACTTCTCTCCTGGCAGGCGGATCGGGAAACGATTTCCAGTATGCCGGTGCGATGCGACGATTCGGTGAATCGTTTGCAACCGGGGCGTGATCGCGAAAGGCTTTCGTGAAGCTGACCAGACGCTTTCGCGAAGCATCGCAGGCTCGCATGGCGGAATTTTCCAGCGGACGCGGAGGCCGCGCGTATTTACACGCGTGTGCAATGCATCGACGGACTCATGGCAATGCCTGCGGCGTGCGCGGCGCCCCGAATGCGATCGGCAATCGACGGTCGTTGCGCCGCGAATCACGCCGAAAAGCGGGCGTTTTTGCGGCTTTGCCAGCGCACGGCCAGCCACGCGCCAGCGTCGTGCCATACATGCGTCAAGAAAGGCGGCGCGGCCAGTTTGCCGCGCGTTCGCGCCGCGTGTCGATGCCGGCGCCGCGCGTTGGGGCGCTACCCCCACATACCCGCGGCACCGGAATTGCTAACTGCGCCGATGCGCGTGCCGTCGCGCGCGGCCATCCGCGCACGGGCGGCACATCTGCATCCATTCACCCCATGGAGCGAGCAGAAGTCATGTCCAGCGATCGATCCGATTCCCCGTCCGCCGAACCCGCGCGCGATGCCGGCCCGCCGACACCCGGGCCCGGCGATTCAGCGGCGCTGCCGTTGCCGCACGATACGCCGTCGAGTGCCGCACGGCGCCGCTTTTTGCAATCCGCGGCCGCGGCCGCGACGGTCAGCGCCGCGTCGCATGTTCATCCGCAGCCCGCGCACGCCGCGTCCGGCCCGGCTGCCCCGCACCGCAATCCGGTCCCGGCACAACCGATGCATCTCGACATCAACGGGCGCGCCTACACGCTGCAGCTCGAACCGCGCGTCACGCTGCTCGACGCGCTGCGCGAATATGCGGGGCTCACGGGCACGAAGAAGGGCTGCGACCGCGGGCAGTGCGGCGCGTGCACGGTGCTCGTCGACGGGCGGCGCATCAATGCGTGCCTGACGCTCGCGGTGATGCACGAAGGCCAGCGGATCACGACCGTCGAGGGCCTCGCGCGCGGCGGCGTGTTGAGCCCCGTTCAGCGTGCGTTCGTCGAACACGATGCGTTCCAGTGCGGCTACTGCACGTCCGGCCAGCTCTGTTCCGCGACCGCGCTGCTCGACGAGTTCTCGTCCGGCGCCGCGAGCGCCGTCACCGACGATGTGCGGCGGCACCCGGCGCAGCTGTCGGACGACGAGATCCGCGAACGCATGAGCGGCAACCTGTGCCGCTGCGGTGCGTATCAGAACATCGTCGCCGCCGTGCGCGCCGCGCACGCGGCGCGCGGCTAGCCGACGGAGGGCACCGCAATGGAAGCGATCTCCTACGAACGCGCCACCGACGTCGCCGCTGCCGTGCGCGCGGCGCAGCGGCCGGGCGCGGCGTTCATCGGCGGCGGCACGAACCTGCTCGACCTGATGAAGGGCGGCGTCGCACGGCCCGTCGCGCTCATCGACATCACGCGCATCGCCGGCCTCGACACGGTCGATGCACTGCCCGGCGGCGGGCTGCGCATCGGTGCGCTCGTGCGCAACAGCGACGCGGCCGACCATCCGCGCATTCGCGCCGACTATCCACTGCTGTCGCAGGCGCTGCTCGCCGGCGCGTCCGCGCAATTGCGCAACATGGCGACCGTGGGCGGCAACCTGATGCAGCGCACGCGCTGCCCGTATTTCTACGATCCGGCGTTCGCGCAATGCAACAAGCGCGCGCCGGGCAGCGGCTGCGCGGCGATCGGCGGCCACAACCGGATGCACGCGATACTCGGCGCGAGCCCGCAGTGCGTGGCAGTGAACCCGTCGGACATGAGCGTCGCGCTCGCGGCGCTCGACGCCGTCGTGCAGGTCAGCGGCCCGCACGGCGCGCGGCAGATTCCGTTCGCATCGTTTCACCGGCTGCCCGGCGATCGGCCCGATCTCGACACGACGCTCGAGCCCGGCGAACTGATCACCGCGGTCGACCTGCCGCCGCCGCGCTTCGCCGACCATGCGCACTATCTGAAGGTGCGCGACCGCGCGAGCTACGCGTTCGCGCTGGTGGCCGTGGCCGCCGCGTTGCGAATGGACGGCCCGCGCATTGCGGAGGCGCGGATCGCGCTCGGCGGCGTCGCGCACAAGCCGCTGCGCGCGACGGCCGCGGAGCGGCACCTCGCGGGGCGCGCGCCGACCGATGCCGCGCTGCATGAGGCGGCCGCGCTCGAGCTACGCGATGCGCGGCCGCTCGACGGTAACTGCTTCAAGGTCGCGCTCGCGCAGCGCGCGATCGTGCGCGCGGTGACCCTCGCCGCCGGCGCGACGGGAGGTGCCGCATGAACACGTTGACGGGACAGCCGCTCGACCGCGTCGACGGCGAACTCAAGGTGACGGGCGGCGCGCGTTACGCGGCCGAGTTTGCCGATGCGCGGCTCGCGCATGCGGTGCTCGTGACCAGCACGATTCCATCGGGACGCATCGAGTCGATCGACACGGCGCGCGCCCGCGCGATGCCTGGCGTGCTGCTCGTGATGACGCACGAGAATGCGATGCGGCTGCCGAACGGCGGCCGCCCGCCGCTGTCGCCGCCCGCCGGGCGCCGGCTCACGCTGCTGCAGGACGACGCGGTGCGCTACAGCAACGAGCCCGTCGCGGTCGTGGTCGCCGACACGCTCGAGCACGCGACCGACGCCGCGAATGCGGTGCGCGTGCGCTATCGCGCGAGCGGCGCCGCGCTCGATTTCGCACGCGAGAAGGGCGCCGCACGCGTGCCGCCGAAGCAGCAGGGGCGCGCGATGGACACGCAGCGCGGCGACGTCGACGCGGGCCTGCGCGAAGGCGCGGTGCGCATCGACGCGACCTACACGACGCCGATGCAGCATCACAACCCGATCGAGCCGCACGCGACGATGGCGCACTGGGACGGGCCGACACTCACGCTGCACGATGCGACGCAGGGCGTGTCGGGCGCGAGCACCGCGGTGGCCGCGGTCTTCGGCATCGCACCGGAACAGGTTCGCGTGATTTCACCGTTCCTCGGCGGCGGCTTCGGCTGCAAGGGATCGTCGTGGTCGCACGTGTCGCTGTGCGCGATGGCCGCGAAGCAGGTCGGTCGCCCGGTCCGGCTCGCGCTGACGCGGCCGCAGATGTTCGGCCCGGTCGGTGGCCGGCCGTTCACGGAACAGCGCGTCGTGCTGGCCGCCCGCCACGACGGCACGCTGACCGCGATGCGCCACGACTCGATCGTCACCACGTCGACCTTCGAGGACTGGACGGAGATGTGCGGGATGCCGTCGCGCATCATGTATGCGGTGCCGAACCAGGCGACCACGCACCGGATCGTGGCGCTGAACGTCGGCACGCCGACGTTCATGCGCGCGCCCGGCGAGACGCCTGGCTCGTTCGCGCTCGAATCGGCGATGGACGAACTCGCGTGGCGGCTCGGGATGGATCCGGTCGCGCTGCGGCTCGCGAATTATGCCGAGGTCGATCCGCAGGACGGCAAGCCGTGGTCGAGCAACAAGCTGCGCGAGTGCTACCGCGTCGGCGCGCAGCGCTTCGGCTGGTCGCGCCGCACCGGCGCGCCGCGCACGATGCGCGACGGCGACACGCTGATTGGCCTCGGGATGGCGGCCGCCACGTATCCGGCGAACCGCAGCGAGGCGGCCGCGCGTGCGCGCATCCTGCCGGACGGCACGGCCGAAGTGGCGTCGGGCACGCAGGACATCGGTACCGGCACCTACACGGTGATGACGCAGGTCGCCGCCGACGCGCTCGGCTTCGCGCCGCAACACGTGCGTTTCGTGCTCGGCGATTCGAGCCTGCCGCGCGCGCCGGTGTCGGGCGGCTCGCAATCGGCGGCGAGCGTCGCGCCGGCCGTGCGCGAGGCTGCACTGCAGGCGCGCGCGAAGCTGATCGCGCTGGCGATCGCCGATCCGGGCTCGCCGCTGCACGGCGCGGCCGCCGACGACGTGGCGGTCGACGACGGCTGGCTCGTGCATCGCGGCGATCCGTCGCGGCGCGATCCGGCCGCTGCGGTGATCGCGCGGGCGGGCGGCCATCCGATCGACGCGCAGGCGACGACGAAGCCGGGCGACGAGAAGTCGCGCTATGCGTCCCACTCGTTCGGCGCGGTGTTCGCGGAAGTGCACGTCGACGCCGAACTCGGCACGATCCGCGTGCCGCGCATCGTCGGCGTGTACAGCGTCGGCCGCGTGCTCAATGCGAAGACCGCGCGCAGCCAGCTGCTCGGCGGGATGGTGTGGGGGCTGGGCACCGCGCTCGAGGAAGGTTCGCATCTCGACGTGCGGCACGGTCGCTTCACGAATGCGAACCTCGCCGAATATCACGTGCCGGTGAACGCGGATATCGGCGAGTTCGACGTGACCTTCGTCGACGAGAGCGACACGCATTTCAATCCGCTCGGCATCCGTGGCATCGGCGAGATCGGGATCACCGGCGTGCCGGCCGCGATTGCCAACGCCGTCTATCACGCGACCGGCGTGCGCGTGCGCGATCTGCCGATCACGCTCGACAAGGTGACGATGCCGGCGCGGGTCTGAGCGCGTCAGCGTCGCGGCGTCCTGCGCCGCACTTCGCTGCGCAGCCAGTCGAGCCACGTGCGGATCGCCGCTTCGTGCGGATGGCCGGGGCGCCACACCACGTAGTGCGCATAGACGTCGGTCACGCGCACCGTCGACACGCGCACGAGCGTGCCGGCCGCGAGTTCGGGTTCGATCAGCGAGCGGCGCGCGAGCGCGACGCCGCGTCCTTTCAGCGCCGCGTCGATCAACGCGTTCGCATCGGTGAAGCGCGGCGCGCGCGCGGATTCGACGAGGTCGAGGCGCGCGGCCTGGAACCACGGCTCCCACGGCTGCGCGGGATGGCGCAACAGGGTCGCGCGCACGAGATCGGCCGGCGTGCGCGGCGCGATGCCGTCGCGATTGCGGTACGCGGGGCTCGCGACCGGAAAGACCGTCTCGTTCATCAGCTTCTCGGCGACGACGCCCGGCCAGGTGCCGGGCCCGTAGCGCAGCGCGACGTCGATGCGGTCGCGCTTGCGCAGCGGCGCCAGCGCCGCGTCCGGATGCAGCGCGATCGCGATGTGCGGATGCGCGGCCGCGAAGCGCGGCAGGCGCGGCGCGAGCCAGCGCTCGGCGACGCTCGGCAGCACGCTCACGTTCAGCGTGACGTCGCAGGTGCGCGGGCGGTCACGCATGGCGAGCGCCGGCTCGAACGCGCGTTCGAGCACGCTCAGGCCCTGGCGCACCTGCAGCACGAGCGCATGCGCGGCATGCGTCGGCGTGGCGCCGTTGCGCTCGCGCGTGAACAGCGGGTGGCCGAGCTGCGCTTCGAGCGCGCGGATGTGCTGGCTGACCGCGCCCTGCGTGAGCGCGAGTTCGTCGGCCGCGCGCGTGAAGCTCTGCAGCCGCACGGCGGCTTCGAACGCACGTAGCGTCTGCAGCGGGGGAAGGTGGATGCGTCGCATCACGCATTAGTAGCACTAATGCCCGAGCACGACAATTCATCGTTTGTGGCGGCCCGCCGCGCGCTCCTACACTCGGTTCCGTCTTTCAACGAGTCCACCGGGCAACGCCATCCATGAACGCATATCGTCTCTATCTTTCGCCGGGCGCGTGTTCGCTCGCCGCCCACATCGCGCTCGAGGAAACCGGCGCGCCGTTCGACGTCGAGATCGTGTCCGTGCGCGAGCGGCAGAATCTCGACGCGCGCTATCTCGCGATCAATCCGAAGGCGCGCGT
Source organism: Burkholderia sp. R-40 (assembly GCF_049942845.1). Taxonomy (NCBI): domain Bacteria; kingdom Pseudomonadati; phylum Pseudomonadota; class Betaproteobacteria; order Burkholderiales; family Burkholderiaceae; genus Burkholderia; species Burkholderia sp. R-40. The sequence goes on along the minus strand of NZ_CP187967.1, from coordinate 3,283,200 downwards.
GCCCGTGCTCGCGATTCCCGGCGAGCCGCGTGTGCTGACCGAAACGCCCGCGATCCTCACGTATCTCGCGCGCCGTCATCCGGACGCGCGGCTGCTGCCGCTCGACGATCCGCTGCGCGAGGCGCGCTGCCACGAATGGCTCGCATGGCTGGTCGGCTGGGTGCACGGCGTCGGCTACGGCACGCTGTGGCGGCCGGGGCGCTTCATCGGCGATCCTGCGCTGCACGGTGCGATCAGTGCGCACGGCCGCGGGCTGATCGACGCCGCGAACGCATCGATCGAAGCCGCGCTCGCCGACGGCCGCACGTGGGCCGAGCCGGGCGGCCATTCGATCGTCGATCCGTTCCTGCTGGTGCTGTATCGATGGGGCGTCGCGATCGGGCTCGACATGGCGCGGCATCCCGCGTGGACCGCGCATGCGCAGCGCGAGGCCGAGCGTCCGGCCGCGCGGCGCGCGCTGGCGCGCGAGCAGGTCTGATACGCGGCCGCGGCTGGCCGGTCGGTTGAATGGTCGCTTCGTTCGACGGTTCATTCGGATAACGAAGTTCGGACGTGTCCAATTGCCCTGTCGCGCCCACTCCATTGTAATGAGAATCATTCTCAACAATGGAGTGGAGTGAACATGAGCCGTTGCATCCAGTCGCGCGCGACGCCGCCGCGCCGTGCGAGCGCGTCCGTCGCATTCGCGATGATGACCTGTGCGGCCGCGCCCGCCTGCGCGGACGAGGGCGAGCCGCGGCATGCGCCGCACCTGAGCCCGATCTTCGTTCACGGCGAGCGCGATGCGGGTTCGCGCGTCGACCGCTCGGGCTCCGCCAAATATGCGACGCCGCTGCTCGACGTGCCGCAGACGATCACCGTCGTGCCGCGCGTGGTGCTCGACGAACAGCAGGCGCTGAGCCTGCGCGAGGCGCTGTCGAACGTCGCGGGCATCACGTTCAACGCGGGAGAGGGCGGCGGCGGTTCGGGCGACATGTTCAATATTCGCGGCTTCAGCGCGAATGCGAATATGCAGATCGACGGGCTGCGCGACAGCGCGCAGAACAATCGCAGCGACCTGTTCAACATCGAGGCGGTCGAAGTGATCAAGGGGCCGAACTCGGTGTTCGGCGGCGCGGGCACGACGGGCGGCTCGGTGAACCTCGTCAGCAAGACGCCGAAGGCCGGCGCGTCCACGGAGGCCGGCACGATGCTCGGCACGTCGGGCTACCGCCGCGTGACGCTCGATGCGAATCGGCCGCTGCCCGGCACCGACGATCGGGCAGCGTTCCGCCTGAACGCGATGGCGCACGTCAACGAAGTGCCGGGCCGCGACGACATCCGCAAGCGGCGCTGGGGTGTCGCGCCGTCGCTCGCGTTCGGTCTCGGCACGCCGACGCGCGTCACGCTCGGCTATTTTCACCAGTACGACAACAACCTGCCCGACTACGGGCTGCCGGCGCACAACGGCCAGGTGCTGGCCGGCGTGTCGCGCGACAGCTATTTCGGCTGGCGCAATCTCGATCGCGAGCGCATCACGTCGGACGCGTTCACCGTGAAGGCCGAACACGACGTGTCGTCCGGCCTGAAGGTGCAGAACCTGAGCCGCTATGCGCACCTGAATCGCGACACCGTGATTTCCGCGTCGCACGTGAACCTGCAGGGGCTGCCGCCCGGGCGCTACAAGCCGGCCGGGCCGCAGGGCTACGGCCGCGATGCGTCGACCACGATGTGGGCGAACCAGACGAACATCACGAGCGAGTTCGCGACGCTCGGGATCGGGCACACGCTCGTCACCGGCTTCGAGATCTCGCGGGAAACGTACGGCCGCACGACCTATTCGTACGGGCTCAACCGCTTCTATCCGGCCGACGGTTTCGCGCTCGCCGCGCCGCCGGGCATCTGGCAAGGGCCCGCGCGGCGCCAGGACAGCGCGCGCAACGACACGGCGCTCATCGTGAAGGCGCTGTACGCGTTCGACACGATCTCGCTCGGCCGTCATTGGGACGTCGACGTCGGGCTGCGGCACGACTGGATCGACGGCTGGGCGGAAAGTACGCCGGCCGGCAAACCGACCGAGCGCGCGGACAGCAACGACCGTCATCTGAGCACGCGCGCGGCCCTCGTGTTCAAACCGACCGATAACGGCCGCGCGTATTTCGCCTATGGCACGTCGTTCAACCCGTCCGCCGAATTTCTCGTGACCACCGGGTCCGGCGTGAGCGCGGCGACCGGCGCGCTCGCCCCCGAGAAAAACGAGAGCTTCGAGCTCGGCGCGAAATGGGAAGGGCTCGCGGGCATCGCGCTGAACGGCGCGCTGTTCCAGACCGAAAAGAACAACGCGCGCGAACGAATGGCCGACGGCAGCTACGCGCTCGTGGGCCGGCAGCGCGTGCGCGGTGTCGAACTCGGTGCCGCCGGCAAGGTGACGCCGCGCTGGGACCTGTTCGCGAACTACACGTATCTGGCGAGCGTCACGCTCAGTTCGCCGGCCACGCCGCGCCGCGAGGGCCAGGCGCTCGGCAACACGCCGCGGCACGCGTTCAACGTGTGGACGACCTATCGGTTGCCGGCGGGCTGGACGATGGGCTACGGCTCGCACTTCGTCGGCCGGCGCAACGTGACGTCGCAAGGCGACGGCAAACTCGGTGCGTACTGGGTGCACAGCCTGATGGCCGGCTACGAGGTGAGCCGCCGGCTGCGCTTCCAGCTGAACGTCGACAACCTGTTCGATCGTGCGTATGTCGAACGCGTGCGGCAGGTGTCGGGGAGCGAATCGCGATCGTCCGCGGTCGAGCTCGGCGACGGCCGCTCGGCGATGCTGTCGGCCGTGTACACGTTCTGAAGGTCCGTGCGGGTTCGGCAAGCCGGCGCCGCGCCGGCCCCCACTAGCGGGAAAACAGCGGGTACGTCGCGCCAGCGATCAGCGCGGCGGCGAGCCAGACCACGCTCCACGAACTGACGGCGAGCAGCCGCGGAATCGCGAGCGGCGTGGCGAACAGCCCGAGATAGACGATCGTGTTCGCCATCCCGAGCGCGGTGCCCGCATGGTTCGCGCCCGCGAGCGTCGCGAGTTCGGTGTACGCGACGCCGTGCCATGCCGACACGCAGATGCCGGCGAACACGAGAATCGCGACGATCGCGGCGAGCGGCACGTGCGGGCTGCCGGCGGTGGCCGCCGCGAGCAGCGCGAACGATCCGGCCGCGACGCACACCGACCCGCGCAGATACGCGCGCCGGTTGCCGTGCCGGTCGGTATGACGCCCGCTCCAGACGCGCATCACCATCGCGCCGACCTGCAGCGCGACCATCGCCGCGCTGATGCCGGCGAGGCCGAGCCGGCCGAAATCGTGCAGGAACACGGTCGCGAACGTGAGCACCGCGAACTGCGGCGCACACAGCGCGCCGATGCCGAGCACGATGCGCCACACGCGGCCGCTCGCGAGCGGGCTGCGCGCGGCTGCGGCCGGCGGTTGCTGCGTGGCGGGGCGGTGCGCGGTGGGGCCGTGTGCGGCGCCCGGCGCGTGGGGCGGTTCGTGCAGCCAGCGCCACGTCAGCGCGGCCGATCCGGCACACAGCAGCATCAGCGCGCCGTACACCGCGGCGAAGCCGGCATGCGACGCGAGCGACGGCAGCAGCGCCGCGCCGACGCCGCCGCCGAGCGGCACGGCCGTCTGGCGGATGCTCATCGCGAGCCCGCGTTCGCGCTCGCCGAACCAGCGCATCACCGCGCGTCCGCTCGAGCCGTTCACGCTGCCGCCGAGCAGGCCGACGCAGCACATCGCCGCGACGACGCGCATCAGCGGCGGCACCGTGTGCGCGCTCGGGACGATCGTGATCACCATCAGCGCCAGCATCGCGGCCGTCGCGACGAGGCCGGTGAGCAACACGCGGCGGTCGCCGAAACGGTCGGCGGCGATTCCCCACGGCAGCTCCGACAGCGCGACGCCGAAGCCGAGCGCGCCGAGCACGAGGCCGAGCGCGCCGTTGTCGAGGTGGTAGGCCGAGCGCATCCACACGGCGGTGGTCGGAATGCCGGCCGCGGCGGCGGAAAAGCTCATGTTCGCGGCGACGCCGGCCGCGAGCACGCGCCAGCGATGGGCCGGGCCCCGCGCGTCGTGCGCGGGCGAGGACTGGGAAGCGAGGCAGGAGGTATCCATGACGACAGAGCCCGTTCGGAAATTGACATCGCCAGTGTGGCGACCTACATTCATCCTGAAAATCGGAAAGTTTTTGATGAATCGTTCGATAAAACGGGATGGTTGACATGTCCGGACAAGACAATGCTTCTGACGCGGCGTCGCTCGCGGCACCCGATGCCACGCTGGCCCGGCCGAACTTCGACGTCGCGGCGTTGCGCAGCCTGGTGGCGGGCGTGGATCTCGGCAGCTTCGCGAAGGCTGCCGATCGCGTCGCGCGTTCGTCGTCAGCGGTGAGCGCGCAGATCCGCAAGCTCGAGGAGCAGGCCGGCACGCCGCTGTTCGTGAAGGCCGGGCGCGGGCTCGCGCTGACCGACGCCGGCGACGCGATGCTGCGCTATGCGCGGCGGATGATCGAACTGAACGACGAAGCGGCCGCGGCCGTGCGCGGCGTGAATCTCGACGGCTGGGTGCGGGTCGGCCTGCAGGAGGATTTCGGCGAGGCGATCCTGCCGGACGTGCTCGGGCGTTTCGCGCGTGCGCATCCGAAGGTGAGGATCGAGGCGCGCGTCGCGCGCAACGCCGAGCTGCTCGAGCGGCTCGACGCGAACCAGCTCGATCTCGCGCTGGTGTGGGGCGACCCGGCGTCGGCGACGCTCGTGTCGCGCGCGGGCATCGACAGCGACGCGATCGCGCAGGTGCCGATGCAGTGGATCGCGGCGGTGGGCGCGGCGGGCTTCGGCATGCCGGACGGTGGCGGCCCGGCGGATGCGGCCGACGACGGCGACGCGAGTCTGCGTGTGATGCGCGAGTCGGGCGAGCCGTTGCCGCTCGTCGTGTTCGACCGGCCGTGCCGGTTCTTCGGCGCGGCGACCGACGCGCTCGACCGCGCGGGCGTGCCGTGGCGCGTCGCGTTCACGACGCCGAGCCTGGCCGGGCTGTGGGCCGCGGCGGCAGCCGGCCTCGGGCTGACGGTGCGCTCGCATTATGGGCTGCCCGCGTCGGTGCGCGTGCTCGACGCGGCGTCGTTCGGGCTGCCGGAACTGCCGAGCCTGCCGCTGATGCTGCTGCGGCGCACGTCGTCGGCGACGCCGACCGTCGAGCGGCTCGCGCGGATCGTCACGCAGGCGGTGCGGGACGCGACGCAGGCAGAGGTGGCGATGCTTGCGGCGTAACGGAACGTTCCGAAGCAGCGGCTCGGTATGCGTCGGCACGCCTCTGCCGATCGGCCGAATGGAGCGATCAGGCGAACGGGACTACAGTGATGGACACCTGAAACGGAGGTCATCATGCAAGACGCGAACCTGCCTAACGGCATTGCGATCGGTCCATCGCAGCAAGGCGACGTATCGAGCCCGGCTGACGATACTCACGTCGATCCAGTCGGGTCGGCAAAGTTGCCCATTCGCTTCGGCGTTCTACAAGGTCAGGCGTGGATCGCGGATGATTTCGACGCACCGTTGCCGGCGTATCTGCTGGATGCGTTCGAGGGACGCTGATGCGCCTGTTGCTCGATACGCACATCTTCTTGTGGATCGTGACCAACGACCCGAAGCTTGGCGCGCGGGCGCGCAAGCTGAACTGATCTCGGGCGCGGATGAGCGCTTCGTCAGCAGCGCCCATTGTCCGAGCCGCGCGTCGCGCCGCGGCCTATGCGACGGCGCTGTCCGGCGCGATTACCCCGAGCGCGGCGAGAATTCCGGCCAGCCTCCCCCGCAACCCGTCGCTCGCCGGCACGAACGGCAGCCGCAAGCCGTCCTCGCACCACCCCTGCGCGGCCAGCACCGCCTTCACCGGGGCCGGATTCGGCTCCGCGAACAGCGCCGCGACCAGCGGCTGCAGCGCGACCGACAACTCGCGCGCGTCGGCGAGCCGGCCGTCGCGAAGCAGCGCATGGATGCGCACGTGCGATTCGGGCAGCACATGCGCGCTGCTCGCGATCGCGCCATGCGCGCCGGCGCACAGCGCGGCGAAGTTCTGGTTGTCGTCGCCGGAAAGGATCGCGAGCGGCGTGTCGTGCACGAGCCGGCTCATCCGCTCGAGCGTGCCGCCGCATTCCTTGATCCCCGCGACGCGCGGGTCGCGCGCGAGCGCCTGCAGCGTCTCCAGTTCGACGTTCACGCCGGTGCGGTACGGGATGTTGTAGACGAGGATGGGCAGGTCGGCCGCGTCGACGATCACTTCGACGTGGCGGCGGATGCCGTCCTGCGTCGGCCGAACGTAGACGGGCGGCGTGACGAGCAGCCCGTCGGGCCGCAGCGCGGCGAGCTCGCGTGCGCGGGCGGCCGCGAAGTGCGTCGCGCTCGCGGTGAGCCCGACGACGACCGGCAGATCGGGCACCGCGTCGCGCAGCGTCGCGAACACGGCGTCCTGCTCGCGCGCGTCGAGCAGCACGCCTTCACCGGTCGTCGCGCCCGCGACGAAACCCGCGATACCGGCGGCAGCATAGTGGCGCGCGAGTCGCGCGAGCGCGCCGTGGTCGACCTCGCCGTTATGGAACGGCGTGATGATGGGCAGCCAGATACCTTCGAAACGTGTGTGCATGCAAAGCCTCATGGTGGAAACGGAGTGGGAAGGAACCGTTCCGCCGGCGATGTGCCGGAGCGAGGCGTGCGAGCAAGGAAAAGAAACGACCTGCGGGCATCCCGTCCGGCATTCGCCTGACGGGACGCGACGTCCCCGTCAGTCGAGGAGTCGTTTTTTCAGTTTCAGCCCGGCCGCGCGCGCACCTGCCGCGATGGCGGCAAGGATCGACGACGAGCGCAGGGCAGCGGACATGGATGAACCGTGAAAAGGGCTGAGCGGCGATCTTAACATCGGATCCGGCGCGCACGCGAGCGTGCGTGCGCCGGTTAGCAGAATTCGAGATTTGCTTTCCACGACAGATTGGAAGGCGCGCGACGCCCGGCCGCTAGAATGCCCGCTTACGTTTCGATGACAGCGCGCACGCGTGTCGTCACGCACCTTCAACACCACTGGAAACGGGGCATATCACGATGGCAAGCATCAAGGGGATCGGTCGCTGGCTGCACACGGGCACCGCGGCGGCGCTGGTCGTGGCGGCAACGGCCGCGCACGCGGACACGTCGATCCTGAACGTGTCGTACGACGTGACGCGCGAGCTGTACAAGGACATCAACTCGGGCTTCGCCGCCGCGTACAAGCAGCAGACCGGCGAAACCGTGACGATCAAGCAGTCGCACGGCGCGTCGAGCGCGCAGGCGCTGTCGGTCCTGCAGGGGCTGCAGGCCGATGTCGTGACGATGAACCAGCCGAACGACATCGACCTGCTCGCCGAGCGCGGCCAGTTGCTGCCGAAGGACTGGCGCGCGCGCTTCCCCGACAGCAGCTCGCCGTACTCGACGACGATGGTGTTCCTCGTGCGCAAGGGCAACCCGAAGGCGATCAGGGACTGGAGCGACCTCGCGAAGCCGGGCGTGCAGGTGGTCATCGCGAACCCGAAGACGTCCGGCAACGGCCGCTACGCGTATCTCGCCGCGTGGGGCTACCAGAAGCAGAAGGGTGCGACCGATCAGCAGGCGCTCGACTTCGAGAAGGCGATCTTCCGCAATGTACCGGTGCTCGACTCGGGCGGCCGCGGCGCGACGACGACCTTCACGCAGCGCGGCATCGGCGACGTGCTCGTCACGTTCGAGAACGAAGTCGCGCTGATGGACACGGGCGCGTCGGGGGCGGAATTCGATCCCGTGTACCCGTCGGCGAGCATCCTGGCGGAGCCGCCCGTCGCCGTCGTCGACAAGGTCGCCGACAAGAAAGGCACGCGCAAGATCGCGCAGGCGTATCTCGACTTCCTGTACACGCCGCAGGCGCAGGAGATCATCGCGCAGCACCATCTGCGCCCGCGCGACGCGAACGTGCTGAAGAAGCATGCGGCCGAGTTCAAGCCGCTGAAGACGTTCAGCGTCGAGCAGGTTTTCGGCAGCTGGGCGAACGCGCAGAAAACCCACTTCGCCGACGGCGGCACGTTCGATCGCGTGATCGTCGACCGCAAGTAGGCGGCACGCCGCACGCCGCGCGCGTGCCGGCAGGATGACCGTGCAGCCGGCCGCCGATGCGGCCGGCTTTTTTTTCGCGCCGGCGCGCGCAAGGCCACTGCGCATCGCTCGCGCCGCACGCGCCAGGCCGCCGCGTATCGCCCCGCATCGCTGCGCATTCCCCGCCGCCGCCCCGCGTGCTACGCTCATCGCCTTCTTGCTTCCGGCCTCGCGCGATGAACGTCGATTCGTCCTCCCCAGCTTCCCGCGGCCGTGGCCGCAAGCTCTGGTCCGGCACCCGCCCCGTTGTCGCATACGGGATGCCGCCGCTTGGCTGGCGCGACCTCTATCACCGTGCGCTGACGGTGAGCTGGCCCGTATTCTTCCTGTCGCTCGCAATATTGTTCCTGCTGCTCAACGGCGGCTTCGCGGCGCTCTACCTGCTTGGCCACGACGCGATCGCGAACCAGTCGCCGGCTGGCTTCGTCGGCGCGTTCTTTTTCAGCGTCGAGACGCTCGCGACGGTCGGCTATGGCGACATGCATCCGCAGAGCGTCTACGCGCACGTGGTCTCGACCTTCGAAATCTTCATCGGGATGTCGGGCATCGCGCTGGCGACCGGGCTCGTGTTCGCGCGGTTTTCGCGGCCGCAGGCGAAGATCCTGTTCGCGCGGCTGGCGATCGTGCGCCCGCTGAACGGGCGGATGACGCTGATGGTGCGTGCCGCGAATGCGCGCCAGAACGTGATCGCCGAAGCGCAGGCGAAGCTGCGGCTGATGCGCGTCGAGGGGACGCACGAGGGTTACACGCTGCGCAAGATCCACGACCTGCCGCTCGTGCGCAGCGAGCATCCGATCTTCCTGCTCGGCTGGAACCTGATGCACGTGATCGACGAAACGAGCCCGCTGTTCGGCGAGACGGCCGAATCGCTCGCCGCGCGTGACGCGACGCTGCTGATCACGATCGAGGGCTCCGACGAGACGACCGCGCAGGTCATGCAGGCGCGCTACTCGTGGACGCATGCGGACATCCGCTGGCGTCACCGCTATGTCGACCTGATGCATGACGAAGACGGCATCACGCATATCGACTACACGCATTTTCACGAGGTCGTGCCGGTCGACGCCGAGAGCGACGAACGCGGTTCGCCGGGCGTGATCGAGAGCGGCCCGGCGGCGCAGGTGTCCGGGCCCGCTGGATGACGTTGGCGACCGGCGCTAACGGGCGCCGGTGCGCGGATGCGGCCGCCGCCACCGCCGCCACCGACCGCGCGCCGCGCGCACGCGTCACGGATGCAGCAGACGTGCGGCTTCGCGCTGTTCGACCGCCACCGCGCGGCGGTGGCCGTCGCGGTCCTCGGCGCGTGTGACGTAGTCGCCGAGCACGCCTTCGTGCGGCAGCAGGTGCGCGTCGAACGCGATCTTCAGTGTGCTGGCGAGCAGCAGGTCGGCTGCGGTGAAGCGGTCGCCGACGAGCCAGCGGCTGTGAGCGAGCGTTTGCGCGAGCGCACGTTGCACCCGCGTGATGTTGCCCCAGCCGAACGCGACCGGATTGCTCGACGCGCCGGTGAATTTCTCGGCCATCGCCGGTTCGAGGCAGGTGGGCGTGAAGAACATCCACTGCAGGAAGCGGCCGCGCAGCGGATCGTCGGGCGCGATGCCGAGCCCGGCGCCGGGGCAGCGATCGGCGAGATAGAGCAGCACCGCGCCCGATTCGGCGAACGGCTCGCTGCCGTCGTCGAGCGCGGGCAGCTTGGCCATCGGATTGACCTGGACGAACGCGTCGCTGCCCTGCTCGTGCGAACGCAGGTCGATCGGCACGAGCTCGTAGACGGCGCCGATTTCCTCCAGCATCCACAGCGCCCGGAATGCCCGGGTTTTGGGCCAGTAGTAGAGCTTCATCGCGCCTCCGCTTTTGGATGTGCGTGTGGTTCGGGGGATGCTCAAGCGTACCCGAGCGGGAGAGGTTCGGACAGGGGCGGGCGGTGCGTCGCGCGTGTTCGAACGGTTGGGAATGGGCGGCGAATCTCCCGCCGAGCCCCGTTCGGCGGTAGTTCATGATCTAACTAGTCATAGATTAACTAGTTATGAATTGACGAAAGAGTGCGCGCTGAAACGAGTGCGACTACAGTGTTCTGCCGACCTTGCAGCAGCGTCGGCGCACGGGCCGCATGAGCTTGGACGCGGGTCGTCGACGGGCCGCGAAACGCGGAAGCCCAGTCGTCTCGCGCGGGTCGCCTGAATCGTCGAATTCAAGGCCACGGAATCGCATGCGCAGCATGCCGGTTCGATCGCACACGGAGAACAGCAACGAATGGCGAACGACGATCGCACCACGATCATTCCCCGGCGCACGCCGGAATCGGCCGCGATGCGTGCCGAGCTTGCGCGAACGATGGCAATCACCGCCCGGCTCAACCGTCTGACGTTCGATGACGCGCCCGAAGTCCGCACCTTGTTCGGAGAACTGATCGGCAAGCCGCTGGACGACGGCTTCATGCTGATCCCGCCGTTCTACGCGACGGGCGGTGCCGACACACGAATCGGCCGCAACGTGTTCGTCAACCAGAACTGCACCTTCTATGACCTCGGCGGCCTCGACATCGGCGACGACGTGATGATCGGGCCGAACGTCAGCCTCATCACGTCGGGCCATCCGGTCGAGCCGTCCCGCCGGCGCGACTTCGTCGTCGCGCGGCCGATCGTGATCGGGAACAACGTGTGGATTGGCGCGGGCGCGACGATCATCGGCGGTGTGACGGTCGGGGAGAATTCGGTGGTCGGCGCGGGTTCCGTTGTGACGCGCGACGTTCCGCCGAATATGCTGGTCGGCGGAAACCCGGCGCGGATCATTCGCGCGATTGCCGAGTGACGGGGGGGCTTCGGGCCGCGCCCACGGCGGCGCGCATGTGGACAACCGGCCCTTCCGGCCACTCGAAACGCTGTGGATGCGAAAGGTGAGTGTGTAGCCAGAGGCAGAATCGGCGGGGCTTCCCGGCACTTGACACCGACTGCGGGCAGGTGCATGAGCCGACGTTGCCGATGCGCGGGCCGCACATTCCTGCGTTGCATCGGTTGTGGATATCCAGGCATCCAAATCACTCGGCACGCTGTGCTTTTCATCGGTGAGCATGACCGCATGCGGTCGGATGCGTGATGCAGGGTGTGGACAACCGCGGCCCCGAACGACGAAAAATTCTGTGCTTTCGAAGGGTGAGCGTCGGCGGCCGATTGCGCGTGAGGCTTGCCTGGTACGGACTTCCGCGAGTCGCGCGGGTGTTCGCGCGAGAATTCGGGGCGCTGCGCATTCTAACGGCACGCGCGGATTGGCGATAGATCCGGACCCGTATCGCGGTGTGGATATCTCGCAGCCGAATTCACTCGAAGCGCTGTATATTTCAATGGTGAGGGTCGGTGACCGATTGCGCGTGAGGCTTGCCTGGTGCGGACTTCCAGGCGTCGCGCGGGTGTCGCGCGAGATTTGGGGGCGCCGCGCATTCTAACGGCACGCGCGGATCGGCGATAGATCCGGACCCGTATCGCGGTGTGGATATCTCGCAGCCGAATTCACTCGAAGCGCTGTGTATTTCAATGGTGAGCGTCGGTGACCGATTGCGCGTGAGGCTTGCCCGGTGAGGACCTCCGCGAGTCGCGTGGGTGTCGCGCGAGATTCGGGGGCGCCGCGCATTCTAACGGCACGCGCGGATTGGTGATAGATCCGGACCCGTATCACGGTGCGGATATCTCGCAGCCGAATTCACTCGAAGCGCTGTGTATTTCAATGGTGAGCGTCGGCGGCAGATCGAGCCGCGTGCCCGTTTCCGATCGTCGACACGGTTTCGAGGGTCGCGCATTCTAACCGCACTCGGGATCGCGCGTGCCGTTCGCGTCTATGCGCCGCGATGTGGATAGCTGGCCGCGGAAGCCAGTCGACGTGCTGTGTATTTAAGCGGTGAGGGCGCGTATATGCGGCTCTGCCGTGTCTGCGCGAATCCGGATCCCCGGTGCGCAGAGTGGTTGCGGGCGCGGCTGTTCGCGCCGAAGCGGCGCCTTCGCGCGACAGAACGGCCACGCTCACCGTTGAATTTCACAGCGTCTCGACTGGTCCTGGGTTGGGCTGTCCACACCCGAATCAGCGCCCTCGTTCGATCCTCGCGCCGCCGCTCACCAATGGAATTCACAGTGTTTGGCGTCGTCGCGGATCGAGCGATTCGCACCCGAATCGGCGTACTCGTTTGATTGTCTGTCGTCACTCACCGTCGAAATTCACAGTGTTGCGAGTCGTCGCGGAACGAGCTGTCCACACCCGAATCGACACCCTCGTTCGAGCGCGCGCCGTCACTCACCATCGAAATTCACAGTGTTGCGAGTCGTCGCGGAACGAGCTGTCCGCACCCGAATCGACACCCTTGTTCGAGCGCGTGCCGTCACTCACCATCGAAATTCACAGTGTTTCGAGTCGTCGCGAAGCGGGCTGTCCACACTCGAATCGGCACCGTTGTTCGAGCTCTGCCGATGCTCACCGTCGAAATTCACAGCGTTTGGAGTCGTCGCGGAACGAGCTGCCCACACCCGAATCGGCATCCTCATTCGAGCGTGTGCCATCACTCACCGTCGAAATTCACAGCGTTTAGAGTCTCCGCGGGCGGCGATATCCACACCCGTACCGGCCGTCTCGTTCGACTGCCCAACGGCTTGCACCAAGGCCGGACGGACATGTGGATATCCTGCAGCCGAATCGACTCACGACCCTGTGCATCCGGACGGTGAGGGCGACCATCGCAGCGGCGAAGCAGGGATGCGGCGGCGTGGATATCTGCTGCCGGCATCGACTCGTCGCGCTGTGGATTTCGACGGTGAGCATCGGCATCCGCCCGAGCGGCGAACAAATCGAGGTGTGGACATCCGGCACCCGGCGCGACTCGAAACCCTGTGCGATCGAACGGTGAGCGCGATCACCAACTCGGCCGATAGCCCCGGCATTGTGGACATCCCGAGCCCGCAACCAATCCGAACGCTGTGCATTCCATCGGTGAGCACGCCGCCGTTTCCTGCCCAAACCCTTATCGCACGGGCCGCGAGCGCCCGCGGCCGCGCCCGCGCCCTGCGTCCCGCTCGCCCCCGCCATTTCGACGCAAGCGCCCACCCACCCCGACCGCCCCCCGACGGCCGCCCCACCACCCCGCGCGAAAACTCTCTCAATTCCCGCCCGAAACCTGCGCAGTTTTTCTCACTTCGGCACCCGCCGAGCAAGATGAGAAAAAACTTTCTCGCGTCCGCGCGAAAAAATAGAGCCATCCAGCCACCTCCGGCCGGCGTCGCCCGACGCCCCGGTGCGCGGCCCAGAACAGCACAATCAGGAGACATCCCCCATGACCGCCCGCCTGCCCGTCGACGGTACGCCCGCTCTATCCGACTATCGTCTGACCGACAACCTGACCGCCACGCGCGGCCGGATCTTCCTCACCGGCACGCAGGCGCTGGTCCGCCTGTTGCTGATGCAGCGCGCATCCGACGCCGCGCAGGGGCTCAACACGGCCGGCTTCGTCAGCGGCTACCGCGGCTCGCCGCTCGGGATGGTCGACCAGCAGCTGTGGAAGGCGCAGAAGCTGCTCGACGGTAGCGGCGTGCGCTTCCTGCCCGCGATCAACGAGGAACTCGGCGGCACCGCGGTGCTCGGCACGCAGCGCGTCGAGGCCGACCCGGAGCGCACCGTCGATGGCGTGTACGCGATGTGGTACGGCAAGGGCCCCGGCGTCGACCGCGCCGGCGACGCGCTCAAGCACGGCAACGCATATGGTTCGTCGCCGCACGGCGGCGTGCTGGTGGTGGCGGGCGACGACCATGGCTGCGTGTCGTCGTCGATGCCGCACCAGAGCGACTTCGCGATGATCGCGTGGCACATGCCGGTCGTGAACCCGTCGAACATCGCCGACATGCTCGAGTTCGGCCTGTACGGCTGGGCGCTGTCGCGCTATTCGGGCGCATGGGTCGGCTTCAAGGCGATCTCGGAGACGGTCGAGTCCGGCTCGACCGTCGATCTCGACGCGCTGCAGACGCAATGGCCGGCGCCGGCGGGCTTCACGCCGCCGGCGGGCGGCCTGCACAACCGCTGGCCCGACCTGCCGAGCCTCACGATCGAGGCGCGCCTCGCCGCGAAGCTCGACGCGGTGCGCCACTTCGCACGCACCAACAGCATCGACAAGTGGATCGCGCCGAGCGCGCAGGCGAACGTCGGCATCGTCACCTGCGGCAAGGCGCACCTCGACCTGATGGAAGCGCTGCGCCGTCTCGACCTGACGGTGGCCGATCTCGACGCGGCCGGCGTGCGGATCTACAAGGTCGGCCTGTCGTATCCGCTCGAGATGACGCGCATCGAGACCTTCGTCGACGGGCTCGCCGAAGTACTGGTGATCGAGGAGAAGGGCCCCGTCATCGAGCAGCAGATCAAGGACTACCTGTACAACCGCGCGGACGGCGCCCGCCCGCGCGTGCTCGGCAAGCACGATGCGCAGGGGGCCTGCCTGTTGTCCGAACTCGGCGAGCTGCGGCCGTCGCGGATCCTGCCGGTGTTCGCCGAATGGCTCGCGCGGCACAAGCCGGCGCTCGATCGCCGTGAACGCGTCGTCGATCTCGTCGCGCCGCGGATCCTGTCGAACGAAGCGGACGCAGTGAAGCGCACGCCGTACTTCTGCTCGGGCTGCCCGCACAACACGTCGACGAAGGTGCCGGAAGGCTCGATCGCGCAGGCCGGCATCGGCTGCCACTTCATGGCGTCGTGGATGGAGCGCGACACGACGGGCCTGATCCAGATGGGCGGCGAGGGCGTCGACTGGGCCGCGCACGCGATGTTCACCAACACGAAGCACGTGTTCCAGAACCTCGGCGACGGCACCTACTTCCACTCGGGCATCCTCGCGATCCGCCAGGCGGTCGCCGCGAAGGCGAACATCACGTACAAGATCCTCTACAACGACGCGGTCGCGATGACGGGCGGCCAGCCGGTCGACGGCAGCATCTCGGTGCCGCAGATCGCGCGGCAGGTCGAGGCGGAAGGCGTGTCGCGCTTCGTCGTCGTGTCCGACGAACCGGAGAAGTACGACGGCCATCACGGGCAGTTCCCGGCCGGCACGACGTTCCATCACCGCAGCGAGCTCGACACGGTGCAGCGCGAGCTGCGCGAGACGCCGGGCGTCACCGTGCTGATCTACGACCAGACCTGTGCGGCCGAGAAGCGTCGCCGCCGCAAGAAGGGCGAGTTCCCCGACCCGGACAAGCGCCTGTTCATCAACGACGCGGTGTGCGAAGGCTGCGGCGACTGCGGCGTGCAGTCGAACTGCCTGTCGGTCGAGCCGCTCGAGACGCCGCTCGGCCGCAAGCGCCGCATCGACCAGTCGTCGTGCAACAAGGACTACTCGTGCGTGAACGGCTTCTGCCCGAGCTTCGTGACGGTCGAAGGCGCGGCACTGAAGAAGGCCGCGGGCGCGGCGTTCGACGAGGCGGCGCTCGCCGCGCGCGTCGACGCGCTGCCGGTGCCGGCGACGCATCTCGACGCGGCGCCGTTCGACATGCTCGTGACGGGCGTGGGCGGCACGGGCGTCGTGACGGTCGGCGCGCTGATCAGCATGGCCGCGCATCTCGAAGGCAAGAGCGCATCGGTGCTCGACTTCATGGGCTTCGCGCAAAAGGGCGGCTCGGTGCTGTCGTTCGTGCGGATCGCGTCGAGCGACAAATGGCTGAACCAGGTGCGCATCGACACGCAGCAAGCCGACGTGCTGCTCGCGTGCGACATGGTCGTCGGCGCGAGTGCCGAGGCGCTGCAGACGGTGCGCCACGAGCGCTCGCGGATCGTCGTCAACACGCATCGGATTCCGAACGCGTCGTTCGTGCAGAATCCCGACGCGAACCTGCACGCGGATGCGCTGCTCGAGAAGATGCGTCACGCGGCCGGCGACGGCTACCTGTCGAGCTGCGACGCGCAGGCGCTCGCCGCGAAATTTCTCGGCGACTCGATCGGCGCGAACATCCTGATGCTCGGCTACGCGTGGCAGCTCGGCCTCGTGCCGGTGTCGCTCGCCGCGATGATGCGCGCGATCGAACTGAACAACGTCGCGGTGCCGATGAACAAGCTCGCGTTCTCGATCGGCCGGATGGCGGCCGGCGACGCGGCGGGCCTCGACGCATTGTGGAACGCGCGTCACACGGTGGCCGCGCAGGCCGCGCCGGAGACGCTCGCCGAACTGATCGCCGATCGCGAAGCGCGCCTCGACGCATACGGCGGCGCGCGTTACGTCGAGCGCTACCGTGCGCTCGTGAACGCGGCGCGCGCGAAGGGTGACGACGCGCTGACGCGTGCGGTCGCGACGACGTTCTACCGGCTGCTCGCGGTGAAGGACGAATACGAGGTCGCGCGGCTGTATGCGGACGGCGCGTTCCGCACGGCGCTCGAAGCGCAGTTCGAAGGCGTGCCGGGGCAGGACTATCGCGTGAAGTTCAACCTGGCGCCGCCGACGGTCGCGAAGGCCGGACGCGACGGCAGCGCGCCGAAGAAGCGCGTGTTCGGCCAGTGGATGTGGCCGGTGTTCGGCATGCTGGCGCGCGTGCGCAGCCTGCGCGGCACGTGGCTCGATCCGTTCGGCCGCACGGCCGAGCGCAGGATGGAGCGCGCGCTCGCGGACGACTACGAGACGACGCTCACGCGCGCGCTTGCCGCGCTGACCGCTGGCAATGCCGCGCAGGTCGCGCAGCTGGCCGACCTGCACGCCCGCGTGCGCGGCTTCGGTCATGTGAAGGTCCGCAACCTCGCCGGTGTGAAGCGTGCGGAGCGCGAGCTCGCGCTGCAGCTCGGCATCGACGCGGCGACGAGCGCGGCCGTGCAGCACGCGCTCGACGAGATGAAGGGCGCGGGGATGCTGAAGGGCATTCCGGTCGTCGTCGCGAAGTAATGCGAACGCGCGGCGCGGGGAATCGCTGCGGGGACCGGGGAACGACGCGCCCGCGCGCCTGAAGGCGCATTCCGGTCGTCGTCGTGAAGTAAGGCGAACGCGCGGCGCGGTGATTCGTTGCGGGGCATCGGGAACGACGCGCCCGCGCGACAGCTGGCGGGGCGCCGCGGGCAGGCGGGCGAGTGGATGCGCAGGCCGCCCGCCTGCCGCCCTGCACCCGCGCCGCCTACGCGCCTTACGCGACGCGATTGCCTGCGATGCAGCGCGAGTAATAAGCGAGGCTGCGTTTCGGCAGGCGTTGCTGCGTTGCCGGGTCGACGTGGATCAGCCCGAATTTCTTCGCGAAGCCGCTGGACCACTCCCAACTATCCATTCCGGCCCAGTAGAACAGCCCGCCGAGGCGCACGCCCTGCCGATACGCGTCGTGCGCGGCGTTCAGGTAGCTCGCGAGGTAGTCGATACGCGGGCCGTCGTCGACGACGCCGCCGCTCGGCGCGGGCTCGGCGATCGCGAACCCGGTCTCGGTGACGAGGATGCGCGGCGCGCCGTAGTCGCGGTGGACGCGCAGCAGCATCTCGGACATCCCGTACGGCTCCACCGGATATCCCAGCGTCTGGGTTTCGTTCGCCGGGCTCGCGGCCAGCGTGAAGCCCGTGCCGTTGGCGCCGGCCTTCACGTAGAAGCAGTTGTAATACTGCACGCCGAGAAAATCCGGGTTCGCCGCGATCGTCGCCATGTCGCCTGGCTGGACGAGCGGCGCCAGCGCCGCCTGCAGCTCGGCCGGATAGCCCTTGCCGTACAGCGGGTCGAGAAACGCGCGATGCCAGATCGCGTCGAACTGCGCGGCGGCGGCCTGATCGGCGGCCGCATTCGTGGCCGCATGCACCGGCCGCCCGCTGATCGTGGTGCCGACCTGCGCCGCGCCCCGCACGTTCGAACGCACGGCCTGGAACATCAGCCCCTGCGCGAGGTTCTGATGGTGGATCGCGGCGAACATCGCCCCCATGGACTGCGCGCGCGGCGGCGACGCGCCGTAAGCGTAGCCGGACAGCGCGACGCCGTTGGGCTCGTTCAGCATCATCCAGTGCTTGACCCGGTCGCCGAGCCGGCGCGACACCTGCTGCGCGTAGTCGGCCAGCCGGTACGCGATGTCACGGTCGCGAAAATCGCCGGCCCACACCGGAATGTCCCAGTGAAACAGCGTCAGATAGGGCGTGAGGTGCCGCTCCAGCATCGCGTCGACCATGCGATCGTAGGTGGCGAGGCCGGCTTCACTCGCCGCGCCGGGGCCGTCCGGCTGCACGCGCGGCCACGCGGTCGAGAACCGGAACGCCTGGACGCCCGCGTTCGCGAGCAGCGAGAGGTCGCCCGGGTAGCGTTTCTCGAATTCGATGCAGCGGGCATTCGTCGAGCCGTCGGCGATCGTGCCGGGCTGGTCGGCGAACACGTCCCAGTTGCTGCGCCCGCGGCCGTCGCGGCTTTCGATTTGCGGCGCCGCGGTGGCGACGCCCCACACGAAGTCGTCGGCGAAGCGGGCGGAGGCGTCGGAGTCGATCGAATCGCCGCCGCAGGCGGACAGCATGCCGCTGCCGAGCATGGCGGTGCCTTGCGCCAGGAATCGTCGGCGGCTCTGAAGCGAGATGGGTTTGATCATGGGCTTACTCGTTGTGCGGCGATTGGCATCCGCGTTTTTGATTAGGATTGCGATTAAAGAGGCATGAGGCGCGGCGAAGTGCGCGCGCGCCGGATCAATGCGTCCGGCCCTCGACGTTCGCGGAAGACACATGGGATGAGCGGGCCGGAGGGAATTGCCAGGCCCGGCATGCATGCGGGCGCCGGTATCGTGACGGCCCGCAACAGATAATAAGGACGTCTCGTTTAATTTTTTTGAATATGCCGCCGGGGCTTCTAGAGGGAGGCGTCTAGTCCCGCGTTGCATGCGACGGGCGTCGCAGCAGGCCGCTGCGCGGCCCCATCGTCAGACGATGCCTTTCTTGCGCGTCGACAGCGCCGTTTCCGACAGGTCGATCTCGCGAATCAGCTTCGTCAGCGTCTCGTCGGAAATCTTGCTTTCGCCGCGCAGCCGGTACAGCACCGAGCGTTCCGCGCGCACTGCCGCGATCCGCATCTGCAGTTCCATCGTCTCGGTCTGCTTCGCTTCCGCGCGCGGCGTCGGGCCGTCCTCGGCGAGTGCGGCCAGGCGCCGGCGGTACTGATCCATCACGCGCGCGGAGATGTCCGCGCAGCGTGCCGCGCCCGATTCGTCGAGATCGGCCGAGATCGCGTCGTGCGACGAGTCGATCGC
This sequence comes from Burkholderia sp. R-40, assembly GCF_049942845.1. Taxonomy (NCBI): domain Bacteria; kingdom Pseudomonadati; phylum Pseudomonadota; class Betaproteobacteria; order Burkholderiales; family Burkholderiaceae; genus Burkholderia; species Burkholderia sp. R-40. Next base: position 3,263,838 of record NZ_CP187967.1, on the reverse strand, counting down.
GCGAATCGCGGCCTGTGCGGCGGCCGCGCGCGCGGTGCGTTCCTCGTCGGCGAGCGGGTTGCGCGTCGAGCGCACGCCGCGCAGCAGCAGCGGCAGCCCGATCACCGCGACGATCAGCGAGCCGAGTATCACCGCCGACGCGACGAAGATCGCGGTGTCCCGCCCCGGCAGCGGTGCGCCGTCGGACAGCGCGACGGGGATCGACAGCACGCCCGCGAGCGTGACCGCGCCGCGCACGCCGCCGACCGTCATCACCGCGATCGTGCGGATGCCGGCCATCGTGCCCGCGAGGCCGTGACGCGCGGCGCGGCGGCTCGCGATCCAGCGCAGCAGCCAGACCCACAGGAAGCGGATCGCATACAGCGCGAGCATCATCGCGCACACGTTGAAGATCATCCGGCCGACGAGCGCGTCGCTCGTGTGGTGCGCGTCGACGAGCGCGCGGCCGATGATGTGCGGCAACTGCAGCCCGAGCATGATGAACACCATGCCGTTGAACACGAACTCGATCATCGCCCACGTGCTTTCGGCACGCACGCGCGACGCGACGGTGCTTTTGCGGGAGAAGCTCGTGTAGTTCATCATCATCCCGGCCGACACGGCCGCGAGCACGCCCGACAGGTCGAGGTGCTCGGCGAACAGATAGGCGGCGAACGGCACGAGCAGCGTCATCACGATGCCGGGGGCCGGGTCGCCTTCCTGCTCGGCGTTCAGGAAGCGCGTCGACAGCGCGCTGAACAGCCACGCGACGACCGCGCCCGTCGCCAGGCCGCCGGCGGCGACGATCACGAACGTGATCGATGCCTCGCGCAGCGAGAACACGCCCGTGAGCGCGGCCGCGACCGCGAACTTCAGCGCGACGAGGCCCGACGCGTCGTTCATCAGCGCCTCGCCTTCGAGGATGTGCATCAGTTGCGGCGGAATCCGGCCTCGGCCGGCGATGCCCGACAGCGCGACCGCGTCGGTGGGCGACAGCACGGCCGCGAGTGCGAACGCGATCGGCAGCGGCAACTCGGGTATCAGCCAGTGCGCGAAGTAGCCGACTGCGAGTACGGTCATGAACACGAGCCCGAACGCGAGCATCAGGATCGCGCGGCGCTGCAGGTACAGCTCGCGTTTCGGAATCCGCCAGCCGTCCGCGAACAGCAGCGGCGGAATGAACAGCAGCATGAAGATTTCGGGATCGAACGTGACGTGCAGGTTGAGCTTCGGCCACGCGAGCATCGCGCCGAACGCGATCTGCATCAGCGGCAGCGGAAGCCGCAACGGCAGCACGCGTGTGGCCGCGCCGGACAGCGCGACGGTGAGCAGCAGAATCAGGACAGTGAAGACGATTTCCATCGATACGGCAATTGTGGAGAATGAAACGACCGGACGGAGTTTAGCGTGACGACGTGACGGGTGCGTTCGAGTGCGCCGGTGCGCTTGCACGCAAACGGTGCATCCGGCCCGCGCCACACTGGTGCGGCGGCGCCGCACGCAGGCGTGGCGCGCGTGTTCAGCCCTTGCACGAAGCTTGCTTGATGCTTGCGTACCGTCCGGCACCGGCCGGACAACCGAGGATTCGACCATGACATTGCGCGCGCCATCTCGAACCACCGCCGCGTTCGGCTGCACCGCCAGGAGGAAGCCATGACGATCGTGCAGCAGGAGCGCCCGGCCACCGCGTCGCCGTATCGTTTCGAGCGGGAGATGAGCTCCGGCCTCGAACGCCTGGCGACGCGTCACCGCGACCTGTCGCTCACGACCGTGTTCCAGCCGATCTTCAGCTTGTCGCACCAGCGTGCGGTGGGCTACGAGGCGCTGTTGCGCGCGCATGACGCGCTCGACCGCGCGGTGTCGCCGCTCGACGTGTTCGGCGAGGCCGCGCGCCAGGGCGAGCTGCTGCAGCTCGACCGGCTCGCGCAGGCGCTGCATCTCGAGAACTTCGCGCTGCTCGGCGCCGAGCGCGAGTGGCTGTTCCTCAACGTGCATCCGGGCGTGCTCACCGATCCGTTCCAGGCCGCCGCGCTGCTCGCGAACCTGAAGCGGATGGGCATGCCGCCGCGTCGCGTCGTGCTCGAAGTGCTCGAGCAGCGCGCGGAAGACGTCGAGCGGCTCGCCGACGCCGTGCGCGAATTCCGCGCGCAGGGCTTCCTGATCGCGCTCGACGATTTCGGCGCCGGCCACTCGAACCTCGAGCGGATCTGGCAGCTGAACCCCGACATCGTGAAGCTCGACCGGATCATGCTGTCCCACGCGGCGCACCGCACGGGGCTCACCGCGATCCTGCACGGGCTCGTCACGCTGCTGCACGAGGCCGGCAAGCTGGTGCTCGTCGAAGGGATCGAGACCGAGCACGACGCGCAGATCGCGCTGTCGTGCGAGGCCGATTTCGTGCAGGGCTATTACTTCGGCCGCCCGGCGCCCGGGCTGCCCGACAGCGCGGCGGCGACCGGCTGCATCGGCGAGCTGACCGAGCGCTTTCGTGCGCAGACCGAAGCGCGCGAGCGGCGCGACGCGCAGCGGCTCGCGCCATACCTGCGCGCGTTCGAGCGCGCGGCCGAGCGGGTGGCGGCCGGCGAGCCGCTCGACGAGGTGTGCTGGAACTTCCTCGCGCTCGACGCTGCCGCGCGCTGCTTCCTGCTCGACGCGCGGGGCCGCCAGGCAGGTCGTAACGTCGTGTTGCGCGCGGACCGCGCGCTCGCCGAGGCGCGCTTCTCGCCGCTGTCGGATGCGCAGGGCGCAAACTGGCTGCGCCGGCCGTACTTCCGCACGGCGATCGCCGAGCCCGGACGCGTGCAGGTGACGCGCCCGTACCTGTCGATCAACGAGGCGCAGCCGTGCGTGACGCTGTCGGTGGCCGTGCGCATCGGCGACGCGCAGCACGTGCTGTGCGGCGATATCGACTGGGTCGACGAGGAGGTCGGCGGCGCGTAGCGCGGGCGGTGAGGCGAGCGTCGCGCTGGCGCGGTTCACGCCGCTCGGCTAGGATGCGCGAATTGTCCTGACGATTCGCGAGCCGCCGATGAACCGTACCGCCCGTTCCTCCGTTCTCCTCGAAGTGATCGCCACGACCGTCGGCGACGCGAAGGCCGCCGCCCGCGCGGGCGCCGACCGCCTCGAACTCGTGACCGCGATCACCGAAGGCGGCCTGACGCCGAGCGTCGGGCTGATCGAGGCCGTCGTGGCCGCGGTGCCGATTCCCGTCAACGTGATCGTGCGCCCGCACAGCCGGTCGTTCGTCTATGACGCCGACGACCTGCGCGTGATCGAACGCGACGTGCGCGCGGCCGTCGCGGCCGGCGCGAACGGTGTCGTGTTCGGTGCGCTCGATGCGCGCGGCGACGTCGATCTCGACGCGCTCGCCCGCATCGCTGCCGCCGCTAACGGGCGCGACCTGACGTTCCATCGCGCGTTCGACGTGTCGCGCGACCTGAACGCCGCCTTCGACGCGCTGCTGCGCGTGCCGGCGGTCACGTCGGTGCTGACGTCGGGCGGCCATCCGTCGGTGCTCGACGCGGTCGCGACGATCACGCGGATGGTCCGGCAGGCGGCCGGCTCGACCTGCACGGTGCTGGCCGGCTCGGGGCTCACGGTCGATGCGGTCGGCGATTTCGTCCGCGCGACCGGCGTGCGCGCGGTGCATTTCGGCTCGGGCGTGCGGGTGCGCGGCGAGGTGCTGGCGCCCGTCGACGCCCAGCAGGTCGAGCGCGTGCGCGCGGCGCTCGACGGCGCGGCGGCGCACGTGTGACGCGCATGTTTCGCGACGCGCAGGGCGACCGGCGCGGACGATCGGGTGAAAAAAAGCCGGGGCATGCCCCGGCTTTTTCGTTGGTACGCGGTGCTGCCGCTTACGCGTTCGCCTGCATCGCGTCCGCGTCGCTCGCGCGGATGCCGAGGCGCTCGAACAGCGCGCGATCCTTCTGCGACTGCGGGTTGCTCGTCGTCAGCAGCTGGTCGCCGTAGAACATCGAGTTCGTGCCGGCGAGGAAACACATCGCCTGCAGCCCGTCGTCGAGCTGCTCGCGGCCGGCCGACAGGCGCACGACGGCCTTCGGCATCGTGATGCGCGCAACCGCGATCGTGCGCACGAACTCGAACGGGTCGAGCGGTGCGGTGCCTTCGAGCGGCGTGCCTTCGATCGCGACGAGGTTGTTGATCGGCACCGAATCCGGATACGGGTTCAGGTTCGCGAGCTGCGAGATCAGGCCCGCGCGTTCGCGGCGCGATTCGCCCATCCCGATGATGCCGCCGCAGCACACGTTGATGCCTGCATCGCGCACGCGGTCGAGCGTGTCGAGGCGATCCTGGTAGGTGCGCGTCGAGATCACCTGGCCGTAGAACTCCGGCGACGTGTCGAGGTTGTGGTTGTAGTAGTCGAGGCCCGCGTTCGCGAGTTCCTGCGCCTGCTCGTCTTCCAGCATGCCGAGCGTCATGCAGGTTTCGAGGCCGAGTTCCTTCACGCCACGCACCATCTCGGTCAGCGCCGGCATGTGGCGCTCCTTCGGGTTGCGCCACGCGGCGCCCATGCAGAAACGGCTCGCACCGTTCGCCTTCGCCGCGCGCGCGGCGTCGAGTACCGCGTCGACGTCCATCAGCTTCTCGGCCTTCAGGCCCGTGTCGTGGTGCGACGATTGCGAGCAGTAGCCGCAATCTTCCTCGCAGCCGCCTGTCTTGATCGACAGCAGCGTCGACAGCTGCACCGCGTTCGCGTCGAAGTGTTCGCGATGCACCTGCTGCGCGCGGAAGATCAGGTCGTTGAACGGCAGCTCGAACAGCGCGACGACGTCGGCGACGCGCCAGCGCTGCGAGGCCGGAGCGGCCACGGGAATCGCGTCGGGTTGCACGGTGGCGGTCTGGGCTTGGGTCATATCGTTTTCCTGTCCTGGACGGGGATGAGGGATCGGGGGATCTGTTTCTGTTGGGTCAATGCTGCGCGGCGCGCAGCGTCTCGACGAGCGCGGCGATGTCGAGCATCGCCGCGGCGGATTCGGGGGCGGCCGGGCTCATGTGCGGAATGCGGCCGAGCAGCGGCGCGCCGTGCTCGCGGGCGAGCCAGTCGCGCATCGTCGCGACGTTCTCGTCGGCGTACGACATCGCCGGGTCGACGTGGTTCGCGACCCAGCCGGCGAGCGTGAGGCCGCGCTGGCGAATCGCGTCGGCGGTGAGCAGCGCATGGCTGATGCAGCCGAGCCGCACGCCGACGACGAGCACCACCGGCAGGCCGAGCGCGACCGCGAGATCGGCAGTGTCCTGCGTGTCGGTGAGCGGCACGCGGAAGCCGCCGACGCCCTCGACGACGACGACGTCCGCGCGCGTCAGCGCTTCGCGATGGCACGCGACGATCGTGTCGATGTCGAGCGTCACGCCTTCCTGCGCGGCGACGATGTGTGGCGCGGCGGGCGCCTTCAGCAGGAACGGCGTGCGCAGTTCGGGCGGCAGCACGACGTTCGCGGCCGCGTCGAGCTGGTCGGCGTCCTCGTTGCGCCACACGCCGTCGCGTTCATACGCGCCCGCCGCGACGGGCTTCAGCGCGGCCGCGCGCAGGCCATGCCGCGCGAAGCCGTGCAGCATCGCAGCCGAGACGAAGGTCTTGCCGATTTCGGTGTCGGTGCCGGTGACGAACAGCGAGAGCGGGGCGGTCATGCCGCAGTCTCCCGCCGGGCCGCCCCAAGGGAGGCGGCAGCCCCCTCGGGGGGCAGCGAACGCAGTGAGCGTGGGGGCTGTTCTGCATCCCGCCGGGTCTGCCCCTCGCTGGCTTCGATCAACGCTGCTTCGAGCCGTGCGAGATCGTCGAACGAATGCGCGGCCGACAGCGAGATGCGCAGCCGCGACGTGCCGGCCGGCACCGTCGGCGGCCGGATCGCGGGCACCCACAGGCCGTGTGCGTCGAGCGCGCGCATCGCCGCGAGCGTCGCGTCGTTGCTGCCGATCACGAGCGGCTGCACGGCCGTGTGCGAATCGACCGGCTGCCAGCGCGTCATGCGCAGTAGCGCGCGCGTGCGTTCGATCAGCGCGGCGAGGTGCGCGCGTCGCGCGTCGCCTTCGTCGCCGGCGATCACCTTCAGGCTCGCCGATACCGCATGCGCGACGGCCGGCGGCGCGGCCGTCGTGAAGATGTAGCTGCGCGCGCGCTGGATCATCCATTCGATCACGGTCTCGTGCGCGATCACGAATGCGCCCGCGACGCCGGCGGCCTTGCCGAGCGTGCCGACGTAGATCAGGTTCGGCGAGCGCAGCGCGGCGGCCGCGAGCGCGCCGCGGCCCTGGGGTCCCAGCACGCCGAAGCCGTGCGCGTCGTCGACGACGAGCCATGCGCCGTGCCGTTCGGCCAGCGCGACGAGTTCGGCGAGCGGCGCGATGTCGCCATCCATGCTGAACACGGTGTCGCTGACGATCAGTTTCGTTTCGGCGTCGGACGCGTCGAGCAGCGCGGCGAGCGCGGCCATGTCCGCATGCGGATAGACCTGCACGTTCGCACGCGACAGCCGGATCCCGTCGATCAGCGACGCGTGGTTCAGCGCATCGGAGAAGATCGTCGCGTGTTTGCCGGTGAGCGCCGTCATCGCGGCGAGGTTCGCCATGTAGCCGGTGCTGAAGTACAGCGCGCGCGGCGCGTCGGAGAAGCCGCCCGCGAAGGCCGCGAGTTCGTCCTCGAGCGTTGCATGCGCACGCGAATGGCCGCCGAGCAGGTGGGAGCCGCCGCTGCCGGAGCCATAGCGCTGCGCGCCTTCGGCGAACGCGGCGACGAGCGCCGGATGCGCGGCGAGGCCGAGATAGTCGTTACTCGCGAAGCCGACGATGTCGCGGCCGTCGACGCGCATGTGCGCGTCGCACGCGGTGTCGGCGGTACGGCGCACGCGGCGCAACCCTTGCGCGTCGAGCTCGGCGAGGCCGCGTTGCAGCGTATCGAGCAGGTTCGTCGCGGCATCTTGCGGGGCCGCCCCACGTGAGGCAGTCGCCCCCTCGGCGGGCAGCGAGCGAAGTGAGCGGGTGGCTGTTTGTGTCATTGCATGATCTCCGCGAGCGTTGCATCCAGCGTGTCGCGCGTGCGCTGCGCGAGCCACGCGATGTCGTCGTCGCTCATCACGTACGGCGGCATCAGGTACACGGTCGTGCCGATCGGACGCAGCAGCAGTTCGCGTTCGAGCGCGCGCTCGAAGAAGCGCCGCGAGAAGCCGCGTGCCGCGTCGCCGTCGAGCGCGACGTCGAATGCGAACAGCGTGCCGCGCTCGCGCAGGTGACGCACCTGCGGATGCGCGTCGAGCGGCGCGAGCGCGGCGCGCATCGCGGCCGATTTGCGCACGTTGGCGGCGAGCACGTCGTCGCGCGCGAACAGGTCGAGCGTCGCGACCGCCGCGCGGCACGCGAGCGGGTTGCCGGTGTATGAATGCGAATGCAGGAAGCCGCGCGTCGTGTCGTTGTCGTAGAACGCCGCGAACACGTCGTCGCGCGTGAGCACGAGCGACAGCGGCAGGTAGCCGCCGCTGATGCCCTTCGACAGGCACAGGAAATCGGGCCAGACGCCGGCCTGCTCGCACGCGAAGAAGGTGCCGGTGCGGCCGCAGCCGACCGCGATCTCGTCGGCGATCAGGTGCACGCCGAACTCGTCGCACAGCGCGCGCAGCCCGCGCACGTACGACGGATCGTGCATCGCCATGCCGGCCGCGCATTGCACGAGCGGCTCGACGATCAGCGCGGCGATCCGGTCCGCGCGTTCGGCGAACAGGCGCCGCACGTCGTCGAGCGCGCGGCCCGCGACGTCGGCGGCCGTTTCGCCCGGCTGCGCGCCGCGTGCGTCGGGCGACGCGACCACGTGCGCGTTGCGGATCAGCGGATCGTACGCATCCTTGAACAGCGCCACGTCGGTCACGCCGAGCGCGCCGATGGTCTCGCCGTGATAGCTGTTCGCGACGCACACGAACTCGCGCTTGTCCGCGCGGCCGCGGTTGCGCCACGCGTGGAAGCTCATCTTCAGCGCGATCTCGACCGCCGACGCGCCGTCCGACGCGAAGAACGCATGGCCGAGCGTGCGCGCGGTGAGCACGTGCAGCCGCTCGGCGAGCTCGATCGCCGGCTCGTGCGTGCAGCCGGCGAGCATTGCGTGCTCGAGCGTGTCGAGCTGGTCCTTCAGCGCCGCGTTGATGTCCGGGTTCGCATGGCCGAACAGGTTCACCCACCACGAGCTGATCGCATCGAAGTAGCGGCGGCCGTCGCGGTCGTACAGCCATACGCCCGCGCCGCGCGCGACGGGAATGAGCGGCAGGCGCTCGTGGTGCTTCATCTGGGTGCAGGGATGCCAGACCGCGCGCAGGCTGCGCGCGACCCAGTCGTCAGTGGCTGGCGTACTCAAGGCGACTCCGGGGGGTAAAACGGCGGCGGGCATCGAACGGGATGCCGCGCGGCGACAGACGGAAAACGCGCTGAGATTAGCGTGTTCCGCCGTGCGTTGCACTACCGGTTACAAACGCCGCAAAGCCTTGCCGGGCGGGAGTTCGGCGCAGATCCGGGGTGCTCGGAACGGTACGCGCCAGATATCCCGAAATGAGCGCAGATGACGACGTTCGAGTGAGACCCCCTGACAGAAAAAATCGTGGGGCGGACCGGCGCGTGAAGCCGAAAAATCGGGGCGGGAATGAAAAAGGGGCGCGAGACGTGACACAACGCATGCGGCGGGCGAATGGGTGCGGAGTCGGACGCAGGGGATCGGGAACGGCGCCGGGAAACGGCTTCACGGATATCGAGGGCGCGCGCGCTTCGGCGGCTCATATGATCCGGCGACCGGGCGCGAACGCCGCTGCGGGCCGTGCGAGCGTTCAGTACAGGGAGCAGGGAGAGGAGCAAAGGAGACGATGCCGGAAAGCACCGGAGCCCCCGGGCCGTCGCGATATGCAAACGCCGCTGCGGGCCGTGCGAGCGTTCAGTACAGGGAGAGGAGCGAGAAGGGGACGATGCCGAAAGCACCGGATCCCGGGCGTCGCGATATGCGAACGCCGCCGCGGGCCGCGCGAGCGTTCAGTACAGGGAGCAGGGCGAGAAGCGAAGGAGACGATGCCGAAAGCGCCGGATCGCCGGCCGTCGCGATTCGCGCGTCAGCGCGAAGCCAGCGCGTGCGTATCGGCGTCGCCGTTATCGGCCGTCTGCGTCGCGCTCGCATTCCACACGACGCGGTCGTTCACCGCATACAACCGGCACGCGCCCGCCCCCTGCTTCGTGCAGTTGTCGAGCGCGAGCGCCATCGGGTCGTCGCCGCCTTCGGCCCACGACCACGCGCCTTCGGCGGACACCGCGAACGCGCGGCTCGGATGCTGGCTCAGGAAGCGGCGATAGCCTTCGCGGCCAGCCGCGTCGAGGAACGGCACCGCCTCGACCGCATCGATCGACGCGTAGCCGGTCGCATTCGGTTCGTGCGGGTTCGCGACCGCATAGCGCACCGAGGTCGGCAGGCTCAGGTCCGCGAGGAACGCATGCACGGCCGGCCACCACACGGGCACGCCGTCGCGGTCGACGATCAGCCGGTGCGCGTCGTCCTTGTAGCGGCCGAAATCGATGAACTGCGCCTGCGTGCCGTGCGACACGTACGCGTCGTGCATCTGCGCGACGAGCGCGGGCGTCCACACCGAATCGTTGTCGCCGTACAGCCACAGCGAGCGCACGGCCGTATGCGCGCCGTACTGGTCGAATGCTTCGACGAGATTGCGCTGCCAGCCGTCGCAGAGATCCTGGCGCAGCCCGCCGGAGAAGTTGATGATGCCGCGCACGCCCGGCGCCGCTTCCGTGCCGTACGCGACCGAAGCGAGGCCGCCATGCGACGTGCCGGCGACGACGATGCGCGACGCATCGACGTACGACTGACGCGACATGTAGCGGACCGTCGCGGCGACGTCGGCGGCCTGCGCGAGGCCGTTCTTGCGGACGTTGCAGCCTTCCTGCTGGTACGTGCCGCCCGACCCGGCGAAGCCTTGCCGGTTCGGCGCGATCACCGCATAGCCGCGGCGCACGAACTCACGGGCGAACGCGAGCGGCCGGCTGCGCGGCTGCAGATGCAGATCGCCGGTGTTCTTGCCGTGGTTGAAGACGACGAGCGGGAACGGGCCGGGGCCGTCCGGCTTGAACAGCGTGGCCTCGAGCATCACGGTGCCCGACGCATCGGCCGGGATGCTGATGACTTGTTCGTTGAGGTTCGCGGCGACCTGCGGGAGGCGCGAATCGCCATAATCGAAGCGCTCGGCATGGGCGAGCGAGCCGGCGGCCGCGGCCGCGCCGGTATTTGCGTTCGGCAGCGCACCGGCCTGAGCGGCCGACAGCGCACAGGCCGCCATCCATCCCACCAATACTTTGCTGAACGCCATTCGTAAGCCCTGCCATGCAACATGACCGATCCGAAGGGCCATCGTAGCCCGACAAATTCAGGTTGTGCAATGCGGGAATTACCCGGCGTCTGACACGGCAACTATTTGTCAGCGTTCACTTACTTCGCCGTCGACATAGCGCCAGAAACCGTGCTCGTCGCGGGTAAAGCGACTGGTCTCGTGGATCCGGTACGCGCGCCCGCCGACCTTGTAGCGGGCCACGAACTCGACCTCCGCGTGCCGTTCGTCGAGCAGCGCGTGGCGTTTGACCGCGAGGCCGAGCCAGCGCGGCGCGTCGGGCGCGTTCGGGTCGGCATCGAGATCGGCCGGGCAGGTGCGCGCGTCCCAGGTCGCGCGCAGGTAGTCGGTCGCGCCGAGCACGTACGCGCTGTACCGTGAGCGCATCAACTCGAGCGCGGTGGGTGCGGCTTCGCCGCCGTCGATGAAGCGTCCGCAGCACGCCGCATAGCGCGGCGCCGGGGCTTTGCCGGCGGGAGTGGGGGACGCGCCGCCGCACGGGCACGCGTCAGGTCGGTTCAAATTCATGCGAATCGTGAATTAACGACGCCGGGTTGTCATGCCGGCTCACCAGCTGAGCTCGACGCCGTCGTACTGGAAGAAACGGCCGTTGGCTCGGGACACGTCCGCGCCGGCTTCGGCGATCACGCGGCGCATGCCGGTCACGCTGGTTTCCGGATCGATCGCGGCCTGCGCGCCGCCCATGTCGGTGCGCACCCAGCCGGGATGGAGCGAGATGCACGCGGCGTGGCGCGTCTGCAGCGACGCGATGCGCAGCACGTCGTTCAGCGCGGCCTTGCTCGCGCGGTACAGCCAGCCGGTCGTGCCGGTCGCTTCCGCGATGCTGCCCATCCGGCTCGACACGACGGCCAGCACGCCGCGCGCGTCCTCGACGAGCGGCAGCAGAATCGGCAGCAGCTGCATCGGCCCCCGCACGTTCGTATGCATCACCGCGTCGAAATCCTCGGCGCCGATCGTCTCGACGCCTTCGGTGCGCGGCCCGTACACGCCCGACACGAGCACGGCCGCATCCAGCCGTTCGCCGTCGAGCTTCCAGCCGAGCGCCGCGATCTGTTCGGGTTGCGCGATGTCGAGCGCATAGGCTTGCGCGCCGAGTTCGCGCAGCGCGGCGAGCGATGCGTCGTCGCGGGCGGTCGCGATCACGTTCCAGCCGTCGCGGCGGTATTGCCGGACGAATTCGCGCCCCAAGCCGCGCGATGCGCCGACGATCAGTACGGTTTTCATGTTCGCCGCTCCTTTGCGTTGCACCGCCGTCGCGGCAGTGTCGGTGTCAGATCAGTTCGCTACCCGTCGCGACCAGGCTCGTGCGCATCTTCAGCCGGAGGACGCGCGGCGCGTGCGCGCCGCGCCGGCGCCGGTTACTTCGCGTCGCCGCACGCCGGCTTGAGCGTATCGGCGACCGCCTGCGCGACGTCGTCGAGCTGCGCGGCGTCCGCCGCGACCATGTCGTTGTCGGGTGCATGCTGGCCACGCGCGGTGAGCGCCGCGACGCAGCGCCGGTAGGTTGCGTCGAGCGCGTCGAAGTTCGACACGGCCATCCCGAGGTTGCGCATCCGCCCGTCGTGTACGCCGTACACGAGCCCGTGCACGGTGAGCGACTGGCCGCGCGCCCACGCGTCGTTGACGATCGTCGTGCGGCACACGTTGACGACCTGCTCGATCGAGTTCAGCTCGATCAGGCGGCGATAGCGCGCCTCGCCGACCGGCCATTCGTCGAGCAGCGCCGCGTGGCGTTCGCGCACGTCCTGCACGTGGTGCAGCCAGTTGTCGGCGAGGCCGACGCGGCGGTTGTGCAGCGCTGCGTTCACGCCCGAGCAGCCGTAGTGGCCGACGACCATGATGTGCTTCACGCGCAGGATGTCGACCGCGAACTGAATCACCGACAAGCAGTTCAGGTCGCTGTGCACCACGACGTTCGCGATGTTGCGATGCACAAAAACTTCGCCCGGCGGCAGGCCGATGATCTGGTTCGCGGGCACGCGCGAATCCGAGCAGCCGATCCACAGATATTCCGGCGCCTGCTGGTCGGCGAGACGCGCGAAGAAATCGGGATCGTCGGCCAGCTGGCGCTTGACCCAGGCGTCGTTGTTGTCGAACAGGTGTGAAAGCGGATTGTCTTGAGTATTCATCGGGTGTGGATTCCGTTGGCGGAAAGCGGGTCGATAACGGTTCGATTCGATTGGATCCGGGCGTGCGATTCGGCCTGCGTCATGCAGCGCGCTGCGCATTGCCCGCGCTGTCGCCGTCGCCGGCGTCCGGCGTCGCGTCGAAGCGATCGGGGTAGCGCACGCTGAAACGCAGCGACACGTCGTACGGGTAAAAATCGGGCAGCTCGCCCTGCAGCAGCTTGTCCTTGCTGGCCTGCCACAGCGAGGCTTCGAAAAAGTCCGCGTGATGCTTCATGAAGACGGCCCGCACGCGCGGGTCGCCGAGCAGGAACGGTCCGTAGGTTTCCGGAAAGATGTCGTGCGGGCCCACGGTATACCACGGTTCGCCGGACAGTTCGTCTTCCTCGTTGCGCGGCGGCGGCACGCGCCGCACGTTGCAGTCGGTCAGGTATTCGATCTCGTCGTAGTCGTAGAACACGACGCGGCCGTGGCGCGTGACGCCGAAATTCTTGTACAGCATGTCGCCGGGGAAGATGTTGGCCTTCATCAACTCCTTCACCGCGTTGCCGTACTCCTTCACGCCGTGCTCGATCTCGGCGTCGGTGCCGTTCTGCAGGTACAGGTTGAGCGGGATCATCCGGCGCTCGATGTACAGGTGCTTGATCACGAGGTTGCCGTCCTCGTATTCGAGCAGCGACGGCACCTCCTTCTCCAGCTCGCGCACGAGCGCATGGTCGAGCCGCGAGATCGGCAGCGCGACGCTCGAATACTCGAGCGTGTCGGCCATCCGTCCGAGACGGTCGTGGCGCTTCACGAGCTGGTACTTCTCCATGATCTGCTCGCGCGTCGTTTCCTTCGGCGGCGGGAAGTGATCCTTGATGATCTTGAACACGTACGGGAACGACGGCAGCGTGAACACGAGCATCACGAGGCCCTTGATCCCGGGCGCGATGATGAAGCGGTCGCTCGAATGCGACAGATGGTGCAGCAGGTCGCGGTAGAACAGGTTCTTGCCCTGCTTCTGCAGGCCGACCGACGTGTAGATCTCGGCCTTCGGCTTGCCCGGCATGATCGTGCAGAGAAACTCCACGTACGCGGACGGCACGCCCATGTCGACGAGGAAATACGAGTGCGAGAAGCTGAAGATGATCTGCAGCAGGTCGCGGCGCAGCAGCACGGTGTCGAGCGCGAGCAGGCCCGGGCGCACGTGGCGGATCGGCACCGCGAACGGCAGCACGCGATCGCCGTTGATGATGCGGCCGACGATGTACGCGCTCTTGTTGCGGAAGAACAGCGACGACAGCACGTGGATCTGGAAATTCGGCGCGGCGTCGAACTCGCCGAATTCGTCGGTGATCGCCTGCCGCACGCAACCGATGTCGCGCGTGAGATCCTCGAACGGCGGCTCGAGCTGGAAGTTCGTGACGATGCGCTCGAGCGTCGCCGCGAGCCCGTCGGTGCCCGGGTAGTACGCGCGATAGGTCGGCTTCGCGGCCGGCTCGTCGTTCTCGAGGTATTCGGTCGAGATCGCGGGCCGCACGAAGATGAAATCGTTGCTGAAATACGAGCGGTGCAGGATCTTGCAGCACACCGAATTGAAGAACGTTTCCGCGCACTCGGGCTGGCGGTGCGACGTGAGCAGGCCGATGTAGTGCAACTTGATCTGCTGCCACACTTCGTCGTCGATGTTCTCCGCGTCGTATTCGTCCTGCAGCACCTCGACGCATTCCTGCACACGATCGTCGTACGACGTGATCCGCTCGCGCGCCAGCCGCTGCAGCCCGTGCCAGTCGGCGCGCTCGTATAGCGTCTTCGCGTCGACCGCGGCTTCCCGGAAGATCCGGTAGTGACGGTCGAAGTTTTCGAGCATCGTCTGGGCGACGTCGAAACCGATCTGCGACGACAGCAGCTTGGGGAAGTGATTCATTGCGTGCAGGCTCGTTCGAGAGGGACTGTAAGCACCCGCCATTTTAGCGCCCAAGTCGGCATTTCAACGGGTTTCAGGGTCCGGCGCCAAGTGGCGTCAATGCGCGGGTTGGGCGCGGTTGCATGCCGTTCGGTGCATCTTCGCGTAAAGATACGGGTACGGAACGGATTCTGACACGAACTTTTTTGCGCGGCCGACGCCCGCCGGGCACGCGTTTCACGCGACGGCGATAGAATCGACGCGATGCCCGCCGCGGCCTGCCGCCCGCGCGCTCATGCAATCGCATTGCCCCCGCATACGTACCCCGCATTTGCAGCTGCATCTGCAACGACAACGACGAGACACCCGACCGATGAACGCACTGGAACACCAACTCGACTATCCCTTCGCCGACACGCTGCCCGCCGCGGGCGACACGTTCGAGGTCGCGCCCGGCGTGCGCTGGCTGCGCATGCCGCTGCCGTTTTCGCTCGATCACATCAATCTCTGGCTGCTGCGCGACGAGATCGACGGGCAGGCCGGCTGGACGATCGTCGACTGCGGGATCTCGTCGGAGGCGATCCGGACGCACTGGGAACAGATCTTCGATCGGCATCTCGACGGGCTGCCGGTGCTGCGCGTGCTCGTCACGCACTGCCATCCCGATCACTTCGGCCTCGCGAACTGGCTGTGCGAAGGCGGTGACCAAGGCCGCTGGAACGTGCGGCTGTGGATGACGCTCGGCGAATACATGTTCGGCTGCCTGATGGCGGCCGGCAACGGCTCGAACGCCGGCGGCGCGGCCGCGGCCGATCACTTCGCGCGCCACGGCCTGACCGATCCGGCCGCGCTCGAGAAACTCCGCAGCCGCCGCAGCTACTACTCGGATCTCGTGCCGGCCGTGCCGCCGCGCTACCGCCGCCTGCGCGAAGGCGACGCAGTGAAGATCGGCGCGCGCACGTGGCGCGTCGTCACCGGCTACGGCCATTCGCCTGAACATTGCGCGCTGCACAGCGAAACGGACGGCGTACTGATCTCCGGCGACATGGTGCTGCCGCGCATCTCGACCAACGTGTCGGTGTTCGATCTCGAACCGGAAGCGAACCCGCTCGCGCTGTATCTGGAATCGCTCGGCCGCTACGAAACGATGGCGCCCGACACGCTCGTGCTGCCGTCGCACGGCAAGCCGTTTCGCGGCGTGCGCACGCGCATCGCGCAACTGCGCGCGCACCACGACGCGCGGCTCGACGAAGTGCGCACGGCTTGCGCGGAGCAGCCGATGAGCGCCGCCGACATCGTGCCGATCATGTTCCGCCGCCGCGAACTCGACATCCACCAGATGACGTTCGCGCTCGGCGAGGCGCTCGCCCACCTGAACCTGCTGTGGCTTGCGGGCGAGCTCGTGCGCGAGCACGGCGACGACGGCGTGATTCGCTACGCGCGGGCCTGATCGCCCCGGCCGCTCGATGCGCGACGCTACGTCGCCGTCGTTTTCGCTTCAAGCGCCATGCGCCCCGCAAATCGGATCACGCGTCGGCCTGCGAAGCTCGACGCATGATCCAACCGACGAGGGAGGGCGCATGGAAATGAATATCGATCCGCGTGCGGTCGGCAAAGTGAAATCCGCCGCCCTGACCGACCCTGGCGTGCGCGAATCGAAGCGCCTTTTCAGGCAGCGGCGCGCCGATTCCAATCCGCACGTCACGCGCAAAGGCGAGCGATCGTGAGCACCAATCACGCGACGGGTTCGTAACGCCACCCGTCGCGCTGCCATTGCATCGTGTGCGTCGGTTCGAGCGCCGCAAGAAACGCGGCGTCGTGCGACGCGACCACGATCGCGCCGGGGAAGCCGGCCAGCGCGGCTTCGATCGCGCGCACCGATTCGAGATCGAGGTGATTGGTCGGCTCGTCGAGCAGCAGCAACTGCGCCGGCGTGCCGCGCCACAACGCGCACGCGAGCGCGGCCTTCAGCCGTTCGCCGCCGCTCAGGCGGTGCACCGGCTGCGTCGCGCGTGCGGCATCGAGCTGCAGCAGCGCGAGCCGGCTGCGCAGGTCGCCTTCGGCGAGCGGCGTATCGAGCAGTCCCAACTGCTCGACGATCGAGCGCTCGGGATCGAGCAGCGCGAGCCGCTGGTCGAGATACGCGGCGCTCACATGCGTCGTGCACGCACCGGAGCGCGGCGCGAGTTCGCCGGCGAGCATGCGCAGCAGCGTCGATTTTCCGCAGCCGTTCGGGCCTGTCAGCGCGATGCGCACCGGGCCGCTGGCCGACCACGTGATCGCGTCCGCGCGCCCGGCGGCATCCCACGGCAATTGCGCATGCTCGAGCGTGAACAGCTGGCGGCGCGCGCTGACCTCGGTGCCCGGCAACGACACGAGCACCGGCGCGTCGGCTTCGACGCGGGCGGCCGCCTCCTGCAGGCGCTCGTCGAGCGTCGCCTTGAAGTCGTTCTGATGACGCCGGACCTGCCCCATGATGTTGCGCGCCGCGCCCTTGCGACGCTGACGTGCCATCGACGACAGGTTGGCCGTCTTCGCGTCGCGCAGCGCGCCGGCGGCGTGGCGCTGGATCGTGTCGTGTTCCTGTTCGAGCCGGCGTCTCACCCGCCCGCGCTCCGCGTGCGCATGCTCGAGCGCGGCCTGCGCGGCATCCTGTTCCGCGTCGCGCTGGGCGCGGTACAGCGCGTAATTGCCGCCATACGCGCGCACGCCGTGCGGCGTCAGTTCGACGATGCGCTGCACGTGCGCGAGCAACGCGCGGTCATGGCTGACGATGACGACGCCGCCGCGCCACCCGTCGAGCGCCGCGCGCAGCCACGCGCGGCCCGCCGCATCGAGATGGTTGGTCGGTTCGTCGAGCACCAGCAGCCCGGCCTCGGACAGCAATGCGCCGATCAGCGCGACGCGCGCCAGCTGGCCGCCGCTCAGCGCGTGCGCCGGCGTGTCGGCGCGCACGTCGTGCAGCCCGGCCGCGTCGAGCGCCGCGCGCAGCCGCTCGGCCAGGTCCCAGCGATCGCCGATCAGGTCGAAGTCGAGCGCGTGCGCGCGGCCGTCCGCGAGGCGCGCCAGGGCCGCGAGCGGCGCATCGAGCGCGGCGATTTCGGCTACGGTGCGCGTGCCGGCCGGCGCGTCGTCGTGCTGCTGCGCGACGTACACGACGGGCGTATGCCGGTCGATCGTGCCCGCGCTGGGCGTGCGCCGGCCCGCGATCAGTTGCGCGAGCAGGCTCTTGCCGACGCCGTTGCGGCCGACGATGCCCGTCGGCGTGCGGTCGATGGAAAGGTCGAGCGAATCGAACAGCGTGACGCCGTCGTCGAAGCGGAAGGAAACGTGATGAAGCGCGACGAGCGCGCCGATGGGCGTGGCAGCAGCCATAAGCACCTCCGAAAATGCGTGAAACCCGTCGCGCGGCGTGCGTGGCACGGCGGCGAAAACATTTTTGGGAAGGCTTAGTTGTTCACTTTGGCTGGCGTCCGGTATGAGGAATGAGCCGCAGTGTAGCAAGCGCGCCGCGCGGGCCGCAAGCGACGGGCCGGGATGCCGTCGCTTGCGCGCCACGCGCGGTTACTGCACGGAGACGGTCGTGAAGTTCTGGCGGCCGAACGGACTGACGTGATAGCCGCTCACGTTCGGGCGCGTGAGCGCGGCCGCGGTCGGGTAGCCGAGCGGAATCCACAGCGCCTGGTCGTGGATCACCTTCTGCGCCGATTCGTACAGCTTCGCGCGCTTGGCCTGGTCGGCGGTCGATTTGCCGTCGGCGATCAGCTTGTCGAGCTGCGCGTCGCAGAAGCGCGCGAAGTTGATGCCCGACTTAACCGCGTTGCAGCTGAACAGCGGCGACAGGTAATTGTCCGGATCGCCGTTGTCGCCGGCCCAGCCCATGAACAGCATGTCATGCTGGCCGAGCTTCGCCTGCTTGATGAGTTCGCCCCATTCGATCACCTTCACCTCGGCCTTCACGCCGATCTTCGCGAGGTCGGCCTGCAGCAGTTCCGCGCCGGCCTTCGGGTTCGGGTTCAGCACGCTGCCCGTCGGGCGGGTCCAGATCGTCGTCGAGAAGCCGTTCGGGAAACCGGCCGACGCGAGCAGCTGCTTCGCCTTCGCGGGATCGTACGCATACGGCGCGATGTCCTTCGCGTAGCTCCACGTGTTCGGCGGATACGGGTTGTTCGCGGCGGTCGCCGTGTTGTCGAACACGACCTTCAGGTAGGTCGTGCGATCGAACGCGAGGTTCAGCGCCTCGCGCACCTTCTCGTTGTCGAGCGGCTTCTTCTGCGTGTTCAGCGCGACGAACGCGGTCATGAACGCGGGCGTCTGCACGACCTTCAGCGCGCTTTCGCCCTTCGCGGCGAGCACGTCCTGCGGCTTCGGCGACAGCGCGATCTGGCATTCGCCGGCCTTCACCTTCTGCATGCGCACGGACGCGTCGGGCGTGATCGCGTAGATCAGCCGGTCGACCTTCGGCTTCACGCCCCAGTAGGTCGGGTTCACGTCGTAGCGGATCAGCGCGTCCTTCGTGTAGCTCTTCAGCACGAACGGGCCGGTGCCGACCGGCTTCGCGTTCAGGTCGGCCTGCTTGCCGGCCTTCAGCAGCTGGTCCGCATATTCGGCCGAGTAGATCGACGCGAAGCCCATCGTCAGGATCGACACGAACGTCGCGTTCGGCTCGTTCAGCACGAACTTCACCGTGTTGTCGTCGACCTTCGTGACCGACTTCACGAGCTTCACGAGGCCCATCGACTGCGCGTGCGGAAAGCCGCTCGCGCCGGCCACCTTGTGCCACGGGTTCGCATCGTCGAGCATCCGCGAGAACGTGAACACGACGTCGTCCGCGTTCAGCGGGCGGCCCGGCTTGAAGTAGTCGGTGGTCTGGAACGCGACGTTCGGGCGCAGGTGGAACGTGTACGTGAGGCCGTCGGCGCTGGCTTCCCATTTGTCGGCGAGCGCCGGCACGACCTTCTTCGCGGCTTCGTCGTACGACACGAGCGTGTTGAAGATCACGTCGGCCGATGCGTTGGTGGTGACGAGCGAGTTGTACTGCACGACGTCGAATCCGTCCGGGCTCGATTCCGTGCAGACGGTGAGCGGCTTGGCGACGGCGAGGCCGGGAGCGGCGAGGGCGGCGGCGAGCGTGGCCGCGGCGAACAGCTTGGCGTGCATAGGTTCTCCCACGTGACTTGTGATTTTTGCCGGATGTCGGAATGCATGCGGAATGCAGGCGCGGCCCAATGGTGGACGGGGCGGCGCGGCTGGCGAATAGCATACCGGCAAAGCGCGCGGCGCGTGAAAAAAGGCGTCGGAACGCGGCGAATTGAGCGAACAACGGCTGCGTTCGCGACGGAATGCGTGTTGGGGCGGCGGTGAGGGAGGGGGGAAGGCGCAGCACCGGTCCGGCACGCACGGCGTGCCGGAGGCGCGATGCACTCAGTGCGCGCCGGCCTTCGGCTTGCGCGGCGCCTTCTCGAACAGGCGGTCGTAGAGCCAGCGCGGCAACACGTGCAGCACCTTCGCGACGACGCCCATCTGCCACGGAATCACGCGAAACGCGTGCTGCCGCGCGATCGCCTGCGCGGCGCGGGCCGCGAAGCGATCGGCGTCCATCAGGAACGGCATCCGGTACGGGTTGTGCGCGGTCATCGGCGTGCGGATATAGCCGGGCGCGATCGTCACGACGCCGACACCGGCCGGGCGCAGCTCGACGCGCAGCGCCTCGAGATACTTGATCGCGGCCGACTTCGACGCGCTGTACGCGCCGGAGCCCGGCAGGCCGCGCACGCCGGCGACGCTCGCGACACCGACCAGCGTGCCGTGGCGCGCGGCCGTCATCGGGCCGACGAACGGCTCGAACGTCGCGACCATCCCGTAGTAGTTGATGTCCATCACGTCGCGGAACGTGGCGAGGTCGCCCTGGCCCGTGACGGCGCCCTGGCTGATGCCCGCGTTCGCGATCACGACGTCGGGGCAGCCGTGCGCGGCGATGAACGACGCGGCGGCCGTCGCGAGCGCATCGGCGTCGCGCACGTCGGCGCTATAGACGGAGACGGACAGCTTGGGGAAGCGCCGCGCGAACGCATCGAGGGCATCGGTGCGGCGCGCGACGAGGGCGAGCGTGGCGCCCTGGCGGGCGTATTCCTCGGCCATCGCGAGGCCGAGGCCGCTCGACGCGCCGGTGATGAAGACCTTCAGCGGAGTAGTCATGCCGGCGCGCGGGCGGGGATCAGAGCTTCTTGTCCTGAACCTGCTTCACGAGGTAGTCGAGCGTTTGAGCGGTGCCCGGGATGCTGTTCGTGTAAGCCGGGCCCGTCTTGTACTTGCCCTGGACGACGACCGTCGGCACGCCGTCGATCGCGTAGCTCTTCAGCAGCTCGGCCGACTGCTTCACCTGGCCCTGCACGCTGAACGAGTTGTACGCGTCCATGAACTGCTTCTTGTCGACGCCCTGCGTCGCCAGGAAGTCGGCCTGCGCCTGCGGCGTCAGCAGGTAGTTCTTCTGCTTGTGGATCGCGTTGAAGATCGCCGGCGTGACCTTCTCCGAGATGCCGAGCGCGGACACCGCGTAGAACAGCTTCGAGTGCGGGATGAAATCGTCGCGGAACGCGACCGGCACGCGCTTGAAGTCGATGTTGTTGCCCTGCTTCTTCACCCAGGCCTCGATCGTCGGCTCGAATTCGTAGCAGTGCGGGCAGCCGTACCAGAAGAATTCGATGACCTCGACCTTGCCGGCCGGCGCGGACACCGGCTGCGGCGACTTCATCACCTCGAAGTCCTTGCCGGACACAGGCGCGGCGGGCGACGCCTGGGCGAAGCCGGCGACGGCCAGGCCCAGGGACAGAAGGAGCGTGCTAAGTAGTTTTTTCATGTTGTAAGCGTCGAATCAGTTGCTTGGATGACGAAACGTAACGGGTTCTGCGTGGGCGCGGCCGGTTGCTTACTGCTTCGTGAAGCGGATCACCGCCGTGTCGACACCTGCATCGGACAGCCGCTGACGGGCCGAGTTCATATCCTCGAACTTCGAGAACGGGCCGACGCGCACGCGGAAATAGGTCACGCCGCTGACATCGCGCTTCGACACCTTCGACTCGAAGCCCTGGAAGCCGAGGCGCGCGCGCTGCTGCTCGGCGTCGCCTTCCGTCTTGTACGCGCCGACCTGCAGGAAGTAGCCGGTGTTCGCGTCGTTCGCGGTCGGCGGCTTCGCTGCCGCGGCGGACGTGGCGGATGTCGCGGACGGCGCCGGCTTCGGCGTGTTCGCGGCCAGTTGCTGTTGCTGCTGTTTCTGCGCGGCCGCCTGCTGCGCCTGCTTCTGCGCGGCGAAGCGCGCGAGATCGTCCTCGCCGCCTTGCTGCTGTTGCTGCGCCTGCTGCGTCTTCTTCGGCGGCGTGTTGTCGGCCGGCTTCGGCGCGACGGCGACGCCGTTGCCCGACGTCGCATTGTTCGAGGCCGTGGTGTTGGAGCCGTTCGCGTTACCCGAGGGCGGCACCTCGACGATCTGCGGTTCGGGCAGCAGGCCGCCCTGGGTCTGGTTCGCGGCCTGGCCGGGCGCGGTGTTGGGCGGCGCGGGCTGCGCGGCCTGCGGCACCGGCTGGCCGGGCGTCTTGCCCTGCAGCGCGCGGTTCGGGTCGAACTGCTGCGGCTGGCTCGCGCCGGTGTCGGTCGGCGGCGGTGCGACCTTCGACACGAATGGCGACGGCGAACGCGTGATGTAGAGCGCCACCACCACCGCGATCGCGAGGCCGACGATCAGGCCCAGCACGATTCCAAGAAATGTCCCTCCGGCTTGTTTCGATTGCTTCGAAGTTCGGCGTGGTTGTGCCATTGCTTGAGTCACCTGCAAAAAGAATCGTGAAAAGGCCGGGGCAGGCGCTCCTGCCGCGGCCATTCGCTGCCCCGTTCGGGCCGCTTACATCTTGGCGGGCGCGGACACGCCGAGCACCGCCAGACCATTCTCGAGCACCTGCCGGGTCGCGGCGAGGAGCGCGGCGCGCGCGTTGCGCGGCGCTTCGTCGTCCACCAGCACGCGCTCCGCATTGTAGAACGAGTGGAATTCACCAGCGAGATCGCGCAGGTAGAACGCGACCGCATGCGGCGCGAGTTCCTTCGCCGCGTGCGTGAGCATGTCCGGATACTCGGCGAGCTTCTGCATCAGCGACACGGCCTGCGGGCTCGTGAGCTGCGCCAGGTCGGCGCCCGGCAGCTGCGCCACGTCGACGTTGTAGCGCGACTTCAGTTCGTTGAGCACCGAGCAGATGCGCGCATGCGCGTACTGGACGTAGTAGACCGGATTCTCGTCGTTCTGTTTCAGCGCGAGGTCGATGTCGAACACGAATTCGGTGTCGGCCTTGCGGGAGATCAGGAAGAAACGGACCGCGTCGCGGCCGCGCGTGATGGTCGCCTCGTCGATCAGGTCGGGCGCCGCTTCCTGGCCCGGTGCCGCGCCGCCCGACCATTCGATCAGGTCGCGCACCGTCACGTAGCTGCCCGCGCGCTTCGACAGCTTCACTTCCTGGCCGTCGCGCATCACGGTGACCATCTTGTGCAGCACGTAGTCGGGATAGCCCTTCGGGATGCCGACGTGCAGACCCTGCAGACCAGCGCGCACGCGCGCGATCGTGCCGTGGTGGTCCGAGCCCTGGATGTTGATCACCTGCGTGAAGCCGCGCTCCCATTTCGTCACGTGGTACGCGACGTCCGGCACGAAGTACGTGTACGTGCCGTCCGACTTGCGCATCACGCGATCCTTGTCGTCGCCTTCGTCGGTCGTGCGCAGCCACAGCGCGCCGTCCTGCTCGTAGGTCATGCCGGCCTTGACCAGCGCGTCGACCGTCTTCTCGACCCGGCCTTCGCTGTACAGCGACGACTCGAGGTAGTACTGATCGAACTTCACGCCGAACGCCTGCAGATCCATGTCCTGCTCGTGGCGCAGGTACGCGACCGCGAACTTGCGGATCGCGTCGAGATCGTCGATGTCGCCCGCGCCCGTGACCGGCTCGCCATCCTTCGCGGCGACCGTCTCGCGGTTCAGGTAGTCGCGTGCGATGTCGGCGATGTATTCGCCGTTGTACGCGGCTTCGGGCCAGCCCGCGTCGCCCGGCTTCAGGCCGCGCGCGCGCGCCTGCGTCGAGATCGCCAGGTTGCCGATCTGCACGCCGGCATCGTTGTAGTAGAACTCGCGGTGCACCGCGTAGCCCTGGCTCGCGATCACGTTCGCGAGCACGTCGCCGAGGGCCGCCTGGCGGCCGTGGCCGACGTGCAGCGGGCCGGTCGGGTTGGCCGACACGAATTCGAGCAGCACCTGCTTGCCCTTTTCGCGGTCCGACGTGCCGAACGCGCGGCCCTGCTCGAACACGGCGGCGATCACCGCCTGTTTCGCGGCGGCCGTCAGGCGCAGGTTGATGAAGCCGGGGCCGGCGATCTCGGCCGCATCGACGAGCCCTTGCGCGGCCGGCTGGGCCGTGAGGGCGGCGACGATCTTCTCGGCGAGCTGGCGCGGGTTCGTGCCGAGCGGCTTGGCGAGCTGCATCGCGACGTTGCACGCGACGTCGCCGTGCGCGGCGACCTTCGGGCGCTCCAGCGTGATGGCCGGGGCGACGAACGCTGCGTCGGCGCCTTTCAGCGCGTGTGCGACCTGCTTGACGCTATCCGCGAGCAGGGCTTCGAGGGTCTGTTTGTGTGCTGGCAGCATGCTGGTAGAAGGCTTCGTTGGTGGCTGCCGGAAACACCGGCCGGCCGGCGCGCTTTTTAAGCGCGCGTTTCAGGGATCGCAGAATTTTAACAGGTGCTAATATGCCGCTCAGGCGCCCCGGCTTCGTGAGGCCGCACGCCGGTCTGCCGGCGTCCCACCAACCGCGCCGGGCAGGCACAACAAGATGAAAAGGGAATTGTCATGATTACGTTCAAGAGCAAGGCGGCACAGGATCTCGACGTGCTGAAGGATTTCGCCGTGTATGTGCTGGGTCTCGTCGGCAAGCAGCTGGGCGAGCGCGGTGTGATTACGCACGACGAACTGGACCACGCAATCGCCAAGCTGGAAGGCGCGGTTGCGCAGGCGAAGCAGGAGCGCGCCGAGCACGCGGGCCACTTCCACGAGGACGACGACGACCACGCGCACCACGAAGTGCCGCCGAGCCTCGCACAGCGCGTTGCACCCTTCCTTACGATGCTGCGCGAAGCGAAGGCCGGCCAGGCCGACGTGCACTGGGGCTTCTGAGCTTCCTTGCCCGCCCGATCGAAAGATCGTTGGCAACGCAAAAAAAGCCCGCTTTCGAGCGGGCTTTTCATTTCCTCTGACGAAATGGCGGGCCGCCCGCCCGCCGGCATTGGTCAGAGCTGCGGCGCGAGCGCGCGCCGGGCGTCGGCGAGCGACAGCGACATCCGCCGCGCGTAGTCGTCGAGCTGATCCTGCCCGATTTTGCCGACCGAGAAGTAGCGGCTGTCCGGGTGCGCGAGATAGAAGCCCGACACGCTCGCGGCCGGCAGCATCGCCAGCGATTCGGTCACGCTCATCCCGATTTCCTCCGCATGCAGCGCGGCGAACATGTCGCGCTTCACGAGGTGGTCGGGGCAGGCCGGGTAGCCGGGCGCCGGGCGGATGCCCGCGTACTTTTCGGCGATCAGCGCATCGTTGTCGAGCGTTTCGCCGCTCGCATAGCCCCACAGCTCGCGGCGCACGCGCGCGTGCATCGCCTCGGCGAACGCTTCCGCGAAGCGGTCGGCGAGCGCCTTCAGCATGATCGCGCTGTAGTCGTCGTGGTCGGTTTCGAACTGCTTTTCCTTCACGTCGACGCCGAGGCCGGCCGTGACCGCGAACATCCCGATGTAGTCGGCGATGCCCGATTCCTTCGGCGCGATGAAGTCGGCGAGCGAGCGGTTCGGGCGCATCACGCCGTCGACCACCGGACGCACGCTCTGCTGGCGCAGGTTGCGCCACGTGAGCAGCACTTCGGAGCGCGAATCGTCGGTGTAGATCTCGATGTCGTCGTCGTTGACCGTGTTCGCCGGCAGCAGCGAGATCACGCCGTTCGCCGTGAGCCAGCGGCCCTGGATCAGGCGCGCGAGCATCGACTTCGCGTCGGAGAACACGCGCCGCGCCGATTCGCCGACGATCTCGTCGTTCAGGATCGCCGGGTACGGACCCGCGAGATCCCAGGTCTGGAAGAACGGGCCCCAGTCGATGTAGTTCGCGAGCTCGTTCAGGTCGTAGTTCTTGAACACGCGGCGGCCGATGAACTTCGGCTTCACGGGCCGGTAGCTCGCCCAGTCGAGCTTCGCCTTGTTCGCGCGCGCCTCGGCGAGCGTGACCATCGGCTGGGCCTTGCGGTTCGCGTGCTGTTCGCGGATCCGTTCGTAATCCGACTTCAATTCGTCGAGGTACTTCGTCGCGCCTTCGTCCGACAGCAGGCTCGATGCGACCGACACCGAGCGCGATGCGTCGGGCACGTAGACGACCGGGCCTTCGTAATGCGGCGCGATCTTCACGGCCGTGTGCACGCGCGAGGTCGTCGCGCCGCCGATCAGCAGCGGAATCTTCTTCACGCGGAAGTAATCGTCGCGCTGCATTTCGGACGCGACGTACGCCATTTCCTCGAGGCTCGGCGTGATGAGGCCCGACAGCCCGATGATGTCCGCGCCCTCGACCTTCGCCTTCGCGAGGATCTCGTTGCACGGGACCATCACGCCCATGTTGACGACTTCGAAGTTGTTGCACTGGAGCACGACCGACACGATGTTCTTGCCGATGTCGTGCACGTCGCCCTTCACGGTCGCGATGACGATCTTGCCCTTCGCGCGCACGTCGCCGCCCGCTTCCGCGAGCAGCCGTTTTTCTTCCTCGATGAACGGGATCAGATGCGCGACGGCCTGCTTCATCACGCGCGCCGACTTCACGACCTGCGGCAGGAACATCTTGCCCTGGCCGAACAGGTCGCCGACGACGTTCATCCCGTCCATCAGCGGGCCTTCGATCACGTTGATCGGGCGGCCGCCGGCTGCGGCGATGGCCGCGCGCGCTTCCTCGGTGTCCTCGACGATGAAATTCGTGATCCCGTGCACGAGCGCGTGCGCGAGGCGCTTCTCGACCGGCTGGTCGCGCCACTCGAGGTTCTCTTCCTTCTTCGCGGCGCCGGTCTTGAACTTGTCGGCGATCTCGAGCAGGCGGTCGGTGGAATCCTCGCGGCGGTTCAGGATCACGTCCTCGACCCGCTCGCGCAGTTCCGCGTCGAGATCGGCGTACACGCCGAGCTGGCCCGCGTTCACGATGCCCATGTCCATCCCCGCCTGGATCGCGTGGTACAGGAACACGGTGTGGATCGCCTCGCGCACCGGGTCGTTGCCGCGGAACGAGAACGACACGTTCGACACGCCGCCGCTCACCTTCGCGTACGGCAGGTTCTGCTTGATCCAGCGGGTCGCCTCGATGAAGTCGACCGCGTAGTTGTTGTGCTCCTCGATGCCGGTCGCGACCGCGAAGATGTTCGGGTCGAAGATGATGTCTTCCGGCGGGAAGCCGACTTCGTTCACGAGGAAGTCGTACGAGCGCTTGCAGATCTCGGTCTTGCGCGCGTAGGTGTCGGCCTGGCCCGTCTCGTCGAACGCCATCACGACCGCGGCCGCGCCGTAGCGGCGGATCAGGTTCGCGTGATGGCGGAACGCTTCCTCGCCTTCCTTCAGCGAGATCGAGTTCACGATCGCCTTGCCCTGCACGCACTTGAGGCCGGCCTCGATCACTTCCCACTTCGACGAGTCGATCATGATCGGCACGCGCGCGATGTCCGGCTCGGAGGCGATCAGGTTCAGGAAGCGCACCATCGCCGCCTTCGAATCGAGCATCGCCTCGTCCATGTTGATGTCGATCACCTGCGCGCCGTTCTCGACCTGCTGGCGCGCGACGGCGAGCGCCTCGTCGAACTGGCCGTTCAGGATCATCCGCGCGAACGCCTTCGAGCCGGTGACGTTGGTGCGTTCGCCGACGTTGATGAAGAGCGTCCCGGACGTGACGTTGAACGGCTCGAGGCCGGCAAGGCGCATCATGTGATCGGTCATGGCGGTGCGAATTCGTGTGAGGTAGGGCGGGCGTTGGGGCGGTCGGTCAGGCGGCGTCGCTGTAGTGGCTCGGCCAGCGGCGCGGTTTCACGTCGGCGAGCGCCTTCGCGATCTCGGCGATGTGCTCGGGCGTCGTGCCGCAGCAGCCACCCGCGAGGTTCACGAGCCCGGCTTGCGCGAATTCCTTCAGCAGGCCCGACGTGACGTCCGGCGTCTCGTCGAAACCGGTGTCGCTCATCGGGTTCGGCAGGCCCGCGTTCGGGTAGCACGACACATAGGTGTCGCACAGCTTCGCGAGCTCGGCGATGTACGGGCGCATCAGCGCCGCGCCGAGCGCGCAGTTCAGGCCGAACGTGAGCGGCTTCGCGTGGCGCAGCGAATTCCAGAACGCCTCGACCGTCTGGCCCGACAGGATGCGGCCCGACGCGTCGGTCACGGTACCCGAGATCATGATCGGCAGGCGCTCGCCGGTGTCCTCGAACAATTCGTCGAGCGCGAACAGCGCGGCCTTCGCGTTCAGCGTGTCGAAGATCGTCTCGACGAGGAACAGGTCGACGCCGCCGTCGAGCAGCGCCTTCGCCTGCTGGTAATACGCGCTGCGCAGTTCGTCGAACGTGACGTTGCGCGCGCCCGGGTCGTTGACGTCCGGCGAGATGCTCGCCGTCTTCGGCGTCGGCCCGATCGCGCCCGCGACAAAGCGGGGTTTGTCGGGCGTCGCGTAGCGCACGGCCGATTCGCGCGCGAGCCGCGCCGATTCGACGTTCATCTCGACGACGAGGTCTTCCATCCCGTAGTCGGCCTGCGCGACCGTCGTCGCGCCGAACGTGTTGGTTTCGACGATGTCCGCGCCGGCCGCGAAGTACTGGTCGTGGATCTCGCGGATGATCTGCGGCTGCGTGAGCGACAGCAGTTCGTTGTTGCCCTTGATGTCGCGCGGGAAATCCTTGAAGCGCTCGCCGCGATAGGCGGCCTCGTCGAGTTTGTAGCGCTGGATCATCGTGCCCATCGCGCCGTCGAGGATCAGGATGCGCGATTTCAGCAGCGCGGGCAGTTCGGCGCCGCGCGTGTAGCGCGCGTCGAGCGGGACGGAAGCAGCGAGAGGGGTCGCAGACATGGCGGAAGACCGGCGAAGACGGGAAAACCGTCATTGTAGCCGGTGCGCCGGGGCGCCGCCCGGGCTCGCGCGGCGCGGGTGGCGGGGCCGGCGCGAAGCGTGCGGGCGAGCGTTGTTCGCGCAACGAAGGCGCGCCCGGCCGCGCACGGGCCCCATCAAACGAAAACCCCCGCCGGCGAACCGGACGGGGGTGTAGATCAGAGTGCTCGCGACGCCGCGCAGTGCGCGGCGATGGGCCCGGCGATGCGCCGGACCGGGTGTCGTCAGTGCAGGACGACGGGCATCATCATCAGGCTGTCGAACTGTCCGAGGAATTCGTCCACTTCGTCGAGCGACGGCTCGTCCTCGATCAGCTGCTTCACGTGTGCGCGGAAACGCTCGGCAAGTTCGCCGTCGATGAAAATCTCGCGCTGCGCGTTCTTGTCGACGATTTCGTATCCGCCGGCATTCATCAGATGGTGACCGGCCTGCGGCGCAAATTCGACGACGCAGTAATTGGGGCTGTTGTAGATCATTTGCATGGCGGCACTCCTCTTCGCAGTGGCATCTGGCCTTGTTGCTCCGTAGGTGGGGCAGGCCGTGCCGGTTTCAAGGGGCTTGCGCTGCACACCCCGTTCTCCCGTTTGCGTGGGGTGTATTGGTTAGAAGCCGATGTCTATCAAACGTTTCTTATTGTGATCCGGTGCACTGAAATAGTTGTTAAAGAGTGTCATCGGCCATTTCGGCCAACAACTTTAATCGGTCGAAATTGCCGATCTGTCGGTCATCACGGCGCGGGCGGCGTCGACGCGGGTGGTGAACCCGTGGGCGCCGATGGTTGCACGTCCGTCGGCGGCGCGGGTTGTGCCGGCTCCGCGGCGGGTGCCACGGCGGCCGGGGTGCTGGCGGGCGCGCTGTCGGGCGCATTTGTTGCGCGTGGCGTCACGCCGTCGGCCGGTGCGTCCGGCGGCGCGAGCCGGCCATGCCAAAGCAATTCGATTTGCGCACCGTTCGGTTCTGATTGTACGAGCCTTGCGGGCAACCAGTCGAGCGACGGCGCGAGCCACATGTCGATGCGGCGCGTGTCGCCGGCGCGGCGCGGCAACCGCATGAAGTGCCGCGCGCGGACGATGCCGGTTTGCGTCTGCACGTCCTCGTCGCCGATCACCGTGATCGGCCAGGTCTCGCCGCTGTTGTTGTCGATCACGAAGAACTGCTGCGTGACGCCCGGCTTGTACGCGGACGGATTGCCGCGCACGAGCCCCGACAACTGCATCAGCATGCTGAAGCGGTCCTGCACGCCGTCGGGCAGCGGCGCGTTGTTCGGCGTGCGCGTGAAGACCACCTGACGGATCTCGCGGTTGAAGATCGCGATGTCCTCGGGGCGCTTGCCGCGTTTCTCGACATATCGATCGGGGGCCACACCGAACGCGTCGATGCGGCCTTCGCTGCGGTACGTGAACGGACCGACGAACGGCACGGGCATCGACACCGACAGGTCGTAGGTGTGTCCGTCGGTGCGCCAGTGGATCGTGCCGATCATGTTCTGCATCCCGTTGTAGAACGTATCGTATTGCAGATCACCGGACGACGGCGCCACGAACTTCACGCCGCTCGTCGCGGGGCCCGGCGTCGCGGCACTGCTCGCGCTGCTGGCGCCGCCGGCCGGTGCCGCATTCGCGCCCGATGCGCCTGCCGTGCCGCTCGCGGCGGAGGCGGCGGCAGGCGGCGGCTCGCCGTGCTCGGCCGTCTGCGTCGACGTCAGCACGGGCTCGGGTGATGGCGCAGGCTTCGGTGCGGCGGGAGCCGGCTTCGCCGGCGCAGGCTCGGCATGATGTTCGGCTGAAGGTTCGGCCGGCTTCGGCGCGGGCTGGCGCTCGATCGGCCGCGGCTTCAGCAATTCGATCTGCACCGGGATCTCGGCGGGCGCGGGCGGCGTGAACGATTCGCGGTTGCGCGTCAGCCACAACGCGGCGAGCGCATGCAGCACCAGCACGACGACGATCGCGATGCCCGCGCGCAGCCAGTGGCGGGGCAGGACGTGACGAGAACGGGTGTCGGCAGGCGGCATCGGCGAAAACGGAGCAAGGTTGGGGCAGTCGTGGCGGATCGTGCATGACGTACATCGCTGCGGCACGTCGCAACGGCACGTCACGACCGCACGTCACGACCGCACGTCACACCCATCGGACCACCGGCCGCGCCGCGCGTTCGCGCAGCATCGCGCGCATTCGCCCGGGTGTCGCGCGGCTCGCGTGTCAGGCGTCGCGCGCGTCCGGACTATAGCCGAGTTCGTAAGACAGTTTCTGCGCGCACGCGCGCAGCGCGGTGTCGATCTCGCCGCCCCATGCGATGTCGAACGTGCCTTCCTGACCGAGCGCGACGATCGCGAGCGCCAGCTCGCCGACCGCATCGAACACCGGCATGCAGAACGCGTGGATCGTCGGCAGCAGCATCCCTTCGACGCGCGCGGCCTGATGCGCGCGTACGTCGGCGAGCACCGCGTCGACTTCGTCGAGCGTGCGCGGGCCGCCGTGATGCGGCGAACGGCGCGTATCGGCGAGTTCGCGTTCGAGCATCGCCGCGGTCTTGCTGCGCGGCAGGTACGCGGCGAACAGCAGGCCCGTCGCGGAGCCGAGCAGCGGCATCACGTCGCCGAGC
This sequence comes from Burkholderia sp. R-40, assembly GCF_049942845.1. Lineage (NCBI taxonomy): Bacteria > Pseudomonadati > Pseudomonadota > Betaproteobacteria > Burkholderiales > Burkholderiaceae > Burkholderia > Burkholderia sp. R-40. The sequence continues at coordinate 3,232,662 of NZ_CP187967.1, read as the reverse complement.
TTCAGCGACGCCTTCGCGGGGTGGCTCGATTCCATCCAGTGCACGATCGTCGGGCCCTGATTGCCCCACACCGCGATGCCGACCGTCTGATCGACGCGGTCGCGCAACTCGGTCAGCGCGATCCGCGCGAGCTTCACGCCGTCCACGCGCGCGAGCCGCGCGAGGCCCATCTGCAGCGCGAAGCCGCCGAGTTCGTAGCGGCCCGACACGGGATCTTGCGACACGACACCGAGCCGCGAAAAGCTCACCAGGTAGCGGTGCGCCTTCGCAGGGCTCATGCCCGCGCGCTGCGCGAGGTCGCGCAGCATCATCGCGCGCGGCTCGCTCGTCAGCACCTCGAGCAGGCGAAAGCCGACCTCGATCGACTGGATGCCGGAGCGGACCTTCTCGCCGCCTTCGCCATGCTCGCCGGAGCCGGTGTCATCGGTGTCGGAATCAGCGAGTTCGTCGTCGGGAAGCGGGTTGGAGGGCATGGGCAACGGGGGCGCGGCGAAGCGGCAAGGGTCGGGACGAAAGCGGCACGCACGATCGTGGCGCGCCGCTCGGATTCACCATCGTAAAATAGATTCCCTCCATCGTCACTACAACGGCAGACACCCCATGAAACTTGCATCGCTGAAGGACGGCACGCGCGACGGCCAGCTGATCGTCGTGTCGCGCGACCTGCACACCGCGGCGATCGCCGATGCGATCGCACCGACGCTGCAGCGTGTCCTCGACGACTGGGCGTTCTACGCGCCGCAACTGCGCGACCTGTCCGACGCGCTGAACCACGGCCGCACACGCAACGCGTTCGCGTTCGATCCGGCGAACTGCATGGCGCCGCTGCCGCGCGCGTTCCAGTGGGCCGACGGCTCCGCGTACGTGAATCACGTCGAGCTCGTGCGTCGCGCGCGCGGCGCCGAAATGCCGCCGGAGTTCTGGACCGATCCGCTGATGTACCAGGGCGGCAGCGACGACTTCCTCGGCGCGCGCGACGACATCGTGTGCGCGTCCGAGGGCTGGGGCATCGATTTCGAGGCCGAAGTCGCGGTGATCACCGGCGACGTGCCGATGAGCGCATCGCCCGACGACGCGCTGAAGGCCGTGCGGCTCGTCACGCTCGTGAACGACGTGTCGTTGCGCAACCTGATTCCGGCCGAGCTCGCGAAGGGCTTCGGCTTCTTCCAGAGCAAGCCGGCCACCGCGTTCGCACCGGTGGCGGTGACGCTCGACGAGCTCGGCGACGAATGGCGCGAAGGCCGCGTGCACCGGCCGATGATCGTTCACTGGAACGGCAAGAAGGTCGGCCAGCCCGACGCGGGCACCGACATGGTGTTCCACTTCGGCCAGCTGGTCGCGCATGCGGCGAAGACGCGCAACCTGCGTGCCGGCTCGATCGTCGGCTCGGGCACCGTGTCGAACAAGGACGCGAAGCGCGGCTACTGCTGCATCGCCGAGAAGCGCTGCCTCGAGACGATCGAGCACGGCGCGCCGCAGACCGAATTCATGCGCTATGGCGACACCGTGCGCATCGAGATGTTCGACGCGGCCGGCAAGTCGATCTTCGGCGCGATCGAGCAGTCGGTCGCACCGCCCGACGGCGCGGCCTGACGCCCGCGCGAAGCCCGGCTCCCGGCCCGCGCGCCGGGTTTCGCCCGATGTTTGCCCGCGCGGGCTTGGCTACACTCGATTCAGGCGTTTCAAACGCCTCAAGCACCGGGAGCTGCGCATGGCCGATCTTGCCGCATACGGCGGTTACGAAGCATTGAAGGTGACGCGCCGCGAGCATGGCGTGCTCGATATCGTGATGAGCGGCGAGGGCGCGAACCGCAGCGGCCTCGCGACCGCGAACGAACGCATGCATCGCGAACTCGCCGACATCTGGCGCGACGTCGACCGCGATCCCGATACGCGCGTCGCGGTGATCCGCGGCGAGGGCAAGGGCTTTTCGGCGGGCGGCGATCTCGCGCTCGTCGACGCGATGGCGAACGACTTCGACGTGCGCGCCCGCGTGTGGCGCGAGGCGCGCGACCTCGTCTACAACGTGATCAACTGCAGCAAGCCGATCGTCTCCGCGATGCACGGCCCGGCCGTCGGCGCGGGGCTCGTCGCTGGGCTGCTCGCCGACATCTCGATCGCCGCGAAGGATGCGCGCATCATTGACGGTCATACGCGGCTCGGCGTCGCGGCCGGCGATCATGCGGCGATCGTGTGGCCGCTGCTGTGCGGGATGGCGAAGGCGAAGTACTACCTGCTGCTGTGCGAGCCGGTGAGCGGCGAGGAGGCCGAGCGAATCGGCCTCGTGTCGCTCGCGGTGGAGCCGGCCGACCTGCTGCCGAAGGCGTACGAAGTCGCGGAGCGGCTCGCGCACGGGTCGCAGTCGGCGATCCGCTGGACCAAGTACGCGCTGAACAACTGGCTGCGCAGCGCCGGGCCGACGTTCGATACGTCGCTCGCGCTCGAATTCATGGGCTTCTCGGGGCCCGACGTGCAGGAAGGCATCCGCTCGCTGCGCGAGCGGCGCCCGCCCGACTTCCCCGGCGACGCACCGTTCTGACGCGCGCTATCATCGAACCAGGGCGGCCGCGCAACCCGTGCCGGCCGCTTCGCTCACCCAGTCAACCAGGATGCCCGTAATGACGAACGAAGCCTCCGGCTCCAATCCTTTCGCCGGCTTTGCCGGTTTCAAGCCTGCCGACATGCTCGACCGGATGTGGGACATGATGCGGATGTCGCCGTTCGGCGGGATGGCGTCGTTTCCCGGCGCCGCGTCGGGGCTGCCGCCGTCGCTGTCGAGCATGTCCGACATGATGGCGCCGCTTACGAGCGTCGAGGAGCTCGACAAGCGGATCACCGATCTGCGCGCGGTCGAGCAATGGCTCAAGCTCAATCTCGGGATGCTGCAGTCCGCGATCCAGGCGCTCGAGGTGCAGCGCGCGACGCTCGCGACGCTGCGCGCGTTCGGCGCATTCGCGCAGAGCTCGATGTCGGCGGCCGAGGAAGCCGCGGTCGCGGCCGCGCAAGCGGCGTCCGCGCCGCGCGCCGATGAGCAAGCGCCGGGCGCTGGCGCTGCCGACGCGCCGCCGGCAGGCGACGCCGCGCAGCAGGCGTTCGACCCGGCCGGCTGGTGGAACCTGCTGCAGGCGCAGTTCAACCAGCTCGCGAGCCTTGCGATGACGCAGCCGGGCGTGCAGGGCGATCAGCCGGACGATGCGTCGCCCGCGCAGGCCGCGCCAACGGCGCCGGCGGAACCGCCCGCACCGGCCGCGGCTGCGGCCGCTGCCGCCGCGCCGCGCAAGCCGGCCGCGAAGCGCACGAAGCCGTCCGGTTCGGCCGCGGCGCGCGCGGCGGCCGCTTCGTCGCCCGAAACGCGTCCGCCGAAGCGCTCGACCTGACGCGAACCGGATGGCAGGTCGATCATGCGGCTCGCGCTCGTTCTGATGGGGGGCGGCGCCCGCGCCGCCTACCAGGTCGGCGTGCTGAAGGCGCTGGCCGAGATCGCGCGCGAGGCCGATCCGCAGCGGCATACGGTGCCGTTTTCGGTCGTATGCGGCTCGTCGGCCGGCGCGATCAATGCAACGTCGATCGCGAGCCACGCAGACGATTTTTCGCACGGCGTGCGGCGCCTGCTCGAATTCTGGGAGCCGCTGCGCGCGGACTACGTGTATCGCACCGACTGGCTCGGCATCGCGGCGGCCGGTGCACGCTGGCTCGCGGCGATGAGCTTCGGCTGGGCGGCACGCCGTTCGCCGCGCGGGCTGCTCGACAACGCGCCGCTCGCGCACCTGCTGAAGCGCGAGCTGAGTTTCCACCGGATCGAGCAGATGCTCGAGAGCCGGCTGCTGCACGCGCTGTCGATCACGGCGCTCAGCTATTCGAGCGGGCGGCACCTGACCTTCTACCAGGCCGCCGAGCCGATCCAGGCATGGCGGCGCGCGCAGCGCACCGCGCGGCTCGTCGACCTGTCGGCGTCGCACCTGCTCGCGTCGTCGGCCATTCCGTTCGTGTTCCCGGCCGTGCCGCTCGTGCTCGACGGACAGGTCGAATATTTCGGCGACGGGTCGATCCGGCAGGTCGCGCCGCTGTCGCCGGCGATCCATTTCGGCGCGAACCGGATCGTCGTGATCGGCGCGGCCGATCCGCGGCCCGAGATTCCCGCCGCGAACGGTTCGGGACGGGTGCGCGGCTATCCGACGCTCGCGCAGATCGGCCAGCAGGTGCTCGCGAGCGTGTTTCTCGACTCGATCGGCGCGGACATCGAACGCATCGAGCACATCAACCGGATGATCGAGCACCTGCCGCAGCAGGTCGAAGTGGACAGCGGCTGGCGGCACGTGGACGTGCTCGCGATCGCGCCGTCCGAGCGCATCGAGCTGATCGCCGCGAAACACCTGAAGCAGATGCCGGCCACGATGCGCGGGCTGCTCGGCGCGATCGGCGGCAGCCAGCCGGCCGGCGCGTCGTTCGCGAGCTACCTGCTGTTCGAGGAGGCGTTCACGCGCGAGCTGATCGAGCTCGGCTACCGCGACGGGCGCGCGCAGCGCGACACGCTGGCGAGCTGGATCGCGGGCGCCGACGGCTGCAGCGCGCCGCCCACCGGCACGCCGCCGGAAGGCGGTATCGCGACGGGCGAAATACGGGTCTGATGTGAGTCAGGTCCCCGGAAATGGCGCTGAGGCAGATGCGCCTTACAGATCGGTTGCGTTTTCGCGACGCCCGCCCGCGACCGATCGCCGCACCGCCGTGGGCGGCGCACGACCGGCCCGGCGTCTCGGAACCGTCATGGGTGCGTGCTATCATGGCCGCCGCCGTATACACCATATCGAGCAGCCTGCCGTCCGGCAGCCGTACGGAGAACCCGTCCGGGAGCCGTGTGACGCCGGGGCCGGCTCGTCAACGAGCCGGCTTGCGCCGGCCCCCACATGAGGCACGCGCGGTCGGCTCCGTTCGAGCGGAGCGGGGCTGCAGCGTGCGTCGAGGCGGCGGCGCGGCCGCCTGGCAGCCGGATGCGGAATCTGCGTCCGGCGGCTGGATTCCCGCGTAAAATTAGAGTCTTGGCTGCGAAAAGCGCGCTCGCGCGCGTACGCGGCAACAGTCACGTTTAGAGAAGTCGCATTGCGCAGAACAGGGGTGGGACCATCATGAACACCATGCTTTATCCGGAACTTTACAGGTCGCTCGAAGCTGTCCGCTGGGACATGGAGAAGGACATTCCGTGGGACAAGTTCGACGCTTCGCTGCTCACCGACGAGCAGGCGAAGACGATCAAGATGAACGCGATCACCGAATGGTCGGCGTTGCCCGCGACGGAAATGTTCCTGCGCGACAACCAGCACGACAGCGACTTTTCCGCGTTCATGAGCGTGTGGTTCTTCGAGGAGCAGAAGCATTCGCTCGTGCTGATGGAATACCTGCGCCGGTTCCGGCCGGAAATGGTGCCGACCGAGGAAGAGCTGCACGCGGTGCGCTTCCAGTTCGATCCGGCTCCGCCGCTGGAGACGCTGATGCTGCACTTCTGCGGCGAGATCCGCCTGAACCACTGGTATCGCTGCGCGGCCGACTGGCACACCGAGCCGGTCATCAAGCACATCTACGAAACGATCTCGCGCGATGAAGCGCGCCATGGCGGCGCTTACCTGCGCTACATGAAGAAGGCGCTGAACAACTGCGGCGACGTCGCGCGCGCGGCGTTCGCGAAGATCGGCGTGCTGATGGCATCGGCGCGCCGCACCGAGAAGCCGCTGCACCCGACCAACCTGCACGTGAACCAGGCGCTGTTCCCGCGCGACACCGTGCAGTCGCGCCTGCCCGATCCGGAATGGCTCGAGCGCTGGCTCGACGAGCAGATCCGCTTCGATGGCGAGTGGGAAAAGAAGGTCGTCGACCGGATCCTGCACAACCTGTCGATCCTGTTCGAGCGCACGTTCGCGACCGCGCAGGAGCTGAACCGCTATCGCAAGGAAGTCACCGGCCGCCTGCAGTCCGAAAGCGGCCCGTCGTCGGCCGCGCAACCGGCCTGACGCCGCGCGGCGGCGCAGCCGCCGTGACGCTCCGCCGGTTGCGATCGTCGCAGTGAATTCCTGCATGAAGCCCGCCCGGCCCGCCGGCGGGCTTTTCATTATCTGGCGCCGCCGCGTCCTGTCGCGACGTACACGGCGCGCCGCTCACGCCATCCGAACTCCATCATGTCCGCTACCTTCGAACGCAAGCTGATCACCCGCGACGCCCTGGTTGCCCTGCGCGCTTCGCTGCCTTCGCCCGTCGTGTTCACGAACGGCGTGTTCGACATCCTGCACCGTGGCCACGTCACGTATCTCGCCGATGCCAAGGCGCTCGGCGCGTGCCTGATCGTCGGCGTGAACAGCGATGCGTCGGTGCGCATGCTCGGCAAGGGCGACGACCGTCCGATCAACCGCGAGGACGACCGGATGGCGCTGCTCGCGGCGCTGGAGAGCGTCGATTGGGTCGTGAAGTTCGAGGAAAAGACGCCGGTGTCGCTGATCGAGGCCGTCCGTCCGGACATTCTCGTGAAGGGCGGCGACTACGACATGGACGCGCTGCCGGAATCGGCCATCGTGCGCGGCTGGGGCGGCCGTGCGCTCGCGATTCCGTTCGCGCATGACCGCTCGACCACCGCGCTGCTGAAGAAGGTGCGCGCGCAGCAGTCCTGATGCGTACGCCGCGCCGTCAGGGCGCGGATGCCGCGAGCGGCGCCTCCGTGAGGGCCGGCGCGGCGATCGGAGCGCCGATCACGGGCTGATCGGTCGCCTGCGCGAGCGGCATCGCATGCACTGCATCGGGCCGCACCTGCCGGGACAGCACGCCCGGTTCGCGCGCGCCGGCCGCCGGCAGCGGCCCGAACACGCCGCGCACCGCCACGAACGCGAGCAGGTTCGCGAGAAAGAGAACAGCGATCAGCCAGCGCAGCATCGTCGACACTCCTCGTCGTGGTTCAGTCGTTCAACCGTTCAGTCGGGCCGGCCGCATGGCAGAGGTTGCCGTTGCAGCTGGCGATCGTTCGCGGCGGCCGAGCCGCGTGAGCGGCCGGCTGCCTGCATGGGCGCACACACCGCGCCCGTTCTTCCATCCTTCCCGTGACGAAGCACGCAGCCGGGCATTCGTCGATGCGGTCGGCGCGATACCGGCCGGTTTTCGTCAATCCTGCGCCGCCCCTTCCGCGGCGATCAACGCAAGCCCCGACAGGATCAGCGCGTCGTGCCGTGTATGCGGCAACGTCAGCGCGCGCGCGACGTCGTCCGCCGCACCACCTGCCAGCACCAGCCGCACGGGCGCCTGCCACGCATCGGCGAGATCGCGCCATGCGCGCTCGATCAGCCCGGCCTGCGCGTACAGGCAGCCCGCCGACAGCGAGCGCGGCGTATCGACCTGGAACGGCTCGGCCTGCGCGCCCGCGAGCAGCCCGCTCGCGATGTCGGTGGTCAGCGTCGGCAACTGCGCGGTGTGCGTGCCGAGCGCGCGCATCATCAGCGCCCAGCCCGGCGCGATCAGCCCGCCGGTGAAGCGACCGTCCGCGCGCAGCGCTTCGAGCGTCGTCGCCGTGCCGAACGTCGCGATCAGCAGATGCTCGCCCGGAAACGCCGCACGTGCGCCGATCAAGCCGGCCCAGCGATCGCTGCCGAGCTGTTCGGGCGTCGTGTAACCGTTCGTCACGCCGCACTGCGCGGGCTGCGAGCGGATCGTCGTGCGCGGCAGGCCCGGCCAGCAGGCGTCGAGCAGCGCGTCGAGCCGTGCGGCCACGTCGGCGCCCGCGACGTTCGAGATCCATGCGCGATGCGGACGCGGCAGGGCCGACCAGTCGGGATCGGCGCCGCCGTCGCGCGTATGGCCGAACGCGCCCGTATCGACGAGCGTGCGCCGCGCATCGGCGAGCGCCCACTTGATCCGGCTGTTGCCGGCGTCGATCAGCAGATGCGGCTCGTTCATTGCGCTTCGCGCAGCGATACGTCGCCGGCCGCGATCGCCTGCACGCCGTCGGGCGTGTCGAGCAGCAGCTGGCCGGTCGCGTCGATGCCCGTTGCGATGCCGCGCGCGCGTTCGACGCCCTGTTCGAGCAGCACGACTTCGCGTCCGGCGTACGCGTGCAGCGCGTGCCAGCGCGGCAGGAACGGCGCGAGCCCGTCGGTGCCGAACTGCGCGAGGGCGGGCGTGAGCGCGTTCAGTGCGGCGGCGAGCGTATCGGTGAGGTTGGCCGATGCGCACGCGGCCGACAGCGCGGCCGGCGGCAGCCCGCTCGCGAGCGTCGCTTCGCGCGCGCGCAGCGCTTCGACCTGCGCGGCGACGGCTTCCGCGCCGCGCACGTTGATGCCGAAGCCGATCACGACGGCGGTCGCGTCGGCGGTGCTCCACACGGTTTCGATCAGGATGCCCGCGAGCTTGCCGACGATGTGCGACGTACCGTCGTCGGTGGCCGTCAGCAGCAGGTCGTTCGGCCATTTGAGGGCGACACGCGAGCGGGCGTCGAGCGGCAGCGCGGCGAGCCCTTCCGCGAGCGCGACGCCGATCGCGATGCTGAGACCGGCGAGCGCGTCGACGGGGCGCGGCACGATGCAGCCGACCGAGCACAGCAGGGCGTTGCCGGGTTGCGCGAACCACGGGCGGCCTTGCCGGCCGCGGCCGGCCGTCTGCTCGAACGCGACGCGCACGAGCGGCGCGGGCAGCGCGCTCGCGGTGCGCGGCAGCGCCTTCAGGCGCGTCGCGACGTCGGCGTTGGTCGAGCCGGTGGCGGCGACGATGTCGAGCGGCCACGCGCGCGGCGCGGCATCCAGGTGCGCCTCGAGCCGGTTGCGCGCGATGCGCGCGTCACCGGTATCGGGCGTGTCGGAGGAGGTGGGGGCGTTCATGGCGCATATTGTAGCGACAGGGCGCTAATAAAGTCGGCAGTCGGGGCGGACGTCATCTTGCGAAGTGCAGGGCCCGATCGACGTGCGACGCTGGGCGCTCGTTTTCTGTTGTCTGGTTGAGAAAAGCGTCATTCGGAGGAAAGTTGCCCCCACGTCCTGGTCGACCGATTGGCGAAACATAGTCGACCGATGCCAATTTATTAGGATTTCGAATTCGTCAGATTGATTCTGTTATGCCGATCGCGCATTTTGGTGCGATGCGATTTGCACCGATCAGTGACGAGAGGGAATCCAGATGAATCGTGAAAAGCAATTGTCGCCGGGGCTTTCATGGACTGCTGCCGACCGCTGGTTCGTGGCCGATCATGGCAGGGGCTTTCCAGGTAGGCGGGCAGCCGCAGAGTTTGCGGCAACCGGTGCTTTCACGGGCGGCAGGCGTTTGATTGCGGTCAGTTCAGGTGACATCGAATGATCCGCTACTTCCTTGCCAGGGGCGATCGAGGCGGGAGTGCCACGATCACGGAAGGACTCGAATTCGTCACCTGTTCCAATCCGCCACCGCTCGTGCAGATTGCCACGCTCTATATGAAAACCTACTGCACGGCCTGTAAGCGGGAAGGGTTTATTGCGCCGGCAGGTCCTCGCTTGCCCGGCACGGCGCCCAATGGTCAGCAATGGGCGTTGAGTGGGGACATCAACGCATGCGGGTGCAGCCCGCCGCCGGTTTTCCATGCCGAGCGAAGTATGAAGATGTTTGTTGGCGACGAGTATGCGGTGGGGCCGACGGCGCGGGGAAACGATCATTCAGCTCCGCCATTCGCTAGTGAGCAATACGATGAGCAGTATGTATTGAAGAATGCGAAGACCGGCCGGCCCTTGGCATGTGTGCCATACCGAATACATACCAGTTCCGGTCGCGTCCTCAGTGGTATGACTGATAGTACGGGCCACACACAGCGCGTTGCGACGAGCTACGCGGAGAGACTGAGAATCGAAATAGTCGAGAACAACAATGCCTCATGACGACTACGAATACGTGACTGTGCACAGCTCAGCCATGACGAACACCACACATGGCTCCAAGGTGGAGCTCTTGTTGGCAGTCGACGGCCCACCAATCTGTGACAACATGACCGATGCGGAATTTCGGAAGAAGGTTCTGACTTTGCGTGACGATGCCGTAAAAATAATTACGCACCGAATCTACGAGCTCGATGCCTGGAAAGAACCTGCGCGGGCAAGAGTCAGGGAATGGTTCGGGATCGCCGATGAGTCCACTCGACGTGTATTGGTAGGCGGACTGGTTTCCTTGATCACGGTGATGAATGGATTGACGGCAAGAAATTTCGTTCGCTCCGATCCGGAGCTTGATCGGGCGCTGGGGTGTACACCGAATACCAAAAATCTAGCAGGTGAAGTTGCCCACGTTTGCGGTCCCGATACTGCAACGCATACGATATCGCTCAACCCAAAGTTCTGTGAACTGCCGGACACGAGTGTGGGCACGTTGTCCTCGATGCAACTTACCATCGTTCATGAATGCGCGCACTTTTTGGATACGTTTGGAGCGTTTGACTACAAGAACACCTATGGACAATTCCTCAGTCGACGTCTTGCGAAAGAAGATCCCACAATGGCAATCAGGAATGCGGACAATATTGCGTGGTATATCTTGTGCGTCGATTAGTCTTGCGGCGCTATGCGGGCCAAGTGCTGCGTTCGCTTGTAGTTTTGCGTTGCAATACGCAAGTAAGCTTGACCATGGCATCGTGAATATTTCGAATGCCGACCGGATTGCACTCGCCAGTTTGTTGGTTACCGTCCGGGGCAGTGTGGCGAACAACGGCCCCGTGGTGATCTACGGATATTCAGACGAACACGAGCGTGACGCAATTGCAATTGCCCGCGATCGAGCCAACGCTGTTCGGGCATATCTGGTTGATCTCGGTGTTTCAGAAGAGAGAATTCATACCGAATCTAAAATTTGGCGTAGCAACTCCGTTACCGCTCCGGATCAACGCAATCAGATAGAGATTGAGTTCATTCCCGCGTGTTCATCGGATGGTTGCGAGAATCCATGTGGTACGTCCGTGCCGAACCGGAAGCAATGACGGTGCGCCATGCGCATGCGGCACGTCCACATTGGATTCTCACAGCATCAGCGCCGCGCAGGCTTGGTGCCGACGGATGATGCGTCTCGCAGGTTGGAGCAACACCCTCAGGGCGCCACAACCGGATGCTTCAACGCATGCGCGGTCTCGATCCACTGCGCGTGGAACGCATCCGAATCGGGCTTGAGCCCAAGCTCACCGTTGCGATACGCCATCGCGAGCGTCTGCACGGCTTCCGGCAGCTCGTGTTCCGCCGCACGCCGATACAGCGCAAGCGCGCGCGCTTCGTCGCGCGGCACGCCCCTGCCGTCGCGGTACGCGTTCGCGAGCATGAAGTCCGCGGCCGGGATGTCCGCGCGCGACGCGAGCTCGAACCAGTGCGCGGCCTGCACGGGGTCGGCCGCGGTGCCGTACCCGCTGCGATAGATCAGCCCGAGGTAGTACGCGGCGGCCGGGTCGCCCTGGCCGGCCGCTTCGCCGAGTAGCGCACGGGCGCGCGCGTAGTCCTTCGGGATGTCGCCGCTGCCGAGCAGCAGCGCCTTGCCGAGCGCGAGCTGCGCGCGTCGCGCCGCCGGCGAGTCGGCCTTGCCGTCCGCGGCGGCGGTTTCGAGCCACCCGCGCCCCTCATCGCGCAGCCCCGGCTCGCGCGCATCGACGAGCGCGATGCCGAGCGCCGCCTGCGCATCGCCCGAACCACGCCGTGCGAGGGTGCGCAACTGCGCGAGCGCATGCGGCTCGACGGCCTGTGCGACCATCGCTTGCCACTCGTCGAGCTGCGCGGCGCTCGGCGCGGGGCCGGTGGCTCGCCAGCCGGTCGTCGCGACGACGGCCGCGACGGTCACGGCCGCCGCCGCGAGCAACGCGGCCGGCGGGAGTTTCGCGCGCAGCAGGCGCCGCGCGGTGGCGGTGAAGCCGGCCTCGGCCGGCCGCATCGTCCGGATCGGTTGCATCGCGGGTCTCATGGTCATTGCGTGAGGTCGATCTCGTAGATGGCGAGGTTCTTGCCCGAGCCGTCGTCGGCCGCGACCTGCGTGAGGCCGCTCAGGCCGGCTGCCGCTGCGTCGCCGAGCCGATTCGGCGCCGACGTGAACCGCACATGCGCGACCGAGCTCGCGAGCTTCGTGAAGCGCCAGCTGCGCTGCGCGCCGTCCGCCGCGCGCGTGATCGCGCCGCGCTTCTTGATGAACGAGATCAGCACGTCGCGGTTCGCGTCGGGTGACGCGAAGATCGTCTTGCTGCCGTCGAGGCCCGGGAAGTTGCCGCCGCCGCTCGCGCGGTAGTTGTTGGTCGCGACGATGAACTGCGCGTTCGGGTCGATCGGCGCGCCCTGGTACGTCAGGTTCCTGATCCGGCTGCCGACCGGCTGCGTGACGTCGATCTCGTACGCGAGATCGACGGACGTGAACATGTCGAAGTTGTAGCCGGGGAAGCTGCTGACGAGCGGCTGCACGGTCGCCTTGGTCGGGTCGATCGTGTTGAAGCGCTTCGCGGCCGTCTCGAGCCAGTTCTTCACGTCGCTGCCGCTCACCTTCACCGCGTACACGGTGTTCGGGTACAGATACAGGTCGGCCGCGTTGTTGATCGCGAGCGCGCCCGGCGCGACGTCGGTGTAGTCGCTGCCGCCGCCGAAGCCGCTCTTGAACGGCGCGCTGACCGACAGCACCGGCAGCGACGCGTATTGCGGCAGGTTCGCCTGCACGTAGGTCCGCACGTAGTCGGCCTGCGCCTCGTTGACGATCTGGATCGCGCCCGGATCGCCGACGTCCGCGAAGTACGAGTTCATCCGGTAGTCGGTCGAGCCGATCGGCGTCTTCACGTAGTCGATCGTTGCCTGGTGCTCGGCGGCGATCGCGGCGGAGACGGACGGGTCGGCGGCGACGTAGCTCTTGTCCGCGTTCTGGATCGGCCGCGCCTCGACGGTCGTCAGCGACTTGTCGACGCTCCACGCGTGGCCGTCGAACTTCAGGCCGAGCTTGATCACGCCGAGATGCTTGCCCCAGAAGTTGGCCATCACGGTCGGCACGCCGTTGACGGTGCCCTTCGCCTTGTCGACGCCCGGCAGGTTGAACTGCGGCACGGTGCTGTTCGCGTCCGGGAACACCTGGTGCGAGTGGCCGATCAGCATCGCGTCGATGCCGGGCACCTTCGACAGCCACCAGCTGCCGTTTTCCATTGTCGGCGAATAGGCGGAGTTGTCGAGGCCGCCGTGCGAGATCGCGACGACGAGATCGGCGCCCTTCGCGCGCATCTCCGGAATGTACTTCTCGGCCGCTTCCTTCAGACCGGTCGTATAGACCTTGCCGTCGAGCCAGCGCTTGTCCCAGTTCATGATCGCGGGCGGCGTGAAGCCGATGATGCCGACCTTCACCGGCGCGCTGACGGTCTTGCCGTCGGGCGTGACGGCCGTCACCGTGCGGGTCAGGATCGTGTACGGCGTGAACAGCGGCGCGTTGGTCTTCGCGCTGATCACGTTCGAGAGCACCTGCGGGAAGTTCGGGCCGGCGCACTTCTTCTGCTGCGCGGGGGCCGGCAGCCCGTCGACGTCGAACGTGTTGCCGGTCACCTGCGACAGGTACGGCAGCCCGTAGTTGAACTCGTGGTTGCCGATCCCGCCGCCGTCGAACTTCGCGGCGTTCATCACCTTGTAGATCGCGAGCGTCTGGTCGCAGCCGATCGGCTTGACGAGCGCCTGGTAGTCCGACAGCGCGGTGCCCTGGATCGTGTCGCCGTTGTCGAGCAGCAGCGTGTTCGGGTACTGCGCGCGCGCCTGCGCGATCAGCGTCGACACGCGCTCGAAGCCGAGCGAGTTGTCGGCGGCGAGCTTGAAATAGTCATATGACAGCACGTTGGTGTGCAGGTCGGTCGTTTCGAGCAGCGCGAGCGTGGCGGTCGTGCCGGCCGGTGCCTGGGCCTGCGACGGCGGAGCGGTGACGTCGTCGCCGCCGCAGCCGGCGAGGGCGAATGCGAGGCTGGCGAGCGTGGCGGCGAAGCCCGCGCGGCGGCGGGAAAGCGGGGGGAGACGCATCGGTTGTCCTGTTCGGTGTTCTGTTCTATGAGTCGCGACGATGAAGCGCGAAGTGCGCAACGAAATGGCGGCGCGGGCGCCGACGGCCTGATGTGCGCGCGTGAGAGTATCGAAAGGAAACATGACGGAAGAATGAAAGGCGCGCGCGGGACAAGCCGAGCCGGGCCACGCACGCCCAGGCAGGCGCCACGGGCCGGCGCGCCGGCCGGGCGCCGCGACGGCAATCCTCACGTCGCTGCGCCGGGCGGTTCGCTACAATGGCCGCTGTCATCCTTTTGCAAACAACCCGCCCTTGGACTTCGAGACTCCTCCCGGCCTGTCGGTCGACGCCGGCGGCCAGGGCCAGACGGTGCGCCTGTACGGCCAATGGACCGCGCTCGCGCTCGCGCGCAACCGTGGCGCGGTCGCGCGCCGCGTCGCGGGCATCGCGTCCGGGCGCGTGAGCGAATGGGATCTGTCCGGCATCGAACGGCTCGACCACGTCGGCGGCCAGGCGCTGTGGCGCGTGTGGGGCCGCAAGCTGCCGGACGGCGTCGCGCTGAGCCCCACGCAGCGCACGATCTTCGAGCGCATCGAGCGGCTCGACAGCCAGCGCGAGGCGCCCGAGCGCGTCGTGCACTTCGGCCCGATCACGCGCCTGGGCTTCATGCTGTTCGCGTTCGCCGAGCACCTGCAGGGCGGCATCGCGATGTTCGGCCTCGTGATCCTCGACGCGCTGTCGGTGCTGCGCCGTCCGAAGACGATGCCGTGGAAGGAAACCTCGGCGAACATCTACAGCGCCGGCGCGCAGGCGCTGCCGATCACCGCGCTGGTCGCGTTCCTGATCGGCATCGTGCTTAGCTACCTGTCCGCGCAGCAGCTGCAGACATTCGGCGCGAACCGCTACATCGTGAACATCCTCGGGCTGTCGGTGATCCGCGAGCTCGGCCCGGTGCTGTCGGCGATCCTCGTCGCGGGCCGCTCGGGCTCGGCGATCACCGCGCAGATCGGCGTGATGCGCGTGACCGAGGAGCTCGATGCGATGCGCGTGATGGGCATCCCGCACGGGCTGCGGCTGATCCTGCCGCGCGTGCTCGCGCTCGGCGTCGCGATGCCGCTGCTCGTGATGTGGACCAACATCATCGCGCTGACCGGCGGCGCGCTCGCCGCGAAATTCGTGCTCGGGATCGACATCAACTATTTCGTGCGCTCGTTGCCGGGCGTCGTGCCGATCGCGAACCTGTACATCGGCGTCGGCAAGGGCGTCGTGTTCGGCATGCTGATCGCGCTGGTCGCATGCCATTTCGGTTTCCGAATCAAGGCGAACTCGCAAAGCCTCGGTGAAGGCACGACCACGTCGGTCGTCTCGTCGATCACGGTCGTGATCCTCGCCGACGCGGTGTTCGCGATCATGTTCCAGAACGTGGGGCTCGGATGAACGCGTCGAACGACCCGGCGGCCGGTGCCGCCAGCGCCCATACGGCGGCAGCCGGAACACCGCCGGCCGCCGCGCCCGGTGACGACTTCGTGATCGAGGTGCGCAACCTGACGAAGCGCTACGGGCGCAACATCATTCACCAGAAGCTCGATTTCGACGTGCGGCGCGGCGAGATCGTGGCGATCGTCGGCGGCTCGGGGTCGGGCAAGACGACGCTCGTGCGGCAGATCCTCGGCCTCGAGCGGCCGACGTCGGGCACGATCAAGGTGTTCGGCGAGGACACCTCGAAGATCGACGACGCGAGCGCGCGGATGATGCGCACGCGCTCGGGGATGCTGTTCCAGCAGGGCGCGCTGTTCTCGTCGATGACGGTGTTCGACAACGTCGCGCAGCCGCTGCGCGAGCTCGGCCGCGTGCCGCCCGACCTGCTGCACGACATCGTGATGCTGAAGCTCGAGATGGTCGGGCTGCCGTGCAAGCACGCGTCGAAGATGCCGGCCGCGCTGTCGGGCGGGATGGTGAAGCGGGTCGGCATCGCGCGCGCGATCGCGCTGGAGCCCGAACTGCTGTTCCTCGACGAGCCGACCGCCGGCCTCGACCCGCAGGCATCCGACGAATTCGTCGAGCTGATCGCGACGCTGCACCGCACGCTCGGGCTGACGGTCGTGATGGTGACGCACGACCTCGACACGATGGTCGCGCTGTCGACGCGCGTCGCGGTGCTGGCCGACCGCAAGGTGCTGGTGGCCGCGCCGGTCGAGGAGGCCGCGAACGTCGACCATCCGTTCATCCACGAATATTTCCTGGGGCTGCGCGGGCGCCGCGCACTGCAGGCGCTGCCGCCCGAGCGGCGCGCGAAGCTGCCGAAGGCCGCCCTCGAACCGGCGCTCTCGAGCGTCGAGCTGTAACGGCAAGGACAAGGAATCTCCTGATGGAAAACAAATCACATGCGTTCTGGGCCGGCCTGTTCACGATCGCGCTGACGCTGGCGATCGCGGGCACCGTGTTCTGGTTCAACGTCGACCGCACCGTGCGCGTGCCGTACGACCTGCTCGCGCGCACCAACGTGACGGGCCTGTTCCCCGATGCGGCCGTGCGCTTTCGCGGGCTCGACGTCGGCAAGGTGCAGTCGATCGGCTTCGACCGCACGCATCCGGGCCAGATCCGGATCCGGATTCTCGTCGACCGCGACGCGCCGATCACGCAGTCGACCTACGGCAGCCTCGGCTTCCAGGGCGTGACGGGCATCGCGTTCGTGCAGCTCGAGGACACGGGCCGCGACTTGGCGCCGCTGCCGTCGTCACCGAAGTCGATCGCGCAGATTCCGATGCGGCCGAGCCTGTTCGACCAGATCCAGGAGCGCGGCGACGTGCTGTTGCGGCAGCTCGAGCAGGCGGCGGAAAGCGCGAATGCGCTGATGTCGCCGGAGATGCGCGAGCAGTTGCGCGCGACGGCCGAAAGCCTGCAGCACGCGGCGGACGGCGCGGCGACGCTGTCGAAGCAGCTCGCGCCGGCGGTGGCCGCGCTGCCGCAGACGATGCACCAGGTCGATCGCGCGATGGCATCCGCGAACACGCTGCTGCAGCCGAACGGGCCGCTCGTGTCGAACCTGAACAAGGCCGGCTCGGCCGCGGAGCAGGTCGGCGTCGCGCTGAACGACCTGAACGCGCGGGTCCAGTACGACACGCTGCCGCGTTTCAACACGCTGGCGGACAGCGTCGGCGATGCGTCGCGGCAATTGAAGGACGTCGCCGGTGAACTCGGCCGCAACCCGAGCAGTCTGTTGTTCGGTTCGCCCGGCGCCGCGCCCGGGCCCGGCGAAGCAGGCTTCGTCTGGCCGGGCAAGGGTGCGGCGGCCGGCAAATGACGCGCGGCGCCAGCCCATCGACCGCCCGGCCCGGAGCGACGCCGGGCACTGACGCCATCGAAACCGGAAACATCATGCAGGAACATGCCATGCCACGAATCCTTGATCGCGCGCTGCGTCCGGCCGCGACCACCCTCGCGATGCTGATGCTCGCGTTCGCCGCCGGCTGCGCCGGCAATGGCGCGGCGCTGTCGAACGTCCGCTACGACCTCGGGCCGGCCGCGTCGGTCGTGACGGCCGGTACGGGCCCCGCGCTGAAGGTGCTCGACGTCGCCGCGCCCGACGCGCTCGACACCGACAAGTTCGTCTACCGCCTCACGTATGCGGATGCGCAGCGCACGGCCGTCTATCGCGACAGCCGCTGGACCGCGCCGCCCGCGCAACTGCTCACGCAGCGGCTGCGCGGCGCGCTGTCGTCGCGCGGCGCGGTGCTCGAAGGCTCCGACGGCGTGCGCGCGCCGACGCTGAAGGTCGACCTGAACGAATTCGAGCAGGTGTTCGACGGGGAGTCGCAGAGTCACGGCGCGGTCACCGCGCGCGCGACGCTGATGCAGAACGGCAAGGTGCTCGGCCAGCGCACGTTCGTCGCGCGCGCGCCGTCGAGCACGCCCGATGCGGCCGGCGGCGCGCGTGCGCTCGCGGCCGCGAGCGACGAGCTCGTGTCGCAGATCGCCGCGTGGGTCGGCGTGCAGGCGTACGCGGGCAACCCGTGACGCGCAGCGTGCAGCCGCGATGAGCGCGCCGGTCACGCCGCGCGCGTCGTCGCTCGCGCGACAGGCGTTCGCCGCGTACGCGGCGCTCATCGTCTATGCGTCGCTGTATCCGTTCGACGGCTGGCTGTCGCTCGGCATCGGGCCGTTCGACTACCTGTTCGCGCCGATGCAGCGTTATGTGACCGCGTTCGACGTCGTGACCAACGTGCTCGGCTATTTGCCGTTCGGCGCACTCGGCGTGCTCGCGCTGCATCCGCGCTGGCGCGGCGTGGCCGCGACGCTGATCGTGGGTGGCCTCGGCGTGCTGCTGTCGGGGGCGATGGAGGCGCTGCAGACCTACCTGCCGATGCGCGTCGCGTCGAATCTCGACCTCGCGGCCAACGCGCTCGGCGCGCTGTTCGGCGCCGCGCTCGCGGCCCCGGCCACCGGCGCGCTGCTCGACCGCGGCGCGCTGCGCCGGCTGCGCTTCGCATGGTTCGAGAACGACGGCGCGACGCCGCTGCTGCTCGCCGCGCTGTGGCCATTCGCGATCCTGTTTCCGTCGCCGTTCCTGTTCGGCATCGGCGACTGGCCGGCCGCGTTGTGGGAGCGCGCCGACGGCTCGATGCAGGACGCGCTGCTCGCGTGGCTGCCGGCCGCGTGGCGCGTGAGCGAGTGGCCCGAGCGTGTCGACGGCTGGCTGTCCGACTCCGCGTGGGAAGCCGTGCTCGGCGGGTTGATGCTGTTCGCCGCGTTGGCGATCGCATCGCTCGCGATGCGCGCCGGCGCGCCGCGCGTGCGACTCCTGATCGCGTTCGTCGCGGCGTCGCTCGCGCTGAAGGCGGGCGCCACCTTCATGCAGTCGAGCACCGGCCTCGTCGTCGTGTGGGCGACGCCGGGCGCGCGGCTCGGTATCGAGCTCGGCTTCGCCGCGGCGCTGGTCGCGTTGCGCGTGCCGGCCACCTGGCGCGCGCTGCTCGCGGCGGCCGCGCTGCTGGCCGGCGTGGCGCTCGTCAACCTGCTGCCCGTCAACCCGTTCTTCGACTTCACGCTGTCGGGCTGGCGGCAAGGCCGCTACGTGCACTTCAACAGCATCGCGCGCTGGCTCGCGTGGATCTGGCCCTACGCGGCGCTGATCTGGCTCGGCCAGCGGGTCGAGCACGCGTGGCTGCCGGGCGCGCTGCGGCGCTGACGCGCTGAGGCAGCGCGCGGGGCAGGGCGGCCACGGTCCGCTCGCCGGCAGCGGCGCGCGCCGCTCGTTATAATCGTCCGCACATCCGTTGCCGCGCGCGACGGCAATCGCCCCTCTTTCCGCCCGGCATCGCGCCGGGCCGCTCGTCACCATCATGGATTCCTACTACCAGCACCACGTCTTTTTCTGCCTGAATCAGCGCGACCCGGGCGCCGAGCGTCCGAGCTGCGCGCAATGCAATGCGCAGGCCATGCAGGAATACGCGAAAAAGCGCGTGAAGGAACTCGGCCTTGCGGGGCCGGGGAAGGTCCGCATCAACAAGGCCGGCTGCCTCGACCGCTGCGAGGAAGGGCCCGTGATGGTCGTGTATCCGGAAGGCACCTGGTACACGTACGTCGACCAGGCCGACATCGACGAGATCGTCGAATCGCACCTGCGCGACGGCAGGGTCGTCGACCGCCTGAAGATCTGAGCGGGCCGGCCGAATGAACGTTCATACGCAGAAGTCGCTGATCGCCGGCCCGGCCGGGCAGATCGAAATCGCGGTCGACCTGCCGGACGCCGTGCGCGAAGGCAGCGCCGCGCCGCGCGGGATCGCGCTCGTCGCGCATCCGCATCCGCTGTTCGGCGGCACGATGGACAACAAGGTCGCGCAAACGCTCGCGCGCACGCTGGTCCAGCTCAACTACGTGGTGTACCGGTCCAACTTCCGCGGCGTCGGCGCGACCGAGGGCGTGCACGACAACGGCATCGGCGAGGCCGACGACCTGCTCGCGGTGCTCGCGCACATGCGCGCGCAGCCGGCGCAGGCGGAGCTGCCGCTCGTGCTCGCGGGCTTCTCGTTCGGCACCTTCGTGCTGTCGCATGTCGCGAAGCGGCTGCGCGACGCGGGCGAGACGATCGAGCGGATCGTGTTCGTCGGCACGGCTGCGAGCCGCTGGCAGGTCGCCGACGTGCCCGAGAACACGCTCGTGATCCACGGCGAAACCGACGACACGGTGCCGATCGGATCGGTCTACGACTGGGCGCGGCCGCAGGAGCTGCCGGTCGTCGTGATCCCCGGCGCCGAGCATTTCTTCCATCGCAAGCTGCATGTGCTGAAGCGCATCATCGTCGACGCGTGGCGTTGAAGCGTTGATACGTTGAAGCATCGATGCGTGTAGCGCGGCGCGCATCATCGCTGCCGCGCCACCACGATGCCGCCGCTCGCGCGGCATCGCGTCGCACCGTGTCGCATCTCGTCGCACCGTGTCGAACCCGGTCGCACATGCCCGCCGCCGCCGCGCGGCGCCCCCGTCCCGCACCGCGCCCGCGCACGCGTTTCGCGCGGCTTCGAGCGCGATTGTCCGCAGCGAAGCCGCGCTCTCCTCCCGAATCCCGCGTGCGGCCACCCGCACGGTTCGCGAAAACGTCGTTCGCGGCCACGTATAATGGCCGCATTTCGCGTCGCCCGCGGCCCGGCCGGGCCCATGCGGCGCTCGTTTCGCCGCCTGTCAGCCCGCTCGCGACGGCCGCGAACCGAACGCGTCCGCACGAGTCCAACCGGCGCGTTTCGCGCCGTCCGACGCAGTCGGACGAATGCCCGGAACGCCCGCCGCCTTGCCGTTCAACCCTGCGCGTTTCGCGCCGCACTTTCTGCCACCAGCCTGAATCGATCATGCGTCTGTCTCCCCAAGGCCTCAAGTCCCTCGCTTCTTCCATCGCCATCGGCACCGCCGCGCGCAACGTCGCGCTGGGCGTGATGCTGCCCGTCGCGCTCGCATCGACGATCGTCGTCGCCGAGGCGAAGCCGGCCGCCAAGGCCAAGGCCGCGCACGCGGCGCCGGCCGCCGAGCAGTTCACCGGCGCGCCCGCGACCTTCATGCCGGGCGCGGTGCCGCCGCCGGGCGTGAATGCGCGCTCGTGGGTGCTCGTCGATGCGACGAGCAACACGGTGCTCGCATCGGGCAACGCCGACGAACGCGTCGAGCCCGCATCGCTCACGAAGCTGATGACGGCCTACCTGGTGTTCGAGGCGCTCGACAAGAAGAAGATCTCGATGGAGCAGATCATCACGCCGAGCGAGGCAGTGCGCCGCGTCGGCCTCGACGAGTCGCGCATGTTCATCGAGGCGAACAAGCCGGTGTCGGTGCACGACCTCGTGTACGGGATGATCATCCAGTCGGGCAACGACGCCGCGATCGCGCTGGCCGAACTGGTCGGCGGCAGCGAAGGGCAGTTCGTCACGCTGATGAACGCCGAGGCGCAGCGCCTCGGCATGAAGGGCACGCACTTCGCCGACGTGAACGGCATGCCCGATCCGAACCACTACACGACGGCCGGCGACCTCGCGAAGCTGTCCGCGCACCTGATCCGCGATTTTCCGCAGTACTACGGCATCTTCTCGGAGAAGGAATTCAAGTACAACAACATCCGCCAGGGCAACCGCAACCGGCTGCTGTGGCTGGATCCGACGGTCGACGGCCTGAAGACGGGCCACACGCAAGCGGCCGGCTACTGCCTGATCGCATCGGCCAAGCGCGCGATCCCGGGTGTCGACGGTCAGCGCCGTCTCGTGTCGGTGATGATGGGCGAGCCGAAGGAAGGCGAGCGCACGCAGGACAGCATGAAGATGCTGAACTACGGCTATAGCGCGTTCGACGCGGTGCGCCTGTTCAAGGGTGGCCAGGCGATGTCGACGCCGCGCGTCTACAAGGGCAAGGAGAACACCGTGCAGGTCGGCGTGAAGAGCGACCAGTGGGTGACCGTGCCGCGCGGCCTGGGCGACAAGGTGAAGCCGGAAGTCGACGTCAACGCGCCGCTGATCGCGCCGCTCGCGGAAGGCCAGCAGGTCGGTACCGTGAAGCTCGTCGCCGACGGCAAGACGCTGTCGGAGTTCCCGGTCGTCGCGCTGCAGCCGGTGCCGGAAGCGGGTATCTTCGGGCGTATCTGGGACTCGATCCTGCTGATGTTCAGCAAGAAGAAGTAAGCGCGACGGGCCTTTGTTTTCACGACTTCATCCCCATCTGGTATAGCTATGAGCCAAGCCGAATTCGAACCGATCGTCTACCTCAGCGTGTCGTCGCAGGAGGAACTGGTGCCGCTGTCGCAAGCCCGTGTGCCGGTGCTCGACCGCGGGTTCATCTTCGGCGATGGCGTGTATGAAGTTGTCCCCGTTTATGCGCACGACGGCGCGCACGTGCCGTTCCGGATCGAACAGCATCTGGACCGGCTCGCGCGCAGCCTGAAGAAGATCGGCATCGACAACCCGCACGACGCGGCCGGCTGGCGCGCGCTGATCGAGCGCCTGGTCGCCGCGAACGCGGAAGGCCTGGCCGACGGCAACGCGCTCGTCTACCTGCAGGTGACGCGCGGCGTCGCGAAGCGCGGCCACGCGTTCCCGGCGGATGCGGTGCCGACGGTGTTCGCGATGACGAGCCCGCTGCGCCTGCCGTCGGACGACGAGCGCGCGCGCGGCGTGCGCTGCGTGACGGCCGAGGATCGCCGCTGGCTGCATTGCGACATCAAGTCGATTTCGCTGCTCGGCAACGTGCTGATGGCCCAGCATGCGGCCGAACGCGATGCGTTCGAGACGATCCAGCTGCGTGACGACAAGGTGACCGAAGGGTCGTCGTCGAATGTATGGATCGTGAAGAACGGCGAGCTGATGGCGCCGCCGCGCAGCAACAAGATCCTCGAGGGGATCCGCTACGCGCTCGTCGAGGAGCTGGCCAATCAATGCGGGATTCCGTTCGTCGCGCGCGAGCTCAGCGAGGTCGAGCTGCGCTCGGCCGACGAGATCATGATCACGTCGGCCACGAAGGAAATCCTGCCTGTCACGTCGCTCGACGAACTGCCCGTGCAGGGCGGCAAGCCGGGCCCCGTGTTCGCGGCGTTGTACGACGCGTACCAGCGTGCGAAAGCGCGCGAGTTTGAACAGTTTGACCTAACCCGGAGGAAATGATGAGCGAACCGACCAAAACCATCGAGGTCACCGGCGCGATCGATACCCGGAAGGAGTCGCTGCTGGAGTTTCCGTGCGATTTCCCGATCAAGATCATGGGCAAGGCGCACCCGGAATTCAAGGACACGATCTTCAAGGTCGTGGCCGTTCACGACAACGAGATCGACGTGGAGAAGATCGAGGAGCGTGTGTCGAGCGGCGGTAATTACACCGGCCTCACGATCACCGTTCGGGCGACGAGCCAGGAACAGCTCGACAATATCTACCGCGCCTTGACCGGCCATCCGATGGTCAAGGTCGTACTCTAAGTCCCTTCCATCCGCCTTCCTGCGCGCACTCGGCGGGGGTCTTCCCCGCCGCGCGCCGCGCGTCCAGTTCGTCGCACAGCAGCTTGAATTGCGCGACTTCCTCGAGCATCCACGCCCTGAATGCCTGCACGCGCGGCGCATTCAGCAGCGGCGGCGGACACACGAAAAAATAGTGCCACGGGCTCGCCCCGTCGATGTCGAACAGGCGCACGAGGCGCCCGTCGAGCAGGTCGTGCACCGCGAGCGAGCGCCGCACCAGCGCGATGCCCTGGCCCTCGATCGCGGCCAGCAGCAGGTTCGACGAATCCTGATACAGAATCCCGCGTTTCGGCTCGGTCAGCGTGTCGAGCCCCGCCGCGTCGAACCACGGCCGCCACAGCTCGTCGTCCGAGCGCAGCAGGTTGTAGTGCACGAGATCGGCGGGCGTCTGCGGCAGCTTGCCGCCGTTCAACGTCGGCGCGCACGCCGGAAAGAACACTTCGTCGAACAGCGGCTCGACGTGCAGCCCCGGATAGTTGCCGAAGCCGAAGCGGATCGCGAGGTCGACGTCGTCGCGCGCGAAATCGGTCAGATTGTTGGTCGACTGCAGTTCGACGTCGATTTCCGGATGCCGCTCGATGAACGTGCCGATGCGCGGCGTGACGAAGCGCGCGGCGAACGACGACAGCATCGACACCACCAGCCGCCGGTCGCGGTCGCTTGCCCGCACCTCGCGCGTCGCGTCGGCCAGCATCATCAGCGCGGTGCGCACCTGCTGCGCGTAGCGCATGCCGGCGCCGGTCAGGCACAGCCGCTTGCCGTTGCGCGCGAACAATTGCACGCCCAGCTCCTCCTCGAGCGCGCGCACCTGATGGCTGACCGCGCCGTGCGTGACGAAGAGTTCGTCGGCGGCGCGCGAGAAATTCTCGTGACGTGCGGCGGCTTCGAACGCCCGAATGGCGTTCAGCGCAGGGAGCTGGCGGAGGTCCATTTGCTAATTTTCCTCACATCGACGTGAAAATTGGTCGTTTGGTCGGGCGCCTTTAAGTGACTACGATTGTAGCCATCGAAGCACTTATTGGCGGAGTCGATCATGCAAGAAATTTCTTCAAGCATCACATTCGAAATCCCGGCGGGCGAAACCGTGCCGATGAAGGTGCAACGCAGCACGCGTCTGACCGTGCAATGCGGGCCGGTGTGGGCGACGCGCAGCAACGACGTCGAAGACTACTTCCTGGTCGACGGCGAGACGCTGCGGCTGCGCCGCGGCGAGCGGCTGTGGCTCAGCGCGGAAAGCGGGCAGGGCGCCCATGTGGCGTTCTCGGTGTCGCGGCCGGCCGCGGAAGTCGCGCGCGGCGTGCTGGCCCGGGTGCGCAACCGCGTGAATGCGCTGCTCCACGACGGCTGGCGCACCGTCTGACGCACCTTTCCTCCGACGGATCCTCGTGATCCGTCCCTTTCCCCGGCCGGCGAGACCCATGGGTTTTCGGTAAACTACCGCCCATGTCCGTCTCGCCGGTTCCCATCGTGTCCACGCCCGTCGCCGTTTCCGAATCGCCCGCCGGGTCTCCGGTTCAGCCCGCCGTGCCGGTCACCGTGCGCTGGCGGGGCAGCGAGGCGTACGAGACGAGCTTCGACGCGATGCGTGCGTTCACCGACACGCGCACGGCCGATACCGGCGACGAAATCTGGGTCGTCGAGCATCCGCCCGTCTACACGCTCGGCCAGGCCGGCGACCCGGCCCACCTGCTGGTGGCCGACAGCGGCGTGCCGCTCGTCAAGGTCGATCGCGGCGGACAAATCACCTACCACGGCCCCGGCCAGATCGTCGTCTACCTGCTGCTCGACCTGCGCCGGCGCAAGCTGATGGTGCGCACGCTCGTGACGAAGATCGAGGAGGCCGTGATCGAAACCCTCGCGGCGTATAATCTCGCTTCGGTCCGCAAGGCGGGCGCGCCGGGCATCTACGTGGCTTCCGGCGTGCACGAAGGCGCGAAGATCGCGGCCCTTGGGCTGAAGATCCGCAACGGCTGCAGCTATCACGGGCTGAGCCTGAACGTGAAGATGGATCTGCGCCCGTTCCTTGCGATCAACCCGTGCGGCTATGCCGGACTGGAAACCGTCGACATGGCGAGCCTCGAGGTTGCCGCCGACTGGAACGACGTCGCCCACACGCTGGTGGGGCGTCTGATTGCCAACCTCGATGGCGAATCCGCGGCCGCCGACAAGCCGCAGGCACTGGAACATTCGAATGACTGACGTTACCGCTTCCCCCGCACCGGCCGATTCGGCCGCGACCGCAGCCTACGATCCGACCGCCAAGCAGAAGGCGCAGGCGAAGACGGCGCGCATCCCGATCAAGGTCATTCCGATCGAGAAGCTGAAGAAGCCGGAGTGGATCCGCGTGAAGGCGGCCACCGGCAGTTCGCGATTCAACGAGATCAAGACGATCCTGCGCGAGCACAACCTGCATACGGTGTGCGAGGAAGCGAGCTGCCCGAACATCGGCGAATGCTTCGGCAAGGGCACCGCGACGTTCATGATCATGGGTGACAAGTGCACGCGCCGCTGCCCGTTCTGCGACGTCGGCCACGGCCGCCCCGATCCGCTCGACGCGGACGAACCGAAGAACCTCGCCCGCACGATCGCCGCGCTGAAGCTCAAGTACGTGGTGATCACGAGCGTCGACCGCGACGACCTGCGCGACGGCGGCGCGGCCCACTTCGTCGAGTGCATCCGCGAAGTGCGCGAGCAGTCGCCGGAAACGCGCATCGAGATCCTGACGCCGGACTTCCGCGGCCGTCTCGACCGCGCGATCTCGATCCTGAACGCGGCGCCGCCCGACGTGATGAACCACAACCTCGAAACGGTGCCGCGCCTGTACAAGGAAGCGCGCCCGGGTTCGGACTACGCGCACTCGCTGAAGCTCCTGAAGGACTTCAAGGCGCTGCATCCGGACGTCGCGACGAAGTCGGGCCTGATGGTCGGCCTGGGCGAGACGGAAGAGGAAATCCTGCAGGTGATGCGCGACCTGCGCGCGCACGACGTCGACATGCTGACGATCGGCCAGTACCTGCAGCCGTCGGAGCACCACCTGCCGGTGCGCGCGTACGTGCATCCGGATACGTTCAAGATGTACGAGGAAGAGGCGTACAAGATGGGCTTCACGCACGCGGCGGTTGGCGCGATGGTGCGTTCGAGCTATCACGCCGATCTGCAGGCGCATGGGGCAGGGGTGGTCTGAGCGCCGCGTCCGCGTCTCTGCGGCAGTCACGCAGTCGAACAAAAGCCCGCAGCGATGCGGGCTTTTTTGTTGGCGCGGCTGCTGCTCTGCTCGCGCATGCGCACGACAATCGTCATCTGACCGGACGCGTGATCTGGTTCAGCGTGGAAAGCAAAGCTGAAACGGCATCGATAGCTTCGCAGGATAAGTTCGCTCCCGCCGCGCGCAAAGCTCCTATAGTCGGCTCTCCCGCAGCAATGCCCGCATTCGAAGGAGAGCCGCATGCACCGTTTCCGCTTCATCCGCCGCGCCGTCGTCGCGCTGACCGCCTTTGCCGCGCTCGGCGCGGCGCACGCCGAATCGCGCGAAGTCGTGATCGCGTACCAGGACATGGTCGTGCCGTGGCGCTATGCGCAGGCGAGCGGTGAAGTGGAGAAGGCGACCGGCTACAAGGTCACGTTCCGCAAGCTCGACAGCGGCGCCGACGTGATCCGCGCGCTCGCGTCGGGCTCCGTGCAGCTCGGCGAGGCCGGCTCCAGCCCGATCGCGGCGGGCCTGTCGCAAGGGCTCGACATCTCGCTGTTCTGGGTGCTCGACAACATCAACGACGCCGAGGCGCTCGTCGCGCGCAACGGCTCCGGCGTGACCAGCATCGCCGCGCTGAAGGGCAGGAAGATCGGCGTGCCGTTCGTGTCGACGTCGCATTTCCATACGCTCGTCGCGCTGCAGGCCGCCGGCGTGAATCCGAACGACGTGAAGATCGTCAACCTGCGTCCGCCCGAGGTCGCAGCCGCCTGGACGCGCGGCGATATCGACGCGACCTACATCTGGGATCCGGTGCTCGCGAAGGTCAAGCAGTCGGGCACCGTGCTGACGACGTCGGGCCGGGTCGCGAAGGAAAGCGGCAAGGCGACCTTCGACGGCTTCGTCGTGAGCCGCAAGTTCGCGCGCGAGAATCCCGAGTTCGTCGCGCGCTTCGTGAAGGTGCTCGCGGCGGCCGACGCCGATTACCGTGCGCACACCGCCGCGTGGCGGGCCGGTTCGCCGCAGGTCGCGGCGGTCGCGAAGGTGTCGGGCGCGAACGCGCAGGACGTGCCGGCAAGCCTCGCGCTCTACGCGTTCCCGACGCCGGCCGAGCAGGCGTCGCCGACGTGGCTCGGCGGCGGCGCGCAGTCGGGCGCCGCGAAGTCGCTCGCGGCCACCGCCGCGTTCTTGAAATCGCAGGGCACGATCCAGGCGGTGCTCGCCGACTACTCGGTCGGCGTCGATCCGCAGTTCGTGCAGAAGGCCGCGCGCTGAGCGCGGTAGTTCAGGCATCCCAGGCCACTCATCGCGGAGCCCTCGATCATGAGCACGCTGGAAGTCCGTCAGGTATCGGTCTCTTATCCGGGCGAACGCGGTCGGCCGACGACGCAGGCACTCGCGCGCGTCGACCTGCGCATCGACTCCGGTGAATTCGTCGTGGCGCTCGGCGCGTCGGGGTGCGGGAAGACGACGCTGCTGAACTGCATGGCCGGCTTCGTCGCGCCGACGACGGGCGACGTGCGCGTCGATGGCGTGCCGGTCACGGGCCCCGGCGCCGATCGCGGCGTCGTGTTCCAGAAATATGCGTTGCTGCCGTGGCTCGACGTGCTCGCGAACGTCGCGCTCGGGCTGCGTTTCGCTCACGTGTCGAAGGCCGAACGCGAGGCGCGCTCGCACGAGATGCTCGCGCTCGTCGGCCTCGAGCCCCATGCGCATGCGCGCGTGTACGAACTGTCGGGCGGGATGCAGCAGCGCGTCGGCATCGCGCGTGCGCTCGCGAGCGATCCTCGCGTGCTGCTGATGGACGAACCGATGGGCGCGCTCGACGCGATGACGCGCGGCACGATGCAGGCGCTCGTACTCGACGTGTGGGCGCGTACCGGCAAGACGGTGTTCTTCATCACGCACGACGTCGAGGAGGCGCTGTTCCTGGCGACGCGACTCGTCGTGATGACACCCGGCCCCGGCCGCATCGCGGAAACCTTCGAGCTGCCGTTCGCGCGGCGCTACGTCGAATCGCGCGATGCGCGCGCGGTGAAGTCGTCGCCGGATTTCATCGAATGGCGCGAGCGGCTGATCGCGTACCTGCATCGCGACGAGGCGGTCGCGGAGACCGCGTGATGCATGAGTTCGCGCGACAGGGCGCGTCCGTCGGGCGCGGCCGGATCAGACCATTGCACAGGCAGGACGACATGAGCACGCAGGATTCGCGGGTGGCCGATCGAGCGGCCGCGGAGTTCGGGCCGGATCGGCGCGCGACGCAGCGTCGCCACGCGGCGCGGCCCGCGCGCGCATCGCATCGCTACCGGTTGCCGGGGCAGGGCAGGACGGCGGCCTTGAGCGCGGCAACGGTCGCGGCGCTGGCCATGCTGTGGTGGGTCGCGACGCATCGGCAGTGGCTGCCGCCGCTGTTCCTGCCTGCGCCGGAAGCGGTGTGGGCGGCGTTCGTCGACGCGTGGCACGGCCGCATCCAGGGCGGCCTGCCGTTGTCGGAGCATCTGTTGTGGAGTGCCGCGCGCGTGTTCGGCGCGTTCGTGCTCGCGGCCGCGATCGGCGTGCCGGCCGGCATCCTGATGGGCGTGAGCCGCATCGCGCGCGGCGTGCTCGATCCGCTGCTGGAGTTCTACCGGCCGCTGCCGCCGCTCGCGTACCTGCCGCTCGTCGTGATCTGGTTCGGCATCGACGAGACGGCGAAGCTGGTCGTGATCTTCCTCGCGTGCTTCGCGCCGATCGCGATGGCCGCACGCGCGGGCGTGCGCGCGGCGACGATCGAGCAGATCAATGCCGCGTATTCGCTCGGCGGCAGCTTCGCGCAGATCGTGCGTCACGTCGTGCTGCCGGCCGCGCTGCCGGAAATCCTCACCGGGCTGCGGATCGCGATCGGGTTCGGCTGGACGACGCTCGTCGCGGCAGAGATGGTCGCCGCGACGGCCGGGCTCGGGCAGATGGTGCTCAATGCGTCGAGCTTCCTGCGCACCGATATCGTCGTGATGGGCATCCTGATCATTGGCGCGATCGCGTGGCTGTTCGATCTCGCGATGAGGTGGGTCGAGCGGCGGGTGGTGCCGTGGAAGGGGCGGGGGTGACGCGAAGCAGGCGGCGCATGCGCGCCGCCGCTACCGGCCAGCCTCAATCCCCCATCGCATTCCCTTCGCGCCGCGGATCCGCGCCGCCGAACCACACCGTCTGTCCCTGCACGTTCAGCCGCTGGATCCCCTGCAGTCCCGAGTTCATCTCGACGACCTGCACGTCGTGCCCGCGTCCCTTCAGCCCGTCGACGAGCGCGTCGGACACGCGGCCGCGCTCGAGCTGCGTCGGCCCGTTCGTCGACCCGACGTTCGGCAGCGCGATCGCCTGCTGCATCGTCATCCCCCAGTCGAGCACGCCGATCAGCGTTTTCGCGACGTGGTTGATGATCGCGGGGCCGCCGGCCGAGCCGACGATCATCGTCACCTGCTTCGTCTTCTGGTCGAACACGAGTTCCGGCGACATCGCCGAGCGCGGCCGCTTGCCGGGTTGCACGCGGTTCGCGACCGGCCGACCGTTCTCGCTCGACACGAACGAGAAATCGGTGAGCTGGTTGTTCAGCATGAAGCCGCGCACCATCAGCCGCGAACCGAACGCGTCCTCGACGCTGGTCGTCATCGACAGCGCCTGACCGTAGCGGTCGACGATCGCGATGTCGGAGGTCGACGGCAATTCGGGGCTGCGGTCGTCGGCCAGCGCGAGCGTCGCGCCCTGCGGCGTGCCGGCCTGCGCGACGCCCATGCTGTTGTCGCCGATCAGGCGCGCACGCTGCGCGAGATAGGTCTTGTCGGTGAGGCTCGCCCAGCTGCCGCCCGGCAGCGGCGCGAAATCGGGATCGGCGACGTAGCGCGCGCGGTCCGCGAACGCGAGGCGGCCGGCCTCGCTGAACAGATGCGCGGCGAACGGCGTCGGCTCGTAGCCGACTTCGTTGCGCACCGGCTTCTGCGCGCCGATCTGCTGCCAGTCGGGCATCGCCTCGAGGATGCCGAGCATCTGCGCGATCGCGAGGCCGCCCGACGACGGCGGCGGCATCCCGCACACCACCGAGCGCCGGTAGTCGGTACACAGCGGCGTACGCACCTTCGCCTTGTAGCGCGCGAGATCCTGCAGCGACAGCAGACCCGGATTGGTCGGGTGCTTGCGCACCTTCGCGACGATGTCGCGCGCGATCGCGCCGGTGTAGAACGCGTTCGCGCCGCGGTCGGCGACCTGGCGCAGCACGGTCGCGAGCGCGGGGTTCTTCAGTACGGTGCCGGCCGCCTTCGGCGTGCCGTCGTTGTTGTAGAAGTACGCGCGCGCGGCCGGGTCGTTCATCAGGTACTTGTCGTTCGCGATCAGCATCGCCAGCCGCGGGCTGATCGTGAAGCCGTGCTCGGCAAGCCGGATCGCGGGCTGGAACAGCCGGCGCCACGGCAGCTTGCCGTGCGCGCGATGCGCGGCGTCGAGCATCCGCAGCACGCCCGGCGTGCCGACCGCCCGCCCGCCGACGACACCTTCGTAGAAGCGCATCGGCTGGCCGGTCGGCCCGTAGAACAGGCGGTCGGTCGCGGCGGCCGGCGCGGTCTCGCGGCCGTCGTACGCCTGCGTCGCGTGGCCGTCGAAGTACAGCATGAACGCGCCGCCGCCGAGCCCCGACGATTGCGGCTCGACGAGCGCGAGCACCATTTGCGTCGCGATCGCCGCGTCGATCGCGGTGCCGCCGGCCTTCAGCATCTCGTAGCCTGCCTGCGTCGCGAGCGGGTTCGCGGCCGCGATCATCGCGTGCTGCGAGGTCCAGCCCGGCTTGTCGGTCCAGCCGGACGACAGTTCGGGCGCGTGAACGCCGGGCAGCGGCACCGCGGCGCCCGATGCGGCGGCGACCGGGACGACGGCGCCCGACGGCGCGGACGGGGACGTGCAGCCGGCGCCGAAGGCGACGAGTGCGAATGCGACTGCGGCGGCGAGCGTCCAGGGACGCGAATGCGGACGAATCCGGTCGAACATTGAACCCTCGGCAACGGTGAATTCGAAGGCGGCGGCGTGTGCGCGGCACGCGCTCCGCACGGGCGGCGCGCTATTGTCGCCGTGCGGGCGGCGGATTGTCATCCGACAGGAAACCCTGACGCATCGCGCCCGGCCCGCCCCGGCCGGTCTTTCCGGCCTGTTCGAGGATGAACTCTATGAACGTTGCGGTCGCACGCGTGTGGTGCCGGTTCGGCATGTACAGCATGTACATGTGCGTGCCGAAGATGCTGAGCCGATAAGCGTCGAGCGACGTGACGACCGTGCCGCGCCGCATGTCGTCCTGCACCACGTAGTCGGGCACGATGCCGACGCCGATCCCGGCGAGGATCGCCTGGCGCAGGAACAGGAAGTTCTCCGAAATCAGCGTCGGCTCGAGCAGCACCTCGTGGCGCTCGTCGCCGAGATACGCGGCGATCCGCAACTGCCGCCCCATCACGGTCGCGGTGACGACCGGCGCGGCGGCCAGCGCGCCGAGGCTCGCCGGCATCCCGTGCGCGGCCGCGAACGCGGCCGATGCGCACGCAACGTAGCGCACCGCCCCCATGTCGCGTGCGACGAGGTTCTGCGGCGGCTCCGGCATCACGCGCACCGCGATGTCGATCTCGTCGCGCATCAGGTCTTCCACGCGATTCTCGAACACCACGTCGAGCACGATGCCCGGATGCAGCCGCTTGAACGCGAGCAGCCAGTCGGACATCACCATCTGCCCGTAGCCGCTCGGCACCGACAGCCGCACGCGGCCCTGCAGGTCCTGGCCGAGCGTCGTCACCGACTCCTGCGCGGCGAGCAGTTCGTTGCGGATGCGCCGGCCGTGCTCGTACAGCTTCAGCCCGATCTCGGTCGGCTCGATGCGGCGCGTCGTGCGGCGCACGAGCTGCTGGCCGATCGAGCGTTCGAGCTGGTTCAGCCGGTAGCTGACGTTCGCGCGACTCACCTTGAGCCGCTGCGCGGCCTTGCTCAGATTGCCCGCGTCGAGGATCTCGACGAGCAGCGTCAGCGCGTTCAGGTCCATGTCCGGTGTCTCCTGATCCGTCCCGTTTAACGGTTCGAAAGCATTCAGTGTCAAGTCAGACTTGACAGCTTGTAAAGGCGTGCGGGAATTGTCAATGAATCTCGATCAATCGAGAATCGAGTCATCCCCGGCAACCACGCCGGATCGTTTCCCGCCGCGCGGGATCCCGGAACCGGCGCCGCCGGCCCGTCCCGCGGCTGCCGCCCGGCGTACCGCACTGGAGACACGATGCATTCAACCGCTTCCCCCGAACCCTCCCGCACCGGCACCGTCACGCGCGAACGCCGCGACAAGGTGCTCGTCGTCACGATCGACCATCCGCCCGTCAATGCGTTGTCCGCCGACGTGCGGCGCGGCCTGGCCGACGCGCTCGATGCCGCGCAGACCGACGACGCGATCCGCGCGGTGCTGATCGTCGGCGCCGGCCGCAACTTCATCGCGGGCGCCGATATCCGCGAATTCGGCAAGCCGCCGGTGCCGCCGTCGCTGCCCGACGTGTGCGAGCAAATCGAGTCGAGCGCGAAGCCGGTCGTGGTCGCGCTGCACGGCGCGACGCTCGGCGGCGGCCTCGAGGTCGCGCTCGCCGCGCATTACCGGCTCGCGGTGCCCGGCGCGAAGCTGGGGCTGCCCGAAGTCACGCTCGGCCTGCTGCCGGGCGCGGGCGGCACGCAGCTCGCGCCGCGCCTGATCGGCGCGAAGGCCGCGCTCGACCTGATGCTGACGGGGCGTCACGCGAGCGCCGACGAAGCGCTCGCGCTCGGCCTCATCGATCGCCTCGCGCACAGCGACGACACGCTCGCCGAAGGCCTGGCCTATGCGCAGGAACTCGTGTCGCTCGGCGCGCCGGCACGGCGCACGCGCGATGCGCGGGGGCTCGCCGATCGCGCGAGCGCGCAGGCCGCGATCGACGCGGCGCGCGCCGACTTGCCGAAGAAGTCGCGCGGCCTGTTCTCGCCGGCGAAGATCGTCGATGCGGTCGAGGCCGCGCTCACGCAGTCGTTCGACGCGGGGATGAAGCTCGAGCGCAGCCTGTTCCTGCAGTGCATCGACAGCCCGCAGCGCGCGGGCCTCGTGCACGCGTTCTTTGCGGAGCGCGAGGCGGCGAAGGCGCCCGAGGCGCGCCGCGCGAGCGCGCGTCCGGTCGAGCGGATCGGCGTGGTCGGCGGCGGCACGATGGGCGCGGGGATCGCGGTCGCGGCGCTCGATGCCGGGCTGCCCGTGACGATGATCGAGCGCGACGAAGCGTCGCTCGCACGCGGCCGCGCACACGTCGAGAAGGTCTACGACGGTCTCGTCGCGAAGGGCCGGATGACGCCGGCCGCGCATGCGGCGCGGCTCGCGCGCTTCAAGGGCAGCACGTCGTACGACGCGCTCGCGCAGGCCGACGTCGTGATCGAGGCCGTGTTCGAGGACATGGCCGTGAAGCAGGCGGTGTTCGCCGAACTCGCGCGCGTATGCAAGCCGGGCGCGGTGCTCGCGACCAACACGTCGTATCTCGACATCGACGAGCTGGCAGCCAGCATCGACCGGCCGGCCGACGTGATCGGCCTGCATTTCTTCTCGCCGGCCAACGTGATGAAGCTGCTCGAGATCGTCGTGCCGGCACGCGTGAGTGCGGAGGTCGTCGCGACGGCGTTCGCGCTCGCGAAGCAGCTGAAGAAGACGCCGGTGCGCGCGGGCGTGTGCGACGGCTTCATCGGCAACCGGATCCTCGCGGTCTACCGCACCGCGGCCGACTACCTGATGGAGGACGGCGCGTCGCCGTACCAGATCGATCGCGCGGTGCGCGACTTCGGCTTCCCGATGGGACCGTTCCAGGTCGTCGATCTCGCGGGCGGCGACATCGGCTGGGCGACCCGCAAGCGCCGCGCGACGACGCGCGACCCGCGCGCGCGCTACGTGGAAATTTCCGACCGGCTGTGCGAGCGCGGCTGGTTCGGGCAGAAGACCGCGCGCGGCTACTACCTGTACCCGGACGGCGCACGCGTCGGCACGCCGGACCCGGAAGTGGAGGCCATCGTTGCCGACGAGCGCGCGAAGAAGGGCATCACGCCGCGCGCGTTCAGCGACGACGAGATCCTGCGCCGCTACCTCGCCGCGATGATCAACGAAGGCGCGAACGTCGTGCACGAGAAGATCGCGCTGCGCCCGCTCGACGTCGACGCGGTGTTCCTGCACGGCTACGGCTTCCCGCGCTATCGCGGCGGCCCGATGCACTACGCGGACACGGTCGGCCTCGCGAACGTGCTCGCCGACATTCGCGCGTTCGCGCAGGAGGATCCGCTGTTCTGGAAGCCTTCGCCGCTGATCGTCGAGCTGGTCGAGCGCGGCGCGGATTTCGCGAGCCTGAACCACATCGACTGAACGCCCACCGCCTTCGCAACGGACTTACGATGGACCTCAATTTCACTCCCGAAGAGGAAGCGTTCCGCGCCGACGTGCAGCGCTTTCTCGCCGCCGAACTGCCGGCGCGCACCGCGCGCAAGGTGAAGGGCGGCCTGCATCTGACGCGCGACGACATGCGCGAATGGCACGCGATCCTGAACGCCCGCGGCTGGCTCGCGAGCCACTGGCCGCGCGAGTTCGGCGGCCCCGGCTGGAGCGTCGCGCAGAAGTTCCTGTTCGACAACGAATGCGCGCTCGCGGGCGCGCCGCGCATCGTCCCGTTCGGCGTCAACATGCTCGGGCCCGTGCTGATCAAGTACGGCAGCGAAGCGCAGCGGCGCCACTGGCTGCCGCGCATTCTCGACGGCACCGACTGGTGGTGCCAGGGCTATTCGGAGCCGGGCGCCGGTTCCGATCTCGCGTCGGTGAAGACGAGCGCGGTGCGCCACGGCGATCACTACGTCGTGAACGGCCAGAAGACGTGGACCACGCTCGGTCACTACGCGAACATGATCTTCTGTCTCGTGCGCACCGCGACCGACGTGCGCAAGCAGGAGGGCATCAGTTTCCTGCTGATCGACATGAACACGCCGGGTGTCGAGGTGCGTCCGATCATCACGTTCGACGGCGAGCACGAGGTGAACGAAGTGTTCTTCACCGACGTGCGCGTGCCCGTGGAGAACCTGGTCGGCGAAGAGAACCGCGGCTGGACCTGCGCGAAATACCTGCTCACGTACGAGCGCACCAACATCGCCGGCATCGGCTTCTCGACGGCCGCGCTCGAGCGGCTGCGCGCGGTTGCCGCGAAGGTCACGAAGAACGGCCGGCCGCTCGCGGACGATCCGTTCTTCGCGGCACGCGTCGCGCGCGTCGAGATCGAGCTCGAGAACATGCGCACGACCAACCTGCGCGTGCTGGCCGCGGTCGCGGGCGGCGGCGTGCCGGGGGCCGAGAGTTCGATGCTGAAGATCCGCGGCACGCAGATCCGCCAGGAGATCACCGCGCTGATGCGCCGCGCGATGGGGCCGTACGCGCAGCCGTTCGTCGAAGACGCGCTCGACGGCGATCACGACGGCGAGCCGGTCGGCCCGGAGGAGGCCGCGAGCGCCGCGCAGCAGTACTTCAACAACCGCAAGCTGTCGATCTTCGGCGGCTCGAACGAAATCCAGAAGAACATCATCGCGAAGATGATGCTCGGGCTGTAACGAGGAACGAGACGATGGATTTCCAGCACACAGAAGACCGCCGGATGCTGGCGGACACGTTAAACCGCTTCATCGCCGAACAGTACGCGTTCCCGGTGCGCGATCGCATCGCGCAGTCGGCCGACGGGTTCGATCGCACGATGTGGCAGCGCTTCGCCGAACTCGGCGCGGTCGGCGCGCTGTTCGCGGAGGCCGACGGCGGCTTCGGCGGCGCGGGCTTCGACATCGCCGTGGTGTTCGAATGCCTCGGGCGCGGGCTCGTCGTCGAGCCGTTCCTCGGCGCGCTGCTCGCGGGCCGCGCGCTGTCGCTCGCCGGCGGCGCCGCGCATCGCGAGCGGCTTGCCGCGCTGATCGACGGCAGCGCGAGCGCCGCGTTCGCGCACGACGAGCCGGGCTCGCACTACGAACTGACGACGGTGCGCACGCGCGCCGAGCGTGCCGGCGACGGCTGGGTGCTGACGGGCGCGAAGGGCGTCGTCGACCAGGCCGCGCAGGCGGCGTTCTTCGTCGTCAGCGCACGCGTGTCCGGTC
The DNA here is from genome assembly GCF_049942845.1 of Burkholderia sp. R-40. Lineage (NCBI taxonomy): Bacteria > Pseudomonadati > Pseudomonadota > Betaproteobacteria > Burkholderiales > Burkholderiaceae > Burkholderia > Burkholderia sp. R-40. The sequence goes on along the minus strand of NZ_CP187967.1, from coordinate 3,195,874 downwards.
ACGACGACGACGCGGCCGGCATCGGCCTGTTCGTCGTGCCGGCCGACGCGCCGGGCGTGTCGCTGCGCGACTACCGGAAGATCGATGGCGGCCGCGCGGCCGAAGTGTGTTTCGAGCGCGTCGCGCTGCCGGCCGACGCCGCGCTCGGCGCGCCGGATGCGCACGACGGCGAAGCGGGCGCCGCGCTGCTCGAACGCGTGCTGGGCTACGGGCTGCTCGCGCTGTCGGCCGAAGCGCTCGGCGCGATGGACATCGCGAAGGAATACACGCTCGACTACCTGCGCACGCGCAAGCAGTTCGGGATGCCGATCGGCAGCTTCCAGGCGCTGCAGCACCGGATGGCCGACCTGCTGCTCGAAGTCGAGCAGGCGCGCTCGGCGGTGATCAACGCGGCCGCGCAGCTCGATGCGCCGCGTGCGGTGCGCGAGCGCGCGCTCGCGGCGGCCAAGTACAGCATCGGCCGGATCGGCACGCTGGTCGCCGAGGAAAGCATCCAGCTGCACGGCGGGATCGGGATGACGTGGGAGCTGCCGCTGTCGCACTACGCGAAGCGGCTGGTGATGATCGATCACCAGCTCGGCGACGAGGATCATCATCTCGCGCGCTATATCGCGCTGTCGAAACAGTAAAGACGAACGACGCGAATGGAGGAGACAACGATGACGAACGACCCGCGCGCATTGCCGCTGGCCGGCGTGAAGGTGCTCGATTTCTCGCGCGTGCTCGCGGGCCCGTGGAGCGCGATGGTGCTCGCCGATTTCGGCGCGGACGTGATCAAGATCGAGCATCCGGCGCGAGGCGACGACACGCGCGACTGGGGGCTGCGGATCGGCGACACCGAGACGACCTACTTCAACAGCGTGAACCGCAGCAAGCGGTCGATCTGCGTCGACCTGCAGACGGAAGCCGGGCGGCGCATCGCGCGCGAGCTCGCCACGCAGGCCGACGTGCTGATCCACAACTTCAAGGCCGGCGGCGCGGAAAAGCTCGGGCTCGGCTACGACGCGCTGGCCGAGCTGAATCCGCGGCTCGTGCATTGCGCGATCTCGGGCTACGACCGTTCGGGCCCGGAGGCCGCGCGGCCCGGCTATGACCTCGTCGTGCAGGGCGAGGCGGGGCTGATGGCGCTGAACGGCGAGGCCGGCCAGCCGCCGCTGAAGTTCGGCGTCGCGGCGGTCGACCTGTTCACCGGCATGTATTCGGCGCAGGCGATCCTCGCCGCGCTGTACGAGCGCCATGCGACGGGGCGCGGACGGCGCATCGAGATGGCGCTGTTCGACTGCGGGCTGATGATCACCGCGTACTACGGGCTCGACGCGCTGCTGATGGGCGAGGATCCGCCGCGCTACGGCAACGCGCATCCGTCGATCGTGCCGTACGGCGTGTTCGATGCGGCCGACGGCCCGCTCGTGATCACGGTCGGCAACAACACGCAGTTCGCGCGTTTCTGCGACGCGATCGAGCGGCCCGACCTCGCCGCGGACGAACGCTACAGGACCAACCTCGGCCGCTCCGCGAATCGCGCCGAGCTGCTGCCGGAGCTCCGCCGCGAGCTTGCGCGTCGGCCACGCGCGACGCTGCTCACGGCGCTTTCCGGCGCGGGCATTCCGTGCGGCGAAGTGCTCGGGCTGCACGACGCGCTGACGTCGGAGCGTGCGACCCGCGCGGGGCTCGTCACGCGGCAGCCGCATCCGGTCGCGGGCGGCGTCGACGTGCTCGCGCCGCCGTACCGCTTCGACGGCGCGCGCCTGCCGGTGCGCGGTGCGCCGCCGGTGCTCGGCGCCGATACGGACGACGTGCTCGGCGGCTGGCTCGGGATGTCGATGGACGAGCTGGTGCGGCTGCGCGCGGATCGCATCGTGTAGATCGATTTTTGCCGCCGCGGCGCGGGCGGAGCAGTCGCGCGCCGGCCATCCAACAGACACCGCTCGCAATGACGAGGCGGTTGCCCTGCGGGGACTGGAGTACGCGCTAAAGCGCCAACTCTGGTCGACCGCGAAGCATGGGACCCGGGTAAGCGCTGAAGCGCCAACTCGGGTCGACCGCGAAGCATGGGACCAGAGTAAGCGCTAAAGCGCCAACTCGGGTCGACAGGAGGAGACACCATGGAGCTTTCCGTCATCGAATCGGTCACGGCGTGCCGTGACTACCAGCAGCTCGTGCGTGCGCGGCGCCGCTTCAGCTTCACGCTGACGGCGCTGATGATCGCCACCTACTACGGCTTCATCCTGCTCGTCGCGCTCGCGCCGCACGTGCTGGCCGCGCCGCTGTACCGCGGCGCGACGACCACGGTCGGGATCGTCGCGGGCGTCGCGATCATCCTGATCGCGATCGGCCTGACCGCGTGCTACGTGCTGCGCGCGAACCGTGCGTTCGACCGCCGCGTCGCCGCGATCCTGCAGCGTTCATGACATGACGGAGGCCCCCATGCGACTCACTTCGAGCGTGCTCGGCGCGCTGACCGTTCTCGTTTCCTCCGCCGCGCACGCGACCTCGGTCGCGGGCCCGATGCCCGACAAGGTCGAGCTGAACCCGGTCGCGATCGCGATGTTCTTCGCGTTCGTGTTCGCGACGCTCGCGCTCACGCGCTGGGCCGCGCGCCGCACGCGCTCGACGCGCGACTTCTACACGGCCGGCGGCGGCATCACCGGGCTGCAGAACGGGCTCGCGATCGCGGGCGACTACATGTCGGCCGCGTCGTTCCTCGGGCTCTCGGGGATGGTGTTCATGTTCGGCTTCGACGGGCTGATCTACTCGATCGGCTTCCTGGTCGGCTGGCCGTTCGTGATGTTCCTGATCGCCGAGCCGCTGCGCAATCTCGGCAAGTTCACGTTCGTCGACGTCGTCGCGTACCGCTTCGCGCAGCGGCCGATCCGGCTGCTGACGTCCGCGAACGCGCTGACGATCGTCGTGCTGTACCTGGTCGTGCAGATGGTCGGCGCAGGCAAGCTGATCCAGCTGCTGTTCGGGCTGTCGTACGGCACGGCCGAGCTGATCGTCGGCGTGCTGATGGTCGTCTACGTGTTCTTCGGCGGGATGACCGCGACCACCTGGGTGCAGGTGATCAAGGCCGTGCTGCTGCTGTGCGGCGCGACGCTGCTCGTCTTGCTCGCGCTCGGGGAATTCGGCTTCAGCATCGACGAGATGTTCCGCCGCGCGGTGGCCGTGCATCCGGGCGCGCTGTCGATCATGGGCCCCGGCAAGCTGATTCGCGATCCGGCCAACGCGCTGTCGCTCGGCATCGCGCTGATGTTCGGCACGGCCGGCTTCCCGCACATCCTGATGCGCTTCTTCACGGTGCCGAACGCGAAGGAGGCGCGCAAGTCGGTGCTGTACGCGACGGGCTTCATCGGCTACTTCTATTTGCTGACCTTCGTGATCGGCTTTTCGGCCATCGTGCTGCTCGCGCAGCATCCGGAATTCTTCCGGCTCGGCGCGAACGGCACGTTCAACCTGACGCACGACCTGCTCGGCGGCTCCAACATGGTCGCGGTGAAGCTCGCGCAGGCGGTCGGCGGCAACTGGTTCTACGGCTTCATCGCGGCCGTCACGTTCGCGACGATCCTCGCGGTGGTCGCCGGGCTGACGCTCGCCGGCGCGACCACGATCTCGCACGACCTGTATGCGCAGATGTGGGCGCGCGGCAAGCCCGACGAGCGGCTGGAAATGCGCATCTCGCGCGCGGCGACGATCGGGTTGTCGGCGATCGCGATCGCGTTGTCGATCCTGTTCGAGCACGTGAACGTCGCGTTCATGGTCGGCCTCGTCGCGGCGGTGGCCGCCAGCGCGAATTTCCCGGTGCTCGCGATGTCGATCTTCTGGCGCGGGATGACGACGCGCGGCGCGGTGCTCGGCGGCGGCCTCGGCCTCGCGTCGGCGGTCGCGCTCACGGTGCTGTCGAAGTCGGTGTGGGTCGACGTGCTGCACCACGCGCATGCGCCGGTGTTCCTCGACAATCCGGCCCTCGTGTCGGTGCCGCTCGCGTTCTTCGGGATCGTGGTCGGCTCGCTCGCGGACCGCGGCGAGCGCGCGCGGCGCGAGCGCGACGCGTTCGCGCAGCAGGAGTTCTACGCGCAGACGGGCGTGCTGGCCAGTCGCGCCGTGCAGCACTGATCCGTCCGACGAATGGCCGAATCCGTCCGGATCGCCGGACGGATATTTTCCGGAAATCCGGAATCCCGGATTTCCTTGCCTGCCGTATTATGAGAAATACAATGAAAACAACGGCTTGAGGGGTTCCGGAAACCTGGCATCGACCTTGCGATATAAACAGCACGGCCGTCCCCCCGGCCTGACTATTAAACCAAGGAGACAATCGATGACCAATGCCTTCCTCCCCTGTCGGATGACTTGAGGCATCGCTTGTTGCGGCACGGCAGCCGCGCGGGCGAATGTTTCTTTCCCCCTGACATTCGCCTGCGCGCGTGACGCCGTTTCCACCGGCTCATCTACTTCAGCAGGAACCATCGTGAAGAAGAAACCCTTCTACAAAGTGCTCTATGTGCAGGTGATTTTCGCCATCATCGTCGGCGTGATCCTCGGCCACTTCTACCCGGCGCTCGCCACCGACATGAAACCGCTCGGCGACGGCTTCATCAAGCTGATCAAGATGGTGATCGGGCCGATCATCTTCTGTACGGTCGTCACCGGCATCGCCGGCATGGAGGACATGAAGAAGGTCGGCCGCGTCGGCGGCAAGGCGCTGCTGTACTTCGAGGTCGTGTCGACCTTCGCGCTGCTGCTGGGCCTCGCGGCCACGCACATCCTGCGTCCGGGCGTCGGCTTCAACATCGATCCGGCGACGCTCGACGGCAAGGCCGTCGCATCGTACGCGGCGAAGGCGCACGGTCAGTCGACGGTCGACTTCCTGCTGCACATCATCCCGAACACGATGGTCGATGCGTTCGCGCAGGGCGAAATCCTGCAGATCCTGCTGATCGCGCTGCTGTTCGGCAGCGTGCTCGCGCACCTCGGCGAGCGCGGCAAGGTCGTCACCGACTTCATCGACGGTCTCACGCGCGTGCTGTTCGGCATCGTGCACATCGTCACGAAGCTGGCGCCGATCGGCGCGTTCGGCGCGATGGCGTTCACGATCGGCAAGTACGGCGTCGGCTCGCTGGTGCCGCTGCTCAAGCTGATCGGCACGTTCTACCTGACGTCGATCGTATTCGTGCTGGTCGTGCTCGGCACGATCGCGCGCGTCACGGGCTTCTCGATCATCCGCTTCGTGTCCTACATCAAGGAAGAGCTGCTGATCGTGCTCGGCACGAGCTCGTCGGAAGCCGCGCTGCCGCAGCTGATGGAAAAGCTCGAGAAGGCCGGCTGCTCGCGTTCGGTCGTCGGCCTCGTCGTGCCGACCGGGTACTCGTTCAACCTCGACGGCACCAACATCTACATGACGATGGCCGTGCTGTTCATCGCGCAGGCGACCAACATCGAACTGACGTGGATGCAGCAGCTCACGCTGCTCGCGGTCGCGATGCTGACCTCGAAGGGCGCGAGCGGCGTCACGGGCGCGGGCTTCATCACGCTCGCCGCGACGCTCGCCGTCGTGCCGACGATCCCGCTGTCGGGCATGGTGCTGATCCTCGGCATCGACCGCTTCATGAGCGAATGCCGTGCGCTGACCAACATCGTCGGCAACGGTGTCGCAACGGTGGTCGTGTCGGCGTGGGAGAAGGAGCTCGACCGCAACAAGCTGCGTCAGGCGCTGAGCGGCGGCGGCGAAGTCAAGACGACCGAGGCGGCCGGCGTCTGACACCATGAACGAGCAGGCGGCGGTTGCGCCCGCGGCCGCCGCGCCGCGCGGCGGCCGGGGCGGCCAGGGCGGCGATGCGGAGCCCTATGACACAATAGGCGATCCGCATCGCCAGGAAGTCACGTCCGTGAAGCGCCGCCTGCTCATCCTCGTCGTGCTTGCCGTCGCGCTCGCGGCGGCGTGCGCGCTGACGTGGACCATCACGTGGCGGCGCGGCGTCGCCGAGCTGCAGCGCAACGCCGCGGTGCGGGTCGACCGCACCACCAACGCGCTCAAGAGCACGCTCGATCGCTACGAATCGCTGCCTTATCTGCTCGGCAGCCATCCGTACGTGCAGGACCTGCTCGCCGAACCGAAGCGCGCCGATTTCACCGGGCGCGCGAACCGTTATCTCGAAGACCTCAACGAACACGCGCACGCGACCGTCACCTACGTGGTCGGCGCGGACGGCCTGTGCGTCGCCGCCAGCAACTGGCGCGCGCCCGACAGCTTCGTCGGGATCGAATACCGCTTCCGTCCTTATTTCCTCGACGCGATGAACGGCCGGGTCGGCCGCTTCTTCGGGATCGGCACGATCTCGCGCGACCCCGGCTACTACATCTCGCAGCCGGTGTGGCGCGACGGCAAGATCGCGGGTGTCGTCGTCGTGAAACTCAATCTCGAATGGTTCCAGGGCGCCGACGCGTCCGAGCCGCTCGTCGTCGCGGACGATCACGGCGTCGTGTTTCTCTCGTCCGTGCCCGCGTGGAAATACCACACGCTGCATCCGTTGACGGGGCCCGTCGCCGCGTCGATCTACGAAACGCGCCAGTACGCGCAGCAGCCCGTCACGCCGCTGCCGCTGCGCGTCGAGCAGGTGCTCGGCGCGGACGCGGAGATCGTGCGCCTCGGCCCCGGCCTGCGCGCGCCGCGCTTCCTGGCCAGCAAGCGGCGGATCGGCGAACCCGACTGGCTGCTCGTCACGCTCGCGCCGATCGCACCGATCGACGCCGATGCGCGCAACGCGACCATCGTCACGGGCTTCGGCTTCGTGTCGGTCGCGTTGCTCGCGTTCTACTGGCGCATGCGCCGCGCTCGCGTGCGCGAGATGATCCGCGGCCGCGCGCTGCTGCAGCAGGCTTATGCGGAGCTGAACCGGCGCGTCGAGGAACGCACGGCCGATCTGTCGGAAGCGAACGAGCAGTTGCAGAAGGAAGTCGGCGACCGGATCCGCGCGGAACAGGAATTGCGCGCCGCGCACGACGAACTGATCCAGGCGAGCAAGCTCGCCGCGCTCGGCCAGATGGCGGCCGGCATCACGCATGAACTGAACCAGCCGCTCGCGGCATTGCGCAGCTTCTCGGACAACACGCGCGTGTTGCTCGATCGCGGCGAGCAGGCGGCCGCGCGCGAGAACCTCGAGGCGATCGCCGCGCTGACCGAGCGGATGGGCAAGATCACCAACCAGCTGAAGCTGTTCGTCGGCCGCGCGAAGCCACGCAACGAACAGGCGCTCGTCGTGCGCGCGCTGCGCAGCGTGCTGTCGCTGCTCGGCGAACGGTTGCGCGGCGTCGCGCTCACGCTGACGCTGCAGGATGCGACCGTGTCGCCCGCGCAGGATGCGCCGCTCGACCTCGCGCGCGATTATCCGGACCTCGTCGCCCGCTGCGAGGACCTGCGCCTGGAACAGGTGCTGATCAACCTGCTCGGCAACGCGCTCGACGCGGTCGCGGGTGTCGCGGCGCCGGCGATCGAAGTGACGATCGCGGTGTCGGTCGCGACGCTGGCGGTCGAGGTGCGCGACAACGGCCCGGGCATCGCGCCCGACCTGCTGCCGCGCTTGTTCGAACCGTTCTTCACGACCAAGGAAATGGGGCGCGGGCTCGGGCTCGGCCTCGCGATCTCGTCGTCGATCGCGAGCGACGCGGGCGGCGCGCTGACCGCGCGCAATGCGCCGTCGGGCGGCGCGTTGTTCGTCTTGACGCTGCGGCGCACGCGCACGCATCATCCGGACTCCCTGTCCGAGCCGGCGGGCTCGCACTAGGGCCCGTTCGCCGCACGACCGGCATCAACGAGAGCCGCGCGCGTTTCCCGCCGCGCGGCGTGCCAGGAGCAAGTGACTACGATGGCCAACCGGCTGCAAGTGATCTATATCGAAGACGATGCGCTCGTTCGCCGGGCGAGCGTGCAGAGCCTCCAGCTCGCGGGGTTCGACGTCGTCGGGTTCGAATCGGCCGAGGCGGCCGACAAGGCGATCGTCGCGGAAACCGCCGGCGTGATCGTCAGCGACATCCGGCTGCCCGGCGCGAGCGGGCTCGACCTGCTCGCGCAGTGCCGCGAGCGCGTGCCCGACGTGCCGGTGATCCTCGTCACCGGCCACGGCGACATCTCGATGGCCGTACAGGCGATGCGCGACGGCGCGTACGACTTCATCGAAAAGCCGTTCGCGGCCGAACGGCTGATCGAGACCGTGCGCCGCGCGCTCGAGCGGCGCGAACTCGTGCTCGAGAACCATGCGCTGCGGCGCGAGCTGGCCGGGCAGAACATCGTCGCGCCGCGCATCATCGGCCGCAGTCCGGCGATCGAACAGGTGCGCAAGCTGATCGCGAACGTCGCGCCCACCGACGCATCGGTGCTGATCAACGGCGACACGGGCGCCGGCAAGGAGCTGATCGCGCGCAGCCTGCACGAGCTGTCGCCGCGTCGCGACAAGCCGTTCATCGCGGTGAATTGCGGCGCGCTGCCCGAGCCGATGTTCGAGTCGGAGATGTTCGGCTACGAGCCCGGCGCGTTTACGGGTGCCGCGAAGCGCCGCGTCGGCAAGCTCGAATATGCGTCCGGCGGCACGCTGTTCCTCGACGAAATCGAAAGCATGCCGCTCGCGCTGCAGGTGAAGCTGCTGCGCGTGCTGCAGGACGGCGTGCTCGAGCGGCTCGGCTCGAACCAGCCGATCCGCGTGAACTGCCGCGTCGTCGCGGCCGCAAAGGGCGACATGAGCGAGCTCGTCGCGGCCGGCACGTTCCGGCGCGACCTGCTGTACCGGCTCAACGTCGTGACGATCGCGCTGCCGCCGCTCGCCGAGCGCCGCGAGGACATCGTGCCGCTGTTCGAGCACTTCATGCTCGACGCGGCCGTGCGCTACGGGCGGCCGGCCCCCGTGCTGACCGACCGGCAGCGCGCGAGCCTGATGCAGCGCGACTGGCCCGGCAACGTGCGCGAGCTGCGCAACGCGGCGGACCGCTTCGTGCTCGGCGTCGCCGACATGCCGCAGGATGCGGGCGCGAGCGGCGACGATGCCGAGAGCGACCAGACGCTGAAGGAGCGCATCGAGCAGTTCGAGCGCGCGGTGATTGCGCAGGCGCTGAACCAGACGGGCGGCGCGGTCGCGGCGACGGCCGACCGGCTGCATGTCGGCAAGGCGACGCTGTACGAGAAGATGAAGCGCTACGGGCTGTCGGCGAAAGGCGAAACCGAGCGCTGAAAAACGAACGGACCGCAGTGCGGTCCGTTGTGGGGAGCAGGGCTGCATGCGCCCTGCGAGGGGAATCGAGTGGCGACGCTCAGGCCGCGTTGCCGTCGAGCGCCTTCTTGAGCAGCGCGTCGAGTTCCGCGAACTGCGGTGCGCCGACGTAGCGCTTCAGGATCTTGCCGTTCTTGTCGACGACGAAGGTCGTCGGCGTGAGCTGCACGTTGCCGAACTGCTTCGCGACGCTGCCGTCGTCGAGCGCGACCTTGAACGGCAGCTGGCGCGTCTGCGCATAGTTCGCGACGTACATCGGCGGGTCGTAATTCATCGCGACCGCGACGAATTCCAGCCCCTGACCCTTGAAGCGATTGTAGGTCTCGACCATCTGCGGCATTTCCTGCATGCAGGTCGCGCAGCTCGTCGCCCAGAAATTGACGAGGTAGACCTTGCCCTTCAGGTCGCCGGCCGTCGACACCTTCTGGCCCGACAGCAGCGTGAACGTGGCGTCCGGCACGCTGGACTTGCCGTTGAACGCAAAGAAGCCGGCAACGGCGATGGCCGCGACGACGACCGCCGCCACGATATAGCGGGCGGGGCCGGTGCGGCGCTGGGCGGGAGGCGTGGTGTTCATCTGGTGCTCTCGGAGTCGGTCGATGACGCGGATCGATGCAAAGGACGTCGAAATTCGGCGCTCATTTTAGCGCGAATGCGCGGCACGCACCGGCGGCGGCCACGGATCCGCGGTGTCAGCCTTCGCGGATAATGAGCGTTTTGCCTGCTCGATCCCTGCCATGCCGAAGGAAGTCATCGATTCGTTACGCCCCCTTTTTCGTCCGCTGCGACACTTCGCCGCGCTCGCGTGCGTGAGCGCGGCGCTGACTGCGTGCTCGCCATCCTATGACTGGCGCACGCTGCACAACGACGCCGGCTATACGATCGACCTGCCGGCGAAGCCGACCGTCGAGGACCATCCGATAGCGGTGGGCGGCGCATCGATGCCGATGCGGATGCAGGCCGCGCACGTCGACGGGGCGGTATTCGCGGTCGGCACCCTCACGCTGCCGGACGAACGCGACGACACGCGCCGCATGGCGCTCGAGTTCCTGCGCGCCGGGCTGTCGCGTAATCTCGAAGGCGCGCCGCAGACGGCCTCGGTGCCGGTGCCGCTCGCGGCCGGCGGCGCGGTAAACGGGCTCGAGCTGCGGGTCGCGGGCGCGGCCAGCGGCGGCGACCACGCGCACAAGACGATCGTCGCGCGGCTCGTGGCGCGCGGCCGGCATGCGTATCAGGCCGTCGTGATCGCCGACGGGCCGCTCGCGCAGGAACAGCTCGACCAGTTTTTCGGCTCGTTCAAACTGGACTGACACCGGCCGGCGAGGGCGCTCTGACACGTTGTGACAACTGAAAGTTCATTCGCAGCTTTCGACGCTAATCTCCGGATTTTGCGAGGATTTTTCAGCTATCCACAGCGCATGTGGATAACTTTGTTGAAAAGTCGGGCGAATCTTGCGCAAAGCCGCACCAGACGGCCTTCCGGTGCATTTCACAACTTCGGTGCCATTTGAGAAAAATCAATGGAAACAAGGGGATACGTATTTCGCGATAGCAAGCCGCTCGCGAGCGGCGATCCGGGGCCAGATTCGCTAAATTGTGCATAAGTCAAGTCTTGACAGCCGGATTTTGTCCTCCGAGGGCGCTCACAGCGCCGTGAGCGCGCGCCGGTAGCGGATTGCCTCGGCGATCTGCGCGGCCGTCGGCAACGGGTCGCCGGCCAGGTCGGCGATCGTCCGCGCGACCTTCAGCACGCGGAAATACGCGCGCGCCGACCAGCCGAAGCGCTCGCCGGCCTCGCGCAGCAGCCGCTCGCCGTCGTCGGTCGGGCGGCACAGGTCGTCGGTCTCGCGACCGCTCAGCATGTGATTCGTCTTGCCCTGCCGTTCGAACTGCAGCGCGCGCGCCTGGGCGACCCGCGTGGCGACCGTGGCGCTCGATTCGCCGTGCGCGGTCGCGCGCGCGGCGAGTTCGGCCGGCGACAGCGCGGGCAGATCGATGTGGATGTCGATCCGGTCGAGCAGCGGCCCCGACAGCTTGCGCAGATAGCGTGAGGCGACGTCCGGCGAGCAGCGGCAGCGCCCGGACGGATCGCCGTGCCAACCGCACGGGCACGGATTCATCGCGGCGATCAACTGGCACGCGGCGGGGAAATCGGCCTGCTGCGCCGCGCGCGAGATCGTGATGCGGCCGACTTCCAGCGGCTCGCGCAGCATTTCCAGCACGTGCCGGTCGAATTCGGGCAGTTCGTCGAGAAACAGCACGCCGAGGTGCGCGAGCGTGATCTCGCCCGGCTGCGGCGGATTGCGGCCGCCAACCAATGCAGCGGCGCTCGACGAATGATGCGGCGAACGGAACGGCCGCCGCCGCCACTGCGCGGGCGAGAAGCCGAGGCGGCTCGCGGAAAGGAGCGCGGCCGACGTCAGCGCCTCGTCGTCGGTCAGCGGCGGCAGGAGGCCCGGCAGCCGCGCGGCCAGCATCGACTTGCCGGCGCCGGGTGGCCCGATCATCAGCATGTGGTGTCCGCCCGCGGCGGCCACTTCGAGCGCGCGCCGGGCGCCGCGCTGGCCGATGACGTCCGCGAGATCGGGGGCGGCCGGCGCCGGCTCGCCGTCGAGGCAGGGCGCCGCGACCGGCGCGAGCCGCGCGTCCGGCGCACCGGCGAGGTGCGCGCACAGCGCGGGCAGGTCGGGCGCGCCGAACACCGTGACGCCCGGCACCAGCGCGGCCTCGGCGGCGCTGTCGAGCGGCAGGTACAGCTCGGGCGGGCGCGACGCGGCCGCCGGGCTGGCCGCTGCGTCGGACATCGCGTCGGGCCGGGCGCCGGAACCGACGCCCGATCCGGTTTTACCCGCGCGCCAGTCGCGTGCCGCGCCGCACGCCATCGCGAACGCGCCGCGCATCGGCCGCAGCGCGCCGGTCAGCGACAGCTCGCCCGCGAATTCGCGGCCGGCCAGCGCGTCGGCCGGGATCTGGCCGTTCGCGGCGAGGATGCCGAGCGCGATCGGCAGATCGAAGCGGCCCGACTCCTTCGGCAGGTCGGCCGGTGCGAGGTTGACCGTGATGCGGCGCACGGGGAATTCGAATCCGCAGTTCTGCAGCGCGGCGCGCACGCGCTCGCGGCTTTCGCGGACTTCGAGATCGGGCAGGCCGACGATCGAGAACGACGGCAACCCGTTGGCAAGATGGACTTCGACGGTGACGTCCGGCGCGCGGCCGGCCGCCGGCGCGCGACTGCGCACCACGGCGAGCGACATGGCGAGGCTCCTGTAAATGAATCGGACGGGCAACGGCCGTTCGGGGCCGCGTGCCGCGGGAATCGGAGGAATCGGTGCGCGCTTGCCGGCGTGGCGCGAGAAAGAACGAGGAACGACGAACTGCGAAGAGCGAGGAACGACGAAGAGCGAGGAACAGCGAAGAGCGGGGGACTGCGAAGAACGACGAAACGGCTTGCCGACTGGCCGACTGGCGGGGGGCGGGCGCGGGCCGCACGAGGCGGCCCGCGCCCGGACCGGTCGGTCAGGGGGCGTCAGGCCTGGGGCGCTGCGAGCTTCTGCTCGAGTTCCGCGACGCGCTTTTCGAGTTCCTCGAGACGCACGCGGGTGCGGGCGAGCACCTGTGCCTGCGTGTCGAACTCCTCGCGCGTGACGAGATCGAGTTTCGAGAAGCCTTGCGACAGCATGGCCTTCACGTTGCGCTCGACATCCTTGGCCGGCGAGTTTTTCAGCAGGTCGCTGACGCGCGACTGCAGGTCGTTGAAAACATCGCTGGGTTGCTTCATGAGATATCCCTTCCTTGCACAAAAAATGTGCATCTTCAGTTGCGTACGTGCCCATGATGCACGCATGACCGGAAATGGTGCGCCGCTGGCGCGAATTCCGGGCATGGCGCCCGCATGGGTGAATGGCCCGGTGAACCGGGACGTGCGTGCACTCTAGCAACGATCCTTTCGACGCGCCAGCAAACTGGGCCCACGTTGACCGTTCGGCCGGGCTTCCACACCTTTCAACGGGTGATGCGCCCCCTTTTCGGAGCCGTTCGAGACGGTCCTCGCGCAAACATGGCATGCGAGTTGCTGGGAAGAGACCGTCACACCATTCCAACCAATTCGACGGGACCACCCAGCGAGAGGACTTCATGAAACTGATTACCGCAATCATCAAGCCGTTCAAGCTCGATGAGACGCGCGAAGCGCTCTCCGCGCTCGGCGTCTCGGGCATCACGGTGACGGAGGTGAAGGGCTTCGGGCGCCAGAAAGGGCACACCGAGCTGTACCGCGGCGCCGAATACGTGGTCGACTTCCTGCCGAAGATGAAGATCGAGGCGGCCGTGTCCGACGATCTCGTCGATCAGGCGGTGGAGGCGATCGAGCGGGCCGCGCGCACCGGCAAGATCGGCGACGGGAAGATCTTCGTCACGCCGATCGAGCAAGTGATCCGGATCCGGACCGGGGAGACCGGCGCAGACGCGCTGTAACAGACAAAGACAAGCAACAAGAGGAAACCCGAGATGCGCAAACTTCTGATGTCCCTGCTGATGGCAGGCTCGCTGATCGCGGCCGGTGTCGGCCCCGCGCTCGCGGACGACGCGGCTTCGGCCGCGTCCGCGCCCGCCGCAACGGCGTCCGATGCAACGGCAGCCGCTTCGGCCGCCACCGAGGCATCGGCGCCTGCCGCTGCCGCCGCCCCCGCGTCGGCCGCCGACGCATCGGCTGCCGCGGCTGCGTCCGCGCCGGCCGCACCCACCGCGCCGACCGCGCCGTTCTCCGTCGATTCGTCGAAGATCAGCGCGGGCGACACCGCGTGGATGCTGACGTCCACCGCGCTCGTGCTGTTCATGACGATCCCCGGCCTCGCGCTGTTCTACGCGGGCATGGTCCGCAAGAAGAACGTGCTCGCGACCGTGATGCAGAGCTTCGCGATCACCGCGCTGATCACGGTGCTGTGGACGGTGGTCGGCTACAGCCTCGCGTTCACGCCGGGCAACGGCTTCATCGGCGGCCTGTCGCGCGTGTTCCTGCACGGGATGACCTACGTGAAGGGCGACAAGGCGACCACGCTGACCGTCAGCCACCTGGCGACGACGATTCCGGAATCGGTCTACTTCGTCTACCAGATGACGTTCGCGATCATCACGCCGGCGCTGATCTGCGGCGCGTTCGCCGACCGGATGAAGTTCTCGGCGATGCTCGTGTTCATGACGCTCTGGTCGCTGATCGTCTACGTGCCGATCGCGCACATGGTGTGGGAGCCGACCGGCTGGCTGTCGGCGGACGGCGTGCTCGACTTCGCGGGCGGCACGGTGGTGCACATCAACGCCGGTATCGCGGGCCTCGTGTCGTGCCTGATGCTCGGCAAGCGCGTCGGCTTCGGCCGTGAATCGATGGCGCCGCACAACCTCGTGCTGACGATGATCGGCGGCTCGATGCTGTGGGTCGGCTGGTTCGGCTTCAACGCGGGTTCGGCAGTCGCAGCCGATGGCCGTGCCGGCTTCGCGATGCTGACGACGCAAGTCGCGACGGCCTGCGCGGCGCTCGGCTGGATGTTCGCCGAGTGGCTCACGCACGGCAAGCCGTCGGTGCTCGGCATCGTGTCGGGCGCGGTCGCGGGTCTCGTCGCGATCACGCCGGCGGCCGGCTTCGTCGGTGTGCCGGGTGCGCTCGTGATCGGCATCGCGGCCGGCGTCGTGTGCTACTGGTCGGCGACGTGGCTCAAGTCGAAGCTCGGCTACGACGATTCGCTCGACGCGTTCGGCGTGCACGGCGTGGGCGGGGTGCTCGGCGCACTGTTGACCGGCGTGTTCGCGGTCAAGGACATCGGCGGTTTCGACGGCAGCCTGCTGCTGCAGGCGAAGGGCGTGCTGATCACGCTGGTATACAGCGGCGTGCTGAGCTTCGTGCTGCTGAAGCTGATCGACCTGACGATCGGCCTGCGCGTGAGCGAAGAGGAAGAGCGCGAAGGCCTCGACGTGGTGCTGCACGGCGAGCACGTCGAATAAGTCGTACGGATGACGGCGGGCCGCCGCGCAGACGGCGCCCGCCACGAATGAGCGCAGCGATTTCGGCCCGCCCACCCGGCGGGCGTTTTTTTCTCCTGCGTCGTGCCGCCGCAGCGCATAACCCTTCGACCTATCGGGTCAATAGCCGAAAACTTCCTCCAAATCCTTGTGAAGCCGGGAACAATCCCCAAATGGGCAAAGCAATTGCTCTACAATCTTCATTCTCCCGCTCGCGAGTGATTCATGGTTCCCCACCTCGTTACCGCGTTGAACGGTCCGCTGCTCGAACTCGAGCAGAAGATCCTCGACGCGACGCCTGCGATCGAACGCTGGTTCAGGCTCGAATGGCAGGAACACACCCCGCCGTTCTATTGTTCGGTGGACCTGCGCAACGCCGGCTTCAAGCTGGCGCCCGTCGACGCGAACCTGTTCCCCGGCGCATTCAATAATCTGCCGTCCGAAGTGCTGCCGCTCGCCGTCCAGGCCGCGATGGCCGCGATCGAGAAGATCTGCCCGGACGCGAAGAACCTGCTCGTGATTCCCGAGCTGCCGACCCGCAACGCGTTCTACCTGGAAAACGTCGCGCGGCTCGCGACGATCATGCGCCAGGCCGGCCTGAACGTGCGTTTCGGCTCGCTCGATCCGAGCATCACCGACATGACGCCGATCACGCTGGCCGACGGCCAGAAGATCGTGCTCGAACCGCTCGAGCGTTCGCAGCGCCGCCTCGGCCTGAAGAATTTCGATCCGTGCTCGATCCTGCTGAACAATGACCTGTCGGCCGGGATTCCCGCCGTGCTGGAAAACCTGCACGAGCAGTATCTGCTGCCGCCGCTGCACGCGGGCTGGGCCGTGCGCCGCAAGTCGACGCACTTCTCGTGCTACGACGACGTCGCGAAGAAGTTCGCGAAGATGGTCGGCGTCGATCCGTGGATGGTGAATCCGTATTTCGCGCATGTCGAAGGCGTCGACTGGCAGGCGCATGAAGGCGAGCAGGCGCTCGCCGACGCGATCGACGGCGTGCTGAAGAAGATCGCGCGCAAGTACCGCGAATACGGGATCAGCGAAAAGCCGTACGTCGTCGTGAAGGCCGACGCGGGCACCGCCGGGCGCGGCGTGATGACCGTGCACGATGCGGCCGAGATCGGCCGCATGTCGAAGGCCGAGCGCACGCAGATGGCCGAGTCGAAGGCCGGCCTCGCGGTGCGCGACGTGATCGTGCAGGAAGGCGTCTATACGTTCGAGCGCGTCGGCGACGAAGTCGCGGAGCCGGTCGTGTACATGATCGATCGCTACGTGGTCGGCGGCTTCTACCGCACGCACGGCGGTCGCGAGCGCGACCAGAACCTGAACGCGCCGGGCATGCACTACGTGCCGCTCGGCTTCGAGCACACCGCGCTGCCGGATGCCGGCGCCAAGCCGGGCGCCGCGCCGCCGAACCGTTTCTACATGTACGGCGTCGTCGCGCGCCTGTCGCTGATCGCGTCGTCGATCGAACTGGAAAAGACCGATCCCGAAGCCATCCAGGTGTAACGGCTTCGCTACGTACAGGACCCGCATGGACATTCTCTTTATCGCCGACCCGCTCGAGCGCTTCAAGATCTACAAGGATTCGACCTACGCGATGATGGCGGAGGCCGCGCGGCGCGGGCATGCGGTGTACACATGCCAGCCGCACCAGCTCGCATGGACGGGCTCGGGCGTCGAGGCGGACGTGCAGCGCGTGACGATCGTCGGCGACACGGCCGACCTGCATCGCCATCCGTGGTACGAGGCGGGCGCCCATGAATCGCGTCAGATGACGTCGTTCGGCGCGGTGCTGATGCGCAAGGATCCGCCGTTCGACATGGAGTACGTGACGGCGACCTGGATGCTCGAGCTGGCCGAGCGTGCAGGCGCACGCGTGTTCAACAAGCCTCAGTCGATCCGCGATCACTCGGAGAAGCTCGCGATCGGCGAGTTTCCGCAGTTCGTCGCGCCGACGCTCGTCACGCGCGACCCCGCGCGCTTGCGTGCGTTCCACGCCGCGCACGGCGACGTGATCGTGAAGCCGCTCGACGGGATGGGCGGGATGGGTGTGTTCCGCGTGAAAGCCGACGGGATGAATCTCGGCGCAATCATCGAGATGCTCGGTCATGACGGCACGCGCTCGCTGATGATTCAGAAGTTCATCCCGGAGATCACGGCCGGCGACAAGCGCATCCTGCTGATCGCGGGCGAGCCGGTGCCGTATTCGCTCGCGCGGATCCCGCAGGGCAGCGAGGTGCGCGGCAATCTGGCCGCGGGCGGGCTGGGCGTCGCGCAGCCGCTGACGCCGCACGACCGCGAGATCGCCGAGACGCTCGGGCCGGTGCTCGCCGCGCGCGGGCTGCTGCTGGTCGGGCTCGACGCGATCGGCGACTGGCTGACCGAGGTGAACGTGACGAGCCCGACGTGCTTTCGCGAAATCATGGAGCAGACGGGTTTCGACGTCGCCGCGATGTTCATCGACGCGCTGGAGCGGGCGGCCGCGTAGCCCGCGTCGCGCGCAATTCCGGCGGCGGCCGCGCAGGCCCCCCGTCGCCGGAGCCGTTCGACCGGCCTGCTACAATGCCCGCTTGCCCGGTGCCGCGACCAGCGCGCCGAAGGCCCGGCGGTCGGGCCGAAACCGTTGCAAGGCTGAACATGAAACGATTCCCATACTCGCTATGCTCGTGGCCCCGCCGCGGGGCGTCGGCCCGCCAGGGGCGGCCGGAGGCGGTCTGACATGGCCGGGATTCTGATCATCGCGCACGCGCCGCTCGCCACCGCGTTGCGGGACTGCATCGCGCACATCTACGGCGGCGTGCCCGCGCGCATCGGCTGTATCGACGTGCTGGCGGACAGCGACCCCACCCAGGTGATGGCGTTCGCGCACGCGGAGCTCGCGCGGCTCAGGGAAGAGAACGGCGTCGTCGTGCTGACCGACATGTACGGCGCGACGCCCGCGAACATCGCGGGCCAGCTCGCGAAGCTCGACAACGTGCGCGTGCTGGCGGGCGTGAACCTGCCGATGCTGGTGCGGGCCGTCTGCTACCGTACCGTGCCGCTCGACAAGCTCGTCGACAAGGCGCTGTCCGGCGGCGCGAAGGGTGTCCATGAAGTGGCGGCCGGCACGCCGCCGCCGCCGACCGAAGCCGGCTGCGGCCAGTGCGCGCCGATTCCGCCCGAGCCGCAACCGCGCACCGAATCGCACTGACCGCCCGTTTTCCCGTTTTAGACCGAGCCGCCGCACCTCGCCGGCGGCCTCGACCGACCCGACCGAGAATCATGCTTCAACAAGAAACCACCATCGTCAACAAATTGGGGCTCCATGCACGCGCATCGGCCAAGCTTACGCAGCTGGCCGGCAACTTCCAGTCGGAAGTCTGGATGACGCGCAACGGGCGCAAGATCAACGCGAAAAGCATCATGGGCGTGATGATGCTCGCGGCGGGCATCGGCAGCTCGGTGACGATCGAGACCGAAGGTCCCGACGAGCGCGAAGCGATGGATGCGCTGCTCAAGCTGATCGCGGACAAATTCGGCGAAGGTCAGTGATCCCCGCGCGGGATCGTTGCCGTTTCCGAGCAGAATGCCGCGTTTTCCGCGGCATTTTTTTCGTCCCGAGCATTGGTGCGGAACGCACAATGCTGCGGTGCATGCAGCCAGCATGGAGGGACGGAATTTATAATCGCTACCCGGGGTCATAAGCGCATCGCAGCGGTGTGCCGCGGCTTTACTTGTACAGAGGAGGTGCGCGTGTCCTTCACGCTGCATGGCATTCCCGTCTCACGTGGTATCGCGATCGGGCGAGCGTATCTGATCGCGCCGGCGGCGCTCGACGTCGCCCATTACCTGATCGAGGCGAACCAGATCGACGCCGAGGTCGAGCGTTTTCGCACGGCGCGCGAAGTCGTGCATCGCGAACTCAACGCGCTGCGCGCCGACCTGACCGACGACACCCCGAGCGAAGTGGGCGCGTTCATTGACGTGCACACGATGATCCTGAGCGACGCGATGCTCGTGCAGGAAACCATCGATCTGGTGCGCACGCGCCGCTACAACGTCGAATGGGCGCTGACCGAGCAGCTCGAGCTGCTCACGCGCCACTTCGACGACATCGAGGACGAATACCTGCGCGAGCGCAAGGCCGACATCGAACAGGTGGTCGAGCGCGTGCTGAAGGCGCTCGCCGGCGCGCCGTCCGCGTCGCAGGCGCTCGATCGCGCGGCCGCGCGCGGCCAGAACGAGATGATCGTCGTCGCGCACGACATCGCGCCGGCCGACATGATGCAGTTCAAGTCGCAGTCGTTCCAGGCGTTCGTCACCGATCTCGGCGGCCGCACGTCGCACACGGCGATCGTCGCGCGCAGCCTCGGCATTCCGGCCGCGGTCGGCGTCCAGCATGCGAGCGCGCTGATCCGCCAGGACGACCTGATCATCGTCGACGGCGACCAGGGGATCGTGATCGTCGATCCCGCGCCGATCGTCCTCGAGGAATACTCGTACCGCCAGTCCGAGAAGCTGCTCGAGCAGCGCAAGCTGCAGCGCCTGAAGTTCTCGCCGACGCAAACGTTGTGCGGCACCAAGATCGAGCTGTACGCGAACATCGAGCTGCCCGACGACGCGAAGGCCGCCGTCGAGGCCGGCGCGGTCGGCGTCGGGCTGTTCCGCTCCGAATTCCTGTTCATGCATCAGAAGGAGATGCCGGAAGAGGAGGAGCAGTTCGCCGCGTACAAGCGTGCGGTCGAGTGGATGAAGGGCATGCCGGTGACGATCCGCACGATCGACGTCGGCGCGGACAAGCCGCTCGAGGCGCTCGACGAAGGCTACGAGACGGCGCCGAACCCCGCGCTCGGCCTGCGCGCGATCCGCTGGAGCCTGTCCGAGCCGCAGATGTTTCTCACGCAGCTGCGTGCGATCCTGCGCGCGTCCGCGTTCGGGCAGGTGAAGATCCTGATCCCGATGCTCGCGCACGCGCAGGAAATCGACCAGACGCTCGACCTGATCCGCGAGGCGAAGCGCCAGCTCGACGACGCGGGGCTCGCGTACGACCCGAACGTGCGCATCGGCGCGATGATCGAGATCCCGGCCGCGGCGATCGCGCTGCCGCTGTTCCTGAAGCGCTTCGACTTCCTGTCGATCGGCACCAACGACCTGATCCAGTACACGCTCGCGATCGACCGTGCGGACAACGCGGTCGCGCACCTGTACGACCCGCTGCATCCGGCGGTGCTGCACCTGATCTCCTATACGCTGCGCGAAGCGAAGCGCGCGGGCGTGTCGGTGTCGGTGTGCGGGGAGATGGCGGGCGATCCGACGCTCACGCGCCTGTTGCTCGGGATGGGGCTCACCGAGTTCTCGATGCATCCGAGCCAGTTGCTGGTCGTGAAGCAGGAGATCCTGCGCGCGCATCTGAAGGCGCTCGAGAAGCCGACGGCCGACGTGCTGGCCGCGTTCGAGCCCGAGGAAGTGCAGGCGGCGCTCAAGCGGCTGGCGGTCGCGGAACCGCGCGCGGACGACGCGGCCGCCTAGGCGACGCGGGCCGCGCCGTGAAACCGCCGCGAACGTAGCGAAACGTCACGCATGCGCCCGTTCGGCGCATGCATCGCGCGCGTCAGTGCCGGCCCTGGCACACGGGGCAGTCGGCCTGGCGCGCGATCTTCATCGTCGTCCACTCCATCCGCAGCGAATCGAGCATCATCAGCCGGCCGCTGAGCGTCGTGCCGATCGCGCCGATCACGCGCAGCGCTTCGGCGGCCTGCATCGCGCCGATGATCCCGACCGTCGGCGCGAACACGCCCATCGTCGCGCACGCGACTTCCTCGAACGGCTGGTCTTCCGGAAACACGCACGCGTAGCAGGGCGCGGCCGGGTCGCGGAAGTCGAACGTGCTGATCTGGCCGTCGAAGCGCAGCGCGGCGCCCGACACGAGCGGCACGCCGTGCGCGACGCACGCGCGGTTGATCGCATGGCGCGTCGCGAAGTTGTCGGTGCAGTCGAGCACGACGCCCGCCTGCGGCACGTGTTCGTCGAGCCACGCGTCGTCGACGCGCGCCGCGACCGCATGCACGGTCACTTCCGGGTTCAGCCGCGCGAGCGTGTCGCGCCCCGATTCGACCTTGCTGCGCCCGACGGAGGCCGTCGCGTGCAGGATCTGCCGCTGCAGGTTCGTGAGGTCGACCGTGTCGGCGTCGACCAGCGTGATCGTGCCGACGCCGGAGGCCGCCAGATACATCGCGGCCGGCGAGCCGAGCCCGCCCGCGCCGACCACCAGCGCATGCGCGTCGAGGAAGCGCTGCTGCGCGTCGATGCCGATTTCGTCGACGAGGATGTGGCGGGAGTAGCGAAGGAGTTGATCGTCGTTCATGGGAAGTCGTGAGCGAGGCGGCGGACGTAGCGTTATTTTAGGCGCGCATGAAAAACGGGCCATCGCGGTCTTCCCGCGATGGCCCGTCGGATGCCGGCCGGCGCTTACTGCGGTGCCGACGCGGGCTTCGGTGCGGCGGCCTTCGCGCCCGACGCCTTCGCGGGCGTCGCAGCCTTGGTGGCCGGGCTCTTCGTCGTGCTCTCGGCGAGGCGCGACTTCGATTCCTGCACCGGCTTGCCTTCGAGCTTGTTGAGCGCCTGCTGCATCATGAAGTCGTCGGCGCTGCCGAACTCGATCGGCTTGCGATCGCGGTCCTTCTGGCGTTGCTCCGGCGTCTTCTTGTCGTTCTGCTCTTCGAGGACGCGCAGCTGGTCCATCCGGCGCTGCTCGCGCTCTTCCTGTTCCTTCTTCTCGTTCGGATCCTGCGTGTTCGCGAGGTGGTTCGTGTAGTCGACCTCGCGCGTCACGAGGACGTCGTCCGGATCGCCGTCCGCGTACTGATCGACCGGCACGTCGGGCGTGATGCCCTTGTTCTGGATCGAACGGCCGCTCGGCGTGTAGTAGTAGGCGGTCGTCAGGCGCAGCGCGGTGTCGGCCGTCATCGGACGGACCGTCTGCACCGAGCCCTTGCCGAACGTCGTCTTGCCCATGATCTGCGCGCGCTTCGCATCCTGCAGCGCGCCGGCGACGATTTCCGACGCGGACGCCGAATACGCGTTCGTCAGCACGATCATCGGCACGGTCTTGAACACCGGCGGCAGGTTCTTCAGCGGATCGCCGTCGAAGGACGGCAGGCGGTAGTTGTCGTAGGTGTCGCGGTAGACCTGCTTCGAATCCGGGATCTGGCCGTTGGTCGACACGACGACGGAGTCGGGCGGCAGGAACGCGCCGGCGACGCCGACCGCGCTCTGCAGCAGGCCGCCGCCGTTGTTGCGCAGGTCGACGATCAGGCCCTTCAGGTTCGGCTGCTGGCGCGCGATGTCCTGCAGCTTCGCGGCGAGATCGGGCGTCGTGCGCTCCTGGAAGCTCGTGATCCGGATGTATGCATAGCCCGGGTCGAGCAGCTTCATCTTCACGCTCTGCACGCGGATGACCGCGCGCGTGACCGTAATCGGGAACGTGCGGTCGTCGCTCTTGCGGAAGATCGTCAGCGTGACCTTGGTGCCCGGCTCGCCGCGCATCTGCTTGACGGCCTTGTCGAGCGTCATGCCGCGCACCGGCTTGTCGTTGATGCGCGTGATCAGGTCGCCCGGACGGATGCCGGCGCGGAACGCGGGGGTGTCCTCGATCGGCGAGATCACCTTGACGAGGCCGTCTTCCTGCGAGATCTCGATGCCGAGACCCGCGAAGCGACCCTTGGTCTGCTCCTGCAGCTCGTCATAGTCGGTCTTGTCGAGGAACGACGAATGCGGGTCGAGGCTCGACACCATGCCCTTGATCGCCGCCGTCAGCAGCTTCTTGTCGTCGACCGGCTCGACGTACTCGCGCTTGATCTGGCCGAACACTTCCGCGAACAGGCGGAGCTGGTCGAGGGGAAGCGGCGCAGTGGCGGTCTGCTCGGCCGACGCCGAAACCTGCAGCGTGGCGAACACGCCCGTGGCGAGGCCCGCGGCAATCAGGCCGATGTTCTTCAATTTCATTCGCATAGAGAGTCTGGTGCGGTCGGGAAGCGCGTGGCGGTAGCGGGGATGTAGCGGACAAGTATAACTGTTCGTCCGAATACTCAGTGGAACGCTGCGGAAATGGCTCAGGTCCGGCGGTCCCGAGGCCCCGGCCCCCGGGCCCTGGCCGGGTGCCGCCGGACGCGCAGCGGATTCGAAAGCCGATTCGACAGCACAGGGGCCGCGAAGGTTCGCGCCGCCGCGCGCCCGGGCGGGCCCCGAACAGGCCGCGCGACGCGGCCTGCCGGGCGTGACGGGTGTCAGCCCGCCTTGCCCTGCTTCGCGACGGCGGCCTGCGCCTTCGCGATCGCGTCCTGGTCGCCGAGGTAGTAGTGCTTGATCGGCTTCAGGTCTTCGTCGAGTTCATACACGAGCGGCACGCCGTTCGGGATGTTCAGGCCGACGATGTCGCTGTCCGAAATGCCGTCGAGGTACTTGATCAGCGCGCGCAGCGAGTTGCCGTGCGCGGCGATCAGCACCTGCTTGCCCGAGCGGACGGCCGGCGCGATCGATTCGTTCCACAGCGGCAGCACGCGCGCGACCGTGTCCTTCAGGCACTCGGTGAGCGGCAGTTGCTCGCGCGGCACCTTCGCGTAGCGCGGGTCGTTGAACGGCGCGCGTTCGTCGGTCGGCTCGAGCGCGGGCGGCGGCGTGTCGTAGCTGCGGCGCCACACGAGCACCTGGTCGTCGCCGAACTTGGCGGCCGTTTCCGCCTTGTTCAGGCCCGACAGCGCGCCGTAGTGGCGCTCGTTCAGGCGCCACGAGTGGACGACCGGCAGGTACATCAGGTCCATCCGGTCCTGCACGTGCCACAGCGTGCGGATCGCGCGCTTGAGCACCGACGTGTACGCGATGTCGAACGTATAGCCGGCCTCCTTGAGCAATTCGCCGGCCTGGTAGGCCTCGTTGCGACCCTGTTCGGTCAGGTCGACGTCGACCCAGCCGGTGAAGCGGTTTTCCTTGTTCCACGTCGATTCGCCGTGGCGGATGAGAACGAGTTTGTACATGGATCTTGCGGTCGGTAGTGATAGGGAAGCGGGGCGCGTCGCGCGGTACCCGGCCCGGGTCCGCCATCGCGCAAGACGGTTATTTTATAATGGCGGGATTGTCCTTTTCCGATTTCTCTTTTTCCGGCGGATTTCCGTGACGTTCTTCACCGATTACACGAACCTGGCCCTTATCGCGATCCTGCTGGTTTCCGGCGGCCTGCTTGCATGGCCCGCGCTGCGTCGCGGCCGCGGCGGCCTGTCGGCCGCGGAGGCGACGCAGCTCATCAATCGCCGCAACGCGGTCGTGATCGACCTGCGCGCGGCGACCGACTTCGCTGCCGGCCACCTGCCGTCGGCGCGCCAGGTCGCCGCCGGCGAGATCGGCGCGAAAATTGCGCAGGTCGCTAAAAACAAGAGCACCCCGGTGCTGCTCGTCTGCCAGAACGGCCAGCAGTCGCAGAAGGCGGCGCGCGAGGTCCAGGCGGCGGGCTATGCCGAGGTGCACGTGCTCGAGGGCGGCGTCGCCGCGTGGCAGCAGGCCGGGATGCCGGTCGTCAAACAAGGAGTCGCGAAGTGAGCAAGGTATTGATGTACAGCACGCAGGTGTGTCCGTATTGCATTCAGGCCGAGCGCCTGCTGAAGCTGCGCGGCGTCGAGCAGATCGAGAAGGTGCTGATCGACCGCGATCCGGCCCGCCGTGACGAAATGATGACGCGCACGGGCCGCCGCACGGTGCCGCAGATCTATATCGGCGAGACCCACGTCGGCGGTTACGACGATCTGTCGAAGCTCGACCGCGAAGGCGGCCTCTTGCCGCTTCTGCAAGCCGCCTGATTAGGGCAGAATGGCCGCCGGCCGCGCCGCGGCTTGGGCGCACAGGATCCAACCGAGGCGGCCGGCGTGAAGCCGGGCCGCCCCGTCACCACTTTTAGGGAAACACCATGTCCGACGTCGAAAATCAACCGTTCTTCAACATCCAGCGCGTCTACCTGAAGGATATGTCGCTCGAGCAGCCGAATTCGCCGGCGATCTTCCTCGAGCAGGACATGCCGTCGGTTGAAGTCGAAGTCGACGTGAAGGCCGAGCGCCTGGCGGAAAGCGTGTTCGAAGTCGTCGTGTCGGGCACCGTCACCGCGAAGGTGAAGGACAAGGTCGCGTTCCTGATCGAAGCGAAGCAGGCCGGCATTTTCGACATTCGCAACATTCCCGACGAACAGCTCGACCCGCTCGTCGGCATCGCTTGCCCGACGATCCTGTTCCCGTACCTGCGCTCGAACATCGCCGACGCGATCACGCGTGCGGGCTTCCCGCCGATCCACCTGGCGGAAATCAACTTCCAGGCGCTGTACGAGCAGCGTCTCGCGCAGCTTCAGCAGCAGGCCGGCGCAGCAGGTGCGCCGAACGGCGCGCCGAATGGCACGACGCTGAACTGACGTTTCACTCCGGACCGGTGCTGGGTATGAAAGTAGCCGTTCTCGGCGCCGGTGCCTGGGGCACCGCGCTCGCGGGCCATCTGGCCGCGCGGCACGATACGCTTCTCTGGGCGCGCGACGCCGCGCTGATCGCCGGGCTGCAGGCCCGGCATGAAAATTCCCGCTATCTGGACGGCATCGCGCTGCCCGATGCGCTGCGCTACGACGCCGATCTCGGCGCCGCGCTCGCGCACGGCGCCGCGGACGACGCGCTGTGCGTGATCGCCGCGCCGGTGGCCGGCCTGCGCACGCTGTTCGGCGCGATGCGCGACGCGGGCTGCGTGCCCGCGCATGTCGTCTGGGTCTGCAAGGGTTTCGAGGCCGATACGCATCTGCTGCCGCATCAGGTGATCGCGGCCGAACTGCCGGGGCAGCACAGCAATGGCGTGCTGTCGGGGCCGAGCTTCGCCCGCGAGGTCGGGCTTGCGCTGCCCGTCGCGCTGACGGTCGCGAGCACGTCCGCCGAATGCCGCGAGCGCACGCTCGCCGCGTTCCATCACGGCGCGATGCGGATCTACACGGGTGACGACGTGGTCGGCGTCGAGGTCGGCGGCGCGGTGAAGAACGTGCTGGCGATCGCGACGGGCATCGCCGACGGGCTCGGGCTCGGGCTGAACGCGCGCGCCGCGCTGGTCACGCGCGGCCTCGCGGAAATGTCGCGCCTCGGCGTCGCGCTCGGGGGCCGCGCGGAAACCTTCACGGGCCTCACGGGCCTCGGCGACCTGATCCTCACCGCGACGGGCGACCTGTCGCGCAATCGCACGGTCGGCCTGCAACTGGCGGCCGGCCGCTCGCTGAACGACATCCTCGGTGCGCTCGGCCACGTGGCCGAAGGCGTGCGCTGCGCGCAGGCCGTGCTCGCGCTCGCGCGCGCGCAATCGATCGAAATGCCGATCACCGAAGCCGTGTGCGGCGTGCTGTTCGACGGCGTCGCACCGCGCGATGCGGTCAGCGGCCTGCTGCGGCGCGACGCGCGCGCCGAATAACAGCGACGAAACCTACCGATTTCTTGCGGCCGCGCGCGCTCGCGCAAAGCGGGCGGCGCCAAAGCGCACTACGCTTGAACAGTCTCCGGCATTTCGGGAGGGTGTCATGCTTCGGATCGGTTCCACCACGCTCGACGCGCAACGCGTCGACATCACGACGCTCGACGTCGACGCGATCGTCAACGCCGCGAACGGTTCGCTGCTCGGCGGCGGCGGTGTCGACGGCGCGATTCATCGCGCGGCCGGCCCGGGCCTGCTGGCCGAGTGCCGCACGCTCGGTGGCTGCGCGACCGGCGACGCGAAGCTCACGCGCGGCCACGGGCTGCCGGCGCGGTACGTGATTCATGCGGTCGGCCCGGTGTGGCACGGCGGTGGGCGCGGCGAGCCCGACCTGCTCGCCGCGTGCTACCGGCGCGCGATCGAGCTCGCCGAGGAGGTTGCGGCGACATCGATCGCATTCCCGGCGATCAGCTGCGGCATATACCGCTATCCGGCCGAGGAGGCCGTCGACATCGCGGTCGGCACGGTCGTCGACATGCTGCCGCAGGCGCCGAACCTCGCACGCGTGGTGTTCGCGTGTTTTTCATCCGACATCTACGACCTGTATCGCGCGCGGCTCGCGCGCAGCTAGCGCAGCCGGGCGGGTGGGGCTGGGCGTGTCACGCGCCGCCTTCGAAGCCGGCCTGGCGCCACGCCTCGAACACGACCACCGCCACCGTGTTCGACAGGTTCAGGCTGCGATTGCCCGGCCGCATCGGCAGGCGCACGCGTTGTTCGTTCGGGAAGCGCTCGAGCACGTCGGCCGGCAGGCCGCGCGTTTCCGAGCCGAACACGAACCAGTCGCCCGGCACGAACGCGTGGTCGTGAAAGCGGCCCGAACCGCGGGTCGTGAACGCGAACATGCGCGCGGGATCGGGCGCTTCGGCCGCGACGAATGCGTCCCAGTCGCGGTGCACGCGCATTTCCGCGTACTCGTGATAGTCGAGGCCCGCGCGGCGCATCTTCGCGTCGTCGAGCGGAAAGCCGAGCGGCTCGATCAGGTGCAGGCGCGCGCCGGTGTTGGCGCACAGGCGGATCACGTTGCCGGTGTTCGGCGGAATTTCGGGTGCGACGAGGATGACGTTGAACATGGTTGGGTCTGGCTGGGCCGGCCGGGGCGGCGCAACGTGCACGCGATCCCTGCCGGCCGGTTCGTGATGGCCGTCGCCGCGTGCGGGCGGCCGGCCTCTCTATCTAATTAATCCCTGGCGGTGCGCAGCGCAACCAGATTCGTCACGCGCGCGGCGCCCGCCGCCGTCAATGCCTGCGCGGCGGCCGCGAGCGTCGCGCCGGACGTCATCACGTCGTCGACGAGCGCCACGTGGCGGCCGGCGAGATCGTCCGTCACCGCGAACGCGGCGATCACGTTGTCGCGCCGCGCGCGCCGGTCGAGCCGCGACTGCGGCGCGGTTTCGGTCACGCGCGCGAGCAGTGCCGCGTCGGCGCGCACGCCGAGCCGGCGCGCGAGCGGACGCGCGATCGCCCACGCCTGGTTGTAGCCGCGCGCGACGAGCCGTCCGTGCGACAGCGGCACCGGCGCGATCACGTCGAAGCCGCCCGCCGTGCGCAGCGCGTCCGTGTCGTCGATCCGCTGCGCGAGCCGGGCCGCGAATTCGGCGCCGAGCGCGAGCCGCGCATGAAACTTCAGCCCGCGCGCGAGCCCGTCGAGCGGCGCGCGGTAATCGGCGAGCGCGAGCGTCGCGTCGAACGGCGGCGGGCTCGCGCGGCATGCATCGCACCGGTAGGCGAACGAAGCCGCGACGCCGGCATGCCGACCCCGCGATCCGTGCGGACGCGGCCGCCCGCTGCCGAGCGGCACCGCGCAGACGTCGCAGCGCAGTCGCGCTTCATTCCAGTACGCGGCATCGCAGGCGCTGCAAATCACGGCGTGTGACAAATTGCCGCACAGCGCGCACCGATTCGGCAACGCGAGCGCGACGACGCGCACGGCGAGCGCGCGAACCTGCGACAAAACGACGCGCATCTGGCGCGGGGCGAAACGGCGATCCATTCGCGAAGACTCCTGGGGGCCCCGTCTCGCTGAAGGCCGCGAGGCGAGCGAGTATACTTCGGGCTCTTCGCCAGTGTGCCCGACATGTCCCCAGCTTCGACTTCAACAGGCCGTCCGGCCAATGACGCCCGGCGTTTGCGGCGGATCTTCGATCGCCGTGCGGCCGCGTTCGACGCGGTCGCGTTCCTGCCGCGCGAGATCGCGCAGCGGATGAACGAGCGCCTCGAATACATCAAGGTGAGCCCCGCGGCCGTGCTCGATGCCGGCTGCGGCGCGGGCGACGACCTGCCGGCGCTGCGCGCGCGCTTTCCCGAAGCCCCGGTGTTCGGCGTCGACCTGTCCGGCGCGATGCTCGCGCGGGCGGGGCAGCGCGAGGTCGAGCAGACGAGCTGGCGCCGCTGGCTGCCCGCGTCGCTCGGCCGGGCACTGGGCCAGCGCGGCCCGCGCGTCGCGCACGCCGACTTCTCGATGCTGCCGTTCGCGGCCGGCGCGTTCGACCTGATCTGGTCGAATCTCGCGCTGCACTGGCATTCGCGTCCCGACACGGTGTTCCCCGAATGGCAACGCGTGCTGCGCGTGAACGGCCTGCTGATGTTCAGCACGCTCGGCCCCGACACGTTGCGCGAATTGCGCGCGGCCTGCGCGGACGCCGAAGCGGCGCTCGGCATCGCGCCGCCCGCGGCGCGCGTGATCGATTTCGTCGACATGCACGACCTCGGCGACATGCTCGTCGAGAGCGGCTTCGAGATTCCGGTGATGGACCAGGAAGTGCTCACCGTCACGTACAAGACACCCGATTCCATGCTGGCCGACGTGCGCCGCTGGGGCGCCTATCCGTTCGAGCGCGCGGCGCCGCAGCGCGCGACGCGGCGCTTTCGCGCGGCGCTCGGCGACGCGCTGGAAGCGCGCCGGCGCGCGGACGGCACGATTCCGCTTACGTTCGAGGTGATCTACGGCCACGCGTGGAAGGCCGTGCCGCGCACGACTGCCGAGGGGCACGGGATCGTGCGCATCGAAGATATCGGCAAGGGGCGTCCGAAGAATCGGTAAAGCGGTAAAGAGGGGTTTTGTTATGTCCGAAATTAGCGGTGCAAAGCGGGGTCGAATTGACGCGAAAAACGGCCGGAAAGCTTGTGGCGCTTGGCTCGCGGGCCGATAGCCGCTTGCTTGTGGATGCCATTGAACCCGCCTATAATGCGTCAGCTTGTCGTCCCGGGGTCCCCGCAATACGGGGCGACGAGTCCGATGCAGGCATGCATCGCATGCCATTCGCGTGAGGCGGCGATGGGAGCAGCGAGGGGTTTGGCGGAGACGACGAACGGTGAACCGGTCCTCGCAGACTGGCTCATGAAACGCAATTGTTCGGTGTCGCCGCGCCAGTTCGTGCTGTTTTACGCGTCGCTCGCGAGCTTCTCGCTGGTGATCGCGGCATTGCTGATGTGGCGTGGGGCCTGGCTCGTCATGCCCTTCACCGGAATCGAATTGCTGGCGGTCGGCGTCGCGTTTGCGATCTATGCCCGTCATGCGGTCGATTACGAGCGCATCAGGCTGTTTCCGCACCGGCTCGTGATCGAGCGGATGGATGCGGAGCGGTTCACGCAGATCGAATTCAACCCGCGCTGGGTGCGGGTCGAGCCGGGTGCGACGCCACGCGATCCGATTCGACTGGTATCGCGCGGGCAGACCGTCGTAATCGGGCAGCATCTCGCGCAGCACAAGCGTGCGCAGTTCGCCGACGAACTGCGCGTGTCGCTCAGGCGCTGCGGCTGACGAGGCGCGGGCACCGGCCGGAACAGGCCGGCGGCTTGCGACGGGGGAGGGGTTTGAATGGAAATTTTGGGTAAGGATGCTATGAAAACAATCAAGCGAGCCCTCACGGGCGTGCTGGCATGCAGCGGATTGCTCTTTGCCGGCGCTGCTCTGGCGGTCGGTGATAGCCCGGGCGGCCCCCGCGTCAACGAGATCAACTTTCAGCCGCCGGTCACGAAGATCGCCGAGGAGCTCTACGATCTCCACACGATGATGCTGATCCTGTGTACGGTGATCTTCGTCGGCGTGTTCGGCGTGATGTTCTATTCGATCTTCGCGCACCGCAAATCCAAAGGCCACAAGGCCGCCAATTTCCATGAAAGCACGACCGTCGAGATCATCTGGACGATCGTGCCGTTCGTCATCGTCGTGCTGATGGCGCTGCCGGCCACGAAGGCCGTCGTCGCGATGAAGGACACGACCAACGCCGATCTCACGATCAAGGTCACCGGCTACCAGTGGAAGTGGGGCTACGACTACGTGAAGGGCCCGGGCGAGGGCATCGGCTTCCTGTCGACGCTCAGCACGCCGCGTGACGAAGTGATGGGCAAGAAGCCGATCACCGAGACCTACCTGCAGGAAGTCGACAACCCGCTCGTCGTGCCGGTCAACAAGAAGATCCGCATCATCACGACCGCGAACGACGTCGTTCACTCGTGGTACGTGCCCGCATTCGGCGTGAAGCAGGATGCGATCCCCGGCTTCGTGCGCGATACGTGGTTCAAGGCCGACAAGGTCGGCACGTTCCGCGGCTTCTGTACCGAGCTGTGCGGCAAGGAACACGCGTTCATGCCGGTCGTGGTCGTTGTGCTGTCGGACGACGACTACGCGAAGTGGGTCACCGCGCAGAAGGCCAAGCTGGCCGGCGCCGCGGTCGATCCGAACAAGGTCTACACGATGGCCGAACTCGTCGCGCACGGCGAGGAAGTCTACAAGGCGAACTGCGCGGCCTGCCACCAGGTGAGCGGCAAGGGCCTCGGCGCATTCCCGGCGATGGACGGCAGCCCGATCGTGAACGGCCCGATCGCCGGCCACGTCGAGCGCGTGCTGCACGGCAAGGGCGCGATGCCGTCGTGGGCGTCGCTGTCGGACCTCGACATCGCATCGGTCGTCACGTACGAGCGCAACTCGTGGGGCAACCACAAGAACGATCTGCTGCAGCCGAAGCAAGTGGCTGACGCGCGCAACGGCAAGATGCCGGAAGACACGGCGGGCGCCGCGGCACCGGCCGAAGCGGCCTCGGCACCGGCGCAAGCCGCGTCGGGCGCGGCCGAGCAGTCGGCGGCGGCAGCGCCGGCATCGACCGCGCTGTCGACGGTCTACTTCGAAACGGGCAAGAGCGTGCTGCCGGCCGACGCGAAGGCGGCGATCGCCGCAGCGGCCGACTATGCGAAGGCACATCCGGACGCGAAGCTCGCGCTGTCGGGTTTCACCGACAAGACGGGCTCGGCCGACGCGAACGCCGAACTCGCCAAGCATCGTGCACAGGTCGTGCGCGACGCGCTGAAGGCAGCAGGCGTGGCGGAAGACCACATTATTCTCAAAAAGCCGGAAACGATCACGGGCGGGGCTGACGCGAAGGAAGCCCGGCGAGTCGAGATCGGGCCGGCGGCTTGACGTGTCGCTGAGTTAGTCGACGTATTCGCATTAGGAGATTCTCATGTCTAGCATCGGGCACGACGTAGTCGCGGACCACGCGCACGACGACCACGCGCACGAAACACCGCATGGCTGGCGGCGCTGGTTGTTCGCCACCAACCACAAGGACATCGGTACGCTGTACCTGCTGTTCTCGTTCATCATGTTCCTGTCGGGCGGCGTGATGGCCCTCGGCATCCGTGCCGAGCTGTTCGAGCCGGGCCTGCAGATCATGCGTCCGGAGTTCTTCAACGAACTCACGACGATGCACGGCCTGATCATGGTGTTCGGCGCGATCATGCCGGCGTTCGTCGGCTTCGCGAACTGGATGATTCCGCTGCAGATCGGCGCGTCCGACATGGCATTCGCGCGGATGAACAACTTCAGCTTCTGGCTGCTGCCGGTCGCGGCCGTGCTGCTGGTCGGTTCGTTCTTCGCGCCGGGCGGCGCGACGGCCGCCGGCTGGACGCTGTACGCACCGCTGTCGACGCAGATGGGCCCGGGCATGGACTTCGCGATCTTCGCGGTCCACATCATGGGCGCGTCGTCGATCATGGGCGGGATCAACATCGTCGTGACGATCCTGAACATGCGCGCACCGGGCATGACGCTGATGAAGATGCCGATGTTCGCATGGACGTGGCTGATCACGGCGTACCTGCTGATCGCCGTGATGCCGGTTCTGGCAGGCGCGATCACGATGGTGCTGTTCGACCGTCACTTCGGCACGTCGTTCTTCAACGCGGCAGGCGGCGGCGACCCGGTGATGTACCAGCACATCTTCTGGTTCTTCGGCCACCCCGAGGTGTACATCATGATTCTGCCGGCGTTCGGGATCGTGTCGCAGGTGATCCCGGCGTTCGCACGCAAGACGCTGTTCGGCTATAGCTCGATGGTGTACGCGACGGCTTCGATCGCGATCCTGTCGTTCATGGTCTGGGCGCACCACATGTTCGCGACGGGCATGCCGGTCACCGGCCAGCTGTTCTTCATGTACGCGACGATGCTGATCGCGGTGCCGACGGGCGTGAAGGTGTTCAACTGGCTCGCGACGATGTGGCGCGGCTCGATGACCTTCGAAACCCCGATGCTGTTCGCGATCGGCTTCCTGTTCGTGTTCACGTTCGGCGGCCTGACGGGCCTGATGCTGGCCATGGCGCCGCTCGACATCCAGTACCACGGCACCTACTTCGTGGTGGCGCACTTCCACTACGTGCTGGTGGCCGGGTCACTGTTCGCGCTGTTCTCGGGCTGGTACTACTGGGCGCCGAAGTGGACGGGCTGGATGTACAACGAGACGCGCGGCAAGATCCACTTCTGGGCGTCGATGATCTTCTTCAACCTGACGTTCTTCCCGATGCACTTCGTCGGTCTCGCGGGCATGCCGCGCCGCTATGCGGACTACCCGGCGCAGTTCACGGACTTCAACCAGGTGGCGACGATCGGCGCATTCGGCTTCGGCCTCGCGCAGGTGTACTTCCTGTTCGCGGTCGCGCTGCCGGCCTACCGTGGTGGCGGCGAGCTGGAAAAGGCGTCGGACAAGCCGTGGGATGGCGCGACGGGCCTCGAATGGACGGTGCCGAGCCCGGCTCCGTTCCACACGTTCGAGCAACCGCCGCACGTCGAATAAGTTTCACCCGGCGTTCCGCCGCTGCCTGCCGCGCAGGCAGGCGCGGCGGGCGCGGAATCGAGTTTCAGCGAAGTTTCAGATGAACCGGAATCCACAAGAAAGACGAACGCCCGAGCAGATTCGCGCGGGCAACAAGCGGCTCGGCCTCACCCTGCTCGTCATCGCCGCCGTTTTTTTCGTGGGTGTCGTGATCAAGCAGTGGTGGCTGTCCACCCACTGATGCAGTAACTGACGCAGTAGCGAGGAAGTCGTCGTATGTCGAAGCCGGAAGAGGGCGCAGCCGATCGCGCGTTCAATCGTTCGATGCTGGTGAAGCTCTTCGTCGTGGCCGGACTAATGTTCGGCTTCGGCTTCGCGCTGATTCCGATGTATCGCGCGATTTGCCAGATCACCGGCATCAACAACCTGGTGCAGCGGGATGTCAGCGAGCGCGAGGCGAAGAACTCGCAGGTCGACTATGGCCGCACGGTGTCGGTCGAGTTCGATGCGAATGCGCGCGGCCCGCTCGGTTTCAAGCCGGAGCACAACAGCCTCGACGTGCATCCGGGCGAACTGACGACGATCGTCTACGACGTGACCAACGGGCAGGGCCGGCCGGTGGTGGCGCAGGCGATTCCGAGCTACGCGCCGAAGCAGGCGACGGAGTTCTTCAAGAAGATCGAGTGTTTTTGCTTCACGCAGCAGACGCTGGCCGCGAACGAGTCGCGCAAGATGCCGGTGGTGTTCGTGATCGATCCGAAACTGCCGAAGGACGTGAAGACGATCACGCTGTCGTACACGTTCTTCGAACTGAATACGCCGGCCGAGCCGGCGCCGGCACCGCGCAAGACGGCGGCGCAGGGCGCGGCGAAACCGGACGCATGACGAGGGAGACGGGGCGATGACGGAGACCAAGCGGAGCGGGTCGTTCGGCCAGGCGGTGCGCGCGGTGTTGTGGTCGTTCTTCGGGGTGCGCAAGCGGCGCGACCTGGAGGCCGATGCGACGCAGCTCAATCCGCTGCATGTGCTGATCGTCGCGTTGATCGCGGCCGGCGTGTTCATCGGCGTGCTGATCCTGATCGTGCGTGCGGTCGTGGGCTGAGGCCCGCGGCCACGAAAGAATGCAGTGCGTGGCGCCCGGGCGCCGCGTGCGGGAAAGAGCGGCGGCGGTCGCGCCGCGCAAGAAATACAGCCGGAGCGGTTTCCGGTACATAAATTGGACTGAAGTGGAGAATCAAGCATGAGCGGTCAAAACCAGACCCCGTACTATTTCGTGCCGCATCCATCGCAGCATCCGATCAGCGCGGCCGTCGGCCTGCTGGTCATGCTCGGATCGGTGGCGCTGTGGATCAACGGTCACGACTGGGCGCCGTACACGGCGCTGCTCGGCCTGCTGTGGTTGCTCTTCACGCTGTATCACTGGTTCGGCGACGCGATCGCCGAGTCGGAAGGCGGTCATTACGGCAAGAACGTCGACAAGTCGTACCGCTGGAGCATGAGCTGGTTCATCTTCTCGGAAGTCATGTTCTTCGGCGCGTTCTTCGGCGCGCTGTTCTATGCGCGTGAAATCGCGTTGCACCAGCTCGGCAGCCTCGACTACAAGCTGATCTGGCCGGATTTCTCCGCCGTGTGGCCGAACGAAGGCCCCGCCGCGCTCGCCGGTCACTTCAAGACGATGGGCCCGTGGCCGATCCCGACGCTGAACACCGCGTTCCTGCTGTCGTCGGGCGTGACGCTGACGATCTCGCACCACGCGCTGCGCGACAATTACCGCAAGAAGGCGATCGCCTGGCTGGCCGCGACGCTCGCGCTCGGTATCTGCTTCCTGTTCCTGCAGGGCTTCGAGTACTACCACGCGTACAACGAACTGAACCTGACGCTGAACTCGGGCGTGTACGGCTCGACGTTCTTCCTGCTGACGGGTTTCCACGGCTTCCACGTGTTCCTCGGCGGCACGATGCTCGCGGTGGTGCTGGTGCGGATGATCCGCGGCCACTTCAAGCCGGATCACCACTTCGCATTCGAAGGCGCCGCGTGGTACTGGCACTTCGTCGACGTCGTCTGGCTCGGCCTGTACGTCGTCGTCTACTGGCTGTAAATGGAACAACGGCCCGCGCAGCGATGCGCGGGCCGTTTTCATTGGCGAAGGCGACGCAGCGGCCGGCTGCTTGCGCTCGACGCCCCCGGCGCCGCCGCGACTCAGTCAGGCGGCGCTTTTGCTTGGTGGCGCCGCCATGCGGCGAAATGTCACGGCAGCCGCCGTGGCGAATGCATCAACGCCCGATCGGCAGTCCGGTCGAATGGATCCAGCCCATCCAGTTCGCGAACAGGATGAACAGGAACAGCGACACCGACAGCCCGACGCGGGTGGCCAGCGACCAGACCATGCGCTTCGTATGGCCGCGGTCGTGCATCATGAAGTAGAGCGCCGAGCCCATGCTGGCGATGATGAGGACGAAGGCGATGGGAACGAGGATGTGCATGACACGAACCGGACGACGGCAATTCGAAAGGAAGAGGATAATTATCGCACTTCGCTTTCGCGAATGCGCC
The DNA here is from genome assembly GCF_049942845.1 of Burkholderia sp. R-40. Lineage (NCBI taxonomy): Bacteria > Pseudomonadati > Pseudomonadota > Betaproteobacteria > Burkholderiales > Burkholderiaceae > Burkholderia > Burkholderia sp. R-40. The sequence continues at coordinate 3,159,486 of NZ_CP187967.1, read as the reverse complement.
CGGCGGGCAGCCCGATGAAGATCCGCTGGCTGCCTGCGCTGCTGATTCTCGTCGTCGTCGCGATCACGATCCGCCTCGGGTTCTGGCAGCGCGACCGCGCGCACCAGAAGGAAGCGCTGCAGGCGAGCGTCGTGCGCTACGAGCACGCGGCGCCCGTCGACGTCGGTGCGCAGCCGATTCCGCTCGCGTCGATCGAGTTCCACCGCGTGCGGGCGCGCGGCCGCTTCATGCCGGAGCAGGCGGTGTTCCTCGACAATCGGCCGTATAACGACCAGCCGGGTTTTTACGTCGTGATGCCGTTTAAACTCTCGGGCGGCGGCGTCGTGCTGGTGAACCGCGGCTGGCTGCCGCGCAACATTGCCGATCGCACGGCGATCGAGCCGTTCGCGACGCCCGACGGCGACATCGAGATCGAAGGCATCGCGCGCGCCGACGCGTCGCGTGCGTTCGAGCTCGGCGAAGGCGGCTCGGCCGCGCACCAGAAGATCCGGCAGAACCTGGACGTCGCCGCGTATGCGAAGGAAACGGGGCTGCCGCTGCAGCCGTTCGTGATCCAGCAGACGAGCGACGACGGCGACAAGCTCGTGCGCGACTGGCCGGCGGCGACGACCGGCGTCGAGCGCAATTACGGTTACATGTTTCAGTGGTGGGCCATGGCGGCCGCCGCGCTCGGCTTCGGCCTGTACGCCGCGCGGCGTGCGGCGAAGAAGTCGGCCGGCGCGTGAGCGCCATGCCCGGACGCGGCGGCGGCGCCGCGGGTTCGTTTCGAGAGGTCTGATTTGTCCATGCAATCTTCCCGTCAGGGTCCGGCCGCGACGCCGGTTTCGCCGGCGGCCCGCAAGCGCGGCCGCTGGATGCTCGTGCTGCTCGGGCTCGTGTGTGCGGCGCCGATACTCGCGTCGTACTTCACCTATTACGTGATCAAGCCGAAGGGCGGCTCGACCAACTACGGCACGCTGATCGAGCCGCAGCGGCCGATCCCGGCCGACCTGCAGGTCACCGACGAAACCGGCAAGACGGTGCCGCTGTCGTCGCTGCGCGGCGTGTGGCTGTTCGTGATGACCGACCGCAGCGCGTGCGACGACGCATGTGCGCAAAAGCTCTATTTCATGCGCCAGATCCGCGTCACGCAGGCGGGCGAGCGACACCGGCTCACGATGGTGTGGCTGCGCAGCGATGCGGGCGCGGTGCCGCCGAAGGTGCTGGAAGCCTATCCGGACACGCGCCGGCTGGTCGCCGATCCGGCCGCGGTCGCCGCCTGGCTGCCGGCCGACGCCGGCACGAAGGACAGCGACCACCTCTACATGGTCGATCCGAACGGTAACCTGATGATGCGGTTCCCGAAGAACCCGAACCCCAGCAAGATCAAGGCGGACGTCACGAAGCTGCTGAAGTGGTCGAGCATCGGCTAAGGCGAGACAACGAGGCAACCATTCGATGTCGTATCTACTGCAACTCGGCCTGATCGGCTTGTGCATCGCGCTGCTGCCGCTGTCGTACGTGTGGGTGAAGGCCGACGACGACAAGTTCCGCAAGCTGGTGTGGATCACCACGTTCCTGACGCTCGACCTGGTGATGTTCGGCGGCTTCACGCGGCTGACCGATTCGGGGCTCGGCTGCCCGGACTGGCCCGGCTGCTATGGCACGTCGTCGCCGTTCATCGCGCACGCCGCGATCACGGCCGCGCACCAGGCGATGCCGACCGGCCCCGTCAGCATGACGAAGGCGTGGATCGAGATGATCCACCGCTATTTCGCGATGGCGATCGGCGTGCTGATCATCGCGCAGGTGGTGATCGCATGGTCGGCGCGGCTGCGCCGCCGCCCGCTGCACGTGTCGCCGTGGTGGCCGACGAGCCTGCTGCTGCTGATCGTCGTGCAGGGCGTGTTCGGCGCGTGGACGGTCACGATGAAGCTGCAGCCGGTGATCGTCACGACCCACCTGCTGCTCGGTCTCGCGCTGCTCGGCACGCTCGGCTGGCTCGCGGCGCGGCAGACGCCGCTGCCGTCGCATGATCCGGAGGCCGGCCGCTACCGCGCGGCCGCGCTCGCGGCGCTGGTGCTGCTGGTCGTGCAGATCGCGCTCGGCGGCTGGGTGAGCACCAACTACGCGGTGCTCGCGTGTACCGACTTCCCGACCTGCAACGGCCAGTGGCTGCCGTCGATGAACTTCGGCCAGGGCTTCCATCTGTGGCGCGCGCTCGGGATGACGAAGGACGGCGACGCGATCACGCAGGACGCGCTGGTCGCGATCCACTGGACCCACCGCACGTTCGCGTTCGTCGTCGTCGCGTATCTGGTCGCGTTCGCGCTGAAGATGCGCCGCTTCGAGTCGCTGCGGCGGCCCGCGAACGGCGTGCTGCTGGTCGTCGTGCTGCAGTTCCTGACGGGCCTCACCAATATCGTGCTGCAGTGGCCGCTGCCGGTCGCCGTCGCGCACAACGGCGGCGCCGCGATCCTGCTGCTGCTCGTCGTCATGTTAAACTTTCGCATCCTTTCAAGCCGCCCCGGCCGTGTCGTGCAGCCCGCGCGCGACGCCGCCCCGGCGTGACCGTCCCCATGCAAAGCACCCTCTCCCAATCGCCCGGTAGCCGGTTTTCGCAGTACATGGCGCTGACGAAGCCGCGTGTCACGCAGCTCGCGGTGTTCTGCGCGGTGATCGGCATGTTCCTCGCGACGCCGGGCATGGTGCCGTGGCATGTGCTGATCGGCGGCACCATCGGCATCTGGCTGCTGGCCGGCGCCGCGTTCGCGATCAACTGCCTGGTCGAGCAGAAAATCGACGCGATGATGCGCCGCACCGCGTGGCGTCCGTCCGCGCGCGGCGAGATCACGACCCCGCAGATCCTGCTGTTCTCGGCCGTGCTCGGCAGCGTCGGCGCCTGGACCCTCTATACGTTCACCAACCCGCTGACGATGTGGCTGACGATCGCGACGTTCGTCGGCTACGCGGTGGTCTATACGCTGCTGCTCAAGCCGATGACGCCGCAGAACATCGTGATCGGCGGTGCGTCGGGCGCGATGCCGCCGGCGCTCGGCTGGGCCGCGGTCACCGGCGCGGTGCCCGGCGACGCATGGATCCTCGTGCTGATCATCTTCGTGTGGACGCCGCCGCATTTCTGGGTGCTCGCGCTCTATCGCCGCAAGGACTACGAAAACGCGGGCCTGCCGATGCTGCCGGTCACGCACGGCGAGAAATTCACGCGGCTGCACATCCTGCTGTACACGGTGATCCTGTTCGCGGTCACGCTGATGCCGTTCATCTCCGGGATGAGCGGCGTCGTCTACCTGGCGAGCGCGGTGCTGCTCGGCGCGGTGTTCCTCGCGTATGCGTGGAAGATCTACCGCGATTATTCGGACGAACTCGCCCGCAAGGCTTTCCGCTACTCGATCGTCTACCTGTCGCTGCTGTTCGCCGCGCTGCTCGTCGATCACTATGCGCGCCCGCTGCTCGGCGTGTAACCGCACGGTTTGAACGCAATGCTCCATTCACGGTTCGGGCGCCGCGCGCGCCAAGGCTGGATGCTCGCCTGCGCATTCGCGGCAGCCACGCTGCTCGCGGGCTGCGACAACGCGCCGAAATTCCAGAATCTCGACATCACCGGCAACACGCAGTTCGGCAGCGATTTCTCGCTGCCCGACACGACCGGCAAGGTGCGCACGCTCGCCGATTTCAAAGGCCGTGCCGTCGTGATGTTCTTCGGTTATACGCACTGTCCGGACGTATGTCCGACGACGATGGCCGAGCTGTCCGAGGCGCTGAAGCAGCTCGGGCCCGACGCGGCGAAGCGCGTGCAGGTGTTGTTCGTCACCGTCGATCCGGAGCGCGACACGCCCGCGCTGCTCGGCCAGTACGTGCCCGCGTTCGATCCGTCGTTCATTGGCCTGCGGCCGGCCGACGAAGCGCAGCTCAAGAAGGTCACGAAGGATTTCCGCGTGTACTACGCGAAGGTGCCCGGCAAGACGCCCGGCAGCTACACGATGGATCACACCGCCGCGAGCTACGTGTTCGATCGCGACGGCAAGCTGCGCCTGTTCGTGCGCGACGGCCAGGGCCCGGGCCCGTGGGTCCACGACCTGAAACTGCTGGTCGACTGAGCGGCGCGCGCCGCATCGGCCGGGCGCCCGCCCGGCGACACGCGTGACGGCCGCGATACGCCGTCACGCATGCCTCCCTCTTTCCCTCGATCTGCATTCACCGCCTCGCGCTGCCGCGGCGGCGTGCTTGCGCACGTGCAGCGGCGCTCGCGCGCGTTACGGCAGCGCCGGCACGTTGAAACCCTGCGCGGCACGCGTGATCTTGAATTCGGTCACCCGATACGTCGCGAGCCCTTCGGTCACGAACGGGTCGGTGTCGAGGATCGCGTCCAGTTCGTCGCGATCGATGCGGGCCGCGAGGATCACGCCGCCTTCGCGCGGCACCTTCGGCCCCGCCGCGATGAAGATGCCGCGCTCGAACAGCGGCTGCAGATACGCGCGGTGGCGCTCGAGCGCATCGTCGATGTGTTCGAGCGACGCGTGGTAATGGATGTCGATGACGTACATGGATGGCCCCGGAATGTCGCCGGCGCGTGTCGCGCCGGCCCGCCGGTCTTTTTAGCACAGCGGCCGCTGCGTGTCGTGCCGGCCGTCATGCGCCGGCCGCGTGTATTCAAGTTGTAAGTCTCGCTGCCGTAAATACGGGGGCAACCGTTTGCGCGCGACCGGCCGTTCGCGCGCATCGCGGCATCGACTTCGACGACGAGGCACGCAGATGAGCAGAATGAGTTTGAACCGCAAGCTGTGGCTCGCGCTTGCGCTGGTATGGGTCGGGCTACTCGGCGTCGGCGCATGGAGCGCGTACGAGACGCGCGCGACGATGCTCGCCGAACGCAAGGCAGGCATCGCCAACCTGGTCGAATCGGCGGCCGGCATCGTCAACGCCTATCACGCGCTCGCGCAGAGCGGCACGCTGCCCGAGGCCGACGCGAAGCGCGACGCGCTCGCGAGCCTGGCGGCGATGCGCTACGGCGAGTCGGGCTACGTGTTCGTGATGGATTCGAAACCCGTCGTGCTGATGCATCCGACGCTGCCGAAGCTGGTCGGCACGCAGGTCGGCGACTATCTCGATCCGGACGGCAAGCCGCTGTTCGTCACGATCCTGAACGCCGCGAAGGCGACCGGCAGCGGCTTCGCCGAATATCGCGGGCGGCTGCCGCACAGCGAGACCGCGGTGCCGAAGATCAGCTACGTCACGCGCTTCGCGCCGTGGGACTGGAACATCTCGAGCGGCGTATTCCTGAAGGATATCGATACCGTCTACTACCGGACGCTGTTCGGTCACCTCGCGGTCGTGCTGGTGATCGGCTTCGTGATCAGCGCGGCGATGCTCGTGATCATCCGCAACGTGCGGGGCAGCCTCGGCGGCGAGCCCGATGAAGCGGCCGCGCTGGCGAGTCGCATCGCGCAGGGCGACCTGACGCGGCCGGTGCCGGTGCGCGCGGGCGACAGCACGAGCATGATGGCGGCGATGCGCGACATGCAGGCGCGCCTTCAGGCGACGATCGGCGGGATCCGTCAGTCGGCCGAGTCGATCGCGTCGGCGAGCCGCGAGATCGCGTCCGGCAACGACGACCTGTCTCAGCGCACCGAGGAGCAGGCCGCGTCGCTGGAAGAAACGGCCGCGAGCATGGAGCAGCTGACCGCGACGGTGAAGCAGAACGCCGACAACGCGCGGCAGGCGAGCGGGCTCGCGAACAACGCATCGGAGATCGCGCGGGCGGGCAACGACGTCGTGAATCGCGTGATCGGCACGATGGGCGAGATCGACGACAGCTCGCGCAAGATCGCCGACATCATCGGCGTGATCGAGGGCATCGCATTCCAGACCAACATCCTCGCGCTGAACGCGGCGGTCGAGGCCGCGCGCGCCGGCGAGCAGGGGCGCGGCTTCGCGGTGGTCGCGGGCGAGGTCCGTTCGCTCGCGCAGCGCAGCGCGACGGCCGCGAAGGAGATCCGCGAACTGATCGTCGCTTCGGTCGAGCGCGTGCGCAACGGCTCGACGCTGGTCGGCCAGGCCGGCACGACGATGGGCGAGATCCTGCAGGCGGTCGCGCGCGTGACCGACATCATGGGCGAGATCGCGGCCGCGTCCGAAGAGCAGGCGAGCGGCATCACGCAGGTCGGGCGCGCGGTCACGCAGATGGACCAGGTCACGCAGCAGAACGCGGCGCTGGTCGAAGAGGCCGCCGCGGCCGCGGCGTCGCTTCAGGAGCAGGCCGGGCGGCTGAGCGGTGCAATCGGCGCATTCCGGGTCGCCGAGGCCGGCGGCCTTCGCTGAAATGCAACTAACGGCCGAGTCGCCCGCACGCCGCGGGGCACTGCCGCGGTGCATACCCATATGAGCGGGATGTATTTCACTTCCGGCCGATCCTGTGACACCATTTGCCCCTTCCTGCGAGTCCGGGCATACCCGTATCGCGCCCCCATTTTCAGTTAGCAAGAAAGCGAGAAACAGATGAAGCGTCGCAGTCTCCTGAAGGTATTTTCCGTGCTGGCCACCGGTGCCGCGCTGACGCTGTCGGCAGGCGCGCACGCCGAAGACAAGGTGATCAAGGTCGGCACGGTGGCCGGTCCGGATTCCGAAGTGTGGCAGGTCGTGCAGAAGGTCGCGAAGGAGAAGCAAGGCCTGAACGTGAAGGTCGTCGAGTTCAACGACTACGTGCAGCCGAACGCGGCGCTCGATTCGGGTGACCTCGACGCGAACAGCTTCCAGCACCAGCCCTACCTCGACAGCCAGGTGAAGCAGCGCGGCTACAAGCTTGTCACCGCGGGCCTGACCTACATCTCGCCGATCGGCGTGTACTCGAAGAAGTTCAAGTCGCTGAAGGACCTGCCGCAAGGCGCGAAGCTCGCGGTGCCGAACGATCCGTCGAACGAGAACCGCGCGCTGCTGCTGCTGCAGACGCAAGGCGTGATCAAGCTGAAGGCGGGCGCCGGCACGGGCGGCAACAACGCGACGGTGCTCGACATCGCCGAGAACCCGAAGAAGCTGAAGATCTCCGAGCTCGACGCCGCGCAACTGCCGCGCGTGCTGTCGGACGTCGACGCGGCCGTGATCAACACGAACTACGCGCTCGCCGCCAACCTGCAGCCGACCAAGGACGCGATCGCGCTCGAATCGCTGACGAGCCCGTACGCGAACGTGATCGCCGTGCGCGCGAAGGACAAGGATCAGCCGTGGGTGAAGAAGCTGGTCAAGGCGTACCAGTCGCCGGAAGTGCGGGAATTCATCAAGAAGCAGTTCAAGGGCTCGATGGTCGCGTCGTTCTGAACGCCGCACCGCGGTCGGACCGCTGAAATCTGAAACGAAAGGGCCTGTCTCGCACAGGCCCTTTTTCATTGGCGTGGCCGCTGGACGGCCACCCGGCGCCAGGCGGTCAGCGCGTGCTCACATCTCGCCGCGCCGCGAGCAGATCGACATGATCTGCTGGATCGCGTAGTTGTCGCGCACGCCCGGCAGCGACTGCACGACGCACTCGTGAAAGCGCCGCTCGCGCGGCAGCAGCATCGCGTTGTTGCGGTACAGCGCATCGCACGAGCGCTGGATCAGTTGGGCCGCCGCGCCGTTACGGCTTTCGCGCAGCGCATTGAGCATGCAGTCGTCGTACTGCGCGTAGTCGTCGCCCAGCGCGAATACCGCGCCCGGCAGCACCAGCGCGACGGCCGCGCACGCGATCGCACGGATCGCCCGTTTCATGTGCCCTCCGATAGTGGGGATGGGGTCGGCGGACAGCATAGCGTAAAGCCGCAAGAGCGGTTGACGCGTTGCGCCGATACCGTGCGCGGACCGCCGTCGGATTCCGCTGTTTTTCTTCTGACGAAAATACCGGTTTCGTACCAGTACTGTGCGACGCGAGCGCATTACCATATACTGTATATCCATACAGTTGTGGGTGGCGTCATGCTCGCATCCTCCATTTCTCCCGAATCCCTTCATCCATCGCTCTGGCGCGGCTCGCAGCTTGCGCGCGGCGGTCCGCGCACGATCGACACGGGCTTCGCGCCGCTGTCCGCCGAACTGCCGGGCGGCGGCTGGCCGGTCGGCGGGCTCGTCGAACTGCTGGCCGCGCAGCCGGGCTGCGGCGAGATGCGGCTGCTCGCGCCGGCGCTCGCGCGTACCGTCAGCGCACGGCGTCCGCTCGCGCTCGTCGCGCCGCCGCAGTCGCCGCATGCGAGCGCGCTGGCCGGTCTCGGCGTGCCGTCCGATGCGCTGCTGTGGCTGCGCGCCGGCAGTCGCACCGATGCGTTGTGGGCCGCCGAGCAGGCGCTCAAGACGGGCTGCTGCGGTGCGCTGCTGCTCTGGCAGGACGCGCGGCCCGACGCGCTGCGGCGTCTGCATCTCGCGGCCGCGCGCACCGGCGACACGCTGTTCGTGATGCTGCGCCCGCTGGCGGCCGCGCGGCAGCCGTCGCCGGCCGTGCTGCGCGTCGCGCTGCATCCGGTGCCGGGCGGTGTGTCGCTCGATATCGTCAAGCGTCGGGGGCCCGCGCGCAGCGAGCCGCTCACGCTCGATTTGCCATCGCCCATCGTGGAGAGCCGCTATGCGCGTCTTGCTCGGCATCCATCTGCCGCGCCTGCCGCTCGACGTGTGCGCCCCGCCGCCGTCTGACGCGGAGGCCGGTGCGGCCGGCTGCGCGGTGCTCGAGCAGGGTGTCGTGCTGATCGCCGATGCGGCCGCGCGCCGGCAGGGCGTGCGCGCGGGCATGAAGCGCGGCGGCGTGCTGACGCTCGCGCCCGACACGCGGCTCGTCGAACGCGATCCCGCCCGCGAGGCCGATGCGCTGCGCGCGGTCGCGCTCGCGTTGCTGCGCTTCTCGCCGTGCGTCGCGCTCGACGACGAAGCGACGCTGCTCGTCGACGTCGGCCCGAGCCTGCGCCTGTTCGGCGGCCTGCCGTCGCTGTGCCGCCAGGTGCGCGCGACGCTCGCGGCGCTCGGCTATGCGGCGCGCCTGTCCGCCGCGCCGACCGGGCGCGGCGCGTGGCTGCTCGCGCGCACGTCGGCGCGTGCGCGTATCCGACGCCGCGTGGCCGGGCCGGCTTCGCTCGTCCGCGCGCTCGATCGTTTGCCGTGCGTGCTGCTGCCCGACGCGCGCCCGTATGCGGGCTGGTTCGACGGCCTCGGCTGCCGCACGCTCGCCGATCTGCGCCGCCTGCCGCGCGCGGGGCTGCAGCGCCGCTGCGGTCCCGCGCTGCTCGCCGCGCTCGATCGCGCGTACGGCGATGCGGTCGAGCCGCTCGCGTGGATGGCCGTGCCGCCTGTGTTCGACGTGCGGCTCGAATTGGCGGAACGCGTCGAATACGCGGAAGCCGTGCTGTTCGTCGCGCGGCGGCTCGTCGTGCAGCTTTGCGGCTGGCTGGCCGCGCGGCAGCTGTCGCTGGCCGCGATGACGTTCGAGCTCGAGCACGAGCGCGGCCGCCAGGCCGTGCCGCCGACGCCGCTCGAACTCGCGTTCGCCGCGCCCGTGCGCGACGAAGCGCACTTCATGCGGCTGCTCGGCGAGCGGCTCGCGCGCGTCGAGTTGCCGGCCGCGGTGATCGCGGTGCGGCTCACGGCCACGCGCGTCGAATCTGTCGCGCCGCCGGCCGACGATCTCTTTCCCGAGCCGGGCGGCACGAAAGAGACGCGTGCGCGGCTGTTCGAACTGCTGGTCGCGCGGCTCGGCACGGAGAACGTGCTGCGCGCGGCACCCGTTGCCGATCACCGGCCCGAAGCGGCGAACCGCTGGCTGCCGCTCGATGCGCAGGCGGCCAAGCCGGCCGGCGGCCTGCCGGCTGCGCCGCCGCGTCCCGCGTGGCTGCTGGCCGAGCCGCAGCCGCTGCTGATGCGCGCGAACCGGCCGGTGTTCCATACGCCGCTCAGGATGATGTCGTCGCCCGAGCGGATCGAGGCCGGGTGGTTCGACGGTCAGCTCGTGGCGCGCGATTACTACGTCGCGCAGGACGAGGCCGGCGCGTGCTACTGGGTCTTTCAGGAACGGTTGAGCAGCCAGGCGGATCCGCACTGGTTCCTGCACGGCCTGTTCGGGTGAGCGGCGATGGTTGCGGAATTCAGTTGGCTGCCCGATTACGCGGAGTTGTTCTGTCGTTCGAACTTCTCGTTCCTGCATGGCGCGTCGCATGCGGAGGAACTGGTCGAGCGCGCCGCCGAGCTCGGCTATCGCGGGATCGCGATCACCGACGAATGCTCGCTCGCCGGCGCGCCGCGCATGCACGTCGCGGCGAAGGCGCAAGGGCTGCCGCTGATCGTCGGTTCGTTCTTCGAAGTAACGCCCGATGAAGTCGCCCCCGGCCACGATCCGGGCCCCGGCGCGTTCGGGCTCGTGCTGCTCGCGCAGAACCGCGAGGGCTACGGCAACCTGTCAGAGCTGATCTCGTGGCGGCGCATGGCGTCGCCGAAGGGCACGTACCGGCTGACGTCGAGGATGCTGTCGGCGCCGCCCGCGGAGTTCGCCCACTTGCGCGGCATGCCCGACTGCTTCGCGATTCTCGTCCCCACGTATCCCGTGCGCGCGGACGTACTCGATGCGCAGGTCGCCTGGTTTCGCGCGACGTTCGGCGCGCGGGCGCGACTCGGGCTCGTGCAGCTGCAGCGCCCGCTCGACGGCGCGCAGCGCGAGGAGATTCGCGCGGCCGGCGAGCGGCGCGGCGTGCGCATTGTCGCGCTCGGCGACGTGACGATGCATCGGCGCTCCTGCAAGCCGCTGCAGGACGTGATGACGGCGATCCGCGTCGGGATGCCGGTTTCCGAGTGCGGGTATGCGCTCGCGCCGAATGCGGAACAGCATCTGCGCGCGCGTGGGCGAATCGCGAAGCTGTTTTCGCCGGAGGAGCTCGACGAGACCTGCGCGATTCTCGATGCGTGCGATTTCAAGCTCGACTCGCTTCAGTACGAGTATCCCGACGAGATCGTGCCGAAAGGGCTCACGCCGACGCGCCATCTGGAGCAGGAAACCTTCGCGGGGGCCGCCGCGCGTTATCCGCAGGGCATTCCGGAGAAAGTCGAGAGGCAGATCCGCTATGAACTCGACCTGATCGCGCGGCTGAGCTACGAGCCGTTCTTCCTGACCGTCTACGACATCGTCAAATACGCGCGCAGCCAGAACATCCTGTGCCAGGGCCGCGGTTCGGCGGCGAACTCGGTCGTGTGTTATTGCCTCGGCATCACCGAGGTGAATCCCGAGCAGAGCACGATGCTGTTCGAGCGCTTCATCAGCGAGGAGCGCGGCGAGCCGCCCGACATCGACGTCGACTTCGAGCATCAGCGCCGGGAAGAGGTGATCCAGCACATCTACGAAAAATACGGACACGATCGCGCCGCGCTCGCGGCGGCCGTCTCGACGTATCGCCCGCGCGGCGTGCTGCGCGAAACCGGCAAGGCGCTCGGTGTCGATCCAATGCTGGTCGATCGCGTCGCGAAGGCGCATCGCTGGTTCGACGGCAGCCGCGACCTGCTGCAGCAATTCGCGTCGACCGGGCTCGACCCCGCCACGCCGATCATTCGCGCGTGGGCCGAGCTGGCCGGTCGATTGCTGAACTTTCCGCGTCACTTGTCGCAGCACTCTGGCGGCTTCGTGATCAGCCGCGGCAAGCTCACGCGGCTCGTGCCGGTCGAGAACGCGGCGATGGACGGGCGGCGCGTGATCCAGTGGGACAAGGACGATCTCGAGGCGCTCGGGCTGATGAAGGTGGACGTGCTCGCGCTCGGCATGCTGTCGGCGCTGCATCGCGCCTTCGACCTGCGCACCGCGTGGCGCGGGTCGCAGGACGACGGCCAGCCGTTCACGCTGAAGCACATTCCGCAGGATGACGAAGCAACCTACGACATGATCTGTCGCGCCGATACGGTCGGCGTGTTCCAGATCGAATCGCGCGCGCAGATGTCGATGCTGCCGCGCCTGAAGCCGCGCAACTATTACGATCTGGTGGTCGAGGTGTCGATCGTGCGGCCGGGGCCGATCCAGGGCGGTGCCGTGCATCCGTACCTGAAGCGGCGCAGGATCCAGGCGGGCGAAGAGGAAGGGGAGATCACCTATCCGAGCGATGCGCTCAGGGTCGTGCTCGAACGCACGCTCGGCGTTCCGATCTTCCAGGAACAGGTGATGCAGATCGCGATCGTCGCAGCCGGTTTCACGCCCGGCGAGGCCGACCGGTTACGTCGTGCGATGGCGGCCTGGAAGCGCAGGGGCGATCTCGGCCCGTATCACGACAAGATCGTCGACGGCATGCTCGAACGCGGCTACACGCGCGAATTCGCCGAACAGATCTTCGAGCAGATCAAAGGCTTCGGCGAATACGGTTTCCCCGAAAGCCACGCAGCCAGCTTCGCGAAACTCGCCTATGCCAGCAGCTGGCTCAAATGCCACGAACCGGCGATCTTCCTCGCCGCGCTGCTGAACAGCCAGCCGATGGGGTTCTATCCACCGTCGCAGCTCGTGCAGGACGCGAAGCGTCACGGCGTGCAGGTCCTGCCGATCGACGTCACGCTCAGCAACTGGGAAGCGTCGCTCGAAGCGCTGCCCGATCAGCCGCCGCCGCACGGCCAGCCCGCCGTGCGGCTCGGCCTGTCGCTCGTGCGCGGCCTGGGCGAAGCCGCCGCGCGCCGGATCGAAGCGGCGCGCGCGGCCGGCCCGTTCGACAACGTCGACGTGCTGGCCCGCCGTGCGCAACTCGAACGCCGCGATCTCGAGGCGCTTGCCGCCGCGAACGCGCTCGCGACGCTCGCCGGCCATCGTCGCGATGCGTTGTGGCAGGCGGTCGCCGCGGCTCCCGAGCGCGACCTGCTCGCGGCCGCGCCGATCGACGAACCGGAGAAACCCGCGCTCGGCGCACCGTCGGAAGCCGACGACATCCTCGCCGACTACGACACCACCGGCCTCACGCTGAACCGTCATCCCGTCGCACTGCTGCGGCCCGCGTTGCGCGCGCAGCGGCTGTCGTCCGCGGCCGAGCTGCGCGATCGCGCCGACGGCCGGCTCGCGCGCGCGTGCGGCATCGTGACGGCCCGCCAGATGCCGGGCACCGCGAAAGGCGTGATGTTCATGACGCTCGAGGACGAAACGGGGTGCGTGAACGTGATCGTGCGGCCCGAACTGCTTGCGCGGCAGCGCCGCGAAACACTCGATTCGCGGCTGCTCGCGGTGTCGGGCGTGTGGCAGGTCGTCAGCGACGTGAGGCACCTCGTCGCGCAGCATTTCGAGGATCTGACGCCGCTGCTCGGCGGCCTGCGCACGTCGAGCCGCGAATTCCATTGATGCCCGCGGGCGCCGTGCCGCCAGCCTCGCGCGATGCATACCAGTCGGCTCAACTGGTTCTATCCGCGCCTCATATTCGCCGCCAAAAACCGGCCGAATCGCGCCCCGGAACTGTCCCCTTGCATACCAATCCGGGTAAATCCCTATCCCGCATTGCGTTGTAAACAAAGGCTTTCCCGCTACTAAAACGCTTGCCGGGCAAGGCTTCCGGCGATTTCCGCCGCGCTAATACCAGTTCGTTGACTGGTATTATGGTGGTTATATAATGCGTTCACTTTCGACGGTCCGAGATCGTCGTCCGACACCCGGAGGCACATGGAAACCGGCTGGTCCGAACTGGCGCCCGATCCCCTCGACGACACGCCGCTGTATCTGCAGCTCGCCCGCAACCTGGCGAGCGCGATTCACGCCGGCGCGTGGCGGGCCGGGGAGGCACTGCCGTCGGAGCGGCTGCTGTCGGGGTCGGTCGGCGTATCGCGGATCACGGCCCGCCGTGCGCTCGCGCTGCTGGTCGAGCAGGGGTTGATCAAGCGGGCGCGCGGCGCGGGCAGCTTCATCACGCCGCGTGTCGCCGATCCGCTGTCGCGTCTCGTCGGCTTCACCGCGAAGATGCAGCAGCGCGGTTTCGTTCCGGATTCGGTGTGGCTGTCGCGCACGCTGCGCGCCGCGAGCCGCGACGAGATCACGCATCTCGGCCTCGCGCCCGGCGCGACGGTCGCGCGGCTCGAACGGCTGCGCCGCGCGGACGGCATCGTGATGGCCGTCGAGCATTCGACGCTGCCGGCCGCGGTGGTGCCCGATCCGCAGGCGCTCGGCGCGTCGCTGTACGAATACCTCGACGCGCGCGGGATGACCGTGGTGCGCGCGCTGCAGCACTTTCGCGCGGCGAACGCGACGCACGAGATCGCGAAGTGGATGGCGGTGAAGCCGGGCTCGGCGCTGCTGGTCATCACGCGCATCGGCTACGGCGTCGACCAGCGCGCGATCGAAGTGACCGAAACGTATTGCCGCGACGACTATTACGACTTCGTCGCCGAACTGAAACGCTGACGCGCGAGACTGCCCGCGCGCCGTGCGCACCGAACACGACGAAGCGCAACGAAGCGCAACGGATTTGCAAATCGCGACGCGGATGTCCGCGTCACCAGATCATCAAGAGAAACGTCATGCTGACTGGAAACATCCTTACCCCCGACGGCTGGATTCACGGTTCGCTCGACAGCGAGAACGGCCGCATCACCACGCTCGACGGCACGCCCGCCGATCCCGCGAAGAACGACGCGCCGTACATCCTGCCCGGTTTCATCGACCTGCACGTGCACGGCGGCGGCGGCGCCGACGTGATGGAAGGCGGCGACGCAATCGAGACGATCGCCCGCACGCATGCGCAGTTCGGCACGACGAGCCTGCTCGCGACGACGATGACCGCGCCGCGCGACGAACTCATGGAGGTCGTCGCCAATCTCGGCAGCGTCGCGCGCACCCGCACGCCGGGTGGCGCACGCGTGCTCGGCGTGCACCTCGAAGGGCCGTACATCAACCCCGGCAAGCTCGGCGCGCAGCCGGACGCGGCCGTGTCGGCCGTGCTCGACGAAGTGCTGAAGTACCTGTCGATCGCGCCGATCCGCGTCGTCACGCTCGCGCCGGAAATCGCCGGCCACATCGAGATCATCGGCGAGATGGCCGCGCGCGGCGTGCGCGTGCAACTCGGCCACTCGCTCGCGACCTACGACGACGCCGTCGCCGCGCTCAAGCACGGCGCATGCGGCTTCACGCACCTGTTCAACGCGATGTCGCCGCTGCATCACCGCAATCCGGGCCTCGTCGGCGCGGCGCTCGCGCATGCCGAGTACGCGGAAATCATCCCCGACCTGCTGCACGTGCACCCGGGCGCGATTCGTGCGGCGCTGCGCGCGATCCCGCGCCTGTACGTCGTGACCGACAGCACGTCCGCCACCGGCATGCCCGACGGCGAATACCGGCTCGGCAGCCAGCACGTGACGAAGTGCCTCGGCGGCGTGCGGCTCGCAGACGGCACGCTCGCCGGCAGCACGCTGACGATGGACCAGGCGCTGCGCAACCTCGTGTCGCTCGGCTTGCCGATCGCCGACGTGTCGAACCGGATGTCGCGCTATGCGGCCGACTACCTCGGCATCGCCGATCGCGGCCGCCTCCAGCGCGGCGCATGGGCCGACCTCGTCGTGTTCGATCGCGACCTGAACCTCACCGCGACCTACGTCGAAGGAGAATCGATTGTCGAATATGCTTAACGAAGCGCGCGAGTCCGCCCAGGTCGTCGCCGCGCAACTCGCCGACACCACGCGCGTCGAAGCGCTCGCCGGCCAATTGCTCGATCACCCGCCGGCCGTCGCGCTGACGGTCGCGCGCGGCAGCTCGGATCACGCCGCCAGCTATTTCGCGAGCCTGACGATGAGCCGCCTCGGCGTGCCCGTCGCGTCGCTGCCGATGTCGGTCGCGACGCTGCAGCAGGCGCCGCTGAAGGTGCAGGACCAGCTCGCGCTCGCGTTCTCCCAGTCGGGCAAGAGCCCCGATCTCGTCAACACGATGGCCGCGCTGCGCGAAGCCGGCGCGCGCACCGTCGCCGCTGTCAACGTGCTGCCGTCGCCGCTCGCCGACGCGTGCGAGCACCAGTTGCCGCTGCTGGCCGGCCCCGAGCTGTCGGTGGCCGCGACCAAGAGCTATATCGCGATGCTGTCGCTGTCCGCGCAGATCGTCGCGTACTGGCAGCGCGACGCCGCGCTGGTGACCGCGTTGCGCGGCCTGCCCGACGTGCTCGCGCAAGCTGGCCAGCTCGACTGGTCGCCGGCCGTCGCCGCGCTCGCCGACATCGAACGGATGATCGTGATCGGCCGCGGCCTCGGTCTTGCGATCGCGCAGGAAGCCGCGCTGAAACTGAAGGAAACCTCCGGCATCCAGGCCGAGGCGTTCTCGAGCGCCGAAGTCCGTCACGGCCCGATGGAGCTGATCGACCGCGACTATCCGCTGCTGGTGTTCGCGCCGCCGGGGCCCGAGCAGGCCGGCCTGCTGCAGCTCGCGCAGGACATGCGCGCACGCGGCGCCGCCGTGCTGCTCGCGGCGCCTGCCGGCACGCCCGGCGCGACCTTGCCGCTGGCGCAGTCCGCCCATTCGGCGCTCGACCCGATCGCCGCCATTCTTTCGTTCTACGTGATGGCGGCGGATCTCGCCGTCGCGCGCGGCCGCAATCCCGATACGCCGCGCCACCTGAACAAAGTCACCGAAACGCACTGATAGCCGAGACAGCCGATGAGACGCGCCGAGGAGTCCCAGTTGAAGAGTTCCACCCATGATCCGATCGTCCTGCATGCCCCGCTGACCGGGCCGATCGTCGCGCTGGCCGATGTGCCCGATCCGGTGTTCTCCGGCGGGATGTTCGGCGACGGCATCGGCATCGATCCGCTCGCGGGCCGGCTCGTCGCGCCGTGCGCCGGCGTCGTGTCGCATCTCGCGCGCACCGGCCATGCGTTGACCATCACGACGCCGCAGGGCGCGGAAGTGCTGCTGCACATCGGCATCGACACCGTCGAGCTGAACGGGCAGGGTTTCACCGCGCATGTCGAAGCCGGCGCGCGGGTCGCGGCGGGCGACCTGCTGATCGAGTTCGACCAGGACGCGGTCGCGCGCAGCGCGCATTCGCTGGTGTCGGTGATCGCGATCGCGAACTCCGACGCGTTCGAGGTCGTCGAGCGCGCGAGCGGTTTCGCGACCGCCGGCGAGACGCCGCTGCTGACGCTGCGCGGCAAGGGCGAAGCCGCCGCGCAGGCGGCGCAGGCCGGCGCCGCGGCGATGCAGGAAGTGCGCCGCGAGCTCGTGCTGACACAGCCGGGCGGCCTGCATGCACGCCCGGCCGCGCGGGCGCGCGAATCCGTGCGCGGCATCGACGCGACGGTCGACGTGCAGTTCGACGGCCGCAAGGCGTCGATCACGAGCGTCGTGGGCCTGCTCGGCCTCGGCGCCGGCGAAGGCGCGACGATCGAACTGATCGGCCGCGGCGCGCACGCGCAGCAAGCCGTCGAAGCGGTCGAACGTGAATTGCTGCGCGAAGCGCACGGCGAAGTCGAGGAGAAGCCGGCGCGGCTGCGTTCGCCCGCGCCGCAGATGGCCGTGCGCAATACCGGCGCGTCGCTCGACCCGAACACGCTCGCGGGCGTCTGCGCGGCGCCCGGCATCGCGGTCGGCACGCTCGTGCGTCTCGACGATGCGGACATCGTGCCGCCCGAACAGGCGTCCGGCACGCCCGCGTCGGAAAGCCGCCGGCTCGACCAGGCGCTGAAGGCGGTCGACGCCGAACTCGACGAAACGGTGCGCAACGCGTCGGCGCGCGGCGCGGTCGGCGAGGCGGGGATCTTCGCGGTGCATCGCGTGCTGCTCGAGGACCCGACGCTGGTCGACGCGGCGCGCGACCAGATCAGCCTCGGCAAGAGCGCGGGCTTCGCGTGGCGCGCGACGATCCGCGCGCAGATCGACACGCTGTCGAAGCTCGACGACACGCTGCTCGCCGAGCGCGCGGCCGACCTGCGCGACATCGAGAAGCGCGTGCTGCGCGCGCTCGGCCACACCAGCGGCGCGACGCGCACACTGCCCGACGAGGCCGTGCTCGCCGCCGAGGAATTCACGCCGTCGGACCTGTCGTCGCTCGATCGCCAGCGCGTGACCGCGCTCGTGATGGCGCGCGGCGGCGCGACGTCGCATGCGGCGATCATCGCGCGCCAGCTCGGCATTCCGGCGCTCGTCGCGGTCGGCGACGCACTGTACGCGATTCCGGACGGCACGCAGGTCGTCGTCGATGCGAGCGCGGGCCGTCTCGAACACGCACCGACCGCGCTCGACGTCGAGCGCGCGCGCCACGAACGCCAGCGTCTGGACGGCGTGCGCGAAGCGAACCGGCAGATGGCCGGCGCCGCAGCCGCGACCACCGACGGCCGCGCGATCGAGGTCGCCGCGAACATCGCGACGCTCGACGACGCGAACACCGCGGTCGACAACGGCGCGGACGCGATCGGCCTGCTGCGCACCGAGCTGATGTTCATCCATCGCCAGTCCGCGCCGAGCGCAGTCGAGCATCAGCAGAGCTACCAGTCGATCGTCGACGCGCTGCAGGGCCGCACCGCGATCATCCGCACGCTCGACGTCGGTGCCGACAAGGAAGTCGACTACCTGACGCTGCCGCCCGAACCGAACCCGGCGCTCGGCCTGCGCGGCATCCGCCTCGCGCAGGTGCGCCCCGACTTGCTCGACGATCAGCTGCAGGGCCTGCTCGCGGTGCGGCCGTTCGGCGCGGTGCGCATCCTGCTGCCGATGGTGACGGATGCCGGCGAACTCGTGCGGCTGCGCAAGCGCATCGACGAATTCGCGCGTGCGCAGGGCCGCACCGAGCCGATCGAGGTCGGCGTGATGATCGAGGTGCCGTCGGCGGCGCTGCTTGCCGACCAGCTCGCGCAGCACGCGGATTTCCTGTCGATCGGCACCAACGACCTCACGCAGTACACGCTCGCGATGGACCGCTGCCAGGCCGATCTGGCCGCGCAATCCGACGGCCTGCATCCGGCCGTGCTGCGCCTGATCGACATTGCGGTGCGCGGCGCGGCGAAGCACGGCAAGTGGGTTGGCGTGTGCGGCGCGCTGGGCGGCGATCCGCTCGCGGTGCCGATTCTCGTCGGCCTCGGCGTGACCGAACTGTCGGTGGATCCGGTGTCGGTGCCGGGCATCAAGGCGCGCGTGCGCCGTCTCGATTACCAGTTGTGTCGCCAGCGTGCGCAGGATCTGCTCGCACTCGACTCGGCACAGGCGGTAAGGGCAGCAAGCCGCGAGGTCTGGCCGCTCGACTGAACGTCGACGGCGGGCGCGCGACCCGTTTCACCACGAAAGCAATTCGTTCAACGACGATTAACGACGAGACATGGACTGGAGGACTGAATGGACGGGAATCCGTTTCTGAAGATACAGGGCCTGGGCCGGGCGCTGATGCTGCCGATCGCGGTGTTGCCGGTCGCCGGCATCCTGCTGCGGCTCGGGCAGCCGGATGTGTTCAACATCAAGATGATCGCCGACGCCGGCGGCGCGATCTTCGACAACCTGCCGCTCTTGTTCGCGATCGGCGTGGCGGTCGGGTTCGCGAAGGACAACAACGGCGTGGCGGCACTTGCGGGCGCGATCGGCTACCTGATCGAAACCGCGATCATGAAGGACATCGATCCCAAGCTGAACATGGGCGTGCTGTCCGGGATCATCGCGGGTGTGGTCGCGGGGCTGCTGTACAACCGCTACAAGGACATCAAGCTGCCGGACTACCTCGCGTTCTTCGGCGGCAAGCGGTTCGTGCCGATCATCACGGGGCTCGCGTGCGTGATACTCGGCATCGTGTTCGGCTACGTGTGGCAGCCGGTCCAGCATGCGATCGACGCGGCCGGCCAGTGGCTCACGACGGCGGGCGCGATCGGTGCGTTCGTGTTCGGCTTCCTGAACCGCCTGCTGCTCGTCACGGGCCTGCACCACATCATCAACTCGCTCGCGTGGTTCGTGTTCGGCAACTTCACGCCGCCGGCCGGCGGCGAGATCGTGCACGGCGACCTGCACCGCTTCTTCGCGGGCGATTCGACCGCGGGCACCTTCATGGCCGGCTTCTTCCCGATCATGATGTTCGGCCTGCCGGCCGCGTGTCTCGCGATGCTGCACGAAGCGCCGAAGGAGCGCCGCGCGATGGTCGGCGGCCTGCTGTTCTCGATGGCGCTCACGTCGTTCCTGACCGGCGTGACCGAGCCGATCGAATTCAGCTTCATGTTCCTCGCGCCGGTGCTGTACGTGATCCACGCGGTGCTCACCGGGCTGTCGCTCGCGATCTGCCAGCTGCTCGGCGTGAAGCTCGGCTTCACGTTCTCGGCCGGCGCGATCGACTACGTGCTGAACTACGGGCTGTCGACGAAGGGCTGGATCGCGATTCCGCTCGGCATCGCGTACGGTGTCGCGTACTACGGGCTGTTCCGCTTCTTCATCCGCAAGTTCAACATGGCGACGCCCGGCCGCGAGCCGGCCTCGGCCGATGCGGCGACCGAGTCGTTCGCGTCGGGCGGTTTCGTCGCGCCGGCTGCCGGTGCCGCGGCGGCCGCGCCGCGTGCGCTGCGCTACATCGCCGCGCTCGGCGGGGCGGGCAACCTGACGGTCGTCGACGCATGCACGACGCGCCTGCGCCTGAGCGTCGTCGATCCGGAGAAGGTGTCGGAGCCTGAATTGAAGTCGATCGGCGCGCGCGGCGTGCTCAAGCGCGGCGGCAACAGCGTGCAGGTGATCATCGGGCCCGAGGCCGACATCATTGCCGACGAGATGCGCTCGGCGATCGGCAGCGGCGCAAGCGGCGCCGCGGCGCCGGCCACGGCCGCGGCCGCGCAGCCGGTCACGGGCGCGGCGGCCGGCCCGCTCGATCCCGATCCGCTGCGCTGGCTCGCGGTGTTCGGCGGCGCGACCAACGTCGCAACGCTCGACGCGATCGCGACCACGCGTCTGCGTGTCGTCGTGCGCGACGCATCGGCGGTCGATCGGGATCGCCTCGGTGCACTCGATGTCGCATGGGTGTCGCCGGACACGTTCCATATCGTCTGCGGCAACGCGGCGGCACGCTACGCCGAACAGCTCGGCGCACGTCTGCCGTCGACGGGCGGCGGCGCGGCCGCGCAACCGGCCTGATGCGCTGAGGGCGGCCCGGTCCGCCGGGTCGCAGGGCAGCAAAACGAAAACGGCTTGCGATGCGTCGCAAGCCGTTTTTCATTGGTGGGGGCGTATGGGCGATGCGTTCGTCTGCATCGCGCATCGCGCATCGCTTAGCCGGTCAGTCGCTCAGCCGCTTAGCCGCTCAGCGGCTCGAACACTCGATCCCTCGACCGCTCGTCGACTGATCGGCCGCTCAGCCGGTCAGCCGCTCAGCCGCTCAGCGGTCGGCGGTCGGCGGTCAGCGGTCGGCGGTCAGCGGTCAGCGGTCGGCGGTCGGCGGTCGGCGGTCAGCCGGTCAGCCGGTCAGCCGGTCAGCCGCTCAGCCGCTCAGCCGCTCGACCGCTCGACCGCTCGACCGCTCGACCGCACAGCCGCTCGACCATTCACGGGTTCGTCACCGTGAAAGTCGGCTTCCGATAGCCAATGCCGGCACGGTCGAGCTTCGGCAATTCGCGCTGCGTGACCAGCGTCGCGAAACCGGCCCAGTCGCGCTGCAGCGCGGCCGTGTCGACGCGGTGCGTGTCGCCGCGCTTGTAGCGCACGCCGGCCGTGTACGGCAGCTCCCAGTCGGCGCGGTGCCACGCGCGTTCGGCGAGCGCGAGCAGGCGCGGATACACCATGTACTCGAGGAACGTGTCGTTGCGCATCACCTCGCCCCAGGCCTGCCCCTGAATACCTTCGATGCGCGGCGCGGGGCCCGTGCCGGTCACCTCGAACGCGTTGCCGTCGCGATCGCCCATCACTTCGGCGTTCTGCGGCAGGTTCTCCGGCGCGAGCGAGAACACCTTGTACTCGTCGGTTGCCTGCGAGCCCCAGTAATAGCCGCGCTCGCGCGGGTTCAGCGTGTACGGGAAGTCGAAGTACAGGTAATCGGGCAGCGCCAGCACCGTCTGGTAGCCCTTGCCGCTGAGGTCGCGCGCGCTGTCGGATGCGCCCCAGAAGATCGTGTCCCACAGCGACACCATCACATGCCGCGTGCTGAAGTCCTGCGGCCCGTTCGCATGCTTGATGCCGTCCTGCCACGCGGCCATCGTGCCGATCCCGTTCGCGTCGACCGCCGCGCTCACCTGTTTCGCGAAGCGCGTCGGCAGCTCGTCGATCGACTTGATCTCGCCGCGCTGGAGCAGCGCCGTGCACGCGGGCGAGCGCGCCCACGGCTTGTCCTGCGCGGCGAGGTCGATGCGCCCCTTGTTCGGATCGGTGCCGTTCAACGGCTGGAAGCCGCCGCCGAGCAGGATGTTCTTCGCTTCGTCGCCGCCGTAGTGCCAGATGCGCAGCGGCGCCTGCGCGTCCGCATGCATCGCCGCGATCTCGCGGATCACCTTCGACGCGAAGTTGAGCGCGCCCGGCACGCACGGGTTCAGGTCGCTGCGCCGGTCGTAGAACTGCACCGTCGTCAGGTTCGACGTGTCCTGCGGATCGAGCAGCCGGTACGCGTTCGCGTCCTGATCGCGGCCGGCCGCATGCAGCCGGCGGTAGCGCGCCTCCATCGACACGACGGCCGCGCGCGCGTGCGCGGGCATGTCGATTTCGGGAATCACGTCGATGAAGCGGTCGGCCGCATAGCGCACGAGCGCGACGTAGTCGGCGCGCGTCAGGTAGCCGCCGCCCGAGCGATTGTCGGGTCCGGAGCCGAGTTGCGGCAGCAGGCAGCGCGTCTCGCTCGGATCGTGGCAGCGGCGCGCACCGATGTCGGTCAGCTCGGGCAGGCCGGGAATCTCGATGCGCCAGCCTTCGTCGTCCGACAGGTGCAGGTGCAGGCGATTGAGCTTGTACGCACTCATCTGGTCGATCAGGCGGCGCAGCGTCGCCGGCTGCTTGAAGTTGCGCGCGAGATCGACGTGCATCCCGCGATGCGTGAAGCGCGGCGCATCCTCGATGAGCAGCGCCGGGACCGTGCCGCCGCCGGCCGGCGCAAGCGAGAACAGCGTCTGCACGCCGTAGTAGAGGCCGGCGCGATCGTAGCCTTCGATGAGGACGCCGCGCGGCCCGATCGCGAGCCGGTAGCCGCCCGGCGTCGCGATGTCGGCCGGCAGCCGACGCGGTGCGACCGCGCCGAGCACCGGCACGCGTGCGCCGTCGAGGCCGAGCGTCGTCGCGCGCTCGCGCAGCGCCGCGACCTGCGCGTCGGGCAGGCCGGCCAGCAAGAGCTCGACGCCGCGCAGATCGAGCGCGCCGGGCAGCGGGTGCTCGCGCTTCACGCTCGGCAGCGCGCGGCTCGCGTCGGGCCGCGCGGCGACGGCCGGCGCGTTGCCCGTCGAGTTGTTCTGCGCGTCGGCCGGCAGCGATTCGACGTAGCGAAGCTCGTTGTCAGTGTCGTTGTAGCGGAGCACCGCGGGCGATGCGCCGTCGACGACGACGTACGGCCGCGGAATCACGTCGCTGTAGCGCCGCACCCAGTATTCGGCGACGAACGGCAGCTCGATGCGTTCGCCGGGCGCGAGCCGTACCGATCCCGGCTGCGGCGTCAGCTCGTACAGGTCGCCGGTGAGCCGGCGCAGCGCGAAGCCCGGACGGTCGATTCGCAGCAGGCGGCGGATGCTGTGCAGGTAGAGCTTCCAGCCGCCGTCGGCGATCGGCTGGTGGCCGCGGTTCTGCAGAAAGAGGCGGCCCGTCGCGCAGGCCGCGCCGTCGGCGCCGAGGTCCGCACACGGCACGCCGGCCGCGGCTGCGTGGTTGTTGTCCACGGACACGCGCAACGCGAGGCCGTTCGACAGCAATGCCGCGAGATCGGCCGGCTGCATGGCCGCCCGGGCGGTGCCGGCGATCGCGCCGGCGGCGGTTTGCACCGGCGCGGCGCAGGTCGCGGCCGGCAACAGCGCCGCGATCAGCAAGCCGGTCAGCAGGGAGGGCAACGTGCTCTTCATTCGAACTCCTGAGAAAAAAGGGGGGCGTCGCGGCGTCGTGGGACGACGTCGCCGCGGTCGGGTCTTTCAACGGAGCTGCGGGGACACCTGCGCCCGGCGCGAGGCGGTCGCGCCGGACGTATTCGGCACGCGAGTCGCGTGCGTTACGGAACGGGAGGCGGGCACGCGTGCCGATCCGATCGGCGAGGGCACGTCGGCGCGTTCATTGGGAAGGGGTGGCAGAGGCGGCGGCGTCGATGCGCACGTCGCCGGTGGTATCGGGGTGGTCGTGCGCGACGGCAACGGCGAGCGCCGTCACCCGGCAAGCAGCCGCCGCACGCAAGCGGCGACGCGACGCGCAGGCGCGCGCCCCACACGGGATTCGCATGTCTCCCCCACTCAAATGGATTCGGCCTGTTGGCGGCCGCGTCCAACGATCATATGAAACCTTTTATTGGTATTCAAGTGGTATCAATCTGGCGCTAAATTGGGATCGACCGGCCGCGCTCGCCCCCAAGTGTCCGGACGAAAAAAAACCTCGCATGAAGCGAGGTTCGTTCCGGATGCAGCGGCGGCGGCGCGGCGAGGTGCGCCGCCGCCGCGCTGCGTCAGTCGTGCCGTGCGCGCACCGGCGCTTCCTGCGGCTTCTGCCGCGCTTCGAGCCACATCGCGTTGACGATGCCGAACGACAGCGCGACGCCGATACCGAGAATCCAGCTGAAATACCACATGGTCCGACTCCTTGCGAAACGGTGGGCGAGGGCGCGTGCGCGCCCCCGGCCGGGTTCAATACATCGAGTGTTCGTTCTCTTCGAGCGTCTGGCGCGTGACCTTGCCGCGCATCACGCGATAGACCCAGCTCGTATAGAGCAGGACGATCGGCAGGAACACGATCACCGCGAACAGCATCACCTGCAGCGTCATGTGGCTCGACGTCGAATCCCACACGGTCAGGCTGCTGCGCGGGTCGAGCGACGACGGCATGATGAACGGGAACATCGAGAAGCCCGCGGTCAGGATCACGCCGGTGATCATCAGGCCGGTGCAGAAGAACGCCGTCTTTTCCTGCCTGGAGCCGGCGAGCAGGAGCGCGAGCAGGCCGCCCGCGATCCCGACCAGCGGCGCCGCCATCATCCACGGATACTCGCCGTAGTTCGCGAGCCACAGGCCCGAGCCGGCGGCCACATCCTTCAGCAGCGGGTTCGCGACCGTGTCGTTCGGCGCGGCGTGCGTGATGTGGAAGCCGCCGATCGTCGACGCGACCAGCACCCCGGCCAGCACGAACAGCACGACCGCCAGCAGCGCCGACACGCGCAGCGCGATCGACGCGCGGCGCGCGATCACGCCGTCGGTCTTCATCTTGATGAACGCGGCGCCGTGCGCGACGAGCATCGTGAGGCTGACGAGCCCGCAGAGCAGCGCGAACGGGTTCAGCAGCGCCCAGAAGCCGCCGTAGTAGGTCACGCGCAGGTCGCTGTCGAACTTGAACGGCACGCCCTGCAGCAGGTTGCCGAACGCGACGCCGAACACCAGCGCCGGCACGAAGCCGCCGACGAACAGGCCCCAGTCCCAGCCCGCGCGCCAGCGCGGGTCGGGCCGCTTGCTGCGATAGTCGAAGCCGACCGGCCGGAAGAACAGCGCGAACAGCACGAGCAGCATCGCGAAGTAGAAGCCGGAGAACGACGCGGCGTAGACGAGCGGCCACGCGGCGAACATCGCGCCGCCGGCCGTGATCAGCCACACCTGGTTGCCTTCCCACGTCGCGCCGACCGTGTTGACGATGATGCGGCGCTCGTCGTCGGTCTTGCCGAGGAACGGCAGCAGCGCGGTGGCGCCCATGTCGAAGCCGTCGGTGACGGCGAAGCCGATCAGCAGCACGCCGACGAGCAGCCACCAGATCAGCTTGAGAGTTGCATAGTCCATAGCGATTCCTTGTTCCGTTGCGGGTGCGTGCTCAAACCGTGGCACGCTCGCCGGCGGCGATTTCGTGGTGATAGCGGCCGGTATGCAGCGACGACGGGCCGAGGCGCGCGTACTTGAACATCAGCTTGATCTCGATGACGAACAGCGCGGTGTAGAACAGGATGAAGCCAGCGAGACTCAGGTACAGGTCGCTCGGCTGCAGGCTCGACGCCGACAGATGCGTCGGCAGCACGCCGGCGATCGTCCACGGCTGGCGGCCGAGCTCGGCGACGATCCAGCCGAATTCGATCGCGATCCACGGCAGCGGAATCGCCCACACCGCGTAGCGGAGGAACCAGCGGCGGTTGTCCTGCAGCAGCTCGCGGCGCGCGCAGAACCAGAACGCGGCAACGAACGTCGCGACGAACAGGAAGCCCAGGGCCACCATGATCCGGAACGAGAAGAACACGGGCGCGACGGGCGGGATCGTCTTCTTCGCGGCGGCCTTGATCTGCTCGGGCGTCGCGTCCGTCACGTTCGGCGTGAACTGCTTGAGCATCAGCCCGTAGCCGAGATACTGCTTGTGCTGGTCGAACAACGCGCGGGTCGCGTCGCTCGTGTCGCCCTGCTTGATCTTCTGCAGCGCGCCGTACGCGAGCATCCCGCTCTGGATGTGCTCCTCGCTGCGCTTCGCGAGCTCGCGCAGGCCGATCACCGGCTCGTCGATCGAGCGCGTCGCGATCAGGCCGAGCGCGTACGGGATCTTGATCGCATAGTCGGTGCGCTGCGCTTCCTGGTTCGGAATCCCGATCAGCGTGAACGACGCGGGCGCCGGCTGCGTTTCCCATTCGGATTCGATCGCGGCGAGCTTCATCTTCTGCACTTCGCCGGTCGTATAGCCCGATTCGTCGCCGAGCACGATCACGCACAGCGTCGCCGCGAGGCCGAAGCCGGCCGCGACCGCGAACGAGCGCAGCGCGAAGTCGACGTCGCGCTTCTTCAGCAGGTACCACGACGACACGCCGAGCACGAACATCGCCGCCGACACGTAGCCGGCCGACACGGTGTGCACGAACTTCACCTGCGCGACCGGGTTGAACAGCACGTCGAACAGGCTCGTCATCTCCATGCGCATCGTCTGGTAGTTGAACGCCGCGCCCACCGGGTTGTTCATCCAGCCGTTCGCGACGAGAATCCACAGCGCCGACAGGTTCGAGCCCAGCGCGACGAGGAACGTGACCATCAGGTGCTTGATCTTCGACAGGCGGTTCCAGCCGAAGAAGAACAGGCCGACGAACGTCGATTCGAGGAAGAACGCCATCAGGCCTTCCACCGCGAGCGGCACGCCGAAGATGTCGCCGACGTAGTGCGAGTAGTACGACCAGTTCGTGCCGAACTGGAATTCGAGCGTGATGCCGGTCGTCACGCCCATCGCGAAGTTGATCCCGAACAGCTTGCCCCAGAACTGGGTCATGTCCTTGTAGACCTGCTTGCCCGTCATCACGTAGACGGCTTCCATGATGACGAGCAGCCAGGACAGGCCGAGCGTCAGCGGCACGAACAGGAAGTGGTAGAGCGCCGTGATGCCGAACTGTAGACGTGACAGATCGACGACTTCGCTACTTATCATGGTGGTCTCCCTCGGTAGATGCAGGAGCCGGCACCGAGAGCAGCTTCTCGGCGACGACGGCAGGCGGCAGCGACATGTGCTCGGCCTGCGGATGATTGAAGAATGCGTATTTGAGCGACATCAGGAGGATCAGCTTGACGATCAGCACCAGCGTGATGTCGCGCATGAGGGTCGGGCCGCGCGCCCACGCGGCGATGCGCGCGCGCCAGCCGATCGTGCCGGCGGCCTGCGGGGGAGGCGGCGCAGGCTCTTTGTTGATCGAGATCAAGGCGATTATCCTGAATCGATTTACGTGGGTTTTGGGGCGACTTTACGTCGGATTTATGACGGCACTTAAGCTGTTTTAATCCTTTTAAGCCGACATGCCAATTTTAAAACGCCGGCTTTCCGCTGCCGAGTGCCGCGCTGCGGCAGACCGTCGCGAATCGCGGGTCAAAACTTGAGGTAGATCAACGGTATGCGGATGGGGCGGGAAACCGGCCGATAGCCGGTCAATAACGTCGATTAATTAGCGCGGCGACGCGCGAGACGACAGACAAACGACAGACGAAAAAAAACCGCTGCCGGTCGGGCAGCGGTTTTGGGTGAAGCGTGCTGAATCGCGGATTTATGCGTATTCGGCGAGGGCGGTGCGCATCTTCTTCATGGCGCTCGCTTCGATCTGGCGGATGCGTTCCGCCGACACGCCGAATTCGGCCGCGAGATCGTGCAGCGTCGAGCCGCCCGAGCCGTCGTCGTCGACGTTCAGCCAGCGCGCCTCGATGATCCGGCGGCTGCGTGCGTCGAGCGCCTCGAGCGCCTGCGCGATGCCGTCCGTCTGCAGCATGTCGCGCTGACGCGCGGCGAGCACGGCGCTCGGCTCGTTGTGCGAATCGGCCAGGTAGGCGATCGGCGCATACGACTCCTCGCCGTCGTCCACTTGCCCCTCGAGCGCGATGTCGCCGCCCGACAGGCGCGTTTCCATCTCGGTGACGTCTTCGCGCTTGACGTTGAGCTCTTGCGCGAGGCCGTCGATTTCCTCGGGCGTCATCGCCTGCATGCTCTTCTTGTGGCTGCGCAGGTTGAAGAACAGCTTGCGCTGCGCCTTCGTCGTCGCGACCTTCACCATCCGCCAGTTGCGCAGGATGTACTCGTGGATCTCGGCCTTGATCCAGTGGATCGCGTACGACACCAGGCGCACGTTTTGCGTCGGGTCGAAACGCTTCACCGCCTTCATCAGGCCGATGTTGCCTTCCTGGATCAGGTCGCCGTGCGGCAGGCCGTAGCCGAGATAGTTGCGCGCGATCGACACGACGAGCCGCAGGTGCG
The DNA here is from genome assembly GCF_049942845.1 of Burkholderia sp. R-40. Taxonomy (NCBI): domain Bacteria; kingdom Pseudomonadati; phylum Pseudomonadota; class Betaproteobacteria; order Burkholderiales; family Burkholderiaceae; genus Burkholderia; species Burkholderia sp. R-40. The sequence goes on along the minus strand of NZ_CP187967.1, from coordinate 3,130,766 downwards.
ACAGGACGAGGCGGCGGGCCGAGTCGAGGTTGTTGTCTTCGCGGAATTCGGTCGCATAGCGGCGTTCTTCCTCGGCGGTCAGCAGCGGGATCCGGTTGACGGCCTGGATATACGCGTCGATGTTGCCAAGCTGGCCTGGCAACATCGATTGAGTTGCGAGCGCCAGCGAGCCTGCCGATGCGGCCTTGGCCGGCGTCGGGCTCAGGGTGTTCGGAAGGGTCAGGGCGTGGCTCACTAAAAAACTCCTTTGGAATCAGGGACAAACCCCTGGTCTCGGATGAGATTCCGGGGCCCATCTTAGCACTCCCGGAATCCGAGTGCTAATCCTTAGAGGGCGCGTGGGCATCCGAGTTCCCGGTTTTTCTATCGAACTTGTCGAGTCGATAGTCTAATTTGCGACTAGGGGTACGGGGAGAAGTTCCGTAAACCGTTGTTTCTGATGGTAATCAGTAGACGTTTTCGATTTTTGTAGTTTTGGAAGCAAACAATTTCGCTTCGTGATGCCGATCCGAAAAGTCCTTTACCATACCATTCAGTTCGCTCGGGCCGGCCGCTGCGGCAAGGCTCCATTCAACCCGCAAAGTTGGAGTGTCAGATGAACAATAAGAAGAATCGCCGGTCCCCTCGCCGGCTTGCGCTGGATGCGCTGCTGGCGGCATCGCTGCTGGGCGGATCGGGGGCCGCGTTCGCGGACCGCTGGGGAATCCAGGCGGGCGGCGGTTTTTCCGATCGCCACGGGATCGACAAGGCCGATCTCGCGGTGGTGTGGGATCCGGGCTGGAACTGGTGGGAAATCGGCGGCTGGCACTTCACGTTCGTGATGGAGGGCCACGCCGGCTACTGGCATACGGGCGGCAACGTTCACGCCAATATCGGGGAGTTCGGCGCGACGCCGATGTTCCGTTTCATCAAGAGCGCGGGCCAGGTTCGCCCGTTCATCGAGGCCGGCGCCGGCATCCGCTTCCTCACCCATCCGACGATCTCGAACGATCTGTCGTTGTCGACCTCCTTCCAGTTCGCGGATGTGGTCGGCGTCGGCGCGCAGTTCGGAGAACGCCAACAGTATCAGCTCGGTTACCGTTTTCAACATGTGTCTAACGCGGGTATCAAAGAGCCGAATCCTGGTATAAATTTCCACCAGTTCTACGTGCAGTACAACTTCTGATCCGCACGCCCGCGCACGGCGGGCGCGTTGCCGAGGAGTCAGGCGATGACGAAGGTGGTCGATGCGATTCGCGCACTCGAGCGCGATCGGTTCCGGGCGATGGTCGACGGCGATGGCGAGGCGCTTGACGCGCAATTGTCGGACAAGGTGTTCTTCGTGCACACCAACGGCAAACGCGAAACCAAGCAGCAGTTCATCGACGCAATCGTCGCCGGCCGCCGCCGCTATCGCCAGATCGAAATCCAGTCGCAGGATCTGCTGACCCTCGGCGACGCCACGTGCGTCGTCACCGGGCGCGCGCTGATCGAGATGGAAACGAACAACGGCGGGCTGGTGTTTCCGATCGCCTATACGGCCGTCCACACCCACGAGCAGGGCCACTGGCGCCTGCTGGCGTGGCAGGCGACGCGGTGCGCGACCGAGACATGAGCGCGCGTGGCGCTCCTTTTCATGTCCCCACCGAAGCGGCCTCCTGGGCCGCTTTTTATTGGCCCGTGCGACGCGGATCGCGCGGCGCACGAGCGGTCACGCCCGCTCCCTGACGTTCGAACCCTGAAGTGAAACCCGCTGCTCAGGCCGCCGCGCGTCGATCGGCGCAGTGCCAGGCCGAGCGGTTGATCGCGCTGACGACCGCGTCGAGCGCGGCGCTCGCCGCGTCGGCGTGCACCCCGACGCCATGCCGCAGCGGCGCATCGCCGATCCGGCAGCCGACCGATACCGCGATCCTGCCGTCCGTCGTGCGCGCGTGTTCGCACGACGCGACATCGATCGTCGCGCCGGCCGCCGTCGCGAAGGCCGCGACCATCCGCCGCACGGCATCTTCGGGCGTCGCGTCGGCCGGCGGCGCGGCCGCGATGTCGCGGTTCTGCCAGCGCGCGGCGTCGCCGTGGCGCGCGGCCGGGCCGGCGGTCTCGAAGAATTCGCGGGCGAACAGCGCGCAGATCGCATCGCCGGTCACTTCCTCGCCGGACGCGTCGGCGAGCGTCTGCACCGCGTGGCTGAATTCGATTTGCACGCGGCGCGTCGGCGTGAAGCCCATCCCGCGCTCGAGCAGGAACGTCGCGCCGCCCTTGCCGGACTGGCTGTTCACGCGGATCACCGCGTCATAGCTGCGGCCGAGGTCGGCCGGGTCGATCGGCAGGTACGGCACTTCCCACACCGCGTCGGGCCGCTGTTGCGCGAAACCCTTGCGGATCGCGTCCTGGTGCGAGCCGGAGAATGCTGTGAACACGAGGTCGCCCGCGTACGGATGGCGCGGATGCACGGGGATCTGGTTGCAGCGCTCGACCACGCGCCGCACCGCGTCGATGTCGGAGAAATCGAGGCCCGGGTCGATGCCCTGCGTATAGAGGTTCAGCGCGAGCGTGACGAGATCGACGTTGCCGGTGCGCTCGCCGTTGCCGAACAGGCAGCCCTCGATGCGATCGGCGCCCGCGAGCAGCGCGAGTTCGGCGGCCGCGACCGCGGTGCCGCGATCGTTGTGTGGATGCACGGACAGCACGATGCTGTCGCGATACGCGAGATTGCGGTCCATCCACTCGATCTGGTCGGCGAACACGTTCGGGCTCGCGGCTTCGACGGTCGCCGGCAGGTTGACGATCATCTTGTGATCGCGGGTCGGCCGCCAGGCCTGCGCGACCGCGTCGCACACTTCGCGCGCGAACGTCAGTTCGGTCATGCTGAAGGTTTCCGGCGAGTACTGGTAGGTCCAGTGTGTGTCCGGGCGGGCCGCCGCATGTTCCTTGATGAGCCGCGTGCCGTCGACCGCGAGTGCCTTCACGTCGTCCTTCGACATCCCGAACACGATGCGGCGGAACGACGGGCAGATCGCGTTGTACAGGTGCACGATCGCGCGCGGCACGCCTTCGAGCGCGTCGAAGGTGCGCGCGATCAGGTCTTCGCGCGACTGCACGAGCACTTCGATCGTCACGTCGTCGGGGATGCGCTTGTCGTCGATCAGCTTGCGCACGAAATCGAAGTCGGTTTGCGACGCCGACGGAAAACCGACTTCGATTTCCTTGAAACCGATCGCAACCAGCATGTCGAAGAATTCCAGCTTCTGCTCGATGCTCATCGGCTCGATCAGCGACTGGTTGCCGTCGCGCAGGTCGGTGCTCATCCAGACCGGCGCACGCTCGATGGTGCGGGTCGGCCAGCGGCGGCCATTGAGGCGGACGGGTTCGAACGGACGGTACTTGTCTTGCGGGTTGCGCTTCATCTTCGGGACCTCGGGTCTCAAGTCGCGAGCGAAGACGGGCGGCAGGAGCGACGGTTGGCGCTGCCTCGCACCGTGGCGCGGGAAACGCGCCGCGGATGCGGATGATCTTCGCGAATCGACCGACGGATAGACGGACGAATGCTGACGACTTCGGGTTGTAAAAACTGCGAGAAGGGTGCTGCGAGGAACTGCTGGAGGGACCGTGCGGACAGCACACGGCGCTACGAGAGCCTTAGGCTAGTCGTAGCGATAGCGACCGCGCTAGGCGGCCGGAGGTAATTCGGAGGGTGTTCGGAAAGGAACGCATGGCGACAACTCTATGCCAGGATGCGTGCGCGTGTCAAATGGTCGGTTCAAAGGTCGGCGCGAAAGGGGCGACCCGGGGCGCCGTTCACGGTGCGGTCCGGACGATTCGCACGATCGTCGCGACCTGCCGCGCAAGCGCGTCGGGCACGGGGATCTCGCCGCGCAGCACGGCGTCCGTCCAGGCGGCCGTCGTCTCCGCGTCGCGCGATTCGGGCAGTGTGACGGGCGGCGCGTCGGTCGACGAGCGCTCGGCCTCGATCAGCGTGTCGCACACGCCGTCGTGCAGCCAGTCGACCTGCACCTGGCGCCGCGTGTCGGCCGCCGCTTCGCCTTCGGTGCCGCGCGCGAGCAGCGCACCGCCGAGCGCGGCGTCCGGATGATCGCGGAACAGTTGCGCGAGGCTCTCGCGGTACGGCGGATGCGTGTAGTTGACGAGCCGCAGCCCGGCCGGCGCGAACGGCTGCAGGATCTTCACCAGCGTATGCGTGGAGTTGCGCACGCCGAGCACGCGGCGCATCGACAGCAGGCGCGCGATGCGCGGCGCCAGCGCATCGATCGGCGCGAACGCGACGCGGCGCTCGGCGAGCGTGTCCTCGATCGCGTCGTGCGACGTCGACGGCGCGATCGACAGCGCCGAGAAGATCTCCGCGCTCGTCACGCGGCCCGGATCGCGCTCGACGCCGTGCACGAGCACCGGCACGCCTTCGCGCGCGAGCAGCAGCGCGAGCAGCGGCACCAGGTTCGGCTGCTTGCGCGCGCCGTTGTAGCTCGGAATCGACACCGGGCGGAACGCGGCATCCTGCACGTGCACGGGTTCGAACGACGCCTGCGCGGCGGCGAGCATCGCGGCCAGCTCATCGGCGCTTTCACCCTTCAGGCGATAGGCGATCAGGATCGCGCCGAGCTCGACGTCCGACACGCGGCCATCGAGCATCGCGCGATAGAGCTCGAACGTGTCTTCGGCGGACAGCGCGCGTGCGCCGTTCGGGCCGCGACCGATTTCCTTGATGAAGCGGGCGCAAGGGAACGGCGAGGCTGCGGAGTCGTGGGGAGCGGTCATCGGCGTGGGGCGGGCGGTCGGCATCGGGCCGCGCTGTGAGCGGTAAGGAATGCCCCGAGTATCGCATGGGCGCGGCTGGCCCAAGCGCGCGGCCGCGCGCGTCGGCACCGCGCGGCGCGCTAAACTCGGGTTTCCCGGCGGTGCCCTGCGCATCACGTTGCCGGCCGAATACGACTACGAGAGACATCCCATGAAGCTCTACAGCTATTTCCGCAGTTCCGCGTCGTACCGCGTGCGGATTGCCCTGAACCTGAAGCAGCTGCCGTACGAAACCGTCCCCGTGCACATGCTGCGCGACGGCGGCGAGCAACTGAAGGACGCGTACCGCGCGGTGAATCCGGATGCCGTCGTGCCGACGCTGATCGACGGCGATGCCACGCTGCAGCAATCGCTCGCGATCATCGAATATCTCGAGGAAACGCATCCCGAACCCGCGTTGCTGCCGAAGCAGCCGGGCGACCGCGCGTATGTGCGGGCGATCGCGCTGCAGGTCGCGTGCGAGATCCATCCGCTGAACAACCTGCGCGTGCTCAAGTACCTGAAGCACACGCTGAAGGTGCCCGACGAAGCGAAGAACGAATGGTACCGGCACTGGATCGAGGCGGGTTTCGCGTCGCTCGAGACGCGCCTCGCGAACGATCCGCGCACCGGCAAGCTTTGCTTCGGCGACACGCCGACGCTCGCCGATATCTGCATCGTGCCGCAGGTGTTCAACGCGAACCGTTTCTCGATCGACACGACGCGCTTCCCGACGATCCAGCGGGTGGCCGATTACGCGTCGACGCTCGACGCGTTCAAGGCCGCCGAGCCCGGCGTGCAGCCCGACGCCGAATGAACGCCGAGCGACATCGAGCGATGCCTCGGCTGGCGCTTTCCGGCGCGCATGAAAAAGGGCGCCCGAAGGCGCCCCGTGCGATGCGGCCGGCAGTGTTCAGTCGAATAGCGCGTCCGCGAATTCCACGGCGTTGAACGGCTGCAGGTCCTCGACCTTTTCGCCGACGCCGATGAAGTAGACGGGCACCGGGCGCTGCCGCGCGATCGCGGCGAGAATCCCGCCCTTGGCGGTGCCGTCGAGCTTCGTGACGATCAGGCCCGTGAGGCCGAGCGCATCGTCGAAGGCCTTCACCTGCGTGAGCGCGTTCTGGCCGGTGTTCGCGTCGATCACGAGCAGCACCTCGTGCGGCGCGCCGTCGTGCGCCTTCGAGATCACGCGCTTCACCTTCTTCAACTCTTCCATCAGGTGCAGCTGCGTCGGCAGGCGGCCGGCCGTGTCGGCCATCATCACGTCGATCTTGCGCGCGCGCGCGGCGCTGACCGCGTCGAAGATCACCGCGGCCGGGTCGCCGCTTTCCTGCTGGACGACCGTCACGTTGTTGCGCTCGCCCCAGACCGCCAGCTGTTCGCGCGCGGCCGCGCGGAACGTGTCGCCCGCGGCCAGCAGCACCGACTGGTCGAAGCTCTGCAGATGCTTCGCGAGCTTGCCGATGCTGGTGGTCTTGCCCGCGCCGTTCACGCCCGTGATCATCATCACGAGCGGCTGCGCGCGGCCGAGCATCAGCGATTTCTCGAGCGGCTTCAGCAGTTCGACGAGCAGGTCGTGCAGCGCGCTCTTCACCTGCTGCGGATCGGTCAGCCGGCCCGTTTTCACTTTCTCGCGCAGCGCACCGAGCAGGTACTCTGTCGCATCGACACCGGCGTCGGACATCAGCAGCGCGGCTTCGAGTTCTTCGTACAGATCCTCGTCGATCTTCGTGTTGACGAACACGCCGGTAATGCTCGAACCCGTCTTCGCGAGCCCCGTTTTCAGGCGGGTGAGCCACGATTTCTTCGCGGATGCGTCCTGCGTCGGCGGCGGCACGATCTCGACCGCTTCGACGACGTCGTCGCTGCCGTCGTTGGTCGGCGTGACCGTCATCACGACGGCCGGCGCGGCCGGTTGCGGTTGCGCGGGGGCTGGCGGGGCTTCGATCGCCGGACGGGCATCGGCGGCGGGCGCGTCGGACGGCTCGTCCGGTTGCAGCGCGTCGGCCGATTGCGATTCCGTGGAGTCGGACTCCTGCGTTTTCTTGAATCGTTTGAAGAAGCTGAACATGGTCTGACGTCGGGAAGAGGGCGGGGCGCGGGTCGGCGCGCGGCAGGGGCTGTCGGGCGTGCGCACGGCGGCCGAAACCGTGCATTTTATCAGTGCGGCGAGGCACTCGCGTCAGCCGGTGCCGCCGCTGTGGTAACGTGCGCCTGTTTGGCGGTGCGCCCCCGTGCGCACCCGGTCCCTCCGTCGTCGATATTCCGTATGTCCCGTTCCTCTTCCGGCCGCCCGGCGGCCCCCGCCAGCCGCGGCAAGCCGCACACGATCCGCATCATCGGCGGTGACTGGAAACGCACGCCGCTTGCCGTGCTCGATCTCGACGGCCTGCGGCCGACGCCCGATCGCGTGCGCGAGACGCTGTTCAACTGGCTCGGCCAGGATCTCGACGGCCGGCGCTGCCTCGACCTGTTCGCAGGCACCGGCGCGCTCGGGTTCGAGGCCGCGTCGCGCGGCGCGGCGAGCGTCGTGATGGTCGAGCGCCATCCGCGCGCGGCGCAGCAGCTGCGCGCAATCAAGGACAAGCTCGGCGCGCGCGCGGTCGAGGTCGCGGAAGCCGACGCGCTGCGGCTCGCGGCCGGGCTGACCCCGGGCGCGTTCGACGTCGTGTTCCTCGATCCGCCGTTCGGCGAGGCGGCCGTGCTCGATCGCGTGATCGCGCTGGCGGCGCCGCTCGTCGCGCCGGACGGCCTGCTCTACGTCGAGACGGGGGCGGAGCTCGACCCGGCCGCGCACGAAGCGCTCGCCGGCTGGCAGGTGGTTAAGCACGGCAAGGCCGGTGCGGTTCACTACCATTTGCTGCAGCGCGAAAATGATGAATAATGCGCGTTCCATACGAGGCGGCGCGCCGGACAGGCGACGCGTGCCCATCTCGGCAGTGGCGTGCGCATCGCACGGCTGCCACCCCGTTTGCGTGATGACAGGAGGAGCGACATGGTAGTCGCCGTGTATCCCGGTACGTTCGATCCGCTGACGCGCGGGCACGAAGACCTCGTGCGGCGTGCGTCGAGCATTTTTGATACGCTGGTGGTCGGTGTGGCCGACAGCCGCGCGAAGAAGCCGTTCTTCTCGCTGGAAGAACGTCTGAAGATTGCGAACGAGGTGCTCGGCCATTATCCGAACGTGAAGGTGATGGGGTTCAAGGGCCTGCTGAAGGACTTTGTCCGCACCAACAACGCGCGCGTGATCGTGCGCGGCCTGCGCGCCGTGTCCGATTTCGAGTATGAGTTCCAGATGGCGGGGATGAACCGCTATCTGCTGCCCGACGTTGAAACGATGTTCATGACGCCGTCCGATCAATACCAGTTCATCTCGGGGACGATCGTGCGCGAAATCGCGCAGTTGGGCGGCGATGTCAGCAAATTCGTGTTCCCGTCCGTCGAGAAGTGGTTGACCGAGAAAGTCGCCGCGATGGGAGGCCCGGCCGCGTGATGCGGCGCCGGCCGGTTTCATTGCGAAGCCGGCCGCTGGCCTGAAGAAGTGAGATCAGTATGTCCTTGATGATTACCGACGAGTGCATCAATTTGTTATCCTGAATAATTTTGAGCGCATCGCCTATAAAGGCTTTCTAGCTTTTTCAATTGCCAGAAATTACCCTCTTGCAACTCAACCGCAACTCCGGCATAAAAGCGGCAACGCCGACGCAATGGCTGTCAGCAAGTAAAAATAAGTCGAAATGGATTTTCGGTACAGTATAAGTCGTTTTTCCCATGTTCGCGCAGATCTTGCCTTGCTCGTGCCGCTTGTTCGCAGCCTCTCGAATCGTGGCGGTGCGCGCTCTTTTGATGACTGAAGGTTCAACAGTCGACTTGATGGCCCATCCGCCCGTCAAGCACGCTCGGCAAAGGTAATCAAGGGCCTTGTCCGAAACAGTGTCGTAGGTGTTAAGCGCCGTGTCGGCAAGTATGTAGGCGACCCTAATATGCGCCTGTTCTTTTGCGTTTGGGATTTTGAATACATGTCGCTATACAGCTCTGCGACTACGTCCTAATGATCGCGTCCAACGTATTGGTGCAATGAGTCTAAGAAAGGAGCCCTGAATGGCTCGTCTTTAATAATTGAAATTTCCTGACAGGTTTTTTCAGAGGGCGTACGAGCTCGACATACTTATTCGCTATTTTTCACATCTACATGGATTGTTTCGATTTGCGTTTGGTATGTGAGCGCAAACGCGCGGGCTGTTTGGTAATCGCGCTCCGCGTTGATCGGTTCACGCCCTGCCGATCAGCGCCGGCCGGCTGCTAGAGAACTCCCGTCACGCTACCCTTCCCACCAAGTCCCATCTTGAGGAAGCCTTCATGCGCATGGGCAGCGTGATATTCGTTGAAGTTGCGTCTGTCGCAGGGGTGCGCGAGCGGGAGATAGGGCACGGTGCGTTGGCCACAGTGTAGTTCGAGCGGACGGCCGAACCCCTCCTTCGTGCGTGCGTGAACGCAAACGCCAAGGGGCTTGCCCCTCTCCATCACCTGCTTGCAGAGCAGTTGCCAGACGTTTGATCCCCAGCTGATGACTTGAACCTTAAATTCGCGGCTTGCCGCCTCGACAAGCGCGTTGAAACCTTGGGCGCAACGGTCGTACGGCTCGAAGGCGCCTTTTACCGGTTCGTTGGGCGGCCGAAAATCCGGCTTGAAGTTCAAGAACAGCAACACATCTGACTTGTTCATGATCGCCGCCGGCACCGCGCCGACGTTGATGTACTTCGTGAGGCCACGTAAACCGGCATAGCGCGACAGAGGCACGTCGACGGGGTGCGGCCTTTTGGCCCGTCGGGGGACAATGGGATACCAGTCATGCCCAAGGATAATGGTCAATCGCTGTTGATGCCTGCTCTGCCCGTAGGTCTGGAACAGCCCATGATCTGTCCACGGGCACACGCCAAGACTGAGCCCAACGCCAGTTTTTCTAGTGACCTCTCGGAGAGCGAGGCCCCGCTGCACGGGATCAGAAACGGTGGTCTCAATTTCGATGGCGCGTTTGCTCGCTTCTTCGTATTGCTCGAAGGAGGCGCTGTGAAAATCGGTCGTTAAACAGCCCCAATCTCGCCTCCGGTCGAGGTCCCAATAGTCGCGCAGTTCGGCGCCGATCGGCCCGAAGATGTGCTGGTAAGCACCGGTAATCTGCTTGACCTCGTCGCGTGTGTAGAAGACTCGTTCGATGTTTTTCATCGTGCGCATATCGGCTTTGTAGTGTGTAGGGCATCGGGTCTGCGGGTCCGGCACCCGATTACCGACGGCATTGTGGTCGTTTCGGCGATTCGTTGCGAAGCCGAGCCCAGGAGCACAAACACTGGCGATGAGCGAGCAAAATCAGAGAAACGCAAGGCGACTCTTCTGCCGAGCTACGGGGCGAATTGTCGGTCGAACCGACAGTTGCCGGCAATCAGCGACGCGCGAGCTTGATCGTGCTGCGAGACTCGGGTGATCAAAAGGCTTGCGCTGGTGCAAAGTCTTTGCCGCATGGATAGTCCTTGAGGGCAGCGATGATTTGCGCGCCGAGCTTGAGTGCCTCGCTAGCCTGTTCAGGATTGACTGTTTGCGCGTGCATCGCGGCATTGCAGACCGCAAGGACGTTCCGCAACGGTGTTCGCAAGTAGGCCAGCGTGTCGTCCTCGCCAACCAGCATATCGAACATCTTGTCGATAGATTGAAACCTACGTTGTTCCAGCTTAGAGGTGCCGCCATCCGATGAATCAATCCGACGGCCAAGGATGGTGCGAAGGAGGCGCTCAATATCGATTCGGACCTTGGCGAGCGCATACGTGACATCGTCCGACTGCAGTTCCGCCTCCACATCGTCGGCTCGCTGTCTGCCGGGGGCCTTCAAATTTTTCTCAACCTTCTCCTGCTGTCGCCTGAGCTCATCAGCGCCTGGTAGGTGCACGTTGATGTGCTGACTGATTGCGTTTGTGCTGATAACCGAAACAGTATTGCGAACTTCGTTCTTGAACTCGCGGAGCTCTTCCTTCACGGCAGCGGTTTCCTCTTTCGCCTTCTTGATTTCTAGCTCTAACTCGATTAGTGAGCCAATCTTGATTTTGCTAAAAAAGGGCAGAAAAAGAAAAAAAATGGTAAGGCCGACAAAAAGCGCATCACCGATAAGAAGATCTGCCTTCGGCGGAAAGCCAGCCTTCGCAACAAAGCCGATGCCGAAATAAAGCGCCACGATCCAAGAGGGGACTGTGAGCCACCAATTCATAGTCTTGAGTTCAACAAAACGTTGTTCACGAGATCAGTGATTAAGTCTTCGGCTTGAGCTGAAGTGAAGACCACTGCAGATGGATGCGCGGCCATGTTTCTCCGGTCTAGTCGTTCTTGAAGTATCTTGTATATTGACTTGTCGACGATGGAGGCGGTCCGGCAGACGTCGATCACTTGTCGCTCACCATACTCCTGGAAGTCGGTGCGCTTAACGATCTCCGGTAGTTTCGGATGGATCTTCGTTCTATTTGCATTGAAGGCTACCAAGTGAGCGTCGAAGATCCGGTCGCACAAGTGTGAGTACGCCAAATTCCAGCCCATCACGATTGCGGCGCGATGGGCCTTGCCGTTGCAGCACACAATCGTTTCGTCGAGGAAAGTCTGTTGATCTTTATTCGTGACAGACGACAGCAAGCCAGTCAGTAACGCATTCACCGCCGTGTTCGTTTTGCGATTGACGAGCTTGCCAACCTGTTCACGTACCGCTGCGGATAGTCGGTAACCCTGCCCATCCTTCAGCAAGCGGGCAGGACGATCCGTAGATAACCGATGTACGATGGAGTGGATGTTGCTCGGCTTCGATTCATGGGCCACCTCAAAGCACCTCAATAGATCGGTGGGGCCGAACTTCGGCTTTCCACCGTTCTCGTGCAAATACCAGCCAAAGATTTCAACCTTATCTGTGAAGCTCTTCCCACCAAAGCCGTTAATTCGACTTACGAACTCCAGAAGATCGCTCACTGACCGTTGCCCATCTTGGTTGTCACGAAGCCCTCGCCGACGTGGTTGATGGCGTAGTGACCTTTCTCAGCCCCTTTGCTGAAGCGCTTGTCACGAGTCGCCGCAAGCTCTCTCATCGGCTGGACGGGGTTCGTCGGCAGCGCCCAACCCATTACCTTATATGCGGTGTACATGTGGTCGATGCTGACCTCGTTGACAGTCTTGTAAGTCTTTAGCCAGAACGCTGCGCAGAGGTACTTCTGCATATCGCTCTTCGGCTCCTTTTGCTCGACGAATTCTGCGAAAGTAGGCTGCTCGTCATCAAATCTGATGTCCACAAGGCTCGGCGCTGCCATCTTCGGCGGCTTTCTCTGCTTTTTGGGCGCGGCAGGAGCAGAACCAGTGTGCTCTTCTTCGTGTTCGATTTCTTCGACCTGGCCAAGGTCCTCTGACGGCTCACTAGACTCATCCATTACGACCTCAGCAATGCTTCTTGTCGTGCCGAGGCGTTGCTGCATTCGCGGAGCGGCGACAACTGGCGGCCGGGAAAGTGCAGCGGTGATGCTCTTGAGGCTTTCCTGCAGCGACGCGTCGCTGCCTTCCAGTTCGAATTCGATGATTCGAACCTTCATCTTTCCGTTTTGATCGGCCTTTGGCGGCTGCTTTCCCATTGCATCCCCTTACCTGGACATGATGCTCAAATACTACATCTGTTATGGCACGTTTTGTGACGCAACATAAGTCGACGTGCGTCACCGGTGGCTGTATGACCGCGTTGGTTGTAAAGTTCTCTTAGGTACCCGCGCACGATCGCCTAGGCACAGTGTTCGCCGATAACTTTCTGAAGTGCAGTTCTGGCTCGCTCAAGGGTCATGGAGTCCCGCAGGTAGCCGTCTTCAAAGACTTCACGACTCTTGTCAGATTCGATGCGACACCGGATTGATATCTCTTGCAAGCACACCCGGAGCGGATCGTCTCTTGCTAGTCCGACGTTGGACGCCCAGAGGGCTATTGCCGATTCTGAGAGACCAAGCAACGGTGCCGGCCATGCCCGCGCTTGATTGACGTCCCGCAAAATGCTGCGTTCGAATCGAACCTTCTCTTTAAAAGACAGTTTCATTGCATTCGTCCAATGTCCATGCTGCAACAGACCGAATCCAGCGTAGCGCTCGTTCCCCAATGTCATTGGCACGTATTCGATCAAGGTCGGGAGCTGGAGCACCGCGGGTGACTGAGTGGCGAGCGGCGATGATTAGCATATATTCGTCGTCGTTCAGCGGGAACGGAATGCTAGGGATAGTGACCTGCATGGGAGACTGCGGCCCGAAAATCGGAGCGTCATTTGCCCGTGTCGACGCTATCAAGGCGACGTTCCGGCAGCAGACATACAAGATGCCACACTCGTAGATGATGGTCGACCCTAGGTTTCGCAGCGAAGTCGCAGCCTCGCTCGCGATTTCCAACAGTTCAATTATGTCTTTTCTTGCGCCGACATAACGTGCGGGCCTGCCGAGCGATTCGACGAAACTTCCGGCGCCGTCAGACCACACAGGCTTGGATTCGATGTACAAGTGCCAAGCGAAAAGATGTCCGGTTTCAAACATTTCGCGCAGCCGCCGCTCGCTGTAGAGCGAAATATCACTTTTGTTCCCCTGGAGCAGGTCGGAAATCCGGGTGTCCGCCTGCGATCGATCGCCTACTCGCGAAGTATCGACGACGTATAGAACATCTAGGTCACTGGCTGCTCCGTCATCGCCACGAGCGTGAGAACCAAAGAGGCGAATTTCTCGCACATAGGCTGTCAGTAAGCTCATCGGTGCGAAAGAAAGCGAAAAATCATGTTAGTGAAAAGGCCCAGGGAGACATAGCGAAATGTCGCGATCGCAACGGCGAGCACGTCTGGAACCTTTTCATCGAATTTGACCGGCGCGTCGATAAAGATATAAGTCGCCACAAGAATTCCGCGCCACGCCTGATGCAGATTTCGACCCAGCGGCTGCGCTAAGTCGACACCCGAGTCAAGGAGGAAAACAAGCAATCCGAGCACAGACACGGTAACGAGCATTGAGCGAACAAAGCGCCATGGATGTTCGCCGTGGCCCCAAAACCACCAGTCGCAGGTCAACCAAACAGACCGCAGAAGGTGACCGACCCGTTCCCACGACGTGTATTTGTCAACATACCACTGCGTTTTCCCGATCGCCGCTTCTAGATGGAACTGCCGCTCCGCCCTCAATTCCTCACGAACGATCAGCCGCGTTGCGCGGACGTCGCCGAGACTCTCGGCATTTACGCGAGCTGCAGTCATAAAGTCCCTTCGCAAGTTCGGACGCGCGGGCGCACTCGCGATAAGCTCCTTCGCTTCCACGTGGGTCTCGAAAAACTGTGCATAGTCGAACCTGCACTGGGAAAATGCGGTTCCGCGGAAGTTCGACCGGCTACATTTAATCGCCCTGAAATCGCAGTCCTCGAAAGTAGCGTCGCGGAAATACGCGTCCTCGAATTCGCAAAAGGAAAAGTCGCAGTTTTTAAAGTGCACTTTTGCGGCCGACACGTGCTTGAACTTGACGTGCTGGTATTTCCCGTCGGTAACGGTGCCAGAGAATTTCACGCCTTCCGCTCTTCGGATTGGAAACACGGAATATTGCGCGAGAGGCTCAGTCCGGTCGGCGTGTGTCTGATCGGTCATGGGTTGGCGTCGGTGCAATAAGACAGGGACGGATTGCAGTTTAACGTACAGCGCTACCGCCTACGGCCGCTTTGGCGCTGTTGTAGACCATAGCATCAGCGCGACAATTCAATCGGGATGGTTTTTCATTTTGTAGCGGCGTGTCGTTTCGACCTGGGTGCAGCGACGTACGCTGCATGTTGCCGAACTCCCGCCGAGGACTTGATTGGCCTGGCAAAGTGCACTTAGATCAGACAGATAGCGTGGCCCATCGAAATCGCGCGGTTCGGGCGCTGGCTCAATCCTCAGTCAAGAGCCTAGCTTGTCCATTCGGTGCTCGGAGCCCCGCCCACTTGCTCGATCAGAATGAGCACTGTTGACCGTCGTGGGTCCGACCGACAGCAATTGGCGCGCGTCTCATCTTCAGATGAGACTACTCCTTTTGCGCAGGGTGAGGAACGGTATACGATTCTCTGATTGGCTCGCAACGCCGTTGAAGGCAGCACTCCGCAGATCGCACATGGGCCGAACGAGCAGCAACAAGGCAATCTATAAGCGTCTGTAGTAAGGGAGAAGTCGCCAACCGAGGTGAAAGACATGCAAATCTCAAGAAACGAGCAGAAGAAGGCCGAAGTCCTCGCTTATCTAAACGAGATGGTGTTCAATCCGATCCTTGATTCTGACCGGGCCTCTTCGAAGCTCAAAGCAGGCATTCGCATGACGTTGACGCGTATGAGCAGTCGCGATGCAGCTGGCATCGTCCATTTTTTCTGGGCTGCAGTGACTGGAACAGAGAGGAGTGTTTCGTTTGCGCGTCAGATGCGCGAAGAGGGCTTCACACGCTTTGAAGAAATAATTGAGCCCTTCCGTGAGCGGTTCAATGACAAGTGGCTGCGGAGTTGAGTGGATCGCTCTAGATTTCAGGGCCCATCAACTGGCGTCGTTCCCGCACGCGGGCGGCCGACATCACAATTGTGCTGAAACCGTCTTACTACTCGCGGGTGGGTATGCTGTTTGGACTTTGCGCGCCGCACAATTTCTAACGTTTTTGCAACTCAGCGGCACACGGACTTTGGGAGAATTTTGCACGACCGTGCGGAAGGCTGAACAGCTATAATGCATTGTTTTTTATAGAAAAGTTGGTGGCAGTATGTCCTTGATGATTACCGACGAGTGCATCAATTGCGACGTGTGCGAGCCCGAGTGCCCGAACGGCGCGATTTCGATGGGCCCGGATATCTACGTGATCGACCCGAACAAGTGCACCGAGTGCGTCGGCCATTTCGACGAACCGCAGTGCCAGCAGGTGTGTCCGGTCGAATGCATTCCGCGCGATCCGCAGCATGACGAATCGCACGCGCAGTTGATGGAGAAGTATCACGCGTTGACCGCCGCGAAGGGCGACGACGCGCAGTGACTCCGTCGTGACGCGTGCGTCACGACGTCACGATTTCCTCGACCGGCGCCTCTCGGCGCCGGTTTCGCTTCCCGCTTGTGCTTCAGCCGATCAGCTCGCGCAGCGCCGCGACGAGCGCGTCGCATTCCGCGTCGGTGCCGACGGTGATGCGCAAGTGCTGGTCGATGCGCGGCGCGCGGAAGTGCCGCACGAAAATTTCCCGATCCTTCAGCTTTGCCGCGATCGCGCCCGCATCGTGCGCGGGATGGCGCGCGAACACGAAATTCGCGGCCGACGGCACGACGTCGAAGCCGAGCGCCTCGAGTGCTTGCGTGAGGCGCGCACGCGTGTCGATCACACGCCGGCAGGTCGCGTTGAAATAATCGGTGTCTTCGTATGCCGCCCGGGCGGCGGCCTGCGCGAGCCGGTCGAGCGGATAGGAGTTGAAGCTGTCCTTCACGCGATTGAGCGCGTCGATCAGCGCCGCATCGCCGAACGCGAAACCGACGCGCATGCCCGCGAGCGAGCGCGCCTTCGACGTCGTATGCACGACGAGCAGGTTCGGATAGCGGTCGATCAGCGTGATCGCGGATTGCGCGCCGAAATCGACATACGCTTCGTCGATCAGCACGACCGACGACGGGTTCGCGGCCGCGATCCGTTCGATGTCCGCGAGCGGCAGCGCGCGCCCGGTCGGCGCGTTCGGGTTCGGAAACAGCACTCCGCCCGCGTCGTCGAGGTAATCTTCGACACGGATCGAGAAGTCGTCCGCGAGCGGCACGACCGTGGTCTCGACGCCGTACAGGCGCGCGTAGGTCGGATAGAAGCTGTACGAAATGTCGGGAAAGCGCAGCGGCCGCTCATGCTTGAGCAGTGCCTGGAATGCATGCGCGAGCACTTCATCGGAGCCGTTGCCGACGAAGACCTGTTCGGGCTTGATGCGGTGATGGGCCGCGACCGTCTCGCGCAGTGCGCGCGCGAGCGGATCGGGATAGCGGCGCAGCGTGTCGCCGGTGTCGCCGAGTTCGCGTGCGATCGCCGCGACGACGCGCGGCGAAGGCGGATAGGGATTCTCGTTGGTGTTCAGCTTGACGGGGTGTGCGAGTGCGGGCTGTTCGCCCGGCACGTAAGGCACGAGTTGCTGAACGACGTCGCTCCAGTAACGGCTCACCGCTTGGCTCCTGACGGGCAAAAACGACCAGATTACCGCATGTGGGCGTCGCGGTGCGCAATGGCACGGCGCCGAGAGGTCGCCCGGCGCCGCCGGACGGCACGTTGCACCCTGCCGGGGCGGCTTCAGTTGCGATGCAGCTGCATCGTCGCGCGGTCGAGCTCACCCTTGACGACCATCGGCATCACGGCGAGCGCGCGCTCGATCGATGCGTCGATCACGTCCTGCTCCTCGCGGCGCGGCGGCTTCAGCACGAAGTTCGCGACGTCGGGCTTCGCGCCGGCACGCGCGCCTTCCGGGATCAGGTCGCGCGGATGGCCGATGCCGATGCGCAGCCGCCAGTACTGCTGCGACGACAGGTGCGCGGAGATGTCCTTCAGGCCGTTGTGGCCGCCGCTGCCGCCGCCGAGCTTCAGCTTCACGGTGCCGGGCGGCAGATCGAGCTCGTCGTGTGCGACGAGAATCTGGTCGGGCAGGATCTTGAAGAAACTCGCGACCGCGACGACCGACTGGCCGGAGCGGTTCATGTAGGTTTGCGGCTCGAGCAGGTGGACTTCCTCGCCGTGCAGGCGCGCTTTCGCGTAGAAGCCGTGGAAGCGGCGCTCGTCGCGCAGCGTCGCGCCGGCTTCGCGGGCGAGCTGGTCGACCAGCCAGAAGCCGGCGTTGTGGCGCGTCGCGGTGTATTCCGCCCCGGGATTGCCGAGGCCGACGATCAGTTTGATCATGACGTTTCGTAGGCGGCAGCGCCGCCTGGGCGCAGAAAAAGAAAAACCCGCCGGGCGAGCCGCGGCGGGTTGCGTCGACCGTTTCGTGAAACGGATCGAACGGGCGCGAGGGCAGCGCGTGGGCAGCGCGTGGGCAGCCCTTAGGCAGCCGGCGTTTCGCCTTCGCCTGCTGCGTCCGACACGGCGCCAGCCGGGATCGTCGCCGATGCGACAACCGGGTTTTCCGCGTCGATGTGCGCGACCAGCGCCACGCCCTTCGGCAGAGCGATGTCCTTCGCGTGCAGCGACTGACCTGCTTCGATCTTCGACAGGTCGACTTCGAGGAATTCCGGCAGTGCCGACGGCAGGCACTCGATTTCGATTTCCGTCGCGACGTGCGAGACGACTGCGCTCGACAGCTTCACTGCCGGGCTGACTTCAGCGTTCAGGAAGTGCAGCGGCACCTTCGTGTGCAGCTTCTTCTTCGCGTCGACGCGCTGGAAGTCAACGTGCAGCACGAGTTGCTTGAACGGGTGGTATTGCACGTCGCGCAGCAGAACCTGTTGCGACTGGCCGGCCACTTCGAGATCGAGGATCGACGAGTGGAAGGCTTCCTTCTTCAGTGCGTGCCACAGCGCGTTGTGATCGAGTTCGATCTTTTGCGGGGCTGCTTCGCCACCGTAGACGATACCCGTGGTCTTACCAGCGTTGCGCAGGCGGCGGCTCGCACCCGTACCTTGCTCTTGGCGCTCGAAAGCGACGACTTTCATGTGATTCTCCATTAGCTGCCCGCGACCAGGCAGTAAAACGGGGCCTGCGAAATGGCGGCCCCTGATGAAACGGGCGGGGTTTCGTCTATCCCGTCCGATTGTGCAAAAAGCGAAGCGTTGCCGCTTCGCTTTCCGCGCATGCTTTTTTGGTCGTTACGCGATCAGGATTCCGCGAACAGCGACATCACCGAGTCGCCGCGACGGATTCGCGAGAACGTTTCTGCCAGCAGGCTCGCGCTCGTCAGCGAGCGGATCTTCGAGCAGGCCAGCGATTCGGCCGACAGCGGGATCGTATCGGTGACGACCAGCTCGTCGAGTTCCGATGCGGCGATACGCTCGGCGGCGCCACCCGACAGAACCGGGTGCGTCGCGTACGCGAACACCTGCTTCGCACCGCGATTCTTCAGGACTTGCGCGGCCTTGCAGAGCGTGCCGGCGGTGTCGACCATGTCGTCCATGATCACGCAGGTGCGGCCTTCGACTTCACCGATGATGTTCATCACTTCGGCGACGTTCGCCTTGGGACGACGCTTGTCGATGATCGCGAGATCGCAGTTGAGCTGCTTCGCGAGTGCCCGGGCGCGGACCACGCCGCCGACGTCCGGCGACACGACGAGCAGATCCGCGTAGTTCTGCTTGCGCAGGTCACCCAGCAGGATCGGCGTTGCGTAGATGTTGTCGACCGGGATGTCGAAGAAGCCTTGAATCTGGTCGGCGTGCAGATCCATCGTGATGATCCGCTCGACGCCGGCGATTTCCAGCATGTTCGCGATGACCTTCGCCGAGATCGCGACGCGCGCCGAGCGCGGGCGACGGTCCTGGCGGGCATAGCCGAAGTAGGGGATGGCTGCGGTGATCCGGCCGGCGGACGCGCGCTTGAGCGCGTCGACCATGATCATCAGTTCCATCAGGTTGTCGTTCGTCGGCGCGCACGTGGATTGCAGGACGAAGACGTCCTTGCCGCGCACGTTTTCCTGGATCTCGACTTGAATCTCGCCGTCGGAGAAACGGCTGACCATTGCTTTGCCGAGGGGGATTCCAAGGATATTGACGACTTCCTGTGCGAGCGCGGGATTCGCGTTGCCAGTAAAGACCATCAGGCCATCAAGGCTGTGGCTGCTCATCGTGCACCTGCTTCAGGCTTGGGCGGGAAATGCGGGAAAATTTTTGGCAGGGGAGGAAGGACTCGAACCCTCGCATGCCGGAATCAAAATCCGGTGCCTTGACCAACTTGGCGACTCCCCTACACTTAACTGATAACTTCACCGGACTTGTAGGCCATCCGGCAAAGCAAAACTTCATGACGCGAAAGCGAAGAGCGGATGCTCGTTCAGGCTCTCGGCAACTGCACCGTTCCAACCGGTGGGCAGCTGGGCTTTCGCCGCTTCTGCCTCGTGCTTGCTTTGAAACGCTGCAAACACGCTTGCTCCGGAGCCGGTCATCCTCGCGGGGGTCACATTATACAACCATTTGACCACCTGCGCAACTTCCGCGTACTTACTTGTCACAACTTGCTGCATATCGTTCCGGCCGAAACTGTCTGGCCATCCCGCATCGCTGTTTTGCTGTGCAAGAAAGTCAGCAATTGTGACTGGCTTCGTATTTCTTGTCAACAACTCATCTGAAAAAATTTCAGCGGTGGGGACATGAACTCGCGGCGTCACAACCAGGAACCAGCGAGTCGGCAATTCTACCTCAGCTAATTCTTCTCCGATACCCTCTGCGAACGCATTTTTTCCAAAAACAAAAAACGGGACGTCGGCGCCGAGTTTCACCGCGAGCGATTGCAGTTCGGCTCGCGACAGGTCGAGCTGCCACAGGCGGTTCAGCGCGAGCAGCGTCGTCGCCGCGTCGGAGCTGCCGCCGCCGAGGCCCGCGCCCATCGGCAGGCACTTGTCGATCTCGATGTCGACGCCGGCCGTGGTGCCCGTATGCGTTTTCAGCAGGTTGGCCGCGCGCACGACGAGATCGCTTTCCTCGGGCACGCCCGGCACGTCGGTGACGCGTGCGACGCGACCGTCGTCGCGCAGCGTGAAGTGCAGCGTGTCGCCCCAGTTCAGCAACTGGAACACGCTTTGCAGATCGTGATAGCCGTTCGGGCGACGGCCGGTGATGTGCAGGAACAGGTTGAGTTTCGCGGGCGCAAGGCAGTTGCGCAGCGAGCGGGTCGAATCGGTCATGCGTATGTCGGGGCTAGGTTCACGTGCTTACTGGTCGAGCACGAGCTTGATGTCGAGCGGCGGCGTCGCGCGCACGAGGTTCACGCGTTTGACGCCGGTGGCCGGTGCGTCCGCGTAGGCGAGGTAGTCGATCGTCCAGCCGTCCTGGCGAATCTGCTTCACGTGCGTCGTGTCGGCCGGGTCGCGCACCGTCTGCGCGGGCGTCGCGGGCGCGGGCGTCGGCAGCAGCCAGTAGCGCAGGCCGGCCAGCGGCAGCGAGAAGCCGAGCGTGTTCTGCATCAGCTCGCCGACGTCGGTCGCGTACTGCGGCTGGCGGTTCGGCAGTTCGAGCGTTGCGGTCTGCGGCGTCGATTTCACGATTGCGAGCGTCTGGCCGAGCGGGCTGCGCAGCTCGAGCGACACGTCGTCGCCGTGCTCGAGCCAGTCGAAGTTGCCGTACACGTTTTGCTGCCTGCCGAGACGGTCGTTGTACTGCACCGCGAAGCGGCCATGGTATGCGTGCGTCGCGGCCGTCTGCAACGCGGCGCCGGCCGGCGCGTTCGCCGACGGCGGCGTGCTTGCGCAGCCGGCGAGCGCGAGCGCCGCGCCGGCCGCGGCCAGCGTGCGCAGCGCGCGGGAAGACAGGGAAAGCATCGGGAACATCCGCATCAGAGGCCGTTGATCTGCAGGCGCTTCAGCGTCTGCACGAGCGTGTCGTTGTCGGGCTCGAGCTTCTGCGCGGCGCGCCATGCGATACGCGCGTCGTCCTGCGCGCCGCTTTTCCACAGCACTTCACCGAGGTGCGCGCCGATCTCGGCGTTCGGCTGCAACTCGAACGCGCGCTGCAGCACCTTGGCCGCGCCGGTCGTGTCGCCCATCCGGTACTTCACCCAGCCGAGGCTGTCCATGATGTACGCGTCGTTCGGCGCGAGCGACAGGGCCTTGTCGATCAGCTTGCTGGCCTCCGGCAGGCGCTGATTGCGATCGGCCAGCGAATAGCCGAGCGCGTTGTACGCCTGCGGGTTGTCGGGCTGCGTGCGGATCAACTCGCGCAGCTGCTTTTCCATCGTCGCGTAGTGGCCGGTCTTTTCGGCCGCCATCGCGTAGTCGTAGCGCAGGTCGGGATCGTCCGGGAAGTCCTGGACCGCCTGGCCGAGCCGTGCCTCGGCTTCCGGATAGCGCTTCGCGGTGAACAGGATCGACGCGTCGGTGCGCGCGACCACGGCCGCATCGCGCGGATCGCTGATCGGCAGATCGTCGAGCACCTTGCGGGCCGCGTCGGTCTTGCCTTGTTTCTGCAGCAGCTGCGCGCGCGTGATCTGCGCCGGCAGGTAGTGCTGGCTCGTCTGGTCGACCTTGTCGAGCCATTGCGACGCCTGCGCGTCGTTGCCCTGCTCGATCGAGATCTGCGCGAGGTAGATGTAGCCCTGGCCGACGTCGAGGTTCGACTGCTTGTCGCCGAGCTGCACGTACTGTTTCAGGTACGCGCTCGCGTCGTCGAGCTTCTTCTGCTGGATCCTGATCAGCGCGAGCGCCATCAGCGGCGTCGGGTCCTTCGAGTCGAGCTTGCGCATCGTCTCGAACTGCTTCTGCGCGTCGTCGAGGCGGTCGTCGGCGAGATAGAGCTGCGACAGCGCGAGCCGCCCGTCGCGCGACTTCGGATTCTGCTGAACATATTTCTCGAACGACGCGATGCCGGCCGCGCGCTCCGCGGGGCCCATCTGCGACAGCATCAGCGCCGCCGGCAGGTAATCGGGACGGAGCTGCAGCGCCTGCTTCAGCGAGCGCGCCGCGCCTTCCTTGTCGTCGACCGCCAGTTGCTGCCGCGCGATCGCGAGCTGCGCCTCGGGGCGGTTCATGTCGTTCTTCAGCATGTCCTTCAGCACCGCGAGGCCGCCGACGCGGTCCGAGCCGCGCACCAGCAGCGCCTGCAGCGCGAGAATCGCAGGGCCGCGCGTTTCGCCGGTCGCGCGGGCCAGCTCGCGCGCGAGCATCGGCTGCGCGTCGGCCGGCTTGCCGGCGAGCACCAGCAGCGCGGCGTCGACTTGCGATGCGCGATTCGAATCGGGCGCGTACTGGCGCCACAGATTGGCCGCGGAGAGCGCATCCGCCGGGCTTTGCGCGCCGAGTGCGATCTCGGTCGCACGCTGCGCCATGCGCGGATCGCGCGTGTCGCGGGCGAGGGCGAGGTAGGTCTGGTAGGCGGGCGCCGGCTGGTTGCGCTGGAGCGCGACTTCGGCGGCCAGCACCTGGTAGACGATCTGGCTCGTCAGCGGGACGCCGGGGAGATTCTTCTGCTCGTCCGCCATCACGTGCTCGAACGCGCCCTGCGGCTGCGCGTCGTCCGATGCCGGATCCTGCGCGTGAGCCGGGAAGGCGGTGAGGGTCCAGGCGGCGAACAGCGCGGCGCCGAGCGCACGGCGGACCGGGAAGACGCGCGCGCCGTGCTCGGCGGCGGGGCGCTTCAGAAGCAGCTTCGAGGGCAGAGTCATGGAAATCCGTTCGATGTTTCAACCGATTGTAACGCGCTCGCTACAATACACGCACGATCGTGAATGCCGTTTCAGACCCGCAAAACATGCCAGAGTTGCCAGAAGTCGAAGTCACGCGCCGGGGCATCGAGCCCTTTGTCGCGGGCCGCCGCGTCGAGCGTGTCGACGTCCGTACCGCGATGCTGCGCTGGCCCGTGCCGGCGGGGCTCGCGGAGCAATTGCGCGCGCGCGAGGTGCTCGCCGTCGCGCGTCGCGGCAAGTACCTGCTGTTCGAGGTCGACGCGGGCTGGTTCATCGTGCATCTCGGGATGACGGGCACGCTGCGCGTGCTGCCCTCGGCCGGCGTGCCGGTCGCCGCGAAACACGACCACATCGACTGGATCTTCGACGAGTTCGTGCTGCGCTTTCGCGATCCGCGCCGCTTCGGCGCCGTGTTGTGGCACCCGCGCGAAGCGGGCGACGTGCACGCGCATCCGCTGCTCGCGAGCCTCGGCGTCGAGCCGTTCTCGCCGGCATTCACCGGCGCGCTGCTGCACGCGCGCACGCGCGGGCGCACGGTGTCGGTCAAGCAGGCGCTGCTCGCGGGCGACATGGTCGTCGGCGTCGGCAACATCTATGCGTCGGAGAGCCTGTTTCGCGCCGGTATCCGGCCGACGACCGCCGCCGGCAAGGTCTCGCTGCCGCGCTACGAGCGACTGGCCGACGCGGTGCGCGCGACGCTCGCCGACGCGATCGAGCGCGGCGGCAGCACATTGCGCGACTTTGTCGGCAGCAACGGCGAAAGCGGCTATTTCCAGCTCGACTGCTTCGTCTACGACCGTGCGGGGCTGCCTTGCCGCGTATGCGGCACGCCGATCCGCCAGATCGTGCAGGGCCAGCGCTCGACCTATTTCTGCCCGACCTGCCAGCGTTGAGCCCCGTTGAAACCTTTTTCCGAAGATTCGAACACTTGAAGCCGCCCCGCATTGCTCCCGCACCGTTCCCCGTCACGCCGCTGCACCGCACGTTCGCCACGCGCCTGATCGCATGGCAGCGCACGCACGGCCGCCACGACCTGCCGTGGCAGAACACCCGCGATCCGTACCGGATCTGGCTGTCGGAAATCATGCTGCAGCAGACGCAGGTATCGACGGTCATCCCGTACTACCTGCGCTTTCTCGAACGCTTTCCCGACGTCGCCGCGCTCGCGGCCGCGCCGGCCGACGACGTGATGGCGCTATGGGCCGGCCTCGGCTACTACTCGCGCGCACGCAACCTGCACCGCTGCGCGCAGGTCGTCGTCGCCGAGCATGGCGGTGTATTCCCGCCAACACCCGACGCGCTCGCCGAACTGCCGGGCATCGGCCGCTCGACGGCCGCGGCGATCGCGTCGTTCGCGTACGGTGCGCGCGCGACGATCCTCGACGGCAACGTGAAGCGCGTGCTCGCGCGGGTGTTCGGCGTCGAAGGCTTTCCGGGCGAGAAGCGTGTCGAGAACGACATGTGGGCGCTTGCCGAATCGCTGCTGCCGGATGCCGCGAACGAGGCCGACGTGAGTGCCTATACGCAGGGGCTGATGGATCTCGGCGCGACGCTGTGCGTGCGCGGCAAGCCGGATTGCGCGCGCTGTCCGTTCGCGGGCGACTGCGTCGCGCAATCGACGGGCCGGCAGCGCGAACTGCCGGCCGCGCGGCCGAAGAAGGCCGTGCCGACGCGCAAGACCTGGATGCTCGTGCTGCGCGACGGCGATGCCGTGCTGCTCGAGCGGCGTCCGCCCGCCGGCATCTGGGGCGGCCTGTGGTGCCTGCCGCAGGCGGACGGCGATGCCGCGCTCGCGGCACTCGCACGCGGCTTCGGCGGCGGCGGCCCGGTGCCGCTCGCACCGTTTACGCACACGTTCACGCATTTCAGGCTCGAGATCGAGCCGCGGCTGAGCGACATGACGAACGGCGGGCTGCCGGCCGCGCACGCGCAGGATGCCGAGACGGCGTGGGTGCCGCTGAGCGGGCTCGCTGCTTACGGCGTGCCGGCGCCGGTGCGCAAGCTGCTCGACGCGCTGAGCGGGCCGCTGCTGTAACGAAAGGGGAAGGGGGCGCGCTCGGGCAGGCGCCCGGTCGCCGCAGGGCATCCATCCGTTCGGCGACGGGCGGCAGCGGCAGCGCTGCAACGCTCAGACGCTCAGATGCTCAGATGCTCAGATGCTCAGATGCTCAGATGCTCAGATGCTCAGACGCGACCGGGTGGCCGCGATGCCTACAGCCATCCGTGCCGGTCGAGCACGTGGTGCACGGCATCGATCCGCGCGCCGACATCCGGAAACTCCATCAGCTTCTGCCGCGCGCGCAGGTCGAGCGGCAGCAGTTCCGCGAGGCGGTTCGCCACCCAGCTCGGATCGTCGAGGCGGAATGGTTCGGCGAACGGCAGCTTGCCAGGTTCGGATTTCTTCAGCGCTTCGATGATGCGCTCGAGCACCTCGGCGCACGAGCCGAATTGCGCGAGCGCCTGCTCGCCTTCGAGCGGGATGTCGTCGGGCAGCGGCTCGGCGATCCCGACCAGCAGCCCGTTGCCTTCGACGCGATACGACAGCAGCTCGAAACGCTGCGTGCCGATCGCCTCCAGGTACAGCATCCCGAATTCGCCGGTATCGCACTCGGTGATGCGCGCCATGCAGCCGATGGTCTCGGGCACCGACACGGCGCCGTCCTGCGCGACTTCGGGGCCGCTCTTGAGCAGGCACACGCCGAACGGTGCGTCGTCGCGCAGGCATGCGCGCGACATGTCGAGATAGCGCGCCTCGAACACCTTGAGCGGCAGCCAGCCACCGGGAAACAGCACCGTGTGCAGCGGAAACAGCGGCAGGTCGATCAGGGTGGTCGATAGGGTGGACATGGCGCGCCGGGAAGAGGGCGGTGTCGCTAAGGTCGGTCGACCTCGGTGACGAGCCGCGACGACGCGTCGACATCCACTGGCGCGTCACGATGCCGCACGATCACGTTCGCATCGTGCGCGAGGCGCGCGGCGAGCGTTTCCGCGATGAACACCGAGCGATGCTGACCGCCCGTGCAGCCGATGGCGACGGTCAGGTAGCTGCGGTTGTCTTCGCGAAAGTGCGGCAGCCATTTCATCAGGAACGCATGGATGTCGTCGATCATCTGGTGGACGATCGGCAATGCGTCGAGAAAGGCGATGACCGGCTGGTCCAGCCCGGTGAGCGGGCGCAGCTCATGGTCGTAGTACGGATTCGGCAGCGCGCGCACGTCGAACATCAGGTCGGCATCGAGCGGCACGCCGCGCTTGAAGCCGAATGACTCGAACATCACCATCAGGTCGTTGTTCTTCTGCTCGATGAAGCGCTTGACCCACGTGCGCAGCACGTTCGCGCGCAGGGTGCTCGTATCGATCTGGTGACCGAATTCGGCGAGCGGCGCGACCAGGTCGCGCTCGCGCTCGATCGCTTCCTCGAGCGACGACAGCAGCCCGATGTTCGCGTCGTGCGACGGCGAACCGGACAGCGGGTGGCGTCGGCGCGTTTCGGAGAAGCGCTGGATCAGCGCCTGCGTGCTCGCGTTGAGGAACAGCACGCGGACATCGTGCTCGAGCGACAGCGAGCGGATCAGGCCGGGCAATTCGTCGAGCGACGCGCTCGAGCGCGCATCGATTGCGACCGCGAGCCGATGCTGGCCGCCATCGGCCAGGTAGCGGGCGAGTTCGGGGAGCACGTGCGGCGGCAGGTTGTCGACGCAGTAGTAGCCTGCGTCTTCAAGCGCATTCAGCGCGACGGACTTGCCTGAGCCGGAGATGCCGGTGATGAGGACGATACGCATGGGAAGCTGAGAATCCTGACGTTTCATCATAGCACCGGCTCGACGCGTCGGCGCTGCGAGGCCGGCGCGGGGTGGTTACACGAGCTTGCCGGGGAACTGACTGTCGGGATCCTGCATCGCGAGCCGTTGCCGATCCATGAAATCGCGCAACGTGTCGATGCCGCGCAACTGCAGGATCGTGTTCCGCACGGCCGCCTCGACCAGCACCGCGAGGTTGCGGCCGGCCGCCACCTGGATCGTGACCTTGCTGATCGGCAAGCCGAGCACGTCGACCGTCTGGCTTTCCAGCGGCAGCCGCTGGAATTCGCCGTCCGGGCGGCGCACGAGCTGGACGATCAGCTTCAGCTTCATTTTCCGGCGCACGGCGGTTTCACCGAAGATCGTCTTGATGTCGAGCAGGCCGAGGCCGCGCACTTCGAGCAGGTTCTGCAGCAGCGGCGGGCAGCGGCCTTCGACGAAATCGGGGCCAAGTCGGACGAAGTCGACGGCGTCGTCGGCGACGAGGCCGTGGCCGCGGCTGATGAGTTCGAGGCCGAGTTCGCTCTTGCCGAGCCCGGAGTCGCCGGTGAGCAGCACGCCCATCCCGAGGATGTCGAGGAACACGCCGTGCAGCGTCGCGCGCGGGGCGAGGATGCGCGACATGTAGAGCCGCAGGCTGTCGATCACCGCGGCGGCCGACATCGGCGTCGTGAACAGCGGCGTGGACGAGCGCGTACAGCGCAGCACGAGTTCGGGCGGCGCGGCGGCGCCGCCGGCGACGACGAGAAACGGCGGTTCGAGTGCGATCAGCTCGGCCATGTGGCGCGAGCGGTCTTCGTCGGTCTGCCGCTGGTAGTAGTCGATTTCGGCTTCGCCGAGCACCTGGATCCGGTTCGGGTGGATCAGGTTCAAGTGGCCGACGAGGTCGGCGCTCGACGTCGCGTTGGCGACGGTGTCGGACGAAAAACCGCGCTCCCAGCCTTCATGCCCCGTGAGCCAGCTCAGTTTCAGCGTGGCCGCGTTGTCGTCGAAGATGCTCTGGGCGTTGATGCTGGACGTATCCATGACTTTCGTCACTCCAATGAGCCGGTGCATGTGCGCGGCGACGGGCGTCGCCATGCCGGACCGGCGCCGGGCGGCCCTGGACGGCGGCGCGTGCCGCCTCGTTCGGGAAAATATTCCGCCCGGATCAACTCAAGGTTGCCACTGAGTGAGCACGCGATGCAACTCGGCGAGATCTGTTTCGTTGTGCAGACGCTCGCGCGCGTCGCGATCGGATAGCAGTTGCGCGATTTCCGACAGGATCTCGAGGTGCTGTTGGGTAGCTTGCTCGGGGACGAGCAGGAAAATCAGGAGGCCGACCGGCTGGCCGTCGGGCGCTTCGAACGGGATCGCGTCGGCGAGCCGCACGAATGCGGCGAGCGGGTGCTTGAGCCCCTTGATGCGCCCGTGCGGAATCGCGACGCCTTCGCCGAGCCCGGTCGAGCCGAGGCGCTCGCGCGCGAACAGGTTGTCCGTGACGGTGCTGCGGGCGACGCCGTTCTGATTCTCGAACATCAGCCCGGCTTGTTCGAAGACGCGTTTCTTGCTGGTGACGGAGAGGTCGATGACGACGTTCTCTATGGGCAGGATTTTGGCTAGGCGATTCATGTTGGCAGGCGATAGGGCGGCCTGGGGTCTCCTTGCGGCGGCAGACTGATTTTCCATGTTCGGCGATATCAAGGCGTTTGGCATCGGCAACCTGCAACGCAGCTACCGCATTCAACGCCCCCCGGCGATAACCGGGACATTATAGAGCACAGCCGCGTGCGTGGCGCGGCATGGACGGACCGGTCGCACCACTGCCGCTCGGACTCAAAAAAAACGCCCGGCGAACCGGGCGGCGTGGGTGTTGCGGTGAACGTTATTGCGGCGGCAGTTCGATCTGGTCGATCGACGGCTGCAGCTTGATCGGGTCGTGCGCATGGGTCTGCAGACGCTCCATGTGCTTGACGACCTGGCGGTCCAGCTTGTCGATCAGCAGATCGATCGCAGCGTAGAGGTTGCCGTTTGCGCTTTCGACGAAGATGTCCTTGCCCTTCAGGTGCAGATTGATTTCCGCGCGCTGCTGCTTGTCCTTTTCCTTGTGGTTGTCGACCGAGAGGATCACAGTGCCATCGATCACCTGATCGCTATGGCGTAGCACCCTGTCCAGCTTGGTGATCACGTATTCGCGAATTGCAGGCGTGACTTCGAGATGATGTCCACTGATCTTCAGGTTCATAGTGCTTCTCCAAGCGAGTGACCACCCGGCCGCATCGAGGCGGCGCTCCGGTCGACTTGCCCTTGCCGCACGTGGCGGCAAATTCGCGGACAGGTCGCCCGGCTGTCCCCCGTGTGCGCGGTGGCCGGAAGACGCCTGCCGCCGGGCAGGCAGCAGGCTAAAGAGACTTGCGCAGATTCACTGCCGGGATTTTGAGGGCTTCGCGATACTTGGCAACCGTGCGGCGCGCAACCACGAAACCCTGTTCTGCCAGCAGCTCGGCAATGCGGCTGTCCGAAAGTGGCGATTTTGGGTCTTCAGCTCCTATCAGTTGCTTGATCAGGGCTCGGATGGCGGTCGACGATGCGGCGCCTCCGGTGTCGGTCGAAACGTGTGACCCGAAGAAGTACTTGAATTCCAGCGTACCGAACGGGGTCAGCATGTACTTGCCTGTTGTCACACGGCTGACAGTCGACTCGTGTAGGCCCAGCGTATCAGCTATTTCCCGCAAAACCAAGGGGCGCATGGCGATTTCACCATGCGCGAAGAAATTCTTTTGACGTTCGACAATGGCCTGCGCGACACGCAGGATCGTGTCGAATCGCTGCTGGATGTTCTTGATCAGCCAGCGTGCTTCCTGGAGCTGCTGCTTGAGCGACCCGGCCGACGGATCGCCGCGGCTGTTGCGCAGGATGTTCGCGTACAGGTTGTTGATCCGCAGCCGCGGCATCACTTCCGGATTGAGTTCCGCGAGCCAGCCCTGGCCGGCCTTCTTCACGATGATGTCGGGCACGACGTAGTCGGCCTCGGCCTTGCCATAGGCGGCGCCGGGGAACGGCTCCAGCGAGCGGATCAGCGCGTGCGCGTCGCGCAGCGCGTCGTCGCTCGCCTTCAGGTGCTTGCGCAGCCGCGTGAAGTCGCGCGCGGCGAGCAGCTCGAGGTGCTGCGACACGATCTCCAGCGCGAGCGTGCGGGTGGGGGACGGATCGAGGCGCAGCAACTGCAGCTTCAGGCATTCGGAGGCCGAGCGGGCCCCGACCCCGGCCGGGTCGAAGCTGTGCAGCAGCGCAAGCGCCGCATTCAGTTCGTCGCAATCGACTTCCAGTTCCGGCGGCAGGTCGGTGAGCACTTCGTCGAGCGACGCGGTCAGGTAGCCGTCGTCGTCGAGCGATTCGATCAGGAACATCACGAGTGCGCGATCGCGCGGGCTGGCCTGCGTGACGCGCAATTGCGCGGACAGGTGATCGCGCAGCGACGTCGCGGCTTCCTGCACCTGCAGCGGCGGGAGGTCGTCATCGTCCGATGCGCCGCTCGAGCGGCCGTACTCGTCCAGATTCCACTGCGGGCCGTCGCCGGCGTCGCTCGACCCGTAGCCGTCGTATTCGTCGGCGCCGGCCGGCTCGTCGCGCTCGGCGCGCTCGCTCGACGGGCTGCTGCCGTTCGCGGGGCCCGGCTCGATGTTCTGTCCGGAAGGCCCCTGCGCGATCAGCGATCCGTCCGACGCGACACGCAGCGGACTCGTGATCCATTCGTCTTCGTTTTCGAGCAACGGATTTTGCGCGACGGCCATCGCGACTTCCTGCTGCAGTTCGAGCGTCGACAGTTGCAGGAGCCGGATCGACTGCTGCAGTTGCGGGGTCAGCGCCAGGTGTTGCGACAGGCGGAGTTGAAGGCTGGCTTTCATGGCAGAGAGGGAGTCATACCGGCAGTTTGCCACGACCGACCCGCATTGAGCCATCGGCGATTACGCGCGGCGCGGCGCCCGGCCGCGCAGAGGGCCGCCGAGCGGGGCCGCCGAGCGGGGCACACGGGCAACACCCCGCGCGGCGATGCCGGGCGGGGTGCAGCCAGCCAAAAAAGGGGGAGGTTACATGCGGAAGTGTTCGCCGAGGTACACGCGGCGCACGCTTTCGTTTTCGATGATTTCGCTGGGCGCGCCGGCGGCGAGCACCGAACCGTCGCTGATGATGTACGCGTGGTCGCAGATGCCGAGCGTTTCGCGGACGTTGTGATCGGTGATCAACACGCCGATATTGCGCTGCTTCAGGAACTTGACGATCTTCTGGATCTCGAGCACCGCGATCGGATCGACGCCGGCGAACGGTTCGTCGAGCAGGATGAAGTTCGGGCTGGTCGCGAGCGCCCGTGCGATCTCGACGCGACGGCGTTCGCCGCCCGACAGCGACAGCGCCGGGTTCTCGCGCAGGTGGCCGATCTGCAGCTCGTCGAGCAGCTCCTCGGTGCGCGCGGCGATCGCGTCCTTCGACAGGCGCTTGCCGTCTTCGCCGTGCTGCAGCTCGAGCACCGCGCGGATGTTTTCCTCGACGGTCAGCTTGCGGAACACCGACGCTTCCTGCGGCAGGTACGACAGGCCGAGCGATGCACGCTTGTGGATCGGCAGCAGGCTGATCGAGCTGCCGTTCAGCGAGATCTCGCCCGCGTCGAGCGGCACGAGGCCGACGATCATGTAGAACGACGTCGTCTTGCCCGCGCCGTTCGGGCCGAGCAGGCCGACGACTTCGCCGCTCTTCACGTCGAGCGACACGTCCTTGACGACCGTGCGCGAGCCGTAGCGCTTCTTCAGGTTGCGCACGACGAGCGAACTCGTCGCGCCGGCCGGCTGGCGATTCGGTAGCGCGCTCATTGTCCCGGCGCTCCCTGGATCGTGGTCGACGGCGACAGCTTCGCCGGCGCGCCGTTCAGCTGGCCGGGGCCGCCGCTCTTCGGCGACAGCATCGCGCGCACGCGCCCGTTCGGATTGCCCGGCGCCGCGACGTCCTTGCCGCCCTTCGCGGTGTAGAAGTCGCGCTGGCCGTCGTACGTGATCACGCTGCCGTGCACGGTGTCGGCGATCGTCGACGTGCCCTGCAGGCGGCGCACGGTCGCGGCGGTCGTCAGGGTCGTCAGATCCTGCTTGCCGTCGTAGTCGATGCGCTCGGCGTCGCCGTCGATGTACTCGTCGAGACCTTCGCGCTTCTGGCGGAACGTCGCGTGCTTCTTGCCGCTGCCGAACGACGTCGCGTACTGATAGCCTTCCGGATCCTGGCGCACTTCGACGCGATCGCCCTTGATGATGATCGTGCCCTTCGTGATCACGACGTTGCCGGTCGCGACCGTCACCTGCTTCAGGTCGTCGTAGGTGAGGTTGTCCGCCTCGACGTTGATCGGCTTGTTCTGGTCAGCCTTCTCGGCATGGGCGAGCGGCGCCAGCCCGATGAGCGGGAGCGCCACGAGCGTCGCGGCGAGCGCGGCGCGGACGGCGCGCGCAGCGCCGCCGGAATTCTGTCGAGGGAACGGTTCGTTCATGCAGTCACGTGAGGGATGCGTCACCTGGATTGACCTTTCGAGCCGCCGGACGTGTCCGCCGCGGCGATCGTGCCGCGCACGTTGCCGTAAAGCTCGATGACCCGGGTGACGTTGTTGTACTTCATGCCGTCGGTCGCGTTGACGAGCGACAGGCCGCGCTGAAGTTTAACCGGCTTTTCGGTCTGGATCACATCGTCATTGACCAAGATCCGGAAATGCTGGGAATCGGCCTGCATCTGCGGATCGCCGCCGCCGGCCACGCGCAGGATGCGCGCGTCGTCGTACAAGTCGACGATCGACACGTCGCCGTTGACGGTGCCGCGCTTCGCGGTGGTCGTGACGACCGGCTTGCCGGGCTGGAATGCGCGCATGGCCGGAGCGGTCAGGTCGCTGTTGTCGGTGTCTTCATAGTGGATCAGCTTCGCGGCCGTCAGCCGGTACTGGGTCGTGCCCGACTGGTCGAGCTCGGTGACCGAGAAGTTGTCCGCGAAATAGTCGGGCGTATGGCGCTTCGGCTGCGCGGCGCCTTCGCCGGGCGGCGGCAGCGTCGCCTGCAGCAGCCACCACGTGATGCCCGCGAGCGCGGCGACCGCGATCAACGGCAGCAACTGGGTCCAGCGGAAATGCGTGTTCATCCGTCAGGCTCCGCAGGCAGCCGCGAGCAGCGCGTCGTAGCGGCGCTGCGCGCGCAGGATCGCGTCGCATACTTCACGCACCGCGCCGTGGCCGCCGCGGGCCTCGGCCACCCAGTGCGCGCGGGCGATCACCTCCGGGTGCGCGTTGGCCGGCGCGGCCGCGAAGCCGCAGCGCAGCAGCACCGGCAGGTCGGGCCAGTCGTCGCCCATGTAGCCGCATGCGTCGGCGCCGATGTCGAGCGACGCGGTCAGCTCGGCGAACACGGCGAGCTTGTTCTCGACACCCTGGAACAGGTGCGCGATCTTCATCTCCTTCGCGCGCGCCGCGACGATCTCGGAGTTGCGGCCGGTGATGATCGCGGTCGCGATGCCGGCCTCGCCGAGCAGCTTCACGCCATGGCCGTCGAGCGAATTGAACGACTTCATCGCGTCGCCGGACGCGGTAAACAGCAGGCCGCCGTCGGTCAGCACGCCGTCGACGTCGAAAATCATCAGCTTCACGCGGCTCGCGCGTTCGGCCGCAGTCAGCGCTGCGCTCATCAGATCACCTTCTTCGAAAACAGGTCGTGCATATTCAGCGCGCCGATCAGCGCGCCGTCGGCATCGACCACCAGCATCTGGTTGATCCGGTGGCGCTCCATCAGTTCCACGGCCTCGACCGCGAGATGGTCGGGGCCGATCGTACGCGGTTCGCGCGTCATCACGTCGACGATCGGCAGCGTGCGGAAATCGCCTTCGCGCGCGAGCACGCGGCGCAGGTCGCCATCGGTGAAGATGCCGGCCACGCGGCCGTCGGGGCCGACCACGGCCGTCATGCCCAGCCGTTTCGCGGTGATCTGGAACAGCGCGTCCGACAGCGTGGCGTCGAGCCCGACGCGCGGCACGTCGTCGCCCGAGCGCATCACGTCGCGCACATGGGTGAGCAGGCGCCGGCCGAGCGCACCGCCCGGATGCGAGCGCGCGAAATCCTCGGAGCCGAAGCCGCGCGCGTCGAGCACCGCGACGGCGAGCGCGTCGCCGAGCGCGAGCGCGGCGGTCGTGCTCGCGGTGGGCGCGAGGTTCAGCGGGCACGCTTCCTTCGACACCGCGGCGTTCAGGTTCACGTCGGCGAGCGTGCCGAGGCTCGATTCCGCACGGCCCGTGATCGCGATCAGCTTCGCGCCGATCCGCTTGACGAGCGGCAGGATCGCGACGAGCTCTTCCGATTCGCCCGAATAGGAGATGCCGATGAAGACGTCGTCCGACGTGACCATCCCGAGGTCGCCATGGCTGGCCTCGGCCGGGTGGACGAAGAAGGCCGGCGTGCCGGTGCTTGCCAGCGTGGCCGCGATCTTGCGGGCGATATGCCCCGATTTGCCGATGCCGGATACCACGACGCGGCCGCGGCAGCCGAGCAGCAGCGCGACGGCCTGCACGAAGTCGCCGTCGAGCTGGTCGCGCAGCGCGCGCACGGCGTCCGCCTCGATGTCGAGCACGTCGCGGGCGAGCGCGAGCGCCCGGTCATCATTGATTTTCGCTATCATGCGCGGAGTATAGCAAAGGCGTTTGTTCGCCGCGCCGCGCCTTCGGACTCGTCCGAGGTCGTTTGCCCCCCGCCACCACCCGCGCCCGCATTGCCGTGGCCCCGACGAACGAGGTCGCTTTGCCTGTGATTTCCCCGCTCGAAATGACCCTGCTGCTGCTGCTGGCCTCGGTGGTGGGCGTCGTCGTCTTTCGTTCGTTGAACCTGCCGCCGATGCTCGGCTACCTGACCGTCGGCATCCTGGTTGGCCCGCACTCGTTCGGCATCGCCGCGGACCTCGAACGGGCCGAGCACCTCGCGGAATTCGGCGTGGTATTCCTGATGTTCTCGATCGGCCTCGAATTCTCGCTCGCGAAGCTGAGGGCGATGCAGCGGCTCGTGTTCGGGCTCGGGCTGCTGCAGGTGGTCGTGACGCTCGTGCTCGCGGTCGCGCTCGGCGCGCTGTTCGAGCGTTGGGTGCACATCACGTGGCAGGGCAGCGTCGCGCTCGGCGGCGCGCTCGCGATGTCGTCCACGGCGATCGTGTCGAAGATGCTCGCCGAGCGGCTCGAGATCGAGACCGAGCACGGCCGCAACATCTTCGGCGTGCTGCTGTTCCAGGATCTCGCGGTGGTGCCGCTGCTGATCGTGATCGCCGCGTTCGGCGCGGAGTCGTCGAAGGATCTCGCGATCACGCTCGGCTTCGCGGCGGTCAAGATCGTGATCGCGCTCGCGCTGCTGCTCGTCATCGGCCAGCGCTTCATGACGCGCTGGCTCAACGTGGTCGCGCGGCGCCGCTCGCAGGAACTGTTCGTGCTGAACCTGCTGCTCATCACGCTCGGCGCCGCGTTCATCACCGATCGCTTCGGGCTGTCGCTCGCGCTCGGCGCGTTCATCGCGGGGATGCTGATCTCCGAGACGCCGTTCCGTCACCAGGTGGAAGAGGACATCAAGCCGTTTCGCGACGTGCTGCTCGGGCTGTTCTTCGTGACGACCGGGATGCTGCTCGATGCGCGCGTGATCTGGGAGCACCCGTTGCTCGTGCTCGGCTTCTTCGTCGGGCAGATCCTGTTCAAGGGGACGATGATCGCGGGGCTCGCGCGCCTGTTCGGCGCGACGCCGGGCGTCGCGATGCGCACCGGCATCGGGCTCGCGCAGGCCGGCGAATTCGGCTTCGTGCTGCTGAACCTGATCCTCGACCGGCATCTCGTCGATTCGACGCTGCTGCAGGCGATCCTCGCGTCGATGCTGCTGTCGATGCTCGCCGCGCCGTTCCTGATCCAGAACGCCGACCGGATCGTGATGCGGCTGTCGTCGACGGAATGGATGCAGCAGTCGCTGCAGATGACGCGGATCGCGACGCAAAGCCTCAAGCAGCGCGGCCACGTGATCATCTGCGGCTACGGCCGCGCGGGCCAGAACCTGGCGCGCATGCTCGAGCAGGAAGGCATTTCGTACGTGGCGCTGGACCTCGATCCCGATCGCGTGAGCGCGGCCGCGACGGCCGGCGAATCGGTCGTGTTCGGCGACGCCGCGCGTCGCGAGTCGCTGCTCGCGGCCGGTATCCATCGCGCGGCGGCCGTCGCGATCACGTACGCGAACACGCCGTCCGCGCTGCGCGTACTGCACCACGTGCACGAGCTGGAGCCGACGCTGCCGGCGATCGTGCGCACGGTCGACGACGCCGATCTCGAGAAGCTGCTCGCGGCCGGCGCGACCGAGGTGATTCCGGAAATCGTCGAGGGCAGCCTGATGCTCGCGTCGCACACGCTGGTGCTGGTCGGCGTGCCGATGCGCAAGGTCGTGCGGCGCGTCGAGGAGATGCGCGACGCGCGTTACCAGCTGCTGCGCGGCTATTTCCACGGCGCCGACGACGCGGACGACGACGACCACGAGCAGGTGCGGCTACAATCGGTGCCGGTCGACGCGCGCGCGGACGCGGTCGGGCGCTCGCTGGAGGAGCTCGGGCTGTATGCGCTCGGGCTGGAAGTCACGGCGATCCGCCGGCACGGGATCCGCGGTGTCGAACCCGACCCGCTGACCAAGCTGCGCGCGAGCGACATCGTCGTGCTGCGCGGGCTGCCCGAGGCGCTCGCGCTCGCGGAAGAGCGGCTGTCGCGCCATCGGCGCGAGCCGCCGGCCGCGGTCGCCTGACTCGCGCTTCGTTGACCTGACCCGTATTGATTCGAAACGGTGCCCGATCTTCGCGCACCGTTTTTTTCGGAGAGTTTCATGCCGCATTCGTCGCCGGGCGCACCGCTCGATCCGGTCGCCTTCATCCACAGCCAGATCCGCACCGTGCCCGACTGGCCGCAGCCGGGCGTGCAGTTCCGCGACATCACGACGCTGCTGCAGAGCCCGAAGGCGCTGCGCATCCTCGTTGACCTGTTCGTCGAACGCTATGTCGATGCGAAGCTCGACTACGTCGCGGGGCTCGACGCGCGCGGCTTCATCATCGCGCCGATCGTCGCGTACGAGCTGAGCGTCGGCTTCGTGCCGATCCGCAAGGTCGGCAAGCTGCCGTACAAGACGCGCTCGGAATCCTACGACCTCGAATACGGCAGCGCGACGGTCGAGATCCACGAGGACGCGTGCCGCCCCGGCGACCGCGTGATCATCATGGACGACCTGATCGCGACCGGCGGCACGATGATGGCGGGGCGCAACCTGCTGCAGCGGCTCGGCGCGGTCGTCGTCGAGGGCGCGGCGATCATCGACCTGCCCGATCTCGGCGGCTCGACGCTGCTGCGCAACGCGGGGCTGCCCGTCTATACCGTTACCGAATTCGCCGGCCACTGAACGCCGGCCCACGCCGCGAGGTCACGATGCCCAACTTCATGCTGTTTCTCGCCACGTCGATTGCGATCACGTTCGCGCCCGGTCCCGACAACCTGCAGGTGCTCGCACGCGGCATCTCGCAGGGCCGCGCGGCCGGCTTCGTCGCGGCGCTCGGCTTCACGGCCGGAATCCTGTTCCATACGACGCTCGCGGCGCTCGGCGTCGCGGCCGTGCTGCGCTCGTCGCCGGTCGCGTTCCAGATGCTGAAGCTGGCGGGTGCCGCGTACCTCGTATGGATCGGCATCAAGGCGCTGCGCAGCCAGGGCCTCGCGAACGCGCATGCGCGTGCGCCGCAGCCGCTTCGCGCGATCTTCCGGCAGAGCGTGATCGGCAACCTGATGAACCCGAAGGTCACGCTGTTCTTCGTCGTGTTCCTGCCGCAGTTCGTCGACCCGCACGGCGCGCAGGGCGTGACGCTGCAGATGTTCGAGCTCGGCGCGCTGTTCATGCTGCAGACGGCCGCGATCTTCTCGCTGTTCGGCGTCGGCGCGGGCGCGATCGGCGCATGGCTGAAGCGCCGTCCGAAGGCCGGCGTGTGGCTCGACCGCATTGCCGGCGCGACCTTCATCGCGATCGGCATCCGCGTGGCGCTGAAGGACTGAATCCGATGACGTTTCCATGTATCGCGGCCGCGCGCCGCTTCGATCCGGCCGCGCATCTGCGTTTCGAGATCGCGGGCGAGCAGGTCGGCTGGGTGCGTCGCCGCGACGTCGCGAAGCTCGAGCGCTGGCCCGACGTGTTCGAGCTGAGTGACGAGCGCGTCGTGCTGTCGGCGCGCTATGACACGGTCGATGCGCGCAGCATGGCGCTCGCGAGCGCGATCGGCGCGCTGGCGGCCGAAGGCGCGATTCCCGGCTGGCGCGACGAGATCTATGCGATCCGCAACCGCTTCGACGATCCGCCGCTCGCGTATATCGAGCGCGCCGCGTCGCGTTTTTTCGGCACGCAGACTTATGCGGTGCACCTGAACGGCATCGTAGAATATGCGGCTGCGCCGGGTTCGCCCGCCGCGCCGCAGATGTGGCTCGGCCGCCGCAGCGCGACCAAGGCCACCGACCCCGGCATGCTCGACAACGTCGTCGCGGGCGGCATCGGCTGGGGCTTGGGCGTTCACGAGACGCTCACGAAGGAATGCTGGGAAGAGGCCGGCATGCCGGCCGAACTGGCGGCGCGCGCGATCGCGGGCCGGGCGGTGCAGGTGCTGTGCTCGCTGCCGGAAGGCACGCAGTCCGAACTGATCTTCGTGTACGACCTGCCGCTGCCGCGCGACTTCGCGCCGCACAACCAGGACGGCGAAGTGGCCGAGCACCTGCTGGCCGGCGTGCCCGAGGTGATCGGCTGGTTGCGCGAAGGCCGCGCGACGATGGATGCGAGCCTCGCGATACTCGACACGCTGCTGCGCCACCGCTGGCTCGCGGCGGCCGACGCAGCGGGCATCGACGCGCTGTTCGCGCCGGCCGCGTAACGCGCCGGACGGCCTATTTGACGAATACCGAAACGAAGGGAGTAGCGGTCATGTCGACCGATCACAGCTTTATCTTGAAACTGTCGTGCCCCGACCGGCACGGCATCGTTCACGCGGTCTCGGGCTTTCTGTTCGAGCGCAGCAACAACATCCTCGACTCGGCGCAGTTCGGCGACAGCCGCACCGGCGAGTTCTTCATGCGCGTGCACTTCGAGCAGGATGCCGACGGCGCGGATGCCGCGTCGGCGCTCGACACGCTGCGCCAGGAATTCGCGCCGCTCGCCGAGCAGTTCGCGATGCGCTGGGAGCTGCACGACGCGGCCGTGAAGCCGCGCGTCGTGATCATGGTGTCGAAGATCGGCCATTGCCTGAACGATCTGCTGTTCCGCTACCGCACCGGCCAGTTGCCGATCGAGATCCCGGCGATCGTGTCGAACCACAAGGAGTTCTACCAGCTCGCCGCGAGCTATAACATCCCGTTTCATCACTTCCCGCTGGTGGGCGGCTCGTCCGATGCGGCGAAGGCCGCGCAGGAAGCGCGCGTGCTGGAAGTGATCGACGAGCACCAGGCCGATCTCGTCGTGCTCGCGCGCTACATGCAGATCCTGTCGCCGAACATGTGCCAGCAG
Organism: Burkholderia sp. R-40; assembly: GCF_049942845.1. Lineage (NCBI taxonomy): Bacteria > Pseudomonadati > Pseudomonadota > Betaproteobacteria > Burkholderiales > Burkholderiaceae > Burkholderia > Burkholderia sp. R-40. Next base: position 3,091,260 of record NZ_CP187967.1, on the reverse strand, counting down.
CTCGCCGGCCGCGCGATCAACATCCATCATTCGTTCCTGCCGAGCTTCAAGGGCGCGAAGCCGTATTACCAGGCGTTCGACCGCGGCGTGAAGCTGATCGGCGCGACCGCGCACTACGTGACGACCGACCTCGACGAAGGCCCGATCATCGAGCAGGAAGTCGAGCGCGTCGACCACAGCATGACGCCCGACCAGCTCACCGCGATCGGCCGCGACGTCGAGTGCGTGACGCTCGCGCGGGCGGTGAAGTGGCACGTCGAGCACCGGATCGTGCTGAACGGGACGAAGACCGTCGTGTTCCGCTGATCGGCGGTGCGCGTCGGCCATCGGCCATCGGCCGTCAGCCGGCCCCGTAAGTAACAACGCCGCGCCCTCGGGCGCGGCGTTTTTTTTGTCGCGTGATGCGGGGCGCGTCAGATCAGCCGCAGCATGTACAGCTCGCGCTTCAGGTACGCATAGAAGATCGGCGCGGCGATCACGCCCGGCAGCCCGAACGCGGCTTCCATGATCAGCATCGCGAGCAGCAGCTCCCACGCGCGCGACTCGATCTGGCCGCCGATGATCTTCGCGTTCAGGAAATATTCGAGCTTGTGGATCACGACGAGGAACGCGAGCGACGCGATCGCGGTGCCCATGCTGACCGACAGCGACACCGCGACGATCAGCGTGTTCGAGATCAGGTTGCCGATCACCGGCAGCAGCCCGACGATGAACGTGACGAGCACGAGCGTTTTGGACAGCGGCAGCCGCTGGTGGAAGATCGGCAGCGCGACGAGCAGGTAGATGCCGGTGAAGGCCGCGTTGATCGCCGAGATCTTGATCTGCGCGAACACGATCCGGCGGAACGACTCGGCGAAGCGCGACACGCGCGTGACGAGCGCGGTCGACAGCGGCCGGCGCACCTTGCCGTGCTCGACGCCGATCGCGATCATCGCGCCGATGATCATCCCGAACAGCACATGGCCGAAGCCGCGCGCGACGCTCTTGCCGCCTTGCTGGAGCTGATCCATGTGCGAGTGCATCAGCAGCGCCGCCTTGGCTTTCATCTGTTCGACGTCGACGGGCAGCAGGTTCGCGATCCAGGCCGGCGTGCGCGCGCGCGTCTGCTCGACGATCTGCATCAGCTGGCCGAGCAGGCTCTGCAGGTTCGGCACCGTGTGCTCGAAGTGATCGATGATGCCGATCGTCAGGCCCGTGAGCCCGCCGACGATCGCGATCGACAGCAGCACGACGGAGACCCAGCGCGCGCGCATGCTCGTCGTGTGGCGTTCGATCACCGGGGCGATCGTGTGGATCAGCTGATAGACCAGCAGGCCGGCCAGCAGCCCGCCCAGCAGCTTGAGTTCGATGACGAGCACCATCGCGACGAGGGCGAACAGATAGCTGCCGATCTCGATCGCGGACAGCTTCGGCAGGCTGAAGTCGCTCGTCAGCCGCACGCTGCGCAGGTGGGGCTCGCGGCTCTGCGCGTCGCGCGACTCTTGTTGCTTCTCCATCGTGGATTCCTGTCGTTCGTGTGTCGCGCCGCGCGGTGGGCGGCAGGACGGTGCTCGCCCGGCGTCGCACCGGATTGGTGCGGATAGCGAACCTTACGACCGTAAAGTATAGCCGCCATTATGGTCTGTCACGGGACAGTTTGGCTCGTGGTGTATACGCAGAAGGGAAAACGAGGGGGCCGGCGCCGCGGGCGGGCGCCGGCAGGCGGCCGGGGCGGCCGCGCGCGGGAACGGAAGCGCTCAGCCGGCCGCCGCCTTGCGGGGCGAACGCTTGAGCAGCGGCGCGAGGTACTTGCCGGTGAAGCTGGCCTTGGTCTTCGCGATCTCCTCGGGCGTGCCCTGCGCGATGATCTGGCCGCCGCCGGCACCGCCTTCGGGGCCGAGGTCGATCACCCAGTCGGCCGTCTTGATCACGTCGAGATTGTGCTCGATGATCACGACCGTGTTGCCCTGGTCGCGCAACCGGTGGATCACCTCGAGCAGCAGCGCGATGTCGTGGAAGTGCAGGCCGGTGGTCGGCTCGTCGAGGATGTACAGCGTGCGGCCCGTGTCGCGCTTCGACAGCTCCAGCGACAGCTTCACGCGCTGCGCCTCGCCGCCCGACAGCGTCGTGGCCGACTGGCCGAGGCGGATGTAGCCGAGGCCGACGTCGAGCAGCGTCTTCAGTTTGCGGGCGATCACCGGCACCGCGCTGAAGAATTCGTACGCCTGCTCGACCGTCATGTCGAGCACTTCGCTGATGTTCTTGCCCTTGTAATGCACGTCGAGCGTTTCGCGGTTGTAGCGCTTGCCGTGGCACACGTCGCACGGCACGTAGACGTCCGGCAGGAAGTGCATCTCGACCTTCAGCACGCCGTCGCCCTGGCACGACTCGCAGCGGCCGCCCTTCACGTTGAACGAGAAGCGGCCCGGATCGTAGCCGCGCTCCTTCGCGGTCGGCACGCCCGAGAACAGCTCGCGGATCGGCGTGAACAGGCCCGTGTAGGTGGCCGGGTTCGAGCGCGGCGTGCGGCCGATCGGCGACTGGTCGACGTTGATCACCTTGTCGAAGTGTTCTAGCCCCTCGATGGCCTCGTGCGGCGCCGGCTCGGCCGACGAGCCGTACAGGTGGCGCGCGACCGCGTGATACAGCGTGTCGTTGATCAGCGTCGACTTGCCGGAGCCCGACACGCCGGTGATGCAGGTCAGCAGGCCGACCGGCAACTCGAGGTCGACGTGCTTCAGGTTGTTGCCGTGCGCGTCGACGATGCGCAGCATCCGCTCGGGATCGGGCGAGAACCGCTCGTCCGGATACTCGATCGTGCGCTTGCCGACCAGATACTGGCCCGTGAGCGACTGCGGGTTCGACTGCACCTGCTTCGGCGTGCCTTCGGCGACCACCACGCCGCCGTGCTCGCCCGCGCCGGGGCCCATGTCGACGACGTAGTCGGCCGTGCGGATCATGTCCTCGTCGTGCTCGACGACGATCACCGAGTTGCCGAGGTCGCGCAGGTGCTTGAGCGTCGCGATCAGGCGGTCGTTGTCGCGCTGGTGCAGGCCGATCGACGGCTCGTCGAGCACGTACATCACGCCGGTCAGGCCCGAGCCGATCTGCGACGCGAGCCGGATGCGCTGCGCCTCGCCGCCGGACAGCGTCTCGGCGCTGCGCTCGAGCGACAGGTAGTCGAGGCCGACGTTGTTCAGGAAGGTCAGGCGCGCGACGATTTCCTGGATCACCTTGTCGGCGATCTCGCGTTTTGCGCCGTCGAGCGACAGGCCGGCGAAATAGCCGAGCGCGTCGCGCAGCGGCCAGCCGCTGATTTCATAGATGCCGCGCGCGTAGTCGCCCGCGCCGACCCGCACGTGGCGCGCCTCGCGGCGCAGCCGCGTGCCTTCGCACGACGGGCACGGCTGGTTGTTCTGGTACTTCGAGAGCTCTTCGCGCACCGCGACCGAATCGGTCTCGCGGTAGCGGCGCTCGAGGTTCGGGATGATCCCTTCGAACACGTGCTCGCGGATCGTCGTGCGGCCGCGCTCGTTGATGTACGAGAACGGGATGGTCTGCTTGCCCGAACCGAACAGCAGCACCTTGCGGATCTTTTCCGGCAGATCCTCGAACGCGGCGTCGATGTCGAATTCGTAGAACGCCGCGAGGCTCTGCAGCATCTGGAAGTAGAACTGGTTGCGGCGGTCCCAGCCCTTCACGGCGCCCGCGGCGAGCGACAGCGACGGGTGCGCGACGACCCGCTTCGGGTCGAAGAACGTGATCTGGCCGAGGCCGTCGCATTCCGGGCACGCGCCCATCGGGTTGTTGAACGAGAACAGGCGCGGCTCGAGCTCCTGCAGCGAGTACGAGCAGATCGGGCACGCGAACTTCGAGCTGAACAGGTGCTCGTGGTCGGTGTCCATCTCGAGCGCGATCGCGCGGCCGTCGGCGAGGCGCAGCGCGGTCTCGAACGATTCCGCGAGGCGCTGCTTCATGTCCGGGCGCACCTTCAGGCGGTCGACGACGACGTCGATCGTGTGCTTGTCGTTCTTCTTGAGCTTCGGCAGCGACTCGACCTCGTAGATCTTCGCGACGCCTTCGTTCGCGGTGCCGCCGCCCGAGCGCACGCGAAAGCGCACGAAGCCCTGCGCCTGCATGTCCTCGAACAGCTCGGCGTGCTCGCCCTTGCGGTTCGCGACGACGGGCGCGAGGATCATCAGCTTGGTTTCCTCGGGCAGCGCCAGCGCCGCGTCGACCATCTGCGACACGCTCTGCGCCTCGAGCGGGATGTCGTGGTCGGGGCAGTAGGGCGTGCCGACACGTGCGAACAAAAGTCGCAGGTAGTCGTGGATCTCGGTGACCGTGCCGACGGTCGAACGCGGGTTGTGGGACGTCGCCTTCTGCTCGATCGAGATCGCGGGCGACAGCCCCTCGATCAGGTCGACATCGGGTTTCTCCATCAACTGCAGGAACTGGCGGGCGTAGGCGGACAGGCTTTCGACGTAGCGGCGCTGGCCCTCTGCATAAAGGGTATCGAACGCGAGCGACGACTTGCCCGACCCGGACAACCCGGTAATCACGATCAGCTTGTGGCGCGGCAGGTCGAGATTGACGTTTTTCAGGTTGTGGGTGCGTGCCCCACGGATACGGATCTGTTCCATGAACCTGGCGAAAATGGAGGGAACCAAACCTGCTACTATAACGGCTTTTCGAGGCCGTCGTTGGGGGCCCCCAGCCTTTGCAGCAACTGGCAGCAAGGCGGTGCCCACGCCGGGGAAGCGGCCGCGCCGCACGGCTTCGGACGGCCCGCGGGCTGCCCGTCGGACGTCCCGGAAAGCGCCAGCCAGGCCTGCCGGGCCGGTGGCCCTGATCTTCCGCCGCCCGCCGCCGGGCGGACATTCCGATCATTCGAAATTCATTCCCGATGTCCAATCCGTCCGCCACGTCTTCCCGCATGAGTGCGCCCGAACTGCGCGCGACCACGTCGCTCGCGGCGATCTTCGCGCTGCGCATGCTCGGCCTGTTCATGATCATGCCGGTGTTCTCGGTCTACGCGAAAACCATCCCGGGCGGCGACAACGTGCTGCTCGTCGGCATCGCGCTCGGGGCCTACGGCGTCACGCAGTCGCTGTTCTACATCTTCTACGGGTGGGCGTCCGACAAGTTCGGCCGCAAGCCGGTGATCGCCACGGGCCTCGTGATCTTCGCGCTCGGCAGCTTCGTCGCCGCGTTCGCGCACGACATCACGTGGATCATCGTCGGCCGCGTGATCCAGGGGATGGGCGCCGTGTCGTCCGCGGTGCTCGCGTTCATCGCCGACCTGACCTCCGAGCAGAACCGCACCAAGGCGATGGCGATGGTCGGCGGCTCGATCGGCGTGTCGTTCGCGGTCGCGATCGTCGGCGCGCCGATCGTGTTCCACTGGGTCGGGATGAGCGGGCTGTTCGCGATCGTCGGTGTGCTGTCGATCCTCGCGATCGGCGTCGTCGTGTGGATCGTGCCCGACGCGGCGAAGCCCGTGCACGTGCCGGCGCCATTCGCCGAGGTGCTGCACAACGGCGAGCTGCTGCGCCTGAACTTCGGCGTGCTCGTGCTGCACGCGACGCAGACGGCGCTGTTCCTCGTCGTGCCGCGCCTGCTGGTCGACGGCGGGCTGCCGGTCGCCGCGCACTGGAAGGTCTATCTGCCGGTGATGGGGCTCGCGTTCGTGATGATGGTCCCGGCGATCATCGTCGCGGAAAAACGGGGCAAGATGAAACCGGTGCTGCTCGGCGGGATCCTCGCTATCCTGATCGGCCAATTGTTGCTCGGCAGCGCACCGCATACCATTCTCATTGTGGCGGCGATCCTGTTCGTGTACTTCCTGGGCTTCAACATCCTGGAAGCATCGCAGCCGTCGCTCGTGTCGAAGCTCGCGCCCGGTTCGCGCAAGGGCGCGGCCACGGGCGTCTATAACACCACGCAATCGATCGGGCTCGCGCTCGGCGGCATCGTGGGCGGCTGGCTGCTGAAGCACGGCGGCGCGAACACCGTCTTTTATGCGTGTTCTGGGCTCGTGGCGGCGTGGCTTATAATCGCGGCCAGCATGAAAGCGCCGCCGCGCAAGGCCTGAACCTACTTTTCGGACACGCACGGGCGGCGCTCGCCGGCTTGTCCGGCGGGCCGCTCCGACGTCTGTCGCGGGCGGCCCGGCATCGAATTTACTGGAGAAACACATGGCATCCGTCAACAAGGTCATCCTCGTCGGCAATCTCGGCGCCGATCCTGAAGTCCGTTACCTGCCGAGCGGCGACGCGGTTGCGAACATCCGTCTCGCGACGACCGATCGCTACAAGGACAAGGCGAGCGGCGATTTCAAGGAAATGACCGAGTGGCACCGCGTGGCGTTCTTCGGCCGTCTCGCCGAAATCGTCAGCGAATACCTGAAGAAGGGCTCGTCGGTCTATATCGAAGGGCGCATCCGCACGCGCAAGTGGCAGGGCCAGGACGGCCAGGATCGCTACTCGACCGAAATCGTCGCCGACCAGATGCAGATGCTCGGCGGCCGCGGCGGCGCGGGCGGCGGCGGTGGCGGCAGTGACGAAGGCGGTTACGGCGGCGGCTACGGTGGTGGTGGCGGCGGCGGTCGCGGCGGCGAGCAGATGGAGCGCGGCGGTGGCGGTGCTGGCGGCGCACCGCGCGGCGGCGCAGCAGGCGGCGGCCAGAGCCGTCCGAGCGCGCCGGCAGGCGGCGGCTTCGACGAGATGGACGACGATATTCCGTTCTAAGAGGAACGTTGGTTCCCGCTGTACGGATGGGCCCGAACTTCCGAGCTAAATCAGTGATTTGGCCTGGAGCTTCGGGTCTTTTTTCGTGTGCAGGTTTTTCGATTCGGCTGGAACGTGCCTAATCGGATGGTTCCGTTCCGTCGAACGGAGGCTGGCGTGACGCGATACGCAGTTCGTGAACTGCCGATGGCATCGACCAACGCCTTCGGCGGAATCATCGATGCGATGGCGTCGCGTGTGCGCGCTGAACTAACTGGCGCCGAGCGCGCCGGAGAACCAGCGAATTACGCTTCCGTGATCGCGACCAGATTGCTGACGCGCTCAACCGACTTTCCGCCCTTCGGCCACCGCACCAACGCGTCGCTACCGTGGACCGACAGGACCACGCCGTCGCTGCGGTCGACTGTGCCCGTGAACGTGACGCGGTTCACTTTGGCCGCGGGCGCGAACGTCGCCTTGCTGCGGCCCGGCAGCATGTCCATCAGAAACGAAAATACGGGGTACACGATTGCTCCTTCGCGAGCTTGAACTAAGGGTTTTCACCTAGTTTAGCACCGCGTATGCGGCACTGCAACATTTCGCCCCCCTTCCGCCGAGGGCGCGCCGCGTGCCGGCAACGTTTTCATTTCTGGTGCGGTGCCGCGCATCTGACTTATGTCACCCCGTCGCCACGATTGACCGGCTAAACTGGTTCTTTCGACGTTTCGATCGAAGGAGACACCATGCGGCGGGTCGTATTCAACCAGAAGGGCGGCGTGGGCAAATCGACGATCGTCTGCAACCTGGCGGCGATCAGCGCGAGCGAAGGACTGCGCACGCTCGTCATCGATCTCGACGCGCAGGCGAATTCCACCCGCTATCTGCTCGGCGACGCCGCGAGCGACGTGCATCCCGGCGTCGCCGAATTCTTCGAGACGGCGCTGACGTTCAACTTCCGGCCGGTCGACGTCGCGTCGTTCATCCATCCGACGCCGTTCGACGGGCTCGACGTGATGCCCGCGCATCCGGACCTCGACACGCTGCACGGCAAGCTCGAGTCGCGCTACAAGATCTACAAGCTGCGCGACGCGCTGAACGAGCTCGACACCTATGACGCCATCTACATCGACACGCCGCCCGCGCTGAACTTCTACACGCGCTCGGCGCTGATCGCGGTCGAGCGCTGCCTGATTCCGTTCGACTGCGACGACTTCTCGCGCCGCGCGCTCTACACGCTGCTCGAGAACGTGAAGGAAATCCAGCAGGACCATAACGCGGCGCTCGAGGTCGAAGGGATCGTCATCAACCAGTTCCAGCCGCGTGCGAGCCTCCCGCAGCGGCTGGTTGACGAACTCATCGACGAAGGATTGCCGGTGCTCGCGTCGCGGCTGTCGGCATCGGTGAAGATCCGCGAGTCGCATCAGCAGTCGACGCCGGTGATCCATCTCGAGCCGGCGCACAAGCTCGCGCAGGAGTTTCGCGCGCTGCATCGCGAGCTGGTCGGGTGACGCCGTCGGCATTATGCGCGGCAATTCATCCGATAATTGAATCGGTTGTTAATAATTCCGATTACGATTTCGGAAATAATCCTGGTAACGATTTCAGAATAAATCCGCAGAAAAACGATTACATAGCGGATTGGGCCGTTTCCATGCACACCTGTTTTACCATAACGGAAATAGTGACGCGGTAAATATTGCGAATCAGTACGGTGCATGCTGCTGTAAAATTGGGAAAATTGTTTAAGCGTGAGGCGTTGCGGCCTGACCCCACTGCGCAAAGCCCGGCCGGAATGGCGGTCATGTCGAGTTGTAAGGGTTTTCACCTAGCATTAATGCCATTTAATTGACAATTAATGCATCTAAAATGCCTTCTTCAGCTTCTCGCACTCAATGCCGTGTGCGGGTTGAAAATAAGGGAGCAGGCTGTCGATCTGACTTCCATTTCCTTTGTGTCGTCTCTCGCAATTGCCACCAGGAGCTATCCGATGTCCGTATTTGCCCCCGAAAAATTCGCCGCCGATTACCAGTCCGGAATCGCCGCATGGTTCGCACTTGCCCGTCCGGCGATCAACGGTTTCGAGGCTGTCGTCGAACTCAATGTACAGGCGGCCAAGACGGCGCTGGAGGAATACGAGGACACGCTGAAGAACGCGTTCAACACCAGCAACCCGGCCGCGGGCTTCGCGCAGCAGGTCGCCGTTCCGCAGGAAGCGGCCGGCAAGGCCGTCGCGTACGGCCGCCATCTGTTCGACATCGCGGTGTCGACGCAGGCCGAGTGGGCGAAGGTCGCGCAGGTTCAGTACGAGCAGAACGACAAGCGCATGAAGGACGTGTTCGGCGAACTGTCGAAGCACGCGCCGGCCGGTTCGGCCCCGGTGGTCGCCGCGCTGAACTCGGCGCTGTCCGCGGCGACGGCCGCGGCCGACACCGTGCGCGCAGCGGCGGGGCAGGCGATCGAGGCCGCGCAAAGCGGTTTCGACGCGGTCAGCGAAACGGCGGCGCGCGGTGCCAAGCAGACGGCCACCGCCGCACGCAAGGAAGCGGCTTCGCGCGACTCCGCTGCGTGAGCGCGTGTCGCGCGCAGGCGCGACACGAGTAAGGAATGAGCGGTGCCGGAAGGCGCCGGCCGCCGCGTGTGCCGCGTGGCGGCCGGCGAGCTTTCCGCTCGCCGCGGCGTGTCCGGATACGGCCGGAGCACGCGGATGTGCCGCGCGCATGCGCGCGCGAACGTGCAGCCGCATCGCGAGCCGCGCGGCGCTCACGCGCCGTCGCCGGCCGCAGTGCCGTGCCGGCATCGGCACACAATTCGGATCGACCCACTGATTTCAAAGCAGGAACTGAACATGACGGACGTAGTGATCGTATCGGCCGCGCGGACCGCGGTCGGCAAATTCGGCGGCTCGCTCGCGAAGATCGCGGCACCGGAACTGGGCGCGACGGTGATTCGCGCGGTGCTGGAGCGCTCGGGCGTGAAGCCCGACCAGGTGAGCGAAGTGATCATGGGCCAGGTGCTGGCGGCAGGCTCGGGGCAGAACCCGGCGCGTCAGTCGCTGATCAAGGCCGGCCTGCCGAGCGCGGTGCCGGGCATGACGATCAACAAGGTGTGCGGCTCGGGCCTGAAGGCCGTGATGCTGGCGGCGAACGCGATCGCGGCGGGCGACGCGGAGATCGTGATCGCGGGTGGCCAGGAAAACATGAGCGCGGCGCCGCACGTGCTGCCGGGCTCGCGCGACGGATTCCGGATGGGGGATGCGAAGCTGGTCGACACGATGATCGTCGACGGCCTGTGGGACGTGTACAACCAGTACCACATGGGCATCACGGCGGAGAACGTCGCGAAGGAATACGGGATCACGCGCGAAGAGCAGGACGCGTTCGCGGCGCTGTCGCAGAACAAGGCGGAAGCCGCGCAGAAGGCCGGCCGCTTCAACGACGAGATCGTGCCGGTGTCGATTCCGCAGCGCAAGGGCGAGCCGCTGCAGTTCGCGACCGACGAGTTCGTGCGTCACGGCGTGACGGCGGAATCGCTGGCGGGCCTGAAGCCGGCGTTCGCGAAGGAAGGCACGGTGACGGCGGCGAACGCGTCGGGGCTGAACGACGGCGCGGCGGCGGTACTGGTGATGTCAGCGCAGAAGGCGGCGGCGCTGGGCCTGACGCCGCTGGCGCGGATCAAGGCGTACGCGAATGCGGGCGTGGATCCGAGCGTGATGGGCATGGGCCCGGTGCCGGCATCGCGTCGCGCGCTGGAGCGTGCGGGCTGGACGCCGGGCGACCTGGACCTGATGGAAATCAACGAGGCCTTCGCGGCGCAGGCGCTGGCCGTGCACAAGCAGATGGGCTGGGACACGTCGAAGGTGAACGTGAACGGCGGGGCGATCGCGATCGGTCACCCGATCGGCGCATCGGGCTGCCGGATCCTGGTGACGCTGCTGCACGAGATGGTCAAGCGCGATGCGAAGCGCGGTCTGGCGTCGCTGTGCATCGGCGGCGGGATGGGTGTCGCACTCGCGGTCGAACGCGGTTGAGTCAGGCCTGACGAGCATGCACGTGTTCGGCGCGGGCCTGCGACGCGCACGCGCGAAGCAGGTTGCGCGCGCAACGGGCAACCCGCGACAGGTGTGATGTTCCGGTGCGCGCCGCGTCAGCGACGCGGGCGCATCGAAGCGGTGGGGCGGCGGCATGTGCCATGTCGTCGCCGCGCACCATTGATTACTTTACTTCTCGGTAACTAATAGGATGACTAAGCGAATTGCAGTTGTGACGGGTGGGATGGGCGGTCTTGGCGAAGCGATCAGCATCCGGTTGAACGACGCTGGCTACCAGGTCGTTGTCACGTATTCGCCGAACAATACCGGTGCCGATCGCTGGCTGACCGAGATGCACGCGGCCGGTCGCGAATTCCACGCTTATCCGGTGGATGTGGCCGATTACGATTCGTGCCAGCAATGCATCGAGAAAATCGTCCGGGAAGTCGGCCCGGTCGACATCCTGGTGAACAACGCGGGCATCACGCGCGACATGACGCTGCGCAAGCTCGACAAGGTCAACTGGGATGCGGTGATCCGCACCAACCTCGATTCCGTGTTCAACATGACGAAGCCGGTTTGCGACGGCATGGTCGAGCGCGGCTGGGGACGCATCGTCAACATCGCGTCGGTCAATGGCTCGAAGGGCTCGGTCGGCCAGACCAACTACGCGGCCGCGAAGGCCGGCATGCACGGCTTCACGAAATCGCTCGCGCTCGAGACCGCGCGCAAGGGCGTGACGGTGAACAGCGTGTCGCCGGGCTATCTCGCGACGAAGATGGTCACGGCGATCCCGCAGGACATCCTCGATACGAAGATCCTCCCGCAGATTCCGGCGGGCCGGCTCGGCAAGCCCGAGGAAGTCGCGGGGCTGGTCGCGTATCTGTGCTCGGAGGAGGCCGGCTTCGTGACGGGCTCCAACATCGCGATCAACGGCGGCCAGCACATGCAGTGACGCGCGGCGGCCCGGGCGGCGTTCGCGCGTGCGTCCGGGCCGTGCTCCCGCTGTATCCAGCGCCGGAGCGGCGCGGCATGCGTGCGGTGATGGATCATGGACGCAGGGTCGCCGCACATGCGGCGGGCCGGATGCGTCCGCGCTCCTGCTACCGCGTCGCGGCAGGCGTGCCGCCCCGGCCTCGCATTCCGGAGGAGGCATGGGTGAAACCTGGATGGGACTCGCGATCGGCGGCTCGGCACTGGCCGTCGCGCTGACGATGGCGATAGCGCTTCACTGGCTCGAGCGGCGCCGCGCGCGGCTGCTGCGAAATTTCGATCATCGCGATTGCTGGTTCGTCGCGTACGGCAAGTGCCTCGCGCGCAGGCCGGCGCGGCGCACGCGCAACGGCGCGCGATGACGGTGGCGGTGCGGCAGCGGCGCACTCAAGCGTCGTGCCGCATCCCGCGCATCCTGCCTGCGCTGCGCGGGACGCTCACACTCAATCGCTCTTCTGCGCGCCTTCGCCCGAATCGTTCTTGTGGAAGATTCGCTTCGTCGTGCGCTTGGTGGCATCCCAGCCCTCGCGCGACACATGCGCGATGCCGTGACCGACCGTCTTCGCGGCGCTCGCGGTCGCATGGCCGAAGCTGCGTGCAGCCTCGCCGGTCTTGTGCGCGGCTTCCTTCGAATCGCGCTTGATGTCCTGCTTCACTTCCGACATGTCCGCGTGCGCGATCGGGCTGATCAGGGCGAGGACGATTGCGCTGCAAATGAACTGACGTGCTTTCACGACCTGGTTTCCTTGGGCAAATTCATCGGGGGCCTGCGTGGCCGGCCGGCGGCGGAACGCGTGCGCCGGCCGCCGATGCATCGAGCATCACCACCGCGCGGCCGCTAAGCAGCACGCGATCGTCGCAGCGCAGCGCGAAGCCGTACAGCACGGAATGGTCGTCGCCGCCGATGCGTTCGGCGTCGACGATCAGCGGCAGCGCGAACGTGTCGAGCCGATCGACGAACGCGTCGACGTTGCGCACGCTCGCGAGATAACCGGCGCGCGGCCGCGCTTGTTCCGTGTGCTCCTGTTGCGCACTGAGCAGCGCGCCATGCACGGCCATCGCCTGCGCCGCATATTCGATCCCGCAGACCGACGCGAGCCGGCCGCGCGAGCGCAGCGGGTTGTGCGGATCGCGGTGGCTCGTCGCGCTGCAGCGGATGCGCGCGGCATCCCATGCTTCGACTCGATCGAGCACGCACATCGCGCCGTCATGCGGAATGTGCGCGGCGATCCAGGCGCGATCGAGCGTCGTCGTCGGCGGCGGCATCGGCGTCGAGACGGGCGCCGTCATGGCGCGTGCTCAGCGGCGGCATACGGCAGCGCGATATCGACCTGCACGCGCGCGTCTTCCAGATAGTCGAGCACGACGCGCGTCGCACGCCGCGCGGCGAGCGCGTCGAGCAGCGGCAGCGCACGCGCGGCCGGATTGCCGGTGCGCAGCGCGTCGAGTTCGCGGTTCGCGAGCGTCGTCGCCGGCGCGTCGGTCAGCTGCACGTCGATGCGCGCGAGCGTGCGTTCGCTTGCGTCGGGCGCGAACACGAACGCGACGCCGAATGCGTCGACGATCGGCCGCACCGCGCGCAGCGGCTCCGGGTAGTCGGTGTCGTAAGCGATCAGCAGGCTCGGCACGCGATCGACCGCGACCTGGCACAGGCTCTCGAGCAGGCCCGCGGCAAAGCTGCCGTCGTGCGCGCACAGCACGTTCGACGTCGCCATCGCACGGGTGGCGATGCTCCAGTAGCCGGCCGGCGCGTTGTGCACGGAATTGTGAAAGCGCGTGGGCGACAGGTGGCGGTCGTCGCCGGCGAGCGTCTCGCAGATCGCATGGCAATTCTGGCCGTCGCCGCCGGACGCGCTGAACACGGTCGCGAGCGTGGCGGGATCGCGCCCGCTCGCGGCTGCCGCTTCGAGTCCGACCGCGAGCGCGACGCGCACCACGGGGCCGGTGCGGCGGCGTTCCGCTGGCGGCAGGCCGGCCGGCGGCGGCAGCACGGTGCGCGCGCTCGCATAGGGCGTGCGCCCGGCGAGCACGTCGGCCGCGTGCGGCCAGTCGTTCAGTCCCGGCCCGATGAGGCCGACACTTTCGATGAAGGCGGTGACGGTCATGTCGGCTCCCGGCGGCGGGCGTGCTCGGCGCGGCCGAGGATCAGGCTGCAATTCGTGCCGCCGAAGCCGAACGAATTGGACAGGACCGCACGCAGGTGCGCGTCGCGGCTCGCGAGCACGTAGTCGGCGGCCAGCGCCGGGTCGGGTTGCGTCGTGTTGACGCCGGCCGGCACGAACTGCTCGCGCAGCGCGAGCGCGGCGACGACCGCTTCGAGCGCGCCGGCGGCGCCGAGCGTGTGACCGGTCGCCCCCTTCGTCGAGCTGCACGGCGTGCGCGCGAGCAGCGCGCCCACGGCGCGGCTTTCGGCGGCGTCGTTGCTGGGCGTCGCGGTGCCGTGCAGGTTCACGTAGTCGATGTCGCTCGCGTCGAGGCCGGCCGATGCGAGCGCCTGTTCGATCGCGACGCGCGCGCCGAGCCCGTCCGGATGCGGCGACGACATGTGATGCGCATCGCTCGATTCGCCGACGCCGAGCAGCAGGATCGCGTCGTCATCGAGCGCAGTGCGTGCGTCCGGCACGCGTTCGAGCAGCGCGAACGCGGCGGCCTCGCCGATCGAGATGCCGTCGCGCGCGACGTCGAACGGCCGGCACGGCCGGCGCGACAACAGTTCGAGCGAATTGAAGCCGTACAGCGTCGTCAGGCACAGCGAATCGACGCCGCCGACGACGGCCGCATCGATCAGCCCCGCTTCGATCATCCGGCGCGCGGAGCCGAATACCTTCGCGCCGGACGAACACGCGGACGAGATCGCCATCGCCGGCCCGCGCAGCCCGAAATACGCGCGCACGAATGCGGCCGGCGAATACGGGTTGTGGGTGTGCGCATAGCGGAACCCGGCGGGCAGTGCGCCGCTCGCCGGATCGCGTTGCTCGTACGCGCGTTCGGTCTCGAGGATGCCGGACGTGCTCGTGCCGATGAACACGCCGACGCGTGCGGCGCCATGGCGCGACACGGCCGCCGCGACGCGCGCGTCGAAGCCGTCCTGGACGAGGCCGAGCTGCGCGAGGCGGTTGTTGCGGCAGTCGAAGTCGGCGAGATCCGCGCGCACGGGCTGCGCATCGACGCCGTCCACCGAGCCGATCCACGTGTCGAGTTCGGCGCGTTCGAAGTCGCACGGCGTGAGAGCGCCGCGCGCGTGGCGCAGCGCGTTGAGGGTCGCGTCGAGGCCGCGTCCGATGCAGCTGGTGGCGGTGAAGTGCGAGAGCAGCAGAGGTTTCACGAGGGTCGCATCCGGTGGCCGGAACGGGCGCCGCAGCAGGGCTGGCGGGCGCGCCGCGCATGGTCAGATTTTATCAAACGGGGGTGCCGGCATCCCCGGCTGGCCGGGCGGTTCGGACGGTTCGGGCGTGAGCGCGGCGCGCAGCGTGGTCCACTGCAACCGCGCTTCGGCGGCCGCGCGCAGCAGCGCCGGCAGCACGTCGAGCACGACCGGTTCGCCGCGCGCATCGCGCGCCGCATGGCCGTCATGCACGAGCAGGATGTCCTGGGGCGCGAGGCCGTTCAGCAGGCGGCGCGTGACGGTGTCCGCATCGTGCTCGCGCGTGTCGAAGCCGCGTCGCGTCCAGCTGGCGAGCTGCAGGCCGAGCTCGCAGAGCACCGGCTCGAGAAACGGATTGCGCAGGCCGGCCGGCGCGCGGAAGAAGCGCGGTCGCGTGCCGGCGATCTCGGTCAGCGTCTGCTGCGCGGCGGCGATTTCGCGCCGCAGCGCGGCGGGGCCCGACAGCGAGAACGTATGCCGGTGCCGCTGGCTGTGATTCTCGACCGCGTGGCCGCGCGCGACGATCGCTTCGATCCATTGCGGATGGCGTCGCGCGAGATCGCCGATGCAGAAGAACGTCGCGCGTGCATCGTAACAATCGAGCAGGTCGAGCACGCGCGGCGTGACGTCGGGGTCCGGGCCGTCGTCGATCGTCAGCGCGATCCGGCGGCCGGCACCGGCCGGCAGCCGCGTCCAGTTCGGCCCGAGCAATGCGCTGCGCGGCCACAGGCCGGCGGCCGTCAGCGCGAGATGCGAGGCGACCACGCCGCCGGCGGCCCACGGCCACGCGGCCGGCTGCGCGACGACGGCCGCGAGCGCGCCCGCATGCAGCGCGGCGGTGCCCGCGATCAGCGGCGTCGGCTTCCAGCGGCGCGCATCGCCGGGCTGCGGCGGTGAAACGGATGACGGCGCGTTCATGCGCGAGCTCCTGTCGGATCATGGGGACGGCCGTTCGCGGCCGCGGCGCGCGGCGCGAGAATCGCCGCGAACGCCAGCGCGAGCATCGCGCCGGGGCCGACGGTCAGCCCGAAGGTTTCGAGCAGCGGCACGCGTGACAGCGCGAGCAGGCCGAAGCCGGCGACCGTCGCGAGGTTCGCGATCAGCAGCGACACGAGCGTGTATGGCGTGACCGGTTGCGCGTCGTCGCGCTTGCAGAAGAACAGCGCATAGTTCGAGCCGACCGCGACGATCAGCAGCATCCCGACGAGGTGCAGGATCGTCAACTGCACGCCGGCGAGCGCGAAGCCGGCCGTCACCACGACTACGGCCGCGACGAGCGGCGCGAGCGCGCGCACGACGCGGCGCGGCGAGCGCAGCGCGATCAGCAGCAGCACGGCGATCGCCGCGAAACCCGCGAGCGACAGCCGGATGTCCTCGTGCACGTAGTTCACGTACAGGCGGTCGGCCTCGGCCTTCATGTCGACGAACAGCGCGTCGGGTACGCCGGCGCGCGCGACGGCCGCGCGGATCGGCGCGGCATCGAGTGCTGGCTCGGCGGCTGACGCAGTGCGCGCAGCGTCCGGCGCGCGCAGCGGCAGCATCGCGCTCCAGCGGCCCGCGCGCTCGGTCAGCAGCGCGTCGACGGCGAGCGCCATCGACGTGCCGCGCAGGTCGGCGCGCGTGAGCAGCGGCGCGTGGCGCGCGGCTTCGACATCGGCGACGAACGGTGCGAACACCTCCGGCCTGACCGAGATCGGCTGGTTCGCGACGGCCGCGCGCATCCGCGCGGCGAGCGCGTCCGCGTCCGGCAGGCTCGCCTGGCGCGCGCGCTGCGCGGCGTCGCTCGGCAGATAGCGCGCGGGACTTTCGAAACCCGCGAGCGCGCCGCGATCGACGAGCGGCTGCAATTGCGCGGCGACCCGTTCCGTGCGTTCGAGCGCGGCCTGTTCGGTCGGTGCGGAAATCACGACGAGGTAGCGCACGTCCGGCGCACCGACATCGGCGCGCAGGCGCGCGTCGAGTGCCTGCGCGCGGGCGGGAACGGGGCTGAGCGCCGCGAGCTCGCGGCTCCACAGGCCGTCGCGATGCAGCACGAGCGTCGTGCACGCGGCGAGCACGAGCACGGCGAGCGGCCAGCGCAGCCGCGGCGCCGCGGCGGCCGCACGCGCGAGCACCGCGCCGATGCGCGACACGTCGCGAATCGCGACGTGCTCGCCGCGCAGATGCGGCAGCACGTAGCGCGTGACGAGCGCGGCGGCCGTCAGCCCGACGATCGAATAGAGCCCGAGCTGCACGAGGCCCGGAAAGCCGGAGAACAGCATCGACGCGAAGCCGCAAACGGACGTGAGCACGCCGAGCCGGATCGTCGGCCAGTATGCGGCGAGCCACGCGCGCATTGCGTCGGCGGGCCGCGCCGCGCCGCGCGAGCCGGCCTGCGACGATTGCACGAACAGGTAGATCGAATAGTCGACGGCCTCGCCGATCAGCGTCGTGCCGAAGCCGAGCGTCAGCCCGTGGACGGTGCCGAACGCGACGCTGACCGCCGCGATGCCGGCCGCGATGCCCGTCAGCACCGGCAGCAGCCCCAGCGCGAGCGTGCGCGGCGAGCGGTACAGCGTCAGCAGCAGCGCGACGATCAGCACGAGGCTCGCGGTCGACAGCCGCTCGACGTCGTGCCGGATCGTGTCGCGCGTATCGACGGAGAACACGCCGGGGCCGGTCATCGCGAGCGTGTACGCGGCCGGGTTCGGCAGCGTCTGCGTCGCGGCGGAGAACGCGCGGCGCACCGCGTCGATCGCGCGGGCCTGCGCGTCGGTGTCGGAGCCGGCGGCGGCCGTCTGCACGACGAGCACCGCGCGCGTGCCGTCGCGCGATGCCCACACGCCGTCGCGCACGGCCGGCTGCGCGCCGCTATCGAGCTGGTCGACGAGCGCGGTCACTTCGCCCGTCGGGTCGCGCGGCAGCATCGCCTTCGCGACGAGGCCCGCCGACGAGCCCAGCAGGTCGAGGCTGTCGCCGAGCGCCTGGTGCAGGCCGTCCGCGCTGAAGCGTTGCGGCGTGACGGCCGGGCTCAGCAGGTAGCGATGATCGAACACGAACTGCTGGTCGCGCGCGTCGTTCACGGCCTCGCCGTTGTTGATCGCCGAGAATTGCCGGTCGGCGCGCAGCGTGCCGGCGACGCGCCGCGACAGCGCGGCGCGCGCGGCCGCATCGCCGCCGTCGATCGCGACGAGGATCAGTCGCGACACGATGCCGTCGCGCAGTTGCTCGACGAGCACGCGCTGCCCGGCGCTCGGCGCGCGCGGCAGGAACGCGGACAAATCGGCCGTGAAATTCGCGCGGGCGATCGCGATCGCGCATGCGACGAGCGCGAGCAGCCACACGAGCACCGCGCGTTGCCGCCAGGCGGGCAGGCGCCGGGTGACGGGAGCGGTCAGCCGGGTGCGTTCGTCCATCAGTTCGCCGGGACGGGTTGCAGGCGCATCGTCGAATGGTCGCCGTCGGCCTGCCGGATCGCGACGCTGCGCAACACGTCGCGCGTGCCGTCGAGCGTGATCGTGCTGACGACCTTCAGCATCCGCGAATCGAGCGGCGTGAGCGTCAGCGTCCAGTCGTCGCCACGGCCGGCGAGCGCGACCTTGTACACCTGCTCGAGCGCATAGCGGTTGCCGGCGAGCGTCGCGCGGATACTGTCGATGAATGCGCCGAGCTCGGGGTAGCGCGCGAGCGCGAGCGTGAATTTGCGGTTGTTGCGCTCGACGGTGAGCATGTCGCCGTCGACGACCAGATGTTCGGGCTTCGGGCTCAGCGTGTGCTTCTCGAGATGATCGGGCGCGACGAACACGAGCTCGCCCGACGATTCGAGCGGCTGCGCGGCGATCGACAGCGTCTTCGTCTCGGTGAACGTCGCACGCCCGGACTTGTGCTGCGCGAGCGTCGACATCAGCCGGTCGAGGGTCCATGCCGAACCGGTGTCGGCCGCCTGCGCGGGCAGCGCGAGCGCGAAGGCGGCCGTGACGGCGAACACGCGTGCGGCGCGGTGCGGCGTGAACAGGGGCGACTGCGGGAACAGCGACAGGAAGCGGCGAACGGCGGTCATGCGTCGGAATCCCTCGGGGTGGACAGCCCGGTGCACGCGCGCGCATCGTCGCGGCGCGCGGCGGCGTTGCCGGTCTGCCAGAAATCGAAATAGTTGAACCAGTTGTACGGCGCCGCGCGGCAATACCGGTCGAGCAGCGCGACGTAGCGCGCGAGCGCCGCATCGACGGCCGCCGCGCGCGTGTCGCGGCGCACGTCGGAGAAATCGGCGAGCGTCTCGAAGTGCACGTCGTAGCGATTGCCGTCGCGATAGAGGCCGGTCATGAACAGCACCGGGCGCCGCAGCATCGCGGCCATGTAGAGCGGCCCGAGCGGGAATGCGGCCGGCGCGCCCAGCAGCGGCAGCCGCCGCATCGACGCGGCCGCGTCGTCGAGCAGCGTGCGGTCGGCGAGCATCCCGACCATGCAGTTCGCGTCGAGGCGCTCGCGCACCTTCAGCATCGAGTCGACCTGCCCGAGCGGAATCACTTCCGGCTTCGCGGCCGGATTCACGGCGGCGAGCGTCGCGTTGATCTTGCGCGCGTTCTCTTCGAACATCGTGACGACGACGCGCAGGTCCGGACGCGTGCGGCCGATCGCGCGCACGACTTCGAAGCTGCCGAGGTGCGCGCCCATCAGCACTGCGCCGCGCCCGCCGGCGAGCGCTTCGTCCACCCGCGTTTCGCCGTGCAGCCGGATGTCGAACAGGTCGAAGCGGCCGTTCATCAGGTAGATGCGGTCGTGGATCGTCGCCGCGAACGTGAACACGTGCCGGTACACGTCGCGCCAGCGCGCCGGACGGCCTAGCACGCGGCGCAGGTAGTCGCGCGATGCCGCGCGGGCGACCGGCGAGAACAGCACGAAATAGGCCGCGATCGCGTGCAGCACGACGCGCGACGGCTGCCGGCCGAACCGCAGCGAGATCCAGGTCATCGCGCGCAGCAGCGCCGCGTTGCTGCGTTCCTGGCGCTCGGCCCATGCGGTGCGCTTCATGGCTGCGCGCCTTCCGGTGCGGCCGGCGGCGCGGACAGCACGCCGGTCGCGACGTCGCGCGCGCCGGCGCGCAGCGTGAAGCGGATCGCACCGCCGGCCGCCGCGTCGAACGCGAGATCGAGCGGTTCGCCGGGCGCGACCGGGCTCAGGAATTTCGCGGAAGCGAGCCGCCACGTATCCAGCGGGCGGTTCAGCGAGGCGCCGAGCGCGGCGATCGCGTGATCGAGCAGCACGACGCCCGGCACGATCGGATGACCGGGGAAATGACCGGGCAGCGCCGGGTGATCGGCGGGAATCGTGAACGCGAGCGGCGCATCCGTCTCGCTGCGCTCGCCCCCGTCGGCCGCGCCGGCGCGCGTGTGCCGTGCGACGAGCGCGGCGAGCACGTCGCGCGGCAGCTTGCCCGTTTCGTTGCGCGGCAACGCGTCGACGAATACGAGCGGACGCGGCATGAACGCGGGATCGATCCGTTCGCGCAGCGCGCGTTGCAGATCGGCCGCGGCGAGCGTCGGGGCGACCACGAGCGCGACGAGGCGCGTGACCGGTTCGCGGGCCGCATCGGCGTGGGCCGGCGCGGCTTCGTCCGGCATGAAGAACACGCCGTCGACGACGCCGGCAATCGCGTTCAATTGATGATTCAGATAGGCGAGCGACGTGCGCTTGCCGGCGATGTTGACGAGGTCGGCCTTGCGGCCATGCAGCAGGAACCGGCCGTCGCCGAGCAGCTCGAGCGCGTCGCCCATTGGCACGGGGGCCTCGACGTGTCCGCCCGATACCCACATGGTCGGGCCACTGTCGTCGGCCGCGGCCTCGCCGTGCGACGCGTCATGCGCATCACGCGCATCGAGCCGGATGTCCGGGAACAGTTGCCAGGTCGCACCCTGCGACGTACGGCGCGTCGCGATCTGCCCGGTCTCGGTGCTGCCGTAGATCTCAACGAGCGGCGCGCCGAGCGCGGCCTCGGCTTCGCACGCGAGTTTTTCCGACAGCGGCGCGGTGGCCGACAGCACGAGCGCGGCCGGCGGCAGCGCATGGCCGGCCGACAGCAGCGCGCGCAGGTGGATCGGCGACGTGACGAGCACGCGCGGCTGCGGGATCGCGTCGAGTTCGTCGCGAATGTCGCCCGGATAGAACGGCTGGCGATTGCTGAACGCGAGGCCGCCGATCAGCGCGAGCAACACCGTCGACTCGAAGCCGTACATGTGCTGCGCGGGCACGGTGCCGATCAGCGTGGCCGCGCGGCCGTCGAGCAGGCCGAGGCGGTCGGCCGCCGCGCGCACGCAGCCGACCAGGAATCCCCAGGTCTTGCGGTGCGGCACCGGCGCGCCCGTCGAGCCGGAGGTGAACACGTACGCCATGATCCGCGCCGCATCGATCCGCGGCACCACGCAGGGTGTGTCGTCGGGAAGATCGCCGGCCGCGGCGTCCGGATACGCGAAGCGCGGCAGGTCGATCGTGCAGTCGGGCGCGTCGTGCAGGCAGAACGCGTCCGGTGCGAACGACGCGAGCTGGCGCACCATCTCCGGCGTATGCGTCGACGGCAGCAGGCTGATCCTGCCGGAGACGAGCGCCGCGCACAGGCTGACCGCGAAGCGGTAGCGGTCGCGGCACACGTTGAACACGTGGCCGCCGGCGGGCAGCGCGGCGGCCACGCGCGCGACGTCGGCGACGAACGTGCGCACGGTGACGGGCGCGCCGTCGCGCCAGGCGATCGTCTGGTCCGGCGACGAATGGAATACCAGCGGGTGAGTCGGCATAAATCGGCTAGAGCGGGAAGCGGTGACCGGCGTGGCCGCGATGCGGCGCCGCGCCGGCCATGAATTCATCGTGACGGTTGGGTCGACGCGCGGTACGCGCGCACCGCGTCGACCATGCCTGCCCGCGCTTCGTGCGGCAGCGCGAAGCGCCGGCACGCATGCTCGGCGGCGAACATCACGGCGACGAGCGGCAGCGACAGGTAGTTCGCGAACGTCGACCACGCGACGATCGGCGCGGTCGCGAACATCAGCGTCGACACGGCGGCGATCGCGACGAAGAACAGCGTCCACGCGAGCGTGATGCGCCGCGTGTAGCGCGCGACGGCCGGCGTGATCGTGCCGTGGATCATCGTCGCGAAACGTGTGCACAGCGGCACCTGGCCGGCCGCGAGCGTGCGGCCGAACAGCAGCGCCATCGCGAGGTTGAAGCTCGCGTGTTCCAGATACAGTCCCCATTCGAAATGGCGCGCGAGCGGGATGCGCGCGGCCCACAGTGCGACGGCGGCCAGTAGCCACGCCGGCACGAGCCACGCGCGCCGCGGCGAGCGCCATGCCGCACCGAGCGCGAGCAGCAGCGGCGGCACGAGCGCCATCGCGAGGCCGACGCCATGCGCGCCGGGCGTCGCAGCCGCGTAATGCGCGCCGATCTGGTACGCCGCCACCGCGGCGAGCGCGCCGACGCCGCGCACGATCGCGAGCGGCGTGCTCATCGCGGCGCTCCCGGCGCGCGATGTGGGCGCGCGTCGCCGCCGGCGGCCGCGGCACGGCGGCGCACGGGCGGGCAAACGGGGGCGAGGCAAATGGACGGGCGCGGCATGGCTGCTGGAAACATCGGGCGTATCGTGAGGCCGGACGCGTTCGTCGGGCCGTCAAACATCATATGAATGGCGGCCGGGACGCTTGTCCGGGCCGGCTGTCGTGCTCGCCATTTTAGGGCCGCTGCGTGGCCGTTCGAGACCGGCGCGGTCAGGTTTTGTAACCGAATGTATGGCAGCGCACCGACGCTTTCGCGGCGGCGATCCATTTCCATCCGAAGCGGCTCAAGCATCTGCTGCGATCGGGGCCCGAAACCGGCCGCGGCGCGGCCCTTCAGTCTGTAACCATTCACGGTATACGCACCGATACCCATCCACTAGAATCCGCGTAACTTTTACAAACGACCCCCAATAACGCAGGCGGGGAAGCCGGCAGACGCCGGAGGGACGGAGATTCGCGCGGGCTTCGCACGCGCCGGGCATGCATGACGGTTGCCGTTTCCGGGTGCCTCCCGCTGCCACGGGCCGCCTGCCCGCAAGCATGATGAACGCACTGGAACAAGAGCTCGCCACGCTGATCATCGGCGAACTGAATCTCGAAGACGTCCCGCTCGAAACGGTGACGGCCGGGACCCCGCTGTACGGCGAGGGCTTCGGGCTCGACTCCATCGACATCCTCGAAATCGCGCTGCTGATCTCGAAGAAATACGGCTTCGAGCTGCGCTCGGACAATCCGGATAACAAACAGATCTTCGCGACGCTCGGCGCGCTCGCCGCATACGTCGCCGCGCATCGCACGAAGTGACGGGCGCGCACGGCGCGGCACACGGATGATTACCGCACGCGGCGGCCGTCGCTGGACGACAGGCCGCCACGTCGATCGAGGTGAAACGCGATGAACGGAGCAAGTCGATGCGGGCGCTCGTAACGGGCGGCAGCGGCGCACTCGGGCAGGCGATCTGCACGGCGCTCGCGCAGGCCGGTCACGAAGTCTGGGTGCACGCGAACCGGAATCTCGCGCAGGCGGAGGCCGTCGCGCAGCAGATCGTCGCGGCCGGCGGCACCGCGCACGCGATCGCATTCGACGTGACCGATGGCGACGCGACGCTCGCCGCGCTCGCGCCGTTCGTCGACGACGCGCCGGTGCAGATCCTCGTCAACAACGCGGGCATTCACGACGACGCGCCGATGGCCGGCATGTCGCGCCGGCAATGGCACAGCGTGATCGACGTGACGCTCAACGGTTTTTTCAACGTCACGCAACCGCTGTTGCTGCCGATGATCCGCACGCGGCGCGGCCGGATCGTCAACATCGCGTCGGTCGCGGGCGTGACCGGCAACCGCGGGCAGGTCAACTACGCGGCCGCGAAGGCGGGGCTGATCGGCGCGACGAAGTCGCTGTCGCTGGAGCTTGCATCGCGCGGCATCACGGTGAACGCGGTCGCGCCCGGCATCATCGAATCGCCGATGGCCGCCCCTGCGTTTCCCGCCGAACGGATCAAGCAGCTCGTGCCGGCGCAACGCGCGGGCCGGCCCGACGAAGTCGCGGCGATGGTCGCGTATCTGGTATCCGATGCGGCCGCCTATGTGACGGGACAAGTGCTGTCCGTCAACGGCGGGCTCGCATGACGACGCGCGCAGCGTCGGCTTGACGCGAAGCAACGGCGCGCAACGCGGCGCGTGGCCCCGGTGCCGCGAGCCTGCGCCGCATAGTGAGGAAATCGAAGTGTCAGTGCATCCAGTCGACGCCGAACGGCGAGCGTGTTCCCTGTCGTCCGCCCCGACCGCGGTCGCGCACGGACACACGGCAGCCGCGCCTGCCGCTTCGCGAGCGGGCATCCCGCTCGCAGCGAAGGGCGGCAGCCGTGGGCTGCGGCTCGCCCGGATCGATCACGCACGGCTGGCCGCGCTGCTGCACGCTGCGCAGCAGCGGGGCGACGCATTCGAGCACCTCTTTCCCGGTGCGCTGGGCGCGGTGTGCATCGGCGCGGCCGGATCGCCGGCCGATGCGCTGGCACGCATGCTCGCCGTCGCCGCGCCCGACCTGCCACTCGCACCGGTGCCGATGACGCTGCTCGATGCCGGCGGCCACGCACGCGGCGGCGCGGTCTGCGAAATCTGGCAGTGCGACGCGCCCGACTTGCGCAGCGCGCGACGCGGTGCGCTGCAGTACCGCTACAGCGAAACCGCGGGGCTCGTGTTCGGCAGCATCGTCGTGCAGGAAACGCAGGAAACGGCCGATATGGATCACGACGGCGGCACGCCGCTCGAACGCGCGACATACGGCGCCTACCGCGCGCTGTTCGACGTGCTCGATACGCTCGGTCTCCCGCATCCACTGCGCATCTGGAACACGGTGCCGGCGATCAATGCGCAGCAGTTCGGGATCGAACGCTATCGTCAGTTCAATATCGGCAGGCAGCGGGCGTTCGACGCGTGCCGCCGCGCGCTGACGGGCGGCGTGCCGGCCGCCTGCGCGCTCGGTTCGGTCGTGCCGGTCACGGGCGACACGCCGCCGGCCGCGCCGCTCGCGATCCATTTCATCGCGAGCCGCACGCCGGCCGATCCGGTCGAGAACCCGCGCCAGGTCAGCGCGTATCACTACCCGGCCGAGTACGGCCCGCGTGCGCCGACGTTCGCGCGCGCGGCCGCATGGACCGACGGCGCTGCGGCACCGCTGCTGTTCGTGTCGGGCACCGCCAGCATCGTCGGGCACCGCACCCTGCATCGTGGCGATGTCGTCGCGCAAACGCGCGAGACGATCGCGAACCTGGCGGCCGTGCTCGAGCAGGCGGCGCGGCAGGGGCATGGCCCGTTCACGCTTGCGGACTTGAGCTATCGCGTCTACGTGCGCGACGCGGGCGACACCGCGGCGCTCGCCGCGATCGAACGCGCGCTGCGCGATGCGGCCGGCGCCGACGTGCGCGCCCTGTTCGTCCACGCGCACGTGTGCCGCGACGATCTGCTGGTCGAGATCGACGCGAGCGCCGGCCATCCGCTGGAGCAACTGTCGTGAAGCGCGAGGGCCTGTCGCTGCGCGAACCGTCGCCGCAGCCGGGCGGCGTCGAGGAAGCCTGTCGGCGCGCGCCCGCAGGTCATACACTTTTGTCAGGATCATCGTCTTCGCAATCGGCCGTTCCCATGTCCAAGCTGCACGCCTCGTCCACCCATCTCGTGTTGATTCCGAGCTACAACCCGGGCATCAAGGTCGACACGACCGTGCGCAACGCCCGCGCGCAGTGGAATCCGGTGTGGGTCGTCGTCGACGGCAGCACCGACGGCAGCGCCGAGCGGCTGCAGGCGATGGCCGAGCGCGATCCGGGGCTGCGCGTGATCGTCCTGCCGCAGAACCGCGGCAAGGGCGCGGCGGTGCTGGCCGGCCTCGACGCGGCGGCCGCGAGCGGCTTCACGCACGTGCTGACGATGGATTCCGACGGCCAGCATCCGGCCGAGCTGATCCCCGAATTCATGGCCGTATCGCAGGCGAGCCCGGACGCGATGGTGCTCGGCCTGCCGAAGTTCGACGCGAGCGCGCCGCAGTTGCGCGTGCAGGGCCGGCGGTTGTCGAACGGCTGGGCCGACCTCGAGACGCTGTGGGCCGGGATCGGCGATTCGCTGTACGGCTTTCGCGTGTATCCGGTCGCGCCGCTCGCCGCGATCATGCATCGGCAGCCGTGGATGCGCGGCTTCGACTTCGATCCGGAAGCGGCCGTGCGGCTGTGCTGGGCCGGCGTGCGGCCGATCCGCATCGAGGCGCCGGTGCGCTACTTCGGCGCGCACGAGGGCGGTGTGTCGCATTTCCACTACGGTCGCGACAACGCGCTGCTCGCGTGGATGCACCTGCGGCTGTTTGCCGGTTTCGTGGTGCGGCTGCCGATGCTGGCCGCGCGGCGGCTGATGCGCCGGCCGCGTACCGCATTCAGCCGGTCGCCCGGCCGCCGCGATTGACCGCCGGTTCGTCATCAATCGGTTGAGGAATTGCGCCGTTCATTCCGCATCGGCCGGTAATCAACCTGTCATTCGATGTAAACATCTGGTAATTTTCTGCCGGATTATGCAAAATCGCCGCTCCCAACTACAACTACCGAGGGATCCGGGATGCATATCAAGAAAGCAGCGGCAGCGTGTGGCATGGCGTTCCTGTTGAGCGCATGCGGCGGCGTGCAGAATCTCGACGCGAACAGCCTCACGTCGGCGGGGACCAACCTGTACAAGGCGGCGACGCTGTCGGACAGCGACATCGCGGCACTGTCGAACGACTCGTGCAAGTCGAGCGACGCCGAATCGAAGATCGCCGCGCCGAACAGCGCGTACGCGAAGCGCCTGACGAAGGTGATGAAGGGCTTCGGCGACATGACGCTGAACGGCCAGAAGATCAACTACAAGGTCTACATGACCAAGGACGTCAACGCGTGGGCGATGGGCAACGGCTGCGTGCGCGTGTACAGCGGCCTGATGGACATGATGAACGACGACGAACTGCGCGGCGTGATCGGTCATGAAATGGGCCACGTCGCACTGGGTCACTCGAAGAAGGCGATGCAGACCGCCTACGCGGTCAGCGCGGCGCGCACCGCGGCCGGCGCGGCATCGCCGGGCGTCGCGACCCTGACGAGCTCGCAGCTCGGCGACATCACCGAGAAGTTCATCAACGCGCAGTTCTCGCAGACGCAGGAAAGCGCGGCCGACGACTACTCGTTCGACCTGATGAAGCAAAAGAGCATGAACCAGAAGGGCCTCGTCACCGCGTTCCAGAAACTCGCGCAACTCGATGGCGGCAAGAGCTCGATGATGAGCTCGCACCCGTCCTCGTCGAGCCGTGCGCAGCACATCCAGGATCGCATCGCGAAGGGCAGCTGATCGCCGATCGCGGCGCCGGCTTCGTCCGGCGCCCGGGATGAACCAAACCCCACGCTCTTTCGGGCGTGGGGTTTTGTTTTTTGGAGCCCGGAAAGCGGCCGCGCCGCGTGCTTACGGCACCATTCCCGGCAGCACGTAGGCCTGCACGAGCGTGATCAGGCCGACGATCACCGCGAACAGCAGGCTGTGGCGCACCGTGAAGCGGAACAGATCGGACTCCTTGCCGACCAGGCCGGTCGCCGCGCATGCCACCGCGATCGACTGCGGCGAGATCATCTTCGCGGTCACGCCGCCCGTCGTGTTCGCGGCGACCGCGAGCGTCTCGGGCACGCCGAGCTGGTGCGCGGTCGCCTGCTGCAGCGAGCAGAACAGCGCGTTCGACGACGTGTCCGAGCCGGTCAGGAACACGCCGAGCCAGCCGAGGAACGGCGAGAAGAACGGGAACGCGGCGCCGGTGCCGGCCAGCATCAACGCGAGCGTCGACGACATCCCCGAGTAATTCGCGACGAACGCGAACGCGAGCACGAGGCCGATCGACAGGATCGGGCGCGTGAGTTCCTTCAGCGTCTCGCCGAACGTGACGAGCGCGTCGCGCGGCTTCATCCGCAGCAGCGCCATCGAGATCAGCGCGGTCACGAGGATCGCGCTGCCCACCGCCGACACGAGGTCGAGCTTCAGCACCGCGTCGAGTGCCTTCGGCGTCGCGGCGATCGGCGCGGTCTTCACGACGAGCTGGTCGAGCCCGGCAACGTGGAACTTCAGGACGGTCGACGCGAGCGCGCCGTGCGCGGCGAACAGCGCCTTGAACGGCGCGATGCTCCACACGGTGACGACGGCCGTCAGGATCAGGAACGGCGACCACGCGCGCACGGTCTGCGCGAGCGAGTACGGCGACGCCTGGCGGCTTGCGCCCGACCCGTTGCCGCCCGCGCCGAACCCCGCGAGCGCCGCGCCGCCGCCGGACGTGACGACGCCGCCTGCCGTCTGCTTCGCGCTGCTCGGCTGCCACACCTTCAGGAATACGGCCAGCGACACGAGGCTGACCAGCGACGACGTGATGTCCGGCAGCTCGGGCCCGATGTGGTTCGACGTGAAGTACTGCGTGACCGCGAAGCTGCCGCCCGCGACGAGCGCGGCCGGCCACGTCTGACGCACGCCGCGCAGCCCGTCCATCATGAACACGAGCCAGAACGGCACCGCGAGCGACAGCAGCGGCAACTGGCGGCCGGCCATCGCGCCGATGTGGAGCGGGTCGATGCCCGTCACCTGCCCGGCGACGATGATCGGAATGCCCATCGCGCCGAACGCGACCGGCGCGGTGTTCGCGATCAGGCACAGTCCGGCCGCGTGCAGCGGCTTGAAGCCGAGGCCGACGAGCAGCGCGGCCGTGATCGCGACGGGCGCGCCGAAGCCGGCGGCGCCTTCGAGGAACGCGCCGAACGAGAAGCCGATCAGCAGCATCTGCAGCCGCTGGTCGTCGGTGATCGACAGCACCGACGCGCGGATGATGTCGAACTGGCCGGTCTTCACGACGATCTTGTACAGGAACACGGCCGCGACGATGATCCACGCGATCGGCCACAGGCCGTACGCGAAGCCGAAGCCGGCCGCCGCGAGCGCCTGCGGCACGGGCATCCCGTACGCGACGATCGCGACGCCGAGCGACAGCAGCAGCGTGATCGCGGCGGCCACGTGCCCCTTCATCCGCAAGGCGGCGAGCGCGATGAAAAAGAAGATGATCGGAATTGCGGCGACGAACGCCGACAGCCCGAGGCTGCCGAGCGGCGTGTAGATCTGATGCCAAACCTGCATGGTTGTCTCCTCCATGGATTTATCGGGGTACGGGTTTGAAAGCGGGGTGTTCTATTCGGGCTGGCCGCGCGCGCGCAGCAGGTCGGACAGGCTGCGCGGCGCCGGCTCGAGCGGCGTGCGGTGCTGGGTCCAGCCCATCTGCTTCGCGGGCGTCAGCGCGCGCAGCCGCGTCGCGGTCCAGCGGAACGCGCGATACGCGCGCGGATGCGCGAACGCGCCCGACCAGAAGCGCCACACGAGGTCTTCCGCGCGGTTGTAGTTCGCGCCCTGGCCGCGCAGCGGATGCGCGACGGGTTCGTCGGGCTTGCGGTTCGCCTCGGTGCGCAGCCGCACCAGCAGCTGCGGGATCGGAATCCGGACCGGGCACACCTCGCCGCACGCGCCGCACAGCGTCGACGCGGTCGGCAGGTCGGCCGTCGCGTCGAGGCCGAGCAGGTGCGGCGAGATGATCTTGCCGATCGGGCCGGGATAGGTCGTCCCGTACGCGTGGCCGCCGATGCGCGTATAGACGGGGCAATGGTTCATGCACGCGCCGCAGCGGATGCACTGCAGCGTCGCGCGCAGCTGTTCGTCCGCGTAGGCCTGCGTGCGGCCGTTGTCGAGCAGCACGAGATGCAGCTCGCGCGGGCCGTCGCGTTCGCCTTCGCGGCGCGGGCCCGAGATCAGGTTGAAGTAGGTCGTGATCGCCTGGCCGGTGGCCGAACGCGTCAGCAGGCTCGACAGCGGCACGATGTGCTCGAGCTTCTCGACGACCTTCTCGATCCCCATGATCGCGACGTGCGTATCGGGTACGGTGGTCGACAGCCGGCCGTTGCCCTCGTTCTCGACGAGCCACAGCGTGCCCGTGTCGGCCGCCGCGAAGTTCACGCCGGACAGGCCGATGTCGGCTTCCGCGAACGCGCGGCGCAGCGCGCGCCGGCCGGTCTGGATCAGCTCGTCGACGTCCTCCGTGTAGCGCGTGCCGGGGATGTGCCGCTCGAACAGCTCGGCGATGTCGCCGCGGGTCTTGTGGATCGCCGGCATCACGATGTGCGACGGCTTCTCGCCCGCGAGCTGCACGATGAACTCGCCCATGTCGGACTCGATGCAGTCGACGCCGTGATCCGCGAGGTAATGGTTCAGCTCGATTTCCTCGCTCGCCATCGACTTGCCCTTGATCACGCGGCGCGCATGGTTCGCCTGCGCGATGCCGAGCACGATCGCGTTCGCGTCGGCGGCCGTCTCGGCCCAGTGCACCTGCACGCCGGCGGCGGTGAGCTTTGCCTCCAGCTGTTCGAGCAGCGCCGGCAGTTGCGCGAGCGCGTGCTGCCGCACGGCTTCGCCGAGATCGCGCAGCTGCTGCAGCTCGGTGTCGTCGGGGAACTGGGACGTACGCTTGCCCTGCAGGAAGTCCATCGCGCCGCGAAAGCTTTGGCGCAGCGCGGGATCGTCGAGCGCGGCGCGCGCACGGGCCTTGAAGTCGCCGGGGGTGACGAATTGCAGCGGTTGGTCGCTCATCGCGGCAGCTCCTGGCAGGCGGTTGCGGCCGGTTCGGCGGCCGGCCCGGTGACGATCACGACCCAGAGGTGGCGCGGGCCGTGGGCGCCGTACGCGAGGGTCTGCTGGATATCGGACGTCTTCGACGGGCCCGACACCAGCACGACGTTGGTCGGCATGCCGGCGTGCCAGCGCTCCGCGTGCACGGCCGCGTGAAGGTCGGCATGCAGCGTGTTCGCGTGGACGAGTGCGATGTGCAGCGGCGGCACCAGCGACACCGTGCGCGGCGTGCCGGCATCGGGCGCGAGCACCACGGTGCCGGTCGTCGCGATCCCCGAGCGCGCGACGGTGAAGCCCGCGTCGATCGTGTCGAACAGCTCGGCTTTCCACGCGTCGATCGGCCGGTCGAACGGCACCGGCGCGACCCCGTCGGGCAGCGCCCGCGCGAGCGCCGCGGATTCGGCGCGTGCCGGGTCGAGCAGCAGGCGGCGCACGCCGGCGTCGGCCAGACGCGCGGCCAGCTGCGCGGGCCACGCGTCGGCGCTCGCGCACCAGACATCGGCATGCGACGCGGCGAGCGCGGCCTGCATCGTCTGCGCGAGTACAAGCGGGTCGGGTGCGGCAGGCGCGCGCCGCGCGGCGTAATGCGTGTCGATGCGCGCATCGAGCGCCGATGCGGCGTTCGCGGCGACGCCGGGCGCGGCGGCGCGCAGGCGCGCGAGGATCGCGTCGCGCGCGCTCATTGCGCATCCCCGCGCAGCGAGCCGGCGCCAGCCGTGCGGCGCCACAGGAAGCTCGCGAAATGCTCGACGGGCAGGGGAGCGCCAGCCTTCTCGGCCGCGTGACCGATGTTCAGCAGGCAGCCGCAGTCCGCCGACACGAGGCGCTCGCAACCGGTCGCGCAGGCCGATGCGACCTTGTCGCTCACCATCGCGCCGGAGATGTCGGGATGTTTCAGCGAGAACGTGCCGCCGAAGCCGCAGCATTCCGATTCGCGTTCGTGTTCGATGCGCGTGACGCCCGGCAGCGCGTCGACGAGCGCGACGCCGTGCACGCGGGTGCCCATCTCGCGGCGGGCCGCGCACGACGTGTGCAGCACCACGCGTTCGTCCGGGCCGGCATTCGCGGTGACGGCATCGAGCCGCACGTGGAGCACATGGACGAGGAATTCGGCGAGTTCGTAGGTGCGCTCCGCGATCGCGCGGGCCTTCGGGCCGTGCACGGGATCGTCGGCGAACAGCGCCGGCCAATGGTGCCGGATCATGCCCGCGCACGAGCCGGACGGCACGATCACCGGCCAGGGCTCGGCGAACAGGTCGAGCTGCGCGGCCGCGACACGGCGTGCCTCGTCGGGATTGCCGCTGCTGTACGCAGGCTGCCCGCAGCAACTCTGGCCGCGCGGATAGTGGACGGTCAGGTCTTCGCGTTCCAGCAGGCGGACCGTGTCGAGCCCGGCTTCGGGGACGAACAGGTCGACCAGGCAGGTCGCGAACAGGTAGACGTGCGCGGGGGCGGCGGTGGGGTAGTGCCTTTCGTTCATGTCTCGCTCCAGGTGCGGCGGCCCGGCATGCGCATGCGGGACGACGATTTCGCTTTCGCTGCATAATTCCCGCGACGGCGCCGAAGCTCAAATTGGTTGGGCCAATCGACGCGACGAGTATTCCGGATGGGGAGACGGCGATGGCGGCGATGACGGCACGGGGCCGGACCGAAGTGGTGATGCGCAAGATCGAGACGGCGCTGCTCGACGGCACGTGGCAGGCCGGCGCGCGGCTGCCGGCCGAGCGCGTGCTCGCGCAGCAGTACGGCGTCGCGCGCAACACGGTGCGCGAGGCGACCCAGCGGCTCGTCGCGCGCGGGCTGCTGCAGAGCCGGCGCGGCGCGGGCGTGTACGTGACGGACCAGTTGCGCGCGGGCATCGCGTCGCCGTGGGGCCAGCTGGTCGCCGACCACCCGGCGTTGCGCGACGACATTCTCGAATTCCGTCGCGTGCTCGAAGGCGCGACCGCGTATTTCGCCGCGCTGCGCGCCGACGCGAGCGACCGGCGCCGGATCCGCGCGCTGCTGCGCGAGCTCGAAACCGCGCACGCAAACGACGATGCGGCCGTCGAGGCATCGGCCGATGCGAAGCTGCACGAGGCGATCGCGCTCGCGTCGCACAACACGATGTTCCTGCACCTGCATACGAGCGTGATCGGGATGCTGCGCGAGCACATCTCGATCAACGTCGCGGGGATGACGACGCACGAGCAGGCGTCCGAGTTGCTGCTGCAGCAGCACCGGGTGGTGTGTGACGCGATCTGCGCGCAGCGGCCCGAGGAGGCGCGCACCGCGATGCAGACGCATATCGACTACGTGCGCAGCCACTTCGAGCGAAGTGGCGACGCGCCGTGAGATTGGTTGGACCATGGCCGCCTCAGGCCCGCACGGCGGACGATCGCGAGCCGCAGGCCGCCGGGCCGGGGCGCGCGCCGCGGGCGACGCGCGTTTTGCTGCGGCGCGGCGCCACCCGCGCCGGCCGCGCGATTGACCGGTTCATCCGGCGCCCACTAGAATCGGCTGGAGCCGCCTGTCAGCCGCGCGCCGCGGTGATCGCGGACCCATTGATCCGCCTGTCGAGGAAGTTTCCGTGCTTACGTCTTTGATTCGGCGCGCGCCGGCCGCGCTGTCGTGGCGCGCCGTGTGCCGCCCGGCCCGCGCGCTGATCGTCTGCGCGCTGCTGCCGCTCGTCGCCTGCGCGACGCACCCGCCCGCCACCTCGCTCGATCGCCCCGTGTCCCACGCGTTGTCTGCCGATACCGCGACCCCGCTGCGCGATGCGCTGGCCGCGCCGGGAGCCGCGCATCCGGGGCAGTCGGGCTTCCGCTTGCTGGCCGACGGCGCCACCGCATTGCAGATGCGCATCGCGCTCGCGCGCGCGGCGACGAAGACGCTCGACATGCAGTACTACATCGCGACCGAGGATACGACCGGCAAGCTGCTGCTCGGCGCGGCGCTGTACGCGGCCGATCGCGGCGTGCGCGTGCGGATGCTGGTGGACGACCTGAACTTCGACGACATCGACCGCGTGATGGCCGCGCTGAATACGCATCAGAACATCGAGATCCGCGTGTTCAACCCGTTCGGCGCGTCGCAGCGCGGCATGGTCGAGCGCACGGCCAACTTCTTCACGCGGATCGACAGCTTCACGCGCCGGATGCACAACAAGGCGATGATCGCGGATAACCAGCTCGCGATCGTCGGCGGCCGCAATCTCGGCGACGAATATTTCAGCGCGAGCCCGACGCTGCAGTTCCGCGATCTCGACGTGCTCGCGGCCGGCCCCGTGACGCACGACATCTCGAAGAGCTTCGACGACTACTGGGCGAGCGCGAGCAGCTATCCGCTGCGCGTGCTGAATCATCAGAAGTTCGATCCGAAGGATCTCGACGCGATGCGCGACGAGCTGCGCGAGCACTGGCGCAAGAACGCCGACCCATACAACGCGAAGCCGCTGAACGCGACGCCGCTCGCGCAGCAGATCGCGCGCGACCAGCTCGAGCTCGTGTGGGCGCCGGCCGAATTCAAGGTCGATGCGCCGGACAAGATCGCGCGGCCGACCGACGCGTACGTGAGCCCGCCGATGCAGCGCCTGGGCGAGCTCGCGCGCGGCGCGCGCAAGGAATTCCTCGCGTTCTCGCCGTACTTCGTGCCGCACGACGCCGGCGTGAAGATCCTCGGCGATACGACCGCGCGCGGCGTGCGCGTCGCGATCGTCACGAATTCGCTCGCGGCGACCGACGCGGTCGCGGTGCAGGCCGGCTATGCGCCTTATCGCATCCCGTTGCTGCAGCGCGGGGTCGAGCTGTACGAATTCAAGGCGCAGCCGGACCAGCAGCCTGCCCGACTGTTCGGCTCGCGCTCGCGGGCGAGCCTGCATGCGAAGGCGTACGTGATCGACCGGCAAATCCTCGTGATCGGGTCGCTGAACCTCGACCCGCGCTCCGCGCACCTCAACACCGAGCTCGCGCTCGTGATCCACAGCCCGGTGCTCGCGCAGCAGGCCGCGGCGATCTTCGCGCGCGTGACGGCGCCCGACGAAAGCTATCGCGTCACGCTCGCGAAGCAGGCTGACGGCGGCCGGCCTTCGCTCGAATGGACCGGCGTGGACGGCGGTCAGCCGAGCACGTATCACGTCGATCCGCATGCCGGGCTGAAGCGCAACGTGATGACCGGCATCTTCATGTTGCTGCCGGTCGACGATCAGCTGTAAGGGCCGGAACGGCTCAGGCCAAACCCGCGATTCCGCTGCGCGGGGAAAGGTGATATGGTTGTGTGCGCAACGATATGCGCATCGTGAAGGCGCCGGCGGACGGCTCGCGCAATGCGCGCCGAACCGGCGCCGAACCACGCGCCTGACGACGCCGAACCAGCCGCCACGCCGCGTGCGACGCCAGCAGACGCCCGACAATGCACGCAGCCGCCGCCCGCGCGGCCGCGCCCGTCCGCCACCGGAGTGCCCCATGCAACGTGTACCGAACCAGCCGTTCACGCGTCCCGCCCGTTTCTCCGAGGCCGAATGGCAGGCGCGCGTGCAGCTCGCGGCCGCCTACCGGATCTTCGACCATCTCGGCTGGACCGAGCTGATCTACAACCATATCTCGCTGCGCGTGCCGGGCGAGGACGGCCATTTCCTGATCAACCCGTTCGGGCTCCATTACCGCGAGGTATGCGCGTCGAACCTCGTGAAGATCGACATCGACGGCAACGTGATCGGCCATTCCGACTGGCCGATCAACCCGGCGGGCTTCACGTTCCACAGCGCGATCCATGCGGCGCTGCCCGACGCGCACTGCGTGATGCACGTGCATACGACGCCGACGATGGCCGTGTGCTGCTCGCGCGACGGGCTGTCGTTCTCGAACTTCTATTCGGCGCAGCTCTACGGGAAGATCGCGTATCACGATTTCGAGGGCATCACCGTGCATCTCGAGGAAGGGCGGCGCATCGTCGAGAGCGCCGGCGGGCGGCCCGTGCTGCTGCTGCGCAACCACGGGCCCGTGACGATCGGCGCGACGCTCGCGCAGACTTTCTCGCTGATGTGGCTGCTCAATCGCGCGTGCGAGGTGCAGGTCGCGACCCACGCGATCGGCGGCGCACTGCCGATCGCGCCGCCGGTGCTCGAGGGCTGCGTGCGCGATTCGCTGAATTTCGATCCGAAGCACGGCGCGGGGCAGGACGCGTTCGACGCATTGCAGCGCATCGTCGATCGCATCGATCCCGGCTATCGCGCGTGAGGCAGGCGGCGCGCGCCGGCTAGAACCGGTAGCCGAGACCGGCCTGGATCACGTCGGTGTCGCGGTTGTAGCGCGTGACCACGCGGTTCCACGTGACGCGTGTGAGCCAGCGATCGGAGATCCGGTAGCTCGCCGAAATCGACACGATGCCGGAGAGCCGGCCGCCGGCCGCGTTCGGCTCGGCTGCGCGATTGTGCTGGTCGATCGTGACGTATGCGCCGGCGCCGGCCGACAGCGTGACCTTGTCGTTCAGGAATGCGCGCGTGAGCCACAGCTGGGATGCGATGCCGTTGCGACGGACGCCCTGTTTCGCGCCTTCGTACAGCCACGTCGCGGTCCAGTCGATCGAGCGGGTGAGGCCGCGCCGGTATTCGAGACTGCCGCCGAGCGTCGACGGCGACGAGCGGCTGTTGAGGATCGTCTCGCCGAGCATCGCGGTGACTTCGTTGTTCGTGACTTTGCGCGTGCGCGGCAGCGCGGTGTCGCGCGGGCCCGGCGTGTCGGGCGCATCGAGCTGGTAGCCGACGCCGAACATCACCGACGTCGTGGCCGGGCCGCTGAACACCTGCGCGCGATTGAGCTGAAGCTGCGCGATCCAGCGGTGCGACGTGTAATACGCGGCGCGCACGCTCATCAGCACGCCCCAGCCGTGCGTGTTCGAGTAGCCGCGGCCTTCGCCGGCCGGCACGGTGTCGAAGTAGCGATACGGGCCGACGCCGGCCGACAGCACGAAGCGGCGATTCTCGAGCGGCACGCGGCCCCAGAACTGCACGGCCTGGCCATCGCGGTGATGATTCGGTATGTGGCCCTCGTTGTACCAGGTAAACCCGAGCGCGGTATGCGCGCTCAAGCCTTCCTGATAATCGAACGCCCACGCATACGAGCGGTCGCCGCCGCCCCACAGCGAGCCGGCGAACAGCGAGAAGTCCTGCGCGTCGGCAGGTGCGCCGTAAAACGCGGCGATGGAGCAGAGGCTCGCCAGCAGCGGGCGGACACGGACGGGGCGGGTCGGGCAGGGCATCGGGAGGTGGGCCGGCACGGTTCACTTTGCAGTCACGACAACACCCGGGCATTGTCCCGCGCGCGCAAGCCGGTGTCGACGCGGGTTTGCACAACAACCTGTTACGAAGCATGACCGTGCGCGCGGTGCGTCGTCACGTCGTCGTGTCGGACGGTGGCCGTGCCGCGCGGGCAAAAAAAAACGCGGCCGGATGGCCGCGTGAATACTCGCAGACTCCTTCGGACGAAGGAAACAAGCAACTGTGAAACGAAGTGTAGCGAAAGGCCGCGCACGGATTCAGCGCTCCCGCTGGAAAGGTCTGTTCCAGATTCCGGCAGGCGCCGACGCCGCGCGGGGCTGCCGGATCGGCGGCGATCGTCTACCATCATGTCACGTCCCCATCCGGGTGGCGTACCACGTCGTTCAAGGAGGATTCATGCCGAAGCTGCGTTTGCTCCAGGTGGCGTTGCTCGCGGGCGTGCTGGCCGCCGGCGGTGCCGCTGCCGAAACGGTGCGCCTGTCCGCCAACCTGCAGCCGTCGAGCGAGGTGCCGCCCACCGCGACGAAGGGCTCCGGCGCCGTCGACGCCACCTACGACACGGCCACCCACATGCTGCACTGGACGGCGACGTACGAACACCTCACCGGGCCGGCGACCGCCGCGCACTTCCACGGGCCCGCGCCGGTCGGCCAGAACGCCGGCGTGCAGGTGCCGGTCCCGAAGGACGAGCTGGCGAGCCCGATGAAGGGGGCGAAGGAGCTCACCGACGCGCAGGTGACCGACCTGATGAGCGGCAAGTGGTACTTCAACGTGCACACGAAGGAGCATCCATCCGGCGAGATCCGCGGCCAGATGATGCCGGCGAACTGAGCCGGCCGGGCGCGCGCCGGCGTTTGATATAGAGGCTCCCGTCGAGCGGCGCGGCGGCGATCGCACGTACCATCGTGACACTGCGATGACGGAGTGTGTTCGATGAGTTGGCAAAGCAAGTTCGCGTGCTGGCTGCTGCGCTGGCAGTTTCGTCCCGAGACGACGCGCCCGGTGCTCGATCCTGCCCGCGCGCGGCGCTTCACCGACCTGAGAATGATCGTGCCGCGTCGCGCGCCGTCGGGCTACCGGCTGCGCGAGTGCTACGGCCCCGGCGACGCGCCGCTGCGCGGCGAATGGCTCGAACGCACCGACGCGGTCGCCGCTCGCGGGCCCGGCCGCACGCTGCTGTACTTCCACGGCGGCGGCTACTACTTCTGTTCGACGAAAACCCATCGGCCGCTCGTGTTCGGCCTCACGAAGCGCGCCGGCGTGCGCGCGTTCTCGCTCGACTACCGGCTTGCCCCCGAAAACCGTTTCCCGGCCGCGCTCGACGACGCGCTGGCCGCCTACCGGCAATTGCTCGCGCTCGGCACGCCGCCCGAATCGATCGTGTTCGGCGGCGATTCGGCGGGCGGCGGCCTCGCGCTCGCGACGCTCGTTGCGCTGCGCGACCGCGGCGAACCGTTGCCGGCCGGCGCGATCCTGTTCTCGCCGTGGACCGACCTGGCCGGCACGGGCGGCACGATGCGCAGCAACGACGGCCCCGACCCGATGTTCGCGGGCGCGGCGCTGCCGAAGGCGGCGAAGCTGTATCTGGGGGATGCGTCGGCCACGCATCCGTATGCGTCGCCGTTCTATGCGGATTTCACCGGGCTGCCGCCGCTCTTTATCCAGGTTGGCAGCACCGAGGTGCTGCTCGACGATTCGCGCCGCGTCGCCGACAAGGCGAAGGCGGCCGGCGTGCCGGTGGAGCTCGAGGTGTGGCCCGACATGCCGCACGTGTGGCAGCTGTACGCGCCGATGGTGCCGGAGGCGCGCGATGCGCTCGACCGGGCGGCCGCGTTCGTGCGCCGCGTCGCGGTCGAGCGGGCGGTTCAGCGCGTCGGCGAGCCGTCGATCGCCTGATACGCGGCTTTCACGGCCACCGAGCCGTACTTGCGCTCGAGCCGGCGCACGGTGAAGTGGCCGTGCGCCATCTGCTGGAAGTGGTCGATGAACAGCGTGTTGACGGTCGCGCCGAGCACCGCGCCGATCGCCGGGATCGACTTCGCGGCCATCTGCTCGGTGACCTGCACCGAGAAGCGCGACGCGACCGTCTGCACGAGCTTGAACACGGCCGCCGAGCTGTGCGCGGCGATCCCTTTCGTCGTGATGTCCGACGATGCCTTCGAAATCGCCTGCGCGAGCGCGCCGCGCAGCACGAAATAGCCGAGATCGGCGTCCTCTTCGTCCTTGTCCGGGTTGCCGCCCATGCCGAGCACGGCCAGGCACTGCAGCTGCGTATCCACCGAGCCCAGATCCTCGCCCTCGCTGCGCGCGATGTCGCACACCGAGCGGAAGATCAGCGTCGTCGTCACCGGCAGCTCGACCGGCAGCGCAAGGAAGCCGAATGCGCCGCCGGCGGCGCCGGTCGTCGCGACCGCGAGCTTGTGCAGCAGGTTGCTCGGCTTGTCCGGCTCGGCATCGGGCGTCTGCGGCTTGCCGAGCGTGCGCAGCGCGATGTTCAGGCACTTGCGCAGCGCGAGCTGCGTTGCGTCGTTGATCTTGCCGGTCGCGAAGTCCGGCAGCCGCGCGATCATCTTCTCGACTGGCGCGCCCAGCATGCCCGTCAGCTTCATCGTCAGTGACGGGCTTTCCAGCACCTGCTTCGCGCGCCGCAGCGCGTCCTGATCCTCCGGCGACAGCGTCGCGGCAGGCGTGATTGAAATCGGTTCCATCTTTCTCCTTGGCGGCCGGGGCGGGGTGAACCGTCGCCATCCTAGATTACTCCGGCGTGCTAGAATTTTGAGATTGTTTGACTCGTCAAAAGTTGCATCAACAAAAAATGGCCGTCCATACTGCCGCCCACCATTCGAGCGGGCAAGTCCTGCCGTTCCGCGAATCGCTGCTGGCGATGATCGGGATCTCGTTCGTCACTATGCTCGTCGCGCTCGACCAGACGGTTGTCGGCACCGCGTTGCCGACCATCGTCGCCGAACTCAGGGGCTTCGACCTGTATGCGTGGGTGGCGACCTCGTACCTGCTCAGTTCCGTAATCACCGTGCCGATCTTCGGCCGCCTCGGCGACTATTACGGCCGAAAGCCGTTCGTCATCGCGTCGATCGTCGTGTTCACCGGCGCGTCGGTGCTGTGCGGAATGGCGAACGACATGCTGTACCTGGTGCTCGCGCGCGGGCTGCAGGGGATCGGCGGCGGGATGCTGGTCGGCACCGCGTTCGCGTGCATTCCCGACCTGTTCCCCGACTCCATCGTGCGGCTGCGCTGGCAGGTGCTGATGAGTTCCGCGTTCGGCATCGCGAACGCGGTCGGGCCGTCGCTCGGCGGGATCCTGACGCAGTCGTTCGGCTGGCGCTCGGTGTTCTACGTGAATCTGCCGATTGGCCTGCTGTCGCTGTTCTTCGTGTGGCGCTATCTGCCGCACCTGAGGCATGTCGCGCACGACCGCAAGATGCGGCTCGACTGGCCGGGCGCGCTGCTGATCGCGCTGTCGCTCGGCGCGCTGCAGCTGTTCGTCGAATGGCTGCCGAAGTACGGCGTCATGAGCTGGGCGTCGCTGCTGCTGGTCGTCGCGGTCGGCGCCGGTATCGGGTTGTGGCAGTGGGAAAAGCGCTGCGCGCAGCCGATCCTGCCGTTCGACATGTTCGGCAACCGCGCGCTGTCGGCGCTGTTCGTGCTCGCGATCCTCGCCGGCTTCTCGATGTTCTCGCTGCTGTTCTACGCGCCGCTGCTGTTCCAGGGCGGCTTCGGGATGTCGCCGAAGGAGGCGGGGCTCGTGATCACGCCGCTCGTCGTGTTCATCACGATCGGCAGCATCATGAACGGCCGCGTCATCACGCGCATCCGCCATCCGAACGCGATGCTGCACGTCGGCTTCGTGCTGTTCGCGATCGCGTGCGCGGGTATCGTCGTGTCGACGCACGCGACGCCGACCTGGATGCTGATGGCGCTGATGGTCGCCGGCGGCATCGGCCTCGGTTTCGTGCTGCCCAACCTCACCGTGTTCGCGCAGCAGACGGCCGGCCGCGAGCACCTCGGCATCGCGACCGCGCTGCTGCAGTCGCTGCGGATGGTCGGCGGGATGCTCGGCACGGCGCTGACGGGCACGCTCGTCAACCAGATGTATTCGAGCGGCGTGCGCGATGCGCTGTCGGGCGACCACGCGCTGCAATGGCATGCGCGGCTCGCCGATCCGCAGATCCTGATCGACCGCGCCGCGCAAGGCGGTCTCGTCGCGGAGCTGACCCGCGCCGGGCATAATGGC
Organism: Burkholderia sp. R-40; assembly: GCF_049942845.1. Taxonomy (NCBI): domain Bacteria; kingdom Pseudomonadati; phylum Pseudomonadota; class Betaproteobacteria; order Burkholderiales; family Burkholderiaceae; genus Burkholderia; species Burkholderia sp. R-40. Next base: position 3,049,931 of record NZ_CP187967.1, on the reverse strand, counting down.
GCGCTGCTGCTGGAAGCGGCCCGCGAATCGCTGGTCGGCGCGATTCACCTGGGGGTCGCGATGGCGGCCGTCGTCGCCGTGGTGTCGGTGTGGCAGTGCCGCCGCGTGCCGCCGATCGCGCTGCGGCACAAGATCGAGCCGCATGTCGCGGCCGATTGACCGATTCAATGATTCACCGGACACGAATTCACCGCATGGAAGAACAGGACCGCGTCGCGATCTTGCAGCAATTCGGACGCACGTATCGCGCGTTCATGACCGCATTCGAAACGAACGTCGGGCAGCCGATGCCGCGCTGGCGGATCATGGTCGCGCTGCACACGATGGACGGGCATGCGTCGCAGAAGAAGCTCGTCGAAGTGCTGCGCATCGATCCGGGCGCGCTCACGCGCCAGCTGAAATCGCTCGATGCGCTCGGCTGGATCGAGCGCGCGTCCGATGCCCGCGACAACCGCGTGACCAACGTCACGCTGACCGACGCCGGCCGCGCCGCATTCGACGCGTGCCTGCCGCGCCGCAAGGCGTTCCTCGAACAGACGATGGCGCAATTGCCGGACGACGTGCTGAATGCGCTGTCGGGCGCGCTGGCGATGCTGGAGTCGCGGATCGCGGATGTCGGGTCGCCGCCGGCATCGCATTGAAGAGCAGGGCGGTAAGCGGCGCGCACTCGGCGTTCGATCGCGGCCTGGACCGTGGTCGGCGCGGCGCCTGAGGCTGGCGGGCCGCACCGGGCGCACGAACCCGCCGCCGCCCGGCGCTCCACCACACTTCATTTCAACGTGATTTACAGTTCGATGCGCGTGCCGAGCAGCACGAGGAACTGCGCGAGCCAGGCCGGATGCGCGGGCCACGCGGGTGCGGTGACGAACGGTGCGTCGGTCACCGCCGCATCGACCGGAATGTCCGCGTATTCGCCGCCCGCGAGCTTCACTTCGGGCGCGCAGGCCGGGTAGGCCGAGATGCGCTTGCCGCGGATCACGTCGGCGGCCGCGAGCAGCTGCGCCGCATGGCAGATCGCGGCGATCGGCTTGCCGGCTTCCGCGAACGCGCGCACCAGCGCGATCACCTTCGAATCCAGGCGCAGGTATTCGGGCGCACGGCCGCCCGCGATCGCGAGCGCGTCGTAGCCTGACGCATCGACGTCGTCGAACGTCGCGTTCAGCGTGAACAGGTGGCCCGGTTTTTCGGTGTAGGTCTGGTCGCCCTCGAAATCGTGAATCGCGGTCTTGATCTTGTCGCCCGCGCGCTTGCCCGGGCACACTGCATCGACGTGATGGCCGACGGCCTGCAGCGCCTGGAACGGCACCATCGTTTCGTAGTCTTCGGCGAAATCGCCGGTCAGGAACAGGATCTTCTTCGCGGCCATGGCTTTCTCCATTGAACAGCATTGAGGGCCGTTCGCGCCGCGCGCGGCAGACGGCGCTACGGCGGCGAAGCGGCCCCGAGGACGAAAGCGCAGTGTACTCCGGCAGATTGAAGCGCGCGTGACGGCCGCCCCGCGCGGCGGCGGGGCGGCGTGCGCGGGGCGTCAGAAGAACGTTTCGACGACTTCCGTCACGCGGAATTGCGGATCGAGGACGAGCAGCTGGCGCCACTTGTCGAACGTCAGGCACGGGTGCGAAATGTCGAACGCGACCATGTCGCCGACCTTCACGTCCGCGCCCGGCGGGATCTGCAGGTACGCGTGCTGGTCCATCATCCCGGTGACGGCCCAGCCTTCGCTCGCGGCGACGTCGCGCGGCGCGCTGTCGCGGCCCGGGCGGAAGTGGCGCGCCGGCTCGGGCAGGCCCGCGTCGAACGCCGCGTCGCGCTTGCCGAGCGCGATGATCGCGCGATCCTGCTCCGGCACCGACTGCACGTACGCCCACAGCTGGAGTGCCGGCAGCAGCCCTTCACCCATCCTGCGGGCGATCGGGTTGCGCGCGAACACGTCGGTCTGCGCCTTCTTGTAGATGCCGACGTCGTGCGTCAGGTAGCAGCCCGGACGCAGCACGACTTCCGCGAAACCGGCGTCGGACGCCTTCGCGAATTCCTCCGCGACCACGTCGTACCACGCCGAGCCGGCGCCCGACAGGATCGCCGGCGTGCGCGCGAAACGGCCGGCTTCGGCCAGCTCGCGCGTGAGCGCGACCGCGTCCTGCAGGAACGCGCGGATCTCGCCTTCCTCCTTCAGCACGCCTTCGTAGAGTTCGATGCCGGCCAGCTTCAGCGTGTCCGGATAGCGCGCGATCGCGTCGAGCACGGCTTTGCGCTGCGCGGCATCGCGCACGCCCGCGCGGCCGCCCGGCACGCCGAGCTCGAGCAGCACGTTCAGCGTTTTCTTCGCGTCGCCGAAGAAGCGGCCGAGCTGGTCGACGCTGTCAGCCGAATCGACGAGGCAGAAGAATTCGAAGTCGGGGTCGGACAGCAGCTCCGCGATGATCGTCATGTTCTGGCGGCCGACCAGCTGGTTCGCCAGCAGCACGCGCCGCACGCCGCCGTGATACGCGGCCTGCGTCTGGTGCGCGGTCGCGAGCGTGATGCCCCATGCGCCGGCGGCGAGCTGGCGGCGGAACAGTTGCGGCGCCATCGTCGTCTTGCCGTGCGGCGCGAACTGGGCGCCGTACTGCTGGACGAACGCCTGCATCCAGTTCAGATTGTGTTCGATGCGATCCGCGTACAGCACCGCGGCCGGCAGGCTGACGTCTTCCGCGAGCAGGTTCCACTCGAGGCGGGTTGCGTCGCCGAGCGGCACGCTCGCGCTCGGCAGGTTGCCGAGGCCCTTGCCCAACGGATTGATTGTCGGTTCCTGATAGTTTGTAACTTTCATGTCATCCCGCTCCATCATCACTATGCATTGCACTGAAGTTGACATGCCGATGGTACAGAAAGTAGCATCGGCGCGGTGATGTTATTTAGTAACATAAAGCGCCCACCCTTTCAGCAGATGAATTCGCGAACCACCCCGTCAACGCCATTCGCCGCCGACCCCACGGCTGCGGTCGCCCCGCCGCTCCTCGATATCGTCGCGCGCATCGCCGAATGCGCGCCCGAGCTGCGCGAAGCCGAACGCAAGGTCGCGGCATACATCCTCGCCGATCTCGCGCGCGCCGCGCATGCGAGCATCGGCGCGCTGGCGCGCGACGCGGGGGTCAGCGTCGCGACGGTCACGCGTTTCGCGAAGGCCGTCGGCTGCCGCGACGTGCGCGAACTGAAGGTGCTCGTCGCGCAGGCCGCGGCCGTCGGCCAGCGCTTCCTCGTGCCGTCCGACGCGCATCCCGCCGAAGACGCGAGCCCCGCATCGGTCGTCTACGACGAGATCCGCGTGGCGCTCGCGCACAACCACCAGCTGCTGCGCAACACGTCGTTCGACGCGGCGGCCGACCTGCTGGCCGGCGCGAAGATGGTCTACGTGTACGGGCAGGGCGGCGGTTCGACCGCGCTCGCCGACGAGCTGCGCTTCCGGCTCGTGCGCTTCGGCCGGCCGGTCGCGAGCTACCAGGACAGCCTGCTGCAGCGCATGGTGGCCGCGACGCTGTCGCGCGACGCCGTGGTCGTCGCGCTGTCGGTGAGCGGGCGCGTGCCCGAGCTGCTCGAGAGCTGCCGCCTCGCGAAGCGCTACGGCGCGACGCTGATCGCGATCACCGCGCCGGCTTCGCCGCTCGCAAAGCTCGCCGACCACCTGATCCCGGTCGTCGCGTTCGAAACCGATTTCATTTACAAGCCTTCGACATCGCGCTACGCGATGATGATGGCGATCGACGTGCTCGTCACCGGAGTCGCGCTGCGGCTCGGCGATGCGGGCCGAGAATCGCTGCGCCGCATCAAGCATGCGCTCGATGCGCACCGCGGCGGCGGAGACCGTCAACCGGTAGGAGACTGACCATGCATTCGCATCCCGAAGCCGCCGATACGCTGATCGTCGGTGCGCAGCTGTACGACGGCACCGGCGCGCCGCCCGTCACGCGCGACGTCGCGATCCGCAACGGCGTGATCGCGGCGATCGGCAACTTGTCGAACTGGCTCGCCGAAACCGTCGTCGATGCGAACGGCCGCGCGCTCGCGCCGGGCTTCGTCGACGTGCACACGCACGACGACACGCACGTGATCCGCGCGCCGGAGATGCTGCCGAAGATCTCGCAGGGCGTGACGACCGTGATCGTCGGCAACTGCGGGATCAGCGCGTCGCCGGTGACGCTCGCGGGCGATCCGCCCGATCCGATGAACCTGCTCGGTGATCGCGACGCGTTCCGCTACCCGACCTTCGCTGCCTATGTCGCGGCCGTGAACGATGCGCGTCCGGCCGTCAACGTCGCGGCGCTCGTCGGGCACACGGCGTTGCGCAACAACCAGATGGACCGCCTCGACCGCGCGGCGACCGACGGCGAAATCGCCGGGATGCGCACGCAGCTCGAGGAGGCGCTCGCGAACGGGGCGCTCGGGCTGTCGTCGGGCCTGGCCTACGGCTCCGCGTTCGCGGCGCCGGCCGAGGAAGTGATGGCGCTCGCCGAGCCGCTCGCGAATGCGGGCGCGCTGTACACGACGCACATGCGAACCGAGTTCGACGCGATCCTCGACGCGATGGACGAGGCCTACCGCGTCGGCCGTCACGCGCAGGTGCCGGTCGTGATCTCGCACCTGAAGTGCGCGGGCCCGTCGAACTGGGGGCGCAGCACCGAGGTGCTCGCGTCGCTCGAAGGCGCGCGCCGCTACCAGCCGGTCGGCTGCGACTGCTATCCGTACAGCCGCAGCTCGTCGACGCTCGACCTGAAGCAGGTGACGGGCGACATCGACATCACGATCACGTGGTCGGAGCCGCATCCGGAAGTCGCCGGCAAGCTGCTTAAGGCGATCGCGGCCGACTGGGGCGTGACCGAGCAGGAGGCCGCGCAGCGGATCCGCCCGGCCGGTGCCGTGTACCACAACATGTCCGAGGACGACGTGCGCCGGATCCTGTCGCACCCGGCGACGATGGTCGGCTCGGACGGCCTGCCGAACGATCCGCTGCCGCACCCGCGGCTGTGGGGCGCGTTCCCGCGCGTGCTCGGCCATTACGTGCGCGACACGAACCTGCTGCCGCTCGAGGAAGCGATCCGCAAGATGACGTCGCTGTCCGCGCGCCGCTACGGAATCGCGCGGCGCGGCGAAGTGCAGGTCGGCTACCACGCGGATCTCGTGCTGTTCGATCCGGCGCGCGTGATCGATGCCGCGACGTTCGACAAGCCGCAGCAACCCGCGCACGGGATCGACGCGGTGTGGGTGAACGGCGTGCTGACCTATGAGAACGGCCAGCCGACCGGCGAGCGCGCCGGCGGTTTCGTCGCACGCGGCGAGCGCGTGCCGGCGAGTGCCGACGCCGCGTTCTGAGCGCGGTCTCCAACCGATTTGCCGCGTGCGCCATGTCGGCGCGCGCATCCGCAACCGTGCGTTGCATGGGCTGGCGCGGGCGCTGACGTGCCGATGCCGGTCGACAAACCAGGAGTGAAACGATGAAGCGATATGGCGTGGGCGAAGCGAAGGGTACCGGCGGCCAGGTGATGCCGTTTGCACGCGCGGTCGAGGCCGACGGCTGGCTGTACGTGTCGGGCCAGACACCGATGGTGAACGGCGAGGTCGTCGAAGGCGGGATCGTCACGCAGTCGAAGCAGACGATCGAGAACGTGATCGCGATCCTGAAGGAAGCCGGCTACGGCCTCGAGCACGTCGTGCGCTGCGGCGTGTGGCTCGACGACGCACGCGATTTCGCGTCGTTCAACAAGGTGTTCGTGTCGTACTTCGGCGAGCATCCGCCGGCACGCGCGTGCGTGCAGTCGAGCATGGTCATCGATTGCAAGGTCGAGGTCGATTGCATCGCTTATAAGGCGCCGGCGAAGTAACGCGCACGTTTCCCGCGCACACAGCAAAACAGCCCCGTCGGCGCGAGCCGGCGGGGCTGTTTCGTTACGGGCTCATGATTGCCGGTGGCCGCGGCTCGCGGCGATTGCCCGCCAAGCGCCGTTACTGCCGCGCAGTCCGCGCATTATCCGGCATCGGCTGGTTGTAGTTCGTGCGGAACGGGTTGATGTCCAGCCCGCCGCGGCGCGTATAGCGCGCATACACCGCGAGCTTCAACGGTTTGCACGCATGCAGGATGTCGAGGAAGATGCGCTCGACGCACTGCTCGTGAAAGCCCGTGTGATTGCGGAACGAAATGATGTAGCGCAGCAGCCCCGCATGGTCGATCTGCGGCCCCACGTAGTGGATCTGCACGCTGCCCCAGTCGGGCTGGCCGGTGACCGGGCAATTCGAGCGCAGCAGGTCCGACACGAGCGTCTCCTCGACCGGCGCTTCGTCCTGGGCCGCCGACAGCAGCGACGGATCCGGTTCGTACACGTCGGTGTCGAGGTCGAGCCGGTCGAGCGACAGCCCGTCGAGCTCTTCCATCTGAAGCTTGCCGAAGTCGTGCGGCGACACGAGCTGCACCGACACGCTCGCGCCGCACGCGGCCGACACGTCGCGCTTCAACGTGTCGCGCACCGCGTCGAGCGAGTCGAACTTCGATTGGGCGAACGAGCCGAGATACAGCTTGAACGACTTCGATTCGACGATGTTCGGCGATTCGGCCGGCACGTAGAACGTCGCGACCGCGAGCTGCGGCTTGCCGCGCGCGTTGAGCCACGACAGCTCGTACGCGTTCCAGATGTCGGTGCCGAAGAACGGCAGCGCCGACGTGATGCCGAGCTGCTCGCGCGCGCCGGCGCGCGGGATCGGGAACAGCAGCGACGCGTCGTACTGGGCGGCATAGACGGTGGCCTTGCCGAGCGGGGAATGTTCGGGATTCATTGCACGAAGCCTTTACGACAGGAAGAGCCGGTACGCCGGATTGGCGCTCTCTTCGACATACGGATAGCCGAGCGCCGCGAGGAAGCGTTCGAACTCGGCGCGATCGGCCTGCGGCACCTGCAGCCCGACGAGGATCGAGCTGTAGTCCGCACCCTGGTTGCGATAGTGGAACAGGCTGATGTTCCAGTCCGGCGCCATCGACGACAGGAACTTCATCAGCGCGCCCGGCCGTTCCGGGAATTCGAAGCGGAACAGGCGTTCGTCGAGCGCGAGCGGCGAGCGGCCGCCCACCATGTAGCGGATGTGTTCCTTCGACAGCTCGTCGTGCGTCAGGTCGACGGTCTTGAAGCCGTGCGACTCGAAATTCGCGGCGATCTCGGCCGATTCGCCGCGCCGCTTGATCTGCACGCCGACGAAGATATGCGCGGCCTGCGCATCGGCGATCCGGTAGTTGAACTCGGTCACGTTGCGTTCGCCGACGAGCGAGCAGAAGCGCTTGAAGCTGCCGCGCTCCTCGGGGATCGTGACCGCGAACACGGCTTCGCGCGCCTCGCCGACTTCCGCGCGTTCGGCAACGAAACGCATCCGGTCGAAGTTCATGTTCGCGCCGGACGTGACCGCGACGAGCGTCTGGTTCTCGATCCCTTCGCGCTCCGCGTAGCGTTTCGCGCCCGCCACCGCGAGCGCGCCGGACGGCTCGAGCACGCTGCGCGTGTCCTGGAACACGTCCTTGATCGCCGCGCACAGCGCGTCGGTGTCGACCGTCACGACGCCGTCGAGGAACTCGCTGCAGAGCCGGAAGGTTTCCTCGCCGACGAGCTTCACCGCGGTGCCGTCCGCGAACAGCCCGACCTCGCTCAGCTCGACGCGCTCGCCTTTCTCAAGCGACTGCGCCATCGCGCACGAATCCTCGGCCTGCACGCCGAACACCTTGATCTCCGGCCGCACCGCCTTGACGTACGCGGCCACGCCGGCCGCGAGGCCGCCGCCGCCGATCGGCACGAAGATCGCGTGAATCGGGCCCTGGTGCTGCCGCAGGATTTCCATCGCGATCGTGCCCTGGCCGGCGATCACGTACGGATCGTCGAACGGGTGCACGAACGTGAGGTCGCGTTCGGCCTGCACCTTCACGGCATGCGCATACGCATCGCTGTACGACTCGCCCGCCTGGATCACCTCGACGCTCGGGCCGCCGTGCGCGCGCACCGCGTCGACCTTCACCTGCGGCGTCGTGACGGGCACGACGATCACGGCCTTGATGCCCATCCGGGCCGCCGAGAACGCGACGCCCTGCGCATGATTGCCGGCCGATGCCGTGATCACGCCGCGCGCGAGCGCGTCGGCCGGAATGTGCGCCATCTTGTTGTACGCGCCGCGCAGCTTGAACGAGAACACCGGCTGGTTGTCCTCGCGCTTCAGGTAAACGGGGTTGCGCAGTCGCGCCGACAGGTTGCGGGCGGGTTCGAGTTCCGTCTCGAGCGCGACGTCGTAGACGCGCGCGGTGAGGATTTTCTTCAGGTAATCGTGGGATGCCATGGGCGCTCGCGTGCGGTGCGGAAGCAGACGGTAAAACGCCAATGATAGCGCCAAGGCTCCGCCCGTACGCAAGCGACATGCCGGGCGCGCCGTCGCGAAACCGCGCCGGCGGGGGTGTTTGCCGCGCGACGCGTCCCTGTTTACCGGCTTAACCGCATGGTTACCGACCGGACGGACGGCGAATGTCGCCGCAAAATCGTGCCGAACCAGGCCTGGTGCGGGTTGCGGCGAAAGCCCCACGACCTGTCCGGCCTGTCACGGACGGCGCGATCATGGGTTAGAATTCTGTTTTGAATCAAGGATCGGAAGATGCAGAGGCACCCTCGGATCGCCCCGTTGAAGCCGACGCCGCGCGCAGCCAGCCCTGCGGCGGAACGGCATGCGCGCCGCGCGCGATCGTGCTGATGGCTCCGAGTGCCGCCAGGCCCTGCCAACCCGGAACGGTGAGTCCAGACCCGCTCCGGCCCCATGCGAAATAATCGCGCGCCTGGCAACAGAACAGATTTCCCCAAGATTGCGCCAACGCGCTTGCCGACGCCCGTGCACGGTGTATCGGCCCTCCGAGTCGTCCGAACATGAACGCACCACAAGTTTTCGATCCGCATGGCGCGGCTGCCGCCGTCGCCGCCGACCCCGCGCCCCGACTGCGCGAGATTCCCTATAACTACACGTCCTTCTCCGACCGCGAGATCGTGATCCGCCTGCTCGGCGCGGACGCGTGGTCGGTGCTCGACGAGCTGCGCGCCGAACGCCGCACGGGCCGCTCGGCCCGGATGCTGTATGAAGTGCTCGGCGACATCTGGGTCGTGCGCCGCAACCCGTACCTGCAGGACGACCTGCTCGACAACCCGAAGCGCCGCGCGCTGCTGATCGAGGCGCTGAACCACCGTCTGACCGAGATCGGCAAGCGCCGCCGCGCCGACCTCACCGCGCACCACGACGACGCCGGCCGCGAACGCGCGGAACGTGTCGAGATGCTCGAAGCCGCCGCGCAGCGCGCGGTCGACGAATTCGCCGACGAATTCGACAAGATGGCCGACCTGCGCCGCCGCGCGACCAAGGCGCTCGGCCGCTGCACGCAGAAGGACAACATCCGCTTCGACGGGCTGTCGCGCGTGTCGCACGTGACCGATGCGACCGACTGGCGCGTCGAATACCCGTTCGTCGTGCTGACCCCCGATACCGAAGCCGAGATCGCGGCACTGATCAAGGCGTGCTTCGAACTCGGCCTGACCGTGATCCCGCGCGGCGGCGGCACCGGCTACACGGGCGGCGCGGTGCCGCTCACGCCGTTCTCCGCGGTGATCAACACCGAGAAGCTCGAACAGCTCGGCGCGGTCGAGCTCACCGAACTGCCGGGCGTCGCGCACAAGGTGCCGACGATCTTCTCCGGCGCGGGCGTCGTCACGCGCCGCGTGACGGAAGCGGCCGAAGCGGCCGGCTACGTGTTCGCGGTCGATCCGACCTCGCTCGACGCATCGTGCATCGGCGGCAACGTCGCGATGAACGCCGGCGGCAAGAAGGCCGTGCTGTGGGGCACCGCGCTCGACAACCTCGCCTGGTGGCGGATGGTCGACCCGGAGGGCAACTGGCTCGAAGTCACGCGCCACGAGCACAACCAGGGCAAGATCCACGACATCGCGGTCGCGCGCTTCGAGCTGAAGTGGTTCGACGGCGCGTATGCGCCGGGCGAGAAGCTGCTGAAGACCGAGATGCTCGAGATCGAAGGCCGCCGGTTCCGCAAGGAAGGCCTCGGCAAGGACGTCACCGACAAGTTCCTCGCCGGCCTGCCGGGCGTGCAGAAGGAAGGCTGCGACGGGCTGATCACGTCCGCGCGCTGGGTGCTGCACAAGATGCCCGCGCACACGCGCACCGTCTGTCTCGAATTCTTCGGCCAGGCGCGCGAGGCGATCCCGAGCATCGTCGAAATCAAGGACTACCTGTTCGAGACGTCGAAGCAGGGCGGCGCGATCCTCGCGGGCCTCGAGCACCTCGACGAGCGCTATCTGCGCGCGGTCGGCTACGCGACCAAGAGCAAGCGCAACGCCTTCCCGAAGATGGTGCTGATCGGCGACATCGTCGGCGACGACGCCGATGCGGTCGCACAAGCGACGTCCGAAGTGATCCGGATGGCGAACGGCAAGAGCGGCGAAGGCTTCGTCGCGGTCAGCGCGGAGGCGCGCAAGCGCTTCTGGCTCGACCGCAGCCGCACGGCCGCGATCGCGAAGCACACGAACGCGTTCAAGATCAACGAGGACGTCGTCATCCCGCTGAACCGGATGGGCGAGTACACCGACGGCATCGAGCGGATCAACATCGAGCTGTCGCTGAAGAACAAGCTTCAATTGGTCGACGCGCTCGAGGCGTTCTTCCGCGGCGGCAACCTGCCGCTCGGCAAGACCGACGACGCGAACGAGATTCCGAGCGCCGAGTTGCTCGAGGATCGCGTGCAGCAGGCGCTCGAGTTGCTCAAGCGCGTGCGGGCCCGCTGGGAATTCGTGCGCGACCGGCTCGACCAGCCGCTGCGCGAGGCGCAGCACTACCTCGTGCAGCTCGGCTACGAGGCGCTTGCCGAGAAGTTCGCCGATCGTGCGGACGACCAGCCGGGCGCGACCGTGTTCCACATCACGCAGGACCGCACGGTCCGCATCTCCTGGAAGCAGGAGATCCGCGCGGAGCTGCGCGCGATCTTCAACGGCGGCGCGTTCAAGCAGATCCTCGACGAAGCGCAGGCGATCCACAAGCGCGTGCTGCGCGGCCGCGTGTTCGTCGCGCTGCACATGCACGCGGGCGACGGCAACGTCCACACCAACATCCCGGTCAACTCCGACAACTACGAGATGCTGCAGGACGCGCACGCGTCGGTCGCACGCATCATGAAGCTCGCGCGCTCGCTCGACGGCGTGATCTCCGGCGAGCACGGGATCGGCATCACGAAGCTCGAGTTCCTGACCGACGACGAGATCGCCGAATTCCGCGCGTACAAGCAGCGCGTCGACCCGCACGGCCGCTTCAACAAGGGCAAGCTGCTCGACGGCGCCGACCTGCGCAACGCGTACACGCCGAGCTTCGGGCTGATGGGCTACGAGTCGCTGATCATGCAGCAGTCCGACATCGGCGCGATCGCCGATTCGGTGAAGGACTGCCTGCGCTGCGGCAAGTGCAAGCCGGTGTGCGCGACCCACGTGCCGCGCGCGAACCTGCTGTACAGCCCGCGCAACAAGATCCTCGCGACCTCGTTGCTGGTCGAGGCGTTCCTGTATGAGGAACAGACGCGCCGCGGCGTGTCGATCAAGCACTGGGACGAGTTCAACGACGTGGCCGACCACTGCACGGTGTGCCACAAGTGCGCGACGCCGTGCCCGGTGAAGATCGACTTCGGCGACGTCACGATGAACATGCGCAACCTGTTGCGCAAGATGGGCAAGAAGAAATTCAACGCCGGCAATGCGGCGGGCATGTTCTTCCTGAACGCGACCAACCCGCAGACGATCAACCTCGCGCGCGGCGCGATGATGGGCGTCGGCTACAAGGTGCAGCGCTTCGCGAACGACATGCTGAAGAAGGTCGTGACGAAGCAGACGCAGCACCCGCCGGCGACGGTCGGCAAGCCGCCCGTGGTCGAGCAGGTGATCCACTTCGTCAACAAGAAGATGCCGGGCAACCTGCCGAAGAAGACGGCGCGCGCGCTGCTCGACATCGAGGACAACAAGATCGTGCCGATCATCCGCAACCCGAAGTCGACGACGGTCGATTCGGAAGCGGTGTTCTACTTCCCGGGCTGCGGCTCCGAGCGCCTGTTCTCGCAGGTCGGCCTCGCGACGCAGGCGATGCTGTGGGAAGCGGGCGTGCAGACGGTCTTGCCGCCGGGCTACCTGTGCTGCGGCTATCCGCAGCGCGGCTCGGGCCAGTACGACAAGGCCGAGAAGATCGTCACCGACAACCGCGTGCTGTTCCACCGGGTCGCCAACACGCTGAACTACCTCGACATCAAGACGGTGGTCGTGTCGTGCGGCACCTGCTACGACCAGCTTGCAGGCTACGAATTCGACAAGATCTTCCCGGGCTGCCGGATCATCGATATCCACGAGTTCCTGCTCGAGAAGGGGATGAAGCTCGACGGCGTGACGGGCACGCGCTACATGTATCACGACCCGTGCCACACGCCGATCAAGACGATGGATCCGGTCAAGCTCGTCAACGAGCTGATGGGCGCGGAGAAGGACGGCTACAAGATCGAGAAGAACGATCGCTGCTGCGGCGAATCGGGCACGCTCGCGGTCACGCGTCCGGACATCTCCACGCAGGTCCGCTTCCGCAAGGAAGAGGAAATCCGCAAGGGTGCCGCGAAGCTGCGCAGCATCCCGGTCGTGGCCGGCAACGCGCCGGCGCCGGCCGCCGCCGCGAACGGCCCGGACGTGAAGATCCTGACGAGCTGCCCGTCGTGCCTGCAGGGCCTGTCGCGCTACAACGAGGACGCGAATATCGAGGCCGACTACATCGTGGTCGAAATCGCGCGCCAGGTGCTCGGCGAGAACTGGATGGCCGACTATGTCGCACACGCGAACAATGGCGGGATCGAGCGCGTGCTGGTCTAATGCGGGCATGACGACCGCCCGGCCGGGCTTGGGATGAGCGGGCGCCGGCGCATGAGCGCCGGCGCCCGTCCACATGGGAGCGACGATGGAATGCGTGTTTTGCCGTGAAGACGGCGGCGAGGTGCTCTGGCAGGACGACATGCTGCGCGTCGTCCTCGCGGCGGGCGAGCACGACTACCCGGGCTTCTGCCGGGTGATCTGGGGCGCGCACGTGGCCGAGTTCTCCGATCTCGGCGAGCCCGAGCGGGCACATCTGATGCGCATCGTCTACGCGGTGGAGCGTGCGGTGCGCCGCGTGATGCAGCCGAACAAGGTGAATCTCGCGAGCCTCGGCAACATGGTGCCGCACGTGCACTGGCACGTGATCCCGCGCTTCTCGAACGACGCCCATTTCCCGCAGCCCGTGTGGGCGCCGCGCCAGCGCAGCGTGTCCGAGGCGCTGCTGCGCTCGCGCGCGGCGCAGGCCTCGCTGCTGCACAATGCGGTGCGCGAGGAAATTCAACGAACGACCGATTCGAGGCAGCCATGAGCGGTTTGACTTCCACGACGCCGATTCCGTCCGGCGTCGTCGTGCACGCGGTGTCGCGCGTGCTCGAATTGCAATACCCGAACGGAGAGAACTTCCGGATCCCGTTCGAGCTGATGCGCGTCTATTCGCCGTCGGCCGAGGTACGCGGCCACGGGCCCGGCCAGGAGACGCTGCAGACCGGCAAGCGCGAGGTGACGATCACCGCGCTCGAGGGCGTGGGCAACTACGCGCTGCAGCCGACGTTCTCCGACGGCCATTCGACCGGCATCTACTCGTGGGATCTGCTGTACGAACTGGCGACGCAGCAGGACGCGCTGTGGCGCGACTATTTCGACAAACTGAAGGCGGCGGGCGTCGAGCGCGACGCGCCGATGCAGGCGGCACCCGCGCCGCACGGCCACTGCCACTGAAATCGACGGCGCCCGCTCGGCGCCGTCTTGCCATTTACTGAGGATCAACGCGATGAGTAAAACCCACTTCGGCTTCGAAAGCGTCGAGGAAACCGAAAAAGCGAAGAAAGTGGCAGGCGTGTTCCATTCGGTCGCGAGCAACTACGATCTGATGAACGACCTGATGTCGGCCGGCATGCACCGCGCGTGGAAGGCGTTCACGATCGCGCAGGCGAACGTGCGCCCCGGCTTCAAGGTGCTCGACATCGCGGCCGGCACGGGCGACCTGACCAAGTCGTTCGCGAAGGCGGCCGGCCCGACGGGCGAGGTCTGGCACACCGACATCAACGAATCGATGCTGCGCGTCGGCCGCGACCGGCTGCTCGACAAGGGCATCGTGACGCCGTCGCTGCTGTGCGACGCGGAGAAAACTCCGTTTCCGGACAACTACTTCGATGTGGTCACGGTCGCGTTCGGGCTGCGCAACATGACGCACAAGGACGCCGCGCTCGCCGAGATGCGCCGCGTGACGAAGCCTGGCGGCCGCGTGATGGTGCTGGAATTCTCGAAAGTCTGGGATCCGCTGAAAAAAGCGTACGATCTGTATTCTTTCAAAGTATTACCGTGGCTTGGCGACAAGTTCGCGAAAGATGCTGAAAGTTACCGGTATCTTGCTGAATCTATCCGGATGCACCCCGATCAGGACACGCTGAAGACGATGATGGAACAAGCGGGCCTCGATGCCGTCAAATATTACAATTTGTCAGGTGGCGTGGTAGCTTTACACCTAGGAACCAAGTACTAAGGGGTTCTTCCCATACATTCGCCTTACATCTGGAGAAACTGATGTCCGAATCGCGTTCGTTGTTCAACCGTAGCAAGCCGTCGAAGCCGTGGGCTCGACGGGCCGGCACGCTGCTGATGGTCGGCCTGCTCACGGCCGGCACGTTCGCATCGCTCGACGCCGAGGCCAAGCGCATGGGCGGCGGGCGCAGCATCGGCCGTCAGAGTTCCACCGTCACGCAGCGCCAGGCCACGCCGCCCGCGCAGCAGCCGATGCAGCAGGCCGCACCGAATCAGGCGCAGCGCGCGAACCCGGCCGCACCGGCACCGGCCGCGCAGCCGAATCGCTCGCGCTGGCTCGGGCCGATCGCCGGTCTCGCGGCCGGCCTCGGCATCGCGGCGCTGCTGTCGCACTTCGGCCTGGGCGGCGCGTTCGCGAGCATGATGGCGAACGTCATCGTGATCGCACTGCTCGCGATGATCGGCATCTGGCTGGTCCGCAAGTTCATGAACCGCCGCCGTGCGCAGGAGCCGGCGTATTCGGTCGGCGGCTCGGCATCGTCGTCGGGTGGCTACTCGCAAAGTCCGTCGTTCCAGCAGGGCAGCACCGGCAACAACTATGCGGGCAGCGGCAGCAGCTATGCGAACGAAGCGCAAGGCGTGTTCGGCGGCGGCGCGGCGGCTGCCGGTGCGGCGGGCGCGATGGCGGCCGCACCGCTGCAGGTGCCGGCCGGCTTCGACACCGAAGCGTTCCTGCGTAGCGCGAAGGTCTACTTCGTGCGCCTGCAGGCGGCATGGGACCAGGGCAACCTGGCCGACATCCGCGAGTTCACGACGCCGGAAATGTTCGCCGAGATCAAGATCGATCTCGATTCGCGCGGCAACGAAGCGAACCAGACCGATGTCGTGCAGCTCGACGCGGAGCTGGTCGCGATCGAGGATCGCGGCATCGAGCAGTCGGCGAGCGTGCGCTTCCACGGGCTGATCCGCGAATCGGCGAATGCGCCGGCCGCGCCGCTCGACGAGGTGTGGAACCTGTCGAAGTCGGGCAGCCAGGGGTGGCTGCTCGCGGGTATCCAGCAGATCAACACGCACTGAGCGTGACCGGCGGCCGGCTTGCCGGCTGCCCGGGCGACGGTCGTCGCACTGCGACCGCTTGCCGCCCGGGTGTGCGGTTGGCCGCGGTCTGCCGACGATCCGACGTTACAATAGAAACCCGCGTAGGCGCCCGCCTGCGCGGGTTTTTCTTTCCCAGCCCGATGACCTTTGCCGCCAAGCCTTTTGCTGCTGCTGTCAATCACCTGCTCGCGCGCGAATCGTGGGCGCGCGACCGCCTGATCCCCTACGCGGGCAAGACCGCCCGGCTCGACGTGCCGCCCGTCACGCTCACGCTGCTCGTGCAGCCCGACGGCTATCTGTCCGCGGTGGACGCGCACGATGCGCAACACGTCGACGTGTCGATCGCGCTCGCGGGCGATACGGTCGCCGCATTCCTGCAGGGCGGCCAGCCCGCCGTGATGAAGCACGTGAAGATCGAGGGCGACGCGGAGTTCGCGACGCAGATCGCGAAGCTGGCCGAGCACCTGCGCTGGGAACCTGAAGAAGATCTCGCGAAGCTGGTCGGCGACGCGGCGGCGCACCGGATCGCGACGCTCGTGCGTGACGCCGGCGCGCGCGCGCGCCGCACCGGCCGCAACGTGCTCGATTCCGTCGCCGAGTACTGGCTCGACGAGAACCCGCAAGTCGTTCGGCGCACGGTGCTCGGCGGCTTCGACGCCGAACTGGCGCGTGCGCGCGACGCGCTCGCGCGGGTCGAAAAACGGATCGAGCGACTCGAACAAAAAATCGGCGCGCGCACGGGTTCCGGCCCGCGCGGCGCGCACTGAGGGCCGCAGGGCATGCGCATTTTCCGTTTCATCAAGATTGTCTACACCGTCATCCGCTTCGGCCTCGACGAGGTGATGCTGTCCCGGATCGACGACCGGCGCGTGAAGCTGCTGCTGCGGATCACGACGATCGGCCGCCGCTATTCCGATCCGCCCGCCGTGCGGCTGCGTCACGCGCTCGAGAGCCTCGGCCCGATCTTCGTGAAGTTCGGCCAGGTGCTGTCGACGCGCCGCGACCTGCTGTCGGTCGATTTCGCGAACGAACTCGCGAAGCTGCAGGACCAGGTGCCGCCGTTCGATTCGGCTGTCGCGATAGCGATCATCGAGAAGTCGCTCGGCGCGCCGGTCGACGAGCTGTTCGACGAATTCGAGCGCGAGCCGATCGCGAGCGCGTCGATCGCGCAGGTGCATTTCGGGAAGTTGAAGCAGGGCGTGCACGCGGGCAAGGCCGTCGCGGTCAAGGTGCTGCGCCCGAACATGCTGCCGGTGATCGATTCCGACCTCGCGCTGATGCGCGACATCGCGACGTGGACCGAGCGCATGTGGGCCGACGGCCGGCGCCTGAAGCCGCGCGAAGTCGTCGCCGAATTCGACAAGTACCTGCACGACGAGCTCGACCTGATGCGCGAGGCCGCGAACGGCAGCCAGCTGCGCCGCAACTTCGCGGGCCTCGACCTGCTGCTCGTGCCCGAGATGTTCTGGGATTTCTCGACGTCGCAGGTGCTCGTGATGGAGCGCATGACCGGCGTGCCGATCAGCCAGGTCGAGACGCTGCGCACCGCGGGCGTCGACATCAAGAAGCTCGCGCGCGAAGGCGTCGAGATCTTCTTCACGCAGGTGTTCCGCGACGGGTTCTTCCATGCGGATATGCACCCCGGCAACATCCAGGTGAGTCTCGACCCGAAGACGTTCGGCCGCTATATCGCGCTCGATTTCGGGATCGTCGGCGCGTTGTCGGATTTCGACAAGAACTACCTCGCGCAGAACTTCCTCGCGTTCTTCAAGCGCGATTACCACCGCGTCGCGACGCTGCACCTCGAATCGGGCTGGGTGCCGCCCGAGACGCGCGTCGAGGAACTCGAAAGCGCGATCCGTGCGGTGTGCGAGCCGTATTTCGACCGCGCGCTGAAGGACATCTCGCTCGGCCAGGTGCTGATGCGCCTGTTCTCGACGTCGCGCCGCTTCAACGTCGAGATCCAGCCGCAGCTCGTGCTACTGCAGAAGACGATGCTGAACGTCGAGGGGCTCGGCCGCTCGCTCGATCCCGAACTCGACCTGTGGAAGACCGCGAAGCCGTATCTCGAGCGCTGGATGACCGAGCAGATCGGCCTGCGCGGCTGGTACGAGCGCTTCAAGGTCGAGGCGCCGCAGTGGAGCAAGACGCTGCCGCAACTGCCGCGCCTGATCCACCATGCGATGGCGGCGCGCCACGATGCGCCGCGTGCGGCGAGCGAGGACCTGATGCGTCAGGTCCTCGTCGAGCAGAAACGGACCAACCGGCTGTTGCAGGCATTGCTGATCTTCGGTCTTGCCGTCGGCGTCGGGGCGCTCGTCGCGCGCGTGCTGCTCGCGCTCGCGTACGGCGCGTGACCGAAAGGAGCCGCGCGATGTCCGAGCCGAAGCCACCGTCCACGCCGGGCGCCGCCGATTTCGCGACGCGCGACCCGAGCGACGCATCGTTCTGGGACGAGCGTTTCGCGCGCGGCGTGACGCCGTGGGAATTCGGCGGCGTGCCGCAAGGGTTTCGCGCGTTTGCGCAGCGGCTCGGGCCGTGCGCGGTGCTGATTCCCGGCTGCGGCAGTGCGCGGGAGGCCGGCTGGCTCGCGCAGGCCGGCTGGCCCGTGCGCGCGATCGATTTCGCCGCGCAGGCGGTGGCGGCCGCGAAGGCGCAGCTCGGTGCGCATGCGGACGTCGTCGAGCAGGCCGATTTCTTCGTGTATCGGCCGCCGTTCGACGTGCAGTGGGTGTACGAGCGCGCGTTCCTGTGCGCGCTGCCGCCGAGCCTGCGCGCCGGCTATGCGGCGCGGATGGCCGAATTGCTGTCCGCCGGCGCGTTGCTGGCCGGTTATTTCTTCGTGACGAAGAAACCGAAGGGCCCGCCGTTCGGCATCGAGCGCGCCGAACTCGATGCGCTGCTCGCGCCGCGCTTCGAGCTGATCGAGGATCTGCCCGTGACCGATTCGCTGGCCGTGTTCGAAGGACACGAGCGCTGGCTCACGTGGCGCCGTCGCTGAAGCCCGGCGTGTCGCGGCCGTTGCCGGAGCGCGCCGGGGTTTCGGATATAATTCAAGGTTTTGCAAGCCGTTTCCAGTTTCCGCGGGAAAAATATCATGCCGATCTACGCCTATCGATGCGAAGCGTGCGGTTTCGCGAAGGACATGCTCCAGAAGATGAGCGACGCGCCGCTGTCGCAGTGCCCCGAATGCGGGAAGGATGCTTTTCGCAAGCAGGTCACCGCCGCCGGCTTCCAGCTGAAGGGCTCCGGCTGGTATGTCACCGATTTCCGCGGTGGCTCGGGCGGCACCAGCGCGCCGGCGACGGCGACGGGCGAAGCGGGGGCTGCGGCACCCGCTGCCGCGGCGCCGGCGGCCGCCGCCACGAGTTCCGAAAGTACGACGACGAGCGCCGCGCCGGCCCCGGCTGCGGCGCCCGCCGCCGGCAGTTGACAGTCGCGGCCCGTCCGGGCCGCGTCCACACCGCGCTTCCGGCGCGGTTCATTGACGGCAGATGATGAAAAAGACGACCCTGAAATCGGTGTTTCTGACCGGCCTGCTGGTTCTCGTCCCGCTCGCGATCACGCTGTGGGTGCTCGGTCTCATCATCGGCACGATGGACCAGACGCTGCTGCTGCTGCCCGAATCGTGGCAGCCGGAGCGGGCGCTCGGCTTCCGCCTGCCGGGGCTCGGCGCGGTGCTGACGCTCGCGTTCATCTTCGTCGTCGGGCTGGCCACGCAGAACTTCATCGGCCAGAAGCTCGTCACGTGGTGGAACGCGGTCGTGCGTCACATCCCGGTCGTCGGGCCGATCTACACGAGCGTCAAGCAGGTGTCGGACACGCTGCTGTCGAGCAGCGGCAACGCGTTCCGCAAGGCGCTGCTGATCGAATACCCGCGTCGCGGCTCGTATACGATCGCGTTTCTGACCGGCGCGCCCGGCGGCGACGTGGTCAACCATCTGACGGAAGAGTACGTGAGCGTGTACGTGCCCACGACACCGAACCCGACGTCGGGCTTCTTCCTGATGCTCCCGAAGAGCGAAGTCATCGAACTCGACATGTCGGTCGATGCCGCGCTCAAGTACATCGTCTCGATGGGCGTCGTGGCGCCGTCGGCGCCGGCTCCGGTGCCCGCCCGCCGCCCCGTCGAGCCGCCGCTGTAAGTAAAGAATCATCGCCCGGGCCGCGCGTTGCGGCACCCGTTGATCAAACCGAACGAAAGCAAACATCATGTCGATGCGTACTGAATACTGCGGTCTCGTGACCGAACACCTGCTGGGCCAAACCGTGTCGCTGTGCGGCTGGGTGCAGCGCCGCCGCGATCACGGCGGTGTGATCTTCATCGACCTGCGCGATCGTGAAGGCCTCGTGCAGGTGGTGTGCGACCCGGATCGCGCGGAAATGTTCGCGACCGCCGAAGGCGTGCGCAACGAGTTCTGCGTGCAGATCAAGGGTCTCGTGCGCAACCGTCCGGAAGGCACGGTCAACGCCGGCCTGAAGAGCGGCAAGATCGAAGTGCTGTGTCACGAACTGAACGTGCTGAATGCGTCGGTCACGCCGCCGTTCCAGCTCGACGACGACAACCTGTCGGAAACGACGCGCCTCACGCACCGCGTGCTCGACCTGCGCCGTCCGCAGATGCAGCACAACCTGCGCCTGCGCTACCGCGTCGCGATCGAAGCGCGCAAGTACCTCGACGAGCAGGGCTTCATCGACATCGAAACGCCGATGCTGACGAAGAGCACGCCGGAAGGCGCGCGCGACTACCTGGTGCCGTCGCGCGTGAACGCGGGCCAGTTCTTCGCGCTGCCGCAGTCGCCGCAGCTGTTCAAGCAGCTGCTGATGGTCGCGAACTTCGACCGTTACTACCAGATCACCAAGTGC
Organism: Burkholderia sp. R-40; assembly: GCF_049942845.1. NCBI lineage: Bacteria > Pseudomonadati > Pseudomonadota > Betaproteobacteria > Burkholderiales > Burkholderiaceae > Burkholderia > Burkholderia sp. R-40. The sequence goes on along the minus strand of NZ_CP187967.1, from coordinate 3,029,310 downwards.
TTCCGCGACGAAGACCTGCGCGCCGACCGCCAGCCGGAATTCACGCAGATCGACTGCGAGACGTCGTTCCTCGGCGAGCAGGAAATCCGTGATCTCTTCGAAGACATGATCCGTCACATCTTCAAGACGACGATCGACGTCGAACTCGACGCGAAATTCCCGGTGATGCCGTACTCGGAAGCGATGGCGCGTTTCGGTTCGGACAAGCCGGACCTGCGCGTGCAGCTCGAATTCACCGAGCTGACCGACGCGATGAAGGACGTCGACTTCAAGGTGTTCAGCACGCCGGCCAACGCGAAGGACGGCCGTGTCGCGGCGCTGCGCGTGCCGAAGGGTGGCGAGCTGTCGCGTGGCGACATCGACGGCTACACGGAATTCGTGCGCATCTACGGCGCGAAGGGCCTCGCGTGGATCAAGGTCAACGAGAAGGCGAAGGGCCGCGACGGCCTGCAGAGCCCGATCGTCAAGAACCTGCACGACGCATCGATCGCGGCGATCCTCGAGCGCACCGGTGCTGAAGACGGCGACATCATCTTCTTCGCGGCCGACCGCGCGAAGGTCGTCAACGACAGCCTCGGCGCGCTGCGCCTGAAGATCGGTCATTCGGAATTCGGCAAGGCGAACGGCCTCGTCCAGGCCGGCTGGAAGCCGCTGTGGGTTGTCGATTTCCCGATGTTCGAATACGACGACGAAGACGCGCGCTACGTCGCGGCGCACCACCCGTTCACGAGCCCGAAGGACGAGCACCTCGAATACCTCGAGACCGATCCGGGCCGCTGCCTCGCGAAGGCGTACGACATGGTGCTGAACGGCTGGGAAATCGGCGGCGGCTCGGTGCGTATCCACCGCGAGGAAGTGCAGAGCAAGGTGTTCCGCGCGCTGAAGATCGGCGCGGAAGAAGCGCAGCTGAAGTTCGGCTTCCTGCTGGACGCGCTGCAGTACGGCGCGCCGCCGCACGGCGGTATCGCGTTCGGTCTCGACCGCATCGTCACGATGATGGCCGGTGCCGACTCGATCCGCGACGTGATCGCGTTCCCGAAGACGCAGCGTGCGCAGGATCTGCTCACGCAGGCGCCGAGCCCGGTCGACGAGCGTCAGCTGCGCGAACTGCACATCCGTCTGCGTCAGCCGGAACAGCCGAAGGCGTAACGCCTGTCGCAGGTCGTGCGCACGGCGACGCGCGCACGACACCCCAACGAAACAGGCGCCCCGATGCGCCTGTTTCGTTTTTTGCGGTACAGTCGCAGCACTTGCCGCACGTTCGGGCACAGGCCCGGCGCACGGCCCTGTGTCGCATGAAACAAAGATGACGAAGCCGCCGAAAATTCCCGAATCCGTTCTCGTCGTGATCTACACGCCCGAACTCGACGTGCTGGTGATCAAGCGTGCCGACCAGCCCGATTTCTGGCAATCGGTGACCGGATCGAAGGACGCGCTCGACGAGCCGCTCGCGCTCACGGCCGCGCGCGAAGTCGCCGAGGAAACCGGCATCCTGGTCGGTACGCACGACGTGCCGGCCACCGCGCTGATCGACTGGCACCACCAGATCGAATACACGATCTATCCGCAATACCTGCATCGCTATGGGCCGGGCGTCACGCGCAACGTCGAGCACTGGTTCGGCCTGTGCGTGCCGCACCGCGTCGACGTGACGCTGTCGCCGCGCGAGCATGTCGACCATGCATGGCTGCCGTACCGCGAAGCGGCCGCGCGCTGCTACTCGCCGTCGAACGCCGAGGCGATCCTGCAATTGCCCGTGCGCGTGTCGCTCGCGCGGGCGCCGCACGGCTCGTCCGCATGAATTCGGAAACCCGCAAGCGCTTCGCGCAATTGCGGCAGATGTTCCTGCAGGAACGCGGCTCCGCGTCGCGGCTCGCATTCACCGCCGGCAACACGGTGCGGCTGTGCACGACCGGCGGCGAATTCTTCCAGGCGCTGATCGAGCGGATCGAGGCGGCGCGCGAGCAGGTGATGCTCGAAACCTACATCTTCTGCGACGATGCGGCCGGCCGACCGGTGTCGGATGCGCTGATCCGCGCGGCGCAGCGCGGCGTGCGCGTGCGCGTGATCACCGACGGCGTCGGCACCGCGCGCCTGCCGCTGTTCGACACGTGGGCCGACGCCGGCGTCGAGCACTGCATCTACAACCGCTACCTGTTCGGCCGCTTCGGCTTTTCGCGCACGCACCGCAAGCTCGCGGTGATCGATCATGCGGTCGCGTACTGCGGCGGCATCAACATCGTCGACGACTACACGCAGGGCACCGCGACGCTGCCGTTTCCGCGCTGGGATTTCGCGGTCGAGATGGCCGGGCCGGCGGTGTCGGACGTGCGCGCCGCGTTCGAGCTGCAGTGGCACCGGATCCAGTTCGGCCACAAGCCGTATGCGCAGTACGCGGCCGGGCTGCACGGCGGCGAGGCGTTCCCGGACATGTTCCGGCGCTGGATGCGCAGCCACCGATGGATCAAGGCCGGTGCGCTGCGGGTCGTCACCGAGCCGAGCGTCGCGTTCGTCGCGCGCGACAACGTCGTGAACCGCCGCGCGATCGAGAAGGCGTATCTCGCCGCGATCGGGCGGGCGCGACAGCGGATCCTGCTCGCGAACCCGTATTTCATGCCGGGCCGCAAGCTGCGCCGTGCGCTGACGGGGGCCGCGCGGCGCGGCGTCGACGTGCGGATCCTGATCGGCCGCAACGAGTTCACGGCGCTCGATACGGCCGTGCCGTTCCTGTATCACGCACTGCTGCGCGCGGGCGTGCGCGTGTCGGAATACGACAAGACGATCCTGCACGGCAAGGTCGCGGTGATCGACGACAACTGGGCGACGGTCGGCTCGTCGAATCTGGACGCGCTGAGCCTGATGCTCAACAATGAGGCCAATGTCGTGCTGGTGCGCTACGATGCGCTCACCAACGAGCTGCGCGACGCGATCACGAGCGCGTTCGCCGAAGGCCGCGAGATCGACGCCGCCCGCTACGCCGCCCGGCCACGCATCGAGCGTATGCTGAGCTGGCTCGCGTACAACACGTACCGCGTCGTGATGAAGGCGTTGACGGTCGGCGGTTACGACTAAGCATCCGCTTCAAAAAATCTGTCCGCACGTTCGTGCGGAAAAGCCGCTCCGGCCCCGCCGGAATCGCGCAAAATAGCGGCTCGGTTAGACACCGGTTTCTAATAATTTCCTTGTTTCGCGAGCGGCCGCACTCAATAATAGTACGGCCGTTCGATTTTATTCGAACCCCCGAACGGTTAAGAAAAAGCTATGCGAAAAGGCGAACAGACGCGTGCCGCGATACTCGAAGCTGCTTTGGACCTCGCCAGCCGTGACGGGCTGGAGGGGCTGACGATCGGCCTGCTGGCCGAGCGCATGCAGATGAGCAAGAGCGGTGTGTTCGCGCACTTCGGATCGCGCGAAGACCTCCAGGTCGAGGTCGTCCGCGAATATCACCATCGTTTCGAAAACGAGGTGTTCTTTCCGAGCCTGCGCGAGCCGCGAGGCTTGCCGCGCCTTCGGGCGATGCTGGCGCGCTGGACGGAGAAGCGCATCCAGGAGGTGACGACCGGATGCATCTACATCAGCGGAGCCGTCGAGTACGACGACCGGCCTGACAGCCCCGTGCGCGAGCAGCTGATCGCGAGCGTGACGGCCTGGCGTGCCGCGATGCTGCGTGCCATTTCGCAGGCGAAGGAAGAAGGCCATTTGCGTGCGGATACCGATCCGGACCTGATGCTCTTCGAGTTGTACAGCTTCACGCTCGGCCTGCATCACGACGCACGCTTCCTGCATTCGCCGGATGCCGTGCGCCTCACGTGGGCCGCGCTGGAAAAGACGATCGTTTCGTATCAGAGCGAGAGCCGTTAGCGGCGCGTGACCCGCCCGCCAGGAGCTCGAGCCGTTTGCCCACTTTGGAGAGAGTCATGGGACAGTACGCCGCGCCGCTGCGCGACATGCAATTCGTGTTGCACGAGCTTCTGAACGTCGAAGCCGAGGTCAAGCAAATGCCGCGGCATGCGGACCTCGACGCCGACACGATCAACCAGGTTCTCGAGGAGGCGGGCAAGTTCTGCTCCGAGGTGCTGTTCCCGCTGAATCAGGTCGGCGACCGCGAAGGCTGTACGTATGAAGGCGACGGCGTCGTGAAGACCCCGACCGGCTTCAAGGAAGCGTACCGGCAGTACGTCGAGGCCGGCTGGCCGGCGCTCGGCTGCGATCCGGACTACGGCGGCCAGGGCCTGCCCGCGTTCGTGAACAACGCGCTCTACGAAATGCTGAATTCGGCGAACCAGGCATGGACGATGTATCCGGGCCTGTCGCACGGCGCCTACGAATGCCTGCACGCGCACGGCGCGCCGGAACTGCAGCAGCAATATCTGCCGAAGCTCGTGTCGGGCGAATGGACGGGCACGATGTGCCTGACCGAGCCGCACTGCGGCACCGACCTCGGCATCCTGCGCACCAAGGCCGAGCCGAACGTCGACGGCTCGTACTCGATCAGCGGCACGAAGATCTTCATCTCGAGCGGCGAGCACGACATGTCGAAGAACATCGTCCACCTCGTGCTCGCGCGCCTGCCGGACGCGCCGCAAGGCACGAAGGGGATCTCGCTGTTCATCGTGCCGAAGTTCGTGCCGGACGCCGCGGGCGAGCCGGGCGAGCGCAACGGCATCAAGTGCGGCTCGATCGAGCACAAGATGGGCATCCACGGCAACTCGACGTGCGTGATGAACCTCGACAACGCGAAGGGCTGGATGGTCGGCGAGCCGAACAAGGGCCTCAACGCGATGTTCGTGATGATGAACGCCGCGCGTCTCGGCGTCGGCATGCAGGGCCTGGGCCTGACGGAAGTCGCGTACCAGAACTCGCTGGCGTACGCGAAGGAACGCCTGCAGATGCGCTCGCTGACGGGCCCGAAGGCACCGGACAAGCCGGCCGACCCGATCATCGTGCACCCGGACGTGCGCCGCATGCTGCTCACGCAGAAGGCCTACGCGGAAGGCGCGCGCGCGTTCACGTACTGGTCCGCGCTGCAGATCGACAAGGAGCTGTCGCACGGTGACGAAGCGGTGCGCAAGGAAGCGGCCGACCTCGTCGCGCTGCTCACGCCGATCATCAAGGCGTTCCTGACCGACAACGCGTTCGAGTCGACCAACCACGCGATGCAGATCTACGGCGGCCACGGCTTCATCTCCGAGTGGGGCATGGAGCAGTACGTGCGCGACGCGCGGATCAACATGATCTACGAAGGCACGAACTCGATCCAGTCGCTCGACCTGCTGGGCCGCAAGGTGCTCGGCGACATGGGCGCGAAGCTGAAGAAGTTCGGCAAGCTCGTGACCGAATTCGCGGAAGCCGAAGGCGTGAAGCCGGAGATGGCCGAGTTCATCAACCCGCTCGCCGACATCGGCGACAAGGTGCAGAAGCTGACGATGGAAATCGGCATGAAGGCGATGCAGAACCCGGACGAAGTCGGCGCCGCCGCCGTGCCGTACCTGCGCACCGTCGGCCATCTGGTGTTCGCGTACTTCTGGGCGCGCATGGCGCGCATCGCTCTCGACAACGAAGCGTCGGGCGACCCCTTCTACAAGTCGAAGCTCGCGACGGCACGCTTCTACTTCGCGCGCCTGCTGCCCGAGACGGCAGCGACGATCCGCGCCGCGCGCGCCGGCTCGAAGACGCTGATGGAAGTCGACGAATCGCTGTTCTGATGCGAGTCGGGGCGGTGCGCGCCGCGCGCCGCCCCGACGCAACGGTTCCTGGTACTCACTTCGCCGTGCAGCCCTCACAACCCGCGCTGCACGACACTATCCGGAGACATCCCGTGAGCAATTTCCTGATTCGCAAGGTCGCCGTGCTGGGCGCCGGCGTGATGGGCGCGCAGATCGCCGCGCACCTCGTCAACGCGCGCGTGCCGGTACTGCTGTTCGACCTGCCGGCCAAGGAAGGCCCGAAGAACGCGATCGCGCTGAAGGCGATCGAGAACCTGAAGAAGCTGTCGCCCGCGCCGTTCGGCGTGAAGGACGACGCGAAATACCTCGAAGCCGCGAACTACGAGGACGACATCGCGAAGCTCGCCGAGTGCGACGTCGTGATCGAGGCGATCGCCGAGCGGATGGACTGGAAGCACGACCTGTACAAGAAGGTCGCGCCGCACATCGCGCCGAATGCGATCTTCGCGACCAACACGTCGGGCCTGTCGATCACGAAGCTGTCCGAAGGTTTCTCGGACGAACTGAAGTCGCGCTTCTGCGGCGTGCACTTCTTCAACCCGCCGCGCTACATGCACCTGGTCGAGCTGATCCCGACCGCGCATACGCGTGCCGACATCCTCGACCAGCTCGAAACGTTCCTGACGAGCATCGTCGGCAAGGGCGTCGTGCGCGCGAAGGACACGCCGAACTTCATCGCGAACCGCGTCGGCATCTTCTCGATCCTCGCGGTGATCACCGAGGCCGCGAAGTTCGGCCTGCGCTTCGACGAAGTCGACGATCTGACGGGCAGCCGCCTCGGCCGCGCGAAGTCGGCGACGTTCCGCACCGCGGACGTGGTCGGCCTCGACACGATGGCGCACGTGATCAAGACGATGCAGGACAACCTCGCCGACGATCCGTTCTTCCCGGTCTACCAGACGCCTGCCGTGCTCGCCGAGCTGGTGAAGCAGGGCGCGCTCGGCCAGAAGACGGGCGGCGGTTTCTACAAGAAGGAAGGCAAGGCGATCAAGGTGCTCGACGCGAAGACGGGCACCTACGTGGATGCGGGCGCGAAGGCGGACGAAACCGTCGGCCGCATCCTGAAGCGCCCGCCGGCGGAGCGCCTGAAGCTGCTGCGCGAGACGGATCATCCGCACGCGCAGTTCCTGTGGTCGATCTTCCGCGACGTGTTCCACTACATCGGCGTGCATCTCGAGTCGATCGCCGACAACGCGCGCGACGTCGACCTCGCGATCCGCTGGGGCTTCGGCTGGAACGAAGGCCCGTTCGAAGGCTGGCAGGCCGCCGGCTGGAAGCAGGTCGCCGAGTGGGTGCAGGAAGACATCGCGGCCGGCAAGGCGCTCGCGAACGTGCCGCTGCCGTCGTGGGTGCTCGAAGGCCCGGTCGCCGAGCAGGGCGGCGTGCACACGGCCGAAGGCTCGTGGGCACCGGCGTCGAAGCGCTTCGTGCCGCGTTCCGACCTCGCCGTGTACGGCCGGCAGGTGTTCCGCGCGCCGCTGATCGGCGAAACCGGCGCGGACCCGAAGACGTACGGCAAGACGCTGTTCGAAACCGACGCGGTGCGTGCGTGGGTCGACGACCGTGCAGGTGAAGACGACGTCGTGATCGTGTCGTTCAAGTCGAAGATGAACACGATCGGGCCGAGCGTGATCGACGGCCTCGTGCAGGCGATCGAACTCGCGGAGAAGGATTACAAGGGCGTGGTGATCTGGCAGCCGACGTCGCTGAAGCTCGGCACGCCGGGCGGCCCGTTCTCGGCCGGCGCGAACCTCGAGGAGGCGATGCCCGCGTTCATGATGGGCGGCGCGAAGGGCATCGAGCCGTTCGTGAAGAAGTTCCAGGAAGGCATGCTGCGCGTGAAGTACGCGAACGTGCCGGTCGTCGCGGCCGTGTCGGGCATCGCGCTCGGCGGCGGTTGCGAGCTGATGCTGCACAGCGCGAAGCGCGTGGTGCACGTCGAGAGCTACATCGGTCTCGTCGAAGTGGGCGTCGGCCTCGTGCCGGCGGGCGGCGGCCTGAAGGAAGCGGCGCTGCGCGCGGCGGAGGCGGCCACGGCCGCGAACGCGACCACCGACATCCTGAAGTTCGTCACGAAGTCGTTCGAGAACGCGGCGATGGCGAAGGTGTCGTCGTCGGCGCACGATGCGCGCGCGATGGGCTACCTGAAGCCTTCCGACACGATCGTCTTCAACGTGTTCGAACTGCTCGACACCGCGAAGAAGGAAGCGCGTGCGCTGGCCGACGTCGGCTATCGCGCCCCGCTGCGCGCGAAGGACGTGCCGGTGGCGGGCCGCTCGGCGATCGCGACGATCAAGGCCTCGCTCGTCAACATGCGTGACGGCCGCTTCATCAGCGATCACGACTACCTGATCGCGAGCCGCATCGCCGAAGCCGTGTGCGGCGGCGACGTCGAAGCCGGCAGCCTCGTCGACGAGCAGTGGCTGCTCGCGCTCGAGCGCCGTGCGTTCGTCGAGCTGCTCGGCACGCAGAAGACGCAGGAACGGATCATGGGCATGTTGCAGACCGGCAAGCCGGTGCGTAACTGAGTGAGCGAATGCATAGCATGGGACCAGAGTAAGCGCTGAAGCGCCAACTCCGGTCGACAGGCCAAGGAGTTTCAAATGAGCAAACAATTGCAAGACGCATACATCGTCGCCGCCAGCCGCACCCCGATCGGCAAGGCCCCGCGCGGAGTCTTCAAGAACACGCGTCCCGACGAGCTGCTGGTTCACGCGATCCGCTCGGCGGTCGCGCAGGTGCCCGGCTTCGACACGAAGCTGATCGAGGACGCGATCATCGGCTGCGCGATTCCGGAAGCCGAGCAGGGCCTGAACGTCGCGCGCATGGGCGCGCTGCTCGCGGGCCTGCCGCAGACGGTCGGCGGCGTGACGGTCAACCGCTTCTGCGCGTCGGGCATCACGGCGCTGGCGATGGCGGCCGACCGCATCCGCGTCGGCGAATCCGACGCGATGCTCGCGGGCGGCTGCGAATCGATGAGCATGGTGCCGATGATGGGCAACAAGCCGTCGATGTCGCCGCACATCTTCGATCGCAGCGAAGACTTCGGCATCGCGTACGGGATGGGCCTGACCGCCGAGCGCGTCGCCGAGCAGTGGAAGGTGAGCCGCGAAGACCAGGACGCGTTCTCGGTCGAATCGCATCGCAAGGCGCTCGCCGCGCAGCAGGCCGGCGAGTTCGGCGACGAAATCGCCGCGTACACGCTCACCGAGCGTTTCCCGAACCTCGCGACAGGCGAAGTCGACGTGAAGACGCGCGAGATCGCGCTCGACGAAGGTCCGCGCGCGGATACGTCGCTCGAAGGCCTCGCGAAGCTGCGCACGGTGTTCGCGAACAAGGGCTCGGTCACGGCCGGCAACAGCTCGCAGACGTCGGACGGCGCGGGTGCGCTGCTCGTCGTGTCGGAGAAGGTGCTCAAGCAATTCAACCTGACGCCGCTCGCGCGCTTCGTGAGCTTCGCGGTGCGCGGCGTGCCGCCGGAAATCATGGGCATCGGTCCGAAGGAAGCGATTCCGGCCGCGCTGAAGGCCGCCGGCCTGAAGCAGGACGATCTCGACTGGATCGAGCTGAACGAGGCATTTGCCGCGCAGTCGCTGGCGGTGATCCGCGATCTTGGCCTCGACCCGTCGAAGGTCAACCCGGTCGGCGGCGCGATCGCGCTCGGCCACCCGCTCGGCGCGACCGGCGCGATCCGCGCGGCGACCGTCGTGCACGGCCTGCGCCGCCGCAACCTGAAGTACGGGATGGTCACGATGTGCGTCGGCACCGGCATGGGTGCGGCGGGCATCATCGAACGCCTGTAAGCGGGACGCGACGACAAGCGACGACGGTGCGCGGGCCACGAGCTCGCGCACCGTTTTTTCATTCCGGTAGAGGACGTCAAAGGAGACGGTTGTGGCCGAAATTCAAGTGGAACGCGCCGACGGCGTGATGACGATCACGATCGCACGCCCGGCGAAGAAGAACGCGCTGACGGCGGCGATGTACCAGACGATGGCCGATGCGCTCGCCGACGCGCAGGAAGACAAGGCGATCCGCGTGATCCTGCTGCGCGGCAGCGACGGCAACTTCAGCGCGGGGAACGATCTCGAGGATTTCCTGAAGGCGCCGCCGAACGACGAGAACGCGCCGGTGTTTCAGTTCCTTGCGCGGATCAGCCAGGCAAGCAAGCCGATCGTCGCCGCGGTGCCGGGCGTCGCGGTCGGCGTCGGCGTGACGATGCTGCTGCACTGCGACCTCGTCTACGCGGCCGACGTCGCGACGTTCTCGCTGCCGTTCGCGCAGCTCGGGCTGTGTCCGGAAGCCGCGTCGAGCGCGCTGCTGCCGCGTCTGGCCGGCCATCAGGTCGCGGCCGAGAAGCTGCTGCTCGGCGAAGCGTTCGATGCGCTGGAAGCGTACCGGATCGGCATCGTCAATCGCGTGCTGCCGGCCGCCGAGCTCGACGCATTCGCGGCGAAGCAGGCCGCGAAGCTCGCGGCGCTGCCGGCGTCGTCGCTGCGCGTGACGAAGGCGCTGTTGAAGGATACGGGCGGGGTCGCGGTTGCCGCGCGGATCGCCGAGGAAGCCGGCCACTTCTCCACGATGCTGCGCGCGCCGGAAGCGCGCGAGGCGATGACGGCGTTCTTCGAGAAGCGCAAGCCGGATTTCCGTCAGTTCGACTGACGCGGCGGGCCGCGCCGGCACGGACCCGCCGGCGCGCCCCGCACGGCAGGATGGCCGGCGTCAGGCCGTGCCGTAATCGACGTGGCCGGTTTCGCGGCAGAAGCTGACGAGCCGCAGGCCGGCCGCCTTTGCGATCTCGATCGCGAGCGACGACGGCGCGGAGATCGTCGCGACCATCGGGATGCCGACCCGCGCCGACTTGCGCACGAGCTCGTAGCTGGCCCGGCTCGACAGGAACACGAAGCCGTCGGTCGCGTCGGCGCGTGCCAGCACGAGCGAGCCGATCAGCTTGTCGAGCGCGTTGTGGCGGCCGACATCCTCGAACGCCATCCGGATCGTGCCCGTTGCATCGCACCATGCGGCTGCATGCAGGCCGCCGGTCAGCCGCGTGAGGGCCTGATGGGCCGGCAGCGCGTGGGCCGCGCGCGCGAGCGCGTCGGGCGCGAGGCGCGCGAGAAAGCCGGTGTCGGGCACCCGTTCGGGTGCGAGATCGAGCAGGTCGATACTTTCGATCCCGCATACGCCGCAGCCGGTGCGCCCGGCAAGCGCGCGGCGCCGGTCCTTCAGCGCGGCGAACGCCTGCTGGACGACCTCCAGATGCACCTCCGCGTGCGGCAGCGGCGCGTCGGCGTGCAGGATCACGTCGATGTCCTTGATGTCGCTGCCGCGCTCGACGATCCCTTCCGAGATCGCGAAGCCGACCGCGAACGCCTCGAGGTCGCGCGGCGTGCACATCATCACCGCGTGCGAGATACCGTTGAAGACCAGTGCGACCGGCCATTCCTGGCCGACGTAGTCGTGGGCCGTCTCGACCGCGCCGCCGCGCGTGCGGCGCACGGACAGCTCGATCGCGCCGCGCGGTTCTTCTGTTTCAGTCGGATTCACGAGCACTCCCGTTGATTCGACGCAGCGGCGGCGACGATCGTGTGCGCCGCTTGCGCGCAGAGGTTCTAAAATACCCCAGGCAGGCCGGCCGCGCCGGCATCCGCCACTCGGGTAACGACCATGGGACTCAGCGACGCTCCGCTGCTATTCAATTTCGAACACGAATCGTCGGAAAACCTGACGTACATTCCGATGATCGTGCGTTTCAATCTCGACCGCTTCGGTCTGCGGATTTCACTGGAGCAGTGGCAACTGCTGCCACTCGAGGACCGCAAGCTGCTCGCGCGCTTTCCGGCCGACGACGACACCCTGATCGAGCCCAATTTCGATCACGCGCTGTTCGAAATGCTGCGCACGCATGCCGATCTCGAACCGTCGTGGTTCCAGCCGGACGAGCAGCCGAGCTGGCGCGCGACCGACACGGTGCCGGATGCGCTCGTGCAGCAGAGCGCGCTGGCCGGGCTGCCGGCGCCCGCGCTCGCGCAGTGGCAGCGGCTCGCGCCGTTCCAGCGCTACGTGCTGATGAAGCTGTCGCGCAAGCCGACGCTCAATCACGACTTCGTGCCAGCGATGCGCGAGTTCGGGCTGACGGCCACGCACTGACGGGCCCCGGGGAGCGCCGCCTGCGGCGCCGCGGCGCGGCGCGTGCGGATCAGAGCGGCGGCAGTTGACGCGGCTTGCGGTCGGGGCCGGTTGCCACATAGGTGAGCGTCGCTTCGGTCACCTTCACGATTTCGCCCATCAGGCGCATGCGCTGCGCGTAGACCTCGACGTCGACCGTCACCGACGTGTTGCCGGTGCGGATGATGGTCGCGTAGAAGCTCAGCAAGTCGCCGACGAACACCGGCTGCTTGAACACGAACGAATTGACCGCGACCGTCGCTACGCGGCCGTTCGCCCGCTGGCTCGCGGGGATCGAGCCGGCGATGTCGACCTGCGACATGATCCAGCCGCCGAACACGTCGCCGTGGACGTTTGCGTCGTGCGGTTGCGGGACGACGCGCAGCGCGGGCTGCTTTGCCGGGAGTTCGAGGGTCGAATCGGTCATGGCGGGGGCTTTCATCCTGTAATGAATTTGCCGCCGCGCGCAGCCCGGCCGGCGAGGGCGCCGGCAGCGGCGCGAGGCGGCTTCTGCGACAATACAACGTTCGCAAATTGTACGAGAAAGCGGGCGAGTCGGCCGCTGCAGCACGCGTCCGGCAGCACCGCCGATCCTTCCCCCCATGCGCCGATATTCCGCTTCCGGCGAGCCCGCGCCGGCTCCGACCGGGCCACGCAACGACTGGCAGACCATCCGGTCGCTGCTGCCGTACCTGGCCACCTACAAATGGCGCGTCGCGCTCGCGCTCGGCTGCCTGATCGGCGCGAAGGTCGCGAACCTCGGCGTGCCGGTCGTGATGAAGCGCATCGTCGATCACCTGTCCGCCGTGCAGCAGCTCACCGCGCTCGGCCGCGCCGAGCAGTCGGCCGGCATCGTGCTCGCGGGCGGCGTCGGCCTGCTAGTCGTCGCATATGCGTTCGTGCGGCTGTCGACGTCGCTCTTCACCGAGCTGCGCGAAATCCTGTTCTCGAAAGTCACCGAGAGCGCGGTGCGCCAGCTCGCGCTGCAGGTGTTCCGGCATCTGCACGGGCTGTCGCTGCGCTTCCATCTCGAACGCCAGACGGGCGGCATGTCGCGCGACATCGAGCGCGGCACGCGCGGCATCCAGCAGCTGATTTCCTATTCGCTGTACAGCATCCTGCCGACGCTCGTCGAGGTCGGGCTCGTGCTCGGCTTCTTCGTGGTCAAGTACGAGGCGTACTACGCGTACGTGACGTTCGCGGCGCTCGTCACGTACATCGTGTTCACCGTGAAGGTCACCAACTGGCGCACGCACTTTCGCCGCACGATGAACGAGCTCGATTCGCGCGCGAACTCGCGGGCGATCGATTCGCTGATCAACTACGAGACGGTGAAGTACTTCGGCAACGAGGAGTGGGAGGCGCAGCGCTACGACGAGAACCTGAAGCGCTACCGCAAGGCCGCGATCCGCTCGCAGAACTCGCTGTCGGTGCTGAACTTCGGCCAGCAGGCGATCATCGGCACCGGGCTCGTGTTCATCCTGTGGCGCGCGACGCAGGGCGTGCTGGCAGGCAAGCTGACGCTCGGCGATCTCGTGCTGATCAACACGTTCATGCTGCAGTTGTACATTCCGCTGAATTTTCTCGGCGTCGTGTATCGCGAGCTGAAGCAGAGCCTCACCGACATGGACCGGATGTTCGGGCTGCTGGCGGCCGCGAAGGAAGTCCCGGACGCGCCCGACGCGCGGCCGCTCGCGGTGGCCGGCGCGCAGGTGCGCTTCGAGCACGTGAACTTCTCGTACGAAGCGTCGCGGCAGATCCTGCACGACGTGACGTTTACGATCGACGCGGGCACGACGACGGCGGTGGTCGGTCACAGCGGCTCCGGCAAGTCGACGCTGTCGCGCCTGCTGTTCCGCTTCTACGATCTCGACCGGCAGGCGGGCGGCGCGATCCGCATCGACGGCCAGGACATCCGCGACGTCACGCAGGACTCGCTGCGCGCGTCGATCGGGATCGTGCCGCAGGACACCGTGCTGTTCAACGACTCGATCTACTACAACATCGCGTACGGCCGGCCGACCGCGAGCCGCGACGAAGTGATCGCGGCCGCGCGCGCCGCGCACATCCACGACTTCATCGAGAGCTTGCCGAAGGGCTATGACACGCCGGTCGGCGAGCGCGGGCTGAAGCTGTCGGGCGGCGAGAAGCAGCGCGTCGCGATCGCGCGCACGCTGCTGAAGGATCCGCCGGTGCTGCTGTTCGACGAGGCGACGTCGGCGCTCGATTCACGCTCGGAGCGCGCGATCCAGCACGAGCTCGACAACATCGCGCGGCACCGCACGACGCTCGTGATCGCGCACCGGCTGTCGACGGTCGTGCATGCGCAGCAGATTCTCGTGATGGACCACGGGCGCATCGTCGAGCGCGGCACCCACGACGAGCTCGTGCGCGCGGACGGCCTCTATGCGCAGATGTGGGCGCTGCAGCAACAGCGCGCGGCAGCGGGCGGGGAAGCGGCCGAAGCCGCGTGAGCGTGGCTGCCCGCGCGCGGCGCGAGCGGGTGGTTTGCCGGCCGTCCGGAATCGGCCGGCGTTGCGCGGTCACCGCCGGGTCGCCCGGCGGTCGGCCGCGAAACGATCAGCCCGCGGCGCGCAGCCGCGCGTCGAGTTCGCCGAGCTGCGCGGGCGTGCCGACGTTCTCCCAGATACCTTCATACAATTCGCCACTCGCGCGGCCGGCCTCGATGGTCGCCCTGAAGTAGGGCGACAGCGCGCGGTGCGTGCCGGGCACGATGTCGTGGAACATCCGCGTGTCGTACACGCCGATGCTGCCGAACGTGACGCGTGCGGCGCCGGCGAGCGCGAGCCGGCCGTCGTCGCGGAGCACGAAATCGCCGTCCGGATGGAACGGCGGGTTCGGCACCATCACGAGATGCATCGCGGGCGCATCCAGCGTGGCCATTCGAGCGGCACGGGCGGCGAGCGTCCCGTAGTCGAATGTGCAGTACACGTCGCCCGCGACGCCCGCGAACACCGTGGGCCGGCCGTCGCGCTCGAGCAGCGGCAGCGCCTGCGCGATGCCGCCTGCGGTTTCCAGCGCGTCGCCTTCGGCCGAATACGCGAGGCGCACGCCCCAGCGCGAGCCGTCGCCGAGCGTCGCCTCGAACTGTTCGCCGAGCCACGCGTGGTTGATCACGATCGTCTCGATGCCCGCGCGGGCGAGTGCTTCGATCTGCCAGACGATCAGCGGCTTGCCGCCGGCTTCGAGCAGCGGCTTCGGGCGGGCGTCGGTCAGCGGACGCATCCGCTCGCCGCGCCCGGCGGCGAAGATCATCGCCGTGGTGAGGGTAGTGCTCATGTTGTTCGTCTGAATATGAGAGCGGTCAGAACGGTCAGAATGTATAGCCGACGTCGGCCGCGCCCTTGCCCTCGAGCTCGTCGAGCAGCTTCGCGAACGGCACGAGCGGGCGGTAGCGCAGCGCGACCTTGCGCGCATAGGCGACAAAGCGCGGCAGGTCGTTCAGGTAGTGCGGCTTGCCGTCGCGGTAGTTGATGCGCGCGAACAGGCCGAGGATCTTGATGTGGCGCTGCAGCCCCATCCATTCGAGCTGGCGGTAGAACTCGCCGAAGTCCGGATCGACCGGCAGACCGGCCTTCTTCGCCCGCTCCCAGTAGTACGCGAAGCAGTCGAGCTCGAACTCCTCGTCCCAGCTGATGAACGCGTCGCGCAGCAGCGACACGACGT
Source organism: Burkholderia sp. R-40 (assembly GCF_049942845.1). Classification (NCBI taxonomy): domain Bacteria; kingdom Pseudomonadati; phylum Pseudomonadota; class Betaproteobacteria; order Burkholderiales; family Burkholderiaceae; genus Burkholderia; species Burkholderia sp. R-40. The sequence goes on along the minus strand of NZ_CP187967.1, from coordinate 3,013,729 downwards.
CGTACGTGAGCGGCCCGTACACGGCGTCCTGGAAGTCGAGCACGCCCGGGTTCGGCTCGCAGACCATCAGGTTGCGCGGCATGAAATCGCGCAGCATGAAGCCCTGCGGCTGCGCATGGGCGCTCGCGACCAGCAGCGCGAAGGTGCGATCGAGCGTGCCGCGCATCGCGTCGGTGACGGGCCTGCCGAGGTGCCGGCCGACGAACCATTCGGGCAGCAGCTCCATCTCGCGGCGCAGGAACGCCTCGTCGAACGGCGGCAGCACGTCCGGCCGCGACGTCAGCTGGAAGCGGATCAGCGCGTCGAGCGCGTCGCGCATCAGCGGGCGTGCCGCGACCGGGTCGGCCGGATCGAGCACCGAGATGTACGACGTGCGGCCGAGGTCGGTCACGAGCATGAAGCCTGCGTCGAAATCGTGGGCCAGCACGTCCGGCACGTGGTCGCCGGCCGCGGCGAGCAGCTGCGCGACCTGGACGAATTCACGGCACTTCTCGGGCGGCGGCGCGTCGACCGCGATCAGCGAGCCGCCGGGGCGCGTGGCCGACGCGACACGGAAATAGCGGCGGAAACTGGCGTCCGACGACGCGGGTGCGAGGGTCGACAGGTCGAGGGCGAAGCGCTCGGCGAGCGGGCGCAGCCACGCGGTCAGTGCTTCGAGGCGGGCGTCGGGCTGGGATGCGGCGGATGGGGGCGTCATGAAACTCGGCGGAGGGGGGAACGTCTTGCCATATAATACCCCACGACTTTTTTGACGCGCCCCGCGTCAGCTTGCGCCGCGCAGGCCCGCCGCCTGTCGCGCCGTCCGCCCGATCGCCTCCCCGGTTTGCGCTCCGCCGCAGTCGCGGTGCGACGGCGTGGGCCGCCGCGCGCGAACGAATGTGCCGCCGGTGCGGTTGACAAGGGGCGATTCGCCAAACGATAGATGCCGCCCAAACCGCTATTCCCGAATGTTTTCCCCGGTGACGGGGCGCCGCGCAAACGGCGGCTCGCGCTCGCGCTCCTGGCCGTGCCGGGCCTCGTGCCGGCCGTGTCGTACGCGCAGCTGTCGGGCGCGGCCGCGCAGCCGCAGCCGCTCGACTCGCCGTGGGATCTGCGTCTCGCCCCGCAGCTCGAGGATCATCCGCTGAAGGACGGCGCGAAGCCGGCCGCCTTCGTGATTGCCGACCATACGAGCGGCACGGCCGAACAGGACCTCGCCGCGAAGGGCTCGGCCGAGCTGCGCCGCGGCGATGCCGTCGTGAAGGCCGACGCGCTCCACTACGATCAGGATACCGACATGGCCGATGCGTACGGCCAGGTCCGGGTGATCAACGGCGGCACGTCGTTCGCGGGCCCCGAAGCGCATCTGAAGGTCGAGGCGAACCAGGGCTTCATGACGGCGCCGAAGTACCACTTCAACGTGACGGGCGGGTCCGGCAGCGCGGAGCGCGTCGACCTGCTCGACAGCGAGCGCTCGGTGTTCGTCAACGGCACCTACACCGCGTGCCAGTGCGCGACGGACCCCGCGTGGTACATCAAGGGCAGCCGCTTCGATTTCGATACGGGCGCCGACGAAGGCACCGCGCGCAACGGCGTGCTGTTCTTCCAGGGCGTGCCGATCTTCGCGAGCCCGTGGTTGACGTTCCCGCTGTCGGGCGAGCGGCGCAGCGGCCTGCTGCCGCCGACGTTCTCGTTGACCTCGAACAACGGGTTCGAGCTGACGCTGCCGTACTACTTCAACATCGCGCCGAACCGCGACCTGACGATCACGCCGCGCATCATCTCGCGGCGCGGCGTGCAGACCGAAGCGTCGTTCCGCTACCTGTCGCCAACGTATTCCGGCACGCTGACGGCCAATTACCTGCCGGATGACCGGCTCGCGCACCGCAACCGCTACGCGATCTACTGGCAGCACCAGCAGAACTTCGGCGGCGGTTTCGGCGGCTACGTCTACTTCAACAAGGTCTCGGACAACACGTATCCGGAAGACCTCGGGTCGACGAACGAGTTCATCAACGGCACGCAGACGCTGTACCAGCAGGAAGCCGGGCTCACGTACAACAACGGCCCGTGGTCGGTGCTCGCGCGCTACCAGCACTGGCAGACGCTGCCGCCGTCGATCGCGCCGTACAGTCGCGAGCCGCAGTTGAACGTGAAGTACACGAAGTACAACGTCGGCGGCTTCGACTTCGGCGCGGAAGCCGACTATTCGCGGTTCCGCATCACGACCGCCGATGCGACCGAAGGCGACCGGATCGTCTTCAACCCGTACATCGCGTACGGCGTGTACGGCCCCGGCTACTTCGTCGTGCCGAAGGTCCAGTACCACTTCGCGTCGTACGACCTGAACTACCTGTCGTCGAGCACGCCGAACAGCCCGAAGCGCTTCACCGAGTCGATCCCGACCGTGAGCTTCGACACGGGCCTGATCTTCGACCGCTCGGTGCGCCTGTTCGGCCAGGACTTCATCCAGACCCTCGAGCCGCGCCTGTACTACGTGTACACGCCGTATCGCGACCAGTCGAACGCGCCGCTGTTCGACACCGCGGAATCCGACTTCGGCCTCGCGGAGATCTACCAGCCGAACACGTTCGTCGGCAACGACCGCATCGCGGACGCGAACCGGATCACGGCCGGCCTGACGTCGCGCTTCATCGATCCGCGCACCGGCGACGAACGCGCGCGCTTCGTGATCGCGCAGCAGTACTACTTTGCCAATCAGCGCGTCACGCTGAACTCGGTGCAGGCGCCCGTGCAGGCGCGCCACTCGGACCTGATCGTCGGTGCCGCGCTCAAGCTCGGCTCCGGCTTCATGTCGGAAACCGCGTTCCAGTACAACCAGAACAACAACCAGCTCGTGAAGTCGAGCATCGGTTTCGGCTTCAGCCCGGGCGAGCGCCGCGTGATCAACGTCGGCTACCGCTATACGCGCGCGAACACGACGCTCGACAACCAGCCGATCAACCAGTTCCTGGTGTCCGCGCAATGGCCGCTCACGCGCCGCCTGTACGCGGTCGGCCGCTTCAACTACGACCTGGCCGCCAACCGGGTCGTCGACGGTCTGCTCGGCTTACAATACGACGCGGATTGCTGGGCGCTCGGCGTCGGTGCCCAGCGCTTCGCGAACGGCGTGAACTCGTCGGGGCAGCAGAACTCGTCGACGCGATTCATGATGCAGCTGACGTTGAAGGGGCTGTCGAGCATCGACAACGGTCTGGTGGCGGCTTTCCGCGCCGGGGTGCCGGGCTATACGGCGCTGCCGTCCGCGCCGCCGCCGATGTCCCGCTTCAGTAACTACGAGTAACGCCGGCTTGTCTGCACCGGTCAGCACGATTTCAATGGAGTATCAGTGGCAATGAAGAAAACCCTTCGTTTCGCGGCAGTCGTGTCCAGCCTCGCCGCGTCCGCCGCGCTGCTCGCCGCCGCGCCGGCCGCGGCGCAGGCGCTTGGTTCGCGAGGCGCGCAGCTCGCCGACGAAGTCGTCGCGGTCGTCAACAACGACGTGATCACGGGCCGCGAACTCGACCAGCGCGTCGGCCTGATCGCACGCCGGCTGCAGCAGCAGAACGCACCGGTGCCGCCGGCCGACCAGTTGCGTGCGCAGGTGCTGAACCAGATGGTCCTCGAACGCATCCAGGTGCAGAAGGCCAAGGACGACGGGATCCGCATCGACGATGCGACCGTGCAGTCCACGCTGCAGCGCCTCGCGCAGGCGAACGGGATGACGCTCGAACAGTATCGCGCGCGTCTCGAGGCGCAAGGCGTGCCCTGGAGCGTGTTCACGAGCGACGCCCGCACCGAGCTGATGCTGTCGAAGCTGCGCGAGCGCGAGGTCGACGGCAAGATCACCGTGTCGGACGCCGAGGTCGTGAACTACATCGCGAGCCAGCGCGGGCCGAGCGCGGCGCAGCAGCAGGACCTGCGCTTCCAGCACATCTTCATCAAGGCGCCGACCAACGCGCCGCAGGCCGAGATCGAAGTCGCGCAGAAGAAGGCCGAAGCGCTGCTCCAGCAGGCCACGTCGGGCGCCGATTTCGAGAAGCTCGCGAAGAACAATTCGGAAGCGAACGACGCGAAGAAGGGCGGCGACCTCGGCTTCAAGGCGCCGGGCGCGCTGCCGGCGGAGGTTGTCGACGCCGCATCGAAGCTGCGTCCGGGCCAGGTCAACCCGACGCTGATCCGCGTGCCGGACGGCTTCGAGATCGTGCGTCTCGTCGACCGCCGCCAGAGCCAGGGCACGAGCGCCGCCGCACCGAAGATCGTCCAGACGCACGTGCGCCACATCCTGTTGCGCGTCGGCGAGGGCAAGTCGGAAGGCCAGGCCCGTCAGCAGTTGCAGGACATTCGCCGGCAGGTCGAGGCCGGCGGCGATTTCGCGAAGTTCGCGCGCACCTACTCGCAGGACGGTTCGGCGTCGCAGGGCGGCGATCTCGGCTGGATCAGCCCGGGCGAGACCGTGCCGGAATTCGAGCGCGCGATGAACAACCTGCAGGACGGCCAGATCAGCCAGCCGGTGCGTACCGAGTACGGTTACCACCTGATCCAGGTGATCGATCGCCGCGAGTCGGAAGGCTCGGTGCAGCAGCAGATGGATATCGCACGCCAGGCGATCGGCCAGCGCAAGGCCGAGCAGGCGTATGCCGACTGGCTGCGCGAGCTGCGCGATTCGTCCTACGTGCAGTACAAGATCGGCGGCGTCGGCCCGGCGAACTGAGCGAGCTTCACATGACGGCATCCGCGCTGCAGATCGCGATCACGACCGGCGAACCCGCGGGTGTCGGCCCGGAGCTGACCGTGCAGGCGCTGCAGGATGCCGCGCGGCGCTGGCCCGGCGCGCATTTCACCGTGCTGGGCGACGCCGCGCTGCTCGACGCGCGCGCGGCGGCCGTCGGGGCCGACCGGGCGGTGCTCGCCGGCGGCGGGCCGGTGTCGGTCGAGCATCATCCGCTCGCCGCGCCCGCGCAGGCGGGCAAGCTCGACGCGGCCAACGGCCGCTACGTGCTCGCGCTGCTCGATGCCGCGATCGACGGCGCGCTGGCCGGCCGGTTCGACGCGATCGTCACCGCGCCGCTGCAGAAGAGCACGATCAACGATGCCGGCGTGCCGTTTACCGGCCATACCGAATACCTGGCGGAGCGCACCCACACGCCGCGCGTCGTAATGATGCTGGCGGGCACGGGCGAGCGGCCGCTGCGCGTCGCGCTCGCGACCACGCATCTGCCGCTGAAGGACGTATCGGCCGCGCTGACGATCGACGGCCTCGTCGACACGCTCGCGATCATCGATCGCGACCTGCGGCGCGACTTCGGTCTCGCGGCGCCGCGCATCCTCGTGACGGGGCTGAACCCGCACGCGGGCGAGAACGGCTATCTCGGGCGCGAGGAGATCGACGTGATTTCCCCGGCGCTCGCACGCGCGCAAGCGCAGGGCATCGACGCGCGCGGCCCGTATCCGGCCGACACGCTGTTCCAGCCGCGCCATCTCGAGGGCGCCGATTGCGTGCTCGCGATGTTCCACGATCAGGGCTTGCCCGTGCTGAAGTATGCGACGTTCGGCGAGGGCATCAACGTCACGCTCGGCCTGCCGATCATCCGCACGTCGGTCGATCACGGCACCGCGCTGGATCTGGCCGGTACCGGCAGCGCGGATCCGGGCAGCATGGTCGCCGCCCTCGACACGGCCGTCGCGATGGCGCGCCATCGCCGCGCGTCGTGACACACCCAGGCGCAGGCCTGACCTAACTCGTCGTATTTTTCGTTTTTCTCAGTCGATGTCGAACAGCAGACAGCACCAAGGCCACTTCGCGCGCAAGCGCTTCGGGCAGAACTTCCTCGTCGATCACGGCGTGATCGACTCGATCGTCACGACGATCGGCCCCGCGCGCGGCCAGCGAATGGTCGAGATCGGCCCCGGGCTCGGCGCGCTGACCGAGCCGCTGATCGCGCGACTCGCGACGCCCGAGTCGCCGCTGCATGCGGTCGAACTCGACCGCGACCTGATCGGCCGCCTGCAGCAGCGCTTCGGCCCGCTGCTGGAGCTGCATGCGGGCGACGCGCTCGCGTTCGACTTCCGCTCGCTCGCGGCACCCGGCGACAAGCCGTCGCTGCGGATCGTCGGCAACCTGCCGTACAACATTTCCAGCCCGCTGCTGTTTCACCTGATGACGTTCGCCGATGCGGTCATCGACCAGCATTTCATGCTGCAAAACGAAGTCGTCGAACGGATGGTCGCGGAGCCGGGCACGAAGGCGTTCTCGCGGCTGTCGGTGATGCTGCAGTATCGCTACGTGATGGAGAAGATGCTCGACGTGCCGCCGGAATCGTTCCAGCCGCCGCCGAAGGTCGATTCGGCGATCGTCCGGATGATTCCGTACGAACCGCACGAGTTGCCGGACGTCGATCCGGTGCTGCTCGGCGAAGTCGTCACGGCCGCGTTCTCGCAGCGCCGCAAGATGCTGCGCAATACGCTCGGCGACTATCGCGAGACGATCGATTTCGACGGGCTCGGCTTCGATCTCGCGCGACGCGCGGAGGATGTGAGCGTGGCCGAATATGTCGGTGTCGCGCAGGCGCTGGCGGCACGGCGCAAGGCTGCGGAGTAACGGCGAGCCGCGGGCCGGGAAACGCGCGCCGGCTCGAGATTCATGAGGCTGTCCTGACGGGCAGCCTTTTTATTTTCCCGATCCGCTTTCGTGGATTTCGTCACTTTCGTCGATGAAGGACCGCGGCCGCGCGCGTTACGCGCGCCGGCGTGGCGGCGCGTTGACGAGCGCGATCCCGGTCAGCACCAGCGCGGCCGCCGACATGAAGCGCCAGCCGACCGATTCGCCGAGCAGCAGCACGCCGAACGCGACGCCGAACAGCGGCGACAGGAACGTGAACACGGACAGCCGCGACGCGCTGTAGCGCGTCAGCAGCCAGAACCACGACAGATAGCTGACGAACGCGACGATCACCGACTGGTAGGCGAGGCTCGCGAGCGCGACCGGCGTGACCTGCGCGAACGACATCTGGCCGAGCAGCGCGGCGAGCGCGACCAGCACGACGGCCGACACCGCGAGCTGGTAGAACAGCGTCTTGCTCGCGCTGGCCCGCGCGAGCGACGTCGAGCGCACGACGACCGTCGTCGCGGCCCACATCGCGCCGCCGAGGATCCCGAGTGCGTCGCCGGCGAGCCCCGCCAGAACCGACGCGCCGGGCGCGCGCGGCTTGAGGAAGCCGTCCGCGAACGCGAGCGCGATGCCGGCGAACGCGAGGCCGACGCCGGCCCACTGAACCCGTTGCAGCCGCTCGCCCGGCGTGAACAGGTGCAGGCCGAGCGCCGTGAAGCACGGTGCCGTGTACAGGAAGATCGCCATGTGCGATGCGCTCGTCAGCGTCAACCCGAAGAACACGCAGATGAACTCGCCGGCGAACAGCGCGCCGGCGGCGATGCCCGCGCCGAGCGTGCCGTCCGCGCGGAACAGCGGCGTGCCGCGCGAGTGCGCCCAACCCCACAGCAGCAGCGCGGCGATCACCGAGCGCAGCCCGGCCTGGAACATCGGCGGGATCGCCGCGTTCGTGCTCTTGATCGCGACCTGCTGGAAGCCCCAGATCGCGCACAGCAGCAGCATCACGCCGATGGCGCGCGTGTCGAGCGCGCGGCGCACGGGCGAGCCGGCAAGCGCGGTCATCGGCGGACCTCGCCGACGCGGCGGAGCGGGGGCACGGACATCGGCAGGGGCAGCGGCGGGCGGACGGCGTGTCCGGCACGCCCGAATCGGCGGTTTCGCACGGCAGGCGGTGGGGCTGAATGGGGTGGTGGTGGTCGCGTTCCAGCGGCGGCGCGCATGCCCGCTTTTGGTGCGAAGTGGAAGGATGTTACCCGATCGGCCGGGATGGCGGGCATCGTCGAACGGCAGGCTTTCACCGGCGCACGGACGTCGGGCCACTGCGCGGCTGCGCGATATCAGCGGGCGACAGACGAGGCGGCGTCGGCGAGATTCACGTGACTCCGGTAGAATTTCCGGCTCTGGAAAGTCCCCACAGGAGTACAACAATGCGTTTGCTGCATACGATGCTGCGAGTCGGCGATCTCGACCGCTCGATCAAGTTCTACACCGAATTGCTCGGCATGAAGCTGCTGCGGCGCGAGGATTATCCGGAAGGCAAGTTCACGCTCGCGTTCGTCGGCTATGAAGCGGAAAGCACGGGCACCGTGATCGAGCTGACCCATAACTGGGATACGCCGTCCTACGATCTCGGCAACGGCTTCGGTCACCTGGCGGTGGAAGTCGACGACGCGTACGCGGCCTGCGACAAGATCAAGGCGCAAGGCGGCAAGGTGACCCGCGAAGCGGGCCCGATGAAGCACGGCACGACGGTGATCGCGTTCGTCGAGGATCCGGACGGCTACAAGATCGAGTTCATCCAGAAGAAGGCGCGCTGAGCGCGGGATGAGCGGCTCGCGGCGCACGATGTGCGTCGCGGGCAACGAAAACGGGCGATGCGAAGGAATCCGCATCGCCCGTTTGCATTGTGGGTGCGACTGATCGCGCTACAGTGCCGGCAGCAGTTCGGGCGGGTGATGCTTGAGCGTGTGCCGTGCTTCGCGGAATTCCGGGAAGATCGATTCGACGGTCTGCCAGAAGGCCGGGCTGTGGTTCATTTCGCGCAGGTGCGACAGCTCGTGCGCGACGACGTAGTCGACGATCGACATCGGGAAATGGATCAGCCGCCAGTTCAGCCGGATCTTGCCGTCGCTCGAGCAGCTGCCCCAGCGCGTCGCGGCCGACGACAGCGCGTACATCGAATACGTGACGCCGAGCTTTTCCGCGTAGACCACCAGCCGTTCGCCGAAGATCCGCTTCGCTTCGCCCTGCAGCCAGCCCTGCACGCGATCCTTGATCTGCTGCATGTCCGCCTGCACGGGCAGCGGCAGCGACAGCCGCAGCGCGTCGGCGTCGAATGCGACGGCACCCGCGCCGAGCGCGATCGTGATCGTCTTGCCGAGATACGGGAGTTGCGCGCCGTCGCGCCAGTCGATTTGCGGCAGCGCGCGCTGCTCGGTGCGGGTCTTCCACTCCGCGAGCTTCGCGAAGATCCAGCGCTGCTTCTCGGCGATCGCCGCTTCGATGTCGGCGAGCGTGACCCAGCGCGGCGCGGTGATCGACAGGCCGCTGCCGTCGATCGTGAAGCCGATCGTGCGGCGCGCGGAGCGCTTGAGCCGGTATTCGAGCACGCGGCTGTCGAGTGCGAACGTACGGACGCGGGAGCGATCGCGCGCGGGGCCCGGATCGAGCGGTGCGGTGGGCACCGCGGGTGCCGCAGCCGCTTCAGGTGGCGCGGGCGACGCGGCGGGCGCCGACGCTGCCGGCGAGGCTGCGGCCGGCCCGTCGAAGAGCGGCAGGTCCATCTGGCGATGATCGAGGGCCACGACGGCAGGCCGTGGCCGCGGACGCTTTTTCATCAGTTCGCTTCGTTTCGTCGTTCGCAACGGCTGCAATCCGGGTGATTCAGACGCGCGCGGCATCGCGCGTGCCGGCGTTGCCCGGCTGGCGATACGCATCGGGATCGATGCGGCGCATTTCCGCTTCGATCCAGGCTTCGACCTGCGAGTTCAATACGTCGGGCGTCTTGCCGTCGACGGGAATCGGCTTGCCGATCGACACGGTGACGACGCCCGGGAACTTCGTGAACGAATTGCGCGGCCACACACGACCTGCATTGTGCGCGATCGGCACGACCGGCGTATTGGTTTCGATCGCGAAGCGCGCGCCGCCCGTCTTGTACTTGCCCTGCTTGCCGACCGGCGTGCGCGTGCCTTCCGGGAACATGATCATCCACGCGCCTTCCGACAGGCGCTTCTTGCCCTGGCGGATCACCGACGTGAACGCGTTCTTGCCTTCCTTGCGGTCGATGTTGACCATGTGCAGCAGCCCGAGCGCCCAGCCGAAGAACGGCACGTACAGCAGTTCGCGCTTGAACACGTAGCACAGCGGCTTCGGCATCAGCGCCGGAAACGCGAGCGTCTCCCACGCCGACTGGTGCTTCGACAGCAGCACGGCCGGGCCGTCGGGCAGGTTTTCCATCCCTTCGATCCGGTAGTGGATGCCGTTCAGCCAGCGCACGACCCATAGCGTCGACTTGCACCAGCCGGCCGCCATCCAGTAGCGCGCGTCGGGGCGCATGAACGGGAACGCGATGAAGCACGCGGTGGCGTACGGCACCGTGTACAGGATGAAGTAGATCAGCAGCAGCAGGGAGCGGACGAAGCGCATCGGCGTGGGTCTGAGGGTAAGGAGGATGCGCGCGGCGGCCGCATCACTCGTGTTCGTGTGAAAGGAAGTCGAGCGCGAACGCGCGCAGGTCGTCGTGGACCTTCGTGCCGTCCGGCAGATTGCCCGCGGCGAGCGTCTTCTTGCCCTTGCCGGTCAGCACGAGGTGCGGCCGGAAGCCGACCGCGACGGCGGCCTGCAGGTCGCGCAGCGAATCGCCGACGGCCGGCGTGTGACCGGGATCGATCTCGAAGCGCTCGGCGATCATCTGCATCATGCCGGGTTTCGGCTTGCGGCATTCGCAACGATCTTCCGCCACGTGCGGGCAGAAGAACACCGCGTCGATGCGCGCGCCGACCGCGGCCGCCGCGCGATGCATCTTCTGGTGCATCTCGTTGAGCGCGGCCATGTCGAACAGCCCGCGGCCGATGCCGGACTGGTTGGTCGCGACGACCACGCGATAACCTGCGTGGTTGAGCCGTGCGATCGCCTCGAGGCTGCCGGGCAGCGCGATCCATTCGTCGGGCGTCTTGATGAACGCGTCCGAATCGACGTTGATCACGCCGTCCCGGTCGAGGACGACGAGCTTGCGGTTGGGGCTGATCGGCATCGTTCGGCCTTTATGCGGCGAGCTTCGAGATGTCGGCGACACAGTTCATCTGCTGATGCAGCGCGAACAGCAGCGCGAGACGGTTGGCGCGCAGCGCGGGATCCTCGGCGTTGACCATCACGTCGTTGAAGAACGTATCGACCGGTGCGCGTAGCGCGGCGAGCGCCGACAGCGCGCCCGTGTACGCATGTGCTTCGAGCTGCGACTGCACGTGCGGCGTCACGGCCGCGAGCTGTTCGTGCAGCGCCTTTTCGGCGGCTTCGACGAGCAGCGTCGGCTGCACCGTGCCGTTCGCGCCGCCTTCCGACTTCTTCAGGATGTTCGAGATCCGCTTGTTCGCGGCCGCGAGCGCCTCGGCTTCCGCGAGAAGCGTGAATTCGCGCACCGCGTCGAGGCGCGCGACGAGATCGTCGACGCGCGTCGGGTTCAGGCTCAGCACCGCGTCGACTTCGCCGGCCGAGTAGCCGCGTTCGCGCAACAGGCCGCGCAGGCGGTCCATGAAGAACGCGAAGATCGCGTCGGTCGATTCGGCGACGCCCGGCACGCCTTCGAAGCGTGCATGGGCCGTGCGCAGCAGCGCGACGAGATCGAGCGGCAGCTGCTTCTCGAGCAGCAGGCGCAGCACGCCGAGCGCGTGGCGGCGCAGCGCGAACGGATCCTTTTCGCCCGTGGGCGCGAGGCCGATGCCCCAGATGCCGACGATCGTCTCGAGCTTGTCGGCCAGCGCGACGGCGGTCGACACCGGCGTGGTCGGCAGCGCGTCGCCGGAGAAGCGCGGCTGGTAGTGCTCGGCGCACGCGAGCGCGACGTCGTCGGGCTCGCCGTCGTGACGCGCGTAGTACGTGCCCATCGTGCCCTGCAGTTCCGGGAACTCTCCGACCATGTCGGTCAGCAGATCGGCCTTCGCGAGGCGCGCGGCGCGCTTCGCGTGCGCGGCGTCGGCGCCGATCGCGGGCGCGATCTCGCCGGCCAGCGCCTCGAGGCGCTCGACGCGCGCGAGCGCCGAACCGAGCTTGTTGTGATAGACGACGTTCGCGAGCAGCGGCACGCGGTCGGCGAGCGGCTTCTTCTTGTCCTGCTCGAAGAAGAACTTCGCGTCGGCGAGGCGCGGGCGCACGACGCGCTCGTTGCCTTCGATGATCTCGCCCGGCGTCTTCGTGTCGATGTTCGACACGATCAGGAAGCGCGAGCGCAGCTTGCCGCCGACGTCGGTCAGCGCGAAGTACTTCTGGTTCGTCTGCATCGTGAGGATCAGGCATTCCTGCGGCACCTGCAGGAATTCGTCCTCGAAGCGGCACGGATAGACGACCGGCCATTCGACCAGCGACGTCACTTCGTCGAGCAGCGATTCGGGCATCACGACCGTGTCGCCGTTCGCGTGTTCGTTCAGCTGCGTGCGGATCGTTTCGCGGCGGTCGGCGAAGTGCGCGATCACGCGGCCCTTGTCGCGCAGCGTGTCGGCATACGCGTGCGCATGCTGGATCGCGACGAGGCCGTCGGACAGGAAGCGGTGGCCGAGCGTGGTGTCGCCGGCGTCGATGCCGAACGCGGTCACGGGCACGACGCGATCGTCGTGCAGCACGGTCAGGCGGTGCACCGGGCGCACGAACTTCACGTCGGTGCCGTCCGGGCGCTGGTAGGTCATGAACTTCGGGATCGGCAGCTTCGCGAGGGTTTCGTCGAGCGCGGCCTGCAGGCCGTCGGCGAGCGTCGCGCCGGCTGCCGAGTAATTGACGAAGAACGCTTCGGCCTTGCCGTCCTGCGCGCGCTCGAGATCGGCGATCGACAGGTGCGGGTGACCGAGCGCCGCGAGCTTCTTCGCGAGCGGGGCCGTCGGCTTGCCTTCGGCGTCGAGCGCGACCGAGACGGGCAGGACCTTTTCGCGGACCTGCTTTTCAGGCGCGACGGCGCGCACGTTCTGCACGACGACGGCGAGGCGGCGCGGCGTCGCGTAGCGTTCGAACACGAGTTCGCCTTCGACGAGGTCGCGCGCCGCGAGGCGTTGCGCGAGACCTTCGGCGAATGCGTCGCCGAGGCGCGCGAGGGCCTTCGGCGGCAGCTCTTCGGTCAGCAGTTCGACGAGCAGGGGGGCGGGATGGTTATGCGTCATGTGTGGAATCAATCTCGTCTCGTCAGTCCTGATCGATCTTGCGTTCGACCTTGAGCGGCGGCGCCCATGCCGGCTGCGCGGCGTCCTGGGCGTCGGTGGTGAGGCCCGGCACGCCCGGCGGGTTGCCGAGCATCGGGAAGCCGAGCTTCTCGCGCGAGTCGTAGTAAGCCTGCGCGACGAGACGCGACAGCGCGCGGATGCGGCCGATGTAGGCCGCGCGTTCGGTGACCGAGATCGCGCCGCGCGCATCGAGCAGGTTGAACGTGTGGCCGGCCTTCAGCACGAGTTCGTACGCGGGCAGCGCGAGCTGCGCGTCGATCATCTTCTTCGCTTCCGCTTCGTAGCTGTTGAAGAACGTGAACAGCAGGTCGACGTTCGCGTGCTCGAAGTTGTAGGTCGACTGCTCGACCTCGTTCTGGTGGTAGACGTCGCCGTACGACAGGCGGCGCAGCTCGGGGCCGCTCGGGCCTTGCTCTTCCCACTCGGTCCAGACCAGGTCGTACACGTTCTCGACCTTCTGCAGGTACATCGCGAGGCGCTCGAGGCCATACGTGATTTCGCCGAGCACCGGCTTGCATTCGAGGCCGCCGACTTCCTGGAAATACGTGAACTGCGTGACTTCCATCCCGTTCAGCCACACTTCCCAGCCGAGGCCCCACGCGCCGAGCGTCGGGTTCTCCCAGTCGTCCTCGACGAAGCGCACGTCGTTCTGCTTCAGGTCGAAGCCGAGCGCTTCCAGCGAGCCGAGGTACAGGTCGAGGATGTTTTCCGGCGCCGGCTTGAGCACGACCTGGTACTGGTAGTAATGCTGCAGGCGGTTCGGGTTCTCGCCGTAGCGGCCGTCCTTCGGGCGGCGCGACGGCTGCACGTACGCGGCGCGCCACGGCTCGGGGCCGACCGCGCGCAGGAACGTGTGGACGTGCGACGTGCCCGCGCCGACTTCCATGTCGATGGGCTGGAGCAGGGCGCAACCCTGCTTGTCCCAGTAGGACTGCAGCGTCAGGATGATTTGCTGAAACGTAAGCATGAAGAGCCTTCGTGGCGCTGGCGCTCCGTTGCGAACGGCGCTCCGGGCGGAGCCCGGAGGGTCGGCTCGCGCGGCGGCGCGGCTTGTTAGTGTGCTGAAACGCGTAATTTTACCGGATCGGCGACCGGATGCGGCCGGAACGCCGACGAAGGGGCCGTCGGCGGTGTTCCGGCGACCCGTGCGAAGCGGGTGCAAGGGGTGCCGGCGCGCGCGTCGCGGCCGCTTGTGCGGCGTCGCGATGCGCGTGTCGCGTCGGCGGCCGCAGCGCTTTGCGCGGGCGTTAAGATGCACGTATTGCGGCGCGCGCGACGCGTGCCGCGTGACCGATTGCCCACTCCGGACCGCATGGACGATTCGAACGACCTCCTCATTCCGCTGATCCCGCCGCTGCTCGCCATGCTCGGGCAGGCCGCCGACGCGCACGCGCGCGGCGAGCACGATGCGCACGCGCTGTGGCTTGCCGCCGCCGGCCATCTGCACGCGGTCGACATGGCCGCGCTCGCGCAGCTCACGTCGGCGCTCGTCGCGCGACAGCGCACGGCCGACGCGCTCGCGCTGGCCGAATGCGCGGTGCGCGTGCATCCGGGCGCCGGTGCCCGTTTCAATCACGGCTACGTGCTGCAGATGCTCGGCCGTCACGCCGACGCCGTCGCGCCGTATCGCGCCGCCTATGCGCTCGATCCGCGCTGGCCGTCGCTGCGCAACAACCTCGCGATCGCGCTGCGGCTGTCGGGCGGCGACCGCAACGAGGAAATCGCGCTGCTCGACGCGGCCGTCGAGGCCGATCCGCACGACGTGCAGGCGTGGATCAACCTGGTCGTCGCGCGGCTCGCGGCACAGGACCTCGACGGCGCGCTCGCGTGTGCGGCGCGGCTCGCGCAAATCGCGCCCGACAATGCGCTCGCGCTGAACAACATCGCGATGGCGATGAAGGAAGCGCAGCGCTGGGACGACGCCGGGCGCTACGCGTCGCGCGCGTGCGAACTGGCGCCCGACGACGCCTCGTTCCGTTTCAATCTCGCGATCATCCAGCTCGTGCGCGGCAACTACGCGGCCGGCTGGCGCGGCCACGAGGCGCGCTGGGACGGTGCGGGCGAGCTGCGCGGGCGCCGGCCGGCGCTGCCGGGCCCGCGCTGGCAGGGCGAGCCGCTCGCGGGAAAGACGCTGCTCGTGTGGGGCGAGCAGGGGCTCGGCGACGTGCTGCAGTTCGCGCGCTTCGTCGCGCCGCTCGCCGAGCGCGTGCACCGCGAGGGCGGCCGGCTCGCGTGGAACACGTTTCCGCAGGTGGGCACGCTGATGCAGCGCAGCCTCGGTGCGCATGCGGACGCGTTCAGCGCGGGCGGCAGCGTCGACGAACTGCCCGCCTTCGACTACGAAGTGCCGTTGATCGGCCTGCCGCTGATGCTCGGGATGGAGACGTCGACGCTCGGCGAATCGGTGCCGTACCTGCATGCCGACCGCCACGCGCGCGACGCGTGGCGCGCGCGGCTCGCGGGCGACGGTCGCTTGAACGTCGGGCTCGTCTGGACGGGCAGTCCGGGACACCAGCGCAACCCGTTCCGGCGCGTCGGGCTCGATCGCTACGCCGATGCGTTTCGCGGTATCGACGGCGTCACGTTCCATTCGCTGCAGCCGGGCGCGGATGCGGATGTCGCCGCGGCGCGCGCGGCCGGTTTCGCGATCGAAGACTACACGGCCGAACTGAAGAGTTTCGACGATACGGCCGCGTTCATCGGCGCGCTGGATCTGGTGATCACGGTGTGCACGTCGGTCGCGCATCTGGCGGGCGCACTGGGCGCGCGCACCTGGGTGCTGCTCGACGTGAATCCGCACTGGCCGTGGCTGCTCGAACGCACCGACAGCCCGTGGTATCCGACCGCCACGCTGTACCGGCAGCCGACGTTCGGCGCTTGGGCGCCGGTGATGGCGGCGCTCGGGCGGGATCTGCGCGGCCTGGCCGCGCAGGCGAAGCGGCCGGCCTGAGCGGCCGGCCGAGGCGTCATACGTTGGGGGCGTCGCCGGCCTTCGAGCCGTTGCGGCGGCGCAGGCCCGGCCCGAACGTGAAGCCGAACGCGAGCAGCACCAGCGATACCGCGAGCACGACGTTGTTGCCGCTCGTCACGTACGGCGTGAAGCCGCTCGTGCCTTCGATCCGCAGGTCGAGTGAGCCGATCGTGAACGGTTTCAGCTGGCCGAGCACGCGGCCGCGCGCGTCGATCGCGGCCGTCATCCCGGTGTTGGTCGCGCGCAGCATCGGCCGGCCCGTCTCGAGCGCACGCATCCGCGCGATCTGCAGATGCTGGTCGAGCGCGATCGTGTCGCCGAACCACGCGAGGTTCGTCACGTTGACGAGCACGCCGGGCGGCTGCGGATTGTCGCGGATTGTCGCGGCGATTTCCTCGCCGAACAAGTCCTCGTAGCAGATGTCGGCCATCACCGGCTGGTTGTGCACGAGGAACGGCTTCTGCACCGGCGCGCCGCGCGCGAAGTCGCCGAGCGGCATCTTCATCAGGTCGACGAACCACCGGAAGCCCCACGGGATGAATTCGCCGAAGGGCACGAGATGGTGCTTGTCGTAGTGATAGATGTCGCGCGAATGCGGCGTCACGCCGTACAGGCTGTTCGTGTAGTCGACGTAGCGGCCTTCGGGCGTGACCGATGCGCCGACCGCGCCGAACAGCACGGCCGAGCCCGTCGTGTCGCTGAACTTGCGGATCGCCACGGCGAACGGCTCGGGCAGCTCCTGGATCATCACCGCGATCGCGGTCTCCGGCGTGACGATCAGGTCGGCGGGCTTTTCGACGATCATCTGCTGGTACATCTTGATCGCCGCGTCGATGCCCGCCTGCTCGAACTTGATGTCCTGCTTCACGTTGCCCTGCAGCAGCCGCACGCTGAGCGGCGCGTTCGCGGGCACGGTCCACGTGGCCTGCGACAGCCCGATGCCGGCCGCGACGAGCGCGACGGCGACGCCGGCCGGCGCGGCGATCCGGATGCGTGCGTTGCCGTCGGTGTGTTCAGGAGCGGGCGACCGGCGCGCGGCGACGAGCGCCTGCACGACCAGCGCAGCGAACAGCGCGAGCACCCAGCCGATCCCGTACACGCCGACCACCGGCGCGAAGCCCGCGAACGGGCCATCGACCTGCGCATAGCCGCTCGCGAGCCACGGAAAGCCGGTCAACACGGTGCCGCGCAGCCATTCGCCGAGCGCCCATGCGCTGGCGAATGCGAACGCGCCGTGCCAGGTCGGCGAGAACGGCCGCGGGTCGGCCTCGCGGCGATGCCACGCATGGCCCGCGCAGAACGACCACAGCCCGGCCGAGAACGCCGGGTACAGCGACAGGTACAGCGAGAACAGCACCAGCGCGCCGCCCGCGAGCGGCGCGGCCATCTCGCCGTACACGTGCATGCTGATGTAGAGCCACCACACGCCGGTGATGAAGTTGCCGAAGCCGAACGCGCCGCCGGTGAGCGCGGCGCCGCGCCAGCTCGACGTGCGCGTCAGCTGCGCGAAAAACCAGACGAATACGACGAGCTGCAGCCAGCCGCCATGCGGGGTCGGGGCGAAGCCGAGCGTATTGGCCGCGCCGGCGAGCAGCGCGGCCGGATAGTGCCAGCGCGGCAGCGCGCGGCCGGGCGCCGGCGCGAGAAGGCCGCCAGCCGGGCGGGACGGGATCGGATCGTCCATGTGAAGCGAAAGGGGGCGAGCGGTTGAAGGAGACGCGGGCGGCGCGAGACGGTCAGTCTTCGTGCGAGGTTTCGGCGCGGCGGCTCGCGTGCGGGTTGCGGCGCACCAGCAGCACGTGGACCTGGCGCGCATCGCCGCGCTGGATCTCGAACACGAGGTTGCCGAGCTGCAGCTTCTCGCCGCGGTGCGGCACGCGGCCGAAATGATGGGTGATCAGCCCGCCGATCGTGTCGACTTCGTCGTCGGGGAAGTCGGTGCCGAACGATTCGTTGAACTGTTCGATCTCGGTGAGCGCGCGCACGCGGTAGCGGCCGTCCGGCCCCGAGATGATGTTGCCGGCCTCTTCGTCGAAGTCGTATTCGTCCTCGATGTCGCCGACGATCTGTTCGAGCACGTCCTCGATCGTGATCAGGCCCGCGACGCCGCCGTATTCGTCGACGACGATCGCGAGGTGGTTGCGGTTCACGCGGAAGTCGTGCAGCAGCACGTTCAGGCGCTTCGATTCGGGGATGAACACGGCGGGGCGCAGCATCCCGCGCACGTCGAATTCCTCTTCGGCATAGAAGCGCAGCAGGTCTTTCGCGAGCAGCACGCCGATCACGTTGTCGCGGTTCTCCTCGAACACGGGGTAGCGCGAATGCGCTTTCTCGAGGACGAACGGGATGAAGTCTTCAGGCTTGTCGGCGATGTTGATCGCGTCCATCTGCGCGCGCGGCACCATGATGTCGCGGGCGCACAGGTCGGACACCTGGAACACGCCCTCGATCATCGACAGCGAATCGGCGTCGATCAGGTTGCGTTCGTGGGCGTCCTGGAGGATTTCCAGCAGCTCGGTCCGGGATTCCGGCTCGGGCGAGATGAAGTCGGTCAGGCGCTCGAGCAGCGAGCGCTTTTCTTGCGGTTTGTCGGTGAGCTTACGACTGGGATACGAATCGTTCATGGTGGTGCGCCCGGGTCATGCCGGGGCGCGCGGTCACGGAGTAGGCAAGGATACACCAAGGGCATGGCGCGGCCGTGTCACCCCGGCCGTCCGGCCGGGGGCACGCGGCGCGCGCGGGCCCCGCTCGGGAACGGCCGCGCCGGGCGCCGCCGTCCTTCGTCTCCATCCTATCCCAGAACGACGCGCCGGGGCAGCGGCGGCAAAAAAGCGGGGCGCAACGGCGACCGGCCGGTCGGTCGGTGCCGGCGACATTTCGTCGCGGCTCGGGCGGGCCGGGGCGGCTCGCGCAGGCTCCGGAAATTCAGAAGCGCATGCCGGCCGAACAGCCGCCGCCCGCCGCGCCGTTGGTCGCGACGCCGCCGCAGCCCAGGACGCCGCAGCCGGACAGCGCGACACTCGCGGCGACGAGCAGCGCGGCCAGCGCGCCGCGCGATCCGCGTGACGGTTTCATCGGCATGGCGCCTCCCGCGGGGCCTCCTTTCGCATGCTTGGACGTGGCGCGCGCCCGCCTGTCGAACGTCACCGGCATCGCGCGAGCAGCCCTTCCAGCGCGCGATCGGGGATGCCGCTCGCGCGCAGCGCCTCCACGGTGCGGCTCACGTAGTCGAGCGTCGTGCCGTAGCGGCCGGCCGCGCAGCCGAACACCTCCTTCACGACGGGGTCGGTCAGCTTGCCCGTGTAGGCCGGCGCGTCGCGGCGCATCACGAAGGCCAGCGCGTTCACGCGCTCGCCGGTCTCGAGCGAGCACGGCAGCCACGCGGGCCGGTACGAGCCCATCGGCATCTCGCGTTTCCACAAGGTCTCGAGATGCGGCTGCGCGGTCGGGCCGGCGAGCCGGAATGCGATGCCCGAGCACGAGCCGCCGCGATCGAGCGCGAGCACGAGGCCCGGCCGTTCGGGCGTGCCGCGGTTCACGCGCGACCACAGGTAGAGCCCGCGATGGTAGCCGTGCACCTTGCCGCGCACGGCGGCGACGGTCGGCAGCCCGGGGTTCCAGATCAGCGAGCCATAGCCGAACAGCCAGAGATCCTGCTGGCCGTCCCAGTCGCGCATCGTGTGCGCGAGCGAGGCCGCCAGTTCGTCTTGCGTCAGCAGCCGTCCCTCGCCGATCGACGGCGGGTAGGCGGGCGGCAGCATTGCGGCGTGGCGCATGGCGCGGACGGCTCTTACTGGTACGGGTTGGGGAAGCCCAGCTTCGCGAGGATGGCGACTTCGAGCGCCTCCATTTCGGCGGCGTCTTCTTCGCTCGTCTCGTGATCGTAGCCCTGCGCGTGCAGCGCGCCGTGCACCAGCAGGTGCGCGTAGTGGGCCGCGAGCGGCTTGCCCTGTTCTTGCGCTTCCTTCTCGACGACCGGGCAGCACAGCACGAGGTCGCCGATCACGGTGCCGTCGGGCAGCGGATCGTACGCGAAGGTCAGCACGTTGGTCGGGTAGTCCTTGTGGCGGTAGCCGTCGTTCAGCGTGCGGCCTTCTTCCTCGCCGACGAAGCGCACGGTGAGCTGCGCGCTCGAGAACAGCGCCGGCTCGATCCATTCGGCGATCAGCTTGCGCTTGGGGCACGCCTTGCGGACGTCGCCGGTGACTTCGTCGCCGTACTGCACGGACAGGTCGAACTCGAGCTCGCGCGGCTCGTCCGCCATTTCCGCGATTTCCTCATCGCGCGGCGCGGGCTCGGCGCCGACGTGCAGGGTCACGCTGTCGTAATGCTCGGGCTGCAGCGCGAGTTTCGCGCGCATCGCCGGATCGTTGTGCTGCGCGACGATCGCGACGGCCGTGTCGCCCGAGCTGCCCGACAGGTCGAACATCAGGCTGCGGCCATCCGGGAAGTCGATTCGCAGCCCTTGCGCGGCGACGGTCCGGGCCTTGCCCTTCGCATCGAACAGCGAAACACGGGGGGAATCGGGCGCGGCGGACTGGTCGCGCCCGGACTTGCGAGAACGGGAAGATTTCATGACGGGTGCGGCGATTGGAACGCGTTGAGGATACACCAAACGGCCGATCGCTCCCGAATTCGCACCGGCCGCGTGCGGGCGAAAAAAGCCCGGCGCGCCGTCGGGCGGGCCGGGCCGTGGGCCGGTGCGGCGCGCGGGCGCCGCCCATGCGTCACGCGTCCTTGTGCTGCGCGTGGAAGTCGTCGTACGCCTCGACGATGCGCGCGACGAGCGGATGACGCACGACGTCCACGCTCGTGAAGCGCGTGAGCGCGATGCCGCGCACGCCGCCGAGCACTTGCTGCGCCTCGACCAGGCCGCTCTTGTGCCCGCGCGGCAGGTCGACCTGGCTCGTGTCGCCGGTCACGACGGCCTTCGAGCCGAAGCCGATCCGCGTGAGGAACATCTTCATCTGCTCGGGCGTCGTGTTCTGCGCCTCGTCGAGGATGATGAACGCGTGGTTCAGCGTGCGGCCGCGCATGTACGCGAGCGGCGCGATCTCGATCATCTGGCGCTCGAACATCTTCGCCGTCTTGTCGAAGCCAAGCAGGTCGTACAGCGCGTCGTACAGCGGCCGCAGGTACGGATCGACCTTCTGCGCGAGATCGCCCGGCAGGAAGCCGAGCCGCTCGCCGGCCTCGACGGCCGGGCGCGTCAGCACGATCCGCTTGACCTGGTCGCGCTCCAGCGCGTCGACCGCGCACGCGACCGCGAGGTAGGTCTTGCCGGTGCCGGCCGGCCCGATGCCGAACGTCACGTCGTGCGACAGGATCTGCTTCAGGTACTCGCGCTGCGCGGGCGTGCGCCCGCGCAGGTCGGCGCGCCGCGTGTACAGCTTCGGCCCGGGTTCCTCCTCGGGGCCTGCGTCGTCGAGCTGCACGGCCGGTTCGTCGAACGGATGGTCCGGGTCGCCGCGAAAGCGCACGTCGAGCGTGTCCTGGCGGCCGTTGCCGGCGGTGTGACGCACTTCGACCAGCGCGAGCTGGATATCGTCGACCGACAGCGGATCGCGCGAGCGGTTGTAGAAGTTCTCGAGCGCCGCGAGCGCGAGCTTCGCGCCGCGCCCGCGGATCGTGATCCGGTGGCCGCGCCGCGCGAGCGTGACGTCGAGCGCCTGTTCGATCTGCCGCAGGTTCTCGTCGAGCGGGCCGCAGAGGTTGGCGAGGCGCGCGTTGTCTTCGCGCGGCGCGGTGAATTCCAGTGCTTGGACGGTCTTCAAAGTAGCGTCGGGCTCCTGTCGGGCGTCAGTCGGTCAGTGGGTGGCCGCGCTCGCGTCGTCGCTCACGAGCAGCAGCTCGCCGCGCAGCGAATGCGGGTACGCATGGTTGATCTTCACGTCGATCATCTGGCCGATCAGGCGCGGGTGCGACGCGAGCGGCGCCGGGAAATTCACGACCCGGTTGTTCTCGGTGCGGCCCGACAGTTCGTTCGGATCCTTGCGCGACGGGCCCTCGACGAGGATCCGCTCGACCTTGCCGACCATCGACCGGCTGATGCGCGCGACGTTTTCCTCGATGGTCGCCTGCAGATGTTGCAGGCGTTTGAGCTTGACCTCGCGCGGCGTGTCGTCGTGCAGGTTCGCGGCCGGCGTGCCGGGGCGCGGGCTGTAGATGAACGAGAAGCTGGTGTCGTAGCTCATCTCGTGCACGAGCGCCATCATCTTGTCGAAATCCTCCTCGGTCTCGCCGGGGAAGCCGACGATCATGTCGGTCGACAGCGACAGGTCCGGGCGGATCGCGCGCAGCTTGCGGATCACCGACTTGTATTCGAGCACCGTGTAGCCGCGCTTCATCGCCATCAGGATGCGGTCGGAGCCGTGCTGGACCGGCAGGTGCAGGTGGCTCACGAGCTTCGGCACCTTCGCGTAGGTGTCGATCAGGCGCTGCGTGAATTCCTTCGGGTGCGACGTCGTGTAGCGAATCCGCTCGATGCCGGGGATGTCGGCGACGTATTCGATCAGCGTCGCGAAATCGGCGATTTCCGTCGAGCCGGCCGTCAGCGCGCCGCGGTATGCATTCACGTTCTGGCCGAGCAGCGTGACTTCGCGCACGCCCTGGTCGGCGAGGCCGGCCACTTCGGTCAGCACGTCGTCGAGCGGGCGCGACACTTCGTCGCCGCGCGTGTACGGCACGACGCAGTAGCTGCAGTACTTCGAGCAGCCTTCCATGATCGACACGAACGCGCTCGGCCCCTCGACGCGCGCGGGCGGCAGGTGGTCGAACTTCTCGATCTCGGGGAACGAGATGTCGACCTGCGCACGGCCGCTCGCGCGGCGCTGGTCGATCATCTGCGGCAGGCGGTGCAGCGTCTGCGGGCCGAACACGAGGTCGACGTACGGTGCGCGCGACACGATCGACGCGCCTTCCTGGCTGGCGACGCAGCCGCCGACGCCGATCAGCAGGCCCGGCTTCGCTTCCTTCAGCTCGCGCACGCGGCCGAGGTCGGAGAACACCTTTTCCTGCGCCTTCTCACGCACCGAGCACGTGTTGAACAGGATGATGTCCGCGTCTTCCGGGGTATCGGTCTTTTCGAGGCCTTCAGCCGCATTGAGCACGTCCACCATCTTGTCCGAGTCGTACTCGTTCATCTGGCAGCCGAAGGTCTTTACGTAAACTTTTTTCGTCATGGGGATTCGCCGTTCGCAGTGGTTGACCTGGGGGCGTCGTCAAGGGTGTATCGGGACGGCTGCAGCGGTGCAGCGGCTCGTGCCGGCGCCGCATGGCGGACCGGGGCGCGCGGTGCGCGTCGAGCGAGCGTGGCGTGCACGCGTGAAAAGCCGTCGGGCAAGCCTTCCATTATAGCTTTACGCGCCGTCCCGGGCGGGCGGCGGGTTGCGGCCGCGCGACGCCGTTCTGCCCGCTCCGACCCTGATAGGGCGGCGCACGCGAGCGTCAGTGTCGGCGTCAGCGGCACGCATTCAGCAGGTCGTCGAGCGCCGCTTCCTCGCGCGCGAAGCGTTCGGCGAGGAAATCGAGCAGCACGCGCACGCGCGGCGCCATGTAGCGCTTGCTGTGATAGATCGCGTGCAGCGGCGCGTCCTGGTACCGCCAGTCGGGCAGCAGCACGCGCAGCCGGCCCGCGCGCACGTCGTCGGCGATGTCCCACAGCGACTTCAGCGCGATGCCGTGGCCGCGCAGCGTCCATTCGCGGGTGAGGCCGCCGTCGTTGGTCTCGAACGCGGTCGACACCGGCACCGTGTGAGTCTGCACTTCGTCGCCGCGCGTGAAGCGCCACGTGTTCATCGGCCCCGACGCGATCGTGATCACGTTGCAGGGAAAGCGGGCCAGATCGTGCGGATCGGCCGGCACGCCGTGGCGCGCGACGAACGACGGCGCCGCGCACAGTACGCACCGGTTCGCGGCCAGCCGGCGCGCGATCAACGCGCCGTCGGGCGGCGCGGCGAAGCGGATCGCGAGGTCGATTTCGTCCTGCCACAGGTTCGACGCCGAATCGGACGCCGTCAGCGAGAACGTGACGCCCGGATGCAGCGTGGTGAATTCGTCGAGCCAGTCGAGCAGCTGGTTGCGGCCGAAATCGGACGTCGACGACAGCCGCACCTTGCCGGCCACCACGTTGCGGCCTTCCTGCAGAAGCGCGTGCGCGTCGTCGAGCGCCTGCAGCGCCTGCCGGCAGCAGTTCAGGTAGAGCCGGCCTTCGTCGGTGAGCCGCAGCTGTCTGGTGGAGCGCTCGAACAGCCGCGTCGCGACCTTGGCCTCGAGCTTCGCGAGGCGCGCGCTCGCGGCGGCCGGCGTGACGTTCAGCTTGCGCCCGGCCGCTGACAGGCTGCCCAGTTCCGCCGCTTCGACGAACAGCCGGATGTCGCCCAGTCGATCCATTGGATTTTCCAGAATTTTTTGAAAATGGTTCAAATGCCACGCCAATTATCAAAGATAGGCGTATTCGGGACAATGCGCGCACATCCCGCTTTTTTGTGCGGTGCGGCACCGACCGGGCGCCGCGTCCGCCGCCATCCGGAGAACGTCATGCCCATCCCGTTACTGGCGCTCGCGATCAGTGCGTTCGCCATCGGCACCACCGAATTCATCATCATGGGGCTTCTGCCCGAAGTCGCGCACGACCTCGCCGTGTCGCTGCCGTCGGCCGGGCTGCTCGTCACCGGCTACGCGCTCGGCGTCGCGGTCGGGGCGCCGCTGCTCGCGGTGCTGACGAGCCGCATGCCGCGCAAGGCCGCATTGCTGCTGCTGATGGCGATCTTCATCGTCGGCAACGTGCTGTGCGCGAGCGCGTCCGGCTACGCGATGCTGATGGTCGCGCGCGTCGTCACGTCGTTCGCGCACGGCTCGTTCTTCGGGATCGGCGCGGTGGTCGCCGCGTCGCTCGTGCCGGCCGACAAGCGCGCGAGCGCGATCGCGCTGATGTTCACGGGCCTCACGCTGTCGAACGTGCTCGGCGTGCCGTTCGGCACGTTCGTCGGCCAGCTGCTCGGCTGGCGCGCGTCGTTCTGGATCGTCGCCGCGCTCGGCGTGCTGTCGCTCGGCGGCGTCGCGCTGCTGGTGCCGAACCGTCATGACGGCGGGCCCGTCCGCCTCGGCCACGAAGTGCGCGTGCTGAAGGAGCCGCAGGTCTGGCTCGCGCTGCTGATGACCGTGCTCGGCTTCGGCGGCGTGTTCGTCGTGTTCACGTACATCGCGCCGATCCTCGAAACCGTCACCGGCTATTCGCCGCGGGCGGTCGCGCTGATCCTCGTGCTGTTCGGCGCCGGGCTGACGGTCGGCAACACGCTCGGCGGCAAGCTTGCCGATCGCGCGCTGATGCCGTCGCTGATTGCGATCCTGGTCGCGCTGATGGCCGTGATGGCCGTGTTCGCGAAGACGAGCCACCTGCCGGTCGCGGCCGCGGTGACGGTGTTCGTGTGGGGGATCGCCGCGTTCGCGACGGTGCCGCCGCTGCAGGCGCGCGTCGTCGCGAAGGCCGCGAGCGCGCCGCATCTGGCGTCGACGCTGAACATCGGCGCCTTCAACGTCGGCAATGCGGGCGGTGCGTGGCTCGGCGGACTGGCGCTGGAGCACGGCTTCGCGCTCGATGCGCTGCCGTGGGTCGCCGTCGCGGTGACGTTCGCGGCGCTCGTCGTCACGTGGTTCGCGATGCGGCTCGATGCGCGCGCCGGCGCGCGGCGCGGCGCCGGCCGCGCATTGAGCGGCGCTGCGTCGACGCCATCGCGACGGGAAAACGTTCGCGACGAACGCATTCCTCCGCGATGCTGATAACGGTGTGAAGATAACTTCGTTTGCCGCGGCAGGGCCGGGTGATAGCGTCTCGATACGCGCCGTTCGTGGCGCAACCCGATTCCGGCTCACCCCATTCGCAGGGCCGCACGGCGGCCCGGAGGCCATGCTATGTCTTCATCCCTGGCGCTGGTGCGCGACGTGTCTTCCTTCGAGTCCGGCGAGGCCGCCGGCGCGCGAGCGGCCGCGTCGCTCGACGTCCTCGAGCAGGTCGTCGGCGTGAATCTCGCGCGCTTGCGTGCCGAGCGGCAACTGTCGCTCGATGCGCTTGCGCGACTGTCCGGCGTATCGCGTGCGATGCTCGCGCAGATCGAATCCGCTCGCAGCGTGCCGTCGATCAAGGTGCTCTGCAAGATCGCCGCGGCGCTGAAGGTGTCGGTCGCCGCGTTCCTGCGCCGCCACGCGGTGAACGGCTTCGAGCACCTGGCGGCGGAGCGCGCGGCGCGCGTCGTCAGCTCGAGCGGCCGTTTCTCGGCGCGTGCGCTGTATCCGGAGGGCGAACCGGCCGCGGCCGAATTCCACGAGCTGCGGATCGCGCCGCTGCACACGGAGCCCGGCACGCGCCGCGCGCCCGGCACGACGGTCAACCTGGTCGTCAGCGAGGGCACGCTCGAAGTCAGCGTGCACGATCGCCGCCAGTTGCTCGCGACCGGCGACGCGATCGTGTTCGACGCCGACCAACCGTACAGCCTGCGCAATCCGGGCGACACCGAGGCGCGCGCGTTCCGCGTGACGGTGAGCCCCGAAGTGCCGCCGCGCTGGCTCGTGCCCGACGCCGCGCACGCGGCCGGCTGAGCGCGGGCGGGTTGCCGGTCCGGTGGGGCCGGCGCCCGGTGCCGTTCGGGACGGCCGCACCGGCCTGATGTCGGCCTGCTATCGGCCGTTCGGACGATGCCGTTAGACGGAGTCGTCAGTAAGGTTTTAGGTGTGGTTGGCTGCGCGGCGCGCGCAGCTGAGGTATGCTTGGCCCGCCGGTTTTCCGGGGCATTCCCGGCCGGCAATCAGTGCGTCTTCAGGGCGGGGCGAAATTCCCCACCGGCGGTAGGCTGGCGAAAGCCGGCGAGCCCGCGAGCGCCCGCGCAACCGCGCGGGGTCAGCAGATCTGGTCGAATGCCAGAGCCGACGGTCATAGTCCGGATGAGAGAAGATGTGCAGATAGTCATGTCCGTCAGGGCCGCTTCGCCGTGCGTGCGGAGCGGGTTGTCGTTCTGTCTGTTTGCAATGCCCTGAAACGTTTTTCGCCCAAATCGAAATTGCGAGGAGCGTTTCACATGTCCTTCCTGTCCGTTTCGTCGGCACCCGCCGACGCCTTTGCCGATCTCCCGTTGCTCGAGTCCGAACCGGTGCCGCCGCGCATCGCCGCCGCGCTCGACGCGTTGCGCGCGGGCCGCGCGGTCGTGTTGCAGGACGATCACGACCGGGAAAACGAGGCCGACCTGATCGTCGCCGCCGAGCGCATCACCCCCGAGACGATGGCGCTGCTGATCCGCGAATGCAGCGGCATCGTGTGCCTGTGCCTGACCGACGACAAGGTCCGCGCGCTCGAGCTGCCGCCGATGGTGCAGACCAACGAGAGCCGCAACGGCACCGCGTTCACCGTATCGATCGAGGCGCGCGAAGGCGTGCATACCGGCGTGTCCGCGGCCGACCGCGTGACGACGATTCGCGCGGCGATCGCCGACGACGCGAAGCCGTACGACATCGTGCGCCCTGGCCACGTGTTTCCGTTGCGTGCGCAACCGGGCGGCGTGCTGGCGCGCCGCGGTCACACCGAAGGGACGGTCGACCTGGCGATCCTCGCGGGTTTGAAGCCGGCCGGCGTGCTGTGCGAGCTGATGAATCCGGACGGCACGATGACGCGCGGCGACGACGTCGAGCGTTTCGCGCAGCAGCACGGGCTGCCGATGCTGACGATCGCGGAGCTGGTCGAATTCCGCGAGGCGCTGGCGGCCGTGCGCGAGCGCTGCTGCGAACCGGCCTGACAGCCGGCGTAGTGGGCGGGCCGATGCGCCCGCGGTACGGCGTGCGCATCGAGCCGCACGCCGCTTCTTTCGCTTCCGGCGCGGCCGCTCGTCAGGACTGCACGTCGCCGAATTCGCCGCGCAGGCCGGCCGCGACGAGCGCCGGCAGTTCATCCATCCTGCGCATGATCCGCGTGATGCCCATCGCGCGCAGCGCGTCCGCGTAGTTGTCGGGGATGTGGCTCGCGCCGACGAACGCGATCGTCTTCATGCCCGCCGCGCGCGCGGCGTTCAGGCCCGACACGCTGTCCTCGACGACGATGCAGCGCTCCGGTGTGACGCCGAGTGTGTTCGCCGCATGCAGGTACACGTCGGGGTAGGGCTTCGGCCGCGCGACCTGCTCGGAGCTGAACACGCGATCGCCGAAGATTTCGGTGAGCGACGCGCGCTTCAGCGAGCTGCGCACGCGCACGAGCCGGCTGTTCGATACCACCGCGGCCGGCAGGCTCACCTTCAGCAACGCGTCGCGCACGCCGGTGATCGGCGCGAGCGATTGCGCGAGACCGGTCTCGATGTTGCGCTCGATGGTGTCGATGAAGTCTTCCGGCATCCGGATTCCGAAATGCGCTTCGAGCCCGGCGAGAAAGCGCGACGTCTGCTGGCCGAACGCGGACTTCGCGGCGTCTTCGAAATCGAGGTGGGGGAAGGTGGCGGACAGCGTTTCGAACAGCACGCGGTCGGCAATGACTTCGCTGTCGACGAGCACGCCGTCGCAGTCGCAGATAAGGTGATCGAGCATGGTGGTGAAAAGGCGGGTGTCGGCGACGCCGATCATGCCGCCATGATACGTGCTTTCGCGGCGGTGCCGCGCACCGTTCGGCGAGCTGCTTGCGCGGCCGGATCGATCCGGCGTACCGGCATTTCCGGAGGGAGAGGGAGGAAGGAAGGCGGAGAAACCGTAAGCGCGCGGCAGCCACTGCCGCGCGCTCGAACTCGACTGAAACCGCGTTCAGGCCATCGCGTGCAGACGCAGATACAGGCCGGCCGCGGCAGCGCCGCCGAGCAGCGGACCGATCACCGGCACCCACGCATAGCGCCAGTCGCTGTCGCGCTTGCCGGGGATCGGCAGCAGCGCATGCATCAGGCGCGGCGACAGGTCGCGCGCCGGGCTCATCGCATAGCCGGTCGGGCCGCCGAGCGAGATGCCGATGCCGAGCACGAGCAAGCCGACGGGCAGCGCGTCGAGCGCGCCGAGGCCGACCTGCGGCGACGCGAGGTACAGCACGCCGAGAATCAGCACGAACGTGCAGATCGCTTCGGTCAGCACGTTGTGCGTGACGCTGCGGATCGCGGGCGCCGTGCAGAACACCGCGAGCTTCAGGTCCGCATCGGCTTCCTTCGCGAAGTGCTGGCGATACGCGAGCCACACGAGTAACGCGCCGGCCATCCCGCCGAGCATCTGCGCAACAATGTAGCCGCCGACCTTCGACCACGCGAACTTGCCCGCGAGCGCGAGGCTGATCGTGACGATCGGGTTCAGGTGCGCGCCGCTGAACGAAGCCGTCACGTAGACGGCGACGAACACCGCCATCGCCCAGCCCATCACGATGACGATCAGATCCGCGCCTTTGCCCTTGGTCTTCGCAAGCAGCACGTTTGCGACCGCGCCGTTGCCGAGCAGCACGAGGATCGCCGTGCCGATGAATTCCGCAATATAAGGTGACATGTTGTCTCTCGTAGATGACGGCGGACTCGCGCGCCGCGCGGTCCGCCGGTGTTGTTGTATTTCGTTTGTATAGGTGTACTGCGGTTACTGCGTGTCGTCGGCCCATGCCTTGGCGGCGCGCACCGCGCGCTGCCAGCCGGCCATGCGCTGCTCGACCTGCTCCTTCGGCATCGACGGCGCGAAGCGGCGATCGAGCTGCCACTGGCTGCGCACTTCGTCGAGGTTCTTCCAGTAGCCGATCGCGAGGCCGGCGAGGTAGGCCGCGCCGAGCGCGGTCGTCTCGGTGATCTGCGGACGCACCGCGTCGACGCCGAGCAGGTCGGCCTGGAACTGCATCAGCAGGTCGTTCGCGCTCGCGCCGCCGTCGACGCGCAGCTCGCCGATGCTGATGCCCGAATCGGCTTCCATCGCGGCCAGCACGTCGAGCGACTGGTAAGCGATCGCATCGAGCGCCGCGCGCGCGAGATGCGCGGATGTCGTGCCGCGCGTCACGCCGAACACCGAACCGCGCGCCCGCGCGTTCCAGTGCGGCGCGCCGAGGCCGGCGAACGCCGGCACGAGATAGACGCCGTCGGTATGCGGCACGCTCGCGGCGAGCGCTTCGATTTCGGCGGCGGTCTTGATGATGCCGACGCCGTCGCGCAGCCACTGCACGACCGCGCCCGCGATGAAGATGCTGCCTTCGAGCGCGTACTGCACGTCGTCGCCGATCTGCCAGGCAATCGTCGTGACGAGGTTGTTCTTCGACTCGATCGGCTTGTCGCCGGTGTTCATCATCAGGAAGCAGCCGGTGCCGTAGGTGTTCTTCACCATGCCCGACGTCGTGCACATCTGGCCGAACAGCGCCGCGTGCTGGTCGCCGGCGATGCCCGCGAGCGGGATCTTCGACGCGAACACGGTGGTTTTCGTGTGGCCGTAGATTTCCGACGACGCCTTCACGTCCGGCAGCATGCTGCGCGGGATGTCGAGCAGTTCGAGCAGCTCGCTGTCCCACTCGCGCGTGTGGATGTTGAACAGCATCGTGCGCGACGCGTTCGTCACGTCGGTCACGTGCAGCTCGTGCTTCGTGAAGTTCCATACGAGCCAGCTGTCGACGGTGCCGAACGCAAGCTTGCCCTGGCGCGCCTTGTCGCGCGCGCCCGGCACGTTGTCGAGGATCCAGCGGATCTTCGTCGCGGAGAAGTACGAGTCGATCGGCAGGCCGGTCTTCGCGCGCACCTTCGCCTCGAGGCCCTGCTTCTTCAGCGAATCGCAGAAGTCGGCGGTGCGGCGGTCCTGCCAGACGATCGCGTTGTAGACGGGCTGGCCCGTCTCGCGATCCCAGACGATCGTCGTCTCGCGCTGGTTGGTGATGCCGATCGCGGCGATCGACGTGCCGTTCAGGCCGGTGCGCGTGACGGCTTCCGCCGCGACGCCCGCCTGCGTCGACCAGATTTCCTGAGGGTCGTGCTCGACCCAGCCGGGTTGCGGGTAGATCTGTTCGAATTCCTTCTGGGCAATCGATACGATATTGCCCTGGCGATCGAACAGCATTGCGCGGGAACTCGTGGTGCCCTGGTCAAGCGCGAGGATGTACTGGTCCTGCATGTCTCTCATCTCCATCCGTGGATCGGCGTAGTTGTGATGCGCGCCGCATGTCGGGCGGCGCGTCGGTGAATCAACATCGGTAAGACAACTGCAACTGCAAGCGGATCATGCGTGCGGCGCGTGCGCGGCGGCGAACCACGCGTCGACCGCGGCCGTCACCGCGTCGAGTGTGCCCGGCGCGACGTGCAGGCCGAGCTTCGAGCGGCGCCACAGCACGTCCTGCGCGCAGGTCGCCCATTCGACGTCGCGCAGGTAGCGCAGTTCGGCGTCGTACAGGCCCGGCGCGATTTCGGTGCCGAGATCGGCGAGCGATTGCGCGCCGTCGACCACGCGTTCGGCACGCGTGCCGTATGCACGCGCATAGCGGCGCGCGAGCGCGGCGGGCAGCCACGGATGGCGCTTCGCGAACGCATCGGCGAACACGTCGAACTTCGCGTTCGCGATGTCGCCGCCCGGCAGCGGCGCGCCGGCGGTCCAGGTCTTCGCGTCGCGGCCGAGCGCGCCGCACAGCAGGTCGCCGGCTTCTTCCGCGAGCTTGCGGAAGGTCGTGATCTTGCCGCCGAATACCGACAGCAGCGGCGCGCCGGCGCCGTCGTCGAGCTCGAGGCGGTAGTCGCGCGTGACGGCCGATGCGTTCGCGGCGTTCTCGTCCTCGAGCAGCGGGCGCACGCCCGAATAGGTCCAGTGCACGTCGGCCGGCGAGATCTTGCGCTTGAAGTAGCGGTTGATCGAATCGCACAGATACTGCGTTTCGTCGCGATCGATCGCGACCTTCGCGGGATCGTTCGTGTATTCGACGTCGGTCGTGCCGATCAGCGTGAAGTCGTGCTCGTACGGAATCGCGAAGATGATCCGCTTGTCCGGGTTCTGGAAGATGTATGCGTGGTCGTGATCGAACAGGCGCCGCGTGATGATGTGGCTGCCCTTCACGAGCCGCACGCTGTGCTGCGCGCCGCGGCCGAGCGCGCCGTGCAGCACGTCGCCGACCCACGGCCCGGCCGCGTTCGCGACCGCGCGCGCACGCACGACGCGAATCGAGCCGTCCGCATGCTGCAGCCGCGCTTCCCATTCGTCGCCGTGACGCTCCGCCGACACGAGCTTCGTGCGCGTGAGGATCTCGGCGCCGCGCTCCTTCGCGTCGAGCGCGTTCAGCACGACGAGGCGCGCATCGTCGACCCAGCCGTCCGAATACACGAAGCCGCGCTTGATCGAGTCGATCAGCGGCGCGCCGGCCGCATGGCGGCGCATGTCGATGCCGCGCGAGCCGGGCAGCAGTTCGCGTTTCGCGAGGTGATCGTAGAGGAACAGGCCGATGCGGATGAGCCAGGCCGGCCGCAGGTTCGGCATGTGCGGCATCACGAAGCGCAGCGGCCACATGATGTGCGGCGCCGCGCGCAGCAGTGTCTCGCGCTCCTGCAGCGCTTTGCGGACGAGTCCGAATTCGTTGTATTCGAGATAGCGCAGGCCGCCGTGAATCAGCTTCGTGCTGCACGACGACGTGTGCGACGCGAGGTCGTCCTGCTCGCAGAGCAGGACCGACAGGCCGCGGCCGGCCGCATCGCGCGCGATGCCCGCGCCGTTGATGCCGCCGCCGACGACGAGCAGATCGTAGCGATTCGGTTGGGTCACCTGCTGTCCTTATCGTCTGATGGAAATGGGCGAACATGAAATGTTCGAATTCGAAATTTAACGAACGAAATCGAAAAAGTAAAGTTCGAAAAAGCGGGGCCAGTAGCGCGCCGGGCGATCCCGGACGATACTGGCGGCATCGACCGTTTCGCGAGGTGAATCATGCGTATTGGGATGTGGGCCGGCTTTTGCGCCGTCGTTCTGGCAGGGTGCAGCGCCGGCACGCCGCCGCTTGCCGGCAACTGGCGTGCGCCATCATTCGTCGACCTGCAGACGTCGTGCGGCGGCACCGCGCACGAGTGGGGCGCGGACGCGCAGCCGGTCTATTCGACGCTGTACGACGCGTACGTGGCGAAACGGTATCGCGGGCTCACGCAAGCGAACTATTGCGCGTTCGTAAACGAACTTTCGGCGCGCTATGCGGCACCCGATGCGGCGGGGCGCGCCGGCTGGGTCGCGTATTTCAACGGCGCACGCGCGCAGGCCGTCAGCTGGCGGGCCGCGGTCGATCCGACGCTGCGCGGCGGCTGACGCGGGGAAGCTGACAGAGGCGGGAAAGGCGGAAAAGCGGCGCGGCCGGAAATCCGGCCGCGCGCGCTCAGGTCAGGAGCAGCGGTAGTTCAGGAATATCGGTATTTGATGGATCGCAACGCGGCGTCGCCGGTCTCGGTCACGCAGTATTTGCGTCCCGAGCCGAGCCCTTCCAGGCGGACGAGCTGCTGTTCGAGCAGTGCGTCGATTTCGTCCCGATCCATGTTGGTTTGATCGGGTGCGTCCTTCACAAGCAATAGCGTGGCGAATTCATGCGGACTCAGCATCGTTCTCTCCATGGCGACCAGTATGCCCGCGCGGCCGGCGCGAACGCCGCAGCGCGATACCCCACACGGGGGTATGGCTTGGGGGGAAAGCTGTATTGGCCGGCCTGGGAGTTCGCACACGCCTTGGCACGGGCGGATCGGGCGAACGGGCCGGGGAACTGGAGTCTAGTCGAGCGCGCGGGCAACGACAAATCGTGCCCCGTTAATTTTCCGTTTGACAGGCACGCGGGTCGCTAGCGGTTCGGTCGGTGCGCCAACTTCTTGATTTCACTTGAAGTTTCAGGTGCGGTGCAGCATCGCAAGCGTTATTCAGCGACGTACACTTCGGTGCCCGCGGCGGCCACCGCGTCGGCCATCTCCGGCGGCAGCGGCTTGTCGGTGAAGAGCGCATGAACCTGGCTCAGGTGCCCCTGGCGCACGAGCGCCGGGCGGCCGACCTTCGAGTGGTCGGCGACGAGATAGACCGTGCGCGCATGCTGCATGATCGCCTCGGCCACGCGCACCTCGCGCGTGTCGAAGTCGCGCAGCGTGCCGTCGGCCTCGATCGCCGACGTGCCGATGATCGCGTAGTCGACCTTGAACTGGCGGATGAAGTCGATCGCGAGTTCGCCGACGATCCCCTTGTCCCACGGCCGCACGATGCCGCCCGTGATCAGTACCTCGCAGTCGGGATAGCCGCTCATCATCGACGCGACGTTCAGGTTGTTCGTGATCACGTGCAGCCCGTGATGGCGGTTCAGCGCGCGCGCGACTTCCTCGGTCGTCGTGCCGAGGTTGATGAACAGCGACGCCTGGTCAGGGATGTGCGACGCCGCCAGCGCCGCGATGCGCCGCTTCTCGTCGTGGAACATCCGCTGGCGCGCGGTGTACGACACGTTCTCCGAGCTGGTCGGCAGGCTCGCGCCGCCGTGGTAGCGGCGCAGCAGGTTCAGATCCGCGAGCCAGTTGACGTCGCGGCGGATCGTCTGCGGCGTGACCGCGAAGTGCGCGGCGAGATCGTCGACGGTCACGAAGCCGTCGCGCTGCACCCATTCGAGCAATTCCTGCTGGCGCGCGTTGAGGGTGAGGCGGGGATCTCGGGTCATGGCTGGGCGGTCGGATCGTGAGGCGGAGCGCGTATTGTAAGGGGCGGAAAGGGCGTTCGGCCGGCGCGCGGCGCACGGTGGCCCGTCATTCATGCAGAAAGTGCATGGATTCATTTGACAAATGAATTTGTGCGATCGCGCGGATCGCGCTGCAATGGCGGACTGTCCGCGCACGCCGAGCCTGCGCGCGGCGCGTTCATTCTGCTTTCGACGAGGTGGCACCGATGACTGACTTCAACTGGCACAACCCGTATCCGACGATCCGCATTCCGGTGTTTGCGCGCAACGTCGTGTCGACGTCGCACCCGCTCGCCGCGCAGGCCGGGCTGCGGATGCTGTGGAAGGGCGGCAATGCCGTCGATGCGGCGCTGGCCGCCGCGGCCGCGATCACGGTGGTCGAGCCCGTGTCGTGCGGGCTCGGCGGCGATGCGTTCGCGCTCGTGTGGGATGGCGGGCGGTTGTCCGGGCTGAACGCGTCGGGTGTCGCGCCGGCCGCGTGGAACCCCGACTACTTCCGCAAGCGCCACGGCGAGGACGCGCACGGCATCGCGAAGAAGCCGACGCGCGGCTGGGACACCGTGACGGTGCCGGGCGTGATCGCGGGCTGGGAAGCGCTGCATGCGAAGTTCGGTTCGCTGCCGTTCGCGGACCTGCTCGAGCCGGCGATCGAGCTCGCCGAGCGCGGCTATTCGGTGTCGCCGATCGTCGCGCACAAGTGGGCGGCCGCGGTGCCGGAGCTGCAGGGGCTGCCGGGCTTCGCCGATACCTTCATGCCGCGCGGGCGGGCGCCGCTCGTGGGTGAGCGCATGTGCCTGCCGGGCCATGCGCGCACGCTGCGCACGCTCGCGAAGGACGGCCCGCGCGCGTTCTACGAGGGCGCGCTCGCCGAACAGCTCGCGGCGTTCGCGCGCGAAGGCGGCGGCGCATTGACCGAAGCCGATCTGCACGGCTACCGCCCGGAATGGGTCGAGCCGATCGGCAAGCGCTTCGGCAGTCACACGATCCACGAGATCCCGCCGAACGGGCAGGGCATCGCCGCGCTGATCGCGCTCGGGATCGCCGAGCACGCGGGCGTGACCGAATGGCCCGTCGATTCGGTCGACTCGCAGCACCTGCAGATCGAGGCGATGAAGCTCGCGTTCGCGGACGTCTATCGCTACGTCGCCGATCCGCGTGCGATGGAGTTGACGCCGGAGCAGATGCTCGACGACGCGTATCTCGCCGAACGCGCGAAGCTGATCGACCGCACGCGCGCGACGCACTTCGCCGCCGGCCGCCCGCATTCGGGCGGCACGATCTATCTGTCGGCGGCGGACGAGCGCGGGATGATGGTGAGCTTCATTCAGTCGAACTACATGGGCTTCGGCTCGGGGCTCGTCGTGCCCGGGACGGGCATTGCGTTGCAGAACCGCGGGCACGGCTTCTCGATGGACCCGCGCTCGCCGAACGTCGTCGCGGGCGGCAAGCGGCCGTTCCACACGATCATCCCGGCGTTCGTCACCGAGGAGATCGACGGCCGCACCGAGGCCGTGATGAGCTTCGGCGTGATGGGCGGCGACATGCAGCCGCAGGGCCATCTGCAGACCATCGTGCGGATGCTCGGCTACGGACAGCAGCCGCAGGCCGCCTGCTGCGCGCCGCGCTGGAAGGTCAATCGCGACTTCACGCTCGACGTCGAGGCGACGATGAACCGCGACACGGTCGACGCGCTCGCCGCGCGCGGCCATACGATCAAGTCGGTCGACGATCCTTACATGGACTTCGGCTCGGGGCAGTTCGTGTGGCGCCTCGATCCCGACGATCCCGACCGCGGCTACGTGGCCGCGAGCGACAGTCGTCGCGATGGCCTCGCGGCCGGTTTCTGACGGAACGCTTCCAGATTCCTGCGTGCGACGGGCGGCCGAATGGCCGCCCGTCTTGCCTGATGCCGCGCATGCCACCGAGCGCGCGCAACCGGTTCGAAGAACTCGTCTAACGAACCGCAACACCCGCGGCGGAACTGCGCCAGCCGGGCATGGTCAGTGCTTTGAAGCACGAACATTCAAGTGCGGCTAAGATGCCAGCATGGTTCGGCCGGACCAATCCACTATAAATGCAAGCAACACGTCGCCTGCGGGCGCGCCGGGCCCGTGCCGAGGGCATCGGCCGCGCGGCCGCGCGACGACTGGGAGCGCATCACCATGCCTACTGAAACGACGCATGTCATGCCGTGGCGTATCGAGGACATCGACCTGAACCGGATCGATCGTCAGCGTGCCGCCGCAAACGAGGATCTGCTGCTGCTGCTGTGCGCGTCGTCGTTCATCGAAAGCGGCTCGGATCTCTACACGAGCAACCTGAGCGAGTTCTTCAACGACGACCCGGAAGTGTCCGCGTGGCTCAACACGGCGTGGGAGCCCGAGGAACTGCAGCACGGGCGCGCGCTGAAGGCGTACATCGCGCACGTGTGGCCCGAGTTCGACTGGGATACCGCGTTCGCGAATTTCTTCGCCGAGTATTCGAAGACCTGCTCGGTCGACGCGTTCGAGAAGACCCGCGCGCTCGAGATGGTCGCCCGCTGCGTCGTCGAGACGGGCACGGCCACGCTTTATCGCGCGATCAACGAATGCTCGGACGAGCCGGTGCTGAAGGAAATCACCGACAACATCCGTACCGACGAAGTGCGCCACTACAAGCACTTCTTCAAGTTCTTCAAGAAGTACAACAAGCTCGAAGGCAACGGCCGGCTCGCGGTGCTCGGCGCGTTGATGCGCCGCGTGATGGAAATCAAGAACGAGGATTCGGAGATCGCGCTGCGCCACGTGTTCGCGATCCGCTATCCGGAGCGCGTCGGCGACAGCCAGTACAACCGCGAGCGCGTCGCCCGCATCAGCTCGCTCGTGCGGCGCAACCTGTCGGCCGACATGTGCGTGAAGATGCTGCTCAAGCCGCTCGACCTGCCCGCGAAGATCCAGCCGGGCGTCCACTATCCGCTGACGAAGATCACGCGGCACGTGTTCATGCGCTGATCGTCACCGCGCGGCCCAGCGCGTATGCTGCGGCATCATCGTCTGCTTTTCACCGGGGCCGCCATCATGACCGATTCCCATCGCCACGCGCTCGAACAATGGACGTTCGACGCGTGGCCGCCGGCCGTCGTCGCGCTGTTCGACGGCACCGCACTCGAGCGCCATGCCGACGTCGCCGCGTCGCTGATCGTCGCGACCGACGACGGCCAGCTGCGCACGACGCTGCTCAGCGTCGGCGAGATCCATGCGCGCGACGCGCATACGCTGCTGCTCGCGCTATGGCCGCAATCGCGCGCGGCGCGTGCGATCGCGCAGCGGCGTGCGGCCGCGCTGACGCTCGTCGCGGACGGCGCATTCTTTCAGGCACAACTGAGGATCGAGCCGCTCGAAGGAGACTTCGGCGGACTGGCCGGCTTCGCTGCGACGATCGCGCACGGTGATGCGCAGCGGGTCGGCTATGCGCGTCTCGCGACGGGTGTCACGTTTGCGCTGGAAGGAGAGGTGCGCGCCGAGGTGCTCGCGCGCTGGCAAAGCCAGGTCGAGCACCTGCGGCGCGCGGCCGCGCGGCTTCAGTGACCGCGCTGGCCGCTGCGCGACGAACGGTTGCGGTTCGGGTGCGCGGCGTTGCCGCTCGCGGGGCGTGCGGCGTTGCCGCCGGACGGACGGCCGCCGCCGGCATTGCCGCCGGCGCCGCCGGCCGTGCGCGGCTTGGCTGCCTTCGCGGCCTTCGGCTGTGCGCCGCCTTCGCGCTTCGCGGCCGGCTGGCCTGAGCCGCCTGCACGCGGCTGGCGATTGCCGCCGCCGCCGCCGGCATTGCCGCCACGCGGCTGCTGCCCGCGGCGCTGCTGGATAGGTTCCGGCTTCGCGCTCGGATCGGGTTCGAAGCCCGCGATCACTTCCTGCGGAATCTCGCGCTTGATCAGCCGCTCGATGTCGCGCAGTAGCTGCTTCTCGTCGACGCACACGAGCGACACGGCTTCACCGGTCGCGCCCGCGCGGCCCGTGCGGCCGATCCGGTGCACGTAGTCTTCCGGCACGTTCGGCAGGTCGAAGTTGACGACGTGCGGCAGCTGGTCGATGTCGATCCCGCGTGCGGCGATGTCGGTCGCGACCAGCACCTGCAGCGTGCTGCTCTTGAACTCCGCGAGCGCGCGCGTGCGGGCCGACTGGCTCTTGTTGCCGTGGATCGCCATCGCGCTGATGCCGTCCTTCGTCAGCTGTTCGGCGAGCCGGTTCGCGCCATGCTTGGTGCGCGTGAACACGAGCACCTGGAACCAGTTGTGTTCGCGGATCAGGTGCGTGAGCAGCTCGCGCTTGCGATCGCGATCGACCGGGTGGATCTTCTGCGCGACGCTTTCCGCGGTGGTGTTGCGGCGCGCGACTTCGATCAGCGCCGGCGAATCGAGCAGGCTGTCGGCGAGCGACTTGATCTCGTCGGAGAACGTAGCCGAGAACAGCAGGTTCTGGCGCTGCGGCGGCAGCTTCGCCAGCACGCGCTTGATGTCGTGGATGAAGCCCATGTCGAGCATCCGGTCGGCTTCGTCGAGCACGAGGATGTCGAGATTCGACAGGTCGATCGTCTTCTGCTGCATGTGGTCGAGCAGACGCCCCGGCGTCGCGACGACGATGTCGACGCCGCGCTTGAGCGCGTCGATCTGCGGATTGATGCTGACGCCGCCGAACATCACGGTCGAGCGCAGCTTCACGTACTTGCTGTACGCGCGCACGCTTTCCTCGACCTGGGCGGCGAGTTCGCGCGTCGGCGTGAGGATCAGCGCACGCACCGCGCGCTTCGCGCCGCGATGCTCGGCGTAGTACGTGTGCAGGCGCTGCAGGATCGGCAGCGTGAAGCCGGCGGTCTTGCCGGTGCCGGTCTGTGCGCCGGCGAGCAGGTCGCCGCCGCCGAGGACGGCGGGGATGGCTTGCTGCTGGATGGGGGTCGGCGACGTGTAGCCGAGCTCATTGACCGCCTTGACCAGCGGTTCGGCCAAGCCGAGAGATTCGAAAGACATAGATACCACTCTTGAGTTTTATGATTTGCGACGCCTCGCGCGGCCTGCGCGGGGAATGGCGTCGCAAAAAGCAAAGGGGCGCGGCTGCGGTTTTCCCGCAGCCGCGCCCCCGTCTGTGTCGCGCGTTATTTAGTCAAGCGGCGCGGAACGCAGGTCGCTCACCTGTTGCGGCGAGATCGGCGTACCGTTGTTGCCCCACGACACCCGGATATACGTGACGACTGCCGCAACTTCCTGGTTCGACAGCGACTGTGCGAACGGCGGCATCCCGTACGGACGGGGATTCTTGAACGTGCTCGGCGGGTAGCCACCGTTCAGCACCATGCGGATCGGGTTGACTGCCGATTCCATCACGATCGAATGGTTGCCCGCGAGCGGCGGATACGCGGGCGGCTTGCCTGCGCCGGTTTCGGCGTGGCAGGTCGCGCAATTGTCCGCGTAGATCTTCTTGCCCTGGTCGAACAGCGTGTTGCCGAACTGCTTCGACGGCTCGTACTGCATGTTCTTCGGCGCTTCAGCCTTCTGCGGGATCGACTTCAGGTACGTCGACATTGCGCGCGTATCTTCGTCGTTCATGTACTGGAGGCTGTTGTGCACGACGTCGGCCATCGGGCCGAATACCGCGCCCTTGTTCGACACGCCGGCTTGCAGCAGGTCGGACAGCTCCTGCACGTGCCAGTCGCCGAGGCCGAGTTCCTTGTCGTTGGTCAGCGACGGAGCATACCAGTTCTGCAGCGGGATCAGGCCGCCCGCGAAGGCTGCCGAGTTCACCGGGCCGCCCATCATGTTGATCGACGTGTGGCACATCGAGCAGTGGCCGAGGCCTTCGACGAGGTACGCGCCGCGGTTCCATTCGACCGACTTGGTCGGATCCGGCTTGTATTCGCCTTCCTTGAAGAACAGCGTGCGCCAGCCGATCAGCAGGTTGCGGTTGTTGAACGGGAACTTCAGTTCGTGCGGACGGCTCGGCACCGAGACCGGCGGGACCGAACGCAGGTACGCGTAGATCGCGTCCGAATCGGCGCGCGTGACCTTCGTGTAGCTCGCGAACGGGAAGCCCGGGTAGAGCAGGCTGCCGTCCTTCGAACGACCGGTGTGCATCGCGCGGTAGAAGTCGTCCGACGTCCACTTGCCGATGCCGTCCTTGTCGTCCGGCGTGATGTTCGGCGTGTACATCGTGCCGAACGGCGTCGCCATCGGCAGGCCGCCCGCGAACGACTTGCCGCCGCGCACGGTGTGGCACGCGATACAGTCGCCGACGCGCGCGAGGTATTCGCCCTTCTTGATCAGCGCGGCCTGGTCGGCCGGCGTGGCCGCGACGGCAGCAGCGCCGTGCAGCGTGTCGTTACCCGGCCACAGGACCGGCACGAGGGCGACGGCCGCGACGATCGCGACAGCCGAGAGTGCAAACAGGGACTTGCGTTTCATTGTGTCTGTCTCCCTTGCCTTATTGCGGTTCGCTGCCGCAGGCGAGCGGAGTCTTCATCGAACGCGCCGGGGCCGGCACGGGGTTGGCGGGCGCCGGTTGCGCGGCGAGCCACGCGGTCACGGCCGTGACGTCTTCATCCGACAGCTTCGACGCGATGTCGTGCATGCAATCCGGTGCCTTCGCGTGGCGGTTGCCTGAGCGCCATGCGCCGAGCTGTGCGCTCAGGTAATCGGCGTGCAGGCCGACGAGGCCCGGGATCGCCGGCTGCATGCCGGTCAGCCCGGCGCCGTGGCAGGCCACGCAGGCCGGCAGCTTGCGCGACGGATCGCCTTGCGTGACGAGCTGCTTGCCGCGCGCGAGCGTGGCGGCCGGCAGCGTCGGCTTGGCGGGCGTCGGGTACGGCGGACGCTCGGCCGAGAAGTGCTCGGCGATCTCTTTCAGGTAATCGTCGTTCAGGTACGTCAGCAAGTAGTTCATCGGCGGGTACTTGCGCCGTCCGTCACGGAAGTTGACGAGCTGGTTGTACAGGTACTCGGCCGGCTTGCCGGCAAGACGCGGGAAATAATCGTTGTCGGTGCCCTGGCCGTGAACGCCGTGGCATGCAGTACAGCCGCGCACACGCTCGGCCATCGTATCGGGTGCCTTGAGCGGCGCCTGCTGGGCGTGCGCTTGCTCCGTGGGCTTGGTCTGCGCTTGAGCAGCGCTCATAAGGCCCGCGCCACCGATCAAGAGAACGGCGAGCAACGGACGGAAGAGGCGTCTTGAAGACACACGAGACTCCATGTTTATTCGTCGGGGACCTGTCCGGGCTACGATCGGCTCGGCGCATGGATGGCAGGGCAGCCGGGCTGCTGCGACGCGGCATTCTATCATCGATGGGTAATGGCGGCTATTTGGCAAAAGGACATCGGTTCCTGTCTGTTTGCGACTTGCGACAATTTGCCGCGCGATATGTACGGATGATGTGAACCGGCGTGCGCTTTGACCATCGAAGACCGTACACTCGCGGGTCGCGCGGCGCCGCCTCCGCCGCAGACCCAGTCATTTCTCCCGTTTCCGGATTCATCGATGACGTTCCCTACCGTGCCGTTGCCGTCTCCCCGCTGTCGTTCCACTTGCCGCCGCGCCGCCGGCCGGCTGTTTCCGGGAGGGCGCGCGCAATGAGGATCGACAGCTTGTGGATCGGGCAGGTCGCGCTCGCGGCCTTGATGGACGCGACGTTCGCGATGGCGGTCGGCTCGGCGCTGCTCAAGGCGTGGCTCGGCAAGGACGGCGCGCGGCCGGTCGTCGCGCCGTCGCATCACGCATGGCTGCGCGCGCAACATTCGCTGGTCGCGGCGGCGCTGGCGCTCGTGCTCGCCGATCTCGGCTGGCTCGTGTATGAAGCCGCGTCGATGAGCGGCGCGGGGCTCGGCGGCGCGTTCGATGCGATCCCGACCATGCTGATGCAGACGCATGCGGGCTTTGCGTGGAGCGTCGCGTTCGCCGGTGCCGTGCTGCTCGCGATCGTCGCGCTGGCGAAGCCCGAGGGCCCGGTCGCGCATGCGGTGCTGTGGCTCGCGGTGATCGTGGTCGCGGCCGGCAAGGCGTCGCTCGGCCATGCGGCCGACACGGGCCCGCTGTCCGCGGCGGTCGGCGTGCAGACGTTGCACCTGCTCGCCACCGCGGTGTGGGGCGGCCTCGTGCTCGCGGCCGGCCTCGCGGTGCTGCCGGTGCTCGGTTCGTCGGTCGCGCGCGGCGCACTGATCCGGATCGGCCAGCAACTGTCGCGGACGTCGGCGATCGCGGTCGTCTTCGTGCTCGGCACCGGCGCGCTCAATGCGCTGCGCGGGCTCGGCGGCTCGCTCGCGCCGCTCGACGGCAGCACGTGGGGGCGCGTGCTGTTGCTCAAGCTGCTGCTCGTCGCGCTCGCGCTCGTACTCGGCGGGCTGAACCGCTTCTCCGCGCTGCCGCGCCTGCGCCGTACCGCGTCGACCGAAGACGCGCACACGTTCCGCAACATCCTGCATCTCGAAGCGCTGACGATGATCGCGGTGTTCGTCGCGGCCGCCGTGCTGTCGTTCTGCGTGCCGGGGTTCGCGGCGCTCGGCTGACGGCCGGCGCGGCGCGGGGCCCCGTCCCCGCATGAGCCGCATGCCGCGGATGTAAAAGCGGCCGCCTGTTGGGCGGCCGTCTCGACCTGCGATGCGCGGCTGGTCCGCCGCGCAACGCACGTCATCTCATCTCACCTCCGCATCACCACTCGGCGACGCTGCCATCCGCATGGCGCCACACCGGATTGCGCCAGCGATGGCCCGTCTTCGCCATCTCGCGCACCTTCTCCTCGTTGACGTCGATGCCGAGCCCCGGGCCCTGCGGAATCGCGACGAAGCCGTCTTCGTAGCGGAACACCTCGGGGTTGCGCAGGTAGTCGAGCAGGTCGTTCCCCTGGTTGTAGTGGATGCCGAGGCTCTGTTCCTGGATGAACGCGTTGTAGCTGACCGCATCGAGCTGCAGGCACGCGGCCAGCGCGATCGGGCCGAGCGGGCAGTGCAGCGCGAGCGCGACGTCGTAGCTTTCCGCGAGCGTCGCGATCTTGCGGCACTCGGTGATGCCGCCCGCGTGCGACGCGTCGGGCTGGATGATGTCGACGTAGCCGCCCGCGAGGATGTGCTTGAAGTCCCAGCGCGAGTAGAGCCGCTCGCCGAGCGCGATCGGCGTGTTGGTCTGGTTCACGATGTCGCGCAGCGCCTCGGCGTTCTCCGACAGCACCGGCTCCTCGATGAACATCAGCTTGTACGGATCGAGCTCCTTCGCGAGCACCTTCGCCATCGGCTTGTGCACGCGGCCGTGGAAGTCGACGCCGATCCCGACGTGCGGGCCG
The DNA here is from genome assembly GCF_049942845.1 of Burkholderia sp. R-40. Classification (NCBI taxonomy): domain Bacteria; kingdom Pseudomonadati; phylum Pseudomonadota; class Betaproteobacteria; order Burkholderiales; family Burkholderiaceae; genus Burkholderia; species Burkholderia sp. R-40. The sequence goes on along the minus strand of NZ_CP187967.1, from coordinate 2,969,825 downwards.
ACCGCATCGCGCACCGCCGCGACGTTCGCGATCACCTGCTCGACCTTGTCGTAGGTGTCGACGATCTGCAGCTCCTCGGAGCCGTTCATCTTCACGGCCTTGAAGCCGCGCTCGACCACCGCGCGCGCGTTGTTCGCGACATCGCTCGGCCGGTCGCCGCCGATCCACGAATACACCTTGATGCGGTCGCGTACCTGGCCGCCGAGCAGCGCGTGCACCGGCACGCCGTGATGCTTGCCCTTGATGTCCCACAGCGCCTGGTCGACGCCCGCGATCGCGCTCATCATGATCGGGCCGCCGCGGTAGAAGCCCGCGCGGTACATCACCTGCCAGTGATCCTCGATCAGCAGCGGATCCTTGCCGACCAGATAGTCGGCGAGTTCCTGCACGGCGGCTTCGACCGTGTGCGCGCGGCCCTCGACCACCGGCTCGCCCCAGCCGACGATGCCCTCGTCGGTTTCGATCTTGAGGAACAGCCAGCGCGGCGGGACGACGAAGGTTTCGAGGCGGATGATTTTCATGTCGCGAGTCTCCTGGGTTGCGCGGCGCGGACGTGCGGATGCGGCGCCGTCGAGTACTTGACGGTTATCCTAGCGTAGCGTGATAAAAAATAGTATTAATAGCACTATTGTGCAGATAGTGGACAGCCGCGGCATGCCCGGCGAACGGAGAACGATCATTCAACGCGACCTGCATGGACAGACGTCCTTCCGCCTTGCGACGGCGATCCTGCGCGGCGACTATCCGCCCGAATCGCTGCTGCCGCGCGAGCCGGACCTGATGGAGATGTTCGGCGTGAGCCGCACGGTGCTGCGCGAGGCGCTGCGCACGCTGACGTCCAAGGGGCTGGTCGAATCGCGGCCGAAGGTCGGCACGCGGGTGCGGCCGCGCCGCGCATGGAACCTGCTCGACGCCGACCTGCTCGACTGGTACGCGCGGGTCGCGCCGCCGCTCGCGTTCGCGCTCAAGCTGCAGGAGATGCGCGAAATGATCGAGCCCCACGCGGCCGCGCTGGCCGCGCGTTCGCACGGGGCGAGCGCGTTCGACGCGATCGATGACGCGGTGCGCGCGATGGCCGCCGCGCGCAACGTCGACGAATGGGTGCGCGCGGACCTGCGCTTTCACCTGAGCGTGCTGGAGGCCGGCGGCAACGAGCTGCTGGTGCCGCTCGGCGCGCTGATCGACCGCACGCTCGAGGCGCAGCTGCACCTGAACGCACGCCGGGCGCACGTGTTCAATGCGTCGCTCGCCGAGCATGCGGCCGTCGCCGACGCAATCGGCGTGCGCGACGAGGACGGCGCGCGCCGCGCGATGGCGTCGCTGCTCGCGATCACGCGCGCGCGCATCGAGATGTCGTGACGGGAAGCGGCGCGCGATGCGGCGCCGTCAGGCGGCGTTCGCGCAGCCGCCCGGCTTGTGGATGCGCTCCGTCGACGCCGGATACTTCGCGAGCAGGCTCGCCGGCCGGCGCGGGCGAGCGACCAGGTCGCCGCCGCAGTTCGGGCAGCGGCCCTTCAGCACCTCGTCGGCGCAGGTCGCGCAGAATGTGCATTCAAACGTACAGATGCGCGCTTCCTCTGAATCGGGCGGCAGGTCCTTGTCGCAGCATTCGCAGCCGGGGCGCAGTTCGAGCATGACGGTTTTCCTTGGTTGGGGCGGGTCGGGACGGGCGCCGCCGGACATTGCGTGCGGCGCATGTGCGCGCTACTGTACCTGCATGGATCGGCCCGGCCAACGGTGTCCCGCCCGGGCGCCGTCGTCGTGCACGGGCCGCACCGGGAGACGACCATGCTCTATCGCGGAAGCTGCCACTGCGGCGACGTGAAGTTCGAGGCGGAAGGCGACCTGCAGGGCGTGATGGCCTGCAACTGCTCGATCTGCCGGCGCAAGGGCGCGCTGATGTGGTTCGTGCCGCGCGACCACATGACGCTTCTCACGCCCGACGACAATCTGTCGACCTACATGTTCAACAAGCACGTGATCCGCCATCGCTTCTGCAAGCGCTGCGGGATTCACGCGTTCGGCGAGGGGACGCATCCGAACGGCACCGAGATGGCCGCGATCAACGTGCGATGCCTCGAGGATGTCGATATCGACGCGCTGCCCGTCACGCATTTCGACGGCCGCTCGGCCTGAGCGGCGCGCGGTCGCGTGAGCGCGCGGGCCGCGCTCAGGACGGCGAAACCGGCGCGGCCTGCGGCGTGGGCGTTTCCGCCTGCGGCGCGGGGCCCGCCGTGCGCGTGCCGGCTTCGACCGGGCGCTCGATCAGCGGCGCGAGCGCCGGCGCCATCGACTTCAGCAACTGCACGGCCATCGCGCTCGTGAAGTCGTAGCGCGCCGCGTACGGCTCGTGCGCGGTCGCCGTCAGCACGCCGAAGAAGCGGTCGCCGAGCACGAACACGAACGTGCCGCTGCGGTTGACCTTGCGCGACTCGATCAGCCGCGCGCCGCGTGCGTACACATTGAAGCGCTGGTCGCCCGTCCCGGTCTTGCCGTACACCGGGAGCGTCTTGCCGTCGGGCAGCGTGAAGCCGCCCGCGAGGCGCCGCGCGGTGCCGTGCTGCACGACGTCGCCCAGCAGCGTGCGCGCCACGTTGACGATCTCGGGCGACAGCAGCGGCTGCGGCTGCGCGGCCGCGCGCACGAAACGCGTTTCATACGGCGTGCCCTTCGCGAAGTCGAGGCGCGTGATCGTCTCGGTCGGCGCCTTCTGGCCGCCGTTCGCGATCAGGCCGATCAGTTTCGCGAGCGCGTCCGGCTGATCGCCCGATGCGCCGATCGCGGCCGCGAACGACGGCGTGACTTCCTCGAACGGATAGCCGAGCGCGCGCCACGCCTTCGTGATTTCCCCATACGCGCGCAGCTCGACCATGTGGCGGATGCGCCGGTCCTGGGTCGCGTGGTAGCGGGTCTTGTACAGCCACGAGTACGTGTAGAAGCGCGCATCGCGGCTGTCGCGCTGGACGTCGGCGAGCGGCGCGTTCGGGTGGGCGCGCAGGTAATTGAGCGTCCACAGCGCGAGCGGGTGGACGCTCGCGATGTAGCCGCGATCGTTGAGGTTGAAGCGGTCGATCGCGTACTTCGCGTACAGCTCGGCGAGATCGTAGTCCGACATCGTCGCGGCCGGCGTGCCCTTCAGCTGCGCGCGCATGTGCGCGCTGAACCACGCGAGCGACTCGTTCGGCGCGACGCTGCGCAGCACCGTCGCGATCTTCGGCGGCGACTTGCGCACGTCCTGCAGCATCAGCGCGAGCGCGTCGTCGGGCGTCTTGCCCGCGTAGCGCGTGTAGTAGCGCTTCACGTACACCTTGCTTTCGCCGTCGACGAACTGCTCGAGGTAATGCTTGCGCTGCTCCGGATCGCCGAGCCACGACGTCGACGGGCCGGCCGCCTTCAGCATTTCGTAATGGACGATGTCGCGCATCAGCCGCACGAACACCAGGTTGACCGAATGCTCGAACGCCGTATGCAGCGTCAGGATGCGGCCGTTGTCCGACTTTTCGAAGTTCGAGAACACCTGCGCGCCGCCGCCCGTGTAGAACACGTCGGGGCTCGCCGAGTACTTGCGTTCGACCGCCGCATCGAGCATCGCCTGCAGCGAGCGGTCGCGCGTGTGCGACAGGTAGTCGAGCGCCCAGCGCGACAGCCCGTCGATCGGATCGGGCTTCACGTGCGCGAGTTGTGCGTTCGGCAGGCTGCCGTAGCGCGCATGCAGCTCGGAGACGATCTGCAAATAGGTGATCAGCGTGCGCAGCTTCGCGGTCGAGCCGAGGTTGATGCGGCCGCCGCGGTTCACGTCGAACGGCTGGTTCACGCTGTCGGTCTGCACGCGCAGCATGTTCGCGCCGTTGCGATGCTCGTACAGCGTGAAGCTGTACGTCAGATGAGACGGGTCGTCCTTCGGCGCGAGCATCTCGAAGCCGTACAGCCCGGCCGCCTGCGCGCCGTCGCGGGTCGATGCCCGCGCGAGCCGGTCGGCGACCGCCTGCTGCACGCCGTTGTCGAGCGTGCTGGTGGCTTCCAGATCGAGCTGGTCGAGCTGGTACAGGTCGCTGATGCCGAGCGCCGAGAGCAGCGACGCGCGCGCGGACGACACGGCCTTGCGCGACACGAACGACTGCACGCGCGCGGCGGCCGGCGGCGCGGCCCGCTCGATCTGCGCGGCGAGCGCCGCATCGCGCAGCGCGGGAGAGATCACGCCGCCGTTCGACAGCAGCCGCAGGTAGCTGTCGGTCAGCTTCTGCAACGCCGGATAGCCGCGATTCAGGAAGTACGACGGCGCGCGCTGCGCGATGATCAGCGACAGTACCTCGCGGAACGCCTTGCCTTGTTCGTCGACGTTGTCGCCGGTGGTCGGCGCGGACAGGATGCGGTTCACGTCGTTGAAGTCGCGGCCGTACCACGCGGCTAGACCGTCGCCGATACCGTTGATTTCACCCACGTGCGGCCGCGCGGCGAGCGGCACCGAGTTCAGGTAGCGCACCAGGATCGTGCGGCGCGCGAGCATCGTCTGCGGGCCGTTCAGGTACGCGAGGATCGACGCGGACGCGATCTGGCGCAGCTTCTCCGGCGGCGTCGCGGTGCGGCCGTCGGGCGAATGGCGGAACTTCTCGATCTGCGTCGCGAGCGTGCTGCCGCCCGGGCGCGCCTGGTGATGGTTGACGACGTGCAGCGCCTGATCGGCGAGCGCGCGGCTGAAGCGGCCCCAGTCGATCGCCGGATTGCGGTTCGGCTGGTTCGGGTCGAGCAGGTAGCGATCCTCGATGAACATCAGCGAATCGGCGACCACGCGCGGCACCGTGTCGAAGTCGGCGTACACGCGCTGCGGGAACACGGTCGCGAACAGCGGCGAGCCGGTCGAGTCGAACAGCATCAGCCCGGCCTGATCTTTCTCTTCGTAAGGAAGGAACAGGCCGCGATCGGCGAGCGACAGCATTCGGTCGGAATCGCGCGCCTGCTTGCCGACGACGAAGCCGCGTGCGAGCAGGCGCTCCTGGAACGCGGGAATCATCGAATAACCGAGACGCTCGTCGTACGGCCCGTTCGCAGGGAAACGGATGTGGTCGCTCGCGCCCGCCTCGACCGTGTAGCCGACGTCGCGCGTGAGTTCGGACAGGTAGTGCGCCTGCATGCGCGACGTCGCGATCTCGGTCATCACGAGCCGCACGAGGATCGCCACGGCGATCACCAGCGCGGCCAGCAACGACCACTTGACCCACGTCCAGACCGATGCACTACCGGTCATGCGCGGCAGGATGCGATTCAGTGGCCGATTCATGGCGGCGTCTCCCTGGAGGCACGGGCTCCGGCCGCACCTCATTAAGGATTAGTGTAGTCCTCAACGGCCGGCTGCCAAGAGCGGTTCACTACTGAGATGCAGCGGCGCAACAGGTGTGCCCGCACCATGCGAAGGCGGCGATGCAGCCGCCCGTGGCCCGGCTGGCGCGGGTGCGCGGCGGGCCGCGGCTTCGCCGACGGCGCGCGGCGTCGATGCAAAAAAGGTGCGCGATTGAACCCTTCTTTCACCTGACGAAATACTCGACCAGGTGATCGACGAAAAGCCGCGTCTTGCGCGGAAAGTGCCGCCGGCTCGGGTACGCGATATTCATCTCGAGCTCCTCGAGCCGATAGTCGGGCAGCAGCGCGAGCAGCCGTCCGTCGGTGAGATCCGCTTCGACGAGGAAGTCGGGCAGCACCGCGATACCCATGCCCGACAACGCCCAGTTCCGGATCAACCCGATGTTGTTCGACGATGCGGATTTGTTCGGCCGCACGGCGACGCGCGTCGGCTCGTGATCGAACGACAGGTATTCGCCCGCGAAATCGGCATGGAACGTCAGGCACGCGTGCGACGCGAGATCGTGCGGATGGATCGGTGCGCCGTGGGCTTCGACATACCGGGGCGCCGCACAGACGATCCGCTTGAGCCGCGTGAGCGGGCGCGTCACCAGCGTGTTGGTGCTGATGCGCTGCGACAGCAGCAGCCCGACGTCGAAGCCCTCGGATACGAGATCGACATGGCGGTCGACGATCGTGACTTCCGGCACGATGGCCGGATGCTGCGTCTTGAACGCATCGATCGCCGGTGCGAGCACGTGCATGCCGAACATGACCGGCGCGGCGATCTTCAGCGATCCGATCGGCTCGTGATGCATCGACGCGATCGTGTCCTCGACGCGGTCGATCTCCTCGACCACGTGACGGATCTGCGCGAGATACAGATGACCGGCATCGGTGAGTGACAGGCTGCGCGTCGTGCGGTTCAGCAGGCGTGCGCCGAGCCTGTCCTCGATGCCCATGATGAGGCGGGTGGCCGACGAGTTGGAGATGTTCAGTTCCGTGGCTGCACGCGCGAAACTGTGAAGTTCGGCCACCTTGATAAATAGCCGCATTGGCAGGAGTTCGTCCATTTTTTTATCGGTAAATAGAATTGTTTGTTTAATTCTATCTGCCAATGCGTCGTATTTGAACGAACGAGTCACGCGAATAAGTATTACGAAATGATGTGTTGATTGGCCGCCGGAACGGTCTCAAAATAACGGGTTCCGGGGCCGTTGCCTTGTTGAATCTTTTCGGCAGGATTGGTCCTATATAAACCTTCTGCCTCGATTTGTATTTAGTAATTGTACGAAATTAGACGTGATTTTTCTTATAAAGAAAATCCATATTCGTAGTGCGATTCGAATCGAATAGGACAGGTCACTATCGCCACAGCAGTTTCGCGGGATCGTACCGGCGCACGGCCTCGACGAAGCAGTGGATCAGGTAGTCGCATGCGACCGTGTTCAGCGCATCGCGCCGCGTGAGCACACCGGCCGACACGGTCGGAATCGTTTCCTTCACATCGATCGTGGCCATCCGTTCGCGTATCCAGTCGATCTCCATGAAGAGCTGCGGCACGCACGACACGCTGTCGGTATGCACCGACAGCGCGAACGCCGCGCTGAACGACGTGCATTCGACGATCGGCTGCGGCGCCGCGTAGCCGTGCGCGACGAACACGTTCTGCAGCAGCCGGCCGATGCTTTCCGGCGACGTGTTGAGCACCCACTGCGCATCCTGCAGCTGCGCGAGCGACGTGCAGTGGCGCAGCGGATTGCTCGCGCGCGTCATCAGGATCAGCGCGGATTCGATGAGCGGCCGGAACGTGAATTCGGGCGACAGCCGCGTCGCATCGACGATCGCGATCACGAAGTCGAGCGAGCCGTCGCGCAGGCGCGGCAGCGCCGTGTCGAGAAAGCCTTCGCGCACGTCGAGGCGGATCGTCGGCATCCGCTGGCGAAACGCGTCGAGCGCGGCCGGCAGGAAGCCGAGCGACATCAGCGGCGTCAGCGCGCATGCGAGCGCGCCTTCCTTGCCGCCCGACAGATGGATCACGTCGTCGCGCGCGTGCTGGATTTCCGCGAGGATCAGCCGCGCACGTGCATAGACGGCCTGGCCGAAGCGCGTGAGCTGCGCGCCGCGCGCGTTGCGCGTGACGAGCGGCACGCCGAGGTCCTGCTCGAGTTCGCGGATCGCCTTCGTGAGCGCGGGCTGGGACAGATGGATCGCACGCGCGGCGGCGCGCAGGCTCCCGTGTTCGGCGATGGCGGCAAGCGCCCGGAGCTGATGGTGTTTCACGGCGTGGCGGGGCGCGGCGGCAATGGCGACGCTCGTATCCTACACCGCGATCGCGCGGGCAAAGCGCGCGATAACCAAGCGTTATCACGATCGAAAAATGTCGCTCCGGGCTGCGTATTTTGAATGCCTAGACTGCATGCGCAGGCCGTCGAACGGGCCGCGCAACAGATACGCAACCGATACGCACAACCAGTACGGAGACATACCCTCATGAAGGCGCCCCGAGCGGACAGCACGTTCGGCGGGCATGTCGGCACCGTTGCCGCATCCCCGTCCAATCGCCAGCTGATCGTCGCGATCACGATCGGCAACGGCCTCGAATTCTTCGATCTCACCGTGTTCAGCTTCTTCGCGGTGCTGCTTGGAAAACTGTTTTTCCCGGCCGCGTCCGCGCAGCAGCAATTGCTGATGTCGGTCGCGACGTTCGGCGTCGGCTTCATCGCGCGGCCGGTCGGCGGCGTCGTGATCGGGCTGGTCGCCGACCGCTTCGGCCGCGTGCCGGCGATGAACCTCACGCTCGTCACGATGGCGATCGGCACCGGGATGATCGGCGTCCTGCCGACCTACGCGCAGATCGGCGTCGCGGCGCCCGTGCTGGTCGTGCTCGCTCGGCTGCTGCAGGGCTTCTCCGCCGGCGGCGAAGTCGGCGTATCGACGTCGCTGCTCGCCGAGCGTGCACCGCCCGGCGAACGCGGCTACTACACGAGCTGGCAGTTCGCGAGCCAGGGCGCGGCGGCGCTGGCCGGTTCGTTCGTCGGCTTCCTGCTGTCGTATTTCCTCGAGCCGGCCGCGCTCGAATCGTGGGGCTGGCGCGTGCCGTTTCTCGCCGGCGTGCTGATCGCGCCGGTCGGCCTGTATCTGCGCGCGCGCTTCAATGCGCTCGAACAGCACGCGCCGGCCGCGGCCGCGCGGCGCTCTTCCGCGGTGCTCGGCACCGTGCTGCGGCGCGACGGCGGCGCCGTGCTGACCGCGCTCGGCCTCGTGGTCGGCGGCACCGCCGCGCACTTCATCGTCCTCTATTACATGTCGACGTATGCGATCCGCGTGCTGCACCTGTCGATGGATACCGCGCTGTGGTGCGGGATTCTCTCCGGTGCGGTGATGTTCGTCGCCGCGCCGATCGGCGGACGGCTGTCGGATCGGCTCGGCAGCAAGCGCGTCGCGCTGTGGACGCGCGTGGCGCTGACCGTGCTGATCCTGCCGGGCTTCTGGCTGATCGGCGCGGTGCCGTCGATCGCGACGATGTACGCGGTCGTGATGCTGCTCGCCGCGCTGCACTCGGTCAATGCGGGCGCGAACGGCGTGATCCTCGCGGAGCTGTTTCCGAAGAGCACGCGCGCGACCGCGCTGTCGATCGCGTATGCGGGCGGCGTGTCGATCTTCGGCGGCTTCGCGCAGTTCATCGTCACCTGGCTGATCGGGGCGACCGGCAATCCGGCCGCGCCGGCGTGGTACGTGATCGTCTGCGGGCTGCTGTCGCTCGTCGCGCTCGCGTTCGCGTCGGACCGAAGCGATCAGGATCACTGACCGACTGACTTCCATCTTCTTCGATCCCTTCCATGACCACGACCATTTCGTTTTCGCCGTCGCCGGCCGACGTTGCCGCCGGCGATCTGTGCGACCTGCCCGCGCGCACCATGCTCGAATTGCTGAAGCAGCGGCAGATCAGCGCCTGCGAGCTGCTCGATGCGCATCTCAAGCGCATCGCGATGATCAACCCGCGTGTGAATGCGCTCGTCACCGTCGTCGATCCCGATGCGCTGCGCACCCGCGCACGTGAGCTCGACACGCGCTGGGCGCGCGGCGAATGGCAGGGGCCGCTGCACGGGCTGCCGGTGTCGCAGAAGGACCTGACCGCGACGCGCGGCGTGCGCACGACCTTCGGTTCGACGCTGTTCGCCGAGCACGTCCCGCAGCACGACGCGCTGATCGTGCGGCGCTGCGCGAGCGCCGGCGCGCTGATGATCGGCAAGTCGAACACGCCGGAATTCGGCGCCGGCTCGCATACGTTCAACGACGTGTTCGGCGCGACGCGCAACCCGTGGGACCTGACGCGTTCCGCCGGCGGCAGCAGCGGCGGCGCGGCCGCTGCGCTCACCTGCGGGATGAATCCGCTCGCGTGCGGCAGCGACATGGGTGGCTCGCTGCGCAACCCGGCCGCGTGGAACAACGTCGTCGGGCTGCGGCCGTCGCCCGGGCGCGTGCCGCGCGCGCCGGACCTGAACGGTTGGGCGACGCTCGGCGTCGACGGGCCGATGGCGCGCGATGTCGCCGATACGGCGCTGCTGCTGTCCGTGATCGCCGGGCCGAGCGGCGAAACGGCGACCGAAATCGCGGAGCCGGGCGTACTCTTCGCGCAGCCGCTCGAACGCGATTTTCGCGGCACGCGCATCGCGATGTCGCGCGGTTTGCCCGGCGTGCCGGTCGATCCCGAGATCCGGCGCGCGGTCGATGCGCAGGCGCGCGTGTTCACGTCGCTCGGCTGCGAAGTCGAATTCGACGACCCCGATCTCGCCGAAGCCGAAGACCTGTTCCGGATCGAGCGCGCGTGGATGATCGGCACGCTGCTGGACGGCTTCGACGAGCGGCAGCGCGCGGCGCTGAAACCCGAGCTTCACGACGAATACCGGCTGCATCGTTCGCTCTCCGCCGCGGATCTCGGCCGCATGTTCGTGCGCAAGACGCGCCTGTTCGAGCGGATGCGCGCGTTCATGCAGCGCTACGCGTTCTACGTGCTGCCGACGACGCAGGTGATGCCGTTCGACGCCGCGCTGCGCGCGCCTGGCGATGTGCTCGGCGTCGAGAGCACGACCTATATCGACTGGATGCGCGTGTGCTGGCTGCTGTCATCGACCGAGGCGCCGATCCTGTCCGTCCCGTGCGGATTCTCCGAGGCGGGCCTGCCGATCGGCATGCAGATCGTCGGCCGCCATCGCGACGACTGGGGCGTGCTGCAGTTCGGCCATGCGTACGAAGTCGCGGCCGGCCGTCGCTGGACGCCGCCGCCCGTCGTTGCCGACGCACTGCGCTGACCGTCTTTCCTGGCTGACCCCGACCGTTCCGGTTTGCACCGGAGCAGGCCGCGCGCCTGCGGGCGGCGTGCGCCCGTGTATCGCCATTCGACCCGCGCACTGGAGATCGTTCGATGAAGAAGAAGCTGTTGGCCGGCGCGGGTGTCGCGCTGATCGCGGGTGCGGCGCATGCCCAGAGCAGCGTCACGCTGTACGGGATTATCGATGAAGGGCTGACCTATGCGAGCAACATCGCGACGCCCGGCCCGCACGGCGCGGTGAGCGGCAAGCCCGCGTTGCGGATGCTCGGCGGCGTGCAGCAGGCGAGCCGTTGGGGGCTGCGCGGCAGCGAGGATCTCGGCGGCGGGCTGGCGGCGGTCTTCACGCTCGAGAACGGTTTCGATCCGAGCACCGGCAGGCTCGGGCAGGGCGGGCTGATGTTCGGCAAGAAGGCGTTCGTCGGGCTGTCGGGGCCGTTCGGCACCGTCACGCTCGGGCGGCAGTACGACACCAACGTCGACATCCTCGGGCCGCTCGAGGCCGCCGCGCTGTTCGGCGGCTACATGGTCGCGCACCCCGGCGACCTCGACAACGTGAACAACGCGAACTCGACCAACAACGCGATCAAGTTCACGAGCAAAGACTACGGCGGGGTTCGCGTCGCAGCGATGTACGGGGTGGGCGGCATCGCGGACGCGGCCACGCGCAACCAGGTGTGGTCGGCAACAGTCGGCTACACGCGCGGGCCGCTCGCGGTGGCGGCCGGCTACCTCAATGCGCGCAACCCGAACGTGTCGTTCTTCGGCACGACCGGCAGCCCCGCGCCGACCGTCGGCGGCGTGCCGGGCAGCAACATGCTGTCGCCGGTGTATTCCGGCTATGCATCCGCGCGCACGCTGCAGGTCGCGGCGGTGGGCGGCACCTATGCGATCGGTGCGATGACGCTCGGCGCGATGTATACGAACACGTCGTTCCGCCAGCTCGGCGACCTGTCGTCCGGACCGAACCCGGGCGGCGTGTCCGGCAACGCGGTGTTCAACAACGCGGAGGCAAGCGTGCGCTACCAGTTCATGACTTCGCTGTTCGGCGGCGTGGCGTACGACTACACGCGCGGCGGCGGCGTGAACGGCCGCGACGGCGCGACGTATCACCAGGTCGCGGCGGGGCTCGACTACTTCCTGTCGAAGCGCACCGACGTCTACGTGAGCGCCGTCTATCAGCGCGCATCGGGCACCGACTCGACGGGGCACGTCGCTGTCGCGGCGATCAACGGGCCCGGTGCATCCGCGAACGATCGGCAGCTGCAGGCGCGCGTCGGCATGCGGCACAAGTTCTGATCCGCACGACGGCGCTCGAGCGCGCGGTGATATCCTCGCGAAACGCCCGCGACCGACGGGCGGATACCGACTGCGCGTACGCGGCCCGACGCCGTGCCGCGCGGCATTTCCGAGGGAGAGCCGAACCAATGAGCCGCAAATTCATTCTGAAGGGCGACACGACCGACCATGGTGGCGTCGTGCTCGACGGCATCGCCAATTCGTCGTTCGACGGCCGCGAGCTCGCCTATCTCGGCGCGCCCGTGTTCTGCGCCGCGTGCAAGACCCAAGGCGTGATCGTGTCCGACGGCGGCGAGCGGACGATGACCGTGATGGGCAAGGTCGTCGCGCTCGAACACGACCTGTGCCAGTGCCTGTGCACGCCGCAGCCGAAGCTGATCCCGTCGCAGGGCACCGGCACCATCTCGGGCTGACGCCCGTCGAATCGGCGCGACGCGCGCCGCCGGGTTCCCGTCGTCAGACGCTGCCTTCGGTCTCGATCACCAGGATGCGTGCTTCGCCGAGCGGGTGCGCGACGTGTTCGGTGCCGATCGTCGCGTGGAATACGTCTCCCGTTTCGAGCACCGTCGCGTGCTCGATGCCCGCTTCCCGGTAGCGCATCTCGACACGGCCGTCGAGCACCGCGAAAATTTCCTCTCCGTCGTTCACGTGCCACCGGTACGGCTGATCGGTCCAGTGCAGGCGGACCGTGATGCCGTTCAGGTTCGCGATGTCCAGCGCGCCCCAGGGGCGCTCGGCGGTGAACGCGGTGCTGCGGATGATATTCATCGATAGGTCCGTGAGTGGGGAGGTCCGCAGGGCGGGCGGCGTGGTCGAATGCTCGGGATCAGTGCGCCATCGCGCGCAAGGCTGCGTCGATCGTTTGCCTGCGCTTCTTCAGCCCCGCCGCCGAGCGCTCGGTCACGCGCTTCAGCACCGACGCGGGCGCGGTATCCGGCGAGCCCGCGTCGAACGGCGGCGCCGGCGCGTATTCGAGCGCGAGCTGGATCGACTGCGCCTCGTCGTCGCCCGCGAGTTCCGCGGCGATCGTCAATGCGAAGTCGATGCCGGCCGTCACGCCGCCGCCGGTGATCAGGTTGCCGTCGCGCACCACGCGTTCGCGCACCGGCACCGCGCCGAGCGGTTCGAGCAGTTCGTGAAACGCCCAGTGCGTCGTCGCGCGGCGTCCGCGCAGCAGCCCGGCCACGCCGAGCAGCAGTGCGCCCGTGCAGACCGACGTCACGTAGCGCGCGGTGGCCGCGCGCTGCTGCACGAACGCGATCGTTTCCGCATCGAGCAGCAGGTCGTTGATGCCGATGCCGCCGGGCACGCAGATCACGTCGAGCGGCGGGCAGTCGTCGAACGTGCAGGTCGGCGCGAGCGCGAGGCCGCTGCTCGATGCGACGGTGTCGCGCGATTTCCAGACCAGATGGACAGCCGCGTCGGGCAGCGACGCGAGCACGTCGTGCGGGCCGGTGAGATCGAGTTGCTGGACGCCGGGAAACACGAGAAGGCCGATATGCAGGGTCATGCGAACGCTCCGTAGGGAAGGGGGCGCCGCGATCGGCGCACGATGGACAGATCGATTCTAGGCGCGTAGTGTTTGGCGAAATTGCCATATCACCCACGTTTTCAGCCAATCGCCATGTCCACCGCGCCGCGCTCGATCCTGATTCTCGCGTTCCCCCGTGCGCAGCTGCTCGACGTGAGCGGGCCGCTGCAGGTGTTCGCGTCCGTCAACGAGCTCGCCGAGGAACGGGGTCAGCCCGCGCCGTATGCGCCGCGCGTCGTCGCCGCCGAGGCTGGGCCCGTCGAGACGTCGTCCGGCCTCGTCGTGATGGCCGATTCGCTGCGCTCCGCGGGACGGCCGGATACGGTGATCGTGGCCGGCGGCAAGGGCGTGCGCGCCGCGTCGCAGGATGCGCGGATGGTGCGCTGGGTCCGGCAGCAGGCGCAGCGCGCGCGACGTGTCGCGTCGGTGTGCACCGGCGCGTTCCTGCTCGCCGAGGCCGGCCTGCTCGACGGGCGGCGTGCGGTCACGCACTGGGCGCGCTGCGACGAATTCGCGGCGCGCTACCCGAACGTGCGCGTCGAGCCCGATCCGATCTTCATCCGCGAAGGCGCGCTGTGGACGTCGGCCGGCGTGACGGCCGGCATCGATCTCGCGCTTGCGCTCGTCGAGGAGGATCTCGGGCGGGCGGCCGCACTCGACGCCGCGCGCGAACTCGTCGTGTTCCTGAAGCGGCCGGGCGGGCAGGCACAGTTCAGCGCGATGCTGTCGATGCAGCGCACCGACGACCGTTTCGGCGAACTGCATGCATGGATCGCCGAGCACCTGACGGCCGACCTGTCGGTGCCCGCGCTCGCCGAGCGCGTCAGCATGAGCGAGCGCAGCTTCGTGCGCCACTACCGCGCGGGCACCGGCCGCACGCCCGCGCGCGCGGTCGAGCAGATTCGCGTCGAGGCCGCGCAGCGTTTGCTCGGCGAAACCGCGTGGCCCGTCAAGCGGATCGCCACGCGGTGCGGCTTCGGTTCGGAAGAGACGCTGCGGCGCAGTTTCGTGCGCGTGCTCGGCGTGTCGCCGCAGGGCTATCGCGAGCGGTTCGTGCGGTAACGGGCGGGCATGCCGCGGGCGGCGGGCGGGGACGGAACGAATCGTCGTGCCGAACTGAGCGAAAGCCGGTTACTTTCCAGTCCGAAGCGCGTCGACTATTCAGAAGTCGAGAACAATGGACGGGGGCTTGTGCCGCGCCCGTTGCGCGCTCTATTCTGTCCTGTTGGCGATTCGAAGGGGGCGCAGCATGGACCGCATCCAGGCAATGGAAGTTTTCACCCGCGTGGTCGACGCGAACAGCTTTACGCGCGCGGCCGACACGCTCGCGATGCCGCGCGCGTCGGTCACGACCATCATCCAGAATCTCGAGGCGCTGCTCGGCGTGCGGCTGATGCACCGGACGACGCGCCGGCTGTCGCTGACGCCGGAGGGTGCCGCGTACTACGAGCATTGCATGAAGATCATCTCGGAGATCGCGGAGGCCGACGCGAGTTTCCAGTCCGGCAACCGCAAGCCGAGCGGCGTGCTGCGCGTGCACATGCCGAGCTCGCTCGGGCGGCGCGTGGTGTTGCCGGCGCTGTCGATCTTCCGGCAGCGCTATCCGGACATCACGCTCGATCTTGGCTTGTCGGACCGCTACGTCGATCCGGTCGAGGAGGGCATCGACTGCATGATCCGGGTTGGGCCGCTCGAGGATTCGTCGATGGTCGCGCGGCGGATCGGGATGCTCAAGCGCGTGACCTGCGCGTCGCCCGACTATCTGGCGCGTCACGGCGAGCCGCAGGAGATCGCCGACCTGGCCGACCACCATGCGGTCAATTTCCGCGCGAGCCACGGCGCGCGGGCGATTCCGTGGGTGTTCATGATCGACGGCAAGCCGCTCGAGGTGCGGATGAACGGCAGTGTCACCGTGAACGATTCGGATGCGTACGTGACGTGCGGGCTCGAAGGGTTCGGGATGATCCAGCCGACGCTGTTCATGGTGCTGCCGAACCTGCGCGACGGCTCGCTGGTCGAGGTGCTGCCCGATTGCAATCCGAAGCCCAAGCCGATCTCGATCGTGTATCCGCACAACCGGCATCTGTCGCAGAAGGTGCGGGTGTTCGCGGACTGGCTCGCGGAGCTGTTCGAGTCGACGCCGGCGCTGGAGGGCGGGGAGAACTGGCGCGGGAAGGTGCGTGTGGATTCTGTCGAGGAGCGCGGGTCGGTGGTGGCGTAGCGCAGAGCGCGCGTGGCCTGAAGGACGGGCGACGCGCGATATTGCGTGTGCCGGATGAAGCAATGAAAAAAGCCGCTGTTCCTTGCGGAACAGCGGCTTTTCGCATTTGGTGGCGAATCAGGGATTCGAACCCCGGACCTGCGGATTACGCGCCTGAATCTTCGCCGACCGACCGCAAGCAATGGGTCAAATGTCCAATTGGGAAGACAGAAGGCGTTCACTGCCCTCACCGTAAGCCGATGTCGCAACCATTCGTTCGCTCTGCACCGACGACTGGCTTACAGCGGCGTCGCCCAGCGGGCAACCGGCTAGAAGCAGTCACTTGCGACGGTATCTCGATCGGCCGTTGCTGAATGGCTACCACGGTTCTGTCTCTAAATACGCCTTATAGTGGTCGCAGTGCTGCACCTTCAGTTCGTGCAACACTGCGGGAAAACATCACACAATTCTTCCTTCGGAGTCCACCATCATTTTGTCGTCATTTTTAAGTACAACTTCAGCTGCCGCGCAAAATATTCATCTTCTTTAAAGTGCTTAATTCCGAAATTTATGCATTCTCTGAGCTTCTCCGCTGTTTCGGTATCTTTCGGCTGCGCCTGGCAAATTCTAATGAGATATCCGCAGATAGTTGCAGTCGGATAGGGATCGGAGATTCCTCTTCTAAGTCGCTCATATTCCAGGTATTCTAAACCCTCCACGAGCAGTTCACGATCGTTGAACTTTTCGTGGATATATTTTGCGACCAAGGCAACCCCAAGTGAATGCCTCGTCTGGAAGGAATCGTAGAAATCCAAGCCGGTTCTGAAGCAATCAATTGCATCGTCGAAACGACCAATTTTTCGATAGAAACGTCCGAATTGCAGCCAGAACACTCCATCCTGACCATACAATTTCTGTGCATGGTGGTATACCCGTTCGGCATCATTCTTTCTCGTTTGGTATGGAAAATATTGTTCGTAGAGGAAATCGAAAGAAATTATGCTTTTGTAAAATTGATAAGGAAGCGGGTGATATTTGATGTCCTCGACAGTGAATTTGTTGGATAAATATTCAAGAATGTCGAGAATCTGCTCTTGCGTGCCATTTTGTGCGATACAGTTTTCAAAATAGCAATCCGCGATCACGCGATGCCGGCAGGTAAGTACGCCGCGCGACGCAAAGTCGACAACTATTCCGGAAAGATTTGTGGCAATTTGGTGCTCGATATCCGGGACAGTGATGTTCGTTATTCCCGCCACATAGTTGACGGGGACGGAGAATCCGAGGTGATTAAGGATTGCGACGACGCTGAGTATGGATTTCGCATTTTTGTCTTTAACGGCATGATACTCGTTGAAGATCTTTGTCTCGAAATTCTCGTGAGTTGTAAGGGAGTATAGGGCGGAAAGCAGATCTCCATTGAATCCGCGCTCCCGGTCCATCAAGGTGCCGGCCTGCTTTTCAAGTGATAATTCTGAAAAGTCTCCCAATTTGATGGCGTGGTTGCTAATTCTGGTGCAAATTGACTTTGCATCTTCGTATGTCAATGACCCGAATTCAAAAATTGCTGGATCAGCTTGAACGTCGGGTAAGTGGCGAGAATTAACTTTGAAGTCGTAAATTCTATCCTCAAGGATAAATAGACAGTACGACCTGATTTTCTCCTGGAGATCGCGCGCGATGGAGTTGATTGCGTAATAGAACTCGGCGGCGCTATAAAATACAAAAACGGCCTTTGATTTTTCTGAAAATCCGGAAATTATTGATATGAACTTGTTGATATCGATACCATTCGACGAGCCGTACTCGTAAATGTATGGGTATTTATCTGCGATGCTAAGAAGGGCGGACCGAATGCCGGTGGTTTTCCCTGATCCGCTGGGGCCAATTATATGCATTAGGCCGATCCCTTCGCTCGCATTTGAAAGTGCGGTCGAAATAAATTGCGTAAGCTTTTCGATGCGAGGGGTTTTTGCGTGTGCGTCGTTGGTGATGTAAAACCACTCTGGATGGGCGCCAGTTACGAAGTGCCGCAAAATTCCGGATTCGTTGTGCGATTTTTCTATCGATTGTAGGATCGGACTGAAGGCCTCCTTGAACCAAGTCATTGCCCCGACCGATGCGAATTTGGCTTTCACGGCAGGAATGGATTCAAGAACCAGGTCAGCAATCTTTTTCGGGCGTAGGTGCCTGTATATGACACTGAAAAATTCTTCGGCCGTCGCGTCGATTACGCAATATCCCGCCTCGACATAATTTTCTTTTTTTATGGCATCGGGAGCTGGCATAACAATCCAGTTGCTGGCGGACTTATCTGAGGTGCCGTAAGTTTCGCTGCGTCGCGAAAGGTATGTGTCAATGTCTGACTCGTCCAGCTGATTTCCAATAACTACCAAGCCGCCAAGCAGCATTCGCGCCGCAAGTTCGTTGTGCCAGTCAAAGAGTTTGTTTGCGGCGATCGCATATTCAAGATTGGAGAAAATAAATCCTCTTTCTAGCTGCTCAATCGTTCCGTGAATCGCTACAACTGGGGTGCTGCCTATGACATTTGAGGCCGAAGCTTGATCGCAATAATTGAAAAATTCAAATTCGGCAGACGTCAGCCCGCGCGCTTTGCACGTTTGATGGGCAACATTTAACACGTTATCGATGTTGGTTGTATATATGCGATTCCAAACGTACTGGAAAATTTTCTCTTGCCATGGTTCGGCTTTGTCAACAATAAAAAAATCGCGCAGGTAATTGCTGAAGTCTTGAATCCTTCTCGATGCGTATGTGTATGCATCCTTTAGTGTCGTTTTAGGACCCGGTTCGACACCGCATTTGGCAAGCAATGCCTCCTTCAGACCGTCCCCGGTCGGTATCTCACCGTTGATCGACTCGTTGCGATAGCTAAATCCGGCGCCAAGCAGAAGAGCTATTTCTCCCTTCTCTATAAGCGGACAGATTTGGTCTCTAATCACCTGCGCATCTTCTTCTTTCATAGTCGTTCGGCAAAAAAATGACAGTCGGGTTCTTCCTGCCAAGGATATCACTCGGGGCACGCGGGCCGGCAGCTTGCCAAGCGAGCGGACCAGGCACGCTTGTCTAGAGCAATTTGTCGGGCGCGCTCAGATGGTGAGTGACTTGCCGCTTTGGGTGCAGGGCTGGCGGCTAGTCGGGCGCGGTAGATGACCGAAACGGGGCGGAGAACGAAGCCGATCGCGCAGTAGGGCTACCGCTGCGAATAATTGGTTCCTGCGAGTTCAGCCATGCGGTTCTGTATGTTGACGAATGAGGCAATCCGCCGTAAACGGAGCCACATCATGACGTCCTTCCAACTGGCCATCAGCCCGCGACACTGGCTTCATTTCGGCGATTCAGGGGCTGGTCATGATCAATGCGGTTGGTCCGTCTGACAACCATTGTCGGAGCGACATGGTGGCCCGTACGCGTCAAGGTGTCGTGTACGGAGTGTCGCAAGCTCAATGAGACCATGCGGGCGCACGACGAAGCGACGGCCTTAGCTGGCGCGTCAACGCGATCTAGACAGCGGCATGGGGCTTGGTTGTGCGTTACGACGGCTTGATCGATCCCGTCTGGCTCGTTGACCAGGAATTCGACTGAACGCGGAGCGTTGGAAGAATCGCTCCAGCGTCTGGATGGTTGCAACGGCCTTCGACTGACCAATACTTCCGCGTCGATCTAGTTGCAGGGCGTTCAGACCGCTGGCCAATGCGCCTTCATAATCGTCAGCGAAGGTGTCTCCGACCATCAGCAGCGCTTCGATCGCCGCAACGTCGAGCCGGTCACATATCCATGAAAAGATGCACGGATCCGGCTTCAGATGGCCGACCTCAAACGACCATGCGTGGGCATCCGGAGCGAACGGCAACAACTGTAGCAACGGTTCCGCGTATGGCGCGGCCAGATTTGACACGATTCCGATCCGGAGGCCGTCCGCACGCAACGCTTCCAGCACCTTGATGGCCTGGGGATACAGTTCAATACTAGCCAGCTCAGTCTCAAGGTCTTCTTCCAGCTTGGCCAGATCGGCGCCCTGCACATTCAATTCGCGCGCGGCATCCCGCAGCGAGAGCGCCCGGGTCAAGATCAATTCGCGCGCGCGCCGACGATCCGGATAAAACTGGGCAAGCCGTGCAAATGGCCGACGTTTGATGCGAATGTCGCAAAGGGTACCGAAGGCGTCGAAGAACACGGCGTTGACTGACATGGCATGCAAATTCCATCAATGGCCCTGCTGACTGATTCGATCTCGCCGGTCATCGTGGCCGCCAAGTTGTCCATTATGCGTCGTTTCCGTCCTCGTCAGCGAGGGTATTGGATTTACCGTCCGGGAGACGCAAGGGCATCTAGTTTACTGACGAGGTCTTCCGCACGGAGGTGGGTGTACCGTCGCAGCATCTGCATCGATTTGTGCCCGCTGATCGAAGCCACTTCCTGATCAGTTAGCCCAGCCTCGACTAGGCGGCTGACGGCCTCGTGTCGTAGATCATGGAAGCGGAAATCGACCAGTCCGCTGCGTTTTTTAAGTCCGTTCCAGATCTTGGTGAACTGATATGCGCGCCGCTTTCCGTCGCGGCCCGGCTCGCCAAAAAAGACGAGATCAGCGTCGATCGGTCTGACGGGATTGGTGAGGGCGTTTTGCAGGACCGCCGCGGCGAGTCTGGTCAATGGCACCGTGCGGGCTGCGTTGTTCTTGGGTTCCGTTAGGCGTACGACGCGCCGTTCCAGATCGACTTGGCCGCGGCGCAGTCCGAGTATCTCGGACTGACGCATGCCGGTTTCTATCGCGAGGCGCACGATCCAGCCCAGCATTGGATTTGAGTGCCCGTCGACGACTGTGAGTAGCGTCGCTTGCTCGCGTCCGGACAGGCGCCGATTTCGGCCCTCGCCGGGGCTGGGCTTACGGATGTTGGCAACAGGTTTAAAGATTAGCCCGATATGCCATTCCTTGATCGCCACGTTGAACAGGTGGCCGAGCAGGGCGAGCTCAAGGCGGACCGTGTTGTTTGCCTTGCCTTGGGCCAGTCGATCGTCACGATAGCGGCCCACGAGGTCGGGGGTGACAGCGGCAAGCGAATACTTCCCGAAGTGGGCCTTCAGCTCACGGATGCGCGCACCTTCCCTGCGCTGCGTGCTGGCTTTCTTGGTAGGGACGATTTCGCGCTCGTATCGGTCGAGCGCGTCGGCAACCGTGGTCTTCCCGGACGGTGCGCGCTGGATGAACACGCCTCGTACCATCTCGTCCTCGGTGCGTCGAGCCCAATCCTCGGCATCGCGCTTCGTGCGAAACGTCTTGGCTGACGTCGGCCAGCCAACACGCCGGATGGTCGCTTTCCAGGTACCAGAGGGGGTTTTTGTCAGTGCTGCCATGGTGCTCCTTCCTTGAGGTCTGCACCGCGTATTGCACCGAAATTGCACTGCGAGAGGATCGTAAAAGAAATCGACTCGCAGCGAACCAGCAGGGCCGAAATTTAAAAAGCCCGGTAGATCAAAGATCTACCGGGCTTTCGCATTTGGTGGCGAATCAGGGATTCGAACCCCGGACCTGCGGATTATGATTCCGTCGCTCTAACCGACTGAGCTAATTCGCCGAAGAATTGAATTATGCAGATGTGCCGCCGGGCTGTCAACACCTTTTTCATCTTCCCCGAAAAAAGTTGCTGGCGGCCCGGCTTGCAGGCGGGTTGCCCCCCGCCTGCCCGACCTCATCAATCCTGCGCGTAGATGTTCGAGTCCTTCGTCTCCTTGACGAACAGCAGACCGATCACGAACGTGCCCAGTGCGATCACGATCGGATACCAGAGGCCCGAATAGATGTTGCCCTTCGCCGCGACGATCGCGAACGCGGTCGCCGGCAGGAAGCCGCCGAACCAGCCGTTGCCGATGTGATAGGGCAGCGACATCGACGTGTAGCGGATCCGCGTCGGGAACATCTCGACCAGCATCGCGGCGATCGGGCCGTAGACCATCGTCACATAGATCACGAGGATCGTCAGTATCACGATCGTCATCGGCCAGTTGAGCTGCGCCGGGTCGGCCTTGGCCGGATAGCCGGCGCCCTTCAGCGTCGACGCGAGCGTCTTGTCGAACGCCGCGCCCTGCGCCTTCGCATCGGGCGCCTTGCCGTCATAGGCCGGGATCACGGTGTCGCCCACCTTGATCTGCGCGGTCGAGCCTGCCGGCGCGGCGACGTTCTCGTAGTTCAGGCCGGCCTTCGCGAGCGCGCTCTTCACGATGTCGCACGAGCTCGTGAACTTCGACGTGCCGACCGGGTTGAACTGGAACGAGCAGGTGGCCGGATCTGCGATGACCGAGATCGGTGCCTTCTGCGTCGCGAGTTCGAGCTGCGGGTTCGCGTAGTGCGTGAGCGCCTTGAACAGCGGGAAGTAGGTGAGCGCCGCGATCAGGCAGCCGGCGAGAATGATCGGCTTGCGGCCGATCCGGTCCGACAGCGAGCCGAAGAACAGGAAGAACGGCGTGCCGATCAGGAGGGCGATCGCGATCAGGATGTTCGCGCTGGCACCGTCGACCTTCAGCGTCTGCGTGAGGAAGAACAGCGCGTAGAACTGGCCCGTGTACCAGACGACGGCCTGGCCGGCGGTCAGGCCGACGAGCGCGAGGATCACGATCTTCAGGTTCTTCCACTGGCCGAACGCTTCGGTCAGCGGCGCCTTCGACGTCTTGCCCTCGGCCTTGATGCGCAGGAACACCGGCGATTCGTTCAGCTGCAACCGGATCCACACCGACACCGCGAGCAGCAGGATCGACGCGACGAACGGCACGCGCCAGCCCCAGTTGCCGAACGATTCCTCGCCGATGAGCGTGCGCACGCCGAGGATCACGAGCAGCGACAGGAACAGGCCGAGCGTCGCGGTCGTCTGGATCCACGCGGTGTAGAAGCCGCGCCGGTTCGCCGGCGCATGCTCGGCGACGTAGGTCGCCGCGCCGCCGTACTCACCGCCGAGCGCGAGGCCCTGCAGCAGCCGCATCGCGATGAAGATCACGGGCGCCGCGATGCCGATCGTCGTGTAGCCGGGCAGGAAGCCGACCACGAAGGTCGAGATGCCCATGATCACGATCGTCACGAGGAACGTGTGCTTGCGGCCGACGAGGTCGCCGAGCCGGCCGAACACGATCGCACCGAACGGCCGCACGGCGAAGCCGGCCGCGAAGCCGAGCAGCGTGAAGATGAAGGCGGCGGTCGGATTGACCCCGGAGAAGAAGCTCTTGCTGATGTAGGCCGCGAGTGACCCGGCCAGGTAAAAGTCGTACCACTCGAACACGGTGCCGAGCGACGACGCGAAGATCACCTTCTTTTCTTCGGCCGTCATCGGCGAGTGCGAAATTTGCCCGCCTAAGGTTGCCATGAATCGTCTCCAAGTCCCTTGATATAGATATGCGGCCGCCTTGGGTGGGCGGGCCTGTCGACGATTATTGGCACGGAAACTTACGGCGCACTGACTTGCGGGCACAAAACGACTGCGCGTTAACCCGCGCCGAATCGGCCGCTTCGCCCCGCGATCGGGTCGCAAACGGGCGGTAAAGCACTGGTTTCGATGCGATCGCGGCGGGGTGCGCGGTGCGGGTGAGGTGAGGGCCCGCGCGTGTCAGGCTGGATCCGCGGCGGGCTCCGACAGCGGCAGGCTGATGCGCACGAGCGTGCCGGCAAGGCGCGGCGCCTGTTGATAGACATGATCGTCGAGCGTCAGCGTGCCGCCGTGCTGCGCAGCGATCTCGCGCACGATCGCGAGCCCGAGGCCGCTGCCGTCGCCTTCGCGGCCGAGGATCCGGTAGAAGCGCTCGACCACGCGCTCGCGTTCGGCGGCCGGGATGCCGGGCCCGGTGTCCTCGACTTCGAGATGCACGCGCCGCGCCGCCTGCTCGGCTCGCACGCGCACGGTGATGCGGCCGCCTTCGGGCGTGTAGCGGATCGCGTTGTCGACCAGGTTGCCGAGCATCTCGCGCAGCATCACGGGATTGCCGTCGACGTCGAGCGGCGCGTCGTCCTCCGGGCCTTCGTAACCGAGGTCCATGCGCTTCGCGAGCGCGGCCTGCACCCAGTCGCGCACCGTGCGGCGCGCCAGCGCGCCGATTTCGACCGGCTCGAAGGTCAGCCCGCTCGCGCGGTTCTCGGCGCGCGCGAGCGCGAGCAGTTGCGTGACGAGCCGCGCGGCCTGCTCGGAACTCGTCGCGATCTGTTCGAGCGAGCGCTGCACGTCGGGCGGCACGGGGTGGCGTAACGCGAATTCGGCCTGCGTGCGCAGCCCCGCGAGCGGCGTCTTCATCTGATGCGCGGCGTCGGCGATGAAGCGCTTCTGCAACGCCATGTTCTGCTCGAGCCGCGCGAGCAGGTCGTTGAACGACGTGACGAGCGGCTCGATCTCGGGCGGCGCGCGTTGCGCCTCGACGGGCGACAGGTCGTCGGGCCGCCGCCCGCGGATGTGCGCCTGCAGCGCATTGAGCGGCGCGAGCCCGCGCGACAGCCCGAACCAGACGAGCAGGATCGCGAGCGGCAGGATCACGAACTGCGGCAGGATCACGCCCTTGATGATGTCGTTCGCGAGCGCGTTGCGCTTGTCGAGCGTCTCGCCGACCTGCACGAGCACGGGCACGGGCTGTGCGCCGCCCGGCTCCGGCAGTGCGACGGTCGTATACGCGACGCGCACGTCGTTGCCGCGCAAAAGGTCGTCGCGGAACACGACGACGCCCGGCGGCGGGCGGTCCTCGTCGCGCGGCAGCGGCATGTCGGCCTCGCCCGCGACCAATTCGCCGCGGGTGCCGAGCACCTGGAAGTACACGCTGTCGACGTTGTCCGCGCGCAGGAAGTCGCGCGTCTGCTGCGGCAGCGTCAGCTCGGCGACGCCGTTGACCGGATGGATCTGCCGCGCGAGCACGTACGCGTTGGTCTCGAGCGCGCGGTCGAACGGGCCGTTCGCGATCGTCTTCGCGACGAGATAGGTGACGGCGATGCTCATCGGCCACAGCAGCAGCAGCGGCGCGAGCATCCAGTCGAGGATTTCGCCGAACAGCGAGCGCGGGCGCGGCGCCTCGGGCGCATCGGTTTCGTCGGGCGGCGCGAACGGGTTTTCGTAGCGCGCGTCGCGTGCATCGTCGGCGGCCGACGCCGGCGCGCCGCTCGGGCGGCGGGAATGGGCCGGGGTGGCCATCGCGGCGCGCCCGGCTTCAGCGCAGCGGCGTGCCGGCCACCACGGGCTGGGGCGCTGCCGTATCGGTCGGCGCGACGGGCGCGACCTTCTCGAGGCAATAGCCGAGGCCGCGCACGGTCGAGATCCGCACGCCGCTCGGTTCGATCTTCTTGCGCAACCGGTGCACGTAGACTTCGATCGCGTTGTTGCTGACTTCCTCGCCCCATTCGCACAGGTGGTCGACGAGCTGCTCCTTCGACACGAGCCGGCCGATCCGCTGCAGCAGCACCTCGAGCAGGCCGAGCTCGCGCGCGGAAAGATCGAGCACGTGATCGTTCGCATACGCGATGCGGCCGACCTGGTCGAACGCGAGCGAGCCGTGGCGCACGACGGTCGGGCCGCCGCCCGCGCCGCGCCGGGTCAGCGCGCGCACGCGCGCTTCCAGCTCGTTGAGCGCGAACGGCTTGGCCATGTAGTCGTCGGCGCCGAGGTCGAGCCCCTTCACGCGTTCGTCGACGCTGTCGGCGGCGGTCAGGATCAGCACGGGGAGGTTGGAATTGCGGGCGCGCAGGCGCTTGAGCACGTCGAGCCCGGACATTTTCGGCAGCCCGAGATCGAGGATCAGCAGGTCGAATGTCTGCATCGACAGCGCCGTATCGGCGTCGACGCCGCTCTTCACGTGGTCGACCGCATAGCCCGATTGGCGGAGTGACCGGGTGAGGCCGTCCGCGAGTATGCTGTCATCTTCGGCGATGAGAATTCGCATGGTGCTGACCGATGGCCGGCGGGCATTCGCGCCGGCGCGGCTGTCTCCGAAGTTATTCGTGTACAACGCTCTGCATTGCGGGCTTGCACAAAACACTGTTTTTTTATACAGTGTCTGCATTCATGGGCAGCGCTTGAAGTGGGCGCGCCTCTAACAGACGCTGCTCATCATAGCAAAGGACGATTCATGGAAGATAGCAAGAAGGGCTCCGGGATGACCGCCGAGAAGAGCAAGGCGCTGGCGGCCGCACTCGCACAGATCGAGAAGCAGTTCGGCAAGGGCTCGATCATGCGCATGGGCGACGGCGAAGTGGCCGAGAACATCCAGGTCGTGTCCACGGGCTCGCTCGGTCTCGATATCGCGCTCGGCGTCGGCGGCCTGCCGCGCGGCCGGGTCGTCGAGATCTACGGTCCGGAATCGTCGGGTAAAACCACACTGACGCTCCAGGTCGTCGCCGAGCTGCAGAAGCTGGGCGGCACGGCGGCGTTCATCGACGCGGAGCACGCGCTCGACGTTCAATATGCGGCGAAGCTCGGCGTGAACGTGCCGGAACTGCTGATCTCGCAGCCGGACACCGGCGAGCAGGCGCTCGAAATCACCGACGCGCTGGTGCGCTCGGGCTCGATCGACATGATCGTCATCGACTCGGTCGCGGCGCTGGTGCCGAAGGCCGAAATCGAAGGCGAGATGGGCGATTCGCTGCCGGGCCTGCAGGCCCGCCTGATGTCGCAGGCGCTGCGCAAGCTGACGGGCACGATCAAGCGCACGAACTGCCTCGTGATCTTCATCAACCAGATCCGGATGAAGATCGGCGTGATGTTCGGCAACCCGGAAACCACGACGGGCGGCAACGCGCTGAAGTTCTATTCGTCGGTGCGTCTCGATATCCGCCGGATCGGCTCGATCAAGAAGAACGACGAGGTGATCGGTAACGAAACCCGCGTGAAGGTCGTCAAGAACAAGGTGTCGCCGCCGTTCCGCGAAGCGATCTTCGACATCCTGTATGGCGAAGGCATTTCGCGTCAGGGCGAGATCATCGATCTCGGCGTGCAGGCGAAGATCGTCGACAAGGCGGGCGCCTGGTACAGCTACAACGGCGAGAAGATCGGTCAGGGCAAGGACAACGCGCGTGAATTCCTGCGCGAGAATCCGGAAATCGCGCGCGAGATCGAGAACCGTATCCGCGAATCGCTCGGCGTGGTCACCATGCCTGAAGGTGCGGCTGCGGTCCACGACGAAGCCGAGGCGATGGACGAAGAAGAGTGATGGTCGGGCGCCGAGGTCAGGCAGGCAAGCCGGAGGAGAGCGACGCGCCCGCAACGGCGGGTCGCTCCGGCCGGCGAGCCGGATCCTCGGGTGCCGACCGGCAGGTCGCAGGCAGCAATGCCGCGAACCGCACCGCGACGAGGGCATCCGATGATGCCCTCGTTTCGTTTGAGATTGCCGCGCCGGACGATCCGTTCGACGACGACGAATCGTTCGACGCGCACGACCGCTCCCGCCGTCGTGTTTCCGGCGTCAGCTTCCCCGGCGAGCGCGCAGCCGCTGCGTCGGCGCCGGCCAGGGAAGACGTCTATACCCGCAGCAGCCAGCATCCGCGCCGCACGCGCCGGGCGTCCGGCGCGTCATCAAGCACATCTGCCGGCGACGATCCGGGCGCCGGCAAGCGCCAGGCGTCGAAGCCGCCGCGTTCGTTGAAGGGCCGCGCGCTCGGCTATCTGTCCAGGCGCGAATACAGCCGTGCGGAACTCGCGCGCAAGCTTGCGCCGTACGTCGGCGAAGACGAATCCGTCGAGCCGGTGCTCGATGCGCTGGAAAAGGAAGGCTGGCTGTCCGACGCGCGCTTTGCCGAGAGCCTCGTGCATCGCCGTGCGTCGCGCGTCGGCGCCGCGCGCATCGTCAGCGAACTGAAGCGTCACGCGGTCGGCGATACGCTCGTCGAGGAAGTCAACGCGCAGTTGCGCGAGACCGAATGGACACGTGCGCAGGCCGTCTGGCGCAAGAAATTCGGTGCACTGCCGCAAACGCCGGCCGAGCGCGCGAAGCAGGCGCGCTTCCTTGCCGCACGCGGCTTCTCGAGCGGGATCATCGTGAAGTTGCTGAAGGTCGGCGACGATTTCCTGGTCGACGACTGACCGGCGCGTCACGCGCGCTGCGCGCGATTTTGCTGCAATGCAACCGTTTCCGGACAGGCGGGAATACCCGCCGTCGCGGCCGGCTGCCTCAAATACCCGATATGCTAAAATCCACGGGTTTTCCTCTTCGGCCTCAACCTCCAGCATGCCGCTATCCGAGCCCGTGCCCCGTCAGTTGCGACATCGACGCGCAATCCGAGCGGAAGCCTACGAGCGCGGCGACGGCTTGTGGGACATCGAAGCCTGCCTGACCGACCACAAGCCGCGCGATGTCGCGCTTGCGTCGGGCATCCGGCCCCAGGGCCTGCCGATCCACGAACTCTGGCTGCGCGTGACTATCGATCGTGATCTCAACGTCGTCGACGCCGAAGCGTCCTCGGAATGGGTTCCCTATCCCGGTCACTGTCAATCCGCCACTCCTGCCTATCGGGCCCTCATCGGGCTCAATCTCTTCCGCAATTTCCGCCGCAACGCGAACCGGCTGCTCGCCGGCGTCGCAGGCTGTTCCCATCTCACCGAACTGTGCGCCGTGCTGCCGACGGCAGCGATCCAGGCGTTCGCCGGCGATGTGTGGAACGTGCGCGAGGAAGGCGGCGAAGGGCCGGATCATGGCGGCGCGCACGACGACGCGCCTTTCCAGCTCGGCCGCTGCCGGGCGTTGCGGTTCGACGGCGAGGTCGTGCGGCAGTACTACCCGCGCTGGTATGGCGCGAGCCGGCCGGACGTGCCCGGTGAAGGCAGCACGAAGGAATGAACGGAAATCATTTCGAAGAAGCGTCTTAAGCGACTTTTCATCCAACTCTCAGACTGAAGGGAATCACGCATGAAGATTCACGAGTACCAGGGTAAGGAAATCCTGCGGAAATTCGGCGTCGCGGTACCGCGCGGCAAGCCGGCGTTCTCGGTTGACGAGGCCGTCAAGGTGGCAGAAGAGCTCGGCGGCCCGGTGTGGGTCGTGAAGGCTCAGATTCACGCGGGTGGCCGTGGCAAGGGCGGCGGCGTGAAGGTGGCGAAGTCGATCGAGCAGGTCCGCGAATACGCGAACCAGATCCTCGGCATGCAGCTCGTCACGCACCAGACCGGTCCGGAAGGCCAGAAGGTCAACCGTCTGATGATCGAAGAAGGCGCCGACATCAAGCAGGAACTGTATGTCAGCCTCGTCGTCGACCGCATCTCGCAAAAGATCGTGCTGATGGGTTCGAGCGAAGGCGGCATGGACATCGAAGAAGTCGCCGAAAAGCACCCGGAACTGATCCACAAGGTCATTGTCGAGCCGTCGACGGGCCTGCTCGACGCGCAGGCGGACGACCTCGCCGCGAAGATCGGCGTGCCGGCTGCTTCGATCCCGCAAGCGCGCGCGATCCTGCAAGGCCTGTACAAGGCATTCTGGGAAACCGACGCGTCGCTGGCTGAAATCAACCCGCTGAACGTCTCCGGCGACGGCAAGGTCATCGCACTCGACGCGAAGTTCAACTTCGACTCGAACGCGCTGTTCCGCCACCCGGAAATCGTCGCGTACCGCGACCTGGACGAAGAAGATCCGGCTGAAATCGAAGCGTCGAAGTTCGACCTCGCGTACATCTCGCTCGACGGCAACATCGGCTGCCTCGTGAACGGCGCAGGCCTCGCGATGGCGACGATGGACACCATCAAGCTGTTCGGCGGCGAGCCGGCGAACTTCCTGGACGTCGGCGGCGGCGCCACGACCGAGAAGGTCACGGAAGCGTTCAAGCTGATGCTGAAGAACCCGGACCTGAAGGCGATCCTCGTGAACATCTTCGGCGGCATCATGCGCTGCGACGTGATCGCGGAAGGCGTGATCGCCGGTTCGAAGGCCGTGAACCTGAACGTGCCGCTCGTCGTGCGCATGAAGGGCACCAACGAGGACCTCGGCAAGAAGATGCTGGCCGATTCGGGCCTGCCGATCATCTCGGCGGACAGCATGGAAGAGGCTGCGCAGAAGGTCGTCGCGGCTGCCGCAGGCAAGTAAGCGCGCGCTAATGAACACGCATGGCGGCGCGGTTTGCACGCGACGCCAATCGAACAGAGGTCAAAATACATGTCGATTCTGATCAACAAGGACACGAAGGTCATCACGCAGGGCATTACCGGCAAAACCGGTCAGTTCCATACGCGCGCCTGCCGTGAATACGCAAACGGCCGCGAAGCATTCGTCGCGGGCGTGAACCCGAAGAAGGCCGGCGAAGATTTCGAAGGCATTCCGATCTACGCGAGCGTCAAGGAAGCGAAGGCAGAAACCGGCGCGACCGTGTCGGTCATCTACGTTCCGCCGGCAGGCGCCGCCGCCGCGATCTGGGAAGCCGTCGAAGCCGACCTGGATCTCGCGATCTGCATCACGGAAGGCATTCCCGTCCGTGACATGATCGAAGTGAAGGACCGCATGCGTCGCGAAGGCCGCAAGACGCTGCTGCTCGGGCCGAACTGCCCGGGCACGATCACGCCGGACGAACTGAAGATCGGCATCATGCCGGGTCACATCCACCGCAAGGGCCGCATCGGCGTCGTGTCGCGTTCCGGCACGCTGACGTATGAAGCCGTTGCTCAGCTGACGGCACTGGGCCTCGGCCAGTCGTCGGCAGTCGGTATCGGCGGCGACCCGATCAACGGTCTGAAGCACATCGACGTGATGAAGATGTTCAACGACGATCCGGATACGGATGCGGTCGTGATGATCGGCGAAATCGGTGGTCCGGACGAAGCCAATGCGGCAGAGTGGATCAAGGACAACATGAAGAAGCCGGTCGTCGGCTTCATCGCTGGCGTCACGGCGCCTCCGGGCAAGCGCATGGGCCACGCCGGCGCGCTGATCTCGGGCGGTGCGGATACGGCCGAAGCGAAGCTGGAAATCATGGAAGCGTGCGGCATCACCGTCACGCGCAACCCGTCGGAAATGGGCCGTCTGCTGAAGAAGGCGCTGTAATTTCCGCGTGGTTCGTCCTGCAAAAAACGCCGGCTTAGCCGGCGTTTTTTGTTATGCTCGCGCAATGAATTTGTAAGCCCCGGGCATGCGCGACGCATGTGCCGGTAATGAACCGGGCCGCCCGTCACAGGGTCGTCGCCCCGCACCTATATCCACTCATGCTTGAATTCCTGACGTCGCTGCACTGGGGCGCCGTGTTCCAGATCGTCATCATCGACATCCTGCTCGGCGGCGACAACGCCGTCGTGATCGCGCTCGCGTGCCGCAACCTGCCGGCCAACCAGCGGCTGCGCGGCGTCGTGTGGGGCACGGCCGGCGCGATCCTGTTGCGGGTCGTGCTGATCGCGTTCGCGGTCGCGCTGCTCGACGTGCCGTTCCTGAAGTTCGGCGGCGGCCTGCTGCTGCTGTGGATCGGCGTCAAACTGATGGCGCCGGATGCCGACGCGCACGACAACGTGAAGCCGGCCGACCGGCTGTGGGACGCGGTGAAGACGATCGTGATCGCCGACGCCGTGATGAGCCTCGACAACGTGATCGCGATCGCCGGCGCGGCCGAGCAGGCCGATCCGTCGCACCGGCTGGCGCTGGTGATCTTCGGGCTCGTCGTCAGCGTGCCGATCATCGTGTGGGGCAGCACGCTGGTGCTGAAGCTGCTCGACCGGTTCCCGATCGTCGTCGCACTGGGCGCCGGGCTGCTCGGCTGGATCGCAGGCGGCCTGATGGTGCACGACCCGGTCGGCGATCGCTGGCCGGTGCTCGATACGCAGGCCGCGATCTACGGTGCGAGCATCGCCGGCGCACTGTTCGTCGTTGCCGCAGGATACGCGCTGCGGCGCCGCCGCAGCGGTCCGCATCCGCAATGACGTTGGCCGTCCGGCCGACTGCCGGGGCCGCGGCCCACTGGCTACGATCGAAACGCCTGCCTGATTCGGCAGGCGTTTTTCGTTTCGGGAGCCAGTCATGTTCGAAGCCTTTTCAGTTTCCCTGTTCCGTCGTGTCGCCGCCGATCTGCGGCGCGCGCGCCGGCCGGTGCCGCGTTG
Organism: Burkholderia sp. R-40; assembly: GCF_049942845.1. NCBI lineage: Bacteria > Pseudomonadati > Pseudomonadota > Betaproteobacteria > Burkholderiales > Burkholderiaceae > Burkholderia > Burkholderia sp. R-40. The sequence continues at coordinate 2,938,092 of NZ_CP187967.1, read as the reverse complement.
GCGGCCGGCCGGCTTCACGCTGATCGAGTTGATGATCGTGCTCGCGATCGTCGGCGTGATCGCGGCCTATGCGATTCCCGCGTACCAGGATTACCTCGCGCGCTCGCGCGTCGGCGAGGGGCTCGCGCTCGCGTCGTCCGCGCGGCTCGCGGTCGCCGACAACGCCGCGAGCGGCGCGGGCCTCGACGGCGGCTACAGCCCGCCGGTCGCCACCCGGAACGTCGAATCCGTCCGGATCGACGCCGATACGGGCCAGATCACGGTGGCGTTCACCACCCGCGTCGCCGCGGCCGGCTCGAATACGCTCGTCCTGGTGCCGTCCGCGCCGGACAAGGCCGATACGCCGACCGCACGGGTGCCGCTGAAAAAGGGCGCGATGCAGGCCGGGGCGATTGCGTGGGAGTGCTTTGCCGCCGGCAAGGCCGCGTCATCGCTGCCGGCGCCGGGCGCGGGCCCGTTGCCGGCGGAGGCGGCGACGTTGCCCGCGAAATACGCGCCGGCGGAATGCCGCGCATAGTGCAGGCGGCCCGCGGGCCGGTGCGTGGGCGTGCGCACGCATTGCCGGCCTGCCGAGCCGGCCCGGCCGTATCGGGTGACGGGGCGGCGGGGCCGCACAGACGGGGGAAAGTTTTGTATAGTGCGCCGGTTGCTGACATCCGGTTCGCTCATGCCTTCTACTTTTTCCCGTTCGTTGCCGCTCGTTGCGCTGGCTGTCGCCCTGATCGTGCCGTACGCGATCACGAATCACACGTATCCGATCCCGACCTTCTATTCCGAGTTTGCCGCGCTGGTGCTGTATCTGCTGGTGGGGCTCTCCGTCGTGCTGCTCGCGCGCACGGGCCGCCCGGCCGAACCGTTCGCCGCGCCGGCCGCGTTCGTCGCGCCGCTCGGGTTCGCGGCGGTGCTGCTCGCGCAGGTCGCGCTGATGCCGCTGAAAGTGCCGTCGATGAACTGGCTGGCGCTCGGCTATCTGGCCACCGCGCTGGTCGCGATGCAGGCCGGCTACACGCTCGCGCGCGAGGGGCTCGCCGAAGCCACCGCGCGAATGATGGCCGGCGCGCTGCTCGTCGGCGGCGTGTTCGCGGTCGCGAGCCAGGTCGTGCAGTTGTTCCATCTGGAAACCGCGGTGTCGCCGTTCGTCGTGGTCTACAACATCGCGGTCGATCGCCGTCCGTACGGCAACATGGCGCAGGCGAACCACCTGGCGACCTACATCGCCTTTGCGCTCGCGGGCGCGCTGTATCTGGTGCAGACGCGCCGGCTCGCGGTATGGGCCTGGTTCGCGCTGTCGATCGTGCTGTCGGGCGGTCTCGCGCTGACGGTGTCGCGCGGCCCGTGGCTGCAGGTCGCGGTGATGGTCGTCGCGGGCTTCTGGATGGCGTGGCTCGAGTCGCGCCGTGCGCCCGGCAACCGCCGCGCCTGGCTGATACCGGCCGCGCTCGCGGTGGCGTTCGTCGCGGTGAACGTCGCGGTGCGCTGGGCCAACGTGCACTTCCACCTGGGGCTTGCCGAGTCGGCCGCCGAGCGGATGCGCGACGCGGGGCAGATCGCGCCGCGGCTCGCGCTGTGGAAGTACGGGCTTGCGATGTTCCGCGAGCATCCGCTGCTGGGCGTCGGCTGGGGCGAATTCCCGTCGCACCAGTTCGCGCTCGTGCGCACGCTCGGCGGTGTCGAGATCGCGAACAACTCGCACGACATCTTCATCGACCTGCTCGCGAAGTCCGGTCTGCTGGGTCTCGGCGTGCTCGTCGTCGCGCTCGTGACGTGGTTCGTGCGCGCGGTGCGTGCGCCGCAGTCGAGCACGCGCGTGTTCGGCCTCGCGTTGATCGGCATCCTGCTGATGCATGCGCTCGTCGAATATCCGCAGCAGTACATGTTCTTCCTGCTGCCGGCGATGTTCGTGATCGGCCTGCTCGACGTGAAGCCGCTGCGCCTCCTGCCGGGCCGCGCGGCGTTCGGGCTGTTCGCGGTGCTGGCGGTCGGCGGCGTGCTGGCGGTGGTACCCGTGCTGCGCGACTACCAGCGCGCGGAAGTGCTGTATTACGGCAGCGATCCGGCCGCGCAGTACCGCGATGCGCCGTCGCAGCTGTTCGGCGCGTGGGGCGATTACGGGGTGGCCACGCTGCTGACGATTTCGCCGGAGAACCTGCCGCTCAAGCTCGCCGCGCACGAGCGCGCGATCGCGCTGCTGCCGGGCGAGACGGTGCTGCGCCGCTATGCGGCGCTGCAGGCGCTGGCCGGCCGGGAAGCCGATGCGCTCGACACGGTCGCGCGCCTGCATGTGTTCGCGAAGGAATTGAAGGACTGGCCGCAGCAGTTGGCGTTGCTGTACAAGCTGTGCGACCAGCAACCGGCGCTGAAGGCGTTCAAGGCGGCCGTCGTCGCGCAGTACGGGGAAGTGCCGGCCGATGCGGACGAGGACGACTCCGACGACGATTCCGAGTGACACCACGCTGAACACCGTGCCGACACCGCGCGGCGCCGGGCGGGGAATCCCGGCGCTGGCCGCATTGCCGTGAGGCGGGTGGGCGATGGCGGGGCGGGAAGGGGGTGGCGATTGCTTCCCCCGGGGAATGGATGCCGGCCGAATCCGGTGTGATTCGCGTCAACCATTGTCAAATCGCGGCCACGCGCAAGGCGGCGCGTGCACAATGCGGCAAAGCGTTCGCGTGCGCGGCCGCCCGCTGCGGGCCGCTGCCGCGAACGCCGCCCCGGATCTCCGGGAACCCGCCAGGCAGGATCGCGACCGGCAGCCGTCGGTCGTGCGGCCGTAACGGTGCGCCGGTCCGATGGCCGCGGCGCAGGACGATGTCCGCCGGCGCGGTGTTCGTCCGCAACAGTACTGAAGAACGATATTCGACCATGGCCCTTCGCTCGACCCTCCTGATCCTGCCTGCCGTCGCCGTGCTGTTTTCCGGCTGCGCGATGCTGTCGTCGTCGCAGGAAAGCAAGCTGACCTGCCACATTCCGCGCGCCGTCTATCCGGATAGCGCGAAGCCGCTCACGCGTCCGGTCACCGTGCTCGTGCGCGCGCTGATGACGACCTCGGGCGAAGCGCAGAACGTCACCGTGACGACGAGCAGCCGCAATGCGGCGGCGGATCGCGCGGCCGTCGACGCGATGACGCACGCGACCTGCGCGCAGACCGGCGCCACCGCGAATCCGTTCCTGCTCACGCAACCGTTCGTGTTCGAGCCGCGACGCGCGCAATGACGGGCGGCCGGGCACGCAGAGGCGCGCCTGCCGCTTGCCGCTTGCCCTCGATTCCTGTCCGGCGCCGCCGTGCCGCCGACGTTCAGTGCCGCGGCATCAGGTTCGCGCCGTGGCACGCCGGCTCGACCGCCTTGCGCAGCCCGAGCATCGTGAACCCGTTGCGCTCCTGGCGGATCAGCGCGTAGCGTCGCGCAACCGTGTTGCCGTCCTTGCCCGTCAGTTCCAGTTCGACCTGGAAGCGATCCTTGCTGTCCGAGCAGCCGCGTACCGGTCCATAGGCGAACCCGGTACCGGGCGCCTTGCTTTCCGCAATGAATGCCTGCCGCGCTTGCAGCGCCGCCGCGGCGGACGCGGGTTCGCTCCATGCGCGCGCGAGCGCATCGTCCACGCCCAGCCATTCATCGACGAAATCGCGTCCGTTGACCGCGACCGGCTGCACGCGTTGCACGGTATCGCCGTCGACCCGATAGCGGAAGATGCCCGGCCGTGTCATCACGTCGCTGTCGCGCGAGCCCACCGTCATGCGCAGCTCGAAGCCGTCGGCGCGCACCTTGAAGCGGATCGCGTCGTCGTCGAGCACGTAGCCGTGAGCCGTATGGAACAGCGTGTGTTGCGCGGCCGCGCCGTTGGCCGGCGCGACCACGTCCGCGCCGAACCGGCTCCAGCGCGACGAGCACCACGGCGTGCCGTGGACGATCGCCACCTGGCCGCCGGGCAAGGCGCCGAACCAGAAGCCGCCGCCGTAGGCGTCGCCGATGTCCTTGTAGTCGTCGGCTTGCCAGCGCAGCACGCGCCGCCAGCCGCCGTTTTCCCATGCGTAGGCCGTGAGCAGGTTGTCGTCGCCGCACGCGATGTCGAAGCCGGCGCGTACGAAGAGGAGCGGGCGGGACGTGCCGTCGCGTTGGACGTCGACGTCCGGGTTGCGGCCGAATGCCGATTCGCCATTTTTCGGCTGGGCAGATTGGGTGGATTGGGCGGGTACGCCGAGCGTGGCCGCAAGCGTGCGTTTCAGCGCAGCCGGCTCGACGTGTTCGTCGCTGCACGCAAGCCGCGCGTCGATCGCGCCGACGAGCGCCTGCTTGTATGCGCGAAGCGCGTCGCGCAAGGGCGGCGAGACGTCGACGGTGCCACCGCCATCGCCTTGCGGATTACGGACTTGCTGTACGCGGTGCTGCGCGTCGAGCGCCGCGCGTGCGGCGGTGTCGGCGGCGGGGCAAGGGCTGGCGGCGGAGGCGGTGGTGGGTATGGCGCAGGCGATGGAGAGCGCGAGTGTTACGCGGTTCAGCAAGTTTTTCATCGAAAGATCTTTTTTGTTCTTTTCTTCGTTCATCACGGCGAGCAGTTGGCCGGAGACCGAATCGGAATCGACGCCCGGCGCGCTGAACGGACGATTCTACCGATCCATCGTGGGGCGGATATAACTCAATGTCGCCACGACCAGGACGGCGAGGCTCACGACGAATCCTATCCGGCGAGTGTGTTTTTGCATGTCATTGGATACGCGGTCACCCCGAGACATGACCGACCCGGCAGGACCGGTACCCGACGGTTCTGGCAGGCGTCGCGTCGCGATCGTGCGGCCGGGCCCCGCATTGCCCGGCCATTTCGGATCGGCCGCAGGCCGCGGAGCCGACGCCCGAATCGCGACGGGGGCCCCGCGGTAATCGCATCGGAACCGTCAGAACTGCCGCTTCTTGAGCGTATAGGCAACCAGCGAATACAGCGTGTTCGTCTGGGCGTTGAAATATCCGCCCTGAGTCGTCTTCTCCCTGCTCGAGTTCCAGGTCTTCCCCCCGTCGCTGCTGACGAACGTGAGATCGAGCGGTGTGCCGTTGCGGCTGGCGTCGGTTGCGTAGACGAGCAGCAACCCGTCCCGGCCGACGCTCAGGCTATCGAGCGTCAGCGTGTCGTCAAACGAATGCAATTGCCGCACCTGCTCGGGTGCGCCGTTCGTCCAGGTCGAAATGGCGCCGACGCGTTTTCCCTTGTCGGCGGGATTATCGAAATTGCGCGGTTCGCCGAGGCGCGACAGCGCGTAAAGCGCATAGTGATCCGACGCGGTCGGTGACGAGGACAGGCTGACGATCACTTGTTCGGGCAACACGGCGTCCAGGGCGAACCCGGATTGTTCCCAGCCGAGCCGATAGACGACGCTTCCGGCGGAAGCATGCTCGGATTTCTCGACGTGGTATGCCACCCGCAAGGTACCGTCCGGGCCCAGGTCGATGCCGTCAAAGGTGCGGTGGGGTTTGCCGGCGTCGGCGGCACCCGGCGGCAGTTCGATTTCCCGCCACGACTGACCGCCGTCGGACGTGCGCCACACGTGCGGGCCCCAACCGATCGCATAGCCGCGCTGCGGATCCAGAAAGAGCAGGCGACCGATGTTCCGGTCTTCGGGCCACGCGAGCTGCACCCAGTCGCGTCCGCCGTTGGACGACTTCCAGAGCTTGGTCACTTGCGGCGTCAGCCCGTCGGCAGGCTGAGGCGACTTGTAGTCCATCCAGCCGGTGCTGATGAATTCGACCGTCCAGTCCTTGGCGTGCCACCAGGCGGCGGTCTGGCCCACCTGCTTGAAATGGCGCGTCATGTCTCCGTTCACCGGGCCGCGCCAGAATTCGACCGACGTCCGGTTCAGCGTTTCGCGACTGTCGTTCATCCACGCTTCGGCCGGCTCGGCTTTTTCCTTGTCCTTCCATTCGGCATATGGCTTGAACGTGATTTCAGGATCGCTGATCTTCAGCGTGATCGCCTCGTTTCCCGATATCACGAAGTCGCCTCCGCCGTAAGGCTTGCTGTTCTTCATGAAAGTGTTGGAAACGACCTGCCAGTCATTCGACATATACGAGAACCCGACAATCAAAACAATGAGCACGACTGCCGCAGCCAGCGACAGCTTCAGGAATTTTTTCGTCATTTCATTTCGGCATCAGTTTTTCGAGTGCCTGTGCAACAGGGTCGATGACATGTTCGTTGACGGCATCACCGGCCTTTTTCGCATATTCCACGGTATTGTCGACGTACTGTTTGCCCACGCCGACACCGCTGTCCAATGCCTGGGAGAATGTCCTGAGATCCCCCCATTCCTGGGCGTTGGGTTGCTTCAGGATGTAATACATATCGACAGGCCCGAGCCCGGCCAGACCGCCGTCGAGATAGGCGAGAGGGTGGGTCTTGAACGCGTACGTCTTGAAGGTGTCGTCATCCAGTTCGAGCGCGTACTGCGGCACGTTCATCACGCAGCTGCCGCTGTTCGGCTTCTTGCCCCTGATCGAAATGGTGTCGCCGCGCATGTTCTGCTGCAAACCCTGTTCCAGATAATGCTGCAGGAACCAGCGTGCGCTCGCAAGCCACGCTTTGCCCTTGTCGCTCAATTCCGGCAGCAGGTATTTGCCGTAATTCGAGCAGTAGTAGTAACCGTAGCTGACGTAATATCCCGGCGGCTTATGCCCGCACCCGATATGACGCATCATGAAATTGCCGTGGCGGGACCAGTCGGAATCGGTGCTTTCCGCTTGTATCAGGTTTTCCCGCCGATGCAGCAGTTCACGGGCAACTTTCGTGTCTTTCCACGGATCCCATGACGTCGCGAATTTCTTGACGGTCGCCCAGATACTCGACGTGCTGACTTTTTCGACCGTTTCCCAGTACTCGCCGTGCAGCGGCCGGTAGTAGTACGGGCACGTTCCGATAATGGAATCCGCCGCCGGCGTCACATGCTTGTCGCAGATGTTGATCTGCACCTTCGGCCGATCCTTGTACCCCGTCGGCGTCAGCATCCCCGAGCCGGTCCCGAGCACCTTGTTCTGTTGTCCGTCAGCCATTCGATTTCCCTAGAAACTTGACGACGACGTCATGCGGCACGTGGCTCTGCGTGAGCCCCGTCTCACCTGCCGCATTGGTGACGCCTTCCGAGAGCAGCTTGCCGTTCGAGAACATCTGGTACCGCGTGTTCGCAACCGGAATGTCGGTGCCGGCCCAGTGCGCGATGAACGCCTGATCGTAGTTGCCGGTCGAGTTCGGCAGGGTCGGCATCGCTTGCGACAGGTGCGTGGGGCCGCTGAACACGTGCTGCGCACCCTTGATGTCGATCTTGCCCGGTGCGTGCACTTCGATGTTGCCGTTCGCGATGCGGATGTACGCGCCGCCGGAGGTCAGCAGGATTTCCTTCGCCGCGGCGCCTTCGATCGATTCGGTGACCGCCATCAGCTTCAGCGCCTTCTGGGCGGTCAGCTCGATGTTGTCCGCGTGCGCCTGCACTTCGACCTTGCCCTTGCCGGCGAACAGCTTGATCCCGGAGTTCTGCGCGAACAGGCTGATCCGGTCGAGGACGCTCGCGATCAGCGACTTTCCGGCGGCCACGTGCGTGCTCTGCCCGCTGACGAGGTTGACGTGCTGGTCCGCGGCAAGCTGCACGGACTGTTGCGTGGACATCCCGATACCGGCCGGGCTGCCGAACAGCATCACGGGCTCCTTGAACGCATTGGCGCTACCGGTTCCGCCGCCGGCGGTCCGGCCGCCCGACGCGCTGCCGCTCGCGCTGCTCTGCGTTGCGTCGGTGAACTGCTTCAGCGCCGAGTGGCCGGGGTCGAGCGACTCGGCCTGATGCTGGGCGCCGACATCCGACATGGCTTCCATCAGGCCTTCCGCACGGACGAGTTGCTGTTGCGTTTCCTGAACGTCGAGCGGCTGGCTTGCCGGCTGTTTCGGATGCGTGGTGACGTACAGGCCGCGGTTCGCGCGCACGGCACCGTATGCGTCGGACCGCAGGTCGAAACCACTGCCGAGATAGCTGCCGCGGTTGTTGCCCGTGTGGTCGATCAGGTAACCGAGATGCAGGTGCGCGTTGGTCTGGCTGCTGTACAGGTGCACGCGGTTCTGCGAGGTCGCGTCGTCGAGCACGAGCTGGTTGTAGCCGGCGCCCGCGTATTCTTTCGACCGGTATCCGGACAGGATGCCGTTGCTGTGCCATTGCGGACTGGTCGCGCCGTTGTAGACCTTGCCGACGATGATCGGGCGATCGCAGTCGCCGCCGAGGAAATCGACCAGCACCTCCTCGCCGCTGCGGTGCGGGTGAACGGCCCCATAACCATTGCCCGAATCCGACGCGGTGGCACGCAGCCAGCACGACGCCTTTTCGTCGCCGTCGTTCAGGCGGTCCCAATGGAAGCGAACCTTGACCCGGTTGAGTGCGTCGGTGTGGACTTCTTCGCCCTGCGGCGCGACGACGATCGCCGTTTGCAAATGCATCGCGGGTTTCGCATGCTCGAACGGGCTGCGAAACGGTACGGTCGTGCGCTGGGCTTCGACGCGGATCTGAAAGAAGCCTTCGCTGCCGTCGGGATGACGCACGCGCGACAGGGCCGTATCGGTTGCCTGCACGATGCTGTCGACCTCGGCGTGCAGGCTGTGCGGGAAAACCGCCTGTTCGTCCGCAACGGGCAGGTTGTTGACGATGACCCACGCCGTCTCGATCACGGCGAATTCGCGCTGCCCGGCATCGTCCTTGTCGTGTTCGGGGTGATCCGCCAGTTCGAAGGTCCACCCGGCATCCATGCGCCGCACGCCGCCGACGCCATGAAAGCGTTTCGCGCGTGACTCCTGTTCCTCCATCCATATCTTCGACAGATGGTCACCGCGGGACTGTTCGGGATACGTGTACGCACCGGTGTATTCGTAGACCTCGAGCTGCGGCGGCAGGTCGCCCTGATTGGCGATCGTCGGCGTATGGGTCGCCTTCGGATTGGCCGCGCTCGGCGGCTGCTTGTAGTCGAACGTGCGTGTGGCGCGAGCGACACTTCGCAGCGTGCGCGTGCCGGAGAACTGGACGAACGTGTCGGCCTCGTCACCCGTGCCCGCATGATGAAAGCGCACCGTTCGCGGCGACAGCGCGGGCAACGCGTCGACGCGGTCGATGACGACGAGCCGGTGCGACTTGCCGTCCTGGTCCTGTTCCCAGAAGCCATACAGGCCTTCCGATTCCATCAGGCGATGCACGAAATTCCAATCATCCTCGTACTGCATGCAGAACGAGCGGAGCGGCAGCGGCTGGTGGAGCTTGAAGGTGAAGCGACCCTTGGCCTGCGGATGCTGGTTCAGCACGTCGGCAATGATGTCGTCCGCGGACTGGTCCTGCCAGATTCGCTGGTCGCGGCGGAACTTCAGGAAGTGGAGGAACGAGGCGAAGACGATCTGGTAGTGCGTGACGCCGCTGTCCGAGCCGAGCCGGCGGGCGCAATGCACGTAGCCGTGGTGAGGCGCATAAGACTGATCGGCCTGCAGGATCCACAGCGTCACCGGCTGCGCGATCAGCTTCTTGAGCTCGAGGTTATCGGATACCGATACGGTATCGACCGTGAACTCGAAGTGACGCCCGAGCCGCGATCGGCCGATGACGCGATGCGGCAGCAGGACGTTGGGGCCCAGCGGCGTATCCAGTTTGACAAGGCGCTCGTGCTGAACCGGTCCGGCCAGCAGTGCGCTTCTTAACATTTGCGAATTCATCACCCGTGCTCGCTTTTTTTGTGCTGGGTCGCACGCTCTCCCGTGCGGAATCCGGTAATTGTATGAGATAAACGGGCGCTATCCCGAATTTACCGGCCGACAGGGTTCCGACCGGTCAGCCGGCGGTGTCCTCCGCCTTCCAGTCCCCCGACTTCCCGCCACGCTTTTCTCTCACGCTCACCTCGGTGATCACCATCCCCCGATCGACCGCCTTGCACATGTCGTACACGGTCAGCAGCCCGACCTGCACGGCGGTCAGCGCTTCCATCTCGACACCGGTGCGCCCGAACGTCTCGACCTGCGCGACGCAGTGCACGCCCGGCAGCGCGTCGTCGAGTTCGAAGTCGACGGCCACGCGCGTCAGCGCGAGCGGGTGACACAGCGGAATGAGGTCGGCGGTGCGCTTGGCACCCTGGATCGCGGCGATGCGCGCGACGCCGAGCACGTCGCCTTTCTTCGCCTTGCCGTCGCGGATCAGCGCGAACGTCGCCGGCAGCATCCGGATCGTGCCGCGCGCGATCGCGATGCGTTGCGTTTCCTGCTTGCCGCCGACGTCGACCATGTGCGCGTGGCCGGCGGCGTCGAAATGGGTAAGTCCTGACATGTCCTGCTCCGATCTCTTGTGTCGCGGCCGGTCGATTCACCGCGTCGGGCACCGTGCCGCAACCATCTGCAACGTTTCAACGGGCGCCTATCATAGCAGCGGCCTGCGCGACGCCGGGCGTGCAGACGACGCATCCGCCGCAGCGAACAGTCGCGATCCCGCCGGTACAATGACCGGGATCTTCAGACCAAACGCCGCGATGCGCGCCCGGCGCGCGGGACGCGTCGTCTTCATCCTGCCATGCGTGTCAAACAGTTGCTTGCCGTGTTGCTGTCGACGGCGCTCGTGCTGCCGCCGAGCGGCCATGCACAGCGCTTGTCCGCGCTGCCGCTCGAGCCGGCGGCCGGCGCGTCGCCGTCGATTTCCACGGTGCCGTCGGGCATTGCGACCGGTGTATTCGGCACCTACGGCGGCGCGGAAAGCCGGTTCTCCGGCGGCGACGGCGCGTCCGCGCCGGTCGCGAGCCTGCGTGCACCGCTGCGCGCGCTGGAACTCCCCGACCTCGGCGACGGCTCCGGCGGTTCGCTCACGCCGCAGGCCGAGCGCCGTCTCGGCGAGCGCGTGATGCGCGAGGTGCGGCGCGACCCGGACTACCTCGACGACTGGCTCGCGCGCGACTACCTGAACGCGATCGCGAAGCGGCTCGCGGCTGCGGCCGCGGCGCGCTACATCGGTGGCTACACGCCGGACTTCGAGCTGTTCCCGGTGCGCGATCCGCAGATCAACGCATTCTCGATGCCGGGCGGTTTCATCGGGATCAACAGCGGGCTGGTGGTCACGACGCAAACGGAATCCGAACTCGCATCGGTGGTCGGCCACGAGATGGGCCACGTGCTGCAGCGGCACATCGCGCGGATGATCGGCGCGAACGAGAAGACGGGCTACACCGCGCTCGCGACGATGCTGCTCGGGGTGCTGGCGGGCGTGCTCGCGCGCAGCGGCGATCTCGGCAGCGCGATCGCGATGGGCGGGCAGGCGTTTGCGGTCGACAACCAGCTGCGCTTCTCGCGCTCGGCCGAGCGCGAGGCCGATCGCGTCGGTTTCCAGCTGCTCGCGGGCGCCGGCTACGACCCGTACGGGATGCCGGGCTTCTTCGAGCGGCTCGAGCGCGCGTCGATGGGCGATGCGGGCGTGCCGGCCTATGCGCGCACGCACCCGCTGACGGGTGAACGGATCGCCGACATGGAGGATCGCGCGCGCCGCGCGCCGTACCGGCAGCCGCGCCAGTCGGCCGAATACGGTTTCGTGCGCGCGCGGCTGCGCATTCTGCAGAACCGTGCGCCGAACGACATCGTGGCCGAGGCGCGCCGGATGCAGCTCGAGATCGACGATCGCACGGCGCCGAACGTCGCGGCGAACGAGTACGGGATCGCGCTGGCGAACACGCTGCTCGGCCAGTACGACGCGGCCGACAAGGCGCTCGCGTCGGCCCGCGCCGCATTCGACGCGCGCGAGCGGCGCGCGGACGATCCGCAGACGAGTTCGCCGAGCCTCGACGTGCTCGCCGCCGACCTTGCCCGTCGCGCGGGCCGGACCGACGACGCGGTGCGGCTCGCGGCGCTCGCGCAGCGGCGCTGGCCGGCGTCGCACGCGGCGATCGTCGCGCACCTGCAGGCGCTGATCGCCGCGCGCCGCTTCGACGAAGCGCAGACGCTCGCACGCCAGCAGGCGAAAGCGGACCCGGAGCAGCCGGACTGGTGGGACTACCTCGCGAAGGCGAGCGACGGCAAGGGCGACGTGCTCGCGCGGCGCCGTGCGCTCGCGGAGAAGCTGGCGCTCGACGGCGCGTGGCCGTCGGCGATTCGGCAGCTGAAGGAGGCGCGCGACGCGAAGGACGTGTCGTTCTACGACCAGTCGATCATCGGCGCGCGGCTGCTGGAATTCGAGGCGCGCTACAAGGAAGAGCGCGAGGACGAGAAGAACGGCCGCGGATAACGGCCGCGAGGCGGGCAGGGCGGCGGCGTTTCAGCTTGCGGCGCTGCCGTTGCTGTTGCCGTTGCCGTTGCCACCCTCCGGCGTGTCGCGCCGCGCCCGCTGCGCGGGGCTCGCGACGAAGCCGAACGTTGCCGGCACATCGGCACACGCGAGGTTGCCGAGCGCCAGCGTGCGCCCGTCACGCCAGCGCAGCACAGGCGGCGTCGCGTCGAAATCCGCATGATCGGCGAACAGGCCGAGGTCGTGGTCGTGCAGCGCCGCGACGCGCGGCGGCGTGCCCGCCGCGCGGAACAGCACGCCGCCCGCATCGTCGAGCCATGCGGCGTCGGGCTCGAACGGCGCGCCGGTCTGGTCGGCCAGCGTGAGCTGCCCGTCGCGTTCGGCCAGACGCACGACCCACGGTGTGTACGCGAGCTCGACGTACACGCGCTGCGGCCCGTTCTGGAAGAACCACTGGCCGTGCGCGTCGCATTCGTAGTTGCGTCCGATGAACGCGTTGAGCGCCGCATGCCGGATCGGCGAGCCGAGCTCGCCGGCGGCCTGCGCGGCGTCGTCGCGCAGCCGCCACTCGCCGCGCCGGTCGAGCAGCAGCCAGCCGGTGCAGTCGGGTACGTTCGGCCACTTGGCGAGGGCCTGCCTGACGATGTCATCCATGGTCGACGAATTTCGAGCAATAGCCGAACACCCGCGCCGACAGCCAGTCGAGGCGGCCGGGGAACGGGCCGGTCATGAATCCCGCATGGCCGCCGTCCATGGGCTGGTCGAGCTCGACGGCCGGCGACACGTCGGCGGCGCTCGGCAGCGCGGATTCCGGCAGGAACGGATCGTTGCGGGCGTTGAGGATCAGCGTGGGCACGTCGATGGCCGGCAACAGCGGGCGCGTCGTGGCCTGGGTCCAGTAGTCGTCGGCGTCGGCGAAGCCGTGCAGCGGCGCGGTCACGACCTCGTCGAAGTCGCGCATCGTCACGGCGCGCAGCATCGCGTCGCGATCGAACAGGCCCGGATACTGGTCGAGCTTCGCGAGCGCCTTGCGCTTGAGCGTCTTCAGGAAGCTGCGCGTATAGACCATCGCGAAGCCCTGCGACAGCGCGCGGCCGCCCGCATGCACGTCGATCGGCGTCGAGATAGCGGCGGCCGCGTGCACGATCGACGTGTCGCTGCGGTGTTCGCCGAGCCAGCGCAGCAGCACGTTGCCGCCGAGCGACACGCCGGCCGCGACGATCGGCCCGCGATGCTGCGCGGCGAGCCGCTGCAGGATCCAGTCGACTTCGGCGCTATCCGCGAGATGGTAGAAGCGCGGCTGGCGGTTCAACTCACCGCTGCAGCTGCGAAAGTGCGGGACGACCGCGTGCCAGCCCTTCGCGCGCGCGGCGGCCATCATCGCCAGCGCGTAGTGCGAGCCGGAACTGCCTTCGAGGCCGTGGAACAGCACGAACAGCGGTGCGTCGGGCGGCGGCGCGGCACTGTCGAGGTGCGCGACCCAGTCGAGATCGATGAAGTCGTGGTCGGGGGTTTCCCATCGCTCTCGTCGGTAGGCGACAGCCGGACGCCGTGCGAACAGCGCGGGCACGATGGTTTGCACATGGCTGTTCGGCAGCCAGCGCGGTGCGCGATAGCGCAATGAATCGTCGTCGGGGGCCGGGGCCCCGGTCAGCGGCGAGGTGGGCGGAGAAGCCGTACTCATGATCGCCCCGCTAATGCGTTGCTTCGTTGTTCGTCAGTGCAGCGGACCCTGCCCGTGACGGATCTTCGCGGCGAATTGTCCGGCCGCCTGTTCAGGAATCGGGCTCGCGTGGATATGCGCGATGCGCCACTCGCCGCGTTCGTGGATCATCACGTACGTCGCGAAAACCATGTCGGGTTCGGCCGTCAGGTCGGCCTGCTGATGCGCTTCGGCGATCGTATAGACGACGGTGCCGAGACTGTCGTAAACACGGATGTCGAGCGGCTCGATCGTCACGGGGCGCGTCGCGAGCCGGTTGGCCAGCCCGCTGCGGATCTGGTCGAGCCCGTGCAGATGCTCGCCGTCGGCCCAGACGCAGCTGGCGAAGTCCTCGTCGATCCACAACCCCAGCAGCGCGTCGAGATTGGCATCGGCGACGGCCTGGTAGTAGGCGTTCAGCGTATCGGCAGCGGCTTCGAACAGGCGGGCAAAACGTGGCATCGGGGTTATCTCTCGCGCGCGTCGCGCGCCGTATTCAGCACGGCGGCCCGGGTGGGGCCGCCTTGCACCGGTGAATCGGATTGCCCGGCGCGTCGTGCGACGCTGCCGGTCAGGGTCAGCGCTGCCCGACGAGCATGCCGCGCAAATCGCCGAATACCTGCTCGGGACCGAGTTCGCGCAGGCATTTCAGATGGCCGAGCGGGCACTCGCGTTCGAAGCAGGGACTGCATTCGAGATGAAGCCATTGTACCTTCGCCAGGTCCGACAGCGGAGGGGTGTGGCGCGGATCAGTCGATCCGTACAACGCGACGAGCGGCCGCCGCAGCGCGGCGGCGACGTGCATCAGCCCGGAATCGTTGGTCACGACCGCGTTCGCGCGCGCGATCAGCGCGCACGCCTCGGACAACGACGTCTGCCCGCACAGGTTGCGCACGTTCGGCGCGTGGTCGGCGATCGCCTGCGCGGCGGCGGCGTCCTTCTGCGAGCCGAGCGCGACGATCTGCGTATACGGGAAAGACTGATGGACGATCGTCGCGAGCGTCGCGAAGTGCTCGGGCGGCCAGCGCTTGGCCGGGCCGTATTCCGCGCCGGGGCAGAACACGACGAGCGGCTTGCGCGTATCGAGATTGAAACGCGCGGAGACGCGCGCCGTCTCGTTCAGGTCGGCGTCGAGGCGCGGCGGCGGCAGCATCTTCATCGACTCGGGCAGCTTCGCCCCCGGCGCATACGCGAGCGCGGCGTAGTGGGTCGTCATCGGCGGCCGCTCGGCCGATTTGTCGGGGTTCGCGTGCCGCACGTTGAGCAGGCCGTAGCGGTGCTCGCCCGTGTAGCCAATCCGCAGCGGAATGTTCGCGAGCCACGGGATCACCGCGGACTTCAGCGAATTCGGCAGCACGTACGCCGCGTCGTAGCCGACGTCGCGCAGGTCGCTCGCGAGCTGCCAGCGGCGCAGCAGCTGCAGCTTGCCGTGCGCGAGGTCGGTCGCGTAGACATCGTGGATCTCGGGCATCCGCTCGAGCACCGGCGCGACCCAGGTGGGTGCGACGGCATCGATCACGATGCGGGGATGGATTTTTTTCAGCAGCGCAAAAAGCGGCTGCGCCATCAATGCGTCACCGATCCAATTCGGTGCGATAACCAGCGCTCGACGCATCAGGTCGACTTCCGATGTCGTAATGAAGCACGGCGCGCATGCACCGCGTTCGGGTTGTCAGAACAGGAAAAGGGCGGCGCGCCGGGGTTCCGGCTGCGCCGCCTCGCGTGCGGCGGGCCCGCGGGCCCGGTCGGGCTCAATGGCCCTTGACCACCTCGCCGTCGCGCAGCTTGTAGCGCGTGCCGCAGTACGGGCAGCGCGCCTCGCCGTGCGAGACGTCGATGAACACGCGCGGGTGCGCGCTCCAGCGCGCCATGGCCGGGTTCGGGCAGTAGGCGGGGAGATCCTTGGCCGTCAGTTCGACCAGCGGCATTTCCTTGATTTCACTCATGAGACTTTCTCTTATCACTCTGTGGTGGGGCGGTCGGTCGCGCGGCGCGCTCAGACCTTCGTCAGCCAGTGCGCGTACTTCGCGTTCTTGCCCGACACGATATCGAAAAACGCCGACTGGAGCTTTTCCGTCACGGGGCCGCGCGCACCGCTGCCGATCGTGCGGTTGTCGAGTTCGCGGATCGGCGTGACTTCGGCGGCCGTGCCCGTGAAGAACGCTTCGTCGGCCGTGTAGACCTCGTCGCGCGTGATGCGCTTCTCGATCACCTGGATGCCCGCGTCCCGCGCGAGCGTGATGATCGTGTCGCGCGTGATGCCGTCGAGGCACGACGACAGGTCGGGCGTGTACAGCTTGCCGTTGTTCACCAGGAAGAAGTTCTCGCCGGAGCCTTCCGACACGTAGCCGTCGACGTCGAGCAGCAGCGCTTCGTCGTAGCCGTCGGCGGTCGCTTCCTGGTTCGCGAGGATCGAGTTCACGTACCAGCCCGACGCCTTCGCGCGCACCATCGACACGTTCACGTGGTGGCGGGTGAACGACGACGTCTTCACGCGGATGCCCTTCGCGAGGCCTTCCTCGCCGAGGTACGCGCCCCACGGCCATGCGGCGATCGCGACGTGGATCGTGTTGCCCTTCGCGGACACGCCGAGCTTTTCCGAGCCGACCCAGATGATCGGTCGCAGGTAGCCCGACTCGAGCTTGTTCTCGCGCACGACGTCGAGCTGCGCGGCTTCGAGGGTTTCCCGGTCGAACGGCACGTCCATCTGGAAGATCTTCGCCGAATTCAGCAGACGTTTGGTGTGCTCGTGCAGGCGGAAGATCGCGGTGCTGCCGTCGGCCGTCCGGTACGCGCGCACGCCTTCGAAGACGCCCATGCCGTAGTGCAGCGTGTGGGTCAGGACGTGAATCGTGGCGTCGCGCCAGTCGATCAGCTTGCCGTCCATCCAGATCTTGCCGTCGCGGTCGGCCATTGACATGGGGTTCTCCTGTGAAGCAATTGGTACAGCGGCTTGTGTGCAGCATTGAGCCGGAAAGACGCTTATTTTAGCGTCATTTGGTGTCGAGCCGGTCGGTCGGCGCAGGGCCGGCGCTATAATCGTCCGGTACCGATTCCAATAACGACGGGCCGTGCCGGCAGGAGACGCCGGAGCCCGCACGAACCGCCCGCCGCGGCCCGCTTTCCGATGCTCGCTCGATTGTCCGCCACCGACCGCTTCGCGCTGATCCAGGGCGCGCGCGACTATTCCCCGACACTGATGGCAATCCTCTCCTGGGGGCTCGTGACCGGTGTCGCGATGAGCAAGTCGGTGATGACGCTCGGGCAGGCGAGCGCGATGTCGATCCTCGTCTACGCGGGCTCGTCGCAGCTCGCGGTGCTGCCGCTCCTCGTCGCGAAGCTGCCGATCTGGACGATCCTGCTCACGGCCGCGATGGTCAACCTGCGCTTCGTGATCTTCAGCGCCGGGCTTGCTCCCCATTTCTCCTACCTGCCGCTGTGGCGGCGCCTCGCGATCGGCTATTTCAACGGCGACGTGATCTACCTGCTGTTCCAGAAACAGGGCTTCGCCTATGGTCACGTGCCGGGCAAGGAAGCGTACTTCTGGGGGATGGCGCTCGCGAGCTGGCTGTCGTGGCAGGTGTCGTCGCTCGCCGGCATCCTGCTCGCGAGCGTCTTTCCCGCGAGCTGGGGGCTGGAGCTGGCCGGCACGCTCGCGCTGATCCCGATCATGGTGTCGGCGGTCGCGAACCGCTCGACGCTCGCCGCCGTCGCGGTCGCGGGCATCGTGTCGCTGATCGCGTTCGACCTGCCGTACCGGCTCGCGCTGCCGATCGCGGTGCTGGCCGCGCTCGCGGCCGGCTGCACGGCCGATTTCTTCGTCGAACGCGCCGACTGGCGCCGCATCCGCACCGAAACCGTGCACGAGAAGGAAATCGAATGAGCGCGACGGACATCTGGATCGTGATCGTCGGGATGACGATCGTCACGGCCGTCACGCGCGCGCTGTTCCTGCTCGGCGGCGAGCGCACCGTGCTGCCCGAGCGCGCGCAGCGTGCGCTGCGCTATGCGCCGGCCGCCGCGCTCGTCGCGGTCGTGCTGCCCGACGTGCTCGAAACCCCGGCCGGGCTGTCGTTCGCGCTGTCCAACCATCCGTTCTACGCGGCGCTCGCCGGCCTCGGCTGGTTTTTGTGGCGGCGCAGCATGCTGGGCACCATCGTGATCGGGATGCTCGTCTTCACCGTGCTGCGCCTGATCTTCTGACGAATCGCCGCGCCGGCCGGCCGGGCATCGGCCGCTTGCGGCTATACATTGCTGCATTGCGGCAATGTGTCGGCGGGCGGGCGCGATCCCAAATAGGCGGAATTCGCCGCCGCACGGGTCAGTCTGCCGGATGGATCGGCTAGAATGCCCGTTCAAGATTTTTTACCCGTGCGCGCCATGCGAACCGCCAGCCACGGCCGCATCCGGCGCCCTTTCGCGGCTGCCCGCGCACGTCCAGCGTGAACCCCCTTTCCCCATCCACTACTTCAATCTGTTCAACATGAGCCAAGTCAAGCGTCTTACCGACCTGATCGCCGCCGGCCAGCTCGCCGGCAAGCGGGTGTTCATCCGCGCCGACCTGAACGTCCCGCAGGACGATCACGGCAACATCACCGAAGACACGCGCGTGCGCGCGTCCGTGCCGGCCATCCAGGCCGCGCTCGACGCCGGCGCGGCCGTGATGGTCACGTCGCACCTCGGTCGTCCGACCGAAGGCGAATTCAAGCCCGAAGACTCGCTCGCGCCGGTCGCGAAGCGCCTCGCCGAACTGCTCGGCCGCGACGTGCCGCTGGTCGCGAACTGGGTCGAGAACGGCGTGAACGTCGCGCCGGGCCAGGTCGTGCTCCTCGAGAACTGCCGCGTGAACAAGGGCGAGAAGAAGAACTCGGACGAGCTCGCGCAGAAGATGGCGAAGCTCTGCGACGTGTACGTGAACGACGCGTTCGGCACCGCGCACCGCGCGGAAGCGACCACCCACGGGATCGCGAAGTACGCGCCGGTCGCGTGCGCGGGCCCGCTGCTGGCCGCCGAACTCGACGCGCTCGGCAAGGCGCTCGGCAACCCGGCCCGGCCGCTGGTGGCGATCGTCGCCGGCTCGAAGGTGTCGACCAAGCTGACCATTCTCAAGTCGCTCGCCGGGAAGGTCGACCAGCTGATCGTCGGCGGCGGCATCGCGAACACGTTCATGCTCGCGGCCGGCCTGTCGATCGGCAAGTCGCTCGCGGAAGCCGATCTCGTCGCCGAGGCGAAGGCGATCATCGACGAAGCGCGCGAGCGCGGCGCGTCGGTGCCGATCCCGTCCGACGTCGTGACGGCCAAGGAATTCTCGCCGACGGCCGCGGCCACGGTGAAGCAGGTCGCCGACATCGAAGCGGACGACATGATCCTCGACATCGGCCCGGATACGGCCAAGGCGCTCGCGAGCCAGCTCGAGAAGGCCGGCACGATCGTGTGGAACGGTCCGGTCGGCGTGTTCGAGTTCGACCAGTTCGGCAACGGCACGAAGACGCTCGCCGAAGCGATCGCCAAATCGTCCGCGTTCTCGATCGCGGGCGGCGGCGACACGCTCGCGGCCATCGCGAAGTACGGCATCCACGACCAGGTCAGCTATATCTCGACCGGCGGCGGCGCCTTCCTCGAGTTCCTCGAGGGGAAGAAGCTGCCGGCGGTGGAAGTGCTCGAAACGCGGGCGGCCTGAGCGTGGCGGCGCGCGCAGGGGTGACCAGGGCCGCGCGCTCCGCTAAAGCGGAGCAGCCGGCCGGCGCGGGCAAGCGCAAACGCGCGCCCGCGCGGGCGAACTCAGCCCCGCGCGCACCGGCGGCCGCCGGCGACGCGGCCGTGCAGCACCACGAGATTCAGAACAAAGCGATGCCGGGCGCAAGCACCGGCACGCCCCCCGGAACGGCGGCCGCTGGGCCTGCCGATTCCGGCTCTCGCAGCGTTTCACCCAGCGCATCCACCTTGATCCAGATGAGGAGTTTCATGCAGCGCGCCACCAAGATAGTCGCCACGATCGGCCCGGCTTCCAGTTCGCCGGAGATTCTGCTGCAGATGATGCAGGCGGGCCTCGACGTCGTGCGGCTCAATTTTTCGCACGGTACGGCCGACGATCACCGCCAGCGCGCCGAGATGGTGCGCGAGGCCGCCCGCAAGGTCGGCCGTGAAATCGCGATCATGGCCGACCTCCAGGGCCCGAAGATCCGCGTCGGCAAGTTCGAGAACGGCAAGACGATGCTCGTGCCGGGCCAGGCCTTCATCCTCGACGCGGGCTGCGAGCTCGGCAACGACGAGCGCGTCGGCCTCGACTACAAGGAACTGCCGCGTGACCTGAAGCCGGGCGACCTGCTGCTGCTGAACGACGGCCTGATCGTGCTGACCGTCGAGCGCGTGCTCGGCGACGAGATCCACACGGTCGTCAAGGTGGGCGGCGAGCTGTCGAACAACAAGGGGATCAACCGGCAGGGCGGCGGGCTGTCGGCACCCGCGCTGACCGCGAAGGACATGGAGGACATCCGCACGGCGATGTCGCTCGGCGCGGATCTCGTCGCGGTGTCGTTCCCGAAGAACGCGACCGACATGGAAATGGCGCGCCAGCTCGCGAACATCGCGGGCGCGCCTTACGGCATCAAGCCGAAGATGATCGCGAAGATCGAGCGCGCGGAGGCGATTCCGGCGCTGCAGAGCATCCTCGACGCATCCGACGGCATCATGGTCGCGCGCGGCGACCTCGCGGTGGAAGTCGGCAACGCGGCCGTGCCGGCGCTGCAGAAGCGGATGATCCGGATGGCGCGCGAGTCGAACAAGCTCGTGATCACCGCGACGCAGATGATGGAGTCGATGATCCTCGCGCCGGTGCCGACCCGCGCGGAAGTGTCGGACGTCGCGAATGCGGTGCTCGACGGCACCGACGCGGTGATGCTGTCGGCCGAGACGGCCGCCGGCAAGTACCCGGTCGTCACGATCGAGACGATGGCGGCCGTGTGCGTCGAGGCGGAAAAGTCCGAGCACGTCGAGCTGGACAAGGATTTCCTCGACCGCACGTTCACGCGGATCGACCAGTCGATCGCGATGGGCGCGCTGTTTACCGCCTATCACCTCGGTGCCAAGGCGATCATCGCGCTGACCGAATCGGGCGCAACCGCGCTGTGGATGTCGCGTCACTACACGCACGTGCCGATCTTCGCGCTGACGCCGCGCGTCGGCAGCGAGCGCACGATGGCGCTGTACCGCAACGTGACGCCGCTGCACGTCGACTTCAACAGCGACCGCGACTCGGCGCTGCAGGCGGCGCTCGAGATCGTCGTGAAGCAGGGCTACGTGCAGCACGGCGACATGGTCGTGCTGACCGTCGGCGAGCCGATGGGGCAGGCGGGCGGCACCAACACGCTGAAGATCGTGCGGGTCGGCGAGCATTACTGATCGCTAGGCGCTGGCGTGCGCCGGGCCGGTCTGCAGACCGGTCGCTCGAGCCGATCCGGCACCGTTTATTGACGAAAAGCCGCGCGGGGTCCGATACCCCGCGCGGCTTTTTTTCTGTTTTTTGCCCGCATTGTGCCGTGCGAAGGTAACAAATTGCGAGCAGGCGCCACCGGGCGGTCGGAATCGGAGGCGCTTCGCGATAAAATGCCGCTATTCGACGCTCAGCCGCGCCGTGCCCCCCGTTCGAACGGGAGCGAGCGCCGCGCCGGCGTCAGGGCGCACCGGTTTTCATTCCAAGGAGTTCCACAATGCCTCTCGTATCAATGCGTCAATTGCTGGACCACGCGGCAGAGCACGGTTACGGCCTGCCGGCCTTCAACGTGAACAACCTGGAGCAGGTCCAGGCGATCATGGCGGCGGCGGATCAGGTCGGCGCGCCCGTGATCATGCAGGCATCGGCCGGCGCGCGTAAGTACGCGGGCGAGCCGTTCCTGCGCCACCTGATCGAAGCGGCGGTCGAGTCGTATCCGCACATCCCGGTCGTGATGCACCAGGACCACGGCCAGTCGCCGGCAGTCTGCATGGGCGCGATCCGCAGCGGCTTCACCAGCGTGATGATGGACGGTTCGCTCGAAGCCGACGGCAAGACGGTCGCCTCGTACGAGTACAACGTCGACGTGTCGCGCAAGGTCGTCGAGATGGCGCACTCGATCGGCGTGACGGTCGAAGCCGAACTCGGCGTGCTCGGCTCGCTCGAGACGATGAAGGGCGACAAGGAAGACGGCCACGGCGCGGAAGGCACGATGACCCGCGAGCAGCTGCTGACCGATCCGGAGCAGGCGGCCGACTTCGTGAAGCTCACGCAGTGTGACGCGCTCGCGATCGCGATCGGCACGTCGCACGGTGCGTACAAGTTCTCGAAGAAGCCGACGGGCGACATCCTGTCGATCCAGCGCATCAAGGAAATCCACGCACGCATCCCGAACACGCACCTGGTGATGCACGGTTCGTCGTCGGTGCCGCAGGAACTGCTGGAAGAAATCCGCCAGTTCGGCGGCGACATGAAGGAAACCTACGGCGTGCCGGTCGAGGAAATCCAGGAAGGCATCAAGCACGGCGTGCGCAAGATCAACATCGACACCGACCTGCGTCTCGCGATCACCGGTGCGATCCGCCGCTACCTGTTCGAGAACCCGGGCAAGTTCGATCCGCGCGACTACCTGAAGCCGGCGCGTGAAGCGGCGAAGAAGGTGTGCGTCGACCGCTACCTCGCGTTCGGCTGCGAAGGCCAGGCCGCGAAGATCAAGCCGGTGTCGCTCGACAAGATCGCCGAACAGTACAAGTCCGGCGCGCTCGCGCAGGTCGTGCGCTGAGACTGTAGTACGATTGCCCCCGCCGAAAGGCTGGGGCCGGCTGCCCGCTGCCGGATTTGATCCGGCCCCGGCAGCCGTTCCGTCCGGCCGAACGAGGGCCGGCCGGCAACCAGCGGGCACGATCGCCCGCCGGTTCGCCGACGCATTGCAAGACCGCCGTTCCCGCCTGCCGCGGGGAACGGCGTTTCCCTTTTTGTTTGGCTCCTTATCTGCGAAAAGACGATGTCTACCCTTTACGAATCCACGCTCCGCTCGCTGCCGCTCCTCGGTCGCGGCAAGGTCCGCGATAACTACGCGGTCGGCAACGACAAGCTCCTGATCGTCACGACCGATCGCCTGTCGGCATTCGACGTGATCATGGGCGAGCCGATTCCGAACAAGGGCCGCGTGCTGAACCAGATGGCGAACTTCTGGTTCGACAAGCTCGCGCACATCGTGCCGAACCACCTGACGGGCGACGCACCGGAAGCGGTCGTCGCGGCCGACGAGGTCGAGCAGGTCAAGGGCCGCGGCGTGGTCGTCAAGCGCCTCGAGCCGATCATGATCGAAGCGGTCGTGCGCGGCTACCTGGCCGGCAGCGGCTGGAAGGAATACCAGGCGTCAGGCGCCGTGTGCGGCGTGCAGTTGCCGGAAGGCCTGCAGAACGCGCAGAAGCTGCCCGAGCCGATCTTCACGCCGGCCGCGAAGGCCGAGCTGGGCGAGCACGACGAGAACATCACGTTCGAGGAAACCGAGCGCCGCATCGGCACCGAGCTGGCCGCGACGATTCGCGACATCTCGATCCGCCTGTACAAGGAAGCGGCCGACTACGCGGCGACGCGCGGCATCATCATCGCCGACACGAAGTTCGAATTCGGCCTCGACAATCACGGCAAGCTGTACCTGATGGACGAAGTGCTGACGGCCGATTCGTCGCGCTTCTGGCCGGCCGACCAGTACCAGGTCGGCACCAACCCGCCGTCGTTCGACAAGCAGTTCGTGCGCGACTGGCTCGAGACGCAGCCGTGGGGCAAGACCGCACCGGCGCCGGCGCTGCCGGCCGACGTCGTCGAGAAGACGGCCGCGAAGTACCAGGAAGCGCTCGAGCGCATCACCGGCCAGCCGCTCGCCTGAGCGAGCTTTGCATGGGACCCGAGTAAGCGCTGAAGCGCTAACTCGGGTCGACAAGGACATACGAAAATGAGTGAAGTCCAGACCGCCCACACGCACAGCGCACCGCTGATCGGCGTGCTGATGGGTTCGAGTTCCGACTGGGACGTGATGAAGAACGCGGTCGCGATCCTGCAGGAATTCGGCGTGCCGTACGAAGCGAAGGTCGTGTCCGCGCACCGGATGCCCGACGAGATGTTCGACTATGCGGAGAAGGCGCGCGAGCGCGGGCTGCGCGCGATCATCGCGGGCGCCGGCGGTGCCGCGCACCTGCCCGGCATGCTGGCCGCGAAAACCACGGTGCCGGTGCTCGGCGTGCCGGTCGCGAGCAAGTACCTGAAGGGCGTCGATTCGCTGCACTCGATCGTGCAGATGCCGAAGGGCGTGCCGGTCGCGACGTTCGCGATCGGCGAGGCCGGCGCCGCGAACGCCGCGCTGTTCGCGGTGTCGATCCTGTCCGGCACGTCGGCCGACTACGCGAACCGGCTCGCCGCGTTCCGCGTGCGCCAGAACGAAGCCGCGCACGCCATGGTGCTGCCGCCGCTGGCGTGACGGCGCACCGGCGGCCGCACTGTCATTCCGGCGGCCGCCTGACTTTCCTCACTGCGGCGGGCAGCGCCCGTCGCGACCGACCACTGACATGACCGCAACTCCTGATTCCGTTTCCCCGATCCTGCCCGGCGCGTGGCTGGGCATGGTCGGCGGCGGCCAGCTCGGCCGCATGTTCTGCTTTGCCGCCCAGTCGATGGGCTATCGCGTCGCCGTGCTCGATCCCGATCCGGCGAGCCCGGCCGGCGCGGTCGCCGACCGCCACCTGCGCGCGGCCTACGACGACGAAGCCGCGCTCGCCGAGCTGGCCGGACTGTGCGAGGCCGTGTCGACGGAATTCGAGAACGTGCCGGCCGCGAGCCTCGACTTCCTCGCGCGCACGACGTTCGTCGCGCCGGCCGGCCGCTGCGTCGCGGTCGCGCAGGACCGGATCGCGGAGAAGCGTTTCATCGAGGCCTCCGGCGTGCCGGTCGCGCCGCACGTCGTGATCGAATCGGCGGCGGCCCTGGCCGCGCTCGACGATGCCGCGCTCGACGCGGTGCTGCCGGGCATCCTGAAGACGGCGCGTCTCGGCTACGACGGCAAGGGCCAGGTGCGCGTGAGCACCGCGCGGGAAGCGCGCGATGCACATGCGGCGCTCGGCGGCGTGCCGTGCGTGCTCGAAAAGCGCCTGCCGCTGAAGTACGAAGTGTCCGCGCTGATCGCGCGCGGCGCGGACGGCCGCTCGGCCGCCTTCCCGCTCGCTCAGAACGTGCATCACAACGGCATCCTCGCGCTGACCATCGTGCCGGCGCCGGCGGCCGACGCCGCGCGTGTCGAAGAGGCGCAGCAGGCGGCCGTCCGGATCGCCGATACGCTCGGCTACGTCGGCGTGCTGTGCGTCGAATTCTTCGTGCTGGAAGACGGCTCGTTCGTCGCGAACGAAATGGCGCCGCGCCCGCACAACTCCGGCCACTACACGGTCGATGCATGCGCAACGAGCCAGTTCGAGCAGCAGGTGCGCGCGATGACGCGCATGCCGCTCGGCAACCCGCGCCAGCATTCGCCGGCCGCGATGCTGAACATTCTCGGCGACGTGTGGTTCCCCAATGGTGCGGCGGCCGGGTCCGTCACGCCGCCGTGGGACACGGTCGCCGCGATGCCGGCCGCGCACCTGCACCTGTACGGCAAGGAAGAAGCGCGCGTCGGCCGCAAGATGGGCCACGTGAACTTCACGGCCGAGACGCGCGACGACGCCGTCGCCGCCGCCACCGCGTGTGCGCAGCTGCTGCGCGTGCCGCTCGACTGAGGCGCCAGCCGATGTCCATCGATCTCCCGAACTCCGTGACGCGCGCGCAGATCGACGCGGCCGCCGCGCTGCTCGACGCGGGGCAGCTTGTCGCGTTCCCGACCGAAACCGTGTACGGGCTCGGCGGCGACGCGGCGAATCCCGAAGCCGTCGCGCGCATCTACGCGGCGAAAGGGCGCCCGGCGAACCATCCGGTGATCGTGCATCTGCCGCCCGGCGGCGATCCGGGCTACTGGGCCGACGACCTGCCGGCCGATGCACAGGCGCTGATCGATGCATTCTGGCCGGGCCCGCTCACGCTGATCCTGAAGCGCCATGCGCGCATTCCCGACGCCGTGAGCGGCGGGCAGGACTCGGTCGGCCTGCGCTGCCCGTCGCATCCGGTCGCGCAGGCGCTGCTGGCCGCGTTCAGCGCGCGGCGCGGCGGCCACGGCGGCGTCGCCGCGCCGTCCGCGAACCGCTTCGGCCATGTGAGCCCGACGACCGCTCAGCACGTGCGCGACGAATTCGGCGACACGGTGCACGTGCTCGACGGCGGCGCATCCGAAGTCGGCATCGAATCGACGATTCTCGACCTGTCGCGCGGCTTCCCGGCGCTGCTGCGCCCGGGCCACGTGACGCCGCGGCAGATCGCCGACGTGCTCGGCCGCGCGCCGCGCCTGCCCGACGGTGGCGACGCGACCGCGCCGCGCGCGTCCGGCACGCTGAAGGCGCATTACGCGCCGCGCACGCCGCTCTCGCTGATGCCGTTCGACGCGCTCGAGCCGCTGCTCGCGGCCGCGCAGACCGACGGCGAACGCGTCGCGCTCGTCGCACGCGCATCGCGCGCGGGACGCTGGGCGCAGGCCGACGGCGTGCATTTCGTCGCGGCGCCGGAAGATCCGCAGGCGTATGCGCGCGACCTGTACGGCATGCTGCGCGCGCTCGACCGCGCGCAGGTCGCACGCATCCTCGTCGAGAAGCTGCCCGAGACCGTCGAGTGGATCGCGGTCAACGATCGTCTCGGTCGCGCGGCCGCGGCATTCGAAGCGCGCGACTGACGCGGCGTCGCGCATCCGCTCCGGAATAAAAAACGCCCGACCGGCGAAAAACCGGTCGGGCGTTTGCGTTTCAGCGCGTGGCGGGCGGCTTACTTGCCGACGCCCGATGCCGCGATCTGCTTCTCGACGAATTGCGAGAACAGCAGGTGCAGGCGCGTCGTCGGGTGGACCAGGTCGGCGAACATGTAGGTCTGGTCCGCGTTCGCGACCGTGTAGGTCTGCGGCGAGCAGAACAGCGACGAGCCGAATGCGGTCGCGTTCGCGACGCCGAACTGGGTCGCTGCCGCGACCATCGCCTTCAGGTTGCACCCGGTGTCGGTGTTCGACACCGCGAAGCCGTTCGCCTGGTAGTTGGCCGCGACGCCGTCCTGCCACGTGAACGTGTCGAGCAGCGCGTACTTGGTCTTGTCGACCTTCAGCGCGGCCAGCGTGCCGGCGAGCGTCTGGTTGAACAGCCCCGACAGTTGCGTGAACACGGCCTGCGTGCCGCCTTGCAGCGCGAGCGGCGTGCCGCCGATGTCCGGCACGTTCGACACGAATACGTGCGTCGCGCCCGCCGCGACGATCTGCTGGACGAGGCCGCCGAGCTGCTGCGCGGCCAGGCCGATCGCCTGCGCCGCCGCGAGTTGCGCGGCCGGCGTGTTGCCTTGCGCCTGCGCGACCTGCGCCTGATAGAAGATGTCGTTCGCGCCGCCGTTGACCAGCACGATCTGCCCTGAGTTGAAGCTGCCGTGCTGCGTCAGGTACTGCTTGACCTGATCGGCGATCGGCGTCGTCGTGGCCTGCGCGTAGTCGGCGTTCGGCACGCTGGCGTCCGCATGGCCGATGCCCGGCTGCAGCGTCACGCGCGAGCCGCCCTGTGCATAGCCGAGGCCGCCGGTGGCCTGCAGCGGGATGCCGAAGCCGCCCTGGTTCGCGGGCTGCAGCGTGTCGCCGTAGTACTGCGCGACGTTCTGCGTCCACACCTGGCCGGGGTTGGTCGTGAAGCGGCCGCCGCCGAAGCCGAGCTTGATCTGCGAGTAGGTGCCGGCGTCCGACAGGCTGTCGCCGAACGATACGATCTGCATTTTCACGCCGGACGGCGGCGTATTCGACGCGCTGTTGTTGTTGTCGTCACCGCCGCCGCACGCGGCGAGCAGCGCGAGCGCGGCGCCCGCGATCGCGACCTGTGCGGTGCGCAGCAGGCGCTGCCGAATGCGGGAAGGTGCGTGTTGTCGTGATTGCATCGTTCTATCTCCTCGTAGATATGGCCTGATGTATTTCTCATCTGCCGCGTGCCTGCCCGGTTCCGGGCTGCGCGGCGGCCGTTGGCTGAAACGGTTTATTGGTCACGCGCAGCCGCAAGCGGCACGGCGCGCGGATCCTGGTTCGCGGCCTCTGCAATCTGCGCATGATAAGCGCTCGCCCATTCGGGCGGGCCGAAAATCGCGCGCAGCTTGTTGCGCCATCCGTCGATGCGCAACGCGTCGGCCGCCATCGACACCCACTCGTGGAACGTCGCGACGAGCGGGTTATTCGAGCCGAGCGGCTCGACGATTCCATAGCGCGGCGGATCGTCGGGCGACTCCTCGACGTAGCTGCCGAACAGGCGATCCCAGATCACGAGCACACCTGCGTAATTGCGGTCGATATAGCGCGGGTTGCGGGCATGGTGCGCGCGATGGATCGACGGCGTGTTGAACACGTATTCGAGCCAGCCGAGCTTGCCGATCGCCTGCGTGTGCACGAAGAACTGGAACGCGAGGTTGATCAGCACGACGCCGACGATCTGCTGCGGCGGAAAGCCGACGAACGCGAGCGGCAGCCAGAACGCCCACATGCCCGCGACGGGATACATCAGGCTCTGCCGGAACGCGGTCGAGAAATTCATCCGCTCGGACGAGTGGTGCACGACGTGCGCGGCCCACAGCCAGCGCACGCGATGGCTCGCGCGATGGAACACGTAGTAGAGGAGGTCCTGGCCGATGAACAGCACGGCGAACGACAGCCAGCCGTCGTGCCACGTGAACAGCCGGAAATGTGCGTAGCAGTACGCATAAACGGGGATCACGAACAGCCACGCGAGCTTGTCGGCGCCCTGGTGCATCAGCGCGAGCGCCGCGTTGCACAGCGTGTCGCGCCACGCATAGACACGGTCCTGCGCACGCGTGCGGGCGAGGTGCCAGGCCTCCCACGCGATGCAGAGCAGGAAGACGGGCGCCAGCGCGAGCAGAAGCAATTCGACGTCGAATCGCATGGACGTGTCTCCTCCTTTCCCCTGCAAGCCGTGAGGCCGGGCCTTTGGCCCGTTCTAGATATCAGTCAGGCCAACAGCCTACGCAATCGCCACGCGCTAGGCGAGGGGGCAGCGTAGAGGGTTCCCTCTGAGGACAGGGTTTCTACGGAAAACCATGTGCAACGGGGCCGCGCGGTGCGGCCCCGTTTTGTGGCGCGATGCGCCGGCGGTGCGCGGGTGGGCCGCGTCGCGGCGCGCGCCGTCCCGTCAGTGCGCGCCCGCGTAGATCCATTCGAGCAGCGTGTCGTGCGCGGCGCGCGCGGCTTCCGCGTGATCGTCGTTGATGAAACTGACGACGACGTAGCTCTGGCCGTCCGCACCCGCGACGTAGCCCGCGATCGCGCGCACGTCGCGCAGCGTGCCCGTCTTGATGTGCGCGTTGCCGAGCACGCCGGCGTTGGTCAGGCGGTTCTTCATCGTGCCGTCGATGCCGGCGACCGGCAGCGAATCGACGAACGCCTGTGCGACCGGGCTCGCGTTCGCGGCCTGCAGCAGCGCGGCGAGCGACAGCGCGCTCACGTGCTCGTCGCGCGACAGGCCCGAGCCGTTCTCGAGCGCGAGGTCGGGCATCGCGATCCCGCTCTTGCGCAGGAATGCCTGAATCGCGCGGCTCGACTGCTCGGGTGTCGCGGGCGGCTTGCCGGCGACCGCGCCGATCGTCAGGAACAGGTTGCGCGCCATCACGTTGTTGCTGAACTTGTTGATGTCGTAGACGATGCTGCCGAGCACCGGGCTGTGATGGACGGCGAGCGGGCGCGCGGTGGTCGGCACCTTGCCTTCGCTGACCGGCCCCGCGATCGTGCCGCCGTCCTGCTGCCACAGCGCGAGGAAGCCGCGCGCGAAGAACGTCGTGTGATCGAGGATCGCGAGATTGGTCGTGCGCGCGCCGCAGCGCAGCGGATAGTCGCCGGCGAACGACGCGGTCATGATCCCGCTGCCGGCCGACAGCGTCGGACGCGCGGCCGCCGCCGCCGCGCCGCACGATCCGCTGCCTTCGTACAGCTGGTTGTCGATCGACAGATTGGCGAGCGGCGGCAGCACATCGACGGCGATCTTGCCGTCGTCGCCCGGCGTCACCGTGAACGACACGGCCTTGAACGCGTACAGCAGCGGATCGGGGCCGACGTTGTACGGTGCGCTCACGTCGTCGTCGAACGACGGCAGGTCGCGCGTCGACGCGGCGAAATAGCTCTTGTCGAGCACGAGGCCGCCGGCCACGCGCTTGACGCCCGCCTTGCGCAGCTTGTCGACGAGGTCGATCAGCTCCTCGGGCACGAGCTTCGGATCGCCGGTGCCCTTGATGTACAGGTTGCCTTGCAGCGTGCCGTCCGGATCGACCGGGCCGTCCGCATACGCGGTGGTGCGCCAGCGGAAGTCGGGGCCGAGGATCGACAGGCCCGAGAAGGTCGTGACGAGCTTCATCGTCGATGCCGGCAGCATCGGCCGGTTCGCGTTCCATTCGATCAGCGGCTCCGGATCGCCGACGCGCTCGACGACGACGCTCATCGCCGACGCCGGCACCTTCGCGCGCTGCAGCGCGACGAGCACGGACGCCGGCAGGCCGGCCGCGCGCGCGGCGGGCGACACGACGGCGGTCTTGCGGGCTTCCTTGTGGAGCTTCTTGCGGGCCTGCGCGGGAGGTGCGAACGCAAGGGCCGTGCAGGTGGCGACGACGGCGGCCGTACGCAGGCAGACGCGGGCGCAGACGCGGGCGCGGGGTGCGAACCGGGCGGAGAGATCGGAAATCGGCATGGGCGAATACGGGAAATGCAGGGGTTCGGGCAGGGCGCGCGGCGCGCCGGAGCGCACATTGTAGAGACAAGTGCGCACACGCTCCTTGCAATCCGCCTTTCTGTTGCATTGCAGGCGGCGCACGCGATTCGCGGCGCTACAATGGTCGCCATGTTGACTCGCCCCATGGGTTCCGGTTCCGATGCGGATTCTCCTCGTTGAAGACGATCGAATGATTGCCGAAGGCGTACGCAAGGCATTGCGCGCCGACGGCTTCGCGGTCGACTGGGTGCAGGACGGCGACGCGGCGCTCACGGCGCTCGGCGGCGAGGCGTACGACCTGCTGCTGCTCGATCTCGGCCTGCCGAAACGCGACGGCATCGACGTGCTGCGCACGCTGCGCGCGCGCGGGCAGTCGCTGCCGGTGCTGATCGTCACCGCGCGCGATGCGGTCGCCGATCGCGTGAAGGGGCTCGACGCGGGCGCCGACGACTACCTCGTCAAGCCGTTCGACCTCGACGAACTGGGCGCGCGGATGCGCGCGCTGATCCGCCGCCAGGCCGGGCGCAGCGAGTCGTTGATCCGCCACGGCGCGCTGACGCTCGATCCCGCGTCGCACCAGGTGACGCTCGACGGCGCGCCCGTCGCGCTGTCCGCGCGCGAGTTCGCGCTGCTCCAGGCGCTGCTGGCGCGGCCCGGCGCGGTGCTGTCGAAGAGCCAGCTCGAGGAGAAGATGTACGGCTGGGGCGAGGAGATCGGCAGCAACACGGTCGAGGTCTACATCCACGCGCTGCGCAAGAAGCTCGGTTCGGACCTGATCCGCAACGTGCGCGGGCTCGGCTACATGGTCGTCAAGGAAAGCTGACGCGTGAGGTCGATTCGTCATCAATTGCTGATCTGGCTGCTCGCGATCGTCGTCGCGGGCGTGGGCCTCGCGGGCTGGCTGATCTACCGGCAGGCGCTCGCCGAAGCGAACGAGCTGTTCGACTACCAGCTGCAGGAAATCGCCGCGGCGCTGCCGTCCGAGCCGTTCTCGCAGGTGTTCGGTTCGCGCACCAACGGCGACGAAGGCATCGTGATCCAGATCTGGAATCGCAACGGCGTGCTGATGTACTTCTCGCATCCGCGCGCGCCGATCGCGCCGCGCGCGGAGCTCGGCTTCTCGACCGAGCGCACCGATCGCGGCGAATGGCGCGTGTACGGCGCGATCGTCGGCGACAACGTCGTGCAGCTCGCGCAGCCGCTGTCGGTGCGCAACCGGCTCGCGGCGAACGTCGCGCTGCGCACGCTGTGGCCGCTGATCGTGCTGCTGCCGTTCCTCGGCGCGGCGGTCTGGATGATCGTCGGGCGCGGGCTCGCGCCGCTCGCCCGCGTGACGCGCGCGGTCGAGGCGCGCCGGCCCGAAGCGCTCGATCCCTTGCACGATGCGGGCCTGCCGCTCGAGGTGCAGCCGCTCGTGCGCGCGCTGAACGGGCTGCTCGCGCGGCTGTCGGCGGCGCTCGACACGCAGAAGGCCTTCGTCGCCGATGCCGCGCACGAACTGCGCACGCCGCTCGCGGCCGTGCAGATCCAGGCGCAGCTCGTCGCCCGCGCGAAGGACGATACATCGCGTCGCGAGGCGATTGCGGATCTCCAGGATGGCGTGTCGCGCGCGACGCGTCTCACCGAGCAACTGCTCGCGCTCGCGCGTGCCGAACCGGACGGCGCGACGATGCGCGAGCCGGTCGATCTGCAGGCGCTGCTCGTCGAATGCGTGGCCGCGCATGCGCCGCTCGCGCAGCGGCACCACATCGATCTCGGCTTCGAGGAGAGCTCCGCGGCGACCGTCGTCGCGGACGTCGGCGCGCTGCGCGTGATGTTCGGCAACCTGCTCGACAACGCGGTGAAGTACACGCCCGACGGCGGCCGCATCGACGTGTCGCTGACGCACGACGCGGCCGGCCGCGCGTGCGTGCAGATCGGCGACAGCGGGCCCGGCATCCCGGCCGACGAGCGCGAGCGCGTGTTCGACCGCTTCTACCGCGACAGCTCCGCGCGGGCGCGCGCCGACGTGTCGGGCAGCGGGCTCGGGCTCGCGATCGTCAAGCGCGTCGCGGCGCAGCAGGGCGCGACGGTGTCGCTCGGCGACGCGGCCGCGGGCGGCCTGCTCGTGAGCGTCGTGTTCCGCGACGCCGAGATGCCGGCGCAGGCTTCCGAATCCGCATGATGCATGGCGCCGCGCGGGCGCCGGCGGTGGGCGGCGCCAGTCCGTCATCCGCGTGAACCGGGTCTAGGCCTCGCTCGAGGTCGATTAAGCCTCCTTTAAGTCAGGGTCGTTACGCTGCGTCCTAACAAAGAGGAGGTCCTACGATGAACACTCGATTCCTTGCGCGCGGCGCCGTCGCGGTCGCCGTGGCGGCCGCCCTGTCCGCCGGCTATGTCGCGGGCACGCGCCACGCCGATCCGCAGATCATCACGCCTGCGCAGGCCGCTGCGCTGATGCCGGCCGAGGCCGCGGCGAAGACAGGCATTCCCGATTTCTCCGGGCTCGTCGAAACCTACGGCCCGGCGGTCGTGAACATCAGCGCGAAGCACGTCGTGAAGCAGGTGTCGCGACGCGTGCAGCAGCCGCAACTGCCGATGGATCCGAGCGATCCGTTCTACCAGTTCTTCAAGCACTTCTACGGCCAGGTGCCGGGCATGGGCGGCGACGCGCAGCCGGACGACCAGCCGAGCGCGAGCCTCGGTTCGGGCTTCATCGTCAGCGCCGACGGATACATCCTCACGAACGCGCACGTGATCGATGGCGCGAACGTCGTCACGGTCAAGCTGACCGACAAGCGCGAGTACAAGGCGAAGGTCGTCGGCTCCGACAAGCAGTCCGACGTCGCGGTGCTGAAGATCGACGCGAGCGGCCTGCCGACCGTGAAGATCGGCGACCCGGGCCAGAGCAAGGTCGGCCAGTGGGTCGTCGCGATCGGCTCGCCGTACGGCTTCGACAACACGGTCACGTCCGGCATCATCAGCGCGAAATCGCGCGCGCTGCCCGACGAGAACTACACGCCGTTCATCCAGACCGACGTGCCGGTGAACCCCGGCAACTCGGGCGGCCCGCTGTTCAACCTGCAGGGCGAGGTGATCGGTATCAACTCGATGATCTACTCGCAGACGGGCGGCTTCCAGGGCCTGTCGTTCGCGATCCCGATCAACGAGGCGATCAAGGTCAAGGACGAGCTCGTGAAGACCGGCCACGTGAGCCGCGGCCGCCTCGGCGTCGCGGTGCAGGGGCTGAACCAGACGCTCGCGAGCTCGTTCGGACTGCAGAAGCCGGATGGTGCGCTCGTCAGCTCGGTCGACCCGAACGGCCCGGCCGCGAAGGCCGGCCTGCAGCCGGGCGACGTGATCCTCGGGGTGAACGGTTCGCCGGTGGCCGACTCCACGTCGCTGCCCGCGCAGATCGCGAACCTGAAGCCGGGCTCGAAGGCCGACCTGCAGGTATGGCGCGACAAGTCGAAGAAGACGATCAGCGTGACGCTCGGCGCGATGACCGACGCGAAGCTGGCGTCGAACGACGGCGGCCCGGTCGAGCAAGGGCGCCTCGGCGTCGCGGTGCGGCCGCTCACGCCGCAGGAGCGCAGCGCCACCAACCTGTCGCACGGGCTGATCGTGCAGCAGGCAGGCGGCCCGGCCGCGACCGCGGGCATCCAGCCCGGCGACGTGATCCTTGCGGTCAACGGCCGCCCGGTCACGAGCGCCGAGCAATTGCGCGAGGCGGTCAAGGGAGCGGGCAACAGTCTTGCTCTCCTGATTCAGCGCGATAATGCACAGATCTTCGTGCCGGTCGACCTGAGCTGACCGGCGGCCGTTGCGGGCCGGCTTCGCCGGCCCTCGCGGGCGCTGCCGGCGTTCGGCCCCGTGGTGCTGTGTTCCGACCCGAAAGGAGAGAGCCATGCAATATCTACGCAACGTGTCCCGAATTGCCGCCGCCGCGGCACTGGCCGCCGGCCTCGTCGGCGCCGCGCCCGGCGCCTACGCGCAATCGGAGGCCTCGGACGGCTTGCCCGCAGCGAGCCAGCAGGGCGATGTCAGCTACGTATCGGGCGGCATCGGCAAGGATCAATCGACGGCATTCGAGCGAAGCGAAGCGGCGTGGCCGCTGGCACTGCGTTTCACCGGCCAGGGCGGCGAATTCCTGGCCGACGTCCATGTGCGGATCGTCGACGCCAAGGGCACCGAAGTGCTGAAGACGGACGCACGCGGGCCGTACATGCTCGTGAAAGTGCCGCCGGGCCGCTACACCGTTCACGCGTCGTACCAGGGCAGCGACGAATCGCGCGCAGTCACGGTCGGGGCGAAGGGCGGCGCGAAGGCCGCGTTCCGGTGGAATACGCAATAGCGGATTGCGCGGGCCCGGTCCGGTCGCGCAATCGGGTGGAGTTTCGCCCATAATGAGAGCCACGGCCCCTGTGCCGTGGCTTTTTCGTTTCCTGCACCCGGCTTGCCCGCCGGGGCCGCCGCCCGGAGAAGAAACGATGTCCGATGCCGCCGACCCTCGCCTAGAAATCGTGCCGAACCGCCATCGCGTGCGCGTGATCCATCGCGGGATTACGTACGCCGACTCGCAGGGCGCACTGACCGTGCGCGAAACGGGCCTGCCGGACATCCATTACCTGCCGCGCGGCGACGTCAACATGCACCGGCTCGTGAAGTCGAGCGTCACGACGGCGTGTCCGCTGCGGGGCCAGGCCGTGTATTTCCACCTGCAGACCGAAGACGGCGTGATCGAGAACGCCGCGTGGAGTTACGAGGAACCGGGGGAGGCCGCGTCCGCGCTCGCGCACTACGTCGCCTTCGATGTCGCACGGGTCGACAATCTCATCGAGACGTCCTGAGACGGCGTGGGTTCATCGGGGGAGGCATCATGGAACTGACCGACACGTTACGCGTACCGCTCGCGCCGGCTGTCGTGCGGGAGGCGCTCGAGGATCTCGCGTTGCTGCGGGCGAGCTTCGACCATTGCGAATCGTTCGTGAAGCTCGCGCATGGCGAGTTCGCGCTGACGATCACGGTCCCGCTCGGCCCGCTGCGTGCGCGCTACGACGTGCGTGCGCATTCGGCGAGCGAGCAGGGCGACGCGGAAGGGCAGCCGCGCCGCGTGCTCAACTTCAAGGCGCGGGCCGACGGCCTCGGCGCGCTGCGCGGGCAGGTCGAGCTCGTGCTGCTGCCGGACGACGACGAGGCCGCGACGCGCGTCGAATACGTGGTGTGGGCGACGGCGAGCGGGCCGCTCGCCGAGCTGCCGGCGCGGCAGATCGAGAATGCGCTGCACGAGTGGACCGACGATTTTTTCCGCGAATTCTGCGCGGTCGTGCAGGCGAAGCACGGCCTCGTGCCGAACCGCGCGCGCTCGAGCCCGGCGCGTCGCCAGCACGTGTTCCTGCGGCCCGCGTCGCTGATGGCCGCGGCGAAGCGTCCGCTGCCGTCGCACCTCGGCGGCGCGCTGAGCGGCCGCGCGGCGAGCGCCGTTCATCATCGCGAATCCGGCCCGCTGCCCGTCTGGGCGTGGGCGGCGATCATCGTGTTCGTCGCGTTGCTGCTGTATGCGGCGCGCTGGATCAACGGCGCGTGAGCGGCCGCGCCCGCTAGCCAGTCGCCCGGCCGAGCACCGGCGGCGCCCACGCTAGCGCCGCGCGTCGGGCCCGGCGCCGCGAAATTCCCTCCGATAGGCCGACGGCGACGTGCCGAGCGCGCCCGCGAAATGCTGGCGCAGCGACACGCTCGACCCGTAGCCGGCTGCCTGCGCGATCGCGTCGATCGATTGTCCGGTGGTTTCCAGCAGATGCTGCGCACGCGTGAGCCGCTCGGCCTGCAGCCACGCGGTGACGGTCATGCCCGTCGCCTGGCGGAAGTGGCGCGTGAACGTGCGCCGGCTCATCAGCACGCGTTCGGCGAGCGAATCCACACTGTGCGCGACGTCGAGATGCGCGCGCACCCAGTCGAGCAGGCCGGCGAGCCGCGCGTCGCGCGGATGCGCGGCGACCGGCTGCGGCACGTACTGCGCCTGTCCGCCCTGGCGGTGCGGCGGGATCACGAGACGGCGTGCGATCTGGTTCGCGGCGTCCGAGCCGAAGCGCCGCCGCACCACGTGCAGGCAGCAGTCGAGCCCCGCGGCCGTGCCGGCCGACGTCATCAGGTTGCCGTCGTCGACGTACAGCACGTCGGGGTCGAGCTTCACGCGCGGAAAGCGCTGCGCGAAGTCGTCGGCCCACGCCCAGTGCGTCGTGGCCGGGCGCCCGTCGAGCAGCCCGGCCGCGGCGAGCACGTACGCGCCGAGGCACAGGCCGACGACCTGCGCACCGCGCGCGGCCGCCGTGCGTACTGCGTCGACCAGCACGTCCGGCGGCGCTTCGGCCGGATCGCGCCACGCCGGCACGATGACGATGTCCGCGTCGTCGAGTGCGTCGAGCCCGTGCGGCGCGGTGATCGTGAAGCCGCCCGTCGTCGACAGCGGGCCGCGCTCGGCCGAGCACACGCGGAACTCGAACGCGGGCGCCGCGGCCGCATCGCGCTCCTTGCCGAACACGACGGACGGCACCGACAGGTGGAACGGGCTGATGCCGTCGTACGCGATCACGGCGACGACGGTCGGGGCGGGGGCAACGGACGACGCAGCTGCGCGCATGACGGGCTCCGGAATGGCGATGGCCCGATTCTATCGAAGAATGGCTATCGGGCCACTGTCGGCAAGCGCGATGCGATCCGACAATGCATCGCATCGCGCTGCCGTCCGCCCCGTTCCGGAGCGGGGCCGCGCGGCCGAACCCGGAGCCTGCCATGTCGAACGCCGTATCGTCTTCTGCTTCCCGCCGTGCCCTGATCGTGATCGATGTCCAGAACGAATACGTGACGGGCAACCTGCCGATCGAGTATCCGCCCATCGACACATCGCTCGCGAACATCGGTCGCGCGATCGACGCCGCGCATGCGGCCGGCGTGCCCGTGATCGTGGTCCAGCACGTCGCGCCGGCGGGCGCGCCGATCTTCGCGCCCGGCACGGACGGCGTCGCACTGCATCCGGTCGTCGCCGACCGGCCGCACGCGCACCTGATCGTGAAGGCGCAGGCCAGCGCGTTCGCCGGCACCGATCTCGCCGCGTGGCTCGACGCGCACGGCATCGACACGCTGTCGGTCGCCGGCTACATGACGCACAACTGCAATGCGGCGACGGTCTATCACGCGGCGCATGCGGGGCTCGCCGTCGAGTACCTGACGGACGCGACCGGCGCGTTGCCGTACGAGAACGAAGCGGGCGCGGTGAGCGCCGAGGAGATTCACCGCGCGTACACGGTGGTGTTCCAGTCGAATTTCGCGGCCGTGATGTCGACCGACGCATGGATCGCGGGGCTCGGCGGCGCGGCGATGCCGACGCGCGATTCGGTGGCTGCGTCGAACCGGCGCGCCCGCGCGCAACGCGCGAAGGCGGCCTGACAAGCGCGGGGGAAAGTAGAGGAATCGCTCGGGCGGCGCGGGACTGCCGCCCGCGCTTGGCCGGATCGCCCCGCCGAGCACGATGAAACGGCGCACGTCGCGCCGTCGGCGCAGCGCCCGTCAGTCGCCCGTCTTCAGCATCGCCGGGCTGTAGCGCAGCATGTCGAAGCAGCCGTCGACGAGTTTTTCCGCATGCTGCTCGGCGTCGATTTCGTCGGGCAGCATCAGCATGTCGCGCACGAAACCGCTGACGAGCGTGTGCAGCATCAGCGTCGCGCGCCACGTGTCGAGCCGCTCGGGCAGCAGCTTGAGCCGGACGGCGACCGCGAGATCGGCATCGATCGCGTGCAGCGCCTCGCTCATCCCCGCGCGGTTGCGCTGCAGCAGCGGCTCCATGTCCGCGACGTATTCGCACTTCATGAACAGGATGCTGAACACACGTCGCAACTGCGAGTCGCGCTGCACGCCGAGCAGGCACCAGATCAGAATCTTGCGAATCGTGTCGAGCGGATTGCCGCCGGGCGCGTCGTGCGGCATGCGCTTGAGTTCGTCGATCGGCAGGAACACGCGGTCGAACATCGCGTCAAACAGCTCGCTCTTGTTCGCGAAATGCCAGTAGATCGCGCCGCGCGTCACGCCGGCGTGCTGGGCGATGTCCGCGAGCGACGTGTGCGACACGCCCTTCTCGAAGAATACGTGTTCGGCGGCATCGAGAATGCGGTTGCGCGTCTCGAGCGCCTCCTCCTTGGTACGTCTGACCATGTGCAGGCCTGAATGGATCGATCGTAGGTGAATATAGGGTCTGCAACCCTCGTCGCCGTCTCCGGGAGCCGCTATGCTCTCGATTGGAAATAATTCGTAAGATTGGGCGGGTCGCGACGGGCGATCGGGCTTTTTACATACATTCGTGAATGTATATACAATACCACCCTACGATCGAATGGCCCAAGTGGCAATCAGTTAATATCCCACTCTGCTGATTCCCGCCAAAGTACCATCCGCAGTTCGCGGCATCTCGTCGGCATGGAGGTCTCGTGCCGACTTGCTGTATCCAGCAGTCCCGTAATTCAGGTGTTCGATCTGCGCCGCGAGGCGCATCCGTGTTGCGCTCCCGCGGGGCGCTGCACTCATTCCATTGGTTACAAACAGAGGTCGCTCCATGCGCGTCGAACGGGTTCCATACCGCTTGATCACTGTCGCGGCAGCCGCGGTTTTCCTGGCTGCCTGCGGAAAAAAAGAATCGGCACCGCCGCCGCAAACGCCGGAAGTCGGTGTCGTCACCGTCCAGCCGCAAGCCGTCCCGGTCTTCACCGAACTGCCGGGCCGCACCAGCGCCTTCCTCGTCGCGCAAGTGCGCGCACGGGTCGACGGCATCGTGCTGCGCCGTGAATTCACCGAAGGCGGCGACGTCAAGGCCGGCCAGCGCCTCTACAAGATCGACCCGGCACCGTACATCGCTCAGCTGAACAGCGCGAAGGCGACGCTCGCCAAGGCGCAGGCGAACCTCGTCACGCAGAACGCGCTCGTCGCGCGCTACAAGGTGCTGGTGGCCGCGAACGCGGTCAGCAAGCAGGAATACGACAACGCGGTGGCCACGCAAGGCCAGGCCGCGGCGGACGTCGCGGCCGGCAAGGCAGCGGTCGATACCGCGCAGATCAACCTCGGCTATACGGACGTCGTGTCGCCGATCACCGGCCGCGTCGGCATTTCGCAAGTCACGCCGGGCGCCTACGTGCAGGCGAGCCAGGCGACGCTGATGTCGACGGTGCAGCAGCTCGATCCGGTCTATGTCGACCTGACGCAGTCGAGCCTCGAGGGGCTGAAGCTGCGCCAGGACGTGCAGAGCGGCCGTTTGAAGACGAGCGGCCCGGGCGCGGCGAAGGTGTCGCTGATCCTGGAGGACGGCAAGACCTATTCGGACGCCGGCAAGCTGCAGTTCTCCGACGTCACGGTCGACCAGACGACGGGCTCGGTGACGATCCGCGCGGTGTTCCCGAACCCGGGCCGCGTGCTGCTGCCGGGGATGTTCGTGCGTGCACGGATCGAGGAAGGCGTGAACGAGAACGCGTACCTGGTGCCGCAGATCGGCGTCACGCATGACGCGAAGGGCCAGGCGGTCGCGCTGGTCGTGAACGCGAGCAACAAGGTCGAGCCGCGTCCGCTGAAGACGACCGGCATGCAAGGTCAGAACTGGATCGTCGAAGGCGGCCTGCAAGCGGGCGACCGCGTGATCGTGCAGGGCGTCGAGAAGGTTCGTCCGGGCGCGACGGTGAAGTCGGTCGCCGCGCAGTTGCCGGCCGCCGACGCCGCATCGGGTGCGGCCGTATCCGCCGCGCCGGCCGCCGCCGCTGCCTCGGGCGCCGCCGCCTCGGGCGCTGCTGCCTCGGGTGCCGCAGCATCGGGTGCCGCCGCCTCGGGCGCAGCGCCGGCGAGCGCCGCCGCCGCTTCGAGCGCGAAATAACAGGGAGCCTGTTTCATGGCAAAGTTTTTTATCGATCGCCCGATCTTCGCGTGGGTGATCGCCATCATCCTGATGCTGGCCGGGGTCGCGGCGATCTTCACGCTGCCGATCTCGCAGTATCCGACGATCGCGCCGCCATCGATCCAGATCACCGCGAACTACCCGGGCGCTTCCGCGAAGACCGTGGAAGACACGGTGACGCAGGTGATCGAGCAGCAGATGAGCGGTCTCGACAACTTCCTGTACATGTCGTCGACGAGTGACGACTCGGGCAACGCGACGATCACGCTGACCTTCGCGCCGGGCACCAATGCCGACATCGCGCAGGTCCAGGTGCAGAACAAGCTGTCGCTCGCGACGCCGGTTCTGCCGCAGGTCGTGCAGCAGCTCGGTCTGTCGGTGACGAAGTCGAGCAGCAGCTTCCTGCTGGTGCTCGCCTTCAACTCCGAAGACGGCAGCATGAACAAGTACGACCTCGCGAACTTCGTGGCGTCGCACGTGAAGGATCCGATCAGCCGGTTGAACGGCGTCGGTACCGTCACGCTGTTCGGCTCGCAGTACGCGATGCGGATCTGGCTCGACCCGACCCGCCTGACGAACTACGGCCTCACGCCGGTCGACGTGTCGAGCGCGATCGCCGCGCAGAACGTGCAGATCGCGGGCGGCCAGATCGGCGGCACGCCGGCCAAGCCGGGCACCGTGCTGCAGGCGACGATCACCGAATCGA
This sequence comes from Burkholderia sp. R-40, assembly GCF_049942845.1. Classification (NCBI taxonomy): domain Bacteria; kingdom Pseudomonadati; phylum Pseudomonadota; class Betaproteobacteria; order Burkholderiales; family Burkholderiaceae; genus Burkholderia; species Burkholderia sp. R-40. The sequence continues at coordinate 2,896,676 of NZ_CP187967.1, read as the reverse complement.
CGCTGCTGCAGACGCCCGAGCAGTTCGGCAACATCCTGCTGAAGGTCAACCAGGACGGCTCGCAGGTTCGCCTGAAGGACGTCTCGAAGATCGAGCTCGGCGGCGAAAACTACAACTTCGACACGAAGTACAACGGTCAGCCGACCGCGGCACTCGGTATCCAGCTCGCGACCAACGCGAACGCGCTGGCGACCGCGAAGGCCGTGCGCGCGAAGATCGACGAGCTCGCACCGTTCTTCCCGCACGGCCTCGTCGTGAAGTATCCGTACGACACGACGCCGTTCGTGAAGCTGTCGATCGAGGAAGTGGTCAAGACGCTGCTCGAAGGCATCGTGCTCGTGTTCCTCGTGATGTATCTGTTCCTGCAGAACCTGCGGGCGACGATCATCCCGACGATCGCGGTGCCGGTGGTGCTGCTCGGCACGTTCGCGATCATGTCGATGGTGGGCTTCTCGATCAACACGCTGTCGATGTTCGGCCTCGTGCTGGCAATCGGCCTGCTGGTTGACGATGCGATCGTGGTGGTGGAGAACGTCGAGCGGGTGATGGCGGAAGAGGGGCTGTCACCGAAGGAGGCGACCCGCAAGGCGATGGGCCAGATCACCGGCGCACTCGTCGGCGTGGCGCTCGTGCTGTCGGCGGTGTTCGTGCCGGTCGCGTTCTCCGGCGGTTCGGTCGGCGCGATCTATCGTCAGTTCTCGCTGACGATCGTGTCGGCGATGGTGCTGTCGGTGCTGGTCGCGTTGATTCTGACGCCCGCACTGTGCGCGACGATCCTCAAGCCGATCCCGCAGGGCCATCACGAGGAGAAGAAGGGCTTCTTCGGCTGGTTCAACCGCACGTTCAACAACAGCCGCGAGAAGTACCACGTCGGCGTGCACCACGTGATCAAGCGCTCGGGTCGCTGGCTCATCATCTATCTGGTCGTGATCGTCGCGGTCGGGCTGCTGTTCGTGCGCCTGCCGAAGTCGTTCCTGCCCGATGAAGACCAGGGCCTGATGTTCGTGATCGTGCAGACGCCGTCGGGTTCGACGCAGGAAACGACCGCGCGCACGCTCGCGAACATTTCCGACTACCTGCTGAAGGACGAGGAGGAAATCGTCGAATCGGCGTTCACGGTCAACGGCTTCAGCTTCGCCGGCCGCGGCCAGAACTCCGGTCTGGTGTTCGTGCGACTGAAGGACTACTCGCAGCGTCAGCACGCGAACCAGAAGGTCCAGGCGCTGATCGGCCGGATGTTCGGCCGCTACGCGGGCTACAAGGACGCGATGGTGATCCCGTTCAACCCGCCGTCGATTCCTGAACTCGGCACGGCCGCCGGCTTCGACTTCGAGCTGACGGACAACGCCGGTCTCGGCCACAACGCGCTGATGGCCGCGCGTAACCAGCTGCTCGGGATGGCCGCGAAGGATCCGACGCTGCAGGGCGTGCGTCCGAACGGGCTGAACGATACGCCGCAGTACAAGGTCGACATCGATCGCGAGAAGGCGAACGCGCTCGGCGTGACGGCGGAGGCGATCGACCAGACGTTCTCGATCGCGTGGGCGTCGAAGTACGTGAACAACTTCCTCGACACCGACGGCCGGATCAAGAAGGTGTACGTGCAGTCGGACGCGCCGTTCCGGATGACGCCGGAAGACCTGAACATCTGGTACGTGCGCAACGGGGCGGGCGGGATGGTGCCGTTCGGCGCGTTCGCGAGCGGTCACTGGACGTACGGTTCGCCGAAGCTCGAGCGCTACAACGGCGTGTCGGCGATGGAAATCCAGGGTCAGGCCGCACCGGGCAAGTCGACCGGTCAGGCGATGACCGCGATGGAAGGGCTCGCGAAGAAGCTGCCGGTTGGTATCGGCTATTCGTGGACCGGCCTGTCGTTCCAGGAAATCCAGTCCGGCTCGCAGGCGCCGGTCCTGTACGCGATCTCGATCCTGGTCGTGTTCCTGTGTCTCGCGGCGCTGTATGAAAGCTGGTCGATCCCGTTCTCGGTGATCATGGTGGTGCCGCTCGGCGTCGTGGGTGCACTGCTCGCGGCGACGATGCGCGGCCTCGAGAACGACGTGTTCTTCCAGGTCGGCCTGTTGACCACGGTGGGCTTGTCCGCGAAGAACGCGATTCTGATCGTCGAGTTCGCGCGCGAACTGCAGATGACGGAGAAGATGGGGCCGATCGAGGCCGCGCTGGAAGCGGCGCGCCTGCGGCTGCGTCCGATCCTGATGACGTCGCTCGCGTTCATTCTCGGTGTGATGCCGCTCGCGATCAGTAACGGCGCGGGTTCGGCGAGCCAGCACGCGATCGGTACCGGCGTGATCGGCGGGATGATCACGGCGACGTTCCTCGCGATCTTCATGATCCCGATGTTCTTCGTGAAGATTCGCGCGATCTTCAGCGGCGAGAAGGAAGACGTCGACGAGGCGCTGCGCCTGGCTCAGGAGCACTCGCACCACGAAGAGAAGCCGGGCAACGGCGACGAAGGCAACAAGGGACAGTGATGATGCAAAAACACGCTTTGACTGCAATCGCGGTCGCGCTCCTTGCCACGGGCTGCACGATGGCGCCGCACTACAAGCGGCCCGACGCACCCGTCGCGCAGGCGTACCCGGCCGACGGCGTCTATGCGACGCAGCCGGGTGCTGCCGGCGCGCGCAGCGCGAACGGCCAGGCGGCGACCGCCATCGGCTGGCGCGAATTCTTCGTCGATCCGCGCCTGCAGCGGCTGATCGAGATCGCGCTGAAGAACAACCGCGACCTGCGCGTCGCGGTGCTGAACATCGAGGCGGCGCGCGCGCAGTACCAGATCACGCGCGCCGGCCTGTTCCCGACGCTCGACGGCACGGGCACCGGCACTATCCAGCGCGTGCCGCAGGGTCTTTCGCAGACCGGTGCGCCGTACATCTCGCGCGCCTACAACGTCGGCCTGTCCGCGTCGTGGGAGCTCGACCTGTTCGGCCGCGTGCAGAGCCTGAAGGACCAGGCCCTCGCGCAGTACCTGTCGACGTCGTATGCACGGCAGGCCACCGAGATCTCGCTGGTGTCGCAGGTCGCGGATCAGTACCTGACGCTGCTGTCGACCGACGACCTGCTGAAGGTCACGGAAAACACGCTGAAGACCGCGCAGGCGTCGTACGACCTGACCAAGCTGCAGTTCGACAACGGCACGGGCTCCGAGCTCGAGCTGCGTCAGGCGCAGACGGTGGTCGAGCAGGCGCTGTCGAACCAGCAGGCGCAGGCGCGCGCGCGTGCGCAGGCATTGAATGCACTGGTGCTGCTGGTCGGCGAGCCGCTGCCGGACGATCTGCCCGCAGGCATGCCGCTCGACGCGCAGAACCTGCTGACGGACGTGCCGGCCGGCCTGCCGTCGGACCTGCTGACGCGTCGCCCCGACGTGATGCAGGCCGAGCAGACGCTGCTGGCCGCGAACGCGAACATCGGCGCGGCACGCGCGGCGTTCTTCCCGCGCATCTCGCTGACGGGCGCGTTCGGCACCGGCAGCCCCACGCTCGGCGGGCTGTTCAAGGCCGGCACGGCGGCGTGGTCGTTCGCGCCGCAGATCACGATGCCGATCTTCGAAGGTGGGCAGAACATCGCGAACCTGAACCTCGCGAACGTGCAGAAGCGCATCGAGATTGCCAACTACGAGAAGGCGATCCAGTCGGCGTTCCGCGAAGTGTCGGACGGGCTGGCGGCACGCGGCACGTACGACCAGCAGATCGCCGCGCTCCAGCGCAACGAGCACGCGCAGCAGCGTCGTTTCGATCTGTCGGACCTGCGCTACAAGAACGGGGTCGACAGCTACCTGTCGGTGCTGACCGCGCAAACCGATCTGTACACCGCGCAGCAGACGCTGATCAACGCGCGTCTGGCCCGCTGGACGAACCTGGTCGACCTGTACCGCGCACTGGGCGGCGGGTGGATCCAGCAAGCCGGCGAGACGCCGCGCGCGCCGGACCAGACGGTCGACTACGACAAGGCGGCCGCACCGGCGCCTGCGTCGGCGGCGGCGACGAACGGGTAAGCACGACGGCGGGCAGGGGCGGGCGACCGCTCCGGTTCGCTGAAGTCGCGGTCCCCGGGATGCGACAACGCCACGGACGAAAGTCCGTGGCGTTTCTTTTTGGGCGGCCGGTTTGTCGCGACAGCGCATCGCCATCACCGCTGCGGTCCTTCGCCGCAAAGCAAAACGCCACGGCTTGCCGTGGCGTTTTTCGTTTGCCGTGTCGCGCCGTGCGTCCGGCGCGGACCGATCAGTGATGCACGTCGGCCGGGCGCCCGTCGAAGTCATGTCCTGCGCGACGGATCTCGCACTTCGCATCCTTCTCGCCCTTCACGCCGTTGAACACGATGTTCAGGATCACGGCGGAGGCCGACGCGAGCAGGATGCCGCTGTGCAGGATCGGTGCGAGCGCGGGCGGCAGCTTCGAGAAGAAGTGCGGCGACACGACCGGCACGAGGCCCATGCCGACGCTCACCGCGACGATGAACAGGTTGTGCGTGTTGTTCACGAAGTCGACCTTCGACAGCACCTTGATGCCGTTTGCCGCCACCATCCCGAACATCACGATGCCCGCGCCGCCCAGCACGAACGGCGGCACCGACGCGACAACCTGCGCCATCTTCGGGAACAGGCCGAGCAGCACGAGGATCACGCCGCCCGTCGCGCAGACGTACCGGCTCTTCACGCCCGTCACGCCGATCAGGCCGACGTTCTGCGAGAACGACGTGTGCGGGAACGAGTTGAAGATGCCGCCGATCAGCGTGCCGAGGCCGTCGACGCGCAGGCCGCGCACCAGACGGTCCTGGTTGACAGGACGATCGACCATGTCGCCGACCGCGAGGAACATGCCGGTCGATTCGATGAACGTGACGAACATCACCGTGACCATCGTCGCGATCGACAGCGGGTCGAAATGCGGCAGGCCGAAGTGGAACGGCATCACGAAACCGACCCACGGTGCGAGCGCCACGCCGTCGGTATTCACACGGCCGACTGCAAACGCGATCACGAAGCCGGCTACGATGCCGAGCAGCACCGAGATGTTCGCGAGGAAGCCGCGGCCGAACTTGTTGATCAGCAGGATCAGCGTGAGCACGAGCAGCGACAGGCCGAGATAGACGGGGCTGCCGTATTCGGGGTTGCCGACGCCGCCGGCGGCCCAGTTGATCCCGACTTCCATCAGCGACAGCCCGATCACCGCGATCACGGTGCCGACCACGACCGGCGGGAAGAACCGCAGCAGCTTGCCGATCGTCGGCGCGAGCACGATGCCGATGATGCCGGCCGCGATGGTCGAGCCGAAGATGTCGAGAATGCCGAGGCCGGGGTTGGTGCCGATCGCGATCATCGGGCCGACCGCGGCGAACGTGCAGCCCATGATGACGGGCAGGCGGATCCCGAAGATCCACAGGCCGAGCGTCTGGATCAGCGTGGCGATGCCGCACGAAAACAGATCGGCGCTGATCAGGAACGCGATCTGGTCTTTCGGCAGCTTCAGCGCGCCGCCGACGATAAGCGGCACGGCGACGGCGCCGGCGTACATGACGAGGACGTGCTGCAGACCAAGCGTTACAAGCTTGCCGGTCGGCAGCACCTCATCGCACGGATGGACCGTGTTCGATTGCATCTGTCTCACTCCATGATCTTGTTTTCGGGGTGGTACGAAGTTATGCGGAATGCACCATCGCAACAAGAGCACTGGGTTCTATTCCGCTCTTTGCAGGTTCGATATGCCGGTTCGGCATGCAACAGGGGGAAGATCATCGGGAAACACCGCTGGAGTGAGGTTCCCCGGTTTTATAGCCCTTCAAAATAGTGCGGGCCCCCATGTCAAATATCGTCGGCTTTATGGTCTGTATCGGCGCGTCGGCATAGTGGCAAAAACGACCTGCGAAAAATCGCGCCGGGTTAACCCGCGAGCGGCCGTTTTCACGCGCAAGATGCAGCCTCGTGAAGCCCGGCGCGCGCGGTCGCGTTTTCGCATTCCCGCAGCGGCAAAAGCGTCGCGCAAATCAGAGCCACGCGTCGCGATCCCGCTATCATCGACATCCGTTTACTCGACTACGCCACCCAGCCATGCGCCTGCTCGGAATCGACCTCGGTACCGGCTCCATCAAACTCGTCACGCTCGATGCCGACGGCATCGAGCGCGCGGTTGCGAGCGAACCCTATGCATTGTCTTCGCCGCAGCCCGGCTGGGCCGAAATCGCGCCCGACGTGTGGTGGCAGGCGCTCGTGCGCGCCGCGGCACGGCTGCCGGCCGCCGAGCGCGAGCAGGTCGCCGCGATCGGCTTCTCCGGCCAGATGCATGGCGTCGTGCTGATCGACGCGGCCGGGCAGCCGGTGCGGCCCGCGCTGTTGTGGCCCGACACGCGCGCGGTGCGTGAAGCTGACGCGGCCGACTGGCCCGTCGCCGGTGTGCCCGTCGCCGGATTGCCCGTCGCCGGTGTGCCCGTCGCACCGAATCCCGTCGCGCCCGGCATGGCGGGCCCGCTGTTGCGCTGGCTGGCCGCACACGAGCCGCAGGCGCTGCAGGCCGCGCGCCGGGCCGTGCAGCCGAAGGACTGGCTGCGCATCGCGCTGGGCGGTGACGTCGCGGCCGATCCGAGCGATGCGTGCGCGACCGCGCTCGCGACGCCGGACGGCGCGTGGGATACGGCGCTGATCGACGCGCTGGGCCTGTCGGCCGACCGCTTCGCACCGGTGCAGCCGTCGAGCGCGCGCTGCGGCGTGCTCGCCGCGACGGCCGCGACGGCGCTCGGGCTGCCGGCCGGCGTGCCGCTGGCGACCGGGGCGGCCGATACCGCGTGCGCGGCGCTCGGCAGCGGGCTCGTCGCGGCCGGCGACGCGCTGCTCACCACCGGCAGCGGCGGCCAGATCGTCGTGCTCGCGGATCGCTTGCCGCCCGCGCGGCGCGGGCTTCATCGCTATCGCACGGCGGCCGGCGGCGGCTATTACACGATGGCCGCGATGCAGAACGTCGGCATCGCGCTCGAAGCGGTGCGCGGCTGGCTCGGCTATGACGGCTGGCCGGCGGCGTACGACGACGCGTTCGCGCAGCCGCCGTCCGAGCGGCTGTGCTTCCTGCCGTACCTCACGGGCGAGCGCTCGCCGTGGATGAATCCCGATGCGCGCGGCGGCTGGCTCGGACTCGGGCTCGGTGACACGCGCGGCGCGATGATGCGCGCCGCATTCGAAGGCGTCGCGTTCGCGTTGCGCGCGGGGCTCGATGCGATCCGCGACGCGAACCCGGCCGATCCGGTGACGACGCTGCGCCTCGCCGGCGGCGGCTCGGTCGATCCGCGCTGGCGCCAGTTGCTCGCGGATGCGCTCGGCGCCTCGCTCGACGCGGTCGATTGCCCGAACGCCGCGACGCGCGGCGCCGCGCTGCTCGCGGGCATCGCGATCGGGCACTGGCGCGAAGACGCGCTGCGCACGCTGGCGCCGGCTGCGTCGCCGGTCGCCGCGCCGCGCGACGATCGCGCGCTGGCCGCCCGCCATGCGCGTTTCGTCGATCTGTATACGCGAACGGATGCGTGGTTCACGACCGGCGTTTAAACTCGGGCACTTGTCCTGTCGCGACGGCGGTGACGCATCGCGGCAAGCCGGCGACTGTTTCGCGCACGCGATCGGCGGCGGGATCGGCGATCATGGCGGGCACGGTTTCGCCGTGTCGCGCGGCACGGCCCCGCATGACACGCACGCGCTGCCGCCCGCGAAGCTCGACGACGGCTTCGACTCGATGAAGACGGGCGAATCGATTCGCCCGATCGTGCTGTATTGAACGGAAGGGAACTCCATGCTCGAACTCGTTTCTTCGCATGCTTGCCACGGTGGCGAGCAACGCTTCTATCGCCACGATTCGAAGGCCATCGGCCTGCCGATGAAGTTCTCGGTGTACCTGCCGCCGCAGGCGGCGCACGGCCGCGTGCCGGCGCTGTTCTACCTCGCGGGGCTCACGTGCACGGAGGAAACGTTCGCGATCAAGGGCGGCGCGCAGCAGTATGCGGCGCAGCACGGCCTCGCGCTCGTGATGCCCGATACGAGCCCGCGCGGCGCGGACGTGCCGGGCGAGTCCGATGCGTGGGATTTCGGCGTCGGCGCGGGCTTCTATGTCGACGCGACGCAAGCGCCGTGGTCGACGCATTACCGGATGGAATCGTACGTGACGGGCGAGCTGCGCGAACTCGTCGCGGCCGAGCTGCCGATCGACGGCGCGCGGCTCGGGATCTTCGGCCACTCGATGGGCGGGCACGGCGCGCTGACGCTCGCGCTGCGCCATCCCGACCTGTACCGCTCGGTGTCGGCGTTCGCGCCGATCGCCGCGCCGACGCGCTGCCCGTGGGGCGAGAAGGCGTTCTCGGGCTACCTGGGCGCCGACCGCGACGCGTGGAAGGAGCACGACGCGAGCGAACTCGTCGCGCGTGCGGACGCGCCGAAGTTCGCCGACGGCATCCTCGTCGACCAGGGCCTCGCCGACCAGTTCCTCGCGAACCAGCTGAACCCCGACGTGTTCGAAGCCGCGTGCGCGAAGGCCGGCCAGCCGCTGACGCTGCGCCGACACGCGGGCTACGACCACGGCTACTACTTCATCTCGACGTTCATCGCCGATCACATCGCGCATCATGCGCGCGTGCTTGCGCGATGAACGGCGCACGAAGGCTGTAACCCGCGGCGCGGGTCGCACGTCGCGCTCGCATCAAGCATGAAAAAACGCCGGCTGAGCCGGCGTTTTTCATTTGTGCCGCCCGACGCTCAATGGCGCCGCAACAGGCTCGCGCCGTACACAAGCGCGGACAGCGCGGTAATCCAGAAGCTCGTCGGCCAGTCGGTGTGATACGCGAGCGTGATCCCGAGCCACGCTTCGAACAGCGCGAACAACGCGGCGAGCAGCACGCCGGTCGACAGCCGCGTCGACACGTTCTGCGCGGCCGCGGCCGGCCCGACCAGCAGCGTGAACACCAGCAGCACGCCGACGATCTGCGTCGCCGCGGCCACCGCGAGCGCGCATACCGCGAGGAACAGCATCGACACCGTGCGCAGCGACACGCCCTTGGCTTCGGCCAGCTCGGGCTGCAGCGACGCAAACAGCAGCGGCCGCGCGATCAGTGCGAGCGCGACGAGGCTCACCGCGCCGATGCCGGCCAGCACCGCGAGCGTGTCGCGGCTGACCGCGAGCACGTTGCCGAACAGCAGCGCGGTGACCTGCGTCGCGAACGACGTGTAGAAGTGCAGGAACAGCAGCCCGAAGCCGAGCGCGCCGGACAGCACCACGCCGATCGCGACGTCGCGGCCAGCGAGCCGTTCGCCGAGCGCGCCCATCCCGATCCCGGCCGCGAGCGTGAAGCCGACCATCCCCCACATCGGCGAGATGCCGAGCAGCACCGCGCCGGTCGCGCCGGTGAAGCCGACGTGCGACAGCGCGTGGCCGGCGAAGGTTTGTCCGCGCAGCACCAGGAAGTAGCCGACGATGCCCGCGAGCACCGCGACGATCCCCGACGCGGCGAACGCGTTGATCATGAAGTCGTATTCAAACATCGTGCGAATGCCCGGGATGAGCGTGTCCGTGGTGGTGATGGCCGTGGCCGCCGCCACCGCCATGCGAGTGGCCGTCGTCGTCCTCGTGTTCGTGATCGTGCTTCTCGACTTCGACGTCGCCCGACATCACGAAGATCTTGCCGTTCACGCGCATCACGTCGATCGGCGAGCCGTAGAGTCGCGACAGCACCGGCTTGGTGATCACCTCGTCGACGGTGCCGAGCGCGGCGACGCCGTTGCCGAGATACAGCACGCGGTCGAGCGCGTTCAGCAGCGGATTCAGTTCGTGCGCGGAAAACAGCACGGTGATGCCGAGCTCGCGCTGCACGTTGCGCACGAGCTCGACGACGCCGCGCTGATGGTTCGGGTCGAGGCTGATCAGCGGCTCGTCGAGCAGCAGCAGCTTCGGGCTGCCGAGCAGGCACTGCGCGAGCAGCAGCCGCTGCCGCTCGCCGCCGGACAGTTCCGACAGCGGCCGGCGCGCGAGCGCCGCGCCGCCGACGAGCTCGAGCACGCGCTCGACGTCGCGCCGCGTCGCGGCGTTCGGGTGCGGCAGCCCCCAGCGATGGCCGTCGGCGGCCATCGCGACGAAGTCGTAGCCGCGCATCCGGCGATTCGCGAGGCCGCTTCGGATCTGCGGCATGTAGCCGATCGACGCGTTGCCGCGCACGACCGGCACGCCGCCGACCGACAGCGTGCCGCCCGAGACGGGCACGAGGCCGAGCACCGCGCGCATCAGCGTCGTCTTGCCCGCGCCGTTCGGTCCGAGCACGCCGACGAATTCGCCGGGTTCGATCGAGAAGCTGACGTCGCGCAGGATCGTGCGGCCGCCCAGTTCGAGCGTGACGCGATCGAGTGCGAGTGCGTGGGGAGTGGGGCTCATGTCGTTGCGTCGATCATTTCTTGCTGGCGGAAAGCGCGGCCGCGAGCGCGTCGAGCTGGCCGGTCATCCATTGCTGGAAGGTCTTGCCGGCCGGCTGCGTCTCGGTGACGCTCACGCTCGGCACGCCGCCGTCGCGCGCGACTTTCAGCAGGCGCTTGGTCATCGGCGCTTCGGCCTGGCTGTTGTAGATCAGCACGCGCACCTGCTTCTTGCGCAGGTCGTTCTCGAACGCGGCGACGTCCTGCGCGCTGGCTTCGGTGTCGTTCATCGTCGCGAGCTGGAAGCGCTGGTTGCGCATGTCGAGGCCGATCGCGTCGGACATGTAGCCGAACACAGGCTCCGTGGCCGTCACCGGCACGCCCTTGTACTGCGCGCGCAGCGCGGCGACCTTGTCGTCGACGGGTTTCAGCGACGCGACGAACTTCTGCAGGTTCGCGTCGTAGTCGGCCTTGTTCGCCGGATCGGCACGGCCGAGCTCGGCCGCGATCGCGCGCGCGGCGGCCGGCATGGTCGCCGGGTCGTACCAGACGTGCGGATTGTCGCCGGCCTTCTTGCCGACGAGATCGGCGACGACGATCGTCGCGCGCTTCGTCTGCTTCGACGCGCCGAGCAGCTTGCTCATCCACGGATCGTAGTTCGCGCCGTTGTAGATCACGACCTGCGCATGCTGCAGCGCGCGCGCGGTCTTCGGGCTCGCTTCGAACAGGTGCGGATCCTGGTCGGGATTGCTGAGGATGCTGGTCACCGCGACATGGCGGCCGCCGATCTGCGACGCGACGTCGCCATAGAAATTCTCGGCGGCGACGATGTTGACGGTCGCGGCCTGCGCGCAGGCAGGCGCCACAAGCGACAGCACGGCAGCCGAGGCGGCCAGCAGGCGAACCAGCGGCAGGGCGCGTCGTGGCGCGCGCTTCAGGGCAATGGACATGGAACTCCTCGTTGGAAGGGGGCGGCGCCGAGCGCCGCGCGGGGCGGCGTCAGCGATGCGCGGGCTTGCCCTTGCAATGCCCGCACAGGCCGTTCAGCTCGACGACCTGGTGATGGACTTCGAACCCGTGCGCGGGCGCGCTCGCGGACAGCTGCTTCGCGAGGTCGCTTCCCGGGATCTCGACGGTCTCGCCGCACGAATCGCAGATCAGGAACTGGCCTTCGTGCGGCACGCCGATCTCGCAGCACGCGAAGAACGCGTTCTTCGATTCGATCCGGTGGATGAAGCCGTGCTCGACGAGGAAATCCAGCGCGCGATAGACGGTCGTGGGCGGCACGCGGCCGCGCTGCGGCTCGAGCTCGGCGAGCAGGTCGTACGCGCCGATCGGGCGCTGCGCGGCCAGCACGCGTTCGTAGACCTGGCGGCGCAGCGGCGTCCACGCGAGCCCGTGCTCGGCGGCGAATGCGTCGGCCCGGGACAGCCGGGCGTCGATGGGCGATGAGGTGGCCATGGCGTGAAGCAGGCATGAAAAACGAAGTATGGCGATGATATAACGTATCTCCCTGGCGTGCAGCCCGAATTCCATCCCGCGCGCACGCTCCGTCCCCTTCAGCGCCGGTTCAGCCGCGCCGCACCCGGTGAGCCGCGCCTTGCCGGACGCGGGTCACGAGCCGGCGCCGCGCTGCGCCTTGCCGCAGCGCATCATCGAAAGCCGCCGCGTCGCCTTGACAGCGCGAATCGCGTATCCGATCATTCGATCACTAACAGAGCAATTGATCGGTCAGCGAGCGTTCGCTCACCTCGCGACCTTCGAGCAGCAGAACGAACCGGAGACAACCAGTGAGACTGGAACAGAAGGTCGCGATCCTGACGGGCGCGGCAAGCGGCATCGGCGAGGCGGTCGCACAACGCTATCTGGACGAAGGCGCGCGCTGCGTGCTGGTCGACGTGAAGCCGGCGAGCGGTTCGCTCGCACGGCTGATCGAGGCGAGCCCCGGCCGCGCGGTGGCCGTTACCGCGGACGTCACGCGCCGCGACGACATCGAGCGGATCGTCGCCACCGCGGTCGAGCGCTTCGGCGGCGTCGACATCCTGTTCAACAACGCGGCGCTGTTCGACATGCGCCCGCTCCTCGACGAATCCTGGGACGTGTTCGACCGGCTGTTCGCGGTCAACGTGAAAGGGCTGTTCTTCCTGATGCAGGCCGTGGCGCAGCGGATGGTCGAGCAGGGCCGCGGCGGCAAGATCGTCAACATGTCGTCGCAGGCAGGGCGTCGCGGCGAGGCGCTCGTTTCGCACTACTGCGCGACCAAGGCCGCGGTGATCAGCTACACGCAGTCGGCCGCGCTCGCGCTCGCGCCGCACCGGATCAACGTGAACGGCATCGCGCCGGGCGTGGTCGACACGCCGATGTGGGAGCAGGTCGATGCGCTGTTCGCGCGCTACGAGCATCGCCCGCCCGGCGAGAAGAAGCGGCTCGTCGGCGAGGCCGTGCCGCTCGGCCGGATGGGCGTGCCGGGCGACCTGACGGGCGCCGCGCTGTTCCTCGCGTCGGCCGACGCCGACTACATCACCGCCCAGACGCTGAACGTCGACGGCGGCAACTGGATGAGCTGACTTGACGATGCTCGCACGCGCAACTCAGGCGGGGTCGCTAAACGCGGCCGCCGCCGCACGAGGGCCCGCATGATGGCCGAGATCGTGGTCGCCGGCGAACTGCTGGCCGAATTCGTCGCCGCCGAGCGCGGCCAGGGTTTCGACACGCCGGGTTTGTTCGCGGGCCCGTTTCCGAGCGGCGCGCCGGCGATCTTCGCCGACCAGGCCGCGCGGCTCGGCGCGCGCGTCGCGTATGCGGGCTGCGTCGGCCGCGATGCGTTCGGCGACGCGATCGTCGCGCGGCTCGAGCGCGACGGCGTCGACGTCGCGCGCATCCGCCGCGTCGCACGCCCGACCGGCACCGCGTTCGTCGCGTATCGCGACGACGGCTCGCGCAGCTTCGTCTTCAGCCTGTCCACCAGCGCGGCCGCGTGCGTCGACGCATCCGACGTCGACACCGCGATATTCGACGGCTGCCGCTACTTCCACGTGATGGGCTCGTCGCTGACGAGCGAATCGGCGATCGCGGCGGTGCAGCGCGGCGTGATCGAAGCGGCGCGCGTCGGCGCGAAGGTGTCGTTCGACCCGAACGTTCGGCCGGAGATGTTGAGCTTCCGGCCGATGCGCGCGGCACTCGACGCGATGCTCGCCGCGTGTCACCTGTTCCTGCCGAGCGAGGCCGACCTGCCGTTCTTCTGCGGGCCGCAGCCGGCCGAGCGTGCGATCGCCGGGCTGCTCGCGACGCATCCGCTGCTCGAGCGCGTCGTGCTCAAGCGCGGCGCGGCCGGCAGCGCCGCATTCGATCGTGCGAGCCGCGTCGACGCGCCGGCCTGGCCGGTCGACGAACTCGATCCGACCGGCGCCGGCGACTGCTTCGGCGGCACGCTGGTCGCGAGCCTCGTCGCGGGCATGCCGATCGACGTCGCGCTGCGCCGCGCGAATGCGGCCGGGGCGATCGCCGTCACGCGGCGCGGTCCGATGGAGGGCAACAGCAGCGCGGCCGAGATCGATGGCTTCCTGACCGAACGAGGTGTCGCATGTCCGGCCTGACCTCCACCGCCGAACGCCCGCGCCACGCGCACGCCGACGCCGTGCTGCGGATGATCTTCGACGCGAATCGCGCGGATGCGCAGCGCGGCATCTATTCGATCTGCAGCGCGCACCGGCTCGTGCTGGAAGCCGCGTGCGAAGCCGCGCGTGCGGACGGCTCGCCGCTCCTGATCGAGGCGACCTGCAACCAGGTGAACCATCTCGGCGGCTATACGGGCATGACGCCGGCCGATTTCCGGCGCGACGTCGATGCGATCGCGCAGCGCTGCGGGCTTGCGCCGTCGGCGCTCGTGCTCGGCGGCGACCACCTCGGCCCGAACCCGTGGCGGCACCGCCGCGCGGCCGACGCGATGCGCGAAGCGGCCGCGATGGTCGCCGCGTATGTCGAAGCCGGGTTCGAGAAGATCCACCTCGATGCGAGCATGGCGTGCGCGGACGATCCGCCGCGGCTCGACGACCGGACGATCGCCGCGCGCGCGGCCGAGCTGTGCCGCGCGGCCGAAGACGCGGCGGCGCGTGCCGGCGTCGCGCCCGTCTACGTGATCGGCACCGAAGTGCCGACGCCGGGCGGCGAAGTGGCCGGCGATGCCGATGGCGATGGCGATGCGATCGCGCGGATCGCGGTCACCCGCAGCGACAGCATCGCCGCGACGCTCGATGCGCACCGCCGCGCATTCGCGGCGGCGGGGCTCGACGATGCGTGGACCCGCGTGGTCGCGATCGTCGCGCAGCCGGGCGTCGACTTCGACGATCGCCACGTGCTCGACTACGACAGCGCGAAGGCCGCGTCGCTCGGCGCGAGCATCCTGCGCACGCCGCGCCTCGTGTTCGAAGCGCATTCGACCGACTACCAGACAGAAGACGCGCTCGCCGCGCTCGTGCGCGACCACTTCGCGGTGCTGAAGGTCGGCCCCGCGCTGACCTTCGCGCTGCGCGAGGCGCTGTTCGCGCTCACCTTCATCGAGGACGCGCTGATCGGCGACGTCGCGCAGCGCTCGCGCCTGCGCGACGTGGTCGACGCCGCGATGCGCGCGCAGCCCGAGCACTGGGCGCCGTACTACCGCGGCGACGAAACCGAGCAGCGGCTCGCGCGCCAGTTCAGCTACAGCGACCGGATCCGCTACTACTGGCTGCAGCCGGCCGTCGCGGCGGCGGTCGAGCAGCTGTTCGACAACCTCGCGCGGCAGCCGGTGCCGGAGACGCTCGTCGCGCAGTGGCTGCCTGACGTGTACGCGGCGTGCCGCGCGGGCGGCCTCGCGAAGGAACCGCGCGCGTGGGTGCGCCACCGGATCCGCGAGGTGATCGCGCACTATGCGCGCGCGTGCGGCATGCAGCGGCCGGCGTAACGGGCGAGAAGGGAACGCAGCAACGCGACACACGCAATACGTAATCAGTAATACGCACGCAACACAATACGCAACACCGACGACAGTTCGAACAATCACAGGAGACATGCCATGCAACGAAAGATGCTCGATGCCGCCGCACGCTGCTTCGCCGGAGCCGCGCTCGCGACGGCCGCGTGCGCGGCGTCCGCCGGCACGCTGACGATCGCGACGCTGAACAACCCGGACATGATCGAGTTGAAGAAGCTGTCGCCGGCGTTCGAAAAGGCGAACCCCGACATCAAGCTGAACTGGGTGATCCTCGAGGAGAACGTGCTGCGCCAGCGCGCGACCACCGACATCACGACCGGCAGCGGCCAGTTCGACGTGATGGCGATCGGCACCTACGAGACGCCGCAGTGGGGCAAGCGCGGCTGGCTCGCGCCGATGACGGGGCTGCCCGCCGACTACGACCTGAACGACATCGTGAAGACCGCGCGCGACAGCCTGTCGTACAACGGCCAGCTGTACGCGCTGCCGTTCTATGTCGAGAGCTCGATGACGTTCTACCGCAAGGACCTGTTCGCGGCGAAGGGGCTCAAGATGCCCGACCAGCCGACCTACGACCAGATCGCCGAATTCGCGGACAAGCTCACCGACAAGGCGAAGGGCACCTACGGGATCTGCCTGCGCGGCAAGGCCGGGTGGGGCGAGAACATGGCGTACGTGTCGACGGTCGTGAACACGTTCGGCGGGCGCTGGTTCGACGAGAACTGGAACGCGCAGCTGACGTCACCGGAATGGAAGAAGGCGATCGGCTTCTACGTGAACCTGCTGAAGAAGGACGGCCCGCCGGGAGCGAGCTCGAACGGCTTCAACGAGAACCTGACGCTGACCGCATCGGGCAAGTGCGCGATGTGGATCGACGCGACGGTCGCGGCGGGGATGCTCTATAACAAACAGCAGTCGCAGGTCGCCGACAAGATCGGTTTCGCGGCCGCGCCTGTGGCCGCCACGCCGAAGGGCTCGCATTGGCTGTGGGCGTGGGCGCTGGCCGTGCCGAAGACATCGAAGCAGCAGGACGCCGCGCGCAAGTTCATCGCGTGGGCGACGTCGAAGCAGTACATCGAGATGGCCGGCAAGGACGAAGGCTGGGCATCGGTGCCGCCGGGCACGCGCACGTCGACCTACCAGCGTCCCGAGTACAAGGCCGCCGCGCCGTTCTCGGATTTCGTGCTGAAGGCAATCGAGACGGCCGATCCGAACGATCCGTCGCTGAAGAAGGTGCCGTACACGGGCGTGCAGTACGTCGGGATTCCTGAATTCCAGTCGTTCGGCACGGTGGTCGGCCAGGCGATCGCGGGGGCGGTCGCCGGCCAGACGACGGTCGACCAGGCGCTCGCCGCCGGGCAGGCCGCCGCCGACCGCGCGGTCCGGCAGGCCGGCTACAAGAAGTAACGCGGCCCACACCGTGCGCGCCGCCGCGCACGGTGCACGTGGCCGAAGCACCAACGCGGGCCGGCCGTTCGCGCCCGCGCCTCAACCGGAGGGACTCCGATCATGCGTCATTTGCGTCTTCCCCTGAGCCACGCGCCGTCGGTCGGCGATGCGTCGTCGCCGCCGGGCGCGCCGCGCCGCGCGCGCGGCGGCCCGAGCTGGCTCGTGTCGCCGTCCGTCGCCGTGCTGCTGCTGTGGATGTCGATTCCGCTCGCGATGACGATCTGGTATTCGTTCTCGCGCTACAACCTGCTGAACCCGGACGTGAAGGGCTTCGCCGGGCTCGACAACTACCGCTTCCTCGCGACCGATCCGTCGTTCCTGCCCGCGATCTGGCACACGCTCGTGCTGATCGGCGCGGTGCTCGCGATCACGGTGGTCGGCGGCGTGCTGATGGCCGTGCTGTTCGACCGCAAGTTCTACGGGCAGGGCATCGCGCGGCTGCTCGCGATCGCGCCGTTCTTCGTGATGCCGACGGTCGCCGCGCTGATCTGGAAGAACATGATCCTGCATCCGGTGTACGGGCTCGTCGCGAACGCGATGCGCGCGCTCGGGATGACGCCGGTCGACTGGTTCGCCGATTATCCGCTCACCGCCGTGATCATGATCGTCGCGTGGCAGTGGCTGCCGTTCGCGTTCCTGATCCTGTTCACCGCGATCCAGTCGCTCGACCAGGAGCAGAAGGAAGCCGCCCGCATCGACGGCGCGGGCCCGATCGCGATGTTCTTCTACATCACGCTGCCGCACCTGAAGCGCGCGATCGCCGTGGTCGTGATGATGGAGACGATCTTCCTGCTGTCGATCTTCGCGGAGATCTACACGACGACGGGCGGCGGCCCGGGCAATGCGACGACCAACCTGTCGTACCTGATCTACGCGCTCGGCCTGCAGCAGTTCGACGTCGGCCTCGCGTCCGCGGGCGGGATCATCGCCGTCGTGGTCGCGAACGTCGTGTCGTTCTTCCTGGTGCGGATGCTCGCGCGCAACCTGAAGGGGGAGTACGAGAAATGAGCGACCTGACTCTGGAAGGCCGGCGCGCGCCGGCCGCATTCGACCTCGTGCGGCGCGCGCTGCCCGGCGCGCTGGCATGGCTGATCGCGCTGCTGCTGTTCTTCCCGATCTTCTGGATGGCGATCACCGCGTTCAAGACCGAGCAGCAGGCCTATGCGTCGACGCTGTTCTTCGTGCCGACGTTCGACAGCTTCCGCGAGGTGTTCGCGCGCAGCAACTACTTCGGCTTCGCGTGGAACTCGGTGCTGATCTCGGCGGGCGTCACGGTGATCTCGCTGCTGCTCGCGGTGCCGGCGGCCTACGCGATGGCGTTCTTCCCGAACCGCCGCACGCAGAAGGTGCTGCTGTGGATGCTGTCGACCAAGATGATGCCGTCGGTCGGCGTGCTCGTGCCGATCTACCTGCTGTGGAAGAACGCGGGGCTGCTCGATACCGTGTCGGGCCTCGTGATCGTGTACACGCTGATCAACCTGCCGATCGCGGTATGGATGACCTTCACGTACTTCAACGAGATTCCGAAGGACATCCTCGAAGCGGGGCGCATCGACGGCGCGTCGACGTGGCAGGAGATCGTCTACCTGCTGATGCCGATGGCGCTGCCGGGCCTCGCGTCCACGGCGCTGCTGCTCGTGATCCTGTCGTGGAACGAGGCGTTCTGGAGCATCAACCTGTCGAGCTCGAACGCCGCGCCGCTTACCGTGTTCATCGCGTCGTACTCGAGCCCCGAGGGCTTGTTCTGGGCGAAGCTGTCCGCGGCGTCCCTGCTCGCGGTCGCGCCGATCCTGATCGTCGGCTGGCTGTCGCAGAAGCAGCTCGTGCGCGGGCTCACGTTCGGGGCGGTCAAATGACGGCGGCCGGCGAAGGCGTGGTCGGCCACGGGTTGAACGTGCTGATCTGCGATTGCGACGGCGTGCTGATCGACAGCGAGGCCGTCGCCGCCGACGTGATCGTGCGCGAGCTCGACGCGCGCTGGCCGGGCGTCGACGCGCGGCCGGCGGTGATGCCGCTGCTGGGGCTGCGCATCGAGCGCGTGCTGGCGGGCGCGAGCGAGGCGGTCGGCCGCACGCTGTCGGCCGACGACGTCGACGCGATCCGCCGCGCGGTCGAGGCGGCGGCCGTCAACGCGCCGGTGGTCGACGGCATCGAGGCGGCGCTCGCGGCGATCAGCCTGCCGACAGCGTGCGCGAGCAACAGCTACCGCGCGTATGTCGAGACGGCGCTCGCGCGCACCGGCCTCGCGCGCTTCTTCGGCGACCGGCTGTTCTGCGCGGACGCCGTCGCACGGCCGAAGCCCGCGCCCGACGTGTATCTCGCGGCCGCGCGCGCGCTCGGCGCGGTGCCCGCGCAATGCCTCGTCGTCGAGGACAGCGTGACGGGCATCACCGCGGCCGCCGCGGCCGGCATGACCGTGCTCGGCTTCGTCGGCGGCGGGCATGCGTCGGCCGCGCAAGTCGACGCGCTGCGCGGGATCGGCGCGCGTCACGTATTCGACGACATGCACGAGCTGCCCGGCTACGTCGCGCGCTGGCAGGCGACGGGCGCGGTGCTGCCGGGCTAGCTCAACAGACCCTCACCACGAACGATTGCGCGCCGCGTCGAACGCGGCGCATCACGAACGAACGGAGACAGACCATGGCAAGCGTGCTCCTGCGCAACATCGCGAAACGCTACGACGACACCGAAGTGCTGCGCAACGTGAACCTCGACATCGCCGACGGCGAATTTGTCGTGTTCGTCGGCCCGAGCGGCTGCGGCAAATCCACGCTGATGCGGATGATCGCTGGGCTCGAGGACATCTCGAGCGGCGAGCTGCTGATCGACGGCGCGAAGGTCAACGACGTGCCGAGCGCGAAGCGCGGCATCGCGATGGTGTTCCAGTCATATGCGCTGTATCCGCACATGACGCTGTACGACAACATGGCGTTCGGCTTGAAGCTCGCCGGCGCGAAGAAGCCCGAGATCGACCAGGCGGTGAAGCAGGCCGCGAAGATCCTGCACATCGATCACCTGCTCGAGCGCAAGCCGAAGCAGCTGTCGGGCGGCCAGCGGCAGCGCGTCGCGATCGGCCGTGCGATCACGCGCAAGCCGAAGGTGTTCCTGTTCGACGAGCCGTTGTCGAACCTCGATGCGGCGCTGCGCGTGAAGATGCGGCTGGAATTCGCGCGGCTGCACGACGAGCTGAAGACGACGATGATCTACGTGACGCACGACCAGGTCGAGGCGATGACGCTCGCCGACAAGATCGTCGTGCTGTCGGGCGGCGCGGTGCAGCAGGTCGGCACGCCGAACACGCTGTATCACGCGCCGGCGAACCAATTCGTCGCGGGCTTCATCGGCTCGCCGAAGATGAACTTCCTGAAGGGCACGGTCGAGTCGGCCGATGCGACCGGCGTGCTGGTGCGCTTCGACAGCGGCGAGACGCAGCGCGTGGCGGTCGATGCGGCGGGGCTGCAGCCCGGCGCGGCCGTGACCGTCGGCGTGCGGCCCGAGCATCTGCTGGTGGGCGCGGCGGGCACCGGTGTCGCCGTGCGGACGATGGCCGTCGAATCGCTCGGCGATGCCGCGTATCTGTATGCGGAGTCGGCGGTCGCGCCGGACGGGTTGATCGCGCGGATTCCGCCGCTCGACACGTACCGCACCGGCGAGGCGCTGCACGTGCATGCGCAGCCCGAGCATTGCCACCTGTTCGACGAGCAGGGTCAGGCGTTCCGGCGGCTGAGCGCGCACGCGAAGGCGGCGTAACGGCTTGCGCCGGTTACAGGCGCAAGTGCTCGGCCATGTGGTCGACGAATGCACGCAGCTTCGGCGTCGGATGGCGGCCTGATGGCCACAGCACGTAGAACGGCGTGCGGCTCACGATGTGTTCGGCGAGTACCGCACGCAGCGTGCCGTCGTCGAGCGCGTCGCGCACGAAGAATTCGGGCAGGCACGCGATGCCGAGCCCGCGCCGCGCGAAGCACAGACGCGTCTCCGCGCTGTTACTGACCATCGAGACCGGCACCGCCGGTGGCGTGCCCGAGCGCGACGCGCGCAGCGGCCAGATCTCGAGCTTGCCGCTGCTCGGGAAGCGGTAGTGCAGGCAGCGGTGCCGTGCGAGATCGGTCGGCGTGCGCGGCGTGCCGTGCCGTTCGAGATAGTCGGGCGACGCGACGAGGTGCTGGCGAAAATGGCCGAGCAGCCGCGACGACAGCCGCGAATCCGTCGGCTGGCCGGTGCGCAGCACCGCGTCGAAGCCTTCTTCGACGACGTCGACCAGGCGGTCGCTGAAATCGATGTCGAGTTCGATCTCCGGATACGCTGCCATGAAATCGGCGAGCAGCGGCAGCAGCAGCGTGCCGATCGTCGGCAGGCTCACGCGCAGGCGCCCGCGCGGCGCTTCGGCGCTGTGCGTCAGCTCCTGCTCGGCCGCGTCGATCTCGGCGATCACGCGCCGGCATCGCTCCAGGAAACGCGTGCCTTCCGCGGTCAGCGTGATGCTGCGCGTGCTGCGGTGAAACAGCCGCACGTTCAGCCGGGCCTCGAGCCGCGCGATGCGCTTGCCGATCGCGGACGCCGACAGCCCGAGCGCGCGGCCGGCCGCGACGAAACTGCGCGTTTCCGCGACCTGGACGAACACGACGAAGCCGCCAAGATTTTCCATGCAGGTTCCCGATTGCGGACATCGATGTCCGGAGTGTCCGGAACTCTAACCCGGTTTTTCTTCTTGCGCCGGCTCCCTACGATGGGCGTTCCTTCACTGTTCGAGGTCACGCCATGTCATCCCTGCCTGTCACCGCCCACCGCGCAGAACCGGACGCCGCGCTGCCCGAGCGCCTCGACGCGGTGCTCGATCGCACGCTGGCCGACGCGCGCGTGGTCGGCGCGGTCGTGCTGGTCGCCCGCGACGGCGAACTGCGCTATGCGCGCGCGGCCGGCCTCGCCGATCGCGAGGCCGGCACGCCGATGCGGGAGGACACGCTGTTCCGGCTCGCGTCGGTGTCGAAGCCAATCGTGACGGCCGCCGCGATGCGGCTGGTCGCGGCGGGACGCATCGAACTCGACGAGCCGATCGCGCACTGGTTGCCCGCGTTCCGGCCGACGCTGCGTGACGGCACGCCCACCGACATCACGTTGCGTCATCTGCTGTCGCATACGGCCGGGCTCGGCTACCGCTTCCTCGAAGCCGACGCCGACGGCCCGTATGCGCGTGCCGGCGTGTCCGACGGGATGGATCGCGCGGACCTGTCGCTCGCGGAGAACGTGCGGCGCATCGCCGGCGTGCCGCTGCGGTTCGCGCCCGGCACGTCGTGGGACTACTCGCTCGCGATCGACGTGGTCGGCGCGCTGATCGAGGCGGTCGACGGCCGGCCGCTCGGCGAGGCCGTGGCCGCACTCGTCACGACGCCGCTCGGGATGACGGACACCGCGTTCTTCTCGCACGACGCCGCACGCTTCGCGACGCCGTACGTCAGTACGCCGGTCGCGCCGCGCCGGATGGCCGACGACGATCTCGCGCCGGTGTACGACGGCACGGTCGGCATCCGCTTCGCACCGGCGCGCGCGTTCGACGCGGCCGCGTGGCCGTCGGGCGGCGCGGGGATGGTCGGCACCGCACGCGACTGCCTGACGCTGCTCGATACGTTGCGCACCGGCCGCGACGGCTGGCTCGAACGCCGCTGGATCGACGAGATGTCCCGCGTGCAGCCGGGGGCGAACGACTTGCCGGACGCGCCGGGATTCGGCTTCGGACTCGGCTTTTCGGTGCTGCGCGATCCGGCGGCCGCGCAGTCGCCGGAGTCGGTCGGCACGTGGCGCTGGGGCGGTGCGTACGGGCATGCGTGGTTCGTCGACCGCGCGGCCGGGCTGACGGTCGTCGCGCTGACCAATACGTTGTACGAAGGGATGCACGGGCGTGTCGTCACCGACGTGCGCGATGCGGTGTACGGTGTCGACGACCGGGGCGCGGCATGAGTGAGTGCGTATCCGTCTCCGACCGGGTTGCGGACCGCGCGTCCGACCCGTCCGCGCCGGTGCGCGAACGCCTGCCGGTCGCGAACCTGCTGGCGCTCGCCACCGCCGGTTTCATCACGATCCTCACCGAGGCGCTGCCGGCCGGCCTGCTGCCGTTGATGAGCGTCGACCTGCGCGTGACCGAGGCGCTGATCGGCCAGCTCGTGACCGTCTATGCGCTCGGCTCGATCGTCGCCGCGATTCCACTCGTCGCCGCGACGCGCGCGATGCGCCGGCGCCGGCTGCTGCTCGCGGCGCTGGCCGGGTTCGTCGTGTCGAATGCGTTGACGGCCGCGTCGCCGTACTACGCGCTCGCGCTCGCCGCGCGCTTCGTCGCGGGCATGTCGGCCGGGCTGCTGTGGGCGCTGCTGGCCGGCTATGCGAGCCGGATGGTCGACGCATCGCTGCGCGGCCGGGCGATCGCGGTCGCGATGCTCGGCGCGCCGGTCGCGATGTCGATCGGCATTCCGGCCGGCACCGCGCTCGGCGCGATGTTCGGCTGGCGTATTGCGTTCGCGGGCATCACGGTCGCGGCGCTCGCGCTGATCGGCTGGATCCGGCTGCGCGTGCCCGACTATCCCGGGCAGCCGGCCGGCGCGCGCGAGCCCGTGCTCGGCGTGCTCGCGCTGCCCGGCGTGCGGCCGGTGCTGGTCGTGATGTTCGCGTACGTGCTCGCGCACAACATGCTGTACACCTACGTCGCGCCGTTCCTCGCGGGCGTGCGGATGGGCGCGCAGGTCGATGCGGTGCTGTTCGTGTTCGGCGTCGCGTCGCTGGTCGGCATCGCGTTGACGGGCGCATGGATCGGCGCCGCGCAGCGGCGGCTGACGCTCGCGAGCATCGCGCTGTTCGCGCTTGCGGCGGCGATGCTCGGCGCCGGGTCCGGGATGGCGATCGTCTATGCAGGCGTCGCGCTGTGGGGGCTCGCGTTCGGCGGCGCGCCGACGCTGTTCCAGACGGCCACCGCGAACGCGGCGGGCGATGCGGCCGATGTCGCGCAGTCGATGCTCGTGACGGTGTGGAACCTCGCGATCGCGGGCGGCGGCATCGTGGGCGGGATGCTGCTCGGCGCGACGGGCGCGGGGGTGATTCCGTGGGTGCTCGTCGCGCTGCTGGCGGCGGCGTGGCTCGGGGCGTGGCGCGCGCGCCGGCATGCGTTTCCGGCGCCGCGCGCGGCCGCGTGAGCGTTCCGCGCCGTCAGGCCGCCTTCGCCTCCAGCGCCGCGCGCGCGCAGGTCTCGTCGGTGACGAGCCCCGACAGCCAGCCGCCGCGCAGCGCGGCGATCACCGCGTCGCGCTTCTTCGGGCCGCCCGCGAACGCGATCGTCGGACGTTTCGGCGGCGCGTCGAGCGCGACGCTCGTCACGCGCGCGCTCGTCGACACGTCGACCAGCCTGCCCCGCGCATCGATCGGCACGCCGAGCAGCTCGGCCACCGCGCCGAGCGCGGTCATCTCGTCGCGTTCCTGTTCGGTGATGAAGCCGTCCTCGTAGAGCGGGCAGTGCGGGCCGATGTTGCCGATCCCGACGAACGCGACGTCGGCCTGCGCCGACAGCGCATCGACGATCCGGTACAGACGGTGATTGCACCATTGCGCGCGCTCGGCGTCGCTGTCGGCGAACAGCGGCGCGGGCAGCAGGAAGTGCTTGCCGCCCGTTTTCTCGGAGATGTACTGCGCGACGTCGTAGCGGTTCGACGAGCCGTCGGCCGCGATCGCGCCGACCATCGACACGAGCCGGTGCTGCGGCCGCTCGATCTGCGCGATCTGCGCGACCGCCGCCTTCAGCGTGCGGCCGCTGCTGACCGCGATCACCATCGGCCGCGTTTCGTTCAGGTAACGCTCCATCACCTGCGCGCCGGCGACCGCGAGCTTGCGGTCGATCGCTTCGGGTGCGTCGGCATCGACCGGCACGACTTCGCACATCGCGAGCCCGTAGCGTTTCGACAGTTGCGCGCCGAGATCGAGACAGTCGGCGAGCTGGTGATCGACGCGCACGCGGATCAGGTTCTTCTCGACCGCGAACGCGACGAGGCGCTGCGCGACCGGGCGCGACACCTGCAGCTTCTCGGCGATTTCATTCTGCGTGTCGCCCGCGACGTAGTAGAGCCACGCGGCGCGTGTGGCGAGATCGAGTTTTTCTGAGGACTTGGACACGATAGCGGTTCGGTTTGGATCTGGGGGCCGCCCCGCGGGCCGGCCGTCAGGCGGCGCCGACGGCATCCACTGTAACGCATGCCGGGCGCGCGGCCGACGGCCGCTGCGGCGCTTACGCGAGCCGCGCGCGCGACGGTTCGTAAAGCGGGCGCACGTGGCGATACAGCGCGCGGAACGCGTCGAGGCGCTCGCGCAGCTGCGCATGGCGCGCGGCGTCGGGCGTGTATTCGGCGCGCACCGGCGGCTTGGTCAGCACCACCTGCGGATCGCCGCCGACGGCGAGCCAGCCCAGCCGCGCCGCACCGAGCGCCGCACCGGTTTCGCCGCCGCCGTGCTGGCGCGTGTGCACGTTCAGCGCATCGGCGATCAGCTGCGCCCAGAACGCGCTGCGCGCACCGCCCCCGATCAGCGACAGTCGGTCGGTTTCGACGCCGGCCGTGTGCAGCGCGTCGAGGCCGTCCGCGAGGCCGAGCGTCACGCCTTCGAGCACCGCGTAGCCGAGATGCGCGCGTTCGGTCGCGTGCGTCATCCCGAAGAACACGCCCTGCGCATAGGGATCGTTGTGCGGCGTGCGTTCGCCGGACAGGTAGGGCAGGAACAGCGGCGCGGTGGCGAGCGCGTCCGCGTCGAGCGCCTCGATTTCGGCGAGCAGCGCCGGCTCGTCGGTGCCGGTCAGCTTGCAGACCCAGCGCAGGCAGCTCGCAGCCGACAGCACGACGCTCATCAGCTGCCAGCGATCGGGAATCGCGTGACAGAACGCATGCACGGCCGATGCGGGATTCGGCATGAAGCGGTCGCCGACCACGCTCAGCACGCCCGACGTGCCGAGCGACACGAAGCCGTCGCCCGCGTGGATCGCGCCGATGCCGAGCGCGCTCGTCGCGTTGTCGCCGCCGCCGCCCGCCACCACGACGGCCTCCGACAACCCGAGCTCGCGCGCGACGTCCGCGCGCAGCGTGCCGGACGGCGCGTTGCCTTCGACGATGCGCGGCATCTGCTCGCGCGTCATGTCGCACGCGGCGAGCAGCGCGTCGGACCAGTCGCGGCGCGCGACGTCGAGCCACAGCGTGCCGGCCGCGTCGGACGGGTCGGACACCTTCGCGCCGGTGAGCCGGAAGCGCAGGTAGTCCTTCGGCATCAGCACGCACGCGGTCGCGGCGAACACGTCGGGTTCGTGCTTCGCGACCCACAGCAGTTTCGGCGCGGTGAAGCCGGGCATCGCGAGGTTGCCGGCCAGCGCGTGCAGATCGGGTGCGCGTTCGGTGAGCAGCGCGCATTCGTCGGCGCTGCGCATGTCGTTCCACAGGATCGCGGGGCGCAGCACGCGGTCGTCGCGGCCGAGCAGCACCGCGCCGTGCATCTGGCCCGACAGGCCGATCCCGCGCACCTGCGCGAACGCTTGAGGGTGCCGTTCGCGCAGCGCCGCGAGCGCGGCGAGCGTGCCTTGCCACCAGTCGTCCGGATGCTGTTCAGCCCAGCGCGGGTGCGGCCGCGACACGCCGAACGGCGTGCCCGCGGTGCCGACCACGGTGCCGTCCGGGGCCAGCAGCAGCACCTTCACTTCCGAGGTGCCGAGGTCGATGCCGAGATACATGAGCGATCCGTTCCGTCAGTGAGGAGCCGCTACTTTAGCCGCACGCACGCGCGCATGCCAACGCAGGTTCGCCCGGACGCGTGGGCGCTGGCGAGCGCCGGCCGCCGGGAGAGGGCCGGAGGGCCGCGCCGCGCCTCAGCGCTGCGCGAGCCACGCGTCGACGCGCGCGAGCCCGGCGCGCAGCGCGTCGAACAGCGCGGCGTTGCCGGCGAGCGAGCCCCACAGCGCGCGGCTTGCGCACAGCGCGACGACCGGATCGTCCGCTTCGACGATCGCCCGCGCGGTGCCGTCATCCATCACGCCGTCCTGGTACGCATACGGCAACAGCCCGCGCGCCCAGCGTTCGAGAAAACGCAGGAACAGCGCCGGCAGCACCGCGGTGGCGACCGGCGCCGCGCCGCGCGCGAACGATTCGACGAGGGTCGGCGCGATGAAGCCGGGAATCTTCGAGAAGCCGTCGGCCGCGACGCGCTGGTTCGTGTCGAGCACGTACGGGTTGCCGAAGCGTTCGAGCACGACGTCGCGATAGCGTTCGAGGTCGAGCGGGCTCGGACTGAGGCACGGGATCACGTCCTGCGTCACGTAGTCGTGCGCGAAGCGGCGGATCGCCGCGTCGTGCGTGCCCTCGTGGATGTACATGTGGCCCGCGAGCGTGCCGGCCCACGCGATGCAGCTGTGCGTCGCGTTGAGGATGCGGATCTTCGCTTCCTCGTACGGGTGCACGTCGTCGACCAGTTCCGCGCCGGCCAGCTCCCAGCGCGGCCGGCCGGCCGCGAAGCGGTCCTCGATCACCCACTGGATGAACGATTCGCCCATCACCGGGCACGCGTCGTCGACGCCGGTGGCCGCGCGCACGCGTTCGCGCACGTCGTCGGTCGGGCGCGGCGTGATGCGGTCGACCATCGCGCTCGGCGTCGCGACGTTCGCATCGAACCACGCGAGCAGGCCGGCCTCGCCGCGCCGTTCGAGGAATTCGCGCATGCCCGCGCGAAAGCGCGCGCCGTTGTTGCGCAGGTTGTCGCAGCTCTGCAGCGTGAGCGGCCCCGCGCCGCGCGCGACGCGTTCGGCGAGCAGCGCCGCGAGCGCGCCGTACAGCGTCGTGCGCGCGCCCTGCAGGTCGGCCGCGAGATCGGCGTTCGCGATATCGAGCCGGTTGTGTTCGTCGAGGTAGTAGCCGCCTTCGGTGACGGTGAACGACACGATGCGGCACGCCGGGTCGGCGCCGGCGTCGATCAGCGCGGCGAGGTCGATCGACCACGGCAGCACGCGCGAGATCGCGCGGATCGTCTCGTATGCGCGCTCGCCTTGCGGCGTGACGGTCTCGAGCGTGTACGCGCCGTGCTGCGCGGCGAGCGCGTCCATCGTCGCGCGCATGTCGTCGCGGATGTTGCCGACGGTCAGCGACCAGCGCTCGCCGGCCGGCACGGCCGCATTCACGCGATGCAGATACCACGCCTGGTGCGCGCGGTGGAACGAGCCTGCGCCGATGTGCAGCAGCACGGGCGTGCGGGCGGAGGGCGATTCGGTCATCCGGTGTCTCCTGTCGCGATCGGATCCCGGTCGGCCTGGCTGCAGCACCCGCGATCCGCGTCGTCGAATACGATCATTTGCTCGTCATGTGAGCGAATGATCGTATTCGGGCGAACGAAAGTCAAGGCGGCGGCGCGGCATTTCGATGGTGCGCTGCGGGGCGGGAGGGCGGGTGTCAGCGCGCGTCGCGTGTCAGCGCGACGAGTTCGTCGAGCAGCTTGCCGGCCGGCCCCGGCAGGATCCCGTGGCGGCGGCGAAACGCGGTGAGCGTGCGCACCGCGACCACTTCGCGCACCGGCAGCGTGTCGATCGTGCCGGCGCGCTGTTCGGCGCCGTACATCGGTTCGGCCATCCAGCTCAGGAAGCCCGCGTGCGCGACGAGACTCTTCAGCGTCGTGACCGAGCGCGTCTCGACCGCGATGTCGGGTAGCGCGAGCCCGTGCGCGTCGAAGGTCGCGCGCATGTGGTCGAACGGCGCGGTGCCGCGCGGCGGAATCGCCCAGCGCGCGTGCAGCGTGTCGGCGAGCGTCGGCGCGCGTCCGAGCGCGCGCAGCGGATGGTGCGGCGCCGCAACGATATGGCTGCGATCCTCCCAGCGGCACTCCGGAATCGCGACGATTTCGTCGGTGTCGGGCCCGTGCGCGGACAGCGCCAGATCGATCTCGTGCTTGTTCAGGCCATCCGCGAGCCGGTCCCACACGCCTTCGAGAATCTCGACGCGCAGGTTTGGCCAGCGGTCGAGCACGCGGCCGACCGCGACCGGCAGCACGAGGCTCGCGATGCTGCCCACCGTGCCGACCTTGATCGTGCCTTTCGCGAACCCGCGCATCGCATCGAGCTCCTCGCGCGCGTGCTCGGCCTCGTGCTGCAGCAGCGTCGCGTGCGGCAGCAGTGCCTCGCCGAACGCGGTCAGGTGCACGCCTTTCGAGTGACGCTCGAACAGCGGCGCGCCGACCTGATCCTCGAGCCGCTTCAGGATGCGGCTCAGCGCCGGCTGGGTCACATGCAGCGCGTCGGCCGCGCGGCCCAGGCTGCCGCACGTGACGATGGTCGTGAAAGCACGCAATTGCCGGAGATCGAAAGTCATGCCGAATCGTAATGGCTTTTCTCAGAAAATACAGTATCCGAGAATGACTCCCGCTTCGATACTGTGGAAACCGCCAAGCCACCGAGGAGACGCCCGAGCATGTCCGGCACCCCGTCCCAATCCGCCGCCCCGATCACCGTCCGCGACGCGGTCATCGACCTGTTTCGACAGTTCGGCATCGATCGCGTGTTCGGCAACCCCGGCTCGACCGAGCTGCCGATGTTCCGCGATTTCCCCGCCGATTTCCGCTACGTGCTCGGCCTGCAGGAGGCCGTCGTGGTCGGGATGGCGGACGGTCATGCGCAGGCCACCGGTAATGCGGCGGTGGTCAATCTGCATTCGGCGGCCGGTGTCGGCAACGCGATGGGCAACCTGTTCACCGCGTTCCGGAACCGCACGCCGCTGATCGTCACCGCCGGCCAGCAGGCACGCGCGATCCTGCCGTTCGATCCGTTCCTCGGCGCGACCCAGGCCGCCGAGATGCCGAAGCCGTACGTGAAATGGAGCATCGAGCCCGCGCGTGCGCAGGACGTGCCGGCCGCGATCGCGCGCGCCTATCGGATCGCGATGCAGGAGCCGCGCGGGCCGGTGTTCGTGTCGATCCCGGTGGACGACTGGGACCAGCCGGCCGAGCTGCTGCCGCGCCGCGACGTGAGCAGCGTCGTGCGGCCCGATCCCGACGCGCTCGCGCGGCTCGGCGACGCGCTCGATGCCGCGCGGCGCCCGGCGCTCGTGGTCGGCGCGGCCGTCGATCGGGCCGGTGCGTGGGACGACGTCGTGCGGCTCGCCGAGCGGCACCGCGCAAGCGTGTACGTCGCGCCGATGTCGGGGCGCTGCAGCTTTCCCGAGGACCATCCGCTGTTCGCCGGCTTCCTGCCCGCGATCCGCGAGAAGATCGTCGCGCGGCTCGACGGGCACGATCTCGTGTTCGCGTTCGGCGCGCCCGCGTTCACCTATCACGTCGAAGGCTTCGGCCCGCATGTGCCGCCGGGCGCCACGCTCGTGCAGCTCGTCGACGATCCGGGCGTCGCCGCGTGGACGCCGTCGGGCGACGCGGTCGTCGGCAACCTGCGGCTCGCGGCGCGCGACCTGCTGGCCAGGCCGGCGCCGCCCGAGCGGCCGATGCCCGCGCCGCGGCCGCCGCGGCCGCGCGCCGACGCGCCGGCCGCCGGCGAGCGGATGTCGGTGGCGTTCGCGCTGCAGACGCTCGCCGAGCTGCGCGACGCGCACGACATCGTCGTCGAGGAAGCGCCGAGCGCGCGGCCGGTGATGCAGACGCATCTGCCGTTCACGCGCAGCGGCACGTTCTACACGATGGACAGCGGCGGCCTCGGCTACGGGATGCCGGCCGCGGTCGGCGTCGCGCTCGCGCAGCCGGGGCGGCGCGTGATCGGGCTGATCGGCGACGGATCGAGCCTCTATTCGGTCCAGGCATTGTGGAGCGCCGCGCAGCAGAAGCTGCCGATCACGTTCGTGATCCTGAACAATCGCCGCTACGCGGCGCTGCAGGACTTCGCGTCCGTGTTCGGTTTCGGTCCCGACGATCCGGTGCAGGGCACCGATCTGCCCGACCTGGATTTCGTCGCGCTCGCGCAAGGGATGGGATGCCGCGGCATCCGCGTCACCGATGCCGCACGCCTGCGCGACACGCTGACGGATGCGCTGCGGGCCGGTACGCCCGTCGTCGTCGACGTCGAGGTTGCCTGACGCGCAGCGCGCGTCGTTCCGGAGAATTCATGCAAACCGTATCGATGCTGATCGGCGGCCAACGCCGCCATTCGTCCAGCGGCGCGACCTTCGTGCGCCACAACCCGCTCGACGGCGAAGTCGCGTCGGCCGCGCCGGCGTGCACGGTCGACGATGCGCGCGCGGCGGCCGACGCGGCCGCGCGCGCGTTTCCCGAATGGGCGGCGCTCGGCCCCGGCGCGCGGCGTGCGCTGCTGCTGAAGGCGGCCGCCGCGCTCGAAGCGAAGCACGAGCAGTTCGTCGCCGCGATGGCGGCCGAAACCGGCGCGTCGGCGCTGTGGGCCGGCTTCAACGTGCAGCTTGCCGCGAGCGGGCTCGTCGAGGCCGCGTCGCTGACCACGCAGATCGGCGGCGAGCTGATCCCGTCCGACGTGCCCGGCTCGCTCGCGATGGGCGTGCGACAGCCGGCCGGCGTCGTGCTCGGCATCGCGCCGTGGAACGCGCCGGTGATCCTCGCGACGCGCGCGCTCGCGCTGCCGCTCGCGTGCGGCAACACGATCGTGCTCAAGGGCTCCGAATTGTGCCCCGTCACGCACGGGCTGGTGGTCGAGGCGCTGCAGGAGGCCGGGCTGCCGACGGGTGTCGTGAACTTCGTGACGAACGCGCCGGAGGACGCGGGCGCGGTGGTCGATGCACTGATCGCGCATCCGGCCGTGCGCCGCGTGAATTTCACCGGATCGACGCGCGTCGGGCGGATCATCGCCGAAGCGTGCGCGCGTCATCTGAAACCGTCGGTGCTCGAGCTCGGCGGCAAGGCGCCGTTCGTCGTGCTCGACGATGCGGATCTCGACGCGGCCGTCGCGGCGGCCGCGTTCGGCGCGTTCGCGAATTCCGGGCAGATCTGCATGTCGACCGAGCGGATCATCGTCGATGCATCGATCGCCGACGCGTTCGTCGCGAAGCTCGCCGCCCGGGCCGCGTCGCTGCCGCTCGGCGACCCGCGCCACGGGCCCGTCGTGCTCGGCTCGCTGATCGACATGAAGGCCGTCGAGCGCTGCAACACGCTGATCGACGATGCGCTCGCGCACGGCGCGACGCTGCTGTGCGGCGGCCAGTCCGACACCACGCTGTTCCCGGCGACGCTGCTCGATCGCGTGACGCCCGCGATGCGGATCTATGCGGAGGAGTCGTTCGGGCCGGTGAAGGGCATCGTGCGGGTCGACGGCGAGGCGGCCGCGATCGACTGCGCGAACGACAACGCGTTCGGGCTGTCATCGGCCGTGTTCAGCCGCGACGTCGCGCGCGCGATGCGCGTCGCGGCGCGCATCGAATCGGGCATTTGCCACGTGAACGGCCCGACCGTGCACGACGAGGCGCAGATGCCGTTCGGCGGCGTGAAGGACAGCGGCTTCGGGCATTTCGGCGGCAAGGCCGGCATCGCCGCGTTCACGGACCTGCGCTGGATCACCGTGCAGACCACGCCGCGCCACTATCCGTTCTGAGAGGCAACCGACTATGAGGATTGCGATTCTGGGTGCCGGCGCGATGGGTTCGCTGTTCGGCGCGCGGCTGGCCGAGCACGGCGAAGCCGTGACGCTGATCGACGTGAACGACGCGCATCTCGATGCGATCCGTCGCGACGGGTTGCGCATCGACGACGATCGCGGCGAACGCCGCATCCGCACGCTGCAGGCCGTGCGGCCGGAAGCCGCGAATGCGGCGGCAGGCGCCGCGCCCGATGCCCCGTTCGACTTGCTGATCGTGTTCACGAAATCGCTGCACACATGCGCGGCACTCGAAGGCGTGCGCGCATTGCTGACGCCGCGAACATCGGTGCTGACGCTGCAGAACGGTCTCGGCAACGTCGAGGCGCTGAACGCGTTCGTGCCGCTCGAGCGCATTCTGGTCGGCGTCACGACGTGGCCGGCCGACTTCGCGGGCGCCGGGCACGTGCGCTCGCACGGTGCCGGCACGATCCGCATGATGACGGCGGACGGCGCGCCGCGCCCGTTCGCGGCGGCCGTGGCCGACGCGCTGTCGCGCGCCGGGCTCGCGTGTTCGCTCGATGCGGACGTCTGGGCCGCGATCTGGGAGAAGGTCGCGTTCAATGCGGCGCTCAACACGCTGTGCGCGGCGACGGGCTGCACGGTCGACCAGCTCGGCCGCGATCCCGAAGGTCCGCGGCTCGCGCTCGCGATCGCGGCGGAGACGGCGGCCGTCGCGCGCGCGAAAGGCATCGCCGTGGACGGCGAGCGTATCGCGCGCAATGTCGAGCATGCGATTGGCGAGCATCGCGGCCATCGGCCGTCGATGCTGCAGGACGTGCTCGCGGGCCGCCGCACGGAGATCGGCGCGATCAACGGTCAGGTCGTCGCGGCCGCGCGCGAGACGGGCGTCGCGGTGCCGCACGTCGAGACGCTGCTCGCGCTGGTCCGGCTGATCGACGCGCAGCTCGACTGAGCATCGGGCCGGCGGCCGGCTGGCGCCGCACGACGATACGCGCGCGCCGCGTGACGCGATGCCCGCCGGATCGGCGCAGATTGAACAGGATGCCGGCGCCGATGCATCGACATCGACCGGCCGCGAAGCACGAGATCCGGGGCACGCGCAGCCGCGTCAGCCCGGGCAACAGGAGACGCCATGAAACGCATCGAATACCGTTGTCTTGCCACGCGCCGTTCGCGCACCTTGCCGCCGATGCGCGGCAGCCGGGAGGTCGCATGAGCACGCACGACGGAGTGCAGCCGCCGGCCGTCGACATCGGCGCGACCCTCGACGACGGGCCGTTCACGACGATGCAGCGTTGCGTGGTGCTGCTCGCCGCGCTCGCGATCGTGCTCGACGGCTTCGACGGCCAGTTGATCGGCTTCGCGATTCCGGTGCTGATCCGCGAATGGGGGATCACGCGCGGCGCATTCGCGCCGGCGGTGGCCGCCGGGCTGATCGGCATGGGTATCGGCAGCGCATGCGCGGGGATCGTCGCGGATCGTTTCGGCCGCCGCCAGGCCGTGATCGGCAGCGTGTTCCTGTTCGGCGTCGCGACCTGCGCGATCGGCTTCGCGCCGGATGTCGCGACGATCGCGCTGCTGCGCTTCTGCGCGGGGCTCGGGATCGGCGGCGCGCTGCCGACCGCCACGACGATGACGGCCGAATACACGCCCGCGCGGCGCCGCACGATGATGGTGACGGCGACGATCGTTTGCGTGCCGCTCGGCGGCATGCTGGCCGGACTGTTCGCGCACGAGGTGCTGCCGCGCTATGGCTGGCGCGGGCTGTTCTTCGCCGGCGGCGCGCTGCCGCTCGTGCTCGGTTTCGTGCTGCTGCGCGCACTGCCCGAATCGCCGCGCTATCTGGCGCGCCGCCCGGCGCGCTGGCCGGAACTCGGCGCGCTGCTCGCGCGCATGCAGCGGCCGGTCGCGCCGGGCACCGTGTTCACCGATCTGCGCGACGCACGCGCACCCGGCGCGCGCGGCGGGTTCGGCGCATTGTTCGCCGGCCATCAGGCGCGCGACACGATCGCGCTGTGGTGCGCATTCTTCATGTGCCTGCTCGCCGTGTATGCAGCATTCAGCTGGCTGCCGACGATGCTGGCCGCGAGCGGGCTGAGCGTGTCGGTCGCGGGCTCGGGATTGACCGCGTACAACCTCGGCGGCGTGATCGGCGCGCTGCTGTGCGCATGGGCGATCACGCATGCCGGTTCGCGCTGGCCGCTCGCGCTGTGCAGCATCGGCGGCGTGGCGAGCGCGATCTGGCTGATGGGTATCGATGCGGGACGCCACACGGGCTGGCTGATCGTCGGGCTCGGCCTGCACGGTTTGTTCGTCAACGCGGTGCAGTCGACGATGTATGCGCTGTGCGCGTACATCTATCCGACGGCGGTACGTGCGACCGGCACCGCGAGCGCGCTCGCATTCGGCCGGCTCGGCGCGATCCTCAGCGCGTTCGCGGGCGCGATCGTGATCACCGCGGGCGGCGCGACGGCGTACCTGACGATGCTGGCCGTCGCGATGGGCGTGGTGTGCGTCGCACTGCTCGCGATGCGGCGTCACATTCCGCGGTTCGCGCGCGAACGGGCGTTGCCGCGCGACGGGGAGGAGCTGGCCCGCACGTCGTCGTGACGCGCGGGCGCATGCGGTGCGTTACAGCGTGGTGCGCACGTGCCAGAGCTCGGGGAACAGCACGACGTCGAGCATTTTGCGCAGATACGGCGCGCCGCTCGTGCCGCCGGTGCCCTGCTTGAAGCCGATGATGCGCTCGACGGTCGTCACGTGACGGAAGCGCCACTGGCGGAACGCATCCTCGAGATCGACGAGTTCCTCGGCCATCTCGTACAGCTCCCAGTGCTGCTGCGGGTGACGGTAGACCTCGAGCCACGCGGCCTCGACCGTTTCGTCGTGACGCATCGGCTGCGTCCAGTCGCGCTCGAGCCGCTCGGGCGCGATCGGGAAACCGCGCCGCGCGAGCAGGCGCACGACCTCGTCGTAGAACGACGGCGCCTCGAGCGTCGCGCGCACCTGCTCGAGGATGTCGGGCCGGTGCGCATGCGGCTGCAGCATCTGCACGTTCTTGTTGCCGAGCAGGAATTCGAGCTGCCGGTACTGGTACGACTGGAAGCCCGACGACTGGCCGAGATACGGCCGCATCGCCGAATACTCGGACGGCGTCATCGTCGACAGCACGTTCCACGCCTGCACGAGCTGCTCGAGGATCCGCGACACGCGTGCGAGCATCTTGAATGCGGGCGGCAGCGCGTCGCCACGCACTGCGTCGAGCGCGCCGCGCAGCTCGAACAGCGCGAGCTTCATCCACAGCTCGCTCGTCTGATGCTGGATGATGAACAGCATCTCGTTGTGATCGGGCGACAGCGGATGCTGCGCGTCGAGGATCGAATTCAGCGACAGATAGTCGCCGTAGCTCATCGACTTCGAGAAATCGAGCTGCGCGTCGTGCCAGCCGGCTTCGCCTGCCGCGTCGCCCGGCACGTGCGGCGCTTCATGAGCGGGTTGGGCCGCGCGTGCGCCCGAGAACGGGCAGCCCGCCGGCGCATTGTCGCCGGGTGGCTGCATATGACCAGAATTCACGACTCTCTCCAGATTTGAATGACGGGGGGCGCGGCGCGCGGCCTGCGCGCGCCGGTCGACGCCGATCAGGTCACCGCGCCGCGCTCGGCGAACTCGGGTGCCTTCCACGCATCGGTGGCCAGGATGTCGCGCAGCGTCTCGACGGCATCCCACACGTCGGCGAAGCGCGTATAGAGCGGCGTGAAGCCGAAGCGCAGCACGTACGGCTCGCGGTAGTCGCCGATCACGCCGCGCGCGATCAGCGCCTGCATCACCTCGTAGCCGTGCGGATGCTCGAAGCTCGCCTGCGAGCCGCGCTGGTGATGCGCGCGCGGCGTGACGAGTTTCAGCGACAGGCCCGCGCAGCGTGCTTCGACGAGTGCGATGAACGCATCGGTGAGCGCGAGCGACTTGCGGCGGATCGCGTGCATGTCGGTCTGCAGGAACACGTCGAGCCCGCATTCGACCATCGACATCGACACGATCGGCTGCGTGCCGCACAGGAAGCGCGCGATGCCCGGATCGGGCGCGAAGCCCGGCTGCATCGCGAACGGTGCGCGGTGGCCCCACCAGCCCGACAGCGGCTGCGAGAAATGCGCGTGATGGCGCTGCGGCACCCACACGAACGCCGGCGAACCGGGGCCGCCGTTCAGGTACTTGTACGTGCAACCGACCGCGCCGTCCGCATGCGCGCCGTTCAGGTCGACCGGCACCGCGCCGGCCGAGTGCGCGAGATCCCACAGCATCAGCGCGCCCGCGTCGTGCACGAGCTGCGTGACGGCCGGCATGTCGTGCATGTAGCCGGTGCGGTAGTTCACGTGCGTGATCATCGCGACGGCCGTGTCCGCGCCGAGCGCGTCGGGCAGGTCGGCCGGATCGTCGATCAGGCGCAGCTCGTAGCCGCCGCCGAGCTGCTCGATCAGCCCTTGCGCGATGTACAGGTCGGTCGGGAAGTTCGAGCGCTCCGACACGATCACGCGGCGCTCCGGCGCGCGCGCGGCCTGGTGACGCAGCATCGCCGACAGCAGCTTGAACAGGTTGATCGAGATGGTGTCGGTCACGACGGTCTCGCCCGGTGCGCCGCCGATCAGCGTCGCGAGCTTGTCGCCGAGGCGGCGCGGCAGCGCGAACCAGCCGGCGGTGTTCCAGCTGCGGATCAGGCCTTCGCCCCATTCGGCGCCGATCACCTGTTGCGCGCGGGCGGCCGACGCGCGCGGCTGTGCGCCGAGCGAGTTGCCGTCGAGATAGATCACGCCGTCGGGCAGCGCGAACTGGTCGCGCAGCGCGGCGAGCGGGTCGTCGCGGTCGAGGGCGAGCGCGTCTTCACGGGTCTTGATCATGATGTCGGGTCAGTGGGTCGGGTAATCAGGAGGAGTGGCCGGGCAGCGCGCGCAGCACCGCACGCACGGGGCTTGCGTCGAGCGTCGCGAACTTCAGCGGCAGCGCGATCAGCTCGTAGTCGCCGGGCGGCACGTCGTCGAGCACGATCCCTTCCAGGATCGCCATCCGGTGTGCGCGCACGCGATGATGCGCATCCATGGTCTTGGATTCCTGCGGGTCGAGCGACGGCGTGTCGATGCCGATCAGCTTCACGCCGCGCGCGGCGAGCAGGTCGACGGTCTCGGGCGCGACCGCGCAGAAGCCGCTGTCCCATTGCTCGACGCTGGCGCGCGCATAGGTGCGCAGCAGCACGCGCGGCGGCACGCCGTCGAGCGCGGCCTCGATGTCGGCCGGGCGCACGACCGGCGCTGCGCCGATGCAGTGGATGACGCGGCACGGGCCGAGATAGGTATCGAGCGGCACCGCGCCGATCGGCGCGCCGTCGGCGTCATAGTGGAGCGGCGCGTCGCAGTGCGCGCCCGTATGCGGCGACAGCGTCAGGCGCGCGACGTTGACCGGCGAGCCGGCCTCCATCCGCCACACGCGTTCGACGGAAACGGGCGTATCGCCCGGCCACACGGGGGTGGCGGGGCTGACGGGCGGCGAGATGTCCCAGAGTGTGTCCATGGCATGACGAATCGGTGAATCGATCCTTCGAATGATAGGTGGACGCTCGCAGAAAGTGCTTGCGAAATAAACATGGACAATCCGCCGAATTGGCAGATAATTCGAATGAGAGGGAAAAGGGGGACCAAAAATGCATGCGATCACGCTCGACGCCACCGACTGCAGGATTCTCGCGGTACTGCAGGAGGAGGGCAGAATCAGCAATCTCGACCTGGCCGAACGCATCTCGCTTTCGCCGTCGGCTTGCTTACGCCGGATGCGCCTGCTCGAGGAGCAGGGCGTCATCGAACACTATCGCGCGTGCCTGAGCCGCGAGAAGCTCGGCTTCGAGCTCGAGGCGTTCGTGCAGGTGTCGATGCGCAACGAAGAGAATCAATGGCACGAGCGCTTCGCGGAAGCGCTGCGCGAATGGCCGGAGGTGGTCGGCGCGTTCGTCGTGACGGGCGAGAGCCACTATCTGCTGCGCGTGCTCGCGCACAACCTCAAGCACTATTCGGATTTCGTGCTGAACCGGCTCTACAAGGCGCCGGGCGTGATGGACATCCGTTCGAACATCGTGCTGCAGACGCTGAAGGACGAAGCGGGCGCGCCGGTCGGATTGGCGCGCACCGGGGCGATCAAAGCGGTGTGAGGCCGTGGAAACCGCCGCCGTGGAACACGAGCGGCGGCGTGGTATCCGACACCGCGCGCACGCCGCAGCGTTCCACTTCGCCGACGAAGATCACGTGATCGCCTTCGTCGTAGCGGCTGCGGTTGTGGCATTCGAACCACGCGAGCGCACCGTCGAGCACCGGCATGCCCGAGTTGCCGGCCACGTGCGCGATGCCTTCGAAGCGGTCGCCCTTGTAGGTCGAGAAGCGCTTGCACAGGTCGATCTGCGAGGCTGCGAGCACGTTCACCACGTAATGGCTGTTGCTGCGGAACACCGGCGTCGACGCCGATTTGTGCGCGAGGCTCCACAGCACGAGCGGCGGATCGAGCGACACCGAGTTGAACGAGCTTGCGGTGATGCCGATCAATTGCCCGGACGGCGCCTGCGTCGTGATGACGGTGACGCCCGTCGCGAACTGGCCGAGCGCCTGGCGGAATGCGGCCGAATCGAAGTCCGGCGGGTTGGCATGGTTCATCGGGCGGCCATCCGGAACGAAACGGACGGGCGCGGCGCGCGGCGGATGCAACGGGCGCGGCGGACGAAAGGCGACAAGGCCGGGGTGATCGGTTGGGAAGGGGTGCGCATGGTCGGATTTTAGCGGAATCGCGACCGCCGGGCCCGTGCGCACGGCGCATTGCGGCGTGAGCGTGAGGTGAACGTGAGGTAGCGAACACTGTCGCACGGTGCCGCGATCGACAGGGAACGGCCGTTCTGTCGCGTTTTACTGCGCGTGATCTGCGGCCGCGCCGTGCGGCGGTGCTAGCGCGCCGCCGCCAGCCCGAGCGACAGCGCGCCCGTCAGGATCAGGCTCGACGCCCACACCGCGTCGAGGTTGAACCAGCTCCGCGCGACGAACTTCAGCCCGAGATAGCGGTACACGAGCCACGCGAGCACGCCGCCCGCGCCGATCATCGCGGCTGCGTGCACGGCCGCGACCACGAGGGCCATCCCGAGATGCGCATCGATGAGCGTGGCCGCCGCGCGATGGCCGGCATCCCGGTCGAGCCCGCAGAGCCCGAGATAGATCGGCACCAGCA
The DNA here is from genome assembly GCF_049942845.1 of Burkholderia sp. R-40. Taxonomy (NCBI): domain Bacteria; kingdom Pseudomonadati; phylum Pseudomonadota; class Betaproteobacteria; order Burkholderiales; family Burkholderiaceae; genus Burkholderia; species Burkholderia sp. R-40. Next base: position 2,857,061 of record NZ_CP187967.1, on the reverse strand, counting down.
TCAGTCCCGCGCCGTGCGCGAGCGCGATCGCGAACGACCATAGCCCGAGCCGCGCGGGCGCGATCCGCGCAAGCGCGCGCGGATGGCGCCGCCGGATCAGCAGCACCGCGCCGAAGCCGATCACGAGCGCGCTCGCGCCGATCCGGATCACCGACTGCCACGCGAGCAACGCGGCGAGCAGCCCGAACGGCAGCATCACCATGAAGACAGCGAGCGCATGGCCGAGCGCGAGATAGCCGAGCGCCGCGACCAGCGCGCCGCCGCGGCGCGTCATCAGCGCGTTCGACACCGCGAGCGGCCAGCCCATCGCCGGGTTGAGTCCGTGATAGACGCCGCTCGCGAGCACGGCCGCCCACAGCGCGAGCGGTGCGGAGAGGCCGGTGCTCAACGCTTGACCGACGGATAGCAGAACGAGTCCGTCGAGCAGTCGCCGCCCTCGAGCCGGATCTGGTGCGCGCGATAGCCGTCGGGGAACTCGACCCAGTAGTCGTCGGCGAGCGTCAGTCCGCCCTGCGGCCCCACATGCGCGAGCACCTGCGCGGCCGGCACGCCGTCCGGATAGAACTGGTCGTCCCACGTCGAGTAGAGCGAGTTGGTCCAGTACACGCGCCGGCCGTCACGGCTGATCTCGACCATCTGCGGGCCGCCCGCGAACGCGCGGCCGTTCGTATGCGGCGCGCGGCGCACGATGCCGCCGATGCGCACCGACCCCGCGAGCACCGGGTGATGCGGATCCGACACGTCGTACTGGCGCATTTCGCCCGTGCCCCAGCACGACACGTACAGGAAGCGGTCGTCGAGCGACAGGTCGATGTCGGTCACGAGCGGCGGCACCGCGCCGAACCCCTGCAGCAGCGGCGGCAGCTCGTCGGCCGCGGCCGGCTCGGGCGGGATCGTCGCGGTCTTCTTCACATGGAACTGGCCGTCCTCGCGCCACCAGGTCCAGATCGACCCTTCCAGGTTGGTCGTATCGACCACGACGCCGACGAACCCGTATTCGCGCACCGGATCGTGCGCGGGCCGCACCTCCAGCGCCATCTGGTGCTGCGCACCGAGATCGATCGTCTGCACGTTGCGCCGCGCGCGCAGGTCCCAGAAATGCAGGCGGTGGCCGTAGCGGTTCGCGAGCAGGTCTTCCGGCACGATGCCGTTCTCGAACTGCGGCGGCAGCGCCCATTCGCTCGACACCATGTAGTCGCGCGGCAGGTTCCACCAGAAGTCGTAATGCTTGTCCTGCGGGCCGCGGTCGATTTCCCAGCGGCCGAGCACGTCGAAGGTCTCGCAGTCCATGATGAAGATGCCGGGCGCGCCGTCGGTGCCGTCCTTGCCCGCGCCGCCGAGCGTGCTCACGTAGATGCCCTCGGGGCCGCAGTGGACCGTATGCGGCCGCGAATAGCCGGTCTTCGCGAAGATCTCGTCGGGTTCGATGATCTTGTGGATGCGCGCCTGCGTCGGGTGCGGCTTCGTGTCGATCACGTAGATCCGCGACGAGCGCAGACCGGGGATGATCAGGAAGCGGCGCTCGAGAAACGCGTGGCCGGTCAGCGGCGACAGCGACGACGAACACGCATTCCAGCCGAAGTGGTGAAACTCGTCGCCGGTGTTCGGCATCGTCACCGTGTGCACGATCTTGCCGTAGGTCGAGGAACCGGGCCTCACGTCGATCACGGCGAGCGCGTCGGGTCTGGAAAAATCGGGGCTCAGCAACAATGTATAGGCGAACTCTTCCGCCGGCGCCTGCATCGCGAGTTCCGGCGAAGCGTGAAATGTCGGGTCAGGCCGCATGCTCATCGTAATGCCTCTCTCGGTTGTATCGGATCACGGGCGCACGGCCGTTCGTTGCGGACGTGCGGGTCGAACAGTTGCGTAATGCGCATGCACCGGCGGCCGAACGCGTGGCAGGACGCGCGGTGCGGTGCATCAGATCGGGACAGCGGGGAAACGCGGTGCACCGGCTCGCCGCGCGTGCGGCGCAACGGGCGCGATAGACGCATGGCGGCGCAATGGTGCGATGGAAGTGCCGGCGCGCGGGGCACCGGTGGTCGGAGCTGCAATCCGGACGACTTCTGTCGGGGCGTGCATATCGATGTTCCGGCGGATGATGTTGGCATCGGGACGGGCATGCATCGGGCACTGCGTGCAGCCGGGACGGTGTGCCGTCGCGGGCAAGCGTGCCTAAGTGTAGTCGAGAAACGCACCGCGGGTGGTGCGTGGCACGCGCGCGTTTCTGCCTGATTCGCGCGCGAGTGAGATACTTGAACGCGTGCCGCTTCGCGCCGGGCAACCGGGCAGCGGCGATACGGACCGGCGGCGCCGGCGCGCGCATGCGTGCGGTCGCCGCTATCAACGAGGTGATGATTTCATGGTGAACGAGATGCTTGAAACCGCGACCGTGGGTGGTGGGTGCTTCTGGTGCACGGAGGCCGTGTTTCTCGATGTCGACGGTGTGACGGCCGTCCAGTCGGGCTATGCGGGCGGCCACATGCGCAATCCCGGCTATCGCGACGTGTGCGAAGGCGACACCGGTCACGCGGAGGTCGTGAACGTGACGTTCGATCCGGCGCGCATCGGTTATCGCGAGATCCTCGAGATCTTCTTCGCGACGCACGATCCGACCCAGCTGAACCGGCAGGGCAACGACGTCGGCACGCAGTACCGTTCGGTCGTGTTCACGCATTCGGACGAGCAGCGCGACATCGCGCTGGACGTGATCCGCGAACTGGAGCGCGAGCAGGTGTTCGGGCAGCCGATCGTCACGCAGGTCGTGCCGCTCAACGACAACTACTGGCCGGCCGAGGACTATCACCAGAACTATTACGCGCGCAATCCGGGGCAGGGCTACTGCTCGGTCGTGATCGGGCCGAAGCTCGCGAAATTCCGTCAGAAGTTCTCGCACCGGCTGAAGTCGCTGCGCGGCGCGTAATCGGCCGGCAAGCCAGCAGGCGGCGCTCCTACTGCGGGGCCGCCGCCGAACCCTACGCCGCCTCGCTGCGCCACTGCGCGCACGCGGCGGCGATCTCGCGCGCGAGCGCGACGCACGACAGCGGCGCGGAACCTTCCGCCTTGTTATTGATCGTGATGATCACCGGCTGTCCGGCCAGCGCGTAGCGCGCGGCCAGCTCGGCCAGCGCCGAGCGCGTGGCCGGATCCTCGTCGACGAGCTTGTCGAACGGCTCGTACTTCGCCTTCGCCTGTTCGTACTTGAATCCGCCATGCAGGCTCCAGCGCACGATCAGCGGGCCCGGCGCGTTGCCGTCGAGCAGCGCGAGCGCGGCCGCCTGGCGCAGCGGGTCGGGCATCCGCGCATGCAGGCCGACGCAGTAGCGCACGCCGAGCGCCGCGAGCGCGCGGATGAAGCGCGGCGTGAGCAGGCACGCGTCGCGGATCTCGATCGCGTAGCGCGTGCCGTCGGCATCTGGCGGCAGCGGCGGCAGCGCCGCGAAGAACGCCGACAGCCGGTCGATCAGCGCGGCCGGTTCGACGAGCAGCTGATCGGGCATCGGCGAAAACTGGAACACCAGCACGCCGGCTTTCTTGCCAAGCCCTTCGATGCACGGCTGCACGAATTCGCGGGTGGCCAGCTGCGCGTCGAGAAAGGTCGGGTTCGGGCCCGACGGTTCGCCGCGCCGGCCGCGCACGACCGCATCGGTGACGGACGCCGGCGCCTTCACGACGAAGCGGAAGTCGTCCGGCACCTGCTGCGCGTAGCGCAGGTAGTCGGCCACCGACAGCGGGCCGTAGAACGAGCGGTCGAGGCTCACGCTCTTCAGCAGCGGATGCGCGCCGTACGCTTCGAGCCCCTCGCGCGACAGCTTCGTCTGCGCGAAATCGCCGTCGTAGACGATGCCGTCCCAGCCGGGGAAATACCATGACGACGTGCCGAGCCGCACATTCGGCGGCAGGGCGGCCGCCACGTCGGCGACTTCCGCGGAAACCGGTGCGGGCGGCACGCCGCGCTGGCGCCGGCCCTTCTTCGGCGGCGTGGCAGGCGGCAACGGTTCGTCCCACAGCAGGCCTGAGGCGGGGGACGGTTCCGGTTCCTGATCGGAGGAAGGGCGGCGGGGCGACGCACGGCCCGCGCGCGCAGGCGACTTTGCCGGTTGCGCGGCATCGTGCTCGCCAGGCGTCACGCGTTCGCCGGCACCGGCTGGGTGGTCATCGTCGAAGGGCGCAGCCGCTGCGCGTGCGTCGTCGGGCGGCGCGCCGAACAGGTCGAACTGCCCGTCGGCGTGCGACCCGTCCGCTTCGTCGCGCTGCTGTCGTTGCGGCGGCGTGGTGCGCCGCGTCCTGCCGTCACCCATGCGTGCCCAGCGTGAAGTGCCGCCTAGCGCGGCAGCGTGTGTTCGTACATATAGCGCCGCGACCACGGCAGCGTTTTCGCGCTGCGTCCGGCCTTGCGGCACACGATCTGGAAGATCGACACGTCGTCGTGCTCGAATGCATACGCGCAACCGGCGAGGTACACGCGCCAGATGCGGAATTTTTCGTCGTCGACGAGCGCGCGCGCTTGTTCCGCCTTCGTCTCGAAATTCTCGGTCCAGATCTCGAGCGTGCGCGCATAGTGCCGCCGCAGGCTTTCGACGTCAACGGCCTCGAGCCCGCCGCGCTGCGCCGCTTCGAGCGCGAGGCTGATGTGCGGCAGCTCGCCGTCCGGGAATACGTAGCGGTCGATGAATTCGCCGCCGCCGAGCGCGGTCTCGCCGCTTTCGGCGTCGGTCGACGTGATCCCGTGGTTCATCGCGATGCCGTCATCGGTCAGCAGGTCATGCACGCGCGAGAAATAGAGCGGTAGATTCTTGCGGCCGACGTGCTCGAACATCCCGACGCTCGTGATGCGGTCGAACTGCCCGTCGATCTCGCGGTAGTCCTGCAGGCGGATCTCGATCTTGTCCTCGAGCCCGGCGGCCTTCACGCGTGCGGTCGCCAGATCGAACTGGTTCTGCGACAACGTCACGCCCAGACAGGTCGCGCCGAATTTCTGCGCGGCGCGCAGCACGAGCGCGCCCCAGCCGCAGCCGATGTCGAGCAGCCGCTGGCCGGGCTCGAGCTGGATCTTGGTCAGGATATGGTCGATCTTCTTGATCTGCGCGGTGGCGAGATCCTCGTCGCCGTTCTCGAAGTACGCGCACGAGTACACCATGTTCTCGTCGAGCCACAGCTGGTAGAACTCGTTCGAGACGTCGTAGTGATACTGGATCGCCTTCCTGTCGCTGTTCTTCGTATGATTGAAGTAGCGCTTCACGCGCGCGAGCTTGCTCGCGCTGGTGACCGTGCTGCGCGCGAGCGAGTAGCTGATGTTGATGATGTCCGACAGCCTGCCCTCGATGTCGATCTTGCCCTTCACGTACGCCTCGCCGAGATTGTCGAGGCTCGGTTCGAGCAGCAGCGGCAACGCGGACGCGCTGTTGACCTTCAGCGTGACCTGCGGCGCGCTGAAGGTGCCGAAATCGAGTTGATCGCCGTTCCACAGCACGAGGCGCGCCGGTATGTTCGCCTTCGCCCGTACTTCGTCCGCCCACTGTGCCAGCTTCTTTTCCCAGAACATTTGGATTCTCCGTTTGTTCGTTGAATCGAATACAGCCAAGTATCTTGACCGGCGCCCGCTCCCCGCGAGGCGGGCGCCCTCATGCAACACGAGATACGGCCGGCAGGCACCGGCGCCGCTGCCTTGCTTACGGCGACAGGCGCGAGATGGTCCAGCCCGGCGCCGCCGCGGCGTCGCGCGTGTAGAGCAGGCGATCGTGCAGCCGCGACGGGCGGCCCTGCCAGAATTCGATCGCGTCGGGCACGACGCGATAGCCGCCCCACTGCGGCGGGCGCGGCGGATTCTCGCCGTAGCGTTCGGCCACGGCCTTCTCGCGCGCTTCGAGCGTCGCACGGCTGTCGATCACGGCGCTCTGCTCGGACGCCCACGCACCGATGCGCGAGCCGAGCGGGCGCGATGCGAAATAGCGGTCGCTTTCGTCGCTGCTGGTTTTCTCGATCCGGCCTTCGATGCGCACCTGGCGCTCGAGCTCGATCCAGTAGAACAGCAGCGCCGCGTACGGATGGGCGGCGAGATCGCGGCCCTTGCGGCTTTCGTAATTGGTAAAGAAGACAAACCCGCGTTCGTCGACACCCTTGATGAGCACGATTCGGGCCGACGGCCGGCCGTTCTCGCCGACGGTGGCGAGCGTCATCGTGTTCGGCTCGGGAAGCTTGGCGGCGAGCGCCTCCTTGAACCAGCGATCGAACTGGGCGAAAGGGTCGGGGGCGACGTCGGCTTCATCGAGCGAAGCACGCGAATAGTTGATGCGAAGATCGGCGAGAGTTGTCATGTTATGCAAACGCTTCAATCCGGGGCCAGTATAGCGAACGCGCGAGAATCGTGCGTGCACAGTGGCGCGTGTAGGCGGTGAGTTCAGGCAAAATAGAGGGCTGTACGCTTACGTTTTCCTTGCTGCCATGTCCGCCCCCGACGCTGCCCCGCCTAGTTCTTCTGATCTTACCCCGAGCCCGACAATCCAGCTTGACGTGGATCGCGAACGCCGTTTCGGCGGCGTCGCGCGATTGTACGGCGCCCCCGCGCTCGCCGCGTTCGAGCGCGCGCACGTCGCCGTGATCGGCATCGGCGGCGTCGGTTCGTGGACGGCCGAGGCGCTCGCGCGCAGCGCGATCGGCACGCTGACGCTGATCGATCTCGACAACGTTGCGGAAAGCAACACGAACCGGCAGATTCACGCGCTCGACGGCAATTACGGCAAGCCGAAGGTCGATGCGATGGCCGAGCGGATCGCGCTGATCGATCCCGCGTGCCGCGTGAACCGGATCGAGGATTTCGTGGAACCCGACAACTTCGACGCGCTGCTCGGCGGCGGCTTCGACTACGTGATCGATGCGATCGACAGCGTGCGGACGAAGGTCGCGCTGATCGCGTGGTGCGTCGCGAAAGGGCAGCCGCTCGTCACGGTCGGCGGCGCGGGCGGGCAGCTCGACCCGACGCGCATCCGGATCGACGATCTCGCGCTGACGATCCAGGATCCGCTGCTGTCGAAGGTGCGCGCGCAGTTGCGCAAGCAGCACGGCTTCCCGCGCGGGCCGAAGGCGCGCTTCAAGGTCAGCGCCGTGTATTCGGACGAGCCGCTGATTTATCCGGAAGCGGCCGCTTGCGACATCGAGGATGGCGCGGAGCCGTCCGCGGCCGCGCATGTCGCGGGGCTCAACTGTGCGGGATTCGGTTCCAGCGTGTGCGTGACCGCGAGCTTCGGTTTCGCGGCCGCCGCGCATGCGCTGCGCGCGCTCGCGGCGCGGGCCGCGGGCTGATCCGGAAAGCGATCGACGCGCAGCAGCATGCTGCGATGCCGCGGCGCGGCAGATCCGCCGCGCGCGATGGCGCGGCAGCCGGGCCATTGCAGCCCGGCCGCCCGTTCGTCAGTTGAGCGCCATGCTCAGCTTGCGCCGCCACGCGGCGACGAGCTCGGGGCTGTCGCCCGCCATCTCGAACACCGACAGCATCGTGCGGCGGCCGAGGTCGTCGCCATACGCGCGGTCGCGCAACACGATTTCCAGCAGCTGCTCGAGCGCGCCTTCGTACGCGCGTCGCGCGATCAGGCTCTGCGCAAGGTCGAAGCGTGCGTCGAGATCGGCGGGATTCGCCGCGATACGCGCTTCGAGCGCGTCGGTCGGCGGCAGGTCGGCCGTCGCGTCGAGCGCATCGAAACGGGTCTTGATCGCCTGGTAGCGCGGATCGGCGCCCTGCACGGTCTGCGGCGACAGGCGCTCGGCCTCGGTGCGCGCGGCATCGACCTGGTTGTTCGCGAGCAGCAGTTCGATCAGGTCGAGCCGTGCATCGTCGAAACCGGGGTTCAGCGCGAGCGCCGCCTCGAGGTGGGTGAGCGCATCGTCGTAGCGTGACTCGGCGATCGCGTATTGCGCGGCGCGGCGTTCTGCTTCCTCGGGCGCCGGCAGCAGCCGGTCAAGGAACGCGCGCAACTGGCCTTCCGGCAGCACGCCGATGAACTGGTCGACCGGGCGCCCGTCGGCGAACGCGATCACGTGCGGGATGCTGCGCGTCTGGAAGTGCGCGGCGAGCTCCTGGTTCTCGTCGACGTTCACCTTCACGAGCTTCCAGCGGCCCTGGTAGTCGGCTTCGAGCTTTTCGAGCAGCGGACCGAGCGTCTTGCAGGGGCCGCACCACGGCGCCCAGAAGTCGACCAGCACGGGGGCGTCCAGCGACGCCTCGATGACGTCTTTCTCGAAAGTGGCAAGCGTGGTGTCCATGTCGTTCTCTTCCAGTCGAATGTCGTGAGGATGGGGGCGGCGCGCGCCTTTTTCAACGCGGCTTCGCTGCGGGCAGCGGAATCCACTCGGTTTCGCCGGGCACCTCGCCCATTTCCTGGTTCGTCCACGCTGCTTTCGCGCGCTCGATCGCGTCGCGGCTGCTCGCGACGAAATTCCATTCGATGAAGCGTTCGCCGTCGATCTTGTCGCCGCCCAGCAACATCGCGCGCGCGCCGTTGCCGCTCCCGAGCGTGACGGTCGCGCCCGGCGTGAGCACGGCCATCTGCTCGGCCGGCACCGGCGTGCCGTCGATCGTCAGGTCGCCGTCGACCACGTAGACCGCGCGCTCCTCGTGCGACGCGTCGAGTTCGAGGCGGCTGCCGGCCGCGAATTCGGCGGCGACGTACAGCGTGCGCGAGAACGTCGTGACGGGCGAGCGCAGGCCGAACGCGTCGCCGGCGATCACCGTCAGCGTCACGCCGTGTTCGGTGCGCGTGGGCAGCGTGTCGGCCGCATGGTGCTCGAACGACGGCTCGGTGGTTTCGTGGGCGACGGGCAGCGCGACCCAGGTCTGGATCCCGTGCACCGTATGGCCGCTCGCGCGCTGCGCATCGGGCGTGCGCTCCGAGTGGACGATGCCGCGGCCGGCCGTCATCCAGTTCACGTCGCCCGGCACGATCTCCTGCCGCGAGCCGAGACTGTCGCGGTGCAGGATCGCGCCGTCGAACAGGTAGGTGACGGTGGCGAGCCCGATATGCGGGTGCGGACGCACGTCGAGCCCGGTGCCGGCCGGCAGCGCCGCGGGCCCCATGTGATCGAAGAAGATGAACGGGCCGACGAGGCGTGCGGCGAGCGCGGGCAGTGTGCGGCGCACCTGCAGGTTGCCGATGTCGCGAATGTGCGGCTTCAGCAAGGCTTTGATCGGTTCGGTCATGACAGGCCTCGTGGCGAACGGCGGGGATGCCGGTCATTGTACTGGCGGCGTGGCCCCGGCGCGCGCACCGGGCGTGGCGCTGCGCCAGCCGGCGGTGCGGGCGGCAGCGGGCACGCGCGATGCGGCGTGCCAGTCGATGCGCGGCCACGCCCGCGGCCGATTCCATGCACGCCGCGCGGGTATCGGGCCGTGCGGCGAAACCCGGTAGACTGAGCCGCTTCGGAACCACCATTCAAAACGAGGAGACGCCGATGATGGCCCCGAAGGACTTGCTGCTCGCGCTGGTCGTGATCCTGGCGTGGGGCGTGAACTTCGTCGTGATCAAGGTCGGGCTGCACGGCATGCCGCCGATGCTGCTCGGCGCGCTGCGCTTCACGCTCGCGGCCGTGCCCGCGGTGTTCTTCGTCCGCCGCCCGCAGATTCCGTGGCGCATGCTGATCCTGTACGGCGCGACGATCCAGCTCGGCCAGTTCGTGTTCCTGTTCACCGGCATGTACGTCGGCATGCCGGCCGGTCTCGCGTCGCTCGTGCTGCAGTCGCAGGCGTTCTTCACGCTCGTGTTCGCGATGCTGTTCCTCGGCGAGCGGCTGCGCATTGAGAACCTGATCGGGCTCGCGATCGCCGCGGCCGGGCTCGCCGTGATCGCCGCGCAGGGCGGCCGCGCGATGACGCTCGCCGGCTTCCTGCTGACCATCTGCTCGGCCGCGATGTGGGCGATCGGCAATATCGTCACGAAGAAGGTCGGCCGCGCGAACCTCGTGTCGCTGGTCGTATGGGCGAGCCTCGTGCCGCCCGTGCCGTTCTTCCTGCTGTCGCTGTGGTTCGAGGGGCCGCAGCGGATCGGGGCCGCGCTGGCGGGGCTGGACGGCGCGTCGATCTTCGCGGTCGTCTATCTTGCGTTCGTCGCGACGCTGCTCGGCTACGGCCTGTGGAGCCGCCTGATGTCGCGCTATCCGGCCGCGCAGGTCGCGCAGTTCTCGCTGCTGGTGCCGATCGTCGGGCTCGCGTCGTCGGCGCTGCTGCTCGACGAACACCTGACGCGCACGCAGCTGGCAGGCGCCGCGCTCGTGATGGGCGGGCTCGCGGTGAACGTATTCGGCGGGAAGCTGGTGCGCCGCTTCGCGGCGTCGTGACGGGCCGGCACGCAGCGCGTGCCGGCGGCAGGGAAAAGCAGGCGGCCGTGCGTCAGGCCATCCGGTTCTTCGCGAGCGGCGGGTTCGCGGCGAAGTAACGCTTGATGCCGCGGAAGATCGCGTCGGCCATCTGGTCGCGATAGCTTTCGTCGTTCAGCCGGCTCTCTTCTTCCGGGTTGCTGATGAACGCGGTCTCGACGAGGATCGACGGAATGTCGGGCGCCTTCAGCACCGCGAATCCGGCCTGCTCGACCGAGCCCTTGTGCAGCTTGTTGATGCCGCCGACTTCCTTCAGCACGTAGCCGCCGTAGCGCAGCGAATCGCGGATCTGCGCGGTCGTCGACATGTCGAACAGCGCGCGGCTCACGGCCGCGTCCTGCGTCTTGATGTTGATGCCGCCGATCAAGTCCGACGAGTTTTCCTTGTTCGCCATCCAGCGTGCGGCGGCGCTCGTCGCGCCGTGGTCGGACAGTGCGAACACCGACGAGCCGCGCGCGGACGGCGTCGTGAACGCATCCGCGTGGATCGACACGAACAGGTCGGCGCCGACGCGGCGCGCCTTCTGCACGCGCACGTTCAGCGGCACGAAGAAGTCGGCGTCGCGCGTCATCATCGCGCGCATGTTCGGCGCGCCGTCGATCTTCGCGCGCAGCTTCTTCGCGATGTCGAGCGCGATGTGCTTCTCATACGTGCCGCCGCCGCCGATCGCGCCCGGATCCTCGCCGCCGTGGCCGGGATCGATCGCGACCGTCAGCAGGCGCATGGTGCCGCCCTTGCCGGATTTCGGTGCGGTGAACTTGTAGGTGTCGCCGTCGTCGTCGCTGTCGTCGCGGCGCGCGATGACGGGCGGCGGCTTGACGGCCGGCTTCGCGGGCGTGGAAGGCGTCGCGGCGGCCGGCGGCGTGCGCGGCGTGGCCGGCGTGTTCTGCGCGAAGCGCTGGAAGAACGCGTCGGTGTTGTCGCCCGCGGCGGGCGCCGACGGCGCGGCCGGGCCCGCGAGCGAGGTCGGCGGCTGCATCTGCTGCGCGCGCGCGGTGTCGTTGAGCGCCTGTTCCTTGCGTTCCGTCTGCGCGATCAGGTCGGACAGCGGATCGGGCGCGACGGCCGGATACAGGTCGAACACGAGCCGGTACTTGTAGGTGCCCACCGGCGGCAGCGTGAACACCTGCGGCTTCACCGAGCCTTTCAGGTCGAACACCATCCGCACGACGTGCGGCTGGTACTGGCCGACACGCACCGACTGGATCTGCGGATCGTTCGGCGCGATCTTCGATACGAGGTCGCGCAGGGCCTGATCGAGATCGAGCCCGCTCAGGTCGACGACGAGCCGGTCGGGGCCCTGCAACAGCTGTTGGCTATTCTGCAGCGGCTGGTCCGATTCGATCGTGACGCGCGTGTAATCGCGCGCGGGCCACACGCGCACGCCGAGCACCGACGACGCGTGTGCGAGCCGCGGTGCGGCGAGCCCGAGCACCAGCGTCGACGCGCCCGCGCGCAGGATCTGGCGGCGGCGCCAGTTGTGCGTCGCGGTGGCCGCCGATTCGATCGAGCGGAACGGTTTGATCAACATCTTTCGAGACATGCCTTTCCTGAAGCGCTGAACGCCCGGACGGTGAGGGCGCGACCGTCGCCGTCCACGTCGAGCGAGAAAACCAGATCGGGCACGCCGAGCAGGGTGCCCGCCTGTTGCGGCCATTCGACGAGGCAGATCGCGCTGGAATTGAAATATTCGCGAAAGCCCGCGTCGGACCATTCGGCCGGATCGTTGAATCGATACAGATCGAAGTGATAGACCTCAAGTTCCCCATCGTCGCGTGCGAATGCATACGGTTCGACGAGCGTATAGGTCGGGCTGCGCACGCGTCCCGGGTGGCCGAGGCCGCGCAGGATCGCGCGCACGAGGGTCGTCTTGCCCGCGCCGAGGTCGCCGATCAGCTGGATCTGCAGCCCGTCGAACGCGTGCGCGCGGGCGAGTTCGCCGCGCGCCGCGTCGAGCGCGTGCGCGAAGCGGGCGCCGAAGGCCTCGGTCGCCGCTTCGTCGGCGAGTGCGATCACGCGCTCCGCGAGCGGGGCGGGCAGCGTGTCGGCATGAGGCGTATGGGACGTGGCTGGCATTCTCGTAAAATAGTGCGATGAACCGCTTACCGGAACTCGCCGCATCCGACAGGCCTTCGACTCGTACCGAAGGCGCGGCGCCGTGCGCGCTCGATGATGCGACGTTGACTGCGCTCGCCACTCGCATCAAGGCGTGGGGGCGCGAATTGGGTTTCGGGGCGATAGGCATCAGCGATACCGATCTCTCGGATGCCGAAGCAGGCCTCGCCGCCTGGCTGGAAGCCGGGTACCACGGCGAAATGGATTATATGGCGAAACACGGAACGAAACGCGCGCGGCCGGCCGAACTTGTGGCCGGTACGCGACGTGTGATCTCCGCGCGGCTCGCGTATCTGCCGGCCCAGACGCTCGCGCCCGACGCGCCCGATGCATCCTCCGGCGCACTCGTGCCGCACGACTGGCGCGCCCGCGAGCGCGCGCGCCTGGACGATCCGCAGGCGGCGGTCGTGTCGATCTACGCACGCGGGCGCGACTATCACAAGGTGCTGCGCAACCGGCTGCAGACGCTCGCGGAGCGCATCGAGCACGAGATCGGCGCGTTCGGCTACCGCGTGTTCACCGATTCGGCGCCGGTGCTCGAGGTCGAGCTCGCGCAGAAGGCCGGGGTCGGCTGGCGCGGCAAGCACACGCTGTTGCTGCAGCGCGACGCGGGTTCGCTGTTCTTCCTCGGCGAAATCTACGTCGACATTCCGCTGCCGACCGACGCGCAAACGGCGCCCGACGTCGCGCCCGAGACGCCCGGCGCGCACTGCGGCAGCTGCACACGCTGCATCGATGCATGTCCGACCGGCGCGATCGTCGAGCCGTATCGCGTCGACGCGCGCCGCTGCATCTCGTACCTGACGATCGAACTGAAAGGCAGCATCCCGGAGCCACTGAGGCCGATGATCGGCAACCGCGTGTACGGCTGCGACGACTGCCAGCTCGTGTGTCCGTGGAACAAGTTCGCGCAGGCCGCGCCCGTCGCCGATTTCGACGTGCGGCACGGGCTCGACCGCGCGACGCTCGTCGAGCTGTTCGGCTGGGATGCCGACACGTTCGATACGCGGATGCAGGGCAGCGCAATCCGGCGCATCGGCCATGAAAGCTGGCTGCGCAATCTCGCGGTCGGGCTCGGCAACGCATTGCGCGCGCCGGCCGACCGGCTCGCGCCCGAAGCGCGCGAAGCGATCATCGCCGCGTTGCGCGCGCGGGCCGACGATCCGTCGCCGATCGTGCGCGAGCATGTCGAATGGGCGCTGCGTGCCGCATGAACGCGGCGTAAAGTAGCGTCGGCGCGCGGCGGCGGCGCGCGTTTCACCGGTGAGGAGAAGCTCATGTTCAACGCAGTCATCGACGCACCGTTCGGCAAGGTCGGCATCCGCACCGACGCCGCCGTGGTGCGCGAGATCGTCTATCTGCCCGAGTCGGTCAAGTCGGTCGAGCCGGACTCGCCGCTCGCGCGGCGCGCGGTCGAGCAGATCGAACGCTATTTCGAGCGTGCATCGGCGCGCTTCGACCTGCCGCTCGCGGACGTCGGCAGCGCATTCCAGCATCGCGTGTGGAACGTGATCAGCGACATCGCGCCGGGCACGGTGCTGACCTACGGACAGGTCGCGAAGCGGATCGGCAGCGCGCCGCGCGCGGTCGGCCAGGCGTGCGGCGCGAACTATTTCCCGCTCGTGATTCCGTGCCATCGCGTCGTCGCGGCAGGTGGCCTCGGCGGCTTCGCGAATCACGACGACAATGGCTATTACCAGAAAGTAAAGCGCTGGCTGCTGGCGCATGAGGGCGTGCCGTACCGATGAGTGAACCGTTGCTTTCCCCCGACTCCGCGCCCGACGCCGATGGCGACGCGGCCGCCGCATCGCCCGCGCTGCTCGCGAGCCGCGCGTCGATCGACGTGTTCTGCGATGCGCTGTGGCTCGAGCACGGGCTCGCGCGCAATACGCTCGATGCGTACCGGCGCGATCTGGTGCTGTTTTCGCAATGGCTGGCCGCGACGCACGACGTGCCGCTCGACTCGGCCGACGAAGCGATGTTGATCGGCTACATCGCGGCGCGCAGCGACGGCAAGGCGACGTCGTCGAACCGGCGCTTGTCGGTGTTCCGTCGCTATTACGGCTGGGCCGTGCGCGAGCACCACGCGAGCGCGGACCCGACGCTGCGGATCACGTCGGCGAAGCAGGCCGCGCGGTTTCCGTCGACGCTGTCCGAGGCACAGGTCGAGGCGCTGCTCGGTGCGCCCGACATCGGCACGCCGCTCGGCCTGCGCGATCGCACGATGCTCGAGCTGATGTACGCGAGCGGGCTGCGCGTGAGCGAGCTCGTCACGCTGAAGACCGTCGAGGTCGGGCTCAACGAGGGCGTCGTGCGCGTGATGGGCAAGGGCTCGAAGGAACGGCTCGTGCCGTTCGGCGAAGTCGCGCACGGCTGGATCGAGCGCTACCTGCGCGACGCGCGGCCGGCGCTGCTCGGCGCACGCGCGGCCGACGCGCTGTTCGTGACCGCGCGCGGCGACGGGATGACGCGCCAGCAGTTCTGGAACATCATCAAGCGCCACGCGCAGCAGGCCGACGTGCGCGCGCACCTGTCGCCGCATACGCTGCGGCACGCGTTCGCGACGCACCTGCTGAATCACGGCGCCGACCTGCGCGTCGTGCAGCTGCTGCTCGGCCACAGCGATATCTCGACCACGCAGATCTACACGCACGTCGCGCGCGAGCGGCTCAAGACGCTGCACGCGACGCACCATCCGCGCGGCTAGCGCGGTGCGCGCGCCGGCCCATGCGCGGCAGGCGGCCGGCGCCGCGCGTCATGCGTCACGCGAGTTCGCGCAGCTTGTGCTTCAGCACCTTGCCCGTCGACGCGGCCGGCAGCGCATCGAGCACGCGAATCCGCTCAGGGCGCTTGTAAGGCGCGAGCCGTTGCGCGCACCACGCCTGCAGCGCGGCCTCGGTCGCGCTCGCGCCGGGCACCAGCTCGACGAACGCGAGCACTTCCTCGTTGCCCTCGACCGCGCGGCCCACGACGGCCGCCTGCACGACGTCCGGGTGCGCGTTCAGCACCTGTTCGACCTCGACCGGATACACGTTGAAGCCCGAGCGGATGATCAATTCCTTGCTGCGGCCCGCGATCGTCACCGAGCCGTCCGCTTCCTGGCGCGCGAGATCGCCGGTGCCGAGCCAGCCGTCAGGCGACACGGCCGCGCGCGTCGCATCCGCGTCGCGGTAGTAGCCGAGCATCACGTTCGGCCCGCGCACGCGGATTTCGCCCACGTCGCCCGGCGGCACGTCGGTGCCGTCCGGTGCGACGATCCGCATTTCCACGCCCGGGATCGGCACGCCGACCGAGCAGTCGGTACGCGGTGCGTCGAGCGGCGTCTGCGTGATCGTCGGGCTGCTCTCGGTCATTCCGTAGCCGTTGTGCAGCGGCACGCCGTACACGCGCTCGACGCGCGCTTTCAGGTCGGCGTCGAGCGGCGAGCCACCGGAATACGCGAAGCGCAACCGCGGCGCGCGCCACGCGTGCGCGTGCGTGTGCAGATGTTCGAGCAGCTTCGCGTGCATCGCGGGGACGCCCTGGAAGATCGTCACGCCTTCGTCGGCGAGCGCGACGCGCACGGCCTCCGGCGAGAAGCGCGGCGCGAGCCGCAGCGTCGCGCCCGCGTACAGGCTGCCGAGGCAGACCGACGCGAGCCCGTACACGTGCGACACGGGCAGCACCGTATAGACGACGTCGTCGGGCGACACGCGGCGCAGCGTGCTCGACATCGCGGCGATGAACAGCAGGTTGCGATGCGACAGCATCACGCCTTTCGGCGTGCCCGTCGTGCCGGTCGTGTAGATCAGCGCCGCACATTGGGCGGCGCCGTCGGCCGCCACCGGTTCGCTGGGCGCGCTCGGGTCGACGCGGTGCGACCACGCGCCGATGTCGACCGAAAGCGCGTCGGCAGGCGTCGCGTCGTGGCGCGTCGCGTGTGCGCGCGCGTCGGGCGACGCTTCCGTGGCGAACGCGATCAGCTTCGGGCGCGCGTGCGCGGCGATCGCATCGAGCTCGCTGGCCGACAGCCGCGCGTTCGACACGAGCGCCCATGCGTCGACGCGGGCGACCGCGAACAGCAGCACGATCTGCGCGACGCTGTTTTCCGCGACGATCATCACGCGATCGCCGCCGCGCACGCCCAGGCGCGCGAGCCGCGCGGCAGCCGCCTCGACGGCGTGCGCCAGCTCGCCGTACGACAGGCGACGCGCGTCCTCGATCAGCGCCGGATGCGCGGGCGCGTGCGCGGCCCAGCGGGCAGGCACGTCGGCGATGCGGCCGGGCAACGCGGCGAGCAGTGCCGCGACGTCGAGCGGCGCGGATGAGCGGGCAGGCGAGGACATGGCGTCTCCAGAAGAAGGGCCGGGCGGTGGCACGGCGAGTTTTGCGAACGATCGTGCCATGACGGCGGGCGCGCCACAATCGGCCATTCGGGCAATGGCATTTCGCGAAGTCCGCAATGATGATGGACGGGCGCGCCCGTCCGGGACTGCCCGTCCGGGACAAAAGGGCCGCGAGTATACCGTCGGCGCGCGGCAACCCGCCGCAACCACGCGCAGGGGCGATGGCGCGCGCCCGCTGGTCGTTCGCCATTAAAATGCCGCGATGAGCAAATCCAGACACGTGTCCGAGACACCCGCGACCCAGCTGCTGCGCCGCCACGGCGTCGCATTCGGCGAGCATCCGTACGATTACGTCGAGCACGGCGGCACCGGCGAGTCGGCGCGCCAGCTCGGCGTCGACGAACACAGCGTCGTGAAGACGCTCGTGATGGAGGACGAGCATGCGAAGCCGCTGATCGTGCTGATGCACGGCGACCGCACGGTGTCGACCAAGAACCTCGCGCGGCAGATCGGCGCGAAGCGCGTCGAGCCATGCAAGCCCGACGTCGCGAACCGCCATTCCGGCTATCTGGTCGGCGGCACGTCGCCGTTCGGCACGCGCAAGCCGATGCCCGTGTACGTCGAGTCGACCATCCTCGAATTGCCGACGATCTACCTGAACGGCGGCCGCCGCGGTTATCTCGTCAGCCTTGCGCCGGCGGTGCTCACGACGCTGCTCGGCGCGACGCCCGTGCAGTGCGCAAGCGTCGACTGAGGGTTTCACCTTCGTGGCAGGCCGTGCGCGTTCGGTAGAATGGGCGCCGTTTCGGCCGGTCGGCCCGCACGGCCGGCCGCCACGGCCTGCCGCCGGTTCGCCGCGACGGCGCCTGCCGCGCCCGGCCGCCCCTTCACCGATACGTTGAAAGAAGAGTTCTCCGCATGCAGATCCTGCTCGCCGCACTTGTTGCCTACCTGATCGGTTCGGTGTCGTTCGCCGTCGTCGTCAGCGCCGCGATGGGCCTGGCCGATCCCCGTTCGTACGGGTCGAAGAATCCCGGCGCGACCAATGTGCTGCGCAGCGGCAACAAGAAGGCCGCGATCCTGACGCTCGTCGGCGACGCGTTCAAGGGCTGGCTCGCCGTCTGGCTCGCGCGGCACTTCGGGTTGCCCGACGTCGCCGTGGCGTGCGTCGCGATCGCCGTGTTCCTGGGCCACCTGTATCCGGTGTTCTTCCGCTTCCAGGGCGGCAAGGGCGTCGCGACCGCGGCCGGCGTGCTGCTCGCGGTGCATCCGGTGCTCGGGCTCGCGACCGCGCTGACCTGGCTGATCGTCGCGTTCTTCTTCCGCTATTCGTCGCTCGCGGCGCTGGTGGCGGCCGTGTTCGCACCGCTGTTCGACGTGTTCCTGTTCGGCACGAGCCACAACCCGGTCGCGTGGGCCGTGCTCGCGATGAGCGTGCTGCTCGTGTGGCGTCACCGCGACAACATCTCGAAGCTGCTGGCAGGGCAGGAAAGCCGGATCGGCGACAAGAAGAAGGCGGCGGCCGACGGCGGCGCGCAGGACGGCGGGAAGCTCTGAGGAAGGGGTTGCTGCTGTCGCCGCCCGCCGGGGCATCCCATGCGGGGCCCGGCGGCGCGGCGTGACCGGTCGACGGCGTCGATCAGTCGCGGAAGTTGTTGAAGTCGAGCGGGGTATCGGTCACGTCCTTGCGCAGCATCGCGATCACGCTCTGCAGATCGTCGCGCTTCGTGCCGGTCACGCGCACCGCGTCGCCCTGGATGCTCGCCTGCACCTTGATCTTGCTGTCTTTCACGAGCCTGACGATCTTCTTCGCGAGGTCGCCCGTCACGCCTTTCTTCACGGTGACGATCTGCTTGACCTTGTCGCCGCCGATCTTCTCGACCTTGCCGTAGTCGAGGAAGCGCACGTCGACGTTGCGCTTCGCGAGCTTGTTGATCAGCACGTCCTTGACCTGACCGAGCTTGAAATCGTCGTCGGCGAACAGCGTCAGCTCGCGCTCCTTCTGCTCGACACGCGCGTCGGAGCCCTTGAAGTCGAAGCGCGTCGAAATTTCCTTGTTCGACTGCTCGATGGCGTTCTTCACTTCGATCATGTTCGCTTCGGAAACGACGTCGAACGATGGCATGGCATTCTCCCTTGAGATGCAGGCGCCCGGCTTGCGCGCGGGCACTCGCTATAATTGCGGACTGTTTGCCATTTTACCGATGCCCCTGCGTTTGCCCAAGGCCGGCCTTATGCCGCCCGGCGGACGCGACCGCGAATGCCGATGCCACCTGACGATTCCGCCCTGTCGCTGCTCCCCGACCATCCGCTCGCCGCGCACAACACGTTCGGCATCGGCGCGACCGCGCGCTTTGCCGCCCGCGTCACGCATGCGGCGCAATTCGCGGCGCTGCATCGCGATCCGCGCGTCGCGCACCTGCCGCAACTCGTGCTCGGCGGCGGCAGCAACGTCGTGTTCACGCGCGATTTCGACGGCATCGTGCTGCTCGACGAGATCGCCGGGCGCCGCGTCGTGCGCGAGGACGACGACGCGTGGTACGTCGAGGCCGGCGGCGGCGAGACCTGGCACGCATTCGTCGCGTGGACGCTCGAGCATGGCATGCCGGGCCTCGAGAATCTGGCGCTGATTCCGGGCACCGTCGGCGCCGCGCCGATCCAGAACATCGGCGCATACGGCCTCGAGATGAAGACGTACTTCGACTCGCTGGTCGCCGTCGAACTCGCGACGGGGCGCAGCGAGCGCTTCGATGCCGCGCGCTGCGCGTTCGGCTATCGCGACAGCTTTTTCAAGCGGGAAGGGCGGGGCCGCTTCGCGATCGTCGCGGTGACGTTCAGGCTGCCCAAGCGCTGGACGCCGCGGCTCGGCTACGCGGATGTCACGCGCGAGCTCGATGCGCGCGGCATCGCGCCCGACGCGGCGACGCCGCGCGACGTGTTCGACGCGGTCGTCGCGATTCGCCGCGCGAAGCTGCCCGATCCGCTCGAACTCGGCAACGCGGGCAGTTTCTTCAAGAATCCGGTGATCGACGCCGCACGGTTCGATGCGCTGCGCGCGCGCGTGCCGGACGTCGTGTCGTATCCGCAGCCGGGCGGGCAGGTGAAACTCGCGGCCGGCTGGCTGATCGACCGCTGTGGCTGGAAGGGGCGCACGCTCGGCGCGGCGGCCGTGCATGACCGTCAGGCGCTCGTGCTGGTCAATCGCGGCGGTGCGACGGGCGCCGACGTGCTCGCACTGGCGCGCGCGATCCAGGACGACGTGCGCAAGCAGTTCGGCGTCGAGCTGGAACCCGAGCCGGTGTGCGTGTAACGCGGGCGTTCGACCCGCACCTTTCACGCGTTTTCGCCCACGCAAATAAGAAAAGCGCCGATCATCGATCGGCGCTTTTCTTTGCATGCCGCCGGATTCAGGCGGCGTGCGAGCGCTGCGTTCAGTGCTTCAGGCGGCCGAGCAGCAGGAACTCCATCAGCGCCTTCTGCACGTGCAGGCGGTTTTCCGCCTCGTCCCATACGACGCTCTGCGGGCCGTCGATCACGCCGGCCGTCACTTCCTCGCCGCGGTGCGCGGGCAAGCAGTGCATGAAGAGCGCGTCCGCGTTCGCGTGGCCCATCATTTCCTCGTCGACGCACCAGTCGGCAAACGCCTGCATGCGCGCTTCGTTCTCGGCCTCGAAGCCCATGCTCGTCCACACGTCGGTCGTCACGAGATCGGCACCCTTGCACGCTTCGTTCGGATCGTCGAACACTTCGTAGAACGGCGCGCTGTCCGGCGACACGAGCTTCATGTCGAGCGCATAGCCCGGCGGCGTCGACAGGCGCAACTTGAAGCCGAGGATCTGCGCGGCTTCGATCCACGTGTACAGCATGTTATTCGCATCGCCGACCCACGCGACCGTCTTGCCGGCGATCGGGCCGCGGTGCTCGTAGTACGTGAAGATGTCGGCGAGCACCTGGCACGGGTGGTAATCGTTGGTCAGGCCGTTGATCACCGGCACGCGGGAGTTCTGCGCGAAGCGCGTGATCACGTCCTGCTCGAACGTGCGGATCATGATGATGTCGACCATTCGCGAGATGACCTGCGCGGAATCCTCGACGGGCTCGCCGCGGCCGAGCTGCGTGTCGCGCGTGCTCATGAACACCGCGTGGCCGCCCAGCTGGAAGATGCCGGCTTCGAACGACAGCCGCGTGCGCGTCGAGCTCTTCTCGAAGATCATCGCGAGCGTGCGGTCGTGCAGCGGGTGATAGGTCTCGTAGTTCTTGAACTTGCGCTTCAGGATACCCGTGCGTTCGAGCACGTACTCGTAGTCTTCCAGCGAGAAATCCTTGAACTGCAGGTAGTGACGAATGGTTTTGGCGGTCATGAAACGAAATACGGCGGGTAGGAGCCGGCTGCGGAGCCGGACGCCGCAGCCGTCGGGTGTGGATAACTGCAAAGCAGCATAAAGGATTTTCTGTGCTTTGACGAGCCGCGACACAAACCGGGGCGGCATCGTCGCGCACGCTGGAGCACGCCGGGAGAGGGGCGGCGAGACGACGCGCAATGGCGCGCTGCGGTATAATCCAAAAGTTTTCTCCAGCCCGGCAGGCAAGGCTTTTCGCGCTCTGCCGGACACAAGCCATGCGCTGCACACATCCGGTGCGGCGCGCCGGCGGCACGCATCGACGGCCTGTTTTCGGGATATCGAAGCGCGTGTGTCGTCCACTCCAGCTTTGTGTTCGCGTATCCAGGCGCCGTCGCCTGGACATCGCCGGGCCGTCACTTGGGTAACCACATGGCTGAAACCCCTCCGACCGAATTCTTCATCCAGGGCATCACGAAAGACGGGAAAAAGTTTCGCCCGAGCGACTGGTCGGAGCGTCTGGCCGGCGTGATGGCCTGCTTCGGGCCCGGCGCGAGCGGCCCGAACGCGCGCCTGAAATATTCGCTGTACGTGCGCCCGACGATGCTCGGCGACCTGAAATGCGTGATCCTCGATTCCCGGCTGCGCGACATCGAGCCGATGGCGTTCGATTTCGTGCTGAATTTCGCGAAGGACAACAACCTCGTCGTCACCGAGGCGTGCGAGCTGCCGGACTACAACGAGAAGAAGTGAGATCGACGGGCGGGCGCGCATGGCGCGCCCGCGTCTGGTGGTCGTCCGGCGCGATGCGCGGACGACACGCAAAAAAGCCCGCCTAGGCGGGCTTTTTTGCGATCGCAGGAAACAGGAACGCCCGCCGAAGCGGGCGCACCAGATTTACGCTGCTGCCTGCAGGCCCTTGACGGCCGCGGCGAGGCGGCTCTTGCTGCGAGCGGCCTTGTTCTTGTGAACGATCTTCTTGTCGGCGATCGTGTCGATCGTCTTCACGGCAGCCTTGAACAGCTCGGCAGCCTTTGCCTGGTCGCCGGCTTCAACAGCCTTGCGAACCGACTTGATCGCGGTACGGAATTTCGAGCGCAGCGCCGAGTTGTGCGAATTTGCCTTCGCGGCTTGGCGGGCGCGCTTGCGTGCTTGTGCGGAGTTAGCCATGACGGTTCCTTATCCTGTCCTGTTTCCAGAGCTTGGAGCCTGACGGCCAAGCGCTGCTTTTCGATCCGTCCCCTGAGAACGATTGCCCAGGGGCGCATAAAAAACGGTGAGTTTAACCGAGGCCGAGACATGAAAACGACAGCTGCCGTGCATGTAACAGGCTCAGAAACCGGCAATTATAGCAACAAAATCAAGCGCGTGGCAAGTTCAACGTGACGCCCGCCGGGCGGGGCCGCCGGCGACGCACGTCCTTTTCGGCATCCGTCCGTGCCGGGACACGCAACGTCCGTATAATAAGCGCCCCATGAATCTATTCCGAGCCCTGCTGACGGTCAGCGGCTTCACGCTGCTGTCGCGCGTGACCGGACTGGCCCGCGAGACGCTGATCGCCCGTGCGTTCGGCGCCAGTCAATACACCGACGCGTTCTACGTCGCCTTCCGTATTCCGAACCTGCTGCGCCGCCTGTCTGCCGAAGGCGCGTTCTCGCAGGCGTTCGTGCCGATCCTGGCCGAGTTCAAGAACCAGCAGGGGCACGATGCGACCAAGGCGCTCGTCGACGCGATGTCGACCGTCCTCGCGTGGGCGCTCGCCGTGCTGTCGGTTCTCGGGATCGTCGGCGCGTCGTGGGTCGTGTTCGCGGTTGCGTCCGGCCTGCGTACCGACGGGCAGGCGTTCCCGCTCGCGGTCACGATGACGCAGATCATGTTCCCGTACATCGTGTTCATCTCGCTGACGACGCTCGCGTCCGGCGTGCTCAACACCTACAAGAGCTTCTCGCTGCCCGCGTTCGCGCCGGTGCTGCTCAACGTCGCGTTCATCGCCGCGGCCGTGTTCGTCGCGCCGCATCTGAAGGTGCCGGTGTACGCGCTCGCGTGGGCCGTCATCGTGGGCGGCGTGCTGCAGTTCCTCGTGCAGCTGCCGGGGCTGAAGAAGATCGACATGGTGCCGCTGATCGGCATCAACCCGCTGCGCGCGCTGCGCCACCCGGGCGTGAAGCGCGTGCTCGCGAAGATGGTGCCCGCGACGTTCGCGGTGTCGGTCGCACAGCTGTCGCTGATCATCAACACCAACATCGCGTCGCGGCTCGGGCAGGGCGCGGTGTCGTGGATCAACTATGCCGACCGGCTGATGGAATTCCCGACGGCGCTGCTCGGCGTCGCGCTCGGCACGATCCTGCTGCCGAGCCTGTCGAAGGCGCACGTCGACGCCGATACGAACGAGTATTCGTCGCTGCTCGACTGGGGGCTGCGCGTCACGTTCCTGCTCGCGGCTCCGAGCGCGCTCGCGCTGTTCTTCTTCGCGACGCCGCTCACCGCGACGCTGTTCAACTACGGCAAGTTCGACGCGCATACCGTCACGATGGTCGCCCGCGCGCTCGCGACCTACGGGATCGGCCTCGTCGGCATCATCCTGATCAAGATCCTCGCGCCGGGCTTCTATGCGAAGCAGGACATCAAGACGCCGGTGAAGATCGCGGTCGGCGTGCTGATCATCACGCAGCTGTCGAACTACGTGTTCGTGCCGCTGATCGGTCATGCGGGCCTCACGCTGAGCATCGGCGTCGGCGCGTGCCTGAACTCGCTGCTGCTGTTCCTCGGGCTGCGCAAGCGCGGCATCTATCAGCCGTCGCCGGGCTGGCCGCGTTTCTTCGTGCAGCTCGTCGGCGCGGCGCTCGTGCTCGCGGGGCTGATGCATTGGTGCGCGATCAGCTTCGACTGGACCGGCATGCGCGCGCAGCCGCTCGATCGCATCGCGCTGATGGCCGCGTGCCTCGTGCTGTTCGCTGCACTATATTTCGGTATGTTGTGGGTAATGGGCTTCAAATACGCTTACTTCAGAAGGCGCGCCAAGTGACGACCGCAATGACCCGCGTCCTCGACTACTTCAGCACGCTCGTGGCGGACGACGACAGCCTGCCCGTCACGGAGACCGCGCTGTCGCTCGCACAGGACGCCTATCCCGACCTCGACCTGCAGGGCACGCTGGCCGAACTCGACATGCTGGCCGCGCGGCTGCGCCGCCGGCTCGCCGACGATGCGAGCCTGAAGGAGCGCGTCGCGGCGCTCAACGAATTCTTCTTTCGCGAACTTGGCTTCGCGTGCAATCACAACGATTACTACGACCCCGATAACAGCCACCTGAACGCGGTGCTGAAGCGCCGGCGCGGGATTCCGATCTCGCTGTCGGTGCTGTACCTCGAGCTCGCCGAGCAGATCGGCGTGCCGGCGCGCGGCGTGTCGTTCCCCGGCCATTTCCTGCTGCGCGTGACGCTGCCGGACGGCGACCTGATCATCGATCCGACCAATGGCCATTCGCTGTCCGAAGCCGAGATGGTCGAGATGCTCGAGCCGTACGTCGCGCGTGCGGCGGGCGCGGTCGACAGCGCGTTGCGCGCGTTGCTGCAGCCGGCCACGAGCCGCGAGATCATCGCGCGGATGCTGCGCAACCTGAAGACGATCTATCTGCAGACGGAACGCTGGCAGCGGCTGCTCGCGGTGCAGCAGCGGCTCGTGATTCTGCTGCCGCAGCAGCTCGACGAGGTGCGCGACCGCGGCTTCGCGTATGCACGGCTCGACTACCTGCGCCCCGCGCTCGAGGATCTCGAGCAGTATCTCGGCGAGCGGCCCGATGCGGACGACGCAACCGTCGTCGAATCGCAGGTGACGGAATTGCGGCAGCGGATGCAGCGCGACGACGAGGACTGAGCCGCTGGCGCGGCCCGGCGTCGGGAGCCTTGAACAACAAAACGCCCGCATTGCGGGCGTTTTTGTTTGCAGTTGTTTGCATTTACTTCGGCTGCATCCGGATCGCGCCGTCGAGGCGGATCACCTCGCCGTTGAGCATCGGGTTCTCGACGATCTGGCGCACCAGCATCGCGTATTCGTCCGGTTTGCCGAGCCGCGGCGGGAACGGGACCATCGCGCCGAGCGCGTCCTGCACGTCCTTCGGCATGCCGAGCAGCATCGGCGTCTCGAACAGCCCCGGCGCGATCGTCATCACGCGGATGCCTTGGCGCGCCAGGTCGCGCGCGATCGGCAGCGTCATGCCCGCGACGCCGGCCTTTGACGCCGCGTACGCGGCCTGGCCGATCTGGCCGTCGTAGGCGGCGACCGACGCGGTGCTGACGATCACGCCGCGCTCGCCGCCGTCGTTCGGCGTGGTCGCGGCCATCGCGGCGGCCGCGAGCCGGATCATGTTGAAGGTGCCGACCAGATTCACGTTGATCGTCTTCGCGAACACGTCGAGCGGATGCGCGCCGTCCTTGCCGACGGTTTTCGCGGCGGGCGCGATGCCCGCGCAGTTCACGAGGCCGCGCAGCGGGCCCGCGCGCGTCGCGGCGTCCACAGCTGCCTGCGCATCGGCCTCGCTCGATACGTCGCAGCGCACGAATGTGCCGCCCAGTTCGTTCGCGAGCGCCGTGCCGGCCGCTTCATTGAGGTCGGCGAGCACGACCTTGCCGCCGGCCTGCGCGAGCATGCGCGCCGTGCCGGCGCCGAGGCCCGATGCGCCGCCCGTGATCAGAAAGACGTTGCCGCGAATCTCCATCACTGTCTCCTTGGTTGGGTCCGATGCCGGTCGGCACCTGCGTCCGGTCGATTGTACGAGGCGCCGCGGGGCGCAGGAGCGACCGGCACGCTCGTGCGCATCCCCGTCAGTCGAAGCGGATCAAGCAGACGAAAAAAAACCGCCCGGAAAGGGCGGCTTGCGGGTGCGCGACGCTGTGCTTACTTCAGTGCGTCAAACGCGCGCTCGCGGATTTCATCGACGGTGCCGAGACCCGAGATCTTGCGATACTGCGGGGCCTTCAGGCCGTTTTCCTCGCCGCGCTGCGCCCAGTCGCCGTAGTACGTGATCAGCGGCTTGGTCTGCGCTTCGTACACTTCGAGACGCTTCTTGACGGTTTCTTCCTTGTCGTCGTCGCGCTGGATCAGCGGTTCGCCCGTCACGTCGTCCTTGCCCTCGACCTTCGGCGGGTTGAACTTCACGTGGTACGTGCGGCCCGATGCCGGGTGCGTGCGGCGGCCGCTCATGCGCTCGACGATTTCCGAGAACGGAACGTCGATTTCGAGCACGTAGTCGATCGCGACGCCGGCGTCCTTCATCGCGTCAGCCTGCGCGATCGTGCGCGGGAAGCCGTCGAACAGGTAGCCGTTCGCGCAGTCGGCGTCTTTCAGGCGCTCCTTCACGAGGCCGATGATCAGCGCGTCCGGCACGAGCTTGCCGGCGTCCATGTAGCCCTTCGCCTCGACGCCGAGCGGCGAGCCCGCCTTGACGGCCGCGCGCAGCATGTCGCCCGTCGAGATTTGCGGGATGCCGAACTTTTCCTTGATGAAGTTTGCCTGGGTGCCCTTTCCCGCGCCGGGCGCGCCCAACAGGATCAAACGCATGGTGATATCTCCAGAATGTAGATTCGTATGGCGAGACGCGAAAGTGTCGGCGACAGCGTGCGCGGCGCTTGCCTGGCGCGCGGCGGACCGGTCTGACGCGGCGCGTCGGCTAAAAGCGACGCGCGGCTGCCGGGACAGGCCGTGGCGGGTCAAGCGAGAACGCGCGGGTCGCGGACGGCTCGCACAATCGCCCGATTATGCCACGGGTTATTTTGAACCCGGACGAAAAAGGGCCTGCACGCGTGCGAGATCGGCCGGCGTGTCGATGCCGGCTTCGGGCGCGTGCTCGGTAATCAGCACGGCAATGCGCTCGCCGTGCCACATCGCGCGCAGCTGTTCGAGCTGCTCAGCCTGCTCGACGGGCGCCTGCGCGAGCGACGGATAAGTGCGCAGGAAACGCACGCGATACGCGTAGAGGCCGATGTGGCGATGGACCGGAAAGGCCGGCGCAGGCATGGCCGCGACGTCGGGCCAGTGCGGCTGATACGCGTCGCGGCTCCACGGAATCGGCGCACGCGAGAAGTACATCGCGACGTTGCGCGCGTCGAGCGCGACCTTCACGACGTTCGGGTTGAACACGTCGGCCGCGTCGTGGATCGGGTGCGCGGCGGTCGCGATCGCGCAGTCCGGATGCGCGGCGAGGTGCGACGCTACGTCGCGCACGAGCACCGGGTCGATCAGCGGTTCGTCGCCCTGTACGTTGACGACGACGGTGTCGTCGCTCCATCCGAACGTCGCTGCGACTTCCGCGAGCCGGTCGGTGCCGGACGGATGGTCGGCGCGCGTCAGCACCGCTTCGAAACCGTGATCGCGTGCCGCGTCGAGCACGCTCTGCGCGTCGGACGCGACGAGCACCTGCTGCGCACCCGCTTCGCGCGCGCGCTCGGCGACGCGCACGACCATCGGCTTGCCGCCGAGATCGGCGAGTGGCTTGTTCGGCAGGCGCGTCGACGCGAGCCGGGCAGGAATGACGGCGATGAAGGGCTGCGGATGAGTCATCGGGGCTGGGCGGTGAGAAGGGCTGGGGCGGGCGACGCGTCGAAAGCAAGTTGCCCGGCAGGGTTCGGCACGCGGCCGCGGCGAATCGCGGCGGCCGCGTGCCGGTGCAGCGGCGCGGCGTTCAGCTGCCGGCCGGGCCGGCGGGGTCGACCGGCGTGCCTTCGACGGTCTGGCGTGCCTCATCGACGAGCATCACGGGGATGCCGTCGCGGATCGGGTAGGCGAGCTTGTCCGCGTTGCAGATCAGCTCCTGCGCGGCGCGGTCATAGTGGAGCGGGCCTTTGCAGATAGGGCACACAAGGATTTCAAGCAGGCGAGCGTCCACGGAGTTTCTCCACAACGAGGGCAATGAGGCGAGGATCGAGCGCGGCTTCGACGGGGACGACCCACAGCCGAGCGTCGCGCCAGGAAGCGCCCAATTTTACTGCATCCTTCTCGGTGATCAGGATGGCGTCGACTGCGTCGTCGACGAACGGATTGTCGGCGAACGCGTAATGGTCGGGCAGCGCGCGCGTCGCCGGCGCGAGGCCGGCCGCGCGCAGCGTCGCGAAGAAGCGTTCCGGCGCGCCGATGCCGGCCGCGGCGAGCACGCGCTCGTGCGCGAACTGCGACAGCGGGCGGCGCAGCGCCGGCTGGTCGATGTGCCACGCGGCGCCCGGCGTCAGCGCGAGCGCGTAGGTGTCGGGCCACGGCGGCAGCGCGCCGCTGTACGGATCGTTGACGAGCGTCGCGTCGCGGTGGCGCGACAGCGGCTCGCGCAGCGGGCCGGCCGGCAGCAGGAAGCCGTTGCCGCCGAGCCGGTGGTCGAACACGACGAGCTCGACCGTGCGCGCGAGGCGGTAGTGCTGCAGGCCGTCGTCGCTCACGATCACGTCGACGTCCGGGTGCGCGGCGCGCAGCGCCTGGGCGGCCGCGACGCGGTCGGGACACACCCACACGGGCGCATCGGTGCGGCGCGCGATCAGCAGCGGTTCGTCGCCGGCGGCGCTCGCGCGCGACGCGGGCGTGACCGCGGTGGGTGTCTTCACGTTCGCGCCGTAGCCGCGCGACACGACGCCCGGCGTGAACCCGGCCGCGCGCAGCGCATCGACGAGCGCGATCACGGTCGGCGTCTTGCCGGTGCCGCCGACGGTCACGTTGCCGACCACGACGACGGGCACGCCGACGTCGACCGGTTGCTTCCAGCCCTGTGCGTAGGCGGTACGGCGCAGCGCCGCGCACAGGCCGAACACGCACGCGAACGGCGTGAGCGCCCACGCGAGTGCGCCGCGTCGCTGCCATTCGCGCGTGACGCGCGCTTCGAGCCGCGCGAGCGGGCCGCCGGGCGCGCTCATCGGGCCGGGCGCGGCGTGTCGTGCGCCGCGGCGTGGGACGGATTCGTCAAGACGGATTCTCCGTTGCGCGGCGCATGCCGCAAGGTCTTCGGAAGGCGGCACTCTAGCGCGCCGCACGCGGGCGCGGCAAGCGCGGCCGGGCGACGCACCCGACGGGGTCGGATCGTCGCGCGCTGTGGATAACTCTGTGAAGAACTCCCGGCCTGTTCGCGCCAAACGCCCGCCGGGCGGACATCGAATCGGTCGAGAATGGATTCGTAAGGTTTAAAAATATATAAAAATCAACGTGTTGCGGGCAATTGTCTGGATTTTTGTGCGGTTTTCAAGTGTTTTTGGCGGACGATTGCCAGCATGTGGACACATTTCGCGCATCGCGGCGCGCACGGTCGGCGCTGGACGTCGGGCGCGTGTCGGACTATCGTGTCGCCGCCAGCATTCATTCGACCGCCCATGCTTTCCGACTCTCCTTTTTCCGTTCCCGGCGCCACCCGCGGCGGCGACGAAGTGATTCCCGTTTCGGCGCTCAATCGCGCGATTTCGACGATGCTCGAGCGCTCGTTTCCGCTGCTGTGGATTTCGGGCGAAGTGTCGAATTTCACGCGCGCCGCGAGCGGTCACTGGTATTTCTCGATCAAGGACGGGCAGGCGCAGATGCGCTGCGTGATGTTCCGCGGTCGCGCGCAGTATGCGGAATTCACGCCGCGCGAAGGCGACCGGATCGAGGTGCGCGCGGTCGTCACGATGTACGAGCCGCGCGGCGAAGTGCAGCTCAATGTCGAGGCCGTGCGGCGCACCGGGCAAGGGCGGCTGTACGAGGCGTTCCTGCGGCTCAAGGCGCAGCTCGAGGCCGAAGGCCTGTTCGCGCCCGAGCGCAAGCGGCCGCTGCCGGCGCATCCGCGCGGGATCGGCATCGTCACGTCGCTGCAGGCCGCCGCGCTGCGCGACGTGCTGACCACGCTCGCGCGCCGCGCGCCGCACATCCCGGTGATCGTCTATCCGGCGCCCGTGCAGGGCGCGGGCTCGGCCGAGAAGCTCGTCGCGGCCGTGCAGGCCGCGAACGCGCGGCGCGAGGTCGACGTGCTGCTGGTCTGCCGCGGCGGCGGGTCGATCGAGGATCTGTGGTCGTTCAACGATGAAGCGCTCGCGCGCGCGATCGCCGCGAGCGAACTGCCGGTCGTCAGCGGCGTCGGCCACGAAACCGATTTCACGATCGCGGACTTCGCGGCCGATCTGCGCGCGCCGACGCCGACCGGCGCGGCCGAACTCGCGAGTCCGCAGCGCGCGTTGCTGTTGCGCGAGGTCGCCGACCGGCAGCGCGCGCTCGCGCGCTGCCTGGAACGCGGGCTCGAGCAGCGTGCGCAGCAGCTCGACTGGCTCGCACGCCGGCTCGTCAGCCCGGCCGAACGGCTGCGCCGGCAGCGCACCCACGTCGAACAACTGGCGGTGCGGCTCGCGTCGGCGGCGTCGCGGCCGGTGCGCGACGCGCGTGCGCGTTTCGCGCTCGCGCAGCTGCGCTGGCAGCGCGCGCGGCCCGATCCGACGCAGGCACGCCATGCGCTCGCAGGGCTGTCGCAGCGTCTCACCGTGGCGTTGCAGCGCCGTCACGAGCGCGACACCGCGCGGGTATCGGCCTGCGCGGCGCGGCTCGAGGTGCTGAGCCCGCAGCGCACGCTCGAGCGCGGCTACGCGGCGCTGATCGACGCGCAGACCGGCCGCGCGGTGCGCGCGCCGAGCGCGCTGAAGCCGCAGCGCCGCCTGACCGTGCATCTCGCCGAAGGCTCGGCCGACGTGTCGCTGGCCGACGTGCAGCCGCGGCTGACCGATTCGATCTGACGAGGACGGCGTAAGGGAAGCGAAGCTCGCGCGCCCGGCGTACCGGATTGACCGGTCGCGCCGCGCGCGGGAACGGATGCTGCGCCTCGTCGTCTCGTCCTGCCGGATGAAGCGCCAACGGCGATTTTCTGCATACCGCGGATAAATGCCCGTGAGTTTGCGGGGATATTCGGACTCGCCTACAATCGGACGCTCGGCAGCATCCAATACAGCCCCCTACATACTCAACGAAGGAATCGCCATGGCTCATACGCTCCCGCCGCTCCCGTACGCTGAAGACGCACTCGCGCCGACCATCTCGAAAGAGACGATCGAGTACCACTACGGCAAGCATCACCAGGCTTATGTGACGAACCTGAACAATCTGATCCCCGGCACGGAATTCGAAAACCTGTCGCTGGAAGAGATCGTGAAGAAGTCGTCGGGCGGCATCTTCAACAACGCCGCGCAAATCTGGAACCACACGTTCTTCTGGAACAGCCTGTCGCCGAACGGCGGCGGCGCACCGTCGGGCGCGCTGGGCGACGCGATCAACGCGAAGTGGGGTTCGTACGACGCGTTCAAGGAAGCGTTCTCGAAGGCAGCGGTCGGCACGTTCGGTTCGGGCTGGGCATGGCTCGTGAAGAAGGCCGACGGTTCGCTCGACATCGTGTCGACGAGCAACGCCGCAACGCCGCTGACGACGGCCGACAAGGCGCTGCTGACGATCGACGTGTGGGAACACGCGTACTACATCGACTACCGCAACGCACGTCCGAAGTTCGTCGAAGCATTCTGGAACATCGTGAACTGGGACTTCGCAGCGAAGAACTTCGCGTAAGTCCACGTGTTGTTCCGTCACAATAAAGTTTGGAAACGGCAACAAAGTTTGGAAAGTTGACGGGGTGACCCGCAACAAACTTTGGAAATCGTAACCGATATGAAGGCCCTCCGTCGCGAGGGCCTTTTTCTTCCCAAATGTTCGAGAGTGTCGTTTCCCGGCTCAACGCGGTCGCTCGGGCCGCGCAGTCACGGCCGGCACCCCTCCTATGCCTCTAGCCGTGCCGCGACGTCAGTGATACGTTTGCCGCACGTCGGTATTGCGTTAGGCGCGCAGAGGGATAGAGGCAGAAGATCTCTTGGGTCGAGTCGTAGGCCACTAGCATTTATGTCGCAGCCGAGCGGCACCGCGTGCGGGCCGAGGCGGCGAAGTGCCACGCGCGGTTCCTACGCGCCTAGGCGTAGCCATGGCGGGACGTCAATACAACAACATCTGAGAAGAAGAATGGCCGCGTACGATTTCCACCAGTTGTCCCCTCACGACCTGGAGTTGCTTGCCCGTGACCTGCTGCAAGCGGAGTGGGGCGTCAGCATCGAAGACTTCAAGCCCGGCAAGGACCGTGGCATAGATTTGCGTTGTGCCGGCGCAGCGACGAGCACTATTGTCCAAGTCAAGCACTATGTTCGTACGGGGCTAGCCGGGCTGCTGCGCGACCTCAAGAAGGAGGCCGCCAAAGTGCGACGGCTCAAACCAGGGCGCTACGTGCTAGTCGCCTCCGTGCCGTTGTCCGCCCAGAACAAAGATGAAATCGTTGCCATCATCGGTGCGCAATACCTGAAGGTCGAGGATGTCTTCGGTCAGGAAGCTCTGAATAACCTGCTCGGCAAGCACCCGGACGTGGAGAAGCAGCATTTCAAGCTCTGGCTCGCGAGCAAGGCCGTGCTGGACAAGGTGCTGCACAACGCCGAAGTGACGCGGAGTCAGTTCAAAGCTCAGCGCGTGTATAACGACGCGCGTCGCTATGTGCAGAACGAAGCTTTTCCTGCCGCAAGCAAGAGCCTACGCGAACAAGGGGTTGTCATCATCGCCGGGCCGCCCGGCATCGGAAAGACCACGCTCGCCGACCTGCTGCTGTACCAACATCTTGAGCTGGGCTATCAGGCGGTCGTCATCCAGCACGGCATCGAGGAAGGCTTGACGCTGGCGCAAGCCGGCGTCAAACAGATTTTCTACTACGACGATTTCCTGGGCGCCACATTTGCTGGCGAGCAGAAGTCGTCGCGCGCCGGAGCGTGGGATCGCGCGTTCCTGGAGTTCGTTGACCTGGTCCGCGCTCGCCCGGAGGCACGGCTGATTCTGACCACGCGCGAGCATGTGTACTCGCAAGCCGTCGAACGCTCCGAACGATTGCGCCACGCTGGGCTAGAGGATCTGCGGATCCACGTGCATCTGGGCAGTTATACCAAGGTCCAGCGAGCCAAGATTCTCTACAATCATTTGTATTTCAGTGAGCTGCCGGCGGCATATCAGGACGAGTTGCTGCGCGGGGAGTTCTACCAGACCATCGTCCGACACGACAAGTTCAGCCCGCGGCTGATCGAATGGCTGGCTACCTACCGACGGGTGCGCAAGGTGCCGCTCGATCAGTATCAGGCTTTTGTGTCTGGTCTGCTCAAGGACCCGTCGGAGATCTGGATTCACGCCTACCAGCACGAAATCAGTGATGCGGCACGCTCGTTTTTGCTGGCACTTTATTCGCTCGGCGTGGAGGCACACATGGCACGCGTACGGGAGGCGTTTGGCCCCCTGCACGCCGAGCGCGCGCGCCGGTACAAGTTTCCCTCGCGGCCTGAAGATTTTTCGACGGCCCTG
Source organism: Burkholderia sp. R-40 (assembly GCF_049942845.1). Lineage (NCBI taxonomy): Bacteria > Pseudomonadati > Pseudomonadota > Betaproteobacteria > Burkholderiales > Burkholderiaceae > Burkholderia > Burkholderia sp. R-40. The sequence goes on along the minus strand of NZ_CP187967.1, from coordinate 2,823,559 downwards.
CGTGAACTCGACGGCGCGTTCATCAAGCCCAGTAGCAGCCATGCGATCACGGTCCTCGATCCATCGGTATTGGACTTGATGAACCGGGTGGTCAGCGACGCGCCCGACAATGTGCGGGACATTCTGGCGAGCGCAGTGTCATTTGATCAGGTAGAGCGCCTGTTGAATATTGCTGCGTGGGCGGCAGGCGCTGACGCCCTTGCCGCAGCGGTGCGCGACAGCTTCGCCAGTCACTTGCCACGCCTAGTTGCGCTTGTTATCGCGGAGCGGCGAGTTGCCGACCAGACAGGCCTGGTGAGATACCACGGCTCCTCGTACGAAGTTCGCTTGGAGGCCTTTGCACGTCGGCATGCGCTGCTACCGGACGACGCCTTGGCAACCGTGCTGCAAGCCATTATCCAGAAGCTCCGTGTCGAATGGGAATCGGAATGGGCAGACGTGGAAGAGACGACGGATGCTGTGCGCGCGCTGCTGGGACTACCGACGTCGCTGCAACCACTTGCCAGCACGATGATTCCGCTACTGTGTCGAGAGATCATCTGCACCATCGAGGGCCACGAGCGGTGCATATCGCGAGAGTTGTATCTCGTCGGGGAGCTGCTGCCTTTGCTCGGTGAGCACGGCGGGACGGTCCGCGCTGCTCTTCAGAGCGCCGCGAATCAGTACCTTTTAGCGTGGTACCGGGACGAGCTGTTGGAATGCAGTACCGTCGACGAATTCGAATCGATGTTCGTACATGTCAAATCGTTCTCCAAGCAGCTCTCGCTCGATGCCACCCACGTGTGCGAACAACTTGAGCAGAAGCGGGACGAGGCGGCGTATAGCGAAGACCGTTACCAAGACGAAGCTAACGATGCCTGGCGCGAGCAGCGTTACGCGTGGCAGGCCGAAGACACTGTCATCGGTGCCATGTTCGATTCCCTCAAGGACGATCGTGCATAACCGCTGCCCGGCCACGCTACCGGGAACAGCATGTGAGATTCAGTCGGTGCTTGGTATGGGAGAGGTGGGGTTGGAGGTCGAGGCGCACGGGATACTGCGGAATTTAATGAACGGAAGCGATCACGAGCGCCGGCTTGTCGTCGACGTTTTGAGACGACTCAAGGTGCTGCGTGACACCTGGAGATCTGCTGATGATTCCTGTACGTGACCGGCCCTTGTTTGTACCTACGATCCCCGATGGGGCGACCTTCTTTTCACTTGTTGCTGTTACGCATGCTCTGTCGGGCAATATGTCGAAATCCGTAACGAGCTTCCAGTTGTTCGACTGCGCGACTCCGTTTCCTGCATCGCCCTTCGCGCAGTGCCTTTACCGTGCACAAGTAAAAGGATGTATCCCAAAGAGCAACTCGTTGCTTGAGCGTGGAACGCTATTCGGCTTCTATTCATCGGCAATGTCGACGCAACAGGCGCACGAGTGGCGACTGACGATACGGCCGAAGCGGTTTCAAGGACGTAACACGAGGAGTTTCATCCCGACTTCTGTTCAGAGGCACTTGGCCAAGTACGGCATGTATTGCTGTACAGCGTGCATGGAAGTGGATGTGGGCAAGTATGGTCTAGCGTATTGGCATACGATCCACCAGGTTCCGGGCATACATCATTGCCCAATCCACGGCCTTCCTCTCTTAGGAGCCTGTAACGCTTGCGGGCGAAGTCAGGGGTCTGACAGTGACTGGCATCTCCCTCAACCGAGTTGCCCGCACTGCGGGAATGATCATTTCGACTCGCGGCCTGCCATCCTGACGCGTGGATATCAGCGTCACTTGGGCTTAACTTCTGAGCTCTTTTTGAGTAACCGCTGGGCGATATCGCCTACTCGGCGGATGGTGTTGTACCGTCGAGCATTTGCGACGGAGCGGAAGCGTTATCCGGAACGCATAATTCGATCGCTGCTGAGGGATTGGGAGTGCACGTCATTGCGTCAACTTTCGAATTTCGTTGGGGCTGAGATTACACCCACATTCTTGGAGCGAGCGATAACAGGCAATGACGGTGGTGTGAATCCTATTGGACATCTGGTGCTGGTGGCGTTGGCGCGGTCTCGCTTGACCGGCGGGGATCATTTTGCTGAGGACTGCATGCATTGATCGATATGAACCATGGCCCAATGAGCGCCACACTGGAGACACTCTCATGCAAATCCGACGCGAGCTGGGCAATCCTCTATGCGCTAAACCGGCGGGAGGCACGCACGCGCTATCGAGAAGTCGAGCTGTCGATTAAGAAGTCGGGGGAGAAAAGAAGTGGGGGGCGATTCCTCGGGTATGGGACTACGCGGGCTTGGACCCCGAAATTGGCCGACATCGCCGCCAATTGATCCTGCTGCAGTGCGCGCTGAGCTTCAAGCAGGGAACACATATGTAAAGGCCGTTCGACGCGGCGCATTACTCGCACTAGCGGAGATGACAACGTGGCACAATCGTCGAAGCGCCAGCTTACACAAACAATTTAAACGAACCGGGGTATCTCATGTCAGGAAATTCTGCGTTTTTCTTCGATGCTACACGAAGTGTGGCCGACGAAATAGGTGAAATGTTCAACTTCAATTGGGCAAGCTACCTCGGACTGCGCGAGCTATGGTGGCAGGTACGTGCATATAAAGACACGTTTTCGTCTCTCGGGATGGCTGACGTCGAAAGGAGATTCCTGAGCGGGATGAAGCTCCCCGGAGGGCTAGACCTTAAGAAAACCATATTGGATAAAAGCTGGGAATCGCATGAAAGCGAGTTTGCGAAGGCGATTTTGTTCGAGGCTTGCACGATTTACGAATGCTGGCTGGAAGAGGTTTGCTCCATCGCCTTTAGTAAGAAGGCTGCCGATGTAGCGGCGACGCAATTGCAGTTTCCGCTCGGGAGTCTGGGCAGAGATGGAAATCCGAACGATTACACGCTGGCGATAGCAAAGGCGAACAACGGAGCCAACCTTTCTCTCTTGATGAAAAGAGAGTTCCTCCCAAATTTGGAAGCGCATGGGCTTAATTGCTATGGTGATTTGAATGTCTATCTGATGGTCTATCGATTCTTCAAAGAATGCCGCAACTCATACATTCACTCGAGCGGACTGGCAAACAAGAAGCTGGTAGATACTTATGAGGCGATCAAAAATCTTCCCAGCTGGCCCAACCTACCGTTCAATCATCAACTCCAGTTTCCTGAGCCGGTTAAGGGGCAGAAAATTATCCTGCTGCTAGAAGACTGCAAGTTGTTTGCGACATTGGTGCATCGCATGATCGTTACTCTCGATGCGGCGTTGTGCGTCACCAAGCGATCACAGATGTGGCTCAAGCGTTCTCTTGAGGAGTACATCGCTGCTCAACCAAAGAACAAGTGGAAAAATCTTTCGCCAAATTTGGCAAAGCGACAGGCGGCGGTAAAAGGACTATTGAAGAGTATCAAAATGCCCAAGCCTTTGAGTGTCACGCCAATCGAAGCGTGGCTGCGCGATCACAAAAGCCTTGGTTTCTGATCTTACGCGGACGAACCGGGAGAATCGCCAACTGTGGTCAAGGGCTTTTGCCGCCGGCAGAAAGTGCCTCCATGCTTGCAAGAGAACCCAATCCAGATGCTGGACTTCCTGGCCAGTGAGCGTCACCCGCACGCTACCCGCGAGAAGAGTGTAACGGTCAGGGGTACCATTCGGCCAAACATATGGCCTCTGATGTTTTGCAGGGCCAAGTAGCGAAACCCACCGAGCCCACGCAATCAGCGTGCGGGCATCGACGGCGAAGGTAATTCCGCTGAGGTCATGTCGAGCAAAGCTGAATAGAGCGCTGAGGTTCGATGACTCCTCGTCGGGGAGGATGAGATCCAACCGCAAACTGATATTTTCGATAGCGCGCTGATTTCCTAGCTCCCAAACATACTCCGATTTAAACTGCGACGGATACAGTCGTGACGGGAAAGCAGGAGTGCAGAAGCGCCTTGTACGCTCCGGTCCGAAAAAGCGATTGACAATTGCGGGTCGATCCCGGAGCAACTGATCAAGCTGATCCGAATCCCACACCTCCGCCTCGATGTCGACTTCTCGGAGCCGCTCAACGCCTTCGGCCCAACGTAACATGGCGTTGGTGTCTTCCCCAAGACGGCAGGCAAGGAAAAGTATGAATTTGGACGTCGTTTTGACGCGCTTATCGCGCAAAAAGCGATCGACCCACGGCGTCACGTCGGACGGGTAGACCTGCTTTACCCGTTTTGATTGGGCTACGAGATGCCGGGCAGAATCTGTACGAATTGCCAGAATGTCAATACCGTGCTGGTTTTGTCCTTCTCGGCCGTATAACCACGCTTGGCTAATGCGTAACTCCGGGTCGTCGTTCAGGATGTGAGTGCATAACGCCTCGAACCTCGGCCAGGGAATCTGGCCGTAGGGAAGATGTTCGATCGGCAGATCGTCAACAACGACGTCGACAGTCGATTGTTCTTCAAAAAGATTGTCAACCGGAATCTCGATGCGCTCCTCTGTTCCGTTTGCAGAGTCTGCATGGTGTTTTTCGTCGTGATTCATATATTGTCTGTTCAAGATCGGCTACTGCTGACCCCTTGGGGCGACATCCGGCCAGTTGCTGGCGATCGCGGACAACGGCGCAACGGGCCAACTTTCTACTATGCGGTGTTCGAGCGCCGGACAATATCCTCGGTTGAGCGACCGCCAGTCCGGATCCTAATCAATCGTACAAAATGCGCATAACGTACCGCAAAAGACATGAATCTGATCACTCAACTCCCCGACTGCACCACTCAAGCCACCGAAGATCTCACCTACTCACGCGTCTTGTGCTGGCGTGTGTTACAGCCCACCGGAAGCGAAAATCGCGTCTTCAACGTTCTGCTGCGCTCGTCGCGCGAGGGATACCTTGTACGCCTGTCGGAGGTGCTCCGGAAACGCGAAGGCGACAGGGTTAATACCCGTGAATACGTCACGCTTACGAACCCTCCAAACATAGGCGCCCCGTCCGGTGAGTCGTTCTATAGGGAGCGGGTGCGGCTGCGCAACGAGATGATTGGCTGGATTAAGGCGCAGCTGGCGGTAGGTGCCGTTGCACTAACACGCGAGCTTCCAGTTCCGGTCGGGGTTACTGTCACGCGCGCGACTGGCGAGTACCACCTCCTGGCTTTCCCTTACCCGGGAGCGCGGATTGTCGAAGTCGTGGCGACGGCAGACGATCTGTCCGATCTCGACGGGGACATTAGCTGGCGGGTACCGACGGACGGTGATCAGTCGTGGGCCGACTGATCGATTCGACAGGGAAGATGCGGCTGGCACCGCCGCCGCAAGAGCGCCTGTGACCTAAGACACGGAAAGCGCGCTTAGCCAGGTCGATGGCATCATCGTGGCGCTATGCGTCTCTCCTTAAACTAGGAGCGGTCGAAAATCCGAACCGGGAGCCTCGATCGACATTCAAGTATGTCGTAGCCATTTCAAGATGTCGGGGTGCCGGCCAGATAGATGGAATGGTCCCTCAGTGCACAACGCAAAAGGGCGAGGCCAGCAGTCCGTGCAGACTTCGAACAGAGCCCCCGGTACTCTGAATAGACGGTCGCATTCGCTTCCCGACGGTGACTTCAGTTCACGGAGGCGCAGGATAGCCCCTCCCGTGAACTAAGCTAAGCATCGCATGAACGGCGCGCAACGAGCATAAGTTATTGCTACATAAAGCTTTTCAAGATATTCTGGCTTGTAGATCCTGCACCTATATCTAGATACACTTTCCTAAAGTCGATAAATTCCGGTTCATCAGCTCAACGTCCGAAAGGAAGGACCAGATGAACAAGGAGTTGCTGCTTTTCTGCTTGGATTGGTTGTCGGCAAATGCGCCGTCGCTGGTCCAGCTGCTCACCGCGCTGGTGCCCGTCATGGCGCTTGGGGTCGCCGGGTACGCGCTTTACGTCGCGTCGAAGAAGGGGGGCCAGAAGTGATCCGATCCTCGCAATGGCATCGACTGCCCTCCGCACCTGTGCTCGCGGCTCTGCCTGAGATGAAATGGAGCACTGCTGACAATGCGAGGCCTGCAGCTGAAACGTCGGCGCTGATGTTGTTTGTTGCGCTCAACTTCATGGCGACGGCATGGCTCGACGAGCAAGGGTGGTACGTGGCAGTCGCCGAAGGGACGTACGTTGATCTCGGCGAGGCGACCGGCTTATCGCGCGCGCTGATCTCGGCAGGACTGCAACGCCTGGTGGCGCTCGGCCTGATTTCGCCTGAGGGTTCACATCAGAAGCGCCGCTATAAGATCAATTGGCCGGAGGAGCACCGCTTCTTCAAGTTGCCCTGCCATGCGATCGTGGCGGGCAATGTGATCAAGCCGTTCGCGCATTTCACAATGCGCTCGAAGCACGAACTGCACGCGATGAAGCTTTACCTCTACTTCGCGGCGGTTCGTAGCAACCACGCCTATTTTTCGATGGCATCGTACGAAACCATCTCCGAGCGGACTGGCATCTCCGAGCGGGACATCCGCAAGGCGATCAGTCTGCTGATCGGCACCGGGCTGCTGGTCGGAATCAACCGCGACCACAGCCACGTCTCGACCGTGAATGAGCCAAACAAGTACTACCTGACGGGCTATCAGGCGCTGGTGCAGCAGAAGAGCGGCACCCCCGACGGAGGGACCGCCGTCACGCCGGCATCGACGGTCGCAGTTGCCATTACCTAGCGTGAGTGGGTGCACCGAGCAGGATTCCCGCGGCGGCTTCGTTCTGCCGACAGAAGAAGGAAACATCGCGGGCATGGCGTGCATGGCGGACAGGACGGAGTATGGGATGCAGGTAAGACAACTGAAGATCAGCAACTTTCGTGGGATCGCTGCACTCGACTGGAAACCGCAGTCTCCGCTCTGCTGTCTCATCGGCGTGGGCGATACCGGTAAATCCACGGTCCTCGACGCCATCGAGGCAGCCCTGTCCTCACGCTGGCTCACCTTCAGCGAAGTTGATTTCCTCGATGGAGATACGGCGACGCCAATCTGCGTCGAGGTCACGGTCGGAGAATTGTCGAAGGCGCTGAAGTCAGACGAGCGCTTTGGCCTGTACATCGGCGGCTGGTCGGTAACTGGGACGCTGAACGACGAGCCGGAAGACGGCGATGAACCGGTGCTCACCGTGCGACTAACTGTCGACGCCACGATGGAACCAATATGGGAGCTAGTGCGCGACTCTGCCACCCACCCGCGCACACTCTCGAACAGGGACCGAGGGTTGTTCGGCCTGGTGCGGCTGGCAGGTGACGACGCCCGACACCTGACTTGGGGCCAAGGCTCGGTGCTTGCCAAGCTGACGGGTGATGCCGACGACGCCGCTCGCAACCTTGCCGATGCCTACCGCACGGCGCGCAGCAGCGCGAAGCTCGACAAGGTGACGGCACTTGCGGATGCCGCGAAAGTGGCGCAGGCGCAGGCCTCCTCCCTCGGCGCTTACGTGCAGGATGAGTACGGCCCCGGCCTTGAGCTGCTGCGGGGTGGGTTCTCCACCAGTTCGATCGCACTCCATGACGGCAGCGTCCCCTTGCGGCTCGCGGGCCTAGGAACCCGGCGGCTGGCGACGCTGGCAATTCAGCGTTCCGCCATCACGGAAGGTGCCATCGTCCTGATCGACGAAATCGAACATGGCCTTGAACCGCACCGTGTGATCGGCGCGATTGCACGCCTCAAGGAGGCACAGGCGGCCGCCGCGACGGAGAAGAGGGCGGTGGGACAGCTTCTCATGACCACGCATTCCGATGTCGCTATCGGCGAGATCGAGGCGCGCAACCTCTATGTCGGGCATCGCGACAGGGCCAGCAAGTGCGTCGAATTCCACGCACCTTCGATGCTCTCATCCTTTGCGAAGTTAATGAAGAAAACGCCGCGGGCTCTGTTCGCGCGCCGCATCGTCATCTGCGAGGGCGTGACAGAGGTGGGTCTATTGCTTGGCTTTCGCGATCCCTTGTGCGCACGCAATAGGGGTGTCCCCGTCGAACAGCGCGGCGTCGCTTTTGCAGATGGCGAAGGAGCGCAAGCCCCGCAACTGGCAATAGCGCTTGCGGCGCTCGGCTACCCCGTCGCCTTGTATCGGGACTCCGACCGTCCGATGACACCGGACGAGACGCGCGACATCGTCGCCGCCGGCGTCGTAGTCTTCCAGTACGACGGCGCGATGGATACGGAGACGTCGCTGTTCACAGCAGCCAGCGATGCGCAGGTGCAGGCGCTGCTAGACTATGCTCGCGCCGAGAAGACCGAAGAATCGGTCGCGGCGACCTTGAAGGCCAGGGACGCCGAGCTGACGCCTGAGACGACGAGCCTTGCCTTCGACACGTGGGAACTGTTTGTTACCGCAGACGGCGCTGCCCTTCGCGCGACTCTGGCGGAAATTGCATCAAAGAAAAACTGGTTCAAGGAACTGCATTCGGGGCGCGCCATCGCGCCCATCGCATGGGAGATTGTCGAGCAAGCGCCCGCATCGGCTTTCTCGAGGTGCGTACGAGCGCTGGAGGCTTGGCTCTATGCCTGAGGCCCGCATCTTGGCCGAGCTTCCCGTCGGCTCTCTAATCGCACCGGCGGGCCACGGAAAGACCGAGGCCATCGCGAAGACGGCGGCGCTAGGTATCCGGACGCTTATCCTCACGCATACACATGCAGGCGTAAACGCGTTGCGCAGCAGGCTGAAGCGTCTCGGCATACCTGCAGGTGCGGCGAACGTAGACACCATCGATGGATGGTGCATGCGCTATGTGCGCGCCTTCCCCAAGCGCGGCCACCCGCCAGCGGGCATGCCTACCGGGGCCGAATGGAGCGCGCTTCGGCAGAACGCCCTCAACGTGCTGAAGATCTCGGCGGTCCGCGACGTGGTGCGATCCTCGTATGACCGTATCCTGATTGACGAGTATCAGGACTGCGATCCCGGCCAGCATGCGCTTGCCATCGCGCTCTCCGAGATTGTTCCTACGATCGTATTCGGCGATCCGATGCAGGGCATCTTCGAATTCGCGAACGCCCGGCTGCGCTGGCAGCGCGATGTTTATCCGATCTTCCCGCTCGCGCTCGAACTGGAAGAGCCGCGCCGCTGGCAGAAGAAAAACCCGGCCCTTGGTGCTTGGATCGCCGAGACGCGCCAGCGCCTCATCCGCGGCGAGCGCATCGATCTGGACTCCGGTCCGGTCACGTTTCGGTACACCGACGAAGCCTTCGACATGGGCGCGTTCTTCGAAGGCATCGGGGATCGCGAGGGAACATCCGCTGCGATCCATTGCCGCCGGGGCATGTGTGACAACCTGGCCCGCGCAACGCGAGGCATGTACCAGTCCATCGAGGAGGTTGCTGCTAGGCGGCTGACGAGATTCGCTTCCGACTGGGATGGCAGCGCAGACGCACAACAGCGTCTGGACACCGTCTTGGCCCTGAGCAAAGATTGCTTCCATAAGCGCGAGAAGCAACCCAACGAGGAGTTGTCGCCCGACCAAACGCAGGTCATCGACGAAATGAAGACTGCCGCGCGACAACTGGGAGGCGCTGACTGTGCCGAAGCGGCTCGCGAGTTCATGCGGCTCGCGCGGCGTCACCCGCGCTGGCGGTTATTCCGGGGGGAACTATGGCGCGACGCCGAGCGTGCACTGGGCGAACTGGCTGCCGATCGGGCGGCTACCCTCGCCGAAGCCGTGCTGAAGATCCGACTGCGTGTGAGTGCTGCGGGCCGCTCTCTGCAGCGACGGACGATCTCGACGCCCCTGCTGCTCAAGGGCCTGGAGTTCGATCACGTGCTGATTCCCGACGCCTCGCACTTCGGCAACGAGGACTACGCGCAGGCGAAGCTCTTCTACGTCGCAATCTCCCGAGCGACGCAGAGCCTGACTATCACCGCACCGGGTCGGTATGTTCAATTTCCACGGCCCGATCTATGAGGGGGATGCTCTTTAGGTGGGTCAATCGGGACACCGCGCGCACGACCTTGATGGCCGCCGTTCGTCGTGCCTCGACGGCGGGGTTCTTGTACGGCGGCGGTGGAAGTCGTCGACAACCCAGAGTCTTCCGCAATTAACGCTGGCGGTGTGATCGTCTTTACCCGCCCACTGCGATTGCACAGATGAACAAAAAAGCCAGGAAATATGCTTTCAATGAGATTTCATGTCGGGCTGAAAACGCAGATGACATAGGAAGCATACGCAATTCTTTATGAATGAATAGAATTTTATGCGATATTTTATATAAAGAGCCGATGATTTCCTGTTCCAACCGCGCATGCGCGAGGTTGGTGCGTTCCAAACTTAATTGCGAAACATTCCAGACTTTATTGTCACGGGACACGTGTCCTGCGTGCTTATGCGGCACGCGGCACCGTAAAAAAAGCCCTCGTCACGAGGGCTTTTTTGTTTTTGTCGGACGTGAATCGGCGCACGACATTCGCGGGATCAGGCGATCATCCCCGCCAACCATCCGAGCGCCGCGCTTGCGATCACGACCGCCCACGGCGGCACGCGCCAGAACACCAGCGCGACGAACGCGACGAGTGCGGCCGCGAAATCGCCCGGCGACACGATCGTGTCCGTCCATACCGGGTGATAGAGCGCGGCGAGCAGCAGCCCGACGACGGCCGCGTTCACGCCCGCGAGCGCGGCCTGCATGCGCGTGCTGCGGCGCAGGCGTTCCCAGAACGGTGCGGTGCCGGCCACGAGCAGGAACGACGGCGCGAAGATCGACACGAGCGCGATCGTCCCGCCGAGCCAGCCGTTCGGCGCATCGCGCAGCGACGCACCGAGGAAGGCCGCGAATGTGAAGAGTGGCCCCGGCACAGCCTGCGCGACACCGTAGCCGGCCAGGAACGCCGAATCGCCGACCCAGCCCGGCGCGACGACGGCGGCCTGCAGCAGCGGCAGCACTACGTGGCCGCCGCCGAACACCAGCGCACCGGTGCGGAAGAACGCGTCGACGACGGCGAGCGTGTTCGAATGGAACGCGCGGGCCGCGAACGGCAACACGACGATCAGCGCGGCGAACAGCGCGAGCCACAGCACGCCCGCGCGGTGCGACACATGCAGCGGCAACGGCTCGTGCGCGCCGCGCTCGGGCTGCGGCAACAGCACGAGACCGGCTGCACCCGCCGCGACGATCACGGCAACCTGCAGCCACGCGGCCGGCACGAGCAGCGCGATGGAGGCCGCGATCGCCATCAGCGTGACGCGGCGCGCATCCGGGCACAGCGTGCGCGCCATGCCCCATACCGCCTGCGCGATCACCGCGACCGACACGATGCGCAGCCCGTGCAGCGCGCCGGCGGCGACCGGCATGCCCGTCGCATGCACGCCGAGTGCGAACAACATCATCAGCAGCGCCGACGGCAACGTGAAGCCGAGCCACGCGGCGAACATCCCCGCATAGCCCGCGCGCGCGAGGCCAATCGCCATCCCGACCTGGCTGCTCGCCGGCCCCGGCAGGAACTGGCACAGCCCGACGAGATCCGCATAGGCGCGCTCGGTCAGCCAGCCGCGCCGCGTGACGAACGTATCGCGGAAGTAGCCGAGATGCGCGACGGGGCCGCCGAACGACGTGAGGCCGAGCCGCAGGAATACGACGAACACGGGCCAGGCGTGGCGGGACGGGGCGGTGACGGTCGACGTGTTCAAGCGCGGATCGGGGAGGGGGAACGAGCCGCCACGATAGCGCAATGCCATGACGGCGGGAACGCGATGTTGCGGCGCTTGCTGCGATTGTTGCGCTTGCGTGGCAGTATCAGTCCGTGCTGCCGGGCAGTCCGCTCGCGCGGCGCAGCGCGTCGACGTCGACGAGTTCGATCTCGCCGACGTGCAGCCGCACGACGCCGTCGGCCTGCAGCGCCTTCAGCAGCTGGTTGGTGGTCTGCCGCGTCAGCGACAGCATCGCCGCAAGCTTTTCCTGCGATAGCCGGATGTGCGTGCGGCCGGCGCTGATCCCGCCGTAGCCTTCGGCGATCATCAGCAGCCGCGCGGCGAGCCGCTGCGCGGCCGGCATCACGCTCATCGATTCGACGTTCAGGAGGCTCAGCCGAAGCTTTTGCGCCATCAGCAGCGCGAACTGCCGCCAGTACTGGGGCGTCGTGTCGAGAATCGCGAGCAGCGCGGCCTGCGGGACGTGCAGCAGCAGCGTGTCGTCGAGCGCGATCGCATCGTGGGTCCGCGGCTGGCCGTCGAACAGCGCGATCTCGCCGAACCACGTGACGGGCTCGGCGACCATCAGCAGCGCTTCCTTGCCCTGCGGATCCACCGCGCCTATGGTGAGGGAGCCGGCCAGCACCGCATACAGCCCGCATGGCGGGTCGCCGCGGCGGAACAGCGCGCGGCCGGCCGGCAGGCGCCGCACCGCGGCGCGGGCGAGCAGGTCGGCGCGCAACGCCGGCGGCAGCGCGGCGAACCACGGGTGCGCTTCGATCTGCGGCAGGTAAGGGGCGAGCGACGAGGGCATGGGCACGCGATGTCGGGTAGCTGACAGAGGTTCTCGGGCGTGACGCGCATCATAGCGCTCAATGATCGTTCAGGAGACACCATGAAGACGCTCGAGGACCACCTTTCCCAGTATGCGGCCTACCATCGCGACGCGCGCAACATCGCGACGCACCTGGTCGGTATTCCGATGATCGTGTTCGCGGTCGAGGTGCTGCTGTCGCGGCCGGCGCTCGGCACGCTGGCAGGCGTCGCGCTGTCGCCCGCGCTGTTGCTTGCCGTGGCGTCCGTCGTGTTCTACCTGCGCCTCGACCTGCGCTTCGGCGTGGTGATGGCCGCGCTGTTCGCGCTCGGCCTGTGGGCCGCGCAGACGCTCGCGCTGCTGCCCACCGCGCAGTGGCTCGCAATCGGCGTCGCCGCGTTCGTGGTCGGCTGGATCGTGCAGTTCGTCGGGCACTGGTTCGAGGGGCGCAAGCCCGCGTTCGTCGACGACCTGGTCGGCCTGATCGTCGGGCCGCTGTTCGTCGTCGCCGAAGTCGCGTTCTTCGCGGGCCTGCGCGGCGACGTGCGCCGCGAAGTCGAGCGGCGCTCGGGGCCCGTCCACGGCGGCGCGCATTCGCATGTCTGACCCGTCGGCCGCGCCCGTCTGCGTGTTCGGCGCGGGCGCGGTCGGCTGCTATCTCGGCGGCCGGCTCGCGGCGGCCGGTACGCCGGTGACGCTCGTCGGTCGCGCCCGCATCGGCGACGCGATTCGGGCGAACGGGCTGACCTTGACCGACTCGCGCGGCTATCGCGCGACGCTGGAGCCGGCCCGGGTCGCGTTCTCGACCGATCCGGCCACTGCGGCCGCCGCGCGGCTCGTGCTCGTCACGGTCAAGTCGGCCGCGACGCATGACGTCGCGGCGCAGCTCGCCGGCGTGCTGCGGCCCGGCACGGTCGTCGTCAGTTTCCAGAATGGCCTTTCCAACGCCGACGTATTGGGCGAGGCGCTGCCGCAAGCGACCGTGCTGGCCGGCATGGTGCCGTTCAACGTGATCGAGCGCGGGCCCGGCGCGTTTCACCAGGGTTCGACCGGCGCGCTCGCGGCCGATGCGTCGCCCGCGCTGCGGCCGTTCACCGGCGCGTTCGCGCGTGCCGGGCTGCCGCTCGCGCTGCGCCGCGACATGCGCGCCGTGCAATGGGCGAAGCTGCTGCTGAACCTGAACAACGCGGTCAATGCGCTCGCGAACCTGCCGCTGCGCGACGAACTCTCGCAACGCGCATACCGGCGCTGCGTCGCGCTGGCGCAGCGCGAAGCGCTGCACGTGTTGGCCCGCGCCGCGATCCGGCCCGCGCGGCTCACGCCGTTGCCGGCCGCATGGATTCCCGCGGTGCTCGAGTTGCCCGATCCCGCGTTTCGCGCGCTGGGCGGCCGGATGCTCGCGATCGATCCGCTCGCGCGTTCGTCGATGTCCGACGATCTCGCCGCACGTCGGGCGACCGAAGTCGAATGGATCAACGGCGAGATCGTCCGGCTGGCCGCGCGCTTCGGCGCGCCGGCGCCGGTCAACGCGCGGCTGTGCGCCCTCGTTCACGACGCGGAAACGGCGGCATCGCGGCCGGCCTGGCGAGGCGACGCGCTGTGGGCCGAACTGACGGCCGATGCGACCCGCGCGGGCGGCATGCGAGCGGCGTAGCGCCACGCGCGGCGCGCCATACCACGCGCGATGCGCAGCGGCTAAGATGCGTGATGCGTCGCCCGATCAGACGCGTACGCGGAGCAATCGCCATGGTGGATCGCCCGACTGTCGATGCCTACGAAGCCCATGCCGCGCAATACGCGCAGGACTGGCTCGACGAGGCCGCCCCCGACGACATGTACGCGCTGCTGGAGCAGTATTTCTCGCCGGGGCCCTCGGCCCATGTCGGCTGCGGCGCGGGGCGCGACACCGCGTGGCTCGCTTCGCAAGGATTCGACGTGCGCGGCTACGACGCGAGCGTCGCGCTCCTCGCCGAGGCGCGCTTGCGTTACCCGTCGCTGACGTTCGAATTGGCCGCGCTGCCGGCGCTCGCCGGCGTGCCGTCCGGCGCGTTCCGGAACGTACTGTGCGAAACGGTCGTGATGCACCTCGAACAGACCGATGCGGCCGCGGCGGCCGCACGGCTCGCCACATTGCTGATGCCCGGCGGCACGGTGTACCTGAGCTGGCGGGTGGCCGGCCACGGTGCGTTGCGCGACGAGCGCGGCCGCTTGTACACGCCGCTCGATTCGGCGCGCATGCGTGCGGCGCTCGGCGCCGGCATGCAGGTGATCGACGAGCATGAAGTCGTCAGCGCGTCGTCCGGCAAGCGCGTGCATCGGCTGATCGCGCGCCGGGCTGGCGATGTCAACGGCGCCGCATGAGCGCGGCGCGCATCCTCATTCGCGGTTGAGCGCCGCTTCCCAGTTGATGTCGACGCACAGCACCTGCATGCCGGTCGCGACCGGCGCGGCGATCGATGCGGTCACGCACAGGTGCGCCTCGTTGATCGACAGGTACGGCGGCGTCAGATGCACGCGGCCCGGCGCACGCATCGCGTGGCTGAAGTACGGGCGGCGCTCCCAGCTCGCGCCTTCCGAATGCAGCAGCGGCCGGAAGCGTTTCGCCCGCTGCGAGACGCTGCCGCGCGCGAGCACGTTGTCGCCGATCTGGCGGCCCGATGCATCGAGCAGGAAGCAGCGCGCGGTTTCCGGCAAGCCGAGCACGGCGCCGGCGGCGTCGATCAGCGGCTCGCCGGCGGCGAGCTTCTGGCTCGCTTCCTCCAGCGCGGCGACGTACGGCGCGAGGCGTTCGGCCTGCGTGCGCTCGCGTTGCGCGACGCGCAGCCGCAACGCGGCCGACAGCGTGTCCATGCAGCCGGCGGCGGCCTGCGGCTGAACGGGATCGACGCTCGGCCCCGCGAAGTACTGCCCTTGCACGAAATCGACGTCGCATTCGAGCGCGATCAGCGCGTCGCGCTCGGTCGCGAGGCCGCCCATCAGCACGAGCTGGCCGGATTCGTGCAGCAGCGACACGAGCCCGGGCAGCACGCGTTCGAGATGCGAATGCTCGCTCGCCTGCGCGAGGATGCCGCGATCGAGCGTGACGATGTCCGGGTGCAGGTGCCACACGCGATCGATGTTCGAATGCTTCGCGCCGAAGCCGCCGAGCGCGATCAGGAAGCCGGCCTTGCGCAACCCGTCGACGATCGCCGCGTAGCGCGGCGTCTCGCCGCCCGCCTGTTCGGGCACTTCGAGCACCACGCGATGCGGCGGCAGGCCGAGCGCCTTCAGGTTCGCGAGCAGCGCGTCGCCGTAGACGGTGTCCATCAGCGCGGCCGGATGCAGGCTCAGGAAGAGCCATTCGTCGTGACTGTCGAACGCGTGGAAGTTGCCGAGATGCAGCGATTCGGCGAGCCGGCCGAGCTCGAGCAGGTCGCCGCGCCGCGCCGCCTGCGTGAATACCTCGTGCGACGCGACCTGGCGGCTTTCCTCGTCGTGCGCGCGCAGCGACGCGTGATAGCCGATCGCGCGGCGGTGCGACACCGAGAAAACCGGCTGGAACACGCTGAACACGGTGTACGCGCCGTACAGCACGGTGCGCCGCTTTCCGTCGTCACCGGCGACGGGGCGGGGCGGCTGGAAGCCGGGGGGATCGATGTCGATCATGCTCATGATGTCGGCCGAAGGGAGACTGCCAGTTTACCTACAGAATAGGCGAGCAAGAAGCATGCACGGCATCGTGCCCCGTGCGGCGGGCCGCCGCGGCCGCCGGCTGCCGCGCGGTGCAGCATGGCCGCACCGACATGGTGCGCGCCGCGCCGCCGTGGCGATCGCGGCGATCTCGCCGGCGTGCGCCGGGCGTCACGCGCGTTCGGACGGGTCGGTCTTCTGCGCGCGGCCGCGGATTTCGGGGGCGAGTTGCGCGAAGATCCACGCCGACGCGGCCGTGATGATCCCCACGCAGATGAAGGTTGCATGGAACGCCGGCAGCGTATTGCTCGGCGTCACCGTGCGCAGCATCCCGGTGAAGGTCGCGAGCAGCGCACCGGCAACGGTGACGCCGAGGCTCATCGACAACATCTGCACGAGCGAGAACAGGCTGTTGCCGCTGCTTGCGCCGCCGGTGCCGAGATCCTTCAGCGTGAGCGTGTTCATCGCGGTGAACTGCATCGAGTTGAAGCCGCCGAACAGCGCGAGGTGCACGACCTTCACCCAGACGGGCACCGTGTCGCGCATCAGCGCGAAGCTCGCCATCATCACGCCGACCATGATCGTGTTCACGAGCAGCACCTTGCGGTAGCCGTGCCGCGTGATCAGCTGCGTGATGATCCGCTTCGAGAACATCCCCGCCGCCGCGACCGGCAGCATCATCAGCCCGGCCTCGAACGCCGAATAGCCGAGGCTCACCTGCAGCAGCAGCGGGATCAGGTACGGCATCGCGCCGCTGCCGATCCGCGCGAACAGGTTGCCGAGCAGGCCGACGCTGAACGTATGGATCTTGAACAGTTCCAGCGAGAAGATCGGCTGCGGCGCGCGCACCGCGTACAGTCCGTACGCGACGAAGCACGCGAGGCTCAGGATCAGCAGCACGAGCACGGCCGCGTGCTGCATGCCGAGATCGGCGAGCCCGTCGAGCGACAGCGAGATCGCGACCATCCCGATCGTCAGCAGCAGATAGCCCTTCAGGTCGAAGCGGCCGACGGCCGGATTGCGCGAGTCGGGCATCGAGTAGAAGGTCGCGATGCAGCCGGCGACGCCCACGGGCACGTTGATCAGGAAGATCCAGTGCCACGACGCGATCTTCACGAGCCAGCCGCCGAGCGTCGGCCCGATCAGCGGCCCGATCAGCCCGGGAATCGCGACGAACGACAGCGCGCTCAGGTAGCGTTCGGCCGGGAACGTGCGCAGCACGGCGAGCCGCCCGACCGGCAGCAGCATCGCGCCGCCCACCCCCTGCACGACGCGGAACACGACGAGCTGCTGCAGCGTATGCGCGTTCGCGCACAGCAGCGAGCCGAGCGAGAACACCAGGATCGCGCTGAAGAACACGCGCCGCGTGCCGAACGTATCCGCGAGCCAGCCCGAAACCGGAATCATCACCGCCATCGTCAGCGAGTACGCGATCACGACCGACTGCATCCGGAGTGGCGATTCGCCGAGACTCACGGCCATCGACGGTAGCGCCGTGTTGACGATCGTCGCATCGAGCGTCTGCATGAAGAAGCCCGTCGCGACGAGCCACAGCATCACGGTGAGGTTCTTTTCGCCGGGAGCGGCGGCGGGCGGGGGTTGGAACATGGGGGCGGACCGGGGGCGCGGGACAGCCGCCATTGTAGGCAAAGCCGCCGGAACACGCAGAATGGGGGGCCCCGCCAGCCGTCAGGACATGAAACCGGGCGTACCGGCACCGGGCGACCGGCAGCGGGCGTACCGGCAGCGGGCGGACGCCCGTCCGCCGGCGGACCGGTACAGTTCAGCCGAAAGTGTCTGCAGGCGTATCTGTCCGCGTGTCGCCGCCGTCCGGAATACTGGTGTCATCGAACCCACGCGACCCGGAGGCGGCCATGCGCGAACTGCGACTCTACGAAATGGACGGCAACGAGCCGGCCGCGCGGTGGCGGATCGTCGATCGCACCGCGCTGCAGGTCGCGGACGGCGACCTGTGGGTGACGGTCGAGGGCCGGCCCGACGATCATTGGCTGCGCGCCGGCGAGTCGCTCTCGCTGCTGCCCGGCATGCGCGTATGGATCAGCGCGGCGGCGGGCGGTGCGGTGTTCGCGTTCGGCCCGCAGGCGGCGCCGGCCGTGCACGCGACGCCGATCGCGTGGCGACGGTTTGCGGCATGGCGCGCCGGCCGCGCTCAGGCCGTCGCATCGCTGCCGACGTAGCGCGCGCGAGGCCGGATCAGCTTGCCATCCGCATACTGTTCGAGCGCATGCGCGATCCAGCCCGCGGTGCGGCCGGCCGCGAACAGCGTGAACGCGGCGCCGTCGGGCAGCGCAAGCGTGCGCTCCAGCACCGCGAGCGCGAAATCGATCGACGGGCGCAGGCCGGTCGCCGCTTCCACACGCGCGGCGAGCGCGCGAGCCATCTGGAGCGGCGCCCGGTCGGGGAGCGTCGCGTGCAGTGCGTCGAGCAGCGCACGGGCACGCGGATCGCCGTCGGGATAGAGCGGGTGCGCGAAACCCGACAGCACCGTGCGGGCGCCGTCCGCGCGTTCGTCGTGCGCGACGCGCAGCGCGAGATAGCGGTCGAGGTCGGCGGCATGCGCCGCTTCATCGAGCAGCGCGCCCGCACGGAACGTCTCGCCGCCGTGGCGCGGTCCCGACAGCGCGGCGAGCCCGCCCGCGATCGCGCCGAACAGGTGGGTGCCGGTCGACGCGATGCAGCGCACCGCAAAGGTCGACGGATTCAGCTCGTGATCGGCGCACAGCACGAGCGCGCGGCGCAGCAGGTCGGCTTCGTCGCGCCGGCGGATGCGCCACGCGGCGCCGAGTTGCCGATGCACGGGCGCGTCATTCGGCGTGCTGCCGGCCAGCGCGGCCGCCGTCACGCGCAGCAGCAGCGTGGCCGCGTCGAACTGCGCGTCGCGCCCCTGCGCCCACAGGCGCGGCAGCGACGCGGCCGCGGCGGGGAGCAGCACCAGCGTGCGCTCGAGCGGCGCCAGATGTGCCCAGCGGCTGGCCCAGTCGTCCCACTGCGCGGCGTCGAAACCGGTCGACGCCGGCGATGCGGCGGCCAGCCGCGCGGGCGGACAATCCCACAAACGTGCGGCCGCTTCCTCGAGCGTCGCGTCGTTCGCGAGCGCGATCGCATCGGCGCCGCGGTAGTGCAGGCGGCCGTCGGCGATCTGCGTGATCCGCGATTCGAGCACGGGCACGCCCCAGTCGAGCGAGCGTTCGGCGACGCCGCCCGCGCGTTTCGCATCGGCGCGGCGGCGCGCGAGCAGGCGCACCTCGTCCGCGTCGTAGCGGCGGCGCTTGCTCGCGCCATCGGGCAGCGAACGCAGCAGCCCGCGGCTCACATACGCATAAAGGGTGCTCATGCTGACACCGAGGATGCCGGCGGCTTCCGGCGCGCTGAGGGACGTCATGCGGATCGCTCCTGTCGGGGCGCATGAAACGCGGCCCGGCTACAACTATTCGTTATGCATTGATTCGCGCAATCAAGATTGATCGCACTCGTCGCGAATTCTAGACTCGATTGAGTCTCCTCAACGGCGCGCTTACACCATGACACCCGAACTCGCATTGACCCGTTTGTGGCAACTCGCGCACGGCGCGCCTGACGCGCTGGCCCGCGCGGCCGTGACGGGGCAGGACCCGACGCTGCCGTCGACGTTCCACGTCGGCACGCTGGCCGCGGCGACCATCGCGGCAGCCGGCCTCGCGGCGGCCGAATGTCACCGGCTGCGCACGGGTGTCGCGCAGCGCGTCGACGTGTCGATGCGCGACGCGCTCGTCGCGTTCCGCAGCGAACGCTACCTGCGCGTGGACGATGGGCCGCCGCCGGAGCTGCGTCATCCGGTGACGGGCTTCTACGACACGCGCGACGGACGCTGGATCCAGCTGCATGCGAACTTTCCCCATCACCTGCACGGAATTCTCGACGTGCTCGGCTGCGGCCCGCAGCGCGACGACGTTGCCGCGGCGATCCGCACATGGGACGGCGCGGCGCTCGATACCGCGCTGGCCGAGGCCGGCCTGTGCGCGGCATTGATCAGAACCCCTGACGAATGGGCTTCGCACGACCAGGCGCGCGCGCTCGCGTCGCTGCCGCTGTTCGAGATCGAGCGGATCGGCGAGGCGCCTGTCGAGGCGATCGGTCGCGGCGAGCCCGACCAGCCGCTAGCGGGCGTGCGCGTGCTCGATCTCACGCGCATCATCGCGGGGCCGGTCGCGGGCCGCACGCTCGCGTCGCACGGCGCGCAAACGCTGCTCGTCAACGGCCCGCACCTGCCGAACATCGCGTCGCTCGTGATCGACAACGGGCGCGGCAAGCGCTCGACGTGGATCGATCTGCGCGAGCCGGCGGGCGTCGCCGCGCTACGCGATCTCGCACGCCACGCCGACGTATTCCTGCAAGCCTATCGCCCGGGCGCGCTCGCGGCGCGCGGGTTCTCGCCGCAGGCGCTCGCGGAACTGCGGCCGGGCATCGTCTGCGTGTCGGTATCCGCTTACGGACACGCGGGGCCGTGGTCGATGCGGCGCGGCTTCGACAGCCTCGTGCAGTCGGCGAGCGGCATTGCGTGGAGCGAGCAGCGCGCCGCGCACGCGGACGGCCCGCGCCATCTGCCGTGCCAGGCGCTCGATCATGCGACGGGTTATCTGGCGGCGTTCGGCGCGATGATCGCGCTCGCGCGGCGGGCGACGGAAGGGGGAAGCTGGCACGTGCGGTTGTCGCTCGCGCAGACGGGTCGCTGGCTGCAATCGTTCGGCGTGGTGCCGGACGGTCTGCACGCGGCGGAGTTCACGCCTGACGACGTGCGCGACCGGATCGACCGGAGCGCGTCGCCGTTCGGCACGATCGATGCGGTGCGCCCGGCCGAACGCCTGTCGGCGACGCCGCCGCGCTTCGCCCGGCCGCCCGTTCCGCTCGGCACGGACGACGCGCGCTGGCTGTAAGCGCCGGCTGCGCCGTGCCCGTTACTTGCGCAGCTCGACGACGAAGTCGTAGTAGTCGTTGCGGCAGTAGGTATCGGTGAGCTCGATCGCGCGCTGGTCGGCCGTATAGCCGATCCGCGTGATCAGCAGCAGCGCATCGTGCGGCGCGATGCCCATCTGTTGCGCGATCTCGTCGGTCGCGTTGACTGCGCGGAAATGCTGCAGCGCGCGCACGATCGGCGTGCCGCGCGCTTCGAGATAGCTGTACAGCGAACCGCCGATCGCCTGCGGATCAGGAATCAGCGTGGCGGGGAATGTCGAGTTCTCGACGGCCATCACGATGCCGTCGGCGAGGCGCAGGCGCTTCAGCCGTGTAACGGATGCGGCCGGCGACAGCCCGAGCTGAATCACTTCGTCGCGGTTCGCCGGCTGGATTTCGCGCTCGAGCCATTGCGAGCTCGGCTTGAAGCCGCGGCGCTCCAGCATCTCGCTGAAGCTCGACAACCGCGACAGCGGATCCTCGTAACGCGGCTGGATGAAATTGCCGGCGCCCTGCGTGCGGCGGATCAGGCCCTGCTCGACGAGCAGCGCGATCGCCTTGCGCGCGGTGATGCGCGACACGCCGAGCGCCTCGGACAGCACGCGCTCGGACGGTAGCGCCTCGCCGGCCGCCCAGCGATTGTCGTGGATCGCGTCGCCGAGCTTGCGGGCGAGCTGCAGATAGAGCGGCGTGTCGTTGTCGGGGTCGGGGCGCAGGTCCTGCCAGCGGTCGTCCGTGGGTGACTTCATGGAATGGGTATCGATCAGGTTGCCGGCCATTCTAAGTCATCATGCGGCGCCGTTATAGCCGGTTTTTGCCGTGTAATACGTGAAGGCCGCACCGATTGACTACACTGATGCGTCGTATTCGATGCTTCGGCCGCGGTGCGCGGCCACGAACCGCAGCGAGGAACGCATGACAGACACGATCGCCACGGTCGTCCTGCCGGACGGCGAGACGATTCCGAAGCTCGGCCTGGGCACCTGGGAAATGGGCGAGCGCCCCGCGCGCCGCGCCGACGAGATCGCCGCATTGCGCGAGGGTATCGCGCTCGGGATGACGCTGGTCGACACCGCCGAGATGTATGGCGACGGCGCGACCGAGGAACTCGTCGGCGACGCGCTGGCCGGCCTGCGCGACGACGTGTTCCTCGTCAGCAAGGTGTACCCGCATCATGCGAGCCGACGCGGCGTCGTCGCCGCGTGCGAGGCGAGCCTCGAACGTTTGCGTACCGATCATCTCGACCTGTACCTGCTGCACTGGCGCGGTTCGGTGCCGCTCGAGGAGACCGTGGAGGGGTTCGATGCGTTGCGGCGCGCGGGCAAGATCCGGCACTGGGGCGTCAGCAACTTCGATACGGCCGACATGGCCGAGCTCGTCGACGAGGCGGGCGGTGGCGCGTGCGCGACCAACCAGATCCTCTACAACATCGCGCGGCGCGGTCCGGAATTCGACCTGCTGCCGTGGCTCGCCGACCACCGGATACCCGCGATGGCCTACAGCCCGGTCGATCACGGGCGGCTGCCGAAGCGCTCGCCGCTCGACGAGATCGCGCGGCAGCGCGGCGTGTCGGTGACGCGTGTCGCGCTTGCGTGGGTGCTCGCGCAACCGGGTGTGTTCGCGATTCCGAAGGCTTCGCGGATCGAGCACGTGCGCGACAATCGTGCGGCGCTCGACCTCGTGTTGAGCGATGACGAGCGCGCGCAGATCGACGGTTATTTCCGTCCGCCGCGCAGCAAGCGCGCGCTCGAAATGCTCTGACGGCACTGCTCAGGCGATGCGTCGGTCAGTGGCCATGGCCACCGGCCGATCCACCGCTGCCGCCGCCGCCACTGCCGTTGCCGACACCGTTGGCGCCGCCGCTGCCGGCGCCACCATTGCCGTTGCCATTA
Organism: Burkholderia sp. R-40; assembly: GCF_049942845.1. NCBI lineage: Bacteria > Pseudomonadati > Pseudomonadota > Betaproteobacteria > Burkholderiales > Burkholderiaceae > Burkholderia > Burkholderia sp. R-40. The sequence goes on along the minus strand of NZ_CP187967.1, from coordinate 2,800,636 downwards.
CCGTTGCCACCGCCATTGCCGTGGCCACCGATTCCGTGACCGCCGGTGCTGCCGCCGCCGTTACCTTGGCCACCGCTGCCGCCGGCGCCGCCGCTGCCGCCGCTGCCGCCGCTGCCGCCGGCGCCGCCGCTGCCGCCGCTACCGCCGCTACCGCCGCTACCGCCGCTACCGCCGCTACCGCCGCTGCCGCCGCTGCCGCCGCTGCCGCCGCCGCCGCTGCCGCCGCCGCCGCCGCCGCCGCCACCGCCGCTGCCGCCACCGCCGCCACCGCCGCTGCCGCCACCGTTGCCGCCGCCACCGTTGCCGCCGCCGTGACCGCCGCCATTGCCGCCGCCGTGACCGCCACCGCTGCCGCCACCGCTGCCGCCGCCGTTGCCGCCACCGTGACCGCCGCCGTTGCCGCCGCCGTGACCACCGCCGTGACCACCGCCGTGACCACCGCCGCCACCGCCGCCCCCGCCACCGCCGCCACCGCCGCCACCGCCGCCACCGCCGCCACCGCCGCCACCGCCGCCGCCGCCGCCGCCGCCGTGACCGCCACCGTTACCTACGCCATTTCCACCACCATTGCCGCCACCGTCGCCATGACCACCACCGCCGTGACCACCATGACCACCCGAAGTGCCGCCACCCGAGGTGCCGCCACCCGAGGTACCGCCACCCGAGGTACCGCCACCCGAGGTACCGCCACCCGAAGTGCCGCCACCCGAAGTGCCGCCGCCCGAAGTACCGCCACCCGAGGTACCGCCGCCCGAGGTACCGCCGCCCGAGGTACCGCCACCCGAAGTGCCGCCACCCGAAGTGCCGCCGCCGGAAGTGCCACCGCCCGAAGTACCGCCACCCGAAGTACCGCCACCAGAAGTGCCGCCGCCAGAAGTGCCACTACCAGAAGTGCCACTACCAGAAGTACCACCACCCGAAGCGCCGTTACCCGAAGTGCCGCCACCAGAAGACCCATCACCCTTACCTCCGTTGCCGGACGCAGTCCCGCCACTGCCTGTGCCATTCATACCGCCGGATGTTGATCCCGTGGAACCACTGACCCCCGCGGGCCCGACCGCGCCGCTTCCGCCATTACCCGGACTGCCACCGCCAGTGGTATTGCCGGCACCGCTGCCTGCCGCGCCGCGGCCGGCATAGACGTGTACCGCGCATGCAGCCGGATTGGCGGCGCAGGACGCCGCATCCTCGACCAGCATCATCACGGGGTCCGCGCCCGCAATCGCGTCGGGCGCGGCGCCGGGCGTCGCGTCCTGCGCACTGGCGTACGAACAGCAGCAAGCAAACGCGGCTGCGGCCAGCAGGGTGGTGTGAAAGCGCCGGCCCGCCGTGCGGGACAATTGTTTCGTTCTGCTCATCATTGATCTCCCCGATGGGCGCGATGCCTCGTCACGCGCGACCGTCAACGTGTGATGCAGGGGACCAGCAACGATGCAATGTCGTATCGGCGGCCGATGCGTGTCGCGCTGGCGCCCGAGGGCAGTCGCGAACACGGATCGGCACGCGGGCCCGCCGTGCGAATCCCTATCTGCGAGATTCGTGCCACCGGCCGGCTATGCCCGTGGCGCAAGGCGTGCACTCGTTGCCCGACAGCGCGTGAAACGCTGTCGGGCGCATTTTGTTTCTGGAATGAAACGTCTGACCAGATCAGCGCGCCGTTGGATCGGCAGCGCGCGGCCAGCGATGGCAGAGGATCGACGCGATCCAGCCGACGAGGAACAGCGCGACGATGCCATAGCCGATCGCGCCGAAGTGTTCGCCGAGCGTATCGAGCGCATCGCGTACGGGGCCCGTCAGCGACAGTTTGTCGGCGAGCAGGCCGGCGGCCTCGATCCCGCCGACGGCCAGCGCGACGACCGCCGACAGCAGCGTGATGCTCGCGTTATAGAGCAGCTTGCGCTGCGGGTCGTCCATCGCCCAACCGTACGCATGAATCATCAGCACGTTGTCGGTCGAGTCGATCAGCGTCATGCCGGCCGCGAACAGCGCGGGAAACAGCATGACCGTATAGAGCGGCAGCGCGTGGCTCGCCTGCGCGGCCGCGATCGCGAGCAGCGCGATTTCGGTTGCAGTATCGAAACCGAGGCCGAACAGCACGCCGACCGGATACATGTGCCAGCTTTTCGACACGAACCGGAACAGCGGGCGCAGCAGCCGCGACACGAGGCCGCCCGCCCGATGCGTGTGCGCGCCGCCATGGGCATGGTCCGGCGCGCCGCGATAGCGCCGCCACACGCCGCGCAGGATCACCAGGTTCATGCATGCGAGCACGAGCAGGAACGTCGCGGACACCGCCGTGCCGATCGTGCCGCCAATCTCGCGGAATGCGTCGAAACGGTCGCGCAGCGCGAACGCGGTCAGCGCGATGCCGAGCGTCGCGGCAATCACGATCGTCGAGTGGCCGAGCGAGAAGAACAGGCCGACGGTCACCGGACGCTGGCCGTCCTGCATCAGCTTGCGCGTCGCGACGTCGATCGCTGCGATGTGATCGGCGTCGACCGCGTGACGCAGCCCGAGCCCGTACGCGATCGCCGCGGTGCCGAGCAGCAGCGGATGGTCGCGCAGCACCGCGAACGCCCACAGCCAGACGGCGATGTTGGCGACGATCAGGCCCGCATACAGCGTCAGCAGGCGGCGCAGGGCAGGGGTGGGCGGCATGGGGAAGGTTCCATCGGACGAATCGCGATCCATTGTGGCATGTGCAAAAAATGCCTGGCGTGCCGATCGAAAACGTCGGCGGCCGCGCGCATCGGCGCGCTCGACGGACGAAAAAAGGCCCGTCCGGAACCGGACGGGCCTTCGGCTTGCCGTCGGGCGCGTGCGCCCGGCGCTTACTTCACTTTCGCGTTGATCACGCCTTCCGACACGTTCGCCGGCGTTTCAGCGTACTGCTTGAACTCCATCGTGTACGTCGCACGGCCTTGCGTGGCCGAGCGCAGCGACGTCGAATAGCCGAACATCTCGGCAAGCGGCACTTCGGCGCGCACGAGCTTGCCGCCGCCGCCCGCGATGTCCTCCATCCCCTGCACGATGCCGCGCCGGCTCGACAGGTCGCCCATCACGTTGCCCATGAAATCCTCGGGCGTCTCGACCTCGACGGCCATCATCGGCTCGAGCAGCACGGGCTTCGCACGGCGCATCGCTTCCTTGAACGCCATCGAGCCGGCCATCCGGAACGCGTTTTCGTTCGAGTCGACGTCGTGGTACGAGCCGAACGTCAGGTGCACCTTCACGTCGACGACCGGGTAGCCAGCGAGCACGCCGCTCTTCAGCGTTTCGGTGATGCCCTTGTCGACGGCCGGGATGAATTCGCGCGGAATCACGCCGCCCTTGATCTCATCGAGGAACTCGTAGCCCTTGCCGGGGTTCGGCTCGAGCGTAATCACCGCATGCCCGTACTGGCCGCGCCCGCCCGACTGCTTGACGAACTTGCCTTCGACGTCGGACGCCGTCGTGCGCACCGTTTCGCGGTACGCGACCTGCGGCTTGCCGACCGTGGCCTCGACGCCGAACTCGCGCTTCATCCGGTCGACCAGGATTTCGAGGTGCAGCTCGCCCATCCCCGAGATGATGGTCTGGCCGGATTCCTCGTCGGTCTGCACGCGGAACGACGGATCCTCCTGCGCGAGACGGTTCAGCGCCAGGCCCATCTTCTCCTGGTCGGCCTTCGTCTTCGGCTCGACGGCCTGCGAGATCACCGGCTCCGGGAATTCCATCTTCTCGAGGATGATCGGCTTGGTCGGATCGCACAGCGTGTCGCCTGTCGTCGCTTCCTTCAGGCCGACCGCCGCCGCGATGTCGCCCGCGCGCACTTCCTTGATTTCCTTGCGCTCGTTCGCGTGCATCTGCAGGATCCGGCCGAGCCGCTCCTTCTTGTCCTTCGTCGCGTTCAGCACCGTGTCGCCCGAATTGACGACGCCCGAATACACGCGGAAGAAGATCAGCTGGCCGACGAACGGGTCGGTCATGATCTTGAACGCGAGCGACGAGAACGGCTCGTCGTCGCTCGGGTGGCGTTCCGCCGGTTTTTCCGGATCGGCGAAGTCGTGGCCGAGGATGGCCGGCACGTCGACCGGCGACGGCAGGTAATCGATCACCGCGTCGAGCATCGCCTGCACACCCTTGTTCTTGAACGCGCTGCCGCACAGCATCGGCACGATCTCGTTCGCGATCGTGCGCTGGCGCAGCGCGGCCTTGATCTCGTCCTCGGTCAGCGACTCATGGTCGTGCAGGTACTTCTCGAGCAGTTCCTCGCTGGCTTCCGCGGCGGCCTCGACCATCTTCCCGCGCCATTCGTGCGCGAGCTCGACGAGATTCGCCGGGATCTCCTCGTAGGAAAACTTCACGCCCTGGCTTTCGTCGTCCCAGACGATCGCCTTCATCTTGACGAGATCGACGACGCCCTGGAAATGCTCTTCCGCGCCGATCGGAATCTGGATCGGCACCGCGACGCCCTTCAGGCGCTCGCCGATCTGGCGCTGCACGCGGAAGAAGTCCGCGCCGACGCGGTCCATCTTGTTGACGAACGCGATGCGCGGCACCTTGTACTTGTTCGCCTGGCGCCACACGGTTTCGGACTGCGGCTGCACGCCGCCGACCGAGTCGTAGACCATGCACGCGCCGTCGAGCACGCGCATCGAGCGTTCGACCTCGATCGTGAAGTCGACGTGCCCGGGGGTGTCGATGATGTTGATCCGGTGTTCCGGATAGTTGCCGGCCATGCCCTTCCAGAAGGCCGTGGTCGCGGCCGACGTGATCGTGATGCCGCGTTCCTGCTCCTGCTCCATCCAGTCCATCGTGGCCGCGCCATCGTGCACTTCGCCGATCTTGTGGCTCACGCCGGTGTAAAACAGGATGCGCTCGGTCGTCGTGGTCTTGCCGGCATCGATGTGAGCGCTGATCCCGATGTTGCGATAGCGCTCGATGGGGGTTTTGCGGGGCACGTGAACCTCCTGGTGGTTCGGATCGTAAGCGGGCCGGCTGGGCCGGTCCGGATTGGAACAAGCGAGATTTAAAGGATAGCGCTTGTCCGTGGCTTTTGCAGATGCGGCCAGCGTCGGCCGAATCAAGGCGGGCGCCGCCGGCGCGCGAAAAAAAAGCCGGCGCGCAACGGGCGGCCGGCTTCGGTCGATGCGCGGCGGCGCCGCGGCACTCGCCGTTACTGGGGCTTGGGCAGCCCGTCGAGCTTCATGCCCGGCTTGATGCCCTTCGCGGCGAACCAGCCCTTGCTCATTTCGAGCGCATAGACGCCGTTGTTGCGCGGGCAGTGGTTGTCGGTCGTCTCGGCCCGCATCTCGTCGATGTCGGTAATCGTGCCGTCCGCGCGGATGAACGCGATCGACAGCGGAATCAGCGTGTTCTTCATCCAGAAGCAGTGCACGGCGTTCTCGTTGAACACGAACAGCATGCCTTCGTTCGGCCCGAGCTGCGACCGGTACATCAGCCCCTGTTCGCGGTCGGCGTCGTTCGCGGCGACGGCCGCGTCGATCACGTACATGCCGGCGCGCAGCTTCACGTGCGGGAACTCGCTCGGCTGCTTGGCGCCCGGCGGCATTTGCGCGTGGGCGGTGTGCACGCCGAGTGCGAGGACGGCGAGCGCGGCGGGGAACACGGCGGCGCGCGCAAGGCGGCCGAGCGACGAGCGCAGGGAGAATCGCACAGCAAGGCTCCTATCGGGAAAACGAGACCCGCATGGTACGCGAAGCGCGCCGGCGGGCACAAAAAGAAAAAGGCAGATCGCCTCGCGGTGATCTGCCTTTCAACGCCGTAAGAACGGCAAGACTGCGTGTTCTTGACTGCGTTATTACAACCAGCTTGCTTAGTTCGAAGCAGCTGCCGGCGCTTCGGCTTCGCTAGCTGCCTTCTTCGCTGCGTGGTGCTTCTTCTTTGCGTGGTGCTTCTTGGCCGTGTGCTTTGCCGGTGCCGAAGCAGCTGCCGGAGCAGCAGCCGAAGCAGCTTCCGGAGCCGAAGCTTGTGCGAAAGCAGCCGTTGCGAAGAGACCAGCGACCAGAGCGGCGATCAGTTTGTTCATGTTGTGTTCCTCAGCTTTAGTTAATTAACCAAATGACCCGGCATAGGAGTCATGTCGTCTAACGGTGCCATCCACCTTTCGGTTGACAGACGCTTCGAGAAATTTCTCATTGCGCTGCGGGCGCCGAATCGTATTCGAAGAAAACGTCGCTTTCGTGACGCAAACACGGAAATACCGGTTCGGCTGCCAATGCCGGATAGCTCAGGATGGCATCTGCGTGGTTTAACGCGCGATCTTCGCCGGCGGTTGACGAAAAAGATGACGAAAAAATCGAAAGTTGCCGACGCACTCATGCGTCGCGGGCAAAACCGTCCCACGGGGCGCGCGGCGGCAGCGCGATTGTTTCGCCTGGCGCAATGCCGAGCGCGAATATGTCCAGCGCGCCGATGCCCACGCGCACGAGACGCAACGTCGGGAAGCCGATCGCGGCCGTCATCCGGCGCACCTGCCGATTCTTGCCTTCGGTGATCGCCAGTTCGATCCACGTGGTCGGGATCGCGGCGCGGTAGCGGATCGGCGGGTTGCGCGGCCACAGCGCATCGGGCGGCTCGATGAATTCGGCGCGGCACGGGCGCGTCACGTAGTCGCCGAGATCGACGCCGCGCGCGAGCGCCTTCAGGTCGGCAGGGCCCGGCGCGCCGTCGACCTGCGCCCAGTAGCGCTTGACGAGCTTGTGGCGCGGCTCCGCGATGCGCGCCTGCAGCGCGCCGTCGTCGGTGAGCAGCAGCAGGCCCTCGCTGTCCGCGTCGAGCCGGCCGGCCGGGTAGACGCCGGGCGTTTTTACCCAGTCGCCGAGCGATGGCCGCGTCTCGTGCGCGGAAAACTGGCAAATCGTGCCGAACGGCTTGTTGAGGGCGATCAGGGTCATGGCGGGGCGCCCGCGCGGCGTGCCGCGGGAAGGCGGGCCGGCGGTCTATGGCAAATGGCGGAATCTTAATGCATAATACGGAACGGCAAGTCATCTGTCTTATATAAGACATAAGGGAAGACTTGATACGCAGCGTCGCGCTTCGTGCCGCCGGCCCCGATTGGGGCGCTAGAATAGCGGCTCGCTGTTGCCGTCACGAAGGGGGCAAGGCCACCTCGCCACGCGCGCAGTTTCGACCAGCATCACCTGCTCAGCCACGTCACTGGAGTCGATCATGCCGTATCAGCACATCAAGGTTCCGGAGGGCGGTGACAAGATCACCGTCAACAAGGACTACTCGCTCAACGTTTCCGATCAGCCGATCATTCCCTATATCGAAGGCGACGGTACGGGCTTCGATATCACGCCGGTCATGATCAAGGTCGTCGACGCGGCGGTGGCCCATGCCTACAAGGGCAAGCGCAAGATCCACTGGATGGAGATCTTCGCGGGCGAGAAGGCGACGAAGGTGTACGGTCCGGACGTGTGGCTGCCGGACGAAACGCTGCAGGTGCTGAAGGAATACGTGGTGTCGATCAAGGGGCCGCTCACGACCCCGGTCGGCGGCGGCATCCGTTCGCTGAACGTCGCGCTGCGCCAGGAACTCGACCTGTACGTGTGCCTGCGCCCGGTCCAGTATTTCAAGGGCGTGCCGTCGCCGGTGCGCGAGCCGCAAAAGATCGACATGGTGATCTTCCGCGAGAACTCGGAAGACATCTACGCGGGCATCGAATGGGCCGCGGGCTCCGAGCAGGCGAAGAAGGTGATCAAGTTCCTGCAGGACGAGATGGGCGTGAAGAAGATCCGCTTCCCGGAAACCTCGGGGATCGGCGTCAAGCCCGTGTCGACCGAAGGCACCGAGCGTCTCGTGCGCAAGGCGATCCAGTATGCGATCGACAACGATCGCAAGTCGGTCACGCTGGTTCACAAGGGCAACATCATGAAGTTCACGGAAGGTCTGTTCCGTGACGCCGGCTACGCGCTCGCGCAGAAGGAATTCGGCGGCGAGCTGATCGACGGCGGCCCGTGGATGCGCGTGAAGAACCCGAAGACGGGCAACGAGATCGTCATCAAGGATTCGATCGCCGATGCATTCCTGCAGCAGATCCTGCTGCGTCCGGCCGAATACGACGTGATCGCGACGCTGAACCTGAACGGCGACTACATCTCCGACGCACTGGCCGCGCAGGTCGGCGGCATCGGGATCGCGCCGGGCGCGAACCTGTCGGATTCGGTCGCGATGTTCGAGGCGACGCACGGCACGGCGCCGAAGTACGCGGGCAAGGATTACGTGAACCCCGGTTCGGAGATCCTGTCGGCGGAAATGATGCTGCGCCACCTCGGCTGGACGGAAGCGGCCGACACGATCATCGCCGCGATGGAAAAGTCGATCCTGCAGAAGCGCGTCACGTACGACTTCGCGCGCCTGATGGAAGGTGCGACGCAGGTGTCGTGCTCCGGCTTCGGCGAAGTGCTGATCGAGAACATGTAAGACCCCTTCCGGGGTGGGCCGGCGGATCGCCGGCCGCCCCGGCGCCTACTGCCGGCGCCGGGGCGTTTCGTGGATGGCAGGTTTGTTGGCAGGGCGGTCCGGCGTGCGGGCCGCGGCGCCGCGCTGCGGCCCGCATGCCCTGCAAGGTAGAACATGACGGCCCTCGCAACATCACCGCCCGGCTGAGCCGGCGCGCTCCTTTCGCGACCCACCCGGTCGCTCACCGCCGGTTATCGCCGGCGCTCCTCAGTCCAACATTCACGTAGCAACGCTTTGACCACCATGTCCACTTCGCCCAAGATCATCTACACCCTCACCGACGAAGCGCCCGCGCTCGCGACCTATTCGCTGCTGCCGATCGTCAAGGCCTTCACGCGCTCGTCCGGCGTCGCCGTCGAAACGCGCGACATCTCGCTCGCCGGCCGCATCATCGCGGCATTCGCCGACGTCCTGCCGCCGCAGCAGAAGGGTTCCGACGATCTGGCCGAACTGGGCCAGCTCACGCTGAAGCCGGAAGCGAACATCATCAAGCTGCCGAACATCAGCGCATCGGTGCCGCAGCTCAAGGCCGCGATCGCCGAACTGCAGGCGCAGGGCTACAAGCTGCCGGCGTATCCGGAAGATCCGTCGACCGACGAAGAGAAGGCGGTCAAGGCCCGCTACGACAAGATCAAGGGCAGCGCGGTGAACCCGGTGCTGCGCGAGGGCAACTCGGATCGCCGCGCGCCGCTGTCGGTGAAGAACTACGCACGCAAGCACCCGCACAAGATGGGCGCATGGAAGGCCACGTCGAAGGCGCACGTCGCGCACATGACCGAAGGCGACTTCTACGGCAGCGAAAAGTCGGCGCTGATCGCCGCGGCCGGCAGCGTGAAGATCGAACTCACGACGACCGACGGCGTGAAGAAGGTGCTGAAGGTAAAGACGGCCGTGAAGGCCGATGAAGTCATCGACGCATCGGTGATGAGCCGCAAGGCGCTGCGCAGCTTCATCGAAGCACAGATCGCGGACGCGAAGGCGCAGGACGTGCTGTTCTCGGTGCACCTGAAGGCGACCATGATGAAGGTCTCGGACCCGATCCTGTTCGGTCACTTCGTGTCGGTGTTCTACAGCGACGCGCTCACCAAGCACGCGGACGTGCTCGCGAAACTCGGCTTCAACCCGAACAACGGGATCGGCGACCTGTACGCGCGCCTGAAGGACCTGCCGGCCGACACGCGCGAAGCGATCGAAGCCGACGTCAAGGCCGAGTACGCGGTGCGCCCGCGTCTCGCGATGGTCAACTCCGACAAGGGCATCACGAACCTGCACGTGCCGAGCGACGTGATCGTCGACGCATCGATGCCGGCGATGATCCGCGACTCGGGCGGCATGTGGGGCCCGGACGGCGAACTGTCCGACGCGAAGGCCGTGATTCCGGACCGCTGCTACGCGGGCGTCTACCAGGCCGTGATCGAAGACTGCAAGCAGCACGGCGCATTCGACCCGGTCACGATGGGCAGCGTGCCGAACGTCGGCCTGATGGCGCAGGCGGCCGAGGAATACGGTTCGCACGACAAGACGTTCCTGATCCCGGCCGATGGCGTCGTGCGCGTCACGGACGAAGCCGGCAACGTGCTGCTCGAGCACGCGGTCGAGTCGGGCGACATCTGGCGCATGTGCCAGACGAAGGACGCACCGGTGCAGGACTGGGTCAAGCTCGCGGTGAACCGTGCCCGCGCGACCGGCGCGCCGGCCGTGTTCTGGCTTGACCCGGCCCGTGCGCACGACGCGCAGATCATCGCGAAGGTCGAACGCTATCTGAAGGATCACGACACGAACGGCCTCGACATCCGCATCATGACGCCGGTCGACGCGACGCGTTTCTCGCTCGAGCGCATCCGCGCGGGCAAGGACACGATCTCGGTCACGGGCAACGTGCTGCGCGACTACCTGACCGACCTGTTCCCGATCATGGAACTCGGCACCAGCGCGAAGATGCTGTCGATCGTGCCGCTGATGGCCGGCGGCGGGATGTTCGAAACGGGCGCAGGCGGCTCGGCACCGAAGCACGTGCAGCAGTTCGTCGAGGAAGGCTTCCTGCGTTGGGATTCGCTCGGCGAATTCCTCGCGCTGGCCGCGTCGCTCGAACACCTCGGCCACGCTTACCAGAACCCGAAGGCGCTCGTGCTCGCGAAGACGCTCGACCAGGCGACCGGCAAGTTCCTGGACGAGAACAAGTCGCCTGCACGCAAGGTCGGCGGTCTCGACAACCGCGGCAGCCACTTCTACCTGTGCCTGTACTGGGCGCAGGCGCTGGCCGAGCAGACCGACGATGCCGCGCTGAAGGCGCAGTTCGAAGGCGTCGCGAAGTCGCTGGCCGCCAGCGAAGCGCGCATCCTGGAAGAACTGTCGGCCGCGCAGGGCACCGCGCAGGCGATCGGCGGCTACTACCGTCCGAACGTCGAGCTGACGAGCCAGGCGATGCGCCCGAGCGCAACGCTGAACGCCATCGTCGACGCAGTCGCCTGACGCCGGCCGCGCCCATGCGCGCGTGACGGCAACGGCAGCCGCCGACGCGGCGGGCTTCACGGCTCGCCGCTTCGCCGACAATAAAAACGCCCCGGTCGCCCGGGGCGTTTTTCGTTGCACGCGTGCCATTCAGACGTGCACGATTTCCCATTCGCTGATTTCGGGCGGCACTTCGAGCGTGGCCGTATCGAGTTCGGTCGGTTGCTCGCAGTCGCCGCGGGAGATGTGGTCGGCGGCTACTTCCGGGCACGAGAACGCGCCGAGCAGAGCGTTGCCGAACGTCGCTTCCCAGCCGCCGTTACCCGGCAGGATGTAGAACGACCCGAGCGCTGAACCAAAGCGAAATCCCTTCATTTCCGTTCTCCCTTTCTGATTACAAGCGATTCTGTGGTGCCGCTCGCCGGTTGGGTTTCGTATCGACCGTCGTGGCGAAGCGTCGGTGCATGGAACCCAGTCTACGTCCGTGGCCGCGACCGATGGTGCGCGTAGAACGCTTTGTCGAAACAAAAATTCCTTTTTAAAAACAGCCATTTATTTTGTCCGTTTTGTATTGCGGAACGATTTTTGGCATCGCGAAACAGCGAATTTGTGCCGTGCACCACGAATTTTTATAACGCAGTGACTTGTTCCACATCGTGAAAAATCGAGGGGGGTCCGTGCATCGAAGGCGGACGGTGTGACGCTGGCGGGATGAACGGGTGGGGCGAACTGCGCGCGATGGGGCGGGGCGAACGCGGGCAGCGTGTGCGATCGACCGGGCAGCCGGCACGAATGCAGTGGGGGCGTTGCGGCGTCGACCGATGATCGAAAACACCGCGCGAAGGGCGCCCGGGCCGTCAGGCCCAATCGCGCACTGCGGCGTATCGCCGCTCGCGCTGTGCCGCGGTGCTTCGGCCGCGACCCGCGGTTATGATGACGCGGGCATCAGGTTTCGCGTCGCGCATGGGCGCTTGCGCACCGACCGGCGCGGGTGTCGCGACGGCCGCGCGACGCAGCACGAATAACGAGGAACGATTGATGATACGGAGAACCTTCCTGTCGCATGCCATCGGTGTGGCGGCCGCATCGCTGTTTGCGCGCACCGCGTGGGCGCAGCATGCCGCACACGCGGGCATGGCCGGCATGGATCAGATGGACGACATGCCCGGCATGTCAGGGATGGCGGGCCACACGCAGCACGCGAAGCCGGCGCCGGCCGCGCTCGCGGCGGCCGATGCGCTGCCGGCCGGCGCGCCGCTCGCGTCGCTGCGCACGCTCGCCAACGAAAGTCGCGAGCCCGGCACGTTCCGCGCGACGCTGGTCGCGCAGCCGGTCGCGCGTCCGCTGCTGCACAGCGCGCGTCCGACGACGTTCTGGCAATTCGGCACGGGCACGCAGGGCCCGGTGGTCGGCCCGCTGATCGACGTACGCGAGGGCGATACGGTCGAAATCCGCTTCGTGAACAAGCTGCCGCAACCGTCGACGATCCACTGGCACGGCCTGCCGGTGCCGCCCGACCAGGACGGCAACCCGTCCGACCCGGTCGCGCCGGGTGCGTCGCACGTGTACCGCTTCACGTTGCCGAAGGGCAGTGCCGGCACCTACTGGTATCACCCGCATCCGCACATGATGACCGCCGAGCAGGTGTTCCGCGGGCTGGCCGGCCCGTTCGTCGTGCGCGCCGCCGACGATCCGCTCGCCGGCTGGCCCGAGCGCAACCTGTTCGTGTCCGACCTGAAGCTTGCGCGCGACGGCACCATTGCGCCGAACGACATGATGGACTGGATGAACGGCCGAGAAGGCCAGTTCGTGCTGGTCAACGGTGCGCGCCGGCCGCGGATCGACGTCGCGAGCGACGAGCGCTGGCGCGTGTGGAACGCGTGCAGCGCACGCTACCTGCGCGTGGCGTTCGACGACGGCCGCGCGTTCGAGCATGCCGGCACGGACGGCGGGCTCTTCGATGCGCCGCGCCGCGTGACGTCGCTGCTGCTCGCGCCGGGCGAGCGCGCGGAACTGCTGGTGCGCGCCGGCGACCGCGCGTCACGCGCGGTGCTGCAGGCGGCCGAATACGACCGCCGCAAGATGGCGATGTCGCACGACGACGGCCACGGCAGCCTGCCGCCCGATCCGGCGCTGCCGCTCGCCGACGTCGCGTTCGCACCGGCCGCCCCTCGTGCGCTGCCGGCGACGCTGCGCGCGGTGCCGACGCTCGGCGAGCCGGTCGCGCACAAGGAAGTCGCGTTCGGCGAAGAGATGGACATGGACGCGATGATGAACAGCCCGATGCATGGCCGCCCGGCCGGGATGCGCTTCACGATCAACGGCGCGACCTATGCACCGCATCGCGCGACGCTGACGAGCCGCCGCGGCGACGTCGAGCGCTGGACAATCCGCAATGGCACAGACATGGATCACCCGTTCCATTTGCACGGCACGCAATTCCAGGTTATCGAGCGTGCATCGGACGGCACGCGCACGAGCGAACCGTTCCGCGCGTGGCGCGATACCGTGAACGTGCGCAGCGGCGAGACCGTGACGATTCTCGTTACGCAAGACATGCCCGGCGAGCGCATGTTCCACTGCCATATTCTCGAACACGAGGATCTCGGCATGATGGGCACGCTGAAGGTCGTGTAACGAGATCGATTATGTTTCACACGTATGACGGCATTCGATCTGCGTGTGCGACAAGACAATACGTGTTCAATAATCGGGATTGAACGTAAAGGCCGGCCAATCGAATTAACGAATGGCCGGCCTGAAAAAAAGAAACCCGGCGCAATGCCGGGTTTCTTCGTCCAATATCCGGTGCCTTACGCGGCCTGGATGTTCGACGCTTGCTTGCCCTTCGGCCCTTGAACGACCTCGAAGCTCACCTTCTGGCCTTCCTTCAGGGTCTTGAAGCCCTGCATGTTGATGGCCGAGAAGTGCGCAAACAGATCCTCACCGCCCTCGTCGGGGGTGATGAAACCGAAGCCCTTCGCGTCGTTGAACCACTTAACGATACCAGTTGCCATTTTCCTACTTCCCCTGTCACACAGTCGCTGCTACTTACCACGAGCACGCTCGAAAAGCTAAACGACCGGAAAATACAGCCGTTCCCCCCTCACAAGCTCACCTTCGGCCTCATTCATTTCGCCAACCGGCAAATGAAAAAGAGTGCCAGCTTGATTGTTGGCGCTCTTTATTTGAGTGTCAAGGGGAATTTTTAGACGGTTAGAGGGCCGTTGTAAAGAACCCATTTTCAGGGTTTTTCCGGCTTTGCTTCGCAGCATGCCGCCAAGCGCGCGGACTTGAAAAGTCGCATAATCGGCTCATATACCAGGCTCGAGTGACACGCGATCGAGTCGTCCCGGCTTGTGGGATACTGGATGCGGATGCGACGGTCCGGTGCAGTCTCCACCTGACGGTTCGTGTTCCGCGCCACGCGTGAAAGCCGGCACCGCAGCCGGCTTTCGTATGGTGCGAAGACGATCGCATGTCGTCGGGAACCAGGGAGGGCGCCGGCCGGTCGGTCGGGTAATGGCAGGATTGCGGGCCTGTCCGAGTTGTTTAGAATGGGTGTATGGCGATTATCCCGGACAAGCAGGACAGCACCGTCCTGGAACGCAAGCAGCAGAAGCTCAAGCCGCCTTCGATGTACAAGGTGGTGCTGCTCAACGACGACTTCACGCCGATGGAGTTCGTCGTGATGGTCGTACAGGAGTATTTCAAGAAGGATCGCGAGACGGCCACGCAGATCATGCTGAAGGTCCATCGTGAAGGGCGAGGGGTATGTGGGGTCTATACGCGGGACATCGCGTCGACCAAGGTTGAGCAAGTCGTTACCCATGCGCGGCAGGCCGGGCATCCGCTGCAGTGCGTGATGGAGGAAGCATGATTGCCCAGGAATTGGAAGTCAGCCTGCACATGGCGTTCATGGAAGCACGCCAGGCGCGCCATGAGTTCATTACGGTCGAGCATCTGCTGCTGGCCCTGCTGGATAATCCGACGGCAGCCGAGGTGTTGCGCGCGTGTGCGGCCAACATCGAGGACTTGCGTCAGAACCTGCGCAATTTCATCCACGACAACACACCGACCGTTCCGGGTACCGACGATGTCGATACCCAGCCGACGCTCGGTTTCCAGCGCGTGATCCAGCGCGCGATCATGCACGTCCAGTCGACGTCGAACGGCAAGAAGGAAGTCACCGGCGCGAACGTGCTGGTCGCGATCTTCGGCGAGAAGGATTCGCACGCCGTCTACTACCTGCAGCAGCAGGGCGTCACGCGCCTGGACGTCGTGAACTTCATTTCGCACGGCATCGCGAAGACGAACGGCGGCGAAGCCGCGAAGTCGACCGACGCGAACGCGGAAAGCGAAGACGCGAACGCGCAGAAGGAAACGCCGCTCGCGCAGTTCACGCAGAACCTGAACCAGATGGCGAAGGACGGCCGCATCGATCCGCTGATCGGCCGCGAGCCGGAGGTCGAGCGCGTCGTGCAGGTGCTGTGCCGGCGCCGCAAGAACAATCCGCTGCTCGTGGGCGAAGCGGGCGTGGGCAAGACCGCGATCGCGGAAGGGCTCGCCTATCGCATCACGCGCGGCGAAGTGCCGGACATCCTCGCGAACGCGCAGGTGTATTCGCTCGACATGGGCGCGCTCCTCGCGGGCACCAAGTATCGCGGCGACTTCGAGCAGCGTCTGAAGACGGTGCTGAAGGAGCTGAAGGAGCGTCCGCACGCGATCCTGTTCATCGACGAGATCCACACGCTGATCGGCGCGGGCGCCGCATCGGGCGGCACGCTCGACGCGTCGAACCTGCTGAAGCCGGCGCTGTCGTCGGGCACGCTCAAGTGCATCGGCGCGACCACGTTCACCGAGTATCGCGGCATCTTCGAGAAGGATGCGGCGCTGTCGCGGCGCTTCCAGAAGGTCGACGTGACGGAGCCGACCGTCGAGCAGACGGTCGCGATCCTGCGCGGGCTGAAGTCGCGCTTCGAGGAGCATCACGGCGTCAAGTATTCGTCGGGCGCACTGTCGGCCGCGGCCGAACTGTCGGCACGCTTCATCACCGACCGCCACCTGCCGGACAAGGCGATCGACGTGATCGACGAAGCGGGCGCCGCGCAGCGCATCCTGCCGAAGTCGAAGCAGAAGAAGACGATCGGCAAGAGCGAGATCGAGGAAATCATCTCGAAGATCGCGCGCGTGCCGGCGCAAAGCGTGTCGCAGGACGATCGCAGCAAGCTGCAGACGCTCGATCGCGACCTGAAGAGCGTCGTGTTCGGCCAGGATCCGGCGATCGATGCGCTCGCCGCATCGATCAAGATGGCGCGTGCGGGCCTCGGCAAGATGGACAAGCCGATCGGCTCGTTCCTGTTCTCCGGCCCGACGGGCGTCGGCAAGACCGAAGTGGCGCGCCAGCTCGCGTTCACGCTCGGCATCGAGCTGATCCGCTTCGACATGTCGGAATACATGGAGCGTCACGCGGTGAGCCGCCTGATCGGCGCGCCGCCGGGCTATGTCGGGTTCGACCAGGGCGGCCTGCTGACCGAAGCCGTCACGAAGAAGCCGCATTGCGTGCTGTTGCTCGACGAAATCGAGAAGGCGCATCCGGACATCTTCAACGTGCTGCTGCAGGTGATGGACCACGGCACGCTGACGGACAACAACGGCCGCAAGGCGGATTTCCGCAACGTCATCATCATCATGACGACGAACGCGGGCGCCGAGTCGATGCAGAAGGCGACGATCGGCTTCACGACGCGCCGCGAGACGGGCGACGAGATGACCGACATCAAGCGTCTGTTCACGCCGGAGTTCCGTAACCGCCTGGATTCGATCATCAGCTTCCGCTCGCTCGATGAGGAAATCATCATGCGCGTGGTC
Organism: Burkholderia sp. R-40; assembly: GCF_049942845.1. Taxonomy (NCBI): domain Bacteria; kingdom Pseudomonadati; phylum Pseudomonadota; class Betaproteobacteria; order Burkholderiales; family Burkholderiaceae; genus Burkholderia; species Burkholderia sp. R-40. The sequence goes on along the minus strand of NZ_CP187967.1, from coordinate 2,783,845 downwards.
GACAAGTTCCTGATCCAGCTCGAGGAGCAGCTGCACGAGAAGAAGGTCGACGCGCTGTTCACCGACGCGTTGCGCAAGCATCTCGCGAAGCACGGCTTCGACCCGCTGATGGGCGCGCGGCCGATGCAGCGGCTGATCCAGGACACGATCCGTCGTGCGCTGGCCGACGAGCTGCTGTTCGGCAAGCTCGTCAACGGCGGGCACGTGACGGTCGACGTCGACGAAAACGACAAGGTGCAGTTGTCGTTCGACAAGCTGGCGAATCCGCCGCACAAGCCGAACGAAGAGACGGTCGAAGTCGAGTAAGCGATAATTCGTTGTTCATGCGAACGGCGCGGGAAGTTCTCCGCGCCGTTTCGTTTTATCTGGCGCCGGTGGCGCAATGGTGGGGCAGGGAGTAGCAACGCAGTGACACAACAACAACGGTCGTTCGACAACATCGTCGCGCGCGAACAAGGGTTGCGCCACGCGCTGACGTCGGGGCAGATGGCGATGATCGCGATCGGCGGCGCGATCGGCACGGGGCTGTTCCTCGGCAGCGGGTTCGCGATCGGGCTCGCGGGCCCGAGCGTGCTGGTCTCGTATGCGATCGGCGCGTTGATCGCGCTGCTGCTGATGGGCGCGCTCGCGGAAATGACGGTCGCGCATCCGACGGCCGGTTCGTTCGGCGCATACGCCGAGCACTACGTCGGCCCGCTCGCGGGCTTTCTCGTGCGCTATGCGTACTGGTTCGCGGTGGTGTTCGCGATCGGCACCGAGATCAGCGCGATCGCCGTGTTCATGAAGTACTGGTTCCCGGCCGTGCCCGGCTGGTACTGGGTGATCGGCTTCTCCGCGCTGCTGATCGCGGTGAACCTCGCGAGCGTCACGCTGTACGGGTCGGTCGAATACGCGTTTTCGTTGCTGAAGATCGGGGCGATCGTCTTGTTCATCGTGCTCGGCGCGTATCTCGTGTGGTCGGCGCCGGCGGCGTCGGGCATCGGCTTCGCGAACTACACCGCGCACGACGGCTTCATGCCGAAAGGGCCGTGGGGCACCTGGGTCGCGGTGATCGTCGCGATCTTCAGCTACATGAGCATCGAGGCGGTCGCGATCGCGGCCGGCGAGGCGCGCGATCCGCAGCACGCAGTCACGCGTGCGTTCCGCTCGACGGTGTTCCGGCTCGTGCTGTTCTACCTGCTGACGCTGTCGCTGATGCTCGCGATCGTGCCCTGGGCGCAGGCCGGCACCGACGAAAGCCCGTTCGTGAAGGTGATGGCCGCCACGCACGTGCCGTATGCGGCCGGCGTGATCAACTTCGTGCTGCTGATCGCGGCGCTGTCGGCGATGAACAGCCAGCTCTACGTGACGACGCGGATGATGTTCAGCCTGTCGCGTGCGCGGCTCGCGCCGGCGGTGTTCGGCCGGCTCGGCAACAACGGCGTGCCGCGTGCGGCGCTGTGGATCTCGACCAGCGGCGTCGCGGTCGCGGCCGTGCTGGTCGCGCTGTCGCCCGACACCGCATTTACCGTGATGATGGCGATCGCGATGTTCGGCGCGCTGTTCACGTGGCTGATGATCTTCGTCACGCATCTGCGCTTTCGCGCGCGGTATCGCGGCCCGGCGCTCGCATTCCGGATGTGGGGCCACCCGTTCGGCAGCCTGCTCGGTGCGGGGCTCGTGGGCGCGGTCCTGCTCACGACCGCGTTCACGCGCGAATTCCGGATGACGATGGTGGTCGGCGTCGTGTTCGTCGTGCTGCTGACGCTCGCGTACGCGCTGCACTATCGGCACCAGCACGCGCGTTGACGCGTGAGCGTGCGCCGCGGGCAGTGGCCTGCGCGGCGACGGTGATGCGCGGCCGCCAGCTCGCACCCGCGCGGTTCGCGCGGACGGCCGATCGGTGAATGGAAACGGAAAAAGCAAAGGGGGCCGCGAGGCCCCCGTTTCGCATCGCGCCGTTCAGTGACGGCCGGTGCTGCCGAAGCCGCCTTCGCCGCGATCGCTTTGCGCGAACTCGTCGACGATGTTGAACTGCGCCTGCACGACCGGCACGATCACGAGCTGCGCGAGCCGCTCGAACGGGTTCAGCACGAATTCGGTCTGGCCGCGGTTCCACGTCGACACCATCAGCTGGCCCTGGTAGTCGGAATCGATCAGGCCGACGAGGTTGCCGAGCACGATCCCGTGCTTGTGGCCGAGGCCCGAGCGCGGCAGGATCAGCGCCGCATAGCCGGGATCCGCGAGATGAATCGCGAGGCCCGTCGGCACCAGCGTCGTTTCGCCCGGCTGCAGCGTGACGGGTGCGTCGAGGCACGCGCGCAGGTCGAGGCCCGCGCTGCCGGTGGTGGCGTAGGCGGGCATGTAGTCGCGCATGCGCGCGTCGAGAATCTTCAGGTCGAGTTTCATGCGGTCGTCGAATCGGTCGGGAAGGGCGCGGCGGCGCGTGCCGCCGGGCAATGGATCAGATCAGGTGATTGTCGGGCAGGCGCTTTGCGATTTCGGCGACGAGCGCGTGCGCGAGCTCGTCCTTCGGCGCGCGCGGCAGGCGCGTGAGCCCGGCTGCCTCGAACAGCACGACTTCGTTGTCGTCGCGGCCGAACGTCAGCGGGCCGAGGTTGCCGACCAGCAGCGGCACGTTCTTGCGCTTGCGCTTTTCGTCGCCATGCACGTCGAGATCGCCGCTTTCGGCGGCGAACCCGACGCAGAACGGCGGATCGGGCAGCGCCGCGACCGACGCGAGGATGTCGGGGTTCTCGACGAACGCGAGCGCCGGCATCTTGCGATCGGCCGTCTTCTTCATCTTGTGCTCGGCCGGCTGGTCGACGCGCCAGTCGGCGACCGCGGCCACCGCGATGAAGATGTCCGCGTCGGTTACCGCATGCATGACCGCGTCGTACATCTGCTGCGCGGTCTGCACGTCCTGGCGCGTCACGCCCCACGGCGTGTCGAGCGCGACCGGCCCCGCGACGAGATGCACGTCGGCGCCGGCCTGCTGCGCGGCGCGCGCGAGCGCGAAGCCCATCTTGCCGCTCGAGCGGTTCGTGAGGCCGCGCACCGGGTCGAGCGGCTCGAACGTCGGGCCGGCCGTGATCAGCACGCGACGGTGCGCGAGCACCTTCGGTGCGAAGTGCGCGACGATCGCTTCATAGATCGCCTCGGGCTCGAGCATGCGGCCGTCGCCGACTTCGCCGCAGGCCTGCGCGCCCGAATCGGGGCCGAGCACCGACACGCCGTCGGCGCGCAGTTGCGCGGCATTGCGTTGCGTGGCCGGGTTCTGCCACATCTGGCGGTTCATCGCGGGCACGACGAGCAGCGGACAGTCGCGCGCGACGCACAGCGTCGACAGCAGGTCGTCCGCGAATCCGTGCGCGAGCTTCGCGAGGAAATCCGTCGACGCGGGCGCGATCACGATCGCGTCGGCTTCGCGCGACAGGTCGATGTGCGCCATGTTGTTGTCGATGCGCGCATCCCACTGGCTCGTATAGACGGGCCGGCCGGACAGCGCCTGCATCGTGACGGGCGTAATGAACTGCGCGGCGGCTTCGGTCATCACGACCTGCACGGTCGCGCCTGCCTTCGTCAGCAGCCGGGTGAGCTCGGCGATCTTGTAGCAGGCGATGCCGCCCGTCAGGCCGAGAACGAGGTGTTTTCCAGCGAGTTCTGCGTGTGCCAACTCAGGCCTCCAAGGGTCAAACGGAACGGCCGGCGCGAAGCCGGCCGTCGACACCGAGTATGCGCGCTCAGCGCGAGCCGCGCACGCGACGCAGTTCGTCGTAGACCAGCAGCACCGCGCCGACCGTGATCGCGGAATCGGCGAGGTTGAACGCCGGGAAGTGCCAGCCGCCGACGTGGAAATCGAGAAAGTCGATCACGTGGCCGTAGACCAGCCGGTCGATCACGTTGCCGAGCGCGCCGCCGAGGATCAGCGCGAGCGACAGGCTGAACAGCCGCTGCTGGCCATGGCGGCGCAGCAGGAAGCAGATCACGAGCGTCGCGCCGATGCCGAGCGCGGTGAACGCCCAGCGCTGCCAGCCGCTCGCGGTCGACAGGAAGCCGAACGCGGCGCCGCGGTTGTACACCAGCACGAGGCTGAAGAACGACGTCAGCGCATGCTGCGCGCCGTACGCGAACGTTTTCAGGATCGCGATTTTCGACAGCTGGTCGAACAGGATCACGATCAGCGAAATGCCGAGCCAGGGCGCGAGCGCGCCGCTGGCCGGCTTCGACAGGGTTTTTGCCATGGTTAAGCCGCGCTCCGGATTTCGCCGTTTTCAAACAGGTTCGAGAAGCAGCGTCCGCACAGCGTCGGATGATCGGCGTGCGCGCCGACGTCCTCGCGGTAGTGCCAGCAGCGTTCGCACTTCTGGTACTTCGACGCCGCGACGTCGACGCTTTCCTGCGCCTCGTCGTTGACCTTCACGACCGTCGCCGCCGAGGTGATCAGCACGAACTTCAGGTCGTCGCCGAGGCTCGTGAGCGCATCGTAGCGCGCGCCGCTCGCATGCACGGCCACTTCGGCCTGCAGCGACGAACCGATGCGGTTCGCGGTGCGTGCTTCCTCGAGCGCCTTCGTCACGTTGCCGCGTACGTCGCGCAGCAGCGCCCACTTCTCGATCAGCGCGGTCGAGCCGGCCACCTCGGGATACGCGTAGTACGTTTCCGTGAACACGGTGTCGCTGGCCGGCTGGAACACCTTCCACGCTTCTTCCGCGGTGAACGACAGGAACGGTGCGAGCACGCGCAGCAGCCCGTGCGTCAGGTGGTACAGCGCGGTCTGCGCGGAGCGGCGCGCGCGCGAATCGGCCGCGCTGGTGTACAGGCGGTCCTTCAGCACGTCGAGGTAGAAGCCGCCGAGATCTTCCGAGCAGTACGTCTGCAGCTTCGCGACGACCGGGTGGAACTCGTACTTCTCGTAGTGGCCGAGCAATTCCGTCTGCAGTTGCGCGGAGAACGCGACCGCATAACGGTCGATCTCGAGCCATTCGTCGACCGGCACCGCGTGCTGCGCGAAGTCGAAGTCCGACAGGTTCGCGAGCAGGAAGCGCAGCGTGTTGCGGATGCGGCGATAGCCTTCCGTCACACGCTTCAGGATTTCCTCGGAGATCGCGAGCTCGCCCGAATAGTCGGTCGACGCGATCCACAGGCGGATGATTTCCGCGCCGAGGCGGTTCGCGACTTCATGCGGGTCGACACCGTTGCCGAGCGACTTGCTCATCTTGCGGCCTTCGCCGTCGACCGTGAAGCCGTGCGTGAGCAGGCCCTTGTACGGCGCGCGGCCGTCGATCATCGACGCGGTCAGCAGCGACGAGTGGAACCAGCCGCGGTGCTGGTCCGAGCCTTCGAGGTATAGATCGGCCGGGAACTGCAGCTGATCCTTGTGCGAGCCGCGCAGCACGTGCCAGTGCGTCGTGCCCGAGTCGAACCACACGTCGAGCGTGTCGCGGTTCTTTTCGTACATATTTGCGTCGTCGCCGATCAGCTCGCGCGGATCGAGCGACTGCCACGCCTCGATGCCCGACTGCTCGACGCGCTTCGCGACTTCCTCGAGCAGCTCGAGCGTGCGCGGGTGCAGCTCGCCGGTTTCCTTGTGCACGAAGAACGCCATCGGCACGCCCCATTGGCGCTGACGCGACAGCGTCCAGTCGGGACGGTTCGCGATCATGCTGAACAGGCGCTGCTTGCCCCACGACGGGTAGAACGCGGTTGCCTCGACGCCTTCGAGCGCCGCTTCGCGCAGCGTCTTGCCGTCGTCGCGCGGCGTCACGTCCATGCCGGCGAACCATTGCGACGTCGCGCGGTAGATGATCGGCGTCTTGTGGCGCCAGCAGTGCATGTAGCTGTGCGTGTACTTCTCGCTGCGCAGCAGCGAGCCGGCCGCGTTCAGCGCGTCGACGATCTTCGGGTTCGCGTCCCAGATCGACAGGCCGCCGAACAGCGGCAGCGATTCGATGTAGCGGCCGTCGCCCATCACCGGGTTGATGAAGTCCGAATCGGTCATCCCGTGCGCCTTGCACGACATGAAGTCTTCGATGCCGTAGGCGGGCGACGAGTGCACGACGCCGGTACCCGTGTCGGTCGTCACGTAGTCGCCGAGGTAGACGGGCGCGGTGCGCTTGTAGCCGGGGTGGGCCGACGCGAGCGGGTGGTGGAAGCGCAGGTTCGCGAGCTTCACGCCGGGCGCGGTCGCGACGACGCGGCCGGTCAGCTTGAAGTCGGCCATGCACGCGGCGACGCGTTCTTCCGCGATGATCAGCAGCCCGCGCTCGGTGTCGACCAGCGCGTAGACGATTTCCGGATGGAGGTTCAGCGCCTGGTTGGCCGGGATCGTCCACGGCGTGGTGGTCCAGATCACGATGCCGCCCTCGGCGCGCGGCAGCGCCGGCAGGCCGAACGCCTGCGCGGTCTTTTCCGGCTCGGCGAACGCGAACATCACGTCGATCGTCGGGTCGGTGCGGTCCTTGTACTCGACTTCCGCCTCGGCGAGCGCCGAGCCGCAGTCGAAGCACCAGTTCACCGGCTTCAGCCCGCGGTACACGTAGCCCTTCTCGATGATCTTGCCGAGCGCGCGGATCTCTTCCGCCTCGTTGACGAAGTTCATCGTCTTGTACGGATTCGCCCAGTCGCCGAGCACGCCGAGGCGCTTGAAGCCGACCTTCTGCTTCTCGATCTGCTCGGTCGCGTACGCGCGCGCCTTGCTCATCACTTCGGCGGCCGGCAGCGACTTGCCGAACTGCTTCTCGATCTGGATCTCGATCGGCATCCCGTGGCAATCCCAGCCCGGCACGTACGGTGCGTCGAAGCCGGCCATGTTGCGCGACTTGACGACGATGTCCTTCAGGATCTTGTTGACCGCGTGCCCGAGGTGGATGTCACCGTTCGCATACGGCGGGCCGTCGTGCAGGATGAACTTCGGGCGGCCCTTGCTGGCCGCGCGGATCTTTTCGTAGATGCCGCGCTCTTCCCATTCCTTGACCCACTGCGGCTCGCGCTTGGGCAGGTCGCCGCGCATCGGGAACGGCGTGTCGAGCAGGTTGACCGGATACTTGGCCTGCGGTTTCGAATCGGCTTTCTTGTTGCTCATGATGGGATCGCTATCTAAATCGGTGGACGCTCGTGCGTCGTGAATCGGGGATGCGCGCGTGTGGGCGGCGCGAGGGCGCGGCGCGTGGCGCCGCCGGCCGGATCAGCTAATTCGGTCGGTCGCCGACGTCGAGAAGCCGGTCGCGCGGCTGCCCGGCGCGCGGGCGCGCTCGACGAAATACGCGCGTGCGTTCGCGACGTCCAGGGCGATCGCGCGCGACAGCGCCTCGAGATCGTCGAACTTCGCCTCGTCGCGCAGCTTCTTCAGGAATTCGACGCGGATCAGCTTGCCGTACGCATCGCCGTGCCAGTCGAGCAGGTGGACTTCGAGCAGCACGCGGCCGGAATCGTCGACGGTCGGGCGCAGCCCGAGGCTCGCGACGCCCGGCAGCGGGGCGGGGCCCAGCCCGTGCACCTGCACGACGAAGATGCCCGCGAGCGCCGGCCGCTTGTGCGCGATCGGCAGGTTCAGGGTCGGGAAGCCGAGGTCGCGGCCGAGCTTCAGCCCGTGCGCGACGTGGCCGCTGATCGCGTAGCCGTGGCCGAGCGCCTGCGCGGCCGCGTCGAGATCGCCCGCGGCGAGCGCGGCGCGCACGCCGGAGCTGGAGATGCGCGCGCCGTCGCTGCCGGAGACCGTGCCCATCTGCTCGACTTCGAAACCGTACTGTTCGCCGGCCGCCTTCAGCGTGTCGAAGGTGCCCGCGCGCTTCGCGCCGTAGCAGAAATCGTCGCCGACCATCATCCAGCGCGTGTGCAGCCCGCCGACCAGCGTGCGTTCGACGAATGCCTGCGGCGACTGGCTCGCGAACGTGTGGTTGAAGTGCTCGACGACGACGCGGTCGACCCCATGCTCGCGCAGCGCTTCCAGCTTGTCGCGCAGCATCGCGATGCGCGGCGGCGCGCCGGCCGGATTGAAGAATTCGCGCGGGTGCGGCTCGAACGTCATCACGCACACGGGCAGGCCGCGCGCGTCCGCTGCCGCGCGCACGCGCGCGAGCAGGGCCTGGTGGCCGCGATGGACACCATCGAAGTTGCCGATCGTCAGCGCGCACGGCGCGCGGCTCTCGGCGTTGGGCAGGCCGCGGAAGACTTTCACGATAGCGGAAGCAGCGTCGGGGGAATGGGCGGTGGAATGCCGCAAAGCAGAAGATTATAAACGTTCGGGCGGCCCGGCGGCCGAGAAGGAGGGAAACGCGGGGGCGAATGGTAAAATTCGCGGATGAAAAAACTCGTGATCCTGATTTCCGGTCGCGGCAGCAATATGGAGGCCATCGTTCGCGCGTGTGCGCAGGAACGCTGGCCGGCCCAGGTCGCCGCCGTGATCGCCAACCGGCCTGACGCAGCCGGCCTGGTTTTTGCCGCGTCGCACGGGGTGGCGACCGCGGTGGTCGACCACCGGTCGTTCAACGGCCGCGACAGCTTCGACGCGGCGCTCGCCGCCGAGATCGACCGTTTCGCGCCCGATCTCGTCGTGCTCGCCGGCTTCATGCGCATCCTTACGCCCGATTTCGTCAGACGATACGAAGGCCGGCTGCTGAACATCCACCCGTCGCTGCTGCCGAGCTTCAAGGGTATCCACACGCACCAGCAGGCGCTGGATGCCGGCGTCGCGCTGCATGGCGCGAGCGTGCATTTCGTGATTCCCGAACTCGACAGCGGCGCCATCGTCGCGCAGGGCGCGGTGCCGGTGCGCGCGGGCGACGACGCGGCCGCGCTCGCGCGGCGCGTGCTGACGGTCGAGCACGTGCTGTATCCGCGTGCGGTGCGCTGGTTCGTCGAGGGGCGCCTGCGCCTCGAGAACGGCCGGGCAGTGGTGGCGCCGGAAGAGGCGCGCTGGATTTTCGCGGATCAACCGCATACCGAAACGAGCGAGGGCGTATGAAGCTGCACGGATTCCTGATTGGCCAGACCGAGACCTTGCTGGCGGAGGTGCTGAAGTTCACCGGCCCCGCCGACGCGACGACGAGCCGGTTCTTCCGCGCGCACCCGAAGCTGGGCCATGCCGAGCGCGGCGTGATCGCCGAGGCGGTGTTCGCGGTGCTGCGCCGGAAGATGGAGTTTTCGCACCTCGCCGAGAGCGGCACGGGCAGCCCCGCACGGCGCCTCACGCTGCTGGGCCTGATGCAGACGCTCGGCCGCAATGCGCTGAAGCCGTTCGTGTCCGACACCGAGGCCGCGTGGCTCGAGCACGTGTCGAAGATCGACCCGGCGAGCCTGCCGGTGCGCGTGCGCACGAACCTGCCGGACTGGATCTACCAGGCGCTGTCGGCCCGTTTCGACGCCGAGGAGCTCGCGCAGCTCGCCGCCGCGCTGAACTACCCGGCGCCGCTCGACCTGCGCGCCAACGCGCAGAAGGCGACGCGCGACCAGGTGATCGACGCGCTGCGCGCGGAGGGCATCGACGCGGGCGAGACGCCGTTCGCGCCGCAGGGCGTGCGCGTCGTCGGCAAGCCGGCGCTCACGCGCCTGCAGGTGTTCCAGGAAGGGCAGATCGAGGTGCAGGACGAGGGCAGCCAGCTGCTGTGCTCGCTGGTCGCGCCGCGCCGCGGCGAGATGATCGTCGATTTCTGCGCGGGCGCCGGCGGCAAGACGCTCGCGCTCGGCGCGATGATGCGCTCGACCGGGCGCCTTTACGCGTTCGACGTGTCGGAAAAGCGCCTGACCAAGCTCAAGCCGCGCCTCGCGCGCAGCGGGCTGTCGAACGTGAACCCGGTGCTGATCGATAGCGAGCACGATGCGAAGATCAAACGGCTCGCCGGCAAGATCGACCGCGTGCTGGTCGACGCGCCGTGCAGCGGCCTCGGCACGCTGCGCCGCAATCCCGACCTGAAGTGGCGCCAGACGCGCACGTCGATCGAGGAGCTCACGCCGAAGCAGGCGTCGATCCTCGCGAGCGCCGCGCGTCTCGTGAAGAAGGGCGGCCGGCTCGTGTACGCGACCTGCAGCGTGCTCCGCGCGGAGAACGAAGCGATCGTCGAGCAGTTCCTGGCCGACCATCCGGAGTTCGTGCTGGTGCCCGCGCAGCAGGTGCTGGCCGACCAGCGCATCGCGATCGAGACCGGCGACTACCTGTCGCTGTGGCCGCACCGCCACGCGACCGACGGCTTCTTCGCCGCGGTGCTCGAGCGGCGCGCGCAGTAACGGCGGCACGGACGGACGATGGAGAGTCTGCAAAGCCGCCTGCTGTCGCGCCGGCTGGCCTCGGTGATTCGCGATTTCCACCAGCCGGTGATGATCTGGCAGGCGGCGATCCTCGTCGGCGCACTGTGTTTTGCGTGGCTGGCCGCGCGCTTCGTGCACGGCCGGATCGATGCGCGCCGCACGGCGTCCGGACGCGCGCCCGGTGCGGGCTCGGATAGCCTGAAGCGCGCGCTGTTCCCGTTGTTCGGCGGCATCTTCGTCGGCGTCGCGCAGCTCGCGTTCGAGCCGTTCATGTCGACGTCGCTGCTGTCGCTCGCGCTCGTGCCGCTGTTCGGCATCGGGCTGATCTACGTGCTGTTCTTCTTCGCGCGGCGCGTGTTCGCGCGCGACGGCCACACGCATGCGTGGCTGTCGATCGTCGAGAAGATCGTGTCGACCATCGTGTGGGCCGCGATGGTGCTGACCGTGCTCGGCATCCAGCGCGACGTGCTCGGCTGGCTCGACAGCGTGCAGTTCCGCGTGGCCAATGCGCATCTCACGCTGCTGTCGGTGATCTCCGGCGCGCTGTGGGTGTGCGTGACGCTGATGGTCGCGATGTGGCTCGGCTCGGTGCTCGAGGATCGCCTCGCGCGCGCGAGCACGCTCGATGCGAACCTGAAGGTCGTGCTGTCGCGGGTCGGCCGCGCGCTGCTGGTGTTCGCGGCGGTCCTGATCGGGCTGTCGCTCGTCGGCATCGACGTGACGGTGCTCGGCGTGTTCGGCGGCGCGTTGGGTGTCGGCCTCGGCTTCGGCCTGCAGAAGGTCGCCAGCAATTACGTGTCGGGCTTCATCATCCTGCTCGATCGCTCGCTGCGGCTCGGTGACGCGATCAGCGTCGGCGGCTTGCAGGGCGTCGTCACGCAGATTCGCACGCGTTATACGGTCGTGCGCGGCCTCGACGGCAACGAGACGCTGATCCCGAACGAAAAGCTGATCACGGACGTCGTGCAGAACCAGTCGTCGTACCTGACGCGCGGCTACGCGAAGGTCGCCGTGCAGATCGCCTATACGAACGACGTCGAGCAGGCACTGGCGGTGCTGGCCGAAGCCGCGAAGGGCGTGCCGCGCGTGCTCGCGGAGCCGGCGCCGGCCCCGTACCTGGTCGGCTTCGGCGCGGACGGGATCGATCTGGAACTCGGTTTCTGGATCGAGGATGCGGCGACGGGCACGTCGGGCGTGCGTTCGGCCGTGAACCGCAACATCTGGCGGCTGTTCGGCGAGCACCGGATCTCGATCCCGTTCCCGCAGCGCGAAGTGCGCGTGGTCGGCCTGCCCGACGGTCTTGCGGCGAGCGGCGTGGTGGCGAAGGGCTTGCCCGTGGCGGGCGTCGGGACGGTGGACGGGCAGGCGTCGGCGGCCTAAGTGGCCTCAGGCGGCCCGAGGCGCGGCGCGTCGCCCCGAATCGGGTAAATCTGACCGGCCAGAACGGGATCGCGGGGCGTTCCAGGTCCGGAGATGGACTGTCCGCCTTGCGTCAACACAAGAAAATATTCATTTTTTACAAAGACTTGGAACGGTTGAAGTAAAATTCCGGTCTACACGCGGTATGCTTTCATTTTTATGACGTCGGCCGGCGCCGGCGTCGCTCTCACCACAGGTAACTGCCTTGTTGAATTCCCTGCTCGATTTTCTTTCCCACGGGCTCCTGCGTTTTTCGTGGTGGCAGGTCGCGCTGTTCGCGCTCGCCGTCACGCACGTCACGATCATCGGCGTGACGGTCTACCTGCATCGCTGCCAGGCGCACCGCGCGCTGGAGCTGCATCCGATCGCGAGCCATTTCTTCCGCATGTGGCTGTGGATGACGACCGGCATGCTGACGGGCCAGTGGGCCGCGATCCATCGCAAGCACCACGCGAAGTGTGAAACCGAGGAAGATCCGCACAGCCCGCAGACGCGCGGGATCTGGAAGGTGTTCCTCGAAGGCGCCGAGCTGTATCGCGCGGAAGCGAAGAACGAAGAAACGATGCGCAAGTTCAGCCACGGCACGCCGAACGACTGGATCGAGCGCAATCTGTACTCGAAGTACCCGATCCTCGGCGTGAGCCTGATGATGGTGCTCGACGTCGCGCTGTTCGGCGTCCTCGGCCTGACCGTATGGGCCGTGCAGATGGTCTGGATTCCGTTCTGGGCCGCCGGTGTCGTGAACGGCTTCGGCCACTTCTGGGGCTACCGCAACTTCAACTCGGCCGATGCGAGCACGAACCTGTTCCCGTGGGGCATCGTGATCGGCGGCGAAGAGCTGCACAACAACCACCACACGTTCGCGACGTCGGCGAAGCTGTCGAACAAGTGGTACGAGTTCGACATCGGCTGGATGTACATCCGCATCATGTCGGCATTCGGTCTCGCGAAGGTGAAGAAGGTCGCACCGACGCCGCGCCTGAACAAGCCGAAGACGGTGCTCGACCAGGAAACGCTGCAGGCCGTGTTGTCGAACCGCTACGAAGTGATGGCGCGCTACGGCAAGGCCGTCAAGCGTGCATACCGCCAGGAGCTCGCGCACCTGAAGGAGCTCGGTGCGAGCGACAAGTACCAGCTGATGCGCAGCGCGCGCAAGTGGTTCCACAAGGACGCCGACGGCCTCGACGAGCCGCAGAAGAAGCTGCTGCCGGAAATCTTCGCGAACAGCCAGAAGCTGCAGACGTACTTCCAGCTGCGCCAGGATCTGGCCGCGATCTGGGATCGCTCGACCGCATCGCGCGAACAGCTGCTCGCGCAATTGCAGGATTGGTGCCATCGCGCAGAACAAAGCGGCATCAAGGCGCTGCAGGAATTCGCGACACGTCTGCGTCGCTACGCCTGATTCGAAATCGATTAGAATCTAAGGACGTCACAAACCCCGCGTTGGCGGGGTTTTTTCATTTGGGCCGCCGGTTTTTGATGGCCGATCGGCAGGGTGGATTGGTATGAGGCTTGGGGCAGTGGATTCGATGCCCCATGGGACCATGGGTAAGTGCTAAAGCGCCAACTCTGGTCGACCGCGAAGCATGGGACCAGAGTAAGTGCTAAAGCACTAACTCTGGTCGACAGGAGATATGGAGATGCAATCGACGATCAAACCCGTCGAGTACGACCGGCCCGTCGCAGCAGGGACCGTGTGCGGCGTGGGACAAGCATGGGCCAAGGTGCCCGACGCGCCGTCCCCCGAGGAGCGCGCTGCACTGAAGGCGCGCATCAAGGCGCTGCTCGCACGTGAAAAGGCCGTGCTCGTCGCCCACTACTACGTGGATGCCGAGCTGCAGGAGCTGGCCGACGAAACAGGCGGCTGCGTCGCCGATTCGCTCGAAATGGCCCGCTTCGGCCGTGACCACGACGCGCAGACGCTCGTCGTCGCCGGCGTGCGCTTCATGGGCGAAACCGCGAAGATCCTGAGCCCCGGCAAACGCGTGCTGATGCCCGATCTCGATGCGACCTGCTCGCTCGATCTCGGCTGCCCGGCCGACGAATTCTCCGCGTTCTGCGATGCACATCCCGATCGCACGGTCGTCGTCTACGCGAACACCAGCGCCGCCGTGAAGGCGCGCGCGGACTGGATGGTCACGTCATCGATCGGCCTCGAGATCGTCGCCGACCTGCACGCGCGCGGCGAGAAGATCATCTGGGCACCCGATCGCCATCTCGGCAGCTATATCCAGAAGAAAACCGGCGCGGACATGCTGCTGTGGCAGGGTTCGTGCCTCGTCCACGACGAATTCAAGGGCATCGAGCTCGACCTGCTGCGTGCCGAATATCCGGACGCCAAGGTGCTCGTGCATCCCGAGTCGCCGGAAAACGTCGTCGCGCAGGCGGACGTCGTCGGCTCGACGACGCAACTAATCGACGCAGCCGTGAAGCTCGACGCGACGCACTTCATCGTCGCGACCGATCTCGGCATCCTTCACAAGATGCAGCTCGCGGCACCCGGCAAGACCTTCATCGCCGCGCCGACGGCCGGCAACAGCGCGACCTGCAAGAGCTGCGCGCATTGCCCGTGGATGGCGATGAACGGCCTCGCGAACCTCGCCGACGTGCTCGAGCGCGGTCACAACGAGATCTTCGTCGATCCCGCGATCGGCGTGCGTGCGCGTCTGCCGATCGACCGGATGCTCGATTTCGCAGCGGCGCACAAGAAGCGCGTGCAAGCGAGCGGCGATCTGCAGCGCGACCAGCAACTGTTCGCGAACGTGGGGGCTGCGTAATGAGCGACTCCCGCGCCCACATTCGTTCGCTGTCACCCGAAACTGGCGCTGCGGCGCTTACTCTGGTCCCAGGCACGGCGCCTTCCGAGGGGAAGGCCGCGGTGCTTGAGAGCGGCGCGCCGGAAGGCGCCGTGACGACCGCAATCTCCCCGCTGTTCGACGCCGTCCGCGCACAATACGGCGCGGCATTCGACGAAGCGATCGCGCGCAACGTGGCCGATGCAATCACAGAAGACGTCGGCACCGGCGACCAGACCGGGCGGCTCGTGCCGGCCGGCGAGCGGCGCCGTGCGCGCATCATCGTGCGCGAGGAAGCGGTGCTGTGCGGCGTGCCATGGTTCGAGGCCGTCATCGCGCGGATCGATCCGTCGATCGTCGTGCAATGGCGCTATCGCGAAGGCGACCGGATGACGCCGGATTCGACCGTCTGCGAGCTCGAAGGGCCGGCGCGTGCACTGTTGACGGCCGAGCGCAACGGGCTGAATTTCCTGCAACTGCTGTCGGGCGTCGCGAGCGCGACGCGTCGTTACGTCGATCGCGTCGAAGGCACGCGCGCGAAGATCCTCGATACGCGCAAGACGCTGCCGGGCCTGCGGCTCGCGCAGAAGTACGCGGTGCGGGTCGGCGGCGGCGAGAACCAGCGTCTCGCGCTGTACGACGGCATCCTGATCAAGGAGAACCACATCGCGGCGGCCGGTGGCGTCGGCGAAGCCCTCGATGCGGCGTTCGCGCTCGATTCGGGCGTGCCGGTGCAGATCGAAGTCGAGACGCTCGCGCAGCTCGACACGGCGCTCGCGCATGGCGCGCAATCGGTGCTGCTCGACAACTTTACGCTCGACATGATGCGCGAAGCGGTGCGCGTCGCGGCCGGCAAGGCCGTGCTCGAAGTGTCGGGCGGCGTCAATTTCGATACGGTGCGCACGTACGCGGAAACGGGTGTCGACCGCATCTCGATCGGCGCGCTGACGAAGGACGTGCGCGCGACCGACTATTCGATGCGGATCGTCGACTGACCTCGCGGCATGTCGTCTGACGAAAAAGGCCGTTGGCGTGCAAGCGCCAACGGCCTTTTTCTGTATGGCGGCCGCCCCCGGGAGGGCGTGCCGGTCAGCGGCGCGAGCGCGGCGTGAGCACGCTCGGCAGCGCCTTCGGCAGCGTGTGCGGCCAGTCGCGGCTGTAGTGCAGCCCGCGGCTTTCGCGGCGCGAGTAGGCGCTCTTCACGATCAGCGTCGCGACGTCGACCAGATTGCGCAGTTCGAGCAGGTCGCGCGTCACGCGGAAATTCGCGTAGTACTCGTGGATCTCGTCGCGCAACAGCGACAAGCGGTGCTTCGCGCGTTCGAGACGCTTGTCGGTACGCACGATGCCGACGTAGTTCCACATCAGCCGGCGCAGCTCGTCCCAGTTGTGCGCCACGACGACTTCCTCGTCCGCATCCGACACGCGGCTTTCGTCCCATGCGGGCAGCGTGGCCGGCGTTTCGGCATCGAAGCCGGCCGCCTCGATCGCCTCGGCCGCCGCGCGGCCGATCACGAGGCATTCGAGCAGCGAATTGCTCGCGAGCCGGTTCGCGCCGTGCAGCCCCGTGTACGACGTTTCGCCGACCGCATACAGGCCCGCGAGATCGGTGCGCCCGGCGAGGTCGGTGACGACGCCGCCGCACGTGTAGTGTGCGGCCGGCACGACCGGAATCGGCTGCCGGGCGATGTCGATGCCGAATTCGAGGCAGCGCGCGTGAATCGTCGGGAAGTGTTCGCGCAGGAACGCTTCCGGCTGATGGCTGATGTCGAGATACACGCAGTCGATCCCGCGCTTCTTGATCTCGAAGTCGATCGCGCGCGCGACGATGTCGCGCGGCGCGAGTTCCGCGCGCGGATCGTGCGCGGGCATGAAGCGCGTGCCGTCCGGCAGCTTCAGCAAGCCGCCTTCGCCGCGCACGGCTTCCGAGATCAGGAACGATTTCGCATACGGATGGAACAGGCAGGTCGGGTGGAACTGGATGAATTCCATGTTCGACACGCGGCAGCCCGCGCGCCACGCCATCGCGATGCCGTCGCCGGTCGCGGTGTCGGGGTTCGTCGTGTACAGGTAGACCTTGCCGGCGCCGCCCGTTGCGAGCACCGTGTGCGGCGCCTCGATCGTGATCGTGCGGTCGTTGTCGACGTCGAGCGCATACAGCCCATGACAGCGGCGGCCGGGCAGGCCGAGCCGGTCCGACGTGATCAGGTCGATCGCATGGTGGTTTTCGAAGAACGTGATGTTCGGATGCTGGCGCGCGCGGTCGGACAGCGTCGCGAGCACCGCATGGCCGGTCGCGTCGGCCGCATGGATGATCCGGCGGTGGCTGTGGCCGCCTTCGCGCGTCAGATGGAAGCCGAGTTCGGCCGCGTCGTCCTTCGTGAAGGGCACGCCTTGCGAGATCAGCCATTCGATCGCTTCGCGGCCGTGCTCGACGATGTAGCGCGTCGCGCCTTCGTCGCACAGCCCGCCGCCGGCGACCAGCGTGTCGTCGACGTGGTTCTGGATGCTGTCCGCCGAGTCGAGGACGGCCGCGATGCCGCCTTGCGCGTTATCGCTCGCCCCCTCCATCATCGAACGTTTCGCGATCAGCGCGACACGTCGCGTGCTGGCCAGGTTGAGTGCGACCGACAGCCCTGCCAGGCCGCTGCCGACGATCGCCACGTCGAATTTCATGCTGCATCTCCATCGTTACGCTTTAGACTTGTGCGTTCCGTCGGCTATGGCCGCGGAAAGGGGGGAGCATACCGCGTCGGGCCCGCGCGCGTATGCGCAAAACAAAAAGCCCCGCATGTGCGGGGCTTTTTGGTCGCCGTCAGGCTACAGAAACCGGAGATTACTTGATCTTGGTTTCTTTGTATTCCACATGCTTGCGGACGACGGGATCGAACTTCTTGATCGCCATCTTTTCCGGCATGTTGCGCTTGTTCTTCGTGGTCGTGTAGAAGTGACCCGTGCCAGCGGTCGACTCGAGCTTGATCTTGTCGCGTGCGCCTTTTGCCATGATTATGCTCCTTGGGCTTAGGCTTCGCCGCGTGCGCGCAGGTCAGCGAGCACGGAATCGATGCCGTTCTTGTCGATCAGGCGCAGGCCGGCGTTCGAGACGCGCAGGCGCACCCAGCGGTTTTCGCTCTCTACCCAGAACCGGCGGTTTTGCAGGTTCGGCAGGAAGCGACGCTTGGTCTTGTTGTTGGCGTGGGAAACGTTGTTGCCGCTCATCGGCGCTTTCCCAGTTACTTGGCATACGCGTGCCATGAGAGCACTCCTAATACGCTAAATTCGGGGTTCGATCGCCGATGAAGGTTCCATCGTACCGCCACGTGATCCATGGCTGCACTCAGAACGCCGAAGCCCTTACAGACAAGGCCCTTCGATGGCTAGAACTGGTTGGAAAAAAGACAGACGATGATTCTAGCAGAAAAAGTTCAGAAAAATCAAACCCAATTTCGCTTCATCGTCGCGGCGCCCCAGGGCGGGTCGCCGGGCCACAGTCTACAGCCAACCGGCACGCGCGAACGAAAATGTATCGGCGGTGCCGACGACCACGTGATCGAGCAGCTTCGCGTCGATGAGCGCGAGCGCCTCGTGAAGCACGCGCGTCAGGCGCCGGTCTTCGGCGCTCGGCTGCACCGCGCCGGACGGGTGGTTGTGCGCGATGATGAGCGCCGCGGCATTCAGCACGAGCGCGCGCCGCACGATCTCGCGCGGATAGACGGCCATCCGCGTGAGCGAGCCGCGGGCGCTTTCTTCCACGTCGATGAGGCCGTGACGGGCGTCGAGGTACAGCGTGACGAACACCTCGTGCGGACGCGTGCCGATCCTGAGACGCAGATAATCCTCGACCGCGCCCGGCGAGTCGATCTGCAGCCGCTCGCGCGCTTTTTCGACCAGCGCGCGCCGCACGATCTCGGTCACGGCGATCAGCACCGCCGAGCGCGCCGTGCCGATGCCCGGGTGCGTGGCGAACACGTCCGGCTCCGCATCGAGCATGTCGCGCAGCGAGTCGCCGAACCGGGCGAGCAGCGCGCGGGCGCTGGCGAATACGTCGCGGCCGCCGCCGCCGGTGCCGAGCAGCAGCGCGATCAGCTCCGCGTCGGTCAGCGCGGCCGGCCCGCGTTCCAGCAACCGCTCGCGCGGCAGATGCGGCTTCCAGTTTCGCGGACGGCGCTTGCGCGGCCGGGCCGGGCCCGTGTGGCGGGCCGGAGCGGCCGGCGCATCGGCGGGGTCGCGACATTCGGTCGCCGGGGCGGCGAGACAGGGTGACAGCATGAGCGAAACTCCATTGGCGGCGGGCGTGGATGCGACGTCGTCGCACTTTCAGCCTTGCGCGCTCAGGTGACTTACAATATTGGCTTTGCGCCGGGCCTTTCGGCCAGTTCGGGCGCCGACGAACACGAGTAATCCATGAGCCTCATCGATCTATCCGAAGTGAAGCCCGGTTCCCATGTCACGCTGCATTACCGGCTTGCACTTGCCGACGGCGCCGACATCGTCAATACCTTCTCCGACAAGCCCGCCACGCTGCTGCTCGGCGCGGGCCAACTGGCGCCCTCGCTGGAACAGATTCTGCTCGGGCTCCGGGTCGGCGACCATTCGACTTATCAGCTAACGCCCGAGCAAGGGTTCGGTCCCCGCAATCCCGACATGCTCCAGCGCGTGACGCTGTCGACGCTGCGTGAGAACGGGATGGTCGGCGACGATTTCACGCCGGGCGAGCTGATCGAGTTCAACGCGCCGGACGGCGGCCGCTATGCAGGGGTGCTGAAGGAAGTCAGCGAAACCTCGGCGCTGTTCGACTTCAATCATCCGCTCGCGGGCCAGGCGCTCACGTTCGAAGTGAAAATCATCGGAATCCTGTAATCATGAGTACCACCGATACGCTGTCCGGGCAGACCGTCGCCGCCGATGCCGAAATCCTGCTGGCCCAGCCGCGCGGCTTCTGCGCAGGGGTCGACCGCGCCATCGAGATCGTCGAGCGCGCGATCGCGATGCACGGTGCGCCGATCTATGTCCGTCACGAGATCGTCCACAACAAGTACGTGGTCGAGGATCTGAAGAAGAAAGGCGCGATCTTCGTCGAGGAACTCGAGGAAGTGCCGGCCGGCAACACCGTGATCTTC
The DNA here is from genome assembly GCF_049942845.1 of Burkholderia sp. R-40. Classification (NCBI taxonomy): domain Bacteria; kingdom Pseudomonadati; phylum Pseudomonadota; class Betaproteobacteria; order Burkholderiales; family Burkholderiaceae; genus Burkholderia; species Burkholderia sp. R-40. Next base: position 2,764,287 of record NZ_CP187967.1, on the reverse strand, counting down.
AGCGCGCACGGCGTGTCGAAGGCCGTGCGTGACGAGGCGGACGTGCGCGGGCTGCGCATTTACGACGCAACCTGCCCGCTCGTCACGAAGGTGCACGTCGAAGTGGCGAAGATGCGCCAGGACGGCGTCGACATCGTGATGATCGGCCACAAGGGCCATCCGGAAGTCGAAGGCACGATGGGGCAGGTCGAGCGCGGCATGCATCTCGTCGAAAGCGTGGAAGACGTCCAGAAGCTCGAACTCGCCGATCCCGAGCGCATCGCGCTCGTCACGCAGACGACGCTGTCCGTCGACGACGCGGCCGAGATCATCGGCGCGCTGAAGTCGAAGTATCCGAAGATCCGCGAGCCGAAGAAGCAGGACATCTGCTACGCGACGCAGAATCGCCAGGATGCGGTGAAGTTCATGGCGCCGCAGTGTGACGTCGTGATCGTCGTCGGCAGCCCGAACAGCTCGAATTCGAGCCGCCTGCGCGAAGTGGCCGAGAAGCGCGGCGTGGCCGCGTACATGGTCGACGCACCCGACCAGATCGATCCCGCGTGGGTCGCAGGCAAGCGCCGCATCGGCGTGACGGCCGGCGCATCGGCGCCCGAAGTGCTCGCCCAGGCCGTGATCGCGCGGCTGCGCGAGCTCGGCGTGCGCAACGTCCGCGCACTCGACGGCATCGAGGAAAACGTGTCGTTTCCGCTGCCGCGCGGCCTGAATCTGCCGCCTGCCGTCTGATTGCCGCATCGCACCCGCGGTACTCCAAAAGCGCGCCTCCGGGCGCGCTTTTTTTGCGTCGTGAAAAACGACATCGCAACCATTATTCACATTAATAGTGCAACCCGGTTGCTATCCCCGCGCTTAACCGTCTCTCAAAATTGGTTGCAATGCAGGAAAACCCCATCGAATCAGGAATATTGGCGTCCTGTAAATGGAGTTACAATGCGCCCGTTTTCAAGCCGGAATGGCTTTGAAATCGGGTTTTGGGAAGGCGCGGGAGACCTATTCGATGCATGTGAAGTTGGCTTACGCCAGGTTCGTCGCCGCACCGGTTGCAATGCTTGCCGGTCGCAGCAAAAAGAGCGACGACAGGGCGGGTGGGGAGGCTGCGGCATACGCAGTACCGGCGGGCAGCGACGTGCACGCTGCCGGAACCGGTCGTGCGACGCCGGCGGCGTGCCGCATGGCGCATTCGGACGGTGACAAGGATAACGGGGCACGTTTGGCGATCGAGGATTTCAACGCGCAGGGCCCGAAGATCGGCATGCATCCGGCACGGCGGGCAGCATTCGCCGGCAACGCTGCGGCCAACCGGGCGACGGGCACGCGGGTCGCCCGACAACGAGCCGCCGACCGTGATGCGGCGGCAGCAGGGCGCGTCATCCGACGGACGCCCGGGTTTCGGGGCAACACAGGCAGCGTGCAGATGTCGGTGATCCCCTTTCATTTCGATTCGACGAAACGGCATGTCGCCGCGACCCGCGGCGCGGCGGGCGGCGTGCTTCGTTTCACGAATTCCGATGCAGTCCTGACGAAAGTCGGACGCCACCTTCGCGATGCCCGTTCGGGCGCCGCACGGGCGGCAGCGGACGGCCGGCTTGCCAGACAGGCGCCGGCGTCCTGCATCGGAGCGCAAATCCCTGGCGGCAATGGCATGTGCGCCGTCAAGGTGGTCGAGCCCGCGGGCGACGCGGCGCGGAACCTGATCTGCCCGGACGCGGGGTTCGCCCCGGCCCGGACGGAAAAAGGCGTGGACTTCGGGAAACCGGAGGCCGGCCGTTTCGGCACGCTGCCCTACGACTTCAAGGAGGCCAAGTACACCGTCCTCGATGTCGTGACGATTTAGCGACAGGACCCTCGATGGCACCGGAACAGTGCGGTGCCGTTTTTGTATCCGCTCCGGCGGCAGGTCCGGCCGTACAGGCCGGGCGGCGCGCGCCGGGACGATCCACCCTTACCGGTATCGACTAGTACCCGCAGTGTCGCCGAGAAGGCGCGATTCCTCGCTTACCCGCGGGGCGCAACGTCCTCCGGCAGCATGGGCCAAGGAGCTTTAAATGGATATTTTCGTCCAGCAGGTTCTCAACGGGCTGGTGCTCGGCAGTGTGTACGCCATCATCGCGTTGGGCTACACGATGGTGTACGGCATTCTCGGCATCATCAACTTCGCGCACGGCGACGTGCTGATGATCGGCGCGATGGTTGCGCTGTCGGCCATCACCGTGCTGCAGAACCATTTTCCCGGACTCGGCAACGTCGCGACGCTGACGATCGGCCTGGGCATTGCGGCGGTTGTATGTGCGTTCGTCGGTTTCGCGATCGAGCGCGTCGCGTACCGGCCGCTGCGTCGCGCGCCGCGCCTCGCGCCGCTGATCACCGCGATCGGCGTGTCGATCCTGCTGCAGACGGCCGCGATGATCATCTGGTCGCGCAACCCGCTGCCGTTCCCGCAATTGCTGCCGACCGATCCGATCAACGTGATCAAGGCGACCGACACGACGCCCGGCGCCGTGATCTCGGTCACTGAAATCGTGATCATCGCGGTGGCGTTCATCGTGATGGGCGGCCTGCTGCTGCTCGTGCACAAGACCAAGCTCGGCCGCGCGATGCGCGCGATCGCCGAAAGCCCGAACACGGCCAGCCTGATGGGCGTGAACCCGAACTTCGTGATTTCCGCGACGTTCATGATCGGCTCCGCGCTCGCCGCGCTGGCCGGCGTGATGATCGCGTCCGAATACGGCAACGTGCACTTCTACATGGGCTTCATCCCCGGCATGAAGGCGTTCACGGCGGCGGTGCTCGGCGGTATCGGCAACCTCGGCGGCGCGATGGTGGGCGGCGTGCTGCTCGGCCTGATCGAGCAGCTCGGTGCCGGCTACATCGGCAACCTCACGGGCGGCGTCTTCGGCAGTAACTACCAGGACGTGTTCGCCTTCATCGTGCTGATCATCGTGCTGGTGTTCCGTCCGTCGGGCCTGCTGGGCGAACGTGTCGCGGATCGCGCGTAACGGAAGGGGAGCAAACAACATGACATCCATTCAACCGATCGAATCCTCGACGTCGCTCGTCGAAGAACGCAACATCACCAAGACGGTCATCATCGGCCTCCTGACCGCGGTCTTCGTGATCGCGGCGCCGATCATCATCGGCTCGGCCGGCGGCAACTACTGGGTCCGCGTGCTCGACTTCGCGATGCTGTACGTGATGCTCGCGCTGGGTCTTAACGTGGTGGTCGGCTTCGCCGGCCTGCTCGACCTCGGCTACATCGCGTTCTACGCGGTGGGCGCGTACACGGCGGCATTGCTGAGCTCGCCGCACCTCACCTCGCAGTTCGAGTGGATCGCGGCGCTCGCGCCGAACGGGCTGCACATCCCGTTCCTGCTGATCGTGCCGATCGCGATGGCGCTGGCGGCCACCTTCGGGATCCTGCTCGGCGCGCCGACGCTGCGCCTGCGCGGCGACTACCTGGCGATCGTGACGCTCGGCTTCGGTGAAATCGTCCGGATCTTCATGAACAACCTCGACCGTCCGGTGAACATCACCAACGGCCCGAAGGGGATCACGGGCATCGATCCGGTGCACGTCGCCGGCTTCAACCTGTCGCAGACGCACTCGCTGTTCGGCTTCCAGCTGCCGTCGGTGTACATGTACTACTACCTGTTCGTGCTGTGCTCGCTGCTGGTGATCTGGATCTGTACGCGCCTGCAGCACTCGCGTATCGGCCGCGCGTGGGCGGCGATCCGCGAAGACGAGATCGCCGCGAAGGCGATGGGCATCAACACCCGTAACGTGAAACTGCTCGCGTTCGCGATGGGCGCATCGTTCGGCGGCCTGTCGGGCGCGATGTTCGGTTCGTTCCAGGGCTTCGTGTCGCCGGAATCGTTCACGTTCTGGGAATCGATCGTCGTGCTCGCCTGCGTGGTGCTCGGCGGCATGGGCCACATCCCGGGCGTGATCCTGGGCGCGGTGCTGCTCGCGATCTTCCCGGAATTCCTGCGCTCGACGATGAGCCCGCTGCAGCATGCGCTGTTCGGTCATGACATCGTCGATACGGAAGTGATCCGTCAGGCGCTGTACGGCCTCGCGATGGTGATCATCATGCTGTACCGCTCGGAAGGCCTGTGGCCCGCGCCGAAGCATGAGGACAGGATCGCGAAACTGGCGAAGCGCGCCAGCAAGAAGCCGGTGCGCGCTTAATCGACGGACACAGGGGATACACACATGAGCGACAAGCAAATCCGACTGTCCGTGCAGGGCGTGAACAAACGCTTCGGCGGGCTGCAGGCACTGTCCGACGTCGGCCTCGAGATCAAGGAAGGCGAGATCTACGGGCTGATCGGCCCGAACGGCGCCGGCAAGACGACGTTCTTCAACGTGATCACGGGCCTCTACACGCCGGACTCCGGCGAGTTCAAGCTCGATGGCACGGAATACAAGCCGACCGCGGTGCACCAGGTCGCGAAGACGGGCATCGCGCGCACGTTCCAGAACATTCGCCTGTTCGGCGGGATGACCGCACTCGAGAACGTGATGGTGGGCCGCCACGTGCGCACCAAGCACGGGCTGCTGGGCGCGGTGTTCCAGACGCCGGCCGAGCGCAAGGAAGAGCGCGAGATCAAGGAGCGTGCGATCGAACTGCTCGAATACGTCGGCGTGCTGCAGTACGCGGACTACACGTCGCGCAACCTGTCGTACGGCCACCAGCGCCGTCTCGAGATCGCGCGGGCTCTTGCCACCGACCCGAAGCTGCTCGCGCTCGACGAGCCGGCGGCCGGGATGAACGCGACCGAGAAGGTCGAACTCACGCGCCTGCTCGACAAGATCCGTTCGGACGGCCGCACGATCCTGCTGATCGAGCACGACGTGAAGCTCGTGATGGGTCTGTGCAACCGGATGACGGTGCTCGATTACGGCAAGGTGATCGCCGAGGGTCTGCCGCAGGACGTGCAGAAGAATCCGAAGGTGATTGAGGCATATCTCGGCGCAGGGGTGCACTGATGGCAGCGGCAATGTTGAAAATCAAGGGCTTGCAGGTCAACTACGGCGGCATCCAGGCCGTCAAGGGCGTTGACATGGAAGTCCGTCAGGGCGAGCTCGTGACGCTGATCGGCGCGAACGGTGCCGGCAAGACCACGACGATGAAGGCGATCACCGGTCTGAAGCCGTATTCGGCGGGCGACATCGAGTACGACGGCAAGTCGATCAAGGGTGTGCCGTCGCATGAGCTCCTGAAGCGCGGCCTCGCGATGGTGCCGGAAGGCCGCGGGATCTTCGCGCGGATGTCGATCATCGAGAACATGCAGATGGGCGCGTACCTGCGCAACGACAACGAGCAGATCAAGAAGGACGTCGACCGGATGTTCGGCTTCTTTCCGCGTCTGAAGGAGCGGGCGACGCAGCTGGCCGGCACGCTGTCGGGCGGCGAGCAGCAGATGCTGGCGATGTCGCGCGCGATTCTCTCGAAGCCGAAGCTGCTGCTGCTGGACGAGCCGTCGATGGGGCTGTCGCCGATCATGGTCGAGAAGATCTTCGAAGTGGTGCGCGAGATCTCGAAGGAGGGCATCACGGTGCTGCTGGTCGAACAGAACGCGCGCCTCGCGCTGCAGGCGGCCGACCGCGGCTACGTGATGGACTCGGGCATGGTCACGATGGAAGGCGATGCGAAGCAGATGCTCGACGATCCGAAAGTGCGGGCCGCGTATCTGGGTGAATGAGCGGGCCTGGGGCGGCGCGGCAGCGGATGCCGGCGTGTCGCCCCAGGGCTTTCGAAAGGCTGTCACGGGATCCCGTGACAGCCTTTTTTTCGTGCGGCGCGCCCAACGGCGAACTGTGCGCGCGGATGCGACTCCATTGATTCGATAGTGACACCGGCCGTCCGCTACCTGCCGTCCGCAACCGGCCGTCCGCAACCGGCCGTCCGCTACCGGCCGTCCGCTACCGGCCGTCCGCTACCGGCCGTCCGCTACCGGCCGTCCGCAAACCGACACGCGGGCGGCGTAGCATGGTCGATCCATCGGCACACGGAGAGCACGCATGAGTCTGGACTACGGTTTCGTGAAGGCGAAGGTGACGTCGGTGGCGAAGCTGAAGGGCTCGCCGCACGGCAGCGAGATCCAGTATCACATTCACCTGACGCTCGCGTTGCCGACGGGCGACTGGGACGTCGCGATCAACGTCGGCACCAACGACGCGGACGACCTTTTGAACTACAAGCTCGTCTACGATTTCCATCATCCGGTCACGGCGATGCTCGCGGCCGCGGCCGAAGGCTATACGGATCTGACCGGGCAAACGGCGCTGCCGGCGCTCGACTATCTGCGCAGCGACATCCTGAACGAGACGGGCGCATGGCGTGCGAGCGCCGTCATGGACGGCACCGAAAGCGCGGAGCCGATTCCGTCGCTGCTGCGGCTCGTCAACGCCGCGCAGTCGCAGGGGCTCGACGTCGTCGTGTTCGGCCGCACGTATGCGCAAGGCAACGGCATCCACGACACGCACATGAACCAGGGTTCGACGGGCTCGAACTACCTGCACCGCGCCGGCAACGACCACAACGATCACAACGACGTGTGGCAGGACGGCGCGTTGATCGTGCGCGTGAGCGAGACGCAATGGGCCGCGTATTTCGCGGCGTTCGAGAAGCAGGCCGTGCCGACCGACGCGCTCGGCAATCCGCTGCCGGACGCGGGGCCGATTACGCGCTGAGGCGGGCGACTGTCGGCGTCGTCAGGCGGCCGGCAGCGTCTTGCCGAACGAGATGCGTTCCTCGACGCGATAGCCGAGCGCCGCATAGAAGCGGCACGCCTCGTCGTTGCTGGGCAGCACCTGCAGATTGATCTTCAGGCAGCCGCGCGCGGCGAGCGCGCGTTCCGCATGCGCGATCAGCGCGCGGCCGATGCCGAGTCGCCGCGCGTCGTTCGATACACCGAACGAGTAGAGCCAGCCGCGATGTCCGTCGAAACCCGCCATCAGCGTGCCGACCACCCGCGCGCCGCAGGTCGCGACGAAGAACAGCTCCGGCTGCGTCGCGAGCTTCAGCTCGATCGATCGCAGCGGATCGCGGTGCGGCGGCGCGCCGGCTTCGTCGTACTGCGGGAAGGCGTCGCGCCAGACCGCCAGCACGGCATCGGTGTCGGCGCGTTCGAACGGGCGGATAGCGACAGCATCGGCGGCGGCATCGGCGACAGCATCCATCGCGGCGGTCTCCTTAGAGCGTGTCGAGGATCGACCGCAGCATCGCCATCATCTGGTCGATTTCGTCGGTCGTCACGGTCAGCGCGGGCATGAAGCGCAGCAGGTTCGGGCGCGCCGCGTTCAGCAGCAGGCCGTCGGGCTGCATGTCGCGCGCCTTCTCGACGATCTGCGGGCCGATGTCCTTGCCGAGCAGCAGCGCGCGCAGCAGCCCTTCGCCGCGTTCGCCCTCGAAGCCGCGCTCCTCCGACAGTTCGAGCAGCTTGCGCTTCAGGTATTCGCCGCGCGCCCGCACGCCTTCGAGGAAGCCGGGTGCGACGAGCTGCGAGATCACCGAATAGCCGGCCGCCGTCATCAGCGGGTTGCCGTTGTACGTGCCGCCCTGGTCGCCGGCCTCGAATACCGCGACATCGGCCTTCGACAGCAGCGCCGCGAGCGGCACGCCGCTGCCGATGCCCTTGCCGAGCGTCATGATGTCCGGCTCGATGTCGGACAGCTCGTACGCGAACAGCGTGCCCGCGCGACCGCAGCCGCTCTGCACTTCGTCGACGATCAGCAGCAGGTTGTGCTGCTTCGTCAGCGCGCGCAGCTCGCGCATGAACTCGGGCGTCGCCGGAATCACGCCGCCTTCGCCCTGGATCGGCTCGAGCATCACTGCGACGGTCTTGTCGGTGATCAGCTTCTCGACCGAGTTGATGTTGTTCAGTTCGGCCTTCGGGAAGCCCGGCACCTGCGGCGCGTAGATCGTGTCCCAGCCCGGCTTGCCGCTGGCCGACATCGTCGCGAGCGTGCGGCCGTGGAAGCTGTGGTCGAACGTGATGATCTCGTACGCGCCGTTCCGGAACTTGCGGCCCCACTTGCGCGCGAGCTTGATCGCGCCTTCGTTGGCCTCGGCGCCGCTGTTCGTGAAGAACACCTTGTCGAATACGCTGTGCTGCGTGAGCAGCCCCGCGAGCTTCGCCATCGGCTCGTTGTAGAACGCCGGCGACGGGTTCAGCAGCTTTTCCGCCTGGGTCTTGAGCGCTTCGACCACGCCATCGTTGCAGTGCCCGAGGCTGTTGACGGCCCAACCCTGGATGAAGTCCAGATAGCGCTTGCCCGTGTGATCGTAGAGCCACGAACCCTTGCCGTGCGTAAACACGATGTCGGGGCGGTTCGTGATGTACATCAGCGAGTCGATCGGGTAATCGTTCAGGGGCATGGCAGCAGACTCCAGCGGGCGTTGAAAGGGAAACGGGCAATAAAAAAGCCACGGAAGGCCGTGGCTGGTGGATCGAACAGCTTGTGCGTAACCGGTGAAGCGACGAGGGTTACGCGCGAGTCCGTGACGAGCCGGCGGCATCCGGGCGGAGCGGCGAGCGGCGACGTCGGAGAGCGGACAGGAAGCGGTTCATGTGCGCAAGCATAAGGCATCCCGCGCCCCACTGTAAACCGCCGCGATGCCACGGATGTGACACGGCGGCGCGCAGCGGCAGGCGCGGGCGCGCCCGATGCTCAGACCGGATGCGCGAGATCGGCGGCGCTCGTGAACGAGTCCGCGTAGAACTCGTCGGCCGGCAGCGCGTGGTGTTGCGTGAAGTCGCGCTGCGCGGATTCGACCATCACCGGCGCGCCGCACGCGTACACCTGGTAGCCCGACAGATCGGGCAGATCCTCGATCACCGCGCGGTGGACGAAGCCGGTGCGGCCGGTCCACTGGTCGGCGTCGTCCGGCTCGGACAGCACCGGCACGTACTTGAAGTTCGGGATCTCGCGCGCCCATTGCTCGGCGAGCTCGCCGAGGTAGAGATCCTTCTTGCGGCGCGCGCCCCAGTAGAGCGTCATCGGGCGCGTGATGCCCGTGTGCTTCACGTGCTCGATGATCGCCTTGATCGGCGCGAAGCCGGTGCCCGACGCGAGCAGCACGATCGGCTTGTCGGAATCCTCGCGCAGGAAGAACGTGCCGAGCGGGCCTTCGAAGCGCAGGATGTCGCGCTCCTTCATCGCGCCGAACACGTGATCGGTGAACTTCCCGCCCGGCATGTGGCGGATGTGCAGCTCGACCGGGCCTTCCTCGTGCGGCGCGTTCGCCATCGAGTAGCTGCGGCGTGAGCCGTCCTTCAGGATGAACTCGACGTACTGGCCCGCGAGGTATTGCAGGCGCTCGTTGGCGGGCAACTGCAGCTTCACGACCATCACGTCGTCGGCGCGGCGCTCGAGCGCGGCGATCCGGCACGGCAGCTTCTTCACCTGCACGCCGTCGACGCCGGCGATTTCACGCACGTCGATCTCGAGGTCGCATTGCGCCTTCGAGCAGCACAGCAGCGCGAGGCCGCGCGTGCGCTCGTCGTTGGACAGCGCGGACGCAGCGTGCGGGCCCTGTTCGATCTGGCCCGACACGATCTGGCCCTTGCAGGAGCCGCACGCGCCGTTCTTGCACCCGTACGGCAGATGGACGTTCTGGCGCAGCGCCGCCGCCAGCACGGTTTCGTCCGACTCGACCTGGAACTGCCGGCCGCTTTGCTTGAGAGTAACGTTGAATGCCATAGAACCAAATAGAACAAAATGTGGGGACCGTGCATGTCGCGCACGGCAGCTACAATGCAAACCCGTTGCGCGCCGCGCAACGGTGGCTACTGATTTCGCAACCAACATGATCGCGACTCGAATCCTGCGCCGCCCGCGCGCACTGATCGTCGGCTGCGGCGACGTCGGCCTGCGCTGTGTCGCGCAATGGCGCGCCGCGCGCCGCGACCTGCGCATCGTCGCGCTGACGAGCCATCCGGGCCGCTGCGACGAATTGCGCGCGGCAGGCGCGACGCCGATCGTCGGCAACCTCGATCGCCGGCCGACGCTCCGACGGATCGCCGGGCTCGCCCGCACGATCCTGCATCTGGCGCCGCCGCAGTCCGACGGTAGCGACGATCGCCGTACCCGTGCGCTGATCGCCGCATTGTCCGTGCCTGCACGGCGACCCGCCGCACCGTCGGTGTCCGCGGTCGGCCGGCTTCGCACGCTGCGCGGGGCGACCCGACAGGCCGGCGCGCCCGGTCGGGCAGCGCGTATTGTACCCGACGCCCTTCGCGCGCCGACGCTCGTCTACGCCAGCACGACGGGCGTCTACGGCGATTGCGGCGGGGCGCGAATCGACGAAACGCAGCCGCTGCGGCCGGCGAATCCGCGCGCGTTCCGGCGCGTGTCGGCCGAGCGTCAGTTGCGGGCGGCGACGGTACGCGGCGCGCTGTCCGCGCGCATCGTGCGCATTCCCGGCATCTACGCGGCGAACCGGCTGCCGCTCGCGCGGCTCGAGCGCGGCACGCCGGCGCTGGATGCGGCCGACGACGTCTATACGAATCACATCCACGCGGACGATCTCGCGACGATCCTGCTCCGCGCGGCCGTGCGCGGCAAGCCGGCGCGCGCCGTGCACGCGTCGGACGACAGCGAACTGCGAATGGGAGAGTATTTCGACCGGGTCGCGCGGGTGTTCGGCCTGCCGCCGCCGCCGCGCATCAGCCGCGCGGACGCCGAGCATCAGCTCGAGCCGACGCTGCTGTCGTTCATGCGCGAATCGCGGCGCCTGTCCAATGCCCGGCTCAAGACCGAATTGTGCGTGACGTTGCGCTACCCGACCGTAGACGAATTCCTTCAAACGCTCGCGCCGCGCGGCGCGTCAGGTCAGCGCCGGTAGCGCCTCGATCAGCAGGAAGCACAGCAACGCGCCGATCAGCGCGCCGATCAGGTTCGGACTGTATTTGTGCTTCCTGTGCATCATGGCCAGCAGTCCGCCGATCACGATGGCGCCCACGACCGCGAACGCGATCATCACGTACGACAGTTCCAACGAATGATTGATGTTCATGATGTGTCTCCCCCTGCATCGCTGCTCGTACAGCTTGTGATTTCAGTATAGCGGGGGATCGTGCGGCCGCGATGCGGCCGGACACCGAACGGTCGTGCGGATTTTCCCTTAGAGGGTTTTGACGGGATCGCGCAGCGCTGACAGCTCGCCTTCCCCGAGCCAGCGCCACGCGCCGGGCGCGAGGTCGTCCGGCAGCGTGAAGCCGCCGATGCTTTCGCGGTGCAGCGCCTCGACGCGGTTGCTCGCCGCGGCGACCATGCGTTTCACCTGATGATATTTGCCTTCGAGGACGGTCAGCGCGAGCGCGTGCGCGTCGCGCGCGTGGGCGGCGACCGCCGCGATCGGCTTCGGCTCGCCGTGGAGCTGCACGCCGGTGCGCAGCGCGTTCAACTGGGTGTCGTCGAGCGGGTGGCGCACGGTCGCGACGTAGGTCTTCGGCACCTTGCGCTTGGGCGACGTGTACGCGTGCACGAACTGGCCGTCGTCGGACAGCAGCAGCAGGCCCGTCGTGTCCTGGTCCAGACGGCCGACGCACTGCACGCCGCGTGCGACGAGCGGCGCGGGCAGCAGGCTGAACACGCTCGCGTGGTGTTGCGGGTCGCGCGAACACTCGTAGCCGCCCGGCTTGTTGAGCGCCAGATACGCGCGCGCGTGGAATGGCCAGGCGGTGTCGTCGACCGTGAAGACGAGGCCGTCGGTGTCGAACGACGCGTCGGGGTCGGTCGCGCTCGCGCCCGCGACGGTGACGCGGCCCGTTTCGATCAGGCCGCGGCACTGGCGGCGCGAGCCGAAGCCCTGCGTGTAGAGAATGCTTTCGAGATCCATAGCGCGCGCATTCTATCAAGCGGCGTGCCGGCACCGGCACGAACGCGCTCGCGCTGGTGAGCGCCCGGAGCGCTGCGCCCGTCCATTCTTCACGGACAGTCCATGCCATTCGATTCGCTGCTGTTCGGCGGAAGGCCGCCGCCAACGTGCCGCGTCGGGCAGATCGAGTAGCCGCCGTCAGTGCGGCAGCCCACCATTCTGGCCGAATGATTGGATCGTTTTTCTGGATAATTCATCCAGCCGTGCCCGGCTGACCGTCGCGTCGTGCGTGCCTACACTCGTAGCTTCATTCAACGCTGAAAGGAGTCAACCGTGGCCACTCACACGCTCGCAGACAAGGTCGTCCTGATCGCAGGCGGCGCCAAGAATCTCGGTGGCCTGATCGCCCGGGACCTGGCCGGCCACGGCGCGAAGGCGGTGGCGATTCACTACAACAGCGCGGCGTCGCAGGCGCAGGCCGAAGAGACGGCTGCCGCCGTGCGCGCGGCCGGCGCGCAAGCCGCGACGTTCCAGGCCGACCTGACGACGGCCGCCGCGGTCGAGAAGCTGTTCGACGACGCGAAGCAGCGCTTCGGCAAGATCGACATCGCGATCAATACCGTCGGCAAGGTGCTGAAGAAGCCGTTCACCGACATCTCCGAGGCCGAATACGACGAGATGTTCGCGGTGAACAGCAAGTCGGCGTTCTTCTTCATCAAGGAGGCGGGGCGGCACCTCGAGGATCACGGCAAGCTCGTCACGCTCGTGACGTCGCTGCTCGGCGCGTTCACGCCGTTCTATGCGGCCTACGAAGGGTCGAAGGCGCCGGTCGAGCACTTCACGCGCGCCGCGTCGAAGGAGTACGGCGCGCGCGGCATCTCGGTGACGGCGGTCGGGCCCGGTCCGATGGACACGCCGTTCTTCTATCCGGCCGAAGGCGCCGACGCGGTCGCGTATCACAAGACGGCAGCCGCGCTGTCGCCGTTCAGCAAGACGGGCCTCACCGACATCGAGGACGTCGTGCCGTTCATCCGTCATCTCGTGACCGACGGCTGGTGGATCACCGGCCAGACGATCCTGATCAACGGCGGCTATACGACCAAGTAACGGGCCGTGCCGGCGGGCGCCGCGTGCGCGCGGCGACCCGCAATGGACCGTTTGCATGGACAATGGACGGGCGCGCGGGCACGAAGCCGCGCGCCCGCTTTTCCTGTGCCGCCGGGCTCGGCCGCGTCATGCGGCGGCTGCCGGCGACGGTCGTCCGAACCTACGTTTTGCTCCGATGGACAAGCTGGACCAGGTCAGAATCTTCCTTCAGGTTGCCGAGATGGGCAGCTTCATCAAGGCCGCGCACGCGCTCGACGTGCCGCGCGCGACCGTGTCGGCCGCTGTCCAGCAACTCGAGGCGGCGCTCGGCACGCGCCTGTTGCACCGCACGACGCGGCAGGTCCAGCTGACCGCCGACGGCGCGCTGCTGCTCGAGCGCGGCCGGCGCCTGCTCGCGGAAGCCGACGAACTCGACCGGCTGTTCCGGCGTCGCGATCGCGACGTGGTCGGGCGGCTGAACGTCGATGCGCCGAGCCGGATCGCGCGGCGTGTCATCGCGCCGGCACTGCCGTTGCTGTTTCGCCGCCACCCGAAGCTGCAGCTGTCGCTCGGCTCGACGGACCGCACGATCGATCTCGTGCAGGACGGCGTCGACTGCGCGATCCGGGTCGGACGGCTCGCGGACAGCAGCCTCGTCGTGCGGCCGCTCGGGCAGTTCGCGCTGATCAACTGCGCGAGCCCCGACTACCTGCGCGAATGCGGCGTGCCCGAGCATCCGGATGCGCTCGCGCACGGACACTGGGCGATCGGCTATGCGTCGCCGACGACCGGGCGCGAACTCGGCTGGGAATACTGTGCGGATGGCGGGCAGCACACGCTGGCGCTGCCGAGCCGCGTGATCGTCAACAACGCCGAAACCTATATCGCGAGCTGCATCGCCGGGATGGGGCTGATCCAGATTCCGCGCTTCGACGTCGCGCACCTGCTCGACAGCGGCGCGCTGGTCGAAGTGATGCCCGGCCATCGCGCCGCGCCGATGGACGTGTCGGCCGTGTATCCGCATCGCCGGCACCGGTCGCGGCGGCTCAACGCGTTCATCGAGTGGTTCGGGGAGTTGATGGCGAATGCGCTGAGCGACACGGATGTGGCCGCGCGCGGCGACTGAAAAGGGCGCCGCGCTCGCGTGCGCCGACCGAGGCAGGGGCGAGCTTGTCGACGTGGGCCGCGGCCGCAGCGCGCGTGTTCAGTCGGACCGCACGGCGAACTGCCGACTGCGCCCGGTGGCCCGCACCGCGTCGATCAGCGCGGCTGCCGCACCGTCGGGCTTCGACGCGAACGCATGAAAGCGCGCGGCCGGCAGCGCCGGCAGGCCGTCGTCGGGCCCGCATGCGCGCAGCCCGTCGCGCAGCTGGCTGCGCGCGAGCGCCGTGACCGCGAAGCCCGCGAGCGCGGCCGATACGCATCCGGCCATGCTGCCGCTTTCGAACAGCACGCGAAACGGCCGCAGCGCGGCGGAGAGCGCGGCCACCGCGGCTTCCCGGTACACGCACGGCTCCGGAAACAGCGCAAGTGGCACGTCGCCTTCGGCGTTAAGCGCCGTATCCGACGCGAACGCCCACACGAGCGGTTCTTCCCACAGCAGTTCGCCTGGTGCGTCGACCTGCCGGCATTGCTTGCCGAACACGACGTCGAGCCGGCCCAGCGCCTGCTCGCGCAATAGCGACGCGGTGATCCCGACCTTCAGCTCGATGGACGTGCGCGGATGGTGGTCGCGGAACGTGCGTAACACCTGCGGCAGCCACGTGCCCGCGAAGTCCTCCGACGCGCCGACGCGCAGCCGGCCATGCGCGGGCGCGCCCCGCAGCCGGGCACGCACCTCGCGCTCCATGTCGACGATGTTGCGCGCGTACGCGTACAGCGTGTCGCCAGCCGGCGTGAGCGCGATACGGCGCGTGGTGCGCGCGAGCAGCACCGTGCCGGCCGCCTGCTCGAGCCGCTTGATGTGGCCGCTGACCGCGGACGGCGTCAGCGCGAGGCGCTCAGCGGCCGGCGCGAAGCCGCGGCTGTCGACGACTTCGAGGAAGGTGCGCAACAGCGCGATGTCGAGCGCGGTCGATGCGCGATCGGTTGGTTCCATGGGTCGATTCAACGCGATATTCGAAGAATGGATCATGATACGCCGCGAATCATGATGAGAGGCCGCTCTACCATCGACCTTCAGACGATTCACCGGAGTGCACGATGACCGCTTATCGATTTGCGACGACCGCGTCGCTCGAACTCGCTTATCTCGAATGGAATCCGCGCGGCGAACGCGTGGCCGTGTTGCTGCACGGCTGGCCGGACAGCCCGGTCGGCTGGGAGACGGTCGCGCAGGCGCTGGCTGTCCGCGGCTACCGCGTGCTCGCGCCCGCGCTGCGCGGTTTCGCGCCGACCCGTTTTCGCGATACGACGGTGCCGCGCAGCGGCCAGCTCGCGGCGCTCGGGCGCGACCTGCTGGAATTCGTCGACGTGCTCGGCCTTGAGCGGCCCGTGCTGGTCGGACACGACTGGGGCGCCCGCGCGGTCGCGAACGCATGCGGGCTGCGCGACGGCGTCGCGTCGCACCTGGTGATGCTGTCGGTCGGCTACGGCACCAACGATCCCGCGCAGCCGCTGTCGCTGCAGCAGGCGCGCAACTACTGGTATCACTGGTTCATGGCGACGCCGCGCGGCGAGCAGGCGTTGCGCGACGACCGGCGCGCATTCGCGCGCCTGATGTGGGATACGTGGTCGCCGCCGGGCTGGTACCGCGAGGCGGAATTCGACGCGGCTGCCACCGCGTTCGACGGGCCCGACTGGATCGACGTCGTGCTGCATTCGTACCGGCAGCGGTGGGGCTTCGCGCCCGGCACGCCGGCCTATGCGGACGACGAAGCCCGGCTGAACCCGGCGCCGCGGCTGTCGGTGCCGACGCTCGTGCTGCATGGCGGCGCGGATGCGTGCAACCACCCGGACAGCTCGGCCGGGCGCGAGCGGTTCTTCACGGGGCGCTACGCGCGACAGGTGCTGGACGGCGTGGGGCACTTTCCGCAGCGGGAGGCGCCGGCGGCGGTCGCGGAGGCAATCCTCGGGTTCTGCGAGCGAGACTGACGCGCGCCGGCCGGCCCGGCGCTCGGCGCGATCAGTTGCCGACGCGCGGTGTGAGCAGGTCGGCGAGTCCGATGTTGCGGAACATCTCGCGGCGAATGCGATCGCCAACACGGAACACTTCCTCCGCGCCGTCCTGCGACGGATCGACGAATACGCGGTACGGGCGCTTGCCTGACGGCGCGGCGACGATGTCGACGATCGCCGTCGCGACGGTGGCGGCATCGGCGTCCGCGGGCTCGAGTGCGGCGAGGCCTTGCAACGCCTGCTCGGCGACCCTCGCGTAGGGGCCGTCGTCGTACGCGGCCTGCACCGCCGTGTCGGCCGGCTTGCCCGCGTGGGTGAAGTGATTCGTGCCGTGGGTGAACGCGCCCGGTACGACGATCGATGTTTCGATGCCCCAGCGCGCAAGCTCGGCCGCATAGGACACCGCGAGCGAATCCATCGCGGCCTTCGCGGCGAAGTAGGGTGCGAGGAACGGCGGCGTGCCGCCGCGCGCCGACGAGGACGACACCCACACGAGCAGGCCGCGGCCCCGGCTGCGCAGGTGCGGCAGCACGGCCCGGTTCACGCGCTGCGTGGACACGACGTTGATGTCGTAGAGCCGCGCCAGCTGATCGGGCGTGAACGCTTCCGCCGGGCCGAACACCATGTGGCCGGCATTGTGGACGACGATGTCGAGGCGGCCGTTGTCCGCGATCACGCGCTCGATCGCGGCGGCGACGGATGCGTCGTCGCCGACGTCGAGTTCGACGGTGCGCAGGTCGACGCCGTGCTCGCGTGCGTAGTCGGCGATGGCGGCGACGCGCGGCGCATTGCGGCCGGCGCTCTCGCGCATCGACGCGTAGACCGTATGGCCGGCGCGGGCGAGTGCCTGGGCCGTCAGCAGGCCGAAGCCGCTGGACGCACCGGTGACGAGAATGACTTCCTTCATGATCGATCTCCTGCAAGCGGGTGGGGGCGGGCCACGGCGGGCGGCCCTTGCGTGGTGTGCGCGGTTCCTGCGTCGGTCAGCACATGCCGCCGTTGGCGCGCAGGATCTGGCCGTTGACCCATGCGCCGTCGGGGCCGGCGAGGAACGCGACGACGCCGGCGATGTCCGCGGGCTGGCCCAGCCGCTCGAGCGGGTTCATCTTCGCAAGGCGATCGACCTGCTCGGGGCTCTTGCCCTCGAGGAACAGCTCGGTCGCGACCGGCCCCGGCGCGACGGCGTTCACGCTGATGCCGCGGCCGCGCATTTCCTGCGCGAGGACCTGCGTCAGTCCCTCGACGGCTGCCTTGGTCGCAACGTACACGCCGTAGGTGGGCAGACGCACGCCCACCATCGTCGACGACAGGTTGACGATGCGGCCGCCGCTGCGCACGCGCTTTGCCGCCTCGCGGCTGACGTTGAAGGTGCCTTTGAGGTTGATCGCGACGGTCTGGTCGAACGTCGTGTCGTCGTAGTCGGCGATCGCGCCGAGCTTCATCACACCCGCGCTGTTGACGACCACATCGATGTGTCCGAATGCCTGCTCGGCCGCATCGAACAGCGCGGCCACCGCCGCCGGGTCGGCGATGTCCGCCTGTACCGCGATGGCCTCGCCGCCGTCGGCGGCGATCGCGTCGACCACTTCGCGCGCCGGGCCGGCGCCGCCCGCGTAGTTCACGACGACCCGGAAGCCGTCCCGGGCGAGGCGGCGAGCGATTTCCGCGCCGATGCCGCGCGACGAGCCCGTGACGAGGGCGACCTGTTTCGATGCGTTCATGTCCTGCTCCTTGGTTCGTGGGTGCCGTGCGATCCGGCGACAGGACTAATGTAGGCTTCCTCGGTCAATAAAAATAATGAATAATGATCAGATCAAGAATGACTGAAAGTATGTCTGATGGCGTTCGACAGCAGGCTTCTGAGTGGTATCGGTGTGCTCTCGGCGGTGATCGAGGCCGGTACCTTCGCGCGCGCGGGCGAGGCGATGGGGTTGACGCAGCCGGCGGTGAGCCGCGCGGTCGCGCGGCTGGAAGAGCGCGTCGGCATCCGGATCTTCAACCGAACGGCACGTGCGATCACGTTGACCGACGAAGGGCGGCGCTTCTACGAGGCGGTCGCGCCGCTGCTGGCCGGCATCGAGGAGGCGGCGGTCGACGCCGGGCGTTCCCGGGCGCGCGTCAGGGGCCGGCTGCGGGTCAACGTGGACGGCACCTTCGGCCACTACGTGCTGGCGCCGAGGATGGCCGAATTCCTCGACCGCTTCCCCGAGCTGTCCGTCGAGATCAGCGTGCGCGACCGGATGGGCGACCTCGTCGCCGACGGGTTCGACGTGGCGGTGCGTTTCGGCATTCCGGAGCCGTCGTCATACCGTGCGCGGCTGCTGCTGGAGACGCACGTGCTGACCTGCGCGTCGGCGGCCTATGTCGCGCGTCACGGCGAGCCGCGGCACCCGCGGGATCTCGCGGACGGGCACCGCTGCGTGCTGATTCGCGATCCGGTGACGGGCCGTCCGTACGGATGGGAATTCCATCGCGGCGACGAAGTGGTGCCGTTCGATGCCACCGGGCGGCTGACAGTCAACGATACGGGGGCGCTGCTCGGCGCATGCGTTGGCGGTGAGGGCGTTGCGCAGCTGCTGGAGCTCTATGCGAGGGACATCCTTGCGGAAGGGCGGCTGGTGCAGTTGCTGCCGGAATGGGCGGACGAGACATTCCCGCTCTACGCGTATCACCACGCGTCGAATCTCGTTTCCGCGAAGGTGCGCGTGTTTCTCGACTTCGTGCGGGAGCTGACGGGCTGAGCGTGTACGGCGCAAGGCGGCCGGTCATTCGGCGCGATGCGGGACGTTGTCAGGGAAGGGATAGGGCGCATGCGGCCCCGGCCAGTCGGGCACCGGTGGTGCGGTCAGCACGGCGCATCCGCCCAGCGCGAGGGCGAGCACCACCGCGAGCGCGCCGCGGCCGAGCGCGGATGACATCGTGCGCATCGACATGGCCTGCCTCCGTGCCGCGCATTCATCACGATGCTTGGACCTCGGAAACGGCGGCACGCGTTGCGGCGCACGGCCGAAAAACAAAAAACCCGCGAAGCAGCGAGCTTGCGCGGGTTTCTCTACTTTGTACGACCGCCGTGTCAGCCAGACTGGTTGCTGGGCGTGGTGCGTTTGAGTCATAGCTGCGCCGATTGTGGCGATTCATGGCTCGCCAAGCGTTGTTTTCAAGGCCTCGACCCCTTCGGTATTGAGCCAAGTCTTGAGACGTTCTATCGCAACATTCGCATCTACCTTACCGCCGCTATGAACGAGTTCCGCACAAACACTTGACGCGGCGGCTAGGATCCGTGCGGCTTCTGGTACATAGGACAAGTCGTTGTTTGCATCGTGTCGTGATCGTATTACGGTGTAGCGCGTCGCTTCGGCAAGTGTCCATGCACTCGTTACTACCTCGAAAACGGATACATTTGTCCCATTCACAAGAGCCGATCGCGTCCGCGAGTTCTCGGAATAGCCGAGTGCCTCCAATTGCTCGCAAAAATTCACTGCAGCCGCAAGAACGTCTCGAATTTGTCCCCAATCAGTACTCGGTAGTTCGGACATCGAAAACTCCATCTAGGAAAAAGTGGCAGAAAGCTCTCGTACTTGTACATGTGGCTACGTCGAAGCATTGGCGATATACGGAAACCGCGGCTCACGATGCGAGGTGCCACTACAAGAACTAGCACTATAACTTGAGACTACAAGGGTTTGTGGCTAGTAAGGATCACTTACTTCGGAAGTCATTTCAAAGAGTCCTAAATATGCGTGTGACATAGCGGTAGACGGCCAGACTTGGTATCCGCAATGAATCGTCAAAATAGGAGTTCACCTATACGAAGTGTTACGACTTCGTGCACGATCAACTGGCGGATGGCCGGGCGTTGAAGATGCTAAGCGTGATCGATGAGTACACCCGCGCGTGTCTGGCAATCGAGGCCGGTGCCAGCTTACGCTCGCAGGATGTGATCCTGACGCTATCGCGACTCATGCGGCTGTACTGCAAACCTGCGTTCATACGGTCGGGCAACGGTGCCGAATTCATTGCTGCCAAGGTGATGCGTTGGCTGCCGGATGCTGCAATCGGCTCGGCCTTCATCGCGCCTGGCAGTCCGAGAGCGTGATTGTTCATCCGACGGCCCGTCCCGGGTTAGGCTAGGTGATAAAAAGAGGGCTTTGCGATTCTGGTAATCTCGGCGCTCATTCAAACAATCTTGAGAGCTGTATGGTGGAAAATCGCTATTCGTACAACGGGCATACCAATCTTCAACCGGTCGATTTGTTGTTCTGGGTCGCGGCCGACCAACTTTGCAAGCGGTTTGGTTTCAGCGATCTTGCTGCCGCCGCCGGCATCCTGCTAGGGCAAAACGACGTTCCAGTGCCAGGCAAACTGCGCGGCGCGGTTGCCGGAACGTCTGTCGTGGCGATGGCCGCTCGCAAACTTTTGCCGTTCAATATCGGTATGCGGCTGCCGACCATCACAAAGGCTGGCGTGGGTGGACTGCGGATCGCAATGACGCGCAATCTCGGGGCGTTTGTGGGGCGTGCCGTGCCGGTCGTCGGAACCGTCATGCTGGCTACGGACGCGGCAATCGTTATGTGGAACACGGTGCAGGTCTACAACGGCATCGTGAAGCCGGAAGACAGGGTGCTGTGATATGACAGACTCGATGTGGGAGCGGCTTGAGGCGTTCGCGCGTGAAGAGCTAGGACGGCCGATGTTTGGTGGTCCGCTGAAGCTGACGCGCGATAGCCGCATGGAAGAGGACCTTCGCATTACCGGAATCGACGCGATCGAGTTCATCGACAAGTGGGCCGTGACGTTCGGCGTCGACGTGACGAACTTCCCGTACAAGCGCTACTTCGGCCCCGATACCCTTGATGTGGTTCGGTCGATCCTCGGGTTGTTCTCTTCCAGGTATCGCGATCCGGAGTTGGTCCCTCTTACGCTCGGGATGTTGGAAGAGGCAATGCGCCTTGGCCGATGGGAGACGGACGCAATTGAGCGCGTAGCCCAATACCGGACACCGCGTCGCAGTTAGCCCGTGCCATTGCGGAATAGATTCCCGCGCGCTACAAAACACTTTTGATCTTGCCTCCAAAGGGCCGGAGAGCTGGGCTGTCAAGCGCGCTTAAAATTCGCCTATCAAGCGAAACCGCAGGCAAAGAGGGCGCCATATCAGCGTCGCAGTTTCGAGACTGCATAACCAAGGCGCATAAAACTGCATCACGAAATCGCCCCGTCGATACCCGCGCAGCCCGCGCTGGCCGCGGGCCGAGCGGCCGCGCGTGCGTGCACAAAAACCGTTCATTTTGCAGGCAGTTGGGCGGGGCTATAACTGCGCGCTCGGAGGCGCAGGCAGCATTCTAAGGGGGGCACCCCTCCGGCGCGTCCGGCGGCCCACCACGGCCTCGCGAGAGCGTTCGTCGCGGGCTCTCCCGGGAGCCGGGGACGAGCGTCGGCGTGTCACGCAGGGATGTCATCGTTTATGTCGACTAGGTTGGCGGCAATGAAACGCGATGTCGTAAAATTCCCAAAACAACGAATGGAAGCGCGCTAATGAACCTTGAAACGAACGTGCCGGCGGAGTTGTGGGAAGCGGTAAGAGCCAACTACGAGAGAGGAAATTTTACTGGATCGATTTTGGATGCCTTCTATTTTCTCAGTGAGTTGCTCCGTCAAAAGTCGGGCGCTGAGGGGGACGGTGCGTCGTTGGTAGGGCAGGCCCTTGGCGGGGCGGCGCCGAAAATCAAGCTCAACAGGTTGCAAAGCGAATCCGAATGGAATGTACAGAAGGGTGTGGAGCAACTACTTCGTGGTTTCTATCAGGCATTCCGCAATCCGCGCAGTCACGAAAAAATATCAGACACTGAAAACGATGCGCGTATTTTGATTCTTTTTACAGGATACCTTGTGCGACAGATCGACAAGGCTAAGTCGCAGTTTTCGAGGCATGATTTTATTCGGCGCGTCCTAGATCCTGATTTTGTTCCAAATTCACGATATGCAGAACTCTTGGTGGAAGATGTACCTGTTGGGCAGCGCCTTGAGGTGTTTCTGGACGCATACAGGGAAAAGGAGACGGTCAAAGGAGATCATTTGCGTCATTTTTTTAACGCGTTGTTACCCACACTTACCGTAGATGAGCGGATCCAAGTCGATCAGATTATCTCTGAAGAATTGAAGACAACAGACGACGATGCGACAGTTCGGGCGGTGATTGGCTCTTTGGGTGGTGAGATCTGGCCGCGACTCGCGGAGGTATCGCGTCTGAGAATAGAGCATAAACTTGTGCGATCTGTTCGGGAGGGCCGATTTGACTCGAAACAAAACGTATGTCGCAGCGGCGGTCTAGGCACCTGGGCGAGAAACTTGTTTGCTCATTTCTCTCTCAAGCGTGAGATGCTCGGTGCGATAACGGATAAACTTCGTTCCGGAAATCGCGCGGAGGAAGATTATGTTTTTCAGTACTTGTTCCCGGTCGTAGGGGAATTGCATAGTTCAATTCCGGCCACGCTCGATATCGTTTTTAAAACGAGAATTCGAAACGGAAGCGAGAGATTCCATGCGGCACTCACCGTCTATTCTCCATGGGAAAAAGGGGGGTGGAGTAAGGATCTTATTAAGGCTGTAGATGAATTTAAAGCCTCGCCAGACTTTGATGAGATGGATGACGATATTCCATTCTAGCGATGCACGCCCTAGGTCGGATTCCGACCGTTCCGCGAAGCGCAGTTCGATGGTGCGCACAACTGTGGGAGACAGCAGGCGCAATGCGAGCTTCGTTCGCCGGTCGTCGTCGTAGCCATCGATGGCAGCGTGCAGCTCCGGCGGTTCCCCCTGATTGACGCGGGCAATGTTCTTTACAGTTCGTGTCTTTAGTGCCCGCGCAGATCGGGCGATGGGTCACGCTCGGTATCGCAGATGGCCATCGCGTAGCGAAATATCTGCCCGCATGTCTGGTGCGTCTTGCGGGAAGTTTCGAGAGCGCCGCGGCTCTCAATACGCCGGATCACGGCCGGGAGTTCTGGCGCGGATATCTCCGAAATGGGTGCCGACCAAGATACGGGAACACGTCATTTTCGAGCCGATCCAGGACTCGACGGGCATGGTCGGAGCTCCACGTGCCGCGTTGCATTTCGTGCCATTCATTGGCTACGGGTTTCGAGCGCACTCTGGGCGGCGACGAGTTGGGTATGACGGGTCATGTCATGCAGCATCGCTGGATCGAGGCCAGCCGCGAGCGTGCGCTTTGCGTCGTCACGCTTGCCGCAAGCTTCGGCAAGAGAAACGACCGGATAGTCCCCGAACCCGTCAGCAGGTTCTCTTTGCCGTTGAAGCGGTATTTGAGACGCCACTTCTTGGCTCCGCTGGGGCGGGGAAGAGGCCGCCGCCGAACAGCTTGTTACCCGCGCCGTTGGCGGCATAGCGGGCGGTGCGGCATCGGACGTCTGTGAGGGATGTTGAAAGCATATGTTGGTCCCTGCCGTCGGCTTACCCACAAATCGGTAAGCCGTACCCCCGATTTTTTGCGGCTTTCCTGATTCTACGTGGGACCTCCTGAAACGAAAAAACCCGCGAAAGCCTAGAGCTGACGCGGGTTTTGGGAATTCTCGGGACTGCCTGAAACTATGTATTGGTGCCCAGGGCCGGAATCGAACCGGCACGCCTTGCGGCGGGGGATTTTGAGTCCCCTGCGTCTACCAATTTCACCACCTGGGCTTTTTGATTCTGGCCGCGCTGCAGTCGCGCGCGGCGAACGGCAGATTATGGCGGAAAACGGCTCGCCGGGCAAGCCGCCGGCGAACCGTTCGCGCGTTACTGGCTGAGATAGACGAACCGGCCCTGCTTGACGATTCCCATCACGCTTGCGCGCTGATCGAGCCCGACGTGATCCTTGTCGCTGGTATTGACCACGCCGTTCGGCACGACGAGCTCGTTCGCGCGTTCGAGTTCGCGTCGCAGCGCCGCGCGGAAGGCGGGGGTGCCGGGTTGCGCGGTTTTCAGCGCGCGGCCGACCGCATCCGCCAGCCGTGGGTACACGCCGGCCGCGTCGCCCGCGAACTGCGTGACCGTGCCGGCGCCGTACTTCGCTTCGTACGCGTCGACGAACGCGAGCGCCGCCTTGCGCGCCGGATGATCGGCCGGCAGCGTGCGCGCGACGACGACCGGCTGCGTCGGGAACAGCGTCCCGTCGACGTCCTTGCCGCCGAGCTTGATGAATTCTGGCGTCGCGATCCCGTGCGTCTGATAGATCGCGCCCTTGTAGCCGCGCTCGATCAACGTGCGTTGCGGCAGCACGGCCGGCGTGCCCGAGCCGGCGACCAGGATCGCATCGGGCTTCGCCGCGATCAGCTTCAGCGCCTGGCCCGTGACGCTCGCGTCGGTGCGGTTGAAGCGCTCGGTCGCGATCACGCGAATCTTGCGCACCTGCGCGAAGCGCGTGAATTCATTCAGCCAGCTGTCGCCGTAGCTGTCGGCGAAGCCGATGAAGCCGACGGTCTTCACGCCGTGATTGGCCATGTAGCGCGTCATCACGTCGGCCATCGCGCTGTCGCTCTGCGCCATTTTGAACGCCCAGGTCCGCGCGCCTTCCTGCGGCTCGACGATCGCGCCGGAGCCGACCAGCGTGATCATCGGCGTCTGGGCAGCCGCCACCGCGTCGAGCGCGGCGAGCGCGGCCGGCGTGATGTTCGGCCCGACCACGACGTCGACGTGATCCTCGTCGACGAGCTTGCGGATGTTGCGCACCGCGGTGCCCGGGTCCGACGCGTCGTCGAGCACCGTCACCTGCACCGGCTGCCCGGCGATCGTCTTCGGCCACATCAGGATCGCGTTCTTGCTGGTGATGCCGATCGCGGCGGCCGGGCCGGTCGACGACAGGTCGACGCCGACCTTCAGGTCGGCATGCGCGGCCGTGCACGCGAGCACGAACGCGGCGCCGGCGGCGCGGCGCAACAGGGCGGGAAGCGTCATGCGGGAATCTCCGTCGGGCAACGAAAAGGGGCGCGATATGCGCCCCTGTGGTTATACACGTACACCTCGTTTCTCGAAAATGCCGGCGGCCCCGAGGGGTTCCTGATCCTCGCCGGGCGTCCGGCGCGAAGCGGCCGGCCTGGGGCGCTGATCAAAGCTCGTACGATTCGGCTTCGCCCTTGAGCGCCTGCTCGATCAGCTTGCGGTTCAGCGTCGGCGACAGCAGCTCGACGAGCGTATACACATAGCTGCGCAGATAGGCGCCCTGCTTGAGCGCGACGCGCGTCACGTTGCTGCCGAACAGGTGGCCGACCGGAATCAGCCGCAGGTTGCGGTCGCGCTCCGGGTTGAACGCGATGTCGGCCATGATCCCGACGCCGAGGCCGAGCTCGACATAGGTCTTGATCACGTCGGCGTCGATTGCCTCGAGCACGATGTCCGGCGACAGCCCGCGCAGCGCGAACGCATGGTTGATCTTCTTGCGGCCCGCGAACGCATCGTCGTACGTGATCAGCGGGTACTGCGCGAGATCGTCCAGCGTGACCGGCTTGCGCTCGAGCAGCGGGTGGTCGGCCGGCACCACGGCCGCGTGATGCCACTGGAAGCAGGGCAGCGACACGAGTTCCTTGTAGTCGGCGATCGCCTCGGTCGCGATCGCGAGATCGGCCTGGTCGTGGATCACCATCTCGGCGACCTGCGTCGGGCTGCCCTGCAGGATCGACAGGTGCACCTTCGGGAAGCGCTTCTTGAACTCGGCGATCGCGGCCGGCAGCGAGTAGCGGGCCTGCGTGTGGGTGGCGGCGATCGTCAGGTTGCCCTGATCCTGCGCCGCATAATCTTTTCCGACCCTTTTAAGGCTTTCGACTTCCTGCAGGATCCGCTCGACCGACGCGAGGATGATCCTGCCCGGCTCGGTGAGCGAGCGCACGCGCTTGCCGTGCCGCGTGAAGATCTCTACGCCGAGCTCGTCCTCGAGCTCGATGATCGCCTTCGAAACCCCCGGCTGCGACGTGTAGAGCGCCTTGGCGGCCTCGGTGAGGTTGAAATTCTGCCGGACGGCCTCGCGCACGAAGCGAAATTGGTGCAGGTTCATTTATAACCCTTCCGCATATCAACAGAATTTTTTAGTCGTTTGAAATATAAGGCGAGTTTATTACGATTCACCGGAGTTTTTCAAATATGGATATCTGTTTTCGTCATTAGCAATCCAGCCGGGCAGCGGAAGGCCGCCGGCGGTGGCGGCGGAACGGAGATTCGGGCGCGACGTGGCTAGGACGTCGCGCGGTCACCACGAAAACCCTGGGGTCCCCGAATGTATCAGTACGACCAGTACGACCAGACGATCGTCGACGAGCGAGTCGCACAGTACCGCGATCAGGTGCGCCGCCGCCTGTCGGGCGAGCTGAGCGAAGACGAGTTCCGTCCGCTGCGCCTGCAGAACGGCCTGTACATGCAGCGCCACGCGTACATGCACCGCATCGCGATTCCGTACGGCAACCTGCGCAGCGACCAGCTCCGCATGCTGGCGCGCATCGCTCGCGAACACGACCGCGGCTACGGCCACTTCTCGACCCGCTCGAACATTCAGTTCAACTGGGTCGAGCTGGAAGACACGCCGGAGATTCTCGCGAAGCTCGCATCGGTGCAGATGCACGCGATCCAGACGTCGGGCAACTGCATCCGCAACATCACGGCCGACCAGTTCGCCGGCGTCGCGCAGGACGAGGAGATCGATCCGCGTCCGTGGGCCGAGATCCTGCGCCAGTGGTCGACGTTCCATCCCGAATTCGCATGGCTGCCGCGCAAGTTCAAGATCGCGGTGTCCGGCTCGAAGGACGACCGCGCGGCCGTGCAGATCCACGACCTCGGCGTGTACCTGAAGAAGAACGCGCAGGGCGAAGTGGTCGCCAGCATCCTCGCGGGCGGCGGTCTCGGCCGTACGCCGATCGTTGGTGCGGTGATCAAGGAAGACCTGCCGTGGCAGCACCTGCTCACCTACTGCGAAGCCGTGCTGCGCGTGTACAACCGCTACGGCCGGCGCGACAACCTGTACAAGGCGCGGATCAAGATCCTCGTGAAGGCGCTGTCGCCCGCGAAGTTCGCGCAGCAGGTCGAGGAAGAGTGGCAGCACCTGAAGGACGGCCCATCGACGCTCACGCAGGCCGAGCTCGACCGCGTGTCGCAGTCCTTCCTGCCGCCCGTCTACGAGAAGCTCGCCGACACCGACGCATCGTTCGAACAGCACCTGCTCGAGAACAAGGCGTTCGCGCGCTGGGTCGAGCGTAACGTCGCGCCGCACAAGGTGCCGGGCTATGCCGCCGTCACGCTGTCGCTGAAGGACCACCGCGTGGCCCCGGGCGACGCGACCGACGCGCAGATGGACCTGGTGGCCGACTGGGCCGACGCGTACTCGTTCGGCGAACTGCGCGTGTCGCACGAGCAGAACCTGATTCTCGCGAACGTGAAGAAGCGCGACCTGTTCGCGCTGTGGGAAAAGGCGAAGGCGGCCGGTTTCGCGACGCCGAACGTCGGCCTGCTGACCGACATCATCGCGTGCCCGGGCGGCGACTTCTGCTCGCTCGCGAACGCGAAGTCGATCCCGATCGCGCTGGCGATCCAGCAGCGTTTCGACGATCTGGACTACGTGTACGACCTCGGCGACCTGTCGCTGAATATTTCCGGTTGCATGAACTCGTGCGGTCATCATCACGTGGGCAACATCGGCATCCTCGGCGTCGACAAGGACGGTGCCGAGTGGTACCAGGTGTCGCTCGGCGGCGAGCAGGGCACGGGCCGCAACGGCGCGCGCCTCGGCCGCGTGATCGGGCCGTCGTTCTCGGCGGAAGAAGTGCCGGGCGTGATCGCGAAGCTGATCGACACGTTCGTCGAGGCGCGCATCGACGGCGAGCGCTTCATCGACACGTACGACCGCATCGGCATCGCGCCGTTCAAGGAGCGCGTGTATGCGGCGCGCCAGGCAGTGAACGCGTAACCAACCGGCTAGAAGGAATTTGCAGATGGCTTCGATTATCAAGAACCGCGCAGTGATCGACGACGCATGGCAGGTCGTGCGCGCGGCGGAAGACGGTGCGCTGCCCGCGGTCGACGCGTTGCCGGCCGGCAAGGTGCTGGTGCCGTTCACCCTGTGGCAGGCCGAGCGCGCGGCGCTCGTCGCCGCGAGGACGAAGGATGAACTCGGCGTGTGGCTCGCGCCCGACAGCGAGCCGGCCGATCTCGTGGCCGACTTCGGCGCGATCTCGCTGATCGCCGTCGAATTCCCGCGCTTTGCGGATGGCCGCGGCTACAGCATCGGCCGCCTGCTGCGCGAGCGCCACGGCTGGACCGGCGAGCTGCGCGCGATCGGCGACGTGCTGCGCGACCAGCTGCTGTACATGTCGCGTTGCGGCTTCGACGCGTTCGCGGTGCGTGCCGACAAGGACATCCACGACGCGCTGAACGCGTTTGGCGAATTCACGCAGCGTTACCAGGGCGCGTTCGACGAGCCGGCGCCGCTGTTCCGCCGCCGCGCCGCCGCCGACGTAGCGACGCCCGACACGAAGGTGAGCGCATGAGCACCGCGACCGCCGCCGCACTGACGCCGGAACTCGCCGCGAAGATCGAGCGCCTCGACGCGCTGCTCGCGCAGATCGGCGCCCGGCACGAGAAGGTGAAGTTCGCGAGCAGCCTCGCCGCGGAAGACATGCTGCTCACGCACGCGATCCTGTCGAAGGGCGTGTCGATTGGCATTTTCTCGCTGAACACCGGCCGCCTGCATGCGGAAACGCTGGGCATGATCGACCGCGTGCGCGAGCGCTACGGCTACGAGATCGAGCAGTTTCACCCGCAGCAGGACGCGGTCGACCAGTACGTCGCCGAGCACGGCCTGAACGCGTTCTACGAAAGCGTCGAGCTGCGCAAGTCGTGCTGCCACATCCGCAAGGTCGAGCCGCTGAACCGTGCGCTGGCCGACGTCGGCGCGTGGGTCACGGGCCAGCGTCGCGAGCAGTCGGTCACGCGTGCGGAGCTGCACGAGGAAGAACAGGACGAAGCGCGCGGGATCGCGAAGTACAACCCGCTCGCCGACTGGACGGAAGCCGACGTGTGGGCGTACCTGAAGGCGTTCGACGTGCCGGTCAACCCGCTGCATGCGCGCGGCTACCCGAGCATCGGCTGCGAGCCGTGTACGCGCGCGATCCGTCCCGGCGAGGACAGCCGGGCGGGCCGCTGGTGGTGGGAGTCGCGCGACACGAAGGAATGCGGGCTGCACATCACGATCACGCCGATTCCCGCGAACGCCGAAGCCGGCGCCGCGCACTGACAGCCGACCAGAAACCGAATATTGCGCCGCCTGCGACAGCGGGCGGCACGAACCCAGAAGAGAAGGACTGAAATCATGAGCACGACGCTCGAGCAATCCGCCTTTGCCCCGCCCACCGGTGCCGACAACCGCATGGGCCACCTCGACTGGCTCGAAGCCGAGTCGATCCACATCCTGCGCGAGCTGGTCGCCGAGTGCAGCAAGCCGGCGCTGTTGTTCTCGGGCGGCAAGGATTCGGTCGTCGTGCTGCACCTCGCGCTGAAGGCCTTCGGCCTCGGCGCGAACCGCAAGACGACGCTGCCGTTCCCGCTCGTGCACATCGACACGGGCCACAACTACGAGGAAGTGATCGACTTCCGCGATCGCCGTGCGCAAGAGCTCGGCGCCGAGCTGGTGGTCGGCCACGTCGAGGATTCGATCAAGCGCGGCACGGTCGTGCTGCGCCGCGAAACCGATTCGCGCAATGCCGCGCAGGCCGTCACGCTGCTCGAGACGATCGAGCAGCACGGCTACACCGCGCTGATCGGCGGCGCGCGCCGCGACGAAGAGAAGGCGCGTGCGAAGGAGCGGATCTTCTCGTTCCGCGACGAATTCGGCCAGTGGGATCCGAAGGCGCAGCGCCCGGAACTGTGGAGCCTGTACAACGCCCGCCTGCACAAGGGCGAGCACCTGCGTGTGTTCCCGATCTCCAACTGGACCGAACTCGACGTGTGGCAGTACATCGCACGCGAGAACCTCGAACTGCCGTCGATCTACTACGCGCACGAGCGCGAGATCGTGCGCCGCAACGGGCTGCTCGTGCCCGTCACGCCGCTCACGCCGATGCGTGACGGCGAGACGAGCGAGATCGCGCAGGTGCGCTTCCGCACGGTCGGCGACATCAGCTGCACGTGCCCGGTGGCGAGCGATGCGGACGACGTCGAGAAGATCATCGCCGAGACGGCCGTGACCGAGATCACCGAACGCGGCGCGACCCGGATGGACGATCAGGCGTCCGAAGCCGCGATGGAACAGCGCAAGAAGCAAGGTTATTTCTGAAGCACACGAGGACATTCAAATCATGAGCATCATCGAGAACACCGAAGACCTCGGCGTGCTGCGCTTCATCACCGCAGGCAGCGTCGACGACGGCAAGAGCACGCTGATCGGCCGCCTGCTGTACGACAGCAAGGCCGTGCTGTCCGACCAGCTGTCCGCGCTGTCGCGCGCGAAGAACAAGCGCACCGTCGGCGACGAACTCGACCTCGCGCTGCTGACGGACGGGCTCGAAGCCGAGCGCGAGCAGGGCATCACGATCGACGTCGCGTACCGCTATTTCGCGACCGCGAAGCGCAAGTTCATCATCGCCGACACGCCGGGCCACGAGCAGTACACGCGCAACATGGTGACGGGCGCATCGACCGCGCATGCGGCGATCATCCTGGTCGACGCGACGCGCGTGACGCTCGAGAACGGCGTCGCGCAACTGCTGCCGCAAACGAAGCGCCACAGCGCGATCGTGAAGCTGCTCGCGCTGCAGCACGTGATCGTCGCGATCAACAAGATGGATCTGGTCGACTACAGCGAAGCACGCTTCAACGAGATCCGCGACGCGTACGTCACGCTCGCGAAGCAGCTCGGCCTGACCGACGTGCGCTTCGTGCCGGTGTCGGCGCTGAAGGGCGACAACATCGTCGGCGCGAGCGAACGCATGCCGTGGTACGCGGGCGAGCCGCTGCTCGACGTGCTCGAGTCGCTGCCGGTCGAGACGCAGGCGCATGACGCGCTGCGCTTCCCGGTGCAGTGGGTCGCACGCCAGGACGGCAGCTCGGCCGACGATTTCCGCGGCTACATGGGCCGGATCGAATCGGGCGAGGTGAAGGTTGGCGACGAAATCGTCGTGCTGCCGTCGAACCGCACCGCGACGATCGCCGAGATCGTCGCGCCGGTGCCGGGCGGCACCGCGTCCGTCGCGCACGCATTCGCGGGCCAGACGGTGACGATTCGCCTGGAGGAGGATGTCGACGTGTCGCGCGGCGACATGTTCGTCACGACCGCCGAGCCGGTCGAGCCGGCGAAGAAGCTCGAGGCCGACCTGTGCTGGTTCGACGAGACGCCGCTGTCGCCGCAGCGCAAGTACCTGCTGAAGCAGACCACGAGCACGGTGTTCGCGAAGATCGGCGCGGTCAAGGAAGTGCTCGACGTGCATACGCTGTCGCAAGCGACCGACCGCCAGGAACTGAAGATGAACGACATCGGCCGCGTCGCGCTGACGCTGCAGAAGCCGATCGTCTGCGACACGTACGATGCACATCCGGGCACGGGCGCATTCGTGCTGATCGACGAGGCGACGCACCACACGGTGGCCGCCGGCATGATCCGGGCGTTCTCGGCGTAACCGGCGTTGCGCGCCGCCCTCGTGGCGGCGCGGGCCGGCCGCCGTCCGCACGGGCAGAACCGAAGCGAAGCGACAAACATGGGCAAGGTGTATCTGATCGGAGCAGGGCCGGGCGCCGCGGACCTCATCACGGTGCGCGGCGCGCGGCTGCTCGAGCAAGCCGACGTCGTGCTGCACGACGCGCTCGTCGAGCCGGCGATGCTCGACTACGCGCCGAACGCGCGCAAGATCGCGGTCGGCAAGCGCTGCGGGCAGCGTTCGACCGCGCAGCATTTCATCAACAAGCAGATCGTCGACGCGGCGCGCGAGCATGCATGCGTCGTGCGGCTGAAGGGCGGCGACCCGATGCTGTTCGGTCGCGCCGAAGAGGAAATGCGTGCGCTCGAGGCGGCCGGCATCGACTACGAGGTCGTGCCGGGCATCACGGCGGCGCTGGCCGGCGCGGCGACGCTTAAGCGCTCGCTGACGTTGCGCGGCGTGTCGCGCAGCGTCGCGTTCGCGACGCACAGCCGCGCACCCGGCAGCGACGAGATTCGCGAGGCCGCGCGCGCCGATTCGATCGTCTACTACATGGGCCGCGACAGCGCGCCGGGAATCGCGCAGGAGCTGATCGACGCGGGCCGTGCGCCCGCGACGCCGGTGGCGATCGTCGAGGCGTGCAGCACCGCGCGCGAACGCACGCTGACGCTGACGCTCGCGCAGATGGCGGCGGGCGACGCGCAGGCGTGGCTCGATCCGGCGGAGCCGAGCCTCTTGATGATCGGCGATGCATTCGCCGAACGCGTGCGACCCGCGAAAGCGGGCGAGGCGTTGCGCAATGCGGCTTGAGTCGACGTAGCGGTTCCCGAGCGGCAGCCGCTCGGTTTCGCGGTGGGTAATTCGAATGAGCGCTGGCGGAAGCCGGCGCTTTTTCATTGGTGCCGTGGATCCGACTAGGGGCTACGCGTTGCGGCCGAGCTGGTCGATGCAGTAGCGTGCGATGGCATCGAGCACGCCGTCGTCTTCGCCGACCGCCGTCGCGCAACGGATCTCGACATTCGGATGGGCGGCCCGGCACGCATCGACGAGCTGCGGCAGGTCGCGACGGACATGGCCGCCCTGGCCGAAGAACACGGGCACCACGGTGATGCGCGTGCAGCCGGCCGCGACCTGCGCGGCGACGGCCGTGTCGAGCGAAGGCGTCATCAGTTCGAGGAACGCGAGCGACACCTGCGGCGCGGGTGCGCCGCTGCCGCGCAGCCGCGCGGCCAGCCGCTCGAACGGCTCGGCCCAGCGCGGATCGCGTGCGCCGTGGCCGAACAGGACGATGCCGTGCGAACTCATGTCGAAGCCTCCGTCGTGACGGCGCTCAGTGCCGGTCCACCCACTTGAGCGCGAACAGGCCGAGCGCGAGATAGATGAGGCCCGGCGTCGCCGCGGTCAGCGGCGCGGGCCACGTGTTCAGCGTGCCGATGTGCGAGAACAGCGTGTTGAGCAGCTGGAAGCTCATGCCGAGCATGATGCCGCCGAACACCTTCACGCCGACCACGCCGGCGCGCGTATGCAGGTACGCGAACGGCAGCGACAGCACGAGCATCACGAACACCGCGAACGGGTAGAGCAGCTTGCGCCACAGCGCGATGTCGTAGCGCTGCGTGTCCTGCTGATTCTCGCGCAAGTGCTGGATGTAGCGGAACAGGTTGATGAGCGACATCCGCTCCGGCGACACGAGCAGCACCGACAGGATCTGCGGGGTCAGATCCGAGCGCAGCCGGTATTCCGGCAGCGTGACCTGCTGCGACCGGTACACGGGGTTCAGCGCGTCGGCCGGTGCGCCGCTGATCGGCTTGATCGGCGTCAGTTCGGTTTCCGTCACGCCGGTGAGCAGCCAGTGGCCGGGCGGCTCGTAGCGGCCCGTCTGCGCGATCCGCACGTTCTGCAGCTGGAATTTCGAGTCGAACTCGTAGATGCGCACGTTGCTGATCGTCGAATCGGGCGACAGGTTGCCGACGTTGACGAAGCGCGTGACCTGCTCGCCGTTCTCGCGGGCCGCGAGCGTGTCCTTCACCCACACGCCCGACTGGAAGTTCGACGACACCGACGCGCCGAGCGCCTGCAACCGCACGCGTTCGGACAACTGGTCGGCGTACGGGCCGACGAATTCGCCGATCAGGTAGGTGATGATCACGAGCGGAATGCCGATCTTCAGCAGCGAGCGCAGCGCCTGGTTGGTCGCAAGGCCCGACACGCGGAAGATCGTGAATTCCGAGTTCGCGGCCATTTGCGCGAACACGTAGATCGCGCTGATCAACGCGGCGACCGGGATGATCTCGTAGAAGCGCGACGGGGTTTGCAGCGCGACGCGCAGCACCGCGTAGCCGAACTTGTAGTTGCCGTGCCCGACCGAGTTCAGTTCGCTGATCAGGTCGAAGAAGAAGAACAGGCCCGAGAACGCGAACAGGATGAAGATGAACGTGACGTAGATCTGCCGCGCGAAGTATTTTTCATAGAGCCGCATCGATCATGCTCCCGAGCGGCCGAACAGCGCGCGTGTCAACAGCGGACGATTGCGCACGCGCAACCAGAAAATAAGAGCGACGATCGCCGCGACAATCACATGCAGGCCGACCAGGCCGACGCCGAACGACATCTTGCCCTGCTCGATCTGCGCCTGCACGACGTTCAGCAGGTTCGAGTACGTGAGGTAGATCAGCACGGCCATCACGAGGTTGATCGTGCGGCTGCGGCGCGGGTTCTGGTACGACAGCGGGATGCCGAGCACCATCAGGTTGATCGCGATCAGCGGCAAGCCCGCGCGCCACGCGAATTCCGCGAGGTTGTCGCGCGTCGGGTTGCGCAGCAGGTCCGGCGTGGGCGTGCTGTTGGTGGTCGGCACGTTGGTGACCGGGGTGCTCGTGATCTTCACGCCGTAGCGCTGGAACTCCATGATCTTGAAGTTCGGCTGGCCGGGCGTGCCGTCGTAGCGGCGGCCGTCCTCCAGCACGACGAAACGATCGCCGTCCTTCGTTTCCGTGTGACCCGTGTGCGATACGACGATATTGACCTTGCCGTTCTCGGTCGACGTGACGAACACGTTCTGCACCTTGCTCTGGTCAGGCGACATCTTCTCGATGAAGAACACGCGATGGTTCGACGCCGATTCGCGGAACTGGCCGGGCGCGAGCAGCGAGATCTCGTCGCGCTGCTGGAAGCGCGCCTTGATCATCTTGCTCTGCTGGTTCGACCACGGCCAGCCGACGAACGCGAAGAACGCGATCAGCAGGATGAGCGGCGTGGCGAACACGCCGATCGGCTTGATCAGGCGCGTGAGGCTGACGCCGGACGCGAGCCAGACGACCATTTCGGAGTCCCGGTACCACCGGGTCAGCACGAACAGGATCGACACGAACAGCGTGACGACGAGCATCACGGCGAGATAGCCGATCACGGTCAGGCCGATCAGCACGAGCACGTCTCGCGGATCGATTTCGCCGGACGCGGCATAGCCGACGATGCGGATCATCATCGTCGTGAGCATGATCGTGAGCAGCACCATGAACACGGCGCCAGCCGTATACGCAAGCTCGCGCTGGAGGGAGCGTTCGAAGATCATTCTTGATGAGAAGAGGGCGGGAGGCTGCGCACGCGTGGTGGAGCGCTCGCGCCGCCACGGGAAAAATAGCGGATAATTGCGGCTTTCATCCTTAGCCCAGATTTTATCCGAGGACAAGCGCGATGGACTTTAGCATAAAAGGCTGTGATTGGAGCAAAGGCGAGGCCAAGGGGTTCCTGACGGGGAAGTCCGATTGCATCGTGCT
The DNA here is from genome assembly GCF_049942845.1 of Burkholderia sp. R-40. NCBI lineage: Bacteria > Pseudomonadati > Pseudomonadota > Betaproteobacteria > Burkholderiales > Burkholderiaceae > Burkholderia > Burkholderia sp. R-40. The sequence goes on along the minus strand of NZ_CP187967.1, from coordinate 2,728,822 downwards.
GGGCATCTTCGAGGCGCAAACCCTTTCGGGCGCGGCGCTCGACATCGACACGGCCACCAAGGGGCTGATCTCGCGCGTGGTGAAGGCCGGCGACATGGACGGCAAGCGCGGCAAGACGCTGTTCCTGCATGAAGTATCGGGCATCGGTGCGTCGCGCGTGCTGCTCGTCGGCCTCGGCAAGCAGGATGCTTTCAATCAGAAAGCCTACACCGACGCGGTGACGGCCGCATGGCGCGCGCTGCTGTCGACCAAGATCGTCCAGGTCACGTTCACGCTCGCGCAGCTGCCGGTCGACGAGCGCAGCTCCGACTGGGGCGTGCGCGCGGCGATTCTCGCGCTGCGCAACGAGACCTACCGCTTCACGCAGATGAAGAGCAAGCCGGAACCGGCGTCGCACACGCTCAAGCGTGTCGTGTTCAGCGTCGATCCGGTCGATGAAAAGGCGGCGAAGCTGGCGGTCAAGCAGGCCGTCGCGCTGGCGAACGGGATGGATCTCACGCGCGACCTGGGCAACCTGCCGGGCAACGTGTGCACGCCGACCTATCTCGGCAACACCGCGAAGAAGATCGCGAAGGATTGGGGTCTGAAGGCCGAGGTCCTCGGCCTGAAGCAGATCCAGGCGCTCAACATGGGCTCGTTCCTGTCGGTCGCGCGCGCGTCGGTCGAGCCGCCGCAGTTCATCGTGCTGCACTACCAGGGCGCCGCCGCGAAGGCCGCGCCGGTCGTGCTGGTCGGCAAGGGCATCACGTTCGACACGGGCGGCATCTCGCTGAAGCCGGGCGAGGCCATGGACGAGATGAAGTACGACATGTGCGGCGCCGGTTCGGTGCTCGGCACGATGCGTGCGGTCGCCGAAATGGGCCTGAAGATCAACGTCGTCGCGATCGTGCCGACCTGCGAGAACATGCCGGGCGGCAACGCGACGAAGCCGGGCGACATCGTCACCAGCATGAAGGGGCTGACGATCGAGGTGCTGAACACCGACGCCGAGGGCCGCCTGATCCTGTGCGACGCGCTGACCTATGCGGAGCGCTTCAAGCCGGCCGCGGTGATCGACGTGGCGACGCTGACGGGCGCGTGCGTGATCGCGCTCGGCGCCCACAACAGCGGCCTGTTCTCGAAGGACGACGCGCTGGCGGGCGAACTGCTCGACGCATCGCGCGAAGCGAACGATCCGGCGTGGCGCATGCCGCTCGACGACGAATACCAGGATCAGCTGAAGTCGAATTTCGCGGACATCGCGAACATCGGCGGGCGTCCGGCCGGTGCGGTGACGGCGGCGTGCTTCCTGTCGCGCTTCACCGACAGCTATCCGTGGGCGCACCTGGACATCGCCGGCACCGCCTGGAAGGGCGGCGCGGCGAAGGGCGCGACCGGCCGTCCGGTGCCGCTGCTCGCGCAGTTCCTGATCGACCGCGCCGGCCAGTGATGGCAGGTCTCACGACGATGCGGGTGCGCGGGCAATGACGCGAATCGATTTCCATTCGAACGTCGGCGATTCGCTCGCGTATGCATGCCGGCTGCTGCGCAAGGCCTATCAGGCCGGGCAGCCGGTCGTCGTGGTCGCGGAACCCGCGCGCCTGCGCGCGCTCGACGAGCGGCTCTGGACGTTCTCGCCGCTCGATTTCATCCCGCATTGCGGCGTCGACAGCGCGCACGCGGCCGGCACGCCGATCGTGCTGGCCGCCGATCTCGACCAGGCGCCGCATTACCATGTGCTGCTGAACCTCGGCGCGGCCGTGCCCGCGCAGTTCGCCCGCTTCGAGCGCCTGCTCGAGGTGGTCGGCAACGCGCCGGACGAGCTGGCCGCGGGCCGCGACCGCTATCGCTTCTACCGCGATCGAGGCTACGCGCTGAACAACTACAAGCAGGGCAGTTAGCCGCAACCGTCGACGGAGCCTTCCCGTGACACAAGCCGAATCCTCTTCGATCCCGACACTGACCGACGTGCTGGTGCCGGGCAAGCCGGTGCCGGCGCGTTCTGCCGTGGCCGATGTGCCGCCGCGCGACGATGCCGCCGTGCCGGAACACGCCGGAACCGACCCCGAAACCGTTGTGGTTGAGCCCGTGCCGACGCCGCATGTCCCGACCGTCGAACTGCCGGGCGACAGCGACGCACCGGCGCAGCCCGGTGCCGCCGGGCACGTGGTTGCGGAGGAAGCGGCCGGGATGCAGGCGCCGCTGCGCTCCGCGCTGGCCGCCGACGAGGCGCAGCAGCCCGGCTTTGCCACGGCGCCCGGGGAGGCCGACGAAGCGAGGCTGCCGCACGGGGTCGCGCCGACTGCCGACGGGCTGGCTACCGATCATCTCGCCGGCGCGGCGCAGCCGGACACGCATCCGGCCGCAGCATTGACGCCGGAGGACGCGCAGCATATCGCCGAGCGTCTGCGCAATCGGCTGACGAATTATCTGACCGGGGAAGGGCGCGAGGCCATCGAGGCTCGGTGCCGCGACGCGCTGCACGACCATACGGCGTGGCTGGTTGGCCAGATCACGCGCGAGGTGGCGCTGGCGCTCGAAACGGAAGTGATGGAGTGGGTCCGCGACGCGGTCGACGAAGAGGTCGCCCGCCGCCGGACCGGTCGTTCAGGCTGAGTGCACGATCGTTTCGTGCACGGGAACGCGAGTGCGGTTCCGTTCCTTGTCGATGGCGGTCGCCGAGCCGGTCATGTCGATGAGAGCCGGGCGGTGCCCGGCCATCCGGCTCAACGCAGCGACATCACCCACTGCGCGAGCGTGTGCGCTTCGGCGCTCGTCAGCTGCGTATTGGCGGGCATCGGCACGCTGCCCCATACCCCGATACTGCCCTTTACGATCGATTGCGCGAGGTAATCGACCGCGTCGGCGCGCGCCGCGTACTTGCCGGCGATGTCGTGGAACGGCGGGCCCATCAGCGGCTTGTTGATCGCATGGCAGGCCACGCAGTTCTTGCGCTGCGCGAGCGCGAGCCCGTCGCCGGCCAGGTCGGCGTGCGCGGCCGCGGTGCTGGCGGTCAGCAGCGCCGCGAGCAGCGCGCGCAATATCGTCTGTTTCATGCGGTTCTCCGCCGGCGGGGACGGCCGGCTTCACGGTCCGCGCATTATAAAAGCAAAGGGGAAACGCGTTTTGCGCGTTTCCCGGGCGGCCGCTTGAAGTGGGGTCGCATGCCCGCGCGCCGCATCAGCCAGTGACGGCGCCCTGATTCGCCGGGCGGGCGAGGGCCGCATACTTGGCCAGCACGCCGCGCGTGTAGCGCGGCGCCGGCTGCTTCCACGCGGCGCGGCGGCGCGCGAGCTCCGCGTCGTCGACGTTCAGCTGCAGCACCAGACGGTGCGCATCGATCGTGATCGAATCGCCTTCCTGCACGAGTGCGATCGTGCCGCCGACGAACGCCTCGGGCGCGACGTGGCCGACCACCATCCCCCAGGTGCCGCCCGAGAAGCGGCCGTCCGTGATGAAGCCGACCGATTCGCCGAGCCCCTTGCCGATGATCGCCGATGTAGGCGCAAGCATTTCCGGCATGCCGGGGCCGCCCTGCGGGCCGAGATAGCGCAGCACCAGCACGTCGCCCGCGCGGATCCGGTCGGCGAGGATCGCGTCCATCGCGCTTTGCTCGTCGTCGAACACGCGCGCCGGGCCCGTGATCACCGGGTTCTTCAGGCCGGTGATCTTCGCGACCGCGCCGTGTTCCGCGAGGTTGCCCTTCAGGATCGCGAGATGCCCTTCCTTGTACAGCGCGCGATCGATCGGGAAGATCACCTTCTGGTCCGCGCGCGGCACGCCCGGCACGTCCTTCAATTCCTCGGCGATCGTGCGGCCGGTGATCGTCATGCAGTCGCCGTGCAGCAGCCCCGCATCGAGCAGGATGCGCAGCACCTGCGGGATGCCGCCCGCCTGGTGAAGATCGGTCGCGACGTACTGACCCGACGGCTTCAGGTCGCAGAGCACCGGCACGCGCTTGCGGATGCGCTCGAAGTCGTCGATCGTCCAGTCGATCTCGGCCGCGTGCGCGATCGCGAGATAGTGCAGCACCGCGTTGGTCGAGCCACCGGTGGCCATGATCAGCGACACCGCGTTCTCGATCGATGCCTTCGTGATGATGTCGCGCGGCTTCAGGTCGTGCTTCACGGCCTCGACCAGCACACGCGCCGATTCGGCGGCCGAATCGACCTTCTCCTGGTCGGGGTTCGCCATCGTCGACGAGTACATCAGCGACATGCCGAGCGCCTCGAACGACGAGCTCATCGTGTTCGCCGTGTACATCCCGCCGCACGAACCCGAGGTCGGGCACGCGTTCTTCTCGACCCCTTCGAAATCCTCCTGCGACATCCGGCCCGCGGTGAATTCGCCGACCGCCTCGAACGACGACACGATCGTCAGGTCGCGGCCCTTCCAGTGGCCGGGGCGGATCGTGCCGCCGTACACGTAGATACCCGGCACGTTCAGGCGCGCGAGCGCGATCATCCCGCCCGGCATGTTCTTGTCGCAGCCGCCGACCACCACCACGCCGTCCATCCACTGGCCCTGTACGCAGGTCTCGATGCAGTCGGCGATCACTTCGCGCGACACCAGCGAGTACTTCATCCCCTCGGTGCCCATCGACATGCCGTCCGAGATCGTCGGTGTGCCGAAGATCTGCGGGTTCGCGTCGGCCGCCTTGATCGCCGCGACGGCCGCGTCCGACAGCCGCTGCAGGCCCGAGTTGCACGGCGTGATCGTCGAGTGGCCGTTCGCGATGCCGATCATCGGCTTGTCGAAATCGTCCTTCTGGTAGCCGAGGGCGTAATACATCGAGCGGTTCGGCGAACGGGCCACGCCTTGTGTGATGTGCTTCGAGCGGCGGTTGTACGGCATGGGGGACTCCATCGTTGTGTGGGCGACGCTCGCGAACGGCGCGCCGGTTCGGATCGATCAAGAATGGAGTGTCCGGTTTGGGATGTCCAATATATTATTTGTCGCTTATTAAGTCGTTTTGCGAATGAGTGAAGCATGGCTGAGCCCACGCCCGACCTGCGCCAGTGGCGCTATTTCGTGACCGTTGCCGACGAGCGCCACTTCGGCCGCGCGGCCGAGCGCCTGTCGATGACGCAGCCGCCGCTGTCGCAGGCGATCCGGGCGCTCGAGGAGGCGCTCGGCGTCGCGCTGTTCGTGCGTACCAAGCGCTCGGTCGCGCTGACGGCGGTCGGCGCGGCGCTGCTGCCCGACGTGCGCCGGCTGCTCGCGTCGGCCGACGCGCTGCCGCCGCTCGCGCGGCGCCTCGCGCGCGGCGAAGCCGGCTCGCTGTCGCTCGCGTTCGTGTCGACCGCCGATTACGGGCTGCTGCCGTCGCTGCTGCGCGCGTTCGGCGCGCGCTATCCGCAGGTGCGTCTCCAGCTCGCGGAGGCGACGAGCGACGTGCAGATCGACGAACTCGTCGCGGGACGCATCGACGCGGGGCTCGTGATTCCGCCGGTGCCGCCGCGCCACGCGGCCGGGCTGTCGTACCTGCCGGTCGTGCGCGAGCCGCTGGTGGTCGCGATGCCGGCGGCCGCGGCGCCCGATGGGCCCGAGGACGAGCCCGTGCATCTGGCCGATCTGGCCGCGCTGCCGCTCGTGATCTTCCCGCGTCGTTTGGCGCCCGGCTTTTATGACATCATTACGGGCTGCTACGGCGCGGCGGGGGAAACCCCGCACATCGGCCAGGAGGCGATCCAGATGCAGACGATCGTCAGCCTCGTGTCGGCCGGCATGGGCGTCGCACTGGTGCCGCAATCGCTGCGTAACCTGCGGCGCACCGGCGTGGTCTACCGGCCGCTCGCCGGCGATGCGCCGGTCGTCGAGACGGGCCTCGTGTGGCGCACGGGCGATGTCAGTCCCGTGCTTGCCGGCTTCATCGACGTCGTGCGCGCGCACGGTCTCGCCACGTGATGCGAACGATGGCGCGCCGGCATCGTCCAATGCGCGGAGCGGCGCCGGTGCGAGCGCCGTACCGCATTCGAAAACTTCATCGCTAATCCATGATCATTCACCCGAATTTCGACCCCGTAGCGATCCATCTCGGGCCGCTGGCCGTGCGCTGGTACGGCCTCATGTATCTCGTCGGCTTCATCGCGGCGATCGTCGTCGGCCGGATCCGCCTGAAGCTGCCACATGTCGCGGCGCAGGGCTGGACCGCGAAGGACATCGACGACATGATGTTCTACGGCGTGCTCGGCACCGTGCTCGGCGGCCGGCTCGGCTACGTGCTGTTCTACAAGGCCGACTTCTACTTCTCGCATCCGCTCGACGTGTTCAAGGTGTGGGAGGGCGGGATGTCGTTCCACGGCGGCTTCCTCGGCGTGACGCTCGCGATGGTGCTGTTCGCGTGGCAGCGCAAGCGCCACTGGCTTCAGGTCACCGATTTCGTCGCGCCGATGGTGCCGGCGGGGCTCGCGGCCGGGCGGCTCGGCAACTTCATCAACGGCGAGCTGTGGGGCCGCGTGACCGATCCGAATGCGCCGTGGGCGATGCTGTTCCCGGGCGCGATGCGCGACGACGCGGCGTGGCTGTCGAAGCATCCGGCGCTCGTCGAGAAGTGGCATCTCGCCGACGTGTTCATGCAGTACCAGATGCTGCCGCGCCATCCTTCGCAGCTCTATGAAATCGCGCTCGAAGGTATTGCGCTGTTCTTCGTGCTGTTCTTCTTCGCGCGCAAGCCGCGGCCGTTGGGTGCGGTGTCCGCGCTGTTCCTGATCGGCTACGGGCTCGCGCGCTTCACGGTCGAATTCGCGCGCGAACCGGACGACTTCCTCGGCCTGCTCGCGCTCGGCCTGTCGATGGGGCAGTGGCTGTCGCTGCCGATGATCCTCGCGGGCATCGCGCTGCTGGTGTGGGGCTACCGCCGACGTCCGGTGAATGCGGCTGCGTGATGGGGGTTGCATGATGTGCATGCCGATGCAGACGATCGGCATGCGCATCGATCGCACAAGCGCAAACGAAAAAACGCCGGCCCTCGGGCCGGCGTTTTTGCATCTGCCGAGTGCGGCGCGATGTGCGTTACTTCATCTGCACCGAGCCGTTGACGGTGACCGACACGGTCGCCTTGCCGCCTTCGACCGCGATCGGTGCGCTCATCTTCGCGTTGTCCATCGGCGCCGCGGCCATCGCCATCATGCGCGGATACGGCTGCACGTTGCGCCCGCCGCCGACGTTCACGTCGCGGATCGAGTAGCTGCCGTAGCCGAACGCCTTCGCGGCTTCGTCCGCGCGCGCGCGGAACGACTTGATCGCTTCGGTCGTGAGCTTCTGTTCGGCCGCGCGCTGCGCTTCGGGCGACAGCGAGAACTCGACGTTCGCGATCTGCATCTGGTTGGACAGCTGGCCCGCGAGCTTCGACGCCGCCGCAAAATCGCGCGATTCGAGCACGACTTCGGTACGGCCGCGCCATGCGGAGATCTTGCCGTCGCGATCGGTGCTCGGATACACGGAGAACGCACCGGTGTGCGCGGTGACGCCCGACACGCCCTTCGCCTGCGCGAGCGCGGCATCGGCGCGCTGGTTCAGCGCGGACGTGAGGCTGCCCGGGTCCTTCGCCTGCTGTTCGTAGGACAGCGTGATGTGGATGATGTCCTGCGGCACGTCGGCGCTGGCCTGCGACGACAGCGACAGCACGCCCGCCGGCTCGGGGAAGTGCGGGTTCGCGGCCTGCGCATGCGCGGCCGGCGACGCGAGCGTCAGCGCGACGGGCACGGCGGCGGCGAGGGCGAGCGACAGCGCGAGTGCGGTTTTCTTGGTCATTGTTGGACTCCTTGTGCGAGGGCGCGCACGCGGATCACGCGTGCGCGACGCGGGCGTGCCGCGCGACGAAAATACGGCCGTCGACCAGATCGGGCGACAGCGGTTGCTTAGGCCGCGCGAACGCGCCGCGAGTTCCGTGGCGGTGGCGCGTGTTGACGGGATTTGACGTTTGGCTTGCGCGCGCCTGCTGCGCGCGCCTACTGCGTGCGCCTACTTCATCAGCTTTTCGGTGATGAAGCGCCATTCGGCGCGCGTGACGGGCGTGATCGACAGCCGGTTGCCGCGTGCGAGCACGCGCATGTCGGCGAGTTCGTCGTGTTCGCGCAGCGCGGCGAGCGGCACGAGCGGCGACTTTTTCACGAAGCGCACGTCGACGAGCAGCCAGCGCGGTGCTTCCTGCGTCGACTTCGGATCGTAATACGGGCTTTTCGGATCGAACTGGGTGGGATCGGGGTAGGCCGTCGACGACACTTCGGCGAGGCCCGCGATGCCCGGCTCGGGGCAGCTCGAGTGATAGAACAGCACACCGTCGCCGATCTTCATCGTGTCGCGCATGAAATTGCGCGCCTGATAATTGCGCACGCCGGTCCACGGCAGCGAGTGCTGCGGCGCGTGGGCGAGATCGTCGATGCTTGCTTCGTCCGGTTCGGACTTCATCAGCCAGTATTGCATGGATCGTGATCGATGCAGAAAGGGCGTGACGGCCTGGCTGCATACGCGTTCGGCTTGCAGACAGACCTTGAAAAGGAAACGGCATCGGGAAGCCCCGATGCCGTTGAATAGGTCCCCACCTTGGCCGCTAGGCCGGCATCCTGAACCTGAGGTTCAGAATTGGTCGCAGTTAGCAGCACTTCGGGTACATCAGACAGAGTGACGCGCGCGCCCGTGCTACAAATTTCCGCAACCGTGCACATGGCATTGGTTCAAGGAATATATGACCTTGGCGAACCAGGCAGGGAAGCTGACTGAACTGTGTTTCGTTGCGCCAATTTGACCACCGTTGATCGCCGAGATCAAGGGGAATCGACGCATCGATCAAACGTTACTGCGTCTCGTGCTGTGCGAGCACCGCGCCGAGCTGTTCGTTCATCTGGTGCATTGTACGACGGATTTCTTCCGCCGGAAATGCTTCACCGTGCCGCACGCTCGTTTGCAGTCGCAGCAATTCGGATGCGAGCGACAGGGCCGCCATCACCGCGATGCGATCGGTGCCGCGCACCGAGCTGTTCGAGCGGATTTTCGACATTTCGGCATCGACGCGCGCGACGGCCTCGAGCAGCGCCGCTTCGGTCTCGGCCGAGCAGGCGAGCCGATAGGGCTGACCGAGAATCGAGACTTCGATCTGCTTGGTGCTCATGCATGTTCTCCGTGGCTGGCCGCGTCGTCGCTATCCGGCCGCGCCTGTGCATCCAGCAGATCGAGCTGGTTGTCGGCTTGCTCGGCGCTCTTCGTGCGCGGCAGCTTTTCGAGAATCGCGTTCAGTTTGACCTGGGCGTCGTCGATCTTTGCCGACAGCGTGTCGCGCTCCGCCGCGAGTGCATTGCGTTCGTCGCGCAGCTGCGCGAGTTCCGCGCGGACGGTGTCCGCTTCCGCGCGCATTTGCGCGACCTGCTCCTCGAGCGCGAGCCGTTCCGAGTGATAGCGCTTGTTCAGCGAGATCAGACGGCCAATATTTTGAGATAAAGTTTCGAGTTCGTTGAGCATCTGCTGCGTCCTCTAAAGACCCAGCATTTTAGCGCGGAATAACGCGCATTCCGACATCTGTAACGTTTCCAGTCGTAACACCCCCGCTTCTTGCCGCGAATATGCGCGTCCGACGCGCTCCCGGCATGCGTCCGGGCGCTTTCTTGACGCTCGTGCGGCCCGCTCCTAAACTGGCGCCGCCTCGGTGCTCGCGCGTGCGTCGCGCGGTTAAACGGGAAGCAGGGCGCGTGCTCCGCACGGAGACCGCCAACCTGCGCTGCCCCCGCAACGGTAAGCGGCCGCGTCGCATGACGCAGGCCGGCTCGGGCGCGTTTCGCGTGCAGGTCGCACGCGGGCGCGGGCCACTGCGCGTGAAACGCGCGGGAAGGCGAGCCGGTACGCCGCCAGCCCGGATACCGGCCGAGGCGAGGAGCCTGCACGGCTTCATGACGCGCGGCCTGCGGGGAAGCGGGGTGCGCAGTGCTTCACGGGACTTGTCTTCGATGCTGACCCCAATCGTTCGCCCCCTGCCCGGTGCGCGCCGCGGTGTGCCGCTTGCCGCCGTCACGCGGGCTGCGGCATACGCCGATCCGTCCGGAGCGGCGACGTCGCACGTCAAGCGGCGCCGCGATCCGTCGCGCGGCGTGCTGACGCGCCATTGCCGCCGGAAGTCGCCGTTGCCGAGCCGATCGTGCTCGACGGTGACGCGAGCGCCACGCCGGTCGACCCGATGGGGCGGCTTCCACTATATTGCGCAGAACGTCGGCCGCGCGAATGTGCGGTTCGACGGATCGCGGCCGTGTGCGCGATGGTGTCGCGTCGGCTCGACCGACGCGCGACCTGCCGCCACGTCGCGCGACGCGCGCGGCGAAACGCGGATTCGGGGGGCCGATCGCGGCACGCGGTATCGTGCGTCGATGGCGGTGAATTGCGCGTTCGGCGGCGCGTGGTGCCTGAGCCGTGCGCACAATGACTCGGGCGCCACGCGGCGCCCCGACGAGGGTGTCGTCAATCTTGCCGCGCGCGATGACGACGCCTCGTGCACCGTATGAGCGCCGCGCGTGCCGCGTCGATCTGGGCCGCGCTCGTGGCCGTGGTCGCGCTGCTGTTCGGGATCACCGGTCGTCCGTGCACGCATCAACAACCTGCTCAACAAGGATGACGAGCTTGCGTATGCCTACAACACGCCGCGGCGCGACGCCCGCGCCGCGCACGGCCGGCAACGGCGACAAGCGACGACATCGTGCGTCGTGCACGATGTCGTGGCCCGCATGAGCGCCGCGCGTGCCGCGTCGATCTGGGCCGCGCTCGCGGTCGTGGTCGCGCTGCTGTTCGTCGCGTCGCTGTCGATCGGCAGCGTGCCGATGTCGCCGTGGCAGGCGCTCGCGTCGCTCGTGCCGCACGGCGGCGACGCGCTGTTCGCCGACATCGTGCGCACGCTGCGGCTGCCGCGTGCGCTCGGGGGCTTCGCCTGCGGCGCGCTGCTCGCGCTGGCCGGTGCGCTGCTGCAGGTGCTGCTGCGCAATCCGCTCGCAGAGCCGTACGTGCTCGGCGTATCCGGCGGCGCGGCCGGCTTCGCGCTCGTCGCGATGATCGCGGGCGCCGCGTGGTGGCTCGTCGATGCGTCCGCGTTCGCCGGCGCGCTCGTGTCGGTCGCGCTCGTGCTCGGGCTGGCTCGCCGCGAGCTGGGGCGCGGTGATTCGCGCGATGCGTCGCCGCGGCTGCTGCTCACGGGTGTCGTCATCGCGGCCGGGTGGGGCGCGCTCGTCACGCTGCTGCTGTCGCTCGCGCCCGATGCGCGGCTGCGCGGCATCATCTTCTGGCTGACGGGCGATCTGAACGGCGTGACGGCGCCCTGGTTCGCATGGGGCGCGCTGCTGCTGGCCGCATGCGTCGCGCTGCCGGCCGCGCCGCAACTCAACGTGCTGCTGCGCGGCGACGCGACCGCGCTCGCGCTCGGCGTGCCGGTCGCGCGGCTGCGCATGCGGATCTACCTCGTCGCGTCGCTGGCCGCCGCGGCCGCGGTGACGACAGCCGGCACGATCGGTTTCGTCGGCCTCGTCGTGCCGCACGCGCTGCGGCTCGCATTCGGCAACGACCAGCGCATGCTGCTGCCCGCCGCGATGCTCGCGGGCGGCGGCGGCGTGATGGCGGCCGACCTGCTCGCGCGCACCGCGATCGCACCGGCGCAATTGCCGGTCGGCGTGATGACCGCGTTGATCGGCGTGCCGGTGTTCCTGTGGATGTTGCTGAGGAGACCGATGCGATGACGCACGCCGTACCGCACGCCGCCGGCGACATGACCTGCGCGGCGGTCGACCTGACGCTGAAGGCCGGCGAACGCACGCTGCTCGATGGCTTCACGCAGGCGTTCCGGCCCGGCGAGATCTGGTGCGTCGCGGGGCCGAACGGCGCCGGCAAGACGACGCTGCTCGCGACGCTCGCGGGCCTGCGGCAGCCGACCGGCGGCCACGTCGAGATCGACCGCGTGCCGCTCGCCGCGTGGCCGCCCGAACAGCTCGCGCGGCGCCGCGCGCTGATGCCGCAGCAACTGCACGACGCGTTCAGCGCGACGGTATTCGACACGGTGCTGCTCAACCGCTTTCCGTATCTCGGCGGCTGGGGCTGGGAGCGCGACGGCGACCGCGCGGCGGCGCGCGATGCGCTCGCGACGTTCGGGCTGAGCGCGCTGGCGTCGCGTGACGTGCTGTCGCTGTCGGGCGGCGAGCGCCAGCGCGTCGCGCTGGCCGCGACGCTGTGCCAGGACGCGCCGCTGATGCTGCTCGACGAGCCGCTCGCCCATCTCGATCTGCATCACCAGATCGATGGCCTCACCGCGCTGTGCACATGGCTCGACGCGGGCCCGCGCACGGTGCTGTTCTCGTGTCACGACCTGAATCTCGCGCGGCGTTTCGCGACGCACGCGCTGTTGCTCGACGGCCGCGGCCATGCGTGGGCGGGCCCCGTGCACGACGTGCTGACGCCGGCGCGCGCGAGCGACGCGTTCGGCTACCCGCTCGTGCTGATTCGCGAGAACGGCCGCGACGCGCTGATGCCCGCGTGGCCCGAGCGGCGATGAACTCCCTTCTTTCGATGCGCGGCACCGGCCGCGCCAACGAGGCAAACCTTCCGATGACGAATCCGACCGACTTCCCGCCCGCGATTGCGCCGCTCGACGACGCGCTGCGCAAGCGCTTGCAGCATGTGATCGATCACAAGACCAAGCCGCCGGGCAGCCTCGGCCAGCTCGAGGCGATCGCGTTGCAGATCGGCCTGATCCAGCGCACCGAGCGGCCGCACGTGCAGCGTCCCGTGACGATCGTGTTCGCCGGCGACCACGGGATCGCGGCCGAGGGCGTGAGCCCGTATCCGCAGGCGGTCACCGCGCAGATGGTGGCGAACTTCCTGGCCGGCGGCGCGGCGATCAATGCGTTCTCGGGTGCCGCGCAGTGCGTGCTCGAAATCGTCGATGCGGGCGTCGCGTCGCCGCTGCCGGTATCCGACCGGCTCGTGTCGCTGCCGGTTGCGCGCGGCACGCGCAACTTCGCGGCCGAACCCGCGATGACGCGCGACGAGGCGGCGACGGCGCTTGCGGCCGGTGCCGCGCGCGTGCGCCTGCACGCGTCGCTCGGCACGAACGTGATCGGCTTCGGTGAAATGGGGATCGCGAACACGTCGTCGGCCGCGTGCCTGATGAGCCGCCTGCTCGACGTGCCGATCGACGCGTGCGTGGGGCGCGGCACGGGCCTCGACGACCAGGGGCTCGCGCACAAGCGCGCGGTGCTCGGCCGCGCGCTCGTCCGGCATTCGCACGCGATCGCGCCGCTCGACGCGCTCGCGACGTTCGGCGGCTTCGAGATCGCGATGATGACGGGCGCGTATCTCGCGGCCGCGAGCGAGCGGATGACGATCCTCGTCGACGGCTTCATCGCGACGGCCGCGCTGCTCGTCGCCGAGCGCATCGCGCCCGGCGTGCGCGATTACTGCGTGTTCTCGCATGCGTCGCACGAGGCCGGCCACCGGCGCATGCTCGAGCATTTCGGCGCGAAGCCGCTGCTCGCGCTCGACCTGCGGCTCGGCGAAGGCACGGGCGCCGCGCTCGCGCTGCCGCTGGTGCGCGCGGCGGCCGCGTTCCTCACCGAGATGGCGAGCTTCGAATCCGCCGGCGTCGACAATCGTGACGCCTGAGCGCGCGCGCGGCGGCGTACGCGCCGAACTGCGCTACTTCTTCGTCGCGCTCGGCTATTTCACGCGCGTGCCGGTGCCGCGCGCGATCGGCTATGCGGCCGGCGATCTCGACCAGGCCGCGCGTTACTTCCCGCTGGTCGGCGCATGCGTCGGCGCGTGGGGCGCGCTCGTCTATCTCGCGGCGCTGCGCGTGCTGCCCGCGTCGATCGCGGTCGGCCTGTCGATGGCCGCGACACTGCTCGCGACCGGCGCGTTCCATGAGGATGGCCTGGCCGACAGCTGCGATGCGTTCGGCGGCGGCTATACGCGCGAAGACGTGCTGCGGATCATGCACGACTCGCGCATCGGCACGTTCGGCGCGGCCGCGCTCGTGATCACGCTCGGCCTGAAATGGCAGGCGCTCGCGGCCATGCCGCCGCTGCGCGCCGCGTGGACGATGGTCGCCGCGCATGCGGCGAGCCGGGCGGCGGCCGTGAGCCTGCTGATGTCGCTCGACTACGTTCGGCCGGAGGGCAAGGCGAAGCCGGTCGCGCAGCGCATGGGCGCGCGCGCGGCCTGGGTCGCGGCCGCATTCGGGCTGCCGTGGCTGTTGTGGCCGGACTGGCGCGCGGGTGTCGCGGCCTTCGTCGCGCTCGTGCTCGTGCGGGCATGGGCGGCTCGCTATTTCGTGAAGCGGATCGGCGGTTATACCGGCGACTGTCTCGGCTTCGCGCAGCAACTGAGTGAACTCGCGATCTATCTGATGGTGCTCGGATGGATCTCGTCCTGATTCGCCATCCGGCTGTCGAGGTCGAGCCGGGCGTGTGCTACGGATGCAGCGACGTGCCGCTCGCCGCGTCGGCCGACGCGGGCGCGCGGGCCGTGCGCGAGCGTCTGGCGGCGCTCGGGGCGCCGTTGCCCGAGCAGCTCTGGACGAGCCCGCTGATACGCTGCGCGTCGGTCGCCGAACGGCTCGCGCAGGCGTTGGGCGTGCCGCTGCGGCGCGACGCGGGCTGGCAGGAAATGGACTTCGGCGCGTGGGAGCTGCAGCGTTGGGACGATATCGACCGCGCCGCGCTCGATGCGTGGGCGGCCGACCTCATGCATGCGTGCGCGCATGGCGGCGAAAGCGTTGCGCGGTTCGCCGCGCGTGTCGCACGACTCGCGGACGCGGTCGCGCAGACCGACGCGCCGCAATGGGTACTCACGCATGCAGGCGTGATTCGCGTGCTTGCCGCGCACGCGTTGCGCGTGCCGCTCGATACGCTGCTGTCGCGACCGGTGCCGACGGCCGGCGTCGTGTGGTTGCGTAGGGATGATGCCGCACGCACGTGGGAAGTCGTCCACTGGGACGCGTAGGTGAAGCGCACGCTCGCCTGGAGCGCGCAAGCGCGCTAGCGCTTCTAAGCCCGAATCAGCGCGCCGGCCGCCGCGCCCGCGCCGCGTCGAGATCCTCGCACAGCGCGGCCGCGCCTTGCGCGATTCGCGGTGACGGCCGGGTCAGCAGATCGCCGTCGATCGCGAACAGGTTGTTGCGCGCCACGGCCGTCAGCGCGGGCCATGCACGCCAGCGCGCGAGGCTCGGCAGCGGCGCGTCGGAGCGCGTCGCGCCGGCGCTCGTCGTCACGATCGCTTCCGGATTGGCCGCCAGCACGGCCTCGTCGGTGACGCTCGGCGCGAGCGGCTTCAGCGCCGCGAACACGTTGCGTCCGCCGCACAGCGCAATGACTTCGTTGAACAGGTGCGCGCCGTTGAGCGTCGTCAGCGGCCGGTCCCATACCTGGAAGAACATCGTGACGGGGGCGCGCGCCGCGTAGCGTGCGCGCAGCGCCGCGATGTCGCGCGAGAACGATGCCGCAGCCGCGTCGGCGACTGGCGCCGTGCCGAACAGCGTACCGAGCTGGCGCAGGGACGTCGCCACGTCGTCGAGATGTTTCGGTTCACTGAAGAACAACGGGATGTGCAGCGCCCGCAGCGCATCGGTCTGCCGTTCCGCATTGCCGTGCCGCCAGACGACGATCAGATCCGGCTTCAGCGCGGCGATCCGCTCGAGGTCGAGCGCCTTGTTGTCGCCGACGCGCGGCACGGCCTGCGCGGCGGGCGGATAGTCGCTGTACGTGACTGTGCCGACCAGCTTCGCGCCGCCGCCGGCCGCGTAGACCAGTTCGGTCGCATGCGGCGCGAGACTGATCACGCGCTGCGCCGGGGCGGGCAGCGTGACGGTATTGCCGGCATCGTCGCGGGCCGTGACGTCGGCGTTCGCGACCGGC
Source organism: Burkholderia sp. R-40 (assembly GCF_049942845.1). NCBI lineage: Bacteria > Pseudomonadati > Pseudomonadota > Betaproteobacteria > Burkholderiales > Burkholderiaceae > Burkholderia > Burkholderia sp. R-40. Next base: position 2,712,968 of record NZ_CP187967.1, on the reverse strand, counting down.
GCGTGCGCAAGCGCGACCAGCATCGCGAGCGGCGGCAGTCGGCGCAACAGGCGCGACAAGCGAGCGTTCATGCGGATACCTGTTGCAGCATCGGGACGCACTCCGCGAGCGCACCGGCGACCCGCCGCCATTCGGCTTCGCAGCCCGGCAGGCCGACGCGCACGCTCGACGGTTGCGCGAAGTACCGCGTCCAGATTCCGCGCGCGGCGAGCGCCGCATGCAGCGCGCTAGCGCGCGGGTCGTCGGTCCAACTGAAGAGCGGTGTCGCGTGCACCGCGAAGCCGTGCGTGCGCAACAGCGTGGCGAGTCGTTCGCCGTCGGTCGCGAGGCGTTCGCGCGCGGCCGCCTGCCAGGCGCGATCGGCGAACGCGGCGGTCACTGCATGACGCGCAGGGCCGCTGACGGTCCATGCGCCGAGCACGTCGCGCAGCGCGGCAATCAGGTCGGGATGCGCGAGCACGAAGCCCGCGCGAATGCCGGCGAGCCCGAAGAACTTGCCGACCGAGCGCAGCACGACGAGACCCTGACGATCGGTGTACTGCGCGAGCGAGGGCGTGGCGCCCGTATCCGCGAAGGCCTCGTCGACGATCAGCGTGCCGCCGCGTGCCGACAGCTGCGCATGCCAGTCGAGCAGCCGTTCGGCCGGCACGCATTCGGCGGTTGGATTATTCGGATTCCCGACGATGACGTGACGCACCGTTGCAGGCAACATGTTCGCGTCGACGTCGAGCGGCACGACGCGATGGCCGTGGCGCGCGAAGGCCGGCGCATATTCGCCATACGCGAGTGCCGCGACGCCGGCGTCGCCGGTGGGCAACAGCGCGGGCAACGCGCGGATCGCGGCCTGGCTGCCGGCGACCGGCAGCACGTGCGCGGCATCGGGCGCGTGATAGTAGCCGGCCGCGCACACGGCGAGCGCATCGCCGTCGTCGGGCAGGCGGCGCCAGGCGTCGGCCGGGACCGGCGGCACCGGATAGCCGACCGGATTGATGCCGGTCGACAGGTCGAGCCAGTCGTCGTGCGGAATGCCGTGGCGGCGCGCGGCTTCGTGCAGGTTGCCGCCGTGCGGGATGCGTGCGTCAGACATGATGGGTAGCGAGGATGAGTGCGCCGCTCGCGACGAGCAGCGCGAGCCACAGCGCGAGCGTGCGTGTGACGAGCGACAGCGCGGCGACGACGTGCACGGCCGTCGCGCTCGCGCCGGTGCCGAGCGCGGGACGGTCTTCGATTTCGCCGTGATAGACGGCCGGTCCGCCGAGCTGCACGTTCAGGCTGCCGGCGCCTGCGGCCATCACGGGGCCCGCGTTCGGGCTGTCCCAGTGGCGTGCCTGCGTGCGCCAGCAGCGCCACGCGGCGGCCGTGTCGCCGAGCAGCGCGTAGCTCGCGGCGGTGAGGCGTGCGGGAATCCAGTTGAGGGCGTCGTCGAGGCGCGCGGCGGCCCAGCCGAAGGTCAGGAAGCGCGGCGTGCGGTACCCCCACATCGCGTCGAGCGTGTTCGCGAGCCGAAACAGCAGCGCGCCGGGGCCGCCCGCGACCACGAACCAGAAGAGCGCGCCGAAGATCGCGTCGTTGCCGTTCTCGAGCGCCGATTCGACGGCCGCGCGCGACAGCGCGCCTTCGTCGGCTTCGCTGGTGTCGCGTGACACGATGCGCGCGGTCAGCGCGCGTGCGGCGTCGAGATCGTGCCGCAGCAGCGCGGCGGCGATCGGTGCGACGTGGTCGGCGAGGCTCTTCGCGCCGAGCGCGAACCACAGCAGCGCGACGTGCAGCGCGGCCGCGAGCGGCCAGGGCAGCACGGCCACGAGCCACGCGGCCACGGCCACCGGCGGCACCACCGCCGCGACCCATGCGGCGACGCCGACCACGCGGCCGCGCCGCCCCGTGTTCAGCGCGCCTTCGATGCGGCCGGCGAGCCGGCCGAACGCGACGAGCGGATGCCAGCCGGCCGGTTCGCCGACGATGCGATCGACGATCGCGGCCGCGACCGCGAGCATCGCGACGACGGGCAGCGACAGCATCAGCATGACGGCGCTCCGGCCTTGAGCTCGAGCGGCAGCCCGGCCACCAGCAGCGTCACGCGGGTCGCGAGCGCGGCGATGCGCTGGTTCAGGCGCCCGAGCTCGTCGACGTAGCGGCGCGTGACCGACCCGAGCGGCACGACGCCGAGCCCGATTTCATTGCTGACGACGATCACCTTCGCGCGCGCGTTGCGCAACGCGTGTTCGAGCCGCTCGACCTGCGCCGCGTACTGCGCGTCGTCGAGCGGCTCGCCGTCGAGCGGGCACAGCAGGTTCGTGAGCCACAGCGTCAGGCAGTCGACGAGCAGGCACGCGCGCGGATCGTCGAGCCGCGCGAGCGTGCCGGCGAGGTCGACGGGCGCGTCGGCGAAGCCCCAGTTGGCCGGCCGGCGCGCGCGGTGATGCGCGATGCGTTGCTCGAACTCGGCATCGGCGGCGCTCGCGGTTGCGGTCGCGATATAGGTGACGGAGCGGCCGCTGTCGGCGGCGAGCCGCTCGGCGTGCGCGCTCTTGCCCGAGCGCGCGCCGCCGAGGACGAAGGTGAGGTCGTGCGGAATCATCGCGTGATTGTAACGGCGCACGCGCGGCGGCGCGGGCGATAATGCGGCCTTTGCTTCGCCACGACCTTGCACACGATGAACGCACCCGAAGCGCCGCCGCGCGGCACGTTGATGATCCAGGGCACGACGTCCGATGCGGGCAAGAGCACGCTCGTCGCGGGCCTGTGCCGCCTCGCGCGCCGCGCGGGCGCGCGCGTCGCGCCGTTCAAGCCGCAGAACATGGCGCTGAACAGCGCGGTGACGGCCGACGGTGGCGAGATCGGCCGCGCGCAGGCGCTGCAGGCGCTCGCCGCGGGCGTCGCGCCCCATACCGATTTCAACCCCGTGCTGCTGAAGCCGACGAGCGATCGCGGCGCGCAGGTGATCATTCACGGCAAGGCACGCATGAACCTCGATGCGCGTGCGTACCACGACTACAAGCCGGTCGCGTTCGACGCGGTGCTCGAATCGTACGCGCGGCTGCGCGCCGGCTACGACACGGTGCTCGTCGAAGGGGCGGGCAGCCCGGCCGAGATCAACCTGCGCGAAGGCGACATCGCGAACATGGGCTTCGCCGAACGCGTGGACTGCCCGGTCGTGCTCGTGGCCGACATCGATCGCGGCGGCGTATTCGCGCACCTGGTCGGCACGCTCGCGTGCCTGTCGGACAGCGAGCGTGCGCGCGTGCGCGGTTTCGTCATCAACCGCTTTCGCGGCGACATCAAGCTGCTCGAACCGGGCCTCGACTGGCTGCGCGCGCAGACGGGCAAGCCGGTGTTCGGCGTGCTGCCGTACCTGCACGGGCTGCTGCTTGACGCCGAGGACATGCTGCCGTCGCAGGCGCGCAGCGCCGCCGCGCGCGGCGACGCCGGCGTGCTGCGCGTAGTGGTGCCCGCGCTGCCGCGGATCAGCAACCACACCGATTTCGATCCGCTGCGCGCGCATCCGCAGGTCGAGTTCACGTACTGGAAGAGCGGCCCGGTGCCGGACGCCGACCTGCTTATCCTGCCCGGCTCGAAGAGCGTGCAGCGCGATCTCGCGTGGCTGCGCGACGCGGGCTGGGACGCGGTGATCCGCCGGCACCTGCGCTATGGCGGCAAGGTGATCGGCATCTGCGGCGGGATGCAGATGCTCGGCCGCACGCTCGACGATCCGCTGGGCCTCGAGGGCGCGCCGGGCAGCGTGCCGGGGCTCGGGCTGCTCGACTTCGACACGACGCTGCAGCCGGACAAGACGCTGAAGAACGTGACCGGGCATCTCGCGCTGCCCGGCGCGGCCGCCGTGCACGGCTACGAGATCCACATGGGCGACACGCGCGGGCCGGCGCTCGCGGCGCCCGCGCTGGCGCTGGCGGCGGGCGACGCACCGGGCGGCGTGCGCACGGACGGCGCGGTGTCGGCCGACGGGCAGATCCTCGCGACCTACGTGCACGGGCTGTTCGACGCGCCCGACGCGTGCGCGGCGCTGCTCGCGTGGGCCGGGCTCGACGGCGCGGAACGCATCGACTATCCGGCGCTGCGCGAAGCGTCGCTGGAGCGGCTGGCCGATTCGTTCGCCGAGCATCTCGACCTGCGCGCGCTGTACGCCGAATTCCGCTGACGCACGGCGCGGCCGGCCTGGCATTTTGCGCAGGATCGCGTACAACTCAGGTGGGCGGAGGTCTGCCCGAAGGAGCGCGACGATGAAGGCTCGATGGTGGTTGAGCGTGCTGCTCGCGGCGCTGCTGGGCGCGTCGGCGCTGGCGCATGCGTGCGACTCGTACACGCCGCGCGGCGGTCCGGCCGGCTCTGGCGACGCCGCACAAGGCAAGAGCGGCGGCTGACAGGCGTATCGGAGACAGGACGTCAGGGCATGATCGGTCATGCCCTTTTTTTTGGCCTGATTCGTTCTCGTTGGGAATCAATTAAAGCGTTGGCGCGTGTTTATCGGCCGAATCGATTCGAATAGAGTGCAAGCCATTCTCAGCCACTTACGAAGGAATTCGCCATGAACCCCAATCGCCTGAACGATCTCGGCGCGACGCTGCTGCGTGTCGCACTCGGCGTGCTGTATCTCGCGCACGTCGCGCAGAAGGTGTTCGTCTTCACGCTGCCCGGCACCGCGCAGTTCTTCGCGTCGATCGGCCTGCCGGGCTGGCTCGCGTACGTGACGACCTTCGTCGAACTGGCCGGCGGCCTTGCGCTGCTGGCGGGCTTCCGCGTGCGCGTCGTCGCGCTCGTGCTGCTGCCGTTCATGCTCGGCGCGGTGTCCGCGCATCTGCCGAACGGCTGGAGCTTCGGGTCGCCCAACGGCGGCTGGGAATACCCGGCGTTCTGGGCCGTCACGCTGGCCGTGCAGGCGCTGCTGGGCGGCGGCGCATTCGCGCTCGGCGCACCGCGCACCGCGCCGCGCGCCGCATAAACGGGGCGGGCATCGGCGCGACCCGTTCCGGTGACCCCCCGTTTGCCGATATCATCGCTCCCTGTATCCGCAATCGAGCGGCGCCTGCGAGGCGGCAGGCGCCGCGCGGCTTTTTGGGGGAATTCATGACGGTCATCGTGGTGGCGAATCCGAAGGGCGGCGTGGGGAAGAGCACGCTGTCCACCAATCTTGCCGGCTATTTCGCGGCGCAGGGCGCATGGGTCGCGCTCGCCGATCTCGATCGGCAGCAGTCCGCGCATGCGTGGCTCGACCTGCGGCCGGCCGGCCTGCCGGCGATCGAGGCGTGGGCGCTCGATCCGGACGCGCCGTCGAAGCCGCCGCGCGGCCTCGAATATGCGGTGATCGACACGCCGGCCGGCCTGCACGGCAACCGGCTCAGCGTCGCGCTGCAGCTCGCCGACAAGATCATCGTGCCGCTGCAGCCGTCGATGTTCGATATCCTCGCGACCCAGCAGTTTCTGGAGCGCCTCGCCGGCGAGAAGGCCGTGCGCAAGGGCAGCGTCGAGGTCGGGATCGTCGGGATGCGGGTCGACGCGCGCACGCGCTCGTCCGACCAGCTGCATCGTTTCGTCGAAGGGCTCGGGCTGCCGGTGCTCGGCTACGTGCGCGACACGCAGAACTACGTGCAGATCGCCGCGCACGGCCTGACGCTGTGGGACGTTGCGAAGAGCCGCGTCGAGAAGGATCTCGAGCAGTGGCGGCCGATCGTCGAATGGGCCGAGCGCCGCGCGCCGAAAGCGGAGAAGGTCGGCAAGGCGTCCTGACCGGGCTGGGCGAACCCGGCCAACCCGGCCAACCCGGCGGCGGCGAAGCGGCAAACCCGGTCGAATGAATAAGGGCCTGCTCTGGCATCGCGCCGGATCAGGCCCTTCGTACGTCTACGGCTGCACGACACCGGCAGCAACGGCACGCGGGGCGCCGCGATACAACAAGCCAGCGTGCCGCGACACACCGGCCTCCGCCTGCCTCAGGTCCAGTTCTGCGTCGGCACGTGATCGCGGTGGCCCTTGATCTTGTTGCCTTCGTCGATGAACACCAGCTTCGGTTTCCAGCCGGCCTGCAGCTCGGCTTCGTCGACCATCGCGAACGCCGCGATGATCACGAGGTCGCCCAGTTGCGCGCGGCGCGCGGCCGAGCCGTTCAGCGAGATCATCCCGCTGCCGCGCTCGCCCTTGATCGCATACGTCGAGAAGCGCTCGCCGTTGTTGATGTTCCAGATGTCGATCCGTTCGTTTTCGACGAGGTTCGCCGCTTCGAGCAGGTCCTCGTCGATCGCGCACGAGCCTTCGTAATGCAGCTCGCAGTGCGTGACGGCCGCGCGGTGGATCTTCGATTTGAGCATGTGGCGCTGCATGGTATCTCCGTGATGCGTGAGAGGCGAGGGCGGGCGGCCCGTCAGATTTCCAGGTTGTCGATCAGGCGCGTCGCGCCGAGCTTCGCGGCTGCGAGCACGACGAGCGGCTCGCCGGCTTCGAGCTCGGCGGCGCTCGGCGCGATCAGGTTCGCGCGGCGGCGGATCGAGATGTAGTCGGGCGCCCAGCCGCGCTCGGCCAGGTGCGTGCGCGCGGTCTGCTCGAGCTTGCCGAGGTCGCGTTCGCCGCCGAGCACGCCGTCGCGCACGCGCTGCAGCGTTTTCGCGAGTTCGGGCGCTTCCTTGCGCTCGTCGGTCGTCAGATAGCGGTTGCGCGACGACAGCGCGAGGCCGTCCTCGTCGCGCACGGTCTCGGCCGCGATGATGTCGACCGGCAGCGCGAGCTGCTGGCACATCCGGCGCACGATCATCAGCTGCTGGTAGTCCTTCTTGCCGAACACGGCGACGCGCGGCTGCACGCAGGACATCAGCTTCGTGACGACCGTGCACACGCCGGCGAAGAAGCCGGGGCGGAACTCGCCCTCGAGGATCCCACCGAGGTCGTCGGGCGGCAGCACGCGGTACTCCTGCGGCTCCGGATACATGTCGCGCTCGGTCGGCGCGAACAGCACGTAGACGTTTTCCTTCTGCAGCTTCTCGATGTCGTCCTGCAGCGTGCGCGGATATTTGTCGAAATCCTCGTTCGGGCCGAACTGCAGCCGGTTGACGAAGATGCTCGCCACGACCGGGTCGCCGTGCTGGCGCGCGAGGCGCATCAGCGACAGGTGACCTTCGTGCAGGTTGCCCATCGTCGGCACGAACGCCGTGCGGTTCTGGCCGCGCAACTGGTCGCGCAGTTCCTGGATCGAGCTGATGACTTTCATGATCGGGTAGCGGGTTCCTCGCGCATGCGCGCGTTGGCGCCGCAACAGCGGCGTCGGGGTCGAAGCGGAGCACGCCGGCGCGCGGGCGGCGCATCGGGCGTCGGCGGATTGTAGAGGATTTGGCCGCCGGGCGCATCGAAAAAAGTACGGTCGTTCACTTTTTAATCGGGCGTGCCGCGGGCCGGCCGCGCGGGTGGGCCCGGCGGCGGAATGCGGTATGTGGCGGTGTGCGGGGACAGCGCGGGCGCGGCGGCGCGCGTTATGCGGGCAGGTAGGCGAGGCGCACGTAGATCGGCGCGAACGGTTCGGCCTGCGTGATCTCGAGGAGCGATTCGCGCGCCAGCTCGAGCATCGCGATGAAGTTCACGACGACGACCGGCACGCCGCGCGACGTGTCGAACAGGTCGGCGAACTCCATGAAGCGCGCATTCTGCAGCCGGCGCAGGATCAGGCTCATGTGTTCGCGCACCGACAGCTCCTCGCGGGAGATCTTGTGGTGCTGGACGAGCTTCGCGCGCTTGAGCACGTCGGCCCACGCGGCGCGCAGGTCGTTCGAATCGACGTCCGGGAAGCGCGGCGTGGTGCTCTGCTCGATGTAGACCTCGGCGCGCAGGAAGTCGCGGCCGAGCTGCGGCAGCTGGTCGAGGCGCTGCGCGGCAAGTTTCATCTGCTCGTACTCGAGCAGGCGGCGCACGAGCTCCGCGCGCGGATCCTCGGCTTCCTCGCCGGTGTCGGCCTTCTTGACCGGCAGCAGCATCCGCGACTTGATCTCGATCAGCATCGCGGCCATCAGCAGGTATTCGGCGGCCAGCTCGAGGTTCGACGTGCGGATCTGGTCGACATAACCCAGATACTGCGCGGTGACCTGCGCCATCGGGATGTCGAGCACGTTGAAGTTCTGCTTGCGGATCAGGTACAGCAGCAGGTCGAGCGGGCCTTCGAACGTCTCGAGGAAGATCTCGAGCGCATCGGGCGGGATGTAGAGATCCTGCGGCAGCTTGAAGAGCGGCTCGCCGTACAGGCGCGCGAACGCCGCGACGCCGTCGACCGTGTCGGGCGTCGAATCGGCGCCCGCAGGCGCGGCGATCGCGTCGTCCTGGCGGGCGGCGCTGGCCTCGTCGGCGGCGCTCACGTGCTTAGAAGTTCTGGTAGTAGACGTAGGACGTTTGCTTCACGCGCGATTCCTGCTGCTCGGCGCGCTCGTCGAGGTCGATCGGCTGCTTGTCCCACAGCAGGGAGCGGCCCTTGCGTTGCTCGGCTTCGAGCGTCGGCTTCTGTTGTTTGAGCTGATTCAGGAATTGCGTGACGTCGGACTGGTACGGCATGGCTTGGCTTTCCGTTTCAGGGGGCGCACGATGCGCCGGATTCTCGATGGCGGGATTTTACCGCATCGCGGGGAACAGCCGGCGGCAATCGCGCGTCGAATCCGCTGGCCGGCGCGTGCGGCGTGACTGCCCACGCGTGACCGGCCGGTCACGCGCGTCGTTGCGCGCAAGCGTCAAAGCGGCGCCGGCGCGGGCACGGATGCCGCCCTGTGGTCAAATACAGGGCTTTCCACGAAACCATGACAACCGAGGGCGAGGTCATATTTGGCGGGTCAGGCGAACCAGCAAGCATATCCGACGCATGAGGCGGCGCCGCGCGAACCGTGCGCGGCCCGGCACGCGGGTGATCGCGCGCGGCGCGGCGTCGCTGGCGCGGCCCGGACCGCCCTCGTGGGCTGTCTCGCCGCGTGCGTCGTATTGCCGGCCTACGCGAAGTACGACGTCGACATCGACGCGCCGCGCTCGATCCGCAAGCTCCTGAAGGCTCATCTCGATATTGCGCGCTTCGCGAAGCGCGACGACATCAGCGACGACCAGTTCGACTTCCTCGTGACCGCCACGCCGCAGCAGGTTCGCGACCTGGCCGCGACAGCCGGCTATTTTTCGCCGGTCGTGCGTACCGACGTGCGCACGCGCGACGGCAAGCGCGACGTGCGCGTCGCCGTCGATCCGGGGCCGCAGACCGTCGTGTCGACGGTCGACCTGACGTTCAAGGGGCCCGTCGACACCGAGGATCCGAAGCAGGAGACCGCGACCCGCTTCGCGTTCTCGCTGAAGCCCGGCGATCCGTTCACGCAGTCCGGCTGGGACACCGCAAAGGGCGAGGCGCTCAAGCAATTGCAGTCGCGCCGCTACCTGGGCGCGAAGATCACGTCGTCGGAGGCGCGCATCGATCCGCGCACGCAGCGCGCGACGCTGGCCGTCGCGTTCGACAGCGGCCCGACATTTACGATTGGCAAGGTTGATGTCGACGGCGTGCGCCGCTATCCGGAGAAGATCGTCACGAACGTGAACCCGCTGTCCGAAGGCGAGATCTACGACGCGCGGCGGATCACCGAGCTGCAGCGGCAACTGCAGAACACGCCGTACTACGCGAGCGTCGCGATCGACGTCGGCGACGATACGTCGAAGCCCGAGCTCACGCCCGTGCACGTGAAGGTCAGCGAATTCCCGTACAACAACATTCGCGGCGGCGTCGGCTACGCGACCGACACGGGCCCGCACGTGCAGGGCTCGTACACGTACCTCGACACGTTCGGCGCCGCGTGGCCGTTCACCGTGTCGGGCCGGGTCGACCAGATCCAGCAGTACGGCCAGGTGCAGTTGTCGATGCCGCCCGGCGAGAAAGGGTGGACCAACAGCGTGCTCGCGTCGTACACGAACACCAACGTGTCGGACACGCGCATCTACAGCGCGCGGATCGGCGCGCAGCGCACGCGCACCGGCCAGTTCATCGACTACGCGTACTCGCTGATGTACTACCAGGACCGGCTCGACCAGAACGGCGCGGGCCCGACCACGAGCCGCGCGCTGGTGCCGCAGTGGTCGTGGACGCGCCGCAACGTCGACGATCCGCTGTTCCCGCGCTCGGGCAACCTGATCCACGCGGAGGCCGGCTTCGCGATCAAGGGCGTGCTGACCGACCAGACCTTCATCCGCGGTTACGCGCGCGGCCAGCAGTACGTGCCGATCGGCAAGCGCGACCTGTTCGTGTTCCGCGCGGAGCTCGGCGGCGTGTTCACGAGCGGCAGCTCGACCGGCGTGCCGGCGTCGCTGCTGTTCCGCGCAGGTGGCTCGAACTCGGTGCGCGGCTACGGCTACCAGAGCATCGGCAACAGCGTCGCCGGCTCCGTGCTGCCGACCAAGTACCTGATGACGGGCACCGCCGAATACCAGCACTGGTTCAACCGCGACTGGGGCGCCGCGACGTTCTTCGACATCGGCACCGCGACCGATGCGTGGGGCGAGAAGGTGTTCTATCCGGGTGTCGGCATCGGCGCGCGCTGGCGCAGCCCGGTCGGCCCGATCAACGTCGACGTCGCGTACGGGCTGCGCAACCACAGCGTGCGCCCGTACCTGACGCTCGGCATCGCTTTCTGACCTTATTGCCCGATCCACGACGAACCGCATGACGAAGGACCCGAACGACACGCCGCCGCCTCACGATCCGGATTCGCCCGAGCGCGCGCCCGACGCGCCGCCGCGCGCACCGCGCCGCGGGCGGGCGGTGCGGGTCGTCGCGTGGACGCTCGCGACGGTCGTGCTGCTCGTCGTGCTGGCGGTCGGGCTCGTGCTGGCCGCCGCGACGACCGAGCGCGGCACGCGGCTCGCCTGGCAGACGGCCGTGCGCGTGCTGGGCGCTCGGTTGACGGGCACGCTGGAAGGCGGCGCGCTCGCGACCGGCGTGCGGCTGCGCGGCTTCGCGTGGACGAGCCCCGGCGGCGCCGGCACCGAAGTGCGGATCGACCGGCTCGAGGGCCGCTGGGCGCTGACCCGCGCGCCGTGGCGGTTGTCGGTCGCGTACCTGCGCGCGGGCACGATCGACGTGCGGATCGTGCCGGGGCCGTCGAAACCGGCCACGACCCCGCAGGATCTGAGCCTGCCGCTGCAGGTGCGAATCGACGACCTGCGCGTCGATCACCTGGCGATCCACGAAGGCAGCTCGACGACGCAGCTCGACCATCTCGCGCTGAACGGCCGCAGCGACGGCCGTCACCATGAACTCGCGCTCGACGGCGTCGACACGCCGTACGGCGCGCTGACCGCGCGCGCGAAGCTCGACGGCGTGAAGCCGTTCGCGCTGACGGGCAACGCGACCTACGTGGGCAAGCTCGCCGACGAACCGGTCAACGCGAGCGCGAACGTATCGGGTTCGCTCGAGGCACTAGTTGCCGACGTCGCCGCGAGCGGGATGAAGCTGCACGGGCGCGCGCACGTCGAGGCCGCGCCGTTCGGCGCGGTGCCGCTCACGCGGGCGTCGATCGCGTTCGAGCACGTGAACCCGCAGGCGATTTCGCCAGGCGCGCCGGCCGCCGATCTCGCGGTGCGCGCGGAGCTGGCGCCCGTGACCGCGCCGGCCGGCGCCGCACCGGCGAAGGGCTTCGCGGTGACGGGCCCGGTGTCGATCGTCAACGCGAAGCCCGGCTTGCTCGGCGAGCACCTGCTGCCGGTCGTCGACGCGCATGCGACCGTGAATCTCGACGCGCATGCGCAGCGGATCGACGGCCTCGCACTGAAGCTGATCCGCGACGGCAGCGTGACCGGCGGCGGCACGCTGACGGGCGGCAAGGGCCGCTTCGACCTGCAGGTCGCGAATCTCGACCTCAATGCATTCGTCGCGCAATTGCGGCCGATGCGCCTCGGCGGCCCGCTCGGCGTGACGCTCGCGGGCGACGTGACGACCGTCGACTTCAACCTGAACGATCCGAAGCTCGCGCTCGGCGCGCGTGCGAAGGTCGCGCTGACGGCGCAGCAGACGGTGCTGACCGATGCGCGCGTGACGGCCGGCAAGGGCCGTATCGACCTGACGGGCGTGTTCCGCCACGACGCGCATTCGAGCTACGACGCGAAGGCGACGCTGACGGCGTTCGATCCGCTGCAGCTCGCCGCGATGAATGCGCCGGGCGCGGCTGGCGGCAAGCCGGCTGCAAAAACGGCGGCAAAGCCGGCAAAGACGGCGAACGCGACCAAAGCGACAACCAAGGCGCCGGTCAAGCACGGCGAGACGCGCGTATCGGGCACGCTGACGGCCTCCGGCGCGTTCGCGCCGCAGGTGTCGACGAAGGCGACCTTCAAGCTCGGCGACAGCCTGTACGACGGCGTGCCGCTGACCGGCGCCGGCGTCGTGCAGCTGGTCGGCCCGCGGATTCTGCCGAGCAACGCGACCCTGTCGATCGCGGGCAACCACGTCGACCTGCGCGGCAGCTTCGGCGCGCCGGGCGACCGGCTGCGCTTCGTCGTCGATGCGCCGCAGCTCGACCGGCTCGGCTTCGGCATGCAGGGCTTGGTGCAGGCGCAGGGCGAGCTGACCGGCAGCTTCGCGCATCCGAACGTGATGGGCACCTACAAGGCCCAGCACGTCGTGGTCGGCTCGAACCGGATCGGCGCCGCGCAGGGCCGCGCCGACATCCGCGATGGCGCGCACGGCGCGCTTGTGTTCACGGCCGACGCGACCGACCTCGCGCTCGGCTCGCTGCAATTGAAATCGCTGCGCGCGAATCTCGACGGCACGCGCGCGAAGCACACGCTCGATGCGTCGGCGATGGGGATCGCCGACGGCCGCGTGATCAACCTGACGCTCGCGGCGAACGGCGGCGTGGTCGAGAACCGCGACGGGATGCGCTGGGACGGCACCGTCACGCGCCTCGCGAACCGCGGCACGCCGGCGCTCGCGCTGCAGGCGCCGCTCACCATATCGGCCGGTGCCGGCCGCGTGACGCTCGGCGCGACGCGGCTCACGCTCGAAGGCGCGTCGATCGACCTGAAGTCGTTCGTGTTCGATCGCGGCCAGATGCGCTCGGCAGGCTCCGTGCGCGATGCATCGGTCGCGCGTTTCTTCGAAGTCCGCCAGGCGCTGACGGGCCAGCGGCCGCCGGTGCGTACCGACGTCGTGCTCGATGCCGACTGGGACTTCTCGCTCGGCGCGAATGCGAGCGGCCACGTGCAGATGAAACGGCGCGGCGGCGACGTGACGATCGAGAGCGGCCGCGGCATCGCGTCGCTCGGGCTGACCGACCTGTCCGCGCGCGCGACCTTCGCACCCGGCAACCGGCTCAACGTGGTGGCGCTCGCGAAGGCGAACCGGATCGGCACGCTCGCCGCGAACGTCACCGTCCCGTTCGCGCTGCGCGACGGCGTGTTCGGCGTCGTCGACGATGGTCCGCTGTCGGGCCGCATCGACGCTGACATCCCGTCGCTGAAGGCGACCGGCAACCTGTTCGGGCCGAGCTACCTGCTCGGCGGGCGCGCGGCGCTGCACCTGACGGTCGCGGGCACGCCGGTGAAGCCGAACGTGTCGGGGAGCCTGACGGGCGACGACCTGTCCGCGACGCTGGTCGACCAGGGCGTGCAGCTGAAGGACGGCATCGTGCGCGTGAAGCTCGCGGAGAACCTCGTCGAATTCCAGCAGGTCGAGTTCCACGGCGGCGACGGCACGCTGCGCGCGATCGGCCGCGTGCGTCTCGACGGCGAGGCGCCGGACCTGACCGCGAGCATCGTCGCGGACAAGCTCGAGCTGTTCGCCGCGCCCGACCGCAAGCTGTCGCTGTCGGGCAAGGCGACCGTCGCGAACGACGGGCCGCGCGGCGCGCTGGCGATCAACGGCAAGTTCGTCGTCGACCGCGCGCTGTTCGACCTGCCGGAGGACGGCGCGCCGCATCTGTCCGACGACGTCGTGATCGTGCGCCCGGACGGCACGGTGCGCGGCGACGTGCAGACGGGCACCGCGGTCGCGAAGCCGCAGAAGGTCGACGAAAAGCCGGCGCCGTCGCTCGCGCCGCGCGCCAACATCGACATCGGCCTCGGCAACAACTTCCGCTTCCGGGGCCACGGCGCGGACCTCGGGCTGCGCGGCACGATCACCGTGATGAGCGCGCCGGGCGTGCCGCTGCGCGCGGTCGGCAACGTGCGCGTGACGGAGGGGTCGACCTATACGTCGTTCGGCCGCAAGCTCGCGGTCGAGAACGGTTTCTTCACGTTCAACGGCCCGGTGTCGAATCCGGGCATCAACATCCTCGCGATGCGGCGCAACCAGGAGGTCGAGGCCGGCGTGCAGGTCATCGGCACGATCCAGTCGCCGACGGTCAAGCTCGTGTCCGAGCCGAACGTCACCGACAACGAGAAGCTGTCGTGGCTGCTGTTCGGTCACGGCACGGATCAGGGCAACAACGTCGGCCAGCAGAACGCGATGACCGCCGCGCTTGCGCTGCTCGGCAGCGCGACCGGCAAGCGGGTCGCGCAGAGCATCGGTCTCGACGAATTCTCGATCGGCCGCAGCGACGTCGGCCTGACCGATGCGCAGGTCGTGCAGATCTCGAAGGCGATCAACGAGCGCTTCGTGCTCGGTTACGAGCAAGGGCTGCAATCGGCGAGCAACGCGTTCAAGGCGACGATCAACCTGACGCGCTTCTGGTCGGTGTCCGCGTATGGCGGCACGTTCCAGGGCGTCGACCTGAACTACACGCGGCGCTTCGATCGCTGGTTCAGCCAGCGGTGATGAAGGGGCGCGCTCCAGCCGCGCCATGAAAAAAAGCCCCGCACATCTCGTGCGGGGCTTCCTTGCTCAGCCAGCGGCGTGTGCTGCTTACTTCACGCGCATGCCGGGCTTCGCGCCGCTGTGCGGCTCGAGGATGTAGAGGCCCGGTTCTGCCTTCTCGTCGGCTGCCGACGCGGCGAGCACCATCCCTTCGGACAGCCCGAACTTCATCTTGCGCGGCGCGAGGTTCGCGACCATCACCGTCAGCTTGCCGACGAGCTGTTCGGGCTGGTAGGCCGACTTGATGCCCGAGAACACGTTGCGGGTCTTTTCCTCGCCGATGTCGAGCGTGAGCTGCAGCAGCTTGTCCGAGCCTTCGACGGCCTGGCACGCGACGATCTTCGCGATGCGCAGGTCGACCTTCGCGAAATCGTCGATCGAGATCGGAGCGTCGTCGGCACCGTTCGCGGCAACCGCCTTCGCGTTCGCCTTGGCGCTCTTCGCGTCCTTCGCGGCGTTGGCGGCGTTGGCGGCGGTCGTGCCCGCGGCAGCGGCGCCCGCGGCGTCGGCCTGCAGCGAATCGCGGTTCGCGGCGAGCAGGGCGTCGATTTGCTTCGGATCGACACGCGTCATCAGGTGCTGGTACGCCTTGATCGGCTGCGCCGACGACAGCGGCTTCGCGGCATCGGCCCATGCGAGCGGCGCGACGCCGAAGAACGCCTCGACCGCTTCGGCCACGCGCGGCATCACCGGCTTCAGCGCGAGCGACAGCAGACGGAACGCCTCGAGGCTCACGCTGCAGGTTTCGTGCAGCGCGACCGCGTTGGCCGGATCCTTCGCGAGTTCCCACGGCTTCGCACCGTCGACGTACGCGTTCACTTCGTCCGCGAGTTCCATCGTGTGGCGCAGCGCGCGGCTGTATTCGCGTCCTTCGTAGTGCGCGGCGATCGATGCAATCGCATCGCGCAGCTTCGCGACGAGCGGATGGTTCATCGCGCTGTCCTGCACGCGGCCGTCGAAACGCTTGATCAGGAAGCCGGCCGCGCGGCTCGCGATGTTCACGTACTTGCCGACGAGGTCGCTGTTCACGCGCGCCTGGAAGTCGTCGAGGTTCAGGTCGATGTCTTCCATCGTCGCGTTCAGCTTCGCGGCGAAGTAGTAGCGCAGCCATTCGGGGTTCAGGCCGGTGTCGATGTAGCTCTGCGCGGTGATGAACGTGCCGCGCGACTTCGACATCTTCGCGCCGTCGACCGTCAGGAAGCCGTGCGCGAACACGTTGGTCGGCGTGCGATGGCCCGAGAACTCGAGCATCGCCGGCCAGAACAGCGTGTGGAAATACAGGATGTCCTTGCCGATGAAGTGGTACTGCTCGGCCGTCGAACCCGCGCGGATCCACGCGTCGAAGTCGATGCCCTCGCGGTCGCACAGGTTCTTGAAGCTCGCGTAGTAGCCGACCGGCGCGTCGAGCCACACGTAGAAGTACTTGCCGGGCGCGCCCGGGATCTCGAAGCCGAAGTACGGCGCGTCGCGCGAGATGTCCCAGTCGGCGAGCTTGGCTTCACCGGCGTCGCCGAGCCATTCGCGCATCTTGTTGGTGGCTTCGGGCTGCGCGAGGCCGCTGACCCATTCGCGCAGGAACGACTCGCAGCGCGGGTCGGACAGGCGGAAGAAGTAGTGCGTCGACGTCTTGCGCACCGGCGTCGCACCCGACACCACCGAATACGGGTTCAGCAGTTCGGTCGGCAGATAGGTCGAGCCGCACACTTCGCAGTTGTCGCCGTACTGGTCCTTCGCGTGGCATTTCGGGCACTCGCCCTTGATGAAGCGGTCCGGCAGGAACATTTCCTTGACCGGGTCGTACGCCTGCTCGATCGCGCGCTCGGCGATCAGGCCGTTTTCCTTCAGCGCGAGATAGATGCTCTCGCTCAGCACGCGGTTCTCGTCCGAGTCGGTCGAGTAGAAGTTGTCGAACGACACGCCGAAGCTGTCGAAGTCGCGCTTGTGCTCGGTCCACACGCGGTCGATCAGCTGCTTCGGCGTGAGGCCTTCCTTCTCGGCGCGCAGCATGACCGGCGTGCCGTGGGTGTCGTCGGCGCCGATGTAGTAGACCTCGTGGCCGTGCATTCGCAGCGTCCGCACCCAGATGTCGGTCTGGATGTACTCGACCAGGTGGCCGATGTGGATCTGGCCGTTGGCATAGGGCAGTGCGGACGTAACGAGGATCTGGCGGCGGCCTTGCGGCGCCGTAGCCTGCACGGAAGTCAGGTCGGATGCGGACATAGGGTCTGTAGAAGAACGGCGAAAACGACGGAAACTGCGATTCTAGCAGGGGCGCGCGCCGGTCAGCCGGGGCGGGTGTTCGACAGGGGGTGCCGCGACGGGCGCGCGGGCGGGGGACACGTGCCCGGCAGTGAAATGCTGCGGCGCAGCACGCGATTTTCGGGCAAAAAAAACCGGGGCGGATACGGCCCCGGAGCAACAACGACAAGAGGAGAATGGTGACGGGCCGGCAGCGCCAGCCGCGTACCGTAAAGACAGACCGCAGGCCGCGACGGAAGTTCGAAATTTTTTTCGATTTGTTACGGATCCTGCTGGAAGCCTTGTGCGGCGGGGCTGTGCGCGTGGCGCACGGCCCCGTTCCCTCTCGTGGCGATGCTTACTGATGCTGCTGCGGCGCGCGCAGGTAGATCTCGACGCGGCGGTTTTGCGCACGGCCGGCTTCGGTCGCGTTGTCCGCGATCGGGTTCGACGGGCCCATGCCCTGGGCCGACAGACGGCCGCCCGCGACGCCGCGCTGCGCCAGCGCGTTCACGACGCTTTGCGCACGGTTCTGCGACAGCGTCTGGTTCAGCTGCGCCGAACCCGTGCTGTCCGTGTAGCCGATGACCGATCCCGTCAGTTGCGGGTTCTGGTTCAGCGTCGTCGCCAGGTCGTTCAGCAGCGGCGTGAAGGCCGGCGTGATCGCGTACTGGTTCGTCGCGAACGTCACCGAGCTCGGCACGTTCAGCTTCAGCGAGCCGTCCGGCTGCTCGGTCACTTGCGTGCCGGTCTGTGCTGCCGACGGTGCGAGCTTGTTCTTGATCGCCTGCCAGTTGTAGCCGGTCACGCCGCCGACCAGTGCGCCGACGCCTGCGCCGATCGCCGCGCCCTTGCCGCCACCGGCCAGCGCGCCGATGCCCGCGCCCAGCGCCGCACCGGTGCCGGTGCCGACGGCCGCGTTGTTGCCTTGCTGCGTGGCGCAGCCTGCCAGCAATGCGCCGGCCAATGCGAAGACGGACAAGCGGGTCGCGATTTTCATGTTCATCTTGGATTCCTCTCTTTCTTGGTTGAACGAGTCGACAACGACGACAAACAACAGTGACGGCTCCCACCACGGGCGCCCGACAAAGGCGGGCGGGCCCGGGCTCGCGGCAGCCGCCGAGGCGGCTGCATGCCCTGTTCGCCAGCGTGGCTGTTCCGGACAGGTGATGCGTCAGCCTCTACAATATAGGCGGTTGGCGGCCGATTTGGCCCTATAGCATGCCGCACGCGAAGATTGCGCCGCCGCGCGCGTTCGCGCAATGGCGTGCAACAGATTCTTTCACTTTTCCCGATTTTCGCAGCGTAATTTGATATTTTTTGACGTTTGCGCGGGAGAAAAACGTTTTCACGGAGTTTCGATGAGCATTGACCGGGCACAAGTCGACGCCGCGCTGGCGGCGGTCGTCGACCCCAATACCGACCGTCCGTACGCGGCGAACAAGGGCGTGCGCAGCGTCGCGATCGACGGCGACGCCGTGGCGGTCGACGTGGTGCTCGGCTATCCCGCGCGCAGCCAGCACGACGACGTGCGCGCGCGCATCGCCGCTGCGCTGAAGGCCGTGCCGGGCGTGCGCGACGCACGTGTCGCCGTGTCGCAGGAGATCGTCGCGCACACTGTGCAGCGCGGCGTGAAGCTGCTGCCGAACGTGAAGAACATCGTCGCGGTCGCGTCGGGCAAGGGCGGCGTCGGCAAGAGCACGACGGCCGTCAACCTCGCGCTCGCGCTCGCCGCGGAAGGCGCATCGGTCGGCATCCTCGACGCCGACATCTACGGCCCTTCGCTGCCGACGATGCTCGGCATTCACGGCCAGCGCCCCGAGTCGCCGGACAACCAGTCGATGAACCCGCTCATCGGCCACGGGCTGCAGGCGAACTCGATCGGCTTCCTGATCGAGGAAGACAATCCGATGGTGTGGCGCGGCCCGATGGCGACGTCGGCGCTCGAGCAACTGCTGCGCCAGACCAACTGGCGCGAGCTCGACTACCTGATCGTCGACATGCCGCCGGGCACCGGCGACATCCAGCTCACGCTCGCGCAGCGCGTGCCGGTGACGGGCGCCGTGATCGTGACGACGCCGCAGGACATCGCGCTGCTCGACGCGAAGAAGGGCCTCAAGATGTTCGAGAAAGTCGGCATTCCGATCCTTGGCATCGTCGAGAACATGAGCATCCACATCTGCTCGAACTGCGGCCACGAGGAGCACATCTTCGGCGCGGGCGGCGCCGAGCGGATGGCGCAGGAGTACGGCGTGAACGTGCTCGGCAGCCTGCCGCTCGACGTCGCGATCCGCGAGCGCGCCGATAGCGGCACGCCGACGGTCGCGGCCGAGCCGGACGGCGCGCTGGCGCGGCGCTACCGCGACATCGCGCGCGGCGTCGCGCTGGCGATTGCCGAGCGCGCGCGCGACATGACGTCGAAGTTCCCGTCGATCGTTGTTCAAAATACGTAAAACCCTTGCGGGGCGGGGGCTCACGCTGTTTACGGCGCCGCGAGGCGCGGTATCATGGCGACTTTTCCCGGGTCCCTTTACCCACCCGGCACGGCGGCCGCATCAACAGCCGCCAGCCGGCATGAGGATCGAATGAACCAACGACATCACGGCGTGCGCGCCGGCCGCGCGCGGCGCGCGCTGCTGGCCGCCGCCGCGCTGGGCCTGCTGGCCGGCTGTACCTCCTTTTCCTCGTCGCACGAAAAACGCGCCGACGCGCAGTTGCAGCCGACGGTCGGCTCGCAGGCACGCGGCGCGGTGACGTTCGTCGAACGCCCGGACGGCGTCCAGGTCACGTACAACCTGGTCGGCCTGCCGCCGAACAGCGATCACGCGCTGCAGGTGCACGAGCGCGGCGACTGCAACGCGGGCGACGGCTCGAGCGCCGGCCCGGTGTTCGCGCCGGCCGCCGAGCGCCTGCGCGCGGGCGCGCGGGTCGCCGGCGATCTCGGCAATATCCATGCGGACGCGAACGGCGTCGCGGCCGGTTTCATCGTCGCGCCCGATCTGGCCCTCGATGGCGTGCGCTCCGCGATGAACCGCGCGGCGCTGGTGCACCGCGACCCGAGCGATCCGATCTTTTCGCAGCATGGCGCGGGCGCCGCGCTCGCGTGCGGCGTGATCCGTTGACGGCCGCCGCGTGCGCGAGCCGATGATCGCGTAAAATGTGCGCCTTTCCCGGCCGCCGCCTCGCGGGTACGGCCGTCACCGACTGTCACGCAGCGTTTCCAGGCGCCCCGATATGAAACGACCCCAACGCTCACTTTGTTCGCTGCCCTCCGACGGGGCGGTCAGCCTCTTTGGGACAGCCCGGCGGAGGCTCGCATGAGCATCAAGTCCGACAAGTGGATTCGGCGCATGGCCGAAGAACACAAGATGATCGAGCCGTTCGTGCCCGATCAGGTTCGCGCGTCCGAGGATGGCCGCCGGATCGTCAGCTACGGCACGTCGAGCTACGGCTACGACATCCGCTGCGCGGACGAATTCAAGATCTTCACCAACATCAATTCGACGATCGTCGATCCGAAGAACTTCGACGAGGGCTCGTTTGTCGATTTCAAGGGCGACGTGTGCATCATCCCGCCGAACTCGTTCGCGCTGGCCCGCACCGTCGAATATTTCCGCATCCCGCGCACCGTGCTGACGGTCTGCCTCGGCAAGTCGACGTACGCGCGCTGCGGGATCATCGTCAACGTGACGCCGTTCGAACCCGAGTGGGAAGGCTACGTCACGCTGGAATTCTCGAATACCACGCCGCTGCCGGCGAAGATCTACGCGAACGAAGGCGTCGCGCAGGTGCTGTTCTTCGAAAGCGACGAGGTGTGCGACGTGTCGTACGCCGATCGCGGCGGCAAGTATCAGGGTCAGCGTGGTGTCACGCTGCCGAAAACCTGATCTGGTTGCATATCGTCTCACCGGTTTCCGGGTGACCGCTGCGCGTGACGCGCCGCGGTCGTTCTTTTTGGAGAATCGCCCATGAAGTTTCGTTTTCCCGTCGTCATCATCGACGAAGATTTCCGCTCCGAGAACATCTCGGGCTCCGGCATCCGGGCGTTGGCCGAAGCGATCGAGAAGGAGGGCGTCGAAGTCCTCGGCCTCACGAGCTACGGCGATCTGACGTCGTTCGCGCAGCAGTCGAGCCGCGCGTCGTGCTTCATCCTGTCGATCGACGACGACGAACTCATGCTCGGCGAAACGGGCGCGGACGGCGAGCTGCCCGAGCTGGCGACCGCGATCATCGAGCTGCGCGCGTTCGTGACCGAAGTGCGCCGCCGCAACGCGGACATCCCGATCTTCCTGTACGGCGAGACGCGCACGTCGCGGCATCTGCCGAACGACATCCTGCGCGAACTGCACGGCTTCATCCACATGTTCGAGGACACGCCGGAGTTCGTCGCGCGCCACATCATCCGCGAGGCGAAGGTCTATCTCGACTCGCTCGCGCCGCCGTTCTTCAAGGAACTGGTCAAGTACGCGGACGAAGGCTCGTATTCGTGGCACTGCCCCGGCCACTCGGGCGGCGTCGCGTTCCTGAAGAACCCGCTCGGTCAGATGTTCCACCAGTTCTTCGGCGAGAACATGCTGCGCGCGGACGTCTGTAATGCAGTCGACGAACTCGGCCAGCTGCTCGACCACACGGGCCCGGTCGCGGCGTCCGAGCGCAACGCGGCGCGCATCTTCAGCGCGGATCACCTGTTCTTCGTGACCAACGGCACGTCGACGTCGAACAAGATCGTCTGGCACGCGACGGTCGCGCCCGGCGACATCGTGCTGGTCGACCGCAACTGCCACAAGTCGATCCTGCACGCGATCACGATGACGGGTGCGATTCCGGTGTTCCTCACGCCGACGCGCAACCACTTCGGCATCATCGGGCCGATCCCGCGCGACGAATTCAAGCCGGAGAACATCCGCAAGAAGATCGAGGCGAACCCGTTCGCACGCGAAGCGCTGCGCGAGAACCCTGACCTCAAGCCGCGCATCCTGACGATCACGCAGAGCACGTACGACGGCGTCGTCTACAACGTCGAGATGATCAAGGACCTGCTCGGCGACCTGCTCGACACGCTGCACTTCGACGAAGCATGGCTGCCGCATGCGACGTTCCACGACTTCTACCGCGACATGCACGCGATCGGCGACGGCCGTCCGCGCACGGGCGCGCTCGTGTTCGCGACGCACTCGACGCACAAGCTGCTCGCGGGCATCTCGCAGGCGTCGCAGATCGTCGTGCAGGATTCCGAGAACCGCACGTTCGACAAGCACCGCTTCAACGAGGCGTACCTGATGCACACGTCGACGAGCCCGCAGTACGCGATCATTGCGTCGTGCGACGTCGCGGCCGCGATGATGGAGCCGCCGGGCGGCACCGCGCTCGTCGAGGAATCGATCGCCGAGGCGATCGACTTCCGCCGCGCGATGCGCAAGGTCGACGCCGAATACGGCGACGACTGGTTCTTCAGCGTGTGGGGCCCGGACGACCTGTCGGAAGAAGGCATCGGTTCGCGCGAGGACTGGATGCTGAAGCCGAACGACCACTGGCACGGCTTCGGCCCGCTGGCGGAAGGCTTCAACATGCTCGACCCGATCAAGGCGACGATCATCACGCCGGGGCTCGACGTCGACGGCGAGTTCGGCGAGACGGGCATTCCGGCCGCGATCGTCACGAAGTACCTGGCCGAGCACGGGATCATCGTCGAGAAGACCGGCCTGTACTCGTTCTTCATCATGTTCACGATCGGCATCACGAAGGGCCGCTGGAACTCGATGGTGACCGAGCTGCAGCAGTTCAAGGACGACTACGACAACAACCAGCCGCTGTGGCGCGTGCTGCCGGAATTCGTCGCACAGCACCCGCGCTACGAGCGTGTCGGCCTGCGTGACCTGTGCACGCAGATCCACGACGTGTACCGTGCGAACGACATCGCGCGCCTGACGACGGAGATGTACCTGTCGGACATGGAGCCGGCGCTGAAGCCGTCGGACGCGTTCGCGAAGCTCGCGCACCGCAAGATCGACCGCGTGCCGCTCGACGAGCTCGAAGGCCGCGTGACGAGCATCCTGCTGACGCCGTACCCGCCGGGCATTCCGCTGCTGATTCCGGGCGAGCGCTTCAACAAGACGATCGTGAACTACCTGCGGTTCGCGCGCGACTTCAACGAACGCTTCCCGGGCTTCCATACCGACATCCACGGCCTCGTCGCGGAAGAAATGAACGGTCGCGTCGAGTACTTCGTCGACTGCGTGCGCGACTGATGGCGGCGCAGGGACGAATCCGGACGATGCGCGCGGCGCTGGCCGCGCTCGTCGTCTGGGCCGCGTGGTCGGCAGGGCCGGCGGGGTTCAATGTCGCGCAGGCGGAAGTGGCGGCGGCCGACCCGATCGACGTCGCGATGCGGCAGTGTCTCGCGCGGCGCGACCGGTCGTCGACGGCCGGCCAGATCCAGTGCATGGGCGAGGCGCAGCAGCAGTGGCAGACGGTGATGGACCGCGCGTACCAGCGCCTGTCGGACGATGCGCCGGCCGACGTGAAGCGCGGCTGGCAGGACAGCCAGCGCCACTGGGTCACGTGGCGCAAGGATGAAATTCAGCTGCTGAAGGCCGTGTACGACACGACGCGCGGCACCGCATACGCGATGTCGAGCGCCGACATGCAACTGCAGCCGGTGCGCGATCGCGCGCTGGCGCTGCGCGCGGCGGCCGACCGCTATGCGCCGCCGCCCGCCGCCGTGCCGGTGGCCGCGACGAGCGGTGCGCAGGGCGGCGTGAGCGCGGCGCCGGGCGCCGCCGCGGCAGTCGGCGGCAAGCCGGCAAACGTGCCGCGCGATCCGGCGATCGGCCGCGTGCGGCCGTGCGTGCAGGATGCCGCGTGCGAGCATGCGCTGTTCGATCTGAACCGCTATTACCAGAAGCTGCGTCGCAAGATGCCCGCGCATTCGGCCGCGACGCTCGTGCGCGCGCAACGCGCATGGGTCACGTTCCGCGATGCGACGGCGCCGCTCGTCGGCGAGGACGGGCGCGTCGACCTGATCGGCGCGCGCATCGCGACGATGAAGCGGCTGTCGGAGACGGCCGGCAACAAGTAGGGTTCGCCGCTCTGCCGGCATCCGGCGCGGCAACGCAAAACGGGCACCCGAGGGTGCCCGTTTGCATGTGGGGTGCCGCGTGCGGCGCTTACGCGGATTGCTGCGTGTCGAGGCCGCCGAACCACGACGGCACGAGCGCGAGCGCATCGTCGAGCGACGTGAGCACGTGCAGGCTCAGCGCGACGATCTCGGGTGTGGGCGCCTTCAGATCGGGCACGGTGACGACCGATGCGCCAGCGCCGGCGGCCGACAGCGCGCCGAAGTCGCTGTCCTCGAACGCGACGCACGCGTGGGCCGGCACGCCGAGGCGCTCGGCCGCGAGCCGGTACACGGCCGGATCGGGCTTGCCGCGCGCGACTTCGTCGCCGCCCGCGATCGCGTGGAAGAACGGCAGCACGCCGACCGCGTCGAGCCGTGCACGGATCACGTCGCGCGCGGACGATGACGCGACCGCGCACGGAATGCCGGCCTGCGCGAGCGCCTCGAGCAGCGCAAGCGCGCCCGCTTTAAGCGGAAACTTCGGATGCGGTTCGGGTGCGGCGAGCTGTTCGCGCACGAGCAGGCGCACGGCGTCGAACGTGTCGGTGTCGCCGATCAGCCGCGCGAGAATCACCTGGCCTTCGGCGAACGAGCGCCCGACGATCTGCAGGTAGTCGATCTCGGTCAACGTGACGCCGTGCGCGGTCGACACGTCGATCCACGTGTTCATGATGGTCCGCTCGGAATCGACGAGCAGGCCGTCCATGTCGAAGAGCGCGGCGGAGAAGGTCATCGGCGGTATCCGGGAAGCGGGGCAGGCAACGGGCGGCGCGGCGGCCGCCCGAATGGAGGACGGACGCCGGGGAGGCGTCCGTCCGGGACAACGGGCTTACGTGCCGAGCGCGGCGCGGGCAGCCTTGACCGCCGCACGCACCTGGTCGGGCGCGGTGCCGCCCGCGTGGTTGCGGCTTGCGACCGAACCTTCGAGCGTGAGGTAGCCGAACACGTCGTCGCCGATCAGGTGCGCGACGTTCGGCAGTTCCTGCTTCATTTCGTCGAGCGTCAGGTCGGCGAGGTCGATCCCGCGGTCGTCGCAGATCCGCACCGCGTGCGCGACCGCTTCGTGCGCGTCGCGGAACGGCAGCCCGCGCTTCACGAGGTAGTCGGCGAGGTCGGTGGCGGTCGAGAAGCCCTGCAGCGCGGCCGCGCGCATCGCGTCCGGCTTCACGGTGATGCCCGCGACCATCTCGGCGAAGATTCGCAGCGTGTCGGCGACGGTGTCGACCGTGTCGAACAGCGGTTCCTTGTCTTCCTGGTTGTCCTTGTTGTACGCGAGCGGTTGGCCCTTCATCAGCGTGAGGAGCGCCATCAGGTGGCCGTTCACGCGGCCCGTCTTGCCGCGCGCGAGCTCGGGCACGTCCGGGTTCTTCTTCTGCGGCATGATCGAGCTGCCGGTGCAGAAGCGATCGGCGATGTCGATGAAGCCGACGCGCGGGCTCATCCACAGCACGAGTTCCTCGGAGAAGCGCGACACGTGCGTCATCACGAGCGCGGATGCCGCCGTGAATTCGATCGCGAAGTCGCGATCCGACACCGCGTCGAGCGAGTTCGCGCAGATGCCGTCGAAGCCGAGCGTCTTCGCGACGGCGTGACGGTCGATCGGGTAGCTCGTGCCCGCGAGCGCGGCCGCGCCGAGCGGCAGGCGGTTCACGCGGGTGCGGCAGTCGCGCATGCGTTCCGCGTCGCGCGTGAACATCTCGACGTATGCGAGCAGGTGATGGCCGAACGTGACCGGCTGCGCGACCTGCAGGTGCGTGAAGCCCGGCATGATCGTGTCGGCGTTCTTTTCCGCGAGGTCGATCAGCGCGCCGCGCAGGTCGTTCAGCAGGCCGCCGATGCGGTCGATCTCGCCGCGCAGCCACAGCCGGATGTCGGTCGCGACCTGGTCGTTGCGCGAGCGGCCCGTGTGCAGGCGCTTGCCCGCATCGCCGATCAGCGCGGTCAGGCGCGCCTCGATGTTCAGGTGGACGTCCTCGAGATCCAGCTGCCATTCGAATTCGCCGCGCTCGATCTCGCCCTTGATCTGCGTCATCCCGCGCTCGATCGCGGCGAGATCGTCGGCGCTGATGATCTTCTGCGCCGCGAGCATGCTCGCGTGCGCGAGCGAGCCGGCGATGTCGACGAGCGCGAGGCGCTTGTCGAAAAACACCGACGACGTGTAGCGCTTGACCAGCTCCGACATCGGTTCCGAGAAGCGGGCCGACCAGGCCTCGCCCTTTTTGTGCAGTTGGGACGTCATGGCGATTCTTCGAAGGGGAGTTGGGCGGCGTGCGCCGCCGAGGGAATCCCGCAATTCTAACATTCGCGGGGCTGACGGCCGGCGCGCGCCGGCCGCGGATCACCGCGGGCCGCAGGTCAGCGGGCCGATCCGCGGCAGCGTGCCGTCGTCGGGGCGCTGGTACGCGAACGCAACGGCGCAATCGCGGCCGCCGCCGGTGATTTCCAGGTGGTTGTTCGCGACGAGGCCGTCGACGAAGGTCAGGCCGTCGTAGCCGACGATCGTGCGCTGACCGGTTTCGACGTGGCGGACCTCGAGCCCGGGCGGCAGCGGCGTGCCGTCCGGCGCGCGCAGCGCGATCGACGCGGCGCTGTAGCGTGTCACCGCGAAGTGCGCGAGCACGCCGGAGCGCGCCTGCGGCACGACGTCGAGCGTCGTGTCGGCGATCCGGGCGTCGGCGGGCAGCGCGGTGCCGTCGATCGCGACGCGATTGCTCTGGTACGCATTCAGGTCGGGCACGAGCAGATAGCCGGCCCGGTTCGTCTCGCCGATCATCCGGTTCTGGTGCAGCACGGGCACGCGCCCGGTGTCGGTCGAGACGAGCGCGAAGCCGTCGTCGACGCGGCGTGCCGTCATCAGCTGGCCGTTCATCAGCACGATCGCGCCCGTGACGTCGACCGACGCGTTGCGGTGCCCGTCGAACGACTGCGTGAGCAACGTGACCTCGCCCGCACGGCCGAGATACTGCAACTGCCCCTGCGCGTAGCGCATGCCTGCGTTGGCGCCCGCCTGCACGTTCCAGCCGACGCCGCCGCCATAGTCGGGCGGCCGTGTCGCGCTCAGCGTGTAGGTCGAGTCGCCGTTCTGCCGCCCGGCGTTCACCGACACGGACGTGTTGCCGCCGAGCCCGATGCTCACGCTCACGAAGAAGCCGCGCGTGTCGCGCTGCCGGAAGTCCTGGAAGCCGCTGAACGTGACCGAGGTCAGCCCGCCGAGATTGACTAGGTACGCGACCGAGCCGATGCGCGAGGCGGCGACGCCCGGATACTTGAGGCCGAGATAGCTGAACGACAGCGTCTGCCTGCGCAGGAACGGGAATGACACCGTGACGCGGTCGGTGGCGCGCGACACCGGCACGCCTTCGCGGCTGCCGAGGTCGCTGTAGTCGCCGAAGGCGCGCAGCGTCTGGGCATCGATGGAGAAGCGCGGCGTCACGTACTGGTAGCCGATGCCGGCCTGCACGCCCGTGCGGCCCGGCGCGCTGAGCGCCAGCGACGCGTTCGCCACGCCGCGTTCGCCCAGACGTGCGAGCGCGCCGGCACCCGCGTTGTAGACGCCGGCCGTCGCTTCCGCGTGCGCCTCGACGGTCAGCCGCTCGCTGATCCCGTAGCGCAGCGAGCCGCTCGCGGCCGGCGTGCGCGCGTAGTCGAACGAGTCGATGCCATAGGCGCGGCGCAGGAACCCGGCTTCCGCCGAATAGCTGGCGAGGCCGGGGGCGAGCAGGCGCGTGTCGACGTACAGCGGAATGGACGTCGCGATCGAGCGGCCGAGCGCGTCGCGCGTGATGACCGTCGCGTTGCCCGCGCCGGTGATGCCGGGCACGCTGTTGATCACGAACGGCCCGCTCGCCACGTTGCCGCTGAACTGGCGCACGTTGTTCACGTACAGGTCGACCGAGGTCGGCACGACCGCGCTGCCGGACAGCGCGGGCACCGGAAACGTGACCAGATCGGGACGCAGGCCGAAATTGCTGCGCCACTGCACGCCGCCGATGCGCAGCGAGCGGGTCCACGACAACGACGACGAAATCGTGTCGCCGATCTGGGTCGTCGTGAGCGTGCCGGGGTTCGAATGACTCCACGACGTGTCGTAGCGCACGTAGCGCCGGCGGTCGTCGTACAGATACGCGACGCCGGTGCTGCTGAATACGCCGTACGGGTCGAAATAGCGCGCCTCGCTCCAGACCGCGAGCGGCGCATGGGCGATGGTCTGCGCGTAGGCGTCGTAGTTCAGCACGAAGCCGCGGCCGGACGTGGCGGGCGGCGCGGCCGCGAGTGCGCGCGTATCGAACGTGTGCGGGATGCGCAGCGCATCGGGCACGCGCAGGTCGAGCGTCTGCCGGCCCGCGTCGTAGTCGTAGCGCAGCCCGGCGAGCGTGTCGAGCGCGACGAGCACGTTCGACGGCTCCTGCGTGCGGTCGTTCGTCCGGTCGTTCGTCGCGATACCCAGGTCGTTCAGGTCGGCGGAGGCCGCGTACAGGCGTCCGTCGATTTGCTGGAAGCGTGCGATCCGGTGCGTCGGTTCGCCATTGACCGATACGTCGAGAAACAGTGCGTCGGATGCGGGCGCGGGCGCCGGCGTGGGCATGGGCGCAGGCACCGGCATTGGCATTGGCACCGGCGCCGGCACGGGCACGGGCACGGGCACAGGCGCCGGCACGGACGCAGGCACGGAAGTAGGCACGGACGCAGGCACGGGCACCAGCGCCGGCGCAGCTGCAACCTGCACCGGCGCCGTTTGCGCGCAGCCGGTGCCTGCATGCAGTGCCAGCGCCAGTGCAAGCACCGCTGCGGCGGGCCGCGCGTATCGTGCGGGGCCGGCAGCGGGGAGGGCCATGCGCGTCGTCGGAACGGGCAACGTCGTGCGATCCTGCCGAGCCGGATCAGGGCGGTGTCAGCCGCGCTTCGACCGGCTGCGCGTTGACGGTCGCCTGGATCCTGACGAATGTCGCCGGGCCCGCATCCAGCTTGAGCGGCCAGCGCCGCGTGCTGCCCGCGAGCGCATAGCCGAGCAGGCCGCGCGTGACGTCGTGCACGGTGCCGCGCGCGTCGATGAGCCGAACCGCGGAAATCTGCGCGCGTCGTCCACCGAGGTTGTCGACCGCAAGCCGTGTGCCCGCGCCGTCACGCTCGACGCGCCAGTCGAGTTTTGGCGACGCCGGCGCGCCATCGGGCTCGACGAATACGGGCACGGAATAGCGCAGCCGGATCGTGACGCCGTTCGCGACCGGCGTGCCGGGCGCGGGCAGTTCATCGATCAGCACGCGATAGCTTTCCTCGGCGGGCGGCGCACCGCGGCCCGTGCGCACGAGCCGGATCAGCTGCTCGGCGTTCGCGCCGATCTGCAGCAGCGGCGGCGACGCGGCGAGCATGTCGGTCGGCGTCATCACGTCGTCGCCGTTTTGCTGCGTCCAGCGATAGGTGCGGACCTGGCCGTAGATCGGCTGTCCGCCGGGATTGCTGAGCGTCATGCTCGCGGCGGCCGCCGACGGCGCCAGCTCGATCGTCACGGGCGTGATCTGCAGCGTGGCGGCGGATGCGGCCGCGCACGCGGACGCGACGCAGAGCGCGGCCAATGCGCGCGGGAACCATGCCATGGCGCGTCAGAAATAGACGGTGGCGGTGACGGAGGCCTGGTAGGTGTCGGGCTTCGGCGTCGCTTGCGCGGGCACCTGGCCGTACACATTCAGCACTTGCGCGGAGCCGGTGCCGGTGCCGCCGACCGTGTCGGTGCCCTGCGTGTTGCCCCAGATCGTCGAGTGGCCCGAGTCCTGGTAGAGCTGATAGCCGACCGTCGTGCTGGTATTGCCGGTCGTCGTGCCGCCCATCAGCCGGCTGGCGACCGTCGAGCCGCTTACCGTGCCGCCGTCGAGTCCGACGTTGTAGGGCGTCGAGTTCGTGCAGGTGACGGAGACCGTGGTCTGCTGGTTGACTGCCGACGCGAGCACGCCGGCCGTGCCGAACGCGAGCGGGTTCGCGGCGATCGTGCAGTTGGCCTGGATCGTGAGCGTGACGGTGAATTGGGCGGTGGCGGTGCCGTTCGAATAGACTGCCGCAATGGCGACGGGCTGCAGCGCGGGTGCGAATGCGACGCTGGCCGCGAGCATGGCCGAAAGAACACGACGTCGGGAATCGTTCATTATGATTGTCTCCTGCCGTTCAAGGGGTCGCCCGGACGCGGAGTGCCTGCCGCGTGGTCTGTTGCCGGTCGCCGTAACCGCTCTGTCGTTGTTGGAAGACTACTCCACGGATTCAGGCGCGCGCAATCGAGAAAACGCCGACCCGGAACGCATGTTTGGGGTTGCGAACCGATTGGCAGCGGCCGATTTGACATGGATCAAGTAACAGTGCGAACGATTGATGCGCAGCCGGATACGATGGGGCGCCGCACGGGCCGGAAGCACGGTCGAGCGGACGAGCATGTTCGGGGGGAACGCATGGCGGATGACGAATTCGACACGGCGCGCCGCTGGATGCGCGCGCTAGCGTGCGTGCTGCTGGCCGCGCTGCTCGGCATGCCGTGGATGCCGGCTCGAGCGGACACGTGTTCCGTGACGCCGCCGGTGCCGAGCTTCGGCTCGGTCAGTCCGATCACGCTGCAGGCTTATACGACGAACAGCACGATGACGGTCAGTTGCACGTGGGACGCACTGAGCGTGAACACCGGCGTGCTCGTTTGCGTGAACCTCGGCGGCACGAGCCCGCGCTACCTGACCAACGGGACGAACCAGATGCAGTACGACCTGTATCAGGACGCAGGCTATTCGCAGCCCTGGGGCGCGGTCAGTGCCGGCACGACGCCGATCTCCGTCTCGTTGACGAAACCTGTGCTCGGCACCACCGCGAGTACCAACGTGACCATCTATGGCCGCATCGCGTCGAACCAGCCGACCGTGCCGACGGTGAACAACGCCAGCACGGACTATACGCAAAGTTTCGCCGGCAACCAGGCCGCCTACAGCTTCAGTTTTTCGCTGCTCGGCGTGCAGCCCACGCCGTGCGTGTCGCAGTCGACGGCCGGCACGATGAGCTTTGCCGCCACCGCCACCGTCATCAACAACTGCATCATCAGCGCGACCGGCGTTGCGTTTCCGCCGGCGGGCGTGCTGACGTCGGCGCTGAGCGCGAGCGGCTCGATCAGTGCGCGCTGCACGAACGGCGATGCCTTCCAGATTGCGTTGAACGGCGGGGTCAGCGGCAGTGTCGTCGCACGCACGATGCAGCGCACGGGCGGCGGCTCGGTCAGCTATCAGCTCTATCAGGACAGCGGCCACACGCAGCCGTGGGGTGATGGCACCGGCGGCACGTCGATGGCGACGGGCACCGGCAGCGGGTTCGCGCAGGCGATCACCGTGTATGGCCGCGTCCCCGCG
Organism: Burkholderia sp. R-40; assembly: GCF_049942845.1. Lineage (NCBI taxonomy): Bacteria > Pseudomonadati > Pseudomonadota > Betaproteobacteria > Burkholderiales > Burkholderiaceae > Burkholderia > Burkholderia sp. R-40. The sequence goes on along the minus strand of NZ_CP187967.1, from coordinate 2,681,452 downwards.
CAGGCGACGCCGGCGCCCGGCAACTACAGCGACACCATTACCGCGACGATCAGCTTCTGAGTCGCGTCAATCGCGCACCAGCACGACGAGCTTCAGATCCTCGCGGTGCGCGGGTTTCAGCGTGATCTGCTGGTACACGAGCCGGCCGTCGGCCGGATGGTCGAACTCGCGCAGGCCGCCTTCGCGCTCGAACACGTCCTGCGACGCCCAGTACTGCGCGAACGCGTCGCTGCCGGCCATCAGCGCGTCGATCAGCGCGCGGGTCGGCGCGTCGGCGAGGTGGCGGATCGAGTCGGCGCGGAATTCGGCCGCGAGCCGGCGCGCGCGGGTTTCCCAGTCGACGATCAGCGTGCGCGCGGCCGGCGCCATGAACGTGAAGCGCAGCAGGTTGCGGTCGTGCTCGCCGTCGAGCCAGCCCGTGAACAGCGCGGCGGCCGGCGCGTTCCACGCGAGGGCGTTCCATTGCCGGTCGAGCACGTAGGCAGGCGTGGCGATCGCGGCGACGGTCGCCGCGAGCGTCGGCGGCAGGTCGCCGGCCGCGACGTCGGGCTCGGCCGGATCGCGCTGCGCGGCCAGCTCGAACAGGTACGCGCGTTCGGCCTTCGACAACTGCAGCGCGACGGCGATCCGCGCGAGCGCGTCGGCCGACGCCGATACCGGGCGGCCCTGCTCGATCCACGTGTACCAGGTCGGGCTGACGCCGCACAGCTGCGCGACTTCCTCGCGCCGCAGCCCCGGCGTGCGGCGGCGCGGGCCGGGCGGCAGGCCGACGGCCTGCGGCGACAGCCGTTCGCGATGCGCGCGGATGAATTCGCCGAGCGCGCGGGCGGGCGTGGCGTCGAGCGGCGGGGTGGGGGCGGAGGACGGCTGGTTCATGCGGAAAACGGCTGAAACGACAAAAAAGGAGCGGGATGCGCGGCGAAGATCGGGCCTGAAATCAGGCAGGTGTAACAAATACCAGAATAACCGCTTAACTTGTACTGGTACAAGCGCGGCCCTATTGTAGCGATTCGCGCGCTGACAGGCAGCGGGCGCCCCACCCAACGAAGGAGCGAACGATGAAACACCACGACCAGGTCGCCGACGCATTCGGCACGACGGCCGCCGCCTACCTGACGAGCACGGTCCACGCGACGGGCGCCGATCTGCAGGCACTGGCGGATGCCGTGCGCGCGACGCCCGACGGCGCGGTGCTCGATCTCGGCTGCGGCGCGGGCCACGCGAGCTTCGCGGTCGCGCCGCACGTGCGCGACGTGGTCGCCTACGATCTCGCCGCGCCGATGCTCGCGACCGTCGACGCCGCCGCGCGCGAGCGCGGACTCGCGAACATCCGCACGCAGCAGGGGCCGGCCGAGCGGCTGCCGTTCGACGCGGGCACCTTCGACTGGGTGGTCAGCCGGATGAGTGCGCACCACTGGCACGACGTGCGCGCGGCACTCGCCGAGGTGCGTCGTGTGCTGAAGCCGGGCGGCCGCGTGCTGATGATCGACATCGCGGGCAACGACCATCCGCTGCTCGACACGTATCTGCAGGCCGCGGAAGTGCTGCGAGACGCGTCCCACGTGCGCGACTACCGTGCCGACGAATGGCTCGCGATGTTCCGCGGCGCCGGTTTCGATGCACAGGTGCAGAGCCGCTGGCGCCTGCCGATCGATTTCGAGACGTGGGTCGAGCGGATCCGCACGCCGGCCGACAGCGTCGCGGGCATCCGCGCGCTGTGGGCGCATGCGCCCGACGAGGTGCGCGGCTACTACGCGGTGCAGCCGGACGGATCGTTCGAGCACGATGCGTTGCTGATCGACGCGCGATGAATCGGCGGCACGGCGGCCGCGTGGTCGCCATCGTGCCGTAGCGCCGTCCGATGAAAAAAGCCGCGATACGCGTGACGCGCGTATCGCGGCTTTCGTATCGCGATGCCGGCGCGGGGTGGACCCGCGCCGCGCGCGGATCAGCCCGTGTTGCGCAGGCCGGCCGCGATCCCGTTGATGGTCAGGTGAATCCCGCGGCGCAGCCGCGCGTTCGTGTCGCCCGCGCGGTGACGCTTGATCAGCTCGACCTGCAGGTGGTTCAGCGGATCGAGATACGGGAAGCGGTTCTTGATCGAGCGCGCGAGCAGCGGATTGGTTGCAAGGCGGCCTTCGTGCCCGGTGATTTCCGCGAGCGCCTGCGACGTGCGCTCCCATTCCGCGACGATCCGCTCGAACACGTGCTTGCGCAGCTTGCGGTCGGCGACCAGCTGCGCATAGCGCGACGCGACCGCGAGATCGGTCTTCGCGAGCACCATGTCCATGTTCGACAGCAGGTTCGCGAAGAACGGCCAGGTCTTGTTCATCTTCTTGAGCAGCGTCAGGCGCTTCGTGCGTTCGGCCGCGTCCGGTGCGCCGTCGAGGTACGCGCTCACCGCGCTGCCGAAGCCGTACCAGCCCGTCAGCAGCAGCCGGCACTGCCCCCACGAGAAGCCCCACGGAATCGCGCGGAGGTCTTCGATCTTGCGGTTCTTCGGATCCTGCAGCTTGCGCGAGGCCGGGCGGCTGCCGATGTTCAACTCCGCGATCTCGGTGATCGGCGTCGACGAGAAGAAGTAGTCGGTGAAGCCGGGCGTTTCATAGACGAGCGCGCGATACGACGCCATCGCGGCGTCCGACAGCGTCTGCATCGCGGCTTCGAACGCGGGCAGTTGTGCGGGCGCGTTCGACTGCGGCAGCAGCGACGCCTCGAGCGTCGCGGCGACCACCGTCTCGAGGTTGCGCCGGCCGATTTCGGGGTTCGCGAACTTGCTCGCGATCACCTCGCCCTGCTCGGTCAGGCGGATCTGGCCGTTCACGGTACCCGGCGGCTGCGACAGGATCGCCTGGTAGGTCGGGCCGCCCCCGCGGCCGACCGTGCCGCCGCGGCCGTGGAACAGCCGCAGCGTGATCTTGCGTTCGCGGAACACGTCGACGAGCGCGAGTTCGGCGCGATACAGCTCCCAGTTCGACGTCAGGAAGCCGCCATCCTTGTTGCTGTCAGAGTAGCCGAGCATCACCTCCTGCTCGGCGCCCTGGTGCGCGATCAGCGCGTCGATGCCCGGCAGCGCGAAGTATTCGCGCATGATGCGCGCGGCGTCGCGCAGGTCGGGGATCGTCTCGAACAGCGGGATCACCATCAGGCCGTTCTTCGCATGGCTGCCGAGCGGGCCTTCGAGCAGGCCCGTTTCCTTCTGCAGCAGCAGCACCTCGACGAGGTCGCTGACGGTTTCGGTATGCGAGATGATGTAGTTGCGCACCGCGCGCGCGCCGAACTGCGCGCGCACCTCGCGGGCCTTCTCGAACACGCCGAGCTCGCTCTGCGCGAGCGCCGAGTATTCGAGGTACGGCGAGCGCAGCGGGCGCGGATCGGCGAGTGCGGCGAGCAGCACGCGCAGCTTGTCTTCCTCGGCGAGCGCCGCGTAGTCGGCTTCGACGCCGGCACGCGCGAACAGCTCGGCGACCACGGCTTCGTGGATGTCGGAGCTCTGGCGCAGGTCGATGCTCGCGAGATGGAAGCCGAACACTTCGGCCGCGCGCACCAGCGGCGCCAGGCGCGGCGCGGCGAGCGACGCGCCGTGGTGTTCGTCGAGCGAGGCGGTCAGCACCTTCAGGTCGGCAACGAACGCTTCGGAATCCGCATACGGAATCGCGCGCACCGGCGGCGCGCCGCGGCCCGCGCTGCGCACCGGCACCGTGCCTTCGCCAAGGCGCACGCGCGCGCTGGCGGCGAGCCGCGTGTAGATGCCGATCAGCGCACGGCGATACGGTTCGTCGACGCGGTGCGGCGACTGGTCGGGCGAAGCTGCCGCGAGCGCCTTCACCGCGTCGTTCGCGCCGACCAGCAGGTTCGACACCGACAGCTCGGCGCCGAGCTTGTGCACCTGCTCCAGATAATGTTCGAGGATCACCGCGGCCTGGCGGTTGATCGCTTCGTCGAGCGTCGGGCCGGTGACGTTCGGGTTGCCGTCGCGATCGCCGCCGATCCAGCTGCCCATCTGGAAGAACGCGGGCACGCGCGCCGGCAGGCCGTGCTCGGCGAGCGCGGCCTCGATGTCGCCGTACAGCGCGGGCAGCTCGTCGAGGAACGTCGCGCGGTAGTACGACAGCGCGTTCTCGATCTCGTCGCCGACCGTCAGGCGCGAGTCGCGCAGCATGCGGGTCTGCCACAGCGCGGTGACGCGCGCGCGCAGCATCGATTCGTTGTACGAGCGTTCGCGCGCGGTGAGCGGCTGGTCGCGCTCGGCGAGCAGCCGCGCGATGTCGTGCTGCGCGTCGAGGATGCTCTTGCGCTGCACTTCCGTCGGGTGCGCGGTCAGCACCGGCACGATCAGCGCATCGTCGAAGAAGCGCTGCAGCAGGCGCTTCGACGCGTTGCCGGTCGTTTTCAGCTGTTCGAGCGCGTATGCGACGGTGCCGGGCTGCGGCGCGGAGCCGGCCAGCGCGTGGATGCGGCGGCGGCGGTTGTGGTGGCGGTCTTCCGCGATGTTCGCGAGGTGCGAGAAATAGCTGAACGCGCGCACGACGCTCACCGTCTGCTCCGGCGTCAGCTTGCGCAGCTTCCTCTCCAAAGTCTGTGCGGCTTCGCTGTCGTCTTCGCGACGGAACTTCACCGCGGTCTGGCGGATCGTTTCGACGACGTCGAACACGGTGTCGCCTTCCTGTTCGCGCACCACATCGCCGAGCAGGCGGCCGAGGAAGCGGATGTCCTCGAACAGCGGGCCGTCCTTGTCCTCGCGCGTGCGCACGCCGGGCTTCGCCGTGCGGGCGGTCGGGCCGGAAGCCTTGATTGCGCGTTTTGTCCGAGGTATCGGGTCTTTCGGTTTCGTTGCCGTTTTCGCACGGCCGTTCGCGGCGGTGGCGATGGTGCCCGTCTGGGCGTCGGAGGAGGGCAAGGCAGCATTGCGGCGCGTCGTACGCGCCGATCCGGAAGACTTCACGATGGGTTTCCTTGGGAAAGCTCGAGTCAAAAGGGACTGCGGGGACTGCGGAAACTACGGGAACTGCGGTCAAGCAACCAGCTACGTGCGGCACATCCGCGCATCGGTGTCGCCGCCCGCGCCGAAGCGCGGCGGGCGTGGGCTCCGGGCCCGGGCGGGCCGAAGCGTGCGTGCTACCATTGTTCGATCTTCCATCCCGTCCTTCGATGTTCCAGCAATGAATTCCGAGACTATTTCGGCACAAGCCCCTGCGACGCTGACGATTGCTTCGCGCGAGAGCCGCCTGGCGATGTGGCAAGCCGAACATGTGCGTGATGCGCTGCGCAAATTATATCCAGCTTGCGACGTGAAAATCCTCGGGATGACGACCCGTGGCGACCAGATTCTCGATCGTACGCTGTCGAAGGTCGGCGGCAAGGGCCTGTTCGTGAAGGAGCTGGAGAATGCGCTCGCCGACGGTCGCGCCGATCTGGCCGTGCATTCGCTGAAGGACGTGCCGATGGCGCTGCCCGACGGCTTCGCGCTCACCGCGATCATGGAGCGCGAGGATCCGCGCGATGCGTTCGTGTCGAACGACTACGCGTCGCTCGACGCGCTGCCGGCCGGCGCCGTCGTCGGCACGTCGAGCCTGCGCCGCGAGGCGATGCTGCGCGCGCGCTATCCGCACCTCGACGTGCTGCCGCTGCGCGGCAACCTCGACACGCGCCTGGCGAAGCTCGATCGCGGCGACTATGCGGCGATCATTCTCGCGGCCGCCGGCCTGAAGCGCCTCGGCCTCGAAGCGCGAATCCGTACACTGATCGACGTCGAGGACAGCCCGCCCGCCGCCGGTCAGGGCGCGCTCGGCATCGAAATCGCCGCGCACCGCACGGACGTCGCCGCATGGCTCGCGCCGCTGCACGACCCGCAGACCGCGCTCGCGGTCGAGGCCGAGCGGATGGTGTCGCGCGCACTCGGCGGCAGCTGCGAGGTGCCGCTCGCCGCGCACGCGGTGTGGCGCGCCGGCGAGCTGTACCTGACGGGCCGCGTGTCGACGACCGACGGCCAGCGCGTGCTGACGGCCGAGGAGTGCGGCGCGGTCATGACCGTCGCCGATGCGCTCGCGCTCGGCCGCGCGGTGTCCGACGAGCTCGAGGCGCAGGGCGCGCTCGACATCGTCAACGCACTGCTGGCCGCGTCGCAGGCCGGCAAGGGCGACGCCTGATGGCGGGCGGCGCGCGCGCGTTCACCGCCGTCCTGACGCGTCCGGACGGCCAGTCGGCCGGACTCTCGGCCCAGCTGGCCGAGGCCGGCTGCGACGTGCTCGAATTCCCGCTGATCGACATCGCGCCAGTGGACGATCCTGCGCCACTCGACGCCGCGTTCGCGGCGCTCGACCGTTTCGCGCTGGTGATCTTCGTGTCGCCGAACGCGATCGACCGCGCGCTCGCGCAGTACGGCGCGATCTGGCCGAATGCACTGCCGGTCGGCGTCGTCGGCCCGGGCAGCGTCGCGGCGCTCGAGCGCCACGGGATCGCCGCGCCCGCGCATCGCGTGATCGCGCCGCAGGCGCCCGCCGACGGCGGCGTGCCGCATTACGATTCGGAAAACCTGTTCGCGAGCATCGAGGCCGCGTTCGGCGGCGCGCAGGCGCTCGCCGGCAAGCACGTGCTGATCGTGCGCGGCGACGGCGGGCGCGAATGGCTCGCCGAGCGGCTGCGCGAAGCCGGCGCGGACGTCACGCTGGTCGCCGCGTACCGGCGCGTCGTGCCCGAGCCGCGCGTCGGCGCGTGGGAGCGCGTGCATGCGCTGCTCGCCGGCGCGCCGCACGCATGGCTCGTCACGAGCTCGGAAGGGGTGCGCAACCTGCACGAACTCGCGCGCACCCACCTGAACGACGCCGAGATCGAGGCGCTGAAGCATGCGCCGCTCGTGACGCCGCACCCGCGCATCGAGCAGACCGCCCGCGCACTGGGTTTTGATAGGATTACGCTGACCGGCGCGGGCGATGAGCGCATCGTCCGCGCGTTTCGAACGATGGCCGACGAGGCCGTCCAACCGGCGACAGCCGCACCGGTGACTAAACGCATGACAGATACCAACGATTCCAAAAGCGTCGCTTCCCAGCCGGCCGCTGCATCCGCGCCGCCGTCCAGCCCCCCTTATCTCGCGCAATCGCCTGCGCGCCGCGGCAGCAGCGCGGCGCTGTGGTTCGTCGTCGTCGTGCTCGGCTGCGCCGCGGGCGTGGGCGCCTACGCGCTGAACCGCAAGGTCGACCGGCTCGACGCGACGTTCGTCGCGCGCCAGAAGGCGCTCGACGCGCAAACGGCCGAGACGCGCATGAAGACCGAGCAGGCGCTCGCGGGCACGCACCAGGTCGACACGCAGCTCGCGCAGCTCGACGGCAAGCTCGCCGACGCGCAGAGCGCACAGCAGGCGCTGCAGCAGCAGTACCAGGACCTGTCGCGCAACCGCGACGCATGGATGCTGGAAGAAGTCGACCAGATGCTGTCGAGCGCGAGCCAGCAGCTGCAGCTCACCGGTAACACGCAGCTTGCGCTGATCGCGCTGCAGAATGCCGACGCGCGCCTCGCGACGTCGCAGAGCGCGCAGGCCGTCACGGTGCGCAAGGCGCTCGCGCAGGACATCGAGAAGCTGAAGGCCGCACCGTCGGCCGACCTCACGGGCCTCGCGATCAAGCTCGACGACGCGATCGCGAAGATCGACGCGCTGCCGTTGTCGGGCGAGGCGATCGTTCCGCACGCGGCGCCGAAGGCCGCGCCGGCCGATGCCGCGTCGTCGGTCGCGGCCGACACGCCGCGCTGGAAGGTGTGGTGGCATGACTTCTCGGCGGGCCTCGGCGAGCAACTGAAGGGCCTCGTGCAGGTGCGCCGGATCGACAATGCGGACGCGATGCTCGCGTCGCCCGACCAGGGCTACTTCGTGCGCGAGAACGTGAAGCTGCGCCTGCTCACCGCGCGGCTGTCGCTGCTCTCGCGCAACGACACCGCGATGAAGGCCGACCTGCATGCGGCGCAGGCGTCGCTCGGCAAGTATTTCGACCAGGCATCGAAGGACACGCAAACCGTCCAGGATCTGCTCCGGCAGGTCGACGGCGCATCGCTGACGGTCGCGGTGCCGAACCTGAACACGAGTCTGAACGCCGTTCAGCAGTTCAAGAGCCGGGGGTAACGATGACGCTTCGAGGAATCGTCTGGCTCGCGATCCTGTTCGGGATCGCCGCGGCACTCGCCACCGTCGGCCGTTTCGACGCGGGGCAGGTGCTGCTCGTCTATCCGCCGTACCGGATCGACGTGTCGCTGAACCTGTTCGTGATCGGCATCGTCGTGCTGTTCATCGTCGTGTACGCGCTGCTGCGCATCGTGCGCAACATCTGGCGCATGCCGCAGCGGGTCGCCGCGTATCGTGCGCGTTCGCGCAACGAGAAGGCGCAGGCGTCGCTGCGCGATGCTATCGCGAACCTGTATGCGGGCCGCTTCTCGCGCGCGGAGAAGGCCGCGCGCGACGCGCTCGCGGTCGATGCGAACCAGGGCGCCGCGAGTCTCGTCGCGGCCACCGCCGCGCACCGGATGCACGAGTACACGCGCCGCGACGACTGGCTGTCGAAGGTCGACGCGCCCGAATGGCAGGACGCGAGGCTCCTCGCCGCGGCCGACATGCGCGCGGATGCACGCGATGCCGACGGCGCGCTCGCCGCGCTGGCCGACCTGCAGGCGGGCGGCAAGCGCATCCATGCGCAGCAGGTCGCCCTGCGCGCGCAGCAGCAGTTGAAGAACTGGGCCGAGGTGCTGAAGCTCGCGAAGGCGCTCGAGAAGCGCGAGGCGCTGCATCCGGCCGCGGCCGTGCGGCTGCGCCAGCAGGCGGCGGAGAACCTGCTGCGCGAACGCCGGCACGATCCGGACGCGCTGCTCGAGGTGTGGCAGTCGCTGTCGCCGCTCGAGCGTGAGTCGCCGCGCCTCGCCGATCTCGCGGCCGAACTGCTGGTGCCGCTCGAGCGTCGCCCGGAAGCGCGCCGCATCGTCGAGGAAGCGCTCGCGCACAACTGGGATGCGCGGCTGCTGCGCCGCTATCCGGACACGGCCGGCGCCGATGCGCTGCCGCTGATCCAGAAGGCCGAAGGGTGGAAGAAGGAGCACCCGGACGATGCCGACCTGCTGTTCGCGCTCGGCCGTCTCTGCCAACAGCAGCAGCTGTGGGGCAAGGCGCAGTCGTTCCTCGAGGCCGCGCTGAAGCAGGCCGACAACGAGGCGCTGAAAGTGCGTGCGCACCGTGCGCTCGCACGCCTGTTCGAGCATCTCGGCGAAACCGACAAGGCGGCGAAGCACTACCGCGAAAGCGCGCTCGCGATCACCGTGGTCTGACGCGGCGGCGGTCTTCTGCCGCGCGTGAAAATGCCCCGAACGCCGATTGGCCTTCGGGGCATTTTTTATTCGGCGTCGCGTTGCAGGCCGGCCCGGACGCCGTGGTTCACGCGCTTTTGCGGCACGGCGGCCGCGAGCCGGCTGTCGAGCCCGCCGTTGAGCCGGTAGACGTCGTCGTGCGGCGTAGCGGCAGCGGGCGCGACCCGGTCGGCTTCATGCTCGCGTGCGAATGCGAGTGCGACGAGGTCACGCCCACCGCATCACTTGTCGACGAGTCGCTTCGGCACCGACAGCGCGAGCAACCCGCCGAGCACGAGGAACCCGGCGAGCATGTACATGCCCGCGTCGTTGGCGCCCGTCGCCTGCTTGAGCCAGCCCATCAGGTACGGACTCAGGAAACCCGCGAGGTTGCCGATCGAGTTGATCATCGCGATGCCGGCCGCGGCCGCCGCACCGCCGAGGAATGCGGTCGGCAGGCTCCAGAACAGCGGCAGCGTCGTCAGGATGCCCATCGTCGCGAGCGTGAGGCCGAGCATCGCGAGCGCCGTCTGGTGCGCCCAGATCACCGACAACACGAGCCCCAGTGCGCCGAACGCGGCCGGAATCGCCAGGTGCCAGCGTCGTTCGCGTCGCTTGTCCGCGCTGTGCGCGATCAGGATCATCGCGACCACCGCCGCCGCATACGGAATCGCCGACAGCAGGCCGATCATCACCGTGTCGACCACGCCGGTCGCCTTGATGATCGTCGGCAGCCAGAAGCCGACGCCGTACAGGCCCATCACGAACGAGAAGTAGATGAACGCCATCAGCCACACGCGCGGGCTCGACATCACCGCGCCGAGCGGCAGGTCTTCCTTGGTCGCTTCCTCCGCGTCGACGTTGCGCGCGAGCAGCGCCTTTTCCTCGTCGGTGAGCCATTTGGCCTTCGCGATCCGGTCGTCGAGCGCGAAGAACACGAGCACGCCGGCCAGCACCGACGGGATCCCTTCGAGCAGGAACAGCCATTGCCAGCCGTGCCAGCCGCTCACGCCGTTGAACGCCTTCAGGATGAAGCCGGAGATCGGTCCGCCGATCACGCCGGACAGTGCGACGGCGGTCATGAAGAAGGTCGTCATCCGGCCGCGCCGGTGCGCGGGATACCAGTAGGTGAGATACAGGATCACGCCGGGGAAGAAGCCGGCTTCGGCGACGCCGAGCAGGAAGCGCATCACGTAGAACATCGCGGGCGTCGTGACGAACATCGTCAGGATCGAGATCACGCCCCACGTTGCCATGATGCGCGCGATCCAGACACGCGCGCCGACCTTGTGCAGGATGATGTTGCTCGGGACTTCGAACAGGAAGTAGCCGAAGAAGAAGATCCCGGCGCCGAGCCCGTAGACGGTGTCGCTGAGATTCAGGTCGCTCGCCATCTGCAGCTTCGCGAAGCCGACGTTCACGCGGTCGAGATACGCGACCACGTAGCACAGCAGCAGCAGCGGCGTGAGCCGCCACGACACCTTGCGATAGGTTGCTTCCTCGAATGCGCCGGACGAGCCCGGCAGCGACTGCATCGATGTAGCCATGTTGTCTCCTGTCCTTGTTTTGTCATGTGCCGGAGCCGGCGCGTCGGCGCCCGATCCGGTGTCTTGCGAAGCAATGCCGATGCGTGGATGCACCCTGCGCGGATGCGCGCGCCGATGCCGGCGCGGCGCAATCACGGTCGTGCGGCTAGATGCAGCGCCCGCCGTCGACTTCGAGACAGACGCCGGTGATGAACTCGGCTTCGTCGGATGCGAGGTACAGGGCCGCGTTCGCGATGTCCTGCGGCGTCGAGAAGCGGCCGAGCGGAATCGTCGCGAGGAACCGGCGGCGATTCTCCGGCGTGTCCTCGCAGCCCATGAACTCGGTCATCAGGCCCGTCTCGCCGAGCACCGGGTTGATGCAGTTCACGCGGATGCGGTCGGCGCCGAGCTCGGCCGCGAGCGACTTGCTCGCGGTGATCATCGCGCCCTTCGTGCTGTTGTACCAGACGAGGCCCGGGCGCGGCCGCACGCCGGCCGTCGACGCGACGTTCACGAACACGCCGCCGCCCTGCGCGCGGAAATACGGCACCAGGGTCTGGACGCTCCAGAACAGGCTCTTCATGTTGACGGCGTACACGCGATCGAACTCGGCTTCCGTCACGTCGAGCACCGGCTTGTTGCGGTGCGTGGTGCCCGCGTTGTTCACGACGATCTGCACCGAATGGAAATCGTCGAGCGCGGCCTGCAGCAGCGCGCGCCAGTCGGCGTCTTTGGACACGTCGCCCGCGACCGCGATCGCCTTGCCGCCCGCCAGCGCGATCTCGCTCGCGACGCGCTCGGCCGCCGCGCCGTTCAGGTCGTTGACGACGACGTTCGCGCCTTCGCGCGCATAGGTCTTCGCGATGCCCTCGCCGAAGCCCGAGCCGCCGCCGGTGACGATGGCCGTCTTGCCGCTCAACCGCATGGTGTGTCTCCTCTGTTGGATGCGTGCGTGGTGTGTCGGTGCGCGGCCGGTCGTTGCCGGCCGGGTTCAACGGGTCAGCCGTGCCGGATCGCGATCGTCTTCAGTGCGGTGAAGCCATACAGCGCCTCGAAGCCTTTCTCGCGGCCGTGGCCCGAATGGCCGACGCCGCCGAACGGCAGTTCGACGCCGCCGCCCGCACCGTAGTTGTTGATGAACACCTGACCGGCGCGCAGGCGCCGCGCGAGGCGCAGCTGGCGCGCGCCGTCGCGGGTCCAGATGCCTGCGACGAGGCCGTACGGCGTGCCGTTCGCGAGTGCGACCGCTTCTTCCTCGTCGACGAAACGCATCGCCGCGAGCACCGGGCCGAACACTTCCTCCTGCGCGAGCCGGTGCGACGCGGGCACGTCGCGCAGCAGCGCGGGAGCCTGGTAGAAGCCGCTTTCGGGCGCGTCGGCGACGACCTGGCCGTGCCCTGCCATCGGAATGCCGTCGTGCTGCGCGTCGGACAGGAAATCCCACACGCGTTGCTGCTGCTTCGCGTTGATCAGCGGGCCGCAGTCGAGATCCGCGCGGCTCGGGCCGACCCGCAGCGCGTTGAATGCGGTGGCGAGCCGATCGACGAGCGGCTCGTAGACCGCGTGCTCGATCAGCACGCGGCTGCCGGCCGAGCAGGTCTGCCCGCCGTTCTGCACGATCGCCGACACGAGCACGGGCAGCGCCGCTTCGAGATCGGCGTCGGCGAACACGATCTGCGGCGACTTGCCGCCGAGCTCGAGCGTGACGGGCACGTGGTTCTCGGCGGCCATCTGCGTGACCAGCTTGCCGGTCGTGGGCGAGCCCGTAAACGAGATGTGGTCGATGCCCGGGTGGCGCGCGAGCGCGGCGCCCGCTTCATGGCCGTAGCCGGTGACGATGTTGAGCGCACCGGCCGGCAGCCCGGCTTCGGCGGCCAGCTCGGCGACGCGCAGCACCGACAGGCACGCATCCTCGGCCGGCTTCACGACGCACGCGTTGCCGGCCGCGAGCGCCGCGCCGACGCTGCGCCCGAAGATCTGCATCGGGTAGTTCCACGGCACGATGTGGCCGGTGACGCCGTGCGGCTCGCGCACGGTCAGCACCGTATAGCCGGCCTGATAGGGGAGGGTCTCGCCGTGCAGCTTGTCGGCGGCGCCCGCGTAGAACTCGAAATAGCGCACGAGCGCGGCGGCATCGGCACGCGCCTGCTTCAGCGGCTTGCCGGTGTCGCGCGCTTCGATCGTCGCGAGTTCCTCGAGATGGTCGGCGACGCGCGCCGACAGCCGCATCAGCACGCGGCCGCGCTCGGCGGCGCTCGCCGCGCCCCACGGGCCCACGAACGCTTCGCGGGCCGCGGCGACCGCGCGCTCGATGTCGGGTGCGGTGCCGCGCGCGATCGTCGCGAACGGCTGGCCGTCGGAGGGATCGACGACCGGGATTGTCTCCAGCTGCGCGGGCAACGTCCATTCGCCCGCGATGAAGTGCTTCGCTTCTTCCATGCCTGCTCCTCGGGTCCGATGCTTCGCGGCGACGGACGACGTCGCCCGTGGTTCGGTGGCCGGACATCCGGAACGATTATCGCGCCGATCGTCATCCGGACGCCACCGGTCGATTGGCTATAATGGCGCATTCCCTGCGGGGACGCCCGCGGCGGTGCAGCGCCCGCGGCGCCCTGTCCCGAATTCCATCGACCAACAGAGAGCGCTATGAGCTTTAATCATGTTCCGGCCGGCAAGGACCTGCCGCACGATTTCAACGTGATCATCGAGATCCCCGCGCAAAGCGATCCGGTGAAGTACGAGGCGGACAAGGAACTGGGTCTCCTCGTCGTCGACCGCTTCATCGGTACCGGCATGCGTTACCCGGTGAACTACGGCTACATCCCGCAGACGCTGTCGGGCGACGGCGATCCGGTCGACGTGCTGGTGATCACGCCGTTCCCGCTGCTGGCCGGCTCGATCGTGCGTTCGCGCGTGCTCGGCATGCTGCAGATGACCGACGAGTCGGGCGTCGACGCGAAGCTGGTCGCCGTCCCGCACGACAAGGTCTGCCCGATGACGGCGAACCTGAAGTCGATCGACGACGTGCCCGAATACCTGAAGGATCAGATCAAGCACTTCTTCGAGCAGTACAAGGCGCTCGAGAAGGGCAAGTGGGTGAAGGTCGAAGGCTGGGCCGGCATCGACGCCGCGCACAAGGAAATCACCGACGGCGCCGCGAACTACAAGAAGTAAGTCCGTTGGCCGGCTTCGCGCCGGTTCGTTCGGAACGCAAACCGCGCGTGTCTCCTCAGGAGGCCGCGCGGTTTTGTTTTGTGCGCACGGCTTTCCGGCGGGCGGGCGCGGACGCGGACGCCTGCGGGCGTGGGGTAGCCGGTGCCTGCTTCGTGCGTTTCGCGCGGGGCGGGGCAGCGGGTGACGTAGCCGCCTGGGTCGCTTCGGCGGGTCGCGTGGTCGGACGGCGCCGCGTCGGTGGGGAAGCGGCGTCTTCGCGTGCGTTCGCTGCCGGTTTGCCGACGGCGGCCGATGCCGTCCTTTTTGGCGACGCGGCTGGAGGCGGGCCGGCCTTCTTTACCGGCGTACCACGCAACGACGTCTTTTTTGCGGCGGCGTCGCCGTCGGCTTTCGCCCGTTTCGCGTCCGGTGCGGCCGGGTTCGATTGCGTCGACTTCGACGCTTGCTTGCCTTTCGCAGGCTTCGCCGTCTCCAGCGTCTTCACCGCCTTCACCGTCTTCGTGGCCGTTGCAGGCCCGGCGACTGTCCCCGCCTTCGCCTTTTTCCCGGCAACCGGTTCGGTATCAGCCGCGTTGGCCGCATCGTCGAGGTCTTCCGCGCGCCCCTTCTTCGGCCCGCGCGCCATCGCCTTCGGCCCGGCCGCATCGTTGCGCTCGTCGAGCGCAACCACCGCCGGCAACACCGATTCGAGCGTGCGCAAGCCGGCCGCCAACTCGCGCTTTTTCGCGGGCGTGAGCCGCTTCACCCAGTATTCGGCGCGCGACGCGCTGGACCGGTCGGGCAGAGGAAACGCCGCGAGCACCGCGCGCGGCTTGCGCGAGCGTGTATAGCGCGCGCCCTTGCCGGACGCGTGTTCGTCGAAGCGCGCGGCGACATCGGTCGTAATGCCCGTGTAGACGCTGTCGTCCGCGCATTCGATCAGATACAGAAACCAGGGCATGGCAGGGCGGCGGGATGCGAAGCCGCCAGTGTCTCAGAAAAAGCGTGCGTCAACGCCACCGGTCGCCGTGCCCGTCGCGAAAGCGGCTCGGCGCCGCGCCGAGTTCGCGCGTGAAGAAGCGCGTGAATGCGCTCGTCGAACGGAAGCCGACGCGCACGCCGATCTCGCCGATCGGCAACTGCGTATTCAGCAGCAGGTCGCGCGCCTCGCCGAGCCGCGCCTGCGCGACGAGCGCATGGAAACCGACCGCTTCGCGATTGAGCCGCCGGCGCAGCGTCCAGCGCGACATCGCGAAGCGCGTGCACACGTGCTGCATCAGCGTATCGGTCGGCACGTCGGTATCGTCGGAGGTGCGCAGCCAGTCGCGCACGCATTGTTCGACCGACGCGCCGAACGTCGAGCATGCGCGCACGCGCTCGCGCGCGGCATCGGCCGCATGACGCTGGATGCCGGCGAGCGGCGCGTTGTAGCGCTCGAACGGCGTGTCGAAGTGCGCGGAGCGCAGCACGATGCGGTTGTGCGCGGCCTCGAACGCCACCGGTGCGCCGAGCATGTCGCGCAGCGCGGCAACGGGCGCGAACGCGCGGCCGGCGAATTCGGCGTCGTCGATGCACACGTGCGGATCGTACAGGCGCGCAAGCGCCGCGAGGATCGCGAGATTGACGAACGCGCTGCCCGCGTGCCGGCCGTCTCCTTCGTTCACGTATTCGAGCGCGATCGCGTTGCCTCTCTCGTGTGCGAAGACCCAGTCGACGTTGCCGATCAGCTCGCGATAGCGCAGGTAGCCGTGCAGCGCGCCGCGCAGCGTCGCCGCGTTGCACGTGATGCCCGCGAGCTCGGGAAACGGCACGAGCCAGGGCACGACCTGCGGTGGCGGGCGATGCCACGACAGCGGCCAGCCGCTCGTCAGCTGCATCGCGGCCACGTGCCGGTCGCCGGCGATGCGGCGCGTGTCGTCGGCGAGCTCGGCCGGCCCGATGCCGAGCGTCTCGTAAAGCGCGGCGGGATCGATGCCGTTTGTGCGCGCGTCCTCGCACAGCCAGCGGTAGATCCGCACGGATACCGATTTCTGTCTCAACTCCATGTCTGCCCCCTGTCGTCATGCCGTTCGGGTTTGTCCCCGCTGCGAGAGGTCAACGCATGCTCCTGCCGGTCAAGCGTGGTGACCGGTCGATTTTTAGACTCGACGCTGGAGTTTGGCGACCAGTACAACAGATCGATTCTGGAGGATCAATGAAAACTTCGCTGTTCCGGTGTTCGACGATTGCGTCCGCATGTGCGCTCACGATGCTGCTCGCGTCGTGCGGCGGCGACGACGTCCATGCGCCGGCCGACCCCGACGCGGCGGCCGACCAGCGCGCGGCCGCACTCGTCGCGCAACTGACGACCGACGAGAAACTGCAGCTCGTGCACGGTACCGGCATGCCCGCGCTCAACTTCGGCGGCCCGTTTCCGGCCGACGCGCTGAACGGCGCAAGCTACATCCCGGGCGTGCCGCGGCTCGGCATTCCGGCGCTCAGCAGCGCCGATTCGGCGGGCGGCGTGAACGTGAAGAATGCGCGCGTGACCGCGCTGCCCGCGCCGGTCGCGCTCGCGGCGACGTGGGATCCGGCGCTCGCGGGCACCTACGGCACGCGCATCGCGCTCGAATTGCGCGCGCTCGGGTTCGCGGAAGGGCTCGGCGGCGGCGTGAACCTCGCGCGCGAGCCGCGCAACGGCCGCACCTTCGAATACATGGGCGAGGATCCGGTGCTCGCGGGCACGCTGAGCGCCGCGCGCACGCAGGCCACGCAGGCGCAGAAGGTGATCGCGACGATCAAGCATTTCGCGTTCAACGACCAGGAAACCAACCGGATGACGGTCGATTCGGTCGTCGACGAGCGGACCATGCGCGAGGCCGAACTGCTCGCGTTCGAGATCGGCGTGAAGGACGGCCAGCCGGGCAACGTGATGTGCTCGTACAACAAGCTGAACGGCGTGTATGCGTGCGAGAACCCGCATCTGCTGACGACCGTGCTGAAGAACGAGTGGGGCTTCAAGGGCGTCGTGCAGTCGGACTGGGGCGCGACGCATTCGACGGTCGCAGCCGTGCAGGCCGGGCTCGACGAGGAGCAGCCCGGCGCGGCCGACGACGGCAACGCGCCGCTCGGCTCGTACTTCAATTCGAAGCTGCGCGCGGCGCTGCAGGCCGGCAGCGTGTCGGCCGCGCGGCTGAACGACATGGTGCAGCGCAAGCTGCGCACGCTGATCCGCATCGGCGTGATGGACGCGCCGCCGAAGCCGGGCGGCGCGATCGACGAAGCCGCCGGCAATGCCGACGCGCTCGCGATCGCCCGGCAAGCGGCGGTGCTGCTGAAGAACGCGGCCGCGCCGGGCGACACGCAGCCGGTGCTGCCGCTGGCCGCCGGCACGCTCAAGTCGGTCGTCGTGATCGGCGGGCACGCGGATGCGGGCGTGCTGTCGGGCGGCGGCTCGGGTGCGGTGCCGGCGATCGACGGCAACGCGGTGACGTCCTGTCAGCAACCGGCCGACATGCTGTTCGGCGGGTGCGCGACCTGGTACAAGTCCGCGCCGCTCGCGGCGATCCGCGCGAAGGCGCCGAACGCGTCGGTCAGCTATCTCGACGGGACCGACGCGAACGCGGCGGCCACCGCGGCCGCGCAGGCCGATGTCGCGATCGTGTTCGCCACGCAGTGGCAGACCGAAGGCCTCGACCTCGCGAGCCTGTCGCTGCCCGATGCGAAGGCCGACCCGTACAACCAGCAATACGACCAGAACGCGCTGATCGCTGCGGTCGCCGCGAAGGCGAAGCGTGTGATCGTCGTGCTCGAGAACGGCAGCCCCGTGCTGATGCCGTGGCTTGCCAACGTGCACGGCGTGCTCGACGCATGGTATCCGGGCGCACAGGGCGGCCAGGCGATCGCCGACCTGCTGTTCGGCGACGCGAATCCGTCGGGCCGGCTGCCGTTGACGTTCCCGAAGCAGGAGGCCGACCTGCCGCAGCCGACGATCGACCCGTCGAATACGCAGAACGTCTATGCGGAAGGGCTCGCGTACGGCTATCGCTGGTTCGACGCGAAGGCGATCGAGCCGCTGTTTCCGTTCGGCTACGGGCTGTCGTACACGACGTATGCGTTGTCGGCGATGTCGGCGCGGGCGGACGCAGCGGGCAACGTGACGGTCGGCGTGACGGTGACGAACACGGGCACGCGGGCCGG
Source organism: Burkholderia sp. R-40 (assembly GCF_049942845.1). Classification (NCBI taxonomy): domain Bacteria; kingdom Pseudomonadati; phylum Pseudomonadota; class Betaproteobacteria; order Burkholderiales; family Burkholderiaceae; genus Burkholderia; species Burkholderia sp. R-40. The sequence continues at coordinate 2,663,270 of NZ_CP187967.1, read as the reverse complement.
TACGCACACGGTGCAAATCTACGCGGCGCTGCCCGCGTCGCTCGGCGAGCCGCCGAAGCGGCTCGTCGGCTGGACCCGGGTCGCGCTGCAGCCGGGCGAGGCGCGTACGGTCAGTGTCGCGGTGCCGGCGCAGCGCTTCGCGGTGTGGGATGCGAATGCGCACGCATGGCGGATCGGCGCGGGCAGCTACGGGCTGTCGGCGGCCGCGTCGTCGCGTGACCCGCAGGCGCTGTCGCAGACGGTGACGCTCGCCGCGCACTGAGCCGGCTGCGGTCGTGCGGCATGCGGCGAGGCCATGCGCGGCCTCGCCGCATGCCGGTATGCCGGATGACGCTAGCCGGTGCTGCGCCGGAACGGATCGTGTTCGCGAAGTTCGTCGACGTACGCGTGGATATGCTCGGTCTCGCGTGCGAGAAAGTGCGCGACCGCATCGGAGAACGCCGGATGCGCGAGCCAGTGCGCGGAATGCGTGACGGTCGGCAGGAAGCCGCGCGCGAGCTTGTGCTCGCCCTGCGCGCCGCCCTCGAACGTATCGAGCCCGGCCTCGATGCAGAATTCGAGCAGCTGGTAGTACGCCGTTTCGAAATGCAGGCAGGGCACGTGCTCGAGCGCGCCCCAGTAGCGGCCGTACAGCGTGCCGCCGCCGTTCGCGCCGCGCCGGTAGACGGCGAGCGAGCTCGCGATCGGGCGGCCGTCGGCTTCGGCGATCACGAGCAGCAGGTTCTCCGGCATCGTCGCGCCGATCGCGCGGAAGAAGTCGAGATTCAGGTACGGGCTCGAGTAGTGTTCGCGGTAGGTCTGCCGGTAGCAGCGCGAGAAGAAGCGCCAGTCGGCATCGGTGATCCGGTCGCCGGTCAGCCGCCGGAACGTGACACCGGCATCGCGCACCTTGCGCCGTTCGGCGCGGATGTTCTTGCGCTTCTTCTGCTCGAGCGTGCCGAGGAAGTCGTCGAAGTCGCGGTAGCCGTCGTTGAGCCAGTGGAACTGCACGCCTTCGCGCAGCATCATCCCCAGCGATTCGAGCAGCCGCGCTTCGTCGCCGGTCGGGAACAGCACGTGCAGCGACGACACGTCGCTCTGCTCGGCGAACGCGAGCAGCGTGGCCGCGAGCCGGCGGCGTGCGTCGTCGTCGGCCGCGAGCAGGCGCGTGCCCTGCACGGGCGTGAACGGCACTGCGCACAGCAGCTTCGGGTAGTAGGACAGGCCGTTGCGCTGGTACGCGTCGGCCCATGCCCAGTCGAACACGTATTCGCCGTACGAATGCTGCTTCGCGTAGACGGGCGCGGCGGCCGCGAGCCGGCCCGTGCGCGGATCGGTCAGCGTGACGAAGTGCGGCGACCAGCCGGTGTCGTCGACCGCGCAGCGCGCGACGTGCAGCGCGTCGAGGAATTCGTGGCGCAGGAACGGCGTGGGCTGCGCGTCGCGTTCGAGCAGCGCGTTCCATTCGTCGGCCGGCACTTCCGCGGGGGACGACAGGATGCCCGTGCGATAATCGATGCGTTCGTGTTTCAAGCGTGAATCCGTACTGTTGGATGCCGCCGGATGCGTGCCGCGATGGCCCGCGTCCGGGACGTTTTCGTCAGCCGTTCAGGGCGCGCCGCCGGGCTGCGCCGATCCCGTCATGAAGACCCGACTCGCTCTCGCCCAGATCAACGTCACCGTCGGCGATTTCGCCGGCAACGTCGCGCGGATCGTCGCGGCCGCCCGCGCCGCGCACAACGATGGTGCGCAACTGATGGTCGCACCCGAACTCGCGCTGTCCGGCTATCCGCCGGAAGACCTGCTGCTGCGGCCCGCGTTCTACGCGGCGGCCGCTGCCGCGCTCGACACGCTCGCCGACGCGCTGCGTCCGTTCGACGGGCTCGCGGTGCTGGTCGGTCATCCGTTGCGGGGTCCGGGCAGGGGACCGGGCAGCGGTGCGGGCAGCGACCCGGGCGACGATGCACGCGCGCCAGCCGTCGATGGTAATGCAAACCGCCCGATCGAGCGCGGCGTGCCGCCGGCCGATACCTACAACGCGGTGTCGCTGATCGTCGGCGGCGAGATCGCCGGCACCTACCGCAAGCAGGATCTGCCGAACGCCGACGTGTTCGACGAGAAGCGCTATTTCGCGACCGACGCCGAGCCGCTCGTGTTCGAGCTGAACGGCGTCAAGTTCGGCGTGGTCATCTGCGAGGACGCATGGCATGCGTCGGCCGCGCAGATCGCGAAGGCCGCCGGCGCGCAGGTGCTGCTGATCCCGAACGGGTCGCCGTACCACATGAACAAGGACGCGCTGCGCATCGACATCCTGCGCGCGCGCATTCGCGAGACCGGGTTGCCGATGGTGTACGTGAACCTCGTCGGCGGCCAGGACGAGCTCGTGTTCGACGGCGGCTCGTTCGTGCTCGACGCGCAGGGCGCGCTCGTCGCGAAGATGGCGCAGTTCGACGAAGGGCACGCGATCGTCGAATTCGACGGCGCCCACCCGCTGCCCGGCGCGATCGCCCCAGCGCTGCCGGTCGACGCGCAGGTCTATCGCGCGCTCGTGACCGGCGTGCGCGACTACATCGGCAAGAACGGCTTTCCCGGCGTGCTGATCGGGCTGTCGGGCGGCGTCGATTCCGCGCTGGTGCTCGCGGTCGCATGCGACGCGCTCGGCCCCGAGCGCGTGCGCGCGGTGATGATGCCGTCGCGCTACACGGCCGACATCTCGACCACCGACGCGGCGGAGATGGCGCGGCGCGTCGGCGTGCGCTACGACGAGATCGCGATCGCGCCGATGTTCGACGCGTTCCGGGCGGCGCTCGCGGACGAATTCGCGGGCCGCGCGGAGGACGCGACGGAAGAGAACATCCAGGCGCGCATCCGCGGCACGCTGCTGATGGCGCTGTCGAACAAGTTCGGCTCGATCGTGCTGACGACCGGCAACAAGAGCGAGATGGCGGTCGGCTACTGCACGCTGTACGGCGACATGGCCGGCGGCTTCGCGGTGATCAAGGACATCGCGAAAACGCTGGTCTACCGGCTGTGCCGCTATCGCAACGCGAGCGCCGACTACGGGCAGCGCGACGTGATCCCCGAGCGGATCCTCACGCGCGCGCCGTCGGCCGAGTTGCGCGAGAACCAGACGGACCAGGACAGCCTGCCGCCGTACGACGTGCTCGACGCGATCATGCGGATGTACATGGAAGAGGACCGTCCGCTCGCGGAGATCGTCGCGGCCGGTTATGCGGAGGCCGACGTCGCACGCGTGACGCGGCTCATCAAGATCAACGAATACAAGCGCCGCCAGGCGCCGATCGGCATTCGCGTCACGCATCGCGCGTTCGGGCGCGACTGGCGCTATCCGATCACGTCACGCTTTACCGAACGTCTCGACTGAGCGGTGCTGGGCCGTACGCGGCCGGCCGGCTTACAATCGGGATCGCGATTGTGCATCCAAACGAGCATTGAGGGACAACCATCATGAAACGCATCACCGCCATCATCAAGCCGTTCAAGCTGGACGAAGTCCGCGAAGCGCTCGCCGAAGTCGGTCTCACGGGGCTGACCGTGACGGAAGTGAAGGGCTTCGGCCGCCAGAAGGGGCACACCGAGCTGTATCGGGGCGCCGAATACGTCGTCGACTTCCTGCCGAAGATGAAGATCGAGGTGGTCGTCGCGGAAGCGCAGGTCGATCAGGTGATCGACGCGGTGATCGGCGCGGCGCGCACGGGCAAGATCGGCGACGGCAAGATCTTCGTGTCGGACGTCGAGCGCGTGATCCGCATTCGCACCGGCGAAGAGAACGAAGCGGCGGTCTGAGCGCCGCACTCGGCCGATCGGGCCATCCCGCCGATCCGATCGAGCGGGCCGCGGATCGCGCGATTCCGGCCCGCCAATAAAAAACGGTGCGATACCCGGGTGGGTACCGCACCGATACGCGCCTCTCGCAGCAGCGTGGAAAGTGTTGTCGAATCGTTCTCTGGACGGCGCCTGATCAGAACAGGTGCTGGATGCCGGCGTAGACGCCGGTCTGGCTGCCGCCCGGATGCGGGTTGCCCGTCGATACCGCGGTGCCCGCACCGTTCGCGTTCAGGCCGAAGTTGGCCGTCGAGCTGTTGCGCACCGTCGCGACCTGCACGTCGAACAGCGTGCGCTTCGAGATGTTGTACGAGCCGCCGACCGTGTAGATGTTCGCGTTGCCGCCGCCGTGGTTCGCATTCACGTGGTACACGGCTGCGATCAGCGCGGCTGCCGGCGTGGCCTGCCACGTCACGCCGCCCCAGACCTGCTGGGTGCCGGTGATGCCGTTGTTGACGGCCGGGCCGCCGCTGCCGTCCGCGTGCGACGACTGATAAGCCGCTTGCAGCTTGAACTGGCCGAGGAACACGTTCAGGCCCGCGAAGTATTCACGCGAGTAGTTGAACACGTCGGAGAAGCGGCCGTTGCTGTCGCGCGTTTCGTCGTAGATGCCGCGCAACTGGAACAGCGAGTTCGTGTACGTGACCTGCGCACCGGCCGCACGGCCCGGCTGGCCGGCCGTCGTGTTGCCGTTGAAGCTGGTCGAGTTCGAGAACGCGAACTGGCCGTAGAAGTCGAGGCCGTAGAACTGCGGCGACTGGTACGACACGTTGTTGCTGGTCTTGTTCCAGTTGCGGCCGCGCACGAGCGATGCCGACGACCAGCTCGACTGGCCCAGCGGATCGAAGTCCCACACGCCGTTCGCGATCGCGAGTTCGCGACCCAGCAGCAGCGTACCGTAGCGGTCGTTGGAGATGCCGACGGTCGCGAAACGATCCCAGATCGAGCCGCTCGTGCCGAGCCCGCCGTTCATCGTGTTGAACGCGCCTTCGAGGTGGAACAGGACCTTGTTGCCGCCGCCGATGTCCTCGCTGCCCTTCAAGCCCCACAGGCTCGTGCCCCAGTCGCCGCTTTCCGCGCGCACTTGGTGGCCGTTCTGCAGGCCGTTCAGGTACTCAAGGCCGGCATCCAGGCGACCGTACAGCGTGACGCTGCTCTGCGCGTGCGCCGTAACCACCCCAGCAGCCATCAGCGCGGCCGCGACCAAAGCTTTCTTCATCATCTCCTCCATACCCTGTCAAAAAGTCAACCCAGACTGCACGAGATGCCCGGCGCGGCGAGCGTCGGGCAAAAGCGAAAAGCGGGATAACCAGGGAGACCTCGTGCAGGCCGGTAAGCGCGGCACGCGGGCAAGCGGACGGAAAAACCGTTGAGCGGTCCCGCGCGGCCGGGTCGGCTTGCGGGGTCTCCTTGTTGTGTCGTGAAGCTAAACTACATTTCACGAACTTCGTTTTGCTACTTTGGTTACTAATTTAGCAAAAATACAATTTTGTGGCGACCGAAATCGTTGTTTGACTAACACGTGTCGCCAATTTGCCATGCAACAGAGTGCGCGGCGGTCGCGCGGACGCGCGCCGGTTGCCGTAAACCCTTGTCCGGCAAGGAAGACACGGATTCGGCGGCGTGGGGTCAAGGATTGCCACTATTGACGTTGCAGAGGCGCGGGCGTAAGCGTCGGAGCGGCGAAATTGGTAAGTATTTCGTAATAAATTCGGCATGGCCAAACGGCGCCGGGCCGCGTCTGCAACGGCTCTGAAACTGGGGCCTCGACCGCCGGACAAGCGCGCTCGGCTCAACCCTGCGCGGGTCGTGCATCGAGCAATTGCGCGCGGATCCATCGGTGCGCGTCGGTGCGTGCGTGCTTCGCGTGCGAGTAGACCTTCACCGTATAGCGCGGGATCTCGAACGGCGCGGGGAAGATGCGGATCGGCGCCGCGTGGCGCAGCGCTTGCGCGGCGCGGTTCGGCACCGTCATCAGCAGCGTCGATTCCGCGATCGCGAACGGTGCGGCCAGCACACTCGGCAGCTGCACGGCGACCTTCCGTGCGAGGCCGAGCCGGTCGAGCACGTAGTCGACGACGCCGCGCGACTCGTTCCACGGCGTGACGACCACGTGGCGTGCCGCGAGATACTGGTCCAGCGTCAGCCGCCGACGGATGTCCGGATGCGCGGCGCTCGCGATCACCACGTAGTCGTCCGAGAACCAGTCGAAATCCTCGATGCCCGGCGAGTCGGCGGCCGACTCCTCGTGATAGCCGAGCGCGAAATCGATGCGGCCGGCCGCGAGCTCGTCGATCGAAATCTTGCGCTCGGAATGGACGACGCGGATCCGCAGCCGCGGCGCGACCCGCTCGATGCGCGCGAGCAAGGCCGGCAGCACGGCGAACGCCGTGTAGTCGCTTGCGGCGAACACGAACGTGCGGTCGCTTTGCGCGGGATCGAAGCGGCGCGCGCGGGCGAGCCCTTTCGACATCGTGTCGAGCGCGTCGCCGGCCCAGGTGGCGATGTCGTCGGCGCGCACGGTCGGCTGCATCTCGTTGCCGAGCCGCACGAACAGCGCGTCGCCGATCGCGTCGCGCAGCCGCGAGAGCGCGTGACTGAGCGCGGACGGGCTCATCGCCAGTTCGTGCGCGGCCGCCGCCACCGACCGGTGGCGGTACAGCGCGTCGAACGCGAGCAGCAGGTTCAGGTCGAGACGGCGCAGATCGGGATGCATCATGTTCATGTCCGGATGAAGAAACTGCACTTCCTGCAGTTGAGACGGGAACGTAGCATGTGGATCCGACCGCCGCCACGCGCATGTGCGCGGGCGGCGCCGCATTCCGTTTCCCGTCCGGGCCGAAGGAGGGCTCCCCGCCGTGCAAATCGACATCCGCTGTGCCACCGTCGCCGACGTCCCGCAAATCCTGCGCTTCATCACCGAGCTGGCCGTCTACGAGAAGGCGGAGCATGAAGTGGTCGCGACGCCCGCGTCGCTCGAGCGCAGCCTGTTCGGCGAAGGCTCGCCCGCGCGCGCGCTGATCTGCGAGGTCGACGGCGAGCCGGCCGGCTTCGCCGTGTATTTCTTCTCGTATTCGACGTGGCTCGGCCGCCAGGGGCTGTATCTCGAGGATCTGTACGTATCGCCGCGCTTTCGCGGCGCGGGCGCCGGGCTGCGGCTGCTGAAGGCGCTCGCGCGCATCGCCGTGGACACCGGCTGCGGGCGGTTCGAATGGAGCGTGCTCGACTGGAACGAGCCGGCGATCCGCTTCTACGAAAGCGTCGGCGCGGCGCCGCAGAGCGAATGGGTGCGCTACCGGCTCGCGGGCGATGCGCTGCGCGCGTTCGCGGACGGCGCGCCGGTGGACGCCGCGTAAACGCGAAACGGGCGCCGCCCGGCGCCCGCTCGTGTGTCGTACCGCGCAGTGCGCGTTACTTGAGGCTGCCCGACAGGAACCCGCGCAGGCGCTCGCTCTTCGGATTCGCGAACACCTCGGACGGCACGCCTTCTTCCTCGACGCGCCCCTGGTGCAGGAACATCACGTGATTCGACACGTTGCGCGCGAAGCCCATCTCGTGCGTGACGACGATCATCGTGCGGCCTTCCTCGGCGAGCTTCTGCATCACCTTCAGCACTTCGCCGACGAGTTCCGGGTCGAGCGCCGACGTCGGCTCGTCGAACAGCATCACCTCCGGATGCATCGCGAGCGCGCGCGCGATCGCGACGCGCTGCTGCTGGCCGCCCGACAGGTGCGACGGATACTGCTTCTCGACGCGCGGCGCGAGGCCGACCTTCTCGAGATACGTGCGGGCGCGATCCTCGGCTTCCTTCTTCGGGATGCCGAGCACGTTGACGGGCGCTTCCATCACGTTCTCGATCACGTTCATGTGCGACCAGAGATTGAAGTGCTGGAACACCATCGACAGCTTGGTGCGCACGCGTTGCAGCTGCTTCGAATCGGCCGCGCGCAGCGCGCCCGTCTTGTCGGCGGTGGTGCGCACTTCCTCGCCGTCGACGACGATGCGGCCCGCGTTCGGCTGTTCGAGGAAGTTGATACAGCGCAGCATCGTGCTCTTGCCGGAACCGGACGAGCCGATCACGCTGATCACGTCGCCCGAGTTCGCCTTCAGCGACACGCCCTTGAGCACCTCGTTGTCGCCGTACCGCTTGTGCAGATCGTCGACGAAAAGCTTCTGAGTCTGGGAATTCATATAGTCCTGCGAAAACTTACTTGCCTTGCGGGCGCAGATACGCGAGCCAGCGACGCTCGGCCTGGCGGAACAGCCATACGAGCATGAACGAGATCACGAGATAGAGCAGGGCGGCGATGCCGAATGCGTGGAACGACATGTAGGTCGCCGAGTTCACGTCGCGGGCGATTTTCAGGATGTCCGGCACGGTCGCGGTGAACGCGACGGTGGTCGCGTGCAGCATCAGGATCACTTCGTTGCTGTAGAGCGGCAGCGCGCGGCGCAGCGCGGACGGCAGGATCACGCGGCGATACATCGTGAAGGTGGACATCCCGTATGCGCGCGCGGCTTCGATCTCGCCGTACGAGGTCGCCTTGATCGCGCCCGCGAAGATCTCGGTCGTATACGCGCAGGTGTTCAGCATGAACGCGAGCAGCGTGCAGCGCATCCCGTCGCGGAAGAACGAGTCGAGCAGCGGCGTGCCGCGTATGAACTGCAGGCTGTAGAGGCCGGTGTAGCAGAGCAGCAGCTGCACGTAGAGCGGCGTGCCGCGGAACACGTACGTGTAGAGCCACACGGCGCCCGACAGCCACTTCTTCTTCGACACGCGGGCCACGGCGAGCGGCACCGACAGGCAGAAGCCGAGGCCGATCGACACGACGAGCAGCCACAGCGTGATCGCGACGCCGGTGATCCGGAAGCCGTCGGTATAGAGGTAGTTGCGCCAGTATTCTTGGATGAGTTCGATCATAGGTCAGCCTTGCGGACACCGGTCGAGTAGCGCTTTTCGAGCCACATCAGCACGAAGTTCGAGATCGTCGTGATGGCGAGGTAGACCGCACCGGCGATCAGCGTGAAGAAGAAGAACCGCAGCGTGCCCTTGCCGGCGTCCTGCGACGCCTTGACGACGTCCGCGAGGCCGATGATCGACACCAGCGCGGTCGACTTCACGAGCACCTGCCAGTTGTTGCCGATGCCGGGCAGCGCGAAGCGCATCATCTGCGGGAACATGATTCGCGCGAACACCTGCCAGCTGGTCATCCCGTATGCGCTGCCGGCCTCGAGCTGGCCGCGCGGCACCGACAGGAAGGCGCCGCGGAAGGTCTCGGTGAAGTACGCGCCGTAGATGAAGCCGAGCACGAGCACGCCGGCGAGGAACGGGTCGATGTCGATCTGGTCCCAGCCGAGCGCGTCGGTCGCGGAGTTCAGCCAGATCTGCAGGCTGTAGAACAGCAGCAGCATCAGCACGAGGTCGGGTACGCCGCGGATCAGCGTCGTGTAGACGGTGCCGATGCCGTTCGTCACGCGGTTGCGCGACAGTTTCGCGCCCGCGCCGAGCAGGCCCAGCAGGAACGACAACGCGAGCGACAGCACCGCCAGTTTGACGGTTTGCCAGGTGCCTGCGAGGATCAGCGGGCCGTAACCTTGTAGAAACATAGAGTGGTCCCTGGTGTGGTCCCTGAGGGCGCATGCGGTGCGCCGCGAAATACGCGCCCGCCAAGCTGCGCGGAACGCCCCGTGCGTATCATGACCGTCCGCCCCGGCAACGGTGCCGGGCCCGCCCGTCGCGCGAGCGGCGGGCAAGGGGGCGGGCGGCGCGTGGTTGACTGCCTGTACCGCCGGACGCGGGGCCGCCCCCGCATCCGCTTCCCGTCATTGTCGGCGCTCAGCGAGCCGAGTAGACGCTGAACGAGAAATACTTGTGCGACAGCCGGTCGTACGTGCCGTCCTTGTGCATGTCGGCCAGCGCCTTGTTGATCCTGAGCTTCAGGTCCGTGTCTTCCTTGCGCAGGCCGATCGCGGTGCCGTCGCCGATCGTCTTCGGATCCTTCACTTCCGGCCCGGCGAACGCGAAGCCCTTGCCGCGCGGCGTGCGCAGGAAGCCGTAGTCGGCCTGCAGTTCATCCTGCAGCGTCGCGTCGAGGCGGCCCGAGCCGAGATCGGCATAGACCTGGTCCTGGTTCTGGTAAGGAATGACCGTCACGCCCTGCGGTTCCCAGTACGCCTTCGCGTAGGTTTCCTGCGTCGAGCCCTGCTCGACGCCGACGTGCTTGCCCTTGAGCGACGCGACCGTCGGCAGCAGCGGCGAGCCGGCCTTCGCGATCATGCGTGCCGGTGCGTCGTACACCTTGTCGGAGAAGTCGATCTGCTCGCGGCGCTTGTCCGTGACGGTCAGCGACGACACGATGACGTCGTACTTCTTCGCCTTCAGCGCGGGGATGATCCCGTCGAGATCCTGCGCGACCCACACGCACTTCACGTTGATCCGCTTGCAGATTTCCTTGGTGAGATCGACGTCGAAACCGACGATCTCGCCGCTCGGCGCGGTCGACTCGAACGGCGGGTAGCTGGCATCGACACCGATCCGCACGGTCTTCCACTCTTTCGCGAAGGCGCCGCTCGCCACGAGGGCGAGGGCGGCGCACAGGGCGGCCTTCTTCATTTCCATCCTTTTGTCGCTCACTTCCGGGGGGGCGCTCGCGGCCGGTCGGGCCGGGCGCCGCGGCGTATTCTAGACGGCCAAAATTCGTGTTTCGGCGCGCTGGCAACGGCGCTCGCCGGACGGGCGAACGCCAAAAGGGCGGTATTTTACCCGAACGCGATATCCGGAAAACGGCAATCCGGCGCGACCGATCGATTCTTCGAATCGGCTGTTGCGACAATCGTGGTATTCGCAACGAGTATTGCGCCCATTGGATTCGTGAGCGCAACGATGCGGTGCGCGGGCGGCGGATTGTGGCCGGATGGGGGCGCGCCTACAGTACAGGTAAACCCGCAAAAGAATCGCCGCCTGCCGGAGTACCCCCATGTTCCAGATCCGCCGCGCCGCCGACCGTTGCCACACGCGTCAAGGCTGGCTCGAATCGAGCAGCAGCTTCCCGCTCGCCGGCCACGCCGGGGCCACGCATCCGCCGTTCGGCGCGCTGCGCTTGCTGAGCGAGGACCGGATCGCCCCCACGCGCGGCTTCGGAATGCAGCCGCGCCGTGACCTCGAGATCGTCACCTACGTGCTGGACGGCGCGCTCGCGCATCGCGACAGCCTCGGCAATGGCGCGATCGTGCGCGCCGGCGGCATCCAGCGGATGAGCGCCGGCACGGGACTCATGCACAGCGAAACCAATGCGTGGTGCGACCGGCCGCTGCATCTGCTGCAGATCTGGCTGCAGCCGGCCGAGCGGGGCGGACGGCCCGCCTATGCGCAGCGGCGTTTTGCCGACGACGAGAAGCGCGGCCGGCTGCGGCTCGTCGCGTCGCCCGACGGCGACGACGGCGCATTGTCGGTCCGTGCGGACGCGCGGATCTTCGCGGGGTTGATCGACGGCGACGAGGAGACGGCCTTCGGCGTGCCGGCCGGGCGCAGCACGTACGTGCACGTGGCGCGCGGCGACGTGGAGGTCAACGGCCACGCGCTGGCCGAGGGCGACGGCGCGCGGATCGCCGGCGTGGACACGGTCGCGTTCGCCCGTGGCCGGGCGGCCGAGGTGCTGCTGTTCGACGTCGCCTGAAAAGCAACGGGGGACGGGGCGCTGAGCGCCCGCGTCCCCCGCGGTGCCGCCCGGGAGGCGGCCTGCCGGCTTACTGCGCCGGCGCCGACGCGCCCTTGGCCGCGCGGTGCTGCTGCCAGCGTTCCTTCATCGTCTCGTGGCGCTGCTCCATCCGTGCGAACTGCTGCTTGAGCGCCGTGCTGACGGTGGTCTTCTGCTGGTCGTTCAGCCCGTTGTAGAACGCGAGCCACGCGGCCGAGCTCTGCTCGCGCAGTTGCGCATTCTGCTGCTCGGCCTGCTGGCGGGCGGCGTGCATCGCGTTCAGGTCGAGGATCGGCTGATTCTGCTGCGCCTTGAATTGCTCGCGCATCTGCTCGTGGCTCTTGCGCATCGCCTCATGGTTCTGCTTCATCGTGTTGACGGCCGTCTGCCACTGCTGTTCCTGCGACGCGTTGAGCTTCAGCTGGTCGTGCAGCTTCATGATCACGCCGAACGGGCCGCCGTCATGGCCGCCGTGCATCTGATGCATGCCGGGGCCGCCCGGCGGCGGCATGTCGTTGGGTTGAGCCGCATGCGCGGCGCCGAATGCGAGAGCGAGCACGGTGGCGGCCGCGATGGCCACGCGGGAAGTCTTCTTATACATTTCAGAAACTCCTTGTATCAAAGGGTCCGGCGATGCGGGTCGCGGTGATTCGTGTCCGCATCCGGTAAGACGCAGGTTAGCGGCGCGGGTCCCGGCCGGTGTTACGCGGGGTGGCCGGCGGGTTACGGCGCATTACAGTTCCCTTGCGCCGTAACCCGCAGTAACCCTTTCGTCCCTTTGTTTCGTTCTTCGATGCCGCACTCGCGCGGTAAACTTCAAGCCATGACTACCCAGATCCTCATCGTCGACGACGACCAAGAACTCCGAGACCTGCTGCGCGACTATCTCGTGCGCCAGGGGATGGAAGTGTCCGTGCTGCACGACGCGGCGACGCTCGAGAAGCGCCTCGAGCGCGAGCGGCCCGACCTGATCGTGCTGGACCTGATGATGCCGGGCGTGGACGGCCTGACCGCGCTGCGCCAGTTGCGCGCGGCCGGCGACGACATCCCCGTCATCATGCTGACCGCGCGCGCGGACGACGTCGACCGCATCGTCGGGCTCGAACTCGGCGCGGACGACTATCTCGGCAAGCCGTTCAACCCGCGCGAGCTGCTCGCGCGCGTGCAGGCCGTGCTGCGCCGCCGTCGCGCGACGCCGTCGGCGGCGGCGCCCGAGCAGCGCGAGCCGTTCGCGTTCGGCCGCTTCGTGCTCGACTTCCAGGCGCGCACGCTGTCGGTCGACGGCAAGCCGGCGACGCTGTCGAGCAGCGAATTCGCGCTGCTGAAGATCTTCGTGAACCATGCGCTGCGCACGCTCACGCGCGAGCGGCTACTCGAGCTGCTGCACGGGCCCGAGTACGACGGCACCGACCGCGGCATCGACGTCCAGGTATGGCGCCTGCGCCGCATCCTGGAAACGGATCCGTCCGCGCCGCGCTTCATCCAGACGGTCCGCGGGCGCGGCTACGTGTTCGTGCCCGACGGCGAGGCCCATGCGCAAGCCCATTGATTCACTGTTCGGGCGGCTCGCGCTGCTGGTCATCGGCGTGCTGCTCCTGTCGCACTTCGCGTGGTTCTTCGCGATGCGCATCGAGCGCAACCAGATGCAGACGCGCTACGCGGTCGAGGAGGCCGCGTTCCTCGTCGACGCGGTGCGCCAGCACGTCGAGCGCACGCCCGATCAGCCGCTGCCGTCGCGCGTGCGGCTCGTGGCGCCGGACAGTCCCGACGTGCCGAAGGTGGCCGACACGAACCTGCCGGCGCCGCTCAAGCGCTTTCGCGACGACGTGAGCGAGCGGATGCCGCACGGCACCCAGGTCGAGGTCGGCGCGCCCGGTCATCCGCCGGTGCTGTGGGTCAAGGAGCCGACCGACCCTAACTGGATCGTGGTGCCGGTGCAGCCGCTGCGGCCGCCGCGCTCGCTCGACCGGATGCTGCTGTGGCTCGGCACGATCTTCTCGGCCGGGGTGATCGCCGCGCTGTTCGCGGCCTGGCAGCTGCAGCAGCCGCTGCGCTCGCTGGCGCGCGCGGTCGCGCGCTTCGGCCGCGGCCAGCCGGTGCCGCCGCTGCGCGAGCGCGGCCCGCGCGAGCTGCGCCAGCTCACGCGCGGCTTCAACCAGATGGTGGAACAGGTGTCGCAGGCCGACAGCGACCGCGCGGTGATGCTGGCCGGCGTCGCGCACGACCTGCGCACGCCGCTCGCGCGGATGCGCCTGCGCGCCGAAATGATGGACGACGCGCGGCTGCGCGACGGCGTCGTGCGCGATGTCGACTCGATGTCGCACATCGTTGATCAGTTCCTCGCGTTCGCGCACGGCGGGGCGGACCGCAGCGAGCCCGTGCCGGTCGACCAGACCTGCGAGCGGATCGCGCGCAGCTATCGCGCGGTCGCACCGAACGCGCCGCCGGTCCAGACGCGTCTCACGGCCGACGCGGGCTTCCGCCTGCCGACCGCGACGCTCGACCGGATCCTGTCGAACCTGCTGGACAATGCACATGCGTACGGTGCGCCGCCGGTGCTGGTCGAGACGGCGCGCACGCCGACCGGTTATGTGCTGTCGGTCAGCGACAGCGGCGGCGGGATTGCGCCGCGCGACCTGGCGGCGGCGACGCGGCCGTTCGTGCGGCTCGACCCCGCGCGCGGCGGGAACGGCCACAGCGGGCTGGGGCTCGCGATCGTCGAGCGGCTCGTGCTGAGGCTGGGCGGGACGTGCGAGATCGGCAACCGTCCCGAGGGCGGCCTGCGCGTGGCGATGACGTTCCCGTTCGACGCGGTGCCGAAGGACGAACTTCACGCACAGGCTGCGTAAGAAGCGGCGCCTGCCGGGCAGGCGCCGCGCGGCATCATTCGCCGAACAGCGAGCCGAGCGTCTCGGCGGCGTTGCTGTCGATGGTGTTGTAGGTCACGCTCGTGGCCTCGAAGATATAGACGGTCGTATAGCGGCCGAGGCGCTCCAGGATTTCCTCCTGCAGTGATTCGGGCACGACGTTCATGTTCAGGTACCACGCCGTCGACGACAGCCGGGTCTGGAACGACCCGTATTCCTGCATCAGCTCGTAGAACGCCTCGGCGTCCTGATCGCGGCAGACGATCACCAAATTTCCTGCCATTCCCTTCCTCCAGCTGGTCGGTCAATCCCCGGGGCCGCGGGTCGGCACACCCCGGGGGCTAGCCCCGATCATACCTGCTTCGCCGCGATCGTCCGATGACGTCCGGCATGGTTTGCGCCCGTGTGCGGCTGGCGGGTTCCCGGCCGGCCCGGATCACGGCATAATTCGGGGCCTGCACGCCGGCCGCACGACTGCGGCCGGGCTGCACCGCCCCGCGCGCCCGCCGTCCGCCCGCGCGCCGGGCACGATCCACGCACCGCCCACGCGTCGCGCGGCGCCACACTGGCCCCGGACGGTTGTACCTGAAATACAGGTTGGTGTAGTGTCGTGCCGTCGCGGCCGCTCGCCGCGCCGGGGCGCAGCTTGCACGCACGGCGCGTCGCGCCGGCGTGAGATCGTGAATCCATCGAATTACCGCGTCGAATTACCGCGCCCGTGCGCTTTGCCATGAATCAACATCGTCTGCCGGCTTCGTTCGGCCTTACCGGGGAGGGCGCCTGATGGACGTCGGATTCTTCAATCCGAACCGGACCGCCAACGCGTCCGCGTGGCGCGTTCTGCCGAACCGGTGGGACTTCATCGCATTCCCGCTGATCATCTGCCTGATCGCGATGGCGGTCGTCGGCTTTCATGAAACGATGGCGCCGATCGGGACCCTTCAGACCCAGAAGATCTCGCTCGATCCATCGAACCTGCCCGAATACGCGCTGCGCACCACGCTGCGGATGCTCGCCGCGATGGTCGCGTCGCTCGCGTTCACGCTGATCTACGGCACGCTCGCCGCGAAAAGCCGCCGCGCGGGGATGGTGCTGATCCCGATCCTCGACATCCTGCAGTCGGTGCCGGTGCTCGGCTTCATCTCGTTTACGGTCACGTTCTTCCTCGCGCTGTTCCCGAGCCGCGTGCTCGGCGCGGAGCTCGCGGCGATCTTCGCGATCTTCACGAGCCAGGCGTGGAACATGACGTTCAGCTTCTACCAGTCGCTGCGCACGGTCCCGCGCGATCTCGACGAAGTGTCGCGCGGCTTCCACCTGACGTCGTGGCAGCGCTTCTGGAAGCTCGAGGTGCCGTTCTCGATGCCCGGGCTGATCTGGAACATGATGATGTCGATGTCGGGCGGCTGGTTCTTCGTCGTCGCATCGGAGGCGATCACCGTCGGCAACCAGACGATCACGCTGCCGGGCATCGGCGCGTATCTCGCGCAGGCGATCTCGGACAAGAACTTCGGCGCGATCGGCTGGGTCATCCTCACGATGACCGTCGTGATCCTCGCGTACGACCAGTTCCTGTTCCGCCCGCTGATCGCGTGGGCCGACAAGTTCCGGATGGAGAACACCGCGTCGGGCGATGCGCCGCAATCGTGGCTGCTCGACCTCGTGCGCCGCACGCGCCTGATCCATCAACTGCTGGTGCCGGCCGGCTGGTTCTTCGCGAAGGCCGCGCGGATTCCGCTGCGCCTGCCGCTGTCGGGCGCGATGCGCTTCACGCTGCCGAAAGTCGAGAAGAAGGCGTCGCGCACGGTCGACATCGCATGGTCGGGCTTCGTGCTGATCTGCACGGCCTATATCGTGTGGCGCGTCGTCAGCTTCGTCGCGACCGGCGTGACGATGGCCGACGTCGGCCACGTGCTGGTGCTCGGGCTCATCACGCTGCTGCGCGTGGTCGTGCTGATCACGATCGCGTCCGTGATCTGGGTGCCGATCGGCGTGCTGATCGGGCTGCGTCCGCGGCTCGCGGAGAAGCTGCAGCCGCTCGCGCAGTTCCTCGCCGCGTTCCCGGCCAACCTGCTGTTCCCGGTGTTCGTGATCGTGATCGCGCGCTTCCACCTGAACCCCGACATCTGGCTGTCGCCGCTGATCGTGCTCGGTACGCAGTGGTATATCCTGTTCAACGTGATTGCCGGCGCGACGTCCTATCCGAACGACTATCGCGAAGCGGCGACGAACTTCCGGATCCGCGGCTGGCAGTGGTGGCGCCAGGCGATCCTGCCCGGCATCTTCCCGTACTACGTGACCGGCGCGATCACCGCGTCGGGCGGCGCGTGGAACGCGAGCATCGTGTCGGAAGCGGTGCAGTGGGGCACGACCAAGATCGAGGCGCACGGCCTCGGCGCGTATATCGCGCAGACCACCGCCGCCGGCGACTTTCCGAAGATCATCCTGGGCATCGCCGTGATGTCCCTGTTCGTTACCCTGTTCAACCGCCTGCTGTGGCGCCCGCTGTATGCCTTCGCCGAAGCGAAGCTGCGGCTCGACTGAGACCGATTGAGAGCGAAACGCGATGCACAATCCGAATGCTGTAAACGCCCCCGTCCAGACGTCCCAGCCGCCGCGCCTCGGCGAGGAAATCCTGCGTGTCGATCACGTCTGCCGCGGCTTCAACAAGACGCAGGGCGAATTGCTCGTGCTCGACGACGCGAACCTGTCGCTGCGCGAAGGCGAGATCGTCGGGCTGCTCGGCCGTTCAGGGTCGGGCAAGTCGACGCTGCTGCGAATCATCGCCGGGCTGATCGAGCCGACCGGCGGTGAAGTGACGTATCTCGGCAAGCCGCTGCGCGGCCCGGCGGAAGGCGTCGCGATGGTGTTCCAGACCTTCGCGCTGTTCCCGTGGCTGACCGTGTTGCAGAACGTGGAAGCCGGGCTGGAAGCGCTCGGCGTCGGCGCACGCGAGCGGCGCGAACGCGCGCTCGCCGCGATCGACCTGATCGGTCTCGACGGCTTCGAGAACGCGTATCCGCGCGAGTTGTCGGGCGGCATGCGCCAGCGCGTCGGTTTCGCGCGTGCGCTCGTCGTCGATCCGACGATCCTGCTGATGGACGAGCCGTTCTCGGCGCTCGACGTGCTGACGGCCGAAACGCTGCGTACCGACCTGCTGGATCTGTGGACGCAAGGCCGGATGCCGATCAAGTCGGTGCTGATCGTCACGCACAACATCGAGGAAGCGGTGTTCATGTGCGACCGGATCCTCGTGCTGTCGTCGAACCCGGGCCGCGTGATCGCCGAGATCAAGGTGCCGTTCAAGCATCCGCGCAATCGGCTCGACCCGGCCTTCCGCAAGCTGGTCGACGACATCTACGCGAAGATGACCGCGCGCCAGACCGGCGAGGCGACGAAAAAGGGGCTGGAGCTCGGCAGCTGGCTGCCGCAGGTGTCGACCAACCTGATGGCCGGCCTGATCGAGACGCTCGCGATGGCGCCGTACCACGGCCGCGCGGACATGCCGGAAATCGCGCGCACGCTGCATCTGGAAGTGGACGACCTGTTCCCGATCGCCGAAGTGCTGCAGTACCTCGGTTTCGCTGACGTGCGGGAAGGGGACGTGTTCCTGACGCCGCCGGGGCGCGTGTTCGCGGAGTTCGGCACGCAGGAGCGCAAGCTGATGTTCGCGGATCACCTGCTCAAGCACGTGCCGCTCGCCGCGCGCATCAAGAAGGTGCTGAACGAGCGCCCGGGCCATCGCGCGCCGCGCGTGCGCTTCGAGCAGGAGCTGGAGGATTTTCTGTCGGACGGCGCGGCCGAGGAAACGCTCGACGCGGTGATCGACTGGGGCCGTTACGGCGAGATCTTCTCGTACAACGACCAGACCGAAATCTTCAGTCTCGAGGACGTCGAGTCCTGAAGCCAACGGGCCGGGCCGTGCGGCCCGGCATCCGCCTGCGCGGCGCTGGGGTCACGCGCCGCGCATCGCATCGTTACTGCAAATTGCCCCACCGGTCGACGGCCGGTTCGGCCGACGCCCACTTCCAGTGCGTACCTTGCTGGCACGCATTCGCGAAATACCAGTCGGCCTTGTCGCCATCCTTCACCGAGAACGCGAATTCCTTGCACAACGCCAGCGCCGTCGAGTACGCACGCGTGACGCGCACCTCGCCTTCGCCGTTTTCCAGCGGCAGCGTGTTCTTCACCTTCCACGGCTTGACTTCACCGACGGCCAGGCTGCCGGCCGCCTTCGCGATCGCGTCCTGCTGATTCTGATGGAGCTGCTTCATCGTGCGATTGACGGCTTCGTCCGTCGCCGCCTGCACGGCGATGCCGACACCGACGCCCACGGCCGGATTCGCGGTGACGAGGCCCGTCGCCGCGCCGGCCAGTGCGCCGCTGGCCGCGCCGACCGACCCGCAGCCCGACAGCGCGGCGCTGGCCGCGCACAGCGCGCCGATCGTCGCGATACGGATCGCGATGCTCATTGCAGCGCGCCCCAGCGCTCGGTCGCCGGCTCCGCCGACGCCCATTTCCACACCGGACCGTCGCGGCAGATCGTGGCGACGTAGAACGCCGACTGCGCGGCCTTGTCGGCCTTCGCGGGCGTGTCGACCGCGAACACGATTTCCTTGCAGTCGAGCGGACCGACGCTGATCATCCGGCTGACCGTCACGCGGCCCTGTTCGTCGTCCTCGATCGGGAACGAATGGTGGGTCGACCACGGCGCGACGCCGCCGACGTCGAGCGGAGCCGCCGCCTTCGCGATCTGTTCCTGCGTGTAACGGTGTGCAACGCGCTGCGAGTACTGGACGCCTGCCCGCGCGCCGGCCACGGCGCCGAGGCCGATGCCCGTCGCGACGGCGGCGTTGTTGGTGACCTTGGAGGCAATCGCGGCGCCCGCGATACCGGCGCCGGCGGTCGCGCCTTCGCTGTACAGCGAGTTGCAGCCGGACAGCAGCGTGGCCGTCGCGAGCGCGGCCAGCGCGATGCGCGCCGTCATGGCCCGGCGCGGCGGTTCGAAACGTGTGTTCATCCCTGAGTGCAAGTCCTGTCTGGGTGAGCGGCGACGCATGCGCGCCCCCTTGCCGCGTCATTGTTTCGCAATTGTCATAGGAAAACTGCAAAGCTTTGACAAATCGCGGCGGGCGGCACGCGCGCGTACGCGCCGCGTTATTGTCGGACAGACGATTGGAGAGGGGTCGAAACGTTACAAATTGAAGGTAATTGTTACCTTCGCGTGCGAGGAAGCGACCTAGACTGTTTTGTTATGGAATGTTTCTACGACGGCTCCGAGCCGCGCTGCCTATGAGACACCCAGCCATGCGCCGTTCGAAACGATCATCTCCCCGGCCGCCCGATGCGGGCGCTGAGCGTCAGCGTCCGCAGACCGACGCGCCGGCCGCACCGCCTGCCGGCGCGCCCGGCGAGACGCCGGTCGACGGCGATCACAACCAGGGCGGCGCACGCCCGGAAGGGCTCGACTATCAACGCGACCTCGGCCAGGAGCAGGACGCTTGATCCTGTCGCCGTTGCATTCCGCCGCCGCATTTCACTGCGCTCTTTGTTGCATCGCTCACATCTGAATCGCCGCGCGACTGCCTCCGGGTCGTCGCGTCCGCCTTGGCGCGCGCCGCGCGCCAGCCAATCGAATCGAGGAGGGGAAGCCGCATGAGCAGATTGATCGTGGTATCGAACCGTGTCGCCGCCGGCGAGGACACACGCCCGAGTGCAGGGGGGCTCGCGGTTGGCGTGATGGACGCATTGAAGGACACCGGCGGTGTCTGGTTCGGCTGGAACGGCGAGATCGTCGGTACGCCCGACGCTGCACCCGCGATCCAGCGGGACGGCAACGTCACGTATGCGACGGTCGGGCTGACCCGGCGCGACTACGATCAGTACTACCGCGGCTTCTCGAACGCGACGCTGTGGCCGGTGTTCCACTACCGCAGCGATCTCACGCGCTTCGACCGGCAGGAGTACGCGGGCTATCTGCGCGTGAACGCGATGCTGGCGAAGCAGCTCGCCGCGCTGCTGCAGCCAGACGACCTGATCTGGGTGCACGACTATCACCTGCTGCCGTTCGCGCATTGCCTGCGCGAGCTCGGCGTGAAGAACCCGATCGGCTTCTTCCTGCACATTCCGTTTCCGTCGCCCGACATGCTGCGCGTCGTGCCGCCGCACGAGGAGCTCGTGAAGTTCATGTGCGCGTACGACATCGCGGGTTTCCAGACCGATGCCGACAAGCAGGCGTTCACCGACTACATCGAGCGGCGCGGCATCGGCGCGGCGAGCGACGACGGGATGCTGCATGCGCACGGCCGCGTCGTGAAGGTTGCCGCCTATCCGATCGGCGTGCATCCGGATGCGATCGCCGAGGCCGCCGTCCAGTACGGCTCGCGCAAGCCGGTGAAGATGCTGCGCGACGCGCTCGACGGCCGCAAGCTCGTGATGAGCGTCGACCGGCTCGACTATTCGAAGGGGCTCGTCGAGCGCTTCCAGTCGTTCGAGCGGATGCTCGCCAACGCGCCGGGCTGGCAGGGGCGCGTATCGCTCGTGCAGATCGCGCCGCCGACGCGCTCCGACGTGAAGACCTATCAGAACATTCGCGAAACGCTCGAAGGCGAGGCCGGCCGCATCAACGGCCGCTTCTCGCAACTCGACTGGACGCCGATCCAGTACCTGAACCGCAAATACGAGCGCAATCTGCTGATGGCGTTCTTCCGGATGTCGCAGGTCGGCTATGTGACGCCGCTGCGCGACGGGATGAATCTGGTCGCGAAGGAATACGTCGCGTCGCAGGACCCGGCCGATCCGGGCGTGCTCGTGCTGTCGGAGTTCGCCGGCGCGGCGGCCGAGCTGACCGGCGCGCTGCTCGTCAATCCGTACGACCTGTCGCAGATGGCCGACGCGCTCGAGCGCGCGCTGTCGATGCCGCTCGCGGAGCGCCAGGCGCGACATGAAGAGAACCTTGCGCGGCTGCGCGAGAACAACCTGTCGGTCTGGCGCGACACGTTCGTCGCCGACCTGCGCAGCGTCGCGGCGGCCGCGTCGGTCACGCAGCGCGCGGGCCGGCGGGCCGCGCATGTCTGAGCGGGTGGAGGAGGGCAGCGCGGCGGACGAAGCGTCGGCTCGCTTCTTCGTCGTCACGGGCGGCCCGGGCTCGGGCAAGAGCACGTTGCTCGATGCGCTCGAACGCACCGGTTTCACGCGCTCGCACGAGGCCGGGCGCGGCGTGATCCGCGACCAGATGGCGATCGACGGCCCGGCGCTGCCGTGGCGCGACCGGGCAGCGTTCGCCGAGCAGATGCTGAACTGGGAGATGCGTTCGTACCGTCTCGCACACGATGCGCGCGGGCCCGTGTTTTTCGACCGCGGCGTGCCGGACGTGATCGGCTACCTGCGACTGACGGGCCTCGCCGTGCCCGCGCATGCGGAGGCCGCGGCGCGGCGCTTTCGCTATCACCGGCGCGTGTTCATCGCGCCGCCGTGGCCCGAGATCTACACGCAGGACACCGAACGGCGGCAGGATTTCGACGAGGCGGTGCGGACCTACGACGCGATGGTCGACTGCTATACGGCGTACGGGTATCGGCTGATCGAACTGCCGCGGGTAAGCGTGAAGGCGCGCGTGCGCTTCGTGATGGACGCGCTCGACGCCGCATGACGTGCGCACGCGGCGCGCGGCGGCGTCAGGTCGCCGCGTCCGGGCGTGGCGACGTGATGCGCAGCATGCTGACCACCGCGGCGATCGCTGCGAACCCCGTGGCGACATAGAGCGCGATCGTCGGACCGTGGTCGGGCGCGAGCCCGAAAATCAGCGCGACGAGCGCGGCGCCGAGGGTCTGGCCGGTCAGGCGCGCCGTGCTCAGCATCCCGCCCGCGCCGCCGCTGCGCTCGCGCGGCGCCGACGACAGCATCGCGCGATTGTTCGGCGACTGGAACAGCCCGAAGCCCGCGCCGCACAGCGCCATCCGCCACACGATGTCGACGGTGCCCGGGTGCGCGCCGATCGTCGCGAGCGACAGCAGGCCGGCCGCGAACAGCGCGAGCCCGATTCCGCCGAGGATGCCGGCCGAGTAGCGGTCCGACAGCACGCCCGCGAGCGGCGCGGCGAACACGATCACGAGCGGCCACGGCGTCATGTAGAGGCCGGTTTCGACCTGCGAGAAGCCGAGCGAATTCTGCAGCCAGAACGGTAGCGCGACGAATGCAAGCATCTGCGACGTGAACGACGCCATCGACGTATAGATCGACAAAGCGAACATCGGGATGCGCATCAGGTCGACCGGCAGCAGCGGCGCCGGCTGCGACAACTGGCGCTTCACGAAGAAGTAGCCGACGACGAACGCGACGGCCAGCTCCGCCGCGACGTAAGCGTGGCGTTCGCCGTGGCCGAGCCCGTCGACGGCCGTGATCAGCAGCCCGAATACGCAGGCGTTCATCAGCGCGCTCGCGAAATCGTACGGCGCGTCGTGCAGCGGGTTGGCCGGCAGCGCGCGCACGCTGCCGAGTACCGCGGCGATGCCGATCGGCACGTTGACCGCGAACAGCCACGGCCACGACGCAAACGACAGGATCGCCGACGCGACCGTCGGCCCGATCGCCGACGACAGCGCGACCACCATCGCGTTGATCGACAGCCCGCGCCCGAGCATCGACGACGGGTAGATCATCCGCACCAGCGCCGCATTGACGCTCATGATGCCGGCCGCGCCGAACCCCTGGATCACACGCATCACGGCCAGCATCGGCAGCGAGCCGGAGAGCGCGCAGCCGAGCGACGCCGCGGTGAAGAGCGCCAGCCCCGCGATATAGATGCGGCGATAGCCGACGCGCTCGCCGAGCGATGCGAGCGGCAGCAGCGTGATCGTGACCGCGAGCTGATACGCGTTGACGATCCAGATCGATGCGGCATCGGACGCGTGCAGGTCGCGCGCGATCGTCGGCAGCGCGACGTTCGCGATGGCGCCGTCGAGCACGGCGAGCGTGATGCCCAGTGCGACGCAGACGATCGCCCAGTAGCGTTGCGGAAGCGGCAGGCCGGTATCGGCGTTCATG
Source organism: Burkholderia sp. R-40 (assembly GCF_049942845.1). Taxonomy (NCBI): domain Bacteria; kingdom Pseudomonadati; phylum Pseudomonadota; class Betaproteobacteria; order Burkholderiales; family Burkholderiaceae; genus Burkholderia; species Burkholderia sp. R-40. The sequence continues at coordinate 2,639,839 of NZ_CP187967.1, read as the reverse complement.
ACGGGAGCGAAAGCGGGGTTGACCGCGCGCCCGGACGCCGGTTGTGTGCGCAACCATGCTCGCGGGTGGAGGCGGCGGTGAGTGGCCCGGCCGGCCTGGCGGCGCCGGCGCGGGACCGGTCGAGTGTATCACCGGGCCGCATCGCGCGACGCCGACGCACGCGGGGCCGCCGGCCGCCGGCCGGCGCGCGCATTCAGCCTTCGAAATCGAGGCCGCCGAGCCGCACGAGCGGGTCGGCCTGCGTGCGCGACGCGAGATCGATGTCGCGCGCGCCCTGCCACGCGCCCAGTTTCTTCGGCAGCGCGGCCAGGTAGTGCTCGAAGCGCTGCGGACCGTCCGGCTCCATCAGCCGCTCGATCTCGTCGGTGTCCCAGGTCAGCTCGAGGTTCAGCGGATGCACGAAGCCGCTCACGTGCTCGTGCGGCGCGCTGCGGATCCGCACGCGCGTCGGTTGCCCGTGCCCGCCGTACGGGGCGACGTCGGCCTGGACGTGATCGGCGAAGAAGGCGGCGATCGCCCGCGCAATGCGCGGCGCGAATTCGGTATCGAAACGGCGGGCGGTTTCGGGCTGCATAAACGCGTCTCCTGTGGGCCGAAAATCGTAGCACGGCCGTACCGCGTTTCGGTGTGCGTGATACCCGTAATGGCGCGTTACCACTTGCTGCATCTATTACGACCGCGTGCCGCCACAATGCATCGCATCCAGTACCACTTCGCGTGGGAGTCCATCATGAAAAAAATTGCCGCTGTATGTGTCCTCGCCGGTTCGCTCGCCGTGGCGGGCCCGGCGTCCGCGCATGGCCGCGACGGGGGCGCCGTCATCGGCGCGCTGATCGGCGGCGCGGTGCTCGGCGCGATCGTGACGTCCGCGATGAATCCGCCCGTCGCGTACCAGGCGCCCGTGTATCAGGCACCGGCCTATCAGCCGCCGACGTACTACCAGGCGCCGGCCTACCAGCAGCCGGCTTATCCGAGCTACCAGCAGGCGCAGTACCAGGACGGCGGCCCGAACTATTGCTACGACCGCTATCAGCGCGCGTATGTGTGCGGGGCGCCCGTGTCGGGCGGCTATGCGCAGCCGGCCGGCTGGTGAGCGGGTGCGTGACCGGGCTCGGCGCCGCATGATCGGTGTCGACTGAGAGTTGCCGATACGCAGGATGACAAAAGGAAAGGCCCTCGCATGATGCGAGGGCCTTTGTCATGTCGGGGGAGCCGGTTTCGGCAGCTTTTTTATCCGTCACCCAGCGCCCGTGCGGAACCGTGTGCGGATACAAACGGTTGCAATTGCATCCGCTGGATCGGCTGAATCAGTGGCGATGGCCACCCTCACCGCGCCCGCCGCCGCCTCCGCCTTCGTTCCAGTCGCCGCGGCGTCCGCCGCCGCGTCCCCAGCCGCCATGGTCACCGCGATCGCGATCCCAGCGGCGGTAGTCGCGATGGCCGCGATCCCAGTCGCGCCCGCCACCGCCGCCGCCCCATATATTGACCGTGCCATAGACCGGCGCCGCGCCGTAGGCCGGCCCGTACGCGTAGCCGGGATCGGAATAGTAGGGCTGGCCGTAGCCGTATCCGGCGTCCGGGCCGACGACGCAACCGGCCAGCAGCGTGGCGACGCCGGCGGCAGCAATGAGCTTCAGCATGATGTTCTCCGTGGGTTCTCCTATAAGTACCGCGCGCGGGGATTGCCGGCTGTTTGCAATTGTGTCGTCAAATTACAGCGCCGTAAGGTCTTGCGACGAAAGTGTTAGCATCCGGGGCCTATTTTGTTTATCAGGAGCACATCGATGAAATTCGCGATCCGGGCCGTCCTGGCCGCCTTTTGCGTGACGACCGCCGCCGCCTGCGCGGCCGGGCCCGCATCGGCGCCCGCCGTGCCGGCCGAGTCGATCAAGATGTTCCCGCAGCCGGCGGCCGGCCAGCAGCGCGCGGTGATCGCACTGCCCGCGCTCGAGAACGAAGGCGATGCGCGCGTCGAACTGATGATCGGCAAGACGCTGCAGACCGACTGCAACCAGCAATGGTTCGGCGGCGAGTTGACCGCCGAGGACGTGAAGGGCTGGGGCTATACGTACTATCGGCTGACCGACGTGAAGGGCCCGGCGTCGACGCTGATGGCGTGCCCGGGCCAGGCGCCGCAACAGCGGTTCGTGCAGGTGCGTAGCGACGGCCAACTGCTGCGCTACAACAGCCGCCTGCCGCTCGTCGTGTACGTGCCGGACGGTTTCGACGTGCGCTACCGCGTGTGGCATGCGTCGAAGGACGTGCAGCACGCCGTGACACAGTAAGTACCCGCGCGGCCATGCCGGGCGCTTGTCGCCGGCCGGCCGCGCGCGGTTTTGCGGGTTGCTTTCCGGGGCCCGCCGTTAGCCGGCGCGCGCGCCCGCGAGCGCCGGCCATGCGGCCAGCGCGGCTTGCGCGACCGCTTCCAGATCGCGACGGCTCGCGCCGTCGCGCGCCTGAATCGACATCCCCTGTTGCACCGTCACGTAGTAGCGTGCGATCGCGTCGAGATCCGCGTGCGCGGAGATCTCGCCCGCTGCAACGCCTTCGCCGAGCCGCGCGCGTAATGCGGCGACCGTCTGCTCGCGCATGGCGATCAGCATTTGCCGGACCGTGTCCGATCGCTCGGCCGGATGCAGCGCCGACAAGACGATCAGGCAGCCGGCCGGCTTCGACCGGCGCGTGAACACGCGCGCGGTCTGCATCAGATAGTTCTCGATCGCGTCGTGTGCGCTGCCGGCCTGTTCGACGCCGTCCCAGATCTCACGGCCCTCCGTTTCCCGATAGTGCTCGATCGCTTGCCGGAACAACGCCTCCTTGCTGCCGAACGCCGCGTACAGGCTCGGTGACGCAATGCCCATCGCGGCCGTCAGGTCCGTCATCGACGCACCCTCGTAGCCGAGGCGCCAGAACACCTCCATCGCGCGATCCAGCGCCGCTTCCTTGTCGAAGCTTCTCGGTCGGCCCCGTTCAGCCATGACATTCGTTCCTTCGTCGATATCTGTATCGATCGATAAAATAATTCAATTGACAGCGCCGCGCAACCTGCCACATTCTGTGTCGGTCGTTACATAAATGACCACAGGAGTTTTCATGAGTCGACTTCAAGGCAAGCGTGCACTCGTCACGGGCGGCAGTCGCGGCATCGGTGCGGCCATTGTGAAACGGCTGGCGGCCGACGGTGCGGACGTCGCGATCACTTACGAGAAATCGGCGGAGCGGGCGCGGGCCGTCGTTGCCGACATCGAGGCGCTCGGCCGCCGGGCCGTCGCGATCCAGGCCGACAGCGCCGATCCGGTTGCCGTGCGTGGCGCGGTCGATCATGCCGCGCAGACGCTCGGCGGCCTCGACATCCTCGTCAACAACGCGGGCATCTTCCGTGGCGGTGCGCTGGACGACCTTACGCTCGACGACATCGACGCGACGCTGAACGTGAACGTGCGCGCGGTGATCGTCGCGTCGCAGGCGGCTGCGCGGCATCTCGGAGAGGGCGGGCGCATCGTGTCGACCGGCAGTTGCCTCGCGACGCGCGTTCCCGATGCGGGGATGAGCCTCTATGCGGCGAGCAAGGCCGCGCTGATCGGCTGGACGCAGGGGCTCGCGCGCGATCTCGGTGCGCGCGGCATCACGGTCAATATCGTGCATCCGGGGTCGACCGATACGGACATGAATCCGGCCGACGGTGAGCATGCCGGCGCGCAACGTTCGCGGATGGCGATTCCGCAGTACGGCAAGGCGGAGGACGTCGCGGCACTCGTCGCGTTCGTCGTCGGGCCGGAAGGGCGGTCGATTAACGGTACCGGGTTGACAATCGATGGTGGCGCGAATGCATAAGCGTAGAAGTGCGATTTAATTTGCTCGTGTGCTGCCGGTAATTGCTGCACCGATGCCGCGCGCGATTTCGAGGTCGCGCGCGGCCGAATCAGCACCGACTTTCCCGTGATGGAAGAAGGTTCGGGATTCTATGCAATGTCGGATACGTGTCAGTTGCGTTGAATCACGGAGGATTGCGAACGGTGGCCTCCGCACGGAATTCATTTACAAAGTGCGCTGGCGTACTTACGATGACGCCAATCTGGGCTAGCGGAACATCGTATGCGTACAGTCGATCAAGCGATGCTTGCCGCGCTCTGCCTTTGTCTTGCCGCATGCGGCGGTGGCGATGACAACAATGCGGCGGCATCGCAAACCGTTGCGGGTACATCGACATCGTCCGGCGCGTCTGCCGGCGCCGCATCCGCCGCATCCGGTCCGTCCAGCGCATCGGGCGCATCGACTTCATCGACGGATTCCGGCCGCTCTGGCCCGACCTCAGGGGCGACCGGCGCCACTCCCGGCGCGCCGCTTCAGCCGTCCAGCGGCTCCAAACCGGTTCTCGTCGCCGATGTGACGGTCTCGCCGGCCGCCGACGGCAGCGATCAAGCCGACGCGTTGCAGAAAGCATTCGACAGCCTGCAGGCCGGCCAGCGCCTGGTGATCGCGCCGGGCCGCTACGTCGTCGGGCATTCGCTTGCCGTGAACGTGCCGCAGGCGGTGATCTCCGGATATGGCGCGACGCTCGCCGCCACGAATCCGGCCGACCAGACCATCGTGATGCGCGGCGCCGGTTCGACCCTCGTCGGCGTGACGCTCGCCGGCACCGGCACGACGCGGCTCACGACGCCCGAGTCGACCAAGGTCGAGGTGACGGGCGCGGACGTTCAGGTGCTCGGCGTGACGATCCAAGGAGGCGCGAGCGCGGGGATTTTCGTGTTCGGCGGCAGCGGTATCGCGATCGTGGGCAACACCGTGCGCGCGACGCTGGCCGACGGCATCCATACGACCTACGGGTCGATCAACGTGCTGGTGCAGAACAATACGGTGACGGGCACCGGCGACGATCTGATCGCCGTGGTCAGTTATCTCGGCGACGGCCGGCTCAGCAGCAACGTGCTCATCGACCACAATTCAGTGTCGGGTAACGCGTGGGGGCGCGGCATTACCGTTGTCGGCGGGCAGGGCGTGACGATCTCGAACAATACGGTCGACGGCGTCGAGAAGGCGGCGGGTATCCTGGTCGCGCAGGAAGACAGCTGGAAGACTTATGGGTCGTCGAACGTCGTCATCACCGGCAATACCGTGACCAACATCCAGAACTCGAACGTGAACAATGGCTTGCAGCCGACGCAACAGGGCGCGATCGAGCTGGATACATGGACGGGAACGGTGTCGGGCGTCGCGGTGACGGATAACCGCGTGTCGGGATCCGGCTATGCGGGGTTCCGGGCGTATGGGAACGTGTGTTCGTTCAGCGTGACGGGCAATACGTTTTCGTCGATCGCCGGGTTGCCCGTCGGGCTGTTGACGAACGGGTGCGCGGTGAGCCAGATCGTCGTCGACGCGAATCGGCTCGGGGATGGCAGTGTGCTGGCGCTGCCGGCCGGGGCGTCGTCGACGGGGACGTTTGCCGTGACCGGGGTGAATGCGAGTTTGATGCCGAAGGTCAGGGCGGGGTTGATGCGGTGAGGCTGGGGGCCGGCCGTACTGGTACAACATGCAAATCAAAAAGCCCGCTTGCTTTCGCATAGCGGGCTTCGATGTTGGTTGCGGGGATAGGATTTGAACCTATGACCTTCGGGTTATGAGCCCGACGAGCTGCCAGACTGCTCCACCCCGCGGCGCGAAGTGTACCCCGGACTGTTGCGGTGCGTCAAACGATCAATGATATGGCCCGTCCGGGGCGATCGCGCGTCGCCGATCAGAATGCGCTCGCTTGCATTGCCTGGGTTCTCTCGGATACCCGAGCGTTACCTTGGTTTCGATCAAGTAACCGATCCATGTTTGTTACCCTCCGGCGGTTGGATAACACTTTGGGTAACAGCCGGAACACCTTGTCGAAAAACGCGGCGCGCAGTGCCCGTGCATTCGGAAGGGCGCCGGAAGGACCCGCGGGAAATCGGCAGTTATTTCCACTGGTGGCCGCTGGTGGAAGTCCGCAACAAAAAACCCCGCACAGCCAAGCGTGACGGGGTTCTTGTGGCGAAGCTGGTGAAACTTTGGAGACTCTTTGGTCCCCCTGACAGAATTCATAAAACAATGATGTGCGTGGCTTTGCCGCATTATCGTTAAGAATATGCCCCAAAAATTTCCTAAAGATTATTCGCCATCCGGCGACGGTTGCGGTATGTGGTTTCGGGTCGGATAAAATAGCTACATCAAAAGAATACGCTCAGGGTGAGCGTCGGTAAGTTCCGCCGAATCGGGACATTCGAGGGAAGGCCACATGAACTACGTTGCAGCATTGAGGGTGGGGCAGAACGACATAAAGGCGCTTGTCAATTTGGAGTCGGCTCGACGAGAGCAGGTTGCTCCTTTGCTAAGTATGCGAGGAAATGACGAGCGTCATCTCGATACGTTTGCGAACAACTGGGGCGGTACTTCGTTTTATCTGGACGTTTCGCGTTTTCCAACAGACGCAAATGATCGGTACTTGATCGAGAATGCGCTGAACTCACCGAACAACGCATACGCTACAAAGCGTGCCTTTTATGTAGCAACCAGAGCCAAGAACAACGCACTGGTACCAGTTATCGGTTGGGCCGATGGCGATTCATCCCGCGATGTGGTGCAGTGCGCACTTCAATTGGCAGCGGAGTTTCCGAGGATCGCACTCCGGGTGGAGGTGGGGCGAGATGTAGCTCGGCAATGGCCGACAGCCCAGAACGTACTGAACTCGGTAACAGATCCTTCAGCAGTTGATGTGATCATCGATTTTCGGAAACTTGCCGATATTCCCCTGTTAACTCCTGGGGGATGGCTCGACCGCCTTGTACGAGACATTCATGCCTATCGAGTCGCGCGGGTAGTCATCGTTAGTACGTCGTTTCCTGATGACAAACCTGCTTCCGGCACATCTCGAACTGTTGCGTGTCTCGATCTTACATGGCAGCTGGCGCTTCAGGCGGCTTTGGGAGATCTGCCGCTGATCTACGGTGACTACGCTGCAACAAATCCCACCGGGGTAATGGACTTTATCCCCGGTATGCCAGTTATCCCTTTTGCAAATTACCTGGTCCCTACAGAGTGGTGGCAAATCCGACAGGGAGGCGATAAGGAATTCCATCACTATACGGGGATCGCCGCCGCAATTAGAACAATCCCGGGTTATCACGGAGATGAATTTTGCTGGGCGACTCGCGAAATCGGCCGTATTGCGGCATCAGGGACGAACTACGGCAACAATGGGACGTGGAATGGATTTCGTGTCAACCAACACATTTGCGCAGTTCTGCAGTACCTGGCCTCACGTGGTGAGCCTCCTGTCGGGGCTGAGTCCGATGATGAGGATCTATGAAGCAGCCGCGTAGCGCACTTTGAGCCTGCTGAGTACTTGAGCCTTTAGTACGTCGAGCGGCACCGCCTTGGAAACGCGGTGCCGAGCTTCTCGAATTCGCTCGCGGCGTAGAATTGGTAACCCTTGGCTGGCGCACAGTTCATCCAGTTCTTCTCGCCACAACAGACCACTGAGGTCATACGGGACGACGCACTTGTTCGGGCGTGCTGGGCGCAATACGGCGATCGATGAGTACTCGTCCACGATCAAGATGCCAATCGATGGATGCGACTCCTCTAGGGCGCGAACTGCATGTTTGCGATGGCAGCAAAGCCATACCTCGTCGAATACTCTGAGATACGCTTCCATCTGCTGTGGCCAACGCTTAAACGTGTCTGCCTCGGACTTAACCTCGAACCCGCAAAGTTGTCCGTTTGCGTGAACCAGGTCCGCTCTACAAGTCTTGTCGACAATGCACAGCTCATCGATAAGGACGTCGCCGGGTAGGTGCTGCTTGGCACCCTGTACCCATGAACGTAATAGGTGACGAATCGTCTCTGGTGTTTGCATAGCAGCCGGATTATTACGGCATAGTCAAGAGATCAACGCTGTCGGTCAGGTCGCGGCCGGGTTGACTTTTCGCGTTTGTCCAACGCTTCGACGACCTTCTCCACGATGTGTCTGGCGAACAGATTCAGCATTCGATCATCGATGTGCACGTTCCCGCTTTCATCGTCGCTCAAAAAACTCGCTTCCAGTCGGGCGACCACCTCAGCGGTCAACGATCGTCTTTTTCGCGCTGACGCTGCGTCGAGCCGCTCTTTCAATTCGAGCGGGATGCGGAGGTTGATTTGTGGATCGTCTCGGGCCATGGAGTGATTGTAGTGTAGCGCGGTGCTTGAATTCAATAAAGCACCGTGCTGCATTTGGATCGACGCGATTCAACCAGAGGCGGCTCCGCGCTTCAGGCGACCATGCAAGAAGAACAATTCCTCATCCGCAATCGAGCCTACAGTGTGTGGCATCGGACGCGTTCGATTAGCCGGTTTATCGGCACAGATGAGGCCAAGGCGTTGACGGTGGCTGATCTGAATAGCATGCTTTTTGTCGAGTTCGGTTGCTCCAGCAAGCTACCTCTGGCACTGGCAAAGGCAGCACAAGACATCGAAGGCAACCGGTGTGATCCGGGATCTATTTGGCATCACCTCCAAATACAGCCCCTTGCCGTCTGCCAGGCGGTAGGTTTTCTCGGCCGGCTTGGCCTTGCGGATCTGCATCTCGGTCAGCGGGGTAGCGCGCTTCGGCATGGCGTTGGGGGCGTGGAGGCATGTCCCAAAACGATGTCCCCAAGCTAGGTTGCTTGTACTAGGCAACCTTGGGCAAGGATGGCAGCAAAAGTCCAAGCGACACAAGGCTGCGCGCGACTGTTTGGGCAAACCTAGGAAGTATTGGGAACTAAGATGGTCCCCCCGACAGGAATCGAACCTGTATCTAGCGCTTAGGAGGCGCTTGTTCTATCCATTGAACTACGGGGAGAGCCGGGTCCGCGATATCGCGTGCAGAAAACGCGACCGGGACGGCGATGTGGACAGCGCGCAGAGTATAGCAAACGCGCGGCGCATCGGCGGACGGAATGCGTGCCGATGCGCCGCGCGCGTGCTTAGTGCGTCCGGAAACCGAAAACCGAAAACCGGATACACGAAACCGAAATCAGAAATCCACGACGACGAAATCTTCCTTGCCCACGTCGCACAGCGGGCACCGCCAGTCGGCGGGAATGTCGGCGAAACGGGTGCCGGCGGGGATCCCCTCGTCGGGCAGCCCTTCCGCTTCGTTATAGACCCACCCGCAAATCAGGCAGACCCAGCTCTGGTATTCGATTACATCGCTCATAGGGCGTTCGGGATGAAGAAAGTCGGTCATGCCGTCCGCGGCGCGGCCAACGGACGAAAGGCGCAATAGTACCGTAATTTCGCCGAACACCTGCGCAACGTCCTTTTAAACGTACGCATCGCGAACAACGCCCGACATCGCACGGGCCGGGCACGCAGTGTATGCTTCGTGAGCCTTTCAATCTGAAGGAGGAAACGATGCTCAACAAGAAATGGATCGCAGGTGCGGTATGTGTCGCGGCACTGGCCGTGTCGACGCTCGCGCGTGCCGAGGCGCGCGTGTTTTTCGTCGAGCCGAAGGATGGCGCGACGGTGTCGAGCCCCGTGCACGTGCAGTTCGGCCTCGAAGGGATGGCGCTCAAGCCGGCCGGCGACATGACGCCGGACACGGGCCACCACCACCTGCTGATCGACGGCAAGCCGGTGCCCAAGGGCGACGTGATTCCCGCCTCCGAACATTCGCTGCACTTCGGCAAGGCCCAGACCGAAACCGACGTGAAGCTGCCGCCCGGCAAGCACACGCTGACGCTGCAGCTCGGCGACGGCGCACACCGCTCGTATGGTCCCGAGCTGAGCTCGACGATCACGGTCAACGTGAAGTAATCGCACCTCCCGCGTGCGGGCGCCCGGCCGGGAAGCTACGGCGGGATGCCCGCCGCGCGGCGCCGAAGCGCGCCATGCCGGCGCCGTCCGCCGAGCGCACGCCTTGCATGCAGTCACAGCACGAAAAGCACCACGCACCGGCATAGTCCGTCAGGCCATCCCGGCGCAGGCCTCCGCCACCGGTACAATGGGCGCTTCCGATTTCTCTCTTCGCCGTCTCCCCATGTCGCTTTATTCCATTACCGGCGCGCAACTCGCGTTCGGTCACGTCGCGTTGCTCGATCACGCGGACTTCTCGCTGGAAGCCGGCGAGCGCGTCGGCCTGATCGGCCGCAACGGCGCGGGCAAGTCGTCGCTGCTGAAGATCGTCGCCGGGCTCGCGAAGCCCGATGACGGGCTGATCACGCGCCAGCAGGAGCTCGTGACCGTCTACGTGCCGCAGGAGCCCGAATTCGAACCCGGCGCGACGGTGTTCGAGGCCGTGGCATCGGGGCTCACGCACACGCGCGAAGTGCTCGAAGAATACGATTCGATCGCGCACCGCCTCGCCGACACACCCGAAGGCGCCGAGCACGATGCGCTGCTCGCGCGGATGAACACGCTGCAGTCGTCGCTCGACATGCACGACGCGTGGAACTGGCGCACGCGCGTGTCGATGACGCTCGCGCAGATCGGCCTGACGGACGGCGATGCCAGCGTCGACGCGCTGTCGGGCGGGATGCAGAAGCGCGTCGCGCTGGCGCGCGCGCTGGTGCTGCAACCCGACGTGCTGCTGCTCGACGAGCCGACCAACCACCTCGACTTCGACGGCATCCGCTGGCTGGAAGAATTGCTGGTCTCGCAGCGCGCGGGCCTGCTGTTCATCACCCACGATCGCGCATTCCTCGACCGCGTCGCGACACGCATCGTCGAGCTCGATCGCGGCGGGCTGCTGTCGTATCCGGGCAATTTCTCCGCGTACCAGACGCGCAAGGCGCAGCAGCTCGAAGTCGAGCGCGTGGAAAACGAGAAATTCGACAAGCTGCTCGCGCAGGAAGAAGTGTGGATCCGCAAGGGCGTCGAGGCGCGCCGTACGCGCAGCGTCGGGCGCATCGCGCGGCTCGTGCAGATGCGCAACGAGCGCGCGGAGCGCCGCAATTCGCAGGGCAACGTGAGGCTCGACGTCGCGCAGGGCGAGAAGTCGGGCAAGATCGTCGCGGAGCTGACGGACGTGACGAAGCGCTACGGCGATCGAACGGTGGTCGACACGTTCTCGACGTCGGTCATGCGCGGCGACAAGATCGGTTTCGTCGGCCCGAACGGCGCGGGCAAGACCACGCTGCTCAAGCTGATCCTCGGCGAGCTGAAGCCCGACTCGGGCACGGTGCGCACGGGCACGAATCTGCAGGTCGCGTATTTCGACCAGATGCGCGCGCAGCTCGACCAGGACAAGAGCCTGGCCGATACGATCAGCCCCGGTAGCGAATGGGTCGAGATCGGCGGCGTGCGCAAGCACGTGATGAGCTATCTCGGCGACTTCCTGTTCGCGCCGGAACGCGCGCGCTCGCCGGTGAAGTCGCTGTCGGGCGGCGAGCGCAACCGGCTCCTGCTCGCGCGCCTGTTCGCGCGTCCGGCCAACGTGCTGGTGCTCGACGAGCCGACCAACGACCTCGACATCCCGACGCTCGAACTGCTCGAAGAGCTGCTGGCCGACTATGACGGCACGGTGCTGCTCGTCAGCCACGATCGCGCGTTCCTCGACAACGTCGTGACGTCGGTGATCGCGGCGGAGGGCGACGGCAAGTGGCGCGAATACGTCGGCGGCTTCACCGACTGGCAGATCCAGAGCGAGCGTTCGCAGCAGCTCGCGCAGCAGGAAGCGGCGAAGCGCGCGGTGAAGGAAGCGGCGCCGGTCAAGGAAGACCCGGCGAAAAGCGCGGCCGGCCGCAACGCGCAGCGCACGGTCAAGCTGTCGTTCAACGAGCAACGCGAACTCGATGCGCTGCCGCAGAAGATCGCGGCGCTCGAGGAAGAACAGAAGACGATCAACGCGCAACTCGAGGACGGCGCGATCTTCGCGAAGGATCCGCAGGAAGGCACGCGCCTGACCGAGCGGTTCGCGGCGATCGACGACGAACTGCTCGCCGCGCTCGAGCGGTGGGAAACGCTCGAAGCGAAGCGCAAACCGGTCTGACGCACCACGCGCGGCGCGTCGCTGGCCGGCGCGTCGTACGCCCGCCGTATGGCCGGCCGCGCCGCGCGACGATCTTGCGATGGCGCGCCACGCGGAACCAGTAAAATACCGCGCGTCCCGGGTCGCGCAGCGCATGCCGCGCGCCCGCTTTCGAAGCAGTCCAAGCACAGCGTTGTTTCGATTCGCTTTTTTACGGAACTCAACGTTTTGTCCACGACGTTATCCACACCAGGTGTGGACAACGTCCCGATGAATGACGAAATTCAGCGCCTATGTCAACGAAGAAGCCCAGCGCGGCCTATAGCGAAGCATCGATCAAGGTGCTCAAGGGTCTCGAGCCGGTCAAGCAGCGGCCCGGCATGTACACCCGTACCGAAAATCCGCTGCACATCATTCAGGAAGTCATCGACAACGCGTCCGACGAGGCGCTCGGCGGCTACGGCAAGCAGATCATCGTCACGCTGCACACCGACCAGTCGGTATCAGTCGAGGACGACGGCCGCGGCATCCCGTTCGGCATGCACCCCGAGGAAGGCGTGCCGGTCGTCGAGATCGTGTTCACGCGCCTGCACGCGGGCGGCAAGTTCGACAAGGCCGCCGGCGGCGCGTACACGTTCTCGGGCGGTCTGCACGGCGTCGGCGTGTCGGTGACGAACGCACTCGCGACGCGCCTCGACGTGACGGTCTGGCGCGACGGCAAGATCGCCGAACTCGGCTTCGCCGACGGCGATGTCGTGAAGCCGCTCACGACGCAAGGCGCGGGCCGCGGCGAGAAGAAATCCGGCACGCGCGTGCAGGTATGGCCGAATCCGAAGTACTTCGATTCGCCGAACCTGCCGCTCGGCGAGCTGCAGCGCCTGCTGCGCTCGAAGGCCGTGCTGCTGCCGGGCGTCGAGGTCGTGCTCGTCAACGAGAAGACCGGCGAACGCCAGACCTGGAAATACGAGGACGGCCTGCGCGGCTACCTGCTCGACGAGATGAATGGCAGCGAGCTGCTGATCCCGCTGTTCGAGGGCGAGCGCTTCGCCGATGCGCGTTCGACCGACGAAACCTTCGCCGAAGGCGAGGGCGCGTCGTGGGTCGTCGCATGGAGCGAGGAAGGTTCGCTGGTGCGCGAGTCGTACGTGAACCTGATCCCGACGCCGGCCGGCGGCACGCACGAGTCGGGCCTGCGCGACGGTCTCTACCAGGCGGTGAAAAGCTTCGTCGAACTGCACAACCTGCAGCCGAAGGGCGTGAAGCTGCTCGCGGAAGACGTGTTCGCACGCGTGTCGTTCGTGCTGTCCGCGAAGGTGCTCGACCCGCAGTTTCAAGGGCAGATCAAGGAGCGCCTGAACAGCCGCGACGCGGTGAAGCTCGTGTCGTCGTTCTCGCGGCCGGCGCTCGAGCTGTGGCTGAACCAGCACGTCGAGCACGGCAAGAAGCTCGCCGAACTCGTGATCAAGCAGGCGCAGGCGCGCACGCGCGCGGGCCAGAAGGTCGAGAAGCGCAAGAGCTCGGGCGTCGCGGTGCTGCCCGGCAAGCTGACCGATTGCGAGACGGAAGATATCGCGCGCAACGAACTGTTCCTCGTCGAGGGCGACTCGGCGGGCGGTTCCGCGAAGATGGGCCGCGACAAGGAATACCAGGCGATCCTGCCGCTGCGCGGCAAGGTGCTGAATACGTGGGAAACCGAGCGCGACCGGCTGTTCGCGAACAACGAGGTGCATGACATCTCGGTCGCGATCGGCGTCGATCCGCACAGCCCGGACGAAACCGTCGACCTGTCGAACCTGCGCTACGGCAAGATCTGCATCCTGTCGGACGCGGACGTCGACGGCTCGCACATCCAGGTGCTGCTGCTCACGCTGTTCTTCAAGCACTTCCCGCAGCTGATCGAACGCGGCCACGTGCATGTCGCGCGGCCGCCGCTGTTCCGCGTCGATGCACCCGCGCGCGGCAAGAAGCCCGCGCAGAAGCTCTATGCGCTCGACGAAGGCGAACTCGAGGCGACGCTCGACAAGCTGCGCAAGGACGGCGTGCGTGAAACCCAATGGAGCATCAGCCGCTTCAAGGGTCTCGGCGAAATGAGCGCCGAGCAGCTGTGGGACACCACGATGAACCCCGACACGCGCCGCCTGATGCCGGTGAAGCTCGGCGAGCTCGACTACGAGTCGACCGTCGCGCGGATGACGATGCTGATGGGCAAGGGCGAGGCAGCCGCGCGGCGCGGCTGGCTCGAGGAAAAGGGCAACGACGTCGAAGCGGACATCTAACCCGCGCGGCCGGGCATGACGCCCGGCCCGGCCTCACGCCATTTACGAATACGGAATTCAGATGGACGACAATACTTCCGATCTCTTCGCCGGGTCCGACGCACCGGATGCCGATGCGCTGACGCTCGGCAATTACGCGGAGCAGGCGTACCTGAGCTACGCGGTCAGCGTCGTGAAGAGCCGCGCGCTGCCCGACGTGTGCGACGGCCAGAAGCCGGTGCAGCGCCGGATCCTGTTCGCGATGAACGAAATGGGCCTCGGCCCCGACGCGAAGCCGGTGAAGTCGGCACGCGTGGTCGGCGACGTGCTCGGTAAATACCACCCGCATGGCGACCAGTCTGCATACGACGCGCTCGTGCGTCTCGCGCAGGATTTCTCGCTGCGCTATCCGCTGATCGACGGGCAGGGCAACTTCGGCTCGCGCGACGGCGACGGCGCGGCGGCGATGCGATACACCGAAGCGCGGCTCACGCCGATCTCGAAGCTGCTGCTCGACGAGATCGACCAGGGCACGGTCGACTTCATGCCGAACTACGACGGCTCGTTCGAGGAACCGAAGACGCTGCCGAGCCGCATGCCGTTCGTGCTGCTGAACGGCGCATCGGGCATCGCGGTCGGCCTCGCCACCGAAATCCCGTCGCACAACCTGCGCGAGGTCGCGGCGGCGGCGGTCGCATTGATCCGCAATCCGAAGCTCACGCACGCGGAGCTGATGAACCTGATCCCCGGCCCGGACTTCCCGGGCGGCGGCCAGATCATCTCGAGCGACACCGAGATCGCGGCGGCCTATGAAACCGGCCGCGGCAGCCTGAAGGTGCGCGCGCGCTGGAAGATCGAGGATCTCGCGCGCGGCCAGTGGCAACTCGTTGTCACCGAGCTGCCGCCGAGCACGTCGGGCCAGAAGGTGCTCGAGGAAATCGAGGAGCTGACCAACCCGAAGCTCAAGCTCGGCAAGAAGACGCTCACGCCCGAACAGCTCAACACGAAGAAGGCGATGCTCGACCTGCTCGACGCGGTGCGCGACGAGTCGGGCAAGGAAGCGGCGGTGCGGCTCGTGTTCGAGCCGAAGTCGCGCACGATCGACCAGACGGAATTCGTGAACACGCTGCTCGCGTACACGAGCCTCGAGTCGAACGCGACGCTGAACCTCGTGATGATCGGCGCCGACGGCCGGCCGGGTCAGAAGGGGCTGCTGACGATCCTCGACGAATGGGTGAAGTTCCGCCAGTTGACGATGACGCGCCGGTGCCGCCATCGTCTCGCGAAGGTCGACGACCGCATCCATATCCTCGAAGGGCGGATGATCGTCTTCCTGAACATCGACGAGGTGATTCGCATCATCCGCGAGGCGGACGAGCCGAAGGCCGCGCTGATGAGCGCGTTCGGCCTGACCGACCGCCAGGCGGAAGACATTCTCGAAATCCGGCTGCGCCAGCTCGCGCGGCTCGAGAAGATCAAGATCGAGAAGGAACTCGAGACGCTGCGCGACGAGAAGGCGAAGCTCGAGGAGCTGCTCGCGAACGAAAGCGCGATGAAGCGGCTGATGATCAAGGAAATCGAGACCGACGCGAAGCAGTACGGCGACGATCGCCGCACGCTGATCCAGCAGGAAAAGCGCGCGACGTTCGAGGCGAAGGTCGTCGACGAGCCGGTGACGGTCGTCGTGTCGCAGAAGGGCTGGGTGCGCGCGCTGAAGGGTCACGGGCTCGACCCGGCCGGCTTCACGTTCAAGGCCGGCGACCACCTGTACGCGGCGTTCCAGTGCCGCACGCCCGACCGCCTGATCGCGTGGGGCAGCAGCGGCCGCGTGTACTCGGTCGACGTGTCGGTGCTGCCGGGCGGCCGCGGCGACGGCGTGCCGGTGACGTCGCTGATCGAGCTCGAATCGGGCTCGCACCTGATGCACTACTTCGCGGCGCCGGCTGACCAGCAACTGCTGCTCGCGTCGAGCAACGGGTTCGGCTTCCTCGCGAAGGTCGGCGACATGGTGAGCCGCGTGAAGGCCGGCAAGGCGTTCATGACGATCGATGCGGGCGCGGTGCCGCTCGCGCCGATGCCCGTGCTGCCGAACGCGACGCAGGTCGCGTGCCTGTCGAGCGGCGGCCGGCTGCTGGTGTTCGGGATGGACGAGATGAAGACGCTGTCCGGCGGCGGCCGCGGCGTGATCCTGATGGCGCTCGACGACAAGGAAACGCTCGTGCAGGCGCTCGCGATCGACCCGGCCGGCGTCGTGCTGATCGGCACCGGTCGCGGCGGCAAGGCGCAGGACGAAACGCTGTCGTACGCGGGGCTCGCGCCGCACATCGGCAAGCGCGCACGCAAGGGCCGCGCGCCCGAGACGAAGCTCAAGGTCGTCAACGAGCTGCGTCCGCTGCTCGGCTGACGCCGCATCCGCGCGCCGGTTCGACCGGCATCGCAGGCCGCACCTCCGCTTCGGCGGGCGTGCGGCCTGTTCTTTTTTGGGCGGCGTATTCAGGTAAGCGACAGTGGCGGCGTCACGCGGAATTTGCAAAATAGTGTGAAATGCCGCCCGGGGTCCGAACCGAGCGGCGGGCCGCCGGTCGAACGTCGCTCGAGACCGCGCGTGACGCGGCTATTAGTTGCACCCAACCCCTATCAGGATTGTCGCCATGTCCCACGCTGTTGCCGTCGCGCTGTTTCTTCACCTGCTGGCCGTCGCCGTGTGGGTGGGCGGGATGGTCTTCGCGAATTTCTGCCTGCGCCCGGCGCTGTCCGACCTGACGCCGCAGCTCCGGCTGCCGCTGATCGAAGGCGTGTTCGGCCGCTTCTTCAACTGGGTGTCGGGCTCGGTGATCGTGATCCTGCTGTCCGGCGGGTTCCTGCTGATGGCATTCGGCGGCGCGCACGCGACGTGGACGCTGCATGCGATGGCGGGGCTGGGCGTCGTGATGATGCTGATCTTCGGCCACATCCGCTTCGCGCTGTTCCCGCGTATCCGCCGCGCGGTGCAGGCGCAGAACTGGCCCGATGGTGCGCGCGCGGTGAACGCGGTGCGCCTGCTCGTCATCGTCAATCTCGTGCTCGGCGTCGTGACGATCGGCGCCGCCGTGCTGTCGCGCGGCTTCTGACCTGCGATTTCGCGGCGCCGTTCGGCGCGCGCCGCCGGCGCGGTGCCGCGCGCCGCTACGCGGCCAGCATCGCGTCGAGCAGCCACGCGCCGGCCGGGCCGAGCGGCCGGTTGCGCGACCAGACCGCATCGACCCGCACGCGGCGCGGCCAGCCGCGCGCGCGCAGCTCGCACAGCCGGTCGCGCGCGAAGTGCTCGACCATCCAGCGCGGCAGCTCGGCCCAGCCGAACCCCAGCACCGCCATCTCCAGCAGCATCAGATAGCTCGGCGCGAGCCAGCGCTGCGTGCCGACGACGATCCGGTCGTCGGCGCCGCGATCCTCCGGTTTCACGTAGGTGTTCAGCCGCAGCTCGCGCGCGTCGCGCAGCGCCGCATGCGGCACGTCGGCGTCGCCGTGGGCGGCCAGCGCGTGCGTGCGCCCGACGAACAGGCCGATCTCGGATTCCTCCGCCACCGTCGCCGCGCCGATATCGGGCGGGTAGACGGCGCGCGCGGCCATCAGCCCGAGCTGCGCGCGACCCTGCTGGATCAGGTCGAGCACGTCCTCGTGCTCGGCGATCTGGCATTCGAGCTCGAGCGCCGGAAAGCGCCGCTCGAGCGCCATCAAGGTTTCCTCGTAACGCTTCGACTGGTACGTATCGGACACGACGAGCGTGAGCCGCGCTTCCTCGCCCTGCGCGAGCCGCGCGGCGGTGCGGTCGATCGCCGCGCCGGCTTCCAGCGTGCGCTGCACCTGCGGCAGCAGCGCGCGGCCGGCATCGGTCAGCGTCGGCGTGCGCGTCGAGCGGTCGAACAGCTGCACGCCGAGATCGATCTCGAGGTTCGCGATCGCTTCGGACACCGTCGACTGGCGCTTGCCGAGCTTGCGCGCGGCGGCCGTGAACGAGCCGAGCAGCGCGGCTTCGGCGAAGGCGAGCAGGGCTTCGGGTGCGTGACGCATGTGGCGGATCTCATCGGGTTGTATCGGTAAAACCGATGATATCAAACTGGATTCATACGGTCGTGCCGATCAGAATGCCACATATGATCTGAGCAAACGAATCGGAGGGAAGCATGAAACAGATGAATAAAACGGTGACGGAACGCCTCGTTCACGCGCTGACGTTCGAACTGGTGGCGATCGCGCTATGCGCGCCGATCGGCGCATGGCTGCTCGACATGCCGGTGTCGCACGTCGGCGTGCTGACGGTGATGGTGTCGCTGATCGCGATGGCCTGGAACATGACGTTCAACACGCTGTTCGACCGCTTCGAGCGGCGCGCCGGCCTCACGCGCACGGTTGGGATGCGGGTCGCGCATGCGGTCGCGTTCGAGTTCGGCCTCGTCGCGATGGTGGTGCCGGTCGCCGCGTGGTGGCTGGATGTGAGCCTCGTCGAGGCGCTGCTGCTCGACCTCGGCATCGTGCTGTTCTTCCTGCCTTACACGTTCTGCTTCAACCTCGCATATGACGCGCTGCGTGCGCGCTGGGTCGCACGCCGCGTCGCGGTGCAGGCAGGCTGAGCGGCAAGCGGCGGGGCGGGCGGTGGCGGCAATCGCAGCCGGCCGTCAATGCGCGACGGCCCACAGCCAAGCGCCGCACGCGATCGCGACCGCGCCGTAGACGGCATACACGGGCAGCTTGAAGCGCGCGAAGCACAGCATCGCAAAGGCGCCCGTGAGCCAGTAGACGGGATCGGCCGGTTCGCGATGCAGGATCTTCACGACGGCGACGACCAGAAAGCCCGTCGTCGCCGCGCGCATCAGGTGCATCCCGTGCTCGAAGCGCGAGTGGCGCTTGAGCCGGAACAGATGGTTCTGCGCGAACACGACGAGGCATCCCGACGGAATGAACAGCGCGGCGGTCGCGAGCAGCGCGCCGGTCCAGCCGTCGGTCAGGTAGCCGAGAAACGGCACGACGTTCAGCAGCGGGCCGGGCGACACGGGCGACAGCGCGAACGCGAGCGTGAAGTCGTGGTCGGAGATGCCGGTCGCCGGCGACACGAACAGCGTCTTGAGCACGGGCAGCGCGGAGAAGCCGCCGCCGAACAGCGTCATCCCGGCGCCGGCGAGCCGCGGCCACAGCAGCGTCATCTGGTAGTCGCCGGACAGCGGCAGCGCGAACAGCGCGACGAGGATGGCGAGCAGCACGAGCAGGTTGCGGTCGCGCTTCGATAGCGTGAAGTCGACCGCGTCGTCTTGCGGCGGCCCGGTCAGCCAGCCGGCTGCAAACGCCGCGAAAAGAATCCCGACGAACGCGGCCGGACTATGCGCGAAAGCGAGCAGAATCGTCGAGAGCGCGGCAATCAACTGTTCGAGCCGCGTGCGCGCGAGCGTACGCAATTGCTTGATCCACGTGACGCCGATCAGCGCGGCGAGCACCATCCCGAAGTGATTGATCAGCATCGGCGCGGCGAGCGAGCGCACGATCGGCGTGCGGTAGAAGATCGCGAACAGCGTCATCAGCAGGAAGAACGGCAGCACGCTCGCGATGCCGGCGATCCACGCGCCGATGCGCCCGTGCAGCGTCTGGCCGACCTGCACCGCGACATTGCAGCCGACCGGGCCCGGCACGAGCCACGCGAGGGCGATGAAATCGGCGAACACGTGCGGCTCGATGCGCTGCAACCGGTCGACGTAGTGGCGTTCGAGCTGGGCCATCATCGACAGCCCGCCCCACGACACGGCGGAAATGCCGGCGATGACCTTGAACAAGGTCCATAGGGAGGCCTGTGCCGGTTCGACACGTTCGGCCGCTTCGACTTCGACGGTTGTCATGACTATGCTGTTGGCGCTGGGCCTGGTCTCGCGCTTGAAATCGTGCCGGCGGCCCGCCGACACGGTGGCCCTCCCGATTGTCCGCCGCGCATCGTGACACTGCCATGCGCGAAAACGCTAGTAAATGGACTAAACAATCGGATCGGAAAACGAAACGATCGGTGGTCCGCGCAACCGGTGCCGCGCAGGTGCCGCGCGCGTGGCGGGCTCAGGCGCCCGTGCTGCCGGTCGCGCGGTGGGTGAGGACGTCCGGCCGGGCGCCGCGCACGCCGAAGCGTGCGATCAGCGCCGGAATCGCGTCGGCCGGCACGGGGCGCGAGAACAGGAAGCCCTGCGCCTCGATCTCGCCGAGCGCGGACAGCCACGCGATCTGCTCCTCGGTCTCGGTACCCTCGACGACGACCGTCAGGCCGAGCGAGCGCGCGAGATGCACGATCGACGACACCATCACGCACACGCTGCGATCGTTCGGGATGGCCTGCACGAACGAGCGGTCGACCTTCAGCGTGTCGACGGAGAAGCGGTGCAGGTAGGACAGCGACGAATAGCCGGTGCCGAAATCGTCGAGCGCGATCCGGATGCCGAGCTTCTTCAGCGCGACGATCTTCTCGGACACGAGCTCCGGGTATTCCATCATCGCGGTCTCGGTAATCTCGATCTCGAGCCGGTTCGCGTCGATGCCGGTGTCCTGCAGCGCCTGGGAAATCGTCTCGATCAGGTCGCCGCGCCAGAACTGCACCGGCGAGATGTTGATCGCGAGCGTCAGCGTGTCGTGGCCGTCGTCGCGCCAGCGCGCGATCTGCTCGCACGCGGTGCGGATCACGAAGTCGCCGATCGGCACGATCAGGCCCGTCGATTCGGCGATCGAAATGAATTCGTTCGCGGAGATGATCCCGTGCTCGGGGTGGTCCCAGCGCGCGAGCGCCTCGAAACCAGTGATCGTGCGGTGCGTCAGGTCGATCTTCGGCTGGTAGGCGAGGAACAGCTGCCCTTCGGCGAGCGCGACGCGCAACTGCTGTTCCCAGCGCATCAGGTGGTCCGCGCGGTGCGACAGGTGCGGCGCGTAGAACTGATAGCAGTTCTTGCCGGCGTCCTTCGCGCTGTACATCGCGAGGTCGGCCTTCTTCAGCAGGTCGATCTCGCTTTCGTTCGCGACGCTGTGCAGCGCGATGCCGATGCTGGCGTGCAGCACGAACGAACTGCCGCGCACGTCGAACGGCTCGCCGAACATCCGGATGATCGCCTCCGCGAGCCGCACCGCGCGCCGTTCGATGTCGTCGCCCTTCATCACGACCACGAACTCGTCGCCGCCGATCCGCGCGAGCGAGCCTTCGTCGCCGACCGCATCCGACAGGCGCGACGCGGTCATCTGCAGCACGATGTCGCCGGCGTTGTGGCCGAGCGTGTCGTTGACGGTCTTGAAGTTGTCGAGGTCGATGAACAGCAGGCCGAGCCGCGACAGGCTGGCCGGCATCGACACGTCGTTGCGCAGCCCGCGCAGCGTCGCGTAGCGGTTCGCGAGGCCGGTGAGCAGGTCGTATTCGGCGAGCTGGGTCATCTCGCGCTCGCGCCCCAGCAGCTTGCCGATCAGCCCCGTCGCGACGCTGAAGAACGCGAGCATCGCGAGCGTGATGAAGCTCGTCATCAACAGGTAGACGTTGCGCGTGTGGGAGTAGTCCGCGAATTCCTCGGTCTGCGACAGCCCGACCATCACCGCGAGCGGGTAGCCGTCGAGGTGGCGGTACGACACGATGCGCGTCACGCCGTCGATCGGGTCGATGATCGTGCCCGTCACGCGCTCGGCGATCGGGTACACGCCCGACGCGGAGAACGCACCCGGTGCGTTGCTGACCGAGCCGGTGCGCCGCGCGAGCACGGCGCCCGTGTCGGACACCACGGCGATCACGCCTTCCTTGCCGATCGCCGCGTTGTTGTAGAAATCGTTGGTGAAGTAGCTCGGGTCTTCCGACACCACGACGATGCCCGCGAAGCTGCCGTCCGGGTTGTTCAGGCGCCGCGTCATCTGCAGCGTCCAGTGGCTCGACACGCGGCCGAACACCGGCTTGCTGATGTACAGGCGGTCGTCGTTGTGCGCGAGATGGACCTTGAAGTGTTCGCGATCCGACAGGTTGATCGGCTGCGGATGGATGTCGGCCGTGTTCGCGAACAGGATACCCTTCGCGTTCACGAGCGAGACCTGGATCAGCGTGTCGCTCGGCACGACGCCTTTTTCGACCGCGCTCGCGAGATTGAAGTGCGCGGGCGATTTCTCGAACTCGAACTTGACGAAGCGGGTGATCTGGTCGACCTGGTGGATCGCCTTGACGGTGTGCTGCTCGAGCGCGGACGACAGGATCGCCGCGGATGCCGCCGCTTCCTTGTACGCGCTGTCCTTTTCGACCGACAGTCGCGCGATGATCACCGCCCACAGCAGCGCAAGCGCCAGCATCCCGAGCAACGGGATCGCGAACAGCGCACGCCGGCGCGATTTGCGCGGCGCGCGCAGCGGCCGGGTCGGCGGCGTGTGGTTGGACCGGGCGGAGCTCATTGAAGAAGGGCGGCGTCCTGCTCGCTTGCGCCATCCTCGTGGGGATGGCCGGCTATGGTTGGGGTCGCCCCGGCGTCTGTTCGTTCGCGGGATGCGCAACCATGGACAGACCCGCCGAAGCGACGGATTAGGCCCGATATTACTGGCTGGAACGTTTTTGCGATAGACGGGCAACCTCAGGGCGTCGGCCGGGCCATCGCACGTGGCGAAACGACGAAACGTCAGGCGGGCATCTGGAACGTGCCGTCCACGACCGTCACGACGTTGCCGCCGATCCAGATCGTGCCGTCGTCGTCATAGCGAACGGCAATGCGGCCGTCGCGGCCGATCGCCGTGCCCTGGCGGGCCGTATACGACGTGCCGGGGCGGCGCTGCTGGCGGCTCAGCAGCTCGGCCAGCGCGGCGTTCGCGCTGCCGGTGGCGGGATCCTCGCCGGTGCCGAAACCGTCGCCCGTCATCAGGCAGCGGATTTCGAACGTCGCGGGGCCGTCGTCGGGGTGGGGCGCGTAGGCCGCGAGGCCGTGCGTGCCGTAGCGATGGGTGAGGGCCTCGAGCGCGGCCGGATCGGGCGCGAGGCCGATGCAGGCCTCGACCGACGTGAGCCGCACGACGAGCCACGGCGCGCCGTTGTCGACCGCGCACGGTTCGGCGTCCGGATCGATCGCATTGCTGCGCAACGCGGCCGCCAGCACTGGGTAGTCGGCCCGATCGAGCGGCGTGAACCGTGCCGGCGGTGCGGCAAATGCCCAGCCGTCGGCCTGCTCGCGCAGTTCGACCTGCCCGACGCCGCATTGCTGGATCAGCACGCCCGGCGTGCGCGGTCGCGCGCCGCTTTCCAGGAACGCATGCGCGGTGCCGAGCGTCGGGTGGCCGGCGAACGGCAGTTCGCCGCCCGGCGTGAAGATCCGGACGCGGTAATCGGCCTCCGGTTCGGTCGGCGTGCACACGAACGCCGTTTCCGACAGGTTCGTCCAGCGGGCGATCGCGAGCATGTCGTCGTCGCCGAGCGAATCGGCGTCGAACACGACCGCGAGCGGGTTGCCCTTGAACGGCACCGACGTGAAGACGTCGACCTGCTTGAAACGGACGCCGTGGCTAGTCATCGTGACGATCGCGTGACGTAAGTTACGCGACTTCGGCGATCAGCTCGATCTCGACGCATGCGCCGAGCGGAATCTGCGCGACGCCGAACGCCGAACGCGCATGCTTGCCCGCATCGCCGAACACTTCCGCGATCAGTTCCGACGCACCGTTCGTGACGACGTGCTGTTCGGTGAAGTCGAGCGTCGAGTTGACGAGGCTCATCAGCTTCACGATGCGCGTGACCTTGTTCAGGTCGCCGGTGTGCGCGTGCAGCGTCGCGAGCAGGTCGATCGCGATCGAGCGGGCGGCCGCCTTGCCGTCTTCCGTCTGCAGATCCGCGCCGAGCTTGCCGGCCCAGACCTTGCCGTCCTTTTTCGCGATGTGGCCCGACAGGTAGACCGTGTTGCCGCTTTGCGCGCTCATCACGTAGGCGGCGGCCGGTGCGCCGGCGGTCGGGAGCTCGATGCCGAGCGACTTCAGTTTGTCGTAGACGTTAGCCATGCGTTCGATTCCTCGTAGAGAGTCGTGACAGGAAAAAGCGGGCGATCAGAGGCGCTCGCGCAGCAGCTTGCCGAGCCGCGCGACGCCTTCCTCGATCTTCTCGGGCGGCACCGTCACGAACGACAGGCGCAGCGTGTTCTGTTGGGCATCGTCCGCGAAGAACGGCGCGCCCGGCACGAAGGCGACGTGGTTGTCCACGGCCGTGGCGAGCAGCTTCATGCTGTCGATCTGCGCGGGCAGGTTCACCCAGATGAACATCCCGCCTTCCGGACGGTTCCACGTGACGCCTTCCGGCATGTGGCGTGCCAGCGACGCGAGCATCGCTTCGCATTGCGCGCCGTACAGCTGGCGGATCGTCGGGATGTGCTCGTCGAGGAAGCCGTCCTTGATCACTTCGTGCGCGATGCGCTGCGTGAGCGTCGGCGTGTGCAGGTCGGTGGCCTGCTTGGCCTGCACGAGCTTGAAGTGGAGTTCTTCGGGGGCAATGATGTAGCCGATCCGCAGGCCCGGCGCGAGCACCTTCGAGAACGTGCCGAGGTGCACGATGTGGTCGGGCGCCATCGACAGCATCGTCGGCAGCGGCTCGCCCTGGTAGTTCAGCGCGCCGTACGGGTCGTCTTCCAGCACCGGGAACGGGCTCGACTGCGCGAACGCGGCGAGCGCGCGGCGGCGCTCGACGGGCAGGCGGCGGCCGGTCGGGTTCTGGAAGTTCGGCTGCGCGTACAGCAGGCGCGCGCCTTGGGTTAGTTCGGGCGTGAGGCCTTCGGGCAACAGGCCCTGCTCGTCGGTCGGCACCTGCACGTAGCGCGGCTCGTACAGCGAGAACGATTGCAGCGCGCCGAGGTAGGTCGGGGTTTCGACGAGGATCGGGCTGTTCGGATCGATCAGCGCCTTGCCGAGCAGGTCGAGCGCCTGCTGCGAGCCAGTCGTGATCAGCACCTGCGACACGCGCACGCTGTAGCGCTCGGCGATCCATTCGCGCAGCGGCAGGTAGCCTTCGGTCGCGCTGTACTGGAGTGCGGCGGCCGGCGCGTCGCGCAGCACGCGGTCGGCCGCGGCGCGCATGCGTTCGGCCGGGAACGTCGCCGGAGCCGGCAGGCCGCCTGCGAACGAGATGACCTCGGGGCGTTCCGTGACCTTCAGGATCTCGCGGATCGCAGAGCTCGTCAGCTTGCGGGCGCGTTCGGAAAGCTGCCAGTGCGGCGGATGCAGGTCGGTCGGATTCATAGTCTCCTCGTTCGGATATCGGGTCAGTCAAGAAAGGTCGATCAGGCAGATTGCGTCGACGCGGCCGGGTAGGCATGCGGGAGCGCAAGCGGGCCGTCGCGGCCGGGTGGGCAAAACCGTTCTGGCAAAACAAACATTATGGCGCACCTCATCAACCGGCGCGAGCAGCACGCGGCGCCGTGGCCACGGCCGAGCGCCGGCCGAGCATCACGGTCGCGATCACGGCGGCCGCGAACAGCCAGGTGGACGGCGTTACCGTCTCGCCGAACAGCAGTGCGGAGAAGGCGATCGTGAAGAAAATCTGCAGCAGCTGCACCTGGCCGACGCGCGCGATGCCGCCCATCGCGAGGCCCGCGTACCACGCGAAAAAGCCGATAAATTGCGAAAAAAGGGTCACGTAGCCGAACGCGAGCCACGTGCGCAACGCAAGCGGGGCCGGATGCGCGACGTGCTGCGTCCACGCGAGCCAGCCGACCGGCAGCACGAGGAACGGCGCGGACACGACGAGCGCCCAGCAGATCACCTGCCAGCCGCCGATCTGACGCGCGAGCCGCGCGCCTTCCGCATAGCCGAGCGCGCCGATGCCCACCGCGACGAGCATCAGCGCGTCGCCCGCCTGCACGGTGCCGCCGCCGTCGCGCAGCGCGAACGCGATCACGAGCGCGCTGCCCGCCAGCGCGCTGGCCCAGAACGCCTTCGACGGGCGCTCGTGCGACAGCCACGCCGCGTACAGCGCGACGAACAGCGGCTGCAGGCCGTTGACGACCGCGCCGTGCGACGCGGGCACGGTTTTCATCGCCCACGCGGAGAACACCGGATACGCGATGATCACGCCGGCCGAGACGACGGCTAGGCTTTTCAGCTGCGCGCGGGTCGGCAGCCGTTCGCGGCGCCACCACAGCAGCAGGCCGGCCGGCACCGATGCGGCGAGCGCGCGGCCGAGCCCGTTGAGCAGCGGATTGAGTTCGGAGACGACGATACGCGTCATCGGCAGCGTCAGGCTGAAGATCATCACGCCGATGAGGCCGAGCAGCATGCCCCGGGTTTCGCGCGAATTCATTACTGGGTGTCTCCGTATTGCCGGGTTTGGCTGGGTTCGTGTAATCGAAGGGGCGGCCGCGCGATCAGCGCAGCGTGCGAGCGCCTTGCGGCGTGTCGAATTCCGCGACGAGCGCGGGCGGGCCGTCGCCGGTTTCGACGTCGAGCAGATGGCCGGCGCCGAGCCAGTCGAGCTGCTCGCGAATCGTGTCCGCACGCGGGTGGACGCCCTTGAGCGCCTTCAGCGCGACGCCGTTGTCCGGCAGCGATTCGGACGGATGACGCGGGCTGTCCCACTGGATCAGCGACGGCGCGAGGCCGTCGCCGGCGCCTTGCCACGCGGGGAACGCGCCGTCGTCGGGCACCGTGAGGCCCCAGCTCAGGTCGCCGCGCCGCATCGCGACGACCGGCGCGATGCGCGCCGGGTACTGGCTCTGCCACAGCGCGAGCTGGCGCGGGCGGTCGACGCGCGCGACCCAGTGCGCGAGGAATGGGCCCTGCGCGAGCCGTGCGTGCATCGCCGGATCGTCGAGGCCGAACAGCCGCGCGCGCGGCGGCGTGGTGTCGTCGCCGGTGGCCGGTGCGTCGGGATCGATCGCGATCACTTCGAGGTACAGCCCGCCCCACGCGCCGAACAGCGCGTTATGGGTGCGCATCAGCGGGTGGCGGCCGCCGCCGGCCGGTTCGATGCCGAGCGTGTTAGTGACGTGGCGCACGCCTTCGTCGAGCGTGCGCGCGGCGATCACGAGATGGTCGAGGGTCAGGGAACGGGCTGGCATGAACGTCGGTCGGGAAGCGAAAGTGTCATGGTGGGCGGACGGGGGCGCCACCGGCCGGTGCCCCGGGCCGCGCTGCGCCGCGCCGCGTGCCGGGCGGTGCGGCACCGCGTGCGGCCGGGCCGGAACGGCGGCCGCACGTCGCCATTCGAGGTCAACTGTAATCGTCCGCACCGGCACAGTAACGGTACAATCGGCGCGATAGCCTTCGGTACAGTTGGAGTTGCCCGCCCGTGTCCACCGTCCCTCTCGCCCAGATCCCCGCGCCGCACGATACGGCCACGCTCACGCTCGTCGACCAGCTTGTCCAGTGGGCGCGGCGCCGCATCGACGAGCGCGTGTTCCGGCCCGGCATGCGCATGCCGTCGATCCGCAAGCTCGCGCTCGACAAGAGCGTGTCGCGTTTCACCGTCGTCGAGGCGTACGAGCGGCTCGTCGCGCAGGGGTATCTCGATTCGCGGCGCGGCTCCGGTTTCTACGTGCGCGAGCGCACGGCCGTCGGTCCGCAGCCGGTCGACAACGTGGCGCGCGTGGCGGAGGCCGCGCCCGTGCACAACACGATCGACGTCGTCTGGCTGCTGCGCAACATGCTGCACACCGCCAGCCCGGAAAAAGGGCCGGGTCTCGGCTACCTGCCGGGCCGCTGGCTCGACGGCGAGCTGATCACCGGCTCGCTGCGCGCGCTCGGGCGCCAGTCCGGCGCGCAGATGCTCGGCTTCGGCACGCCGCAGGGCTTTCTGCCGCTGCGCCAGCAATTGCAGACGCGGCTCGCGGAAGTCGAGATCGGCGCGAAGCCCGAGCAGCTCGTGATGGTGTCGGGCATCACGCAGGCGATCGACCTGATCTCGCGCATCTACGTGCAGCCGGGCGACGCGGTGATCGTCGGCGATCCCGCATGGTTCCAGATGTTCGGCCGCTTCGCGTCGCAGGGTGCGCAACTCGTCGGCATGCCGTATACGCCCGACGGCCCCGATCTCGACGCGCTGGAAACGCTCGTGCAGATGTGGCGGCCGAAGATGCTCGTGATCAATTCGGTGCTGCAGAACCCGACCGGCACGTCGCTGTCGGCCGCGCAGGCGTTCCGGATCCTGAAGCTCGCGGAGGCGTACGACTTTCTCGTCGTCGAGGACGACGTGTACGGCGACCTGTGCCCGCCGAGCTACCCGGCGACGCGACTCGCGAGCCTCGATCAGTTGAAGCGCGTGATCTACCTCGGCAGCTATTCGAAGACGCTCGCGGCGAATTTGCGGGTCGGCTATGTCGCCTGCGCGCCGGAGATCGCGAAGGCGATCACCGACCAGAAGATGCTGGTCGGGATGACGACGCCGGAGCTCAACGAGCGCGTGCTCTACAAGATCCTGACCGAAGGGCATTACCGGCGCCACGTCGAGCGCCTGCGCGCGCGGCTCGACGGCGTGCGCGACAAGACCGCGCGGATGCTCGAGCGCACCGGGCTGCGGCTGTTCGCGATGCCGGCGGCCGGGATGTTCCTGTGGGCCGACACGGGTGTCGATTCGGACGCGCTCGCGGCCGCCGCGCACGAGGAAGGATTCCTGCTGACGCCGGGCAGCCTGTTCTCGCCGCAGCAGTCGTCGTCGACGTGGACGCGCTTCAACGTCGCGAACTGCGGCGATCCGGCGCTGCCGGGCTTTCTCGCGCGCTATATCGAGTCGGCGGCACGGCGCGCGTCGTGACGGGGCGGCACGCCGCCCCTTGAAATCCGGCAGCCCGGCCCCAGATACCCGCGCAAACCGCTTGCGCCAGGCGGTCGTCCTTGACGGGCCCACCGGCATCGCGCGCCGGGCGCCCGCGTCACACCATTCAAGTTCAAGTAAGAGGAAACAGCATCCATGGCACACGAAACGATGAGCTTTCAGGCAGAGGTCAAGCAACTCCTCCACCTGATGATTCATTCGCTCTACAGCAACAAGGAAATCTTCCTGCGCGAACTGGTGTCGAACGCGTCCGACGCGGCCGACAAGCTGCGTTTCGAAGGACTCGCGGACAACGCGCTGTACGAGAACGATCCGAACCTGCGCATCCGCATCGGCTTCGACAAGGCCGCCCGCACGATCACGATCGACGACAACGGCATCGGCATGAGCCGCGACGAGGCGATCGCGAACCTCGGCACGATCGCGCGCTCGGGCACCAAGGAATTCTTCACGAAGCTGTCCGGCGACCAGCAGAAGGACGCGGCACTGATCGGCCAGTTCGGCGTCGGCTTCTACTCGGGCTTCATCGTCGCGGACAAGATCACCGTCGAGACGCGCCGCGCCGGCCTGCCGGCGAGCGAAGCCGTGCGCTGGGAAAGCGCGGGTGAGGGCGACTTCACGATCGACGCGATCGAGCGCGCGCAGCGCGGCACGACGATCACGCTGCACCTGCGCGAAGGCGAGGACGAGCTGCTGTCGTCGCACCGCCTGAAGTCGATCATCCAGAAGTATTCCGATCATATCGCGCTGCCGATCCTGATGCAGAAGGAAGAGTGGGATCAGGAAAAGGGCGAGATGGTCCTGAAGGACGAGGACGAGACCGTCAACCAGGCGAGCGCGCTGTGGACGCGTTCGAAGAGCGACATCACCGACGAGCAGTACACGCAGTTCTACCAGCACGTCGCGCACGACCACCAGGATCCGCTCACGTGGACGCACAACCGCGTCGAGGGCCGCAGCGAATACACGCAGCTGCTGTTCGTGCCGGCGCACGCGCCGTTCGATCTGTGGAACCGCGACTACCGCGGCGGCCTGAAGCTGTACGTGAAGCGCGTGTTCATCATGGACGACGCCGAGCAGTTGCTGCCGCAATACCTGCGCTTCGTGAAGGGCGTGGTCGATTCGGCCGACCTGCCGCTGAACGTGTCGCGCGAAATCCTGCAGGAAAGCCGCGACGTGAAGGCGATCCGCGAAGGCGTGACGAAGCGCGCGCTGTCTATGCTCGAGGAACTCGCGAACGCGGAAGAGGATGCCGGCAAGGAGAAGTACAAGACGTTCTGGAGCGCGTTCGGCCAGGTGCTGAAGGAAGGCCTCGGCGAGGATCACGCGAATCGCGAGCGCATCGCGAAGCTGCTGCGCTTTGCATCGACGCACGGCGACACCGACGCCCAGGACGTGTCGCTCGCCGACTACGTGTCGCGCATGAAGCCGGAGCAGAGCAAGATCTACTACGTGACCGCCGATACGTGGCAGGCCGCGAAGAACAGCCCGCATCTGGAAGTGTTCCGCAAGAAGGGCGTCGAGGTGCTGCTGCTGACCGATCGCGTCGACGAATGGATGCTGTCGTTCCTGCATGAATTCGACGGCAAGCCGCTCGCGAGCGTTGCCCGCGGCGATCTCGACCTCGGCGAGCTGAACGACGAGGAAAAGAAGGCGCAGGAGCAGGCGGGCGAGGCGATCAAGCCGGTCGTCGAGAAGATGAAGGAAGCGCTCGGCGACAAGGTGAAGGAAGTGCGCGTCACGTTCCGCCTGACCGATTCGCCGTCGTGCCTCGTCGCGGACGACAACGACATGAGCGGCTACCTGCAGCGGATGCTGAAGGCGGCCGGTCAGAACGCGCCGGCGATGCAGCCGATCCTCGAGATCAACCCGGAGCACGCGCTCGTGAAGCAGTTGAACGCCGAGAGCGCCAGTTTCGGTGACTGGTGCCATCTGCTGTTCGACCAGGCATTGCTGGCCGAAGGCGGGATGCTCGACGATCCGGCGAGCTTCGTGAAGCGAACCAACGCGCTGCTGCTGTCGCGCGCTGCGTGAGCAAGCGGATTCGATTCGACGGCGCACAGGCGGGCTGGCGCGCAACGCCCCGGCCCGGCTGCACGCTCGACCAGCGCGACTGGCTGACGCGCGGCGGTTCGCTGACCGCGCATCTCGCGCGGCTCGGCAGCGTGAGCGTGCGCGTGACGCGCGAGGCCGTCGACTGTCCGTGGTTCGACGAACCTGACGCGCTCGACAGCGCGCCGCGCGCGCCGATGTGGGTGCGCGAGGTGATCCTGTCGGTCGACGGCACGCCGTACGTCGCCGCGCACAGCATCGCGCCGCTCGCGGCCAGCAAGGGTGTATGGCAGGCAATGCGGCGGTTGCGCACGCGGCCGCTCGCGGAGCTGCTGTACAGCGATCCGCAGGTCGAGCGCTCGGCGCTCGTCAGCCGGCGCGTGATCGCCGGTCATCCGCTGTATGCGCTCGCAAGCCATGCGTTGCAGGGGGCGCGGGCGCCGCACGCGTTCGTCGCGCGGCGCTCGGTGTTCCAGCGGCACGGCAAGCCGTTGATGGTCACCGAGTGCATGCTGCCCGCGCTGTGGCGCCATCTCGATGCGCATGGCGACGGGCCGCGCGAGGTCGCGTGATGCTGCAAGGTTTTGCACCGGTCGTCGGGCCGAATACGCACACGATGATTCTCGGCAGTTTTCCGGGCGAGGCGTCGCTCGATGCCGCGCAGTACTACGCGCATCCGCGCAATCAGTTCTGGCGGTTGCTCGGTGCGGTGCTCGGCGAGCCGGGGCTGCACGAGCTTGTGTACGACGCGCGGCTCGAACGCGTGCTTTTGCACGGTATCGGCATCTGGGATGTCCTCGATGCATGCCATCGGCAAGGCAGTCTCGATTCTGCGATCCGGAATGCGAAGCCGAACGACTTTGCGTCGTTGCGCGAGCATGCGCCGTTGCTGAAGAAGGTCTGTTTCAACGGGAAGACGGCGGGGCGCTTTGCCGACGTGATCGGGCAGGCCGGGTATGAAACGCTGGTGCTGCCGTCGTCGAGCCCGGCGAATGCGATGCTGTCGTTCGAGCAGAAGCTGGAGCAGTGGCGGCACATTGCGCGCTGAGCGGCCGAGCGTTGCCGCCGCACTTCACGGCCAGCACTGCAAAGTCGTTGGCGTGGCGTGATCGTCAGGCGGCGAATACGACCTCGATATGCCCTTCGACGTCCGACTGACGATCCGGTCCGACGACAATTTGCACGTCGCGTCCGAGCTTCGCCAGACATTCGAGCATCTTCGTTTCGCTGACGCCGCGAAACTGCCCGCGCAGCATGTTCGACAGTTTCGGCTGCGTCATGCCGAGCAGCCGGGCCGCGTGCTGCTGCGTCCATTTGCGCGCCTTGATGATCTCCGCGATCTTCGCGGCGAGTTGAGCCTTCACTCGCATTTCGTCTGCATCGCGCATGCCCAGGTCAGCGTAGACGTTCGTGCTGCCCTGTTCGATTTCGATCATCGCCTTTCTCCTTTTGCGTGAGCCTCGGCCGCTTTCAGACGTTCGCGGACCAGATCGCCGTCCGGCTTGGGTGTCGCGATGCCGCTCGATGATTTCTTCTGTCCGGATCCGTCGGTGAATTTATCCCTATTTGGGTATATTTTCAAGGTGCGCGCGGGAACACCAAGCGGCCGTTCCATAGAGCGCGGTCGCGGCGTATCGATGGTGGAGAGGGGCGGTTATTCCGGATGCGTATCGCGCCTAGTGATCACTCGTCCTTCCCCCATCTCCACCGGGGCTTTTCTCCCGTGATCCAGCAAACGGCGGTCAGCAGCGCGACCAACGCCACGATGCACGCACCGTATGCGAATGGCGCTCGTTTCGGCGGCAGAAGCCATGCAGTGACGCCAATCCCGATCGCGAACACCAGCAACACGACCCAACCTTGCCACGCGACCGGCAAACCCCATCCCCATCCGTAGCGCTTGGCCGGAAACCAGATCTTTTTGTCGTTCGAGGTCATATGACTCCCTGTCGTCAGTAGTCTTCGCGTTCTCGCGGATGGCGAACTGCAAGGATCGTCACCGTTCGGCACATCCTGCATGCCCGAAGCGCATGCAAGTCGCCCGCATGGCCGGGCGACCCGTCCTGCGCTTGCCTGGCGGCCGCCCCCCTCCCACCAATGCTATCCTCTCGTCCGCTCATCCGGCATCACCCAGCATCACCCTGCGAGATTCAATCATGTCCCGACTCATCAAGCGCGCGTCCGCCGAGGCGCGCGCGTTCAAGCAACGCAAGGCGTCCGCCTACAACGGCTCCGACAAGCTCCAGCCGCCGCGCATGAAGCGCCGCCCGGAAATCGACGAACACGACGACGTGCCCGTGCTCGAAGCGCCGCGCAAGCCGCGCTTCGCGCCCGTCACGTTCTCGGAAGAGCGCGGCGTGCGCTTCCTGCACTTCGGCACCGAATGGGTGCAGGGCGCGATGCGGATCTCGAAGCCGCTGCACATCGAGCTCGAATACGCGCAGCAAATGATGGCGTGGCTGCTGTTCCTCGAAACGCCCGAGCGGATCGTCCAGCTCGGGCTCGGCACCGGCGCGCTGACCAAGTTCTCGCACCGCTTCCTGTCGCACGCGAAGGTCGAAGCCGTCGAACTGAACCCGGCCGTGATCGTCGCGGCCCGCACGATGTTCGCGCTGCCGCCCGACGACGAACGCCTCGTCGTGCACGAAGCCGACGCATGGGACTTCGTCAACGATCCGGCCAACCGCGGCACGACGGGCGCGCTGCAGATCGACCTGTACGACGCGACCGCGCGCGGCCCGGTGCTCGACAGCGTCGCGTTCTACCGCGCGGTGCGCGGCTGCCTCGCCGACGCGGGCATCGCGACGATCAACCTGTTCGGCGACCATCCGAGCTTCGTGCGCAACATGAAGCACCTGAACGCGGCGTTCGACCATCGCGTGATCGCGCTGCCGGAAGTGCACGACGGCAACCGGATCGCGATCGCGTTCTCGGGCCCCGTGCTCGACGTGTCGTTCGCGCAGCTGGAAGCACGCGCGAAGCTGATCGAGGACACGCTGAAGCTGCCCGCGCGCAAGTGGGTGAAAGCTTTGAAAGAAACGACCGGCGCACGCGAATCCTCGTTCGCGATCTGACGCTCGTGCGCCGGCTACATGCCGGTGCAACCCCCCGACTGGGGGCGGATCACCTCGGGTTCGCCCCTGCTTGACCGCGTGCCCGCGGCTCCTATACTGGCGCGAAGCCAGGGGAGCCGCAGCCTACCCGTTTCGCCGCTCCTCCCGGCGCCGTACCCGCTCAACAAGATCGATAACCGGGAAACAAGAGGAGACGTCATGGCTCACGATGCCGACGCCAATCGGGCCGCGAAGCGCTGGCTCTGGCTGCTGGTGCTGCCGCTGATCGCGATGGTCTGGGTACCGTCGTACAGCAAGATCGAACCGCAATGGTTCGGCTTTCCGTTTTTCTACTGGTACCAGCTGCTGTGGGTCTTCATTAGCGCGGTGATTACCGCGTTCGTCTATTTCAAGACCAAGAACGCGTGGAAGGCGAGCGGCCCGCAGGGAGGTGCGCAATGAACCTCGGCGCAACCTTCGTCTTCGTGCTGCTGTTCATCGGCGTCACGATCATCGGTTTCCTGGCCGCGAACTGGCGGCGCGGCGATCTCGCCCATCTCGACGAATGGGGCCTGGGCGGCCGCCGCTTCGGCACGATCGTCACGTGGTTCCTGCTCGGCGGCGACCTCTACACGGCCTATACGTTCGTCGCGGTGCCCGCGCTGGTGTTCGGCGCCGGTGCGATGGGCTTCTTCGCGCTGCCCTATACGATCCTGATCTATCCGTTCGCGTTCGTCGTGTTCCCGAAGCTGTGGAGCATCGCGAAGCGCCACGGCTACGTGACGGCCGCCGACTTCGTGAACGCACGCTACGGCAGCCGGATGCTCGCGCTCGCGATCGCGGTGACGGGCATCCTCGCGACGATGCCGTACATCGCGCTGCAGCTCGTCGGCATCGAAGTCGTGATCGGCGCGCTCGGTTTCGACACGACCGGCTTCGTCGGCGACCTGCCGCTCATCATCGCGTTCGCGATCCTCGCCGCGTACACGTACACGTCGGGGCTGCGCGCGCCCGCGATGATCGCGATCGTGAAGGACGTCCTGATCTACGTCACGATCGCAGCAGCAGTCATCGTGATTCCCGCGAAGCTCGGTGGCTTCGGGCACATCTTCGCGTCGGTTCCGCCGGCCAAGCTGCTGCTGAAGGCGCCCGACGCGATGAGCCTGAACGGCTACAGCGCGTACGCGACACTCGCGATCGGTTCCGCGCTCGCGCTGTTCCTGTATCCGCACTCGGTCACGGCGATCCTGTCGTCGTCGTCGGGCAACTCGATCCGCCGCAACATGGCGATGCTGCCCGCGTACTCGTTCGTGCTCGGCCTGCTCGCGCTGCTCGGCTACATGGCGCTCGCCGCGGGCGTGAAGGACATGCCGCAGTACGCGCCGTACTTCAAGGCGTTCGGCCCGAACTTCGCGGTGCCCGCGCTGTTCCTCGAGTATTTCCCGTCGTGGTTCGTCGGCGTTGCGTTCGCGGCGATCGGCATCGGCGCGCTGGTGCCGGCGGCGATCATGTCGATCGCGGCCGCGAACCTGTACACGCGCAACATCCACCGCGAGTTCGTGAACCGCAACATGACGCACGCGCAGGAGACGCACGTCGCGAAGCTCGTGTCGCTGATCGTGAAGGTCGGCGCGGTTGCGTTCATCCTCGGCTTGCCGCTGACGTATGCGATCCAGCTGCAGCTGCTCGGCGGGATCTGGATCATCCAGACGCTGCCGGCGATCGTGCTCGGCCTCTACACGCGCATGCTCGACCATCGCGGCCTGCTGGCCGGCTGGGCGGCAGGCATCGTGTGCGGCACGTGGATGGCGATCTCGCTGAAGCTGGCCGGATCGATCTTCACGATCCATCTGTTCGGTCTCGCGATTCCCGGCTACGCGGCCGTGTGGTCGCTGATCGTGAACCTGGTGGTGTCGGTGGCGGTGAGCGTGCTGGTGCGCGTGATGGGCATGACGCACGCGGAGGACCGCACGCGGCCGGAGGATTATCTCGACGTCGTCGAGAGCTGATACGGGCGGCGCGGCCGCGCGCCGCGCATCGCGCCGCAACAACGACGCCCGTCACTGCGAAGTGGCGGGCGTTTTCGCTGGCGTCAGCCCTGCGCGCGTTTCGCGAGATCCTCGCGCTGCGACAGATCCTCGACGTTGACCATCCAGTGCACGCCGAAACGATCCTTCGCCATCCCGAAGCCGAGCGCCCAGAACGTCTTGCCGAACGGCATCGTCACTTCGCCGCCGTCGGCGAGCGCATTGAACAGCTTCTGGCCTTCCTCGACCGTCGCCGGGTTCAGCGACAACGAATAACCGGCGTGCGTGCCGCCGCCCGGCTGGCTGCAGTCGCCGTCCGAGCACATGATCATCGAGTCGCCGATCGTGAAGCTCGCATGCATCACCTTGTCGGCCATCTCCGGCGTCATCGGGTAATCGGGATTGGGCGGCGCATCCTTGAAATGCATCTTGAACATCGTCTTCGCGCCGAGCGCCTTTTCGTAGAACTGAAGGGCTTCTTCCGCGCGGCCATAGAACGTCAGGTACGGTTGGACTTGCATCGTTGTCTCCTGTTGACCGGGCTGGCGTGTCGGGGCCGGCCCGGGTACTTCGACGATTGACCGGGAAGAGCGCGTCGGGATGCGGCCGGCGCACTCGTGACGTGGATTGTAGTGCGCGCGCTTGACGATGGAATGAAAAATAAAACGGCCGCGAACACGAGGTTCGCGGCCGTTCGCGGCGCGTGCTGACGGCTGTTGTCAGCGTTGCTGACAGTTCAACTGACAGCAGTGATGCGCGGTGCGGATCAGCGCAGCGAGTCGATCAGCTTTTCGAGCTTCACCGCGTCGGCGGCGAACACGCGGATGCCTTCGGCGAGCTTTTCCGTCGCCATCGCTTCGTCGTTCAGCTGGAAGCGGAACGACGCCTCGTCGATCGCGACGCGCTCGGTCGGCTTGTCGGGCAGCGCGTCCGGCGACAGCTTGCGCTCGACCGTGTCGTTGCTGTCCTGCAGCTTCTGCAGCAAGTCGGGGCTGATCGTCAGCAGGTCGCAGCCCGCGAGCTCGGTGATCTGGCTCGTCGTGCGGAAGCTCGCGCCCATCACTTCGGTGTTGTAGCCGAACGTCTTGTAGTACGTGTAGATGCGGCGCACCGACTGCACGCCCGGATCGTTCGCGCCGCCGTTCTTCGCTTCATCCCAGTCGGCGCCGGCCTGCTTCTTGTACCAGTCGTAGATACGGCCGACGAACGGCGAGATCAGCTGCGCGCCGGCTTCCGCGCTCGCGGCGGCCTGCACGAGCGAGAAAAGCAGGGTCATGTTGCACTTGATCCCTTCCTTCTGCAGCACTTCGGCCGCGCGGATGCCTTCCCACGTCGACGCGAGCTTGATCAGGATGCGCTCGCGGCCGATGCCGGCGTCTTCGTACAGCTTGATGAGTTCGCGACCCTTGTCGATCGAGCGCGGCGTGTCGAACGACAGGCGCGCGTCGACCTCGGTCGACACGCGGCCCGGGATCAGCTTCAGGATCTCGGTGCCGAATGCGATCAGCAGGCGGTCGATGATGAAATCGGCGGATTCGTCGCGGTGATCGCGGACGGTTTTCTCGAGGATCGGCTTGTACGCGTCCTTCTGGACGGCCTTCAGGATCAGCGACGGGTTCGTGGTCGCATCCTGCGGCTTGTATTGCGCAAGCTGCTGGAAATCGCCCGTGTCGGCGACGACGGTCGTGTACTGCTTCAGCTGGTCGAGTGCGGTAGTCATGGCGATTCGGGAGGAGGGCGCGGGGCGCCGGGGTTCTCACGGGCCGCGCGAGCGCGGCGGCGAAGCGAAGCGGCGCCGGGCGCCGCCTCCGATTCATCATTTTAGGCCCGATTCGTGTCGCGCACGTTTTGGCGTGCCGTTTGCAGGGCGGGCCCGCGCGTGGGGCGCGGCGCTACGCGGGGCGCCGCGCGTTCAGGATCACCTGCGTGACGATTCCCGCGACGAGCCCCCAGAACGCCGAGCCGATCGACAGCAGCGTGAGTCCCGACGCGGTGACCATGAACGTGACGAGCGCGGCCTCGCGCTGCTTCACGTCCTGCATCGCGTTCGCGAGCCCGCTCATGATCGAGCCGAACAGCGCGAGCGCGGCGACCGACACGACGAGCGCTTTCGGCAGCGCCGCGAACAGCGCGGCGATCGTCGCGCCGAAGATCCCGGCGATCAGGTAGAACGTGCCGCACCACACGGCGGCCGTGTAGCGCTTCGCGTGGTCCTCGTGCGCTTCGGGGCCGGTGCAGATCGCCGCGGTGATCGCCGCGAGGTTCACGCCGTGCGAGCCGAACGGCGCGAGCAGCAGCGAGGCGAGGCCGGTGGTCGCGATCAGCGGCGACGACGGTGTCGCGTAGCCGTCCGCGCGCAGCACCGCGATGCCCGGCACGTTCTGCGACGCCATCGCGACGACGAACAGCGGAATGCCGATGCTGACGATCGACGCGAGCGAGAACGCGGGCATCGTGAACACGGGCTGCGCGAGCGCGATGTGAAAGCGGCTGAAGTCGAGCAGGCCGAGGCCGCCGGCCACCGCGGTGCCGACGACCAGCGTCGTGACGATCGCGTAGCGCGGCGCGAGCCGCTTGACGATCAGGTACGTGAAGAACATCGCGAGCACGAGCGCGGTCTGGAACTGCGCGGCGCGGAAGATCTCGATGCCGATCTCGAACAGGATGCCCGCGAGCAACGCGGCCGCGATGCCGGCCGGAATGCGCCGCATCAGCGTATCGAACAGCCCGCTCACGCCGACTGCGGTCAGCAGCAGCGCGCACACGACGAACGCGCCGATCGCCTCGGGATACGGCACGCCGGGCAGCGACGCGATCAGCAGCGCGGCGCCGGGCGTCGACCAGGCGACCACGACGGGCGCGCGAAAGCGCAGCGACAGCCCGATCGTCGTCAGCGCCATGCCGATCGACAGCGCCCAGATCCACGACGAGATCTGCGCGTCGCTCAGGTGCGCGGCGCGACCGGCCTGGAACATCAGCACGAGCGAGCTCGTGTAGCCCGTCATCATCGCGACGAAGCCGGCGACGAGCGCGGAGACGGACGTATCGGTGAAAAAGCGGCGGCCGCCGGCGCGCGCTGCGCTCGCGGTGGGCGAAGGATTCATGCTATCTCCGGGGGGGAGGGCCGCTCGGACGCGGCCTTCGTGTCTGCGGGTTGGGTTCGTTACTTGCTGAGCGCGCGCATCGCGGTTTCGAGGCCCGCGAGCGTGAGCGGATACATGCGCTGGCCGAGCAGGTCGCGGATCACCGCGACCGATTGCCGGTATTCCCATAGCCGCTCGGGCTCGGGGTTCAGCCATGCATGGTGGGGGAACTGGTCGGCGAGGCGGCGCAGCCAGACGGCGCCGGCTTCCGCGTTGTTGTATTCGACCGAGCCGCCGGGCTGCAGCACCTCGTACGGGCTCATCGTCGCGTCGCCGACGAAGATCAGCTTGTAGTCGGGCGTGAACTTGTGCAGCACGTCCCACGTCGCGGTGCGCTCCGAATGACGGCGGCGGTTGTTCTTCCACAGGTGGTCGTACACGCAGTTGTGGAAGTAGTAGAACTCCAGGTGCTTGAACTCGGCTTTCGCGGCCGAGAACAGCTCCTCGGTGCGCTTGATGTGGTCGTCCATCGAGCCGCCGACGTCGAGCAGCATCAGCACCTTCACGTTGTTGTGGCGCTCGGGCACCATCCGCAGGTCGAGCCAGCCCGCGTTCGCGGCCGTGCTGCGGATCGTGCCGGGCAGGTCGAGCTCCTCGGCCGCGCCTTCGCGTGCAAAGCGGCGCAGGCGCCGCAGCGCGACCTTGATGTTGCGCGTGCCGATCTCGACCGAATCGTCGTAGTCGCGGTACGCGCGCGCCTCCCATACCTTGACCGCCGTGCGGTTGCCGTTCGACGGGCCGCCGATGCGCATGCCCTCGGGATTGTA
Organism: Burkholderia sp. R-40; assembly: GCF_049942845.1. Lineage (NCBI taxonomy): Bacteria > Pseudomonadati > Pseudomonadota > Betaproteobacteria > Burkholderiales > Burkholderiaceae > Burkholderia > Burkholderia sp. R-40. The sequence goes on along the minus strand of NZ_CP187967.1, from coordinate 2,599,831 downwards.
GCCGCCGTGCCCGAACGGCGACGTGCCGCCCGTGCCGATCCACTTGTTGCCGCCTTCGTGGCGTTCCTTCTGCTCGTCGAGCAGCTCCTTCAGGCGTTCCATCAGCTTGTCGAGCCCGCCCATCGCGTCGATCTGCGCCTTTTCCTCCGGCGACAGCTCGCGTTCGAGGCGCTTCTCGAGCCAGTCGAGCGGGAGATCGAACGCGTCGGACGGCAATGCGGACACGCCGTGGAAATACGCGCCGAACGCCTGGTCGAACTTGTCGAAGTACTGCTCGTCCTTGACGAGCGTCATGCGCGCGAGGAAGTAGAACGCGTCGATCGACGGCGAGATCAGCCCGGCCTTCAGCGATTCGAGCAGCGTCAGGTATTCCTTCACCGAGACGGGCAGCTTGGCTGCGCGCAGCGCGTAGAAGAAATTGAGCAGCATGGCCGGGCCTTCGCGGGTGGGTTACCGGTTGTGCCGGTTCATGTAGACGAGCCGCTCGAGCAGGCTCAGATCCTGCTCGTTCTTCAGCAGCGCGCCCGCGAGCGGCGGCACGATCTGCTTCGCGTCGACGCCGCGCAGCGCGTCGGCCGGGATGTTCTCGGCGAGCAGCAGCTTCAGCCAGTCGAGCAGCTCGGACGTCGACGGCTTCTTCTTCAGCCCCGAGACGGTGCGCAATTCGAAGAAGCTCTCGAGCGCCGCGCGCAGCAGTTCCTCGCGGATGTTCGGGAAGTGGACCGCGACGATCTTCTGCATCGTCGACGCGTCGGGAAACTGGATGTAGTGGAAGAAGCAGCGGCGCAGGAACGCGTCGGGCAGCTCCTTCTCGTTGTTCGACGTGATGATCACCAGCGGGCGGTGCTTCGCGCGCACGGTCTCGCGCGTCTCGTACACGTGGAATTCCATCCGGTCGAGCTCGCGCAGCAGATCGTTCGGGAATTCGATGTCGGCCTTGTCGATCTCGTCGATCAGCAGCACGCTCGGGCGCTCGGCGTCGAACGCCTGCCACAGCACGCCCTTCACGATGTAGTTCGAGATGTCCTTCACGCGCTCGTCGCCGAGCTGCGAGTCGCGCAGCCGCGATACCGCGTCGTATTCGTACAGGCCCTGCTGCGCTTTGGTCGTCGACTTGATGTGCCACTGCAGCAGCGGCATGTCGAGCGCGGCCGCCACTTCCTCGGCGAGCATCGTCTTGCCGGTGCCGGGCTCGCCCTTGATCAGCAGCGGGCGTTGCAGCGTCAGCGCGGCGTTGACCGCGAGTTTCAGGTCGTCGGTGGCGACGTAGTGCGAGGATCCTTCGAAACGCATGGTGGCGCTCTTCTTAATCGCAAAAAAACCCAGTATAAGTCAGAAGGGCTGTCCAGTCGGGCCGGGGGCGCGTATCGTTGCGGAGCTGCGGCGGGGCGGACCGGGCCGCCTGGTGGACGCGTTCCCCGCCGACGCGGTACAATCTGGCCGTTTTTTTTGGCCTGCGTGGCGATCCGATAAGCAAAACGGCGCGGGCCGTTGCCGCTTCGGCGCCAGTTTCCCCTCAAGCTAGGTTACAAGAGCTATGAACAAATTCGTCGGCAAACACGTCGTTGTCGCGGCGCTCGTGGCGCTCGCGGGCAGCGCGCAGGCGGCCGGTGTGGTCGGCAACCCGAAGGACGGGGCGGGCAAGGCCGCCATGTGCATCGGTTGCCACGGCATCCAGGATTACCGCGCGGCGTACCCGGAGGTCTACCGGGTGCCCGTCCTTGGCGGCCAGAACCAGCAATACCTCGAGAACGCGCTGAAGGCGTACCGCAAGAAGGATCGTCATTTCCCGTCGATGAACGCAATCGCCGGTTCGCTGACGGACCAGGACATCGCGGATCTGGCGGCCTACTACGCCGCCCAGAAGGCCGACACGAAGGACAATCCCTACAAGTAAAGCGCGCGCCGCCGATCTGACCGGCGGGACAGGAGCATTCATGAACAACGCATTCAAGACGGCGGCGGTTGCACTGGTGGCCGGCCTCGCGATCGGTACCGCGCACGCGGCGGACATCGCGAAGGGCAAGGAACTGGTCGAGTCGCACAACTGCGCGGCCTGCCACGGCGCGCAACTGAACAAGCCGATCAACGCCGAGTATCCGCGCCTCGCGGGCCAGCACGCCGATTACCTCGTGTGGTCGATGCGCCAGTACCAGATGGGGCTGACGAACCCGCTGCTCGGTCGCAACAACGCGATCATGCAGGCGCAGGTCCAGAACCTGTCGGTCAGCGACATGAAGGACATCGCGGCCTACATCGAGTCGCTGAAAGAGACCGATCTGGTCTTCAAGAAGTAAGAGAAGTAAGCGCGCCGGGCCTTGCCGGTCCGTGCAGCAGAAATACCCCGCCATGGCGGGGTATTTTTTTGTCCGCGGCGCTCAGTCGCGCGACGCGCGGCGCAGGATGCGCTGCAGGTACGCGTCCGTATCGGGCGGCGTGCCGGTGCGCTGCGCTTCCCAGATCGTCTCGCCGAGACATTCCATGATCATGTGCTGCGCTTCGTGCGTCGAGTCGAGCTTCGCGGCCAGCTTGTCGTGCGCGGCGCGGATGCCGGGCGGCTGGTCGATCGACAGCTGCTCGCTGATCGCGAGGTGCATCGACAGGTGCAGGAACGGGTTCGTGCGGCCTTCCTCGGGCGTGTAGTCGCGCGCGGTGGCGCCGTCGGCGTCCGCCAGGTCGGCGTGGTATTCGGGGTGCTCGACGATCCAGTCGGCTGCCATCGCTTCCAGCGGCGTCAGGATCTCGCCGGCGCGCTGCTTGCGCCAGGTCTCGGTGAAAAAGCGACGGACTTCGTCGCGACTCGGATTGAACATGGTGGGGAAACGTCGTGATTCGGGCGGCGTCATGCCGCGTCGCGCATTGTACGCCGGGTCGGCGTGCGGTGCTGGCGGCGATGGCGGGTAGGCGGGGCGCGCATCGTGGCGGTCCGTGGGTGGCGTGGGCGGCATGGGCGGGCGTAGGCGGCGTACGCGGGAGCCAGCCTGCGCGGCCGCCGCGCCGCGCAACGGGTAAGCGCGGGCTAGGCTGCCGGCTGCCGCGCCGCTACACTCCGACGATTCCCGTCGTCGCGCTTGCCCCGCTCAACCCGCTCAACCCGCTCAACCCGCTCAACATGTCCGCCGCCGCCCGCTCATCGTCCCCCGCGCTGCAGGGCGCACTTTATGTCGCGCTGTCCGCCGCCGCATTCGGCGCGATGGCGATCTTCGGCCGCTATGCGTATGCGGCCGGCGTCGACGTGCTCGGGCTGCTGATCGTGCGTTTCGCGATCGGCGGCGCGATTCTCGCCGCGATCGCCCGGCATCGCCGCGTCGCATGGCCGCGCGGCCGCACGCTGGTGCCGCTCGTGGCGATGGGCGCGCTCGGCTACGTCGGACAGTCGTTCTGCTATTTCAGCGCGCTCCAGCATGCGCAGGCGAGCCTCGTCGCCTTGCTGCTGTACCTGTATCCGGCCTTCGTCACGCTGCTCGCCGCGTGGTGGCTCGGCGAGCGCTTGACGCGCGCGAAGGCGGTCGCGCTCGTGCTCTGTGTCGCGGGCTCCGCGCTGATGGTCGGCGGCGGCCACGGCGAGCCGCTCGGCATCGCGCTCGCGCTGGCCTCCGCGGTGATCTATTCGCTGTACATCGTCGGCGGCACGAAGGCGACGCGCGGCGTCGATCCGCTCGCGACCACCGCGATCATCTGCCTGTCGGCAACCGCGACGCTCGTCGCGATCGCGATCGTGCGGACCGCGGCGTTCGGCGTGCCGCCGCGCTGGCCGGCGACGGCCGTCGGCTGGGCGTCGATGCTCGCGATTGCGCTGGTATCGACGGTCGCCGCGATGCTCGCGTTCTTCGCCGGGCTCGAGCGGCTGGGCGCCGCGCGTACGTCGATGCTGTCGACGCTCGAACCGGTCGTGACGGTCGCGCTCGCGGCGCTGCTGTTCGGCGAGGCGCTGTCGCCGCTGCAGTGGGCCGGCGGCGTCGCGATCCTCGCGGCCGTGCTGGCGCTGGTGCGCGCGGGCGGCGCGGCGGCTGACGACGCAACGGCGACGTCCAACGCATAGCAGGGAAGGAAGGCCGCCGGCGCGGCAATGGGGCCGGCGGGTTGCAACACGCGCGGCCCGTCAGCCGCGGTTCGCGCTCAGTCGTTCGGCGGCGGCGTCTTCGGCCGGAATTCGCACAGCGGCTCGATCGCGCAGTGCCAGCATTCGGGCTTGCGTGCCTTGCACACATAGCGCCCGTGCAGGATCAGCCAGTGATGCGCGTCCTGCAGGAATTCCTTCGGCGTGAACTTCTCGAGCGCGGCCTCGACGGCCCGCACGTCCTTGCCGGGCGCGAGCCCCGTGCGGTTTGCGACGCGGAAGATATGCGTGTCGACCGCGATCGTCGGCTGCCCGAACGCGGTGTTCAGTACGACGTTCGCGGTCTTGCGGCCGACGCCCGGCAGGCTCTCGAGCGCTTCGCGATCGGCCGGCACCTCGCCGTCGTAGCGCTCGAGCAGGATGTTGCACGCGGCGACCACGTTCTTCGCCTTGGTGCGGTACAGGCCGATCGTCTTGATGTAGTCGGCGACGCCTTCTTCACCGAGCGCGACGATTTGTCGCGGGGTGTTCGCGACCGGAAACATCTTGCGCATCGCCTTGTTGACCGACACGTCGGTCGCCTGCGCGGACAGCATCACCGCGATCAGCAACTCGAACGGCGTCGTGTATTCGAGCTCGGTGGTCGGATGCGGATTGAGGCTTTGCAGCGTTTCGTAGATCGCGCGTCGTTTGGTGGCGTTCATGGACGGTTCTTGGGCGGCGCGGACGGGCTGGCCCGGTCGTCGTTGTTGTCTGGATCGTCGTTGTCGCTTTCGTTGCCGTTTTCGTCGCCGGCTGCCGCGGCGTGCTCGTCGCGCTGCGCCTGCTGCTCGGCGAGCCGCTTGCGGCGGGCTTCGGCCGCGTCGATCTGCGCCTGCACGGCCGCGCTCACGCCTTCGGTGTTCCTGGGCCCGGTGCCTTGCTCGGACAGCTCTTCCTTCTTCTTGCGCGCGCGTTCGAGCGCGGCGGCGATGATCGCGCGTTTCTTCGCGTCGGCGTCGTCGGCCGGGGCGGCGCTCGGTGCGTCGGGCTGTTTGCCGGGCTCTGCCGCCTCCGGCGCCGCCTTGGCCGCACCGGCGCTGGCCGCGCGCCGGGCGGCGGCGCGCGCTTCGGCGGCCTCGCGTTCGCGGCGCTGGCGGGCGAGCCGGCGGTCGTGGCGCTCGCGCGCGGCGTCCGCCTGCTGCTGCGACCACGCGTCCCAGCCGGTGCGCTCGCCGGTCACGGGGACCATCGCGATGCAGTCGACCGGGCAGGGCGGCACGCAGAGGTCGCAGCCCGTGCACAGCGATTCGACGATCGTGTGCATCTGTTTCGGTGCGCCGACGATCGCGTCGACCGGGCACGCCTGCATGCACAGCGTGCAGCCGATGCACAGGCTTTCGTCGATGAACGCGACCGCGCGCGGATGCTCGGTGCCGTTGACGGGGTTCAGCGGGATCACGGGCTTGCCGAGCAGGCTCGCGAGGCGCGCGATGCCTTCGGCGCCGCCGGGCGGGCACTGGTTGTAGTTCGCGTCGCCGGCGGCGATCGCGTCGGCGTACGGACGGCAGCCGTTATAGCCGCACTTCGTGCATTGCGTCTGGGGAAGCAGATCTTCGATGCGATCCGCGAGGGTCTTGGAATCAGTCACGGTGACAACGGGCGCTGTGGCGCCGAATGGCTCTCGGCCGCGTGTGGCGCGGCCGGAAAGGTTTGCCAAACCTTGATTATCGCCGATTTCCCGCATTGCGCTGGACGCCGTCTGTGCGCATAATCGAACCGCTTTTTTGCAGGGGCTCAGCAGGAGGGCGGCCGCACGTGGTGCGCCCGTTCCAGGGCGGCCGGCGCCGAGGCGGTGGGGGTGCCGGTCCGGATCACGCGGCTCACATAGCAAAACGCCACATGAATCAGCCAAAAATCAAAAGAGATCCTGAAGGTACGCGCCGTCGCATCCTGATGGCGGCAGCCGAAGAGTTCGCGAGTGGAGGGCTGTTCGGCGCACGCGTCGATCAGATCGCACGCCGGGCCGAAACCAACGAGCGCATGCTCTATTACTACTTCGGCAGCAAGGAGCAGCTGTTTACGGCCGTGCTCGAGCACGCGTTCTCCGCGCTGACCGAGGCGGAGCGCGTGCTGGATCTCGATGGCGTCGCACCCGTCGAAGCCGTCACGCGGCTCGCGCATTTCATCTGGGATTACTACCGCGATCATCCTGAGCTGCTGCGGCTCATCAACAACGAGAACCTGCACGAAGCGCGCTACCTGCACAAGTCGACGCGGATCCGCGAGATGATGTCGCCGATCGTCGCGAAGCTCGGCAACGTGCTGATGCGCGGCCAGAAGGCCGGGCTGTTCCGCGGCGACGTCGATCCGCTGCACTTCTACGTGACGCTGTCGGGGCTCGGCTACTACATCGTGTCGAACCGCTTCACGCTCGCGGCGACGCTCGGGCGCGACTTCAGCGACGCCGACGAACGTGCGGAGATGGTCAGGATGAACACCGAGGTGCTGCTCGCGTATCTGCTGCGACGCTGAGCCGTGCGCCGATGCGCGGCCCGCTCGCGGCCGCCCGCTGCATAAGAAAACGCCGCCGTGCATACCAGCAACGGCGGCGTTTTTGCGTCGGAATGCGGCGTGTCAGGCGGCCTTGCGCGCGCGAAGTGATTTCGCCCGTGTGCTGCCCGCGCTTTTCGCGGCGGGCGCGGCCTTCGCGGCTGCCGTCCTGGCGGGGGCGACCGTCGCGGCCGGTGCCTTCGCGCGCACGCGTTTCGCGACGGTGGCGCGCGTCGTTTCGGGCTGCTTGCTGGACGGCACCGCGGCAAGCGTCGTCGTGACCGGTGCCTCGGCGGGCGTCTTCGCCATGCCGTTCTTCGGTTCCGGCGCATGCTCGCGGATGAAGTCGCGCAGTTGCGGGTAGATGATCGTGCGCCAGCGGCGGCCCGAGAAGATCCCGTAGTGACCGCACTTCTCCGCGGTCAGGCTGCGGCGATCGTCCTGCGGGATGCCCGTGCACAGCTCGTGCGCGACGTGCGTCTGGCCGCTGCCCGAGATGTCGTCGAGCTCACCCTCGATCGTCATCAGCGCGGTGTGCTTGATGTCCTGCGGGCGCACGCGCTCGCCTTCGACATCCCACGTGCCTTCCGCGAGCCGGAATTCCTGGAACACGACGCGGATCGTCTCGAGGTAGTACTCGGCGGCCATGTCGAGCACCGCGTTGTATTCGTCGTAGAACTGGCGGTGCGCTTCGGCGTCTTCCTCGTCGCCGCGCAGCAGGCTCTGATAAAAATCCCAGTGCGATTGCGCGTGGCGTTCCGGGTTCATCGCGACGAAGCCCGTGTGCTGCAGGAAGCCCGGATACACGTGACGGCCTTCGCCCGGATAATTCGCGGGGACCGTGTGGATCACGTTGTTTTCGAACCACGAGGTCGAGTGCTGCGTCGCGAGCGAGTTCACCGAGGTCGGGCTGCGGCGCGCGTCGATCGGGCCGCCCATCATCGTCATCGTGAGCGGGGTGTCCTCGCCGCGGCTCGCCATCAGCGAGATCGCCGCGAGCACCGGCACCGTCGGCTGGCACACGGAGATCACGTGCAGGTTGCGCGCGCCGATGTGACGAATGAATTCCTGGATGTACGCGACGTAGTCGTGCAGGTGGAACGGGCCGACCTCGACCGGCACCATCCGCGCGTCGATCCAGTCGGTGATGTACACCTTGTGATCCTGCAGCAGCGTGCGCACGGTATCGCGCAGCAGCGTCGAATGGTGGCCCGACAGCGGCGCGCAGACCAGCACGACCGGCTCGTCCTTCAGTTGCGTGACGGCGTCGGCGTCGTCCGAATAGCGCTTGAAGCGCAGCAGCCGGCAGAACGGCTTCTCGACGATCGTCTGCTCGACGATCGGGATGTTGTGGCCGTCCTTGACGATCTGGTGCAGGTTGAACTCGGGCTTTTCGTAATCCTTGCCGAGCCGGTACATCAGCTCGTAAGCGGCCGCCATCCGCGTCGCGCCGGGCATCAGCGAGAACGGGCTGGACGGATTGGCGAACGACTTGGAGGCGGCCTGGGCCCAGGCCGTAAGCGGGCTCAACATGGCCCGCTGGAATTCGTGCAGTTGGTAAAGCATGCAGACTACTCCCGCTTGGGGGACGGTGCGCAGGGGCGGTGTGGTGCGTCGCGGCGTGCCGTGTGGGTCAGCGACCGGCCATATTGCAGTGCGGCCGGACAATCGAGTTGATCATATCGGACAACGATGAATGTTGCAATGCAACATTTCCCCGATTTTTCATCAAACTTTTGCGAATTGACGATCTCTGAAGAAGCCGCGCCGCCGCCGTTCAGCGCCCCGTCGCCATGGCCGGGGCCGGGGCCGGCTGGCCTGCCGCGCGCGCCATTGCATCTTCGTGGTGCATGAGGTTCATCGCGGTATGCACCAGCGCTACGTGCGAAAACGCCTGCGGGAAATTGCCGACGAGCCGGCCTTCGACCGGATCGTATTCCTCGGCAAGCAGCCCGAGGTCGTTGGACAGCGCGAGCAGCCGGCTGAACAGCCGGTGCGCGTCGTCGATCCGGCCGAGCAGCGCGTAATTGTCGACCAGCCAGAAGCTGCATGCGAGAAACGTGCCTTCGCCGGGCGGCAGGCCGTCGTCGTATTCGGTCGTGCGGTAGCGCATCACGAGCCCGTCGTGCAGCAATTCCCGCTCGATCGCCTCGACCGTACCGACGATGCGCGGGTCTTCCGGCGGCAAGAAGCCGAGCAGCGGCATCAGCAGCACGCTCGCGTCGAGCTCGTCGCTGCCGTAGCTTTGTGCAAACGACTGTTTGCCTTCATGCCATGCGTTGTCGCATACATCAGCGTGGATCCGGTCGCGCAGCGCGCGCCAGCGGTCGAGCGAGCCGGGCAGCCGGAACATCTCCGCCGACTTGATCGCGCGGTCGAACGCGACCCACGCCATCACCTTCGAGAACGTGAAATGGCGGCGGCCGCCGCGCGTTTCCCAGATGCCTTCATCCGGCTCCTGCCAGATCTTCTCGAGATGATCGAGCAGCGCGCATTGCACGGACCAGACCGTGTCGTCGGCCTGCAGGCCGCCCACGCGCGCGAGATGCAGCGCGGCCATGATCTCGCCGAACACGTCGAGCTGCAGCTGGTTGGCGGCGCCGTTGCCGACGCGCACCGGCTTCGAATCCTGGTAGCCGGGCAGCCAGTCGAGCTCCATTTCCGGCAGCCGGCGCTCGCCGGCGATCCCGTACATGATCTGGATCTGCTCGGGCGAGCCGGCCATCACGCGGCCGAGCCACGTGCGCCACGCGCGCGCCTCGTCGTAGTAGCCGCCGCGCATCAGCGCGAGCAGCGTGATCGTCGCATCGCGCAGCCAGCAGTAGCGATAGTCCCAGTTGCGGTTGCCGCCGATCTTCTCGGGCAGCGACGTGGTGGGCGCCGCGACGATGCCGCCGGTTGGCTCGTACGCGAGCGCCTTCAGCGTGATCAGCGAGCGGCGCACGGCGGCCGCGTAGCGGCCCTGCACCTGGCAGCGCCCCGACCATTCGAGCCAGTAGTTCTCGGTGCGCGCGAGCATCGACAGCGGGTCGCGCGCGGGCGGCAGCCGCAGGTGGGACGCCGCGTAGCCGAGCGAGAACGGGATGCGCTCGTCGGCGCTCACCGTGAATTCGGCGAGCGTGTGCAGGTTCTTGCCGGTGAGTTCGACCGGCGTGCGCAGCACGACCGTATCGGGTCCGGCGATTGCTTTCACCCCGTTCTCGCGTGACAGCTGCGTGACCCACGGGATCGAGAAACCGTAGTCGAAGCGCAACACCAGCTCCATGCGCATCTTCATCGTGCCGTGCCGGCCGACGACGATCCGCACGAGTTCCGACCAGCCGTTGCCGGGCGGCATGAAGTCGATCACGGTCACGGCGCCGTCGGCGCTTTCGTAGTCGGTTTCGAGAATCAGCGTGTCGCCGCGGTAGCGGCGTGACGTGTGCGTGATCGCGGCGTCGGCGGCCGGCGCGAGCAGCCAGCGGCCGTGCTCGGGGGTGCCGACCAGCGCCGCGAAACAGGCGCCCGAATCGAAGCGGGGCCAGCACAGCCAGTCGACGGAGCCTTCTTTCGAAATCAGCGCGGCGGTGTGTCCGTCGCCGACGAGGGCGTAGTCTTCGATCAAGGCGGGCATGGGCAAGCGGTCCTTGGGTTATTCGAGTTCACAATGCAGGCTGCGGCGCCCGGGCTTCACGTGTCGGCGTCGCGCCCCGTATACTCGGCCGGGCGGCGGAGCGCAGGAACGGCCGGCGTTTCGTCCTATCTCAACACTTGAAGCGACTCGATGCAAGGAGGATTCAATGCCCAACCGTTTACGCGAGCATGACGCACGCGCTTCGACACGAGCGTTCCCGCTTAGGCTCGCTCACTGGATGAAAGGTTTCGCGCTCGTGCTTTCCTTGTCCGCGACCTCCAGCTTTGCACAACAATCGCCGGCAGCGGCCGACGGCGCCTTCCACCTGCTCGTCGGCACCTATACGGGGCGCGGCAGCGACGGCATCTATGTGTACCGCTTCGATACGAAAACGGGCAGCGTCGCGCCCGTATCGTCGGCGAAGACGGTAAATCCGTCCTATCTGTTGCCAAGCCGCGACGGTCGCACCGTCTACGCGGTCAACGAACTGCCCGGCGACAACGGACCGGCCACTCAGCGCGGCGGCATCAGCGCGTTCGGCTTCGATCCGAAAACGGGTGCGCTCACATTCATCGACCGCGTGTCGTCGGAAGGGAACGACCCGTGCTATCTCGCGCTGTCGCCGGACGGCAAGTACCTCGTCACGGCGAACTACTCGGTCGCGGCCGATCCGGGCGGCAGCTTCGCGGTGTTCCCGACCCGCGACGGCGGCTCGGTCGGTCCGGCCGTGCTGACCGTGCACCACGAAGGCACGGGGCCCGTGAAGGGCCGCCAGGACGGCGCGCACGTGCACTCGACGGTGTTCTCGCCCGATGGCCGCTACCTGTTCGTGCAGGATCTCGGCGCGGACAAGCTCTACGGCTACCGCTACACGGTGGACGGCAGCCGCGGGCTGATCAGCCCGACCGACACGCGCTACACGCCCGTGAAGACCGGCTCCGGCCCGCGTCACATGGTGTTCGGCGCCGACGGGCGGTTCGCGTACGTGACGAGCGAACTCAACGCTTCGGTCGAGGTGTTCGGCTACCACGACGGCAAGCTGACGCCGGTCCAGACGCTGCCGATGACGGTGCCGGGCTTCAAGGGCAAGGTCGGCGGCGGCGCGATCCATCTGTCTCCGGACGGCCGCTTCCTGTACGTGACCAACCGCGGCGACGTGAACGAGATCGTGATCTACGCGGTGAATCAGGCCGACGGCCGGCTGAAAACTGTCGGCCGCCAGTCGAGCCTCGGCAAGACGCCGCGTGAATTCCTGATCGATCCGACCGGCAAGTGGCTGATCGTCGGCAACCAGGACAGCGACACGTTCTACGTGTTCAGCCGCGATGTCGAAACGGGGCAGCTCGGCGCGAATCCGCAGAAGGTGGCGCTCGGCAGCCCGGTCGACTTCAAGCTGGTGCCGGTGGCGCAGTAAATGCACGAAGGGCGCTGCCGAGGCAGCGCCCTTTCCGTGTCGGGCGGCCGCTTGCGCGGGGCGCCCGGATCGATCGTCGGCGGCCTTCCGGCCGCGATGCTCAGTCGGCCGCGGCCGGCACGAGCACCTCGCGGCTGCCGTTGATGCCCATCGCCGACACGAGTCCGGCCGCTTCCATCTGCTCGACGAGGCGCGCGGCACGGTTGTAGCCGATGCGCAGCTGACGCTGCACCGACGAGATCGACGCACGCCGCGTGCGCACGACGAACGCGACCGCTTCGTCGTACAGCGGATCGGCTTCCGCATCGGGCGCGTCGCCGAACAGGTCCTGCGTCGCACCGTCGGCGGCGGGGCCGTCGAGAATCCCTTCCTCGTACTGCGGCTCGCCGAACTGCTTCAGGTATTCGACGATCCGGTGCACTTCCTCGTCGGCGACGAACGCGCCGTGCACGCGCTGCGGGTAGCCGGTGCCCGGCGGCAGGAACAGCATGTCGCCCTGGCCGAGCAGCGATTCGGCGCCCATCTGGTCGAGGATCGTGCGCGAGTCGATCTTCGACGACACCTGGAACGCGACGCGCGTCGGAATGTTGGCCTTGATGAGGCCGGTGATCACGTCGACGGACGGGCGCTGCGTCGCGAGGATCAGGTGGATGCCGGCCGCGCGCGCCTTTTGCGCGAGACGGGCGATCAGCTCCTCGATCTTCTTGCCGGCGACCATCATCAGGTCGGCCAGCTCGTCGATCACGACGACGATCAGCGGCAGCTTCGACAGCGGCTCTGGATCTTCGGGCGTCAGCGAGAACGGGTTGCCGATCTTCTTTTCCTTCGCTTCCGCGTCGCGGATCTTCTGGTTGAAGCCCGCGAGGTTGCGCACGCCGACGGCCGACATCAGCCGGTAGCGCTTCTCCATTTCGCCGACGCACCAGTTCAGCGCGTTCGCCGCGAGCTTCATGTCCGTGACGACCGGCGCGAGCAGGTGCGGGATGCCTTCGTAGACCGACAGCTCGAGCATCTTCGGGTCGATCATGATCAGCCGCACGTCCTCGGGCGTCGCCTTGTACAGCAGCGACAGGATCATCGCGTTGATCGCGACCGACTTGCCGGAGCCCGTCGTGCCGGCGACCAGCATGTGCGGCGCCTTCGCGAGATCGGTGACGACCGGGTGGCCGGTGATGTCCTTGCCCATCGCGATCGTCAGCTGCGACGTCGAGTGCTGGTACTGGCGCGATTCGAGGATCTCCGACAGGCGGATCATCTGGCGTTTCGCGTTCGGCAGCTCGAGGCCCATGCAGGTCTTGCCGGGAATCGTCTCGACGACGCGGATCGACGTGAGGCCGAGGCCGCGCGACAGGTCCTTCATCAGGCCGACGATCTGGCTGCCGCGCACGCCGAGCGCGGGTTCGATCTCGAAGCGGGTGATCACCGGGCCCGCCGATGCGCCGACCACCGTCACCGGCACCTTGAATTCCTGCAGGCGCTGTTCGATCACCTGGGCCGTCTGCGCGAGATGTTCCTCGGTGATCGGTTCGACGTCGAAGGACGCGGGCTCAAGAAGATCGAGCGTCGGCAGTTCGACATTGAACGACGCGGGCGCGTGGAATTCGAATGCGTTCGGACGCGGCGGGCGTTCGGGTGCGGCGGGCGCGTCGGGGGCCGGGGCGCTCGGTTCTGCGAGTGCAGCGGGTTCGGCTGCAGGCTGCAGGGTGGCCGCGGGAAGCGTTGCGGCCGGGAGCGGCGCGGTCGTGGCGGTCGGGATCGCGGTGCCGGTCGTTGTGGGCGTTGCGCCGGCGCTGGGCATCGCCCAGCTCGATGGCGCGGCAGCAGGAGCCGGCGCGGCGGTGAACGGCTGGGCCTGCGGCGCCGGGGTGGGCGCGATCGGTGGGGTCGGTGGCGCCGCGTCGATGGAGGCGGCGCCCGGAACGGAGACGATCGGCGATGCCGACGCCGACGGGTTCGCGGAAGTCGGGGGCGTGGCCGGTGCCGTCGCGGTGGGAGTTGTTGCGGCGACGGAGGCAAGCGCGCCGCTCGTCGAAACTGGCGTGCCGCCGAATGCGGCGGGCGAAGCGGCCGCGATCGGGCTCGTCGGAGCGAGCGCGCCGGAAGACGATGCCGGGGAGGTGGTAACGGCAGCGGCAGCGGCGGGCGCGGTGCCGCCGGTTGCCGTCTGCGCTGCGGCAGTCGACATGGACGGTTGACCGATCGCCGAAGCGTCAGGCACGCGGCTCGACAGTGCTGCCGAAGGCGTGGCCGACGCGCCAGGCGTTGCGGTAAATGCGCTACCCGACGCGGCTGACGACACGGCGGCAGGCGACACCGGCGTGCTTGGTGCCGGTTGCGAGGCGGCTGCGTTGAAGGACGCGCCGATCGATGCAGGTGCCAAGGAGGCCGTCACGGTCGGCGCCGTCGCAGCAGGTTGCGCGGCGAGCATGCCCGACGCGCCCGTCGCGGAGGTCGCGGGGGGCGCCGAGGTTGCAGAGGTTGCAGAGGTTGCAGAGGTTGCAGAGGTTGCAGAGGGCGCAGAGGTTGCAGACGTCGCAGAGGGCGCGGCCGCTGCGAACGGTGCGGATACCGAAGACGGCGCCGTGGTCGGGCTGGAAGCGCCCACTGCGGACGTCGGGACGGACGCCGCGACCGATGCGGCCGGTTGCGACAGCGAACCGGAGGCCGTGTTCGTCATGCCGGCAAACGAAGGCGTGGCGGCGAGCGGCGTGCTGTTCGACGTGTTCGCCGGTGTCGGCGCTGCGGAACCGGACGTGGTGCCGATGTGCGACGGCGTGCCAGCTACCGGGGCTGTCTGCACGGCAGCGAAGGGTTCAGCGGACAGCGGTTTCGACCACGACGCGGGCGCAGCAGATTCGACGGACGCGGGTTCAGCGCTTGCAAAGGTCGACGCAGAAGACGCAGATGCAGACGCAGGTGTTGCGCGTTGCGCGTCTGCGGGCAACGGCGCGGTTTCGCCAGCGTGCTTTTCCGGAGCCTTCCAGACCGTTCCCGTAACGGTGTCGGCCAGCGTGGTATTCGACGCGGCAAAGGGCGCCGCCGTCGCTGCCGCGACGGGCATTGCGTCGGCGGTCTGACGCGTTGGCGTTGCCGCGATCGACGAAGCGGGGAGGGGAGTGCCCGGCGCGACCTGCTGGACGGGCTTCACGTCGTCCAAGGTTGCGTGTGCGTGTTGTTTCGCGTCGACCGATACGCCGGTATCGGCAGGAGGCGCGGATTGCGGCTGGAAGTGGCCGACGATCCCGGCGGCCATGGCCGTGTCCTTCGCATCGACGGTGCGACTCGTATCGCTTGCCGTCGGTGTAACGGCAGCAGCAGGCGCTTCGACAGCCGCATGTGCCGCCAACGGCTCACGCGTGGCCGACAACGGCGCAGCAATCGGACTCTGCTGTGATTCGCCGAGTCCGGAAACCGGTGAGCTGACGATGTCTTCCCACGGCGCAAAGTCGATCGGCGCATCGAATGCCGGCGCGGCAGGGACATCGACACCGTGCGGATGCTCGCTGTCCGCATGACGCGTCGGCGCGTCGGTCTCGACGGCGGAATCCGACATGGCATATCGCGCGGCGTCACTGAACGTCGAGGTGCCGGTATCAATAACATCAACTGCATCAACAGCAGGCGCGCGCACGGTTGGCTCGGCCGGCATGAACGCATCCAGCACGATCGGTGCGTTATCGTCGTATGCCGACGCAGCTTCGTGCGCATCCGGACGGCCTGCGTCGTGAGGTGCGAACTGACGCGCATCCTGAACGACGCCAGCCGGTACGGCCATCGATGCGGTCGATGCAGCCGATGCCGAGGATGCCGAGGATGCCGAGGATGCCACCGCGGCCGCACTGCCCGCAGCAGCAACCGTGCCGACCACGGTCGCTACGGTCGCTCCGGCGGCCGTCGCCGGCGACGCATCGGTCGGACTCACGCCATCCAGCGCCGCCCACTGCGCGGTGCTGGCTTCGATGGAGCGCAGCGTGTCGTGAACGCTCGGCGCGGGCGTGATCGGCTCCGCGGGCTGCTGCACCCATGCATAGAGCGGCGCGCGTGCCGGCGCCGGTGGCGCGGGGCGGCGGCGCGCAGCATCCTGCGACTGGCCGCCGGCACCGGCGCCGATTCCCGTCACCGGGCGCGCCGGCGTGCGCGGCGGCGGCGCGCCAACCGGACGCGGCGTGACCGCGGTGCGTGGCGCGGCCGGCTGCTTCAGCGCGGCCGTGGCCGGTCGCGCGGCGGTCGGTTGCGGCCGAACGGGCTCGAACCCGGCCGGCAGCGGGGCCGGACTGGGGCGCGGGACTTGTGCGTTCGCGGCGGCGCGCGCGAGGCTGGCGGTGCTGCCGGTCGTCGGGGGCGGCATTGCGCTCGCCGTGCCCGGTGCGGGCGGTGCCGGCATCCGGCTGGCCGGCGTCGGCTTCAGCCAGCCCGACGGCGCGACCGGCTCCGCGAGCGGGCGCGGCGCTGGCTTGCTGCGCGGCTTCGGCCGGGCCTGCGGATCGGGTTTCCACACCGTCGGGCGCGAATACCGGCCGTTCTGCCGCGGCGCCATCGAGTTGACGGTATGGGCGGTCGTCGGCTGCACGAGGTCGTCGTCGCGGTGCAGCGCGCTGCGCGGCAGATCGGCGACGCCGCGCACATCGTCGTCGTCGACGTCGCGCGCGAGCTTGACGCCGAACGACGTGTCGACCCACGCGGCGAACTGCCGCCAGCCGATGCCGGACAGCCACGGCAGGCCCGCGAAGAACAGCACGACCATCGCGACCGGCGTGCCGATCGGGCCGAGCACGTGCGCGAAGCCGTTCGAGAACGCGTGGCCGAGCGCATTCGTGTCGGGGCCCGACAACGGGCTCGTCAGTGCGCAGCTCGCGACGAACACGGCCGCGAAGCCCAGCCACAGGCGAATCGAGCCGCGGCCGGCGAGGCCGCCGCCACCGGGCAGCATCGCCTGAACGAGACGCCAGAACAGAAGGAGGAACCAGACGGCGGAGATGCCGAACCAGCCGAAGACAACCGTGTGCATGCTTTGATGAAACAGGAAGAGGGCGGGGAGCGCGGTGCGCGACCCGCCGAGTTTAACCGGCCGACGAACAGGACTCTAATGCAGCATGAAGGCAGCGGTGCGCTTCCACGCTGCGGGACGGATGCGTCCGGGTTCCGCGCGTGGTGAAGGCGGCCGGCCGGCCCTCGCCCGCGCGCTGCATCAGGGGCTCCGGCGCGTGAAGGTCAGCGTCGCGCCGGCTTCGGTCACGATCTGCAGTTGCTGCGGCTCGCGCATCTGCACGCCGGTCTTTGCGATGTGCGCGAGCGCATCGAGGTACGCGTGCTCGAGCTGGCCGCCGAGCGCGTTCGGGCACGCCATGCGCGTGCCGGCAAGCGGTCCGAAGCTCAGCAGGCCGTTCTTCAGCGCATAGGTGCCCATGTAACGGTTGCAGCCGGAAAAGCCGCTGGCGCGCCGGATGCCCGATTCGGTGGACAGCGCGAGCTTGATCGGCTCGCCGTTGTCGCCGTGCGGAATCGTGCGCGACGTGCCGTCGGCGTTCAGCCAGCTCGTGAGCTCCCAGCTCGTGTCGTCGAGCAGCTGGACGGCGGCCGGGTTGTACGGATCGGGTGCGGGGGCGGCGGAATCGGGGTGGGTCGGCATCGCGCAGGCGGCGAGAAGCGTGGCAAGCGTCAACGCGCAGAGCGGCGCGCGCAACGGGCGAAGCAGACCGGTGCGTGCGCGTGCGGCGGCGGACAAGTGGGACATGAGCCTCGTTCCTCATCGGATTCTGAACAAGGCGTAAGAGTAACGCACCCGCCCCGCACGAGGCGAGCCGACACTTCGCGCATGAAAACGTTCGCATCCCGCCTGAGGGCCGCGCGCGGCGGGGCAGCGGCGCGACGGCGCGACGAAAGCGGCCAAACCGGCGCCGGTGCGCGTGTTAACATCGAAGCCGTTTTCGTCCTCCAACAGAACCAGCGGGAAATCACATGCAGATCGGTCAGCGGCTCGGTACGCCGCTTTCTCCCTCGGCCACGCGCGTCATGCTGCTCGGCGCGGGCGAACTCGGCAAGGAAGTCATCATCGCGTTGCAGCGGCTCGGCGTCGAAGTCGTCGCGGTCGACCGCTACCCGGACGCGCCGGGCCACCAGGTCGCGCATCGTGCGCACGTGATCGACATGACCGACGCCGCCGCACTGCGCGCGGTCGTCGAGGCCGAGCGTCCGCACCTGATCGTGCCGGAGATCGAGGCGATCGCGACCGACGCGCTCGCCGCCATCGAGGCAGCCGGCCTGGCCGAGGTGATCCCCACCGCGCGCGCGACGCAGCTCACGATGAACCGCGAAGGCATCCGCCGGCTCGCGGCCGAGGAGCTCGGGCTCGCGACGTCGCCGTACGCGTTCGCGGATTCGTTCGACGCATTCAGCGCGGCCGTCGCGAAGATCGGCATGCCGTGCGTCGTGAAGCCCGTGATGTCGTCGTCGGGCAAGGGGCAGTCGGTCGTGCGGAGCGAAGCCGACGTGAAGCCCGCGTGGGACTACGCGATGGCGGGCGGCCGCGTGAACCACGGCCGCGTGATCGTCGAAGGCTTCATCGATTTCGAATACGAGATCACGCAGCTGACCGTGCGCGCGATCGACCCGGCGACGCTCGAGACGCGCACCTACTTCTGCGAGCCGGTCGGCCACGTGCAGGTGGCGGGCGACTACGTCGAATCGTGGCAGCCGCAGCCGATGAGCGCGCTCGCGCTGGAAAAGTCGCGCGAAATCGCGCACAAGGTGACCGAGGCGCTCGGCGGGCGCGGATTGTTCGGCGTCGAGCTGTTCGTGCGCGGCGACGACGTCTGGTTCTCCGAGGTGAGCCCGCGGCCGCACGACACCGGCCTCGTCACGCTCGCGTCGCAGCGCCAGTCGGAGTTCGAGCTGCATGCGCGCGCGATTCTCGGGCTGCCGGTCGATCCGACGCTCGGTTCGCCGGCCGCGTCGGCGGTGATCTACGGCGGGCTCGACGAGCGCGGCATCGCGTTCGAGGGCGTGCGCGACGCGCTGGCCGTGCCTGGCGCCGACCTGCGCCTGTTCGGCAAACCGGAAAGCTTTGCGAAGCGGCGCATGGGCGTCGCACTCGCGACCGGCGCGAGCGTCGACGAAGCCCGCGAACGCGCGAAGCGTGCCGCGGCGGCCGTGCGGCCCGTGTCGGCGCGCTGACGAGACGAGGCGCGCGCGATGACATCGACATGGCGGTGGATCGGACGAATCGGCAGGCTGGGCGCCGCGCTGGCGCTGGTCGTCAGTCTCACGGGGTGCGGCGTCGCGGCCGCACCGTGCCGGATCGCATCGGCCGGGCTGAAGATCGTGCCGCTCGTTGGCCATGTCGCGGCCGCGCCGACCGACGCGTGCGCCGACGTCATCGATCCCTGAGCGCCGAACCCTCGTCCCCTCGGGCCATCGCCAACGATAACCGCGCGTTCCGCTAGGGCGCGCTTCCACCCGTCTCGTGAAAGGATCTGCATGATTCGCCAAACCTTCGTCGCGCTCGCGCTGGTCGGCTCCGCCGTCTCCGTCGCGCATGCCGCGCAACTGACCGTCGAGGAAATCGACGCCGATGCGCGCGAGCAGACCATCTATCAGTGCGCGAACGTGAAGCAGCCGGTACGCGTGTCGTACTGGCGCGCGGCCAACGGCCAGAGCTTCGCGCTGGTGCCGGTCAACGGACAGCAGTTGCTGTTCGTCGATACCGTATCGGCGTCGGGCGCGCGCTACCAGGCCGGACGCTATACATGGTGGACGAAGGGCAGGGAAGGGACGCTGCGCGACGAGATCGCCGACCAGAATGCTGCGCCGCTGCTGGGCGACTGCATGCAGGTCGAGAAGAAGAAAAAGAAGAAGGGCTGAGTGCCGCGCGCGATCGGATACGCGATGCGGTTGAACCGATCTCGCTGCGACCGGCTCGCCCGGCTCGGCCGCCCGGGGCGCGTCCTGAACCGGACGGCAGCTCGGGCGGCCCCCGGGCCTCGCCGGCTGCCCACTGATTTTCCCGATCAACACGACCACGATCCGGCCCCGAATGGCAGCCATCGGCCGATCGGGCTAGCCCGATCGACCGCCACATCGCCGCGCCCGGCCTCCCGGCGCACGCCGCGAACCGCCGCCCAGGGCCGTTCACGGTGTTGTCACGGACAGATGGCCGCGCAGTGCTACAATACGGCCCTTTCCGCCGGCATTCGCGCCGAACGGAGTCCGCACGGCCTGTGGTGCCCGTTGTTCGAATCGAACCGGTCCCGAGCGCCAGAGCGGCGCCGCGCGGCGCGCCGCGGCTCCGTCTACTTCCGAATTGTGATGAGCGCAGGCCCGGCGGGCCTGACGCACGATGTCCCCGCCGCGCCTTTTGAGCGAAACGCCACCATGTCCGATTCTGTCGCCAAGCCAGTCGACGCAACCTTCGATCAATTCGGCCTTGCCGCCGATATCCTGAAAGCCATTGCGGAGCAGGGTTATACGACGCCGACGCCGATCCAGGCGCAGGCCATTCCCGTCGTGCTCGCCGGGCGCGACGTCATGGGCGCCGCGCAAACCGGTACCGGCAAGACCGCGAGCTTCTCGCTGCCGATCATCCAGCGGCTGCTGCCGCAGGCCAGCACGAGCGCATCTCCGGCGCGTCACCCGGTGCGCGCGCTGATCCTCACGCCGACCCGCGAGCTCGCCGACCAGGTCGCCGCGAACGTGCACGCGTATGCGAAGCACACGTCGCTGCGCAGCGCGGTCGTGTTCGGCGGCGTCGACATGAATCCGCAGATGGCCGAGCTGCGCCGCGGCGTCGAGATCCTGATCGCGACGCCGGGCCGCCTGCTCGACCACGTGCAGCAAAAGACGGCGAACCTCGGTCAGGTCCAGATCCTCGTGCTCGACGAAGCCGACCGGATGCTCGACATGGGCTTCCTGCCCGACCTGCAGCGCATCCTGAACCTGCTGCCGAAGGAACGCCAGACGCTGCTGTTCTCGGCCACCTTCTCGCCGGAAATCAAGAAGCTCGCATCGACTTACCTGCGCAACCCGCAGACGATCGAGGTCGCGCGCAGCAACTCGACCAACGCGAACGTCACGCAGATCGTCTACGACGTCGCCGAAGGCGACAAGCACGGGGCCGTCGTGCAACTGTTGCGCGATCGCGGGCTCAAGCAGGTGCTCGTGTTCTGCAACAGCAAGATCGGCGCGAGCCGGCTGGCGCGCAATCTCGAGCGCGACGGCGTGGTCGCGTCGGCGATCCACGGCGACAAGTCGCAGCTCGAGCGGATGCAGGCGCTCGACGCGTTCAAGCGCGGCGAGATCGAGGCGCTGGTCGCGACCGACGTGGCCGCGCGCGGTCTCGACATCGCCGAACTGCCGGCCGTGATCAACTTCGACCTGCCGTTCAACGCGGAAGACTACGTGCACCGGATCGGCCGCACGGGCCGCGCGGGCGCGACGGGCGATGCGCTGTCGCTGTGCAGCCCGAACGAGCGCAAGCAGCTGGCCGATATCGAAAAGCTGATCAAGCGTCCGCTCGAGGTGCAGACGCTCGCGCTCGACAAGCCGTCGCGTCATCGTCACGACGAGCGCGGCGGCGAGCGTGCCGGGGAGCGCAGCGGCGAACGCGGTGGTGAACGCGGCGGCCGTCGCGAGCGCGACGAGCATCGCGGTGCGTCGGCGCGTCGTTCAGGTGGGTCCGAGCGTAGCGGCCATCATCGTCGCCACGAGGCGCCGGTCGACGATTTCTTCCTGAAGCCGTACGAACCGTCGGTGCCGGCGACGCAGCCGGACGAGACGCAGTCCGCGCAGCAGCACGAGAAGAAGGGGCCGAAGCGTCAGGTCGCCGCGCTGCTCGGCGGCTTCGGGATGCCGCGCAAGCCGTCGGCGTAAGCGGGCGGTTCAAGAGGTTGGTGCGGCGCGCGAGCGCTGCCCGCTGAAACGGGTACATGCGATGAGCATGTGCCCGTTTTTCATTGGGCGAGTGGATTGCGAGTAGGTCGGTGAGCGGGGGCCATGACGTGCCGCGTGGGGAGGGCGTAGTCCGGGTGACGCTCCGGTGCCTTGTGGTCAGCGCGCGTGCTGCCTCGTGCAACCGGATTCGGCGCTGACGGATGCAGGAACACGGTCGGCACGGACCGGCGTCCCGCGCGCGATTCAATCGGCGCGCTGTCCGAAGCGGCGCGCCCACACGTCGGTCGCGGCCGCGTAGAACGCATCCATCGTATCGCCCGACGGATCGCCATCGACCGCCAGGCCGAGATGCGCGGCGGCGGCCCGCAGCGCCGGCAGCGGATCGTCGCGTTCGAGCGCGATCGCGCCCGTCTGCTTGCTGAGCTTTTCGCCATTCGCGTCGACGACGACGGGTACGTGCAGATAGGTGGGTGTCGGCACGCCGAGACAGCGCTGCAGGTAGATTTGGCGCGCGGTCGAATCGAGCAGGTCGGCGCCCCGCACGACGTGCGTGATGCCCGCGTCGGCATCGTCGACCACGACCGCGAGCTGATACGCCCATTGGCCGTCCGCGCGCTTCAGCACGAAATCGCCGACTTCGGTCGCGAGGTTCTGCGTTTGCGTGTGCTGCCAGAGGTCGTCGAACGTGACGATCGCATCGTCGCCGTCCGGCACGCGCAGCCGCCACGCGCGCGCGGGCTTGCCGTGCAGGCCGGTGCGGCAGGTGCCCGGGTACGCGAGCGTCGTGTGGCGCTCGTGCGCGGCACGCAGCGAATCGGCGATTTCCTTGCGCGTGCAGCCGCACGGATAGACGCGCCCCGCGGCGACGAGCCGTTCGAGCGCGGCCGCATACTCGGCGTCGCGCGTGCTTTGCCACACGGGCGGCTCGTCGGGCGTCATGCCGAAATGCGCGAGCGTCGCGAGGATGTCGTCGGCGGCACCGGGCACCGTGCGCGGGCCATCGATGTCCTCGATGCGCACGAGCCACGCGCCGCCGTGCGCGCGCGCGTCGAGCCAGCTCGCGAGCGCACCGACCAGCGAGCCGAAATGCAGCGGGCCGGTGGGCGACGGCGCGAAGCGGCCGCGATAGCCGTTCATCGGGGCACGGCGCAACGCGCGCTTACGCGGCGCTGGCTGCCTGCGCGCAGGCCGGGCACGACTTGCCGGGCACGTAGCTCGGCGATTGTTGCGCTTCCGGCGTGACGACCGCGCGGCACGCGAAGCACGTGACGTTCTCGGTCGGCTGCAGTTGCGGGTTCAGCGCGGTGCGGTAGTCGAACACGAAGCAGTCGCCGTGATAGTGCGCGCCGCCGACTTCCTCGAAATACTTCAGGATCCCGCCCTCGAGCTGGTACACGTTGTCGATGCCGATTTCCTTCATGTGGATCGCCGCCTTCTCGCAACGGATCCCGCCGGTGCAGAACGACACGACCGTCCGGCCCTCGAGATCGGCGCGGTTCGCGTCGATCACTTCCGGGAACTCGCTGAACTTGTCGATCCGGTAGTCGAGCGCGCCGTCGAACGTGCCGACGTCCACTTCGAACGCATTGCGCGTGTCGAGCATCACGACCGGGCGGCCGGCGTCGTCGTGGCCACGGTCGAGCCACGCCTTCAGCGTGCGTGCATCGACCGACGGCGCGCGGCCGAGCTCGGGCTTGATCGCGGGCTTCTTCATCGTGATGATCTCGCGCTTCAGGCGCACGAGCATCCGGCGGAACGGCTGCGAGTCGGACAGGCTCTCCTTGAACTGCAGCGTCGCGAACTTGCCTTCGAACAGCGGATCGTGGCGGATGTAGTCGATGAACGCGTCGGTCGCTTCGCGCGGGCCGGCGATGAACAGGTTGATGCCTTCCGGCGCGAGCAGGATCGTGCCGCGCAGGCCGAGTTCGTTGCAGCGGGCGGTGACGAGGGGGCGCCATTGCTCGGTCGCGTCGATCGACACGAAGTGGTAGGCGGCGAGGTTGACGATGGTCATGATGGTCCGACGGGAAACGGCCGCGGCCGTGCGGCGGGCGCACGGCGGCCCCGCAAAAAAGGGTGCGAAGCCGGGGCGAAGATTCGAAAACCCGTATTATCCCGCAAACTGCGCATGCGCCGGCACCCGACCGTTCGGCCAGCATCGCGTGCATCGGCCGAACGGCCGGGCGCGGGGATTTTTTGGGCAGCCTGCGCGACGACGCGGCTACAATAACGCCCATGTCAGATCCTCGCTTCGTCCATCTTCGCGTTCACTCCGAATTCTCGATTGCCGACGGCATCGTGCGTCTCGACGACATCGTCAAGGCGGCGGCCGCGGACGGCCAGGGCGCGCTCGCCCTCACCGATCTCGGCAACGCATTCGGCCTCGTCCGTTTCTACCAGGAAGCCCGCGGCAAGGGCATCAAGCCGATCGCCGGCTGCGACGTCTGGATCACCAATCCGGACGATCGCGACAAACCGTCGCGCCTGCTGCTGCTGGTGAAGGACAAGGTCGGCTACCTGAACCTGTGCGAGCTGCTGTCGAAGGCATGGCTCACGAACCAGTACCGCGGCCGTGCGGAGCTCGACGCGAGCTGGCTCGACGGCGAGCTGTCGCAAGGGCTGCTCGCGCTGTCGGGCGCGCAGCAGGGCGATATCGGGCTCGCGTTCGCGGCCGGTAACGAGGAAGCCGCGCGCCGTCATGCCGAGCGCTGGGCGAAGGTGTTCCCGGGCGGCTTCTACATCGAGCTGCAGCGTTACGGCCAGCCGGGCGCCGAGGCGTACATCCAGCAGGCCGCGACGCTTGCCGCGTCGCTCGGTCTGCCGGTCGTCGCGACGCATCCGACGCAGTTCATGACCGACGACGATTTCACCGCGCACGAAGCGCGCGTGTGCATCTCGGAAGGCGACATGCTCGCGAATCCGCGGCGCCAGAAACGCTTCACGACCGATCAGTACTTCCGCACGCAGGACGAGATGGTCGCGCTGTTCGCCGATCTGCCGTCGGCGGTCGCGAACACGGTCGAGATCGCGAAGCGCTGCAACCTGAAGCTCGAGCTCGGCAAGCCGAAGCTGCCGCTGTTCCCGACGCCGGACGGCATGTCGCTCGACGACTACCTGGTCCAGCTGTCGAAGGAGGGGCTCGAGAAGCGCCTCGAACAGCTGTTTCCGGATACGGCCGAGCGTGACGCGCAGCGCGACACGTACTACAAGCGGCTCGAATTCGAGTGCGGGACCATCACGAAGATGGGCTTCCCGGGCTACTTCCTGATCGTTGCCGACTTCATCAACTGGGCGAAGAACAACGGCGTGCCGGTCGGCCCGGGCCGCGGCTCGGGCGCCGGCTCGCTGGTCGCGTACGCGCTCGGCATCACCGATCTGGATCCGCTGCGCTACAACCTGCTGTTCGAGCGATTCCTGAATCCGGAACGCGTGTCGATGCCCGACTTCGACATCGACTTCTGCCAGCACGGCCGCGATCGCGTGATCCAGTACGTGAAGGAAAAATACGGCGCGGACGCCGTGTCGCAGATCGCCACCTTCGGCACGATGGCCGC
Organism: Burkholderia sp. R-40; assembly: GCF_049942845.1. Lineage (NCBI taxonomy): Bacteria > Pseudomonadati > Pseudomonadota > Betaproteobacteria > Burkholderiales > Burkholderiaceae > Burkholderia > Burkholderia sp. R-40. The sequence continues at coordinate 2,574,773 of NZ_CP187967.1, read as the reverse complement.
GAAGGCGGCCGTGCGCGACATCGGCCGCGTGCTCGATCTCGGCTACATGTTCACCGATGGCATCGCGAAGCTGATCCCGTTCAAGCCGGGCAAGCACGTGACGATCGCCGACGCGATGAAGGAAGAGCCGCAACTGCAGGAGCGCTACGACCACGAGGACGAAGTGCACCAGCTGCTCGACCTCGCGCAGCGCGTCGAGGGGCTGACGCGTAACGTCGGGATGCACGCGGGCGGCGTGCTGATCGCACCCGGCAAGCTGACCGATTTCTGCCCGCTGTACACGCAGGGCGACGACGGCGGCGTCGTCAGCCAGTACGACAAGGACGACGTCGAAGCCGTCGGCCTCGTGAAGTTCGACTTTCTGGGTCTCACGACACTGACGATCCTCGACTGGGCCGAGCGCTACATCCGCCGCCTCGATGCGTCGAAGGCCGACTGGTCGCTCGCGCAGGTGCCGCTCGACGATCCCGCGTCGTTCCAGATCCTGAAGAAGGCCAACACGGTCGCCGTGTTCCAGCTGGAAAGCCGCGGGATGCAGGGCATGCTGAAGGATGCGCAGCCCGACCGTTTCGAGGACATCATCGCGCTCGTGTCGTTGTACCGTCCGGGCCCGATGGACCTGATCCCGAGCTTTTGCGCACGCAAGCACGGCCGCGAGAAGGTCGAGTATCCGGATCCGCGCGTCGAACCCGTCCTGAAAGAGACCTACGGCATCATGGTCTATCAGGAGCAGGTGATGCAGATGGCGCAGATCATCGGCGGCTACTCGCTCGGCGGTGCCGACTTGCTGCGTCGCGCGATGGGCAAGAAGAAGCCCGAGGAGATGGTCAAGCATCGCGAGATCTTCGCCGAGGGTGCGGCGAAGAACGGCCTCACGCGCGAGAAGTCCGACGAGATCTTCGACTTGATGGAGAAGTTCGCGGGCTACGGCTTCAACAAGTCGCACGCGGCGGCCTACGCGTTGCTCGCGTATTACACCGCGTGGCTGAAGGCGCACCATCCGGCCGAATTCATGGCGGCCAACATGACGCTCGCGATGGACGACACCGACAAGGTGAAGATCCTGTTCGACGATTGCGTCGTGAACAACCTCGTCGTGCTGCCGCCGGACATCAACCAGTCGCATTACCGCTTCGAGCCGGTCGGCGAAGCCGACGGCAAGCGCTCGCGCACGATCCGCTACGGCCTCGGCGCGGTGAAGGGCAGCGGCCAGAACGCGATCGAGGAAATCCTGCGCGCGCGCGAGGAAAAGCCGTTCACCGACCTGTTCGACTTCTGCGAGCGGATCGACCGGCGCGTCGTCAATCGCCGCACGGTCGAGGCGCTGATCCGCGCCGGTGCATTCGATTCGCTGAACGCGAACCGCGCGCAGATGCTCGCGTCGGTGCCGCTCGCGATGGAAGCGGCCGAGCAGGCCGCGGCGAACGCGATGCAGGCCGGCCTGTTCGACATGGGCGCCGAGTCGCCGCACGCGCATGCGCTCGTCGACGAACCCGCGTGGGACGACAAACGCCGCCTGCAGGAAGAGAAGGGCGCGCTCGGCTTCTACCTGTCCGGCCACCTGTTCGACGCGTATCGCGACGAAGTGCGCCGGTTCGTGAGGCAGAAGATCGGCGATCTGAAGGAGGGGCGCGACAAGCTCGTCGCGGGCATCATCGCGTCGCTGCGCACGCAGATGACCCAGCGCGGCAAGATGCTGATCGCGTTGCTCGACGACGGTTCGGGCCAGTGCGAGATCACGATCTTCAACGAGCAGTTCGAGGCGAACAAGGCGCTGTTCAAGGAAGACGAACTGCTGATCGTGCAAGGGCAGGCGCGCAACGACGCGTTCACCGGCGGTCTGCGCTTCACGGCCGATACGGTGATGGATCTCGAGCGTGCGCGCAGCCGCTACGCGCAGGCGGTGCGGCTCACGATGAACGGCAACGCGGATGCGGCGGCGCTGCGCCGCGTGCTCGAACCGCACGTGTCGAAGGACGATTCGGCGGCCGCGCCCGCATTCGAGGCGCCCGTGCCGCGTGGCGGCGGGCGCGACGGCGGCCGTCGCCCGCAGGCGCCGTTGCCGAACGGGCTCGCGGTGCAGGTTCACTACAGCAACGCGCGCGCGCAGGGCGAAATGCGTCTTGGCGACGCGTGGCGCGTGAAGCCGAGCGACACGCTGCTCGCGGAGCTGCGCGCGACGTTCGACGGCAGCGTCGTCGAAATCACGTACTGAACGCGGCCCGCCGGACGGTCGGTGCTTGCGCGGCCCGTCGCATCGCCTTCGTGCGGTGCGACGGGCCGTTTCCATTTTGGCAGGTGCTTGGGGCTGTCATCAGGACGCTATACAATCCGTCGCGCGCGATGCAGATCCGCCGCCGGCCGTGGTCCGTCCACCGGCTGGCATGCTGCCACGCGCTTGAAAACGGGGGCGGTTGCGCGCCGCACACGATGCGGCGCGGTGCCGTGAGCGACCACGCGAGAAGGCCGGCACGGCACTGGACGTCAGGATGCCGGTCGGTGCGCGACGATAAGAAATCGACAGTTACGCGATAACAATGGCCAACGAGACATCGAAGCGGCGGATCCTCGTGATCCGGATTGATTTCCTGGGCGACATGCTGTGCACGACCGCTTTCCTCGGCGCGCTGAAACGCCGCTGGCCGGACGCGGAACTGCACGTGGTCGCGAACCGCTACAACGCGAGCGCGCTGGACGGCAACCCGGACGTGCATGCGGTCCATACCTATGTGTACAGCCGTCAGTGCGAGCGCAACGACCGCCCCGGACGGATGCGCGCGTTCTTCGACCGGCTGCGGCTCGTGCGCCGGCTGCGCCGCCTGCGGTTCGACCTCGTGGTCGTGCCGAACGGCGGCATGCATCGCAGCAGCATCCAGTTGGCACGGCAGCTCGGCGTGAAGGATTGCCGCTGGCACGATGCCGATTCCGAATTCGACGATCGCAAGCCCGCACACGTCGCGACGCGGCCGATGTGCCATGAAGCGCTGTCGGGATTCCGGCTCGTGCCCGAACTCGGTCGTACCGATCTCGACGGTCTCGCGCTGTCCGTCCATCCGGATCGCGCGCTGCAGGACACCTGGTATCGGCTGCTCGGGGCCCGCACGAAGCCGCGCGTCGGGCTGTTCGTCTCGAACAAGGCGGTGGAGCGGCGCTGGCCGGCCGATCGATGGTGCGATCTCGGCCGGCGGCTCGCGCCGTTCGCCGACGTGATCGTGTTCCGCGATCCCGCGGTGTTGGCCGGCGCCGGCCCCGACGGCGACGCGTGGCGGGATGTGAACGCGCGGCATGTCGCGCCGTCGTCGGTGGCCGAACTAATGGCCGCCGCGAGCCTGCTCGACGCGATCGTGTCGGCCGACAGCGCGCCCGTGCATCTCGCGTCGGCGCTCGGCGTGCCGGTGGCCGCGCTGTTCGAGGACCGTCCCGAGAAATACCGGCGCTGGCATCCGCTCGGCGTGCCGCACATGATCCTGCGGGCCGGCGCGACGGTCGACGCGATCGGCGTCGACGCGGTTGAGCGTGCGGTGCTGCATCTGTTGGAGAAGGCGGGGCAGGCCGACGACGCGACGGGCTGCGTGCTGCCGCATCCGGACGTCACGCTAGTCGTGCCCGAGGTCGGTGCGATCGTTTCGTAGCGCGCCCGGCCGGCGCTGACAAGGGGCAGGCTAGCGGCAGGAAACGGGGAGCAAAGGGCGAGCAAACGGGAGCAAACGGGCGAAACGGGACGCGGTAGTCGCAGGTCCCGCTGCCCGCCGCCCGCCGTTGCCGCGTTGCCAGAAACGGCAGCGCCGGCTACCGGCCGCCGCCGGGACGTGCCGCCCACGCTCGACGCCCGCCACCCGCCGTTACCGCATCGCCAGAAACGGCAGCACCGGCTACCACCCGCCGCCTGAACGTGCCGCCCACACTCGAAGCCCGCCACCCGACGCCACGCCTGCCGCCGCAAAATCCTGTACATTGCGAGCCTTGTCCAGCCTGCTAGACGGAACGATCGTCGTGTCCCTGTTTTCTTCCGCCCGCCCGCCCAGAACCATCCTCGTCGCCGCACCGCGCCGCATCGGCGACGTGCTGCTGACGACGCCCCTCGTGCGTTCGCTGAAGGCGCGCTGGCCCGACGCGCAGATCGACATGCTGGTGTTTCGCGGCACCGAGGGCGTGCTGGAGCACAACCCCGACGTGCGACGCGTGATCGTCGTCGCGCAGCGCGCCGGCTTCCGGGAGCGGCTGCGCGACGCGCTGTCGATGTGGCGCCGCTACGATCTCGCGTGCGCGGCACTGAGCTCCGACCGGCCGCGCTTCTATAGCTGGTTCGCCGGCCGCAAGCGCGTCGGCCTCGTCGATCCGAACCGCGTCACGTGGCTCACGCGGATGATGCTGAACGGCATCGCGATCAATCACCACGAGTCCGCGCATACGGTCGTCAGCACGCTCGCGCTGGCGCCGGTGATCGGCATCGAGCCGGTGTCCGAGGTCGTCGCGCCGGGGATCGGCGACGATCCCGCGCGGCGCGCGCGTTTCGACGCGTGGCTCGCGGAGTCGCCGGCTATCCGCGACGGCAAGCCGCTCGTCGTGCTGCATCCGTATCCGATGTTTCGCTACAAGCAATGGCGGCTCGAAGGCTGGATCGAGATGATCGAATGGCTGCGCGGGCAGGGGTTCGCGATCGCGCTGTCGGGCGGCCCGGCCGATCGCGAGCGCGAGTACGCGGAGCAGGTCGCGGCCGGGGCCGGCGGCGACGTGCTGAACCTGGTGGGCCGCCTCACGTTCGGCGAAAGCGCGGAACTCGTGCGGCGCGCGCGGCTGTTCATCGGGCCCGATACGGGCGCGACGCACGTTGCGGCCGCGACGGGTGTCGACACGATCGCGCTGTTCGGTCCGTCCGACCCGGTGCGCTGGGGGCCATGGCCGCAGCATTGGCCGCCGACCGAAAACCCGTGGGCGCTGCGCGGCTCCGCGCGGCACGGCAACGTATGGCTGCTGCAGGGTGAGGGCGATTGCGTGCCGTGCCGGCAGGAGGGCTGCGAGCGCCATGTGGACAGCCACAGTGACTGCCTCGTCAATCTCGGCACGCAGCGTGTGAAGATGGCGGCGGCCGAGATGCTCGGGCTGAATCCGCCGGACGCCGCCGATGCGGTCATCGACACGTCGCGGCTGCATCGCGCGCGCTCGGACTGACGCGCGAACCCCGGACGTTTCCTGATTTGAAGGGCAGAGCGTGGCACCGCGGCGCCACGCATCGAAGGCTTGCGGCCGCGCATCCGGCAGCGGCGCGCGGCGCCATCATTGAAGACGAGCCGAGGTGAGCGGCAACATGCGCCGCTCGCCAGTCCGCTACCCCCGCGCGTTACGCGCTGCGCCGGATCGCCGACGTCTCGCGCGGCAACGCTTCGCCGCGCTCGGCGCAGCCGAGCAGGATGCCGGCGAGCAGCACCAGCAGGTGGCCTTCGGCGAAATCGAGCAGCAGCGAATTCGCGAGGCTGCCGATCGCGAAGATCGCGAGCCATCCGAGCAGCAGGTGCTGCGAACGCGGGTCGAGCGCGCGGCTGCCGCGCGCGATCTGCACGATCAGGTTCACGAACAGCAGGACCCCGAGCGTGCCGAGCTGCACGGCCATCAGCAGGTATTCGTTATGCGGGTTCGACGTGAGCTGGCCTTCGGCGGCCGTCTTGCCCGCCGTGAGCTTCTCGAACTCGAATTCGAGACCGCCCGCGCCGTAGCCGATCACGGGGCGCATGCGATACAGCTCGAGCCCCTTCTTGTACCACTCGAGACGCAGCCCGGTCGACGTGGCCGCATCGGTCTGCCGATACTGCTGCACTTCCGTCACGACCTTCACGAGGCGGCCGTTGTGCATCGTGCACGCGGCAGCGACCAGCGCGACGCCGGCCAGGACCAGCGTTCCGGCGGCGAGGGTGGCGCGCAGCGCCGACTGGCGGCGCAGCAGCAACACGAAACGCACCGCGACGACGAGGATCAGCAGCAGCGCAATGACCTGCCCGGTGCGCCCTTGCAGCATCACGAACACGTTGATCAACGACCACGCGGCGACGGCGCCATACGCGGCGCGCGACAGCGCGGTGCGGGCCGACAGCGCGAGGTCGGCGGCCTGATAGAACAGCAGCGCGCCGAACATGCCGGCCGCGATGTGGTTCTTGAACACCCACGCGCGCGACAGCGGCAGATCGCTCGCATGCGCGGGCCCGATCGCGGTCAGGCCGAGATAGTTGGTGGTCGACAGCAACAGGATCACGCACAGCGTGCCGAACCACGCGCGCCGCACGATCGGCGCCCAGTTCGAATGGCGGAACGCGAGCACCGCAAACGGCAGCAGCAGCAGCTTGTCGTACTTGCCGATCCAGTTCCACGCCTTCGGGTGCGGCGCGACGGTATAGGTGATGCTCGCGGTGAGCGCCGCGAGGATCAGCAGCGCGGCGAGCGACGCCGGGTCGGTGACGAACGAGCGCAGCTCGCGCCAGAATTCGGGGGAGATCACGAGCGCGGCCGCGAACAGCCCGCAGAACACGTTGGTCAGCGCGGTCGAGACGGGCACCATGCAGAGCGCGATGACGGCGAAGGCGCGGGCGGCGGTCAGGCGCCGCGTGGCGGGAGCGGAAAACGAAAGCATCGGAACCTGTCGAATGGACGAATGCGGCATGCGGGCACCGTGCTGCGCGCCGCGCGCCCCGCGGCGGCAGTGCCCGGGACGAAGCGCGCAGTATACGCGAAGCGGCGCGCGTTTCCGCGAGGTTTCCGGGGTCGGATCAGCTGAATGCGCGCTTGATCCGCGAGCGCAGCAGCGCGCGCTTGAGGCGCCCGTCGACGGCCGGCGTGTCGAGCACGATCCGCGAGCCGGCCGGCTCGCCGCGATGCAGGTAATAGCGGTCGAACGTGGCCTGCGTCATGCCCCATTTGTTGAGGAACTGGCGGCGGCCGTCGTTCTTGACGATCTTGCCGGTGCTCTTCTGCTGGAAGTGATAGACGAGGCTGTCGCCGACGCCGAGGAAGATCCGGCAGCCGGCGTCCCAGAATTTCATCGAGAAGTCGTTGTCGCTGCTCATGCCCGGCGACAGCTCGCTGCTGTAGCCGCCGATGCGGTTCCACCAGTCGCGGTGCACGAGCGTCGGCGGCCAGGTCGAGCCGAGCCAGTCCGCACGCGCGAGCCGCGGCGTGGCCGCGACGAGGCCGGCCGCGTCGAACTGCTCGGCGTCGCGGCCGAAATTACTGACGACGACGCACGGGTTGCGCGTGTCGACCGGCTCGACCATCGTGCCGGACAGCATGAACAGGTCGGTCGGCATCTGCTCGATGCGCCGCACGAGCGCCGCATCCCAGCCGGGGCAGCAGTACATGTCGTCGTTCATGTAGACGACGTAGTCGCGCGTCGCGCGCGCGGCGGCCAGGTTCACCGCGTGGCAGATGCCGATGTTGGTCGGCGACGCGGTGTGCTCGATGCCTTCGCCGCGCACCCAGTCGAGCGTGCCGTCCGAGCCGTCGTTCACGTGCACGATGATCTGGTGGTCGTACGCCGAATGACGGCGCAGGCTGTCGACGACGAGCTTGAGGTACGGCAGGTTGTTCCAGGTCGGGATGATGATGGAGAACATGGCGGTCGGAGTCGGTGGTCGTCGTGTCGGCGGCGCGTGGCGCGGCGCCGCGCTTGGGGCGCGCATCGCATGCGGGCAGCCCGGCATTGTAACGCCGGGCCGGCCGCATGCCGGCGGCGTCGGGGTGGGGCGGGGCGGCCCGCGCTCAGCGGGCCGGCTCGTGGCCGAGCTTCAGGAACCGGTAGTACACCGTTTCCGCGTTGAACACGGCGATCATGAAGCCCGCGCGTCCGTCGAGAAACCCGCGCCGCAGCACGTAGGTCCGCACGAACGCCCATGCGCCGCGCGCGAGCGCCTTGCCGAAGCCGCCGCGCTGGCCGGCCGCGCGGCGCTGGCGCGCGCCGGCCGTCGAATACGCATCGAGCTTGCGCACGACGGTTTCGAAATCCTCGTACGAATAGTGCATCAGCTTGCCCGCCAGCCGCTGCGCGGGCGTGTCGAACACGAGCCGTTCGTGCACCAGGTCGTCGGAGAAGCGTGCGGCGCCACGCCGGAACAGGCGCGGCACCCAGTCCGGATACCAGCCGCTGTGGTGGATCCACTGGCCGCAGAAGCTCGACAGCCGGTCGAGCGCGTAGACTTGCGCGGCCGGCGCGCGGATGGCCGCACGGATCGACTGCGCGAGTTCGGGGCTGACCACCTCGTCGGTGTCGAGCGACAGGATCCAGTCGGTGTCGAGCGCGGCGAGCGCGCGGTTCTTCTGCGGGCCGAAGCCCGGCCAGTCGCGCTCGACGATCACGCGGGCGCCATGTGCACGGGCGATCGCGACGGTATCGTCGGTGCTGCCGCCGTCGATCACGACGACGTCGTCGGCGAAGGCCAGCGCGTCGAGGCACTGCGCGAGCCGCGCGGCCGCGTTGAGGGCGATGAGGGCGACGCCGAGGGTGGGTTCTGCCATGAAATCGTCGAAAAAGGCGGAGAAAACGGTGAGCGGCAGTATACCCGCGCACCGGCCGGCGGCCGCTTCGGCAACGGCCGTGCCGGCGCGGGCGGTACAGCTATAATGTTGGGCCTTTTTCGGCAACCGCCGGACTGGGCGAATCCCGGGCAGCCATGCCCCGGGCGCCGCGTCGCGGCTCAAGAAGGATTGCCTTGGAAACCCAGAACACTCTTCGCAAACCGATGGACGGCACGGGCACGTCGCCGTTCACGGTTCTCAAGCGCCTGTGGCCGTACATCCGGCCGCTGATCGGCATCGTGGTGCTCGCCGTCGTCACGATGGGCGTCGTCGCGGCCACCGAAGCCGGGATTCCGGCGCTGCTCAAGCCGCTGCTCGACCACGGCTTCGGCTCGCACGGCAGCGATCGCGCGAAATGGTACGTGCCGATGGCCGTGATCGGCCTCGCGCTCGTGCGCGGCGTGTCGCAGTACACATCGAATTACCTGCTCAACTACGTATCGAACCGCATCCTGCTGCAGCTGCGGCTCGAAATGTTCCAGCGGATGCTGCACACGGGCGCGTCGTTCTTCCAGCGCGAGACGGCGAGCACGGTGATCAACGCGATCGTGTTCGAGGTCAACCAGATCCTCGCGGTGCTGACCGGCGTGATGGTCACGCTCGTGCGCGACTCGCTGACGGTGATGTTCCTGCTCGGCTACCTGTTCTACCTGAACTGGCGGCTCACGCTGATCGTCGCGGTGATCCTGCCGGGCATCGGCTGGCTCGTCAGCAAGATCAACCGCCGCCTGCGCCGCCTGAACCGCGAGCACCAGACGCTGACCAACGAGCTGTCGTACATCGTCGAGGAGACGGTCGGCGGCTACAAGGTCGTCAAGGTGCACAACGGCGAGACGTACGAGATGGACCGCTTCACGGCGATGAGCAAGCGCCTGCGCGGCTACGCGATGCGCATGACGATCTCGGGCGGCCTCGCGCAGCCGCTGACCCAGTTCCTCGCGTCGATCGCGCTCGCGGTCGTGATCACGATCGCGGTCGTGCAGTCGACCAACGATCAGACGACGGTCGGCGGCTTCGTCGCGTTCGTCACGTCGATGCTGCTGGTGATTTCGCCGCTCAAGCACCTGATCGACGTGAACCAGCCGCTGCAGCGGGGGATGACAGCCGCCGAGCTGATCTTCGGGCTGATCGACGAGCCGGGCGAGCCGCAGGGCGGCGGCCGTGCGCTGCCGCACGCGCGCGGCGAGATCGAATTCCGCGGCGTGTCGTTCGACTACGGCGCATCCGAGCGGCCGACGCTCGACCGCATTTCGTTCAAGGTCGCGCCGGGCGAGATGATCGCGCTCGCGGGGCCGTCGGGCAGCGGCAAGACGACCCTCGTGAACCTGCTGCCGCGCTTCTTCGATCCCACGGGCGGCGCGATCCTGGTGGACGGCGTGCCGGTGGCCGACTACGACCTCCACGCGCTGCGCGGCCAGATGGCGATGGTCAGCCAGGACGTCGTGCTGTTCAACGACACGATCGCCGCGAACGTCGCGTACGGCCAGACGCCCGACCGCGCACGCGTGCAGGCGGCCCTCGAGGCCGCGAACCTGGCCGACGCGGTCGCCGCGATGCCCGACGGGCTCGACACGCTCGTCGGCGGCAACGGGATGCGTCTGTCGGGCGGCCAGCGGCAGCGGCTCGCGATCGCGCGCGCGATCTACAAGGACGCGCCGATCCTGATCCTCGACGAGGCGACTTCCGCGCTCGATTCGGAGTCCGAGCGCCACGTGCAGGCCGCGCTCGAGCGGCTGATGGAAGGGCGCACGACGCTCGTGATCGCGCACCGGTTGTCGACGATCGAGCGTGCGGACCGGATCCTCGTGCTCGAAGCCGGCAAGATCGTCGAAGAGGGCAGCCACGAAGAACTGCTGCGCCACGGCGGGCTGTACGCGCACCTCCACCGGATCCAGTACCAGCAGCAGGCGGCGTGACGCCGGGGCATGCCGCCGGGTCATGCCGGTGTGCTAGTCTTGATCGGCAGGCACCGTTGTTTCCGGTTCGACGTGACAACTCGGAGGGAAGAACAATGAAGAAGATGCACGGGACGATGCTGGCCGCGCTGATCGTGGCGGGTTTCGCGGCACCCGCGGCCATGGCGCAAGGTCATGGCAACGACGACAACCACGGCAATCATGGCATGCACCGCGGGCATGGCCCGAAGCACATGCCGCCCGGCCAGATGCGCCACGAGGACGACGTGCCGCCGCGCTGGGCCGACCAGCCGCATCGCGAGTGGCACAAGGGCGACCGGCTTCCCGGCGAATTCCGCGATCGCCAGTACGTGGTCGAGGACTGGCGCGGCTATCACCTGAGCGCGCCGCCGCGCGGCTATCAGTGGGTCGGCGTGGGCGGCGACTACCTGCTCGTGCAGATCGGTTCGGGCATCGTGCTGCGGGTCGGTCCGTAACGTTTCTTTCCCGATCGTTCATCCGGCTGCCGGGCGCGTTGCCCGGCGCCGCGTCACTTTGCCGCCGCCCGGCGGAACCAGCGTCGCTCGATCAGCGACATCGCCCAGCACACGGCCAGCGCGCACACGGTGCCGAGCGCCACTTCCCCGAGCCGCATCAGCGGAATGTCCCATAGCGGGCCGTTGCCCGGAAACAGCAGCACGATCGTCGCGGTCACGCCGCCGAGCCGCGCGGCGCTGCCGACGTTCAGGCACCAGCAACTGACGATCGTGAGCGCGACCGCGAGCGCATAGGCGACGAGGCGGTCTCCGCCGAGCGCCGCGCCCGCGAAGCCGAGCAGGCCGCCGATCATCGCGCCGATGAACTGGTCGCGCGACAGCGACATCGTGTCCGAGTAGTTGTGCTGCGTGACGGCGATCGCGGTGACCGCCGCCCACACGGCTTGTTCGGTGTGCAGCGCGCGGCCGATCGTGTACGCGAGGCACGCGCCGCACACCGCCTGCAGCGCCATCAGCGCGCCCTGCGTGAGCCGTTCGCCGAAGGTCAGCCCCTTGAACAGATCGAAGATCGACTGCTGGATCTGCTGGCGGGCTTCGTTGAGTGTCCTGATCGTATCCATCGTGTCGTGCCGGGAAGCGGGGCGTCAGTGCGCCTGTTCGGGCGACGCGTCGGCCGGCTCGCCGGCGGTCACGTCGCCGTTGTCGACGCGCGTTTCGGGCATCGCGAGCCACACCAGCAGCGCCGCGAGCGCGCCGGCCGCGGCGAGCCCGAAGAAGCTGGTCGTGTTGCCGAAGTGATCGGCGACATAGCCGGCCACGGCCGTGCTGAGCGTCGCGCCGATCCCGGCCGCAAGTCCGAACAGCCCGATGCACAGGTTGTAGCGGCCCTTGCCGCCCGCGACGTCGGCCGCGATCAGCGGCAGCATCACGCCGAACACGGCCGCGCTGATGCCGTCGAGCATCTGCACCGGCACGAGCAGATACGGGCTGCTCACGCCGGCGAACAGCAGCGCGCGCACCGGCAGCGCGGAGAAGCCGAGCAGCAGGATCGGCCTTCGACCCCAGCGTTGCGACGAGCGGCCGACCCACGGCGACAGCATCGCGACGATCGCCTGCGGCACGATGATGCACGCGGCGATCACGAGCTGCACGTTCTCGCCCATCCCGGCCGTGACTTCGCCGGCCGCGAGGTTGAGCATCGCCGCGTTCGACAGGTGGAACAGCACGACGCACGACGCGAAGATCAGCATCCGGCGATCGCGCAGCAGCTCGAGCAGCGTCTCGCGATGCTCGCCTTCGTCGTCATCGTCGGGTTGCGACGACTGCGGAATCACTTCGTGCGTCGGCTGGATCATCGCGAGCGCGAACAGCGCGGGCAACGCCAGCACCGCGGTCAGCCAGAACACCGCGCGCGCGGAGAAATACTCGCCGGTGAGCCCCATCAGGCCCGCCGCGACCGCGCTGCCGATCGACGCCCAGCGCGCGTTGCGGCCGAGCCGGTCGCCGAGATCGGCGCGGCCGACCAGCGAGAACGAGATCGCGGCCATCGCCGGCACGAGCATGCAGCTCGCGAAGCCGTGGAACACTTCGGCCGCGATCACCGGCACGATCGTCGGGCTCGACGCGAGCAGCACCGCGGACAGGATGATGGCCACGATCGCCCAGGCGGCCGCGCCTTTCTTGTTCTTCAGCGCGTCGACGGCGGCGCCGCCCGGCACCTGGCTGACCATCGCGCTGATCGTGCCGATCGACAGCACCATGCCGATCTCGCCCTGCGTCCACTTGTGCGACGCGAGGTAGGACGCGATGAACGGACCGAACCCGGTTTGAACGTTTGCAACGAAAAAGTTGAGCCAGTCGAGGGACCGCAGACTACGTACGGTGACGGAATGCTTGATCGTCATCGGGTCGCACTCGCAGAGGAAGCCTGCGCCGGTGCCGGGGCAACGGGCGGGTAGATCGCGACGATCGGCTTGTCGGCCGCGTAGGGCGGCGCCGCCTTGATCTGTGCGTCGTTCAGGTCGAGCTGCGGGCGCAGCGCCTTGTCACGCGTGACGAAGCGCAGCGCACCCCAGCTCGCGGCGATCGAACGGCGGTCGGTATTGACGAGGCCGCCGAGGTCGAGCACGACGGCCTGCGGCTGCGCGGCGCGGTCGATCAGCACGTCGACGACGCGGCCGATCTTCGTGCCGTTCGGGCGCTCGACGTCGCTGTCGAGCAGTGGCAACCGCGTGGCGGGCGACGCCGCGGCCGAACCCGACAGCGGCACGGCCTTGGGCCTCGCGGCAGGCGGCAGGTCGCCCGACGGCACGTCGAGCACGATCGGCTCCTGCTTGCCGCCCGGCGTGAAGCGGAACACGTTCCACGGGAAGATGACCTTGCGGTCGCCGATGCCCATGAAGCCCTGCAGGTTGACGATCATCTCGCGCGGCTTGCCGCTCGCATCGATCACCATGTCGACCGCGCGGCCGATCACCTTGCCGTTGCGGCGCGCGACTTCGCTGTCGAGCAGCGCATGGATCTGGGTGCGGTCGAGCGGGCGGGTCGCGACGAGCGGGGGCGGCGGCGGAGGCGGCGGGGCCGGCGGTTCGGCACGTTGCACCGGCTTCGGCCGCGGCACCTCGCGGTGCGGCTTTTTCGGCGCTTCCGGTTCCTCCGGGTGCGTCGGCGCGGGCACGGGCGGCATCGTCAGCGGCTCGCCGGCGGTTTCCCGGACGGGCTCGATGAGCGCCTCGCTGATCGGCGCGGGCGGATTCTGGGTCGGCAGCAAGCTGCAGCCGGACAGCAGCGCGGCGGCGGCGAGCACCAGGAAGACCGTCGAGGACGGGAACGACATTCGGGATGCGGGAAACGGGAGTCCGCCGCTCATTGACACTCACTCCATGGGTCGGGGGCCGGGCCTGCAGGCGCGCGGCTGGCGATGGATGGCGGGTGCGGGCGGCGCACCTCGCGAGGTGAGAGTTTAACGTGTCTTCCTTTCAGGACCGATTTCTGCGCAGGATCGGGCGCGCAATGGCGGGGGAAAGGGTAGCGATCGATTGCCGGGCGGGCGGCATCGGACGCATAAGGGGCCATAACGCACGCGGCGCCCGACCGTCGACGACGGTACGGGCGCCGCAGGGGCTGCCGGCGTGACGTTACTTTTTGACCAGCGTGCCCAGCGTCGTCGTGACCGGGGCGAGCAGGCCGCCGCCGGTATTCGACAGCACGCCGGTGCCGCTGCCGCCCGTCAGGCCGCCGACCGCCGACGTGAGCGTGCCGGCCGGTTTGCTGCCGCCCGTCGTGCCGCCGAGTGCGCCGGTCGACAGGAGCCCCGTCACCGGGGCGAGCGGATTCGTCGCGGCCGCGCCGCCGCCGAGCAGCGCGGTGCCTGCGGTGGCGACCGTGTTGCCGGTCGCGGTCACGACGTTGCCGACGCCGGTCGTGACCGGATTGTTGCCCGTCTTCGCGATCGTCGTGCCGGCGTTCGCGACACCGTTGCCGACGGTCGTGACGAGGTTCGTCAGCGGCGCGCCGAGCGGCGTGCTGGCGGCGGCCGTCTGCGTGAGCGAGCCGACCGTCGTCGTGATCGGCGTGATCGCCGAGCTGGCCGCGCCCGTCACTTGTGCTACCGGGCCGGTCGACAACTGCGTGCCGAGCGTCGCGCCGCCGCCCGCGATCGTGTTGCCGAGCATCGTCACCGCACCGCCGACAGGCGACGTGACGGGCGCAAGCGGCGCCAGTGCGGAACCGCTGGCCCCCAGGCTCGACACGACCCCGCCCGTCGCGGCGACGGCCAGGCCGAGATCCGTGACCACGCCGCCCGTGCTCGCGACCGTCGTGCCGACCGGATTCGACGACGCGCCGAGCTGGCCGAGGCCCGAGCCGAGGCCGGTGCCGAGCGTCGTGACGGCCGCGCCGACATCCTGCACGACCGCGCCGAGCCCCTGCGTGGTGGCGGGGTTCGTGCCGGGCAGCGTTTGGGCCCCGATCGCCGTGCCGACGCCCGAGATGGCGCCGCCGCCGGCCGTGACGATGTTGCTCGACGCCGCGAGCGTCTGGCCGACGCCGTTGGCCGACGAGCCGCTCGCGCCGTTGCCGGTGCTGCCGGTGTTGCCGGTACCGCCGGTCGATGCCGACGTGCCGCTCGTACCGTTGGCGGTACCGCCGGTCGACGCCGTCGTGTCGCCGGACCCCGACCCGGAACCGCCAGTGCCCTTGCTCAGCGAGCCGGAGCCGCCGCACGCGGCCAGCGACATCAGCGCCGCAACGCCTGCCGCGATCATGATCATTCGGAGTCCTGCTTGATGGGTGGTGGGCGCGTTCATGTCTTCCTCGTCTCGATTATGGAAATGGATCAGGCGGCCTTCGTGTGCGCCGGCGTGCGGTCGCTGCGGAAGTGAAGCGGCGCGCGCGTCGTTGTTGTCTCCCTGATTGACCTGTCGCCGTGTCGCGTCTTCGCCTGAGTCGGAATCCGGAGCGCTTGCAGGACGAGTCGTTTGCATTCTTTCGTCTTGCTTGCCGATCGTGCCGGAAATCACCGGATTCGTACGATCAGAGTAGGACCGTCTGCGCGAGCCGTCTTTTAATGATCGTTAAATTGAAGTAAGCGTCCGATTCACTGCCGGAATCGGGCTAATCACGATCGACACGGGGCGCGTCGTGTGATGGGCGAGAGGAGAAGAGAGGAAGGAGAGACGTGCGGGTAAGCGGCGGCGCCGGCCCGGTCCGCCCTGACGGGGGCAGGCGCGGGCGCCGCGTGACGGGTGAAGCAAGCGGCGCGTCAGGCGTCCGGATACCACGCGTCGCTGAATTCGCTGACCTGGACGTCGGTCAGCTCCGGCCGTGCGGCCAGCCATGCACGCACGCTCTCGCGATCGGCGTCGGTCGTCGTGCCGCGCGGCGCGCCGGAGATCACGTAGGCGCCGATCCCTTCGTCGGCGGACGCGACGGTGAGCAGCCCGTTCGCTTCGACGAAATCGATGAACGAATCGATCAGTTGGCCGCGCTCGAGGTCGGACAGCTCGTTGCGGTATTGCGCGGTCGCGTTGAACGCGAGTTCCTGGAATTCGGCGATGTGGAGTTTCTTGCGCTGGCGGCGGTTGTGGCGTTGGCTCATGGTGTGTGATGTACGTGAAAAGAAAAAGGGCGGCGGCGGGCGCTGGCGCGACATGCGCAAGCGGCCCGGGCGGCCGCATCGGGGCGCCGCGCGGCAAAGCCGGCGGCGGGCAGGCAGGAGGTTACATCAGCACGATATCGTACTGCTCCTGGCTCAGGTTCGATTCGACCTGCAGCGACACCGGCTTGCCGATGAAGTCGATCAGCATCGCGAGATGCTGCGACTCCTCGTCGAGGAACAGGTCGATCACCTGCTGCGCGGCGATCACGCGGAATTCGCGCGGATTGAACTGGCGCGACTCGCGCAGGATCTCGCGCAGGATGTCGTAGCACACGGTGCGCGACGTCTTCACCTGGCCCTTGCCCTGGCAGGTCGGGCACGGTTCGCACAGCACGTGCGCGAGCGATTCGCGCGTGCGCTTGCGCGTCATCTCGACGAGCCCGAGCTGCGAGAAGCCGTTGACCGTCACGCGCGTGCGATCGCGCGACAGCGCCTTCTTCAGCTCCGACAGCACCGCGTCGCGATGCTCGGCGTTCTCCATGTCGATGAAGTCGATGATGATGATCCCGCCGAGATTGCGCAGCCGCAATTGCCGCGCGATCGTGTGCGCGGCCTCGAGGTTGGTCTTGAAGATCGTGTCGTCGAAGTTGCGTGCGCCGACGTAGCCGCCGGTGTTCACGTCGATCGTCGTCATCGCCTCGGTCTGGTCGATCATCAGGTAGCCGCCCGACTTCAGGTCGACGCGGCGCGACAGCGCGCGCTGGATCTCCGTCTCGATGTTGTACAGGTCGAACAGCGGCCGCTCGCCGGTGTAGTGATGCAGCTTCGGACTCACGGCCGGCGTGAACTCGTCCGCGAATTCCGCGAGGCGCTGGTACGTCTCGCGCGAATCGACCTGGATACGCGTCGTGTCGTCGTTCGAGAAATCGCGCAGCACGCGCTGCGCGAGGTCGAGATCCTGGTACAGCAGGCTCGTCGCCGGCAGCCGCTGCGCCTGCGCGACGATCGTCGCCCAGGTCTTGCGCAGGTACGTGACGTCGCCGGCCAGCTCCTCGGAGGTCGCATCCTCGGCGATCGTGCGCACGATGTAGCCGCCTTTCTCGTCCGGCGGGATCACGGCGGTCAGGCGCGCGCGCACGGCCTCGCGCTCGGCCTCGCTCTCGATTTTCTGCGAGATGCCGATGTGCGGCTCCTGCGGCAGGTACACGAGCGTGCGGCCCGCGATGCTGACTTGCGTCGACAGTCGCGCGCCCTTCGTGCCGATCGGATCCTTGATCACCTGGACCATCAGCGTCTGGCCTTCGAACACGATCTTCTCGATCGGCTGGTGCGGCGTGCCCGACTGCGGCTCGCCGGCGAGGCGCGGATGCCAGATGTCCGCGACGTGCAGGAACGCCGCGCGCTCCAGGCCGATGTCGATGAACGCCGACTGCATGCCGGGCAGCACGCGCACGACCTTGCCGAGGTAGATGTTGCCGACCCGCCCGCGCGACAGCGTGCGCTCGACGTGAAGCTCCTGCACCGCGCCTTGCTGGACGAGTGCGACCCGTGTTTCCTGGGGCGTGAGGTTGATCAGGATTTCTTCGTTCATGGTGGGATTCAGAAGGCGACGCGCGCGGTGCGGAGCAACGCGGCAGTCTCAAAAAGGGGCAGACCCATGATACCCGAATGGGAACCGTCGATTCGCTCGATGAATTCGGCGGCGCGCCCCTGGATCGCATACGCGCCCGCCTTGCCGAACGGCTCGCCGGTTTCGACGTAGCGCGCAAAGGCATCGCGCGGTGCGGCCGAAAAGCGCACCGACGAGCGCGACAGCGCGGGCGGCAGCAGTTCGCCGTCGGCGCCGATCACGGCAACCGCGGTCAGCACCTCGTGTTCGCGGCCCGCGAGGCGGGTGAGCATCGCGAGCGCGTCGTCGGCATCGGCCGGCTTGCCGAGGATCGCGCCGTCGATCGTCACCGTGGTATCGGCGACGAGCACCGGCGCGGCCGGCTTGCCGCTCGCAACCAGGCGCGCACGCGCGGCTTCGGCCTTCGCGACGGTGACGCGCCGCACGTACGCGTCGGGGGCTTCGCCGGGCAGTTCGGCTTCGAGCGCCTCGGCGTCCTCGTCGGCGCGCGGCAGCAGCAGCTCGAAGCGCACGCCGATCTGCTGCAGCAATTCCTGGCGGCGTGGGCTTTGTGAAGCGAGGTAAAGGAGCGGGAAAAGGGCGGAGGACGTGCTGGACGGCATGGTGTCGTTATCTCGGTGAGCGCGCGCGGCGCGCGTCCGAGGACGGCACGTCATGCGCGATGATAGGGATGATTCTGCGTGATGCTCCACGCCCGGTAAAGCTGTTCGGCAAGCAGCACGCGTACCATCCCGTGCGGCAGCGTCATGCTGGAGATGCGCAGCAGCACGTCGGCGCGCGCTTTCAGTTCCGGATCGAGCCCGTCGGCGCCGCCGATCACGAACGCGACGTCACGGCCGTCCTGCTGCCAGCCGGGCAGTGCCTGCGCGAGCTGCATGGTGGTCCAGTCGCGGCCGCGCTCGTCGAGCGCGACGATGCGCGCGCCCTTCGGCAGCGCGGCCTCGATCTTCTGCCGCTCGGCCGCCATCATGCTGTCCGCGCTGCGGCCACCCGAACGCAGTTCGGGCTTGATCTCGCGCAGCTCGATGCGCAGCTCGGGCGGCATCCGCTTCGTGTATTCGTCGAAGCCGGACGCGATCCAGCCGGGCATCTTGTGGCCGACCGCGAGGATGAAAAGCTTCATCGGGACGACTCGCTGCGACTCAGCGGCGGCGGGCCGCCGTCTTGCGCGCCGGGCGTGCGGGCGCTTCTTCCTCGTCGTCCTCGCCTTCGCTGGCCGTCGCGAAACCGTCCTTGCCGCCGCCGAGCTTCATCCGCACGGGCTTGTCGCCCCAGATTTCCTCGAGGTTGTAATACTGGCGCAGCGCCGGTTGCAGGATGTGCACGACGGCGTCGCCGCAGTCGACCAGCACCCATTCGCCGGTGTCTTCGCCCTCGGAGCTGACGATGTCGCCGCCGGCTTCCTTGACCTTGTCGCGCACGCTCGACGCGAGTGCCTTGGTCTGGCGGTTCGACGTGCCCGACGCGACGATCACGCGGTCGAACAGTTCGGTCAGGTGGCTGGTGTTGAACACCTTGATGTCTTGCGCCTTGATGTCTTCGAGTGCGTCGACGATCACGCGCTGCAGTTTGCGGATATCCATGGAATCAGGAATGGTAGAGACGATGTTGAAGAATATAGGCCCAGACGGCGGCCGGCACATGCTCGGCCGACGCATCGGGCATTTGCGCGTGACGCGCGATGCATTCGCGCAGATGCGCGCGGATGTCGGTTGCGGCGATATCGAACGCCAGCGTCGTGTCGATCAGCAGGTGGCCGGCCGGCGTCGCTTTCAGCACGTCGGCGCCGGCCTGCCGCCGCGCGATTTCCTGCGTGACGGCCGGTGACGCCGCGCCAAGGTCGAAACCCGGGCGCGTCGACGCGCACACGTGCGCGTAGTCGAACAGCTTGCGCCAGTCGCGCCAGGTGTCGAGCCGAACCAGTTGGTCGGCGCCGATCAGCAGCGACAGCGACGCGTCGGGGCCGATCCGCTCGCGCCAGCGCGCGAGCGTCTCGACCGTATAGGTCGGGCCGGCGTGCTCGATCTCGTCGGTTGCGACGGTGACCGTCACGCCGGGCAGGGACAGCGAACCGGCAGCGGCGCGCGTCATCGCGAGCCGATGCTCGGCGGCCGACACGTCGCGCTTCTGGTACGGCTGCCCGGCCGGCAGCAGCGCGAGCTCGGTCAGGCCGAGCACGTCGGCGAACCGGCGCGCGAGCGCGAGGTGACCGTCGTGGATCGGGTCGAACGTGCCGCCCAGCAGGCCGATGCGACGTAACGGCGGGTGCGGCTGCGGGGCGGGGCGGGCGGTGGTGTCCAGAAAAACGTGTCCTGTTCTTGGGGCGGCGGGGCGAGGCGGGCTCACACCCAGTCGCGCGGCACGAGAAACTCGCTCAGGCGCGCTTCCGGCGAGCCCGGCTCGGGCTGCCAGTTGTAGCGCCAGTTCGCGACCGGCGGCATCGACATCAGGATCGATTCGGTCCGGCCGCCGCTTTGCAGGCCGAACAGCGTGCCGCGGTCGAACACGAGGTTGAATTCGACGTAGCGGCCGCGCCGGTAAGCCTGGAAGTCGCGCTCGCGCTCGCCGTACGGCAGCGCGGCACGGCGCTCGACGATCGGCAGGTACGCGTTCAGGAACGCGTCGCCGACGCTTTGCATCATCTCAAACGAGCGTTCGAATCCGGGCTCGGAGAAATCGTCGAAGAAGATCCCGCCGATGCCGCGCGTCTCGTTGCGGTGTTTCAGGAAGAAATATTCGTCGCACCAGGTCTTGAAGCGCGGGTAGAGCTCGGCGCCGAACGGATCGAGCGCGTCCTTGCAGACCTGATGGAAATGCCGCGCGTCGTCCTCGAACGGATAAACCGGTGTCAGATCCATGCCGCCGCCGAACCAGAAGATCGGCGCCTCGCCCGGCTTCGTCGCGATCAGCATCCGCACGTTCATGTGCACGGTGGGGCAGTACGGGTTGCGCGGGTGCAGCACGAGCGACACACCGAGCGCCTCGAAGCCGCGGCCGGCCAGCTGCGGGCGCGCGGCGCTCGCCGACGGCGGCAGCGCGTCGCCCGCGACGTCGGAGAAACCGATTCCCGCGCGCTCGAACACGCGGCCGCCTTCGAGAATCCGCGTACAGCCGCCGCCGCGCAGCCGCTCTTCAGGGCCGCGCTGCCATGCGTCGGTTGCAAGCGGCGTGCCGTCGAGCGCGCCGAGCGCGTCGGCGATGCGAGCTTGCAGGCCCTGGAGGTACGTGCGCACGCGGGGCACGTCGTAGGTGGAATCGGTCATGTCTGGACTGGGTGCCCCCGCGCGAAGCGGGGGCCGTAAAAAAGGCCACTGCCGGGCATTCTATCGAACCCCGGCAGAGGGGCCTGCGCGGGCAGGCGGTCAGTGCGTCACGCGCTCTTGCGGTTCAGTGCACGGAAGCCGATGTCGCGCCGGTACTGCATGCCTTCGAAATTGATCTGGTTGATCGTGTCGTATGCATGCTGCTGCGCTTCGCGCACCGAATCGGCGAGGCCGACCACGCACAGCACGCGGCCGCCCGACGTGACGAGCTTGTCGCCTTCGGCGAGCGTCGTGCCCGCATGGAACGTCACGGCCTGGGCCGTCTCGGCCGGGATCCCGTTGATGCGGTCGCCCTTGCGCGGCGCGTCCGGATAGCCGTGCGCGGCCAGCACGACGCCGAGCGCGGTGCGGCGATCCCAGTCGAGCTCGACCGAATCGAGCGTGCCCGCGATCGCCTGTTCGACGACCTTCGAGAAATCGCTCTTCAGGCGCGCCATGATCGGCTGCGTCTCGGGGTCGCCCATCCGGCAGTTGAACTCGAGCGTGCGCGGATTGCCTTCCTTGTCGATCATCAGGCCCGCATACAGGAAGCCCGTGAAGCGGATGCCGTCCTTCTCCATCCCGCGTACCGTCGGCATGATGATTTCGCGCATCACGCGTGCATGCATCTGCGGCGTGACGATCGGCGCGGGCGAATAGGCGCCCATGCCGCCCGTGTTCGGGCCGCGGTCCTCGTCGAGCAGGCGCTTGTGGTCCTGGCTCGACGCCAGTGCCAGCGCGTGCTTGCCGTCGACCATCACGATGAAGCTCGCTTCCTCGCCATCGAGGAATTCCTCGATCACGACGCGCGCGCCGGCGTCGCCCAGCTTGTTGCCCGACAGCATCATGTCGACCGCGGCATGCGCTTCTTCCAGCGTCATCGCGACGACGACACCCTTGCCGGCCGCGAGGCCGTCGGCCTTCACGACGATCGGCGCACCCTTCGCGTCGATGTACGCGTGCGCGGCGGCGGCGTCGGAGAAGGTTTCGTAGTCGGCGGTCGGAATGCCGTGACGCTTCATGAACGCCTTCGCGAAATCCTTCGAGCTTTCGAGCTGCGCGGCTTCGCGGGTCGGGCCGAACACCTTCAGGCCGCGGGCGCGGAACAGGTTGACGATGCCGGCCGCGAGCGGCGCTTCCGGCCCGACGAGCGTGAACGCGACGCCTTCGCTTTCCGCGAAATCGGCCAGCGCGTCGAGCGACGTGATGTCGACGTTTTTCAGACGCTCGTCTTGCGCCGTGCCGCCATTGCCCGGCGCGACGTAGACCATCTGGACGCGCGGCGATTGCGCGAGCTTCCACGCGAGCGCATGTTCGCGGCCGCCTGAACCGACGACGAGTAGTTTCATGGGATTCCCCGCAGACTAGAAAACAGGGCGGCCGGCACGCTCAGGCGCGCCGGCCGCGAAATCGGTCGAGCCGCCGCCGTGATCGTGTGCACGGCGGCCGGCATCTCATTCCTCGACGATGACGGCGTTCGTATACACCTCCTGCACGTCGTCGAGGTTCTCGAGCGCGTCCAGGAGCTTCTGCATCTTCGCCGCATCGTCGCCGGTGAATTCGACTTCGTTCTGCGGCTTCATCGTCACTTCGGCGAGTTCGGCCTTGAAGCCCGCGGCTTCGAGCGCGTCCTTCACCGCCGAGAACGCCTGCCAGTCGCACAGCACCTCGATCGAGCCGTCGTCGTTCGTGCTGACGTCGTCCGCGCCGGCTTCGAGCGCCGCTTCCATCAGCGCGTCTTCCGACGTGCCGGGCGCGAACAGGAACTGGCCGACGTGATCGAACATGAACGCGACCGAACCGTCGGTGCCCATGTTGCCGCCGAACTTCGAGAACGCGTGGCGGACTTCCGCGACCGTGCGGATGCGGTTGTCGGTCAGCGTGTCGACGATGATGGCCGCGCCGCTGATGCCGTAGCCTTCGTAGCGGATTTCTTCGTAGTTCGCGCCGTCCGCGCCGCCGACGCCGCGGTCGATCGCGCGCTTGACGTTGTCCTTCGGCATGTTCGCGTCGGCCGCCTTGTCGACCGCGAGACGCAGACGCGGGTTCGAGTTCGCGTCACCGCCGCCGAGGCGCGCCGCGACCTGGATTTCCTTGATCAGGCGAGTCCAGATCTTGCCGCGCTTCGCGTCGGCCGCTGCCTTCTTGTGCTTGATGTTGGCCCATTTCGAATGACCAGCCATACCTTTCTCCGTGCCCGGGCGCGCTGCGCGGGCGATTGTGCCAATGTGTCGTTGAATCGGCGGCCGTGTCGGCGGGCGTGATGCCGCGGGCCGCGCGTGTCGAGTAGAACGTGATTTTATCACGCGGCGACCGTCGCTTCGGGGCCGCCGCGCATGGCCGAACGGCCGGTGCGGGCCGTCGCCGCGCCCCGGCCGCTCAGCCCGGCCGCGGCGCGTCAGTTCTTGGTGCCGAACAGGCGGTCGCCCGCGTCGCCCAGGCCCGGCACGATGTACGCGTGCTCGTTCAGGTGCGAGTCGAGCGACGCGACGAACAGCTTCACGTCCGGGTGGGCGTCCTGGAACACCTGCACGCCTTCGGGCGCGGCGACCAGCGCGACGAACATGATGTTCGCGGCCGGCACGTTGCGGCGCTTGAGCACGTCGACCGCGTGCACGGCCGAGTAGCCGGTCGCGACCATCGGGTCGCACAGGATGAAGATGCGGTCTTCGAGGTCCGGCAGGCGCACCAGGTATTCGACCGGGCGGTGATCTTCCGCGCGGTACACGCCGATGTGGCCGACCCGCGCGGACGGGACCAGATCGAGCAGGCCGTCCGACATCCCGATGCCCGCGCGCAGCACGGGCACGATCGCCAGCTTCTTGCCCGCGATCACCGGTGCGTCGACCGCGACGAGCGGGGTTTCGACCCGCTTGGTCGTGATCGGCAGGTTGCGGGTGATCTCGTAGCCCATCAGCAGCGTGATTTCGCGCAGCAGCTCGCGGAACGTGCGCGTCGACGTGTCCTTGTCGCGCATGTGCGTGAGCTTGTGCTGGATCAGCGGGTGATCGGTGATGAAGAGATTCGGGAAACGGCTGTCCTGTTTCATGACGGGGGCGCCTTGACGGCAAAAGGGGATCGGGGGCGGCGGCGGGCGCAAGCCGGCTGCCGCTTATGGCCGCAATTTTACCAAGGCGCGCCGCGCGATCCGGATATTATCGACGTCTCACGACAATCCGCGCGTCGTGCCAGCCCGTTCGCGACCGTTCGCCCGTCCGGCGATGCGGCCGGGGCCGGGCCGCGCCGGCGCGCGTCGCCATAAAGGAATCGACGATGGATCTCGGCATCGCAGGAAAGACCGCCCTCGTGTGCGCGGCGAGCAAGGGCCTCGGGCGCGGCTGCGCGGAAGCGCTGGCCGCCGAGGGCGTGAATCTCGTGATCGTCGCGCGCACGCGCGACACGCTGGAGGAAACCGCCGAGGAGATCCGCGCCGGGGCGAACGTGTCGGTCACCGCCGTCGCGTGCGACATCACGACGCCCGACGGGCGCGCGGCCGCGCTCGCCGCCTGCCCGCAGCCGGACATTCTCGTGAACAATGCGGGCGGCCCGCCGCCCGGCGACTTCCGCGATTTCTCGCACGACGACTGGATCCGCGCGCTCGAGGCGAACATGCTGACGCCGATCGAGCTGATCCGCGCGACCGTCGACGGGATGATCGGGCGCGGCTTCGGCCGGATCGTCAATATCACGAGTTCGGCCGTGAAGGCGCCGATCGACGTGCTCGCGCTGTCGAACGGCGCGCGCTCGGGGCTGACCGGCTTCGTCGCGGGGCTGTCGCGCAAGGTCGCCGGCCAGGGCGTGACCATCAACAACCTGCTGCCGGGGCTGTTCGACACCGACCGGATCGCGACGACGCTCGCCGCGTCGGCGAAGGCGCAGGGCGTGACGGTCGACGAGCTGCGCGCGCGGCGCGCGAAGGAGATCCCGGCCGGGCGCCTTGGCACGCGTGCCGAATTCGGCGCCGCGTGCGCGTTCCTCTGCAGCGTGCATGCCGGCTATATCACCGGGCAGAACTGGCTGCTCGACGGCGGCGCGTATCCGGGCACGTTCTGACGCACGCACCGCCATTCAAAAGACGACAACCATCGAACCACGAAGGAACCGGAGATGAGCAAACCCCGCATCGCATTGATTGCGCACGACGCGAAGAAGGACGACATCGTCGCGCTCACGGGCCAGTTCCGCGAGACGCTCGCGCAATGCCGGCTGGTCGCGACGGGCACGACGGGCGGCCGCATCGCCGCCGCGCACGGGCTCGAGGTCGAGCGCAAGCTGTCGGGGCCGCTCGGCGGCGACCTGCAGATCGGTGCGGAGCTGGCCGACGGCCGCGTCGACATCGTCGTGTTCCTGCGCGACCCGATGACCGCGCAGCCGCACGATCCGGACATCACCGCGCTGGTGCGCGCGTGCGACGTGCACGACGTGCCGGTCGCGACCAACGTCGCGACCGCGCGGATGCTGCTCGACGATCTGGCGCGCAACATGCAGGACGTCTGCTAGCCGCCTGCCGGCCCGATTGCCCCTGCTTGCGTCAGGGCCATGCCCACGCCCGGCGGTTGCGCGCGAGAATCGGGCATCGCGACGCGCAGCTGCCGCCGGCGCCCGTCTGCACGGTGGGCGACGGCCCGCGCGTCGGCGAGCCGAATATCCCCTGACCGATTCAGAAACGAGGAGCGAAACGATGCCGAAAGCAATCCGATACGACCAGCCGGGCGGCCCGGACGTGATGAAGTGGGTCGATGTCGAGGTCGGCGCGCCGAAGGCCGGCGAAGTCCGCATCCGGCAGCAGGCGGTCGGGCTCAATTACATCGACGTGTATTTCCGCACGGGCCTCTATCCGCAGCCGCTGCCCGGCGGTCTCGGGATGGAGGCGGCGGGCGAGGTGACGGCCGTCGGCGACGGCGTGACCGCCTTCAAGGCGGGCGATCGCGTCGCATACGTCGGGCAGCCGCCGGGCGCGTATGCGCAGGAGCGCGTGATGCCGGCCGAGCGGCTCGTGAAGCTGCCGGACGGCATCAGCGATGACGACGCGGCCTCGGTGATGCTGCAGGGGCTGACCGCGCACTACCTGCTGCGCCGCACGTACCCGGTGAAGGCCGGCGACACGATCCTGATCCATGCGGCGGCCGGCGGCGTCGGCCTGCTCGTGTGCCAGTGGGCGAAGGCGCTCGGCGCGACCGTGATCGGGACGGTCGGCTCCGACGAGAAGGCCGCGCTCGCGAAGGCGCACGGCTGCGATCATCCGATCGTCTATACGCGCGAGAACTTCACGCAGCGCGTGAAGGAGATCACGAACGGCGCGGGCGTGCCGGTCGTCTACGATTCGATCGGCAAGGACACCTACATCGGTTCGCTCGACTGCCTCGCGCCGCTCGGCTACTTCGTCAGCTTCGGCAACGCATCGGGCCCGCTGCCGGCGATCGACTCGAAGGAGTTCTCGTCGCGCGGCTCGCTGTTCTTCACGCGGCCGACGCTGTTCTCGTACATCGCGAAGCGCGCCGATCTCGAAGCCGCGGCCGCCGAGCTGTTCGACGTGATCCTGACGGGCAAGGTGAAGACGAGCATCAACCAGCGCTATCCGCTCGCGGAAGTCGGCCGCGCGCATGCCGACCTCGAGGCCCGCAAGACGACCGGCTCGACGATCCTCATTCCCTGACCCTTCCGTCGTGCCGACACCCCGCCGGCACGCGCCCTTGCGGGCGGCGCCGGCCGTCGCCCGTCCTGTCTGCCCTCCCGCCCGCCGTCCTCCGCTGCACGCGTTTACGCGTTTTTTACACCCGCCCGATCACCTTTGACCCGTCCTTTACGCGCGTTCCCATAAGGTTCGAGTCGTCAGATTTCGACGACGGAGAACACAAAAATGGATGGGGTTTTCATCGGTGCACTGGTGCTGTTCACCGCGCTGATCCTCGGTTTGCTTGCCGGTTGCGAGAAGCTCGTGCAATACGGTCGCGGGGGGCGGGCATGACCTGGATGCTTTGGCTGGCGGGCGCGTCGACGGCCCTGCTGTTCGCGTACCTCGTTTTTGCGCTGCTGCGCGCGGAGGACATCGAATGAACGCGAACAACCTGTTGCAGATACTGCTGTTCATCGTCGTGCTGCTCGCGGCGGCCGTACCCGTCGCGCGCTACCTGAGCGGCGTGATGGACGGCAGCTCGCGCGTCGTGCGCGTGTTCGGGCCGCTCGAGCGGGTGCTGTACCGCATCGCCGGCGTCGACGCCGGCACCGAAATGAACTGGAAGCAATACGCGATCGCGACGATCGCGTTCAACGCGCTCGGCGTGCTGTTCCTTTACGGGCTGCTGCGCCTGCAGGGCTTGCTGCCCGGCAACCCGCAGCAGTTCGGCGCGATGACGCCCGACGGTGCGTTCAACACGGCCGTCAGCTTCGTCACCAACACGAACTGGCAGGACTACACGCCCGAGCAGACGGTCGGCTACCTGACGCAGATGCTCGGCCTGACCGTGCAGAACTTCCTGTCCGCGGCGACCGGCATCGTCGTCGTGATCGCGCTGATCCGCGGCTTTGCGCGCCACACCGCGCAGACGATCGGCAACTTCTGGGTCGACCTCACGCGCGTGACGCTGTACGTGCTCGTGCCGATGGCGGCGCTCGTCGCCGCGCTGCTGATGAGCCAGGGCGTGATCCAGAACATGAAGGCGTACCAGGACGTGCCGGTGCTGCAGGCGAGCACGTACGCGGCGCCGAAGCTCGACGCGCAGGGCAGCCCGGTGAAGGACGACAAGGGCAACCCGGTGACGGTGCCGACCCCGCTCGTGAAGCAGACGCTCGCGATGGGCCCGGTCGCGTCGCAGGAAGCGATCAAGATGCTCGGCACCAATGGCGGCGGCTTCTTCAATGCGAACTCCGCCCATCCGTACGAGAACCCGACGCCGTTCGCGAACTTCCTGCAGATCTTCTCGATCCTGATCATCCCGGCCGCGCTGTGCCTGGTGTTCGGCCGCATGATCGGCGACCGCCGGCAGGGCATCGCGGTGCTCGCGGCGATGACGGTCGCGTTCGCGGTCGCGGTCGGCGTCGAGGTGAGCGCCGAGCAGGGCGGCAACCCGACGTTCGCCGCGCTTCACGTCGACCAGTCGGCCGGCGCGCTGCAGCCGGGCGGCAACATGGAAGGCAAGGAAACGCGCTTCGGGATCGCGCAGACCGGCATCTTCACGGTCGCGACGACGGCCGCGTCGTGCGGCGCGGTCGACACGATGCACGATTCGCTGACGCCGCTCGGCGGCCTCGTGCCGATGCTGCTGATGCAGCTCGGCGAGGTGGTCTACGGCGGTGTCGGTTCGGGCCTCTACGGGATGCTCGTGTTCGCGCTGCTCGCGGTGTTCGTCGCCGGCCTGATGATCGGCCGCACGCCCGAATACGTCGGCAAGAAGATCGAGTCGTACGAGATGAAGATGGTGTCGATCGTCGTGCTGCTCACGCCGCTGCTCGTGCTGGTCGGCACGTCGATCGCGGTGCTGGCCGACGCAGGCAAGGCCGGCATCGCAAACCCGGGCCCGCACGGCTTCTCGGAAATCCTGTACGCGTTCAGCTCGGCCGCGAACAACAACGGCAGCGCGTTCGCGGGCCTGACGGTCGGCACGCCTTTCTACAACTGGATGACCGCGATCGCGATGTGGTTCGGCCGTTTCGGCACGATCGTGCCGGTGCTGGCGATCGCCGGCTCGCTCGCCGCGAAGAAGCGCATCGCGGTGACGAGCGGCACGCTGCCGACGCACGGCCCGCTGTTCGTCGTGCTGCTGCTCGGCACCGTGCTGCTGGTGGGCGCGCTGACCTACGTGCCGGCGCTCGCGCTCGGCCCGGGCGTCGAGCATCTGATGATGTGGCTGGGCGCGTAACGCGCGAGCGCATCGCGACACGTTGAAACGACTGAAGAGATTGAAGAGATCGCAATGACTCAACATTCCGCAACACGGTCCATGTTCGATCCGGCGCTGCTGCGTCCGGCGATCGTGGACTCGTTCAAGAAACTCACGCCGCGCACGCAGTTCCGCAACCCGGTGATGTTCTGCGTGTACGTCGGCAGCATCCTGACCACGATCCTGTGGATCGCGGCGCTCGCCGGCCAGGCCGAGGCGCCGGCCGGCTTCATCCTCGCGATCGCGCTGTGGCTGTGGTTCACCGTGCTGTTCGCGAACTTCGCCGAAGCGCTCGCCGAAGGGCGTTCGAAGGCGCAGGCCGCGTCGCTGCGCAGCGCGAAGAAGGATGTGCTGGCGAAGAAGCTGAACGAGCCGCATCCGAAGTCGCCGATCCGCATCACGACCGCGTCCGACCTGCGTCGCGGCGACGTCGTGCTGGTCGAGGCCGGCGACGTGATCCCGGCCGACGGCGAGGTGATCGACGGCGTCGCCTCGGTCGACGAATCGGCGATCACCGGCGAATCCGCACCGGTGATCCGCGAGTCGGGCGGCGACTTCTCGTCGGTGACGGGCGGCACGCGCGTGCTGTCCGACTGGATCGTCGTGACGGTCACCGCGAACCCCGGCGAGGCGTTCCTCGACCGGATGATCGCGATGGTCGAAGGCGCGAAGCGCAAGAAGACGCCGAACGAGGTCGCACTGACGATCCTGCTCGTCGCGCTGACGATCGTGATGCTGCTCGCGACCGCGACGCTTCTGCCGTTCTCGATGTTCTCGGTCGAAGCGATGAAGGCCGGCCACGTGGTGACGATCACCGCGCTCGTCGCGCTGCTGGTGTGCCTGATCCCGACGACGATCGGCGGTCTGCTGTCCGCGATCGGCGTGGCGGGAATGAGCCGGATGATGCAGGCGAACGTGATCGCGACGTCGGGCCGCGCGGTGGAAGCGGCCGGCGACGTCGACGTGCTGCTGCTCGACAAGACCGGCACGATTACGCTGGGCAACCGCCAGGCGTCGATGTTCGTGCCCGCGCCGGGCGTGACCGAGGAAGCGCTGGCCGACGCCGCGCAGCTGTCGTCGCTCGCCGACGAAACGCCGGAAGGGCGCAGCATCGTCGTGCTGGCCAAGGAGCGCTTCAACATCCGCCAGCGCGACATGGCGCAATTGCACGCGACGTTCCTCGGCTTTTCCGCGCAGACGCGCATGAGCGGCGTCGATCTGTTCCCCGAGGGGACGCCCGCCGGCGCGCCCGGTCGCGAGATCCGCAAGGGCGCGGCCGACGCGATTCGCCGCTACGTCGAGACGCACGGCGGCCGCTTCCCGGAAGAAGTGCGCCGCGCGGTCGACGACGTCGCGCGCCGCGGCAGCACGCCGCTCGTCGTGGCCGACCTGCATGACGGCGTGGCGCGCGTGCTCGGCGTGATCGAGCTGAAGGACATCGTGAAGGGCGGCATCAAGGAGCGCTTCGCGGAACTGCGCAAGATGGGCATCAAGACCGTGATGGTGACGGGCGACAACCGGTTGACGGCCGCGGCGATCGCGGCGGAGGCGGGCGTCGACGATTTCCTCGCGGAAGCGACGCCGGAAACCAAGCTCGCGACGATCCGCGAGCACCAGACGGCCGGCCGGCTCGTCGCGATGACGGGCGACGGCACCAACGACGCGCCGGCGCTCGCGCAGGCCGACGTGGCCGTGGCGATGAACACCGGCACGCAGGCGGCGAAGGAAGCCGGCAACATGGTCGACCTCGATTCGAACCCGACGAAGCTGATCGAGATCGTCGAGATCGGCAAGCAGATGCTGATGACGCGCGGCTCGCTGACGACCTTCTCGATCGCGAACGACATCGCGAAGTACTTCGCGATCATCCCGGCCGCGTTCGTGACGACGTACCCGCAGCTGCGCGTGCTCGACATCATGCACCTGAGCTCGCCGGCGTCCGCGATCCTGTCGGCGGTGATCTTCAACGCGCTGATCATCGTCGCGCTGATCCCGCTCGCGCTGAAGGGCGTCCCATACCGGCCGCTCGGCGCCGCGTCGCTGCTGCGCCGCAACCTGCTGGTGTACGGCCTCGGCGGCCTGCTGCTGCCGTTCCCGTTCATCAAGCTGATCGACATGACGCTCGCCGCGCTCGGCTGGGCCTGATGCGCCGTACCTGAAGGAACCATCATGAAAACGTTGATTCGCCCGCTCGTCGTGATCTTTGTCGTACTGACCGTCGTGACGGGGCTCGCTTACCCGGCCGTGATGACCGTGTTCGGCCAGGCCGTGTTCCCGTCGCAGGCGAACGGCAGCCTGATCGAGAAGGACGGCCGTGCAGTCGGCTCCGCGCTGATCGGCCAGCCGTTCGATGCGCCGAAATACTTCTGGGGCCGGCTGTCGGCCACCTCGCCGATGCCGTACAACGCGAGCGGCTCCGGCGGCTCGAACCTCGGCCCGCTGAATCCGTCGCTCGCCGAGCAGGTGAAGGCGCGCATCGCCGCGCTGCGCGACGCGGGCACCGATATGTCGAAGCCCGTGCCGGTCGATCTCGTGACGGCGTCGGCGAGCGGCCTCGATCCGGAAATCACGCCGGCCGCCGCCGCGTACCAGGTCGAGCGCGTCGCGAAGGCGCGCAACCTGAGCGCCGACGCGGTCGCGCAGCTCGTCGCCGCGAACACGGCGGGCCGCCAGTTCGGCGTGCTCGGCGAGCCGCGCGTGAACGTGCTGAAGCTGAACCTCGCGCTCGACGCGGCGCAGGCCGCGCACTGAAAGTGGACGCGGGCTTCCCGGCGCGGCTTGCGGCGCGCCGGGTTCGATTTTTCCGACGGCGCTTGCGCCGTCTTTGCCTTTTGCGGCGATTTGGAACAACAATGCCGATACTCGCGCGCCATCCGGCGCTTCGCCTTCGTCACGCATGAACCGCCCCGATCCCGACCAACTCCTCGACAAGCTGCAGCGCGACGAAGAAAAGCAGCGGCGCGGCCAGCTGAAGATCTTCTTCGGCGCGTCCGCGGGCGTCGGCAAGACCTACGCGATGCTGCAGGCCGCGCGCCAGCGGCTGCAGGACGGCGTCGACGTCGTCGTCGGCATCGTCGAGACCCACGGCCGCGGCGAGACCGCCGCGCTGCTCGACGGCCTCGACGTGCTGCCGCTCGCGCGCATCGAGTATCGCGGCCGCACGCTTGCCGAATTCGATCTCGACGGCGCGCTCGCGCGCGCGCCGCAGCTGATCCTCGTCGACGAGCTCGCGCATTCGAACGTGCAGGGCGCGCGTCACCTGAAGCGCTGGCAGGACGTGTACGAACTGCTCGATGCGGGCATCGACGTGTACACCACCGTCAACGTCCAGCACCTCGAAAGCCTGAACGACGTGGTCGGCGCGATCACCGGCATTCGCGTGTGGGAGACCGTGCCCGACCGCGTGTTCGACGCGGCCGACGAGGTCACGCTGGTCGACCTGCCGGCCGAGGAGCTGCTCGAGCGGATGCGCGACGGCAAGGTGTATCTCGCGCAGCAGGCCGAGCGCGCGGTGCGCAACTTCTTCCGCAAGGGCAACCTGATCGCGCTGCGCGAACTGGCGCTGCGGCGCACGGCCGACCGCGTCGACGCGCAGATGCGCGAGTACCGCGCCGACCGTTCGATCCAGCGCATCTGGCAGGCGCGCGAGCGGTTGCTCGTGTGCGTCGGGCCCGGCCCCGAGGCGCCGACGCTGGTGCGCGCGGCCGCGCGGCTCGCCGCGAGCGTGAGGGCCGACTGGATCGCCGTGTACGTCGAGACGCCGAGGCTGCAGCGGCTGCCCGACGCGCGGCGGCAGCGCACGCTCGATGCGCTGAAGCTCGCGGCCGAGCTCGGCGCGGAGACGGCCACGCTCGCCGGCGACGACGCGGTTGCCGCGCTGATCGGCTATGCGAAGGTGCGCAACGTGTCGAAGATCGTCGCGGGCGGCTCGTCGAAGGTCGGGCTCGTGCGCCGCTTC
Source organism: Burkholderia sp. R-40 (assembly GCF_049942845.1). Taxonomy (NCBI): domain Bacteria; kingdom Pseudomonadati; phylum Pseudomonadota; class Betaproteobacteria; order Burkholderiales; family Burkholderiaceae; genus Burkholderia; species Burkholderia sp. R-40. The sequence goes on along the minus strand of NZ_CP187967.1, from coordinate 2,541,954 downwards.
GCGCGGCCGTTCGGCGAAAAGCTCGCCGAACGCGCGGGCGACGTCGACCTGATGCTGATCCGTGCGTCGGCGAGCGACGAAGTGCGCGCGGTGCCGCTCGACGCGGGCGCACGCGACTGGCGCGATGCGTTTGCGCACCTCGGCACGCGGCGTTCGCCGCTGCAACACTACCTGTACGCCGCCGCGATCTGCGCGGCGATCACCGGTGTCGCGAGCGTCGTGTCCGCACGGCTCGACCTGACGAACCTCGTGATGCTGTACCTGCTCGGCGTCGTGTTCTCGGCCGTGCGGCTCGGGCGCGGCCCGGGCGTGCTGCAGTCGTTCCTGTCGGTCGCGGCGTTCGACTTCTTCTTCGTGCCGCCGCGCATGTCGTTCTCGGTCAGCGACACGCAATATCTGCTGACCTTCTTCGGGATGCTGCTCACGTCGCTCGTGATCAGCCACCTGACGTCGACGCTGACGCGCCAGGCGAGCATCGCGCAGCGCCGCGAGCGCCGGACCGGCGCGATCTACGCGATGGCGCGCGAACTCGGCGCGGCGCTGACGACCGAGCAGATCGTCGAGATCGGCAGCCGCCACGTGGGCGAGGTGTTCCGCGCGCGCGTCGCGTTCCTGCTGCCCGACAGCGCGGACCAGGTGCGGCAGAAGATCGAGGAACCCGACGCGGTCGTCACGCTGACGGGCGCGGATCTCGACTGCGACGTCGGCCAGTGGGTGTACGACCAGCAGAAGCCGGCCGGGCGCGGCACCGACACGCTGCCCGCGACCACCGCGCTGTACCTGCCGCTGAAGGCGCCGATGCGCACGCGCGGCGTGCTCGCGGTGGCGTCGCGCGATCCGCGCGAGCTCGAGGTGCCCGAACAGCTGCGCATGCTCGATGCGTTCGCCGCGCAGATCGCGCTTGCGCTCGAACGCGTGCACTACGTCGAGATCGCGCGCGATGCGCTCGTCAACATGGAGTCCGAGCGGCTGCGCAACTCGCTGCTGTCGGCGATCTCGCACGACCTGCGCACGCCGCTCACGACGATCGTCGGCTTTTCGTCGATGCTCGCGAACGCGCGCGCGGCCGCGCCGCACACGCCGGCGGCCGAACGCTCCGCGCAGCGCGAAGGCGAACTCGTCGACGCGATCCACGACGAGGCGCTGCGGATGACGGGCATCGTCACGAACCTGCTCGACATGGCGCGGCTGCAGGCCGGCAGCGTGCAGCTCAAGCGCGAGTGGTCGCTGCTCGAGGAAACCGTCGGCGCCGCGCTCGCCGCGTGCAAGCGCGTGCTCGCGCAGCATCCCGCGCGCGTGTCGCTGCCGGCCGACCTGCCGCTCCTGCAGATGGACGCGGTGCTGATGGAGCGGCTCTTCACCAACCTGTTCGAGAACGCGGCGAAGTACACGCCGGCCGACACGCCGATCGACATCGGCGCGGAGCGCGTGACCGACGATGGCCACCCGTTCGTGCGCGTGCACGTCGACGATCACGGCCCGGGCTTGCCGAGCGGGATGGAAACGCGCATCTTCGACAAGTTCACGCGCGGCGAGAAAGAATCGGCGACGCCGGGCATCGGGCTCGGCCTCGCGATCTGCCGCGCGATCGTCGAGGCGCACGGCGGTAGAATCGGCGCGCTCAACCGGACCGGGCCCGACGGCCGCGTGACGGGCGCGCGCTTCTGGTTCACGCTGCCGGTCGACACGCCGCCGGCCGTGCCTGCCGTACCCGACGACGACCTCGACGTGCCCGGCGCATCGTCACCCTCCGAGCCCTTGCCAGACCATGAGTGAACCGAGCCTGACCGTCGTCCTGATCGAGGACGAAAAACAGATCCGCCGTTTCGTGCGCGCCGCGCTCGAAGAGGAGGACATCGCCGTGTTCGAGGCGGAGACGGGCAAGCAGGGGCTGATCGACGCGGCGACCCGCAAGCCCGATCTCGTGATCGTCGACCTCGGCCTGCCCGATACCGACGGCCTCGACGTGATCCGCGAGCTGCGCGGCTGGTCGGAAGTGCCGGTGATCGTGCTGTCCGCGCGCACGCAGGAAGACGAGAAGGTCGCCGCGCTCGACGCGGGCGCCGACGACTACCTGACCAAGCCGTTCGGCGTGTCCGAACTGCGCGCTCGGATCCGTGCGCAACTGCGCCGGCGCAACCAGGGCGGCGCGAACGAATCGCCGAAGGTCAGCTTCGGCGGCGTGAGCGTCGATCTCGCGATGCGCCAGGTGTGGCGCGACGGCGAGATCGTGCACCTGACGCCGCTCGAGTACCGGCTCCTCGCGACGCTCGTGCGGCACGCGGGACGCGTGCTCACGCATCGCCAGCTGCTGCGCGACGTATGGGGCCCGTCGCATGTCGAGAGCCACCACTATCTGCGCATCTACATGGCGCACCTGCGCCAGAAACTCGAGCGCGATCCCGCTCAGCCCGAGCACATCGTCACCGAGACGGGCGTCGGCTACCGGCTCGTCGGCGCTGCGTGATTGCGGCGTGATGCCCGCCGCGTGATGCGGCCGGAATGCAAGGCCGCGCGCCGGTGAAGTTGCGTCGGCGCGACATCGTCGCCGCACGCGCCGGCCGCGCACACCGGCCACGCGTTCCCCGCTATGCTGACCGTTACGCGAACGAAACCGAGGAGGGTGCAATGTCCGTCCGTCTGGTCGTCATGTGTGTGCTGGCGCTTGCCGCATCGGGCGCGTTCGCGCAGCCGCTGCCCCCGGGGCAGCAGCCTTCGGCGCCGCAAGCGGCGCTTGCCAATCCCGCGTCGGTCAACTGCGTGAAGCTCGGCGGCCGCCACATGATCCGCAACCTGCCGAGCGGTCAGGTCGGGATGTGCGTGTTCAAGGACGGCCGCGTGTGCGACGAATGGGCGCTGTACCGTGACGACCGCTGCGTCGGCGGCGGCGGCGCCAAGCGCGCGGCGAACTGAACGCGGCGCGGCCGCCGCGGCCGGACCCTGCTCCGGCCCGATTCTCAATGTGGGCATCCTGCATACCTGTAAGCCTCTTGTTATACTCGGCGCCGCCCGGGGACGACCCCGGGTCATTCGATTCAACGGGGACGGCCCCATCCGAGACGGAGTAGGTCGAGATGGCGTGGGTATTGTTGTTGATCGCCGGTTTGCTGGAAGTGGCCTGGGCGGCCGGCATGAAATCGTCAGAGGGTTTCACGAAACTCTGGCCGTCGGTGTTTACGATCGTCACGTCGCTCGCCAGCTTCGGGCTGCTCGCGGTCGCGATGCGCCAGCTGCCGCTCGGCACCGCGTATGCGGTGTGGACGGGGATCGGCGCGGTCGGCGCGTTCATATTCGGGATTGTCATGATGGGCGAGGCGCTGACCGTCGCCCGCGTCGCGAGCGCGTCGCTGATCGTGCTCGGGCTGGTCGGCCTGAAACTGTCGTCGTCCGCCTGATACCGGCCTGCCGGGCGCCGGCCGGCGCCCGCGCCCGGCCGTGACGCAGCGCGGAATTGCGTCGGCCCTCCTGGCAGCCTGTCTATAATGGAACGCATTCGGGCCTGAATGCCGTTGCGCCGTTCGCGGCAGGCGGGGCCGGTCGCCACGCGCCGCGCGGCCGGTCATACCGACTCGATCCGATCAATCGGCAAATCGCACGGCACGTGCAAGGAGAGGGCCATGATCGAAGCCATTTCGCTCGGCGCGGGGCTCGCGTGGGCGAGCGGGCTGCGCCTTTACCTGACGGTTCTGATCGCCGGCGTGCTCGCGCGGGTCGGCTGGCTTCATCTGCCCGATACGCTCGCGGTCCTCACGTCGCCGTGGGTCATCGGCGCCGCCGCCGTGCTCGCCGTCACCGAATTCCTTGCCGACAAGATTCCCGCGTTCGACTCCCTGTGGGACGCCGTGCACACGTTCATCCGCATTCCGGCCGGCGCGGTGCTGGCCGCCGGTGCGCTCGGCCATGCCGACCCGACCGTGCTCGCGGTCGCCGGGCTGGCCGGCGGTTCGCTCGCCGGCGCCGCGCACGTCGCGAAGGCCGGCACGCGCGCGCTGATCAATCTCTCTCCGGAACCGATCTCCAACTGGGTCGCGTCGTCCACCGAGGACGGGCTCGTGTTCGGCGGCCTCGCGCTCGCTTTCTTCGTTCCGCTCGCGTTCCTCGTGCTGCTCGCCGCGTTCATCGCCGCGTCGGCGTGGGCGCTGCCGCGTCTGTGGCGCGGCGTGTCCGGCGGGTTCCGCGGGATGGCGAACCACATGGTGACGCGGCTCAACTCGATCGGGGGCAAGCGCGATTGAAGGCGCCGTCACCCGCCGAGCGGCAGCACGCTGACCCTTCGCCGGCCGGGCGGCCCGGCCATGCCGGCCGCTTCGGCTGGCACGACCTGATCCATCAGGCCGCGCGGATGACCGCGCGCGACTGGCGCGCCGGCGAGCTGACGCTGCTCGTGCTCGCGCTGGTGCTGGCAGTCGCGGCGCTCACGAGCGTCGGTTTTCTCGCCGATCGGCTGCGCCAGGGGCTCGAGCGCGATGCGCGCCAGATGCTCGGCGCCGATTTCGTCGTGCGCGCCGACCATCCCGTCGATCCGTCGTTCGATCGCGAGGCGCGCGCGCTCGGGCTGCGCACCGCGACGACCGCCATCTTCCCGAGCATGATCGCGTCGGCCGCCGGCGGTCACGCGAGCGGCGCGGCACCCGCGCGCCTCGCGGCCGTGAAGGCCGTGTCGCCCGGCTATCCGCTGCGCGGCGCGGTCGAGATCGTGCCGGCCGGCGCGAGCGCCGCGCACAAGGCGACCACGATTCCCGCGCCCGGCACCGTGTGGGCCGATCCCGCGCTGCTCGATGCGTTGCATCTGAAGGCGGGCGACACCGTGCGCGTCGGGCTGCGCACGTTCACGGTCGCCGCGTCGATCTCCCGCGAGCTCGATCGCGGCTTCTCGTTCGTCAATTTCTCGCCGCGGCTGATGATGCGCGCGGACGAACTCGCCGCGACCGGACTCACGGGCTACGGCAGCCGCGTCACGTACCGGCTGTTGATTGCCGGCGACACGCCGGCCGTCGCGCGCTTCGAAGCCTACGCGCACGGGCGCGTCGACGGCGGCAAGCTGCGCGGCGTCGGCCTCGAATCGCTGCAGGAAGGTCAGCCGCAGGTGCGCCAGACGCTCGATCGCGCGCGCCATTTCCTGACGCTCGTCGCGCTGCTGACCGCGCTGCTCGCCGCGGTCGCGATCGCGATGGCCGCGCAGCGCTACATGCGGCGCCATCTGGACGGTTGCGCGACGATGCGCTGCCTCGGCGTGAGCCGGCGCACGCTCGGCGCGTTGTTCGCGCTCGAATTCGCCGGCATCGGCATCGTCGCGGGCATCGCGGGCGCGGTGCTCGGCTACGTCGGCCACTGGGCGCTGCTGGCCGCGCTCGGCGGCCTGATCGAGGTCGCGTTGCCGGCGCCGACCCTCTGGCCCGCGCTCGTCGGGGTCGGCGCCGCACTCGTGCTGCTGCTCGGCTTCGCGCTGCCGCCGCTCGCGCCGCTCACGCGCGTGCCGCCGGTGCGCGTGCTGCGGCGGGATTGGGGCGACGCGTCGCGTATCGCGTGGGCCGCGTATGCGATCGGCGTCGTGCTGTTCGCGGGGCTGCTGATCGTCGCGGCGGGCAACCTGAAGCTCGGGCTGATCGTCGCGGGCGGGTTCGCCGGCGCGCTGGTCGGTTTCTCGCTGATCGCGCGGCTCGTGCTGTACGCGGCGGCGCGCGCGGTGCGCAATGCGCGCGTGGCCGCGGGCATCGGCTGGCGCTACGCGCTCGCGTCGCTGCACCGGCGCGGCACGGCGAGCGCGCTGCAGATCACCGCGCTCGCGCTGGGCCTGATGTGCCTGCTGCTGATCGCGATTACGCGCAACGACCTCGTCGCCGGCTGGCGGCAGTCGACACCGCCCGATGCGCCGAACCAGTTCCTGATCGACATCCAGCCCGACCAGCGCGACGACGTCGCGGCGTGGCTGGCCGCGCACGGCGTGCGCGACGCGGTGCCCGCGCCGATGGTGCGCGGCCGGCTCGTCGCGATCAACGGCAAGCCGGTGAACCCGGACGCGTATCCATCGGACGAGGCGCGCCGGCTCGTCGACCGCGAATTCAACCTGTCGTATACGACCGAGCTCCCGTCCGACAACCGGATCGTCGCGGGCCACTGGTTCGGCCACTCGGCGAGGCCCGAGATCTCGATCGAGGACGGGCTCGCGAAGATCCTGAACGTGAAGCCGGGCGACACGCTGCGCTTCGACGTGACGGGGCTGACGGTCGATGCGCCGATCACCAGCGTGCGCAAGCTCGACTGGGGCTCGTTCCGCGTCAATTTCTTCGTGCTGATGCCGCCGCCGGTGCTGAAGGATTTTCCGGCCGTCTACCTGACGAGCTTCCACCTGCCGGCCGAGCAAGCCGCGCTGCTCGATCCGCTGATCGCGCGCTACCCGAACCTCACCGCGATCGACGTCGCGCCGATCCTCGCGCAGTTGCAGCGGATGATGCTGCAGGTGGTCGGCGCCGTGCAGTTCCTGTTCGGGTTCACGCTCGCGGCGGGCGTGCTCGTGCTGTACACGGCGCTCGCCGGCTCGCGCGACGAGCGTGTGCACGAGGCCGCGCTGCTGCGCGCGCTCGGTGCGTCGCGCGCGCAGGTCAACGCGGTGCAGCGCGCGGAATTCATCGTCGTCGGCGCGCTCGCCGGCGCGCTGGCGTCGGCGGGCGCGATCGCGGTCGGCTGGGTGCTCGCATCGCGCGTGTTCGACTTCCAGCTCGCCGTCGATCCGTGGCTCGTGCCGGCCGGCATCGCGGCCGGTGTCGCATGCGCCGGTGCGGCCGGCTGGCTGAGCCTGCATAATGTGTTGCGGCGCCCCGCGCTGCAGTCGCTGCGCGACGCCTGAGCGTCGCCGGCGGCCCCGAATATCCCGTTTCCGATTATCCGTAATGACCGATGTGAATGATGATGCGCCGTCGCAGCCGACGGCGTTCGAGCTCGTGGGCGGCGAAGGCCGCGTGCGCGAGATGGTGGACCGTTTCTACGACCTGATGGACCTCGAGCCCGAGTTCGCGGAGATTCGCGCGTTGCATCCGGCGTCGCTCGACGGCTCGCGCGACAAGCTGTTCTGGTTCCTGTGCGGCTGGCTCGGCGGCCCCGACCACTACATCAGCCGGTTCGGCCACCCGCGGTTGCGCGCACGGCACCTGCCGTTCCCGATCGCGTCGGTCGAGCGCGACCAGTGGCTGCGCTGCATGGCGTGGGCGATGGAGGACACCGGCTTGCCCGAGCCGCTGCGCGAGCGGCTCATGCATTCGTTCTACGACACGGCCGACTGGATGCGCAACCGGCCCGGTTGATCGACCGGTACGCCACTGTCCGGACGCCGGACGATCTGCGTCTGGGCGCCGCGCCGGTGCGGCGCGACACTGACCGTTTCCCCGATCGATGCGAGGTTCCCCCGATGACGACCCAGGCCCTGTTTCGCGAGGATGCCTATCTGACGCAATGCGACGCCGTCGTCGCGGCCGTCGGCGATGACGGCATCCGGCTCGATCGCACGGTGTTCTATCCGCTCGGCGGCGGGCAGGCCGGCGACACCGGCATGCTGACGCTGCCCGACGGCGGCACGATCGCGATCGCCGACACGCGCAAGGCGAAGTTCGACGGCGCAACGCCCGACGACGCCGTGCACGTGCCCGCGCCGGGCCAGGAAGCACGTGTCGCGGCGCTCGCGCCCGGCGCGCGCGTGGTCGCGGGCATCGACTGGCAGCGCCGCTACCGGCACATGCGGCTGCATACGGCCGCGCACCTGATGTGCGCGGTGCTGCCGTACCCGGTCGACGGCTGCAGCGTGACGGCCGACTACGTGCGGCTCGATTTCGCGACGTCCGACGCGATCGACCGCGCCGACGTCGAGCGCCGTCTCGCGGAGCTGGTCGGCGGCGCGCATGCGGTCACGACCGAATGGATCACCGACGCGGAGATGACCGAGCGGCCCGAGCTCGTGCGCACGATGAGCGTGAAGCCGCCGATGGGGCTGGGCCGCGTGCGGCTGCTGCGCATCGCCGGCGTCGACCTGCAGCCGTGCGGCGGCACGCACGTGCGCAACACGTCGGAAATCGGCGATCTGCGGGTCGCCAAACTTGAAAAGAAGAGCGCGCGCACACGCCGCGTCGTACTGGAGTTTGCATGACGATCGACAACCTGACCGACACCGCCGCGGCGCTCGATCCGCAAGCACGCGAGATTCTCGATTTCTGGTTCGGCGAGCCGGGTTCGGCCGAGTTCGGCCACGCGCGCAAGGTGTGGTTCAACGGCGGCGCCGCGTTCGACGACGTGCTGCGCACACGCTACGGCGCGTTGCTCGACGCCGCATGCGACGGCGCGTGCGATCACTGGGCCGCCACGCCGCTTGGTGCGCTCGCGCTGATCGTGGTCCTCGACCAGTTCTCGCGCAACATTCACCGTGGCACGCCGCGCGCATTCGCCGCCGATTCGAAGGCATTGGCGCTCGCACGGCGCGTCGTCGCGGCCGGATGGGACGCGCAACTGCCGAGCGGCCATCACCGCGCGTTTGCGTACCTGCCGTTCGAACATGACGAGTCGCATGAGAGCCAGCGCGAGGCCGTGCGGCTGTGCGCGGGCATTCGCGACGAAGCCGGGTGCGAGAGCTATCACGACTTCGCGCTGCGCCATGCGGCGGTGGTCGAGCGCTTCGGGCGGTTCCCGCACCGGAACGCGATTCTCGGTCGCGCGTCGACCGACGAAGAGGCGGCCTTCCTGCGCGAGCCCGGTTCGTCGTTTTGACGTGCGCAGCGGTGGCGCGCGGGGCGTGACGCCGGGCCGGGAATCATGACTGCGGCGCCGTTGCGGCGCCGCGTTACCATCACGGCGTGTCGTGTGCTTCAGGCGTGCGCACGTAGACGCGCAGCAGTTCCGCGTTGTCGCCCGGGCGCGCGCCGCTCCAGAACAGTTTCCATTCGCTGCCCGGCGCCGGATCGACGGCCCGCACGCCCTGGACGATCATCCACGTGCAGCGCGTCGTCTTCGCGTCGTCGATCGGCGTGTGCTGGATCCCGGAGAAGTAGTACAGCATCGGCGCTTCCGACTCGCCGAGCCCGTGCAGGCTTGCCATGCAGTCGTCGTCGCGCCATTCGAGCGCGAGATGCGCGTCCAGGTCGTCGAATACCGACCGGTAGCTCTTCGCGACGTCGAGCCACGGCAGCAGCAGCGTATACACGAGGCCCCACGCCACCAGTGCGCCCGCGCCCCACGACAGCGCGCCGCGCCACGGGCCGGTCGTGCGCAGCTTCGGCAGCAGCGACAGCCAGCCGACGGTCAGCACCAGCGCGCCGATCACGAACCCCGGCACGATCGGCATCGTCCAGTCGAGCGGCAGCCAGCGGCCGAGCGGGGCGAGGCTGGCCCGCGATGCGCGCGGATCGGCCATCACCGCCCAGATCACCCACGCGAGCGCGACGGCGCTCCCGAACAGCAGGCGGCTCAGGTAATCCCACGCGAGATGCAGCCCGCGCGGCAGGCGTTCGATCGCCTGCGCGGCGATCAGCGCGAGCGGCGCGAAGAACGGCAGGATGTAGAGCTGGCGTGAGGTCGCGGACACTTGCAGCACCGCGAGGCCGATGCCGGCGAACAGCACGGGCAGCGCGACGCGCGGCGCGTGCCAGTCACGCCATGCGCCGCGCGCCAGCGCGACGATCGCGAGCGGCGCGACCGGGAAGCCGACGAGCAGGAACGCACGCAGGATGAAGAACGGCTTGTCGTTTTCCGCGCCGAGCTCCGGCACCGAGAAGCCGAAGAAGCGGCCGACGTTGTTGTCCCAGAACCAGGTCATGAACAGCGTCTCGGAGCGCAGGAACAGCGCGATCGGCCAGATCAGCGCGAACGGCGCGAACACGAGCGCGGCGACCGCGAGCGAGCGCGCGAACGCGCGCGTGCGGCAGGCCGGGTAGAGCACCAGCGCGCCCATGAGCGTGGCGGCGAACACGAGCGGCACGAACAGCCCCTTCGCCATCAGCGCGATGCCGACGCCCGCGCCGAACATCGGCGCGGCCCAGCGGCCCGACGGCTGCATCGGCAGCGCATGCCGCATCTGCTGCGCGCGCGCGACGTGCTGCATCACGAGCTCGAGCAGGCCGCAGAAGGCCATCGCGGTGCCGGCGAACAGCGCGACGTCCGTCATCATGTCGTGCACGTGCTTGATGACGACGAGCGTGCCCGCGCTCAGCACGACAGGGCCGATCACGCGCAGGTCGAGCCAGCCTTGGGCGCGGCTGGCACTGCGTGCCGCGCGTGCGATGAAGCCGAAGGCAAGCGCGGCGAACAGCGCGCTCGCGAGCCGTGCTGCGTCGTGCAGCGGCATCACCCGCTGCAGCAGCCACGCGAGGCTCGTCGCGACCCACGCGTAGAGCGGCGGCTTTTCCATGAAGGGCAGGCCGGCGTTGGTCGGCACGACGAAGTCGCCCGTCTCGAGCATGTGCTCGATGATGCCGAACGTATAGGTTTCGTCCTGCTTCCACGGATCGTGGCCGAGCACGCCCGGCAGCGTATACGCGCAGACCAGCGCGGCGACCAGCAGCCAAACGCGCCAGCCGAGCCGCAGCACGCGATCGCCGGGGCCCTTCGTCGCGGTGGCGCCTGCCACGGCGGGCGTGCCGGCGGCACTGAGCGTCGCGTTGGGAGCGGGATCGGCGGCTGATCGGGCGTGCGTGGCCGAAGCGGGCACGGAGGACGTGCGTCGCCGGCCGGGTGCTGCGGTTCCGGGCATGGAAAAGATCTCGGTCGGGTCAAGCCGGTCCGGCGACATGGGCCGGAACCAATAAGGGGCGCATCAAGGCGAGAAAGACAGCCGGATGACCGACCGTTTTCAGGCTTGGCGCTAGTAGAGCATGGAAGTGTTACGAATGTTTACTGAAATGGTCACGATATTGTGGAGATTTGTGGTGTCGTGACCAGAAGAATGTTCAGTCGGCGCGTTGGGGCGCCTGCGGGGCGATTATCGTCCGCCGCCGATGTCGAGCAGCGCGCCCGTCGTGTATGACGCCGCGTCGCCGAGCAGCCAGACAATCGCCTCGGCGATCTCCTGCGCTTCGCCCGCACGGCCGAGCGGGGTCTGCGCGCCGAGGCGCGCGGCGCGCCCCGGCTGGCCGCCGCTTGCATGGATTTCGGTCTCGATCAGCCCCGGGCGCACTGCGTTGACGCGCACGCCGTGCGGGCCGAGTTCCTTCGCCAGGCCGATCGTCAGCGAATCGACCGCGCCTTTCGAGCCCGCGTAGTCGACGTATTCGTTCGGTGAACCGAGCCGGGACGCGATCGACGACACGTTGACGATCGCGCCGCCGCGCCCGCCGCGGTCGGTGGACAGCCGGCGCGCGGCTTCGCGTGCGCATAGATAAGCGCCGAGCACGTTGGTGTCGAACATCCGCCGCAGCCGGTCGGCCGGCATGTCGGCGAGCGGCATCGACGGCGCGACGATCCCCGCATTGTTGACGAGCGCGTCGAGGCGGCCGAACGCCGCCGTGACTGCGTCGAACATCGCGATGACGTCCGCCTCGTTCGCGACGTCGCCGGCGACGACGCACGCGCGTGCGCCGGCGTCGCGAACCGCTTGCGCGGTGAGTTCGGCGGCGGCCGCGTCGCGCGCGTAGTTGATGCCGACGTCCCAGCCGCGCTTGGCCGCGAGCACGGCGGTCGCGCGGCCGATGCCGCGGCTCGCGCCGGTGATCAGGACGGCCTTGCGATCGGACAGTGCAGGCATCGCGCGTGGCTCTCCGTAAGCGTTACTTGGCCGCGTCGTCGGACGCCCACTTGTCGCGGACGGGCGGCTGGTAGCGGCGCAGCTGATCGATCAGCGCGACCGGTTCGGCATCGATGCACAGCGCGTCGAAGTAGGTCGGACGCATGAAGCCTTCGTCGACCGTATGACGCAGCAGCGCGATCAGCGGATCGTAGAACGAATCGATGTTGTACAGCGCGACGGGCTTGCGGTGATAGCCGAGCTGCGCCCACGTATAGACCTCGAACAATTCCTCGAGCGTGCCGGCGCCGCCGGGCATCGCGACGAACGCGTCGGCCAGGTCGGCCATCATCTTCTTGCGGTGGTGCATGTCGGGCACGACGTGCAGCTCCGACAGCCCGGTATGACCGACTTCCTTGTCGACGAGCAGCTCGGGGATCACGCCGACCGCACGGCCGCCGGCGGCCATCACCTCATCGGCGATCACGCCCATCAGGCCGACCCGGCCGCCGCCGTAGACGAGCGTCAGGTCCGCATCGACGAGCGCGCGGCCGAACGCGCGCGCGGCGTCCGCATAGACGGGCCGCACGCCGGACGACGAGCCGCAGTAAACGCACACTGCCTTCATTGTTTCGTATCCTTCGCGGCGGGTCTGGCGGTGACCGGGCTGCCGGCGGGGCGCGGCGAACCGTCGCGCGGCGGCAGGTAGTCGGTGAACTGGCGCTTGGGCAGCTTGCCGGAGACGAGATCGTCGAACAGCTGGCGCGAACGGCCACGCAGGTACGGAGCCATCACCGAGATCACGTGCATGCTCACCTGGTGCAGCTCTTCGCGGATCGCGTCCTGATCGTTGTACTTGCGCGGATGCATCACGTATTGATACGACAGCCAGTACGTCGAGATCACGGCCATGTTGGTGGCGATGACTTCGATCTCGGCCGGCGTCGCGACCATTTCGGCGTCCGACACGAGCAGTTCGCACATGTCGTGCGCGAAGCGCACCTTGTGGCTGATGATCTGCTTGAAGTGCGTCTCGAGCGTGCGGTTGCGCGCGAGCAGGTCGTTGAGGTCGCGATACAGGAACCGGTAGGTCCACATGAAGTCGGCCATGTACTGCAGGTACGACCAGGTCTCGTCGATCGTCGGACGGTGATCTTCGGGGAAGCGCAGCCGCCGTTCGATCTGCTGCTCGAACTGCGCGAAGATGCTGTTGATGATGTCGTCCTTGTTGCGGAAATGGTAGTACAGGTTGCCTGGACTGATTTCCATTTCCTCGGCGATCGTCGTGGTCGTGACGTTCGGCTCGCCGATCTCGTTGAAGAGTTTCAACGACAACTCGAGAATCCGTTCGCGGGTGCGGCGGGGAGGTTTCGCTTCCATGTCGTCCGGCCCTGTGTGTGCCGGACTGGCGGGCGCTGCAATCGATGCTGCGAGATTCGTCCGGCGCGGGTTGCTGTTCTAAGTCTAGCGGACGATTATAAACCGCTGTTTCCTGCCAACGGCGCATTTCGTGATCGCCGCGCGTTCCCGCCGCATGGTGCACCGCCGCACGGCGGTGCTGCCGCGGATGCCGCTAGAAGCCCAGCCAGCGCGCGACGACCGGGCCGAGCACGAAGCCCCACGTCGTCACGCACGCGAACAGCGCGACCGTGACCGCCGCGCTGCCGAGGTCCTTCGCGCGCTTCGACAGTTCGTGGCGCTCGAGCGAGATGCGATCGATCGCGGCCTCGACGCTCGAGTTCAGCAGCTCGACGATCAGCACGAGCAGCACCGACGCGATCAGCAGCGCGCGCGACGCGGCCGGGACCGGTGAGAACGCACCGATCGGCAGCATCAGCGCGGCGAGCGTGAGTTCCTGGCGAAATGCGCTCTCCTCGCGGATCGCGACGCGAAACCCGTTCAGCGAATGCTTGAGCGCGTACCACGCGCGCGTGATGCCGCGGTGGCGCTTGTACGGGTTCGGCGGCAGCGGCGCCAGGCGATCGTCGGGGCCGAGCGGTTCGTGCGTGTGCACGTCCGCGTCGGCATGCGGCTCTTCTTCGTCGAACGGATGATGCAGTTGCGCTGTCGCGGCAGCGTCGGGGGTCTTGTCGTTCAGGTCTCGTTTCAAACGGCGGCACCTTCGGCGGGCGAGTACGCGGTCTTCGGCAGCGGCTTCAGATGCGACGCGAACTGCTCGGACGCCGCGCGCCACGAGAAGCGCTCGGCCCACGCGCGGGCAGTGTCGCGTTCGATCTTCAGCGCCTCGAGGCAGGCTTCCTGCAGGTCTTCGTGCATCGCGCCGGCAGCGCCCCCGCCGAGCACGTCGATCGGGCCCGTCACTGGGTAAGCGGCGACCGGCGTGCCGCACGCGAGCGCCTCCAGCAGCACGAGGCCGAACGTGTCGGTGCGACTCGGGAATACGAACACGTCGGCCGCAGCATACACCTTGGCGAGCTCGGCTTGCGACAGTACGCCGAGATAGTTCGCTTCCGGATAGCGCGATTTCAGCTCGGCGAGTGCCGGGCCTTCGCCCGCAACCCACTTCGAGCCGGGCAGGTCGAGACGCAGGAACGCCTCCACATTCTTTTCGATCGCGACGCGGCCCACGTACAGGAAGATCGGCCGCGCGGTGTTGAGCACCTTCGACTCCATCGGCCGGAAGATGTCGAGATCGACGCCGCGCGTCCACAGCACGACGTTCGTGAATCCGAACTTCTCGAGATCCTGCTTCACGACCGGGGTCGGCGCCATCACCGCGAGCGACGGCCCGTGGAACCAGTGCAGGAACTTGTAGGTCGCCGACAGCGGAATGCCGAAGCGCGCCTGCACGTATTCCGGAAAGCGCGTGTGATACGCGGTCGTGTACGGCAGCTTGCGCGAGCGTGCATAGCGTCGCGCGGCGAGGCCGAGCGGGCCTTCGGTCGCGATGTGCAGCGCGTCGGGTGCGAACGCATCGATGCGCGCGCGCAGCTTGCGGTACGGCAGGATCGACAGGCGGATCTCGGGGTAGGTCGGGCAGGGCACCGTGCGGAATTCCAGCGGCGTCAGCATTTCGACCCGGTGGCCGAGCGCGGTGAGTTCGCGGGAGGTGCTCTTGAGCGTGCGCACGACGCCGTTGACCTGCGGTTCCCATGCATCGGTGACGATCATGATCTTCATCGCGGCTGTGTCCTGTAAGTGGAGTTGTGTCAGGCGGTGGCCTTGGCCTTGCGCGACGGGGCTGCGGACGGCGCGGTGCGCATCGCCGTCCAGTAGACGATCTTCAGTTCGCCTTCCATCGTTTCGACGAGCGCGGACAGGCTCTCGACCCAGTCGCCGTCGTTGCAGTACAGCACGCCGTCGATGTCGCGGATCTCGGCCTTGTGGATGTGCCCGCACACGACGCCGTCGCAGCCGCGGCGGCGCGCTTCGTCGGTCATCACGGTCTCGAACTGCGAGATGAAGTTCACCGCGTTCTTCACCTGGTGCTTCAGATACTGCGACAGCGACCAGTACTGGAAGCCGAGCCGGCTGCGGATCCGGTTGAACCAGCGGTTCAGCACGAGGATCAGCGTGTAGAGCGTGTCGCCGAGATATGCGAGCCATTTCGCGTGCTGGATCACGCCGTCGAACAGGTCGCCGTGCACGATCCACAGACGCTTGCCCGCGAGCGTCGTGTGAAACGCTTCGCCGCGCACCTGGATGTCGCCGAACGCGAGGTCGCAGAACTGCCGCGCGCCTTCGTCGTGGTTGCCCGGGATGTACACCACCTGCGTGCCCTTGCGCGCCTTGCGCAGGACCTTCTGCACCACGTCGTTGTGCGCCTGCGGCCAGTACCAGCCCTTCTTCAGCTGCCAGCCGTCGATGATGTCGCCGACGAGGTACAGGTACTCCGAATCGTTGTGGCGCAGGAAGTCGAGCAGGTACGGCGCCTGGCAGCCGCTGGAGCCGAGATGGATGTCGGACAGCCAGATCGTGCGGTAACGATGCGCGGACGGTTCGGGATCGTCGTGCTGCGTCGCGTGCGCGGTCGGCGGCTCGTGCGCCGACAGGACATCGGTCGCGGCCGCGCCGGACACGAAGGCGGTGACGGCGCGGGCGCCGAGCGGTTGACGGAACAGGGAGGTCGCGGACGTTTTCTGGCCCATGCATGACTCGCGCCGATTGACATTACCGGCATTGCGCCATGTGGGCGTGACCATGCCGTGACAGTCACGAGACGTTCTTATTACTGTCGTCGCGGCGTGTTTAGCAGTGAATGGGGTGGGGTTGGGTAATCTGCCGAACCGACGGGCCGGTCGCTATCGGGCAAGCCGCGCGGGGTGGTGCTGTGGGCGGTTTCGACGGGTTTCGTCTGACGGATGCGCGAACCGCGCGGGGCGTCAGTTCGTCAGCGCGGAATCGCGACGACGCGCGTGCGCGCGAGGCGGTCGTGCGGAAACTGGCGATCGGCGTGCAGGCGGGCGGCGCCGGCCCACGCGACGATCCATGCGGCGGCGAGCGCGAGCGTGACGGGTACCGACAGGCCGAGCAGCGGATGCAGCGCGAGCGGCGGCAGGAACCACAGCCAGCCGAGCGCATAGCGAATGAGTGCATGCGCGGCGCTCAGCGGCCGGCCGCTCGACGATTCGAGCCGCAGCCGCCAGGTCTTCATCGGCAGCGTCTGGCCGCCGTGGGTCCAGAACCAGACGAAATACGCGCCGGCGACGAGCGCGATCCACGCGGCGAGGAGGTCGTGATGGACGAGCCCGTTGCGCTGCTGCATCGCGAGACTGAATGCGAGGCCCGCGAAGAACACGACGCCGAACAGCAGCACGGCTTCGTACAGCATCGCCGCGAGGCGCCGCCGCACGGACGGCGCGGCGATGGCCGGGGCCTGGGATGCGGGGGCGCTCGCCACGGTCGTTCAGGAACCCTTGAACATCGACGGCGCGTCGGCCGGCGACACCGGCGTGACGACGGCCGGTGCGGGGGCAGGCGCGGTACCGGACGTGGAGGACGCCGCGGGCGGCAAGCCGGCACTGGCCGAGGCGGGCACCGGCACGGCGGCGACGTTGCTCGCCGGATGGTCGTGCGAATTGACGAGGCGGCGCACATCGCGGTCGGCGACGGTCGGCGGCGCGCTGACGACGCTCGGCCGGCGGCGACGCTCGGTCGCCGCGAGCCGTTGCTTCTGTTCTTCAGGCAATTGCTGGTAGGCCTTCCACGCGCGTTCGCGCGCCTGCGCGGACAGCTCCTTCGCGCTCTGGTAATTCTCGCGTGCGACGCGCCGCTGCTCGGGCGTCATCCGCGCCCATTCGGACATTCGGTCCTGCAGGTGTTTTTGCTCATCCGGCGTCAACTTCGCGAAACGCGACGCGATCTTCAGCCATTTCCGCTTGCGCGCATCGCTGAAGCCGTCCCACTGATCGGCGAACGGCGCGAGCGCCGCATGTTGTGCGGGCGTCAGCCGCGCCCACGACAGCGGGCCGTTGGCGGCCGGCAGCGGCAGGGGCAGCGGGGCGAGTTCGGTGGACAGCGAGGCGGCGGCCGAGGTCGGCGCGGGTGCGCTGCTGGCCGCGGCGGAGACCGTCGCGGGGGGCGGGTTGAATCGGGAGTAGGTGGCGACGTAGGAAACGGCGATCGCGATCACGCATCCGAAAAATACGGCCAGGCCGCGTTTCTGATTCACCCGTGCGATCCCCTCGTTATTGTCTGTTAGCGTGCGTGCGAAAGATACGCGTTGAACCCGTGATCGAGATACGCGTTGAGCGGCAGGTCGTCGCTGAGCATCGCCGCGTCGATGTCGGCGAGCTCGGCGGTGCGCTGCATGTCTTCCCAGTAGGCGATGCCGACGAGCCCCGCCAGCAGCAGCGCGAGCGGCCACGCGCGCAGCAGGCGGCGCGCGAGCGACGCGGACGGGCGGCCGGCCTGCGGATGGCTCGCGGGCGGCATGCCGTATGCGCCGGCCGCACCGGCGAAGGCGGGCACGAACACCGGCGCGCTCGCGGGTTCCGGCTTCTTGCGCGCGAGCGCGGCCCGGCGCGCGACGGCCAGACGGTCGGTGGTCGCGGCAGGCAGCGCCGCGGCACGTTCGTCCAGCGCGCGGCGGACCTTCAGCGCGAATTCGTATTCTCGATTTACGGGAGCGGAGCTCATAGCGTGATTCCTTTGGCCTTGAGCGCGTGTGCCAGGGTATGAGTGGCTCGCGAGCAGTGCGTCTTGACGCTGCCTTCGGAGCACCCCATTGCGGCGGCAGTCTCGGCGACATCCATATCTTCCCAATAACGCATCAGGAACGCTTCCCGTTGACGCGCCGGAAGTTTCTGGATTTCTTCGTCGATCAGGGCCAGAACCTGTTCCCGCTCGAGGCGGTGCTCTGTGCTCTCGACACCCGCATTGTCGTCCGCGGATTCGAGTGTTTCCAGCGGATCGAAGTCGTCGTCGTCCGTATTGTTGAGCGACGAGAAGAGCGTGACCCACGTATTGCGGACCTTCTGCCGGCGGAACCAATCGTGGATGGCGTTCTGCAGGATCCGCTGGAACAGCAGCGGCAGCTCGGCCGCCGGCCGGTCGCCGTATTTCTCCGCCAGCTTGATCATCGCGTCCTGCACGATGTCGAGCGACGCATCGTCGTCGCGCACGGCGTAGGCAGCCTGCTTGAACGCGCGCCTTTCGACGCCCGCCAGAAAGTCGGCGAGTTCCTTGTCTGATGCCATTCCGTAAAGGTATGCGCTGCGGACTGCGGCGTGTGAAAAGGGTCGAAAAATTTCGTAAAACCCGCGGATGCTAACAAATTTTCGCGCGACTTGGCACCGGTTGCGGCGCGCCACGTTGCGCGCGAGCCGCGTCCGCGGGGCGCCGGACGGCGGCCATGATGCGCTGCGGGATATTTTGCTTGACGGCCCAATCGTGACCGGCTATCGTCAGCGATTCGCAACATGAAGTGATGGTCTCATTTGAGGCTGGCCCAAGAAGCCCGCCCTTCAAACTGGACGCGCCGCTTGAACCCGAGCCACAAGCCCGGCAGAGAGCACCCGATCAATTTTTTGCCGAAAATTCGAAAGGTCAAAATGAACATGCCCAGCGCGGAATTCTCCACGTCGGAACCCCTTTCCCCTCCCGATAGCGACTCCATCGGCGCCACCGTGCTCATGAAGGCACTGGCCGACGAGAACGTCGAATTCGTCTGGGGCTACCCCGGCGGCTCGGTACTCTACATCTACGACGAGCTTTACAAGCAGGACAAGATTCAGCACGTGCTGGTGCGCCACGAACAGGCGGCCGTGCACGCAGCCGATGCGTATGCGCGTTCCACCGGCAACGTCGGCGTCTGTCTCGTGACGTCCGGCCCCGGTGTCACCAATGCGGTGACCGGCATCGCGACGGCCTACATGGATTCGATCCCGATGGTCGTGATCAGCGGCCAGGTGCCGACTGCCGCGATCGGCCAGGATGCGTTCCAGGAGTGCGACACCGTCGGCATCACGCGTCCGTGCGTGAAGCACAACTTCCTCGTGAAGGACGTGCGCGACCTCGCGGAAACCGTCAAGAAGGCGTTCTACATCGCCCGCACCGGCCGTCCGGGCCCGGTGCTGATCGACATCCCGAAAGACATCTCCAAGACGCCGTGCCAGTACGAGCCGGTCAAGAGTGTCTCGTTGCGCTCGTACAACCCCGTCACGAAAGGCCATTCGGGCCAGATCCGCAAGGCCGTGTCGTTGCTGCTGTCCGCGAAGCGTCCGTACATCTACACGGGCGGCGGCATCATCCTCGCCGACGCGGCGCGCGAACTGAACCAGTTCGCCGACCTGCTCGGCTACCCGGTCACGAACACGCTGATGGGCCTTGGCGGCTATCGCGCGTCGGACAAGAAATTCCTCGGCATGCTCGGCATGCACGGCACCTACGAAGCGAACATGGCGATGCAGCACTGTGACGTGCTGATCGCGATCGGCGCGCGCTTCGACGACCGCGTGATCGGCGACCCGGCGCACTTCGCGTCGCGTCCGCGCAAGATCATCCACATCGACATCGACCCGTCGTCGATCTCGAAGCGCGTGAAGGTCGACATCCCGATCGTCGGCGACGTGAAGGAAGTGCTGAAGGAGCTGATCGAGCAGCTGCAGACGGCCGAGCATGGCCCCGATACCGACGCGCTCGCGCAATGGTGGAAGGACATCGAGGGCTGGCGCTCGAAGGATTGCCTGAAGTTCGACCGCGAAAGCGAGATCATCAAGCCCCAGTACGTGGTCGAGAAGGCGTGGGAGCTGACGGACGGCAACGCGTTCGTGTGCTCGGACGTCGGCCAGCACCAGATGTGGGCCGCGCAGTTCTACCGTTTCAACAAGCCGCGTCGCTGGATCAACTCCGGCGGCCTCGGCACGATGGGCTTCGGCCTGCCGGCAGCGATGGGCGTCAAGATGGCGCACCCGGACGACGACGTGCTGTGCATCACGGGCGAAGGCTCGATCCAGATGTGCATCCAGGAACTGTCGACCTGCCTGCAGTACGACACGCCCGTGAAGATCATTTCGCTGAACAACCGCTATCTCGGCATGGTCCGCCAGTGGCAGCAGATCGAATACAGCAAGCGCTATTCGCATTCGTACATGGATGCGCTGCCCGATTTCGTGAAGCTCGCCGAAGCGTACGGCCATGTCGGCATGCGGATCGAAAAGACCTCGGATGTGGAGCCGGCGCTGAAGGAAGCGCTGCGCCTGAAGGACCGCACCGTGTTTCTCGATTTCCAGACCGATCCAACCGAAAACGTCTGGCCGATGGTACAGGCCGGCAAGGGCATCACCGAGATGCTGCTCGGATCGGAAGATCTGTAACGGCGCGACGCGCGCTTGGCGCCGGAGCGGCCGCCTTCACGAAGGGCGGTGCGGCACCGGGCGGCGCGCGGCGCGAGTGAATCGACACGGACACATTCTGGAAGAAGCGAACATGAGACACATCATTTCCGTCCTGCTGGAGAACGAACCGGGCGCGCTGTCGCGCGTGGTCGGTCTGTTTTCCGCACGCGGCTACAACATCGAAACCTTGACGGTGGCGCCGACCGAAGACCAATCGCTGTCGCGGCTGACCATCGTTTCCATTGGCTCGGACGACGTGATCGAACAGATCACGAAGCATCTGAACCGCCTGATCGAGGTGGTGAAAGTGGTGGACCTGACCGACGGTGCACACATCGAACGCGAGCTGATGCTGATCAAGGTACGTGCAGTGGGCAAGGAGCGCGAAGAAATGAAGCGGATGTCGGACATTTTCCGCGGCCGCATCATCGACGTGACCGAAAAGACCTACACGATCGAATTGACGGGCGCGAGCGACAAGCTCGACGCATTCATCCAGGGGCTGGACGCCAGCGCGATCCTAGAGACCGTGCGTACCGGCAGCTCCGGCATCGGACGCGGCGAGCGCATCCTGAAGGTGTAATGCCGAAGAGGCACGCCGGGTGCGCCGTCATGTCCCGGCCCGCAGTACCCAATCCGAACGAATTGTTGAATTTTTGAATTAGCGAAGGAACCCATCATGAACGTTTTCTACGACAAAGACGCCGACCTCTCCCTCATCAAGGGCAAGCAAGTCACGATCATCGGCTACGGCTCGCAAGGCCATGCGCACGCACTGAACCTGAAGGACAGCGGCGTGAACGTGACGGTCGGCCTTCGCAAGGACGGCGCGTCGTGGAGCAAGGCCGAAAACGCAGGCCTGTCGGTCAAGGAAGTCGCTGAAGCGGTGAAGGGCGCGGACGTCGTCATGATGCTGCTGCCGGACGAGCAGATCGCCGACGTGTACGCGAAGGAAGTGCACGCGAACATCAAGCAGGGCGCGGCGCTGGCATTCGCGCACGGCTTCAACGTCCACTACGGCCAGGTGATCCCGCGTGCCGACCTCGACGTGATCATGATCGCGCCGAAGGCACCGGGCCACACCGTGCGCGGCACGTACTCGCAAGGTGGCGGCGTGCCGCACCTGATCGCGGTTGCGCAGAACAAGTCGGGCGCGGCACGCGACATCGCGCTGTCGTACGCGGCAGCGAACGGCGGCGGCCGTGCCGGCATCATCGAGACGAACTTCCGTGAAGAGACCGAAACCGACCTGTTCGGCGAGCAGGCCGTGCTGTGCGGCGGTACCGTCGAGCTGATCAAGGCAGGTTTCGAGACGCTGGTCGAAGCCGGCTATGCGCCGGAAATGGCGTACTTCGAGTGCCTGCACGAGCTGAAGCTGATCGTCGACCTGATCTACGAAGGCGGCATCGCGAACATGAACTACTCGATCTCGAACAACGCCGAGTACGGCGAGTACGTGACGGGCCCGCGCGTCGTCACGGAAGAGACGAAGAAGGCGATGAAGCAGTGCCTGACCGACATCCAGACGGGCGAGTACGCGAAGAGCTTCATCCTCGAGAACAAGGCAGGCGCCCCGACGCTGCAGTCGCGTCGCCGCCTGACGGCCGAGCACCAGATCGAGCAGGTCGGCGCGAAGCTGCGTGCGATGATGCCGTGGATCGCGAAGAACAAGCTCGTCGACCAGACGAAGAACTAAGCATTGCGTGCCGTTCCGGCCCTTCGAGTGGAGGGTCGGCATCAAAAAGCCGCCCGAAGGCAGTAGTGCCCCGGGCGGCTTTTGCTATCCTACGGGCTTTGCAATTCACCGAACACAGAACGAATCCATGAACTATCCTCATCCGATCATCGCGCGCGAAGGCTGGCCGTTCATCGCGATTGCTGCCGTCATCGCGCTGTTGATCCACGCCGTCGGGGGCTTCGGCTTCGCGTGGCCGTTCTGGCTGCTGCTCGTCTTCGTCGTCCAGTTCTTCCGCGATCCGCAGCGCCCGATTCCGGCGCAGCCGAACGCGGTGCTGTGTCCGGCGGACGGCCGCATCGTCGCGGTCGAGACCACGCAGGATCCGTACGCGAACCGCGAAGCGCTGAAGATCAGCGTGTTCATGAATGTCTTCAACGTCCATTCGCAGCGTTCGCCGGTCGACGGCGCGGTCACCAAGGTCGAGTATTTCCCGGGCGCGTTCCTGAACGCGGCGATCGACAAGGCGTCGACCGAAAACGAGCGCAATGCGCTCGTGATCCAGACGGCGAGCGGCAAGACCGTCACCGCCGTGCAGATCGCCGGCCTCGTCGCCCGCCGGATCCTCTGCTACGTGCGCGCCGGCGAGCCGCTGTCGCGCGGCCAGCGCTACGGTTTCATCCGCTTCGGTTCGCGCGTCGACGTGTACCTGCCGCTCGGCAGCCGCGCGAAGGTCTCGATCGGCGAGAAGGTCTACGCGTCGTCGACGATCCTCGCCGAGCTCGAACAGTAACCGGCGGAGCCCACGATGGCCGCATTCAAACCGCGCCGGCCGCGCAACGGGTCCAGCCAGACGCCACGCCCGTTCCGCCGCAACAAGATAATGGCGCCCGATCCGGTGCCCGAAAGCCGCCGCGCCGCGCGCCAGCGGTTCCTGAAGACGCGCGGCATCTACCTGCTGCCGAACGCGTTCACGACCGCCGCGCTGTTCTGCGGTTTCTTCGCGGTCGTGCAGGCGATGAACGTGCGCTTCGAGATCGCCGCGATCGCGATCTTCGTCGCGATGGTGCTCGACGGGATGGACGGGCGCGTCGCACGGATGACGCATACGCAAAGCGCGTTCGGTGAACAGTTCGACAGCCTGTCGGACATGGTGTCGTTCGGTGTCGCGCCCGCGCTCGTGATGTACGAATGGGTGCTGAAGGATCTCGGCCGCTGGGGCTGGCTCGCCGCGTTCGTCTACTGCTCGGGCGCCGCGCTGCGCCTCGCGCGCTTCAACACCAACATCGGTGTCGTCGACAAGCGCTTCTTCCAGGGGCTGCCGAGCCCGGCCGCCGCCGCGCTGATCGCCGGATTCGTGTGGCTCGCGACCGACAACCGCGTGCCGATGAAGCTCGGCTGGCTGCCGTGGGTCGCGTTCGTGCTGACGATCTACGCGGGCGTGACGATGGTATCGAACGCGCCGTTCTACAGCGGCAAGGCGCTCGACGTGCGGCACCGCGTGCCGTTCGCGGCGATCCTGCTGGTGGTCGTCGCGTTCGTGCTCGTGTCGTCTGATCCGCCGCTGATGCTGTTCTGCCTGTTCGTGCTGTACGGGCTGTCCGGCTACGTGTTCTGGGCCTACATGGCCATCCGCGGGCGGGCGAATCCCGCACGCTCGTCGCAGCGCGATCACTGACGAACAACCTGCGCGGAAACGGAAACGGCGGCCTCGGGGCCGCCGTTTTCATGTGCCCCTCTTTCGCGTCGCGCCGCCCGGCTTCACGGGTGCCGTCCGATTGCGCGCCTTGCGGAATGTCGCTATAGTCTTTGGCATGACTGCATTTTCCCGCCTCTCTCTCCTTCTAGCCGGTGCGCCGCTACGCGCGCTAGCTTTGGCGCGCCTGCCGCGCTGACCGTTCTCGCCCCCCGTCAAGCCTCGTCTGTTGTTGAGCGTCGCCAGCGGTGGCGCGATCTCATTACGTTTGATTCCCGTATAAAGAGCCCTGGAGCCCCCCATGACAGACAAGCTGATCATTTTCGATACGACGTTGCGTGACGGTGAACAATCGCCCGGCGCGTCGATGACGAAGGAAGAGAAAATCCGCATCGCGAAGCATCTCGAGCGGATGAAGGTCGACGTGATCGAGGCCGGCTTCGCGGCCAGCTCGAACGGCGACTTCGACGCGATCCACACGATCGCCGGTCTCGTGAAGGACAGCACGATCTGTTCGCTGGCGCGCGCCAACGACAAGGACATCCAGCGCGCGGCCGACGCGTTGAAGCCGGCCAACAGCGCGCGGATCCACACGTTCATCGCGACGTCGCCGCTGCACATGGAGAAGAAGCTGCGGATGACGCCGGACCAGGTGTTCGAGCAGGCGCGCCTCGCGGTGCGCTTCGCGCGCAAGTTCACCGACAACGTCGAATTCTCGCCGGAAGACGGCAGCCGCTCGGATCTCGACTTCCTGTGCCGCGTGCTGGAAGCCGTGATCGCCGAAGGGGCGACGACGATCAACATCGCCGACACGGTCGGCTACGGCGTGCCGGAACTCTACGGCAACCTCGTGAAGACGCTGCGCGAACGCATTCCGAACTCGGACAAGGCGATCTTCTCCGTGCATTGCCACAACGATCTCGGCATGGCGGTGGCGAACTCGCTCGCCGGCGTGAAGATCGGCGGCGCGCGGCAGGTGGAGTGCACGATCAACGGTCTCGGCGAGCGCGCGGGCAACACGTCGCTCGAGGAAATCGTGATGGCCGTGAAGACCCGCAAGGACTACTTCGGCCTCGATGTCGGCCTCGACACCACGCAGATCGTCCCGACGTCGAAGCTCGTGTCGCAGATCACCGGTTTCGTCGTGCAGCCGAACAAGGCCGTGGTCGGCGCGAACGCATTCGCGCACGCGTCGGGCATCCATCAGGACGGCGTGCTGAAGGCGCGCGACACGTACGAGATCATGCGTGCGGAAGACGTGGGCTGGACCGCGAACAAGATCGTGCTCGGCAAGCTGTCGGGCCGCAATGCGTTCAAGCAGCGCCTGCAGGAGCTCGGCGTGTCGCTCGACAGCGAAACCGAACTGAACGCCGCGTTCATGCGCTTCAAGGACCTCGCCGACCGCAAGTCGGAGATTTTCGACGAAGACATCATCGCGATCGTCTCCGAGGAGTCGGCGTTCGCGCAGGAGCAGGAGCACTACAAGTTCGTGTCGCTGTCGCAGCGCTCGGAAACCGGTGAGCAGCCGCAGGCCAAGGTCGTGTTCGCACTCGATGGCAAGGAAGTGACCGGCGAGGCACGTGGCAACGGCCCGGTCGACGCGACGTTCAACGCGATCGAGGGCGAAGTCGGCAGTGGTTCGGAACTGCTGCTGTACTCGGTCAACGCGATCACGACCGGTACGCAGGCGCAGGGCGAAGTGACGGTGCGGCTGTCGAAGAGCGGCCGGATCGTCAACGGCGTCGGCACCGACCCCGATATCGTCGCGGCTTCCGCGAAGGCGTACATCGCCGCGCTGAACAAGCTGCACTCGAAGGACGACAAGCTCAACCCGCAGCGCTCGTAAGCGCTGCGCGCCGAGCGCCCTAAACGCCCCGTGCGGCCCTGCGCCGCCCGGGGCGTTTTTTCATGCGCCGCTCATTCGGCGGCCGGTGCGCGGAACAGCCAGCGGCGCGTGGCCGGGCGGGGCGCCGGATTGCGGCGGCGGAATTCCACCGTGATCCCGCGCCGCGGCGCATCGGCGACGAATGCATCGAGCAGTTCGAGCACGTCGTGATCGATGTAGTCGGCGCGCGTCGCGTCGATGATCACGGCCGCGCGGTCCGGGATGTGCCGCAGGTGATGCTTGACCTGCACCTTGCCGAGGAACGACACGTCCTTGCGGAACGACAGCAGGAAGTGATCGTCGTGCTGCGCGAGCGTGACGGGGCTCTTCAGGTTCGCCACCGCGACCGCCAGCACGCTGCACGCGAGGCCGACCGCGATGCCGAACAGCAGGTCGACCGCCAGCACACCCGCGATCGTCGCGGCGAACGGCACGAACGCGGCCGGACCCTGTTTCAGCACCGAGCGGAACAGCGCCGGTTTCGCGAGCTTGAAGCCGGTGTGGATCAGGATGGCCGCGAGGCTCGCGAGCGGGATCAGGTTGATCAGCCCGGTGAGCGCGAACACGCTCGCGAGCAGCAGGATCCCGTGCACGATCGCCGACATCCGGCTCTGCGCGCCCGCGTTCACGTTGACCGAGCTGCGCACGATCACCGACGTGATCGGCAGCCCGCCGACCGCGCCCGCGACGAGATTGCCGACGCCCTGCGCCTTCAGTTCGCGGTCCGGCTGGGTCGGACGGCGCTTCGGATCGATCTGTTCGACCGCCTCCAGGCTCAGCAGCGTTTCGAGGCTCGCGACGACCGCGAGCGTGATCGCGACGCGCCATACGTCCGGATTGACGAGCTGCGCGAAGTTCGGGCCGAGCTCGGCGTGCTTCAGCGATGCCGCGAGCGCCGCGAACGATTCGAGCTCGGGCAACGTGACGCGATGCGCGGCACCCAGCGCGACCGACGGCACGAACGCGCCGAGCAGCAGCGTGGCGCCGATGCCGAACACGACGACCGCGAGCGGCGCGGGCACCGAGCGCACCCACGCAAAACGCTTGAGCGCCGGCGTATCCCACGCGACCAGCAACCCGAGCGACGCGAGCGCGATGGCCGTGGCGGCCCAGGCGGTCGGCAGGCTCGCCCATGATGCAAACGATTGCGCGGCCGAGCCGCCAAGGCCGAATGCGAACGGAATCTGCTTCAGGATCAGCAGCAGGCCGATCGCCGCGAGCATGCCCTTGATGACCGGCGACGGCACATAGGCGGCGAAGCGGCCGGCACGCAGCATGCCGAAGCCGAACTGCAGCACGCCGGACAGCAGCACCGCGAGCAGGAACGCGGAGAAGCTGCCGAGTTGCGCGATCCCTTCGACGACGATCACGACGAGGCCGGCGGCAGGCCCGCTGACCGACAGCGACGAGCCGCTCAGCAGCGCGACGACGAGGCCGCCGACGATGCCGGACACGAGCCCGGCGAACGGTTCGACACCGGATGCATTGGCGATGCCGAGACACAGTGGCAGCGCGACGAGGAAAACGACGATGCCGGCGACGATGTCGCGCGGCAGGGTGGACAGGCGCTCGTTCAGTTTCATGGTTGGGCGATTTCGTAGCGTTGGGGAAGGGCGCGGGTCAGGCGGCTGCGGCAGCCGTGGCGGCATGCTCCGGTTCGGCTTCGGCCGGCGGCGCCGCATAGCCGGAGTCGAGTTCCTTCAGCAGGCCGTCGGCGAGCGAGAAGATCCAGCCATGCACGAGCGGCGGCCGCTTCCGGCCTTGCACGATCGGCGACGCGCGCAGCAGCCGCACCTGTTCGAGCACGTTCAGCTCGGCCAGGCGGTCGGCGGCGGCCGTGTCGTCGAGTCCGTCGAGCGCGTCGCGATGGCGTCGCGCGAGCGCGCAAAGCGGCGCGATGCGGCGCGCGACGTGCGGCAGGTCGGCGGGCGGCGGCAGCAGCGATGCGCGCACGCCGCCGCACCCGTAGTGGCCGCACACGATCACGTGGTCGACTTCGAGCACGCGCACCGCGTATTCGAGCACGCTGGCGGAATTGTCATCGTCGGGATGGAACAGGTTGGCGATGTTGCGATGGACGAACAGCTCGCCCGGCACGCTGTGCGTGATGGTTTCAGCCGGCACCCGGCTGTCGGCGCAGCCGATCCACAGCACGCGCGGGTTCTGGCCGCGTGCAAGCGCGTCGAAGAAGCCGGGCGTGTGATCGCGCGTCTCGCGGGCCCAGGCGATGTTGGCAACCAGCATGCTCTTGGGGCGGTTCATAAGGACTCCTTTCCGATAAAGGAAAACAAATGACAAACAAAGACGGGACGATGTGGAGCAATAGGATCCTTTCTGAACTGAAAGGTTCAATTTCGACTGATATTAGGGGTATGCCCTAACGCCGGGTGCCACTGATACAAATTGTTTCAACTCGATCGGGCAAGGTGCATTGAATGCACCACTGCGACGCATCAGATGCATCGTATATACCTGTTTCCGGCCGGCGCCCCTGTGGGGCGGCGTTGCGCGGGATTGCTTGCCGAATGCCGTCAATCGGAAAGGATTGCCGCGCGATTGGGGAGTTAATCGAATATAGCGGAAAAAATGAAATGGCCATTCACGCAATAATGCGTGAATGGCCATTGCGAAAATTGCAGATAAATGCGTAATCGGTCAGAACAGATTGCGGCGATCGGGATCGTGGAGTGGATCCGGTGTTTTCTGCGTCGTGCGCAGGATGCCCTGCGGATCGAAGTAGAAGCTGTACATCATGTACCAGACGTTGTCTTCGAGATAGCGGTAGGTCCACACCTCGCGCTTCATCAGCGGGAAGTAAGATGTCTCGACCGGGCGGCCGAAATTCACGAGCACGTCGGTCTTGGTCCACTTGCCGATTTCCGCGCGATAGAACTCGCTCGGCTGCAACACCTGGCGCACGTTGATGATGCGGTGGGCCGCGTCGACATCGGCCGCGACGGTGATCTCGCCCATCGGCTGGGTCGGCCACATCAGGCGCTTGCCGCCGCCCGGCAGGTCGTAGATTTCGCGCGGCGGGCCCATGCGCGCCACGATCGCCGACTCGTCCTGGCCGGCCTGGTATTGCTGCCACGGTTGCGCGCAGCCGGCGAGCAGTGCCGCCGCGCAGGCGACCAGTACCGGCAGGCGCACGGGAATGCGAATGCGCATCGGATTCTCCAGAACACTCTGACCGTTCAGTTGTATCACGGACGGCGCGCGCCGGCGCGTCGGGCCGAAAAAATCGGTGCGGATCGCCGGCGGTGTGCGCTCGGGGCGCGGTGTCGCACCGCGCTTGCGGCCGGCAGCGCCCGCGGCCTATGATCCGCGCTTCTCGGACAGATTGAAGGGCAGGTAGCCGATGCAGCAGTGGAAACGGTGCGCGCTCGCATTGAGCGCGGGGTGGATGCTGGCGTCGTCCGCGTTCGCGGCAGGCGAGCCGGTGCGGATCGCGCTGATCGAAGGAATGTCGGGCCCGTTCGCGAATGCGGGCGCGGCGGTCGAGCGTAACCTCCGCTTCGGCGTCGAGCAGGTCAATGCGGCGGGCGGCGTGAAGCTGCGCGATGGCGCGCATCCGCTCCAACTCGTCGTGCTCGACAGCAAGGGCAGCCCGGAAGAGGCGCTCGTGCAGTTGCGCGCGGCGGCGGACCGGCACATCGGCTTCGTCGCGCAGGGCAACAGTTCGGCGGTCGCGGCCGCGCTCGTCGCGGCGCTCGACAAGCTGAACGCGCGCAATCCGGACAGCCGGATGCTGTTCGTCAACTATTCGGCCGACGATCCGGCGCTGACCGGCGCGCACTGCAGCTTCTGGCATTTCCGTTTCGATGCGCACGCGGGGATGCGCATGGCGGCGCTGGCGGACGTGATGGCGCGCGACCGCGCACTGCGCAAGGTCTATCTGCTGAACCAGGACTACAGCTTCGGTCACGACGTCAGCACGCTCGCGCGGCAGGCGCTGGCCGAACGACGCCCCGACGTGACGATCGCCGGCGACGAATTCCACCCGATCGGCCGCATCAAGGATTTCTCGCCGTACATCGCGAAGATCCGCGCGAGCGGCGCGGACGCCGTCGTGACCGGCAACTGGGGCAACGATCTCACGCTGCTCGTGAAGGCGGCGCGCGAGCAGGGGCTGAACGCGAAGTTCTATACGTTCTACGGCAACAGCCTCGGCGCGCCGGCCGCGCTCGGCGACGCCGGCGTCGGGCGGGTGATCGCCGTCGCGGACTGGCATCCGAACGCCGGCGGCGCGAAGTCGGACGCGTTCTACCGCGCGTTCCGGGCCCGTTTCCCCGCGGCGCAGGACGACTATCCGGTGCGGCGCATGAGCCTGATGATCGAAATGCTCGCGGCGGCGATGACTCGGGCCGGCTCGGGCGACCCGGTCGCGGTGGCGCGCGCGCTGGAGGGGCTGTCGTTCGACGACGGCTTTCACGCGTCGACGATGCGCGCGCAGGATCACCAGTTGATCCAGCCCCTTTACGTGATGGAAATGGACAAGGCGGGTACGCCGGGCGTGCGCTTCGACAACGAGGGCTCGGGCTACGGCTTCCGGACGGTCCTCGCGGTGCCCGCCCAGCGTACGGCGATGCCGTCGACCTGCTCGATGACGCGCCCGTGACAGGAGGCGATGGAACGGCGTGCAGTTGTGTTACAATGCCCGCCGGTTGTAAGTCACGGCACGGCCATTCTTCCGTGTCCGCCTGTTCAGTTAGCAAGTAGGAAAAAGGAAATCACATGTCTGTTGCAGATATCAAGAAGTCGGAAGTCGTTGCTCAGTTCGCCCGTGGTACCAACGACACGGGCTCGCCCGAAGTCCAGGTCGCACTGCTGACCGCACGTATCGTCGAACTGACGGGTCACTTCAAGACCCACGCGAAGGATCACCACAGCCGTCGCGGCCTGCTGCGCATGGTGAGCCGCCGCCGCAAGCTGCTCGACTACCTCAAGGGCAAGGATGCCGACCGTTACCGCGCGCTGATCGAGAAGCTGGGTCTGCGTAAGTAATCGAGGCGATTGCCGCCAGCAAGATGCCTGTGTCAGTCCGCTGATGCAGGCATTTTGTTTTTGCACGGTGCGTAGCGTCACGCGCACCGCAGGTCGTTCGGCACGCGCTTGCCGGACTGCCGGAACGGCTGATACCGGGGTCGGGATTTGTGTCATTCCATCGCGTTGCTCGTCGAGCGTTGCGCTGGAATGGCATAAAAAACACACCTTGCTCCGGGTGATTCGGTCGGGACGCCGCCGCGCGGGATGGCCCGCACGGCGAATGAAATGAATGAATTCAAAGGAGCAACCATGTCCATGTTCAACAAGGTCGTGAAGGAATTCCAGTGGGGCCAGCACAAGGTGCGCCTCGAAACCGGTGAAGTCGCCCGTCAGGCGAGCGGTGCCGTGATCGTCGACGTGGAAGACACCGTCGTGCTGGCAACCGTCGTCGGCGCGAAGTCGGCGAAGCCGGGCCAGGATTTCTTCCCGCTGACCGTCGACTACCTCGAAAAGACCTACTCGGCCGGCAAGATCCCGGGCGGCTTCTTCCGTCGCGAAGGCCGTCCGTCGGAACACGAGACGCTGACGTCGCGCCTGATCGACCGTCCGCTGCGTCCGCTGTTCCCGGAAGGCTTCTACAACGAAGTGCAGGTCGTGATCCACGTGCTGTCCGTGAACCCGGAAATCCCGGCGGACATCCCCGCGCTGATCGGCGCGTCGGCCGCGCTCGCCGTGTCGGGCCTGCCGTTCAACGGTCCGGTCGGTGCCGCGCGCGTGGCATACATCGACAACGCATACGTGCTGAACCCGACGCGTGACCAGCTCAAGGCATCGAGCCTCGACCTCGTCGTCGCCGGTACGGAGCGCGCGGTGCTGATGGTCGAATCGGAAGCCGACCAGCTGCCGGAAGACGTGATGCTGGGCGCGGTCGTGTTCGGCCACGAGCAGATGCAGACGGCGATCGACGCGATCCACGAACTCGTGCGCGAAGGCGGCAAGCCCGAGTGGGACTGGCAGCCGGCACCGAAGAACGAGGCGCTGATCGCGCGCGTGACGGAACTGGCGCACGGCGACCTGCTCGCCGCTTACCAGCTGCGCGACAAGCAAGCGCGTTCGACGAAGCTGAAGGAAGTCTACGCGGCGACCTCGGCGAAGCTCGAGGAAGACGCACAGGCGGCCGGCACGGTCGCGGCCGACAAGGCCACCGTCGGCAACGTCCTGTTCGACATCGAAGCAAAGATCGTCCGTTCGCAGATCCTGAACGGCGAGCCGCGCATCGACGGTCGCGACACGCGCACCGTGCGTCCGATCGAGATCCGCACCGGCGTGCTGCCGCGCACCCACGGTTCGGCGCTGTTCACGCGTGGCGAAACGCAGGCGCTCGTCGTCGCGACGCTCGGCACGAAGGGTGACGAGCAGATCATCGACGCGCTCGAAGGCGAATACCGCGAGCGCTTCATGCTCCACTACAACATGCCCCCGTTCGCGACCGGCGAAACGGGCCGCGTCGGCTCGCCGAAGCGCCGCGAAATCGGCCACGGCCGTCTCGCGAAGCGCGCGCTGGTCAAGTGCCTGCCGAGCGCCGACGAATTCGGCTACTCGATCCGCGTCGTGTCGGAAATCACCGAGTCGAACGGTTCGTCGTCGATGGCGTCGGTGTGCGGCGGCTGCCTCGCGCTGATGGACGCCGGCGTGCCGATGAAGGCGCACGTCGCGGGTATCGCGATGGGCCTGATCCTCGAAGGCAACAAGTTCGCGGTGCTGACCGACATCCTCGGCGACGAAGATCACCTCGGCGACATGGACTTCAAGGTGGCCGGCACGGAGCAAGGCGTGACGGCGCTGCAGATGGACATCAAGATCCAGGGCATCACGAAGGAAATCATGCAGGTCGCGCTCGCGCAGGCGAAGGAAGGCCGCATGCACATCCTCGGCAAGATGACGTCGGCGGTCTCGGGTGCGAACACGCAGCTGTCGGAATTCGCGCCGCGCATGATCACGATCAAGATCAACCCGGAAAAGATCCGCGACGTGATCGGCAAGGGTGGTTCGGTGATCCGCGCGCTGACGGAAGAAACGGGCACGACCATCGACATCTCGGATGACGGCGTCGTGACGATCGCGAGCACGAGCAGCGAAGGCATGGCCGAAGCGAAGAAGCGCATCGAGAACATCACGGTCGAGATCGAAGTCGGCCAGGTGTACGAAGGCACGGTGCTCAAGCTGCTCGATTTCGGTGCGATCGTGAACCTGCTGCCGGGCAAGGATGGCCTGCTGCACATCTCGGAAATCGTCAACGAGCGCGTGAAGGACATCAACGACTACCTGAAGGAAGGCCAGCAGGTTAAGGTCAAGGTGATCCAGACGGACGAGAAGGGTCGCGTGCGTCTGTCGGCGAAGGCGCTGCTGAACGAAGCAGCGGCGTCGCAGTCGGATACGCCGCCGCAGCAGTAAGCGCAAAGGCGTGAGAACGGCCGGCCGTGCGAAAGCGCGCCGGCCGTTTTTTCTGTAGCATCGTTGCGCGGCGCAGCAGCGCCGGCGACGCGCCCGTGCCGCGCACGGATGCGCCCCCGATTCCGATCCTGGAGCGACCACCCATGAAAGCCATCGAAATCACCGAATTCGGCGCCCCCGACGTGCTGAAGCTCGCGGAGCGTCCGCGCCCCGAACCGAAGCGCGGCGAAGTGCTGATCAAGGTGGCGGCTTCCGGCGTGAATCGGCCGGACGTCTTCCAGCGCAAGGGCGCCTATGCGCCGCCGCCGGGCGCCTCCGATCTGCCGGGGCTCGAGGTCGCGGGCGAGATCGTTGGCGGCGACCTGTCGGATGCCGCGCTGAACCCGTTCGGCCTGAAGCTTGGTGACCGCGTCTGCGCGCTGCTCGCGGGCGGCGGCTACGCCGAATATGCGGTCGCGCCGTTGCCGCAATGTCTGCCGGTGCCTGACGGGCTGACCGACATCGAAGCCGCGTCGTTGCCCGAAACGTTCTTCACCGTGTGGAGCAATGTGTTCGACCGTGCGTTGCTGGGCGCGGGCGAGGGCGGCGAGCAGGAAACGCTGCTCGTGCAGGGCGGCTCGAGCGGGATCGGCGTGACGGCGATCCAGATCGCGCACGCGCTCGGCTTTCGCGTGTTCGCGACGGCCGGCAATGCCGACAAGTGCCGTGCGTGCGAGGCGCTGGGGGCGGAACGCGCGATCAACTACAAGACCGAGGACTTCGTCGAAGTCGTGAAGTCGCTGACGCACGATCGCGGTGTCGACGTGATTCTCGACATGGTGGCCGGTTCGTATGTGCCGCGCGAGCTGTCTGCGCTCGCGGACGGCGGCCGCCTCGTGCTGATCGCGCTGCTCGGCGGCGCGAAGGCCGAGGTCAACCTGAACGAGATCCTGCGTCGCCGGCTGACGGTGACGGGTTCGACGCTGCGTCCGCGTCCGGTCGAGTTCAAGGCGCGCATCGCCGCCCAGCTGAAGGCGCGTGTCTGGCCGCTGCTCGCGGACGGTCGCATCAAGCCCGTCATCTACCGTGTGCTGCCGGCCGGCGAGGCCGCGCAGGCGCATGCGCTGATGGAGAGCGGCGAGCATATCGGCAAGATCGTGCTCGATTGGGGTACGACCGCCTGAAGCCTTCGGCGGCCGCACTTGACATACGCGGTTTGACCGGTTCAAGCCGCGCGCAGTAAAATCGCGGGTTTGCTTCGCCAGATCCAGCCTGACGGCCGGTTTCCGGTACGTTAATGACACGATAGTGACGAGACAGACACGATGTCGAAACAACGAACAAAGCGAGTGATCGGCAACTGGAAGATGCACGGCCGGCTGGCCGGCAACCAGGCGTTGCTGAATGAAGTGGTGCAGGGCGCGGGCGCGGTGGCGGCTGAAACGTCGATCGGCGTGTGCGTGCCGTTCCCGTACCTCGCGCAGGTTCAGGCGCAGCTCGGCGCTGGCCGTGTCGTGTTCGGCGCGCAGGACGTGTCCGCGCACGAGCAGGGCGCGTTCACCGGCGAAGTCGCTGCGGCGATGGTGGCGGAGTTCGGTGCGCATTATGCGATCGTCGGTCACTCGGAGCGTCGCGCGTATCACGGCGAGCGCAACGAGACCGTCGCGGCGAAGACGCAGCGCGCGCTCGCGGCGGGCCTCACGCCCGTCGTGTGCGTCGGCGAAACGCTCGACGAGCGTGAAGCGGGCGCGACCGAGCAGGTGGTCGGTGCGCAGCTCGACGCGGTGCTGGCCGTGCTGACGGCTGACGAAGCAGCCCGCATCGTCGTCGCGTACGAGCCGGTGTGGGCAATCGGCACCGGCAAGAGCGCGACGTCGGCGCAGGCGCAGGATGTGCACGCGTTCCTGCGTGCGCGTCTCGCGGCGAAGGGTGCGGCGCACGTGTCGGTGCTGTACGGCGGCAGCGTGAAGCCGGACAACGCGGAAGAGCTGTTCGCGCAGCCGGACATCGACGGCGGCCTGATCGGCGGCGCGTCGCTGAAGGCGCAAGATTTCCTGGCGATCTGCCGGGCCGCACGTTGAGCGGTCCGGGGTCGAATTGAAACATGATGGCGGCCGGTTGGTCCGGTCGCCTGATCCAATCGGGTGGGTGTGATGCTGTTATTCAAGACGCTGATTATTGTCGTGCAGGTGCTGTCTGCACTCGGTGTGATTGGGCTCGTGCTGCTGCAGCACGGCAAGGGTGCCGACATGGGCGCCGCATTCGGCAGCGGCGCGTCGGGCAGCCTGTTCGGTGCGACGGGCTCGGCGAACTTCCTGTCGCGCACGACGGGCGTGCTGGCTACGATCTTCTTTGTCGCGACGCTCGCGCTGACGTACCTCGGCTCGTACAAGTCGACGCCGTCGGCAGGCGTGCTGGGCGCGGCTGCGACCGCACCGGCATCGGTGCCCGCAGCGTCGGCACCGGCCGTCGCGGCGTCCGCTGCAGCGGCTTCGGCCGCGAGCGCGCCGGGCCAGGATGTCCCGAAATAAAAAGCCAAATTTTTTGCGGTTGTGCGTTGAACAAATCTGGAACTCGGGTTAGAATTTAATTCTTGAAGCGATTCGCGGGAACAAGCAGCACAACCCGAGTTGCATGCAGTGCCGACGTGGTGAAATTGGTAGACACGCTATCTTGAGGGGGTAGTGGCGAAAGCTGTGCGAGTTCGAGTCTCGCCGTCGGCACCAAAGTTACTCAATGCCAGCCGCTTCTAGTGGCTGGCATTTTTCATTTGTGGGGTATGTCTTGCGATTGTCTTGTGATCGCACGCACTCCGAAATGATTCCTTCCGCCGGAAGTGGTATTCTCCGGACGCTCAGAACCAACCGATAGAGGATTGCCTTGAACCTCGCAGCCTATTACCCCGTCTTGTTGTTCCTCCTCGTGGGCACTGGTTTAGGTATAGCGCTGGTCAGCATCGGCAAGCTCCTTGGTCCCAACAAGCCGGACGTCGAGAAGAACGCACCATACGAGTGCGGCTTCGAAGCCTTTGAAGACGCCCGGATGAAATTCGACGTCCGGTACTACCTCGTCGCCATCCTGTTCATCATCTTCGATCTCGAAACCGCGTTCCTGTTTCCGTGGGGCGTCGCGCTGCGGGACATCGGCTGGCCCGGTTTCATCGCAATGATGATTTTTCTGCTCGAATTCCTGCTGGGCTTTGCCTATATCTGGAAGAAAGGCGGTCTCGACTGGGAGTGATGGGGTTAATCGCCGGTTTGCATGGGCGGCCACGCTGGGTCGCTCGTCTGGAGTGGAAAGCAAATGAGTATCGAAGGGGTCTTGAAGGAAGGGTTTGTCACCACGACGGCTGACAAGCTGATCAACTGGACGCGTACCGGCTCGCTGTGGCCGATGACGTTCGGGCTCGCATGTTGCGCCGTCGAGATGATGCATGCGGGCGCGGCCCGTTACGATCTGGACCGGTTCGGGGTCGTGTTCCGTCCGAGCCCGCGTCAGTCGGACGTGATGATCGTCGCCGGCACGCTGTGCAACAAGATGGCGCCCGCACTGCGCCGCGTGTACGACCAGATGGCCGAGCCGCGCTGGGTGATCTCGATGGGGTCGTGCGCGAACGGCGGTGGCTACTACCACTACTCGTACTCGGTGGTCCGCGGTTGCGACCGGATCGTGCCGGTCGACGTCTACGTGCCGGGCTGCCCGCCCACGGCCGAGGCGCTGGTCTACGGCGTGATCCAGCTTCAGGCGAAGATCCGCCGCACCAACACCATCGCCCGTCAATAAAGCCCCGAGCGTCCCCTCAATATGGCAAGCAAAATCGAGATCCTGAAGGCAAACCTCGAAGCCGCGCTCGGCGCGCGCGTGGTGAGCCTCACCGAAGCGATCGGTGAACTGACGCTCGTCGTGAAGGCGAGCGATTACCTCGAAGTCGCAAAGACGCTGCGCGACGATCCGAAGCTCCGTTTCGAGCAGCTGATCGACCTCTGCGGCGTCGACTACCAGACTTACGGCGACGGTGCGTACGACGGCCCGCGTTTCGCGGCCGTGTCGCAGCTGCTGTCGGTCACGAACAACTGGCGCCTGCGCCTGCGCGTGTTCGCGCCGGACGACGATCTGCCGATCGTCGCGTCGCTCGTCGACATCTGGACCTCCGCAAACTGGTACGAGCGCGAAGCGTTCGACCTGTACGGCCTCGTGTTCGAGGGACACCCCGACCTGCGCCGCATCCTCACCGACTACGGCTTCATCGGCCACCCGTTCCGCAAGGACTTCCCGGTGTCGGGCTATGTCGAAATGCGTTACGACCCGGAAGAGAAGCGGGTCGTGTACCAGCCGGTGACGATCGAGCCGCGCGAAATCACGCCGCGCGTGATCCGCGAGGATCGCTATGGCGGTCTGAAACATTAAGGGGGCGTCATGGCAGAAATCAAGAACTACACCCTCAACTTCGGCCCGCAGCACCCGGCAGCGCACGGCGTGTTGCGCCTGGTGCTCGAGCTCGACGGCGAAGTCATCCAGCGCGCCGATCCGCACATCGGCCTGCTGCATCGCGCGACCGAAAAGCTCGCGGAAAGCAAGACCTTCATCCAGTCCGTGCCGTACATGGACCGTCTCGACTACGTGTCGATGATGGTCAACGAGCACGGCTACGTGCTCGCGATCGAGCGTCTGCTCGGCATCGACGTGCCGGAGCGCGCGCAGTACATCCGCGTGCTGTTCGACGAAATCACGCGCGTGCTGAACCACCTGATGTGGATCGGCGCGCACGCACTCGACGTCGGCGCGATGGCGGTGTTCCTGTACGCATTCCGCGAGCGCGAAGACCTGATGGACGTGTACGAAGCGGTGTCCGGTGCACGGATGCACGCGGCGTACTACCGTCCGGGCGGTGTCTATCGCGACCTGCCTGACGCAATGCCGCAATACAAGGCGTCGAAGATTCGCAACGAGAAGGCGCTCGCGAGGATGAACGAAGCGCGCAGCGGCTCGGTGCTCGACTTCATCGACGACTTCTTCACGCGCTTCCCGAAGTGCGTCGACGAATACGAAACGCTGCTGACCGACAACCGGATCTGGAAACAGCGCCTGGTCGGGATCGGTGTCGTCAGCCCGGAGCGTGCGCTGCAGATGGGCCTGACGGGCCCGATGCTGCGCGGTTCGGGTATCGCATGGGATCTGCGCAAGAAGCAGCCGTACGAAGTGTACGACCGCATGGATTTCGACGTGCCGGTCGGCGTGAACGGCGATTGCTACGACCGCTATCTGGTGCGCGTCGAAGAAATGCGCCAATCGATCCGCATCGCGAAACAGTGTATTGAGTGGCTCCGCAAGAATCCGGGCCCGGTGATGACGGACAATCACAAGGTTGCACCGCCGTCGCGCGTCGGCATGAAGACCAACATGGAAGACTTGATTCACCACTTCAAGCTCTTCACCGAAGGTTTTCACGTGCCGGAAGGCGAGGCGTACGCAGCAGTCGAGCATCCGAAGGGCGAATTCGGCATCTATCTCGTGTCGGACGGTGCCAACAAGCCGTATCGCCTCAAGATTCGCGCCCCGGGCTTCGCGCATCTCGCGTCGCTCGACGAAATGGCGCGCGGCCACATGATTGCCGACGCCGTCACGATCATCGGTACGCAGGACATCGTGTTCGGCGAAATCGATCGCTAATGGTTGCGCCGCCTGCGCGTGCGGGCGGCGAGCAGTAAGTCACACGCGATGCGCGCTGAGCCGGCGCGGCTTCGCAAGCTGTCAACAGTGAGCGCCAGGTCTGCCGTCCATGCACAGCAGTGCGGCAGGTTGTTCGTTCGGTAGGAATTGAAAGAGTCGTGTCTGAAAATGATCTCAGCTGAAGGCCTGAAGGAAATCGATCGAGCGTTGACGAAGTATCCCGCCGATCAGAAACAGTCCGCCGTGATGTCGGCGTTGGCCGTTGCTCAGGAAGAGCACGGCTGGCTGTCGCCCGAACTGATGCAGTTCGTCGCGGACTATCTCGGCATGCCGGCAGTCGCCGTGCAGGAAGTCGCGACGTTCTACACGATGTACGAGCTCAACCCGGTCGGCAAGCACAAGATCACGCTCTGCACGAACCTCCCGTGCCAGCTTGGTCCGCACGGCGGCGCCGAGGCGACGGCCGACTACCTGAAACAGAAGCTGGGCATCGGCTTCGGCGAGACCACGCCCGACGGCAAGTTCACGCTGAAGGAAGGCGAATGCATGGGCTCGTGCGGCGATGCGCCGGTGCTGCTGGTGAACAATCACAGAATGTGCAGCTTCATGAGCCGCGAGAAGATCGACCAGCTGCTTGAGGAGCTTTCGAAATGACGTCCCTTCACGACCGTCACATCAAACCGCTGATCCTCGCTGGTCTGAACGGCGAGAACTGGCATCTCGAAGATTACGTTGCGCGCGGCGGCTACAAGCAGCTGCGCCGCATTCTCGAAGAAAAGATTCCGCCGGAGCAGGTGATCGCCGACGTGAAGGCGTCGGGCCTGCGTGGCCGTGGCGGTGCGGGCTTCCCGACCGGCCTGAAGTGGAGCTTCATGCCGCGCCAGTTCCCGGGGCAGAAGTACCTCGTCTGCAACTCGGACGAAGGCGAGCCGGGCACGTTCAAGGATCGCGACATCCTGCGGTGGAACCCGCATGCGCTGATCGAAGGCATGGCCATCGGCGCGTACGCGATGGGCATCACCGTCGGCTACAACTACATCCACGGCGAAATCTTCGAAGTGTATCGACGCTTCGAGGCCGCGCTCGATGAAGCGCGTGCCGCGGGTTTCCTCGGCGACAACATCATGGGCTCGGAATTCTCGTTCCAGCTGCACGCGCACCACGGTTACGGCGCGTACATCTGCGGCGAGGAAACGGCGCTGCTCGAGTCGCTCGAAGGCAAGAAGGGCCAGCCGCGCTTCAAGCCGCCGTTCCCGGCGAGCTTCGGCGTGTACGGCAAGCCGACCACGATCAACAACACCGAGACGTTCGCCGCGGTGCCGTTCCTGCTGTCGATCGGGCCGCAGAATTACCTCGAGATCGGCAAGCCGAACAACGGCGGCACGAAGATTTTCTCGGTGTCGGGCGACGTCGAGCGTCCGGGCAACTACGAAGTGCCGCTCGGCACGCCGTTCGCGACGCTGATGGAGCTCGCCGGCGGGATGCGCGGCGGTCGCAAGATCAAGGCCGTGATTCCGGGCGGTTCGTCGGCGCCGGTGATCCCGGGCGACATCATGATGCAGACCGATCTCGATTACGACTCGATCGCGAAGGCGGGCTCGATGCTCGGCTCCGGCGCGGTGATCGTGATGGACGAGACGCGCTGCATGGTGCGTTCGCTGCTGCGCCTGTCGTACTTCTACTACGAGGAATCGTGCGGCCAGTGCACGCCGTGCCGTGAGGGCACCGGCTGGCTGTATCGCGTCGTGAATCGTATCGAGCACGGCGAAGGCCGCCAGGAAGATCTGGACCTGCTGAACTCGGTTGCCGAGAACATCATGGGCCGCACGATCTGCGCGCTCGGCGATGCGGCGGCGATGCCGGTGCGCGGGATGCTCAAGCATTACTGGGACGAATTCGCGTACCACGTCGAGCACAAGCACTGCATGGTCGGCGGTCACGCGCACGCTGCGGCAGCCTGAAGCGAAGCACCGGTTGCGGAATTTGAGCGCACGGTCGGGCGAAGGCGCGAACGGGCGGAAATAGGTTAAGGACCATTCACCATCATGGTTGAACTTGAAATAGACGGCAAGAAGGTCGAGGTGCCCGAAGGCAGCATGGTGATCCAGGCTGCGCACAAGGCGGATACGTACATTCCTCACTTCTGCTATCACAAGAAACTGTCGGTTGCGGCCAACTGCCGGATGTGTCTCGTCGAAGTCGAGAAGATGCCGAAGGCCGTGCCTGCCTGCGCGACGCCCGTGTCGGCCGGCATGATCGTGCGCACGCAGTCCGACAAGGCCGTGAAGGCGCAGCAGTCGGTGATGGAATTCCTCCTCATCAATCACCCGCTCGATTGCCCGATCTGCGATCAGGGCGGCGAATGCCAGCTGCAGGATCTGGCGGTCGGCTACGGCAAGTCGTCGTCGCGCTACTCGGAAGAAAAGCGCGTGGTGTTCCACAAGAACGTGGGCCCGCTGATCTCGATGGAAGAGATGTCGCGCTGCATCCACTGCACGCGCTGCGTGCGCTTCGGCCAGGAAATCGCCGGCGTGATGGAGCTCGGCATGCTGGGTCGCGGCGAGCACTCGGAAATCACGACGTTCGTCGGCAAGACGGTCGACTCCGAGCTGTCGGGCAACATGATCGACCTGTGCCCGGTCGGCGCGCTGACCAGCAAGCCGTTCCGCTACAGCGCCCGTACGTGGGAACTGTCGCGCCGCAAGTCGGTGAGCCCGCACGATTCCGTCGGCGCGAACCTCGTCGTGCAGGTGAAGAACAACCGCGTGATGCGTGTGCTGCCGTTCGAGAACGAAGCGATCAACGAATGCTGGATCTCGGACAAGGATCGTTTCTCGTACGAAGGCCTGAACAGCGAAGAGCGCCTGACGAAGCCGATGCTGAAGCAGGGCGGCCAGTGGATCGAAACCGACTGGCAGACCGCGCTCGAATATGTCGCGAAGGGCCTGAAGGGCATCGCGGCGGATCACGGCGCGAACGCGCTGGCGATGCTCGCGAGCGCGCACAGCACCGCTGAAGAGCTGTTCCTCGTGAAGCAGCTCGCCAACGAACTGAAGACGCCGAACGTCGACTTCCGTCTGCGTCAGCAGGATTTCTCGGCGCCGGTCCAGGGCGCACCGTGGCTCGGCATGCCGATCGCCGACCTGTCGAACGTGGACGCCGCGTTCGTCGTCGGTTCGTTCCTGCGCCGCGACCACCCGCTGTTCGCCGCACGCCTGCGTCAGGCCGCGAAGAACGGCGCGAAGCTGCACTTCCTGAACGCGACCGCCGACGATTCCCTGATCCCGACCGCGAAGCGCATCGTCGCCGCGCCGTCGGCATGGCTCGACGAACTGGCCGGCGTCGCCGCGGCCGTCGCGCAACTGCGCGGCGTCGCGCTGCCGGACACGCTCGCGGGCGTCACCGCGTCGCCGGCCGCGCAAGCGGTCGCCCAGTCGCTCGCGAACGGCGAGCGCCGTGCGGTGCTGCTCGGCAACGTGGCCGTCCGTCATCCGCAATTCGCGCAGCTGCACGCCGTCGCACAGTGGATCGCCGACAACACCGGCGCCACGTTCGGCTTCCTGACCGAAGCGGCGAACACGGTCGGCGCGCACGTCGTCGGTGCGCTGCCGGGCGAAGGCGGCCTGAACGCACGCGAAGCGTTCGCGCAGCCACGCAAGGGCTACGTGCTGCTGAACGTCGAACCGGAATTCGACACCGCCGATCCGGCGCAGGCGCTTGCCGCGCTGAACCAGGCCGAAATGGTCGTCGTGATGTCGCCGTTCAAGCACGGCCTCGATTACGCCGACGTGCTGCTGCCGGTCGCGCCGTTCACGGAAACGGCCGGTACGTACGTGAACGCGGAAGGCTCGGTGCAGAGCTTCAACGGCGTCGTGCGTCCGCTCGGCGACACGCGTCCGGCGTGGAAGGTGCTGCGCGTGCTCGGCAGCCTGCTCGGCCTGCCGAACTTCGAATACGAGACCGCCGAAGAAGTGCGTCTCGCGGCGCTCGGCGACGCAGGTGTCGCGAGCCGTCTGTCGAACCAGGCGTCGGTCGCGCCGGCACGCGTCGCGGCGACTGCCGCGAACGGCGGTTTCGAGCGCCTCGCCGATGTGCCGATCTATCACGCCGACGCACTCGTGCGCCGCGCAGGTGCGCTGCACCTGACGGCCGCCGCGAAGGTGGCGAACGCCGCAGCCCTGCCGGCCGCGCTGTTCGACAAGCTGGGCTTGAAGGAAGGCGACGCGGTGCGCGTGCGCCAGGGCGAGCGTGCGGTGCAGTTGCCGGCCGTGCGCGACGCGAATCTTGCGGAGACGGTCGTTCGCGTGTCGGCGGCGACGCCTGCCGGCGCAGCGCTCGGCAGCCTGTCCGGTGAACTGGTGGTGGAGAAGGCGTAAATGAGCTTGTTCGATACGATCAACGCGGGCGGAGCCCAGCTTCTCGGCATCGCATGGCCGACGGTGTGGGCTGTCGTGCGCATCCTCG
This sequence comes from Burkholderia sp. R-40, assembly GCF_049942845.1. Classification (NCBI taxonomy): domain Bacteria; kingdom Pseudomonadati; phylum Pseudomonadota; class Betaproteobacteria; order Burkholderiales; family Burkholderiaceae; genus Burkholderia; species Burkholderia sp. R-40. The sequence goes on along the minus strand of NZ_CP187967.1, from coordinate 2,498,649 downwards.
TCGTCGCCGTCGTGATCCTGCTGTGCGTCGCGTACCTGATTCTGTGGGAACGCAAGCTGATCGGCTGGATGCACGTGCGTCTCGGCCCGAACCGCGTCGGCCCCGCCGGCCTGCTGCAGCCGATCGCCGACGTGCTGAAGCTGCTGCTGAAGGAAGTCATTCAGCCGAGCGCCGCCAGCCGCTGGCTGTACCTGATCGCGCCGGTCATGACCGTCGTGCCGGCGTTCGCCGTCTGGGCAGTGATCCCGTTCCAGGCCGAAGCCGTGCTCGCGAACGTGAACGCCGGCCTGCTGTATGCGATGGCGATCTCGTCGATCGGCGTGTACGCGGTGATTCTCGCGGGCTGGGCGTCGAACTCGAAGTACGCGTTCCTCGGCGCGATGCGCGCGGCCGCGCAGATGGTGTCGTATGAAATCTCGATGGGCTTCGCGCTGGTGCTCGTGCTGATGACGGCCGGCAGCCTGAACCTGTCGGAAATCGTCGGCTCGCAGCAGCATGGCTTCTTCGCCGGCCACGGCGTGAATTTCCTGTCGTGGAACTGGCTGCCGCTCCTGCCGGCGTTCGTCGTCTACTTCGTGTCCGGCATCGCCGAAACGAACCGTCACCCGTTCGACGTGGTGGAAGGGGAGTCGGAGATCGTCGCGGGTCACATGATCGACTACTCGGGCATGGCGTTCGCGCTGTTCTTCCTCGCCGAGTACATCAACATGATCGTGATCTCGGCGCTCGCCGCGACGCTGTTCCTCGGCGGCTGGGATGCACCGTTCGAATTCCTGTCGTTCATTCCGGGCGTCTTCTGGCTGGTGCTGAAGGTGTTCGCGCTGCTGTCGGTGTTCATCTGGGTTCGCGCGACGTTCCCGCGCTACCGTTACGACCAGATCATGCGTCTGGGCTGGAAGGTGTTCCTGCCCGTCACGGTGATCTGGGTGGTCGTGGTCGGCTTCTGGATGATGTCGCCGCTCAACATCTGGGTGAAGTAAAGATCGGACGAAATCATGACGGCAATCCAACACTTCTTTAAGACCTTCTTCCTGACGGAGCTGCTGAAAGGGCTCGCGCTGACCGGTCGCTATACGTTCCGGCGCAAGTTCACCGTGCAGTTCCCGGAAGAGAAGACTCCGATTTCGCCGCGCTTTCGCGGGCTGCATGCGCTGCGCCGCTACGAGAACGGCGAAGAGCGCTGCATCGCGTGCAAGCTCTGCGAGGCCGTGTGCCCCGCGCTGGCGATCACGATCGAATCGGAAACGCGTGCGGACAACACGCGCCGCACGACGCGCTATGACATCGACCTGACGAAGTGCATCTTCTGCGGTTTCTGCGAAGAGAGCTGCCCGGTCGATTCGATCGTCGAGACGCAGATTCTCGAGTATCACGGCGAAAAGCGCGGCGACCTGTATTTCACGAAGGAAATGCTGCTCGCGGTGGGCGATCGCTACGAGAAGGACATCGCTGCGGCCAAGGCCGCCGACGCGCCGTATCGTTGATTGTGTTTGCAGTGCCGGCCCGGCATGAACGGGTCGAGCCGCCGCGACGGGTGCGGCACGCGAGAGCGTCCCGCAAGCCGCGCCTGACTATGGCCTAACGATGAACCGGTAATCATGGAATTCACGACCGTACTGTTCTACATCTTCGCGCTGCTCCTGGTGGTATCAGGGCTGAAGGTGATCACTTCGCGCAACCCGGTGGCGTCTGCGCTTTTCCTTGTGCTGGCGTTCTTCAACGCCGCCGCGATCTGGATGCTGCTGGAAGCGGAGTTCCTCGCGATCCTGCTGGTGCTGGTGTACGTGGGCGCCGTGATGGTGCTGTTCCTGTTCGTCGTGATGATGCTGGACATCAACATCGATTACCTGCGCCGCGACTTCAAGCGCTTCGTGCCGATGGCAACGGTGGTCGGCGCGATCATCGTGGTCGAGACCGCGCTGATCCTGTGGCGCGGCTATGGCGACACGCACACGGTGCACGCGATGGCGACGGGCGCGATGGCCGACTGGTCGAACACGCGACTGATCGGCAAGGTGATCTACACCGACTACATCTTCGCGTTTGAAATCGCCGGCCTGGTGCTGCTGGTCGCGATCATCGCCGCGATCGGGCTGACCGAGCGCAAGGGCAAGGACAGCAAGCGCCAGCGCGTGTCGGATCAGGTCAAGGTGCGCCGCAACGACCGCGTGCGCCTCGTGAAGATGGAAGCGGAAAAGCCGCAGCCGGAAACGGCGCAGAGCGAAGCCGGTACGAGCACCAACGGCTAAGCGGAGGAAAAGAAACCATGCTGACTCTTGCTCACTACCTCGTACTCGGCGCGATCCTCTTTGCGATCGCGATCGTCGGGATTTTCCTGAACCGCCGCAACATCATCATCATCCTGATGGCGATCGAATTGATGCTGCTGGCGGTGAACACCAACTTCGTCGCGTTCTCGCACTACCTCGGCGATGTGCACGGCCAGATCTTCGTGTTCTTCGTGCTGACCGTCGCCGCAGCGGAAGCCGCGATCGGTCTCGCGATTCTGGTGACCCTGTTCCGTAAGCTCGACACGATCAATGTCGAGGATCTCGATCAGCTCAAAGGTTAATTTCAGGCAACGCTGTTATGTCAATGACACTCAATGAAAACCTGCTGCTGGCGATTCCGCTCGCTCCGCTGGCCGGCTCGCTGATTGCGGGGCTGTTCGGGAACGCAGTGGGGCGCAAGGGCGCACACCGGATCACGATCCTCGGCGTATTGATCGCGTTCCTCCTGTCGGCGAAAGTCTTCCTCGACGTGATGGGCGGCGCGAGCTTCAACGCGACCGTCTACGAATGGATGAACGTCGGCTCGCTGAAACTCGAAGTCGGCTTCCTCGTCGATTCGCTGACCGCGATGATGATGGTCGTCGTGACCTTCGTCTCGCTGATGGTGCACGTGTACACGATCGGCTACATGTCGGAGGAAGACGGCTACCAGCGCTTCTTCTCGTACATCTCGCTGTTCACGTTCTCGATGCTGATGCTCGTGATGAGCAACAACTTCCTGCAGCTGTTCTTCGGCTGGGAAGCGGTGGGTCTGGTGTCGTACCTGCTGATCGGCTTCTACTTCACGCGTGAGAGCGCGATCTACGCGAACATGAAGGCGTTCCTCGTGAACCGCGTGGGCGACTTCGGCTTCCTGCTGGGCATCGGCCTGCTGCTCGCGTTCGCGGGTTCGATGAACTACGGCGAAGTGTTCGCGAAGCGTGCCGAGCTCGCAAGCCTGCACTTCCCGGGCACCGACTGGGGCCTGCTGACCGTCGCCTGTATCTGCCTGTTCATCGGCGCGATGGGCAAGTCGGCACAGTTCCCGCTGCACGTGTGGCTGCCTGACTCGATGGAAGGCCCGACCCCGATCTCCGCGCTGATTCACGCGGCGACGATGGTGACGGCCGGCATCTTCATGGTGTCGCGCATGTCGCCGCTGTTCGAACTGTCGGATACCGCGCTGTCGTTCATCACGGTGATCGGCGCGATCACGGCACTGTTCATGGGCTTCCTCGGCATCATCCAGAACGACATCAAGCGCGTCGTCGCGTATTCGACGCTGTCGCAGCTCGGCTACATGACGGTCGCGCTCGGCGTGTCCGCGTACCCGGTCGCGCTGTTCCACCTGATGACGCACGCGTTCTTCAAGGCGCTGCTGTTCCTCGGCGCGGGCTCGGTCATTATGGGCATGCACCACGACCAGGACATCCGCAACATGGGCGGCCTGCGCAAGTACATGCCGATCACGTGGATTACGTCGCTGATCGGCTCGCTCGCGCTGATCGGCACGCCGTTCTTCTCGGGCTTCTACTCGAAGGACTCGATCATCGACGCGGTGAAGCTGTCGCACCTGCCGGGCTCGGGCTTCGCGTACTTCGCGGTCGTCGCGAGCGTGTTCGTCACGGCGCTGTACTCGTTCCGCATGTACTTCCTGGTGTTCCACGGCGAAGAGCGCTTCCGCAAGCCGAAGCATCCGGAATCGCCGATGGGCATGGCGGCCGCGCACGGCCACGACGATCACGGCCATGGCCACGGTCATGACGACCATGCGCACGAGCCGCACGAGACCCCGTGGGTCGTGTGGGTGCCGCTGGTCCTGCTGGCGATTCCGTCGGTGATCATCGGCGCGATCGCGATCGGCCCGATGCTGTTCGGCGACTTCTTCCAGCACGGCGTCGCATTCGACAAGGTGATCTTCATCGGCGCGAACCATCCGGCTCTGGCCGAGATGGCCGAAGAGTTCCACGGCTGGGTCGGCATGGGCCTGCACTCGGTGTCGGGCCTGCCGGTGTGGCTGGCGCTCGCCGGTGTCGTCGTCGCATGGTTCCTGTACCTGAAGCGTCCGGAGCTGCCGGCGTCGATCCGCCGCGCGTTCGGCCCGATCTACACGCTGCTGGACAACAAGTACTACATGGACAAGATCAACGAAGTGGTGTTCGCCCGTGGTTCGGTGGCGATCGGCCGCGGCCTCTGGAAGGAAGGTGACGTCGTCGTGATCGACGGCCTCGTCAACGGCAGCGCCCGGTTCATCGGCTGGTTCGCCGGCGTGATCCGCTTCCTCCAATCCGGTTACATCTATCACTACGCGTTCGCCATGATCATCGGCATGCTGGGGCTCCTGACCCTGTTTGTAACGCTCGGCGGCAAATAAGGCGGGGGGACAACACTAATGCACGCTTTTCCGATTCTCAGTACCGCGATCTGGCTGCCGATCGTTTTCGGCCTCCTCGTGCTCGCGGTGGGTAACGACAAAAATCCGGGGACGGCCCGCTGGGTCGCGCTGATCGGTTCGCTGCTCGGTCTCGCGGTCACGATCCCGCTGATCACAGGCTTCGACTCGAGCACGGCCGCGCTGCAGTTCGTCGAGAAGTCGACCTGGATCGAACGCTTCGACATCGCGTACCACCTCGGCGTCGACGGCATTTCGATGTGGTTCGTCGTGCTGACCGCGCTGATCACGGTGATCGTCGTGATCGCCGCGTGGGAAGTGATCACCGAGAACGTCGCGCAGTACCTCGCGGCCTTCCTGATCCTGTCCGGGATCATGATCGGCGTGTTCTCTGCGGCCGACGGCCTGCTGTTCTACGTGTTCTTCGAGGCGACCCTGATCCCGATGTACATCATCATCGGCGTGTGGGGCGGCCCGAACCGCGTGTATGCGGCATTCAAGTTCTTCCTGTACACGCTGGCCGGCTCGCTGCTGATGCTGGTCGCGCTGATCTACCTGTACACGCAGACGCATTCGTTCGACCTCGCGACGTGGCAGAACGCCAAGATCGCGATGACGCCGCAGATCCTGCTGTTCATTGCATTCTTCCTCGCGTTCGCGGTGAAGGTGCCGATGTGGCCGGTGCACACCTGGCTGCCGGACGCGCACGTGGAAGCGCCGACGGGCGGCTCGGTCGTGCTGGCGGCGATCATGCTGAAGCTCGGCGCGTACGGTTTCCTGCGTTTCTCGCTGCCGATCACGCCTGACGCAAGCCACTTCCTGGCACCGGTCGTGATCACGCTGTCGCTGATCGCGGTGATCTACATCGGCCTCGTCGCGATGGTGCAGGCCGACATGAAGAAGCTGGTCGCGTATTCGTCGATCGCGCACATGGGCTTCGTGACGCTCGGCTTCTTCATCTTCAACCAGCTCGGCGTCGAAGGCGCGATCATCCAGATGATCTCGCACGGCTTCGTGTCGGGTGCGATGTTCCTGTGCATCGGCGTGCTGTACGACCGCGTGCACTCGCGCCAGATCGCCGACTACGGCGGCGTCGTGAACGTGATGCCGAAGTTCGCGGCATTCGCGATGCTGTTCTCGATGGCCAACTGCGGCCTGCCGGGCACGTCGGGTTTCGTCGGCGAGTTCATGGTGATTCTCGCCGCCGTCCAGTACAACTTCTGGATCGCATTCGGCGCGGCATTCACGCTGATCCTCGGCGCCGCCTACACGCTGTGGATGTACAAGCGCGTGTACTTCGGCGCGGTCGCGAACGATCACGTCGCCAAGCTGAAGGACATCGGCCGTCGCGAATTCCTGATGCTGGCCGTGCTGGCCGCGTTCACGATGCTGATGGGCCTGTATCCGAAGCCTTTCACCGACGTGATGCACGTTTCCGTGGAAAACCTCCTCTCCCATGTCGGGCAGTCCAAACTGCCGCTGGCCCAGTAATCGCGAGCGGAGGAAATCAAGATCATGAACGCACCTATGAATGTCCTGTTGCCTGACGCGCTGGTGATGGTCGCCGTCGTCGTCGCATGGCTGAACGACACCTTTACCGGTGCCGCTGGCCGCCGCCTGACCTATCTGATCGCGGTGGTTTCGTCGGTCGTCGCCGGCGTGTGGTTCGCGGTGCAGGCGCTCGACCCGCACCAGTACTACTTCTTCTCGCGGATGGTCGTCGTCGACTCGTTCGCGAGCATGATGAAGGCCGTCGTGTCGATCGGCTTCGCGGTCTCGCTCGTCTATTCGCGCAAGTACCTCGAAGACCGCGACATGTTCCGCGGCGACGTCTTCCTGCTGGGCATGTTCTCGCTGCTCGGTCAATTGGTGATGGTGTCGGGCAACAACTTCCTGACGCTGTACCTCGGCCTCGAACTGATGTCGCTGTCGCTGTACGCGGTCATCGCGCTGCGCCGCGATGCGCCGCAGTCGAGCGAAGCCGCGATGAAGTACTACGTGCTGGGCGCGCTCGCGTCGGGCTTCGTGCTGTACGGCATCTCGATGCTCTATGGCGCGACCGGCTCGCTCGAGCTGGGCGAGGTGTACAAGGCGGTCGGCGGCAACACCGACGCAGCCGTGCTGATGTTCGGCGTGGTGTTCATCGTCGCCGGTATCGCGTTCAAGCTCGGCGCCGTGCCGTTCCACATGTGGGTGCCGGACGTCTACCAGGGCGCACCGACCGCGATGACGCTGTTCGTCGGCGGCGGCCCGAAGGTTGCCGCGTTCGCGTGGGGTCTGCGCTTCCTGGTGATGGGCCTGCTGCCGCTCGCCCAGAACTGGCAGACCGCGCTCGTGATCCTCGCCGCGCTGTCGCTGATCGTCGGTAACATCACCGGTATCGTCCAGCGCAACATCAAGCGGATGCTCGCGTACTCGGCGATCTCGAACATGGGCTTCGTGCTGCTCGGCCTGCTGGCCGGCATCGTGAAGGGCGACGCGGCCGCACCGGCGAACGCGTACAGCTCGGCGATGTTCTACGCGATCGTCTACCTGATCACGACGCTCGGCTCGTTCGGCGTGGTGATGCTGCTCGCGCGCCGCGATTTCGAAGCGGAGACGATCGACGACTTCAAGGGCCTCAACAAGCGCAGCCCGGTGTTCGCGTTCGTGATGATGGTCATGATGTTCTCGCTGGCCGGTATCCCGCCGACCGTCGGCTTCTACGCGAAGCTCGCGGTGCTCGAGGCGACCGTCAACGCGGGTCTCACGTGGCTCGCCGTGCTGGCGGTGATCACGTCGCTGTTCGGCGCGTTCTACTACCTGCGCATCGTCAAGCTGATGTACTTCGATGCGCCGCAGGACACGGCCCCGATCACCGGCGATTTCTGCAAGCGCACGATTCTCGCGCTGAATGGCGTCGCGGTCGTCGTGCTCGGCCTGTTCCCGAGCCACCTTCTGACGGCCTGCCTGCAGGCGATCCGTCATACGCTGCCGCTGTAATGTCGGCAGCCGGCTGGTTCATCGTGCTGTTGGCGCTCGTCTGCGCCAACGTGCCGTTCCTGAACCAACGCCTCTTCGCCGTCGTGCCGTTCGGCGCGACGAAGAAGAACGCGTGGGTTCGGATCGGCGAGCTGATCGTGCTGTATTTCGTCGTCGGCGCACTCGGCTTCTGGCTCGAGTCGCGCGCCGGCAACCGCTTCGAACAGGGCTGGCAGTTTTACGCGATCACCTTCAGTCTCTTTGTCGTGTTCGCGTTTCCCGGCTTCACGTTCCAGTATCTCGTCAAACGACGCTGACGGCTTCGGCCGTCGTGCTCATCCACGGAGCCGCCGATGGCCGAACTACCCAATCACGACGCCGCACTGACCGAAACCTGCCTCGAGAGCGAGGCGATTTTCGAAGGCTCGTTCCTCAAGCTCAAGCGCGATACCGTCCGTTTGCCGGACGGCAAGCGGGCCACGCGCGAATACGTTCAGCACCCGGGCGCGGTGATGGTGATCCCGCTGTTCGACGACGGCCGCGTGCTGATGGAAAGCCAGTATCGCTATCCGATCGGCAAGGTCATGGCCGAATTCCCGGCCGGCAAGCTCGATCCGGACGAAGGCGCGCTCGCCTGCGCGGTGCGCGAGCTGCGCGAGGAAACCGGCTACACGGCACGCGAATACGTGTTCCTGGCCCGGATTCATCCGATCATTTCCTACTCGACCGAATTCATCGACCTGTATCTCGCGCGCGGGCTGACGGCCGGCGAGCGCAAGCTCGACGAAGGCGAATTCCTTGAAACCTTCACGGCGACGCAGGCCGACCTGCAGGAATGGGTGCGCACGGGCCAGATCACCGACGTGAAGACGATCATCGGCATGATGTGGCTCGACAAGGTACTGTCCGGCACCTGGCCGCTCGGCCCGGTCGTGAAGCCCTGACCGCGCGTCAGCGGCGGGTGGGGCGCCGCGTTACAATCCGGTGACGCGGCCGCTTTCCGGCCGCGCGATCCGATTTAGCACGATCGTTCACAAAAGCGCGTTTTGCGCTACACTCGTCACACGCCCTGATTCACAGCATGAAGGTCCTCGATTTACAGTGCCCGCACGGTCATCGGTTCGAAGGCTGGTTCGCTTCCGCCGATGAGTTCGAAGCGCAGTTGTCCCGCAAGCTGGTCGAATGTCCGGTGTGCGGGACGACCGAGATCAACCGGATGCCGTCGGCGCCGCGCCTGAACCTGTCGGGTGCGACGCAGGCGCAGCCGGTCGATCCGCGTGCGCTGCAGGCGCAGGTGATGCGCGCGCTGCGCGAGGTGCTGGAGAAGACCGAGAATGTGGGCGAGCGCTTCGCCGAGGAAGCGCGGCGCATCCATTACAACGAGGCGCCGGCACGCAGCATTCGCGGCGTCACGACGCCGGAGGATGCGCAATCCTTGGTTGAAGAAGGCATCGACGTGATGCCGCTGCCGATTCCCGCCGCGCTGAAAGAACCGCTGCAATGACGTACGCAGTGGGTCCTGGCCGGGCCGGATGGCCGCGGTCAGGAGACACTGCGCATGGATCTGGATTATTCCCCCGCCGACGACGCGTTCCGCGTTGACGTCCGCGCCTGGCTCGAGGCCAATCTGCCTCACGCTCTGCGCGCCAAGGTACTCGATCACAAACGACTCGACCGCGAGGATTACGCGAGCTGGCACCGGATTCTCGGCCAGCGCGGCTGGTCCGCGCCCGCGTGGCCGGCTGAATACGGCGGCCCGGGCTGGAACGCGACGCAGCGGCACATCTGGGACGAGGAGTGCGCCCGCATCGGCGCGCCGACCGTGCTGCCGTTCGGCGTGTCGATGGTCGCGCCGGTGCTGATGAAATACGGCAGCGAAGCGCAGAAGCGCCACTATCTGCCGCGCATCCTCGACGGCACCGACTGGTGGTGTCAGGGCTATTCGGAGCCGGGCTCCGGGTCGGACCTCGCGTCGTTGCGCACCCGCGCCGAACGGCACGGCGATCACTACATCGTCAACGGCCAGAAGACCTGGACCACGCTCGGCCAGTTCGCGGACATGATGTTCTGCCTCGTGCGCACGGATCCGGCGGCGAAGAAGCAGGAGGGCATCTCGTTCCTGCTGATCGACATGGCGACGCCCGGCATCACGGTGCGTCCGATCATCACGCTCGACGAGGATCACGAGGTCAACGAGGTGTTCTTCGAGGACGTGAAGGTGCCGGTCGAGAACCTCGTCGGCGACGAAAACCGCGGCTGGACCTACGCGAAATACCTGCTGGGCCACGAGCGCACCGGTATCGCGCGCGTCGGCGCGTCGAAGCGCGAGCTCGTGTTCCTGAAGCGCGTGGCGTCGCACCAGCAGAAGAACGGCAAGCCGTTGCTCGCGGATCCCGTGTTTGCCGCGAAGGTCGCGGCGCTCGAGGTCGAGCTGATGGCGCTCGAGGTGACGGTGCTGCGCGTCGTGAGCCGCGAGACGAGCGGCAAGGGGCCGGGCCCCGAGGCGTCGATGCTGAAGATCAAGGGTACCGAGGTGCAGCAGGCGCTCACCGAGCTGATGTTCGAGGCGATCGGGCCGCTCGCGGCGCCGTTCGACGTGCCGTTCCTCGAGGGCGAGCGCGAACACAGCATCGCGGGCGACGACGATGCCGCGCCGCTCGCCGCGTACTACTTCAATTATCGGAAGACGTCGATCTACGGCGGCTCGAACGAGATTCAGAAGAACATCATCGCGCAGATGATTCTCGGGCTGTGATCAGGGAACGGAGACAACCATGGATTTCAGCTTTACCGATGAGCAGCAACAGTTCGCCGACGCGCTGCGCCGCTATCTCGGCGAGCAGTACGGTTTCGACGCGCGCCAGGCGATCGTGCGCAGCGATGCGGGCGTGTCGGACGCGCAATGGAGCGCATTCGCGGAGCTGGGCCTGACCGCGCTGCCCGTGCCGGAGGCTCAGGGCGGATTCGGCGGCGGCCCCGTCGACATGCTGGTCGCGATGCAGGAGCTCGGCCGCGCACTCGTGGTCGAGCCGTACTGGGCGACGGCGGTCGGCATCGAGGCGCTGCGGATCGCCGGGTCCGGCACGGGCGACGATGCCGCGCTGCTGGAAGCGGTCGCACAGGGGCAGAAGCGCCTGGCGGTCGCGTTTCACGAACCGCGGGCGCGCTACGACCTGTACGAACTCGGCACGCAGGCGCGCGAGCAGGGCGGCGCTTGCCGGCTGACCGGCACCAAGTCGGTCGTGCAGCACGGCGCACAGGCGCACGCGTGGATCGTGCCCGCGCGGGTCGACGGCGGCGGCATCGGCCTGTTCGTCGTCGAGCGCGACGCCGCGGGAGTGAAGCTCGTCGACTATCGGACGATCGACGGCCAGCGCGCCGCAACCATCGAGCTGCATGAAACGCCCGCGCGGCAACTGACCGGCGGCGCACGCGATGCAGCCGCGCTCGAGCAGATTGCCGATTACGCGACCTTCCTGCTCTGCGCGGAAGCGGTCGGCGCACTCGACGAACTGAACCGCGCGACGGTCGAATACACGAAGACGCGCGAACAGTTCGGCGTGCCGATCGCGCGTTTTCAGGCGCTGCAGCACCGGATGGTCGACATGCTGATTCACGCGGAGCAGGCGCGTTCGCTGACCTACCTGGCCGCGGTGCGTTACGCGGGCGGCGATGCCGATGCGCGGCGCAAGGCGGTGTCGGCCGCGAAGGCGCGGGTCGGCGCGGCAGCCCGCTTCGTCGGCCAGCAGGCCGTGCAACTGCACGGCGGCATGGGCGTGACCAACGAGGTCGCCGCCGCGCACTTGTTCAAGCGGCTGTCGATCATCGAGACGACCCTCGGCGACACCGATCACCACCTTGCGCGCATCGCGGCCCTGCCGGATTTCGCGCAGGCCGACGCGGCATGACGGCGACGCGCGAGCGCGCCACAGGAGACACACAGTGGGTATCAGTTACGAAGACCTTGAAGTCGGCAGTACGACCGAAATCGGCCGCTACACGTTCGAACCGGACGACATCAAGGCGTTCGCGCAACGCTACGATCCGCAGCCGTTCCATCTGGACGAGGAAGCCGGCAAGGCATCGCCGTTCGGCGGACTGGTCGCGAGCGGCTGGCATACGTGTTCGGTGTTCATGAGCCTCCTCGTCAAGAAGCTCGGGCCGGATTCGACCAGCATGGGCTCGCCCGGCATCGATTCGATCCGCTGGCTCAAGCCCGTGCGTGCCGGCGATACGATCACGATGCTCCAGAAGATCCACGACAAGCGCGTGTCGGCGAGCAAGCCTGACCGCGGCATCGTGTCGTCGGAGTGGATCGGCATCAACGGCGCCGGCGACACGGTGATCTCCGTGCATACCAAGGTGATCTTCGGGCTGCGCCATCCGCAAGGAGCGGGCGCATGACGGACGTGACATTGCCGCTGATCGCGTCGCCGCAGGCGCTCCATGCACAGGTCGGCGCGGAACCGCTGGCAAGCGGCTGGGTCGAGATCGACCAGCGTCGGGTCGACGGTTTCGCCGACGCGACGGGCGATCGCCAGTGGATCCACGTCGATCCCGAGCGCGCGCGGCGCGAGTCGCCGTTCGGCGGTCCGATCGCGCACGGATTCCTCACGCTGTCGCTGATTCCCGCGCTGATGGCCGAGGCGATGCGCTTCGAGCAGAAGATGGGCGTGAACTACGGACTGAATCGCGTGCGGTTCCTGAAGCCGGTGCCGGTCGGCACGCGTGTGCGCGCGCTGTTCGCGGTGAAGGAAACCGCGGAGGCCGCGCGGGGCGGCGTGCAGGTCACATGGTCGGTATCGATGCAGGCCGAGCGTCCCGACACGCCGTTGCTTGTTTGCGCGGCGGAATTCATTACGCTGCACTACTTCTGATGCGCGCGGCGGCATCGACGGATGCCGCCCGCGTTGCCCGCGCGTGCTGCTTCAGTGCTTCGCGTATTGCGTCGCGCCGAACAGCATCTCGCGCGCCTTGTCGTCCTGCAGTGCCTTGCGCATCGACGCGAGGACTTCGACGCCGCGCTGCACGGCCGGACGCGCGGCAATCGCTTCCTGCCAGCGCTTCACGTTCGGCAGTTCATCGAGCACGATGCCCTGGTTCTGCCACGAACGCGTCCACGGGAACGTCGCGATGTCCGCGATCGTGTACGTGTCGCCCGCGAGATATTCGGATTCGCCGAGGCGTTTTTCCATCACGTTGTACAGGCGCTTCGCTTCGTTCGTGTAGCGATTGACCGCGTATTCGATCTGCTCCGGCGCGTATAGGCGGAAGTGGTGCGCCTGCCCGAGCATCGGGCCGATGCCGCCCATCTGGAACATCAGCCATTCGAGCGTCGCGTACCGCCCGGCCGGGTCGGTCGGCAGGAACTTGCCGGTCTTTTCCGCAAGGTACACGAGGATCGCGCCCGATTCGAACAGCGAGATCGGCTTGCCGCCTGGGCCGTCCGCGTCGACGATCGCGGGGATCTTGTTGTTCGGGCTGATCTTCAGGAATTCAGGCTTGAACTGGTCGCCCGCACCGATATCGACCGGATGCACGCGATACGCGAGGCCCGTTTCCTCGAGCATGATGTGTACCTTGTGGCCGTTCGGGGTCGCCCAGCTGTAGACGTCGATCATCGTCAACTCCTTCGGTGCATGCACGAAAACGGCGCCGGCAGGACGCCGCGACAGGCGGTCATTAGAGCATGGATCGACGTGCGCTGCAGGCTGCGGGAAGGCGCGGCCGCGCGCCGGCGCACGCGTGTCGATGCGGCGCGGCGACGCCGTGCGAACAGCGGGATTGCGCGGATCAGCGCTTGTAGCGCGGCTGCCGTTTCTCGAGAAACGCGGTAATGCCTTCGAACGCGTCCGCATGATGCAGCGATGCGACGAAGTGATCGCGCTCGGTGCCGAGATGGGTTTCGAGCGGCTGCGCGGGCGCATCGTCGAGCAGCGACTTGATGCGCGTGAGTGCGTTCGGCGAGATGCCGGCAAGCGAGTCGGCCCACGCGAGCGCATCGGACAATGCGGCGCCGGGCACGGCGAGCCGATTGACGACGCCGAGCGCGTGCAGGCGTTCGGCCGCGACGGGCTTGCCTTCGAACAGGATTTCGGCGGCCAGCGCGCGCGGCAGCGCGCGGGCGAGGAACCACGAGCCGCCGCCGTCGGGCGTGAGGCCGACGCGCGCATACGACATCACGAACTTCGCGTCGTGTGCGGCGACGATCAGGTCGCACGCGAGCGCGAGCGAGAAGCCCGCGCCGGCCGCCGCCCCTTCGACCGCCGCGATCACGGGTTTCGTCGATGCGCGGATCGCCGTGATCCACGCGCCGAGCTGATCGATGCTGTCGGCCTGGTAGGACGGATCCTTCGAGCGGTTCTCGAGCAGCCGGTTCAGGTTGCCGCCCGCGCAAAAGAAACGATCGGCGCCCGTGAGCACGACCGCGCGAATCGCGGGATCGCGCTCGGCGGTGGCGAGCGCTTCGACGCCGGCCGCATACATGTCGGGATGCAGCGCATTTCGCGCGCCGGGATTGGACAGCGTGAGGACGAGCGTCGATTCGCTCTCGGGCGGACGCGAGGCCAGCAGTTCAGCACTCATGCGGGGGTGTCTCCATCGGATGGCGAGGCTGCGGCGCCGCGTTGCGCGGGCTCGTGCGCATACCCGCGAGGGCGCTGCCGCAGCGGATGCATTGTTGTCGTGACGGACATCAAACTGCTTTAGACTAGCACGAACGTGCTTTTCAGCGCGACGAATCTGGTGCGGCCGGCGTCGCTGCGGCCGCGCTCCCGCAACGAAGGAGACTCCGATGCTACAGCTGTGCGGTATTCCGTTGTCCAACTATTACAACAAGGTGAAGTTCGTCCTGCTCGAACATGACATCCCGTTCGAGGAAGCGACATGCACGTTGCCGGTCAGCGATCCTGCATTGCTCGCCGATTCGCCGCTCGGCAAGATTCCGTTCCTGAAGACGGAAGAGGGTGCGCTGTTCGAGTCGCAGGTGATCATCGAGTATCTGGCCGCGCGTTATCCCGACAAGGCCATTTTTCCGGCGGGGCCGTTCGCGGCCGCGAAGGTGCGCGAACTCGTCGAGACGCTCGAGCTGTATCTCGAATGGCCCGCGCGCGAGGTCTATACGGAAGCGTTTTTCGGCGGCAAGGTCAGCGACGGGACCAAGGCGCATGTCGAGAAGCGGCTGCCGCGTGCGATCGATGCATTCAAGCGGATGACGCAATTCTCGCCCTACGTGCTCGGCGACACATTTGGTCTGGCGGACATCGCCGCATCGGTCCACCTGCCGGTGATCGGGATGGCGACGAAGGCCATCTTCGGCCGCGATTTCCTGCTCGACGCCGGCATCGACTGGAAGGCGCACGCGAAGCTGGTGGGTGAGCGGCCGGCCGCGCAGCGCGTGGCGGCCGATCGCAAGGCCTATGTCGAGGCGACGGCCGCCGCGCGTCAGTAAGCGCGACGCGCACACGGCACGGGCCGCGCGTGGCCGCCCGTGCCGGACTTACAGGCGCGCGAGCCGTTCGAGTGCGGACGCGAGCGTGCTTTCCTGTTTCGCGAAGCAGAAGCGCACGACGCCCGATTCGTGCGGCTCGTGATAGAACGCCGACACCGGAATCGCCGCCACGCCGATTTCCGACGTGAGCCACTTCGAGAATTCCGCTTCGGGCAGGTCGCTGATCGCCGAATAGTCGACGCACTGGAAGTACGTGCCCGTGCACGGCAGCAGCTTGAAGCGCGTGCGTTCGAGGCCGGCGCGGAAGAAGTCGCGCTTCTTCTGGTAGAAGCCGGGCAGTGTCAGGTACGGTGCCGGGTCGCGCAGGTAGTCGGCGAGCCCGATCTGCGTCGGCGTGTTCACCGTGAACACGTTGAACTGATGGACCTTGCGGAACTCCGCCATCAGTGCGGCAGGCGCTGCGACATAGCCGACCTTCCAGCCCGTCACGTGGTAAGTCTTCCCGAAGCTCGACACGATGAAACTGCGCTCGGCCAATTCCGGGTAGCGCGCGACGCTCTCGTGCCGGGCGCCGTCGTAGACCATGTGCTCGTACACTTCATCGGACAGGATCAACACGTTGGTGCCGCGCACGATCTCCTCGAGCTTGCGCATGTCGGCCTCGCGCCACACGGTGCCGGTCGGATTGTGCGGCGTGTTGATCATGATCATCCGCGTCTTCGGCGTGATCGCGGCGGCGAGACGATCGAACGGGATCGCGTAGTCGGGCGCCTCCAGCGTGACGAACACCGGCTTGCCGCCGGCGAGTTCGATCGACGGCAGGTAGCTGTCGTAGGTCGGCTCGACGACGATCACTTCGTCGCCCGGATGCACCGCGCACAGGATCGCCGTCAGCAGTGCCTGCGTCGCGCCGGCCGTCACCGTGATCTCGGTAGCCGGATCGTAGCGCCGGCCGTAGACCTGCGCGATCTTGTCGGCGATCGCGTCACGCAGCGGCGCGACGCCCGCCATCGGCGGATACTGGTTGTGGCCGTTGCGCATCGCGGCCGCGACCGCGTCGACGATGCGCGGATCACAGTCGAAATCCGGGAAGCCCTGGCCGAGATTCACGGCGCCTTTCTCGGCGGCGAGCGCGCTCATGACCGTGAAGATCGTGGTGCCGACGTTCGGCAGGCGCGATGGGAAAACGGGATTCGTAGGCATGTCGGAAGGAGCGTTCATCGATACGGTCGCAGCGTGTTGCGTCGGCCCGTCAGGCCGGCGTGGTGGGGAGGGCCGACGCGGCATCGAGCGCGCAGGCTTCGGTAAACGGCGCGGGCTGCGCGATCCGGAAGCCGAAGTCGCGTGCGGTGCGCTTCGCGAGCTTGAGCAGCGCACGGTCCTTCGACACGAGCCAGTCGGCCTGCGCGGCGCGCGCGAGCTCGAGAAACTTCTGATCGTCGCGGTCCTTGCACTTCGGCAGCGGCGGCGCGTCGGCGTCGACGGGCGGCGGCTCGACGCGGCTCGTCAGGCGTGCGACGGTCGCGAGCGCTTCGGCCTTGTCGATCGCGCGCTCGCGGAACTGCGGGTAGTCGAGCACGAGCTCGAGTTCGTTCAGGCAGCGGCCGTCGATCACGGCGGCCAGCGTGCCGCGTTCGAGCGCAGCCCGGATCGGGCGTGTGGCAGGGTCGTCGAATACGAGTATGTCGATCCAGACGTTCGAGTCGAGCACGACGCGATGTGCGGCATGCGGGGCGGAGGAGCGGGTCATTCGTTACAATCGGTGGTTTTCGTCTGACCGCAAGGCACGGCGTGCCAGCGAGCCTCTATGATAATCGTTCTCTCTCCTGCCAAATCCCTCGACTACGATACGCCCGCCCACGTCCCGTCTTACACGAAGCCTGCATTCGTCGACGATGCGTCGGAACTGATCGACGGCCTGCGCAAGCTGTCGCCGCAGGACATCGCGACGCTGATGGACATTTCCGACCCGCTCGCGCGCCTGAACTTCCAGCGCTACGCGGACTGGTCGCCGACCTTCTCGCCGGCGAATGCGAAGCAGGCGGTGCTCGCGTTCAACGGTGACGTGTACGAAGGGTTCGATGCCAAATCGCTGTCGGCTGCCGATCTCGACTACGCGCAGCACCACGTGCGCGTGCTGTCGGGCCTGTACGGACTGCTGCGTCCGCTCGACCTGCTGCAGCCGTACCGGCTCGAGATGGGCACCCGTTTCGCGAACGCGCGCGGCAAGGATCTGTATGCGTTCTGGGGCGACCGGATCACGCGTGCGCTGAACGAGCAGCTCGAGACGCGCAGCGGCGCGGCGCGCGTGCTGGTCAACTGCGCGTCGACCGAGTACTTCAAGTCGGTCAAGCCGAAACTGCTGGCCGCACCGGTCGTCACGCCGGTGTTCGAGGACTGGAAGGGCGGCCGCTACAAGATCATCAGCTTCCACGCGAAGCGCGCCCGTGGCCTGATGGCGCGCTATATCGTCGAGAACCGCATCGCCGAACCGGCGGCGCTGAAGGATTTCGCGATGGAAGACTACGCGTTCGACGCTGCTGCATCGAACGATTCGACTTACGTATATCGCCGGCGCATCGGCGAGTGACCCTGGCGGCCGTTCACGAGACGGCCGGCGCATGCATGCGGCCGGGCAGGCGGCACACCGCCCGTTGCGCTCGACAGCTTTGCATGGGCCCGGAGTAAGTGCTGAAGCACTAACTCCGGTCGACAGTGGAGAGACAGATGACCCTTTCGATCACCAGCAATTTCGACGCGGGCGCCATCGACGTCGTATCGTGCGACAGCCCGGACGCGATCCGGCTGCGCGTGCGCGGCGACAACCGCTCGGAATTCGCCCAATGGTTCTACTACCGCCTCACGGGCGCACGCGGCGAGCGTTGCGTGATGTCGTTCGAGAATGCGGCCGAATGCGCGTATCCGTCGGGATGGCGCAACTACAGCGCGGTCGCGAGCTACGATCGCGTCGACTGGTTCCGCGTGCCGACGACCTTCGACGGCAAGACGATGACCATCGACCATACGCCCGAGTTCGACAGCATCTACTACGCGTATTTCGAGCCGTATTCGGAAGAGCGCCACGCGGCGTTCCTCGGCGCGATCCAGCAATTGCCGCAGGCGCGCGTCGTCGAGCTTGGCCGCACGGTCGAAGGTCGTCCGATGTCGTTGCTGACGCTCGGTACGCCGGAAGTCGACGGCGCACCGAAGAAGAAGGTGTGGGTCATCGCGCGTCAGCACCCCGGCGAGACGATGGCCGAATGGTTCATCGAAGGGCTCGTCAAGCGGCTGGCCGGCTGGGGCGATTGGGCGGGCGATCCGGTCGCGCGCAAGCTTTACGATCGCGCGACGTTCTACATCGTCCCGAACATGAATCCGGACGGCAGCGTGCACGGCAACCTGCGCACCAACGCGGCGGGCGCGAACCTGAACCGCGAGTGGATGGAGCCCGATGCCGAGCGCAGCCCCGAAGTGCTGGCCGTGCGCGATGCGATCCACGCGATCGGCTGCGACATGTTCTTCGACATTCACGGCGACGAGGATCTGCCGTACGTGTTCGTCGCGGGTTCGGAGATGCTGCCGAGCTTCACCGAGCAGCAGCGCAAGGAGCAGACCGCGTTCATCGATGCGTTCAAGGTCGCGAGCCCGGATTTCCAGACCGAGCACGGCTACGCGGCGAGCAAGTACAAGGAAGACGCGCTCAAGCTCGCATCGAAGTACATCGGCCACCAGTTCGGGTGCCTGTCGCTGACGCTCGAGATGCCGTTCAAGGACAACGCGAACCTGCCCGACGAGCGGGTCGGCTGGAACGGCGAACGCAGTGCGGCGCTGGGTGCCGCGATGCTGGCGGCGATCCTGGTGCACGTCGACACGTTCGCGTAAGCGCATCGCCGTCGACATGAAGAAAGCCGGCGCATCGTGCGATGCGCCGGCTTTTTCGCTTCTGTCGTTGCTGCTGCCGTCCGATCAGGACTTCTTCGCGGTTTTCTTCTTCACGACTTTCTTCTGGCCGCTTGATTTCTTCGTTGCGGCGGCTTTCTTGCCGGTGCGGCTCGTTGCCTTGACCTTGCCGCGGTGCGACTTGCCCGTGAACTTCTTCGTCGACGACGACGGACGCTCGACGCGCGGTTTCAACGGCGGCACCGGATCGTTCCAGCTGAACGCAAGCATTTGCTGACCGACATAGCCGCAGCGAAATTTCAGCGGTGTCGGGTCGCTGCCGTCGCTGTGGATGCCGAGGCCGTCGACGGTGACGATGTTGTCCACCTTTACGCGCTGTTTGCCCTGATCGAACGAATCGTTCCACGGCGTGATCGCCGCGTTGCCGCTTTCGAACGCCTTCGGCGCGAAGTCGACGCGATCGAAGGCCGACGACGTGCTGGCGATGAAGCTACCGTGCGCCGCACAATCGGCGACGATCGGATCGGCATGCATCTCGTTGACGAATTTGTTGATCAGTTCGGAGCGCTGGTCGAGGAGGTCGGCGAATACCGGTGCCGGAAGCGCAAGCGACAGGCCGGCGACACAGGCTGCCAGCTTGCCGAGCGCCCGGAAAATCCGGAGCGAGGCAGGAGAGCTGTCCATCTGGTTATTGGTGAGGAGCGAATGAGGCATCGGGCAGGTATAGATGCCCGATGAAGAACAGGAGTTCAATCTTAGCGTAAAAAAGTTGGGCGGCAGTAGGTGCCGCACTCTCCCGCGCTGCGCAAGCGGATCGGTGCGTGTGCCGATCGCATCGGAACCGGCGCCCTCAGGCGCGTGGGCCGCCGAGACGATAGCGCCGCACGTCGAACGTGGTGACCCACGCCGGACGATAGACGGCGATGAGCGCGGTGGCCATGCCGGTGAACCACGCTTCGCCGAGCGCGAGCAGCGCGGTGTTGAGCAGATAGCCGGCGGGAATCACGACGGGCACGCCGTCCGCGAGCGCGAGCTGGACGCCGGCCGCGGCCGCGGCAACCGCGACGATCGCGATAGCCGGAGAAAGGAATCCCTGGCCGGTGATGAACGATGTGAGGTTATGCGGGAGCCACGCGATCACGGCGCGCTGCAGCAACGCGGACACGGCCACCGGTAGCGCGCCGTAGATCAGATAGGTGAGGCCGATGCCGTGCCACGGCGCATCGAAGACGATCGCGGCGATGCCCGTGACGGCACCCATCGCGATCAGCGCAAGCGTCCAGTCGAACAGCGTGACGAGCAGCGTCGCGCCGAGCAGGTGCATGACGATGCCGTCCTCGAGCCATGCATTCGAGGCCCACAGAACCGTGATCGCGGTGACGAGCGCGAGCCACACGTGCTGGAGCGTTGCGTCCTGCAGGCGGACGAAGGGACGATTCCAGAGCGCGAGCGCGAGCAGAGCCACGGCGCCGATCCAGCCGCCGATGCCAACCCAGAGCGGAAGCGGTGTGAAAAGAAAACCCATGCGTCCATATTACTCGTTGAGCATCAAAGGTGGGAATCCGCACTTGCTGACCGTCGCAATATCGATACTAGTCCGACTAGCGTTCGCGCCGAAAACGCGCCGGCGGTTCGGCCGCGAGCGGCAGGTCCGCGGTGTTTGCGTCCGGCAGCGGATACGGACGGTTCTTCCGTTGCATGCGCAGCGGAACCGGGCCCCGTTCGCCGATGGTCGGCTTGTCCGCACGCTCACGGTTTGCCAGCAGCACCTCGAGATGCGGCGACAGCCAGCCGTTGTAGATCGCGACGGCCGCGGCCCGGTTTGCCGCGCCAAGCTGCTGGAAGATGCTGGCGAGGTGGATCTTTACGGTGCCTTCGCTGATGCCGAGCGTGCGGGCGATCATCTTGTTGGTGTTGCCCATGTGGACGAAGCGCATGATCTGCGCCTGTCTCGGCGACAGGAGGCGGCTTGCCGGGCGGCGCGGCAGCGATCCGGCGAGCGTCTGGAAATGGGCGTCGTGGCGGGCCGCGGCGGCGGACGGCAGCAGGCTCAGCGCAATGGGCGGAATGTAGTGCCCGCCCAGCAGCACCATTTCGAGAGCTCGCACGATCAGGTGCGGCCGCATGGAGTGCGGAATCACGCCCGCGACGCCATAGTTGTAGAAGCGCTGGATGGCTTCCGGCGTGGATTCGTCGATCAATACCGCGGCGGGCGTCGGCGAGCAGGCGCTGCAGAGTGCCTGCAGTTCGCTGAGCCGGCCGACGTCCGGCCAGTTGATTGCAACGAGGTCGAAACGCTGGGCGCGCAGCAATCGGCGCGCCTGGAAACCGTCGGGCGCATCGTTGATGCTGGCGTGACGGTCGATCTGCCGCAGCAGGGCCTTCAGTCCGTCACGCCGTTCGGCGTCTGAGTTCAACACCAGGAATCGCATATTCAAGCTCCATAAGGTGAGTCATTGATCTATCGTCGGCATGTCTTGGCTTGGATCCGATCATGACAAAGACCTTACACGATGTCTGCTTGGCTGAAAGGCTTAGGAAAAGTCCGAAATTTTGAATGGAGGGAAATGCGGGCGAGAAAAAAGCCGCTCCGGCAGGAACCGGGAGCGGCTTGGTCGGGCAGGCTCGACGAGCCTGCGGTGCGCGGATCAGTGAAAGTGCGGCTGGGCCGGCGATGCGTCTTCCGGCATTTCGGCGTGGACGATCTCGCCGAGTGGGTCCGCATAGAGCGGCACGCCGCAGTCGTCGCAATACTCGGGCTCGAAGCGGCCTGCGTGCCGCCGGACGTCGGTTACGCCGCATTCCTTCAGCAGACTCACGATTTCCTCCATCGGCCCTTCCATCGGCGCTTCGCCTTCGAGCGTCGCGTTGTCGGTCGACACGTCGCCGTTCTCGCGGCCGTAGAGCGGCCACACGACGCCATAGATCACGTCGTTGCTGGCGCGTCGCGTGAAGCCGACGCGATACTCGTCGATCCGGCGCTCGCCGAAGCCCGCGACCACGGCGCGAAGTTCCTGCGGTGCCGCACCAAGTGTGTCGAAAAGATAACGGATGGCCGTTCGGACCGTGTGCGGACGGATCCTCTCGTCCGCATCGCGGCAGGCCGAGTAGTACGCGTCCGGAAGCAGGCATTCGAACTCGCAGCCGGGGAGGGCGACCGACAGGCTCGGGCCGCCCTGGGCGGTCCACTGCTCGAGACACTGGCCGCGTTCGATCCGGTTGCCGTGCTCTTCTTCCTGCCAGCGGAACAGCGGTGCACCGGCCGGCGCGGCCACCACGGCGAGCAGGAAGCGCGGGTCGGCGAGGATCGGCGAAGTTTCGGGCAGGTCGCCGAAGCTCAGCTTGGCGGCGTGCTGGCCGATTGCCGCATGCGCGAGTTGCTGGGCGAGCCGGTAGGTCTCGACGTGGTGGCGCGGCAGCTGGTCGATGCTGTACAGGAAC
Organism: Burkholderia sp. R-40; assembly: GCF_049942845.1. Lineage (NCBI taxonomy): Bacteria > Pseudomonadati > Pseudomonadota > Betaproteobacteria > Burkholderiales > Burkholderiaceae > Burkholderia > Burkholderia sp. R-40. The sequence continues at coordinate 2,476,235 of NZ_CP187967.1, read as the reverse complement.
GGGGCCAGTCCGACGAGCGTGCCGCTCGCGAGCACGTGCGCCTGCAGTTGCGTGCGCAGTGCGTCGGCGACATCGCCTTTCAGCGGGCCTGACGGAATCATGTAGCGCGTCCACGCGAGAACGGGAACGGCCACCAGCAGTGCATCGTACGGCTGGCCGTCGTGCTCGATCACCATCGATTCACTGTGCGTCTCGGCCATGTCGGCGAGCGCGCCGTAGGCATCGGGGTGGTTCTGCTGCAGATGGTCGAGTGCCGCGTCGAGCGTGGTCTGGTTGCCGTTGCGAACGATCTTGGCGAGCAGTGCGTCGAGCTTCGCTTCCCAGAAGCGATCCTCGATGCGGCTGCCCGAGGCGAAGAGCGCAAGCGACAGGCCGACCAGTTTGTCGGCGTCGGGGGGGAGGCGTTTGGCGATTCGCTGGCGCATATTAAATACGTATAGAAAGGGGCGAAGAGCCTCACATTCTAGTCCGTTCTTTGCACCATAAGCGGCCTTGTGCTTCGGCATGGCCGGAAGGCCGTCTCGACGGGGGTGAAGAAAAATCCATCAAACCCCTTGCGCGGTTCGAGGCGGATGCCTACAATCACGCCTCTTTCGCGCTAACGGAAACGCGGCGCGGGAGGAAGGGAAGCGGTGCTGACGAGGAAGGTTGTAGAAGCCCTGGCGCACACGAAGTTGAACCCCTCGCCGTCGCAACGAAGCAGTTCAGAAAGTTGTTGACGAGCGAAGAAAGACGGTTCATAATCTCGCTTCTCTGCTGCTGAAAACGCAGCGCTGCTGAGAAACAGAAGGTTTCTCGCAGAATGCTCTTTAAAAATTAACAGCCGATAAGTGTGGGCGCTTGATGGAAGCGAGCTGATCCTCGGATCAGATAGCGAAAGTATCAAGAGTCTCACACTAAAGTAAGTCAGGTTTATGAAGTGATTCATATTCCTGTCAGCTTTGAGTGAGCGACCGGTTCTTAACCGAACCGAAAACAGTAACAGGTTTAAACTGAAGAGTTTGATCCTGGCTCAGATTGAACGCTGGCGGCATGCCTTACACATGCAAGTCGAACGGCAGCACGGGTGCTTGCACCTGGTGGCGAGTGGCGAACGGGTGAGTAATACATCGGAACATGTCCTGTAGTGGGGGATAGCCCGGCGAAAGCCGGATTAATACCGCATACGATCTACGGATGAAAGCGGGGGACCTTCGGGCCTCGCGCTATAGGGTTGGCCGATGGCTGATTAGCTAGTTGGTGGGGTAAAGGCCTACCAAGGCGACGATCAGTAGCTGGTCTGAGAGGACGACCAGCCACACTGGGACTGAGACACGGCCCAGACTCCTACGGGAGGCAGCAGTGGGGAATTTTGGACAATGGGCGAAAGCCTGATCCAGCAATGCCGCGTGTGTGAAGAAGGCCTTCGGGTTGTAAAGCACTTTTGTCCGGAAAGAAATCCTTGGTTCTAATATAGCCGGGGGATGACGGTACCGGAAGAATAAGCACCGGCTAACTACGTGCCAGCAGCCGCGGTAATACGTAGGGTGCGAGCGTTAATCGGAATTACTGGGCGTAAAGCGTGCGCAGGCGGTTTGCTAAGACCGATGTGAAATCCCCGGGCTCAACCTGGGAACTGCATTGGTGACTGGCAGGCTAGAGTATGGCAGAGGGGGGTAGAATTCCACGTGTAGCAGTGAAATGCGTAGAGATGTGGAGGAATACCGATGGCGAAGGCAGCCCCCTGGGCCAATACTGACGCTCATGCACGAAAGCGTGGGGAGCAAACAGGATTAGATACCCTGGTAGTCCACGCCCTAAACGATGTCAACTAGTTGTTGGGGATTCATTTCCTTAGTAACGTAGCTAACGCGTGAAGTTGACCGCCTGGGGAGTACGGTCGCAAGATTAAAACTCAAAGGAATTGACGGGGACCCGCACAAGCGGTGGATGATGTGGATTAATTCGATGCAACGCGAAAAACCTTACCTACCCTTGACATGGTCGGAATCCTGCTGAGAGGTGGGAGTGCTCGAAAGAGAACCGGCGCACAGGTGCTGCATGGCTGTCGTCAGCTCGTGTCGTGAGATGTTGGGTTAAGTCCCGCAACGAGCGCAACCCTTGTCCTTAGTTGCTACGCAAGAGCACTCTAAGGAGACTGCCGGTGACAAACCGGAGGAAGGTGGGGATGACGTCAAGTCCTCATGGCCCTTATGGGTAGGGCTTCACACGTCATACAATGGTCGGAACAGAGGGTTGCCAACCCGCGAGGGGGAGCTAATCCCAGAAAACCGATCGTAGTCCGGATTGCACTCTGCAACTCGAGTGCATGAAGCTGGAATCGCTAGTAATCGCGGATCAGCATGCCGCGGTGAATACGTTCCCGGGTCTTGTACACACCGCCCGTCACACCATGGGAGTGGGTTTTACCAGAAGTGGCTAGTCTAACCGCAAGGAGGACGGTCACCACGGTAGGATTCATGACTGGGGTGAAGTCGTAACAAGGTAGCCGTATCGGAAGGTGCGGCTGGATCACCTCCTTTCCAGAGCTTCTCGCAAAGTTGAGCGCTCACGCTTATCGGCTGTAAATTAAAGACAGACTCAGGGGTCTGTAGCTCAGTCGGTTAGAGCACCGTCTTGATAAGGCGGGGGTCGTTGGTTCGAATCCAACCAGACCCACCATTGTCTGGCGGTAGGTACATCCTGAGGTCATCTGTACATGGGGGCATAGCTCAGCTGGGAGAGCACCTGCTTTGCAAGCAGGGGGTCGTCGGTTCGATCCCGTCTGCCTCCACCAATCCTCAATGACAAGCGTTCGACGTAGTCGAATTTTTGTCATTGGCGATTGAGCCAGTCAGAGTGATATCAACAGATATCGGCTGTCGTTCTTTAACAATCTGGAAGAAGTAAGTAATTTGGATAGCGGAAGCGTCTTGAGATGGACGTGAAAGCTATCCGGGTTGTGATTGTATCGATGTATCTCAAGATGATTCGAACTCTATGTTTGACTCAATTGGAATACGGCACAACGCGAGAACTCAACCTGTAGCGACTGTCGCGAGACAGACTCGTTATAGGGTCAAGCGAACAAGTGCATGTGGTGGATGCCTTGGCGATCACAGGCGATGAAGGACGCGGTAGCCTGCGAAAAGCTACGGGGAGCTGGCAAACGAGCTTTGATCCGTAGATGTCCGAATGGGGAAACCCACTCCTTTTGGAGTATCCATGGCTGAATACATAGGCCATGCGAAGCGAACGCGGTGAACTGAAACATCTAAGTAACCGCAGGAAAAGAAATCAACCGAGATTCCCAAAGTAGTGGCGAGCGAAATGGGATGAGCCTTGTACTCTTTATTTGTATTGTTAGCCGAACGCTCTGGAAAGTGCGGCCATAGCGGGTGATAGCCCCGTAGGCGAAAACAGTATGAAAGAACTAAGTGTACGACAAGTAGGGCGGGACACGTGAAATCCTGTCTGAAGATGGGGGGACCATCCTCCAAGGCTAAATACTCGTGATCGACCGATAGTGAACCAGTACCGTGAGGGAAAGGCGAAAAGAACCCCGGGAGGGGAGTGAAATAGATCCTGAAACCGCATGCATACAAACAGTCGGAGCCTCGCAAGGGGTGACGGCGTACCTTTTGTATAATGGGTCAGCGACTTACGTTCAGTAGCAAGCTTAACCGTATAGGGCAGGCGTAGCGAAAGCGAGTCCGAATAGGGCGTTCAGTTGCTGGGCGTAGACCCGAAACCAAGTGATCTATCCATGGCCAGGATGAAGGTGCGGTAACACGTACTGGAGGTCCGAACCCACTAACGTTGAAAAGTTAGGGGATGAGCTGTGGATAGGGGTGAAAGGCTAAACAAACTTGGAAATAGCTGGTTCTCTCCGAAAACTATTTAGGTAGTGCCTCGTGTCTCACCTTCGGGGGTAGAGCACTGTCATGGTTGGGGGGTCTATTGCAGATTACCCCGCCATAGCAAACTCCGAATACCGAAGAGTGCAATCACGGGAGACAGACATCGGGTGCTAACGTCCGGTGTCAAGAGGGAAACAACCCAGACCGCCAGCTAAGGTCCCCAAATATAGCTAAGTGGGAAACGAAGTGGGAAGGCTAAAACAGTCAGGAGGTTGGCTTAGAAGCAGCCACCCTTTAAAGAAAGCGTAATAGCTCACTGATCGAGTCGTCCTGCGCGGAAGATGTAACGGGGCTAAGCTATATACCGAAGCTGCGGATGCGTGCTATGCACGCATGGTAGGAGAGCGTTCCGTAAGCCTGCGAAGGTGCGTTGAAAAGCGTGCTGGAGGTATCGGAAGTGCGAATGCTGACATGAGTAGCGATAAAGGGGGTGAAAGGCCCCCTCGCCGTAAGCCCAAGGTTTCCTACGCAACGTTCATCGGCGTAGGGTGAGTCGGCCCCTAAGGCGAGGCAGAAATGCGTAGCTGATGGGAAGCAGGTCAATATTCCTGCACCATTGTTAGATGCGATGGGGGGACGGATCGCGGAAGGTTGTCCGGGTGTTGGAAGTCCCGGTCGCTGCATTGGAGAAGGCACTTAGGCAAATCCGGGTGCGTAATTCAAGGGTGTGGCGCGAGCTCCTTAGGGAGCGAAGCAATTGGAAGTGGTTCCAAGAAAAGCCTCTAAGCTTCAGTCTAATGATGACCGTACCGCAAACCGACACAGGTGGGCGAGATGAGTATTCTAAGGCGCTTGAGAGAACTCGGGAGAAGGAACTCGGCAAATTGGTACCGTAACTTCGGGATAAGGTACGCCCTTGTAGCTTGATGCGCCTGCGCGCAGAGGGTGAAGGGGTTGCAATAAACTGGTGGCTGCGACTGTTTAATAAAAACACAGCACTCTGCAAACACGAAAGTGGACGTATAGGGTGTGACGCCTGCCCGGTGCCGGAAGATTAAATGATGGGGTGCAAGCTCTTGATTGAAGTCCCGGTAAACGGCGGCCGTAACTATAACGGTCCTAAGGTAGCGAAATTCCTTGTCGGGTAAGTTCCGACCTGCACGAATGGCGTAACGATGGCCACACTGTCTCCTCCCGAGACTCAGCGAAGTTGAAGTGTTTGTGATGATGCAATCTACCCGCGGCTAGACGGAAAGACCCCATGAACCTTTACTGTAGCTTTGCATTGGACTTTGAACCGATCTGTGTAGGATAGGTGGGAGGCTATGAAACCGGAACGCTAGTTTCGGTGGAGCCGTCCTTGAAATACCACCCTGGTTTGTTTGAGGTTCTAACCTTGGCCCGTGATCCGGGTCGGGGACAGTGCATGGTAGGCAGTTTGACTGGGGCGGTCTCCTCCCAAAGCGTAACGGAGGAGTACGAAGGTACGCTAGGTACGGTCGGAAATCGTGCTGATAGTGCAATGGCATAAGCGTGCTTAACTGCGAGACCGACAAGTCGAGCAGGTGCGAAAGCAGGTCATAGTGATCCGGTGGTTCTGTATGGAAGGGCCATCGCTCAACGGATAAAAGGTACTCTGGGGATAACAGGCTGATACCGCCCAAGAGTTCATATCGACGGCGGTGTTTGGCACCTCGATGTCGGCTCATCTCATCCTGGGGCTGTAGCCGGTCCCAAGGGTATGGCTGTTCGCCATTTAAAGAGGTACGTGAGCTGGGTTTAAAACGTCGTGAGACAGTTTGGTCCCTATCTGCCGTGGGCGTTGGATATTTGAAGGGGGCTGCTCCTAGTACGAGAGGACCGGAGTGGACGAACCTCTGGTGTACCGGTTGTCACGCCAGTGGCATCGCCGGGTAGCTATGTTCGGAAGAGATAACCGCTGAAAGCATCTAAGCGGGAAACTCGCCTTAAGATGAGATATCCCTGGGGACTAGATCCCCTTGAAGGGTCGTTCGAGACCAGGACGTTGATAGGTCAGGTGTGTAAGCGCAGTAATGCGTTCAGCTAACTGATACTAATTGCCCGTAAGGCTTGATCCTATAACAAGTCTGTTTCGCGCTGACAGAGCGCGTCGGACAAGTTGGATTCTCGTGTGTGATACACACAACTCAAAATTACTGCTTCTTCCCAGATTGGTCGCGTTGCGAAGCAACGTGACAACCCTCTTTGCCTGATGACCATAGCGAGTCGGTCCCACCCCTTCCCATCCCGAACAGGACCGTGAAACGACTCTACGCCGATGATAGTGCGGATTCCCGTGTGAAAGTAGGTAATCGTCAGGCTCCCTAAGCCAAGAACCCCCGCCCGAAAGGCGGGGGTTTTTGCATTGGCGCGACGGAAATGGCCAACGCAGCCCGACAAGGATCTCATCGCCGTTGATCTTGCCCTCATGGCCCACGCGGGAACGAAATCACGCGATTTGATACGATCGAAGTGTCGTCGACCGCTTCGTGCGTCGACGTTCGTGTTCGACTAGAGCTTGATGGAGGGAGGGCAGGAATGAATATCGGCGACGCGTCGCGCGAATCCGGCGTCAGCGCAAAAATGATCCGGTACTACGAACAGGTCGGCCTCCTTGCGCCGAGCAAGCGTAGCGACGCCGGATACCGGATCTACGGTTCGGACGAAATCCATATCCTGCGTTTCATCCGCCAGGCGCGGCGGCTCGGCTTTCTCGTCGAGGACATCCGCAAGTTGCTGATGCTCTGGCAAGACCGCTCCCGCGCCAGTGCCGAAGTGAAGTCGATCGCCCTCGAACACGTGGCCGAACTCGACAAGCGGATCGCGGAATTGAGCGACATGCGCAATACCCTGGCCGATCTCGCCGCGCACTGCCATGGTGACGGGCGCCCGGAATGCCCGATCTTGGCGCGTCTCGCCGATCCCGTCGGTGAACCAGATTAGTGCATACCCTCGAGGTCGAAGAGGGGCCTCAATTCAATCTCCTTATAATTCAATGAGTTGACGGAGATGGTTCACAAACCATTCCGTATTGGAATGGTTGCGATGCAAGCATTTCATTAGCATCTTGGTGCGACATCGCTATAATTCGGGATAACCCTATACGGGAAATCCCTGAATCTCGAATTCGCCAGGGTTCCCCTTCCTTGGAGAAAGTCATGATCGCCTACATCGTCGAAAAGCTGAGCAACTGGTTCGAATCCGCAGAGCGCGAGCGCCGTGAGGCTTACCTCGCTACGTCGTCGGATATCGTCCAGCTCGAGAGCCGCATCCGTTCGCTCGAAACCAACGGCTACTCGCTGTAAGCGGAGTACCGTCAGGTGCCGTGTGGCACCGAGCGAAAAAGCAAGCCCCGTATTGACGGGGCTTTGTTTTTTTGTGCGCCGGATCTGGCGAAATCGTCAGCGTGGCGCTATGGTATGCACCTGCTTTTCCATAGGAAGATTACGACCATGCGCTTGCGTCTCGATGTGCGTCACGCTTCCCGTGCGCGTCTCGTTCTGGGCGCTGCGGTGCTCGTTCACGGCATCGCGGCCGGTGCGGCGACTTCGTCCAAGCCGTTGATTCTCGATACGCAACGGGGGATCCAGGATGGCCAGGGCGGCCTTGTGTTGCAAACGGCGCCGTTATCGTCCGAGCCGATTGTCGAACCCGCGGGCATGCGAATGCCGGCCGGGCAGGGGCCGAATTCGTCGGTCCCGTTGTTCGTCGCGCCGTATATCAATGTGCCGGGCTGGGGTGCGTCGCGTGCGAATCAGGCAAGACCCGCCCCGAGACTGCAACCGTAACGGCCCGCCGCCCGCTCAGTTCCCGCGGTGCTCGATCTCGCATCGGGCGCCGCTGTCCTGTCCCAGACGTTCGACGAGGTAGGGCAGCGCTTCGTTCATGCTCTGTGCGAGCGTGTACGGCGGATTCAGGATGAACATTCCGCTGCCGTAAAGTCCCAGGCCATCTGCCGGCGGATTCGATACAGTCAACGTCAGGTGCAGCCAGTTGTTCGGCTGCAGGCGCTTGAGCTGTTCAGGAAAACGCTGCGACTCCACCCGCGCAACCTGCGGATACCAGATCGCATAACACCCGGTGGCGAAACGCTTCAGGCATTCCGTTACGCAGGTCACCGTGCGCGTGTAATCTTTCTTGTCCTCATAGGACGGATCGATCAGCACGAGCGCGCGTCGCGGCGGCGGCGGCAGCAGCGCCTTGATGCCCTCGAAGCCGTCACCGGCGTAAATCATCGCGCGTCGCCCGGCGTCGCGGAAGTTGTGACGCAGCACGTCGATTTCCGTCGTGTGCATCTCGAACAGGCGCATCCGGTCCTGCTCGCGCATCGCGCGCCATGCGAGATACGGCGAGCCCGGATAGTAGTGCAGCTCGCCGTCGTCGTTCAGCGCGCGCACCTCGTCGATGTAATCGCCGAGCGCCTCCGGCAGGTTCTTATCGTTCCACAGCGGGCCGATGCCGGTGTCGAATTCCCCCGTTTTGGCCGCATAACCCTCGCGCAGCGAATACACGCCGGCGCCGGCGTGCGTGTCGATGTACCAGTACGACTTGTCTTTCTTGTTCAGGTAGCGCAGCAGCTGAACGACGACGGCGTGCTTGAGCACGTCCGCGTGGTTGCCTGCGTGAAAACCGTGACGATAACTGAGCATGGCTGGCTGCCTGAAACGAAGGATGAATCGATGAAAACGGACGATCGCGCGCGGCCGTCAGGCCGCACGCCAATGCGGCCGCGTATTGTACGCGAGTGGACGTGAGTCGCCTTACTCGTATGCGTCGCCGACGGCCTCCTCGATGCGTTGCCTGACCTCCGGCGTCAGCTTGGCGGCGACGTCGAGCGCGCGCATGTTGTCGCCGATCTGCTCGATCCGGGAGGCGCCCGTAATGACCGAACTCACGCGCGGATTCGCGAGCACCCACGCGATCGCGAGCTGGGCGGTGCTGCAACCGAGTTCGGCCGCGATCCCGCCGAGCCGTTCGACCGCATCGTTGCTGGTCGGGTCCGTCAGCCGATCGCGGAGCCAGTCGTAGCCCTGCAGTTCCGCGCGGCTGCCCGGCGGTACGCCATTGCGGTACTTGCCGGTGAGCAGCCCCGATGCAAGCGGGCTCCAGGTCGTCAGGCCGAGGCCGTAGTCGTCGTAGAGCCGCGCGTATTCGCGTTCGACCCGGGTACGGTGGAACAGGTTGTACTGCGGCTGCTCGACGACCGGTTTGTGCAGATGGTGCCGCTCGGCAATCTCATACGCCGCGCGGATCTCGTCGGCGCTCCATTCGGAGGTGCCCCAGTACAGCGCCTTGCCGCGCACGATCATGTCGCTCATCGCCCACACCGTTTCCTCGATCGGCGTGTTCGGATCCGGGCGATGGCAGTAGACGAGGTCGACATAGTCGAGCTGCAGCCGGCGCAGCGAGCCGTCGATCGCGTTCAGCAGATATTTCCGGTTCAGCGTGTGGTACTGATTCGGGGCTTCCGCGAGCCCCCAGAAGAACTTCGTCGACACGAGGTAGCTGATGCGCGGCCAGCCGAGCGACTTGAGCGCCTGGCCCATGATTTCCTCGGATTTGCCGCCCGCATAGACCTCGGCGTTGTCGAAGAAATTGACGCCCGCATCGCGGGCCGCCGCGAGGCATTCGCGGGCGGCCCGCTGATCGACCTGGTTGCCGTAGGTGACCCACGAGCCGAGCGAAAGCTCGCTGATCTGGAGGCCGGAGCGGCCTAGCCGTCGATAGTGCATGAAAATCTCCCGCGACTCGGAACCGACCTTAAGCTTAGACGTTTTGCGCGCGAACGGCGGGGCCGATCGTGCACAATAGCGGCTGGCCCGCCGGCACGAGCCCGCGACGAAAGCGGATGCGGCGGGGGCGCGCTTTTTCGATCCGATAACGGAAGGAGACGGACATGGCAGCAGATCTGAGCGGCAAGACCGCAGTCGTCACGGGCGCCGCAAGCGGCATCGGCAAGGAAATCGCACTGGAGCTCGCCAAGGCGGGTGCGGCCGTCGCGATCGCCGACCTGAACCAGGACGGCGCGAACGCGGTTGCCGACGAGATCAACAAGGCAGGCGGCAAGGCGATCGGCGTCGCGATGGACGTGACCAACGAGGATGCCGTGAACAGCGGCATCGACAAGGTCGCCGAAGCGTTCGGCTCGGTCGACATCCTCGTGTCGAACGCCGGCATCCAGATCGTCAATCCGATCGAGAACTATTCGTTCTCCGACTGGAAGAAGATGCAGGCTATCCACGTCGACGGCGCGTTCCTGACGACGAAGGCCGCGCTCAAGCACATGTACAAGGATGATCGCGGCGGCGTCGTGATCTACATGGGTTCGGTGCACTCGCACGAAGCGTCGCCGCTGAAGTCGGCCTACGTGACGGCCAAGCACGGCCTGCTCGGCCTCGCGCGCGTGCTGGCGAAGGAAGGCGCGAAGCACAACGTGCGCTCGCACGTCGTGTGTCCGGGCTTCGTGCGCACGCCGCTGGTCGACAAGCAGATTCCGGAGCAGGCGAAGGAGCTCGGCATCAGCGAAGAGGAAGTGATCAAGAAGGTGATGCTCGGCAATACGGTCGACGGCGTGTTCACGACGGTGCAGGACGTCGCGCAGACGGTACTGTTCCTGTCGGCGTTCCCGAGCGCCGCGCTCACGGGGCAGTCGGTCGTCGTCAGCCACGGCTGGTTCATGAAGTAACGGAGTCCGGCACGGGCGGTCGCCACGCGTACCGTTCGTGCCGAGCCGTCGCCGGCAATGCACGAAGCCATAAAAAACGCGCTCCGGGGAGCGCGTTTTTTGTTTCGGCGGGGCGGGCCGGTGACGGCTGCCGCCCGCGGATGCCGACTTACTTCAGGACTGCTGCGACCGCGTTTGCGACCGCGTCGAGGTTGCGCGTGTTCAGCGCTGCCACGCAGATGCGGCCCGTGCCGACTGCGTAGATGCCGAACTCTTCGCGCAGACGATCGACTTGCGCCGAAGTCAGGCCCGAATACGAGAACATCCCGCGCTGCGCGTTGATGAAGCTGAAGTCGCGATCCACGCCGCTCGCCTTCAGGCGCTCGACGAGGCCATTGCGCATCGCACGGATGCGGTCGCGCATTTCGCCGAGTTCCTGCACCCATGCAGCATGCAGTTCCGGCGACGCGAGCACGGCCGCGACGACGGCGCCGCCATGGGTCGGCGGATTCGAGTAGTTCGTGCGGATCACGCGCTTCAGTTGCGACAGCACACGCGTCGCTTCTTCCTTGCTCGACGTGATGATCGACAGCGCGCCGACGCGCTCGCCGTACAGCGAGAACGACTTCGAGAACGACGACGACACGAATGCGTTCAGGTCGGCCGCGGCAAACAGGCGCACCGCCGCTGCATCTGCCTCGATGTTCTCGCCGAAGCCCTGGTAGGCCATGTCGAGGAACGGCACGAGGTTGCGCGCCTTGACGACGTCGACGACCTGCTGCCATTGCGCTTCGGTCAGGTCCACGCCGGTCGGGTTGTGGCAGCACGCGTGCAGCACGACGATCGTGCCTGCCGCATAGCCGTTCAGCGCCGACAGCATGCCGTCGAAGTTCACGCCGTTGGTGGCGGCGTCGTAGTACGGATACGCGACGACTTCGAAGCCGGCGGCTTCGAACAGCGCGCGGTGGTTTTCCCAGCTCGGATCGCTGATCGCGACCTTCGCGTTCGGGTTCACGGTGCGGAGGAAATCGGCGCCGATCTTCAGCGCGCCCGTGCCGCCCAGTGCCTGCGCGGTGACCACGCGGCCTGCGGCGATCAGCGGCGAATCGTTGCCGAGCAGCAGCTTCTGCACCGCTGCGTCGTAGGCGGCGATCCCGTCGATCGGCAGGTAGCCGCGCGGCAGGCCGGCGTCGACACGCGCCTTTTCCGCTTCGCGAACGGCGCGCAGCAGCGGAATCTTGCCTTCTTCGTTCGTGTACACACCGACGCCGAGGTTGACCTTGGTCGGACGCGCATCGGCGTTGAAGGCTTCGTTCAGGCCCAGGATCGGGTCGCGGGGAGCAAGCTGGACAGCGGAGAAGAGCGACATGATGATTCGGCAGTTGTGAAAAGAGGGTCAGGCTTTCAGCCGGCGGGGCGGGCGCAGCGGACCGCGCGCCAACGGGCACGGCGCCGGAAAGCGCAGCAGCCTGACATTGTAGCGAATTCACGCTGCCGGAGGCGGCGATCGCGCGGCGAATTGCGATTTCGGCCGGTGCCGCGCGTCAGGAGCCGTCAGCGGTCCGCAACGCCGCGAAGCGCTAGAATAGTCTTTTGCCCTCGCTCCGGCCGCACTCCATGTCCGAACATCACGCCGAAGTCGGCGACGCGCTCGACGAATCGAAATTCGTGACCTTCGAAGGGTCGCCATTTCAGCTATACCAGCCGTATCCGCCCGCAGGCGACCAGCCGACCGCGATCGAAACGCTCGTCGAAGGTGTCGGCGACGGCCTCGCGTTCCAGACGCTGCTCGGCGTGACGGGTTCGGGCAAGACCTTCACGATGGCGAACACGATCGCGCGGCTCGGCCGCCCGGCAATCGTATTCGCACCGAACAAGACGCTCGCGGCGCAGCTGTACGCGGAGTTCCGCGAGTTCTTCCCGCGCAACGCGGTCGAGTACTTCGTCTCGTACTACGACTATTACCAGCCGGAAGCGTACGTGCCGCAGCGCGACCTGTTCATCGAGAAGGACTCGTCGATCAACGAGCACATCGAGCAGATGCGGCTGTCGGCGACGAAGAGCCTGATGGAGCGCCGCGACGTGGTGATCGTCGCGACGGTGTCGGCGATCTACGGTATCGGCAACCCGTCCGAGTACCACAAGATGATCCTGACGCTGCGCGCCGGTGACAAGCTCGGCCAGCGCGACGTGATCGCGCGGTTGATCGCGATGCAGTACTCGCGCAACGATCAGGACTTCCAGCGCGGCACGTTCCGCGTGCGCGGCGACACGATCGACATCTTCCCGGCCGAGCATGCGGAGATGGCCGTGCGCGTCGAGCTGTTCGACGACGAGGTCGAGACGCTGCAGCTGTTCGACCCGCTGACCGGCCGCGTGCGGCAGAAGATTCCGCGCTTCACGGTGTATCCGTCGTCGCACTACGTGACGCCGCGCGACACCGTCATGCGTGCGGTCGAGACGATCAAGGACGAATTGCGCGAGCGCCTCGAGTTCTTTCACCGCGATGGCAAGCTCGTCGAGGCGCAGCGCCTCGAGCAGCGCACGCGCTTCGATCTCGAGATGCTGCAGGAGCTCGGCTTCTGCAAGGGCATCGAGAACTACTCGCGGCACTTCTCGGGCGCCGCGCCCGGCGAGCCGCCGCCGACACTCGTCGACTACCTGCCGCCCGACGCGCTGATGCTGCTCGACGAATCGCACGTGCTGATCGGCCAGCTGAACGGCATGTACAACGGCGACCGCGCGCGCAAGGAGAACCTCGTCAACTACGGATTCCGGCTGCCGTCGGCGCTGGACAACCGACCGCTCAAGTTCCCGGAGTTCGAACGCAAGATGCGTCAGGTGGTGTTCGTGTCGGCCACGCCTGCCGACTACGAGAAGCGCGTGACGGGGCAGATCGCCGAGCAGGTGGTGCGACCGACGGGCCTCGTCGATCCGGAAATCGAAGTGCGCCCGGCCAGCTCGCAGGTCGACGACGTGCTGACCGAGATCAACGCGCGCGTGAATGCCGGCGAGCGCGTGCTGATCACCGTGCTGACGAAGCGGATGGCCGAGCAGCTCACCGAGTTCCTCGCCGACCACGGCGTCAAGGTGCGCTACCTGCACAGCGACATCGACACGGTGGAGCGGGTCGAGATCATCCGCGACCTGCGACTCGGCACGTTCGACGTGCTGGTCGGGATCAACCTGCTGCGCGAAGGCCTGGACATTCCGGAAGTGTCGCTCGTCGCGATTCTGGACGCGGACAAGGAAGGCTTCCTGCGCGCCGAGCGCTCGCTGATCCAGACGATCGGCCGCGCGGCGCGCAACGTGAACGGCAAGGCGATCCTCTACGCCGACACGATGACCGAATCGATGAAGCGCGCGATCGGCGAGACCGAGCGGCGCCGTGCGAAGCAGATCGCGCACAACGAGAAGATGGGCATCACGCCGCGCGGCGTCGTGAAGCGCATCAAGGACATCATCGACGGCGTCTACAACGCCGACGACGCACGCGCCGAGCTGAAGGAAGCGCAGCAACGCGCGAAGTTCGAGGACATGTCGGAAAAGCAGATCGCGAAAGAAATCAAGCGACTCGAAAAGCAGATGGCCGACTACGCGAAGAACCTCGAGTTCGAAAAGGCCGCGGCCACCCGCGACCAGCTGGCGCTGCTGCGCGAACGCGTGTTCGGTGCGAACGTGGGCGACCACATCAGCGGCGGCCGGTAAACCTTTCCAAAACGTCACTGAAACCTCCCGGTAACTCGGCTGTAAGCCTTGTCGCATCAGGGGTTTAGCGGGGGTCTCGTTTGTTCCAGCGCCGGTTCGGTGCTACACTTCGCAAGTATTGAGAATAGTTCGCATTAACGTTCTTCATTGCGTTAGTGTTTCCGGCGAGCCGTCCAGGAGGGCGGTTGGCAGCGTGTCAGACAAATAACAAGGAGTGTCCATGTTGGGTTCTTCGTTCATCCGCACGTCGGTTGCGGTAGCGGCGGCGCTTGCCGCGATGTCGGCCTCGGCGGCCGAATATCCGATCGGCAAGCAGCAGATCCAGGGCGGCATGGAAATCGGCGCGGTGTACCTGCAGCCGATCACGATGGATCCGGAAGGGATGATGCGCAAGGCGTCGGATTCGGACATCCACCTCGAAGCCGACATCCACGCGGTCAAGAACAACCCGACGGGTTTCGCGGAAGGCGACTGGATGCCGTACCTGCAGGTCACGTACAAGCTGACGAAGCAGGGCGACACGAAGTGGAAGGCCGAAGGCGACCTGATGGGCATGGTCGCGAGCGACGGCCCGCACTACGGCGACAACGTGAAGCTGGCCGGCCCGGGCAAGTACCACCTGACGATGATCGTCAAGCCGCCGATGCAGTCGGGCCACATGGCGTTCGGCCGTCACGTCGACAAGGAAACCGGCGTAGGTGCGTGGTTCAAGCCCGTCACCCTCGAATACGACTTCCCGTTCGCCGGCATCGGCAAGAAGGGCGGGTACTGATCGGTGGCATCACGGACGGCGCGCTTCGGCGCGCCGTCAGCGTAGAGAACCCAGAATGAAATTTCCCCAGAAAATCGTCGCCGCAGCCGCCGCGCTGTGGCTCGCCGGCGCGGCACATGCCGCCGATCTGCCGACGTTCAAGCTCGAGATGACGGACGGCAAGCTGAACCCCGCGCGCATCGAAGTGCCGGCCGGTCAGCGCTTCAAGATCGAGATCAGGAATACCGGCAAGGGCGCCGCCGAATTCGAGAGCGTGCAGTTGCGCAAGGAGAAGGTGCTCGCGCCGGGCGCCGATTCGTTCGTGGTCGTCGCCCCGCTGTCGCCGGGCGAGTACAAGTTTTTCGACGATTTCCACCAGCAGGCACAGGGCGTGATCGTCGCGAAGTAATGCGTTTTATCTGCGTACGGGTGCACGAATGCCGCGCCCCGCACGTCAGGAGGATTCAATGGGTCAGATCTTGTTCATCGTCTGGCGGGAGAGCGTCGAAGCGCTGCTCGTCGTCGGCATCCTCTATGCATGGCTGAAGAACGGCGACGACGACGCACGCCGCGGCCTGCCCTTTCTGTGGACGGGCGTGGCAGTCGGCCTGCTGATGGCCGTCGGTCTCGGCGCCGCACTCGTCGGCTTCACCGAAGTGCTGTCCGGCGACGCACAGGACTATTTCCAGACCGCGATGGTGCTGATCGCCTGCGTGCTGATCGTGCAGATGGTGCTGTGGATGCGCCGGCACGGCCGCACGCTGAAGCGCGACATGGAGCAGTCGCTGCAGCAGAGCACGCGCGATTCGAACTGGTGGGGCGTTGCCGTGCTGGTCGCGCTCGCGATCGCCCGCGAAGGCAGCGAGACGGTGATCTTCCTGTACGGCCTCGGTTTCGGCCAGTCGGGGCATGTGGACGCGAGCCAGATGCTCGCGGTCGTGATCGGCCTCGGCCTCGCGTTCCTCACGTTCTATCTGCTGCAGCTCGGCGGCAAGTACTTCTCGTGGCGCCATTTCTTCCGCGTCACCGAAGTGATGCTGCTGTTCCTCGGCGCGGGCCTGTTCCAGACCGGCGTCGACAAGCTGATCGACAAGGAAATCCTGCCGCTCGGCATCTCGCAGCTGTGGGACACGTCCGCGATTCTCGATGATTCCGGCACGTTCGGTTCGCTCGTCGCGACGCTGACCGGTTATCGCGCGCATCCGGCGCTGACCAACCTGGTCGCCTATGCGGTGTACTGGGCGGTCGTCTGGTTGCTGATGAAGCGCGCGAGCCGCCGTCCGGCCGTCACAGCGGGCCGCACGGCATGAGCGTTGCCGCCGCAGCCAAGCCGGGCTGGCTCGCACTGGCCGGCCAGTGGATGCAGCGCCACGGCGCGGTGATCCGCGGTATCCAGTGGATCGTCGTCGCCGTCTATGCATTCCTGATCATCGTGCCGGCGGTGTTACCGCTGCCGGACGATTCCGCGCACCTGTGGAACAACCTCACGCTGATCGCACAGTTCGTGTTCTGGGGCATCTGGTGGCCGTTCGTGCTGCTGTCGATGGTGATGCTCGGCCGCGTCTGGTGCGGCGTGCTGTGCCCGGAAGGCGCGCTCACCGAATACGCGAGCCGGTTCGGCCGCGGCGGCGCGATTCCGCGCTGGATGCGGTGGGGCGGCTGGCCGTTCGTCGCGTTCGGGCTCACGACGATCTACGGGCAGATGGTCAGCGTGTACCAGTACCCGCTCGCCGTGCTGTTCGTGCTCGGCGGCTCGACCGTCGGCGCGATCGTGATCGGCCTGCTGTACGGCCGCGAGAAGCGCGTGTGGTGCAAGTACCTGTGCCCGGTCAACGGCGTGTTCGGATTGCTGTCGCGGCTCGCGCCGATGCGCTACAAGGTCGACGAGGATGCGTGGCGCCGCTCGTACAAGAACGGCGAGCACGGGCATCGCGTGATTCCGATCAACTGCGCGCCGCTCGTGCCGTTGCGCAACATGAAGGGCGCCGCCGCATGCCACATGTGCGGCCGCTGCAGCGGGCATCGCGATGCGATCGAACTGTCGTGGCGCTCGCCGTCCGACGAGGTCGTGAATCTCGGCGCGCAACAGGCGAACCCGTGGGACACGGCGCTGATCCTGTACGGCCTGCTCGGCGTCGCGATCGGTGCGTTCCACTGGACCGTCAGCCCGTGGTTCGTGCAGATCAAGCAATTCCTCGCGGGCTGGCTGATCGACCGCGACATCACGTGGCCGCTCGAGACCAATGCACCGTGGTTTCTGCTCACGCATTACCCGGATCGCAACGATGTGTTCTCGTGGCTCGACGGCGGTCTGGTCGTCGGCTATATCGTCGGCACGGGGCTCGTGTACGGTACCGCGCTGCTCGTGCTGCTGGCCGGCGCGACGCTGATGCTCGGCCGTTTCGATCGCGTGCGTCTTCATCATCTCGCGCAGGCGCTGATCCCGATCGCGGGTGCGGGCGTGTTTCTCGGGCTGTCGGCGACGACGTTGTCGCTGCTGCGGGCCGAGCATGTGCCGCTCGGCTGGGCGACGGATGTGCGCATCGCGATTCTCGTTTGCGCCAACGCGTGGAGCGCGTGGCTCGCTTGGAAGGTGACGGGGCGCTATGCCGCGTGGCCGCGCCGACTGGCTGCATTCGTGTGGTTCGCGGCTGGCCTGGCCGTGATCGACAGCGCGTGGTGGTTGATGTTCTGGGGTTTCTGATGCGGGATTGAAGGCCTGGCGGCCACGCGCCGGAGTAGCAGGCGAGGTGTTCCGCCGCCGGGCTCAGGAGTGCGCTGAAACAGCCGCGCCGATAGCCGCGATGCCTTTTCCGTTGTCTGCGGACGCCCAAATAAAAAGCGACACGTCTTTCGACGTGTCGCTTTTTTTCTGCCTTGTGCGAGAACCAAAAAAGTGGCTTGGCTTGCTGCAACGGCTGCTTGAGTGTATTTGCACGAAGGGGTCTAGATCTCGCGTGCAAGCCGTTACGCTGGCTACTGCCCAACACCTCTCAGGGAGGTGGTCCCCACAATACTCTGTCGTTACTTCGTCAGGATCAGTTTGCCGAGCCGCGTGGCACGCAACTGATAGGTCTCTCCGTTATGCGCGATGCTGATGTGGCTGTGACCTTGCAGCAGCGCATCGCTGCTGAGGGTCCGTGTGCCGGCATCGCGGCTTCCGGCGGGTTTCGCCGGCGTCGTGACCGCTGCCGTCTTCTGACGGTTGCCGCTTGCGGTGCCGGTCGTGCGGCGCAAGGTCAGCGTGGTCGGGCGCGTGGTGTCGGTCATTCGGTTGATCGGTAACAGTCGATGCGATGGAATGAATTCTAAATGATAACTATTCCCATTTACAAAAACTCTTTATCGATCGATGCAACAAACCCGATAGCGTGAGTCAAAGAGGCGGCCCGCAGGCCGCCGTCGACGTCAGTGGAGCGGATCCGGGTCCTTGCGCCCTTGTGCGTATTCGCGGATCAGGCGCACCGTGTCGATGTCCGACGTGCGATACGCTTCCTTCACGATACCGTGCGTGTGACGCGCTTCCTCGCTGTCGTCCGTGACGGTCAGCGTCGTGCGGTATTCGAAACGCAGGAACAGCTCGTGATCGTCGCGCTCCTCGATCGTCATCGTCAGCGAGCCGCCGATTTCACCACCGGCCGCATGGATGTCGTAGCGCACTTGCTGGTTCGGGATGAACGTCACGCGGTCGCGCACGATCGCATGCCCGTAGTGCAGCTCGCGTTCGAGCGTGGTGTCCGTTCGTTCGTGGACGACACAGCTGTCGAGACCGATCACGAACAGCTGCGGCTGTTCGGCGCGCAGCACGAGGCCTTCCCAGAGCTGGTCGCGGGTAAGGGACGGCACGGCCGGATCGTCGGAGTTGATCTGGATCAGATGTTCGAAGTTCAAGGGGACGGGTTCCTTCTGGTGGCGGCAGCCACATGGCTCAAGAAGTTATTGTGACGCAAAACAAGCCGTTTCGCGGCAGCTGCGGCCCCGATTGCGCGTCACGCTTCGATGCGGCCCATGCGGCCCGTCTGGTAGTCGACGACGGCCTGCCGGATCTCTTCCTCGGTATTCATCACGAACGGGCCATAGCGGACGATCGGCTCGTTGAGCGGGACGCCGCCGATCAGCAGCAGGTCGAGCGGCGTATCGCCGGCTTCGAACGTCACCGCGTCGCCATCGTCACCGTAGACGACCATCTGCCGTGCGTCGACGGGTTGCCTGTCGGGCCCGTAGCGGCCCGCTCCGTCGAGCGGGTAGGCGAACACGCGATAACCTGGCGGCACCGGCTGCGTGACCATTGCGCCCGGTTGCAGCGTGAAATGCTGGTAGAGGATCGGCGTGCGCGTCTCGATCGCGGCACGCACACCGAACGCTTCGCCGGCGATCACGCGGACCTGCGCACGGCCGTCCGGCGACGTCGCGGTCGGGATGCGGTCGGCCGGGATTTCCTGGTAGCGCGGTGCGATCAGCTTGTCGCGGCGCGGCAGGTTCACCCACAGCTGGAAGCCGTGCGAGCGGCCGCCCGCCTGCGCGAATTCGGGGTCCGGCATTTCGCTGTGCACGACGCCCGCACCGGCCGTCATCCACTGCACGTCGCCGGGCCCGAGCGTGCCGGCATGGCCGGCCGAGTCGCGATGGCGAAAGCGCCCGTCGAGCACGTAGGTCACCGTCTCGAAGCCGCGATGCGGATGGTCGGGCGCGCCCTTGGCTTCGCCGGGCGCATAGTCGACAGGGCCCATTTCATCGAGCAGCAGGAACGGATCGAAATCCATCAGCAGCCGGGTCGGGAACGGGCGGTGAACCACGAAGCCGCCGCCTTCGGTCGTGCGAAGCGCGGGGTAGGTTCGGTCAAGCGAGCGAGCGGTCGTCATGCAGAAGCCCTCGAAATCATCGGAATAGCGTTATTTTTGAAACATAGCGCTATTATATTGGGCGTTTTGCGGTCCGATTTGCGGCGGTTCGCAATGGATTGTTCTGAAATTGGAACGATGAAATGAACATCGATGCACACAACCTGAACGACCTGATGTACTTTTCGCAGGTCGTCGAACACGGCGGGTTCTCGGCTGCGGAGCGCGTGCTGGGTATCTCGAAATCGCGCCTGTCGCGGCGCCTGACCGAACTTGAAGCGGCGCTCGGCGTGCGGCTGCTGCAGCGTTCGACGCGCAAGCTCGCGTTGACCGAGGCGGGGGAGCTGTTCTACCAGCATTGCCAGGCGATGCTCGCCGAAGCCCAGGCCGCGATGAACGCCGTGCAGCAGCTGCGCTCGTCGCCGCGCGGTTCGGTGCGCGTGAGCGTCCCTGTCACGCTGTCGCAGACGATGCTGTCGCGCATCCTGCCCGAATTCCTGCACCGCTATCCCGAGGTGAAGGTGCACATCCGCGTGACGAACCGCGTGATCGACCTGTTCGAGGATTCGGTCGATGTCGCGTTGCGCGTGCGTTCGGAGCCACCGCAGAACGCGAACATCGTCGTGCGGCCATTGTGGCGGACCGAGCAGATGCTGGTCGGCGCGCCGAGCCTGCTGAGCCAGAATGCGCCGCCGCTCGTGCCGGACGATCTGGCGCGCTTCGAGACGCTCGATACGCCGAGCGTCGATGGACGGCACGTGTTCAACCTGATCGCGCCGGACGGCACGCGTCACTTGCACGAGCACGATCCGAGGCTCGTGACGGCGGACCTGATGACGATCCGCGAGGCCGTGCTCGACGGCCTCGGCATCGCGGCGCTGCCGGAGATGATGTACGGCAATGCATTGCGCGCCGGACAGTTGTCACCGGTGATGCCGGGCTGGACGCTGCCGGTGCCGCAACTCTATGCGGTGTTCGTTTCGCGGCAGGGGATGCCGCCAGCGGTCCGCGCGTTCGTCGACTATTTGGTCGAGAAGCTCGATCACGGCGATTACAAGCAGCCGAGCTGCCCGGAGCGCGACAAGAAGGAAGCCGCGGCGGCCGATGCTTCGTCCACCTGAATGCAAACCGCGCGTCGTGGCAAATTTGTTTTGTCATTGAAGTGCCGCCGGCAATCGCAAGTTTCAATCGCGGGGGCCTTGAATGCGTTCGCGCCCGGGCCTATATTGAAATCCCATTTCGCGAAGGAAGTTCTGAGCGGAATCAGGTGGCCGCATATATTGCGAGCCAGATAGGGCAGAACGCGCAGTCCGTGCAGACCACGGTAGCCGCATTGCGTTGCTCGAGGCGCAACCGATACCGCCGAAGAGCCCGCCGCCCGAAGGCGCCCGCGTGCGCATGAAAAAAGGCCTTCATCTGGCGATGAAGGCCTTTTACTTTGTGGGGCCGGCCAGGTGCCGCCGCCGACCCGCCAAACGCGCGTGCGTTACTTCGCCTTCGCGGTCGGCTCGGTCACGAAGCCGAGCTTCGTGAGGCCGCCGGCCTGCGCATCGGACATCACTTCCGCCACACGCTCATAGGCAACCTTGCGATCGGCGCGCAGGTGCAACTCCGGTTGCGGCTGATGCTGTGCCGCTTCCGCGATGTGTGCCTGCAGCTGCTCGCGCGTGACCGTCTGGTCGTTCCACAGGATCGTGCCGTTGCCCTGGATCGCGACGTCGACCGTTTGCGGCTTTTCGTCGACGGGCTGGCTGCTCGCGTGCGGCAGGTCGATCTTCACCGCGTGCTGCATCGCCGGGATCGTCACGAGGAAGATGATCAGGAGTACGAGCATGACGTCGACGAGCGGCGTCATGTTGATCTCGCTCATCACGCCATCGTCGTCGTCATCGCTGAAGCCGGTGTTCATTGCCATGATTCACCTCGTCTCAGCTGGCGCGCGTCGCGAGACGCAGGCCGTCGCGGGGCGACGACGACGCGAGGCGCGCGCCGGTCACGAAGTAGGCGTGCAGACCGTGTGCGAAGCGGCGCAGCTTGCTGACGACACCCTTGTTCGCGCGCGTCAGTGCGTTGTAGCCGAGCACGGCCGGAATCGCGACGAACAGGCCGAAGGCCGTCATGATCAGCGATTCGCCGACCGGGCCCGCGACCTGGTCGATCGACGTCTGGCCGGTTGCGCCGATCACGAGCAGTGCGTGATAGATGCCCCAGACCGTGCCGAACAGGCCGACGAACGGCGCCGTGCTGCCGATCGACGCGAGAATCGCGAGGCCGGCCTGCATGCGCGAGATGCCTTCGTCCATCGTGTCCTTCAGGCAGCGCGTGACCCAGTCGGACACGTCCATGCGGTCGTGCAGGTGCGGCTGCGTCTGATGGTGGTGATCGGCGGCTTCCTTGCCCGACAGCGCGAGCGCGAGGAACGGGTTGTCGCTCGGCGTCGATGCGGTGAGACCGAGCTTCTTGATGCCGTCGTCGAAGTCGTCCGAATGCCAGAACGCCTGTTCCGCGTTCTTCGTGAGGCGGTTCAGGCGAATCACGTTCCAGCCCTTGACGATGATCACGATCCACGACAGGACCGACATCACGAGCAGCGTGATCGCAATGGCGCGCGTGACGAAATCACCTTGCGCCCAGACGTGCGCGATACCGTAGCTTTGCATTTTTGTTTCCTTTGAATCTTCCGGATGAGGCAGGTTAGTCGGTGAGCCCGAAGTTGTAGGGCTGTGTGCGGGCGGCGCGGATCGCCTGGCCGTTCTCGATATACGGACGGCAGGTGGTCGAGCGCATCGCGTCGAGTGCGGCATCGTCGAGGCGCGGATAACCGCTGCTCTTCTGCAGCTCGACGCTTTCGATCTTGCCGGTCACGCCGACGACGAAGTGAACATAGGCGGTGCCCGATTCGCCGCGGCGACGCGACATCGACGGGTAGTCGGGTTTCACGAAGTTGCATTGAAGTGTCGGCACGTTCTTGGGCGCGCTGACCTGCATCGTTTCGCGAGCCGTGGTGGGCGTTGCGGCCGGCGCTGCAGCGGCGGGCGCGGCGGGAGCCGGCGTCGGATCGGCAGCCGGCGCGGGCGTCGGCGACGGAGCAGGCGATTGCGCCACCGGCTGAGGCGCGGGCTTCGCCGCCTTCTGCACCGGCTTCGGCTCGACCTTCGGTTTGACGCGCGGGGTGGGCTTCGGCGGCGCGGGTTGCGGGATCGATTCGGCCGCGACCTGCTGGGCGATCGGCGCAGGCGTGATGAGCTGCGCGGTGATCGACTGGACTTCGACCGATTTCGGCGGCGGCGCGTTGCGATGGAGCCACGCGGCTGTCAGCATGATCGCGTGTGCGGCAAGCACACCGACCGCGACCGTGATGACCCGGGGATTCATACGTGGAGCAGCCGGCAGGATGCCGGCAGGAGCGGATTGCGAAGCCTGCATGTTAGCTTGAAAGAACGACGTCGCACCCGGGGCGCGGCGGGTGAATCGGCACTACTTGCGGAAGATCAGCAGCGAGATGCAAACGGTGGTCACAAATCCGATCAGCAATTCCATGACAGGCTCCTTGGCAGGTAAGCCGCTGGCTCGCGCGGAAAATGGCTTGCTGACGGTCGGACATAAAACGCGGCGGCGGCCGCATGCGCACGCTCGGCGCCGCTCAGGCGGCCTTGCGGTCGTAGAACGTGACCGGGATCGGATGAGCGTGGTGCTCGACGCCGCACCGGCTCGCGCAGACGCCTTGCTCGGCCATGAGGTCGCGTACGGACTCCTCGCACTTGCCGCAGCACGTGGCCACGCCGAGCTCGAACTGGAGTTCGTCGAAGGAACCCACGCCCTCGGCGAGGGACGCGCGAATCTTGCGATCCGAAACTGACTTGCACACGCAGACGATCATGATGAGTTGCGATAGCTAACGGTAATGCGAATTATTATCATTAAATTTGCGGAGGTTGACAAGCCTGGGTTCGGCTTTTTTTAAGGTCATCGGACCCTTGAAACGGCGGGATAGCAGGAGAGGGCGTGCCGGCGGTGTGCCGGCGCGCGTCAGGCGGTCGCGCAGGCGCGCGCGTTCGGCGAGGAAATGGTGACGGATTCGACGGGCGCGTCGAGGCCAAGCAGCGTCGACGCGAGTGCGTGCAATTGCCGGCCGTCGCCCGTCGAGCAAAAGCGCGGCGGCGCGGCACGCGTGCCGGCCGGCGCGCGCAGGCCGCGTTCGTCGAGCACCCGCGCGAGCTGGCGGGCGATGGCATCGCTCGTGTCGACAATCGTCAGGCGGTCGCCAACAATGTCACGAATCGTTTCTGTGAAGAACGGATAGTGCGTGCAGCCGAGCACCAGCGTATCGGCACCGTCGTCGAGCATTGGCTGCAGATAACGCTCGAGCAACGTGCGCAATGCGGGGGAGTTCGTGTCGCCGCGTTCGATCGCTTCGACGAGCCCGTGGCCCGGCTGGCAGATGAAGCGGCGGCCGGCGCCGTAGCGGTCGAGCAGCGCCTGGAAGCGCGGACTGTTCAGCGTCGATTGCGTCGCGAGGACGCCCGCGACGCCGGTCGTGGACAGCGCGGCCGCCGGTTTGATGCCCGGTTCGACACCGACGAGCGGTATCGACAGGCGTTCGCGGATGGCTGCGATCGCTCGCGCCGTCGCCGTGTTGCACGCGATCACGAGCGCTTTCGCCCCTTCGCGGGCGAGCCACTCGCCGATGGCCAGCGTGCGTTCCGTAATGAACGCCTCGTCGCGCGGCCCGTACGGCGCGTGCTGCGAATCGGCGACGTAGACGAACGACTCGCCGGGCAGGTGCGCGCGCACGGCGCGCAGCACCGACAGGCCGCCGAGCCCCGAATCGAAGATCCCGACGGGGGCGGCGGGGCGGACCCCGGAAGCGGCTGGCTGGTGCGTCATCGTCATGCGGACGGCGAGGTGGCGGGCGTGGCGGCGGTGGCCGTGATGGCGCTTACTCGGGCGAACCCATCATC
This sequence comes from Burkholderia sp. R-40, assembly GCF_049942845.1. NCBI lineage: Bacteria > Pseudomonadati > Pseudomonadota > Betaproteobacteria > Burkholderiales > Burkholderiaceae > Burkholderia > Burkholderia sp. R-40. The sequence continues at coordinate 2,451,450 of NZ_CP187967.1, read as the reverse complement.
GTCTGCTGGTAGTTCTGCAGGCCGACCTTGCCAATCAGGTCGATCTGCGTTTCCAGCCAGTCGATGTGCTCTTCGGTGTCGTCGAGAATCTTTTCGAAGATCTCGCGCGACACGTAGTCACGCACCGATTCGCAGTAGGCGATCGCTTCCTTGCAGGTGTTCTGCGAGATCTGCTCGAGCTTCAGGTCGCACTTCAGGATCTCCTCGGTTTCCTCGCCGATGAGCAGCTTGTGCAGGTCCTGCAGGTTCGGCAGGCCGTCGAGCATGAATACGCGCTCGATCAGCCAGTCGGCGTGCTTCATTTCGCCGATCGATTCGTCGTATTCATGCTTGCCGAGCTTGTCGAGGCCCCAGTGCTTGTACATGCGCGCATGCAGGAAGTACTGGTTGATTGCCGTGAGTTCGTTCTTCAGTTGGGCGTTCAGGTATTCGATGACTTTCTTGTCGCCTTGCATGGCTGTTCCTTGTTCAGTGGGGCTTCAGAAACCGAACGATAATCGCTCGACCGAGAAAAGCCAAGCCTCGAAGCCTTGCCGGGCCTGCCTTTTGCGTGTAATGAGAATCAGCCTTGCGTAACCGGCCGCGCGCGAGAATGAGAATGGGAAGTAAAAAGGCCGGACGCTTGTCCGGCCTTTCGTTCGATCGCGCTTAAGCGGTTGCGACCGGGATCTTGCCGATCTTCGCCTGCCATTCCTTCGGACCGGTCTGGTGCACCGACGTGCCCGACGAATCGACGGCCACCGTCACCGGCATGTCCTGCACGTCGAACTCGTAGATCGCTTCCATGCCGAGGTCTTCGAATGCGAGCACCTTCGCGCCGCGGATCGCCTTCGACACGAGGTACGCCGCACCGCCGACCGCCATCAGGTAGGCCGCCTTGTGCTTCTTGATCGCGTCGATCGCGACCGGGCCGCGTTCGGCCTTGCCGACCATCGAGATCAGACCCGTCTGAGCGAGCATCGTCTCGGTGAACTTGTCCATCCGCGTGGCCGTCGTCGGGCCTGCCGGGCCGACCACTTCGTCACGCACCGGATCGACCGGGCCCACGTAGTAGATCACGCGGTTCGTGAAGTCGACCGGCAGCTTCTCGCCCTTCGCGAGCATGTCGGCGATGCGCTTGTGCGCGGCGTCGCGGCCCGTGAGCATCTTGCCCGACAGCAGCAGCGTCTGGCCCGGCGCCCAGCTCGCGACTTCTTCCGGCGTCAGCGTGTTCAGGTCGACGCGCTTGCTGGTTTCCGTGTTCGGTTCCCACTGGACCTTCGGCCACGCGTCGAGCGACGGCGCTTCGAGCTTGGCCGGGCCGGAGCCGTCGAGCACGAAGTGCGCGTGGCGCGTGGCCGCGCAGTTCGGGATCAGCGCGACCGGCTTCGACGCCGCGTGCGTCGGAGCAGCCATGATCTTCACGTCGAGCACGGTCGCGAGGCCGCCGAGGCCCTGTGCGCCGATGCCGAGCGCGTTGACTTTCTCGTGCAGCTCGACGCGCAGTTCCTCGACCCAGTCCTTCGGACCGCGCGCGATGATTTCCTGAATGTCGATCGGCTCCATCAGCGATTCCTTCGCCATCAGCATCGCCTTTTCAGCGGTGCCGCCGATGCCGATCCCGAGCATGCCCGGCGGGCACCAGCCGGCGCCCATCGTCGGGACCGTCTTCAGCACCCAGTCGACGATCGAATCCGACGGGTTCAGCATCACGAACTTCGACTTGTTCTCCGAGCCGCCGCCCTTCGCCGCGACCTGCACGTCGACCTTGTCGCCCGGCACGATCTCGTAGTGGATCACGGCCGGCGTATTGTCCTTCGTGTTCTTGCGGGCGCCTTCCGGCGGGTTGACGATCGATGCGCGCAGCACGTTGTCCGGGTGCGTGTAACCGCGGCGCACGCCTTCGTTGATCATGTCGGTGAGGCCCATCGTCGCGCCGTCCCAGCGCACGTCCATGCCGACCTTCACGAAGATCGTGACGATGCCGGTGTCCTGGCAGATCGGGCGGCGGCCTTCCGCGCACATGCGGCTGTTCGTGAGGATCTGCGCGATCGCGTCCTTCGCGGCCGGGCTCTCTTCCAGCTCGTACGCGCGGCCGAGGGCCTGGATGTAGTCGAGCGGGTGGTAGTAGCTGATGTACTGCAGCGAATCCGCGATGCTCTGGATCAGGTCTTCCTGTTTGATGACGGTCATGGCTGAGACTCTGTGGGGACAGTGGGGAATGCGTTTATGCGTTGACGGCTGCTTCGGCCGGCTTGCGGGACTCGTTCGCTGCCGGCGCGTGCGTCTCGTGGAAATGGGCCGGGTGCGTATGGGTCGTCAGGCGGTCGACCCACGCCATCACGAGCGCCGATACGAGGAACGACACGTGGATGATCACCTGCCACATGATCGCGTGCGTCGTGTGCTGGTCCGGGTTGATGAAGGTCTTCAGCAGGTGAATCGACGAAATGCTGATCAGCGCCATCGACAGCTTGACCTTCAGCACGCCCGCGTTCACGTGGTCGAGCCACTCGGGCTCGTCGGGATGGCCTTCGATGCCGAGGCGCGACACGAACGTTTCGTAGCCGCCAACGATCACCATGATCAGCAGGTTCGAGATCATCACGACGTCGATCAGGCCGAGCACCGCGAGCATCACGCTGATCTCGTCGAGGCTGGTCGCGTGCGACAGCAGGTGCCAGACTTCTTTCAGGAACAGGAATACATAGACGGCCTGCGCGACGATCAGGCCCAGATAAAGCGGCACCTGGAGCCAGCGGCTCATGAAGATCAGCGCGGGAAGGGGGCGTAGCGAGCGACGGGTGTGGCCGGGCGAATGCGAGGCAGACATGATGGAGGTACGGGGGCGCTGTGCGCAGGTATCGGGGGTAATCTTGAAAAGGCGCGCTATTGTAACGCGTCGGCCGGCGCGACTGCAGCGACGCGCCGGGAGAGCCGGGGACGGATCAGGCAGCCGCGGCCGGCGCGCGTTTGACGCGCAGGCTCGCGAGCACGATGCCGGTGACGACGCACGCGAGCGCGATGCCGTGCGCGAGCGTCGGGCGTTCGCCGAGGAACGCGATGCCGTACGCGGCGGCCGCGACCGGCAGCACCGCGCTGAACACGCCGGCGAGGCTGCCCGGCACGTGCCGGATGCCCTTCATCCATAGCCAGAACGAGAAGATGCTGGCCGACAGCCCGTACCAGACGACGAGCGCCCACGTACCGGCCGGCACGCTCGCGTAATCGAACTGCCACAGCGCCGTCGCGCCGAGCGGCAGCATCAGGCACAGGCCGAACAGGTGGGTGTACGCGCAGATGTCGATCGGCGCGAGCGTCTGCGTGAGCCGGCGCGACAGGATCACGTAGATCGATTCGCAGCAGACGGCGCCGAGGATCAGCAGGTTGCCGGTCAGCGAGCCGGACGAGGCGCCGCCAGCGCCGTGCGCGGACGCGCCGCCGTTCGCGAGATTGATCGTCACGACGCCGGCGATCGCGAGCGCGATCGACACGAGCGCACGGCCGTTCGGTTTTTCACGCAGGATCAGCCACGCGAACAGCGCGACGATGGCGGGGATCGTGCTGGTGATCACGCCGGCCGCGACCGCGCTCGTGCGCTGCACGCCGTTGAGCATCAGCAACGTGAACATGAAGGTGCCGAAGAACGCCTGCAGGAACAGGTTCAGCCATTCCGCGCGCCGGACCGCCCGCATCTTCACCGGGCTGAACAGCGGCCACAGGACGGCGATCGCGATCACGAAGCGCAGCGTGGCGAGGATGGCGACCGGGACGAAGACGACGATGGATTTACCGATACCGACGTTGCTGCCGACAAACAGCATCGACAGGATGAGGAAGAGGGCGTAGCGATTCAAGCTGGAGTCCGGGGGGCGAGTTCAGTTACGATTGTAGGGTCGCAGTTGTAACAGCGTAAAGCCGACGGTCAAGCGCCGACCGAGCGTGGCGGCGTGCGAAACGGCGAGGCCGCGTAAGTGACGGGTAAGTTCGAGCGCTTATCGTGGAAATCGCCGGGCCGTACGTTCACCGTCGCGTGACGTGGTGCGGCGCAGCATCGTGCGTGCCTTCGGGGCGCGCGCAGGTGGTGGTGGGAGACAGCGGCGCACGCGTGCGCCGGCCAAGACGCGCGGTGCGCACGATCGCGCCGCCATGCAGAGGATTCATGTTCACCAAGGGGTAGTCGATGTCTGCGATTGAATCGGTTCTTCACGAAACCCGTCAGTTTGCGCCGCCCGCGGCGCTCGCGAAGGCGGCAACCATTTCCGGCATGCCGGCCTACGAGGCACTCGCCGCCGAAGCCGAGCGCGATTACGAGGGCTTCTGGGCGCGTCTCGCCCGTGAAGGCCTCAGCTGGCACAAGCCGTTCACGAAGGTGCTCGACGAGAGCGACGCACCGTTCTACAAATGGTTCGACGACGGCGAACTCAACGCGTCGTACAACTGCCTCGACCGTCACGTCGAAGCCGGCAACGGCGAGCGCGTCGCGGTGATCTTCGAGGCCGACGACGGCACCGTCACGCGCGTCACCTACGCCGATCTCCTCGCACGCGTGTCGCGCTTCGCGAATGCGCTGAAGAAACGCGGAATCGCGAAGGGCGACCGCGTCGTCATCTACATGCCGATGTCGATCGAAGGCATCGTCGCGATGCAGGCCTGCGCACGCATCGGCGCGACGCACTCGGTCGTGTTCGGCGGCTTCTCCGCGAAATCGCTGAACGAGCGGCTCGTCGACGTCGGCGCGGTCGCGCTGATCACCGCCGACGAGCAGGCCCGCGGCGGCAAGACCCTGCCGCTCAAGAGCATCGCCGATGAAGCGATCGCGATGGGCGGCTGCGAAGCGGTGAAGAGCGTGATCGTCTATCGACGCACCGGCGGCAAGGTCGACTGGCACGCCGGGCGCGACCTGTGGATGCACGAACTCGCCCACGCCGAGTCCGACACGTGTGCGCCGGAATGGGTCGGCGCCGAGCATCCGCTGTTCATCCTGTATACGTCCGGCTCGACCGGCAAGCCGAAAGGCGTGCAGCACAGCACCGGCGGCTACCTGCTGTGGGCCGCGCAGACGATGAAGTGGACCTTCGACTGGAAGCCCACCGACGTCTTCTGGTGCACGGCCGACATCGGCTGGGTCACGGGCCACACGTACATCACGTACGGGCCGCTTGCGTGCGGCGGCACGCAGGTCGTGTTCGAGGGCGTGCCGACCTATCCGGACGCCGGGCGCTTCTGGAAGATGATCGGCGATCACAAGGTCACCGTGTTCTACACCGCGCCGACCGCGATCCGCTCGCTGATCAAGGCCGCCGAAGCCGACGACAAGGTCCACCCGAAGAGCTACGACCTGTCGAGCCTGCGCATCATCGGCACGGTCGGCGAGCCGATCAATCCGGAAGCGTGGATGTGGTACCACAAGCACGTCGGCCAGGAGCGCTGCCCGATCGTCGATACGTGGTGGCAGACCGAAACCGGCGGCCACATGATCACGCCGCTGCCGGGCGCGACGCCGACGGTGCCGGGTTCGTGCACGCTGCCGCTGCCGGGCATCATGGCCGCGGTGGTCGACGAGACCGGCCAGGACGTGCCGAACGGGCAAGGCGGGATCCTGGTCGTCAAGCGGCCGTGGCCGGCGATGATCCGCACGATCTGGGGCGACCCGGAGCGGTTCAAGAAGAGCTATTACCCGGAGGAACTCGGCGGCCGGCTGTATCTCGCCGGCGACGGCACGGTGCGCGACAAGGACACCGGTTATTTCACGATCATGGGCCGCATCGACGACGTGCTGAACGTGTCGGGCCACCGGCTCGGCACGATGGAGATCGAGTCGGCGCTGGTCTCGCATGAGCTGGTGGCGGAAGCGGCGGTGGTCGGCCGTCCGGACGACACGACGGGCGAGGCGGTGGTCGCGTTCGTGGTGCTGAAGCGTTCGCGTCCGGAGGGCGAGGAAGCGGCGGCGCTCGCGAAGACTTTGCGCGACTGGGTCGGCAAGCAGATCGGGCCGATCGCGAAGCCGAAGGACATCCGCTTCGGCGACAACCTGCCGAAGACGCGCTCGGGGAAGATCATGCGACGCCTGCTGCGCTCGCTCGCGAAGGGCGAGGCGATCACGCAGGACACGTCCACGCTCGAGAACCCGGCGATCCTCGATCAGCTCGCCGAAGTGCGCTGATCGAACCCGTTGCGCACGTCGTGCGCACGAGCCCCCGCGCGGCAATCCCGATTGTCCGCGCAGGGGCTTTTTGCTAAATAACGGCATGACCGTTCCGTCCCGTCCGGCGCGTGCCGCGCCGCCGCCCGTTCCCGAGCCGCTCGCGCGCGCTCATGCCCGCTATTGGCGCTTCAACGTCGCGCTGATCCTGGTGCTGATGGCGATTGGTTTCTCGGTGTCGTTCGTCGTGCCGTTCTTCGCGCCCGCGCTCGCGGGCATCCGCTTCGCCGGTTTCAGCCTGCCGTTCTATGTCGGCGCGCAGGGCGCGATTCTCGTGTATCTCGTGTTGATCGTCGTCTATATCGGCCTGATGCAGCGCGCGGACCGCGCGCTGCGGCGTGCGCACGACGAGCATGCCGCGCACGCGGGCAATCCGCACCATGCCCGCTGATCCATGCTGACGCATCGACTGATTCGCGCGTACGCGCTCTACACGCTCGGCTTTCTGGGCTTCGTGCTGCTGCTGTGGCGGATCGAGCGCGCGGCCGGCTCCGGCGTCTGGATCGGCTATGTATTCCTGTTCGTGCCGATCGCCGTGTATGCGGTGATCGGGCTGCTGTCGCGGACGTCCGATCTCGTCGAATACTACGTGGCCGGGCGGCGCGTGCCGTCCGCGTTCAACGGGATGGCGACCGCGGCCGACTGGCTGTCGGCGGCGTCGTTCATCGGTCTCGCCGGCTCGCTTTACGCAACTGGCTACGATGCGCTCGCCTACGTGATGGGGTGGACGGGCGGGTTCTGCCTCGTCGCGTTCCTGCTTGCGCCGTACGTGCGCAAGCTCGCGCGCTACACGATTCCCGATTTTCTCGGCACGCGCTTTTCGAGTACGGCCGTGCGCGCGCTGGCGGCCGGTGCGGCGATCCTGTGCTCGTTCGTTTATCTGGTCGCGCAGATCCAGGGGATCGGGCTGATCGCGACGCGCTTCATCGGCGTCGACTTCGCGATCGGCATCTTCTGCGGGCTCGCGGGCATTCTCGTGTGCTCGTTTCTCGGCGGCATGCGCGCGGTCACGTGGACGCAGGTCGCGCAGTACATCATCCTGATCAGCGCGATCCTGATCCCCGTGTCGCTGATCGCGATGAAGAACGGGCTCGGGCCGGTGCCCCAGTTCAATTACGGCAAGCTGATGGAGCGTGTGGCGGCGCGCGAGGCGCAGGTGCGCGACGCGGCCGAGGAGCAGCAGGTGCGCGATGCGTATCGCGGGCAGGCCGCGCTCGTCCAGGCGCAGCTCGATCGCTTGCCCGGATCGTATGCGGACGCACGCCGGCAACTCGTCGACCAGCTTGCGGACCTGCGGCGCCACAACGGGCCGCTGCGCGAGATCAACCAGCGCGAGCGCGAACTGGCCGACTTCCCGCGCGACCCGACGGGCGCGCGCGTGATCTGGACCCAGGCGCGCGACGACCTGCTGGCGCGCGCCGAGCCGCCCGTGCCGATGCACGAGCCGTTTCCTGCCGCGAGCGACGACGAGCGCAAGCCGCGCGAGCGGAATTTCCTGGCGCTGCTGCTGTGCCTGTCGCTCGGCACCGCGAGCCTGCCGCACATCCTCACGCGCTACAACACGACGACCTCGGTGGCCTCCGCGCGGCGCTCGGTCGGCTGGACGCTGTTCTTCATCGCGCTGTTCTACCTGAGCGTGCCGGTGCTGGCGGTGATGATCAAGTACGAGATTCTCACCAGCCTTGTCGGGCGGCCGATCGCCGAGCTGCCTGCGTGGGTGACGCAGTGGCATCACTTCGAACCGGACCTGATCAGCGTCGTCGAGGTGATTCGCGACGGCGTCGTCCACTGGTCGGAAATCCAGATGCAGCCCGACATGGTCGTGCTGGCCGCGCCGGAGATCGCGGGGCTGCCGTATGTCGTGTCGGGGTTGATCGCGGCCGGTGCGCTGGCCGCTGCGCTGTCGACCGCGGACGGATTGCTGCTGACGATCGCGAATGCGTTGTCGCACGACGTCTATTACTGCATGGTCGCGCCCGACGCATCGAGCCAGCGGCGCGTGACGGTCTCGAAGGTGCTGCTGCTCGGCGTTGCGCTGTTCGCGTCGTATGTCGCGTCGCTCAATACGGGGAAGATTCTGTTTCTCGTCGGTGCGGCGTTTTCGCTCGCGGCGTCCAGTTTCTTTCCGGTGCTCGTGCTGGGGGTGTTCTGGAAACGGACGACGACGCGCGGCGCGATCGCCGGGATGGTGACGGGGCTTGCGGTGTGCGTGTACTACATCGTGTCGACGTATCCCTATTTCACGCAGTTGACGGGATTTGCGGGGCGGACGTGGTTCGGGATCGAGCCGATCAGTTCAGGCGTGTTCGGGGTGCCGGCGGGGTTTGTGGTGGCGATCGTGGTCAGTCTGGTCGATCGGGAGCCGGATGAATATACAAGGGCGTTGGTGGATTATATTCGGCATCCGTGAGGGGGCGAGTGTGCCGGCGGATCAACGGAAAAGCCGCTTGATTTCGGGAGAATCAAGCGGCTTCACGTTTTCGTCTGTGACCCAAGACAATCTCAACGCGGCGAGCGTGCGTCCAGATGGCCTAATCAGGCAAGTGAGCGGATCAAATACCATCCGGGACTGCGAAGAAGTGAAGTTGCCGACCCTGAGGCTGAGCAATCCAGACTCCGCCAAGTTGATTCCCTTGCCTTGTTGCCGAAAATCTCCCGGTTATCCTTTTTTGTGAAGATTCCGTGTATTCATTCAGGCTAATTTTTCCTTCAGTATTATTGCCAATCAAATTGAGGTCGCCGCCTTTGTTCTGATATCGATATGTCCCGAGAATCGATGTTCCACTCTCGGTAATCGACATCTCAATTGGGTAGCTCCCTAAGCCGCCCCGAAATTCCATTGTAGAGCCAGGCAGCTTGGGAGCGCATGATTTGTAACAAACCAAACTTTCTGGTGTGGCTCCCTGCTTGTTGGGGTAAATATAGGTGCGATTTCCAATTGCTCTGCCGTCGAGGTTGTGAATGGTAAGTTCTGCAAGTCGAAATCCCTCTTGAATCTTGCTCTTGGAGTCGGCTGACCTTGCTGGTTTGAAGTTGTTCTGCCATTGTGATGTGGCGCTCCATGAGAACTTCGATAATTCTCTCGGCTCGCTTAAGGAAATTTCGTCGCCGGACCAGACTGCGTATCCGCGCTTGGACGATTCCTGTGCCTCGATCGAGAAATATATGACTCGATCAAATGATGCGCCGTTTTTTGATTTTATAATTGGCGCAATTACAAACGACTTGTCGGTGGAATCGCTCTCCTTTGCCAGATAATATTCCCCGCTGCGCAACATGATATATGTGCCTTGCATGACTTCTTTTCCTGCGAGGCTAATTTTTTTGCCGTCACTTGTGTGTATTAGATTCCATTGATCATCGATGCGAAACTCGCATGACGTTTCGCTTGAACATTCTTTGGCTGCCACAATTGATGTTGGAATCAACAGCGAAATTAGAGCGATGCGGGCTATCTTCATCATGATTTTGATTCCTTCAGGATTTCCTCGAATTTCTTGGCGTATCCGGCAATCGTTGCGCAAGCGTCGAACACAAAGTCATACGCCCAGACATGCTGAGCCGCCGTCGCTGGCTGGGCCGCGGACGACGGCCCGACACACGTCTGCGCGGACGCTTGCGAGGCAGCAGCAGCCCCGCAAGACGCCAAAGCCGCCATGTGTGATTCGCGCTCATCGGTTGGCCTTGGCGCTCCAGAAAGATCTGAATTCGTCGGTACCCGGAGCGAGGTTATTGCGCCGATAGAATGCCCGTCGCCACCACCACCGGCACATCGCGCACAGCGAGCTTCGATTCGTAATGCAACGCCGATCGCGCAACCGCGCAACCATCATTAGCGCGCACGCACGTCTCTCCAAGATGCCCCGCGGTTTCGCGTAAGCGACTTGCTGGTGTCAAGCGGGCGCGCTCTCACTTTTTTGCGTTGATCTCTTTCATCACGTGCAGCTCAAGATCGCGTTCCGCGAGCATCTTCTTCAGTCGTGCGTTCTCGTGCTCGGGTTACTTGAGCCGCTTGACGATGGCCGTCTCCAGGCCACCGAAATGCCGGCGCCAGTTGTAGGTCGTGTGCTCGCTGATTCCGTACTTCTTCGCGACCTCGGTGACTGGCACCTTATCGGCATCGCCCCGGATCATCACCATCTGTTCGTCGGTAACCCGGCTCTTCTTCATGACTTCCGTCTCTCCGGTGGAAGCCATTCTCTCAAGGTTCAGTTGGTCCGAATATTCGAGGGCAGGTCATGGGCCGAGGTTGTTACACACCTGCAAGCCCAACCGAAGATAGGCGATAGGCGGTGCCACGGTGTCGCTTGTTCGATCTGAAGATCAAAGGAGACTTGAGATCAGGTGACAGCCGCACGTGGCGCGATGGTCGTGCCGTGCGATCGGGATGCCATCGTCCGTCATCGACGGATCGCCTTCCTCGATGAGGTTAGGTGAGACATCGGGATGCTGGGGGCACGACACGCGATCGCCTTTGCGAGCGACGTAGCGGCCGTCGAAGCGCATTGTCGTAGAACCTGTTTCGACTTTGCCTCCGTGGTCGGTGCCATCTCCGACGCGAATTAAATTCATCATGTCAGTCCACTATTTTATGAGAAGTGTTTTTAAATAATCGACTCGTTGTTTGGTTATCGTGACTAGGCAATCTTTCGTAATTAGACCGGAGCCGGCGCCTTGGGATTGCGATGCCTCGGCTGCGATATATCCGTTACACTGCTTGTCCCGATAGTTGAGCCAAGCCTTCTGGGATTGCTCAAACTCGTTTTTATACTGTGTGGAAGAATACAATTTTTGATAAATCGTATTGAGTTCTTTTTTTTGATTTATCCAGGGTTTGGTTGGTGCACGACAAGTCGTCATATACGTTTCCGCTATTGACGCATGCATCGGCAAAAGAGGTGAGGGGTAAGAGAAAAATTACAAGCGGGATGATTTTTTTCATGGCTCTATTAAAAATTACTGATTGTATGATTCCGGCAGTACTATGGTGAAAGGGTCCGGTCTAAAAGGCATTAGACCTTGGGTTGTTCCATGCACGTGAACCGCGCGTCCCTTTCCGTACCTATATCCAGTGATGCTTGCTTGACGAACAACATCTTCAACCCATGCTCTCGTTGCGTCCGTTGCCTCGTCTAAGACATAGGGATTTGCATAGCTGAGATTGTTGCCAACGAGGGAGGGGCCGCCGTTTGCCCTATCTTGCAAATGAGCGATAACCATGGTCCTTACCCTTGCAGGGACTCTACTCTCGGGAACGTTTTGTACGCATCCGTAAGCGCCTACCCTTGGGGCGTTAATGTCTGAAAACTGCCATCTATCATTAATTATGCCCCTAAAGGTGCTCCAGTTTTTGATGCCCGACATCACTCGGTTTACCACATACGCATATCCGATCTTCGAATCGCTCGCTGGCTCCGCTATTGATACGGATTTGGTCATAAAGGTGGGCTGGAGCCGATCTGGACGACGAAAACCGAGACGGCGTCTCGCGAGCGCCATCGCCGTCGCATGCAGCGCACATCCACCGTCCCAGCAGCCCTGAAAAGAAAATGCCGGGGCGTTAGAGTTCGCAAGTGTGAGACGTCTGCCTGGCTGAAGAGCCGGATGGAGTTTTTGCACGGTGAACTCCATCGCATCAGTATTCGCAAGGCAACAAGAGGGTTGTTGCTCGGCGATCGGCTTCAGTGATGATCCACAACCTCTCTCGACGGTCGCCCAACTCATATGCAGACAGCAGGCGAGTTCGATTCGTCACGGCGAGATCGTTCGAGCGAGCATCGGCCGCGCAGACCACACCCCAATCGCCTCTGCCGTGCCGTCGAAGTAGCCCATTGGCGTTGGTGCCGGTTCGGTCGAGAAGATCGAGCGCACCGGGTGTAGCGACAATCAAGCCAAGAGGGAACAGGGGACCACAACGAAGCTCGTCCCCAAAACGGGTTCATTCATTTTTTGAGAAAAACAAGCTGTTTCAGGTATTTTGCAGCGCGAATTATAGGCTGATGCCTCGCCGCCTTGTTCGATCTCAGGATCAAACGAGACTTGAGATCAGGTGACAGCCGCACGTGGCGCGATGGCCGTGCCGCGCGATCGGGATGGCATCATCCGTCATCGACGGATCGCCTTCCTCGATGAGGTTAGGCGACACGTCAGGATGCTGCGGGCACGACACGCGATCGCCCTTGCGGGCAACATAGCGGCCGTCGAAACGCATCGTATTTGAGCCGGTTTCAACCTTGCCGCCGTGATCGGTGTCGTCACCGATGCGGATGAGATTCATCATTTGGTGGTCTCGCTAACAGCCGGTTGCCGCGGGGCAGTGCCAAGGCTGTTGGATCGCAGTCGATTACTTCTTACCCAGCCGCGAACTGGGCTGGTCTTCTTCGAATTTTGGTAAGCCACAAACGTGAATCCATGATAGCTAGTGTACGCATCGACGGATTCTCCAGTCAAAATAAAAACTCCTGGCGTTTTACACGCGTAATCTGGTGCTGAATAGAACTGAAGGCGACCGCTTCCAATGACTGCCATCCCGCTTTCCGATTGAGGTATGTCAATAGCAAGCTTCGAGGCATGCTTATTGAGTTCGTCGCAGTTCGAAGCTGCCTTCGATGGCTTGTGAATACAATCCGAAATGAATTTTCGGTATTTGGCCTCATTCACCTTCAGTACGTCTGGATGTTCAGGGTCTCGTGTCACATCCAACGCTTTCATCGAATTCGTATCCAAATTCACCCAGCCGATGGACACTTGCTTGTCAAGATTGTCGGGGCTATCCGCAGCGACATACAGTCTGACGCTATAGATCCCATCAGACACATCCTCAATATCAGCTTGGATGTCCTTCTTGTTCATTGCGACGTGCTCAAGAGGAGGTACAACCAACTCTCTTAATTCGCTTCTGCAGATATCGGCTGAGGCGTGGACGCCGCATGAAATCAACAGAAGGAGGGTGAGTGTTACGATTTTATCAACGATTCTCATGTCGGATCACTGAAATGAATTCACGATTCGTGGTGTTATGGATTCGAGTGTTTTTCTGTAAACTGCTTGTGCATTTGCGTCGGTTGAAAACCATCGGGCGTAATTTCCGTTGTAGTGCACAATATACTTGGCCTTGAACTCCATGCCTACGCGCACCGACGAAACCACGACGAACACTTTCTTTCGATTCGTAACTTGCGCATTTCCACCTACGCCGCTGAGGCCGGCACCTTCAAAGGCTGCCCATGTCCCAATCGGAGGTTCGCTGTAAAAATCGGGAGTCCATCCATAGTACGGCGCTGGACCATGTACTTCCATGCCGCCCGTTCCGCATCGACGATATTGACTCGATTGGAAGTGTCTCGTTTCCGTCCGATACATACGCTCAACCGTCTCGGCGATGGTACGTCCATACTTGTCGAAAATGTACTTTAGTGCGTCCCTAGCGTCTTCTTCGGTGAAGTTGTTTTCGCCAGTGACAGGCTTTGCGATGAAATTGCCGACAATCCCGATCGGATGGAAGTGCCAAGGACTGGGCTCCTTTGGGAAGCCGTCGACACTGGTGACCTGCTCCCACCACTGCAATTTTCCGATCCGCTCGATTTCGGTCTTCCACAGCCAAAGCAGCTTCTTCATTAGCGGCGACAAGGCCTCCCACTTACCCAGGCCCCCGCCCCATTCGCTTTCACACCGCACGACGAGGTGGGAGAGGGCTTCTGCCATCCACGGCGTTTCTTGTGCACGCTTCAGCTCTTGCGCAGTCACCTTTCCATCGTGATTGGTATCAATCGCCTTCTCGAGCTTTGTGATGAGCGGACTCGCGTTGACCGTTGCGGCGCTCGCTTCGAATTCGGTTTTGCTTTCATCGGCCAGAAATTGCTCGGCGACATGGATGTAGCGCTTGAGCATGTCGATCGGCATGATGCTGCTGTTGTCAACCAGTTCGAAACCCGGCCAATCCCACGGACCGCACATGCGCACGAGAGGATGGTCCTGCTCGCACACCCATCCGTTGCGAGCACTTCCGTCCTTGGTGCCGATTGTCACGTAATACCAGCGACGCCCCTTGTCATCTTTAGCGCTGCTTTCCACACCGTTCTTCTCGAGGTCGACGCTCCGGAATACGTCGCGGAAATCTGCGCCGGGCCCCTTCGCGTTTGAGAAACTCAACGGAAAATCTTTCCAGCAGGGCACGATTGCGGTGGTCGTCGTATTGGCGAGGTTGCCATCGACCCAAACGGGCGCACCGGCGTCGTTGAATACCGGCTTCGTGTGTCGGCCACCATGTACTGGTGCGGCTGTTTTCGGTTGCACCTTGACCCATTTGCCCTTTGCGTCGGCGGCGAAAGGTACAAGTTTGGTACCGGGCTGCAGTTTCTGGTCCGGTTCTGGTAGGTCGGTTACGAGCCGCGCACCCGGCGAGATTTCTAGAAATGCTTTGGATGCGGGTAACTGCTTTGCCCGCTCGCGGCTCTTCTGGATGAATGCTTCGAGTTCGGGGCCTGCGAACACTTCCAGGTGCAGCAGTGGCCGGGTTGGCTTCGCTGGCAATAGCTTCGCGTCCGGGTACCGCAGATAGTGGCCGAACTGGCCGATGACGTCGCCAGCCTTCACAGCATAAGGCTGCTTTAGCACGACGACTGTGTCCAGCGGCTTCGGATCGACGATCGGATCAAGTTCCCCGAGGAAGACGTACCCGTATGGCGCATGCGGCGATACGGACTGGCCGACAACCGCCGCAGCCGGAGTCCCGGACTTGATTGCCTTGATTTTCGCCCAGCCCGGGTTCGCTTTTGTTTGGTCGTCAGTGTCTGAGAGGGTCAACTCTGTACCTTGCGGCAAGATGCCGAGGATTTTGCTCTTGCTGTTCGGCAGCTCACGGATGCGCAGGCCCGTGACCGGGGGCGGGAGCGGTGTTGTGTCTTTCGTGTCTTCTTCCGGTTCGGGCACCTTCTTGAAATCGCTCTGGATGAACTCTCCGAGTACATCGCGATTGATCGTGTCACGCAATGATGGCACGGGCACCTTTGGCAGCGGGACCTCTTGCTTGTCTTTCGCCTTGTCGCCGACCCGATAGTAACGATCGCCTTCCCAATACGGCATTGGCCCCATGTTCAGCTTGAAGCGGTCGACCTGAGCGACTTTCGCCTGTTCTGCCGCCGACTGGTAGCTATTGTGGTCCATCGTGTGCATGTACAGGCTGAAGAACGTGAGCGTTTCGTTCTTGCCGGGTGGTGTAGTGCTCGACGTTGGAGCTGGCGTCGCCGTTGCTGGCGCTGTGGATGACGTTGCCGGTTGGGTTGCAGCATTCTTGGCTGGCTCCGGCTTTGCGGGCGGAGGTGGGGGCGGAGGCAGTTTCAGCCGATGACGGATGAGCACGAAGCCCGTCGAATACAACGCGTGGCGGCCGTCTTGGTAGTCCTGTTCGGGATACTTGCTGTCGAGCCGGTACGCGACGACTTCCCCATCGGCGATTGCGCGGATGCCGTCGCCTTGCTTCAACTGCGCAGCCGTGTTCTGGTCGAAGTGGATGCCGCCATGCCACATGCCATTCGCACCCAGTGGATAGAACCCGTCTTCGGCGGCTGCCAGCGCCTTCATATAGGTCATCGGGTTGGCCGGGTCATCTTTGCCGACCGGTGAGAACGGAAAGGCCCAGTTTAGCGGCGTGTACGGTGCTGTCGCAGGTGCACTCGGGGCGGTCGCCGGCTTGGCCGGCGCGGCTGGCTTCGTGGTAGGGTGGCTATTGCTCATGTTTCTCGGAATCTCTCGTTTCTCGTTTTTCTTGCTGCTCGGATGCTGTCCGGCTTGGCATCAGCCGGAGAAAAGCGAGCCGCGGCCGCGGTCGGTCGATACCGGCGTCGCCTTCAATGGATCGCGAATCGTCCCGCTCGCGCCGCTCGACTTGTCCCAATTCCCGCATTTTTCCAGAATCTGTCCGGTCGTCACGTTCTCGATCAGACCGCCCTTGATACTGATGTATGAGCCGCCCGCGCCGATCCACACTTCCTTCGCGGCCGTCAGAATCAGCCGTCCGTCCGCGCTTTCGATTTTCACGTCCTGCAGCCCCACCAGCGAGGCCGAGCCGTTTTGCGCCTGAATGTCTACCGATCCCTTTGCCGCGAAAATCTTGATGCCGAGGTTTTGCGCGAACAGGCTGATCTTGTCGAGCACACTGACCAGTAACGCTTTACCGGCGGCCAAGTTGACGTTCTTGCCTGCAACGACGTTCGCGTGCTGGTTCGCCGTGACATGCACCGACTGCTGCGTCGACGCGGCGATGCCTTCAGGACTCGACAGCAGCATCACCGGCTTCGCAAAACCGTTCGCATTGCCCGTGCCGCCGCCCGCTGTACGGCCGCCGCTGGCAGAACCGGCGACCGTGCGCTGCGTTGCGTCGGTGAACGACTTCAGCGCGGCCTGACCGTCCTGGAGGCCTTCGGCGCGGTTCGTTTCACTAGCCTTCGACACGGTCTCGAGCACGGCTTCCGCGCCGGCAAGCGGATCGGTGGCGGCCGTTACGTTCAGCGGCTGGGCGGTGGCTGGCTGCGTCGATACATAGAGCCCCTGCTCGGCGCGTACCGCGCCGTACGCGCCAGACTTCAAGTCGAATCCGTTGCCGAGGAACGAGCCGCGCGTGTTATCGGATTGTTCGATCAGGTAGCCCAAATGCAGGTGAGAACTGTAGCTCGACGAGTAAAGGTGAACCCGGTTCTGACCGCTCGAATCGTCCATGACAAGCTGGTTGAAGCCGTCACCGCCGTATTCCCGAGACCGGAAGCCGGACAGCAGGCCGTGCGTGTGCCACACCGGCATCGTTGCGCCACCGTGCAGTCGCGAGATGATTACCGGCCGGTCGCAGTCGCCATTGACGAACCCGAGGAGCACCTGATCATCTTTGCGCAACGGGAAATAGCCGCCGCGCCTAGAGCCGGCGTCCGGCATCGCCGCGCGAATCCACGACGTGGACTTCGTATTGCGATCGTTTCGACTGTTCGATGTCCGGACCCGCACACGGTTGCCGTCGTCCGTAAGGATCTCTTCGTCGCTGTCCGTCACGACGATTGCCGTCTGCAGATGCATCTCCGGCTTCTCGTGCTCGAACGGGCTGCGGAACGGCGTCTTGCGGCGTTGCGCCTCGATCTCGACGTGGAAAAAACCGACGCCGCCATCGCGGTGACTCACGGTCGCACCCGTCCCAGCCGCCTGGACCTGTTCGATCTCGCTGCGCAGGCTGCGCGGAAACCGCGTCAGCGCATCCAGGCCGGGCAGATTGTTTTGAATCAGCCAGTCGCTCGCGATGATCGACAATTCGCGCTCTTCCTCCGGCAGGGCATCGAGAACCGGATGCCCCGACACCTTGAACCAGTAGCCGGGTAGTGCATAGCGCGGGCTGCCGATCGCGAAATAGCGCTTTGCTCGCGACGCCCATTCCTCGGTGCGGATTCGGCCCACGTCTGTGAGCCGGTATAGAGGTAGTCTTCACCTTGCCCGGGCAGATCCTCCAGATCGGCCGCGGGCGTACTGACCTGTTTGTCCAGGTCCGGACGCTTGTAGTCGGCGGTGCCGAGCGTCAGCGTCGCGCTTTGTGCGTCCTGCTGTTCGCTTAACTGGGTGAGTCCGTCGAAATCCTCGTCGGTACCTGCGTGGCTGAACTTCATCTCCGAGTTCGGTAGCGACGGCCCGAAATACAGGTCGTCCATCATGACGACCTTGTGCGACTTGCCGTCCTTTGCGAAATCGAAGCGCGGAAACACGCCGACTTCCTCCAGACTCCGATGCACGAAATTCCAGTCGGTTTCCCACTGCACGCGGTGCGAATACGAGCGCATCGCCGCGCGCAGTTCCTGTCCGTAGTTGCCGGAAGCCTGCGGATGCTTGTCGAATACGTCGGTGAGAATCTGCCAGCCGCTGGCTTCCTGCCAGTCGCGCCGATCGCTGCTGAGCTTCAAAAAGCTCAGCCACGAAGAGAACTGAAGCTGAAAATACGAGACGGTTCCATCATTTCCAAGGCGGCGAGCCCGCTGCACATAGCCATGGATCGGCAGATAACCGCCGTCGGTCTGGCGAATCCAGAGTGTGACGGGTTGCAGCATGAGAGCGCTAAGCTTGATCTTGTCGCCGACGACCGACGAGGCATCGACGGTCACCTCGAAATTGCGCCCGAGCCGCGCGTTGATCTTGACGTACAGCGGCGTGAGCCAATCGTCGCCGAGCGGCGTGTCAAGTTTCACGATGCGATCGAACTGCGCGTAACCTCCGCGCAGCACCTTCAGCAAGACTTCCCCGCTCATGCGATTACCCCGTTTCGTGCAGAACGCGTCCCACTATCACTCGACATCCAAATGCCGGAATGCGTACGCGTTGCAATCAAATCTTTCAAATAAATAACAATATATTTCAATAATATTTCGACTGAACATCACAATTCGCCAGAACGGAGTCTGGATTGATTGCGCGAAAGATCATACCAAAGGCAGTTCGGTACGATAACTCTGCGGTAACGATCTTTGAAGGTTTACTCCAAGCTGTCGCTAGCATCTTTTTATGAATTTTCGTCGCTTATCGAAATGCGTTTGGTTTCAATTCGAAAATGACTGGGATATGGAAAGCCGGATCATCGTTTTTTCAGGGAGCGCGCCATGTATTGGCGACTCGGCTAGGACACGTCCTGATGTTCATCCGGGCGCCAGGAATAGCCGGAGGGTGGATGTCCCGAGGCGATGAAGGTCGCACACCACTAAGGCTAGAGAGCGATCAATTTCCGGGATCTGCCGAATTGATACGCGAATTGCTTTCGATCGAGACAGCAGTGGTTGGGGGCCTGGCGTCCGATTTGCCGGAAGGTACGCGATGGGTCTCGGAGAGCGACGCCACGGATATGGAGAATGTGTCGCCGACGAGACAAGGCAGTCGGACTAAGACGTACAAGTGTGGGCGACTCTAGGCGCCTTCGAGCACGAAGCACGCGCGACGGCCGGGCCAGACAACTTTATGACGAGTGGACCATTCCCGCGGCGCTCGCGACAGCATCGGCGGGGGCGCCGACACGATTTGACGTCACGTCGCATGTTGCAAAAAAGCCCCGCAAATCGTTTGATCTTGCGGGGCTTTCGCACTGATTCTGGCGGAGAGAGGGGGATTCGAACCCCCGATAGGCGATTAACCTATACACGCTTTCCAGGCGTGCGACTTAAACCACTCATCCATCTCTCCGGAAGACCGAGAGTATAGCAAACTCCCGCGGCCTCCCGCCAGCCCCTTCGACGAGCGGCTGTAAGCTGCCGGAAATTCGGTTTCCGTGGCCCGCGCGTCCGTGCCGCCGTGCGCGATCGTTGCGGCGATCGACGCGCTCGCCGCGTTCGACATGATCCGGGATGACCGCCCCCGCCCCCAAGTCTGCTATCTTCCCCCGCATCTCATCGCTTCCCCGCCTCTCCATGACTGACCGCATCGTCGCCGCGTTCGATTTCGACGGCACCATCACGACCACCGACAGCTTCCGCCATTTCGTCCGTTACGCGGTCGGCACGCCGCGCTTCGCGTGGGCCGGGCTGCGCGCGCTGCCGTGGATCGTCGCGATGAAAGCCGGGCTGCTGTCGCGCGGCGACGCGAAGGCGAAGTTCGCGTGGTTTGCATTCGGCCCGATTGGCGACGACGCGCTCGATGCGCTCGCGCGCCGGTTCGTCGACGGCTATCTGCCGAACCTCGTGCGTCCGGACATGCTGGAACGGGTGCGCGAGCATCGCGCGCGCGGGCATGAAGTGGTGCTGGTCAGCGCGTCGCCGTCGCTGTATCTGGAGAAGTGGGCGAAGACGGCGGGCATCGACACGGTGCTCGCGACGCACCTCGCGTTCGAGCGCGGCAGGTTCACCGGGCGGCTGAACGGCGAGAACTGCTGGGGCCCGCAGAAAGTCGTGCGCTTGCGCGGCTGGTGGGGAAATCGGACGCCCGCGAAACTGTTCGCCTACGGCGACAGCCGCGGCGACAAGGAAATGGCCGAACTCGCGAACTGGGCATGGATCCGCGGGCACGGACCGATGCCGCCGATCGGCGATTGATGAACTGACGCGTGCGCCGAGCCGCGCCAGCACGCCGCCGTTACGCGTCGGCCCGCTGCGCGCTGCGCATCCCGCGATCCGGACGATACGCGCCCCAGCGATTCGCCCGCCTGAACGTGCCGACATCGTTGAACCGCACGCCGACTTCACGCAGCGCCGCATGCGCGGTGCGCGCGGTCAACTGCCGGATGTAGAACGGATCGCGCACCACGAAGTGATGGATCGCATGCGTGCTGCCGAAGTTGAAGCAGAACAGCTGGAACGGCAGCATCCACCACGGGTTGAGCACCTGAGTCTGCTGGATCACGTTGCGCGAATCGATGTCGCCGAAGTAATGCATGTTCGAGCTGACGAAGTTGATGCAGAAGCTGCGCACGAAGTTCGGCCCGAGCCACACGACCGCAAGGAAATCGACGACGTGCATCACGCGCTCGACGGCGGCCGGCACGGTGATCGCATGGCCGAACGCATGCAGTGCGAACAGCCCGACGTGATAGACGATGAACGCATGCCACAGCGCGTAGTACGCGTGACCGATCGGCATGTAGGACGACACCTGCTCGACACGCAATTGCATACGTTCGGACGCATCCTGAACCGACTGCGCGGCGACGTACTGCCTGACCTTGCGGCGCATCGCATTCGGCCGCAACACGACGGCGAGCATCCCGTCCGCGATCATCAGCAGCCGCTTCACGCCCCAGCGTTCACCGTTGGTGATACCGAATTCCTCGAGATCCGATTCGCCGCCCGATACCTTGTGGTGATGCAGGTGCATGCGTCGGCGCGTCCACGGGTTGATCGTGCCCGGCCGCGTGAGCCAGCACAGCGCCATCATCAGGTGATAGGCCCACGGCGTCTTCTTGAAGTACATCAGGTGGATCAGGTCGTGCTCGAGTTCGTGGATCAGCGACGTGACGAACGCGGCGAGCGGCAGCGCGACGTACCACGCGATTGCGCCGTGCGCATACAGCCACGCGATCGCGAGCATCGCGCTGACCGACACGGCCATCACGCTCGCGCCGACGAGGTTCTGGTTGTCGAGCAGCGGAAAGCGCGCGCGGATCGCGTCGCTCGCGGCGTTCACCTCGCGGCGGACATACGCGACCTTGTCGGCGTCGTGTCGAAAGACGGTTCGTGCGGGTTGGCTCATCGACCGGAATCCGTGCGGAAAGGAGTGGGGCGCAATGCCGATGTGACAAGCATAGGCGCGCCTCATCCCGCACACGAGGGCCGCCGGTGCCAATCATGGTGTCATTTCGGGCCACCGTTGCCGGCGCGACGGCGACCGATGCGGCCCCGCGCGGCTAGAGTGCGGCCGTGGTGTCATTGCGGGCCAGCGACGCTACAATCCGCCGAAACCGCACCGGAGTCCGCCGCATGGCCCTGTCCGCCCCGGATGCCGCGCGCCAGCTGAACAAGGCGACGGTATCGTCCGCGTATGCGCTGTTCATGCTGATGCTCGCCGAGGAGCGCGGCATCGACGGCGAGCGCATTCTCGCCGGCTCCGGCGTCGCGCGCGATCGGCTCGCGCAGCCCGACGCGCGCATCACGCCGCTGCAGCAAGCGGCGGTCGTGTTCAACCTGCTCGACGCGACGAACGATCCGTCGATCGCGATCGAGATCGGCCTGCGCAGCAGCCTGACGAAATCCGGGCTGATCGGCTTCGGGCTGATGAGTTGCGCGACGCTCGGCGAAGCGATCGCGCTCGGCATCCGCTACCTGCCGACGCGCGTGCCGTTCTTTTCGGTGCGGCTCACGCAGCTCGACGGGATCGTCGACATCGACGTGCTCGAGGCGTTTGCGCTCGGCCGGCTGCGCCAGTTCGCAGTGGAAAACTTCCTGGTCGAGACGGCGATCCTGTTCAACTCGCTGCTCGATCCCGTGCCGGGGCGCACGCTGCAGTCGCGTGCGGAGCTGCATTTCGAATGGCCGGAGCCGCCGTGGTTCGAGCGCTATCGCGCGCGGCTGCCGCGCTGTCATTTCGACGCGAGCGCGAACCGCATCCGTTGCGACGCCGCGCTGCTCGACGAGCCGATCGGCACCGCGAACGCGCAGACCGCGCAGATGATCGTCCAGCAATGCGAGGCCGAGCTCGCACGGCTCGGCTATGCGGAAAGCATCGTCGAGCGCGTGCGCAACCTGCTGATCTGCGGTGACGCCGGCTATCCGTCGGTGGACGACGTCGCGCGCGAACTGCACGTATCGGCGCGTACGTTGAAACGCAAGCTCGCGGAATTCGGCGCGACCTATTCGGCGTTGCTCGACGAGATCCGGCTGCGCGATGCGCTCCGGTTACTGGAGGGCACGCGCCTACCGGTCGACGAGATCGCGGCGCGGGTCGGCTACACCGATCGCGCGAATTTCACGCGCGCGTTCAAGCGCTGGACCGGCGTCGCGCCGAGCGAGCGGCGCTGACGGCGCGCCGGGCGGCGCGATCCGGTGGCGGCCGATGCCGGCCATGCGCACGGCTTCGATCCATCGGTCATTCGACAATCAGAGTCAGACGATCGCAACCCAGTTCGCGCCGCGCCCACCGGGCACGCGCGCGTGCAACGCCAGCGTGCCGTCGTCCGGCGCGATCGCGTAGACCGACACGTGTTCCGACTGTTCGCCGCACGCGACGAGCCAGCGTCCCGACGGATCGATCGCGAAGCCGCGTGGCTGCGTTTCGGTGAGCGTCGCGTGCGCGGGTTCGAAGCTGCCGTTCGCGGCGCGGCGATAGCAGAGCAACTGGCTCGACGTGCGTTCGCTGACATACGCGAAGCGCTCGTCGGGCGTGAGATGAAGATCGGCGGCCCACACGGCGGGCCCGGTCGGCGCGGGCGGGCGCGCATGGCCTGGCGGCAAGTCGGCGACGGCCGGGTGCCGCGCGCTGACCTGCGCGTCGCCGAGGCGGCCGCTGTCGGTGTCGCGTGTGAAGGTCGCGACCGTCGCCTGGAATTCGCTGACCGCGACGAGCGCGCGGCCGTCGCGCGCGAAGCGCAGGTGACGCGGCCCGAAGCCGCCCGGCACGCGCGTTTCGCCGTGTTCGAGCGCACGCAGGCCGCCGGCATCCTCGATCAGCGCGAACGTGAAGATCCGGTCCGAGCCGAGCGAACTCACATACGCGAAGCGGTTGTCGGGCGACACGACGACGGCATGCGCGTTCGCGATGCCGTGCACGACCTGCAGCGGCGCGCCGTCGCCGTCACGCACGCGTGCGGCGTCGTAGAGGCTCAGCGAATTGCCGCCGTACGACGCGCCGAGCAGCCAGCGGCCGCTGCGGTCGAGCGACAGGTACGCAAGGCTCGCGTCGATCGCGGTCGCGCCGATGCGGGCAAACGCGCCGGTGCCGGTCGCGACGCGGAACGCGACGATCGTCGGCTGCTCGCCGCGCGTCGCGACGTACAGCCGCGCGCGATCGGGCTGCACGGCGATGGGCATCGCGGCGTCGCCGGCCGGGTAACGGGCGAGCGGCGCGAGCGCGCCGTCGGACGTGAGCGAGAACGTGGCGAGGTCGCCGTCGACGGCATTCGAGACGACGACGGTCAGGCGATCAGTGTTCGGCATGGCGGAGCATCGCGGTATTCGTGAAGGACTCGTCGGCCGGCAGGCCGCGCGGCGGATCGCTGCGCCGGTGCGTGCGCGCGAACAGCGCGGCGACCGCCGCGACGAGGGACGCGATCGCGAGCGCATACAGGCCGCCCGTGATCGAACCCGTATGTTGCTTCAGATAGCCGAATGCCGTCGGCGCGACGAAGCCGCCAAGGTTGCCGATCGAGTTGATCAGTGCGATCACGGCCGCGGCCACGCGCGTGTCGAGGTAGCCCTGCGGGATCGGCCAGAACAGCGCCGACGCGGCCTTGAAGCCGAGCGCGGCGAAGCAGATCGACGCGAATGACCAGACGGGATCGTGCGACGTCGACGCGAACAGCCCGCACGCGGCCAGCACCAGCGCGAACGACAGCCAGCGCTGCGGATGCTTCCACTTCGCGGACAGCACCGCGAAGCCGTACATCGCACCGATCGCGATCATCCACGGAATCGTGTTGTAGAGGCCGACCTGGAAATCGGTGAGGCCGCCCATCTTGCGGATGATCGTCGGCAGCCAGAAGGTGGCCGCGTAGATCGTCAGCTGGATCGCGAAATACAGGAAGCAGAACAGCATGATCTGCGGGTCGCGCAGCAGCGTGGTGGCCGACACGTGCACCTTCGAGCGCACGTCGCGGGTCGCGCGCTCTTCATCGAGGGCGTTCTGCAGCGCCGCACGTTCGTCGGCGGTGAGCCACGTCGCGTCGCGGATGTGCGATTTCAGCAGCAGCCAGCTCGCGCCGCACAGCGCGACCGAGAACATCCCTTCGATCAGGAACATCCACTGCCAGCCCTGCAGGCCGAAGCCGTGGATCGACAGCAGCGCGCCGGTGACGGGCCCGGACAGGACCGACGCGAACGCGGAACCGCCGAGGAAGATCGCCATCGCCTTGCCGCGCTCCTGCGGCGGCAGCCATTGCGACAGGTACAGCACGACGCCGGGGAAGAAGCCGGCCTCGGCCGCGCCGAGCAGGAAGCGCAGCGCATAGAACGACGTGTCGTTCCACACGAACGCCATCGCGGCCGCGACGACGCCCCACGTCGCCATGATCCGCGCAAGCCAGATGCGTGCGCCGTAGCGCTGCATCAGCAGGTTCGACGGCACTTCGAACAGCGCGTAGCCGACGAAGAACAGGCCGGCGCCGAGCCCGTAAGCGGCCGCGCCGATTCCGATCGACGCTTCGAGGTGGCGGTCGACGAAGCCGACGTTCACGCGGTCGATGTAGTTCGCGATGAACATGATCAGCACGAGCGGCAGCACGTGCCACTTCACTTTCGAAACGGCGGACGCGAGCGGGTCGCGGCCGGGCAGGGCGGGTGAGGTCAAGGGTGTGTCTCCGGTCGGGCGGCGAACGGGGCGGCGGCCCGCGTTGGCGTCGAGATGGTGATTTAAGTAGTATGTCGTCGTATGACATGGTACGCCTGAGCTTTAGGCATGGCGTCGCGGGTTTACCCGGAATATGCCCAAATATTGGGGAATATCAGGAGGGTGGCGCGCCGTTCGATCACATCCGATGACGTATGACGTGGGATCGCGAGCGAGCGCCGGCTGTCCACTGGCGGCGTCGCATGCGACGTGCTGAAGGTGGCGTACCGCCATCGCCGAGCGCGCGTAATGCCGGCAGCTCGCGACGCAGGCGATCGAGCGCTTCGGCCGAATCGACGCACTCGTGAACAGCGCGTTCGTGCACGGCACGTTTCCGGAGGCCGTCGAGGACGCCGATCTCCGACGGCTGGCGCGCGGTGTTCGACACCAACGTGTTCGGCACGATGACGCTCACGCAGGAAATCGTGCCGCACATGAAGCTGCAGAAGCGCGGCACGATCGTGATGATCAACACGCAGGTGACGCGCAAGCCATTTGCAGGGGAATCGGGCTACGCTGTATCGAAGGGGGCGCTCGCGGTTGCGGCAAAATATCTGGCGCGCGAGCTCGGCGTGCACGGGATCGCGCGAACAGCATCCACATGGGGTGGATGTGGAGCGTGCCGACGCAGACGTATTTCCGGCAGGCGGCAGCGGAGTACGGGATGACGGAGGCGGAGATCATCGCGCCGATCGCGTCGAACATCGCGCTCGCGAAGCTGCCGACCGACGAGGACTGCGCGCGCGGCGCTGTTCCTTGCGTCGGATTACGCGAACGCAGACCGGCGCGATGCTGGATGCGAACGGCGGCGATTTCATGCCCTGAGGAGGGAGCGGCGAATCATGCAGGAAACTCGGCAGGCACGGCACTTCTTCGCGTTCAACGGCGATGCTGATGGCCTCTGCGCGCTGCAACAGCTACGGCTCGCGGAGGGCGCGGGCGGCACGCTCGTGACCGGCGTGAAGCGCGACATCAAGCTGCTCGAGCGAATCGATGCGCGGGCCGGCGATCGCGTGACCGTCCTCGACGTGTCGCACGACCAGAACCGCGACGCATGCGCGCGGCTGCTGCGCGACGGCGCGGCGGTTCGCTACTTCGATCATCACTTCGCGGGCGCGTTGCCGGGCGATCCGCGTTTCGATGCGTATATCGACACGGCCGCCGACATCTGCACGAGCGCACTCGTGAACCGCTATCTCGGCGGGCGGCACGTGCGCTGGGCGATCGTCGCGGCGTTCGGCGACGAACTGCCGGCGCTCGGCGACGCGCTCGCCCGCGAATACGGAATCGATGAAGCCGAGCGCTGCACGCTGGCCGAGCTCGGGCTCTACCTGAACTACAACGCATACGGCGACTGCGTCGGCGACCTGCATTTCGATCCGGCGGTGCTGGCCGATGCGATGCTGCCGTGCGCCGATCCGCTCGACTTCGTGCGCGACACGCCGGTGTTCGCCGCGCTGCGCGACGGCTATCGCGACGACATGGCGCGGGCATGCGCGCTCGTGCCGCTGCGTGACGTGCCGGGCGCGACGCTGATCAGGATGCCGGATCAACCGTGGGCGCGGCGCGTGTCGGGGATGCTTGCGAACGAGCGGATGCGCAATGCGCCGCATGCGGCGCTCGCGGTGCTGTCACCGCGTGCGCAAGGCGGGTTCGTGGTCAGCGTGCGCGTGCCCGACGGCAGGCCGCTTTGCGCCGACGAGTTCTGCCGCGGTTTCCCGACCGGTGGCGGACGCAAGCGCGCGGGCGGCATCAATCATCTGCCGGAAGCCGAGTTCGACGCGTTCGCCGAGCGGTTCGAAGCGGCGTTCCGGCTGGACTGAGCCGCGGCCCGTGCGCCGCGCGCGTGGCGCCGCTCCGGCCGGTTGCGTCGGCGAGCCCGGCACGCGCGAGTCGATCGCTGCGTCACGCGTGAACCTCGACGAAGAATCGTCGGAATGGAGTAAGGCGTTTCACCGGGCCGGCGATCCGACGTCGGCACCCGATGCGCGCGCACGCGCCGCTGCGTGGCGAGCATCGACATCGCACGAGCCTGCCGCGACAATACGGGTCACTTTTCCGTTTCCTGTCGCGAGGTGCCCGTGTCAGCCAAGTCGTCCGTTGCTCCTGCCGTCGTGTGGTTCCGCGACGATCTGCGCGTGACCGACCAGCCCGCGCTGACGCGCGCAGTCGCGTCGGGCCGGCCGCTCGTGTGCGTGTATGTCGACGATACGGGCGAGGGTGCGGGGCGGGCGCTCGGCGGCGCGGCGCGCTGGTGGCTGCACGGCTCGCTCGCCGCACTCGACGCGGCGCTCGCGCGTCATGGCGGGCGCCTGCTGCTGTTGCGCGGCGATGCACAGCGCGAGATCGAGCGCATCGTGCGCGACACGGGCGCGGCGGCCGTGTACTGGAACCGCCGCTATGCGCAGCCGCAGCGCGATGCCGATGCGGCGTTGAAGGCGACGCTGAAGGCGCATGGCCTGGAAGTCGAGAGCAGCAACGGCAGCCTGCTGAACGAACCGTGGGAAGTGATGACGGGCGCCGGTACGCCGTTCCAGGTGTTCACCGCATACTGGCGCGCGGTGCGGCGCGATCGCACGGTGACGGCGCCGCTGCCCGAACCGGAGCAGATCGCGTTTCATCCGTGGCCGGCCGCCGTGCGCGAACGCGCGCTGGCGCTCGACGCGCTCGCGTTGCGCCCGCACGCGCCGGACTGGGCGGGCGGTCTGCGCGACGCGTGGCCGGCGCCCGACGAAGCCGGCGCGCATACGCGGCTCGACGCGTTCGTGCACGCGTCGCTCGCCGGCTACGCCGACACACGCGATCGACCCGGCGAGCCCGCGACGAGCCGGCTGTCGCCGTTCCTGCGCTTCGGCAACGTGTCGCCGCGACAGGTGTGGCATGCGGTGCAGGGTGCGGCACAGGCGGGCGGCGTGGCGTGCGCGGCCGGTGCGGAGAAATTCCTGAGCGAGCTCGGCTGGCGCGAATTCAGCCACGTGCTGCTGTATCACTTCCCGGCGCTCGCGACCGACAACTTCCGCGCGCAGTTCGACGCGATGCCGTGGCGCGACGATCCCGCCGCGCTGCGCGCATGGCAGCGCGGTCTGACCGGCTATCCGCTCGTCGATGCGGGAATGCGCGAGCTGTGGACGACCGGCTGGATGCACAATCGCGTGCGGATGGTAGTCGCGTCGTTCCTCGTCAAGCATCTGCTGATCGACTGGCGGGCGGGCGAGCGCTGGTTCCACGATACGCTCGTCGATGCGGACGCCGCGAACAACCCGGCGAACTGGCAATGGGTGGCTGGCTGCGGGGCCGACGCCGCGCCGTATTTCCGCATCTTCAATCCGGTGACGCAGGGCCGGAAGTTCGACCCGCAGGGTGAGTACGTGCGCCGCTGGGTGCCGGAACTCGCGGGCCTCGACGCGGCGGCGATCCACGCGCCGTGGGAGGCATCCGCGGCGCAGCTGGCGGCGGCCGGCGTGCGGCTCGGGCTCGACTATCCGGCGCCGATCGTCGATCACGACGGCGCGCGCCGTCGTGCGCTCGATGCGCTTGCCACGTTGCCGAAGCCGGGCGCCGCCGGCCGTTCGCGCGCGGTGTAACTTGCCGCGTCAGTTGCAGTACGCCGCGTGCTCGAGCAGCGCGAGCGCGATGTCCGAATCGAAGTAGCTCGCGCCGCACCACGCGACGAACGCAAGCACGCCGGCGGCCAGCGCCGCACGGATCATGCCCATGCGGCCTTGGCCGAGCCGGGGCGCGCGATGCGCGCGTCGTCGATCGGCAGGTGCAGCAGCGCGGCCAGCACGCCGAGCGCGATCGAGCCGATCCACAGCGGCAGATACGAATGCGTCGCGTCGTACACGAGCGCGCCGAGCCATACGCCGAAGAAGCTGCCGAGCTGGTGCCCGAAGAAGACGAAGCCGAACAGTGTCGCGATGTAGCGCACGCCGAACACCTGCGAAATCACGCCATTGCTCAGCGGCACCGTGCCGAGCCACGTGAAGCCCATCACGGCCGCGAACACGTAGACGCTCGCGGGCGACAAAGGCGCGGCAACGAACGCGGCCATCGCGAGCGCGCGCACGACGTACAGCACGGACAGCACGTACTTGCGCCGCAGCACGCCGCCGAGATGGCCGCATGCGTAGGTGCCGGCCACGTTGGTCAGCGCGATCAGCGCGAGCGCGACGCTGGCATGGCGCGCGGGCAGCCCATGATCGAGCAGGTAGGCCGGCAGGTGGGTCGCGATGAACGCGAGCTGGAACCCGCATGCGAAGAACCCGGCGTTCAGCAGCCAGAAGCCGCGGTGCGCGAACGCTTCGCGCACGGCCGCCGCGATCGACTGGTCGGTGCCGTCGGCACGGCTCGCGGCCTGCGCGGGCCGGTCGCGCACCAACGCGGCGAGCGGCGCGAGCAGCGCGGCGACGAGCGCGAGCGCGACGAATGCATGCTGCCAGCCGATGCCGCCGATCAGGACCTGCGCGACCGGCACCATGCAGAACTGGCCGAGCCCGCCGATCGCGCCGGCGACGCCGAGCGCCCAGCCGCGCCGGTCGGGCGGAAACAGCCGGCTCAACGCGCCGTAGATCGACGCGAACGCCGACCCCGACAGCGCGATGCCGATCACGAGCCCCGCACCGGCCGTGAACACGCCGATCGACGCCGCCAGCGCCATCGTGACGAGCCCGGCCGCGTACAGCAGCATGCCGGCGACGATCACACGCACCGACCCGAAGCGGTCGGCGATCATCCCGGTCAACGGCTGCGCGATGCCCCACACCAGGTTCTGCAGCGCGAGCGCGAGACCGAACGCTTCGCGCGACCAGCCGTGGTCGAGCGTGACCGGCGCGAGGAACAAGCCCTGCACGTGGCGGATGCCGAGTGCGGCGCCCATGATCAGGCCGCCTGCGAGTACCGGCAGCCAGCGCCGCCGGGCGTCTCGTTCGATCGGGGTCATGCATGTCTCCGGATGAATGCGTGCGGCGCGACGGCCGCGTTCGATCCGATTAGACGATCCGGTCGCGGTGTCGCTCAAGCGATCATTCGGTCGGGTTCGCATGCGCGTCGGGAATGCGACGTGAGGTCGGACGCGATGTCGGCGAGAAGTGCGAGGACGGCGGCGCGGGCCGGGTGCGTGGAGCCGCTGCCGCGCAGGCGGCCGGCGTGGCACGTGGCCGATGCGCTGTTACGTCGTCGGTCCATCGTCTGCAGTGGCGCGATCCGTCGCGCAACGATCGCCGCAGCGCTCAGGCATCGGCATCGACTCGACGCGGAAAATCGCGCGCGGGCTACCGCTGCGCCACGTCGTACGCGCGCATCGCCGCGTCGCACTCGGCTGCTTCGGCGAGTATCCAGTCGCGCACGTCGGCGACTTCGCGGCGCGGTGCCGGATCGTGCCGGAACAGCCAGTAGCCATAGGCATCCGACGCCGTCTGCGAGCGCGGGCCGAGCACCGCGAGCCGGCCGTCGGCGAGCATCGGCGCGACGAGCGCGAGCCGTCCGAGCGCGACGCCCTGGCCGGCAATCGCGGCGTGGATCACCTGATCGTACTGGTTGAAGCGCAGCACGCCCTTGGGGCGCGCGTCGCCGAGGCCGGCTGCGTGCAGGTGCGCACGCCATTGCAGCTGTGTTTGCGGCGGCCCGTCGAATTCGAGCAGCACGTGGTCCGCGATCGCGGCCGCGTCGGTGACGGGCCGGGCGGCCAGCGCGGGGTGCGCGACCGGCACGACGATCTCGTCGAACAGGCGCGCCGCGCCGGCCGGCGCGCGCTCGCGCGGGCAGTAGCGGATCCCGAGGTCGATGCCTTCCGCGCGCAAATCGAGTACCTTGTCGTTCGCGGCGACACGCAAGTCGACCTCGGGCAGGCGCGCCTGCAGGCGCCCGAGTCGCGGCAGCAGCCACAAGGCGGTCACGCCGATGCTCGCGGTAATCGTGACGGGCTGGCGCTCGCGCGCGGCGGCGAGCGACGCGACGGTGTCCTGCAGGCTGAGCAGCGCCGCATCCGCGGCGCGGAACAGCCGCTCGCCTTCGGGCGTGAACGCGATCTTCCGATAGCCGCGCTGCAGCAGCGCGACGCCGAGATGCGCTTCGAGCGCATGCACCTGGCGGCTGACGGCCGACTGCGTGACGCACAAGTCCTGCGCGGCGAGCGTGATGCTCATGCGCCGGCCGACGGCGACGAAGCCGCGCACGAGATCCAGCGACGGGAGACGGACGAGCGGCGTTGACATGCGTCGGGCTCATGCGAACGGAGCAGCAAGATTGGTTGAGAACGCCGGACGCGTCAAGTTCAATGGAGGCTGGCCGACGGGCGGGCGCCGGATCAGGTGGCGCCGCACAGGAGACAGGATGACGATTTCGAACGAAGCGGGCGGGACGGCTCGCGCGGCCGAGCAAGCGGCCGAGTACGCGCCCGGGCGAGCGGCGGACGCATTGCCGCCGCAGCCCGTGACGCTGACCGCGGCCGACGGCTACGCGTTGCGCGGCTACGTGTGGCGCCATCGCGGCGGCGGCGGGGGTGCAATGCGGCCCGTGACGGTCATCAATTGCGCGACGTCCGTGCGCTGCGACTATTACTTCCGCTTCGCCGCGTGGCTGTTCGCGCAGGGGCGCGACGTGCTCGTCTACGACTATCGCGGCATCGGCGGATCGCGCCCCGCGCGGCTCGCGACGCTGCGCGCGAACTGGCTCGACTGGGGGCGGCTCGATTGCGAGGCCGCACTGCAGTACGCGCGCGACGCGTTTGCGGGCCAGCCGCTCGACGTCGTCGCGCACAGCATCGGCGGCTGCGTGCTCGGGCTCGCGGCGTCGAACGCGTACGTGCGTCATGTGGTGACCGTCGGCGCGCAGTATGCGTACTGGCGCGACTATCGGCCGCAAGAGCGGCGGCGCATGTGGTTGAAGTGGCACGTCGCGATGCCGGCGCTCGCGGCCGTGTTCGGCTATGTGCCCGCGAAACGGCTCGGCTGGATGGAAGATACGCCGCGCGGCGTCGCGCTGTCGTGGGTGCGCGCGCAACCGCGCTTCGAGGATGCGTACACGCACGGCCTGCTCGCCGAACCCGAGGCGAGCCGCGCCGCGTTGCCGGGCCGCTTCGCGCGGCTGTCGGCGCCGATGCTCGCGATCGGCCTCGAAGACGACGGCTTCGGCACGGTCGACGCGATCGAACGGCTGGCCGGCTACTACACGGGCAGCGACGTCACGCATCTGCGGATCGCGCCGCGCGACATCGGCGTCGATGCGATCGGTCATTTCGCGTTCTTCCACAGCCGCTTCACCGACACGCTGTGGCCCGTCGCGTTGTACTGGCTGCAACACGGCGCGCTGCCGGCCGATGCGCCGGGCCATGTCCACGCGCGCCATCCGGCGCAGCGTGCGGGGCAGGCGGAAAGCGGCGTCCCGGGTGCCGTCGCGCAAGGCTGACCGCGCCCGCAAGCGGGTAGTCGCGTCGATCAGGCGGCCGCGCCGGCTGCCGCTGCCGACGATCCCGGTCGCGACGCATCGTTCCACGTCCGGCGCGATCGATTAACATCGGACGTTTGATTCGACTGCCTGCTGCGTGCCGATGTCCGTTCCGCCCGATTCCGAGATTTCCGCCGACCTGTCGCGCGCATGGCGCGTGCACTTGCTCGACTTGCCGCCTGCCGCGTCGCGTGCCGGCGTGCAGGTCGCGCGCATCGATTTCGACTGGCGCGTGCCGCTCGCGTCGCCGGCCTATGCGGCATTGAGCGATGCCGAGCGCGCGCGTGCCGGGCGCTATCTTCGACACGAGGATGCGGTGCGCAGCGCCGCGACGCGCGCCGCGCTGCGCGACGTGCTCGGCGCGGCGCTCGACATCGCGCCGAACGATATCGCGATCGTCGTCGATGCATCGGGGCGGCCGTCGCTGGATCCCGCGCATCGCGCATCGCTCGATTTCAACGTGTCGCACGCGGGCGATCACGCGCTCATCGCATGGGCAGAGACGGGCCGCGTCGGCGTCGATATCGAAAGCTGCAACCGCACGACCGACTGGCGCGCGCTCACGGCCGAAGTGTGCGCGACTGCCGAA
Organism: Burkholderia sp. R-40; assembly: GCF_049942845.1. Lineage (NCBI taxonomy): Bacteria > Pseudomonadati > Pseudomonadota > Betaproteobacteria > Burkholderiales > Burkholderiaceae > Burkholderia > Burkholderia sp. R-40. The sequence continues at coordinate 2,418,253 of NZ_CP187967.1, read as the reverse complement.
GCCGCTTATCTCGACGGCCTGCCGCCCGACGCGCGTGCCGACGCGTTCATGCGCGTATGGTCCGCGAAGGAGGCGCTGCTCAAGGCGCTCGGCATCGGCATCGGCGGTGGGCTGCGCGCGTTCGCCGTCGTGCCGCCGCGCGATGCGGCGACGCCTGCGACGACGATCATCGAGCCGGCCGCGCCGGCGGCCGGCGTGGCCGCGTTCGACGCGCGCTGGCTCGACGCGGCGCCCGGCTACGCGGCGTGCGTCGCGTGGACGCGCGCGTGAGCCGATGTCACCGCGCGGCGTTCACTCGAGCGGCGCATCGTTCGGCGCCGCGTAGCGCGTCCTGATCACGTCGCTCATCGGGAAGTCGAACGCGAGCCCCTTCGGCGGCACCGGCTTCATGAACCACTTGTCGTACAGCGCATTGATCTCGCCGCTCTTCATCAGTTGCACGAGCACGCCGTCGACGAGCGCCTTGAACTGCGGATCGTCCTTGCGCAGCATGAATCCGTACGCTTCCGACGACTGCGGCGTGCCGACGATCGCCCAGTCGGCCGGTTTCGCCGCGAGCTGGCGCACGCCGGCGAGCAGCACGTCGTCCATCATGTAGGCGGCCGCGCGGCCCGATTCGAGCGTGAGGCGTCCTTCGCCGTAGTCCTTCGCGCTGATGATCTGCATGTTCAGCTTCTTTTCCTCGTTCATCTTGCGCAGCAGGCGTTCGGACGTCGTGCCCTGGTTCGTCACGACCGTCTTGCCGGCGAGATCGGGGAAGTCGCGGATGCCCGCGCTCGTGCGCGTGAGCAGGCGCGTCGTCGCGACGAAGAAGGTGGTCGAGAACGCGACCTGCGCGTGGCGCGCGGCGAGATTGGTGGTCACCCCGCATTCGAGATCGACGGTGCCGTTCTGCACGAGCGGGATCCGGTTCTGCGACGTGACCGGGATGAAGCGCACCTGCAGGTCGGGCTTGCCGGTGCGCACCTTCACGGCGGCGATCACGCGATCGCACAGGTCCTGCGAGAAGCCGATCACCTTGCCGCTCGCGTCGACGTAGGAGAACGGCACCGACGTTTCGCGGTGGCCGATCGAGATCAGGCCGGCCTGCCGGATCTTCTCGAGCGTGCCGGACAGCGGCTCCGCGGCGAGCGACGCGCCGCACGCGAGCGCGCAGGCGGCGACGAGCAGGCTGCGGCCGAAAAGGGCGGTCAACCGGGGCGGGATGGTCATGGCAGGTCTCCGAATGCGGATGGCAGGAAGGTGCGGATTCGTATGTTGCCAAAGACAAAATAATTGCAACATATGTTAATTCCCGGGCCTGGCCGGCTACTCCGGCGGGGCGGACCCGGCATCAGGGAAACTCCCGAGTCGAAATCATTAAAAACGGGGTTGTCTAGACAAGTTGCGATGGCTACACTGCAATCCATCCCGAACTTGTCTAGACAGGATTGCTCACATGATTACGTTGACCCCCGGCCACCTGACCCTCCCGCAACTGCGCAAGATCGCTCGCGAATCCGTGCAGCTCACGCTCGACCCGGCGAGCTTCGCGAAGATCGACGCCGGCGCGAAGGCCGTCGCCGACATCGCGGCGAAGGGCGAGCCGGCATACGGTATCAACACGGGATTCGGCCGCCTGGCCAGCACGCACATCCCGCACGACCAGCTCGAGCTGCTGCAGAAGAACCTGGTGCTGTCGCACGCGGTCGGCGTGGGCGAGCCGATGGCGCGCTCGTCGGTGCGTCTGCTGATGGCGCTGAAGCTGTCGAGCCTCGGCCGCGGCCATTCGGGCATCCGCCGCGAGGTGATGGACGCGCTGATCACGCTGTTCAACGCCGACGTGCTGCCGCTGATCCCGGTGAAAGGCTCGGTCGGCGCATCGGGCGACCTCGCGCCGCTCGCGCACATGTCGGCCGTGCTGCTCGGCGTCGGTGAAGTGTTCATCCGCGGCGAGCGCGCGAGCGCGCTCGACGGTCTGCGCGTCGCGGGCCTCGCGCCGCTGACGCTGCAGGCGAAGGAAGGCCTCGCGCTGCTGAACGGCACGCAGGCCTCGACGGCGCTGGCGCTCGACAACATGTTCTCGATCGAAGACCTGTACCGCACCGCGCTCGTCGCCGGTGCGCTGTCGGTCGACGCGGCAGCCGGCTCGGTGAAGCCGTTCGACGCACGCATCCACGAGCTGCGCGGCCATCGCGGCCAGATCGACGCGGCCGCGGCGTACCGCGACCTGCTCGACGGCTCGCCGATCAACCAGTCGCACCGCGACTGCGACAAGGTGCAGGATCCGTACAGCCTGCGCTGCCAGCCGCAGGTGATGGGCGCGTGCCTGGACCAGATGCGCCACGCGGCCGACGTGCTGCTGATCGAAGCGAACGCCGTGTCGGACAACCCGCTGATCTTCCCGGATACCGGCGAAGTGCTGTCGGGCGGCAACTTCCACGCTGAACCCGTCGCATTCGCGGCCGACAACCTCGCGCTCGCCGCAGCGGAAATCGGCGCGCTGGCCGAGCGCCGCATCGCGCTGCTGATCGACGCGACGCTGTCGGGCCTGCCCCCGTTCCTCGTGAAGGACGGCGGCGTGAACTCGGGCTTCATGATCGCCCACGTGACGGCTGCCGCGCTGGCGTCGGAAAACAAGACGCTCGCGCACCCGGCATCGGTCGACTCGCTGCCGACCTCGGCGAACCAGGAAGACCACGTGTCGATGGCGACGTTCGCCGCGCGCAAGCTCGCCGACATCGCGGACAACACGAAGTACATCCTCGCGATCGAACTGCTGGCCGCCGCGCAGGGCGTCGACCTGCGCGCGCCTTACCACACGAGCCCGAAGCTCGCGCCGGTGATGGAAACGATCCGCGGCCATGTGGCGCACTACGAGCTCGACCACTACTTCGCACCGGACATCGCGGTGATCGCGAAGCTCGTGAGCGAGCGCGCGTTCGCGAAGGCCGCGCCGTTCTCGTTCGCATCGGAACAGTAAGCCCATGAGCGCGCCGGTCTACCAGGAGATCAAGGATTTCATCCTGGGCCGCATTCACGCCGGCGAGTGGGCGGAGGGCGACCAGGTGCCCTCCGAGAACGAACTGGCCCGCGAGTTCAAGGTCGCGCGCATGACCGTCAACCGCGCGTTGCGCGAGTTGACGGCCGAGCAGGTGCTCACGCGCATGAAGGGCGCGGGCACCTACGTCGCGCGGCCGAAGTACGAGTCGACGCTCGTCGCGATCCGCAGCATTTCGGAAGAGGTCGACGCGCGCGGGCATGCGTACCGCGCGAGCGTGCTCGGCCTCGACACGATCCGCGCCGACGAGGCGCTCGCCGACGAGATGCAGATGGCCGTGCGCGCCACGCTGTTTTATTCGCAGGTGTTGCACTTCGAGAATGACGAACCCGTCCAGCTCGAAGAACGATGGGTGAATCCGGCGGTCGCGCCGGATTATGCCGAGCAGGATTTCACGAACACGACGCCGAACCTGTACCTGATGCGCGCGGCCCCGCTGCAGCGCGTCGAGTACCGGATCGAAGCGGCGGCTCCGGCGCCCGAGCGGCGCGAGCAGTTGCGGATGGACGACGTCGAGCCGTGTCTGGTTTTACATCGGCGTACCTGGTCGCAGGGCGTCGTCGCCTCGGTGGCGAATCTGTGGCACCCGGGCAGTCGTTATCGCTTCACCGGGCATTTCTGATTCCAATTGATCTTCACTTTCCTTCGGGAGCAGTTGTCATGAACCATCCGAAACACATCGATCCCCGTCTCGATCCGACGCGCACGATCCGCGCACCGCGCGGCAGCGAGAAGGTCTGCAAGACCTGGCTGGCCGAAGCGGCCTACCGGATGATCCAGAACAACCTGGATCCGGAAGTCGCCGAGCATCCGCATGCGCTCGTCGTGTACGGCGGCATCGGCCGCGCGGCGCGCAACTGGGAATGCTACGACCAGATCCTCGCCTCGCTGAAGGATCTCGAGGACAACGAAACGCTGCTGATCCAGTCGGGCAAGCCGGTCGGCGTGTTCCGCACGCACCCGGATGCGCCGCGCGTGCTGCTCGCGAACTCGAACCTCGTGCCGCACTGGGCGAACTGGGATCACTTCCACGAGCTCGACCGCAAGGGCCTGATGATGTACGGCCAGATGACGGCCGGCAGCTGGATCTACATCGGCAGCCAGGGGATCGTGCAGGGCACCTATGAAACGTTCTTCTCGGTCGCGAACCAGCACTTCAACGGCGACCCGTCGGGCCGCTGGATCCTGACGGGCGGCCTGGGCGGCATGGGCGGCGCACAGCCGCTGGCCGCGACGATGGCGGGTTTCTCGATGATCGCGGTCGAATGCGACGAGACGCGCATCGACTTCCGCCTGAAGACCCGCTACGTCGACAAGAAGGCGACGACGCTCGACGAAGCGCTCGGCATGATCGACGAAGCGAAGCGCGCCGGCAAGCCGGTCTCGATCGGCCTGCTCGGCAACGCGGCCGACGTGTTCGCGGAACTCGTCAAGCGCGGCGTCACGCCGGATTGCGTGACCGACCAGACGAGCGCGCACGACCCGATCAACGGCTACCTGCCGCAAGGCTGGACCGTCGCGCAATGGCGCGAGGCGCAGAAGGTCGATCCGCAAAGCATCGTGAAGGTCGCGAAGCAGTCGATGGCCGAGCAGGTGCGCGCGATGCTGACGCTGCAGGAACGCGGCGCGGCCACGCTCGACTACGGCAACAACATCCGCCAGATGGCGCTGGAAATGGGCGTCGAGAACGCATTCGACTTCCCGGGCTTCGTGCCGGCTTATATCCGCCCGCTGTTCTGCGAAGGCAAGGGTCCGTTCCGCTGGGTCGCGCTGTCGGGCGATCCGGAAGACATCTACAAGACCGACCAGAAGGTGAAGGAGCTGATTCCCGACGACGCGCACCTGCACAACTGGCTCGACATGGCACGTGAGCGCATCGCGTTCCAGGGCCTGCCGGCACGGATCTGCTGGGTCGGCGTGAAGGATCGCTATCGCCTCGGCCAGGCGTTCAACGAGATGGTGAAGAACGGCGAACTGAAGGCCCCGATCGTGATCGGCCGCGACCACCTCGACACCGGTTCGGTCGCGAGCCCGAACCGCGAGACGGAATCGATGAAGGACGGTTCGGACGCCGTGAGCGACTGGCCGCTGCTGAACGCACTGCTGAACACCGCGGGCGGCGCATCGTGGGTGTCGCTGCACCATGGCGGTGGCGTCGGGATGGGCTTCTCGCAGCACTCGGGCGTCGTGATCGTCGCCGACGGTACCGCCGAAGCGCACGAGCGTCTCGGTCGCGTGCTGCTGAACGATCCGGCGACGGGCGTGATGCGCCATGCGGATGCCGGCTACGAACTCGCGCAGCAGACGGCCCGCGAAGTCGGCCTGAAGCTGCCGATGCTCGGCCGCTGAGCATGACGGCGCTCGACCAGGCGCCGGTGCACGCAACGCTGGCCGCCGCGATGATTCGCGCAGCGGATCTCGTTGCGTCGCCGTGGAAGAACGGCGGCGGCGTGACGCGCGAAATCGCGGCATTTTCGTCGCGCGGAACGTCTGTCGGTGCGGCGCCGGGCGCCGCGCTCGATGCGTTCGCGTGGCGCGTGAGCGTCGCGGACGTCGACGCGGCCGGGCCGTTCTCGCGTTTCGACGGCGTCGATCGCACGCTCGTGCTGCTGTCCGGCGCGGGCATGACGCTCACGGAAGCCGGCGGCGCGCGCCATGTGCTCGACGCGCCGCTCGCCCGTGCGGATTTCGCCGGCGAAACGGCGATCGACGCGACGCTGCACGACGGCCCGACCCGCGACTTCAACCTGATGACGCGCCGCTCGGCCGCGCGCGGGACCGTCGACGTGTGGCGCGCAGGCACGCACCGCGTCGAGCGCGCCGATACCGTGCTGCTGTTCTGCGCGAGCGGCACGGTCGGCGTCGAGATCGACGGCGCGCATTACGCGCTGCAGGAAATGGACACGCTGCGGCTCGACGGGCCGCGGCGTGCGTTTGACGTCGTCGTGAGCGGAGGCGGCGCGCTGCTCGCCGTGTCGCTCGCCGTCGGCGCACGAGACTGAACGCATGAAACCGACTGTCTGGCATCACCTGAGGCTGTGTCCGCACGGCCACCCCGACGAAACCCTCGACGACGCGGCGATCGCCGTCGACGAAACCGGCACGATCGTGTGGCTCGGCGCATTCTCCGCGCTGCCGCACGGTTACGCGCACTGGCAGCGGGAAGACCTGCACGGCGCGTGGGTGACGCCGGGCCTCGTCGACTGCCACACGCACCTCGTGTACGGCGGCACGCGCGCCGACGAGTTCGCGCAGCGCCTCGCCGGCGTCAGCTACGAGGAGATCGCGCGGCAGGGTGGCGGGATCGTGTCGACGGTGCGCGCGACGCGCGCGGCCGACGAGACGACGCTGTTCGTGCAGGCCGCCGCACGTCTGCAGCCGCTGCTCGCGGAAGGCGTGAGCGCGATCGAGATCAAGTCGGGCTACGGGCTCGACCTCGCGAGCGAGCGCAAGATGCTGCGCGTCGCGCGCCAGCTCGGCGAGCGCTTCCCGGTCAGCGTCTACACGACGTTCCTCGGCGCGCATGCGCTGCCGCCGGAATACGCGGGCCGCGCGGACGAATACATCGACGAGGTGTGCGAACGGATGCTGCCGACGCTGGCCGACGAAGGCCTCGTCGACGCGGTCGACGTGTTCTGCGAGCGCATCGGCTTTTCGCTCGCGCAGACCGAGCGCGTGTTCGAGGCCGCGACGCGGCGCGGCCTGCCGGTGAAGCTGCACGCGGAGCAGCTGTCGAACGCGGGCGGCACCGCGCTCGCCGCGCGTTATCGCGCGCTGTCCGCCGACCACCTGGAATTTCTCGACGAAGCCGGCATCGAGGCGATGAAGGCGGCCGGCACGGTTGCCGTGCTGTTGCCCGGCGCGTACTACTTCATCCGCGAAACGCAATTGCCGCCGATCGAGCTGCTGCGCAAGCACGGCGTGCCGATCGCGCTCGCGACCGATCACAACCCCGGCACGTCGCCGCTCGAATCGCTGCTGCTGACGCTGAACATGGGCTGCACGCTGTTCCGGATGACGGTGCCCGAGGTGCTGCAGGGCGTGACGCGCCATGCGGCCGCGGCGCTCGGCCATGCTGATCGTCACGGTGCGCTCGAGATCGGTCGTCAGGCCGATTTCGCGGTCTGGTCGGTCGGTTCGCTGGCGGAGCTCGCTTACTGGATCGGCCGCCCGCTGTGCGAGCAGGTCGTGCGCGGCGGTGCGACGGTGTTTCGCCGGATGAACGGCTAGCCTTGCAGGAGACGAAACTGACCATGACCGAAATGACGTTGTTCGCGGACCATGCCTACCTGCCCGACGGCTGGCGCCGCAACGTGCTGCTGCGCTGGGACGCGGCCGGCACGCTGACCGACGTGACGCCCGACACCGATGCGCCGGCAGGCGTCGCGCGCGCGGCCGGGCCCGTGCTGCCCGGCATGCCGAACCTGCATTCGCACGCGTTTCAGCGTGCGATGGCGGGGCTCACCGAATACCGTGCGAATCCCGCCGACAGCTTCTGGAGCTGGCGCGACCTGATGTACCGCTTCGCGCTGAAGATCACCCCCGACGCGCTCGCGGCGATCGCGCGCTGGCTGTACGTCGAGATGCTCAAGTGCGGCTATACGTCGGTGTGCGAATTTCACTACGTGCATCACGCGCAGGACGGCTCGCGCTATCCGCAGCTCGCGGAGCTCGGCACGCGCGTGATCGACGCGGCGCGCTCGGCCGGCATCGGCATCACGATGCTGCCCGTGTCGTACCAGTTCGCCGGCTTCGGCAACAAGCCGCCGCGCGACGACCAGCGCCGCTTCATCAACACGCCGGACGGCCTGCTCGAACTGCTCGACGCGATGCGCCGCGTCGCGCCCGAGCACGGCGGGCTGCGCTACGGCGTCGCGCCGCACTCGCTGCGCGCTGTGTCCGAGAACGGGCTGCGCGTGCTGCTCGACGGCCTGCCCGACGACGCGCCGGTGCATATCCACATCGCCGAGCAAACAGCCGAAGTCGACGACTGCGTGCGTGCGTACGGCGCGCGGCCCGTGCAATGGCTGCTCGATCGCTTCGACGTCGACGCGCGCTGGTGCCTCGTGCACGCGACGCACGTCGATGCGGCCGAAACGGCGGCGCTCGCGAAGCGTCGTGCGGTGGCGGGCCTCTGCCTGACCACCGAAGCGAACCTCGGCGACGGCGTGTTCCCGGCCGTCGACTATCTCGCGCAGGGCGGCGTGATCGGTGTCGGCTCGGACAGCCATGCGTCGGTCGACTGGCGCTCGGAGTTGCGCCTGCTCGAATACGGGCAGCGGCTCGTGCATCGTGCGCGCAACGTACTCGCGAGCGACACACAGGCGCATGTCGCCGACCGGCTGTTCGACGCGTCGCTCGCGGGCGGCGCGCAGGCAAGCGGGCGGCGCATCGGTGCGCTGCGTGAAGGCTGCCGCGCCGACTGGCTCGTGCTCGATCCCGATCATCCCGCGATCGCCGAACACGGCAGCGCGGCGTGGCTGTCGGGCGCGGTGTTCGCCGAGCATGGCGACACGCCGGTGCTCGACGTCTACACCGGCGGCGAACGCGTCGTGAGCGGCCGCCGCCATCGCGACGAAACCGCTGCTTATGCCGACTACCGCGCCGCGCTGGCGCAACTGCTGCGCTGACGCGCGGCGTCCGGCGCACGCCGCGCGCGTGCGCCGGCAGACTTTTACGGTGATGCGACATGACTGAACAACCGGCTGTATTCACGCTGAAGCAGGGCACGCTGCCGCTGCTGATCTCGATCCCGCACGCAGGCACCCACATCCCCGATGACATCGCCGCGACGATGACGCCCGACGCGCGCTTCGTCGACGATTGCGACTGGCATCTCGAGCGGCTGTACGGGTTTGCGGCGACGCTCGGCGCATCGATCCTCGTGCCGTCGCACGCGCGTTACGTCGTCGACCTGAACCGTCCGCCCGACAACGAGAACCTGTACCCGGGGCAGGATACGACCGGGCTCGTGCCGGTCGACACGTTCGACAAGGCGCCGCTGTATCCGCCGAACGCGCTGCCCGGCAACGACGAGATCATGCGCCGCCGCGACCGCTACTGGCGCCCGTATCACGACGCGCTGCAGGGCGAGATCGCGCGCCTGAAGCGCGAGCATGGCCGCGTGCTCGTGTGGGAAGCGCATTCGATCCGCTCGCACGTGCCGCGTTTCTTCGAAGGCCGCCTGCCGGACTTCAACTTCGGCACGTCGAGCGGCGCGAGCGCCGCGCCCGGCCTCGCCGAGGCGCTGGCCGCATGCGTGAACGCGCACGGCGGTTATACGGCGGTCGCGAACGGGCGGTTCAAGGGCGGCTACATCACGCGTCACTACGGCGTGCCCGCCACCGGCGTCGAAGCCGTGCAGCTCGAACTGTCGCAGATCACCTACATGGAAGAGACGCGTCCGTACGCATACGACGAAGCGCGCGCCGCGCGGATCGTGCCGCTGCTGCAGACGCTCGTCGAAACCGCGCTCGCGCATCGTTGATCCGTTGGCATGCTGCATGCGGCGGTGCGGTGATACTTTCCGCGCCGGCTTGCCAGCACGCGGCGCGGGCAAGCTGACGCAGCGCACAAAAACGGCATCGATTCGAATGGTCGATGCCGTTTTTTTTGTCTGATCGATGTCGGGGATCGGCACCTGGAAATTTGACGCAATTTTTAGGTGATATAAGCTGAATGTCAGGAAGTCGTCACGCGCGCACCGGCGACGACGGCGTCGATTGGCGCTGTACCAAGCCGGAATCCGTCGCGAGACACCTTCCCGACGTGTCGCCGCACGGCCTCGTCGCCTGCGCTTCACCGCGACACGTGTCCTGTCTTCATCAGTCAGTCGAGTACGATCGTGAAAGCCGCCAGCCCTTCGATACGCCGGACCCGAAGTCCGTCGGCGGGCGCGCCGCCTCAGGCCGGGCCGATCCGGCATGCTGATCGCGGCACGCGCGCCGCCCTCATACGCGAGCCTGGTTTCTTCGCTGTGTCCCATCGCGGCCTGCGCCGCTTCAACCTCGTGACCGCGCACCTGTTCAGCGCGGTGCAGCGCGACGGCAGCGCTTCATTGTTGCCCTAGTGTCGTTTTCCATTTTCGCATCGGGTCACACTGCCGGTTGCCGCATCGTGCGCGCGGCATGATCGCGCACGCGCGCAATCCACGCCACGGCGGGCTTCCATCGTCCTGCGCGTCCGCACGCGTCGCGCGCTTATCGCGGAGGCGATCATGCGAGCGCGCCCGATCGTAGCCGTCACCGCCGACCGCATCCTGCGCGGCGCCCATCCGAACCACACGGCCGGCGAGAAGTACCTCGTCGCGCTGGTCGACGGCGCCGGCGCGCTGGCGTTCGTGCTGCCCGCGCTGGGTGAGCGGCAGCCGGTCGATGCGATCGTTGCGTCCGTCGACGGGCTGCTGCTGACCGGCAGCTATTCGAACGTCGAGCCGCATCACTACGGCGGCCCGGCGAGTGCGCCCGACACGCTGCACGACCCCGCGCGCGATGCGACCGCGCTGCCGCTGATCCGCGCGGCGATCGATGCCGGCGTGCCGGTGCTCGCGATCTGCCGCGGCATGCAGGAACTGAACGTCGCGTACGGCGGCACGCTGCATCAGCGGCTGCATGCGAGCGCCGGTTTCCACGACCATCGCGAGCGCGACGGCGATCCGCTCGAGCGGCAGTACGGCCCCGCCCATCGCATCCAGCTTGCGCCGGGCGGTCTGCTGCAACGGATCGCGCGCGGCGCGCACGACGCAATGGTCAATTCGCTGCACGACCAGGGCATCGCGCGGCTCGGCGCCGGGCTCGCGGTCGAAGCGAGCGCGCCCGACGGGCTGATCGAGGCCGTCAGCGTGCGCGGCGCGCGCGCGTTCGCGCTCGGCGTGCAGTGGCATCCCGAATGGCGTTTCGCGGAACAGCCGCTGTCGCGCGACATCTTCGCGGCATTCGGCGCGGCATGCCGCGCGCGCATGACCCACCGCATTCGTGCGACCGGCGGCACCATGCCGTCGCCGGCCGCATCCGACATCGACTGAACGAGGCCGATCATGCAACCCGAACTGAGCGAATTCCTGCGTCAGCACCGCATCACCGAAGTCGAGGCGATCATTCCCGACATGGCCGGCATCGCGCGCGGCAAGATCATTCCGCGCAACAAATTCGAATCCGGCGAATCGATGCGCCTCCCTCAGGCCGTGATGGTGCAGACCGTCACCGGCGACTATCCGGAGGACGGCACGCTGACCGGCGTGACCGATCCCGACATGGTGTGCGTGCCCGATCCATCGACCATCTGCCTGGTTCCGTGGGCCGTCGATCCGACCGCGCAGGTGATCCACGATTGCGTGCATTTCGATGGCTCGCCGGTCGAGATCTCGCCGCGCTACGTGCTGCGCCGCGTGCTCGACCTGTACAAGGCGAAGGGCTGGAATCCCGTCGTCGCGCCCGAGCTCGAGTTCTACCTGGTCGACATGAACGCGGATCCCGACCTGCCGTTGCGTCCGCCGATCGGGCGCACCGGCCGCGCCGAAACCGGCCGGCAGTCGTATTCGATCGAGGCCGTCAACGAGTTCGATCCGTTGTTCGAGGACATCTATGAATACTGCGAGATGCAGGGGCTCGACATCGAGACGCTGATCCACGAAGTCGGCGCCGCGCAGATGGAGATCAACTTCGTGCACGGCGACGCGCTGTCGCTGGCCGATCAGGTGTTCCTGTTCAAGCGCACGGTGCGCGAGGCGGCGCTGCGGCACAACATGTACGCGACGTTCATGGCCAAGCCGATGGAAGGCGAGCCGGGCTCCGCGATGCACATCCACCAGAGCCTCGCCGATGTGCACACCGGCCGTAACTTGTTCGCCGAAGAAGACGGGGTCGTATCGCCGATGTTCCACAGCTATCTCGCGGGGCTGCAGAAGTACACGCCGGCGCTGATGCCGATCTTCGCGCCGTACATCAACTCGTATCGCCGGCTGTCGCGCTTCATGGCCGCGCCGATCAACGTGCAGTGGGGCTACGACAACCGCACGGTCGGCTTCCGCATCCCGCAGTCGACGCCGGTCGCGCGGCGCATCGAGAACCGGATTCCGGGCGTCGACTGCAACCCGTACCTCGCGTTCGCAGCGACGCTCGCGGCCGGCTATCTCGGCCTCACGCAGCAGCTCGCGCCGACGGAGCCGATCGCGTCCGACGGCTACGACCTGCCGTACCAGCTGCCGCGCAATCTCGAGGAGGGCATCTCGCTGATGGCCGCGTGCGAGCCGCTCGCCGGCATTCTCGGCGACAAGTTCGTGAAGGCGTACCTGGCGCTGAAGGAAACCGAATACGAAGCGTTCTTCCGCGTGATCAGTTCGTGGGAACGTCGCCATCTGCTGCTGCACGTGTGAGTGTGCGGCGCTGTTTTACGGAGGAAACATGACCGATCGAAACGAAGCCTTCCCGCCGCACTCGACCGCGGAATACCGCGCGCTCGACGCCGCGCACCATATCCACCCGTTCTCGGACATGGGCGCGCTCAATCGCGCGGGCAGCCGCGTGATCGTGAAGGCCGACGGCGTCTACCTGTGGGACTCCGACGGCAACAAGGTGATCGACGGGATGGCCGGCCTCTGGTGCGTGAACGTCGGCTACGGCCGCAAGGAACTCGCCGACGCCGCGTATCGCCAGCTGCAGGAACTGCCGTTCTACAACACGTTCTTCAAGACCACGCACCCGCCGATCATCGAACTGTCGGCGCTGCTCGCCGAAGTCACGCCCGCGGGCTTCAACCACTTCTTCTATTGCAACAGCGGCTCCGAAGGCAACGACACCGTGCTGCGCGTCGTGCATCAGTACTGGCGCGTGCAGGGCAAGCCGCAGAAGAAGTTCGTGATCTCGCGCAAGAACGGCTACCACGGCTCGACGATCGCGGGCGGCACGCTCGGCGGGATGGGCTACATGCACGAACAGATGCCGTCGAAGGTCGAGCACATCGTGCACATCGACCAGCCGTATTTCTTCGGCGAGGCGCAAGCCGGCGAGACGCCCGAAGCGTTCGGCCTCGCACGCGCGCAGCAGCTCGAGGCGAAGATCCTCGAACTGGGCGCGGAGAACGTCGCCGCGTTCATCGGCGAACCGTTCCAGGGCGCGGGCGGCGTGATCTTCCCGCCGTCGACGTACTGGCCGGAAATCCAGCGGATTTGCCGCAAGTACGACATCCTGCTCGTCGCCGACGAAGTGATCGGCGGCTTCGGGCGCACCGGCGAATGGTTCGCGCACCAGCACTTCGGCTTCGAGCCGGATCTGATCACGATGGCCAAGGGCCTGACGTCGGGTTACGTGCCGATGGGCGCGGTGGGCATTCACGAGCGCGTCGCGCGCCCGATCATCGACAACGGTGAATTCAATCACGGCCTCACGTACTCGGGGCATCCGGTGGCGGCGGCCGTGGCGGTCGCGAACCTGAAGTTGCTGCGCGACAAAGGAATCGTCGAGCGCGTGAAGCGCGACATCGGGCCGTATTTCCAGCGTCGGCTGCGGGAAGCGCTCGGAGATCATCCGATCGTCGGCGAGATCGCGGGAGCGGGGCTGGTCGCGGGCGTTCAGCTGGCGCGCGATCGGAGCCGGCGCGAGCGATTCGGCGCCGATGTCGATATCGGCACGATCTGCCGCGACTTCTGCTTCAACGGCAACCTGATCATGCGCGCGACCGGCGACCGGATGTTGCTGTCGCCGCCGCTCGTGATCCGGGAAGCGGAAGTCGACGAGATCGTCGACAAGGCGCGGCGTGCGTTTGATGCGACGGCGGAGCGGGTGAAGTGAGCGGTCGCGGCGCTTCGATCAGATGCCGTCGAAGCGCCTCTTGAAGGGGGCGGGCGAGCCCGACGCATGCAGCAGCGGAGGAGGGGTGCAGAAAAGCAGCCGCAAAACGAAAAGGGCCTGCGTCGTGAGACGCAGGCCCTTGAATTCTTTGGTGGGCGGTACTGGGATCGAACCAGTGACCCCTGCCGTGTGAAGGCAGTGCTCTACCGCTGAGCTAACCGCCCAAAGAAGCTGAAATTATGTCAGAGCTTTTGGGGTTCGTAAAGCCCTTTCTGCAAATTTTTTTCAGGTTCGCGCAGCAATCCATCAGCCAGCCGTCGACGGCTCGACGAGATCGAGGATCGAGCCGTCGCGCTTGAGCGTCGCGAGCACGATGCTCGAATTGATCGACATCACGCCCGCCGCGCGGTGCAGCCGGTTGATCACGAAGTCCGAGTAGTGGTCGAGGTCGCGCGCCCGCACCGTCAGCACGTAGTTCGAGCCGCCCGTCACGATCTGCGCGGCGATCACTTCCGGCCACACCTGGATCGCTTCCACGAACCGGTCGTGCCACTCGGGCACGTCCGGCCGCATCGACACATGCACGAGCGCCTCGAACGCGACGCCGACCTTCTTCGGCTCGATCGTGCAGCGATACCCCGCAATGGCGCCGCGTTCCTCGAGCAGCTTCACGCGCCGCAGGCACGCCGACGGCGACAGCGCGACCGCGTTCGCGAGGTCCTGATTGCTGATGCGTCCGTCCCGCTCGAGGTGCCGGAGGATCCGCATGTCGGTTCGATCCAGAGTCATTTCGCAGAATCCAGTGAATTTTGAGTTACAAGACGCAGACTCTACGGCAATCGACGCGATTCGTCATCGAAAAGTGAAGCTCATTCTATTTCGTCCTCGATAACATGCGCCCCATGCCTCGACCGCACGGCCTGACGCGCTGTCACGCCGCCGGCCGTATCGCCGCCTTCAACTCCTACCGTCATTCCGCCATGTACGAACATGTTCCCGCCTATCCGGGCGACCCGATCCTGTCGCTGTTCCAGGCGTTCCAGCAGGATGCGCATCCGCACAAGGTCAACCTCAGCATCGGCCTCTACTATGACGACGCGGGCCGCATCCCGGTGCTGGAGAGCACGCGTCTCGCGGCCGAGCGCCTGCGCGAAGCCGGCGCGCCGCACACGTATCTGCCGATGGAAGGGCTCGCCGCGTACCGGCAGGGCGTGCAGCGCCTCGTGTTCGGCGCCGGCTGCGCGGCGCTCGCGCAAGGGCGCATCGCGACCCTGCAGACGCTCGGCGGCTCGGGCGCGCTGCGGCTCGGCGCCGAGTTCGTGAAGCGCTATTTCCCCGACAGCGCGATCTGGATCAGCGATCCGACGTGGGACAACCATCGCGTGATCTTCTCGGCGGCCGGCCTCGACGTGCACACGTATCCGTACTACGACGAAGCGCGCAACGATCTTCGCGTCGACGCGATGCTCGCGGCGCTCGATGCGCTGCCCGCGCGCAGCATCGTGCTGCTGCAGCCGTGCTGTCACAACCCGACGGGCCTTGACCTCGACCGTGACGCGTGGCGCGCGGTGATCGACGTGCTCGCGCGCCGCGGGCTGATTCCGTTCCTCGACATGGCGTACCAGGGCTTCGGCGACGGGCTCGACGACGACGCGTGGGCTGTGCGCGCGATCGTCGAAGCGGGGCTGCCGGCGATCGTCAGCAACTCGCTGTCGAAGAATTTCTCGCTGTACGGCGAGCGCGTTGGCGGGCTGTCGATCGTCTGCACGAGCGCCGGCGAAGCGGCGACGGTGCTGAGCCAGTTGCAAGCCGGCGTGCGCCGCACCTATTCGAGCCCGCCGCTGTTCGGCGCGCAGCTCGTGTCGACCGTGCTGAACGACGACGTGCTGCGCGCGTGTTGGGAGGACGAAGTCGCGGAGGTGCGCGCGCGCATCAAGCGCATGCGCGGCGCGCTGAAGGCGCGGCTCGACGCGCGCCTGCCCGCGCCCGCGTTCGATGCACTCGTCACGCAGCGCGGGATGTTCAGCTATACGGGCATCGCCGCGACCGACGTGGACCGCCTGCGTGCGTCGCACGGCGTCTACCTGCTGCGCTCGGGCCGCATGTGCATCGCCGGCCTGAACGACGCGAACGTCGACCATGTCGCGAACGCGATCGCCGACGTGCTCGGCGGCACGTCGCGCCAGGCCGCCTGAGCGGCCGATCCCGAACCGAAGGAGGACACGATGGCAGACATGATCGCGGTCGACTTGCCGCAGCTGGCCCAGCCGTTCTCGTGGGCGACCCGCGCGGGCGGGCTGATGTTTACCGGCCACGGGCCGGTCGATGCATCCGGCGCGATCGTCGGCGACACGATGACCGCGCAGGCGCGCATCACGCTCGGCAATCTCGCGAAGGCCGTTGCGGCAGCCGGCGCGACGATGGACGACGTCGCGCAGGTGCTCGTCTATCTGTCCGACGTGAAGGCGATGCCGGAATTCGACGCCGAATACCGGCGCCACTTCCGCGAACCGTATCCGAACCGCACGTGCGTGGGCGTGCGGGGCTTCGCGCATCCGGCGATGCGCGTCGAACTCGTCGCGTACGTCGCGCTGCCGGCGGCGCGCAATTAGCACCCTGCCGCGTGGCGCGGCTTGCAATACCCGTAATCACCAGCAAACCCCGAGAAGCACAACAAGGATAAAGACAAGGATGGAGACGAACGTGACGAGAATGATTCGATTCGCAGTACCAACGATGGCGGGCCTGCTCGCCGCGAGCGGCGCGATGGCGCAGGGCAGCGTGACGCTGTACGGCATCGTCGACCAGAGCATCCGCTACACGACGCATGCGAATGCGTCGAACGACGCGAGCGTGCAGCTGACCAACGGCGCGATCACCAACAGCCGCTGGGGCCTGAAGGGCAGCGAAGCGCTCGGCGGCGGGCTGAAGGCGATCTTCCAGCTCGAGAGCGGCTTCGAGCCGCAGAACGGGCAGCTCGACGGCGCGCTGTTCGGCCGCTACGCGTATGTCGGCCTCGCGAGCGACTGGGGCACCGTGAAGCTCGGCCGGCAGGCGACCGAGGCGTTCAACCTGTTCGGCGATCTCGATCCGCTGACGGTCGGCAACTACACGGCCAACATGTGGCCGTACTTCCTCACGCAGGGCCGCGCAAGCAACACCGTCAGCTACGACGGCACGTTCGGCGGGCTAGACGTCGGCGCGAGCTACGGTTTCGGCGGCGTCGCCGGCAGTCTCGGCGCGAATGCGTACTGGGGCACGCACGTGTCGTACACGCTCGGCGGACTGATGATCGGTGCGACCTACCAGCAGGTGCGTGACCTGAACAGCCGCGCACAGCAGGCATGGGGCGCGGGCGCACGCTATGCGTTCGGCGCGGCGACGCTGTACGCCGGCTATCTCGGCGGCATCGACCGCACGGGCATGCTCGATCGGCAGCTGCTGAACGCGCCGGGCCGCGACGTGAGCTACGGCTCGTTCGCCGACAACCCGCGCCGCGACGCGATCTTCTACACCGGCGTGAGCGTGAAGGTCACGCCGGCGGTATCGGTGACGGGCGTCGGTTACTACGACGACATCCGCAACGTGAACGGCGTGGCAGGTAACGGCGGCAAGCGCTATACGGGCGTGCTCGAGGCCGAGTACGCGCTGTCGAAGGCGACGCAGGTCTACGCGACGCTCGACTACAACCGGGTGACCGGGGGCGCGTTCACCGAAATGCCCGGACGCGGCAACCAGACGGGCATCGCGGCCGGCCTGCGCCATCTATTCTGAGCACGCGGCGCACGGGCCGGTGCGGTCCGGCACCGGCCCGTGCGCCGTCGACGTTTCGACCGGACTGACGCTTTAGAACGAGGTCATTCGATGCAACCAGAAGGGCAATTCCAGCACATCGCGGCGCGCGAGCACGGTCTGCGCCGCACGCTTTCCGCACGGCAGATGGCGATGATCGCGATCGGCGGTGCGATCGGCACCGGTCTGTTTCTCGGCAGCGGGTTCGCGATCGGCTTCGCGGGTCCGAGCGTGCTCGTCAGCTACGCGATCGGCGCGTTCATCTCGCTGTTGCTGATGGGCTGTCTCGCGGAGATGACGGTCGCGCACCCGACCTCCGGATCGTTCGGCGCCTACGCCGAACATTATGTGAGCCCGTGGGCCGGGTTTCTCGTGCGCTATGCGTACTGGGCGTGCATCGTGCTCGCGGTCGGCACCGAAGTCACCGCGATCGCGCTGTACATGAAGTACTGGTTCCCGGGCGTGCCGGGCTGGCTGTGGATTGTCGGCTTCTCGGCGCTGCTCGTGTTCGTCAACGCGCGCAGCGTCGACGTGTTCGGTGCGGTCGAGTATGGTTTCTCGGTCGTGAAGATCGCGGCGATCGTCGGCTTCATCGTGCTCGGCGCGTATGTCGTCTTCGGCAATCCGGCGCTGGTCGGCGACGGCGCGGCGCGCGCGGGTTTCCATCATTATACCGATCACGGCGGCTTCTTTCCGAAGGGCATGTGGGGGATGTGGGTCGCGGTGATCGTGTCGATCTTCAGCTACCTGAGCATCGAGATGATCGCGGTCGCGGCGGGCGAGGCGGAAGATCCCGAGCGCGCGGTGACGCGCGCGTTCCGCTCGACGATCGTGCGGCTCGTGCTGTTCTACCTCGTCACGCTCGCGCTGATGCTCGCGATCGTGCCGTGGACGGCGGCGGGGCGCGACGAGAGCCCGTTCGTGAAGGTGATGGAGGCGATCCACCTGCCGGGCGCGGCCGGGCTGATCAACTTCGTGGTGCTGATCGCCGCGCTGTCCGCGATGAACAGCCAGCTCTATATCACGACGCGGATGATGTTCAGCCTGTCGCGCGCGGGCCATGCGCCGAAGGCGCTCGGCGAGGTGAACGCGCGCGGCGTGCCGTTCGGCGCGCTGATGCTGTCGACGCTCGGCATCGCGCTCGCGACGGTGCTGAGCGTGCTGTATCCGGATGCATCGTTCACGATCATGATGTCGGTGTCGATGTTCGGCGCGCTGTTCACGTGGATGATGATCTTCGTCACGCACTACTGCTTCCGGCGGCGTCGCGCGGCGCTCGGCATGCCGGCGCCGGCGTTCCGGATGCGCGGCTTTCCGCTGCTGACGCTGCTCGGCGCGGCGCTGATGCTCGCGGTGATGGTGACGACCTACTTCACCGCCGAATTCCACATGACGCTGATCTTCGGCGTTCCGTTCCTGATCGCGCTGTCGGTCGTGTACGCGGTGTGGTACCGGCGCGCGCAGCCGGTGCTGCAGCCGGACGCGAAGTAGCGGCGGCGGCTCACCCCGCGAGCGCGGGCAGCGCGTCGATCGACGCGCGCACGTAGTCGGCGAAGCGCAGCGCGACCGGTTCGGCGGTGCCGCTGCGCTTCAGTTCCAGCGTGCGCGATTCGAGCGACGCATCCTTCAGCGGCCGGAACGCGAGCCGGTCGCTCTTTACCTGCTGCAGCACGCGCGGCACCAGCGCGATGCCCATCCCGAACTCGATCATCGACAGGATCGTCTGCCACAGCCGCGCCTCGTGACGGATCAGCGGGCTGAAGCCGGCGTTTACGCATTGCGCGATGATCAGGTCGTGATAGTGCGGCGCCGCGTCGCGCGGAAACAGGATGAACGGTTCCGCGGCCAGCGCGGCGAGCGCGACCTGCCGGCGCCGCGCGAGCGGATGCGCGGCCGGCAGGCAGCACACGAACGGTTCCGCGTAGACGGGCGTCGATTCGACCTCGGGCGGGCAGTGGCCCCAGTGCGCGTAACCGAGATCGATCTGGCCGCGCTGGACCGCCTGCACCTGCGCGTGCGTGTTCATCTCGCTCAGCACGATTTCCACGCCCGGATAGTCGGCCTCGAAGCGCTGCACCGCATCGGGCAGCCCGCGATACAGCATCGAATGGACGAAGCCGATCCTCAGCCGACCCGCGAGGCCGGACGCCGAGCGCACCGTGAGACGCTCGGCCTCGCTCGCCTGCAGCAGCAGCCGGCGTGCTTCGCCGAGCAGCACCGCACCCGCGTTGGTCAGCGCGACCGTCTTGTTGGTGCGTGAAAAGAGCTGCACGCCGAGCGCTTCCTCGAACTTGCGGATGTCGAAGCTCAGCGCCGGCTGCGAGATGAACAGGCGCTTCGCCGCGCGCCCGAAATGCAGTTCCTCGGCGACCGCCACGAAGTAGCGCAACTGCCGCAGTTCCATGTTGTCTCCTCCCGGCTCCGGCATCGATAAGTGCCGTCTATCGTACCGGATAAATCCTGTATTGGACGCTTATCGATCGCGCGCCTAGGCTCTGCGTAACGCCTGGCATCGGTCGGCCGCGCCGCCACGATGCGTGCCGCCCGGCAGCCGGGCCACCATGGAGACGCATGCATGAACGACACCGCTCGCACGCGCGACGCCGGCGCATCCGGCAACATCCCCGACAGCCGGGGCATCAATTTCTTCACGGCCGATCCCGATCTCGGCGCATTGCTGAAGCTGCATCTCGGCGCCACCCAATACGCACGACTCGAACCGCAATTGCACGCGCTCGGCGCGCGCGTGTCGGGCGAACTCGACGAATGGGCGTCGCGCGCGGACAAGCATCCGCCCGTGCTCGAACATCGCAATCGGCGCGGCGAGGCCGTGCAGCGGATCGACAAGGACCCCGCGTATGTCGCGCTGGAACGCGTCGCGTATTCGGAACTCGGGCTCGCGGCGCTGAGCCACCAGCCCGACGCAGTGGCGCCGCTCGTCAAGTACGCGCTGACGTTCCTGTTCGTGCAGGCGGAATTCGGGCTGTGCTGCCCGGTCAGCATGACCGACTCGCTCACGCGCACGCTGCGCCGTTTCGGCGAACCGGCGCTCGTCGAGCACTACCTGCCGATGCTCGCGTCACGCGATTTCGACACGCTGTTCCAGGGCGCGATGTTCATGACCGAGCAGGCGGCCGGCTCCGACGTCGGCCGCATCGCGACGCGCGCGGTGCGCGAAACGCACGCGCCGGGCGAAGCGGCGTGGCGCCTGTACGGCGACAAGTGGTTCTGCTCGAACGCCGACGCCGATCTGGCGATGGTGCTCGCGCGGCCCGACGGCGCGCCGGACGGCATCAAGGGGCTCGCGCTGTTCCTGCTGCCGAAGACGCTGCCGGACGGCACGCGCAACCACTACCGGATCGTGCGGCTGAAGGACAAGCTCGGCAGCCGTTCGATGGCGAGCGGCGAGATCGCGCTCGAAGGCGCGCAGGCCTACCTGATCGGCGAGATCGGCCGCGGTTTTCACCAGATGGCCGACATGATCAACATGTCGCGGCTGTCGAACGGCGTGCGCGCGGCCGGGCTGATGCGGCGCGCGCTGAACGAGTCGCTGCACGTGGCCGCGCACCGCACGGCATTCGGCCGGACGCTGATCGAGATGCCGTTGATGCAGCGCCAGTTGATGAAGATGCTGCTGCCCGCCGAGGCCGCGCGAGCGATGTTCATGCAGATCGCGCTGCTGCTGCCGCAGGCGGATGCGGGCGACGAGCAGGCCGCGCGCTGCGTGCGCATCCTGACGCCGCTGATCAAGTTCCGCGCGTGCCGCGATGCGCGCCGCGTGACGGGCGACGCGATGGAGGTGCGCGGCGGCATCGGCTACATCGAGGAATGGAGCGATGCGCGCCTCGTGCGCGACGCGCATCTCGGCTCGATCTGGGAAGGCACCAGCAACATCGTCGCGCTCGACGTCGCGCGCGCCGCGCAGCGCGAGCAGGCGCTGGACGCGCTGCGTACGTTCCTCTCCGATCGGCTCGGCGCGGCGCCGCTGCCCGACGCAAGTCGCGCGGCGCTGCGGCGCATTCTCGCGCGCGCGTGCGATGCGCTCGCCCGGGTTGCGGCGGCAGGCGACGACGCATGCGTGCGGCAGGCCGCGTCGTCGCTGTACTACGCGAGCGCGGCCGTGCTGATGGCGTGCGAGGGCGTGCGGCTCGCACCCGACTACCGGCGCCTCGCGCTCGCGCACCTGATCGTGCGTCACAAGCTGCTGCCGGTCGATCCGTTCGCGCCGGCGTCGCGCGACGACGAAGCGATGGCGTTCGACGCGCTGGTGCGCGGTACGCCGGTGCCGCTCGACATGGCGCTCGACCTGCTGCCGGAGGTCGAACGATGAACGCGACGAACGCGACGAACGCGACACGCGGCGCACTGGACGGCCTGAAGGTCGTCGACCTGAGCCGTGTGCTCGGCGGCCCGTACTGCACGCAGGCGCTCGCCGACCACGGTGCGACGGTGATCAAGATCGAGCCGCCGGACGGCGACGAGACGCGTGGTTGGGGGCCGCCGTTCCTCGGCGACACCGCGTGGTATTTCATGGGCGTGAACCGCAACAAGGAAGGGCTCGCGCTCGATCTGTCCCGCGACGAAGGGCGCGCGATCCTGTCGCGCCTGCTCGCCGACGCCGACGTGCTCGTCGAGAACTTCAAGCCCGGCACGCTCGCGCGCTGGGGGATGGACTACGCGCGCGATCTGCGGCCGCGCTTCCCGCGCCTGATCCACTGCGCGGTGACCGGCTTCGGCGCAGACGGTCCGCTCGGCGGGCTGCCTGGCTACGACGCGGTGATCCAGGCGATGGCCGGGCTGATGAGCGTCAACGGCGAGCGCGACGGCGACGCGATGCGCATCGGCTTGCCGATCGTCGACATGGTCACGGGGCTCAACGCGCTGGCCGGCATCCTGCTCGCGCTCGCGGAGCGCGAGAAGAGCGGGCAGGGCCAGTCGATCGACATCGCGCTGTACGACTGCGGCGTGTCGCTGCTGCATCCGCACCTGCCGAACTTCTTCGGCTCCGGGCGCGTGCCCGAGCGCAGCGGCAACGCGCATCCGAACATCGCGCCGTACGACAGCTACCGCACGGCGACGGTGCCGATCTTCCTCGCGGTCGGCAACGACCGGCAGTTCGCACGGCTCGTTGCGCATCTCGGCGCACCGGCGCTCGCCGGCGATCCGCGCTTCGTCGACAACCGCAGCCGCTGCGCGCACCGGCCCGAGCTGAAGGCCGAACTCGAGGCACGGCTGGCCGCCCATCCGTGCGAGCCGCTCGCTCGCGACCTGATGGCGGCGGGCGTGCCGTGCGGGCCGGTGCGCACGGTCGCCGATGTCGCGCGCGACCCGCATGCGCTGCACCGCGAGCTGTTCGTCGAGATCGGCGCATATCGCGGCACCGCATCGCCGGTGAAGCTGTCGCGCACGCCGGCGACCTATCGCTCGCCGCCACCGGCGCTCGGCCGCGACACGCGCGCGGTGCTCGATCGCCTCGGCGTCGATCCCGCGCTCCGGCAGCAACTGCTCGACGCCGGCGTGCTGAAGGCCGCGCCCGATGAGACGTAACGTGATTGGCCGACGGGGTCCGCGGGTGAGCATCCCCGGCCGAGGAAGCAGCAGGCAAAGCACCAGAACGTAAAGCCGTAAAGCAACCCCGCCAGCCGGCGGCGCAAGGCCGGCCATCCGGCAAGGCGCGCGACAGTCGCGCCGCCGATCACAAACATGGAGACATCGATGAGCCGTCCGCAATCCCCGTCCGCCGCGCCGAGGCCCGGCCGCGCCGCTCTCGCGGCCTTCGTCGGCACCACGATCGAGTGGTACGACTTCTACATCTACGGCACCGCCGCCGCGCTCGTGTTCGGCAAGGTGTTCTTTTCCGGCACGATGGATCCCGGCGTCGCGACGTTGCTCGCGTTCGTCACGTTCTGGGCCGGTTTCGCCGCGCGGCCGCTCGGCGGGATCGTGTTCGGGCATCTCGGCGATCGCGTCGGCCGCAAGACCGCGCTCGTGATCACGCTGATCATGATGGGCCTTGCCACGACCGGCATCGGCCTGTTGCCCGGCTATGCGTCGATCGGCGTGTGGGCGCCCGCGGGCCTCGTCGTGCTGCGCGTGCTGCAGGGCATCGCGGTGGGCGGCGAGTGGGGCGGTGCGGTGCTGATCGCGAGCGAGAACGCGCCGAAGCATCGCAGCATCCTGTATGCGGCCTTCGCTCAGCAGGGCTCGCCCACCGGCAACCTGCTCGCGACGATCGCCTTCTTCGCGTTGAGCGCGTTGCCGACGCCGTCGTTCCTGATGTGGGGCTGGCGCATTCCGTTCCTGCTGTCGGCGGTGCTCGTGATCATCGGGATGGTGATCCGGCTGCGGCTCGAGGAATCGCTCGACATGCAGCGCGTGCTCGCGCGCAAGCGGACGGTGAAGCTGCCGCTGCGCGACGTCGTGCGCGACCACTGGCCCGTCGTGCTGCTCGCGGCCGGCACGCTGCCGGTGATCAACGTCACGTATTTCCGCAGCACGTTCGCGTTGTCGTGGGCGACCAAGGAGCTTGGCTACGCGCAGGGCACGTTCCTCGGCATCCTGTCGATCTCGCTCGTCGTGCAGTTCCTGATGCAGCCGATCGGCGCGTGGTTCGTGTCGAAGATCGACATGCGCCGCGCGATGTGCTGGATCCTGATTCCCGAGATCGTGCTGATGCCGGTGATGTTCCATGCGCTCGCGACCCGCTCGTACTGGGTCGCCGTCGCGGGGATGTGCATCTCGACGATCCCGTCGGCGATGTTCTACGGTGCGGTCGGCGGCGTGCTCGCGCGCGTGTTTCCGGCCAACATCCGCTATACGGGCCTGTCGCTCGCGTATCAGTTGAGCGCGCTCGTCGTCGGCGGCGGCACGCCGGTGCTCGCGCAGGCGATCCTGAACGCGACCGGCAGCATCGTCGGCGTCGCGATCGCGTCGGGGCTGTATGCGCTCGTGTCGCTCGGCTGCATGCTCGCGCTGCTCAATCGCACCGGCTACCGTGCGGATGAGCTGTCGAGCGCCGAGCGCAGCGATGCGGCCGAATGGGGCGCCGCAAGCGCGAGTGCCGACGCCGCGGCCGGCGAGTCCGCGCAGCCGGACGAGCGCGGCACGTTGAAACCGGCGGGACAGGCCGGCGCGACCTGACCTGGCGGCATCGCATGCACCGGGCCGCCTCGCATCGGCTCGATCGCGCGCCCCCCAAAAGCAAACGGCACCGGGCGATGCACGGTGCCGTTTGCGTTGCTTCGCGCGAGGCCGGTACGACCGGCCCGCGCGATCCGCGATGCTCAGCCTTCCGTCGGCGGCACGAAGCCGGACGCCTGGTCCGCGCCGTCGCCGAAGAAGTACTTCTCGGTCTGCTTCATCAGGTACTGGCGCGCGCGCGGATCGGCCATGTTCAGGCGGTTCTCGTTGATCAGCATCGTCTGCTGCTTGAGCCAGCCTTGCCACGCTTCCTTCGACACGCTTTCGTAAATGCGCTTGCCGAGTTCGCCCGGCAGCGGCGGGAAATCGAGAGCCTCGGCTTCCTTGCCGAGCTTCGCGCATTGAATCATTCGAGCCATCGTGTACTTCTCCTGTAATCGGACTGGGGGAGGGCAGTCGTGCCTGCGCTCAGAGCTGCTTCATCAGCACGAGCGACTTGCGCTGCCAGTTATAGAGTTTGCGGCGGTCTTCCGGCAGGTCGTCGACGCTGACCTTGACGAAACCGCGCTTGAGGAACCAGTGCTCGGTGCGCGTCGTGAGCACGAAGATATGCGTGAGGCCGCGCGCGCGGGCGCGCTGCTCGATGCGCTTGAGCAGGCGTTCGCCGTCGCCCGAGCCCTGCGCTTCCGGCGCGACCGTCAGGCACGCCATCTCGCCGATCTTTTCCTGCTGGTACGGATACAGCGCCGCGCAGCCGAACAGCACGCCATCGTGCTCGATCACCGAGAAGTGGTCGATGTCGCGTTCGATCTGGTGGCGGCCGCGCCGCACCAGCGTGCCGTCCGACTCGAGCGGCTCGATCAGCGACAGGATGCCGCCGACGTCGTCCGGCGTCGCTTCGCGCAGGCTTTCGAGATTCTCGTACGAGATCATCGTGCCGACGCCGTCGTGCAGGAACAGTTCGAGCAGCATGCTGCCGTCGAGCGACTGCGGGATCAGGTGGGCACGGGTCACGCCGCCGCGGCACGCGCGGATCGAGTGCTTCAGGAAGAACGCGTCGTCGCCCTGGACGTTGCCGGAATCGAGCAGCTCGGCGGCCGCATCCAGCGACATTTCACGGACCAGCTCGCCTTCGTCGCCGACGATGCCGGGCGCTTCGGTCAGGAAGATGATCTTGTCGGCGCGCAGCGCGATCGCGGCCGCCGACGCGACGTCTTCCATCGACAGGTTGAACGCTTCGCCGGTCGGCGAGAAACCGAGCGGCGACAGCAGCACGAGCTTGCGGCTCGCGAGCGAATGACGGATCGATTCGGCGTCGATCTTGCGCACGATGCCCGTGTGCGCGAAATCGACCCCGTCGAGAATCCCCACTGGCCGTGCGGTCACGAAGTTGCCGGACACGACGCTGATGTGCGCGTGCGCCATCGGCGAGTTCGGCAGACCCTGGCTGATCGCGGCCTCGATGTCGAGACGCACTTCGCCGGCCGCTTCCTTCGCGGATTCGAGCGCGCGCGCGTCGGTGATGCGCAGCCCGTGCGAAAACTCGGATTCGACACCATGCAGGCTCAGCTGCTCCTCGACCTGCGGGCGCGAGCCGTGCACCAGCACGATCTGGATGCCCATCGCCTGCAGCAGCGCGATGTCGGACACCAGCGCGTTCAGGAGTCCCTGCTGCACCACCTCGCCGCCGAACCCCACGACGAACGTGCTGTTGCGGAACTTGTGGATATAGGGCGCGACGGAGCGCATCCAGTCGACGAACTGCGCGTGGCTGGCGGCCGAATCGTCGGCGGCCGGCGGCGTCGCGGCGCCGGTCTGGGCGGGAGGGAGGTCGGTTTGGGAATTCATGGGCGGGATTATAATGCGCCCCCATGTCGAATGTACCTAAAAGTCCCGCGCCGACGCGGGCCAAAGCGCCGTCGGCCAGGCACCCGGATGGTGCGGCCGATGCGCGTGAGCAGCAAGGCCAGCCGCCGCGCCAGCCGCAGCAACAGCAGGCAGGCAAGCCGCCGCGCGGGCCGCGCGGTGACGAACGGCGCGGCGACGCGCACCCGCCGGCCGCGGCGACGGACGCACCGCGGGCGGATGCGCGCCCCCCGCGCCGCGAGCGTGCGCCGCGCGCGGCCGTCGCACCGAATCCCGTTCCGCCGATCACGTATCCCGAAAGCCTGCCCGTATCGGGCAAGCGCGACGAAATCGCGCGCGCGATCGCCGATCATCAGGTTGTCATCGTCTGCGGCGAAACGGGGTCGGGCAAGACCACCCAGCTGCCGAAGATCTGTCTCGATCTCGGCCGCGGCCTCGGCGCCGGCGGCACGGGCCTGATCGGCCATACGCAGCCGCGGCGCCTGGCCGCGTCGTCGACCGGCCGGCGGATCGCCGAGGAACTCGGCACGCCGTTCGGCGAGGTGGTCGGCTACAAGGTGCGCTTCACCGACAATCTCGCACCGGGCGCGTCCGTGAAGCTGATGACGGACGGCATCCTGCTCGCCGAGACGCAGACCGACCCGCTGCTGAAGGCGTACGACACGCTGATCATCGACGAGGCGCACGAGCGCAGCCTGAACATCGACTTCCTGCTCGGCTACCTGAAGGAGATCCTGCCGAGGCGGCCGGACCTGAAGCTGATCGTCACGTCCGCGACGATCGACGCCGACCGCTTCGCGCGCCATTTCGGCAGCGACGCGCGCCCGGCGCCGGTGATCGAGGTGAGCGGGCGGCTGTATCCGGTCGAGATGCGCTACCGCCCGGTGGCCGAGGATCGCCCGGCCGTGAAGAACGCCGAGGGCACGGGCGGCCGCGACCGCGTGAAGACCGCGCGCGAGGCCGAACGCGACCTGATGGACGCGATCGTCGACGCGGTCGACGAACTGTGCCGCGAAGGCCCCGGCGACGTGCTGGTGTTCCTGCCCGGCGAGCGCGAGATTCGCGAGGCGGCCGAGGCGCTGCGCAAGCACCATCCGCCGCATACCGAGATCCTGCCGCTGTTCGCGCGACTCTCGGCGGCCGACCAGGACAAGGTGTTCAAGGCGTCGAACGCGCGCCGCATCGTGCTCGCCACCAACGTGGCCGAAACGTCGCTGACGGTGCCGGGCATCCGCTACGTCGTCGATACCGGTCTCGCGCGCGTGAAGCGCTATTCGTACCGGAACAAGGTCGAGCAGCTGCAGGTCGAGTCGATCTCGCAGGCCGCCGCGAATCAGCGCGCGGGTCGCTGCGGCCGGGTGGCCGATGGCGTGTGCATCCGCTTGTACGAGGAAAGCGACTACCAGGCGCGCGCACGCTTCACCGATCCGGAAATCCTGCGCTCGTCGCTCGCGTCGGTGATTCTGCGGATGAAGTCGCTGCACCTGACCGAGATCGAATCGTTTCCGTTCCTCGAGCCGCCGCCCGGCCGCGCGATCGCGGACGGCTACCAGTTGCTCAACGAACTCGGCGCGGTCGACGACGACAACGCGCTGACGCCGCTCGGCCGCGAACTCGCGCGGCTGCCGCTCGATCCGCGCGTCGGCCGGATGATCCTCGCCGCGCGCGACCAGCAGTCGCTGCGCGAGGTGCTGATCATCGCCAGCGCGCTGTCCGTGCAGGACCCGCGCGACCGTCCGATCGAAGCGCAGGAGCAGGCCGACCAGGCACACCGCCGGTTCGCCGACGAGCGCTCCGAATTCCTGCAGTGGCTGAAGATCTGGGCGTGGTTCGAAGAGGCCGTCGCGCACAAGAAATCGAACCGTCAGCTGATTGACGCGTGCCGGCAGAACTTCCTGTCGCACCTGCGGCTGCGCGAATGGCGCGACGTCCATTCGCAACTGCTGACGGTCGTGCGCGAGCATGGCTGGCGGCTCAACGAAGTCGAGGCGACCCACGAGCAGATTCATCTGGCCCTGTTGACGGGCCTGCTCGGCAACCTCGGCATGAAGGCCGACGACGATCCGCACTATCTCGGCGCGCGCGGGATCAAGTTCTACCTGTGGCCGGGCTCCGCGCTCGCGAAGAAGGCCGGCCGCTGGGTGATGGCGGCCGAACTCGTCGAGACGAGCCGGCTGTACGCGCGCTGCCTCGCGAAGATCGAGCCGGAGTGGATCGAAAAGGTAGGCGCACACCTGCTGAAGAAGTCGCTGTCGGAGCCACACTGGGAAAAGCGCCCCGCGCAGGTCAGCGCGTTCGAGCGCGCGACGCTGTACGGGCTGCCGATCTACCACCGCCGGCGCGTCGCGTTCGGCCGGCAGGATCCGGCGCGCGCGCGCGAGCTGTTCATCCGCGGCGCGCTGGTCGAGGGCGAGTTCGACACGAAACTGCCGTTCTTCGCGCACAACCGCAAGCTGCTCGCCGACATCGAGCAGCTCGAGCACAAGTCGCGCCGGCAGGACGTGCTGGTCGACGACGAGCTGATCTACGCGTACTACGACCAGGCGATTCCGGAGGGCATCCACACGGGCGCCGCGTTCGAGCGCTGGTATCGCGACGAGGTGAGCAAGGGCGGCCGGGCGGAGGACAAGCAGCGGCTGCTGTACCTGTCGCGCGACGACCTGATGCGCCACGAGGCGGCCGGCGTGACGACCGAGCTGTTCCCGAAGCGCGCGACGATGGCCGGCGTCGAGATGGCGCTCACGTACCACTTCGAGCCCGGCACGCCGCGCGACGGCGTGACGCTCGCGGTGCCGCTGTATGCGCTGAACCAGGTCGACGCGCGCCGCTGCGAATGGCTCGTGCCGGGGATGCTGAAGGAGAAGGTGCAGCTGCTCCTGAAGTCGCTGCCGCAGAAGCTGCGCCGGCACTGCGTGCCGCTGCCCGAGTACGCGGCCGGCTTCGTCGAGCGCATGGGGCGCGAGCGCTTCGGCGCGGGCGGCCTCGTCGAGGCGCTGATCGCCGACGTGCGCGGCGAGACGCAGGTCGCGATGAAGACGGCCGACTTCAAGCTCGAGACGCTGCCCGCGCACCTGTTCATGAACTTCAAGGTGATCGACGAGCACGGCCGCCAGCTCGCGATGGGGCGCAATCTCGCGCAGCTTCGACAGGAGCTGGGCGCGCAGGCGCAGCAGCAGTTCCAGAAGATCGCGGCGGCGTCGACGATCGCGCCCGGCGGCGAGGCTGGCGCGGGCGACGCGGGCAATGCTGGCGACACGCCGGCGCCCGCTGCCGCGCAGGGTTCGGCGGCGAAGGGCGGCAAGGCCGGCAAGGGCGCGGCGCCGCACACGGGCGCCGCGGCGGAAGCCGGCGCGACCGCGCTGTACGAGAACCTGACGACGTGGAACTTCGGCAAGCTCCCCGAGCTGCTGGAGATCCGCCGGCGCGGCCAGACGCTGTACGGCTATCCGGCGCTCGTCGATCGCGGCACGCATTGCGACGTCGAGGTGTTCGACTCGCCGGAGGAGGCCGCGCGGATTCACCGGGCCGGCCTGCGGCGGCTGTTCGCGCTGCAACTGAAGGAGCCGATCAAGTTCCTCGAGAAGAACCTGCCGGGGCTGCGCGAGATGGCGATGCAGTACATGTCGCTCGGCACGCAGGACGAGCTGCGCGACCAGCTGATCGACACGGCGCTCGACCGCGCGTGCCTGCAGGATCCGCTGCCCGACGACGACGCGAGCTTCCATGCGCGCCGCGACGAGGGCCGCAGCCGCCTGAACCTGCTCGCGCAGGAGATCGCGCGGCTGGTCGGGCAGATCCTCGCCGAATACGCCGGGCTCGTGAAGAAGCTCGCGCAGGCGAAGCCGTTCGCGCAGGCCCACGCGGATCTCCAGCAGCAGCTCGCGGCGCTGGTCGGCAAGCGCTTCGTGATCGACACGCCTTACACGCAGCTTGCGCACTTCCCGCGCTATCTGAAGGGCATCGCGTTGCGGATCGACAAGCTGAAGGCCGACCCGGCGCGCGACGCGAAGCAGTCCGGCGAGCTGCTGCCGCTCGTGCAGCAGTACCAGCGCGCGGTGTCGCAGCGCGGCGGCGTCGCCGATCCGCGGCTCGCGGAATTCCGCTGGCTGCTGGAAGAATTGCGAATTTCGCTGTTCGCGCAGGAACTGCGCACGCCGATGCCTGTCTCTGTCAAGCGTCTGCACAAGGTGTGGGAGTCGATGCAGCGCTAGCGCCACGGCGGCCCGCCGGCCCCCGCGCCGGCGGTCGGCCGCTGCCGCCCCGCGACGCCTGCCGCAGTCGGCCGCCCGGCCGCCGCGGCGTGCGTCAATGTGGCGCAACCCGGGCTTGCGTCAACCGGCGGGGCCGGTCGAACGTTCTACAATGACTGCTGTTCCACGACGTGAGTCTTCATGCGCACTTTCCTTTCCCTCGGCCGCGCACTCGCGCTGGCCGCCGCCGTGCTGGCGCCGGCCGCACACGCGAATAACGTGATCATCCTCAACTCGGCCGAAGCGACGCTTTCCCTGATCGACCAGCAGACTCGCGAGGTCGTCTCCACGCTGCCGACCGGCAAGGAGCCGCACCATCTGATGGCGACGCCCGACAATTCGTCGCTGATCGTCGCAAATTCGATCTCGAACAGCCTGATGTTCCTCGATCCGAAGACGGGCAAGCTGCAGCGCACCGTCGAGGGGATCGACGATCCGTACCAGCTCGGCTTCTCGCCCGACCGCAAGTGGTTCGCGGCGGCGGGGCTGCGGCTCGACCGCGTCGACATCTACAGCTACGACGGCCACGACGTGCACCTCGCGAAGCGCGTGCCGCTCGCGGTGATGCCGAGCCACCTCGCGTTCACGAAGGACAGCAAGACGCTGCTCGTGTCGCTGCAGGTGTCCGGCGAGATCGCGGCGATCGACCTGCCGACGCAGACGGTCAAGTGGAAGATGAAGGTCGGCAAGGTGCCGGCCGGCCTGTGGCTCACGCCGGACGACAAGTTCCTGCTGGTCGGCATGACCGGCGCGGATTATGTCGCGGTCGTCGACTGGCGCAACCAGAAGGTCGTCAAGCAGATCTACACGGGCAAGGGCGCGCACAACTTCCGCTCGCTCGCCGACGGCTCGCACGTCGCCGTCACGAACCGGGTCGCGAACACGATCAGCATCCTCGACGAGAACACGCTCACCAACGTCGGCGACATCACCGGCCTGCTGCCGGGGCCGGACGACATGGAGCTGTCGGCCGACAAGAAGACGCTGTGGGTGACGTTCCGCTTCGCGAAGAAGGTCGGTATCATCGATCTGGCATCGCGCAAGCTGGTGCAGACGATCGCCGTCGGCCGTTCGCCGCACGGCATCTACTTCTACGACCGCGCGCCGTGGAAGGCCGCGAACGGCGCGTGACGGGCGGAGGCGAACGATGCTGCACCTGATCGATGCGTTCGTGTCGGACATCCAGACCTGGCTGTACGTCGACGTCGTGCAGCCGCTCCTCTTCAAGTTCAACCTGATGGACTATGACGAGGACACCTACGACGCACTGTACTGGGTGATCATCGGCGCGCTCCAGATGGTGCTGATGTTCGCGCTGCTGCGCCCGCTCGAGGCGCTCGCGCCCGTCGAGCGCTGGAAGAACCGCCGCGCGGTGCGGGTCGACGTGATCTACACGGCGATCTCGAAGCTCGGCATCTATGCGCTGTTCTTCTTCTTCGCGCTGCAGCCGGTGTTCGACCAGTTCCAGTCGTGGCTGCGCCTGCACGGCATCGCGAACTTCAACCTCGACTATCTGTGGCCCGGCGTGACCTCGCAGCCGATCGTCGCGTTCGCGATCTACCTCGTCGTGCTCGACTTCGCCGGCTACTGGTATCACCGCTGGCAGCACAAGTTCGGCATCTGGTGGGAGCTGCACGCGGTCCATCACAGCCAGCGGCAGATGTCGCTGTGGTGTGACGACCGCAACCATCTGCTCGACGACGTGCTCCAGTCGTGCTTCTTCGCGGCGATCGCGCTCGTGATCGGCGTGACGCCGTCGCAGTTCGTCGTGCTGACCGCGGTCACCAACTTCCTGCAGAGCATCCAGCATACGAATGCGCGGCTGTCGTTCGGCCGGCTTGGCGAGCGCCTGCTCGTGAGCCCGACCTTCCACCGCCGCCATCACGCGGTCGGCTACGGCCATGAAGGCACCAAGTACGGCTGCAACTTCGGCGTGCTGTTCCCGTGGTGGGACGTCATGTTCGGCACCGCGTCGTGGAACCGCACGGTCGAGCCGACCGGCATCCGCGAGCAGATCGACGGCGTGTCCTACGGCGACGGCTTCTGGGCGCAGCACGGCCTCGCGTTCGTGCGGATCTTCCGGCGCCTCGTTCCCGCGAAACGCGGCGCGGCGTCGGCCTGAGCTCGTCACCGTCCCGTTGAACCGCTTCCCCACACGGCCCGCATGCGCTTTGGCGCATGCGGGCCGTGTGGTTTATCCTTTCCCCGTTTTTCTCCGTCGATACAGGTTCGCATGAACGACTTGCTGCGCTCCTTCATCCGGGCGCTCGCCAGCGCGCTGCACCCGCGCATGCTGTGGCTTACCCTGATGCCGTTCGTCGTCTCGGCGCTGCTGTGGGGCGTGTTGCTGTGGTTCTCGTGGCAGACGCTGATCGATGCCGCGCGCGGCGCGCTCGACGGCTTCGTGCTGACCGCCGCGCTGTACCGCGCGTTCGACGCGATCGGGATGTCGCAGCTGCATGCGGTCGTCGCGCCGTTCGTCGTCGTGTCGCTCGCGATCCCGCTGATCGTGCTGACCGTGCTGCTGCTGATCGCGACGATCTCGATGCCGGTCGTGATCAAGCACCTGTCGAACCGCCAGTTCGCCGCGCTCGAGGCGAAGCGGGGCGGCACCTTCGTCGGCAGCGTGGTCAATTCGCTCGGCGCGGCGCTCGTCGGCGTCGTGCTGCTCGTCGTCACGATCCCGCTGTGGCTGATCCCGCCGTTCTTCGCGCTGCTGCCGCCGGTGATCTGGGGCTGGCTCACGTACCGCGTGATGACCTACGACGCGCTCGCCCAGCACGCGAGCCGCGACGAGCGCCGCGCGCTCGTGCGCCAGCATCGCTGGCCGCTGATCGGCATTGGCGTCGCGACCGGGTTGCTCGGCACCGTGCCGACCTTCGTGTGGGTGTCGTCGGTCTGGATGATGGTGCTGTTTCCGTTCGTGGCGGCGGCCATGATCTGGGTTTACGCTTTCATCCTGGTCTTCTCGGCGCTGTGGTTCGGGCACTATTGCCTGCGCGCGCTGGACGACCTGCGCGCGAGCTCGCGCGCCACCGCAATCGACATGGGGCAGGCATGAGCATCGGCATCATCATCATCGGCGACGAAATCCTTTCGGGTCGCCGACAAGACAAGCATCTGGCGAAGGTCATCGAGCTGCTCGGCGCGCGCGGCCTCGCGCTCGACTGGGCCGAATACGTCGGCGACGATCCGGCGCGGATCACCGCGACGCTCGCCCGCGCGATCGCGTCCGGCGACATCGTGTTTTGCACGGGCGGGATCGGCGCGACGCCGGACGACCATACGCGCCAGTGCGCCGCCGCCGCCCTCGGCGTGCCGCTCGCGCTGCATCCGGAAGCGAAGGCGCTGATTTCGGAGCGCATCCGCGAGACGCACACCGATCCGGCCACGCCGGTCGATTTCGATTCGCCGGAAAACCGGCACCGCTTCAACATGGGCGTGTTTCCGGTGGGCGCGACGATCATCCCGAACGGCTATAACCGGATTCCCGGTTTCTCGGTCGGCGAGCTCCATTTCGTGCCCGGCTTCCCGGTGATGGCATGGCCGATGATCGAATGGGTGCTCGATACGAAGTACCAGCATCTCCATCATGTGACGCCGCACGCGGAGCGTTCGCTGTTCGTGTTCGAACTGCCCGAATCGACGTTGACGCCGCTGATGGAGAACATCGAGCGCGACTTTCCCGGCGTGCGCGTCTTCAGCCTGCCGAGCGTGGGCGACGCGGAGCGCGGCGGCATCTACGCGCGCCGGCATATCGATCTCGGCGTGAAGGGCGAGCCGGAAGCGGTGGCGGCCGCGTTCGTGAAGCTGCGCGAAGGCGTGCACCTGCTCGGCGGCGACGTCGTCGAGCCGGATGCGCCGCGCGCCTGAGCGGCCCGAGATCCGTCACGCAAACGGGCCGCGCAAAAACCACGGGCCGCGCAACGCGGCCCGTCATCGGGATGTCATCGCCCGGCTCGACGATGTGGCAGTCGGGCGTGCGTGAACGGATGCGCGCTCAGGCGCCGATCCACGGCAGTTTCCGGAAGCACCAGCCGTCGACCGTCTTGCGGTGGCCTTCGCCGTCCTTGCCGCCTTCGAAGCCTTCGAGCAGGTCGAACGCCTTCATGAAGCCGGCCTGCGCCGACGCGACCGCGGCGAGCTTCGAGCGCGCGGCGCTGCGGCACAGGAACAGGATGGGCGTATCGGCCGGAAGGGCCGCCTTCAGTTCGTTGACGAATTCGGCGTTCGGCACGCCGCCCGGGTAGCGCGTCCATTCGAGGTGCAGGTACTGGCCGTCGCCGACGAGCGGGCGGCCGACCCAGTCGAGCTCGGCGCGGGTGCGCACGTCGACGAGGCGTGCCGACGGGTCGAGCTGCAGCAGTTCGAATGCCTCGACCGGCAGCAGCGCGCCGGCATAGTTGAGCGCGCCTTGGGTGCGGCGTTCTTCGGCCTTCGCGTAAAGCTGATCGAGCGTACTCATGGCAGGAGGTCTCCGTATGGTTCGGTCAAACGAACATTCTAGCGCGCCGCCGCCGCGCGGATGTGCGCGTAGCCTGCCGCGCATGCACCGCCCCGTGCTCACCAAAAGAGTGCAGAATGGTGCGCATGCACCACAATGATTCAGCCGCGCATGTGCCCTCCGGAGATTGCACCATTTCAGTGCGATCGTCCGGCCCCCGGGTGCGGCGCCCGGCCCCGGAATCGCGCAGCAGGGCCCCGTGGTGGCGCGGGCTGGCGCGATTCATGTCGCATCTGTGCATGGCTGGCACGGTTGCTGCTATATAGAATTCGGTCGACCCGGGGCGCGCTGCGCCAAAGCCAGACTCCGGGCAGCTCGGTAAACGAGGCGGTTCCCAGTCCGCCGGAATTGTTCAATCAGGAGAAGAGGTTATGAGTAAAACCGTCGCCGACGTCATGCAGCTCGTGAAGGACGAGGACGTCAAGTTTGTCGATTTCCGCTTCACGGATACGCGCGGCAAGGAACAGCACGTGTCGGTGCCGGTTTCGGCGTTTGACGAAGACAAGTTCGAAAGCGGCCATGCATTCGACGGCTCGTCGATCGCGGGCTGGAAGGGCATCGAGGCGTCGGACATGCTGCTCATGCCGGACCCGAGCGCTGCCTTCGTCGACCCGTTCTATGAAGAGTCGACCCTCGTGCTGACCTGCGACGTGGTCGAACCGGCCGATGGCAAGGGCTACGAGCGCGATCCGCGTTCGCTCGCGAAGCGCGGCGAAGCGTACCTGAAGAGCACGGGCATCGGCGACACGGCCTACTTCGGTCCGGAACCGGAATTCTTCATTTTCGACTCGGTCCAGTGGAACACGGACATGTCGGGCTGCTTCGTGAAGATCAACTCCGAAGAAGCACCGTGGTCGGCAGGCAAGGAATTCGAAGGCGGCAACACGGGCCACCGTCCCGGCACGAAGGGCGGCTACTTCCCGGTCGCGCCGGTCGACACGTTCCAGGACATGCGTTCGGAAATGTGCCTGCTGCTCGAACAGCTCGGCATCCCGGTCGAAGTGCACCACCACGAAGTGGCGGGCCAGGGCCAGAACGAAATCGGCACGAAGTTCTCGACGCTGGTTCAGCGCGCCGACTGGACGCAATGGTCGAAGTACATCATCCACAACGTCGCGCACTCGTACGGCAAGACGGCGACGTTCATGCCGAAGCCGGTCGTCGGCGACAACGGTTCGGGCATGCACGTTCACCAGTCGATCTGGAAGGACGGCCAGAACCTGTTCGCGGGCAACGGCTATGCCGGCCTGTCGGAACTGGCGCTGTTCTACATCGGCGGCATCATCAAGCACGCCCGTGCACTGAACGCGATCACGAACCCTACGACGAACTCGTACAAGCGTCTGGTCCCGCACTTCGAAGCACCGGTCAAGCTCGCTTACTCGGCGCGTAACCGTTCGGCATCGATCCGCATTCCGCACGTGTCGAACCCGAAGGGTCGCCGTATCGAAACGCGCTTCCCGGATCCGATGGCGAACCCGTACCTGTGCTTCACGGCGCTGATGATGGCCGGCCTCGACGGGATCCAGAACAAGATCCATCCGGGCGAAGCCGCGGACAAGAACCTGTACGACCTGCCGCCGGAAGAGGATGCAAAGATCCCGACCGTCTGCGCGGGCCTCGACCAGGCACTGGAAGCGCTCGACAAGGATCGCGAGTTCCTGACGCGTGGTGGCGTGTTCACCGACAGCATGCTCGATGCGTACCTCGCGCTGAAGGAGCAGGAGCTGGCGAAGTTCCGCATGACGACGCATCCGATCGAGTTCGAGATGTACTACTCGCTGTAATCGGCGATGGCGCTTCGAGTGAGCGCCGTCATGCCGGTTCGTTCCCGTCGCGCAGCCTGCGGCGGGAACCGCGGAGTCTGAAAGGGGACGGCGTCCAGCCGTCCCTTTTTTGTTCCGCCAATTTTCATGTTCCCACCCGGTGAGGCGCGACGATACGCAAGATGGCTCTGAAAAATCTGATCAAGGCGAAGACGGGGCAGCCCGAGCGACTGACGGAAGACGAGCGGCTCGCGCGCTCGGGCCTGCTTGCGGGGCTGGAAGCACTGCCGACGGTCGTGATCGTGCTCGACCGCAAGACGCTCAGGGTTGCGTTCGCGAACCCGTCCGCGGAGGCGATGCTCGACATCTCGCGGCGGCAGCTCGCGCAGCGGCCGTGGGGCGAGATTTTTCCGAACGCGAACGAACTCGCGGCGACGATCACCGCGATCGGCCAGCAGCGCTTTCACGCGACGCATCTCGACACGGTGCTCGACCGGCCCGGCCACGAGGCGCTGCACGTGCATGCGATCGTCGGCTTCCTCGAGACCGCGCCCGATTTCGTGCTCGTCGAACTGTTCGAGAACGAACGGCAGTCGCGCACCGATCGCGAGGAACGGATCCACGACCTGACCGCGGTCAACAAGCAACTGATCCGCAATCTCGCGCACGAGATCAAGAACCCGCTCGGCGGCATTCGCGGCGCAGCCCAGCTGCTCGAATTCGAGCTGAGCGAGCGCGAGCGCGGCGAGCTGCGCGAATACACGCAGGTGATCATCAAGGAGTCCGACCGCCTGCAGACGCTCGTCGACCGCTTGCTGGAGCCGCACCGGCATCCGCATATCGTCGGCGACGTGAACATTCATGAAGTGTGCGAACGCGTGCGCGCGGTGATGCTCGCAGAATTTCCGCGCGGCCTCACGATCGAGCGCGACTACGACGTCAGCGTGCCCGACCTGCGCGGCGACAAGGAGCAGCTGATCCAGGCGCTGCTGAACATCGTGCGCAACGCGGCGCAGGCGCTGCGCGAACGGATCGCGCAGGGCGACGCGAAGATCGAGCTGCGCACGCGCGTCGCGCGCAAGGTGACGGTCGCGAAGCGCCTGTACAAACTGGCACTGGACTTGCATGTAGTCGACAACGGGCCCGGCATTCCGGAAGAGATCCGCGACCGGATCTTCTATCCGCTCGTGTCCGGGCGCGACGACGGCAGCGGCCTTGGCCTCACGCTCGCGCAGACTTTCGTGCAGCAGCACGACGGGATGATCGAGGTTGAGAGCCGGCCCGGACGTACCGAATTTCAGATCCTGCTGCCGCTCGACCATTGAGCGGCGGTATGGCGATTCACCGGATTCACCAATACTGACCGACCTATGAAGCCGATCTGGATAGTAGACGACGACCAATCGATCCGCTGGGTGCTCGAAAAGGCACTCGCCCGGGACAGCTTCGCGACGAAGAGCTTCGCGAACGTGCGCGACGCGCTGGCCGCGCTCGACCACGAGACGCCGCAGGTGCTCGTATCCGACATCCGGATGCCGGGCGGCTCCGGCCTCGAGTTGTTGCAGGCGGTGCACGAGCGTCTGCCGGACCTGCCCGTCATCATCATGACGGCGTTCTCCGATCTCGACAGCGCCGTCGCGGCGTTCCAGGGCGGCGCGTTCGAATATCTCGCGAAGCCGTTCGACGTCGACAAGGCGGTGGAGCTGATCCGCCGCGCGGTCGAGGAAAGCCTGCGCGGCGGCGCGCCGCAGGACGAGCGCGTGGCCGAGGCGCCCGAGATGCTGGGCCAGGCGCCCGCGATGCAGGACATGTTCCGCGCGATCGGCCGCCTGTCGCATTCGGCCGCGACCGTGCTGATCACCGGCGAGTCGGGCACCGGCAAGGAACTCGTCGCGCGGGCGCTGCACCGGCACAGCCCGCGGGCGAACGGACCGTTCATCGCGCTGAACACCGCGGCGATCCCGAAGGATCTGCTCGAATCCGAACTGTTCGGTCATGAGCGCGGCGCGTTCACCGGCGCGCAGACGACGCGCCAGGGCCGCTTCGAACAGGCCGAGAACGGCACGCTGTTCCTCGACGAAATCGGCGACATGCCGTTCGACCTGCAGACGCGCCTGTTGCGCGTGCTGTCGGACGGGCAGTTCTACCGCGTCGGCGGCCACAACCCGCTGCGCGCGAACGTGCGCGTGATCGCCGCGACGCACCAGAATCTCGAGTCGCGCGTGCGCCAGGGGCTGTTCCGCGAGGACCTTTACCACCGGCTCAACGTGATCCGGCTGCGGCTGCCGCCGCTGCGCGAACGCAGTGAGGACATCGCGCTGCTCACGCGCCACTTCCTGCAGAAGAGCGCGCGCGATCTCGGCGTCGAGCCCAAGCGCGTGTCCGACGACGCGCTGGCGTACCTGACGTCGTTGTCGTTCCCCGGCAACGTGCGGCAGCTCGAGAATCTCGCGAACTGGCTGACCGTGATGGCGCCCGCGCAGACGGTCGAGATCAAGGATCTGCCGCCCGACCTCGTGCCGGCAGGCGCGCCGGTGACTGCGACGGCCGATGGCATCGATGCGCACGGCGGCGCGAGCCTCGGCGGTGGCGACGGGCTGCGCGTACAGCCGGCGGCCGGTGCGGCGCCGTTGACGGCGGCGCCCGTCGCGGCCGCGCCGAACGGCGCGCCGGCCGGCTATCCGATGTGGGAAAACGGGCTGCGCACCGAAGTCGCACGGCTGTTGCGCGAGAACTCGGCCGACGTGATGGACGAGCTCGCGCGCCGCTTCGAAGCGGCCGTGATCCGCGAGGCGCTCGACTTCACGCGCGGCCGCAAGGTCGAGGCGGCGGAGCGGCTCGGCATCGGCCGCAACACGATCACGCGCAAGATCCAGGAACTGCACCTGGAGCCTTGAGCCGCCGTCGCGGCATGCGCGGGCATCGCGCATGCCGCGATCGGACATAATCTCGGTTTGCCGTCACGTGCGATCCGTCATGTCCGATTCCTTCCGCTGGCCCGCCGGGGCCGATCCCTTCCGTTTTCTCGAATCGCTCGACAGCAAGCGCGCCCGCGCGTGGGTCGACGAGCAGAATGCGCGCACGCGTGTCGCGCTGCGCGACGACGATGCGTATCGCGCGCTCACCGCGCGGCTCGCACAGGCGTATCTGCCGCGCGAACGCCCGGTGATTCCGACCCGCTGGCGCGAGTGGGCGTACGACTTGTGGCAGGACGATCTCCACCCGAAGGGACTGTGGCGCCGCGCGCGCTGGGACGACTGGCGCGCGGGCCGGCCCGAGTGGGAAACGCTGCTCGACGTCGACGCGCTCGGCGCGCAAGAGGGCGAGTCGTGGGTGTTCGAGCAAGACGCGATCCTGTATCCGGACGGCGACCGCGCGCTGCTGTCGCTGTCTCCGGGCGGCGCCGACGCGGTCGTCGTGCGCGAGTTCGATCTCGTGCAGCGCCGTTTCGTCGACGACGGGTTCACGATCGACGAGCCCGGGCATCACACGGTCGGTTGGATCGACCGCGATACCGTCTACGTGAGCTGGGATCGCGGCGAAGCGCATGCGACCGCGGCCGGCTATCCGTACGACGCGCGCCGCTGGGTACGCGGCACGCCGCTCGCCGATGCGCCGGTCGTGTTTCGCGGCGAACCCGACGACATTAGCGCGGGCGCGGCGTTCGATCCGATCGACGGCCGCCATGTCGCGTGGCGCAGCGTCGATTTCTTCGACGCACACGCGTACTGGCTGAACGACGCGGGCGAGTGGGTGCGCTACGACGTGCCGACGCATGTCGAGGTCGGCTTCTGGGAGGGCTGGCTCGTGCTGGAGCCGCGACTCGACTGGGACTGCGGCGGCGTGCGTCACGCGGGCGGCTCGCTGCTCGCGATCCGCGAGCAGGCGTTCCTCGCCGGCGCGCGTGAGCTCACGACGCTGTTCGAGCCGCGGCCGTCGACGTCCGCGTGCACGTGGACGCATACGCGCACGATGCTGATCGCGAGCTGGCTCGACGACGTGCAGAACCGCACGATGCTGTGGCAGCCGCGCCAGGGCGAGGACGGCGCATGGACGTGGCACGCGCGGCCGTTCGAGTGGCCGGGCGATGCGCAAGTCGACCTCGAGCCGGTCGAGTCGACGCTGAACGACGACGTGTACGTGGACGTCGACACCTATCTCGATCCGCCCGAATGCTGGCTTGCCGATCTGGCCGATCGCGCGGACGATGCCGCGTCGCGCCGCGTGCTGCTCGACCGGCCGCCGGTGCGCTTCGATGCGGCCGGGCTCGTCGTGCGTCGCGCCAATGCCCGCTCGCGCGACGGCACGGTGGTGCCGTACACGCTGATCGGGCCGCGTGACGCACTCGATGGGATGGATCGCCCCGATGGCGTCAACCGCGTCGCGCGACCCTGCCTGCTGTCAGGCTATGGCGGCTTCGCGATTCCGAACCTGCCGGGCTATAGCGATGCGTTGGGCATCGCATGGCTCGAGCGCGGCGGCGTCGCGGTGTTCGCGCACATCCGCGGCGGCGGCGAATTCGGGCCGGGCTGGCACGTCGACGCGCAGCGCGAGCATCGGCAGCGAGCGTTCGACGACTTCATCGCGGTGGCCGAGGATCTGATCCGCAGCGGCGTGACCACGGCCACGCAGCTCGGCATCGAGGGCGGCAGCAACGGCGGGCTGCTGGTCGCTGCGTGCATGGTGCAGCGTCCGGAGCTGTTCGGTGCGGTGCTGTGCCGCGTGCCGCTGCTCGACATGCGGCGCTATCCGAAGCTGCATGCAGGCGCCGCATGGCTCGACGAATACGGCGATCCGGACGATTCGCGCGAGGGTGCGGCGCTGGCTGCCTATTCGCCGTATCACCGCGTGCGCGAAGGTGTCGCGTATCCGCCGCTGTTGCTGACGACGTCGACGCGCGACGACCGCGTGCATCCCGCGCATGCGCGCAAGATGGCCGCGCGCATGCATGCGCTCGGACACGAACGGGTGTGGTACTGGGAGAACACGGACGGCGGCCATGGCAGCGCCGACGATCTGGAGCGTGCCGAAGCGGACGCGGCGGAATTCGGCTTCCTGTGGGCCCATCTCGGGCCCGCGCCCGCACCCGCGCGCGATTGAGCGCGGGCATGAGCGGGAAGGGGGCTCAGCAGACGACCGCGACGACGGGCGTGTGGTCGGACGGCTGTTCCCACGTGCGCGGCAGGCGGTCGACTTCGCACGACGTGCAGTTGGCGGCGAGCGCCGGCGACAGCAGGATGTGGTCGATGCGCAGCCCCGCGTTGCGGCGGAACGCGAGCATCCGGTAGTCCCACCACGTGAAGGTCTTCTCGGGCTGCTCGAAACGGCGGAACGCGTCGACGAAGCCGAGCTCGAGCAGCTTCGCGAAGTGCGCGCGCTCCTGCGGCGACACGAGGTTCTGGCCTTCCCATTTCGCGGGATCGTGCACGTCGCGGTCTTCCGGCGCGATGTTGTAGTCGCCGAGCAGCGCGAGCTTCGGATAGCGCTGCATCTCGGCGCTCAGCCACGCATGCAGCGCGTCGAGCCACTGCATCTTGTAGACGAACTTGTCGGACTCGGGCGACTGGCCGTTCGGGAAATAGGCGGACACGATGCGCACGCCTTCGACCGTCACGGCGATCACGCGCTGCTGCGGATCGTCGAAGCCGGGGATGTTGCGCACGATGTCCGATTCGTCGACGGCGAGCGTGTCGCGCGCGAGAATCGCGACGCCGTTGTAGGTCCGCTGGCCCGTGAACCAGCTGCGGTAGCCGATGGCCTCGAGATCGGCGCGCGGATACTTCTCGTCCGGCAGCTTCAGTTCCTGCAGGCACAGCACGTCGGTTCCGCTGTGCGCGATCCAGTCGAGCACGTGCTGCTTGCGGACGTTGAGCGAGTTGACGTTCCAGGTGGCGATTTTCATGAACGGGAATGCGTGCGGGGTGAATGCGAAGGCCGCCATCTTACCGCGAGCACGGGGCGCGAACGCGCGCGACACGCGATGCGAAGCACGCACCGCGCATCGCGATATCGACGGCCCGCGAAGAAATTGTGACAAAGGTATTGACGTGAGTACTTCCTCACCCTATAATTTATTTCTCTGACGCGGGGTGGAGCAGTCTGGCAGCTCGTCGGGCTCATAACCCGAAGGTCGTAGGTTCAAATCCTACCCCCGCAACCAAGCACACCAGACGATGTGCAGCGCATATGACCGATGCGCGCTTCGTCGACAGGAACCCGGCCTCGCGCCGGGTTTTTTGTTTTCAGCGTCCGAATGTCATTTCGGCGCGCCGGGGCTCCCCGGCAGGAAGCCGTTCTCGATCAGGTAAGTCGACGTGTTGACGAGCGTGGCCCGCGCATTCGGCGTGCCGGCCACCGCCGCGCATTTGTCCTTGCTCGTATTCAGCCGGATCGACCGTTCGGTCGTCGGGTAGTCGACGTCCTTCAGATAGAAATGCGGCAGCGACGTCGTGTGCCGTGCGTACGGCACGCACGGCCGCTGCATCGGGTCGCTCGACGCGCTGTTGAACGGGAGGAACTCGTCGAACACGGAAGCGCTGTTCGACAGTCCGCCCCAGTCTGCCGGCACCGCGATGCTGCCGGTCGGCGTCGTGACGCCGGTTGCGACGTCCGTGATGAAGCCTTCGATGGTCGAGCGTCCGTCGGCGCGATTGCCCTGCGCATGGACCATTTGCAGCCGGTAGGCATGGCCCGTTCTCCACGCATAGCCGATCGAGCACGAGGTGCCCGAGCCGCCGTCGGCACCGCCGCGGCAATTCGCCGACAGCGGCGTCGTGCCGGTGCCGAACGCGCTGAAGATCACGACGTTGGTGCTTTTGGTGCGCGGCTGGATGCCGGTATAGATCGGGTGGCCGCCATGTTCGGACCACACTTGATTGGCCCAGTAGTAACTGGCGTTGATATTGGTCGGCACGACCTCCGGTGTAATGTCCCACGTCATGCGATCGAAACCGCCGTTGGGCGTCGTCGAGGCTGAGGCGTTGATGGTGGGGTCGGCGTGTGCGCCGAGCATGGTCGACATGGCGAGCATCGCAGCGACCGTGGACTTGAGTCGTTTCATGTTCCGGTTTCCCGTTGGTGGAAAAGAGAGCGCACGAGCAGCACCGATTGAAACGATGCGGCCCGAATACCAATTTGCGCCCACTTTATTGCCAATAGATAACCAGTTGAAGCGGCGAGACCGTGTGCCGCGCGCCGCCCGATTCGCGGACCATTCCCCTCGGCCCCCATGGCGCGGGGGAGAGCGGGGCGTCGGGCGCGACGCGATGTGACGGGCAAGATAACGATTCCTGCCGGGTGGAATAATCCGGCCTTCAAATCGCGGTGAGGGCGGCCGGAGAGCGCACCGGCCTCGGGCCAATGTCCACCTCGCGGCGGCGCGCGATGGTCAGCCCGCCGCCCACTCGACCGCCGCCTTCGCATGCAGCGCGGTCGTATCGAATACGGGCAGCGGCGAATCGTCCGCGCCGATCAGCAGCGTGATTTCCGTGCAGCCGAGAATCGCCGCTTGCGCGCCGCGTTTCGCCAGTTCGTCGATGATCGCCACGTAGGCTGCGCGCGACGCCGCATCGATCACGCCGTGACACAGCTCGTCGTAGATGATCCGGTGCACGTCGCCGCGCGCGGCTTCGTCCGGCACCAGCACGTCGAGGCCGAACTTGTCGCGCAGGCGCTCCGCATAGAACGGCAACTCCATCGTGTAGCGCGTGCCGAGCAGCGCGACGCGCTCGACGCCCGCGGCGCGCAGCGCGGCGCCGGTCGGATCGGCGATGTGCAGGAACGGCAGCGCGACCGCCGCTTC
Organism: Burkholderia sp. R-40; assembly: GCF_049942845.1. Classification (NCBI taxonomy): domain Bacteria; kingdom Pseudomonadati; phylum Pseudomonadota; class Betaproteobacteria; order Burkholderiales; family Burkholderiaceae; genus Burkholderia; species Burkholderia sp. R-40. The sequence continues at coordinate 2,373,307 of NZ_CP187967.1, read as the reverse complement.
GATCGCGTCGTGCACGCGGTGCATCGTGTTGGTCGTCAGCACGACGAGATCGGCGCCGGCCGCTTCGAGCTGACGCGCGGCGTCGGCCATCCGTTCGCCGAGCGCGACCCAGTCCTGCGCGCGCTGCAGCGCTTCGATCTCGGCGAAATCCACCGTGACCAGCACGCTCTTCGCGTTGTGATGGCCGCCGTGCAGCGCCTTCGAATGGCGATTGATCATCCGGTAGTACTCGGCCGACGATTCCCAGCTCATCCCGCCGATCAGTCCGATCGTCTTCATCCGTCACCTGTGCGTTACGTATGTCGTGGCAGACGAGTATAGGGGCCGCCCCGTGCGCGCGGGCGGTACGATCCGTGCGAAGCGCGCCGGTACGGGGCGACCGAACGCGGCAGTACGCGACAGTTGAAACCGGCACTGTGTTTTTGTACAGTATCGGCACCGTGAATCCGACCATCATCCCGCCTGCCGATTCTCCGCGCGAGCCGCCGCCCGGCGATGCGCCGCCGCGCGTGCGCAAGATCATCCATTGCGACTGCGACTGCTTTTACGCGTCGGTGGAGATGCGCGACGACCCGTCGCTGCGCAACCGGCCGCTCGCGGTCGGCGGCCGGCCCGACCAGCGCGGCGTGATCGCGACCTGCAACTACGAGGCGCGGCGCTACGGCGTGCATTCGGCGATGTCGTCGGCGCTGGCGATGCGCAAGTGTCCGGACCTGCTGATCCTGCCGTCCGCGATGGACAAGTACCGCGCCGCATCGCGGCAGATCATGGCGATCTATCGCGACTACACGCACGACGTCGAGCCGCTGTCGCTCGACGAGGCTTATCTCGACGTCAGCGGCTCCGAACTGTGCCAGGGCAGCGCGACGCTGATCGCGCGGGAGATCCGCCAGCGTGTGTACGACACGGTGGGCGTGACGGTGTCGGCGGGCGTCGCGCCGAACAAGTTCATCGCGAAGATCGCGTCCGACTGGAACAAGCCCGACGGCCTGTTCGTCGTGCGCCCGCATGAAGTCGATGCGTTCGTCGCGGCGCTGCCGGTGCGCAAGCTGCACGGCGTCGGCAAGGTGACGGCCGCGCGGCTCGAGCGGCTGGGTATCCAGACCTGCGCGCAGTTGCGCGACTGGTCGCTGATCGATCTGCATCGCGATTTCGGCGCGTTCGGTCGACGGCTGTACCAGCTGGCGCGCGGGATCGACGAGCGGCCGGTGCAGGCCGACCAGGAGCGCAAGTCGGTCAGCGTCGAGACGACCTATGTGACCGACCTGACGACGCTCGAACAATGCGCGGACGAGATCCGCCGCCTCGTCGTGCAGCTCGACGCGCGGATCGCGCGTGCGGGGGCGGCGCGCGCGATCCGCAAGCTGTACGTGAAGATCCGCTTCGCCGATTTCCAGCGCACGACGGTCGAATGCGTGGCCGACGCGACGAATGCGCAGACGGCGGTCACGCTGCTCGCGAAGGGGCTGCAGCGGCGCGCGCAGGCCGTGCGGCTGCTTGGTGTCGGCGTGCGCATCGACGAGGACACGGCCGAGCGGCGCGGGCAGTTCTCGTTGTTCGACGATGAAGTCGACCGTGCTGACGCCGCCGGTAACGCTACCGACGCCGCTGCCGACGTCGACGCCGCTGCCGCTGCCGACGTCGACGCCGCTGCCGCTGCCGCTGCCGCTGCCGCTGCCGACGCCGACGCCGACGCCGACGCCGACGCCAACGCCAACGCCAACGCCACCAACGACGAACCCCCCGCGCCATGAAAAAAGGCACCGCCGAAGCGGTGCCTTCCGATGCAGCGGGCCGAACCGGCCAGCGCGTGCTCAGTTCGCGGCGGAGGTCATCCCGTTGTGGCGCAGCAGCGCGTCGATTTCCGGTTCGCGGCCGCGGAACGCCTTGAACGAATCCATCGCCGGGCGGCTGCCGCCGACTTCGAGGATCTCGCGGCGATAGCGCGTGCCGGTCGCCGCGTCGAGCACGCTGCCGCTGGTGGCGGCCGCTTCCTCGAACGCCGCGTACGCGTCGGCCGACAGCACCTCGGCCCACTTGTAGCTGTAGTAGCCGGCCGCATAGCCGCCCGCGAAGATGTGGCTGAACGTGTTCGGCCAGCGCGAGAACGCTGCCTGCGGGATCACGTGGTAGCGCTCGTTGATCTCGCGCGCGAACGCATTCACGCCGGTCGCGCCGGCCGGGTCGAAGTCGACGTGCAGCAGCATGTCGAACATCGAGAACACGATCTGGCGCAGCGTGCCGAGGCCGCTCTGGAAGTTCTTCGCGGCGATCATCTTGTCGAACAGCTCGCGCGGCAGCGACGCGCCGGTATCGATGTGCGACGACATCGACGACAGCACGTCCCATTCCCAGCAGAAGTTTTCCATGAACTGCGACGGCAGCTCGACCGCATCCCATTCGACGCCGTTGATGCCCGACACGCCGAGCTCGTCGACGCGCGTGAGCATGTGATGCAGCCCGTGGCCGAATTCATGGAACAGCGTGATGACTTCGTCGTGCGTGAAGCACGCGGGCTTGCCGCCGACCGGCGCCGAGAAGTTGCAGGTCAGGTACGCGACCGGCGTCTGCACGGTGCCGCCGCGCTTCGCGCGCGCCCGCGCATCGTCCATCCACGCGCCGCCGCGCTTGCCTTCGCGGGCATACAGGTCGAGATAGAACTGCGCGACGAGCGAACCGTCACGGTTCTCGACGCGGAAAAAGCGCACGTCCCGGTGCCAGACCGGCGCGTCGTCCGGCTTGATCCGCACGCCGAACAGCGTTTCGGTGACGGTGAAGAGGCCCTTCAGCACGGCCGGTTCCGGGAAGTACTGCTTGACCTCGTTTTCCGAGAACGCGTAGCGCTGCTGGCGCAGCCGCTCGGCCGCGAACGCGACGTCCCACGGCGCGAGTTCGGTCAGGCCGAGTTCCTTCGCGGCGAACGCGCGCAGTTCGTCCCAGTCCTTGTCGGCGTGCGGGCGCGCGCGCGTCGCGAGATCCTCGAGGAACGCGACGACCTGCTGCGGCGACTCGGCCATCTTCGGCGCGAGCGACACTTCGGCGAAGTTGCGGTAGCCGAGCATCTGCGCCTCTTCACGGCGCAGCTTCAGCTCGTCGGCGACGATCGCCGTGTTGTCCCATTCGGCCTTGCCGCCGCCGTACTGCGGCCCGAGTTCGGATGCGCGCGTCGCATACGCGCGATACAGCGTCTCGCGCATCGCGCGGTTCTCGGCGTATTGCAGCACCGGGAAGTAGGACGGAAAGTGCAGCGTGAATTTCCAGCCTTCCTTGCCTTCCTTCTGCGCGGCTTCGCGGGCGGCTTCGATCGCGTCGCCCGGCAGGCCGGCGAGTTCGCCCTCGTCCTGCGCGAAGTACGCATACGCGTTGGTCGCGTCGAGCACGTGGTCGGAGAACGCCTTCGACAGCGCGGCCTGCTGCTCCTGCAGTTCCGCGAAGCGCGGCTTCTGGTCTTCCGGCAGCTCGGCGCCCGACAGGCGGAAATCGCGCAGCGCGTTGTCGAGGATCTTCTTGCGCTCGGCGGACAGCGTCGCGTATTCGGCGCTCGCGGCGATCGCCTTGTACTTCTCGTACAGCGCGAGGTTCTGGCCGACGCTCGACCAGAATTCGGTCACGCGCGGCAGGTTTTCGCCGTAGGCGGCCCGCAGTTCCGGCGTATCGGCGACCGCGTTCAGGTGGCCGACGACGCCCCATGCGCGCCCGAGCGGCTCCGTCGCCTGCTCGACCGTCTCGACGATCGTGGCCCAGGTCGCCGGCGTCGCGGGTGCGCTCGCGGTGTCGACCGCGCGGTTGGCGGTGTCGAGCAGCGTGTCGAGCGCGGGCGTCACATGTTCCGGACGAATCTCGCCGAAGCGGGGCAGGCCGGAGAAATCGAGGAGCGGATTGGTATTGGCGCTGGCGGACATTAAGACTCCCTGTCTGTTGCCGGATGAACCGGGGTGAAAAGGGTGAGGCGCGAAGCAGCGGCGCCCGATACCGACATTATTGGGGCGCATCGCGCGCTTTCCAATCGTTAGTTTCTAACGACGCGATTGGATACACGCGACGCGGGGTCGGATTCGGGCGAAACGCGGCGGGGTGTAGCGGTATGACGCGCGGCCGCAATGGCGACCGGCGAGATGCCGGCGCACGAATGCGCGCCGGCTGGGCGAACAGCGCGATCAGGCGGCCGCGGCGGCGCGCTCGGCGGCTTCGATCGTATTGATCAGCAGCATCGTGATCGTCATCGGGCCGACGCCGCCCGGCACCGGCGTGATGTGGCCGGCGACTTCCTTCACGCCGGCGAAGTCGACGTCGCCGCACAGCTTGCCCGCGTCGTCGCGGTTCATGCCGACGTCGATCACCGTCGCGCCGGGCTTGACCATGTCGGCCGTCAGGATGTTGCGCTTGCCGACCGCGGCGACCACGATGTCGGCCTGGCGCGTGTGCGCGGCGAGGTCGCGCGTCTTGCTGTGACAGATCGTCACGGTCGCGCCGGCTTCGAGCAGCAGCATCGCCATCGGCTTGCCGACGATGTTCGAGCGGCCGATCACGACCGCGTTCGCGCCTTGCAGCGGGATGTCATGCGCTTCGAACATCTTCATCACGCCGTACGGCGTGCACGGACGGAACAGCGGCTTGCCCGTCATCAGCGCGCCGGCGTTCGCGACGTGGAAGCCGTCGACGTCCTTCTCGGGCGCGATCGCCTCGAGCACCTTGTGGCTGTCGATGTGCGCGGGCAGCGGCAGCTGGACCAGGATGCCGTGGATCTTCGGATCGCGGTTCAGTTCGTCGATGCGCGCGAGCAGGTCGGCTTCCGACAGCGTGTCCGGGTACGCATCCTTCTGCGAGAAGAAGCCGTTGTCCTCGCACGCCTTGATCTTGTTGCGCACATAGACTTCGCTCGCCGGGTTGGCGCCGACGAGGACCACCGCGAGACCGGGCTGGTGGCCGCGGGCGGTGAGGGCGGCGGCGCGTTGGGCGGCCTGCGTGCGCAAGGTCTTCGAGAGGGCGTTGCCGTCGATGAGGAGGGCTGTCATGGTGGTGGTCCTGCCGGGAAGTTGGAATGCGGGTGTGCGGCGCACGAAACGCCGCAGCAAAGCACGCAATTATACCGGTCGCCTGCTGTCGTCCGACAGCGAATGCAAGGAAAGCGTCATGGCGGCGATGCCGGCGCCCGGGAGCAAGCGCCGGGCCGCGCCGCGCGAGTGGGCCGCATTGCGCGGCCCGCGGGTGCGTGGGTGCGGCCGGCCGGGCAGGTGCCCGCGGCCGCACGCGACGTTCAGGCCTGCTTCTTCGACAGCGCGAGGCGCAGCAGGTCGGCCACCGTGTTGACGTTGAGCTTTTCCATGATGTTCGCGCGGTGCGCTTCGACCGTCTTGATGCTGATCCCGAGATCGTCGGCGATCTGCTTGTTCAGCCGGCCTGCGATGATCCGCTCGAGCACCTGCTGCTCGCGCGCGGTCAGCTTCGACAGACGCTCGCTCGCGGCGCGCTGTTCCTGGACGCTCTTGCTTTCGCTTCGGGCCTTGTCGAGCATCCGCTCGACGAGTTTGCGCAGCTCGGCCTCGTCGAACGGTTTCTCGATAAAGTCCATCGCACCCTTTTTCATCGTCGACACCGCCATCGGCACGTCGCCGTGGCCCGTGACGAAGATGATCGGCAGCGCGGCGTTGTCGGCGATCAGGCGCTCCTGCAGCTCGAGGCCGCTCATGCCCGACATCCGGACATCGAGGATCAGGCAGGCGATCTGGCCGGCCTGCTGCGCCGGCTGGTAGGCATCGAGGAACTGCTCCGCGCTCGAGAAGCATTGCACGCGATAGCCGTTCGCCTCCAGCAGCCAGCGCAGCGAGTCCCGTACGGCCTCGTCGTCGTCGACGACGAAGACGGTTTCCTGAGTGGTGGTGACAGGGCTATTCATAGTTCTCCCGTAACGGTATGTGATGCCGATGCCTCGCGCCCCCCTTGGCCGAGATCAGCGGGTTCCCCAATGGGCAGGCTGCAGTGGAATGTCGCGCCGGAAATGCGGCCATCCGGTTCGACATTGTTGACCACCCACAGACGCCCCCGATGCGATTCGATGATCGAACGGCAGATGTTCAGCCCCATGCCCATGCCGTCGGACTTGGTGCTGTAAAACGGTTCGAACAGGCGTTCGGCGGTTGCCTCGTCGACGCCCGGACCCTGGTCGATCACGCGGATGTCGACGAAACCCGCGTCGATGTCGGCGACGACGCGGATCACGCCGTCCACCGTCGCCGGCTTCACGTCGGCCATCGCCTCGGCCGCGTTCTTCATCAGGTTCATCAGCACCTGCTCGATCAACACGGGGTCGACATAAATAATAGGCATTCTTGCGAGGATTTCCGTGACGATCCGGATCCTGCGCTTCCTGGCCTCGATTTCGGCGAGCCCGACGGCGTCGGCGACGATGTCCGCGACCCGCGCCGGCTGGCGCTTCGGCTCGCTGCGCTTCACGAATTCGCGGATCCGCTTGACGATCATCCCCGCGCGCAGCGCCTGCTGCGCGGTCTTTTCCAGCGCGGGCTGCAGCGTCTCGGGCGTGCCGCGGCCGCTCTTCACGAGCGCGAGCGTGCCCGAGCAGTAGTTGTTGATCGCGGCGAGCGGCTGATTCAATTCGTGAGCAATCGACGACGCCATTTCACCCATCGTCATCAATCGGCTCGTGAACTGCAGCTTCTCTTCCTGCTGGTGCGCGAGTTCCTGCGCCTTCTTGCGGGTCGTGATGTCGGTCGCGATCTGCATCTGCGCGAGGTGGCCGTCCACCCACTGGATGTACTGGCGGCGCACCTCGAACCACTTCTGGATGCTCTCGACGTACACCTCCTGCGCGTCGGCCGTGCTGCTCGTCAGCGCGGCGGCCGGCAGGCCCGCGAACGTGTCGACCATGTCGATCGAGTCGGACGACGCCTGCGCGCGGTCGAAGCCGCCGCCCGACAGCTCGAGGTGGCCGTCCGGCCGGATCCCGAACAGGTGGCGGTAGTAGCGGTTCGCGAACAGCAGCTCGGCTTCGTCGGCGGCGAGCACCGACACCGCGGCGTCGAGGCTTTCGAGCACCGTCGTGAAGCGCTCGTGCGCGGCCGCCAGTTCCTCGCGGGCGCGCTTCGGCTCGGTGATGTCGGTCATCGACGACATCCAGCCGGTCTGGCGGCCCGAGCTGTCGATCAGCGGCGACACGTAGAGGCGCGCATGGAACAGCGTGCCGTTCTTGCGCCGCACGCGCAGCTCGAAGCCCGAGCTCGGCGCCTTGCCGCGCAGCGTCATGTCGAGCTGGCGCTGCATTTCCGGATACGCGTCGCGCGGCCAGTACGGGAACGGCGCGACCTTGCCGACCAGGTCGGTTTCATCCCAGCCCGTCATCCGGCAGAACGCGGGGTTCACGTGCGTGATGCGGCCGTGCATGTCGAGCACGCGCATGCCGATCAGCACCGAATTTTCCATCGCGCGGCGGAAGAATGCCTCCGCGTACAGTGCCTGCTGCGCCTCGAAGCGCTGGCGTGTGTGCTTCCACAGGCTCCAGAGGCTCCACAGCACGAAGCACGACAGCCCGGCGACGAGCCAGACGAGCGTGTTGTTGGTCAGGTTCGTGAGCTGCGGGAACGCGTACACGCGCACCGTCAGCCCCTGGCCGGGCGGATCGAGCGGCAGGTCGTAATGGGAGTCGCGCGGCAGGCGCGGGCGCGTCGACGTGGACGACAGCTCGCGGTTGTTCGAGTCGGTGATCGAGATCTTGTACTTCGACGACAACTCCTGCGGGATGTCGTGCTTCAGGATGCCTTCGACCGAGAACACCGCGGCGATCGAGCCGAGATATTCGCGGTCGCCGCGCATCACGGGCGTCTGCAGCGTGATGAAGCCGTTGCCGAAGTCGTCGTAGATCAGCGGCGAATAGGCCTGGCGGCGCGTGCTGCGCGCTTCGTCGTACGCGCCGCGCACGGCGTCCTGCATCTGCGCGTCGCCGGGCTTCGCGAGCCGCTGGCCGAGCAGCGGCGGGTGCACGGCCGGCCAGCGCTGCACGCCGGGCGCGGTGTACCAGTTCAGATAGAGGATTTCCGGATGCGTCTGCATCACGTCCGCGACGGCCATCTGGAACGCGTTCTGGTCGAGGCGGCCCGACGCGAGATCGCGCGACAGCGCTTGCAACTGCTCCTGCGCACCCGTCATCGACAGGCGGATCTGCTGCTGCGCCCACGCGACGTTACGGAAGAGGGTGTCTTCCTGCTGCTGCTGTTCGCGGCGATTGAGGCTCCACAGAATCAGGCTCATCACCACGAGAAACACGAGGATCGACAGCAGCGGCGTCAGCAAATAGGAATTGGACCACCACGGTCCGTGGTGCCAACGGGACGGCTGCGACTCCGCCGGCGGGCCCGACGGTCGCGCCGAGCGTGCGAAAAGCCGATCGGTCAACATGGCAGGATTGTAGCGCAGCGCAATACATGGAAAACCGATACCGGATATGTTGAACGGAAACGGATTTGTGCCCGCGGCGCGCGCCGCGGAGCCCCAGCCGATGGGTGCAGCGCAGCAATATTTCGCATTACGAGAAAAGATCTCATAATTCGAAAATTCAGTTGCGCGGGCCCGTCCACGCTCATTACAATCCGTCGGAGCTTGCCCGCAGCCGGTCGCGTCGCGTCGTCTGCATGAGAGCGATCCTCACATTCCAGGACCCAGGAGACGAGAATGTCCGCTGTACCGAACGAAGTGATGAAGTATGTCGCCGCCGAACGTGACGACGACCCGCAAGAAACCGTCGAGTGGCTCGAGTCGCTCGATGGCGTGATCTCCTCCGTGGGCACCGGCCGCGCGCACTATCTGATCGAAAAGCAGATCGAGTTCGCCCGCATGCACGGCGAACACCTGCCGTTCTCCGCCAACACCCCGTACATCAACACGATTCCCGTCGCCGCGCAGGCGAAGATCCCGGGCGACCAGGACATCGAGCACCGCATTCGTTCGTACACGCGCTGGAACGCGCTGGCGATGGTGCTGCGCGCGGGCAAGGACACGAACGTCGGCGGCCACATCGCGTCGTTCGCGTCGGCTGCGACGCTCTATGACGTCGGCTACAACCACTTCTGGCACGCGGCGTCCGACCAGCACGGCGGCGATCTCGTGTTCGTGCAGGGCCACTCGTCGCCGGGCGTGTACTCGCGCGCGTTCCTGCTCGGCCGCCTGTCGGAAGAGCAGCTCGACAACTTCCGCCAGGAAGTCGACGGCAAGGGCATCTCGTCGTACCCGCACCCGTGGCTGATGCCGGACTTCTGGCAGTTCCCGACGGTGTCGATGGGTCTCGGCCCGATCATGGCGATCTACCAGGCCCGCTTCATGAAGTACCTGGAATCGCGCGGCATCGCGAAGACGGCCGGCCGCAAGGTCTGGGCGTTCCTGGGCGACGGCGAGACCGACGAACCGGAATCGCTCGGCGCGATCGGCATGGCGAGCCGCGAGAAGCTCGACAACCTGGTGTTCGTGATCAACTGCAACCTGCAGCGTCTCGACGGTCCGGTGCGCGGCAACGGCAAGATCATCCAGGAACTGGAATCGGAATTCCGCGGTGCCGGCTGGAACGTGATCAAGGTCATCTGGGGCAGCCGCTGGGATGCGCTGTTCGCACGCGACCAGACGGGCGCGCTGATGCGCCGCATGATGGAAGTCGTCGACGGCGAATACCAGACGTACAAGTCGGAGTCGGGCGCGTTCGTTCGCGAACACTTCTTCAACACGCCTGAACTGAAGGCGCTCGTCGCCGACTGGTCGGACGACGACATCTGGGCGCTGAACCGTGGCGGCCACGATCCGCACAAGATCTACGCGGCATTCCACGAAGCGACCAACACGAAGGGCGCGCCGACCGTCATCCTCGCGAAGACCATCAAGGGCTACGGGATGGGCGAGTCGGGCCAGGCGATGAACATCACGCACCAGCAGAAGAAGCTGCCGGTCGAGCAACTGAAGAAGTTCCGTGACCAGTTCCGCCTGCCGATCGCCGACGAGCAGATCGCCGACGTGCCGTACCTGAAGTTCGAGGAAGGCTCGAAGGAACTCGAATACATGCGCCAGAAGCGCATGGACCTCGGCGGCTACCTGCCGCATCGCCGCGAAAAGGCGACCTCGCTGCCGGTGCCGGCGCTCGACGCATTCGAGCCGCTGCTGAAGGGCACGGGCGAAGGCCGCGAGATCTCGACGACGATGGCGTTCGTGCGGGTCCTGAACATCCTGTTGAAGGACAAGGCGCTCGGCAAGCGCGTCGTGCCGATCGTCCCGGACGAATCGCGTACGTTCGGCATGGAAGGCCTGTTCCGCCAGATCGGTATCTGGAACCAGGAAGGCCAGAAGTACGTGCCGGAAGATTCCGACCAGCTGATGTTCTACAAGGAATCGGAAACCGGCCAGATCCTGCAGGAAGGCATCAACGAAGCGGGCGGCATGTGCGACTGGATCGCGGCGGCGACGTCGTATTCGACGCACGGCGAGATCATGGTGCCGTTCTACATCTTCTATTCGATGTTCGGCTTCCAGCGGATCGGCGACCTCGCATGGGCGGCGGGCGACATGCGCTCGCGCGGCTTCCTGCTCGGCGGCACCGCGGGCCGCACGACGCTGAACGGCGAAGGCCTGCAGCATGAAGACGGTCACTCGCTCCTGTGGGCGGCATCGGTGCCGAACTGCGTGAGCTACGACCCGACGTTCGGCTACGAACTCGCGGTGATCATCCAGGACGGTCTGCGCCGCATGGTGCAGGACCAGGAAGACGTGTACTACTACATCACGGTGATGAACGAGAACTACGAGCACCCGGCGATTCCGCAGGGCGAGCACGTGGCGGCCGACATCATCAAGGGCATGTACGCGTTCAAGAAGGCCGACGCCGACAAGAAGGCGCCGCGCGTGCAGCTGCTCGGCGCGGGCACGATCTTCAACGAAGTGATCGCCGCCGCCGACCTGCTGAAGAACGACTGGGGCGTCGCGGCCGACCTGTGGAGCGTGCCGAGCTTCACCGAACTCGCGCGTGAAGGCCACGATGTCGAGCGCTGGAACCTGCTCCATCCGACCGAGGAGCGTCGCCTGTCGCACGTGCAGAAGTGCCTGAAGGACACGCAGGGTCCGGTCATTGCATCGACCGACTACGTGCGCGCGCTGGTCGACCAGATCCGTGGTCAGATCGATCGCCGCTTCGTCGTGCTGGGCACGGACGGCTTCGGTCGTTCGGACACCCGCGAAAAGCTGCGTCACTTCTTCGAAGTCGACCGTCACTGGGTCACCGTCGCCGCGCTCAACGCGCTGGCCGACGAAGGCACGATCGAGCGCAAGGTGGTCGCGGACGCGATCGCCAAGTACAACCTCGATCCGTCCAAGCCCAACCCGATGACCGTTTAACGCACACGCGCCGTGTGATGCCGCGCGCCGCTTCCGGGAGGGGCGCGCGCGGCCATGGAGACACAAAAAGATGAGTCAAGCGATCGAAGTGAAGGTGCCGGATATCGGCGATTACAAGGACGTGCCCGTCATCGAGGTGCTCGTGAAGGCGGGTGACACGGTCGAGCCCGAGCAGTCGCTCGTCACGCTCGAGTCGGACAAGGCGACGATGGACGTGCCGAGCCCGGCAGGCGGCACGGTCAAGGAAGTGAAGGTCAAGGTGGGCGATTCCGTGTCGGAAGGCTCGCTGATCATCCTGCTCGAAGGCGGCGCCGCGGCGCAGGTGAACGGCGCGGCAGCGCCGGCGGCGGCCCCGGCTCCGGCGGCAGCGCCCGCACCGGCGGCAGCGGCCGCAGCTCCGGCACCGGCCGCCGCGCCGGCAGCGTCGGGCGGCACGCTCGAGGTGAAGGTGCCCGACATCGGCGACTACAAGGATGTCCCGGTGATCGAGATCGGCGTGAAGGTCGGCGACACGGTCGAGAAGGAGCAGTCGCTCGTCACGCTCGAGTCGGACAAGGCGACGATGGACGTGCCGAGCCCGGCCGCCGGCGTCGTGAAGGAAATCAAGGTCAAGGTCGGCGATTCGGTGTCGGAAGGCACGCTGATCGTGCTGCTCGACGCCGCCGGCGCACCGGCTGCCGCCGCGCCGCAGGCGAGCGCACCGGCGCCGGCCGCGGCCGCGCCGGCACCTGCCGCCGCACCGGCACCCGCGAAGGCCGCGCCGGCACCGGCCGCAGCTGCACCGGCCGCCGCATCGTCGGGCGAGTATCGCGCAAGCCACGCGTCGCCGTCGGTGCGCAAGTTCGCGCGCGAACTCGGCGTCGAAGTCGCACGCGTGCAGGGTAGCGGTCCGAAGGGCCGCATCACGAAGGAAGACATCACGGGCTTCGTGAAGGGCGTGATGACGGGTCAGCGCGCGGCACCGGCTGCTGCAGCCGCGCCGGCAGGCGGCGGCGAGCTGAACCTGCTGCCGTGGCCGAAGGTCGACTTCTCGAAGTTCGGCCCGTTCGAAGCGAAGCCGCTGTCGCGCATCAAGAAGATCTCGGGCGCGAACCTGCATCGCAACTGGGTGATGATCCCGCACGTCACGAACAACGACGAAGCCGACATCACCGAGCTCGAAGCGCTGCGCGTGCAGCTGAACAAGGAGCACGAGAAGGCGGGCGTGAAGTTCACGATGCTCGCGTTCGTGATCAAGGCGGTCGTCGCCGCGCTGAAGAAGTTCCCGACCTTCAACGCGAGCCTCGACGGCGACAACCTGGTGTTCAAGCAGTACTACCACGTCGGTTTCGCTGCCGATACGCCGAACGGCCTCGTCGTGCCGGTGATCCGCGATGCGGATAAGAAGGGGCTCGTCGACATCGCGAAGGAAATGGCCGAGCTGTCGAAGGCCGCGCGCGACGGCAAGCTGAAGCCGGACCAGATGCAAGGCGGCTGCTTCTCGATCTCGTCGCTCGGCGGGATCGGCGGCACCAACTTCACGCCGATCATCAACGCGCCGGAAGTCGCGATCCTCGGGTTGTCGCGCGGGCAGATGAAGCCGGTGTGGGACGGCAAGCAGTTCGTGCCGCGTCTGACGCTGCCGCTGTCGCTGTCGTATGACCATCGCGTGATCGATGGCGCGGAAGCCGCGCGGTTCAATGCGTATCTCGGAGCGTTGCTCGGGGATTTCCGTCGCATCATTCTTTGATGAGTGGAGGGGCTCGCGGGGGCGTGGGGTTTATGTCGGTCATCCATGCCTCGTCGTTGAACCTGTTTCGCTAACGGTCTGCTGGCGTCGCCCCTGCGCGAGGCGGCGGTCACTTTTCTTTGTCTTCCAAAGAAAAGTAACCAAAAGAAAGGCGCGTCCTTGGGCGGACGGCAAAGGTGGTCCTGCCCAGCATCGCGTTCTCCAGTCAGGCCGTCGTTCAGCGGTTGAGCCCTCTGCCTCTGTCAGCAGCTAATCAAGAAGGGGACAGTAATGAGTCTCATCGAAGTCAAAGTTCCGGATATCGGCGATTTCAGCGGCGTCGATGTCATCGAAGTCAACGTCAAGCCGGGCGACGTGATCGAAAAAGAACAAACGCTCATCACGCTCGAATCCGATAAAGCCTCCATGGAAGTGCCCAGCGACGTCGCCGGCACAGTCAAGGAAGTCAAGGTCAAAGCCGGCGAGAAAGTCTCGCAAGGCACCATCATCGCCATCGTCGAAGCAGCAGCAGGCGACGCCGCACCCGCGAAAGCGCCTGAGGCAGCGAAACCCGCGGCGGCTGCGCCCGCTCCGGCAGCAGCCGCTCCAGCAGCCGCGCCGCAAGCCGGCAGCTATGCCGGCGCGGTGGACATCGAGTGCGACATGCTCGTGCTCGGCGCCGGCCCCGGCGGCTATTCGGCCGCGTTCCGCTCAGCCGACCTCGGCATGAAGACGGTGCTGGTCGAACGCTACTCGACGCTCGGCGGCGTATGCCTGAACGTCGGTTGCATCCCGTCGAAGGCGCTGCTGCACACGGCACTCGTCATCGACGAAGCCGCGGCGCTCGCGTCGCACGGCATCACGTTCGGTAAGCCGGAGGTCGATCTCGACAAGCTGCGCGACTTCAAGGGCGGCGTCGTCAAGAAACTGACGACGGGCCTCGCCGGCATGGCGAAGGCGCGCAAGGTCGAAGTCGTCACGGGCGTTGGCGCATTCGTCGATCCATACCACATGGAAGTGCAGGGCGAAAACGGCAAGAAGGTCGTCAAGTTCAAGCAGGCAATCATCGCCGCAGGCTCGCAAGCGGTGAAGCTGCCGTTCATGCCGGAAGACCCGCGCGTCGTCGATTCGACGGGCGCACTCGAACTGCGCCAACTGCCGAAGCGGATGCTCGTGATCGGCGGCGGCATCATCGGCCTCGAAATGGCCACGGTGTACGCAACGCTCGGCGCCGAGATCGACGTGGTCGAAATGATGGACGGCCTGATGATGGGCGCGGACCGCGATCTCGTGAAGGTCTGGGAAAAGTACAACGCGAAGCGCTTCGGCAACGTGATGCTGAAGACCAAGACGGTCGGCGCGGAAGCGAAGGAAGACGGCATCTACGTGAAGTTCGAGGGCGAAAAGGCGCCGGCGGAAGCGCAGCGCTACGACCTCGTGCTCGTCGCGGTAGGCCGCAGCCCGAACGGCAAGCAGATCGGCGCCGACAAGGCGGGCGTCGCCGTCACCGACCGCGGCTTCATCGACGTCGACAAGCAGATGCGCACGAACGTCCCGCACATCTTCGCGATCGGCGACGTCGTCGGCCAGCCGATGCTCGCGCACAAGGCCGTGCATGAAGGCCACGTCGCAGCGGAAGCCGCGCACGGCGAGAAGGCGTACTTCGACGCGCTGCAGATCCCGTCGGTGGCCTACACCGATCCGGAAGTGGCGTGGGCCGGCAAGACGGAAGACCAGTGCAAGGCCGAAGGCATCAAGTACGGCAAGGCGGTGTTCCCGTGGGCCGCATCGGGCCGCGCGATCGCGAACGGCCGTGACGAAGGCTTCACGAAGCTGATCTTCGACGAGGAAACCCATCGCGTGATCGGCGGCGGCATCGTCGGCCTGAACGCAGGCGACCTGATCAGCGAAGTGTGCCTCGCCGTCGAGATGGGCGCGGACGCAGAAGACATCGGCAAGACGATCCATCCGCACCCGACGCTCGGCGAATCGGTCGGCATGGCCGCCGAGCTGTACGAAGGCGTCTGTACGGACCTGCCGCCGCAACGCAAGAAGTAACTCGACCGGCATGGTCGGCCGCGCGCCGGCCATGAAAAACGCCGCCGCCCGGGACATCCGGACGGCGGCGTTTTCTTTTGCCCGAGGCCGACGGCAGAGCGCCGCCCGTGTCACGTCGACGCATCGACGCCCCGACGACGACCGGCCGACCGGTGCGTCGGCGCCAGAAACGAAAAAGCCGCGCATTGCGCGGCTTTTTCAGCAGCAGGGACGCTTACGCGGCCGGCTTGGTCGAGCGGCGCGATGCAGCAGCGCTTGCAGCCTTCGTCGCGACAGCGGCAGCCGCGTTGAAGTTCGTTTCGGCGATCTCGACGGCTTGCTTCGCAGCCTTCTGAACCGTTTCGTACGTGGTGTTCGCTGCGTTCAGCGCCGACTTCAGTGCGGCGACAGCCGTTTCCGAACCGGCCGGTGCGTTCTTCGCGACGTTGTCGACGAGCGCCTGGACCTTCTTGTTCTGCTCTTCGAATTGCGCTTCCGCAACCTTCGCGAACTCGGCTTGCGTCGACGACGCGATTTCATACAGGTGACGGGTGTACGACAGCACCTTTTCCGCGACCGGCTGCGACAGGCTCGCTTGCAGTGCGATCAGCTCTTGCGCGTCCTTCACCGACAGCAGGCGCTGTGCGTTTTCCTGGCTTTCCGTCAGCGTCGACTTCACGACCTGCAGGTTGAGTTCGATCAGCTTTTCGACGCCTTCGAACGCCTTGGTCGTCAGACCGAACAGGCTTTCGAGGTTGGCTTTCTGTGCGGCGGCGATTTGCTCGGGGGTCAGCAAGGACATGTCAAGCTCCTGAAAAGCGATCGCGTCGATCGCAGGGATATAAAGGGCACTACGCTGGGGAACCTCGGCGCCGCGTTGCTTTGTGCATCGCAGCAATGAGTCATATTTTAGGGCACAGAAAAGTCTTGTCAAGCATTTTTTGTGCGTTGCACAATCGCGACAAATTATCGATAAAACAATGAGTTATCGCCTGCGTTCGGAATCGGTTTCAGCCGTTTTTTCCCACATGGTGCGCACCCGGGCAGGGCAAGCGCGGCGCACCATGATCATGCACAGGTAAACCTGACAGGCATGTGGAACGTTATGCTTCTGTTCCTGTCGAAAAGCGCGCCGTTTCAATGCGCGTGCCGTGATGACGTGCCGCCCGCGGCCGAGAGCCGTGCTGGAGGCCCATCAAGCGCCGGATACGTACTTTCCCCGCTTTAATTTCCCGTCAAAGTGACGTTATCTCAATTAACCGCGTGGTAATCGGGAGGCGGGTAGTGGCGGGCAGCGCATCTCATGAATTTTTTTGATGGGAGCGGGAGGGTCGATCGATGGATCGTCGGGCGACCCTTACATTCCGGTTTAACGACGATCGGTAAGTGCCTAATATTGCTCTTTTTTTAAGCTTTAACTACACTTGCGGAAACCTCCCGCCCGCTTTGTCCAGACCCCAATGAAAGCCGAATCGTTTTCACCCCGCAGATTGTTGCAGAGCATGACGCTCGGCACGGCTGTGTCGGTCGCTGTCGCCTTGCTGGCGACCACCGCGTCCGTCACGCCGGTTGACGCCTTTGCCGCCACTGCGAAGACTCACCAGGCCGCCAAGAAAGCCGCTTCCTCTTCGTCCGCGAAGAAGTCGGTGAAGGCCGCCTCCGCCAAATCCGCCGACGTCGCGTCGGCCGACGCGCCGCGCGCGAAGGCATCGCGCAAGCGCATGACGCTCGCGGCGAACGTGCACGGCCACCGCGGCGCGGTGCGCAAGGTCGCGTTCCAGCCGCGCCGCCCGACGGTCGGCCAGGCGTTCGGCCTGCACGACACGCCGGACGCGCTCGCGCTGCGCTCGAGTGTCGCGTACGTCGTCGACCAGAACACCGGCGAGCCGCTGTTCGACAAGAATTCGCACGCCGTCGTGCCGATCGCGTCGATCTCGAAGCTGATGACGGCGATGGTCGTGCTCGACGCGAAGTCGCCGATGACCGACCAGCTCGAAGTCACCGACGAAGATCGCGACTACGAAAAGGGCACGGGCTCGCGCCTGTCGGTCGGCTCGGTCCTGTCGCGCGAAGACATGCTGCACATCGCGCTGATGGCATCGGAAAACCGCGCGGCCGCCGCGCTGTCGCGCTACTACCCGGGCGGCCGTCCGGCCTTCATCGCCGCGATGAACGCGAAGGCGAAGTCGCTCGGCATGAACGACACGCACTTCGAGAATTCGACTGGCCTGTCGAGCTCGAACGTGTCGAGCGCGCGCGACCTCGTGAAGATGGTCAATGCGGCATACCAATACCCGATGATTCGCCAGTTCTCGACCGATCGGACGTATGACGTCTATACGGGCAAGCGCAACCTGGTCTACAACAGCACGAACGCGCTGATCCGCGGCAACGGCTCGTGGGACATCGGCCTGCAGAAGACGGGCTTCATCAACGAGGCGGGCGAATGTCTGGTAATGCAGGCGACGATCCATGGCCGGCCGATGGTGATGGTGCTGCTCGATTCGTTCGGCAAGTATTCGCGCTTCGCCGATGCCTCGCGCCTGCGCAACTGGCTCGACGCCGGTGGCGGCGAGCGCCTGACGGCGGCCAACACGGCGAACGGCGGCACCTGATCGCGTCGCGGCGGTTTGCCGCCGCACCGGTTGCCGCAAACAAAAAGCCCCGCAATCGCGGGGCTTTTTTTCGTCCGGCCGCCGTGCGGCGGGTGGCGCGGCTCATGCGTGCCGCTGCAGTCCTTCCGTCTCCTTCGCGGGCGCGGGGCGGTAGCCGAGCGATTCCGAGATGGTCAGCGCGGTGCGGCTCAACTGGCCGAGCCACGCGTCCTGCAGGCGGTCGGCCGGTGCCGACAGCGACAGGCCCGCGACGAGCTTGCCCGAGTCATCGTAGATGCCGGCCGCGATGCAGCGCACGCCCAACTCCAGTTCCTCGTTGTCGCGCGCGCACGATTGCTGGCGCACGAGCGTCAGCTCGCGCTCGAGCTTCGCGATGTCGGTAATGCTGTTCTGCGTATGGCCGGACAGCCCGGTGCGTGTCGCATAGGCACGCACGCGCGACGTTTCATCGACCGCGAGGAACAGCTTGCCGACCGACGTCAGGTGCAGCGGCGCACGGCCGCCGATCGCGCGGACGACCTGCATCCCCGAGCGTTCCGAATACGCGCGCTCGATATAGACGATTTCGTCGCCCTGGCGTACCGACAGGTTCACGGTCTGGCCCGTCAGGCGGTGCAGCTCGCGCATCGGCATCAGCGCCGCGTCACGGACCGACAGGCGCGCCTTCACGAGGTTACCGAGCTCGAGCAGCCGCATGCCGAGCCGGTACGTGCCGGGATCGGAGCGGTCGACGAGGCGACAGGTCACCATGTCGTTGAGGATGCGGTGCGCGGTCGACGGATGCAACTCCGTGCGCTGCGCAAGCTCCTTCAGGCTGACGGGGTCGCTGTGCGCGGCGAGCGCGTCCAGCAGCCGCATCATGCGTTCGATCACTTGGATCGACGTTTTGGAATCCGGGGTGGGTTGGCTCATGTCGGGGGAGAATCGGTTGACGCGTCAAGCGGTATTGCGTCGATTGTATCTCGTATTGTGAAAAAAGCGAACGCCGTTCGAGGAAGTCCTCGTTTCCTGACACGCATGCTTGCGCATGCGACGGCGTTGGTCTTGCCGGCCAAACGGCGGATAATGAGAGCCGTTTTCTCGAAGGAGCGCGTATGCGAGTCGGTTTGTTCGTGACCTGCCTGGTCGACCTGATGCGTCCGGAAATCGGCTTTTCCGCGCTGAAACTGATTCGCGACGCCGGCTACGAGGTGTTCGTGCCGCCCGCGCAAACCTGCTGCGGCCAGCCGGCCTACAACTCGGGCGACCGCGCGCTCGCGCGCGACCTCGCGGAAAAGACGCTGCGCGAGTTCGAGCAGTTCGACTACGTCGTCGCGCCGTCGGGCTCGTGCGGCGGCATGATCCGCGCGCACTACGGCGACCTGTTCCGCGACGACCCCGAACTGATGGGGCGCTTCGCGCGGTTCCAGCAGAAAGTCTACGAACTGACCGATTTCCTCGCGAACGTCGCGAAGGTCACGCTCGCGCCCGGCGAATTCGCGGGGCCCGTCACCTACCACGATTCCTGCTCCGGCCTGCGCGAACTCGGTGTGAAGGCGCAACCGCGCGCGCTGCTCGCGCAGCGCGGCGTGGCCGTTACCGAGATGAAGGACTGCGAGCACTGCTGCGGCTTCGGTGGCACGTTCGCGGTCAAGTACGGCGACATTTCGGCAGCCATCGCGGACGAGAAATGCGCGAACGTGCGCGCGTCCGGCGCGGGCGCCGTCGTGTTGGGCGATCTCGGCTGCATGCTGAACATCGAAGGGCGGTTGCGCCGCACCGGCGACCGCGACACGCGCGTGCTGCACGTCGCGCAGGTGCTGGCGGGCGACGTCTGACGCCCGGTTCCGCTCACTTTTCCCCGATACCGCGATGCAAGTCCAATCGATGCATTTCAAGGCGCGTGCCGGCCAGAAGCTGGCTGATCAGCGCCTGCAGCAGAACCTGAAGAAGCTGTCGACGAAGTTCGTGTCCGCGCGCGCCGACGCGATGACCGCGATCGACTTCCCGGCGACGCGCGCCGCGCTGAAGGCGCGCCGCAATCGTGCGCTGGAGAACCTCGACGTGTGGCTCGAGGCGTTCGAGCGCGAGGCGACGCGGCGCGGCACGACGGTGCTGTTCGCGGAAACGACCGAGGACGCCGCGCGGCTCGTCGCCGACATCGCGCGGCGCCACGACGTGAAGAAGGTCATCAAGACGAAGTCGATGGTGTCCGAGGAAATGCGCCTGAACGCGGTACTCGCCGAGATGGGCGTGCAGTCGATCGAGACGGACCTCGGCGAATACATCCTGCAGATCAACGACAACGAGCCGCCGAGCCACATCATTGCGCCCGTCGTGCACAAGGACAAGGACGAGATCGCCGACCTGTTCGCGCGCACGCACCACCGCGAGCGGCTGACCGAGATTCCCGACATGACGCGCGAGGCGCGCGAGGTGCTGCGCCCGCATTTCCTGTCGGCCGACATGGGCGTAACGGGCGGCAACTTCGTGATCGCCGAGACGGGCTCGGTCGCGATCGTCACGAACGAGGGCAACGAAGGCATGTGCACGGTGATGCCGCGCGTGCATGTCGCGGTGACGGGCATCGAGAAGGTGCTGCCGACGCTCGAGGATCTCGCGACCGCGATGCGTCTGCTGCCGCGTTCGGCGACCGGGCAGAAGACGTCGAACTACTTCTCCCTGCTCACCGGGCCGCGCGGCCCGGCAGACGAGGACGGCCCGGAGCACAACTACGTGGTGCTCGTCGACGGCGGCCGCACGGGCCTGCTCGGCGGCGAATTCCAGGAGATGCTGCGCTGCATCCGCTGCGGCGCGTGCATGAACCATTGCCCGGTGTACCAGAAGGTCGGCGGGCACGCGTACGGATGGGTCTATCCGGGCCCGATGGGGTCGGTGCTGACGCCGAGCTACGTCGGGATCGACCGTGCGCTCGACCTGCCGCAGGCCGCGACGCTGTGCGGCGAATGCGACAGCGTCTGCCCGGTGGGGATCCCGCTGTCGCACCTGCTGCGCACGCTGCGCGAGAAACAGGTCGAGCGGCATCTGCGGCCGTGGCGCGAGCGTGCCGGACTCGCCGTGTGGGGCTTTTTCGCGCGCCGGCCGTTGCTTTACGCGTTGACGACCAAGCTCGCGGTGCGCGTGCTCGAGCGGCTCGGCGGCAGCGGCGGCATGCTGCGGCGCCTGCCGATGATGGGCGGCTGGATGGACACGCGCGACATGCCGACCCCGACCGGCCGTACGTTCCGCGAACTGTACGCGGCATCGCAAAGCCACCTCGGCTGACGACTGTTCATCGGGCGACAACAGTGCGTTCGCTATTTATGTATTTATCTCGATAGATGCGGTCTATAGAATCTCGTCTGTAGTCCCCGGAATTGGGTTTCGGGGAATGAGGTCAAGGAGCCGCATCATGAAAAAGACAATATCGATGTACTGGCCGCTGGCAATCGTCATCCCGCTCGCCGCGCTCGCCTATCTGCACGCGATGGCCGACGCGCCGTCGCGTGGGCCGCTCGCCGTGCATCAGGCATCGGCCGAACTGGCGCGCGCGGTATCGTTCGGGCTCGTCGACGACGCGGCGCAACCGTTGCCGGCCGCGTCCGGCAACGTCGGGCTCGCCGCACCCAAGGCGCTGTAAGGCACGCCGCCGTCGCTTTGTGCGGCGGCGCGATTTCGGGCGCCTTTGTATAATGGCGCGTTCTTCTCCGACGCGGTTCGCCGCGGCTTTCCAATAGTGCGATGACCCGCGTTGCGATCTGTTTCGTCTGTCTCGGCAATATCTGCCGTTCGCCCACCGCGGAAGGCGTGATGCGCCACCAGGTGGACGCGGCCGGGCTGGCCGAGCACATCGCGATCGATTCGGCCGGCACCGGCGACTGGCACGTCGGCGAACCGCCCGACACGCGCGCGCAGGCGGCGGCCCGTATCCGCGGCTACGACCTGTCGGCGCTGCGCGCGCGGCAGGTGAGCGCGGCGGATTTCGAGCGGTTCGACCTGCTGCTGGCGATGGACGAAGCCAATCTCGCGGAATTGCGCCGGCGCTGTCCGCCCGAGCATCGCGACAAGGTGCGCCTCCTGATGGAATTCGCGTCGGGCGCGGCCGAGACCGAAGTGGCCGATCCTTATTTCGGCGGCGCGCAGGGTTTCGACCAAGTGCTCGATCAAGTTGAACGCGCGTGCGCGGGCCTGCTGGATACCCTCCGGAGCCGTACCGGACGCTGATCGCGGCCAGGTATTCAGCGTGCTGCGAATACCCTGTCGCAGACATGGATACTTGACTAAAATCGTCAAATATTTATACTTGACCAAAATCGTCAAGATTGCAGTCCCCTAGACATCATGAGACTCACCACCAAAGGCCGTTTCGCCGTCACGGCGATGATTGACTTGGCACTGCGCCAGGAGCAGGGCCCGGTGACGCTTGCAGGCATCAGCCAGCGCCAGCGGATTTCGCTCTCGTATCTCGAACAGCTGTTCGGGAAGCTGCGCAGGCATGAAATCGTCGAATCCGTGCGCGGCCCGGGCGGCGGCTACAACCTCGCGCGCCGCGCGCAGGACGTCACCGTCGCCGACATCATCATCGCGGTCGATGAACCGCTCGACGCCACGCAGTGCGGCGGCAAAGGCACGTGCGACGGCTCGAAGCAGCCCGACGGCCATTGCATGACGCACGAGCTGTGGTCGACCCTGAACCAGAAAATGGTCGAATACCTCGATTCGGTGTCGCTGCAGGATCTCGTCGATCAGCAGCGGGCACGCGAGGGCGCACCCGCGGTGCTGCGCGATCGACGCACGCCGGAGCCCGTCGCGGCGCCGGCCGAACCGGTACGCACGATGCCGCTCGGTCCCAATTCGGTGTTCAACATCGCGAGTTCGTGAGCGCCTACGCGCCGCACACCCCATAACGCACATAGTCCCTGCACAGAATACCCGGAGCGACAGATGACCCAAGAGACTCTCCACCTGCCCATCTACATGGATTACAGCGCGACGACGCCGGTCGACCCGCGCGTGGTCGACAAGATGGTGCCGTACCTGCGCGAGCAGTTCGGCAACCCGGCATCGCGCAGCCACGCATACGGCTGGGATGCGGAGCGCGCGGTCGAGGAAGCGCGCGAGCAGGTGGCCGCGCTGGTGAACGCGGATCCGCGCGAGATCATCTGGACGTCCGGCGCCACGGAGTCGGACAACCTCGCGATCAAGGGTGCCGCGAACTTCTACAAGGGCAAGGGCAAGCACATCATCACGGTGAAGACCGAGCACAAGGCCGTGCTCGACACCTGCCGCGAGCTCGAGCGCGACGGCTTCGAAGTCACCTATCTCGACGTGAAGGAAGACGGCCTGATCGACCTCGACGTGTTCAAGGCCGCGCTGCGCCCGGACACGATCCTCGTGTCGGTGATGCACGTGAACAACGAGATCGGCGTGATCCAGGATATCGAGACGATCGGTGAAATCTGTCGCGAGAAGGGCATCGTGTTCCACGTCGACGCCGCGCAGTCGACAGGCAAGGTCGGGATCGATCTCGCGAAGCTGAAGGTCGACCTGATGTCGTTCTCGGCGCACAAGACGTACGGCCCGAAGGGCATCGGCGCGCTGTACGTGCGCCGCAAGCCGCGCGTGCGCATCGAAGCCCAGATGCACGGCGGCGGTCACGAGCGCGGCATGCGTTCGGGCACGCTGGCGACGCACCAGATCGTCGGCATGGGCGAAGCGTTCCGCATCGCGCGCGAAGAGATGGCGACCGAGAACGAGCGCGTCCGCATGCTGCGCGACAAGCTGCTGCGCGGCCTGTCGCAGATCGAGGAAACCTACGTGAACGGCGACATGGAGCACCGTGTCCCGCACAACCTGAACATCAGTTTCAACTTCGTCGAAGGCGAGTCGCTGATCATGGCGATCAAGGATGTCGCGGTGTCGTCGGGTTCCGCTTGCACGTCGGCGTCGCTGGAGCCTTCGTATGTGCTGCGCGCGCTCGGCCGCAACGACGAACTCGCGCACAGCTCGATCCGCTTCACGGTCGGCCGCTTCACGACGGAGCAGGACGTCGACTTCGTGATCAACCTGCTGAACAGCAAGATCGCGAAGCTGCGCGAACTGTCGCCGCTCTGGGAAATGCACCAGGAAGGCATCGATCTGTCGACGATCGAATGGGCTGCGCACTGAACATCGCATTGAGTACATTCGCGGGCGAATTTGCGCACGCAGACGTAACGAGTCAAGGAGTCTGAGTCATGTCATACAGCAACAAGGTTCTGGATCACTACGAAAACCCGCGTAACGTCGGTTCGTTCGCGAAGGACGACGACGCGGTCGGTACGGGCATGGTCGGCGCGCCGGCCTGCGGCGACGTGATGAAGCTGCAGATCCGCGTCGGCGCAGACGGCGTGATCGAAGACGCGAAGTTCAAGACGTACGGCTGCGGTTCGGCCATCGCGTCGAGCTCGCTCGTGACCGAATGGGTGAAGGGCAAGACGCTCGACGAGGCACTGTCGATCAAGAACACGCAGATCGCCGAAGAACTTGCACTGCCCCCGGTGAAGATTCACTGCTCGATTCTCGCGGAAGACGCGATCAAGGCAGCCGTGGCCGACTACAAGAAGCGCCACGACACCACGGAAGGCGATCAGGCAGCAGCCTGAGCGGCATCGAGCGGCTTGTGAAGGATCGCGGCGCACCCCAGGCGTGCCGCGGCAAGGACATCATGGCAATTACACTGACCGAAAAAGCAGCACAGCACGTCCAGAAATACCTCGTCCGTCGCGGCAAGGGTGTGGGCCTGCGGCTTGGCGTTCGCACGACCGGGTGCTCGGGGCTCGCGTACAAGCTTGAGTATGTCGACGAGCTCGCTCCCGAGGATCAGGTATTCGAGAGCCATGGCGTGAAGGTCATCGTCGACCCGAAGAGCCTCGCGTACATCGACGGCACCCAACTCGACTTCGCGCGCGAGGGCCTGAACGAAGGGTTCAAGTTCAACAACCCGAACGTGAAGGACGAGTGCGGCTGCGGGGAATCGTTCCGCGTCTGACGCGCGGTCTTCCGCGCGATGCGGGCAAGAGGCGGCACGGGCCGCCTTTTTAATGTGCGGCGTTTGCCGCGCGACGAACCGGAATTGAACGCGACGATGGTTTCGCTGAAAGACAGCCACTTCGATCTGTTTCACCTGCCGGCGCAATTCGCGCTCGACGAGGCGGCGCTCGACAGCGCGTATCGCACGGTGCAGACGCAGGTGCACCCAGACCGCTTCGCGGCGGCCGGCGATGCGCAAAAACGCATCGCGATGCAATGGGCGACGCGCGCGAACGAGGCCTACCGCACGCTGCGCGATCCGCTGAAGCGTGCGACCTATCTGCTGTTGCTGCGCGGCGTCGACATCGGTGCTGAAAACAACACCGCGATGGAGCCCGCGTTCCTGATGCAGCAGATGGAGTGGCGCGAAGGCATCGAGGATGCCGCGGCCGCCCGCAACGTCGACGCGCTCGATGCGCTGCTCGCCGAACTGCGCGACGAGAAGCGAGTGCGCCTCGAGCGCCTCGGCACGTTGCTCGACAGCGCGGCCGACCAGGCCGCCGCCGAGGCCGTGCGCCAGCTGATGTTCATCGAACGCGTCGCGTCGGAAGTGGGCGCGCAGATCGAGCGCCTCGAAACTTAACCGCGTGCCTCGCGGCACGCGCAGCAAACGGGCCGAGCGCCCGAACGAACCAAGATGGCTTTACTGCAAATTTCCGAACCGGGCATGGCGCCGGCGCCGCACCAGCGGCGACTCGCTGTCGGGATCGATCTCGGCACGACGAACTCGCTCGTCGCGGCCGTGCGCAACAGCGTGCCCGAAGTGCTGCCGGACGAGGCGGGCCGCGCGCTGCTGCCGTCGGTGGTCCGTTATCTGGAGAAGGGCGGCCGCCGCATCGGCCATGAAGCGAAGGAGCAGGCCGCGACCGATCCGCGCAACACGATCGTGTCGGTCAAGCGCTTCATGGGCCGCGGCAAGGCCGAGGTCGAAGGCGCGGCGAACGCACCTTACGAATTCATCGATGCGCCGGGCATGGTGCAGATCCGCACGATCGACGGCGTGAAGAGCCCGGTCGAGGTGTCGGCCGAGATTCTCGCGACGCTGCGTTACCGCGCGGAAGACACGCTCGGCGACGAGCTGGTCGGCGCGGTGATCACGGTGCCCGCGTATTTCGACGAGGCGCAGCGCCAGGCGACGAAGGACGCCGCGCGTCTCGCGGGCCTTAACGTGCTGCGCCTGCTGAACGAACCGACCGCGGCTGCGATCGCCTACGGTCTCGACAACGCGGCTGAAGGCCTCTACGCGGTGTACGACCTCGGCGGCGGCACGTTCGACCTGTCGATCCTGAAGCTGACGAAGGGCGTGTTCGAAGTGCTGGCCGCGGGCGGCGATTCCGCACTCGGTGGCGACGATTTCGATCACGTGCTGTTCGGTCACGTGCTCGCACAGGCCGGCATCGACGCGAAGGCGCTCGCGCCCGAGGACGTGCGCCTGCTGCTCGATCGCGTGCGCGTGCTGAAGGAAGCGCTGTCGTCCGCGCCGCAGGCGTCGCTCGACGTGACGCTGTCGAGCGGTGCGCAGCTCGTGCAGACGATCTCGCACGACACGTTCGCGTCGCTCGTCGAGCCGCTCGTGCAGCGTACGCTGACGCCGACCCGCAAGGCATTGCGCGACGCGCAGGTGACCCCGGCCGACATCAAGGGTGTCGTGCTGGTCGGCGGCGCGACGCGCATGCCGGTGATCCGCGATGCGGTCGCGAAGTATTTCGGCCAGCCGCCGCTCGTCAATCTCGATCCGGACCAGGTCGTGGCGCTCGGCGCGGCGATCCAGGCCGACCTGCTCGCCGGCAATCGCGGCGGCGGCGATGACTGGCTGCTGCTCGACGTGATTCCGCTGTCGCTCGGTGTCGAGACGATGGGCGGTCTCGTCGAGAAGATCATTCCGCGCAATTCGACGATTCCGATCGCGCGTGCGCAGGAGTTCACGACCTTCAAGGACGGTCAGACCGCGATGGCGATCCACGTCGTGCAGGGCGAGCGCGAGCTCGTCGCCGACTGCCGGTCGCTCGCACGCTTCGAGCTGCGCGGCATCCCGCCGATGACGGCCGGTGCGGCGCGCATCCGCGTGACCTACCAGGTCGATGCGGACGGGCTGCTGTCGGTGTTCGCACGCGAGCAGCATTCGGGCGTCGAGGCGTCGGTCGTCGTGAAGCCGTCGTACGGCCTCGCCGACGACGACATCGCGAAGATGCTCGAGGACAGCTTCAAGACCGCCGAGATCGACATGCGCGCACGCGCGCTGCGCGAAGCTCAGGTCGAAGCCCAGCGGATGATCGAGGCGACGCAGGCGGCGCTTGCGGCCGACGGCGAATTGCTCGATGACGCCGAACGCACGCAGGTCGACGTGCTCGTCGCGGCGCTGCGCACGATCGCTCAGGGCGACGACGCGGACGCGATCGAAACCGCGACCAAGGCATTGGCCGACGGCACCGACGAATTCGCGGCGCGCCGGATGGACAAGAGCATCAAGCGCGCACTGTCGGGCCGACGGCTCGACGAGATCTGAACGAACGACCTGCACGCGGGCCGGCGACGGCCCGCGCGATATTGAACCGTGCGGCGCCAGCCGCCGCACCCTGACTGACGGAACGGACATGCCTCAACTGGTAGTGCTGCCTCACGTCGAACTGTGTCCGGACGGCGCAGTGATCGACGCGACGCCCGGCAAGAGTATTTGCGACAACCTGCTCGACAACGGGATCGAGATCGAGCATGCATGTGAGAAGTCGTGCGCATGCACGACCTGCCACGTGGTGATCCGCGAGGGCTTCAACGATCTCGAGCCGTCCGAAGAGGACGAAGACGACCTGCTCGACAAGGCGTGGGGCCTCGAGCCGACGTCGCGCCTGTCGTGCCAGGCGATCGTGCAGGAAGATTCGGACCTGGTGGTCGAGATTCCGAAGTACTCGATCAACCACGCGAAGGAAAATCACTGACGGTTCGGCGGGGCGGGCGGCGCGCATCATGTGCGTTCCGCCTAGCGAACTCGCTACGTACACGGGAGAGCAGGCCATGAAATGGACCGATTCGCGCGAAATCGCCATCGCGCTGGCAGACAAGCATCCGGACGTCGATCCGCAGCGGATCAATTTCGTCGACCTGCGCCAATGGGTCATCGAGCTCGATGGCTTCTCCGACGATCCCAGCCACTCGGGCGAGAAGATCCTCGAAGCGATCCAGGCGCACTGGATCGACGAATCCGACTTCGACGACGAAGACTGAGGTTCGCGCCCGGCGCCCGGCACTCGCTCGGCGCCGCTCCCGCAAAAAGAAAAGGCTCGTGATGCTGTCACGAGCCTTTTTCATTTCCGGCGCGGCACAACGGCCGCCCGGCGATTCTTCATGCGTTACGCCCATTACGCGCCGACCAGCGTGCCGTTCTCGATCCGCACGCGCTGACCTTGGCCGAACGGCGGGGGGCTGTGGTACGTGAACGTGCGCGTCGCGCCGCTTTCCATCTGGACCTGCACCTGGTAATCGGTTTCCGCGCGCACCTGCTTCTCGACCTGATTGCCGGCAAGACCGCCGCCGAGCGCGCCGATGATGGTCATCGCCGTGCGGCCGTTGCCGTGACCGAACTGGTTGCCGAGCAGGCCGCCAGCTGCTGCGCCGCCGACCGCGCCGATCCCCGAGCTCTGGCCCGGCGTGCGCGATTGCGTGATCGACACGATCGTGCCGCAGGTCTGGCAATAGGCCGCTTGAGCGGGCGCGGACTGCTGTTGCGCATATTGCGGCGGTTGCGGTGCCGGCGTATGGCGGCGGTGCGTGGCTGCCGGGCGCGGCGCGGGCTTCGGTTCGGCTTGTGCCGCCGCCGCCTTCTCGGCCGCCGCCTTCTCGGCCGCGGCCTTTTGCTCAGCCTTCTGCTGCGCGGCCAGTTCGGCTGCCTGCTGCTGCGCTTGCGCGGCCAGCGCTGCACTGGCTGCCGCGGCCGTATCGACGGCCGGCTGCGACGCGATCAGCGCGGCCTGGGTCTGGCCGTTCTGCGCGTTGTTGCTGCTGGCCTTCGGGAAGATGCCCGTGATCGCGGCGGTGGCGGCGAGGCTGGCGACGATGACGGCGCCTGCCGCGGTCGCGATCAGCGGGTGGAGGCGTTGCTTTTGCGGCGTGGTCTGATTCTGGTTGTCCATGTTTTTCTCCGGTGTCGATCCGGCTCCGCACATTGGCGCTGGCCGGATCCCACGCTTCGGGAGCGAGCAGACTTGGCGTTCCGGCGCCGCGTTCTGGTCCCGTGGTCATGCGTGGTGACGCAACAGGAGTGTCGTCTACCGGCGAGCGGCGCACCGTATCAAGGTGTAACGAATTGCAGCGGGGGACCGGCGCGCGCAACAGGGAAAACCCGGAGAAGGCCGTCGCGACGAGGGGATAAAACGGGGGAGGATCGGAAGCCGGCGGACGCCGGGAGGCGGGATTTACGCGTGGTTACAAACCGCACGCGTGCGCGCCGCGGGGTGCGGCGCACACGCAGGCACGTCAGTCTTCGCGGCGCAGGTGCGGGAACAGCAGCACGTCGCGGATCGTCGGGCTGTCGGTCAGCAGCATCACGAGACGGTCGATGCCGATCCCGCAGCCACCCGTCGGCGGCATCCCGTGTTCGAGCGCGCGGATGTAGTCGGCGTCGAAGAACATCGCTTCCTCGTCGCCGGCATCCTTCTGCTCGACCTGCTTCTTGAAGCGCGCGGCCTGGTCTTCCGGATCGTTCAGCTCCGAGAAGCCGTTCGCGATCTCGCGGCCCGTCATGAACAGCTCGAAACGCTCGGTGATGCCCGGCGTCGTGTCCGACGCGCGTGCGAGCGGCGACACTTCGACCGGGTAGTCGATGATGTAGGTCGGCTCCCACAGCTGCGATTCGGCGGTTTCCTCGAACAGCGCGAGCTGCAGCGCGCCGATGCCGGCGTTCAGGAAGGCCGGCTGCGACACGTCGACGCCGAAGCGCTTCAGTTCGGTCCGCAGGAACGCGTCGTCCGACAGCTGGCCGTCGGTGTATTGCGGCGCGTACTTCTGGATCGCCTGCGTGATCGTCAGGCGGTGGAACGGCTTTGCGAGGTCGAGTTCGCGGCCCTGGTACTGGATCGTCGCGGTGCCGAGCGCATCGATCGCCGCCTGGCGGATCAGCTGCTCGGTGAAGTCCATCAGCCAGCGGTAATCGGTGTACGCGGCGTAGAACTCCATCATCGTGAATTCCGGGTTGTGGCGCGGCGACACGCCTTCATTCCGGAAGTTGCGGTTGATCTCGAACACACGCTCGAAGCCGCCGACGATCAGGCGCTTCAGGTACAGCTCCGGCGCGATGCGCAGGAACATCTGCATGTCGAGCGCGTTGTGATGCGTGACGAACGGCTTGGCCGCGGCGCCGCCCGGGATCGGGTGCAGCATCGGCGTTTCGACTTCCATGAAGTCGGCGTTGTCCATGAACTTGCGGATCGACGCGATGGTGCGGGTGCGCGCGCGGAACGTGTCACGCGTTTCCGGCGTGACGATCAGGTCGACGTAGCGCTGGCGATAGCGCATTTCCTGGTCGGCGAGGCCGTGGAACTTGTCCGGCAGCGGGCGCAGCGCCTTCGACAGCAGGCGCAGTTCCTTGCACTGGACCGACAGCTCGCCCTTGTTGGTGCGGAACAGCACGCCGCGGGCGGCGACGATGTCGCCGAGGTCCCACTTCTTGAATGCGTCGTAGGTTTCCGCGCCGACGTCGTTCGGCGTCACGAAGAACTGGATCTGGCCCGAACCGTCCTGCACCGTCGCGAAGCTCGCCTTGCCCATCACGCGCTTGAGCATCATGCGGCCGGCGACCGACACCTCGACCGGGTTCGCTTCGAGCGTGGCCTTGTCCGAGTCGGCGAAGGTGGCCTGGAGATCGGCGGCGTGATGCGTCGGCCGGAAATCGTTCGGATAGGCGACGCCTTGCTCGCGCAATGCGCGCAGCTTCTCGCGGCGCTCGGAGATGATCTGGTTTTCGTCCGCCGCGACGGCGGGCTGCGTTTGGGTCGGTTCGGTCATGATGGTCGGAATTCGGAGTGGGTGCGGCAACGCAACGGGAAGGGCGGGCGCGACCGGAGAGGCCGCGCCGCGGCGCTTACACGCCCTGTTTGAGGCTCGCGCTGATGAAGTCGTCGAGATCGCCGTCGAGCACGGCTCGCGTGTTGCTCATTTCGACGTTCGTGCGCAGGTCCTTCACGCGGCTCTGGTCGAGCACGTACGAACGGATCTGGTGGCCCCAGCCCACATCGGTCTTGCTCGATTCGAGCTTGTCCTGCTCGGCCTGGCGCTTGCGCATCTCGGCTTCGTACAGGCGCGACTTCAGCATCGCCATTGCTTCGGCACGGTTGCGGTGCTGCGAGCGGTCGTTCTGGCACTGCACGACGATGCCGGTCGGCATGTGCGTGATCCGCACGGCCGAGTCGGTCTTGTTGATGTGCTGGCCGCCCGCGCCCGACGCGCGGTACGTGTCGATGCGCAGGTCGGCCGGATTGACCTCGACTTCGATCGAGTCGTCGATTTCCGGATACACGAACACCGACGAGAACGACGTGTGGCGGCCGCCGGACGAGTCGAACGGCGACTTGCGCACGAGGCGGTGGATGCCCGTTTCGGTGCGCAGGAAGCCGTATGCGTATTCGCCCGTGACCTTGACCGTCGCGTTCTTGATGCCGGCGACGTCGCCGTCCGACTCTTCGAGCACTTCGGCCTTGAAGCCCTTGCGCTCGCAGTAGCGCAGGTATTGGCGCAGCAGCATCGACGCCCAGTCGCACGCCTCGGTGCCGCCGGCGCCGGCCTGGATGTCGATGAAGCAGTTGTTCGGGTCGGCCGGGTTCGAGAACATCCGGCGGAATTCGATGTCGCCGACGCGCGCTTCGAGCTTCTTCGCGTCGTCTTCGGATGCGACGAGGGTGTCTTCGTCGCCTTCCTCGCGGGCGAGCTCGAACAGGTCGAGCGCATCGCGCAGGTCGCTATCGAGCGCGGTGAGCGTCGTGACGACACCTTCGAGCAGCTTCTTCTCGCGGCCGAGTGCCTGGGCGTTCTTCGAATCGTTCCAGACGTTCGGGTCTTCGAGTTCCTTGTTGACTTCGGTCAGACGCGCAGATTTGGCGTCGTAGTCAAAGATACCCCCGAAGCTCGCCCGCGCGGGTGCGCAGGTCGAGCAGGGAGCTTTCGATCGCGTTGAGACGTTCCGCTTCCATGATCGTTCGCTGTTCTTGCTTCGTAAAAAAGCGGAATTATAGCCGATCGGCGGGGTTTCCCGGTGACGCGGAGTGTGCTTGCATGCGCGCCGTGGCCCCGTTCGGCGCGGCGCGCATGCGGCCCGCGAGCGCGCGGGCCGGGTGGCCGGGGCTCAGCCGGCCGCGTGCTCGACGATCAGCTGGACGCGCGTCACGCCGTTCCACGTGTCCGCGACGAGCCGATACGCGATCAGCGCGCTCGCCGGCAGCGGCTCGGTGTGGTTGAACCAGATCGCGTTGAAGCGCTGGCGGCCGCGCGCCAGCTGCAGCTTCAGGTGCTTTTCCTTCACGAGCGACTGCGACACGACGTCGAATTCGCCGGAGAAAAGCGGGGCCGGAAAGCCCTGGCCCCAGACGGCTTCGTCGAGCAGCCCGACGAACTGCGGCGTGAAATACGCGTCCTCCAGTTCGCCGTCGGTCTCGATCACGCGCGCGAGCGCGTCGTCGGACAGCCACTCGCGCGCGACGGCCTCGAACGCGGCCGCGAAGCGCGGCACGTCGTCGGTGCCGAGCGTGAGGCCGGCCGCCATCGCGTGGCCGCCGAACGCGACGATCAGGTCGGGCTCGCGCTTCGACACCAGGTCGAGCGCGTCGCGCAGGTGGAAGCCGGGAATCGAGCGGCCCGAACCCTTGACCCGCGTGCCGGCTTCGTCCGCATGCGCGAACGTGAACGACGGGCGGTGGAATTTCTCCTTGAGCCGCCCGGCGACGATGCCGATCACGCCCTGGTGCCATTCGGGATTGAACAGCGTGATCGTGCACGCGTCGGCCGGATCGACGTCGGCGAGGTCGGCGAGCGCCTGCTGCTGCATGCCGGCCTCGATCTCGCGGCGCTCGCGGTTCATCACGTCGAGTTGCTGCGCGAGGTCCCACGCGCGGCCGATGTCGTCGGTGATCAGGCATTCGATGCCGAGCGACATGTCGGAGAGCCGTCCGGCGGCATTCAGGCGCGGGCCGAGGCCGAAGCCGAGGTCGAACCCCGATGCGGTGCGCGCCTCGCGGCCGGCGGCGCGGAACAGTGCGGCGATGCCCGGCTGCATGCGGCCGTTGCGGATGCGCTGCAGCCCCTGCGCGACGAGCACGCGGTTGTTGCCGTCGAGCCGCACCACGTCGGCGACGGTGCCGAGCGCGACGAGGTCGAGCAGGCCGTCGAGGCGCGGCTCGGCTTCCTTGCTCGCGAACGCGCCGCGGCGGCGCAGCTCGGCGCGCAGCGCGAGCAACACGTAGAACATCACGCCGACACCGGCGATGTGCTTGCTCGGGAACGCGCAGCCGGGCTGGTTCGGGTTGACGATCGCGCGCGCGGCGGGCAGTGCGTCGCCGGGCAGGTGGTGGTCGGTCACGAGCACGTCGATGCCGCGTGCATTCGCGGCTTCGACGCCGGCCACGCTCGCGATCCCGTTGTCGACGGTGATCAGCAGGTCGGGCTTGCGGGCGGCCGCGAGTTCGACGATCTCGGGCGTGAGCCCGTAGCCGTATTCGAAGCGGTTCGGCACCAGGTAATCGATCTGCGCGCCGAACATCCGCAGGCCGCGCACCGCGATCGCACAGGCGGTCGCGCCGTCGCAATCGTAGTCGGCGACGACCAGCAGGCGCCGCTTGTCGGCGATCGCGTCGGCGAGCAGCGCCGCGGCGTCCGCGCAGCCTTTCAGTTCGGTGGGTGGCACGAGGCGCGCGAGCGCGGTCTCGATGTCGGTCGGAGACTGCACGCCGCGCGACGCATACAGGCGCGCGAGGACGGGGTGCAGGCCGTGGCGCGCGAGCGCTTCGGCGTCGGCGGGCGCGACGGGGCGGGTAACGATCCGGGTCATACGAGTGGGGTCATTCGAACAGGGACGCCAGCGCGCGGCGGCGCCAGAACTTGCGCAGGTCGCCGCGCGTCGCGTGCAGCGTCACGGAGCTGGTATCCCCGCACAGCGTGAAATCGACGCTGGCCAGCTCGCCGTTCTGCAGCGCGGCGAGGGTCGGCGCGAACCAGTCGCGCTCGAGCATGGCGAGCGCGTCGTGCCAGCGTGCCCAGTCCTGTTCGATGAACGGAGCGGACAGCGCCGGCAGCTCGACGAGCGTCGCGCCGGCGGCGGCGGGCAGCGCACCGAAGGCGGCCGGCGCGGCACCGGCCTCGGCCTGCGCGGCGCGCGCGAGGCCGAGCGCCGCGGGGGAAGCAGACAGCACGCGCTCGAACGGCTTGCCGACCGGCTTCAGCGTGCCTTGCGCATGGAACCAGATCGAATTGACGGCGGGCAACCCGCGCGCTTCGCGCGCTTCGTTGACCGGGTGCTGGAACCACGCCATCTGCACTTCGTTCTGCAGCTTCATCCACATCCGTGAACGTTCGCCGGTGTGCGCCTCGTGCGGCAGCCAGATTTCGATATTGCGGCCGCTCGCGCGCAGCGGCGCGGCGCCGGCGAGGCGGGCGAGCTGTTCGCTGGACAAGTACCAGCGGGTCGGCTGCGGCGCTTCCAGCCGCACGCCGAGCTCCTCGATCAGCGGGCGCGCGACCGCCAGCAGCGCGGCCGCGTCGCCGTCGTCGAGCGCGAGGCTGGCCGGGTCGACGAGCACGAGGTGATCGTGCGCGATCTGGACGTGCACCGGCTCGACGCACGCCCAGGCGTGCGTGCCCGGGTCGCCGCCGTCCGCCAGCAGCATGTAGGGCGCGAGCGGCGCCTCGTCGGCGGCGTTGCCCCGGCTCGCGCCGAACTGGCGGGCCAGCCAGCGCTCGTGCGGCAGCGTGCGCTGGAAGTCCTCGCCGGCCACGCGCTCGACGAGGCTCGCGCGGGCCAGCAACTTTTCGAGCGCGGGGCTGTCCAGCGTGTGCAGGGACGAGGCCGCATCGGCTGCGGACGGCAGCGCGAACGGAACGAGGAAATGGAGGCGTCGGTCGTGCATGATGGTGCGCATTGTATGGCAAACTGCGCGCGTGATCGGGCCGGCGGACGGCCCGATTGCGTCCGGCGACCGTTTTTCGACCGCGCCCGGGCGGCCGGCCTCCGCCGGATGGCGCTCCCGGGCGCGGGCCGTCATCCCCGCCGTAACCAGCAGAAAGGATTCGCTTGAAACTTCCGTACGAATGGCAGATCGGCTGGCGCTACACGCGCGCCGGCAAACGCACGACCGGCAACGGCTTCATTTCCTTCATCGCGCTCGTGTCGATGCTCGGCATCGCGCTCGGCGTCGCGGCGCTGATCGTCGTGCTGTCCGTGATGAACGGCTTCCAGAAGGAAGTGCGCGACCGCATGCTGTCGGTGCTCGCGCACGTCGAGGTGTTCTCGCCGACCGGCTCGATGCCCAACTGGCAACTGACCGCGCAAGAGGCGCGCCGCAATCCGTCGGTGACGGGCGCGGCGCCTTACGTCGACGCGCAGGCGCTGCTCACGCGCCAGGACGCGGTGAGCGGCGTGATGCTGCGCGGCATCGAGCCGTCGCTCGAACCGCAGGTGTCGGACATCGGCAAGGACATGAAGGCGGGCCAGCTGACCGCGCTCGTGCCCGGCCAGTTCGGCATCGTGCTCGGCGACGCGCTCGCCGGCAACCTCGGCGTGACGGTCGGCGACAAGATCACGCTGGTCGCGCCCGAAGGCACGATCACGCCGGCCGGGATGATGCCGCGGCTCAAGCAGTTCACGGTCGTCGGCGTATTCGAATCGGGCCACTACGAATACGACAGCACGCTCGCGATGGTCGACATCCGCGACGCGGAGGCGCTGTTCCGGATGTCCGCGCCGACCGGCGTGCGGCTGCGGCTCACCGACATGCAGAAGGCGCCGCAGGTCGCGGTCGAACTGTCGCACACGCTGTCGGGCAGCCTGTACATCCGCGACTGGACCCAGCAGAACAAGACCTGGTTCTCGGCCGTGCAGATCGAGAAGCGGATGATGTTCATCATTCTCACGCTGATCATCGCGGTCGCGGCGTTCAACCTCGTGTCGTCGCTCGTGATGACGGTGACCAACAAGCAGGCCGACATCGCGATCCTGCGCACGCTCGGCGCGCAGCCCGGTTCGATCATGAAGATCTTCGTCGTGCAGGGCGTGACGATCGGCTTCGTCGGCACCGCGTCGGGCGTCGCGCTCGGCTGCCTGATCGCATGGAGCATTCCGTGGCTGATCCCGATGATCGAGCATCTGTTCGGCGTGCAGTTTCTGCCGCCGTCGGTGTACTTCATCAGCGAGCTGCCGTCCGAGCTCGTCGCGGGCGACGTGATCAAGATCGGCCTGATCGCGTTCGTGCTGTCGGCCGTCGCGACGCTCTATCCGAGCTGGCGCGGCGCGAAGGTGAAGCCGGCGGAGGCGCTGCGCTATGAATGATCGCGCGACCGCATTCGCGGATTCACGACAACCCATCAGACAGGATTCGGCAGGTATGCAGGAATACGTGCTTCAGGCGCGCGGGATCACGAAGGCGTTCGTGCAGGGCGGCTTCAATGTGCAGGTGCTCAACAACACCGAGCTGACGGTGCGGCGCGGCGAGAAGCTCGCGGTCGTCGGCGCGTCGGGCTCCGGCAAGAGCACGCTGCTGCACGTGCTGGGCGGCCTCGACGAACCGAGCGCGGGCGAAGTGTCGCTGCTCGGCAAGCCGTTCACGCAGCTTGCCGAGCGCGAGCGCAACGAGTTGCGCAACCGCGCGCTCGGGTTCGTCTATCAGTTCCATCACCTGCTGCCGGAATTCACCGCGCTCGACAACGTCGCGATGCCGCTGCGCATTCGCCGGATGACGACCGAGGATGCGCGCGAGCAGGCACAGGCGATGCTCGAGCGGGTCGGTCTCGGTCCGCGTGCGAAGCATCGGCCGGGCGAGTTGTCGGGCGGCGAGCGGCAGCGCGTCGCGATCGCGCGCGCGCTGGTGACGAAGCCGGCCTGCGTGCTCGCCGACGAGCCGACCGGCAACCTCGACGGCACGACGGCCGATACGGTGTTCAACCTGATGCTCGAATTGTCCGAGACGCTCGAAACGAGCTTCGTGATCGTCACGCACGACCCCGAGCTCGCCGCGCGCTGCGACCGCATCATGCGCCTGCGCGACGGCGTATTGCACGAGGAGCCGGCGCTGCCGGTGTGAACGAGCGCTCCCGCTGCGCTGCCGGGTGAGCCCCGGCGCCGCGGCGAGGGCGCAGGAAAGCCGCCATGTGGATCGATACGCACTGCCATCTCGACGCCGGCGAATTCGATGCCGACCGCGACGCGGTCGCCCAGGCGGCGCGCGCGGCCGGCGTGTCGCGCATCGTGATCCCGAGCGTCGGGCGCGACAATTTCACGACCGTGCGCGAACTCGCGCAGCGCACGCCGGGCGCGGTCTATGCGCTCGGCATCCATCCGATGTTTACGCCGCAGGCGCACGACGCGGATCTCGACCGGCTGCGCATGGAGATCGAGGCGAGTCTCGACGATCCGCGCTTCGTCGCGATCGGCGAGATCGGCCTCGACTACTTCGTGCCGGGGCTCGACGAAGAGCGGCAGCAATTCTTCTACCAGGGGCAGCTCAAGCTCGCGCGCGAATTCGACCTGCCGGTGCTGTGCCACGTGCGCAAGTCGCAGGACCGCGTGCTCGCCGGGTTGCGCCGCTTCGGCGTGCGGCGCGGCATCGCGCATGCGTTCAACGGCAGCTTTCAGCAGGCCGATGCGTATCTCGCGCAGGGGCTGCACCTCGGCTTCGGCGGCAACGTGACGTTCGGACGCGCGTTGCAGATCCGCCGGCTCGCCGCGCAGTTGCCGCTCGACGCGGTCGTCGTCGAGACGGACGCGCCCGACATCGCGCCCGAGTGGGCGTACAAATCCCGCAACGCGCCCGACCAGGTGCCGCGCATCGGCGCCGTGCTCGCCGAACTGCGCGGCGTCGACGCGCACTCCTTGTGCCTATCCACAACGGCTAACGCGCTCGCCGCGCTGCCGCGCCTCGCACTTTCGTCCGCATAATCGTTGCCGGAAGGCGCCGCATCGATATCGGCGGCGCCGGGTCGACGAGGAGGCGCGA
Source organism: Burkholderia sp. R-40 (assembly GCF_049942845.1). NCBI lineage: Bacteria > Pseudomonadati > Pseudomonadota > Betaproteobacteria > Burkholderiales > Burkholderiaceae > Burkholderia > Burkholderia sp. R-40. Next base: position 2,335,334 of record NZ_CP187967.1, on the reverse strand, counting down.
TGCGGGTGGGGTGGATCGCGTTCGCGCTCGGCGTCGTCGTGCTGCAACGGCAGGCGGCGTTGCCGGGCGCGAGCGGCTGGGTAATCGGGGCGGCGGTGCTGGCCGGTTGCGGCGCGCTACTCGCATGGTGTGCACGGTGCCGTCGAACCCGTGCGATCGTCGCGCTCCGGTGGATGCTGTGCGCAAGCGCCGCCTGTGCGGTCGGATTCGGCTATGCGGCCGCGCGCGCCGAATGGCGGCTGCGTGACAGTCTGCCCGTCGAATGGGAAGGGCGCGACATCGCCGTCACGGGTGTGATCCGCGGGTTGCCGGTGATCGACGATACCGGCGCGCGACTGCTGTTGGCCGTCGAATCCAACGACGCGGGCCTCGCCCGTTTCCCGCCGGTAATCCGGTTGTCATGGCGCACGTACGGCGCGCCCGCCGCGCGCGATGCGATTCCCGATCTGCGCGCGGCGCAGCGCTGGCGTCTCGTCGTGCGGCTGAAGCGCCCGCATGCCGAGGCGAACCCCGGCGTGCGCGACAGCGAGGCGGCGTGGCTCGCCGCGGGCATTCGTGCGATCGGCTATGTCGTCGCGCCCGGGCGCGCGGAATTGCTCGATGCGCGCGCAGCGGGATGGCGCGCATCGATCGATCGGCTGCGCGACGCGCTGCGCACGCGTATCGGCGACGCGCTCGGCGGCGGGCCCGACAACGCGCGCCATCGCGGCATCGTCACCGCGCTCGCGGTCGGTGATCAATCCGGTATCGGCGACGACGACTGGCGCGTGCTGCGCAATACGGGCACGAGCCATCTGGTCGCGATTTCGGGCCTGCACGTCGGGCTCGTCGGCGCGATCGCGGGCGGGATCGTATCGATGGTCTGGCGGCGTCTGCGCTGGCGCGGACGTGCCGCGGCGCTCGTGATGCCCGCGCCATACGTCGCTTCGCTGGCGGCGCTGACGGCTGCCGCCGGCTATGCGGCGCTTGCCGGCTTCAACGTGCCGGCGCAGCGCGCGTGGTGGATGATCGCGGCCGGCGCGGCTGCCTATCTGGCCGGACGCAGCGTGCCGACTTCCGCGGTGTTGTGCGCGGCGCTCGGCGGCGTGCTGATCGCCGATCCGTGGGCGGTGCTGTCGGCCGGGTTCTGGCTGTCGTTCGGGGCGGTCGCCGTGATCCTGATGGCGGTGGCGGGCTGGCGCGCGGTGCGTGAATTCGACGGCGGCGACGACAGTGCGCCCGACGGCGCCCCCGCGGTCGATCGCCGGCGCCGGCTGCGCGCATGGTGCACGCGTGCCGGGCGCCGGATCGCGGAGGCGACGCGCGTGCAGTACGCGGTGACGCTCGGCCTCGCGCCGCTCACGGCCGCGTGGTTCGCGCAGATCTCGGTATCGGGCCCGCTCGGCAATGCGTTCGCGATTCCGTGGGTCAGTTCCGTCGTGACGCCGATCGTGCTCGCCGGTATCGGATTGCCCGCGCCGTTGGACGCATATGCATTCCGGCTCGCGCATGCGGCGCTCGAACCGATGATGGCGCTGCTCCGGCACCTCGCCGACTGGCCGGCCGGCGTGTTCTGGCTGCGCATGCCGGACTGGCCGGTGCTGGTGCTGGCATGCTTGGGTGTCGGGTGGGCATTGATGCCGCGCGGCTGGCCGCTGCGCTGGGCGGCGCCGCTCACATGGCTGCCGCTGGTCGCACCGGCGCCCGATGCGCCGCCGCCGGGCGGCTTCCGGCTGACCGTGCTCGACGTCGGGCAGGGCGCGTCGGTGCTGGTCGAGACCGCGCGCCGGACCCTGCTGTTCGACGCGGGGCCGGGAGCGGAGTCGACCCATGCCGGCACGCGGATCGTGGCGCCGGCGTTGCGCGCACGCGGAATCCGGACCCTCGATTCGCTGGTGCTCAGCCATGCGGACGCCGATCACGCGGGCGGCGCGGCGGCCGTCTATGCGGCGGCCGAGGTCCGCCAGCTGCTCGCCGGCATTGCGCCGCGCCACCGGCTGTGGCGCAACGCGCAGGCGGCCGGCGTGGCCGATCGGCTGCCGTGCGCGGCCGGGCAGCGGTGGACCTGGGACGGTATCGTCTTCACGATGCTGTGGCCGCCCGGCGTGGCGGGCGCCGGCCCGTCGAACGAGCAATCGTGTGTGTTGCGCATCGACGCGGGCGGCACGTCGGCACTGCTGACGGGCGACATCGAGGCGCGCACCGAACGGCGATTGGTGGCCGACGCGCGCGACGCACTGGCCGCGCAGATCCTCGTCGTTCCGCATCACGGCAGCCGCACGTCGTCCGTCGAGCCTTTCCTCGATTCGGTCGAGCCGCGCGTCGCGGTATTTCCTGTAGGCTATCGCAATCGCTTCGGGCATCCGCACCGGACGGTCCTCGCGCGCTACGAGGCGCGCGGGATTCCGCTGCCGCGCACCGATCGCGACGGGGCCGTGCGGTTCGACGTCGCGCCGGCGGGCGGCGCTTTCGCTTTCGAGCGTTATCGCGATGCGCAGCGACGGTACTGGATGGACCGGTGACCGACACAGGAGACATTGGCGTTTGAAGGACATCATCCACTTCTCGCATGCGAACGGGTTTCCGGCGTCGACGTACCGGACGATCTTCGCCGAGCTGGCAGACGACTACGAGCTGCGCTACATCGAACGCATCGGTCACGATCGCCGCTACCCGGTGACGCGCGACTGGCCGCATCTCGTCGAACAGCTGCTCGACGACATCGGCGGTCGCTACGAGCGCCCGGTCTGGCTCGTCGGCCATTCGCTCGGCGGCTACCTGTCGCTGATGGCCGCGCTGAAAAAGCCGCACTGGGTGCGCGGCGTGGTGATGATCGATTCGCCGATCATCGCGGGCTGGCGCGCCGGCGCGCTGCGCGCGAGCCAGTGGGCCGGGCTCGACGAGCGGCTGTCGCCGGCGGCCGCGACCCGCAACCGGCGCACGCGCTGGACGAGCCGCGACGAAGTGTGGCGCCACTTCCACGAGAAACCGGCGTTCGCCCGCTGGGACGAACGGATGTTGTCCGACTACATCGACTACGGCATCCCGCAGGCGGGCGCCGACGGCGAACGCGCGCTCGCGTTCGACCGGCAGGTCGAATACCTGATCTACCGGACCTTGCCGCACACGCTCGGCCCGCGGCTCGCGCACGGCGCGCCGGTGCCGCTCGGCTTTCTCGCCGGCACGCGCTCGCGCGAAGTGCGGCAGGTCGGGCTCGATGCGACGCGCCGCGCGGCGCGCGGGCGCATCGAATGGCTCGAAGGCAGCCACCTGTTCCCGATGGAGCGGCCGATCGAAACGGCCCGCGCATTGCAGCGGATGCTGAATTCGCTGAAGGCGGCGGAGGGCGGCGTGCCGCGCGACAGCGTGGCGCTCGCGAAGCGCGCCTGACGCAGTCCGGTGCACTGCGTTGCACATGCGCGGTGCACCGACCGGCCGGTCGGTTCGCGTCGGCCCGCACGGCCGGTGCGGCAATGCGCGAAGGGGCGCGATCATCGCGCCAATTGCTGAGAGAAGGGCGGGCTTTACGGTATAATCCGTTTTTCCCGCGAGCATCCAGCGATGACCAAATATGTTTTCGTCACCGGCGGCGTAGTTTCTTCCCTCGGCAAGGGTATTGCCGCCGCCTCTCTCGCCGCGATCCTTGAATCGCGCGGTCTGAAAGTCACCCTCCTCAAACTCGATCCCTACATCAACGTCGACCCCGGCACGATGAGCCCGTTCCAGCACGGCGAAGTGTTCGTGACGGAAGACGGAGCGGAGACCGACCTCGACCTCGGCCACTATGAGCGCTTCATCAGCACGAAGATGCGCAAGGCCAACAACTTCACGACCGGCCAGATCTACGAATCGGTGATCCGCAAGGAACGCCGCGGCGACTATCTCGGCAAGACCGTGCAGGTGATCCCGCACATCACGAACGAAATCCAGGCGTTCATCGAGCGCGGGGCGGCATCGGCCACCTGCGGCGAGCCGGACGTCGCGATCGTCGAGATCGGCGGCACCGTCGGCGACATCGAGTCGCTGCCGTTCCTGGAAGCCGCGCGCCAGATGAGCCTGCGCCTCGGCCGCAACAGCGCGTGCTTCGTGCACCTGACGCTCGTGCCGTACGTCGCGACGGCCGGCGAGCTCAAGACGAAGCCGACCCAGCACAGCGTGCAGAAGCTGCGCGAGATCGGCATCCTGCCGCACGTGCTGCTGTGCCGTGCGGATCGCCGCATCCCCGACGACGAATCGAAGAAGATCTCGATGTTCTCGAACGTGCCGGAAGACGCCGTGATTTCGGTGTGGGACGCCGACAGCATCTACAAGATTCCGCAGATGCTGCACGACCAGGGCCTCGACCGGATCATCTGCGAGGAGCTGAAGCTGTCGCCGAAGGACGCCGACCTGAGCATGTGGTCGGAGCTCGTCGAGAAGCTGGAAAACCCGAAGCACGAAGTCACGATCGGCATGGTCGGCAAGTATGTCGATCTGACCGAGTCGTACAAGTCGCTGATCGAGGCGCTGCGCCACGCATCGCTGCATACGTCGACCAGGGTCAACATCGAGTACATCGACTCGGAAGAAATCGAGGCGAACGGTGTCGACAGCCTGAAGCACCTGGATGCGGTGCTCGTTCCGGGCGGTTTCGGCCGTCGCGGCACGGAAGGCAAGATCGCGGCGATCCGCTATGCGCGCGAGTCGAAGGTGCCGTACCTCGGCATCTGTCTCGGCATGCAGCTCGCGGTGATCGAATTCGCACGCGACGTCGTCGGCCTGAAACAGGCGAACAGCACGGAATTCGATTCGGAAACGCCGGAACGCGTGGTCGCACTGATCACCGAGTGGTACGACCGCGACGGCAAGGTCGAGACGCGCACCGAAGAGTCGGATCTCGGCGGCACGATGCGCCTCGGCTCGCAGCGCTGCCCGATCAAGCCGGGCACGATGGCCGAAGAGATCTACGGCAAGGACGTGAACGAGCGCCATCGCCACCGTTATGAAGTCAATAACCGCTTCGTGCCCCAGCTCGAAGCCGGCGGCCTTATCATCAGCGCCCGTACCCCGAGCGAGGATCTGCCGGAAATGATGGAGCTGCCGCGTTCGATGCACCCGTGGTTCGTCGGCGTCCAGTTCCACCCGGAATTCACGTCGACGCCGCGTGATGGCCATCCGCTGTTCAAATCGTTCGTCGAAGCCGCGTTTGCCAACAAGCAAGCGCGCGGAGTGAAAGCATGAAGCTGTGCGATTTCGAGGTCGGTCTCGACCAGCCTTTCTTCCTGATCGCGGGTACCTGCGTCGTCGAATCGGAGCAAATGACGATCGACACGGCGGGCCGCCTGAAGGAAATCTGCGCGAAGCTGAACGTGCCGTTCATCTACAAGTCGTCCTATGACAAGGCGAACCGCAGCTCGGGCAAGTCGTTTCGCGGCCTCGGAATGGACGAGGGCCTGCGGATCCTCGGCGAAGTGAAGCGCCAGCTCGGCCTGCCGGTGCTGACCGACGTGCATTCGATCGACGAGATCGAGCAGGTCGCGTCGGTCGTCGACGTCCTGCAGACGCCCGCGTTCCTGTGCCGCCAGACCGATTTCATCCATGCGTGCGCGCGCTCGGGCAAGCCCGTCAACATCAAGAAGGGCCAGTTCCTCGCGCCGCACGACATGAAGAACGTGATCGACAAGGCGCGCGAAGCGGCGCGTGAAGCCGGTCTGTCGGAAGACCGCTTCATGGCGTGCGAGCGCGGCGTCTCGTTCGGCTACAACAACCTCGTGTCCGACATGCGTTCGCTCGCGATCATGCGCGAGACGAGCGCGCCGGTCGTGTTCGACGCGACCCACTCGGTGCAGCTGCCGGGCGGGCAGGGCACGAGCTCGGGCGGCCAGCGCGAATTCGTACCGGTGCTCGCGCGTGCCGCGGTCGCGACGGGCGTCGCGGGCCTGTTCATGGAAACGCACCCGAATCCGGCCGAAGCGAAGTCGGACGGCCCGAACGCGGTGCCGCTGAACCGGATGAGCGCGTTGCTGGAGACCCTCGTCACGCTCGACCAGGCGGTGAAGCGCCATCCGTTCCTGGAAAACGATTTCAACTAAAGATCGAATGAACCTTGCGGCGGCTTCGCGCGTCTGTAGCGAAAGCGGTTTCGGCACGCGTGTCGTCGCAGTTTGAAGAATCCATCGTCATTCTCAGAGGAAACCCATGAGTGCAATCGTAGATATCATCGGCCGCGAGATTCTGGATTCGCGCGGCAACCCCACCGTCGAATGCGACGTGCTGCTCGAATCGGGCACGATGGGCCGCGCGGCGGTACCGTCGGGCGCGTCCACCGGCTCGCGTGAAGCGATCGAACTGCGTGACGGCGAAGCCGGCCGCTACAACGGCAAGGGCGTGCTGAAGGCGGTCGAGCACATCAACACCGAAATCTCCGAAGCCATCATGGGCCTCGACGCGTCGGAACAGGCGTTCCTCGACAAGACCCTGCTCGAGCTGGACGGCACCGACAACAAGTCGCGCCTCGGCGCGAACGCGATGCTGGCCGTGTCGATGGCCGTCGCGAAGGCAGCGGCCGAAGAAGCCGGCCTGCCGCTGTACCGCTACTTCGGCGGCTCGGGCGCGATGCAGCTGCCGGTCCCGATGATGAACATCGTCAACGGCGGCGCGCACGCGAACAACAGCCTCGACATCCAGGAATTCATGATCGTCCCGGTCAGCCAGCCGACGTTCCGTGAAGCCCTGCGTTGCGGCGCGGAAGTGTTCCACGCGCTGAAGAAGATCCTGAGCGACCGCGGCATGAGCACGGCAGTTGGCGACGAAGGCGGCTTCGCACCGAACTTCGGCAGCAACGACGAGTGCCTGTCGACGATCCTGCAGGCGATCGAGAAGGCCGGCTACCGTGCGGGCGAAGACGTCCTCCTCGCGCTCGACTGCGCGGCATCCGAGTTCTATCACGACGGCAAGTACCAGCTCGCCGGCGAAGGGCTGCAACTGTCGTCGGCCGAATTCACCGACTACCTCGCGACGCTCGCCGACAAGTTCCCGATCGTGTCGATCGAGGACGGCATGCACGAAAGCGACTGGGAAGGCTGGAAGCTGCTGACCGAGCGCCTCGGCAAGAAGGTGCAGCTCGTCGGCGACGACCTGTTCGTCACGAACACGCGCATCCTGAAGGAAGGCATCGAGAAGGGCATCGCGAACTCGATCCTGATCAAGATCAACCAGATCGGTACGCTGACCGAAACGTTCGCGGCGATCGAAATGGCGAAGCGCGCGGGCTACACGGCCGTGATCTCGCACCGCTCGGGCGAAACGGAAGATTCGACGATCGCGGACATCGCGGTCGGCCTGAACGCCGGTCAGATCAAGACGGGTTCGCTGTCGCGCAGCGACCGCATCTCGAAGTACAACCAGCTGCTGCGTATCGAGGAAGATCTCGGCGATATCGCAAGCTACCCGGGCAAATCGGCTTTCTATAACCTGCGCTAACGCGTTACTATCGGGTTCGTCACCTCGACGCCGCTCCGTGCATTCGCGCGAAGCGGCGCTTCTTATATCTGCGTCTCTTACATGCGGCTTGTCACTGTCGTCCTGATTGCCTTGCTGGCGCTCATTCAGTACCCCCTATGGTGGGGACACGGCGGCTGGTTGCGGGTGCACGAATTGCGTCAGCAACTCGGCGATCAGCTGCAGAAGAACGCGGACGAGAAGCTGCGCAATGAACGGATCGCGGGGGAAGTGCAGGATCTGCAAAGCGGCACCGCGGCCATCGAGGAGCGTGGGCGCTACGAGATGGGCATGGTGAAGGACGGCGAAGTATTCGTGCAGTTCGTGTCGCCGAACACGCCGGCCGGGCCGCTGAACACCACGCCGTCGAACACGTCGACGCGCGGCGCCGTGTCCGCGGCGCCCGTGCGTGTCGTGCCGAACCCGCAGTCGATTGCAAAGCCGTCGCGGCATCACGGCGGCGAGAAGGGCAAGCCCGCGCATCATTGAGCACATCACTGAGCACGGCAGTCCGAACCATTGAAAAAGCGCGGGAAATGCCGCGCTTTTTTATTTCCTGCCGGTTTTCAATCGGGTCGATCGGCGCGTTCGCGCATCACCACCACCAGCCCGGATAGCCATAGCTGATGCCGGTGCCCCAGCGGTTTCCCCAACCGCCGTAACCGCCGTAATAGCCGCCGTAGACGGTCACGGGCGGCGGCGCGTAATACGCCCACGCGCGCGCGGCTGCCTCGGCTGCCATGGCATCGTTCTGCTCGCGCAGCACCTGCCGGTCGATTTCGTCGTAGCGTTTGCGTTCCGCACTCGACAGCGCGGGCGGCTGGCCGCCCGATGCGCCCGGTTCGGGCAGGCGGCTGAGGATCGTCGACGAAGGCGGCTGTACCGCGCAGCCGGCGAGGGTCAGCGTGCCGGCGGCGACGCTGGTCAGGACGAGGATGCGGAACGGGCGATTCATGTGTCTCTCCAGCAGCGCGCCGACAGCGAAAAGCGGCTTGCACCGAAGGCCGGGCCTGCGGCGACCGAGCCGCGCATGCGACGCTCATGCGTTCATTATGCGCCCGCGCCCGCAGCGCGGGCACGGGCGCGCGGCTCAGTGACGCTGGCCGGCCGCGGGCGTGATGCCGGTTGCGAGTTCCGGCGCGGCGAACAACTGCGCGACGTCGACGGGGTCGAATTCGTAGCGCTGGTTGCAGAACTCACAGTGAATCTCGACGTGACCGCGCTCGACGATCACGCTGTCGACTTCATCGCGACCGAGCATGCGCAGCATCGCGCCGACCTTCTCGCGCGAGCACGAGCACTGGAAGCGCGTACCGGCCGGTTCGAAGTGCTGCACGTTTTCCTGCCAGAAGAGCCGGCGGAACACGACTTCCGGTTCGACCTCGAGCAGTTCCTTCGCGGACAGCGTGCCGCCGAGCGTGCACACACGCTCCCAGGTATCGATGTCCGTCTCGGCGTTGCGCGGCACGATGCCGCCGTCGCCCGGCAGCTTCTGCAGCAGCATGCCGACCGCGCGGTCGCGATCGGCCGCGAGCCACAGCCGCGTGTCGAGCTGCTCCGAGTGATGCATGTAGTGCTCGAGCACCTGCGACACCGATTCGAGCGGACCGTCGACGCCGTTCAGCGGCACGATGCCCTGGTACGGCTGCTGGCCCGGCAGCTTCTCGGCCGGGTCGAGCGTGATCACGCAACGGCCGTGGCCGCTCGCGTTGACGAGCGACGGAAAGCGCGTGTCGTCGCCGATCGTCTGCGCCGCGTCGCCGGCGAACTTGGCCGTGGCGCGCATCGACAGGTCCGAGCTGCACTGGACGACCAGCATCTGGACCGGCCCGTCGCCGAAGATCTGCATGATCAGGGTGCCGTGAAATTTCAGGTTCGCGGACAGCAGCGCACACGCGGCCATCATCTCGCCGAGCACCGTGCGCACCGGGGCAGGGTAGTCACGGCGGGAAAGCACCTCTTGCCACGTGTTGCGCAGCGACACGATTTCGCCGCGCACGGGTGCCGAATTGAACATGAATTTCTGTAACTGGTCGCTCACTCTTCTTCCTTGAAATCGCGCGAATCACCCGATCCGCACGAGTTGCTCCTTGAAATGCGCACGTCGCTCGACGTACGTCTTCGCATTGGCGCGCAGTCGCGCGATATCGTCCGCCGACAGCTCGCGCACGACTTTCGCCGGGGCGCCGAGAATCAGCGAATTGTCCGGGAACACCTTGCCTTCCGTCACGACGGCGCCTGCACCAACCAGACAGTTGCGGCCGATGACCGCACCATTCAAGACCACCGCCTGAATCCCGATCAGCGAACCTTCACCGATCGTGCAGCCGTGCAGCATCGCCTGGTGCCCGATCGTCACGTTTTCCGCGATCGTCAGCGGAAAACCGGGGTCGGTGTGCAGGACCGCGCCTTCCTGGACATTGCTGCCGGTGCCGACCGTGATCGTCTCGTTGTCGCCGCGAATCGTCGCGCCGAACCAGACGCTCGCGTTTTCCTCCAGCACGACCTTGCCGATGATGGCCGCCGTATCGGCGACGAATACGCTTTCGTGGATCGTCGGGGCCGTCTCGCCCAGTTTGTAGATCGTCACGGAGTCTCCTGGTCTCTTCGATGATGGGCGCCGGTAGAATGGCGCGTCTGGCGTGCCGGGCGCATTGCATTGCACTGCGTCGTGGCACAAACGCATATTGTAAACCGTCGTGTGCTTGCGCTCCCGCGACGCGCACGGATGGTGCCCCCGTTTGATGAGCATGGTGCCTTCTTCTTTCAACGCCGCGCCGCGCTGTGTGCGCCGCGCCGCGCTCGACGCGCTGCGAATGTCCGAGCCGGCCGCGAAGGCCGCGCAGGTCCGCGCGCTGTACGATGCCCTGCTGGCCGGGCAGGCCGCGATCGCGCCGGCGCTCGAGCTGGACGAACCGGCCGACCTGCCGGGCCGCCCGGCGCGCCCGCCGCTCGTCGAGCCGCGCCAGCTCGAGCGTCGCAGCATGCGCTCGCCCGCGGGGCGCGCGGTGCTGCTGCACGCGCTCGCGCATATCGAATTCAATGCGATCAACCTCGCGCTCGACGCCGTGTGGCGCTTCGCCCGGATGCCGGACGCGTTCTATGCGGACTGGCTGAAGGTCGCGGCCGAGGAGGCTTATCACTTCACGCTGCTGTCCGAGCGGCTGGCCGGGTTCGGGCATGCGTACGGCGATTTTCCCGCACACAACGGGCTGTGGGAGATGTGCGAGCGGACCAAGGCCGACGTGCTCGCGCGGATGGCGCTCGTGCCGCGTACGCTCGAGGCGCGCGGGCTCGACGCGTCGCCGCCGATCCGCGCGCGGCTCGTGCAAGCGGGCGACGACGCCTCCGCGGCGATCCTCGACGTGATCCTGCGCGACGAGATCGGCCATGTCGCGATCGGGAACCGCTGGTTCCGGCACTTGTGCGACGCGGCCGGCCGCGATCCGGTGTCTGCCTACCGTGAGCTCGCCGAGCAGTACCATGCGCCGCGGCTGCGCGGTCCGTTCAATTTCGACGCGCGCCGCACCGCGGGATTCGAGCAGGCGGAGCTGGACGAGCTCGCCGCGCAGGACGAGGCGGACGGCAAGGCGGCGGGTTAAGGCGGCTGCGGGCGGCGGGCGGCCGGCTGCCGCGGTGCGAAAGCTGCCGCAGGCCGGCCGTAACGTCATGCCCCGGGCCTCCAGTGCAGCGGAGGCGCGCGCCTCGTCTCCCTGTCGCTAGAGAGCCGCCTCGACTGCCGGCCGCCGGAACGCAAGCGCCACCGCTATAATCGAACGATCATTCTTTTTTCTGGCGGCTGCAATGAGTGCGTCGAGTTCTGTTTCCGATTTCGTCACGGTGCGCGGCGTCAAGCTGCATGTGCGGCGCTGGGGCCGGCCCGATGCGCCGACGCTGTTCATGCTGCACGGCTGGATGGACGTCGCGGCGTCGTTCCAGTTCGTCGTTGACGCGCTCGCGGGCGACTGGCAGGTGATCGCGCCGGATGCGCGCGGCTTCGGCCTGTCCGACTGGCCGGTCGCGCGGCACGGCGGCGGTCATTACTGGTTCCACGAATATCTGGGCGATCTCGATGCGCTCGTCGATCACTATGCGCCTACCGGCGAAGTCAACCTGGTCGGGCACAGCATGGGCGCGAACGTCGTGTGCTTGTACGCGGGCGCGCGGCCGGAGCGCGTGCGGCGCGTGGTCGATCTCGAAGGGTTCGGGCTCGCCCCCGCGCGGGCCGAGCAGGCGCCGCGCCGGCTGCGCGGCTGGCTCGACGAGCTGCGCGAGCCGCCGGTGCTGCGCCCGTACGCGTCGCTCGACGACGTGGCGGCCCGGCTGATCAAGACCAATCCGCGGCTCGAGCCGCGCCGCGCCGCGTTCCTTGCCGCACACTGGTCGAAGCGCGGCGACGACGGCCTGTACCACGTGCTGGCCGACCCCGCGCACAAGATGGCGGGCCCGATGCTGTACCGGCTCGACGAGGTGATGGCCGTCTGGAAGCAGGTGCGCGCGAAGGTGCTGCACGTCGAGGCCGTCGCTTCGCCGACGCTCGCGTACCTCGCGGGCGACATCCCGCTGCCGGAGTTCAAGGCGCGCTTCGGCGCGTTCCCCGACTGGCGCGAAAAGCTCGTCGAGGATGCCGGCCACATGGTCCACCACGACCAGCCGGAGCAGATCGCGGCACTGATCGAGGCCTTCTGCGCGTAGGGCGGCAGCGGTATCGGCAGGGCAGGCGGGCGGCGGAATTGCCGCATTGCAGTAGAATGAAGCTTCACCTGCCATACCGACAATGAACGCCGATCTCCACTGCCATTCGAATGTTTCCGACGGGTTGCTGTCGCCTGCCGACGTCGCGCGCCGCGCCCATGCCGGCGGCGTGACCCTGTGGGCGCTGACCGACCACGACGAGATCGGCGGCCAGGCGGCGGCGCGCAGCGAGGCGGAGGCGCTCGGCATGCGCTACCTGAGCGGCGTCGAGATTTCGGTCACGTGGGCATCGCGCACCGTGCACATCGTCGGGCTGCACATCGATCCGTCGAACCCGACGCTCGTCGACGGCCTCCATCGCACGCGCCACGGCCGTGCCGCCCGCGCGCAGGCGATCGCCGCGCAGCTCGAGACGCTCGGCATCCCCGGCGCGTACGAAGGCGCGCTGAAGTACGTATCGAATCCCGACCTGATCTCCCGTACCCACTTCGCGCGCTTTCTGGTCGAGCACGGCCACGCCGAATCCACGTCCGACGTGTTCGACCGCCTGCTCGGCGACGGCAAGCCCGGATTTGTGCCGCACCGCTGGGCGACGTTGTCCGATGCGGTTTCGTGGATTCGCGCGGCGGGCGGCGAGGCCGTGGTCGCGCACCCGGGCCGCTACCGCTATACGCCGGTCGAATTCGATGCGTTCTTCGGCGAATTCATCGATCTCGGCGGCCGCGCGATCGAGGTCATCACGGGCAGCCACACGCCCGATCAGTACCGCGAATACGCGGACGTCGCCCGCCGTTTCGGCTTCGAAGTGTCGCGCGGTTCGGATTTCCACGCGCCGGGCGAGGGCCGCGTCGAGCTCGGCGGCCTGCCGCCGTTGCCGCCCGACCTGAAACCGGTCTGGGAACGCTGGCTCTGACGCGCGGCGGCCGCTTGCCGCACGCGGCGCCCGTCGCGCCCGCATCCGACTTTTCCCCCCTTTACGTGCCTCCATGTCCCAGTTCTTCAGGATTCACCCGGATAATCCGCAGCCGCGCCTGATCAAGCAGGCCGCGGACATCGTCAGCAAGGGCGGCGTGATCGCGATGCCGACCGATTCGAGCTACGCGCTCGCGTGCCACCTCGACGACAAGGACGCGGTCGAGCGCGTGCGCCGCATCCGCGGCCTCGACGACAAGCAGCACCTGTCGCTGCTCGTGCGCGACCTGTCGGAGCTGGCCAACTTCGCGATGGTGGACAACCGCCAGTACCGGCAGATCAAGTCGGTGACGCCGGGCCCGTACGTGTTCATCCTGCAGGCGACGAAGGAAGTGCCGCGCCGGCTGTCGCACCCGTCGCGCAAGACGATCGGGTTGCGCGTGCCCGATCACGCGATCACGCTCGCGCTGCTCGAATCGCTCGGGCAGCCGCTGCTCGGCACGACGCTGATCCTGCCGCCGGACGACGAACCGCTCAACGATCCGGAGGATATTCGCGCGCGGCTCGAGAAGCAGGTCGATCTCGTGATCGACGGCGGTGCGTGTCCGCGCGAGCCGTCGACGGTGATCGACCTGACGGGCGACGAGCCGCAGCTCGTGCGCGCGGGGCGCGGCGCGCTCGAACCGTTCGGGCTCGTGGCCGCGTAAGCGCACGCCGTTCATTTTTGCGCGAGTGCGCTTGTTACAATAACGCGATATGGATGCTTCCCTGATACAGACCATCGCCGTCTACGCGCTGCCCGTGATCTTCGCGATCACGCTGCACGAGGCCGCGCATGGCTATGCCGCGCGCCTGCTTGGCGACAACACCGCCTACATGATGGGGCGCGTGTCCTTCAATCCGATGCGCCACATCGATCCGCTCGGCACGATCGCGATCCCGCTCGCGATGTATTTCCTGACCGGCGGCGCGTTCCTGTTCGGCTATGCGAAGCCGGTGCCGGTTTCGTTCGGCAACCTGCGCGATCCGCGCTGGGGCAGCCTGTGGGTCGCGCTCGCGGGCCCGGCCTGCAACTTCGTGCAGGCGTTGATCTGGGGCGTGCTGACCATCGTGCTGCCCGCGGCCGGCGTCGACGAGCCGTTCTTCACGCGGATGGCCTACGCGGGCGTCAGCGCGAACCTGGTGCTCGGCGTGCTGAACCTGTTTCCGCTGCCGCCGCTCGACGGCGGCCGTATCCTGGCGGCGCTGCTGCCGCCGAAGCAATCGATCGCGCTGTCGCGCATCGAGCCGTACGGTTTCATCATCGTCCTCGCGCTGGTCGCGACGGGCGTGCTGACGAATTTCTGGCTGCGTCCGCTCGTGAACGCCGCGGCCGGCGTGCTGAGCGCCATCCTGTCTCCCTTCGCCTCGCTTTTCTAACGACAATCATGTTCCCAGATCGTATTTTCTCCGGCATGCGACCCACCGGGTCGCTGCACCTCGGCCACTACCACGGCGTGCTGAAAAACTGGGTGAAGCTGCAGTCCGAGTACCCGTGTTTCTTCTGCGTGGTCGACTGGCATGCGCTGACGACGCACTACGAGACGCCCGAGGTCATCGAGAAGAACGTGTGGGACGTGCTGATCGACTGGCTCGCATCCGGCATCGATCCGGCGCAGGCGACGCTGTTCATCCAGAGCAAGGTGCCCGAGCATGCGGAACTCGCGCTGCTGCTGGGCATGAGCACGCCGCTCGGCTGGCTCGAGCGCGTGCCGACCTACAAGGAGCAGATGGAGAAGCTGAAGGACAAGGATCTGTCGACCTACGGCTTCCTCGGCTATCCGGTGCTGATGGCGGCCGACATTCTGCTGTATCGCGGCTCGCTCGTGCCGGTCGGCGAAGACCAGGTGCCGCACGTCGAGATGACGCGCGAGATCGCGCGCCGCTTCAACTACCTGTACGGCCGCGAGCCGGGCTTCGAGGAGAAGGCGCTCGAAGCCGCGAAGAAGCTCGGCGGCAAGCGCGCGAAGCTCTATCACGAGCTGCGCAATGCATACCAGCAGGAGGGCGACGACGAGGCGCTCGAACAGGCGCGCGCGATGCTGCAGGAATCGCAGAGCCTGTCGATGAGCGACCGCGAGCGCCTGTTCGGCTATCTCGAAGGCGCGCGCAAGATCATCCTGGTCGAGCCGCAGGCGCTGCTGACCGAAGCGTCGCGGATGCCGGGCCTCGACGGCCAGAAGATGTCGAAGTCGTACGGCAATACGATCGGCCTGCGCGAAGACGCGGAGACGATCACGAAGAAGGTCCGCACGATGCCGACCGATCCGGCGCGCGTGCGCCGCACCGATCCGGGCGATCCCGACAAGTGCCCGGTGTGGCAGCTGCACCAGGTCTATACGGACGCCACGACGCACGAATGGGTGCAGCACGGCTGCCGTTCGGCGGGCATCGGCTGCCTCGACTGCAAGCAGCCGGTCGTCGAAGGGATCCTGCGCGAACAGCAGCCGATGCTCGAGCGCGCGCAGAAGTACATGGATGATCCGTCGCTGCTGCGCGCGATCGTCGCGGACGGCTGCGACAAGGCGCGCAAGCACGCGGTCGAGACGATGCGCGACGTGCGCGAGGCGATGGGCCTGTCGTACACCTGAGCTGACGGCATGCGCGAATCCGTCATTGTCGCCGCGGGCGGCCACATCGCCCAGACCGAGCCGTCGCGCTGGGTCGCCCGGTGGTCGCGGCTCGTCCCGGCGGGCGGTGCGGTGCTCGACGTCGCCGCGGGCGGCGGCCGCCATGCGCGCTGGTTCGCGTCGCACGGGCATCCGGTCGTCGCGCTCGATCGCGATCCGGCCGCGCTGGCCGCATTGCGGGCGATCGCAGGCGTCGACGCGCGCGACGCCGATCTCGAGGGCGCGCCCTGGCCGCTACCGGCCGGAGCGTCGTTCGCGGCCGTGATCGTTACCCATTATCTGCATCGTCCGCTCTGGCCCCATCTGCTCGATGCGGTGGCGCCGGGCGGGGTGCTCATCTACGAAACCTTCGCGCAAGGAAACGAAACGGTCGGCAAACCGTCCAACCCCGCGTTCCTGCTCGCTCCGGGCGAGTTGCTGGACGCGGTGCGCGGCCGCCTGCGGGTGGTCGCCTACGAGGACGGATTCGTCGCCGGCCCGCGCGAGGCGTTCGTGCAGCGTATCTGCGCGGTACGTGAGGGCGCGACCCCGAAGGCGGGGGCGGGAATTCCACGTTACGAACTGCCCGGCTAATCCGCTACAATCCAACGTTTACCGGTACATCAATCAATCGCGTTTCATGGCTAACGGCACCCAAGACGGCATTCAAATCCGCGGCAGCATCCCCGCGATCGTCACCCCGATGCTCGAAGACGGCAGTCTCGATCTGCCGGCGTTTCGCAAACTGATCGACTGGCACATCGCGGAAGGCACCGACGCCATCGTCGTGGTCGGCACGAGTGGCGAGTCGGCAACGCTCAACGTCGAAGAGCACATCCTGATGATCCGCACGGCGGTCGAGCATGCGGCGAAGCGCATCCCGATCATCGCGGGCGCGGGCGGCAATTCGACCGCGGAGGCGATCGAACTGACGAAGCACGCGAAGGCCGTCGGCGCCGACGCGACGCTGCAGGTCGTGCCGTACTACAACAAGCCCACGCAGGAAGGGATGTACCGGCACTTCAAGTCGATCGCCGAAGCGGTCGACCTGCCGGTGATCCTGTACAACGTGCCGGGCCGCACGGTCGCGGACATGGCGCACGAGACGACGCTGCGCCTCGCACAGGTGCCGGGCATCATCGGCGTGAAGGAAGCGACGGGCAACATCGATCGCGCCGCGCACCTGATCAAGGCCGCGCCGAAGCATTTCGCGATCTACAGCGGCGACGATCCGACCGCGATCGCGCTGATGCTGCTCGGCGGCCACGGCAACATCTCGGTGACGGCGAACGTCGCACCGCGCGCGATGAGCGACCTGTGCCGTGCGGCGCTGGCCGGCGACGTCGCCACGGCGCGCGCGCTGCACATGAAGCTGCTGTCGCTGCACAAGAACCTGTTCATCGAGGCGAACCCGATTCCGGTGAAGTGGGCGCTGCAGGCGATGGGCAAGATGCAGGGCGGCATCCGCCTGCCGCTTACGCCGCTCGACGAGCGCTGTCACGATGTCGTGCGTTCGGCTCTCGTCGAGGCCGGCGTCCTCGCCTGATGCACAGGCGGCCGCGTCCTGCGGCCGCCGGCACTCCTCATCAACCCGCACCGGCCGGCTCCGTCCGGCGCCGCTCCTGACGAGCGTTCTAGCAAGACGAAGGATTTCATGAAACGTTTCGCCTTTTCATCTCGCGCCATCCAGGTTTCGGTGGTGGCGCTGGCGCTGGGCGCGCTCGCCGGCTGCGATACGCTGAACGACTATCTGGCTCCTGACCGCGTCAACTACAAGAACACGGGTTCGGCGCCGCCGCTCGCCGTGCCGAGCGACCTGAAGCCGGTGCCGACGACCCAGCAGTTCGTCGCGCCGCCGAGCAACGCAGGTCTCGGCACGCTGCCGCCGCGGGCGACGACGGCCGCCGGCAACGCGACCGACGGCGTCCCGAGCGCGCAGGACCCGCTCGGCATGCATATCGAGCGCGACGGCGATCGCCGCTGGCTCGTCGTCGACGGGCGCACGCCCGAGCAGCTGTGGCCGATCCTGAAGGAATTCTGGCAGGAGAACGGCTTCTCGCTGAAGACCGACGCACCGTCGACCGGCATCATGGCCACCGACTGGGCCGAGAACCGCGCGAACATTCCCGACGACTGGTTCCGCCGCACGATCGGCAAGGTCATCGATTTCGCATACTCGTCCGGCACGCGTGACCGTTTCCGTACGCTCGTGAACCGCACGTCGAACGGCAACACCGACATCTCGATCACGCACAGCGCGATGGAGGAAATGATGGTCGGTCCGCAGGGCGGCACGTCGTCGCGCTGGGAAGAGCGTCCGCGCAACCCGGTGCTCGAGGCCGTGTTCCTGTCGAAGCTGATGCAGAAGTTCGGCCTGAGCGACGCGCAGGCGAAGCAGCTGCTGACGGATGCGCGTCCGGCGACGGCGCCGGCGCAGGTCGGCGACGCGAGCAGCGGCGCCGCGACGCTGCAGCTGGCTGAATCGTTCGACCGCGCATGGCTGCGCGTCGGTCTCGCGCTCGACCGCACCAATTTCGCGGTCGACAATCGCGATCGCGAGAAGGGCCTGTACACGGTCCGCTACGCGAACACGATGGAAGAGCTCAAGCGCGACGGCCTGTTCGGCAAGCTGTTCTACGGCGGCCCGGCGGCGGCCAAGCCCGGCAAGGAATACCTGGTCAACGTGCGCGCCCAGGGCAGCGGCACGCAGGTCGCGGTGGTCGACGCCAGCGGCAAGGTCGACAACTCGTCGGACGCGCAGCGGATCATTTCGCTGCTGCACGCCGAACTGAACTGAACGCGTGCGCTTCGCCAGCCTCGGTAGCGGCAGCGAAGGCAACGCACTGGTCGTCGAGGTCGCGAGCGGCACGACGACCACCCGCGTGCTGCTCGACTGCGGTTTTTCAGCGAAGGAGGTCGAGCGCCGCCTCGGCCGCCTGAATCTCGGCATCGACGATCTCGATGCAATCCTCGTTACCCATGAACACAGCGACCACGTCGGTAGCGCGCTGACGCTCGCGCGGCGCGGGTCGCTGCCGCTCTACATGAGCTGGGGCACCGCGCGCGCGGTGGGCGCGGACGAGGCCGATGTCGATCTCCACGTGTTGTGGGGCGACGAGACGGCCTCGATACGCGATCTGGCCGTGATGCCCTATACGGTGCCCCACGACGCGCGGGAGCCGCTCCAGTTCGTCTTTATGGACGGTTGCCGCCGGCTCGGCGTGCTGACCGACGTCGGCATGGCCACGCCGCACATCACGTCCGTCCTGAGCGGCTGTGACGCGCTGGTGCTCGAATCCAACCACGATACCGCGATGCTGGCCGGCAGCCGCTATCCGCAGTCGCTGAAGGCGCGGATCGGCGGCAATCACGGCCACCTGAGCAACGACGCCGCCGCCGGCATCCTCGCGTCGCTCGAACGCAGCCGTCTCCAGCATCTGGTCGCCGCGCACCTGAGCCAGCAGAACAATCGGCCCGAGCTGGCCCGCCAGGCGTTTGCCGGCGTGCTGGGGACGGACGGGGAAGAGGTGGTTGTCGCCACGCAGGACGCGGGCTTCGACTGGCTGACGCTCGGCTAAGGGCCGCGCACGGGCGCAAGAGGGGCGGGGCGGCGTCTTGGCCGTCCTGGCTGCCGGGCGCGCGATGCGGAACCGACAGACATAAAAAAACCGGCCCAGAGGGCCGGTTTTTTTTCAGCTGATGCTGAGGCTTACTGGCTTGCGCCCGAAGCCGGAGCAGCCGTCGCTGCCGAAGCAGCCGACGCCACAGCAGCAGCTGCATCGCTCGCAGCAGCCGAAGCCGACGAAGCAGCAGCCGAAGCGTCGCTCGCAGCACCAGCAACTGCCGAAGCAGCCGACGAAGCAGCAGCCGATGCGTCGCTAGCAGCCGACGAAGCAGCTTGATCAGCGCTCTTGTTGCAAGCAGCCAGTGCAACAGCAGCCAACAGGGAAGCTACGAGGAGGGATTTCTTCATGATCACGTCCTTTTATGGTTAAAGGTAAGCAACAGCGCGAAACAATACCGGTAATGTGCTCCAACACCGACCTGGGCCGCTGGTGGAGACGCACTTCTAGAGCGTGAATCTTCCCTACGGCTTGGGCGGAAATTATATGCACTTTCCTATCGACCGTCGACAAATGCGGGGTCAATACGTTGTCTTTCCCATACAGAATTTGATCTGCATGGGCATACGGGGCAACTCACTAAATCCGGTTTCCGACCCGTATCCAGCCCGCACAATACCACTCGTGCAGCAAGGCTGTCATGGAGGGAGCCCGGGAGAGTGTTACAAACCGTTTCGCCTCCATATAGCGCAGATTGGCCAGTTCGGGCAGCCATTCGCCGGCTTGCTCGAGCGGTTCTTCTTCACCATTAATGAAGTACGATCGCGCGTTATACATCAATGCGGCCCTTCTGTCGAGATATACGCCTCGGCGAGAAGCCTGCGTGACGAATGCGGCCTCGGACAGCGGGCGTGCCGGCGGCTCGAATACCACGCTCGATTTCGGCTCGCTCAGGTAGCAGCCCAGGAATTCGGCGACGTCGCGCTTGCGCCAGCGGATCGCATCGACGATCTCGGCGACGCGCTCGACCATCGCTGGCGGCAGTTGTGCCGGCGTGTCGACCGCCGGCTGCTTCGGGTCGCGGTAGAGCGCGTCGCCGCGCCCATCACGCAGGCCGCCGCGTTCCGCGAGGTAGTACAGGAATTGCGCGCCCAGCTCGCCCGCGGACGGTGCCCGAAAGCCGATCGAGCAGGTCATGCATTCGCCTTCGGCCACGCCGTCGTGCGCGATGTGCGGCGGCAGGTACAACATGTCGCCCGGCTCCAGCACCCACTCGTCGCTCGGTTCGAAATGCTCGAGGATCTTCAGCGGCACGTCCGGCTGCAGCGACAGATCCTTCTGCGCGCCGATGCGCCAGCGGCGCCGGCCCTCGACCTGCAGCAGGAACACGTCATACGAGTCGAAGTGCGGGCCGACGCCGCCGCCGTCCGTCGCGTACGAAATCATCAGGTCGTCGAGGCGCGCGTCCGGGATGAAGCGGAAGCGGTCGAGCAGCGCGCGGGCCGCGTCGACGTGCAGGTCGAGCCCCTGCACGAGCAGGGACCAGGACTTGCGCGACACGGCGGGCAGCGCGCCCGGCTCGAATGGGCCGTGCGCGAGTTGCCACTTGTTACGAAAATGGGTGATCAGTCGCGATTCGGCGTCATAGTCGGCTGCCAGTTCGAACAGCGCGTCGCGCGTGACCGGCGGCTTCACGCCAGGGATCGCCTGACGGATCAGCAGCGGCTTTTTCTGCCAGTAGCGGCGCATGAATTGCGCCGGCGAGAGACCGCCGAGCAGCGGTGTGGGAAGATCGGAAGGAGGCGCGCCGAGCGGGGCGGCAGCGGCATCCCGCGGTTCGGCTTGAGACCGGTTGCGCATCGTATAATGAGACTTGTATTTGGGAGAATTGGATGAAAATCGCAAAAAACACCGTCGTGTCTGTCACTTACAAGTTGTCGGATGCACAAGGCAACCTGATCGAGGAAAGCGACGAGCCGATGGTCTATCTGCACGGCGGCTATGATGGCACGTTCCCCAAGATCGAGGAACAGCTCGACGGCCACGAGCCCGGTTACCAGGCGCAGGTTCAGCTCGAGCCGCAGGATGCGTTCGGCGACTACGATCCCGAACTCGTGAAGATCGAGCCGCGCGATCGTTTTCCCGAGCCGCTCGAAGTGGGCATGCAGTTCGAAGGCACGCCGGAAGACGGCGACGAGGAAGTGGATTCGCTGATCTACACGGTCACCGACGTCGCCGAAGACAAGGTCGTGCTCGACGGCAATCACCCGCTCGCGGGCATGGCGCTGCGTTTCGCGCTCACGGTCAAGGACGTTCGCGAAGCGACCGAGGACGAGATCGAGCATGAGCACGCGCACGGCGCGGAAGGCCTCGAAATCGTCGACGAGGACGAAGACGAGGACGGCGACACGCCGTCAGGGCGGACTCTGCACTGAGCTGGCGGGCAGGCCGGGCGCCGGCCCTGAAGGAGAGGGCGGCGCACCCGGCGTCGTGCCGTCGCCTTGCAGCGGCGGCGCGACCGACGATGAGTCGGGCAATGCCGGCAACGCCGGAATTTCCGGCATTTGCGGCAGCGGCACATCGTCGCGCGGCGCAGCCGGCAGCGCGGGCGGGATCGGCAGGTTCTTCGGCACGTCCTGCAGGCTCACGTTGAAGATCGTCTGCCGTGCCGGCGACACGCTCACCTTCACCCACTGATTCGCCGGATGACGCGGTCCGATCGCGACGCGCGTCACATTTCCCACCAGCACACCGTCGTCCGCATGTAGCGGGCGGTCGATCAGGAAGCCATTCGCAAGCGGCTCGCTGCTCGCGTGCATCACCAGGATCGGCCCGCGGAACGTCGCCGCCGCCTTCACCAGCGTTCGTTTCAACTCGCGGAAGCCATCACGGACGCGCGGCCGGTTGAAGCGCAACCACGCAAAGCGTTCGGCTCGCTCATAGCGATCGAACTGCGGATCGCCTTCGAAAATCACCACCATCGCGCGCGCTTCGCGCCGCTTCGCATATTCGGCCGCATGGTCGATCCAGAAGCCGTTCGCGATGATGCGGTCCTCGAATTCACCGTTGCGGCCGCCGGCCGTCAGGTAATGGTTGTTCGGCGCCGGTGCGTTCACCGCGACGTAGACGACGTCGTCATGCATCCAGCGCGCGTTTTCGCGATATGGCCGGAACCGGGCGACTTCGCTTTCGCGCGTGATCTGCAGCGCGCCGGGGTCGGGCAGCGCCGCGTCGGCAAGCAGCGTCTGCCGCAGGAAGTCCAGACGTTCGACCGGATCGTAGCCGCCGCCGGCCGCGGTGTTGCACGTCACCCAGTCGTCGTGGCCGGGAATGAACACGAGCGGCACGCGCGACGCGTCGAGGATCGCGCCGCGCTGCGTATACAGCGCGTCGCGGCACGCTTCCTTTGTGCCCTTGATGTCGCCTGCATAGACGACGAAAGCCAGATTGCGCTCGCGCGCGATCGATTCGAATAGTCGCTGCGCGGCCGGTTCGTCGGCCGGCGCGGCGATCACGCCCGATACGATCGCGAACGAGTAGGGTGCGGCGGCACGCTTGGGTGGCGCGGCCAGCGCACCGGCCTGCGCCAGGGCGAGCACCGCCGCGATCAGCGCGGCGGCGGCGCGGGCCGGCCGGCCCGACGGGAGGCGTTTATGCGTGCCCGTCGGCATCGTGCGAGCGGACGAGCGTGCGCAGTTCGTACAGCAGGTCGAGCGCGTCGCGCGGCTTGAGGTCGTCGGGATCGATGTCGCGCAGCTTTTCGAGCGCCGGGTGCGGGATGGCGGACACCGCCGGCGCATCCGCGCATTCGAGTTCGTCGGCCGCGGCGGGCGGCGCGCTGAAGAGATCGAGCTGCGGCGTGTTCTGCGTGGCCGACTGCTGCTCGAGATACGCGAGATGCTTGCGTGCGGCACGGATCACCGGCGCCGGT
Organism: Burkholderia sp. R-40; assembly: GCF_049942845.1. Classification (NCBI taxonomy): domain Bacteria; kingdom Pseudomonadati; phylum Pseudomonadota; class Betaproteobacteria; order Burkholderiales; family Burkholderiaceae; genus Burkholderia; species Burkholderia sp. R-40. The sequence continues at coordinate 2,312,127 of NZ_CP187967.1, read as the reverse complement.
ACGCCCGCGAGCTGCGCAACCTGCAGCCCGTAGCTCTGGTTCGCCGGACCTTCGTTGACCGCGTGCAGGAACACGATGCCGTGGCCGTGCTCGACGGCCGACAGGTGGACGTTCGCCGCTTGCGGGAATTCGGACGGCAGTTGCGTCAACTCGAAGTAGTGCGTCGCGAACAGCGTGTAGCAGCCGTTTTGCGCGAGCAGGTGACGCGCGATGGCCCATGCAAGCGCGAGGCCGTCGAACGTCGACGTGCCGCGGCCGATTTCATCCATCAGCACGAGGCTTTGGGGCGTCGCGTCGTTGAGGATCGCGGCGGCTTCGGTCATCTCGACCATGAAGGTCGAGCGGCCGCCGGCGAGGTCGTCGGCTGCGCCGATCCGCGTGAAGATGCGGTCGATCGGGCCGAAGCAGGCCGACTTCGCGGGCACGTAGCTGCCGACATACGCCATCAGTGCGATCAGCGCCGTCTGGCGCATGAACGTCGACTTACCGCCCATGTTCGGGCCGGTGATCAGCAACAGCTTGCGCTCGGCGCCGAACCGGCAATCGTTCGCGATGAACTGCTCGACCTGCGCTTCGACGACCGGATGGCGACCCTGTTCGATCTCGATGCCAATTTCGTCGGTGAAGGTCGGTGCGACCCAGTCGAGCGTGCGCGCACGCTCGGCGAACGCGGCGAGCACGTCGAGCTCCGCGAGCGCCGACGCGACGCGCTGGCATTCGGGAATGAACGGCAGCAGCGCCTGCAGCACGCCGTCGTACAGCGCGCGCTCGCGGGCCAATGCGCGCTCCTGCGCGGACAACGCCTTGTCCTCGAAGGTCTTCAGTTCGGGCGTGATGTAGCGCTCGGCATTCTTCAGCGTCTGGCGGCGGCGATAGTCGTCGGGCACCTTGTCGGTCTGGCCGCGCGTGACCTCGATGTAGAAGCCGTGCACCTTGTTGTATTCGACGCGCAGGTTCGCGATGCCGGTGCGGGTGCGCTCGCGCGCTTCGAGATCGATCAGGAACTGGCCGCAGTTCTCGGAGATGTCGCGCAGCTCGTCGAGCTCCGCGTCGTAGCCGCGCGCGATCACGCCGCCGTCGCGCACCATCGCGGCCGGCTCGGGCGCGATCGCGCTCGTCAGCAGGTCGAGGCATTCGGCGGGCGGTGCGAGCGCCGCGTCGACGCGCGTGAGCGCATCCGCGTTCGCGACGATCGCGCTGATGCGCTCACGCAGCGCCGGCAGCGCGGCGAACGTATCGCGCAGACTCGACAGGTCGCGCGGCCGCGCGGACAGCAGCGCGAGACGCCCGGTGATCCGTTCGACGTCGGCGATCTGGCGCAGCGCGCTGCGCAGTGCGTCGAGGCTCGCGTCCGCGGGCGCATCGAGCAGTGCGCCGATGGCTTGCTGGCGCGATTGCGCGGCGACCGACGCGCGCGGCGGGTGATGCAGCCAGTGACGCAGCAGGCGGCTGCCCATCGTCGTGCAGCACGTGTCGAGCAGCGAGTACAGCGTCGGCGATTCCGTGCCGCGCAGCGTTTCGGTCAGCTCGAGATTGCGGCGTGTCGCCGGATCGAGCCCGATGTACTCCGTTTCGTTCTCGACCTTCAGGCTGCGCACGTGACGCAGTTGCTGGCCCTGCGTGGCCGCCGCGTACAGCAGCAGCGCGCCCGCGGCGCCGCATGCGCTCGTCAGCGAATGCGCGCCGAAGCCGTCGAGGCCGGCGACGTCGAGCTGGTCGCACAGGCGCTGGGTGCCCGAGGCGATGTCGAAGTGCCATGCCGGCACGCGCTTGATCGCGCCGGCGCCGGCGGGCACCGCGTCGGTTACGCCGTCCGCCGTCAGGATTTCGGCCGGCCGGATGCGTTCGAGCGCGGCGCCGAGCTGGTCGGGTTCGATTTCGGCGAGCCGCAGTGCGCCGCTCGCGAGGTTCAGCCATGCGAGGCCGATGTTGACCGCGACGCCACGCTTGTTGTGGCCCGTGCACATCGCGAGCAGGTAGACGTCGTTCTTGTCGGACAGCAGCGCGGCATCGGTCAGCGTGCCGGGCGTGACGACGCGCACGACCTTGCGCTCGACCGGCCCCTTCGACGTGGCCGGGTCGCCGATCTGCTCGCAGATCGCGACCGATTCGCCCATCTTCACGAGCTTCGCCAGATACTGTTCGACCGCGTGGTGCGGGACGCCGGCCATCTTGATCGGCGTGCCGGCCGACGCGCCGCGTTGCGTGAGGGTCAGGTCGAGCAGGCGCGCGGCTTTCTCCGCGTCTTCGAAGAACAGCTCGTAGAAGTCGCCCATCCGGTAGAAGACGAGCGTGTCGGGGTGATCGGCCTTGATGCGCAGGTACTGCTGCATCATCGGGGTGTGGCCAGCAAAGGCCTCGGGCGACAGCGTGGTCATAGATCCGGCGTAAAGTTGTTGCTTGAGTTGCCCGAGTTTACCAGTGGCCCGGACGGGGACGCGGGAAGTTCGCCGTTTGGCCAGTTGCGGGTTGGGGGAATCGGCAGCGACGACGGGCCTGCCATCAGATATCAGTCAACCCGTTTCCTTCTGTCGGCGATCGATCCGGATTCGCTGTACCCGTGCCTCGCGGTTCGATTGCGCCGATAAACCGTCATCTCTTGCGCGCGGTCAGGGTTTTGATTCGTCGAAGCGATTGCTCGAAGCCGTCTTTGTAAGGAAGAATCACGCCGGATAAACTTGAAAGCCGATTCAATCAAAAGGGAAGTGACGGCAAAGGGTAACTGTCAGGAATGTGGCGTAAGTTACCGCGTAGCTTTTGAGTTAAAGCCTTAACTATTAAGGCGCAGGTACTCCAGCATCATTGGGGGTGACGTTGGCACGACGGTGGTGGGTCTTGTGCCCATGCAACCGCGAAAAATTGCTTCGGTGGGCGAGTTTATCCCTGCATTGACGGGTAACCACGAAGTTCGCTTTGACATTGGTTCCGGCACATTGGCAGTAGCAGCTTCGCGCGCGTCCGCCCGTCCGCTGGAGAGACAAAGTTCTGCTGAGTTCACAGGATAGCGGGCATTCGACGGCCGGATTATGCGTCGCTTTCGATGTAATTGCGCCGGTCCCCGGTATTCACTTAATATCGCGCAAGTACGACAGAAGCACCCGTCGGTCATTCTGTTATGAGGGCGACATGCGTCTAGCTGATTTCATTGTTAGGAACATAGAGCCGATCCTGGTGCAGTGGGAAGCGTTTGCCGCCACGCTGCTACCAGCCGCCAGGAGCATGGACTCGCTCGCGCTGCGCGACCACGCCCGCCAGATCCTGGAGGCCGTAGCGAAGGACATAACGACCCCGCAAACACGGGAAGAGCAACATGACAAATCGTTGGGGCGCGCGCCCCAGCCGGTGAAGGCCACGGAGACGGCCGCGCAGACGCATGCCGTTCTGCGCGCCCGGCGGGGCTTTAACATCAATCAGTTGGCGGCCGAGTATCGGGCGCTGCGTGCCAGTGTGCTGCGCTTATGGATCGACGGGTGCAAGCCGAGCCCGCCTGATCTGGACGACATGATTCGCTTCAATGAAGCGATAGATCAGGCGCTGGCGGAATCGCTTGCTTTCTTCGCCGAACAGGTCGAGCAGTCTCGCAACTTGTTGCTCGGTATGCTGGGTCACGACATGCGGACGCCGCTGCAGACCATTCACGTCACAGCGTCCTATCTGGCCGCGCTCAATGCGGGAGAGGCGGTATCGGACGCTGCCGCCAGGCTGATCAGAAGCGGCAGCCGCATGCAGGGTCTCCTTGACGATCTCTGCGATTACAACCGGACCCAGCTCGGGGTAGGCATCAACGTCGTTCCACGCAATATTGATCTCGCCCGTGTGCTCGCCAATGTGGTCGATGAATTGCAGGTGGCTCATCCCGATCGCGAGATCAATCTCGATGTAAGCGGCGATCTCCGAGGGGACTGGGACGATCAGCGAATGCAGCGGTTGCTGAGCAATCTCGTGGGCAACGCCGTCAAGTACGGAACGCCCGAGACACCGGTATGGGTGATGGCAGCATCGGCTGATGCGGAAGTGCTCATCGAGATCAGGAACAGTGGGCCGGCCATGGATCGGTGCACGCTGGACCGCATCTTCGACCCGCTTCAGCGCGGCGCGCATCAACCAGACGTGCCCAGTGACGATGTTGGCTTGGGGCTTGGCTTGTTCATCGCCAGCGAAATCGCAAAGGCGCACCACGGCAGTATTGACGCGCGGTCCGATCAGACGGAAACGATATTCGCGGTACGCCTGCCGAAAGGCGTGTGAGGGCGGGGTGCTGCCGACCGAAGGCGAGTGCGGGGCGTAGGCCGTGGCGACGGCATTGATGGGAATGCATCATGTCAATCGAGTGGAAGCACCGCGTCGGACTGTTTATCCAGCGTTTCTGGCAGCCCACCAGTGCGTGCATGACCTGCATGCCGGGGAGCTGGGGCAATATCGCGAGCGTTACCCACTGGACTATTGCATTTCATACAGGTCTGCTTACGGGACTCCTGGCGGTACTTTTGACGTTCACGCCCGCCGCGAAACTCTATGGGCATCGATACGGCAATGCGCTGATCGTTGGCGTCCTGACAACGTTGGGCGACGCCTACTCGCACACGAGTCACTACCGTATTCCCTATGTCGAGCACATCGTGACGGGTGCAATTTCAGGTCTGTTGACGCTGGCAGCCTCATATCTCTTCGAAGATCGCGCGCGACGCCTTCGGGTGGTATGGGCTCGGGTGTTCGGATAGCTTATCGCTGACCTTTCGAACTCACCGGGTCAAACGTAAAGACGCTCCCGGGTGTAGGTGCGCCTCATGATTGGGCGGCTGCGCATGGACAACGGGGACTCGCGACCGTTACATGCGCCAGCGTCAACCAGCGCCGCGCTGGACCGCTCGAAGCTCGCCATCCGGCCAGTGGTCGGCGATGGCGCGCGGCGGCGATCGGCCGGCACCGGCCGTGTGGCTCCCGCGCATAAGCGCGACGTTCCCCGTTCAGCCAGTAGCCGCCGATCGCGATCGGTAGTCGCTGGCCCAACCCAGCGATTCGATGTGCTTCCCCGACAGGAATTGAAACCCGCCTTCACCCGGCGCACGCGACCCGCATGCGCCGAGTCTCTCCACCCAATCAGGACCCGTGCGCCGACACCAGATCGAGCGCCACCGCCTGCGCGACTTCGATCCCGTCGATCGCTGCCGAGTAGATGCCACCCGCATACCCCGCGCCTTCGCCGGCCGGATACAGCCCTTCGACGTTCACGCTCTGGTAATCGTCCTTGCGACGGATCCGGATCGGCGACGACGTGCGCGTCTCCACGCCGGTGAGCACCGCATCGTGCATCGCGAAGCCGGCGATCTTCTTGTCGATCTGCGGCAGCGCTTCTCGAATGGCTTCGATCACGTAGTCGGGCAGCGCGGTGCTGAGATCGGTCGGGCGCACGCCAGGCTTGTACGACGGCACCACGGAGCCCAGCGACGTCGACGGCCGGCCCGCGATGAAGTCGCCGACCAGCTGGCCCGGCGCGCTGTAATCGCCGCCGCCGAGTTCGAACGCACGCTCTTCCCACTTGCGCTGGAACGCGATGCCCGCGAGCGGGCCGCCCGGATAGTCTTCCGGCGTGATGCCGACGACGATGCCCGCGTTCGCGTTGCGCTCGGCGCGCGAATACTGGCTCATGCCGTTGGTGACCACGCGGCCGGGCTCGGAAGTCGCCGCGACCACCGTGCCGCCCGGGCACATGCAGAAGCTGTAGACCGCGCGGCCGTTGCTGCAGTGGTGGACCACCTTGTAGTCGGCCGCGCCGAGTTGCTTGTGGCCCGCGAACTTGCCGAAGCGGCTGCGATCGATCAGCCCCTGCGGATGTTCGATCCGGAAGCCCAGCGAGAACGGCTTCGCTTCGACGTAGACGCCGCGATCGTGCAGCATCTGGAACGTGTCGCGCGCGCTGTGGCCCACGGCCAGCACGACGTGGTCGCAGCGCAGCGTTTCGCCGTTCGACAGCTTCAGCGAGCGCACCTTGCCCTGATCGATCTCGATGTCCTCGACCCGGCTTTCGAAGCGCACTTCGCCGCCCAGTTCGTGGATGGTCGCGCGCATCTTTTCCACCATGCTGACGAGGCGGAACGTGCCGATGTGCGGCCGGCTCAGATACAGGATGTCCTCCGGCGCGCCGGCCTTGACGAATTCGTCGAGCACCTTGCGGCCGTAGTGGTGCGGATCCTTGATCTGGCTGTACAGCTTGCCGTCGGAGAACGTCCCGGCCCCGCCTTCGCCGAACTGCACATTGGACTCGGGATTGAGGACGCTCTTGCGCCACAGGCCGAAGGTGTCCTTGGTGCGCTCGCGCACGGCCTTGCCGCGCTCGAGGATGATCGGACGGAACCCCATCTGCGCGAGGATCAGCCCGGCAAACAGGCCGCACGGCCCCATGCCGATGACGACGGGGCGCAGGAAGTTGCCGTGCTCGGGCGCCTTCGCGACGAAGTGGTACGCCATGTCGGGCGTCACGCCGCAATGCGGCGTGGCGGCGAGGCGCGGAAGCACGGACGCTTCGTCCTTGACCTCGACATCGACGATATACGTGAGCTTGATGTCGGAGCGCTTGCGCGCATCGTGCGCACGGCGGAACACCGTGTAACGAAGGAGCCCGTCAGCCGCCACCCCAAGCTCCTCGAGGCGCGCGCGAATCGCGGCTTCGAGGGCGCTCTCGGGGTGATCGAGCGGGAGTTTCAGTTCGCTTAGCCGTAACATGAGTATTCGGATACGGTCGCCACGCAGTCGTGGCGGTGTTGAGACAGGCGGGGGCCGGCGCGCCGGCGGCGGCGTGCGCTGCCGGGCATTCCCGAAGCCGATCATCCGGCATCGGAAAGCGCGGCACGCGCGGCGGTACACCGGGCCACTCGAGCAATGTCGGGACGGCCGCTCGAAGCGTCCGCTCCGTGAAGAAGATTACTTCGCTCCCCGGACAACGGAAAGGCAACGAGCGCTCCATCGTGACGCTGCCAGCGCGTGGTGATGCGCAAGCCGTGCCGCGCGGGCGCGGCCCGGGCTTATTCCGCTGCCGGATGCACGCGGCTGTAGCGGTTCAGGATCGGGATCATCTGCGCATAGATCTTCGGGTTCGCCGCGACGATCTCATGGCGATGCAGGAAGTCGGCGTCGCCCGTGTAGTTGCCGACGAGGCCGCCGGCTTCGGTGATCAGCAGGCTGCCTGCCGCCATGTCCCACACGTTGATGCCTTGCTCGAAGAATGCGTCGAGACGGCCGGCCGCGACGTTCGCGAGGTCGAGGGCGGCCGCACCCGGACGACGCAGGCCCGTGCAGGCCTGGGTCATTTCGGTGAACAGGCGCGCGTAGGCGTCGAGGCCGTCCTTCTCGCGGAACGGGAAGCCGGTGCCGACCAGCGCGTCCGCCAGGCGGTCGCGACGGCCCACGCGGATGCGGCGGTCGTTCAGGTACGCGCCGCGGCCGCGGGTTGCCGTGAACAGGTCGTTCTTGTTCGGATCGTAGACGACGGCCTGCGTGACGACGCCCTTGTGCTCGAGCGCGATCGACACGCAGTAGTACGGGAAGCCGTGGATGAAGTTGGTCGTGCCGTCGAGCGGATCGATGATCCACTTGAATTCGGATTCGTTCTCGGATTCGCCCGATTCTTCCGCGAGGATCGCGTGGTCGGGGTAGGCGGTCTTCAGCGTCTCGATGATCGCCTCTTCGGCGGCCTTGTCCACTTCGGTGACGAAGTCGTTCTGCTGCTTCTTGCGGATCTCGATCAGGTCGAGGTCGAGGGAGGCGCGGTTGATGATCTGTCCGGCGCGGCGCGCAGCCTTGACAGCAATATTGAGCATGGGATGCATGAGCTGGATCCTGTAGCCGGCGGCACGGGCCGCCACGAAGTGGAACACACCGCCTGGAACGGCGCAAAACGTGCCGGGCGAGATGAGACGCGAATTGACAAAGAGCGGGGTACGACCCGCGTCGCACGAGGTGCGGACGCGTAAGCGCATGATTTTACCCGATTTTCGAGCGTTTCAGGTGACCGGGATGCGGGGAAACCCCACTGGCCGTCCGGACGGGTGGGTTTGCCGGGGCGATGGCGCTACCATACGGCCATTCCGATGAACCGAGTCACATGTAGTGGAAACTCCGCTGAACCCTGCCGCACCGTCCGAATCCGGCGCGGTCTCGTCCCCGCCGCCGTCCGGCGGCTTCACGTCCACCCGTTTCGTGCTCGTCGAGCCGAGCCATCCCGGCAATGTCGGGGCGGCCGCCCGCGCGTTGAAGACGATGGGTTTCTCCAGGCTCGTGCTGGTCGCGCCGCGCGTGCCGCACGTGCAGGACGACCCCGAGGCGATCGCGATGGCGAGCGGCGCCGACGACGTCCTGGCATCCGCGCATGTCGTGCCCACGCTTGGCGACGCGCTGTCCGGCGTCCACTGGTCGATCGCGCTGACCGCCCGCACACGCGAATACGGGCCGCCGCGGCTGGCTCCCCGTGCAGCCGCCGAGCAGGCGTGCATGCAAGTCGGCGCCGGCGACATCGCGCTCGTGTTCGGCAACGAGCGCACGGGCCTCGCGAACGAGCACGTCGAGCAATGCAGCGCGCTCGCGCACATCCCGGCGAATCCGGCCTACAGCTCGCTGAATCTCGCGCAGGCCATACAGGTGCTCGCGTACGAACTGCGCGTCGCGTTCCTGGAGCAGGGGAGCGAGCTGCGCCAGGCGCAGGCCGAGGTCGGCACGCTCGCGCAGAGCGACGAGATCGAGCGGATGTACGCGCACCTCGAGAACGCGCTGGTCGCACTGGATTTCCTCGACCCGCGCAACCCGAAGAAGCTGATGCCGCGGCTGCGGCGCCTGTTCGCGCGCACAGGCCTCGAGCGCGAAGAAGTGAACATCCTGCGCGGCATCGCGAAGCACATCCTGCTGAAGTCCGGTACGCCTGCCGGCGACGCGTAAGCGGCCGGTAGGCCGGCGGTCGGTCGCTCAGGCGTTCGGTGGGTGCGTTGCGTCTGAAAAAGGCCGCGCTGCGTTGGCCGTCCGCCCGACCTGCGTCCCGGCCCGCGCGAATCCACCGGCGGGTCGTGTCGCTCGGCGACAACAGGCGCCCCGCGTAAATACCCGCGCCGGCGGCGGGGTGAACGCGCGACGTTGTGCGGCCTTACCCGACTGGCCCTACAATCGCCGGACATCATAAGCAAATGACCCGGCGCGATAACGCCCGGCCTTTTCCCCAGCCCAGACCAGATCATGTTCACTAGACTGCGCGAAGACGTTGCGACGATTCGCGAGCGGGATCCCGCCGCTCGCAGTGCCTGGGAAGTGCTGACCTGTTATCCGGGGCTGCACGCGCTCGTGCTGCATCGGTTCGCCCATGCGTGCTGGCGCGCGAAACGCTACTGGCTCGCACGCTTCGCGTCGCAGGCCGGGCGCTTCCTGACGGGGATCGAGATTCACCCGGGCGCGACGATCGGCCGGCGCGTATTCATCGATCACGGGATGGGTGTGGTGATCGGCGAAACCGCGATCATCGGCGACGACTGCACGATCTATCAGGGCGTGACGCTCGGCGGCACGTCGCTCACGCGCGGCGCGAAGCGCCATCCGACGCTCGAGGCCGGCGTGATCGTCGGCGCGGGCGCGAAGGTGCTCGGCGGTTTCACGGTCGGCGCGGGTGCGAAGATCGGCTCGAACGCGGTCGTCGTGAAGCCGGTGCCGGCAGGCGGCACCGCGGTCGGCAATCCGGCGCGCATCGTGATGCCGGCGCAACCGAAGCCGCAGCCCGAGCGCGCCGCGTTCTGCGCATACGGGATCACGCCGAACGCGGACGACCCGATGTCGCTCGCGATTCACGGGCTGATCGATCACGCCGCGAAGGAAAGCCGGCGCGTCGACGAGATCGTCGCGGCGCTCGAGCAACTCGGCACGCATCTGGAAACGCTGCAGGGCGCGGACGCGGCGCGTCTTGATTTGCGCAGGCTGTCGGCGGTGCTGGAAGGCAAGGCGGTCGAGCGCCAGTCGTAACGCGGCGCGTGCCGGCGCCTGCCGGCAGCGACACTCGCGCCGATCGTACCGATCGCGTCAGTCGAGCGGCATCGCGTGGATGCCCTCGGCGTCGACGCGCAGATAGCCGCCGCGCCGCGGGCCGTGGTCGAGATCCCAGTCGGGCAGTACCCAGCGAATCCCGCCCGGTTCGAGGTGGCGCGCGGGGCGATGCGTGTGGCCGTGAATGATCACACTCGCGCGGCTCTTCTTGAACAGCGCGGCCACGCCTTCACGCGTGACATCGTAGATCGCCGAAACGGGGCGCATCCGGCCCGCTTCGCTGTTCGAGCGCATCCGCTGGGCGAGCGCGCGGCGCCAACGGAACGGCCATACGAGAAACAGCGCCTGCGCGACGCGATTGCGCGCGAACCGCCGGAACACCTGATAGCCGCGATCGGCGGTGCATTGCGCGTCGCCGTGCGCAAGCACGATGCGCTGGCCAAACGCCATGATCAGCGCCGGGTCGGGCAGCAGCATTGCGCCGGCCGCCTTCATGAAGCGCCGGCCCAGCAGGAAATCGCGATTGCCGTGCATCACGTAGAGCGCGATGCCGCGCTCCGAGAACGTATGCATCAGCGCGGCCATGCGTGCCGCGAACGGATCGTCGTCGAGCACGTCGTCGCCGATCCAGTATTCGAACAGGTCGCCGAGGATGAACACCGAGTCGGCGCTGTCGGCCGTGTATTTCACGAAATGCTCGAACGCGGCGACCGTCTTCGGAATCGCCTCGCTCAGGTGCAGATCGGACAGAAACAGGAACGGGCGTGCGGCTTGCGCGTATTCGCGCTCGCCCGGCACGCCCGCGGAGACGCTTCGCGGCGGACTCTCCTGCAACATCGAAGTGCCTCCGTAACAACCGTGCGTCAGACCACCACGGCCTTTTCGATCACGACGTCGTCGGTCGGCACGTCCTGGTGGAAGCCCGCGTTGCCCGTCTTGACGCCCTTGATCTTGTCGACCACGTCCTGGCCTTCGACGACCTTGCCGAACACCGCGTAGCCCCAGCCCTGCGGCGTCGGCGACGAGTGGTTCAGGAAGTCGTTGTCGTTCACGTTGATGAAGAATTGTGCGGTCGCCGAGTGCGGATCGTTCGTGCGCGCCATCGCGACCGTGTAGTTGTCGTTCTTCAGGCCGTTGTTCGCTTCGTTGTCGATCGGCGCGTCGGTCGGCTTCTGCTTCAGGCCCGGCTCGAAGCCGCCGCCTTGAATCATGAAGCCGTTGATCACGCGGTGGAACACCGTACCGTCATAGTGGCCCTTCTTCACGTAGTTGAGGAAGTTCTCGACCGTCTTCGGTGCCTTCGCGGCGTCCAGTTCGAGCTTGATCACGCCGTGGTTCGTGTGCAGTTCAACCATGATGAATTCCTTGGTAAGGCGGTTTAAATGGCACGCGGCCGGTCGTGCGACGCGGCCGCGTGTGGCGCCGGACGTGCCGGCACGTGCTTATTTCGAGACGATGCTGGCCGATTCGATCAAGACCGGCTGGGCCGGCACGTCCTGCATCGGGCCGCGCGAGGTCGTCGCCACGCCTTCGATCTTCTTCACGACGTCGAGGCCCGACACGACCTTGCCGAACACCGCATAGCCGTTGCCGTCCGGGTTCGGGTAGTCGAGGCCGCCGTTGTCGACCGTGTTGATGAAGAACTGCGCGGTGGCCGAGTTCGGATCGCTGGTACGCGCCATCGCGATCGTGCCCGTCAGGTTCTTCAGACCATTGCGGCTTTCCAGCGGGATCGGCGCGCGGGTCGGCTTCTCCTCGAAGTTGGTCTTGTAGCCGCCGCCCTGGATCATGAAGCCCTTGATCACGCGATGGAAGATCGTGCCGTTGTACTGGCCGGCCTTCACGTAATCGAGGAAGTTGGCGACCGTCTTCGGCGCCTTTTCCGGGTAGAGCTCGACGCGGATGTCGCCCTGCGAGGTCTTCAGCTGCACGACGGGGTGCGCGGTAGCCGATTGCGCGAAAGCAGGCGCGGTCGCGAGAAGGGCGGCGCCGCCAAGCGCCAGCAACAGACGTTTCATTGCGATCCTCAGGTTGGGAGGGAAAGAAGGCCGCGCCGCTTATTTCGACGGCGCGACGTACGGCGCCGCCAGTGCGCCCGACGGACCGCTGAACTGGAACGTCGGCGACATAGGCAGCGTGGTGGTGCTCACGTTCGCGGCGGCGCGATCGGTGTACTCGCGCGTGGCGGGCTTCTCCGCGCGGGCGTTCGGCGCGGCTTTCGGCGGAGACACGATCTTCTGCAGATCGGCGAGGCGCTGCGCGGTCGCGCCGCTCGTGCGGCCGAGCGATTGCGCACGCTTGTACGATTCGGCCGCGAGGCGCAGGTAGAGATCGCCGAGGTTCTCGTATGCAAGCGAGTAGCTCGGGTTCGATTGCGTCGCGGTGACGAGCGCGCTGCGCGCTTCGTCGTAGCGGCCGTGCTTCGCGTAGAGCGCCGCGAGGTTGTTGTACGGCTCGGGCAGTTCGGGGTAGGCCTGCGTGATCGCGACGAACTGCTGGATCGCGTCGTCGTCGCGGTTCAGGCGGGCGAGCACGGTGCCGCGCTTGAACTGCGCCTGCACGTCGTGCGGATTCGCCGCGATGCGCGCGTCGAGTTGCGCGAGCGCCTGCTTCCACTGCTTGCCGGTGATCGACGCGTCGATTTCGGGCGTGCCGTCGGCGGTGGCCGGGGCCTTCTGCGCATGTGCCGCGGGGGCCGCGAAAAGCGTCAGTGCGACGCCCATGACGGCGGTCGCAACGAGGGTCGCAGCGCTCGGCGCGCGGCCGCGATGAGGTTTCATAGGCGTAAATCGGAATGTTATACTCCGAGCCATTCTAACAAAACGTCTGCGCGTTCCGGCGAGCCGTAGACAGTCTTTCTTTGCCTCTCGTGGCCGTCACCGCTGTGCTTGCAGCCTGACCGCCCCATGTGATACCGAGGACACCCGGCGTCGTGCCGCAGCAGGTGGTGCTTCCGTTTCGCATGCTGGGCGAGCTTCGCCAGGGCGGTTTCCTTCGGCTCACGGTTCATCTCTATGGAATCACTGCGCATCTACAACACGCTCGCGCGTGACAAGCAAGTCTTCGTGCCGCGCCAGTCCGGCGAAGTGCGGATGTACGTATGCGGGATCACCGTCTACGACTATTGTCACGTGGGCCACGCGCGCATGCTGGTCGTGTTCGACCTCGTCCAGCGCTGGCTGCGTGCGATCGGCTATCGGGTCACGTACGTGCGCAACATCACCGACATCGAGGACAAGATCATCCGCCGCGCAGTCGAGAACGGCGAGACGATCAAGTCGCTGACCGATCGTTTCATCGGCGCGATGCACGAGGATGAAGCCGCGCTCGGCATCCAGCGGCCCGACCTCGAGCCGCGCGCGACGCAGTTCATTCCGCAGATGCTCGGGATGATCGAGAAGCTCGAGACGAACGGCTACGCGTACCAGGCGGCCGACGGCGACGTCAATTATTCGGTGCGCAAGTTCGCGAACTACGGGAAGCTCTCGGGCAAGTCGCTCGACGACCTGCGCGCGGGCGAGCGTGTCGCCGCGAACGACGCGAAGGAAGATCCGCTCGATTTCGTGTTGTGGAAGCGCGCGAAGGCGGACGATCCGCCAGGCGCGACGTGGGCATCGAAGTACGGGATGGGCCGGCCGGGCTGGCACATCGAGTGCTCCGCGATGGGCTGCACGCTGCTCGGCGAGCATTTCGACATCCACGGCGGCGGGCAGGATCTGCAATTCCCGCACCACGAGAACGAAATCGCGCAGAGCGAAGGCGCGACCGGCCAGACGTTCGTCAATTACTGGATGCACAACGGCTTCGTGCAGGTCGACAACGAGAAGATGTCGAAATCGCTCGGCAACTTCTTCACGATCCGCGAAGTGCTCGAGCGGTACGACGCCGAGGTCATGCGCTTCTTCATCGTGCGCACGCACTACCGGTCGCCGCTCAATTACAGCGACGTGCATCTCGACGATGCGCGCGCGTCGCTCACGCGCCTGTACACGGCGCTGAAGGATGTCGAGCCCGACGCGCTCGCGCTCGACTGGAACGAGCCGCACGCGCAGCGTTTCGCGGCTGCGATGAACGACGACATCAACACGCCGGTCGCGGTGGCGACGCTGTTCGAACTGGCGGGCGAGGTCAACCGCACGCGCGATGCGTCGCTCGTGCGGCAGCTGAAACAACTGGCGGGCCTGCTGGGCCTGCTCGGCCGCGAACCGCGCGCGTTCCTGCAGCAGGCCACCGGTGCCGCGCAGGCCGGCGGGCTCGCAGCCGACGAGATCGAAGCGAAGATCGCCGCGCGTGTCGCGGCGAAACAAGCGAAGGACTATGCCGAAGCGGACCGGATTCGGGCGGAACTGCTCGACGCCGGCATCGCTCTTGAAGACAAACCGGGCGGATCGACCGAATGGCGTCGCGTATGAGCGCGGCGCGTTCCACTGACCGATCCGTCAGGTAGGAGGCAAGATGGCAACGGCAAGAAAAGCGCCGGTCAGGCGCGCGACCCCGGTCGCCGCGCGTCCGGCAGCCAGGCGCGCGCCGGCGGCGAAGACGGACGCGACGCGCGCCGTGCCGAACGGCGCGCTCAACGGTCATGCGAGGCCCGCGCGCGCGAAGGGCGCGGACGCGGGGCAGCCGGAGGCCGCGATGGCGGCCGCCGACGCGGTGCGCAAGGTGCGAGCATCCGAGGCGGCAGCCGACGGCGCCGATGGCGTCGTGCGTCCTGCCTACTGGGACAAGGCATGCGCCGATCTCGTCAAGCGCGACCGCATCCTGAAGAAACTGATCCCGAAGTTCGGTCCCGCGCATCTCGTGAAGCGCGGCGACCCGTTCGTCACGCTCGCGCGTTCGGTCGTCGGCCAGCAGATCTCGGTGCCGTCCGCGCAGGCGCTGTGGGCGCGCATCGAGGATGCGTGTCCGAAACTCGCGCCGCAGCCGGTCATCCGGCTCGGCGCGGACAAGCTGATCGCATGCGGGCTGTCGAAGCGCAAGACGGAATACATTCTCGATCTCGCGCAACACTTCGTGTCCGGCGCGCTGCACGTCGACAAATGGACGTCGATGGACGACGAGGACGTGATCGCGGAACTCACGCAGATCCGCGGCATCAGTCGCTGGACGGCCGAGATGTTCCTGATCTTCAACCTGTCGCGGCCGGACGTGCTGCCGCTCGACGATCCGGGCCTGATCCGCGCGATCAGCGTCAATTACTTCAGCGGGGAGCCCGTCACGCGCAGCGAGGCGCGCGAGGTGGCCGCCAACTGGGAGCCGTGGCGTACCGTCGCGACCTGGTACATGTGGCGCAGCCTCGACGCGCCCGACGCCGATTGATGGCTATCGGGTTTTAAACATCAATAGTTGAGAGCCGGTTTTGCACATCGCCCGCGCGGGTAGAATACGCGCTGCCGCAAGACCCAAGGATTCGAACACATGAAGACCACGTTTCTGGATTTCGAACAGCCGATCGCCGAACTCGAGGCCAAGATCGAGGAGTTGCGATTCGTGCAGGACGACTCGGCTGTCGATATTTCGGAAGAAATCGAGCGGCTGTCGAAGAAGAGCCAGCAACTGACGAAGGACCTCTACGCGAACCTGTCGCCGTGGCAGGTCTCGCAGATCGCGCGTCATCCGCAGCGTCCGTACACGCTCGATTACGTTGCGGAACTGTTTACCGATTTTCACGAGCTGCATGGCGACCGCGCATTCGCGGACGACCTGTCGATCGTCGGCGGTCTCGCGCGCTTCGGCGGCCATCCGTGCATGGTGATCGGCCATCAGAAGGGCCGCGACACGAAGGAGCGCGCGGCGCGTAACTTCGGGATGCCGCGTCCGGAAGGCTATCGCAAGGCCGAGCGCCTGATGCGTCTCGCCGAGAAGTTCGGGCTGCCGATCTTCACGTTCGTCGACACGCCGGGTGCCTATCCGGGCATCGGCGCGGAAGAGCGCGGCCAGTCGGAAGCGATCGGCCGCAATCTGTACGTGATGGCCGAACTGAAGACGCCGATCATCACGACCGTGATCGGCGAGGGCGGTTCGGGCGGCGCGCTCGCGATCGCCGTGGCCGACACCGTGATGATGCTGCAGTTCTCGACCTACTCGGTGATCTCGCCGGAAGGCTGCGCGTCGATCCTGTGGAAGAGTGCCGCAAAGGCGCCCGAGGCCGCGGAAGCACTGGGCCTGACCGCCCATCGCCTGAAGGCGCTCGGCCTGATCGACAAGATCATCAACGAGCCGCTCGGCGGCGCGCACCGTGATCCGAAGGGCATGGCCGCGCTGTTGCGCCGCGCGCTTGCCGATTCGCTGCGCCAGTTCCAGGGCATGAGCATCGATGCGCTGCGCGAGCGCCGCTTCGAACGCCTGATGGCCTACGGCAAGTTCAAGGAAACCACGCCCGGCGCATGACCGGCGTGTTCACATCGCGCGCCGTCCGGCGCGCGTCCGTCTCGTGATCCCCCCGACCGAACTCTTCGCCGACCGCGTCGTACTCGATGCGGTCGGCGTTGCGCTTGCCGATCTGCCGGCCGATGCGCGCATCGCGATCGCGTACAGCGGCGGCCTCGACTCGACCGTGCTGCTCGATGCGGCCGTGCGCGTGGCCGGCGCGTCGCGCTGCGTCGCGCTGCACGTGCATCACGGCCTGAGCGCGAACGCCGACGCGTGGGTCGCGCATGCGCAAGCGACGGCCGAGCGACTCGGTGTCACGTTCGAATCGGAGCGTGTCGACGTGCCGCGCGACAGCGGCCTCGGCATCGAGGCGAGCGCCCGCGAGCGTCGCTATGCAGCGCTCGATGCGATGTGCGAGCGTCACGGCGTGGCGGCGCTCTGGGTCGCGCAGCACGCGGACGACCAGGCCGAGACCGTGCTGCTGCAACTGTTGCGCGGGGCGGGGATCGCGGGCCTGGCCGCGATGGCGCCGCGCTATCGTCCCGACGGCGCGAGCGTCGAGCGCGTGCGGCCGTTCCTGCGATTGTTGCGTGCCCAACTGGAGCGCTACGCGGCGCAACGTGAGCTCGCGTGGATCGACGACGAATCGAATGCCGACACGCGCTACGCGCGCAACGCGTTGCGCATCGACGTGCTGCCGACGCTCGCCATGCACTTCCCGGGCTTTCGCGATGCGCTGGGCCGTGCGGCCCAGCATGCGGCTGCCGCGCAGCGGCTGCTCGACGACCTGGCCGAACTGGATTTCGCCGGCGCCGCGCGCGACGACGGCCGCGCGCTGTCGCGCGAAGCGCTGGTCGCGTTCGACGACACACGCGGCGCGAACCTGCTGCGTTTCTGGATGCGCCGGCTCGGCTTGCCCGGTGCGTCGGCAGGCCGGCTCGCGAACATGATGCGGCAACTGCGCGATGCGCACGACGCGCATGCGCTGCGGGTCGATCACGCGGGGCAGTGCCTGCGGCTCTATCGCGATGTCGTGTACTGGGAGGCGGGCGACAGTGCCGACCCGGCCGACGACGGCACCGGGATGCCGCGTCCGGAGGCCTCGTTCGCATGGGACGGACAGGAAGTCTGGCACGTGCCGGCGTGGCGCGGCACGTTCGTGTTCGCGCCGGCCGAGGCCGGCAGCGACGGGGCGGTGCCGGAGGCGCTGCTGCGCGGTGCGACGCTCGTCGTGCGCGCCCGGGCGGGCGGCGAGCGGCTGCGTACGTCGCCCGGCGGCCCGGGACGCACGCTGAAGAACCTGTTCCAGGAGCGCGGCGTGCCGGCCTGGCAGCGCGACGTGCCGCTGCTGTTCGCGGGCGACCGGCTCGTCTACGTGCCGCGGCTTGGCGTGAATCACGGGGACGGGCTCTCCGGCGAAGGCGGGTGGCGCCGGATCGAGTGGCGTCCCGACTTGCTGATCGCGTAGCGGCGGCGTGCTTGCGGCTGCGCGATCGCGCGCCGGTTTTCACCATTTGGTAAACAGCGCCGGAACGCCTGCCAAACGGGCGAGCGGCTTGTCAAGCGGGCCTCTATCGGGTACGCTCGGACGTTTGCTCGGCTCGATTTTTGAGCGTTTTGTGCAGGTTTTCCGCGTGACGTACCCGGTTTGCGCGGCCTGATCGGCCTTCCGGGCAAAATCCGTCACGCTTGCGTGTTGCGTCCCAGCCGTCCCCCTCGTCGTCCGTCCACAGCCACAAGCCGCGTGACCGAACGGCAACGCGGCCTGCCCAGCGCGCCCGTGCGGCTTCTCCTCCAGTTCAGAACGACAATGGCACTCATCGTACACAAATACGGCGGCACTTCGATGGGCTCGGTCGAGCGCATCAAGAACGTCGCGAAACGCGTCGCAAAATGGCATCAGGCCGGGCACCAGATGGTGGTCGTGCCGTCCGCGATGTCCGGCGAAACCAACCGTCTGCTCGGTCTCGCGAAAGAGATTTCGAGCCAGCCGAGCCCGCGTGAGCTCGACATGATCGCGTCGACCGGCGAGCAGGTCAGCGTCGGCCTGCTGTCGATCGCGCTGCAGGAAATCGGCGTCGAAGCCGTGAGCTACGCCGGCTGGCAAGTGCCGATCAAGACGGACAACGCGTACACGAAGGCGCGTATCCACTCGATCGACGACGAGCGGGTGAAGGCCGATCTGAACGCCGGCAAGGTCGTGATCATCACGGGTTTCCAGGGCGTCGATCCGGACGGCCACATCACGACGCTGGGCCGCGGCGGCTCGGACACGTCGGCGGTGGCGGTCGCGGCCGCGCTGGATGCCGAAGAGTGCCTGATCTACACGGACGTCGACGGCGTCTACACGACCGACCCGCGCGTGGTCGAAGAGGCGCGACGCCTCGACCGCGTGACGTTCGAGGAAATGCTGGAAATGGCCAGCCTCGGCTCGAAGGTCCTGCAGATCCGCTCGGTCGAATTCGCCGGCAAATACCAGGTGAAGACGCGTGTGCTGTCGAGCCTGACCGATCCGCTGATTGCGCTCGACGAAGAAATGCGCTCGGGCACCCTGATTACTTTTGAAGAAGACGAGACCATGGAAAAGGCAGTCATTTCCGGCATCGCGTTCCAGCGCGACGAAGCACGCATTGCGGTGATGGGCGTGCCCGACAAGCCGGGCATCGCGTATCAGATCCTCGGCCCGGTCGCCGACGCGAACGTCGACGTCGACATGATCATCCAGAACCAGAGCGTCGAAGGCAAGACCGACTTCACGTTCACGGTCGGTCGCGGCGACTACCAGAAGGCGATGGACATCCTCACCAATCAGGTGAAGGGCCATGTGAGCGCGGAGCGCGTGCAGGGCGACCCGAAGGTGTCGAAGGTGTCGGTGGTCGGCGTCGGCATGCGTTCGCACGTGGGCGTCGCGAGCAAGATGTTCCGCACGCTGTCGGAAGAGGGCATCAACATCCAGATGATCTCGACGTCCGAAATCAAGATTTCGGTGCTGATCGACGAGAAGTACATGGAGCTGGCCGTCCGTGCGCTGCACAAGGCATTCGAACTCGAGCAGGCGGCGTGAATTATTTGTGATGCATTGAAGAAAATGCATCACGGAAATTGACGAGCGGTTCGAAACCCTATATTATTTCGTTCTCGTCGCACTGCCTCCCTGGTGCGAGCGAAAGTTTGGGAGACGTGGCCGAGAGGTCGAAGGCACTCCCCTGCTAAGGGAGCATCTGGGCCAAAACCTGGATCGAGGGTTCGAATCCCTCCGTCTCCGCCAAAAGCGGTGACAAAGCCCCGCAAGTTCTCGGACTTGCGGGGCTTTTTCTTTTCCCGCTTCCTTTTCGAACGTGCCGCTTGGGCAGTCCGTGCTGACCGTCCTTTCGCCTCGACCTCCGGCGACCGGCTCGCCGACGTACGCGGCGACCTCCGAGGTCGCGAATCATTGCGACCGGCGCTCATTGAAATAAAAATGAAAGTGACCGTGTAAGGATCGAGTCGCTCCCATCCATCGCTCCCCACATTCTGGCCTTGCACCCCGGCGCGTAGCGTGTGCGAAAAAAATGCGGCGTCGCACCCATTCGGGCCGTCGACACTCCTCCGCACTACAAAAAATTACTCATAAAAATCAAAAACCTACCTGCTGAACGCAAAACGCTGCTCTGTTGCGCTGCAAAAAATAATCAATCGCCTTATGCTGGTTAACCCGATAGCGTTTGAGCGGCATCAAGCTTTGCCCTGATTCCGCTTTACATTTTGCCAACATTGGCGATTCACGAAATCTAGCTGTCGATTTGATTTCGTTCCCATCGTCACGTCTGTTCCCACTACAGCGCGCGACCCTCTCAAGGCCTGTTGACATGCATGATTTCCCCTTTCTGAGCCTGGCGATCTGGGTTCCGATCCTGTTCGGCGCGTGCCTGCTGCGCGCCGGCTCCGACCGTCATCCGCAGCGCACGAGACTGATCGCGCTCGTCGGCGCACTCGCGGGGCTGGCCGCCGTCGTGCCGCTCGTCACCGGTTTCGATTCGCACTCGGCCGCGATGCAGTTCGCCGAAACCCGCGACTGGCTCGCGGCCTTCAACGCCGGCTGGCGCGTCGGGATCGACGGCGCGTCGCTGTGGCTCGTCGTGCTGACCGCCTTCACGACGCTCGTCGTCGTGATCGCGTCGTGGGAATCCGTCACGGTGCGCGTCGCGCAGTACTACGCGTCGTTCCTGATCCTGTCGGGGCTAATGGTCGGCGTGTTCGTCGCGCAGGACGGGCTGCTGTTCTTCATCTTCTTCGAGGCGACGCTGATTCCGCTGTACCTGCTGATCGGCACGTGGGGCAGGGAGCATCGCGTCTACGCGGCCGTGAAATTCTTCTTCATCTCGTTCGCGGGTTCGCTGCTGCTGTTGATGGCGATGCTGTACCTGTTCGCGAAGTCGCACACGTTCGACATGAACGCATGGCGCACGCTGCAGCTCGGCTTCGCGCCGCAATTGCTGGTGTTTCTCGGCTTCTTCGCCGCGTTCGCGGTCAAGGTGCCGATGTGGCCGGTGCATACGTGGCTGCGCGACGTCTACACGGACGGCCCGACCGGCGCCGCGCTGATGCTCGCGATGCTCAAGCTCGGCGGTTACGGCTTCCTGCGCTTCGCGCTGCCGATCACGCCGGACGCCAGCCACTTCTTCGCGCCGGCCGTGATCGCGCTGTCGCTGTTCGCGATCGTCTACGCGAGCCTGATCGCGCTCGCGCAGACCGACCTCGGCAAGCTGCTCGCGTATTCGACGGTCGCGCACATGGGGATCGTCACGCTCGGGCTGTTTCTGTTCAACCAGATCGGCGTCGAAGGCGCGATCGTGCAGCTCGTGTCGTACGGCTTCGTCGCGGGCGCGATGCTGCTCTGCGTGAGCGTGCTGGTCGATCGCACGAAGCAGCGCGAGATCGGCGCATACGGCGGCGTGGCGGGCGTGATGCCGCGCTTCGCGACGTTCGCGCTGCTGTTCGCGATGGCCAACGTCGGCCTGCCGGGCACGTCGGGTTTCGTCGGCGAGTTCATGGTCATCATGGGCGCGATTCGCGTCAACTTCTGGATCGGCGCAATCGCGGCACTCACGCTGATTCTCAGCGCGTCGTACACGCTCTGGATGGTCAAGCGCGTCGTGTTCGGCAAGATCGCCAGCCCGCGCATCGCGAAGCTCGCCGACTTGAGCCGCCGCGAGATCGTGATGTTCGCATCACTCGCGCTGATCGTGCTGATGGTCGGCGTCGATCCGAAGCCGTTCACCGACGCGATCGATCCGACCGTCGCACGGCTGATCGAAGACGCCAGCCGTTCGAAGCTGCCGGCCGGGGACGGCGTCGCGCCGGCGCAGCCGGCGTTCATGGCATCGGCGCACGGCTGAATCGCGTGACATCGCGCACGACGGCTGCATCGCACGACGATGCGGTCGTTGTGCGCGCATCCATCTGGGCGGGCGCGAACGCGCGAACGTTGTCGCCCGGTCTTCGGCCGGCTTCCGGCTGCGTGAAATTGCCCCGCGACAATCTGTCTCACAACAGATTCTGCAATGATGATTTGCCGCATCCACCGGTTTTTCATCGCACTCGCGCGACGTATGATTCGGCCACTTTCGTGGATCGAATGCGCATCGGGCATACGCAACGGATTCAATGACCCTCGGGCTGTGTGATGAAAAGAAGAGCTTCAAAAGGCTGGACGGCGCTGATATCGATCGGCGCGGCGCTGAGCCTGTCAGGTTGTAATTTAGATGTACTAAATCCGAAAGGTAGCGTCGGCGCCGCCGAAAAGGCGCTGATCGCCACCTCGACATGGGCGATGCTGGTCGTCGTCGTGCCGGTGATCCTGCTCACGCTGTGGTTCGCGTGGCGTTACCGCGCATCGAACCGCAACGCCACCTACGCGCCGAACTGGTCGCACTCGACCGCGATCGAGGTCGTGATCTGGACGGTGCCGACGCTGATCATCCTGTTCCTCGGCGTGCTCACGTGGAAAACCACGCACGAGCTCGATCCGTACAAGCCGCTCGAGTCGTCGGTGAAGCCGATCGACGTCGAGGTCGTCGCGCTCGACTGGAAGTGGCTGTTCATCTATCCGGAACTCGGCATCGCGTCGGTGAACCAGCTCGCGATTCCGGTCGGCACGCCGGTGAACTTCCGCATCACGTCGGATTCGGTGATGAACTCGTTCTTCATTCCGCAGCTCGGCGGCCAGGTGTACGCGATGGCCGGCATGCAGACGCGCCTGCACCTGATCGCCGACGAAGCCGGCGACTACGCGGGCACGTCCGCCAACTTCAGCGGCCGCGGCTTCTCCGACATGAAGTTCCGCACGCTCGCCGAGCCGCGCGAGCAGTTCGACGCATGGGTGCAGAAGGTGAAGGCCTCGCCCGAGCGGCTCGACGCGACCGTGTACGGCACCGTCGCGCAGCCGAGCGAGAAGGCGCCCGTGCGCTACTTCTCGTCGGTCGATCCGCGGCTCTTCCACAACATCATCGCGAAGTACAACGATGGCCACGTTCTCGACCTGAAGGACGCCGCCTGCGGCACGAAGGGGTAACGCATGTTCGGAAAACTCACACTATCGGCGATCCCGTTCGATCAGCCCATCATCATGGTGGCCGGCGCCTTCATGGGGCTGGTCGTGCTGGGCATCCTCGCTGCGCTGACGATCACCGGCCGCTGGAAGTGGCTGTGGACGGAATGGCTGACGACGGTCGACCACAAGAGACTCGGCGTGATGTACATCATCGTCGCGCTGATCATGCTGCTGCGCGGCTTCGCCGACGCGATCATGATGCGCATGCAGCTCGCGCTCGCGTACAACGCGCCCGGCTACCTGCCGCCGCACCACTATGACCAGATCTTCACGGCACACGGCGTGATCATGATCTTCTTCATGGCGATGGTGTTCATGGTCGGCCTGATGAACCTGATCGTGCCGCTGCAGATCGGCGCACGCGACGTCGCGTTCCCGTTCATCAACTCGCTGTCGTTCTGGATGACGGCGGTCAGCGCGATCCTGATCAACGTGTCGCTCGTGATCGGCGAATTCGCGCAGACGGGCTGGCTCGCGTATCCGCCGCTGTCGGAGCTGCAGTACAGCCCGGGGGTAGGGGTCGACTACTACCTGTGGGCGCTGCAGATCTCGGGCGTCGGCACGCTGCTGACCGGCGTGAACTTCTTCGTGACGATCATCAAGATGCGCGCGCCCGGCATGACGCTGATGAAGATGCCGGTGTTCACGTGGACGGCCCTCTGCACGAACGTGCTGATCATGGCGTCGTTCCCGATCCTGACCGCGACGCTCGCGCTACTCGGCCTGGACCGTTACCTCGGCATGCACTTCTTCACGAACGAAGCCGGCGGCAACGCGATGCTGTACCTGAACCTGATCTGGGCGTGGGGCCATCCGGAGGTGTACATCCTGATCCTGCCGGCGTTCGGCATCTTCTCGGAAGTCATCGCGACGTTCTCGAAGAAGCCGCTGTTCGGCTACAAGACGATGGTGTACGCAACCTGCGCGATCATGGTGCTGTCGTTCCTCGTGTGGCTGCATCACTTCTTCACGATGGGGTCCGGCGCGAACGTGAACGCGTTCTTCGGCATCATGACGATGATCATCGCGATCCCGACCGGCGTGAAGGTGTTCAACTGGCTGTTCACGATGTACCGCGGCCGGATCGAATTCACGACGCCCGTGCTGTGGACGATCGGCTTCATGGTCACGTTCACGCTCGGCGGCATGACCGGCGTGATGATGGCGATCCCGGGCGCGGACTTCGTGCTGCACAACAGCCTGTTCCTGATCGCGCACTTCCACAACGTGATCATCGGCGGCGTGCTGTTCGGTTATCTCGCGGGCTTCAACTACTGGTTCCCGAAGGCGTTCGGCTTCAAGCTGAACGAGAAGCTCGGCAAGGCCGCGTTCTGGTTCTGGCAGGTCGGCTTCTACGTCGCGTTCGTGCCGCTCTACGTGCTCGGCTTCATGGGCATGACGCGTCGTCTGAACCACTACGACAACCCGGCGTGGCATCCGTGGCTGCTGGTCGCCGCGTTCGGCGCGGTGCTGATCGCGATCGGCATCGCATGCCAGCTGCTGCAACTGGTCGTCAGCATCCGCAACCGCAACCTGCCCGCGTATCGCGACACCACGGGCGACCCGTGGGGCGGCCGCACGCTGGAATGGGCGACCTCGTCGCCGCCGGCCGACTACAACTTCGCGGTGCTGCCGCACGTGCGCACGCTGGACGCGTACGCCGACATGAAGGCACGCGGCGACGGCCGGCCGAACCCGGCGACGATCCGCGACATCCACATGCCGTCGAACACGTGTGCGGGTCTCGTCATCGCGGTCTTCAGCCTGGTGCTCGGCTTCGCGCTGGTATGGCACATCTGGTGGATGGCGATCGGCGGACTGGTCGGCATCATCGCGACGCTCGTGGTCTACAGCTCGCGTGACAACGACGGCTACTACATCCCGGCGTCGAAAGTGCGCAAGATCGAAGAGAAGCAACCGGCGGCGCGCGTGGCCACGCGTGTCGACGACGTGGAACTGGAGGCCAACTGATGCTGCAGAAAACCTTGAGCGCAACCCTGCTCGAGCACGACGACCATCCGCCGTCGCACTCGGTGTTCGGTTTCTGGCTGTACTTGATGACCGACTGCGTGATCTTCGCGGCGCTGTTCGCGACGTTCGCGGTGCTCGGCAACCAGTACGCGGGCGGTCCGACCGCGAAGGACCTGTTCGACATTCCGGGCGTCGCGGTCGAAACCGCCGCGCTGCTGCTGTCGAGCATCACCTACGGCTTCGCGATGCTGGCCGCGTACAAGCAGCGGCGCGGCGCGCTGCTCGCGTGGCTCGCGGTGACGTTCGTGCTCGGCGCGGCCTTCCTCGCGATGGAGCTGCGCGAGTTCTCGCACCTGATCGCGGACGGCGCAGGCCCGCAGCGCAGTGCGTTCCTGTCCGCGTTCTTCACGCTGGTGGGCACGCACGGGCTGCACGTGACGGCCGGCCTGCTGTGGATGATCGTGCTCGCGGGGCAGATCGTATTGCGCGGCGGTGACCTGACCGACCGCGACCTGCGGCGCCTGACGTGCCTGAGCCTCTTCTGGCACTTCCTCGACATCGTGTGGATCTGCGTGTTTTCCTTTGTCTATCTTGCGAGCGTGATCTAAATGGCCCATTCGCATTCGTCTCAACTCGAAGAAGGGCACGGCAGCGTCGGCGGCTATGTCGCCGGGTTCATCCTGTCGGTGCTGCTCACGGCTGCGTCGTTCGGCCTCGTGATGGGCGGCGTGCTGTCGCCGCATGCATCGCTGATCGCGCTGGCCGCGCTCGCGTTCGTGCAGATCGTCGTGCACCTCGTGTACTTCCTGCACATGAACGGCTCGTCCGGCCAGCGCTGGAACGTGATGGCGTTCAGCTATACCGTGCTGACCGCGGCGATCCTGATCGTCGGCACGCTGTGGGTGATGCACAACGTCAGCATGAACATGATGTCGCGCTGAGCGGTGTCGCGGCGCAGCGGACGATCTCCATGCGCATTCATGCAGGAAAGGCGGCACGCGAGTGCCGCCTTTTTTCATTTCGGCGCGCCGCGCACGCCGGTCAGTGCGTGTCCGTGCGCGCGTCCGCCGTCAGTGCATGCGTGCAGTCCGAGCGATATTCGGCGGCGAGCCGCTGCTGCGCGCCGTCGAGATCGTCGGGATAGTAGGGGCTGTTGTGCGACGGATCGTAGCCGACCTGCTCGAGTTCGGTCAGCTCGCGCACGAGATCCGCATGCGTGACTTCGTGCCGCGTGTGAACGAACGGGTAGGCGTTGCATTCCTGCGGCGTCAGGTGAGGCGCCGCGAACGCGGTGGTGCTGACGCATGCGCTCAGCATGCAGGCGACGGTAATCGACAGTTTCATCCGGTGGCTCCTGAATTCGCGGCCCGATGCCGCATGACGTCAGCGTAGGCGGCGCGCGGAGCCAGGCGGGCGACGCACGGATGAAACATGTTTCACCCGTATCCGCCCGATGCCGAATGAAGCTATTTTCATCTAACGCCGGACGGCGATCGACATCGCTAAGATAGTTGCGCGCGCATCGATGCGCGCGTCGTGACAGCCATTGCGAGGACGGACATGCGAGTACTGACGGTCGAAGACGATGCGGTGACCGCGAACGAGATCGTTTGCGAGCTGACCGCGCGCGGATTCGAGGTCGACTGGATCGACAACGGCCGCGAAGGCATGATGCGCGCGATGAGCGCGTCCTACGATGCGATCACGCTCGACCGGATGCTGCCCGGCGCTGACGGGCTCGCTATCCTGACCGCGATGCGCACGGTCGGCATCGACACGCCGGTGCTGATGCTGAGCGCGCTTGGCGACGTCGACGAGCGCATCCGCGGGCTGCGCGCGGGCGGCGACGACTACCTGACCAAGCCGTTCGATTCCGGCGAACTGAGCGCGCGCATCGAAGTGCTGTTGCGCCGCCGGCAGGCCTCGGGCGTGCCGCAGCAGACGCTGTTGACGGTCGGCGCACTCGAACTCGACCTCATTTCGCGCTGCGCGCGCCGCGGCGTCGACGAGATTCCGTTGCTGCCCACCGAATTTCGCGTCCTCGAATTCATGATGCGCAACGCGGGGCAGACGATTACGCGCACGATGCTGTTCGAGGCCGTGTGGGGCTATCACTTCGACCCGGGCACCAACCTGATCGATGTCCACATGGGGCGGCTGCGCAAGAAGATCGACCCGCCGGGCGCGGTGCCGATGATCCAGACCGTGCGCGGCTCGGGCTACATGCTCCGATGACGGAGGCACGGATGGATGCGGACCGTGCGGCGAACTTCACGCGTCGCTGGCATACGACGACGTTTCGCTGGCTGTGCGCGTACGCGGCGATCTTCTCGGTTTCGCTGCTGCTGCTCGCGGGCGTGATCAACGTCGCCGCGACGCACACGATGGCGCGCGACACCGACGAGGTGCTCGCGTGGCAACTGATCTACTTCGATTCGATCCCCGACGCCGAGCTGCCGCTTGCGATTCACCGCCGGCTCGAGCACGAGCACATGCATACGAATTTCTACGGGCTGTTCGACGCGAACGGGCGCCGCGTGGCCGGCGACATCGCGACGCCGCCCGTGCTGCGCACGGATCGCCGCGGACGCACGCTCGACCGTACGCTCGTGCCGCTCGACGGCCAGCCCGCGCCGATCACGCGCGCGATGGCCGTGCACCGCGACGACGGGATGACGCTGGTGGTTGCGCGCGACCTGTCGCATTTCATCCAGATTCGCGAAGTCGCGATCCGCGGACTCGTGATCGGCGGCGTGCTGATCCTGATCGCGGGCATCGCGGGCGGCAGCATGCTCGGCATGCGGCAGATCCGCCGCGTCGCCGCGATCCGGCGCGTCACGCGACAGATCGCCGAGGGCGATCTCGGCAAGCGGTTGCCGGTGGGCCGCTACGACGAGCTCGACTTGCTCGCGCATCTCGTGAACCACATGCTCGACGAAGTCGAGCGGCTGATGGGCGAGGTGCGTCACACCTGCGACGGCATCGCGCACGATCTGCGCACGCCGCTCGCACGCGTGCATACGATGCTGGCGCGGCTCGCCGAACAGCCGCATTGCGCGCACGATCCGGCGTCGGCGCAACTGCTGGCGTCGGCGCGGGACGAAACCGACCGGCTGCTCGAGCGCTTTCGCGCGATGCTGCGCATCTCCGAGATCGGGACGTTGAGCCGGCGCGGCGGGTTCGCCGCGGTGGACGTCGCGGCATTGCTGCGCGACGTGTGCGAACTGTACGAGCCGCTCGCCGAAGCGGGCGGCGTCGCATTCGGGCTCGACGCGATGCCGGTCGACGGGATTCATGGCGACCGCGCGTTGCTGTTCGAGGCGTTCAGCAATCTCGCGGACAACGCGATCAAGTTCACGCCGCCCGGCGGTCGCGTGCGCGTCGCGCTCCACGCGACGCCGAACGGCCCGCTCGTGCGGTTCGAGGACACCGGGCCCGGGATCGCGCCGGGTGAGCGCGACGCGGTGCTCGAGCGCTTCTATCGCGGCGAGCGCACGCGTCACGTGAACGGTTCGGGACTCGGGCTGAGCATCGTGTCGGCGGTGATGCGCGTGCACGGCTTCGCGCTGCGGATCGGCGATGCGCAGCCGGCCGGTGCGGCGATCACGGTCGAATGCTGGCCGCGCTCGCTCGGATGAGCGCGCAGGAAAACGGTCGATGCGCATCCTGCTGATTTCACCCCCGACGCCCGAGGCGGCGCGGCTCGACAAGGCGTTCCGCGAAAGCACGCACGGTGTGGAGCGCGTCGACGAGTGGCGAGACGGCTGCTTCGCGGCCACGCAGGACCGCTTCGACGCGATCGTGCTGGTCGAACCCGATGCGGCTGCCGGGGCCGTGCTGCTCGACATGTTGCCGCGGCTTGCCGCGTCGGCCGGCGGCGCGACGATCGCAGTACTCGTCGTCGGTGCGACGCCCGCACGGCGGGCGCGGATGCTGCAGGCCGGCTGCGACGTGTGCCTTGCCCAGCCGTGTTCGTTCGTGGAACTGCACGAACGCCTGCGCGCGCTGTGGCGTCGCGCGGGCGTCATCGCGTTGCGCGAGTCGGTGCGGCTCGACGCGGCCACGCGCGCGCTCGAGGAGCGCGGCCGCAGGCTCGCACTCAGCGCACGCGAATTCCGTGTCGTCGAATGCCTGCTGCGCGAAGCGGGGCGACCGGTCGGGCGCGATGCCGTGCTGCGTTACGCATGGGGTGAAGCCGACATCGAACCGGAAACCGTCAATGCGCTGGTCGTGCGGCTGCGGCGCAAGCTCGTCGCGCACGCGTTTTCCGCGCGCATCGAGACGGTTGCGCGATTCGGATTCAGGTTCGATGCCGGCGGGTGACGATGCGGTATCGGTCGGGCTTGAGAACGGCGAACGCCGAACGGACGCCGGCGGCATCGCGCGCGGCGTCGCCGTTGCGGCGCAATCAGTGCGAATAAAGCTCGCGGTTGAGCTGCGCGAGCTGGCCGTCGCGTTGGGCGCGAACGAGCTCGCGATAGACCTGGGCGCGCGTGAGCGGCGTCACCGGCGGTGCATTCCACGCATCGCGCGATGACGCCCGCGCGGGGGCGGTCGACGCAAGCGTTTGCGGCGCGCTCGCCGCGGCGGATTGCGATGCGGCGGCACGGCCGGGCAGCGCGACACAGAGGGCGCAGAGCAGGGTGGCGAACAGCAGTGTCTTCATGGCGTGATCCTTTGCGAAGGGCGGACACCGGCGTCGCGAATGCGAAGCCGGCAGGCCACACGTTATCGAGCGCGCTGCGTCGGGCACCGGGCGCGCCGATGAAGAAACGTTCATGAACGCGCGTCGCGCCAGCCGCCGCCGAGCGCGCGTACCAGCGCGACGGACGCCTGCAGGCGTCGGGCATCGACGTCGAGGGCCGCGATCTGCGTATCGAGCTCGGTCGTCTGCGCGGTGACCACGTCGAGATAGCTGACGGCGCCGTCGCGATAGCGCGACATCGCAAGCGCGAGCGACTGCCGCGCCGCGACGAGCGCGGCGTCGTCCTGGGCCGATTCGTCTCCGAGCCGGTGCAGCAGCGCGAGATCGTCCTCGACTTCGCGGAACGCCGCCAGTACGACGCTTCGGTAACGTGCGCCCTGTTCGGCGAACTGCGCGCGCGCGTGGCGTACACCCGCCGCACGCAGGCCGCCGTCGAACAGTGTCGTCGCGAGCCGCGGCCCAATCGACCAGATTTCGTTCGGTGCGGCGAGCCACGGCGAGAACGTGTCGCTCTGGAAGCCCGCGTCGAGGCCGAGCGACAGGTCCGGGAAGTACGCGGCGCGCGCAACGCCGATCCGTGCGTTCGCGGCCGCGACGCGGCGTTCCGCGGCGGCGATGTCCGGGCGGCGTTCGAGCAGCGTCGACGCGAGCCCGGTCGGAATCGACGGCACGGCGGGCAGCGCGGCGGCGGCCGGCAGCGAGAACGTCGACGCGGATACGCCGACCAGCACGGCGATCGCATGCTCGTCGAGCGCACGGCGCGCGGCGATGTCGGATGCGCGCGCCTGCGCGAGCGCGAGCTGCGTTTGCGCGCGCGACACGTCGAGCCCCGATGCGAGGCCGCCGTGATGGCGGCTGACCGTCAGTTGCCATGCACGGCGATATGCATCGATCGTCTGCGCGAGCGAGTCCGCTTCGCGATCGAGTCCCGCGAGATCGAAGTAGGTGCTGGCGACGCGGGCCTGCAGGCTGAGCTGGACGGACGCGAGATCATCGGCCGCGGCTTGCGCGTTGTCGCGGCCGGCGGCGACCGTGTTGCGGACCTTGCCCCACAGATCGATGTCGTAACCGAGCCCGGCGGCGAGCGTGTTCGATTCGTAGACGTCGGGCTGCCCGCTGCCGCGCAGCGGCCGGCGCGCGGACTGCCGGTCGCGGTCGGTCTCGGCGCCGATGCCGAGGGTCGGCAGCAACGCGGCATGCGCCTCGTCGAACAAGGCGGCCGCTTCGTCGTGCCGTGCGACGGCGGCGGCGAGGTCCGGATTCGCGCGTGCGACGAGCGGCTCGAGCCGGTCGAGTGTCGCGTCGCCGTACACGCGCCACCAGCCGTCGCGCGGCAGGCGATCGGCCGGGGCGGCATCGACCCACGGGCCGGTTTCGCGAAACGCGGCCGGCACCGGCACGGCCGGCGCGTGATACGTCGGCGCGAACGAACAGCCGGCGAGCAGCGCGACGCTGCCGAGCCATGCAGCGAGCGTACGGTCAGCCATGCGCAGGCTCCTTCGTCGCGGTGGCGGCGATGCGTACCGGGTCCCCGTCCGCGAGCGAATCGGGCGGATTGTCGATCACGCGGTCACTCACTGCGAGCCCGGACGCGATCTCGACGCGCGTGCCGAGATCGGTCGCGATCGATACGTGGCGCAAGCGCGCATGCCCGGTCGCGTCGAGCACGGCGACCTGCAACCCGTCGTGACGGAAGATCAGCGTGCTCGCCGGAATCGTCAGCGCGTGCGCGGCGTTGGCCACCGCGATCCGCACCTGCGCGTATTCGCCCGGGAATAGCGTGCCTGCCGGGTTCGCGATCGAGAACTGCGCGAGCAGCGTGCCGGAAGCCGGATCGATCGCCTGGGCGGAATCGGCGAGCGTCGCATCGAACGTCGTGCCGGGACGCTCGGGGACGGTCAGCGCGACATGCATGCCCGCACGGATCGCGCCCGCGTCGTCCTGCGGAATATGGACGTAGAGCCGCAGCCGCCGTGCATCCGAGACGGTGAAGAGTTCGGCGCCGTTGCCGCTGCCCGCGTCGATCAGCGCGCCGACATCGGTCTTGCGCGCGGTCACGACGCCGTCGAACGGCGCGGTGAGGCGCTTGAACGATTCGAGCGCCTCGAGCCGCCGCACGTTCGCCGTGCTGGCGGCCACGGCCGCGCGTTTCGCATCGAGATCGCTGCGCTTCTCATCGGCCTCCTGCCGCGACACCGAATCCTGCACGAGCATCTCGGACCAGCGCGCGGCGGTGACGGCCGCGAGCCGTTCGTTCGCGGTCGCGCTTTGCAGGTCGGCGCGCGCCTGCTGCAGCTGCTGGTCGAGGTCGGGCGTGTCGATCGACGCGAGCAACTGGCCGGCCTTCACGTGCGCGCCGATGTCGACGTACCACGCGTGCAGGTAGCCGGGCACGCGCGCGTAGATCGGCGCGTCGACATACGCGTCGAGGCGGCCTGGCAGCACCAGCGCATCGGCCGCGGCCGGCTGCGGCGTGATCGTCGCGACGGTCGGGATCGCCTGGCTGGCGGTCCACGCGGCGACTTCACGCGCATCGTGCGCGCGTTCGACGATGCCGGCTGCTGCGGCGGCGAGTGCCGCGATCACGCCGGCGATCGCGAGCGGTTTCAGGTAACGCGGTGTGGCGGGGGGACGGACGTCGAATTCAGTGGACATGCTGTTCTCCCGGAGTGAGGGACGGGGATTCGGAGTGGGGCGCGCGGTCGCGCCGATGGACGAGGCTGAACACGACGGGCACGAACACGAGCGTCGCGACGGTCGCGCAGAGCAGGCCGCCGATCACCGCGCGGCCGAGCGGCGCGTTCTGTTCGCCGCCGTCGCCGAGGCCGAGTGCCATCGGCGCCATGCCGATGATCATCGCGAGCGCGGTCATCATCACGGGCCGGAAGCGCGTGAAGCCGGCCTCGAGCGCGGCGACGGTCGCGTCGGCCGTATGCGCGAGCCGCTCGCGCGCGAACGTGACGACCAGGATGCTGTTCGCGGTCGCGACGCCCATGCACAGGATCGCGCCCGTCAGCGCCGGCACCGACAGCGGCGTGCGCGTGACGAACAGCATCCACACGATGCCGGCGAGCGCCGCGGGCAGCGCGCTCACGATCACGAACGCGTCGCGCCACGAATGGAAGTTCACGACGATCAGCAGATAGATCAGCAGCACCGCGCCGGCAAGGCCCGCGAGCAGCCCGCCGAACGCGCTGCTCATCGTCTGCACCTGGCCGCGCACGGTCACGCGCGACCCTTTCGGCAGGTCGGCCGCGCTTGCGTGGAGCACGCGCGCGATGTCGGCGCTGACCGCGCCGAGATCGCGGTCCTGGGTCGTCGCGAAGATGTCGTCCAGCGGCGCGATGTCGTAGTGCGACACGACCGCGTCGGTCTGGCCGCGTACGATCGTCGCGAGGCCGCCGAGCAATTGCGGCGCGCCCGAGCGGCCCGTGACGGGCAGCGCGCGCAGGTCCGACAGCGACGTCATCCGGTATTGGGGTGTCTGCGCGACGATCGGGTAGGACACGCCGTTGTGCGGATCGAGCCAGTAGGTCGGCGATACCTGGCTCGTGCCGGACAGGCTCGCGACGACGGCATTGGTGACGTCCTGCTCGGTGATGCCGAGCTGCGCGGCGAGCGCGCGGTCGACCGACACCGTGAACTGCGGATAGGTCGACGCCTGCTGCACGCGCGCGTCGGCGACGCCCGGCACCGTGCGGATGCGCCGCAGCAGCTCGGTCGCATACGCGCGGTTCGCCGCCAGATTGGGGCCCGTCACCTGCACGTCGATCGGCGCGGGCGCGCCGAAGTTGAGGATCTGGCTGACGACGTCGGCAGGCAGGAACGAGAACGTGACGCCGGGGAACGCGCGCGGCAGCACGGTGCGCAGCTGCTTCACGTAGTCGGCGGTCGGCGCGTGCTCGCCGGTGAGCGACACGAGGATGTCGCCGTCCTGCG
The DNA here is from genome assembly GCF_049942845.1 of Burkholderia sp. R-40. NCBI lineage: Bacteria > Pseudomonadati > Pseudomonadota > Betaproteobacteria > Burkholderiales > Burkholderiaceae > Burkholderia > Burkholderia sp. R-40. The sequence continues at coordinate 2,278,534 of NZ_CP187967.1, read as the reverse complement.
GGCCGATCGTGCCGCTGTTGCTGTACGTTAGGTTGATCCCGCTGTTCGGCAGCCCCATGTTGTCGACGATGCTCGCGAGCGCGCGCGGCGGCACTACGCCGCGCACCGTGCGCTCGACGCGATCGAACAGCGCGGCCGTTTCCTCGATGCGCGTACCGATCGGCGCGCGCACGTGCAGCGCGATTTCGCCCGCATCGACCGACGGGAAGAAGTTGCGGCCGAGCCCCGGCACCAGGACGAACGACAGCGCGACCGCCGTGAGGAACAGCACGACGAAGCGCGCGCGGTGCGCGAGCGCGAGGCCGAGCACCGCACGGTAGCCGGTGCGCAAGGCCGCGAAGCGGCGCTCGAAGCCCTGCTGGAACGCGACGAGCGGATTGCGCGATCGCGGTGTCGGGAATGGTGCGCCGTGCGGCGCGAGCACGGCCGCCGGATGGGCGGCATGCGGGCGCAGCAGGTAGCGCGCCATCATCGGCACGAACGTGCGCGACAGCACGAACGACGCGATCATCGCGAAGATCACGGCTTCGGCCATCGGCACGAACAGGAAGCGCGCGACGCCGTCGAGCAGCAGCATCGGCACGAACACGATGCAGATGCACAGCAGCGACACGAACGCGGGCGCGACGATCTGCGACGCGCCGTCGAGGATCGCGCTGCGCACGTCCTTGCCTTGTTCGAGATGCCAGTTCACGTTCTCGATCGTGACGGTCGCATCGTCGACGAGAATGCCGACCGCGAGCGCGAGCCCGCCGAGCGTCATCACGTTGAGCGTCTCGCCCGCGGCGGCGAGCGCGGCGATCGCCGCCAGCACCGCGAGCGGAATGGACGCGGCGATGATCAGCGTCGAGCGCCAGCTGCCGAGGAACAGCAGGATCATCGCGGACGTGAGCGCGGCGGCGATCAGCCCTTCGCGCGCGACGCCGCTCACCGCGCCCTTGACGAACACCGACTGGTCGCCCATCACGACGAGCCTGAGCGACGGCGGCAGCGTCGCCTCGATGCGCGGCAACTGCGCCTTCACGCCGGCGATGATGTCGAGCGTCGACGCCGAGCCGCTTTTCAGTATGCTCATCAGCACCGCGCGGCGGCCGTCGACGCGCACGATGTTGCCTTGCGGCGGAAAGCCGTCGCGCACGTGCGCGACGTCGCGCATGAAGATCACCGCGCCGTTGACGGTCCGGATCGGCAGCGCGTTGAGCTGGTCGATGGTCAGCGGGCTGTCGTTGAGGCGGATGTTGTACTCGAAGCGGCCGATCTTCTGCGTGCCGGCCGGGATGATCTGGTTCTGCTGCGCGAGGGCGGTCGCGACGTCCTGCGCGGACAGCCCCTTCGCCTGCAGCGCTTGCGGATCGAGGTCGATCTGCACCTGGCGCACCTTGCCGCCATACGGCGACGGAATCGCGACGCCGGCGACCGACAGCAGTTGCGGCCGGATCACGTTGGTCGCGTAGTCGCCGAGTTGCTGCTCGTTGAGCGTGTCGCTCGTCAGCGCCAGCTGCAGCACGGGCACGGTCGACGCGTTGTAGTTGAGGATCTGCGGCGGCGTGGTGCCGGGCGGCATCTGCTTGAGCACCGTCTGCGAGATCGACGTGACCTGCGCGGTCGCGGTGCGGATGTCGACGCTCGGCTGGAAGAAGATCTTGACGATCCCGAAGCTGCGGAACGACTGCGACTCGATGTGCGCGACGTCGTTGACCGTCGTGCCGAGCGTGCGTTCGTAGTACGTGACGATGCGCCCGGCCATGTCGGCCGGCTGCAGGCCCGCGTAATTCCACACGACGCTGATGACCGGAATCCGGATGTCGGGGAAAATGTCGGTCGGCGTGCGCAGCGCCGCGAGCGGTCCCGCGATCAGGATCAGCAGCGCAAGGACGATGAACGTATAGGGGCGCGCGAGCGCGAGTCGGACGAGTTTCAGCATCGGCGAGGTCTCCGCCGGCGCGGGGCGCCGGCCTGTCAGCGAGGTGCCGAAGCGCGGCGTGAACCCGCATCGGCTCGCGCAGTGTGCGTGGCGCTGCTTAACGCCGGGCGCGGGCCAGAATGAAAGATGTTTTAGGAACGGGCGGAAGGGGCGAAGAGGGCGGGCGGCCGACTCGGCAAGCCGGCCCCGGGCAAGCGGGTACGGCGGCGCGCCGCCAATTGTTACAAGACGTTAGCTGCGCTTCCGGTTGCCATCCCGCGCATCAGTTCTTACAAACTTGAAATATGCGGGCACGGCGCTTGCCGCTATAGTCGAATCACACATGAAACAACTCGAAGAGGAATCCATGAAGACTTTGCGTGTTGCCTCGCTCTTGACCGGTATGACGGCCTTGCTCGTGTCGGGCGCAGCAATGGCGGGAGTCAATGTCGGGATCAACGTCGGCGTGCCGGCTCCGGTCTACGTCGCACCTGCGCCCGTGTATGCGCCGCCGCCTCCGCCGGTCGTCTACCAGCCGGCGCCCGTGTATGCACCGGCGCCTGTCTATGCACCGGCGCCTGTCTATGCGCCGGCCCCGGCGATCGTGATCGGCTGGCACGGCGATCGCTACTGGGACGGCCGCCGCTACTGGGGGCGCGACGAGTGGTATCGCCATCACGGCCGGGGCTGGGGCGACGAGCGTCGTCACGGTCACTGGGACAACGGCCGCCACAACGGCTGGCGCTGATCGACAAACAGTGCACATGGCGCAGGCCTGACGCGTGCGCCGCATCAAAAGAAAACCGCCCGCGTGGCGGTTTTCTTTTGCCCGCGCCGCCCCCGCGCGGAGGCCGCGGCGCGGTGACGTCACGCACGCGCGCGAGCAAGTTGGCTCGGCGTCGAATTGAATGGGTAGAATCGACCTACATTCCATCCCCCAATCGACCGACAGGGCCTCTATGACGAAGGGTTCGCCCCGGACCACCGCCGCGCGCATCCGTTCCGGTGCCGCGCAGGCGGTCCGCGCCGCCGGCCGCACCGCGGCGGTATGGACAATACAGGCGGTACTGGCCGCGACGGCCGCGCATGCGGCATATGCGATCGCGCAGTACGGGGAGCCGAAATATCCGCCGGGCTTCAAGCATTTCGACTACGTGAACCCGGATGCGCCGAAGGGCGGCACGCTCGTGCTAGCTAATCCGAGCCGGCTGACGTCGTTCGACAAGTTCAATCCGTTCACGATGCGCGGCAACACCGCGCCGGGCATCGACATGCTGTTCGAGAGCCTCACGACCGGCAGCTCGGACGAGCCGGCGTCCGCCTACGGGCTGCTCGCCGACGACATCGAGATCGCACCGGACCGCCGCTCGGTCACGTTCCACCTGAACCCGCGCGCGCGCTTCTCGAACGGCGACCCGGTCACGGCCGACGACGTCAGGTTTTCGTTCGACACGCTCAAGAGCAAGCAGGCCGCGCCGCAGTTCGGCGCGTATTTCGCTGAAATCGCGAAGGCCGTCGTGATCGACCGCGCGACCGTGCGGTTCGAATTCCGCAGCCCGAACCGCGAGCTGCCGCTGATCGCCGGCGGCGTGCCGGTGTTCTCGCGCAAGTGGGGGCTGCGCGCGGACGGTTCGCGGATTCCGTTCGACCAGCTCGCGTTCGAGCAGCCGATCGGCAGCGGCCCGTATCTGATCGAGCGCCACGACAACGGCCGCACCATTACGTACCGGCGCAATCCCGCGTACTGGGGCGCCGACCTGCCGGTGCGGGTCGGCACCCACAACTTCGAGCGGATCGTCTACAAGCTGTACGGCGACGGCGTCGCGCGGCTCGAGGCGTTCAAGGCCGGCGAGTACGACGTGCTGGTCGAATACATCGCGCGCAACTGGGCGCGGCGCGACGTCGGCAAGCGCTTCGACAGCGGCGAGCTCGTCAAGCGCGAATTCCGCCAGCACAACGGCGCGGGCATGCAGGGTTTCTTCATGAACCAGCGCCGGCCGCTGTTTCGCGACGTGCGCGTGCGCCAGGCGCTCGATCTCGCGTTCGACTTCGAATGGCTGAACCGCCAGTTGTTCTATGGCGCGTACACGCGCCTCGACAGCTATTTCGCCGACACCGACCTGCAGGCGACCGGCACGCCGGGCCCCGGCGAGCTGAAGCTGCTGGAGCCGCTGCGCGCGCAGCTCGATCCGGCGGTGTTCGGCCCGATGGTCTCGCAACCGAGCACGAACCCGCCGGGCTCGCTGCGCGCGAACCTGCTGAAGGCGCGCGCGCTGCTCGCGCAGGCCGGCTGGACCTACCGTGACGGCGCGCTGCGCAACGCGCAGGGCGAGCCGTTCGAGTTCGAGATCCTCGACGATTCGGGCGCGGCGATGGAAGGCATCGTGACGGCCTTTCGGCGCAATCTCGCGAAGCTCGGCATCGACGCGCGCTTTCGTACGGCCGATTACGCGCTGCTGCAAAAGCGGCTCGACGCGTTCGACTACGACATGACGACGGTCCGCCTGCCGGGCGTGCAGGTGCCGGGTGCCGAGCAGTTCTCGCGCTACGCCAGCAAGTTCGCCGACGAGCCGGGCTCCGACAACCTCATCGGCCTGAAGTCGCCGGCCGTCGACGCGCTGCTGCATGCACTCGGCACCGCGCAGACGCGCGACGAGCTGCTCGACGCGACGCATGCGCTCGACCGCGTGCTGATGCACGGCTATTACGCGGTGCCTCAGTGGTACAGCACGACGCACCGGATCGCCTACAAGCGCACGCTCGGCTATCCGCAAACGCTGCCGCTGTACTATTCGGCCGAGGGCTGGGTCGTGTCGACCTGGTGGGCCAAGCCCGGCCACTGAAGCACGCCGGCCCTTCGTTCAACCCAGCCTATCGATCGCGAGTCGCCACCCTATGTGGAGCTACATCCTCAAACGCCTGCTGCTGATGATCCCGACGCTCGTCGGCGTGCTCACGCTCACGTTCGCCGTGATCCAGTTCGTGCCGGGCGGCCCGGTCGAACAGGCCGTGCAGGAACTGCGCAAGGGCGCGACGGAGCAGGGCGCGACGCCGTTCGGGATGCGTGCGCATACGGGCGTCGACGCGCAGCAGCTCGCGCAGCTCAAGGCGCTGTACGGCTTCGACAAGCCGCCGCTCGAGCGCTACTGGCTGATGCTCGAGCGCTTCGCGCGCTTCGATCTCGGCGACAGCTACTTCCGCCACCAGAGCGTGTGGTCGCTGATCGTGCAGAAGCTGCCGGTGTCGATCAGCATCGGGTTGTGGACGTTCTTCGTCACCTACCTGATCTCCGTGCCGCTCGGCATCGCGAAGGCCGTGCGCAACGGCTCGCCGTTCGACGTCGCGACGAGCCTCGTCGTGCTGGTCGGCTATGCGATCCCGGGCTTCGTGCTCGGCGTGCTGCTGCTCGTGCTGTTCGGCGGCGGCTCGTTCTGGCAGCTGTTCCCGCTGCGCGGGCTCACGTCGGACAACTTTGCGCAGCTGTCGGTCGCCGGCAAGGTGCTCGACTATCTGTGGCACATCGCGCTGCCGATCACGGCGTCGGTCGTCGGCAGCTTCGCGGTCATCACGATGCTCACGAAGAACGCGTTCCTCGACGAGATCCGCAAGCAGTACGTGCTGACCGCGCGCGCGAAAGGCCTCGCCGAGCGCACCGTGCTGTGGAAGCACGTGTTCCGCAACGCGATGCTGCCGCTGATCGTCGGCTTCCCGGCCGCGTTCATCGGCGCGTTCTTCACGGGTAGCCTGCTGATCGAGACGCTGTTCTCGCTCGACGGCCTCGGGCTGCTGTCGTACGAGTCGGTCGTGCGGCGCGACTACCCGGTCGTGCTCGGCACGCTGTACCTGTTCACGCTGATCGGGCTCGCGACCAAGCTGGTCTCCGATCTCTGCTACGTGTGGGTCGACCCGCGCATTCAATTCGACAACCTGGAGCGCTGACATGAAACGAGCCATCCGCATGCCCGGCGTGATCGGGCGAGGATCGCGATGAACCGGGCCGTCGTGTCGTCCCGCGTCGACGCCGCGCGTGCGCGCGTGTCGCCGTCGCCCGCGCGCCGCGTCTGGCAGCGCTTTCGCCAGCAGCGCCTCGGCTACTGGAGCTTCGTGATCTTCTTCGTCGCGTTCGCCGCGAGCCTCGCGGCGCCGCTGTGGTCGAACGACAAGCCGCTCGTCGTGCGCTACGACGATCACTACTATTTCCCGATGTTCCATGCGTACCCCGAGACGACCTTCGGCGGCGACTTCCCGGCGCAGGCCGACTATCTCGATCCGTACGTGCGCAAGCGGCTCGAGGCGCCGGGCAACTTCGTCGTCTATCCGCCGAACCGCTATTACTACGACACGCTGAACTACTTCTCGAGCGTGCCGAACCCGGCGCCGCCGTCGCGCGAGAACTGGCTCGGTACCGATGCGCAGGGGCGCGACCTGCTCGCGCGGCTCGTGTACGGGTTCCGCGTATCGGTCGAGTTCGGGCTGATCCTGACCGTGATCGGCACGCTGCTCGGGATCGCCGCGGGCGCGGTGCAGGGTTTCTTCGGCGGGCGCATCGACATCGTCGGACAGCGGCTGATCGAGATCTGGAGTTCGCTGCCGGAGCTGTACCTGCTGATCATCTTCGCGTCGATCTTCGAGCCGAGCTTCCTGCTGCTGATCGTGCTGCTGTCGCTGTTCGGCTGGATCGGCCTGGCCGACTACGTGCGCGCCGAATTCCTGCGCAACCGTACCCAGGACTACGTGCGCGCGGCCCGCGCGATGGGGCTCACGAACTGGCAGATCATCTGGCGCCACGTGCTGCCGAACAGCCTGACGCCCGTGATCACGTTCCTGCCGTTCCGGATGAGCGGCGCGATCCTCGCGCTCACGAGCCTCGACTTCCTCGGGCTCGGCGTGCCGCCGCCGACGCCGAGCCTCGGCGAACTGCTCGCGCAGGGCAAGGGCAACCTCGACGCGTGGTGGATCTCGCTGTCGACGTTCGGCGTGCTGGTCACGACGCTGCTGCTGCTGACCTTCATGGGCGACGCGCTGCGCAACGCGCTCGACACGCGGATCGCCGACTCGGTGCGCGCGGCGGGAGGCCAGCGATGAGCGACACGGTCGTAGCGAAATCGGGCGAGCCGCTGCTGTCGCTCGAGCATCTGCATGTGCGCTTCGGCGACACGGTGGCCGTCGACGACGTGACGCTCGCGATCGGTCGCGGCGAGCGCGTCGCGCTCGTCGGCGAGTCGGGGTCCGGCAAGAGCGTGACCGCGCTGGCGATCCTGCGGCTGCTGCGCGATGCCGACGTGAGCGGCACGATCCGCCTGGCCGGACAAGACCTCGCAGCCAAGAGCGAGCGCGAGATGCGCGGGCTGCGCGGCTCGGACATCGCGATGATCTTCCAGGAGCCGATGACGGCGCTCAACCCGCTGTATACGATCGGCGCGCAGATCGGCGAGACGATCGTGCTGCACGACGGCGTGACGGCGGCCGAGGCGCGCAAGCGCGCGATCGCGCTGCTGGCGCGCACGGGCATCGCGGAGCCGGAGAAACGCGTGGACAGCTACCCGCACCAGCTGTCGGGCGGCCAGCGGCAGCGCGCGATGATCGCGATGGCGCTCGCGTGCCGGCCGCGCCTGCTGCTCGCGGACGAGCCGACCACCGCGCTCGACGTGACGATCCGCGCGCAGATCGTCGACCTGCTGCTCGAACTGCAGCGCGAGGAGGCGGAAAAGCGCGGGATGGCGATCCTGCTGATCACGCACGACCTGAACCTCGTGCGGCACTTCGCCGATCGGGTCGCGGTGATGGAGCGCGGCAAGCTGGTCGAAAGCGGGCCGGTCGAGCGGATCTTCGCGCAGCCGGAACATCCGTATACACAGCGGCTGCTGAACAGCCGCCCGCAGCGCGCGGTCGTGCCGGTGATGCCGATTGCGCCCGTGGTGCTCGACGCGCGCCACGTCAGCGTGCAGTTCGCGCGCAAGCGGCCGGGCTTCGCGGGCTGGTTCGGCACGGTGCCCGTGACGGCGGTCGCGGATGTATCAGTGTCGGTGCGGCAGGGCGAGACGCTCGGCATCGTCGGCGAATCGGGGTCCGGCAAGTCGACGCTCGCGATGGCGCTGCTCGGGCTGCAGAAGACGGCGCACGGCGAAATCGAATTCCAGGGGCGCGCGCTGTCGACCTATCGCGGCCGGGAACAGACCGCGCTGCGCTCGAACATGCAGGTCGTCTTTCAGGATCCCTTCAGTTCACTTTCTCCGCGTCACACGATCGAGCGGATCGTCGGCGAGGGGCTCGAACTGCATCGACCGGAACTGACGCCGGACGCGCGCCGCGCGAAGTCGCTGGCCGTGCTGCGCGAAGTGGGGCTCGACCGCACGGTGCTGCATCGTTATCCGCATGAATTCTCGGGCGGCCAGCGCCAGCGGATCGCGATCGCGCGCGCGCTCGTGCTGGAGCCGCGCATCCTGATCCTCGACGAACCGACGTCCGCGCTCGACGTGTCGATCCAGCAGCAGGTGCTGAAACTGCTCGCGAATTTGCAACAGAAATACAACCTGGGCTATGTGTTCATCAGCCACGACCTGGAGGTGATCGGCGCGATGGCGCACCGCGTCGCGGTGATGCAGGAGGGGGTCGTCGTGGAGTCGGGAGAGGTCGCCGAGATCTTCGCCAGACCGTCACATCCTTACACACAAAAGCTGTTGAAAGCGGTCTGGAAAGCGTGATAGGCCGCCAATGGTCTGATCATCTCGATTGTATTTATTAATTTGTTTTGACAAACGATTACGCGCTGGCTAGTATCGACCGAAATTTTCCGCCAATCAGCTGATTTTTAAGCAAATTCCATCGCCCAATGCAGCATCGATCCTTGACCCAGGCATGCGCGCGCACCATCGCCGGGCTCTTCATCGGCGCCCTGTTCGCAGCAGCTCCCGGCGCGTTCGCCGACGAAGTCAGCAGTTTTAGCCAGAATGCCAGCAATTCGACTCAGATCGGGTCGGGTTCCTCCCTCCAGCAGACCAGCGCGCAGCCGTCCAGCGGCGGTGCGAAGTCGTTCCTCGCCGGCATGGCGGGCAAGGCAGGCGACGTGGTCGTCGGCGCGCTCAACATGATCGGCGTGCGCTATCGCTGGGGCGGCAACTCGCCGGATTCGGGCCTCGACTGCAGCGGCTTCGTGCGCTACGTGTTCCAGGACACGCTCGGCATGTCGCTGCCGCGCCGTGCGGAAGAAATGAGCCGCGTGGGCGAGAAGGTCAGCATGAGCAACCTCAAGCCGGGCGACCTCGTGTTCTTCAACACGATGCGCCGTACGTTCTCGCACGTCGGCATCTATATCGGCGACAACAAGTTCGTGCATTCGCCGTCGACGGGCAGCACCATTCGCGTCGACGATCTCGACAACGGCTACTGGGAAAAGCGGTTCACCGGCGCACGCCGGCTCGAATCGGAGTTTCCGATGAAGGCCGACGACCTGCGCCAGCGCGTGCGCGCGACGATCGGCGACGACGCGAACGGCAGCAACTGACGCTCGCCGGCGCTCCGCCGAATCGAAAAAACCCTGTCACCGAAAGGCGGCAGGGTTTTTTGTTTTGGGGCACGTGGAACCGGCGGGCGGAAGTGTCACCGCGGGCGGTGCGTGCGCCGTCATGCGCCGCGCACCGCGTTGCGTCCGATTACACCGCCGCGACGCCGCGGGCCGCCGCGAGCTTGCGCTGCAGTTCGGGCATGATGCGCGCGACGGCTTCCTCGCCCGCGAGGATGGCCGCGTTGCGCTGGTTGAAGTCGCTGCCGCCCATCGCCGCGAGGTTCGGGCGGATCACGACGTCTGCGTACTTGTCGAGCTCGTAGGACTTGATCGTCTGGCCCATGATCGTGAAGGTCTGCAGCAGCATCTCGATCGGGTTGTTGGTCGCCGCGCCGTCCGGCCGCGCCGAGATGTCGACCGCGATCACGAAGCTCGCGCCCATCTTGCGCGCGAACGACGCGGGCACCGGGCTCACGAGGCCGCCGTCGACGTACTCGCGGTTGCCGATCCTCACCGGTTCGAACACCGACGGCACGCTGCACGACGCGCGCACCGCGAGGCCCGTATTGCCCTGCTGGAACAGGATCGGCTGGCCGCTCTGCAGATCCGTCGCGACGATGCCGAGCGGCTTCGCCATCTTCTCGATCGGCCGGTTGTTGAGCGTCTTGTTCAGGAAGTTCTGCAGCGCGACGCCCTGCAGCAAGCCGCGCGAGCGGAACGGCAGCGCCCAGTCGCTGATCGCCGCCTGATCCATGTCGAGCGCGATCTTGTTGATCTGCAGCGCGGTCATCCCGGACGCGTAGAGCGCGCCGACCACCGAGCCGGCGCTTGTGCCCGCGACGAGCTCGACCGGGATGCCGCGTGCCTCGAGCGCCTTCAGCACGCCGATGTGCGAGAAGCCGCGGGCGGCGCCGCCGCCGAGCGCGATGCCGATCTTCACGGGTTTTTCCTGCGACTGCGCGGGACGGGATTTGTCGCCGAACGACGTACAGGCGGCGAGGCTGGCGGACGCGCACGCGATCGTGAAGTGACGGCGCGACAGGCGAGGGGACGACATCGATTGATTCTCCGGCGGCTTGGCGGCGGGCCGTGCGGCCCGCGGCGGCGATAGGTTCCGAGCGGCCGTGCGGCGGAATCCGGGCGGCCGGCGCGGCGCCGGCTGGCGGCCGCGGCGCGCACATCATAAAGCAAGCGGCGCGCTTGGCGCGAAGACCGGCGCGAGTATAATTCCGGCTTCTTTCCCGTTCCGGGCGCGGCCGGCCCCATTGCTGTCCGGGCTGCCGCCGTCGATCCCGCGTCGAATCATTCATGCGCCCCAGGCGTTCGAGTTACCGTTTATGACCCGTCCTGTCCGTACCCGCTTCGCGCCGAGTCCCACCGGCTTCATCCACCTCGGCAACATCCGCTCCGCGCTCTATCCGTGGGCGTTCGCCCGCAAGATGAAGGGCACGTTCGTGCTGCGTATCGAGGATACCGACGTCGAGCGTTCGTCGCAGGAAGCCGTCGACGCGATCCTCGAAGGGATGCAGTGGCTCGGCCTCGATTTCGACGAAGGCCCGATCTACCAGATGCAGCGGATGGACCGCTATCGCGAGGTGCTCGCGCAGATGCTCGAGCAGGGCCTCGCGTACCCGTGCTACATGTCGGCCGAGGAGCTCGACGCACTGCGCGAACGCCAGCGCGAGGCCGGCCTGAAGCCGCGCTACGACGGCACGTGGCGTCCGGAGCCGGGCAAGGTGCTGCCCGAGCCGCCGGCCGGCGTGAAGCCGGTGCTGCGTTTCCGCAACCCGCTGACCGGCACGGTCGTGTGGGAAGACGCGGTGAAGGGCCGTGTCGAGATCTCGAACGAGGAACTCGACGACCTCGTGATCGCGCGCCCGGACGGCACGCCGATCTACAACTTCTGCGTGGTCGTGGACGACATGGACATGAACATCACGCACGTGATCCGTGGCGACGACCACGTGAACAACACGCCGCGCCAGATCAACATCCTGCGCGCGCTCGGCGGCGAGCCGCCCGTCTATGCGCACCTGCCGACCGTGCTGAACGAGCAGGGCGAGAAGATGAGCAAGCGGCATGGCGCGATGAGCGTGACGGCTTACCGTGACGCCGGCTTCCTGCCGGAGGCCGTCGTCAACTATCTCGCGCGTCTCGGCTGGTCGCACGGCGACGCTGAAATCTTCACGCGCGAACAGTTCGTCGAATGGTTCGACCTCGAGCATCTCGGCAAGTCGCCCGCGCAGTACGACCACAGCAAGCTGAGCTGGCTGAACGCCCACTACATCAAGGAAGCCGACAACGCGCGCCTCGCCGCGCTGGCCAAGCCGTTCCTCGACGCGCTCGGCATCGAGGACGCGGCGATCGCGACGGGCCCGGCGCTCGACGCGGTGGTCGGCCTGATGAAGGATCGCGCGACGACGGTCAAGGAGATCGCCGAAGGCGCCGCGATGTTCTACCGTGTGCCGGCGCCGGACGCCGACGCACTCGCGCAGCACGTGACCGATGCGGTGCGTCCGGCGCTGGCCGACCTCGCCGCAGCACTGAAGGCGGCCGACTGGACGAAGGAAGCCGTGTCCGCGGCGCTGAAGGCGACGCTCGGCACGCACAAGCTGAAGATGCCGCAGCTCGCGATGCCGGTGCGCCTGCTGGTGGCGGGCACGACGCATACGCCGTCGATCGACGCGGTGCTCGTGCTGTTCGGTCGCGATGTCGTGGTGTCGCGTATCGAGGCCGCGCTGGCCTGAGGTTGGGGCGGGAGCGAGGCCGTCCGCGCGTGAAGGCGGCGCGGCTTCGCAAAAAATTTCGCTCCAATCGCAAAAAGGGTATTTACAAGTTCAAAATCGGTCCATATAATCTCATTTCTGTTCTGCAAGGGGGTATAGCTCAGCTGGGAGAGCGCTTGCATGGCATGCAAGAGGTCAGCGGTTCGATCCCGCTTACCTCCACCATCAGAGCAGAATGGATTGATTTGTGAAGCAGTGGCAGTAGTAATAAATGCTTCACAAAATGATTTAAAGCAGTTAGAATTTCGGCCTTCGCTGTTGCGGTGAATGAATAGCGAAAGTCAGACAGATCTGAAAAGATTATGTCCCCTTCGTCTAGAGGCCTAGGACATCACCCTTTCACGGTGAGTACAGGGGTTCGAATCCCCTAGGGGACGCCAGATTCAGCGGCGTTTCGTAGAAGTGTCGCGAGGCTTGCAGGTCGTAACCGACGTCCTGCAGGTAACGGTGCAGAAAGTTGGAGCGGTAGTTCAGTCGGTTAGAATACCGGCCTGTCACGCCGGGGGTCGCGGGTTCGAGTCCCGTCCGCTCCGCCAGAACGAAGCCCGTTCAAGACGTTTTTGAGCGGGCTTTTGTATTAAAGATGTAAGCAGTACGCTGTCCCCTTCGTCTAGAGGCCTAGGACATCACCCTTTCACGGTGAGTACAGGGGTTCGAATCCCCTAGGGGACGCCAGGATTCAGCGGCGTTTCGTAGAAGTGTCGCAACGCTTGCAGGACGTGAACGTGGTCCTGCGGGTGGTGGTGCAGAAAGCTGGAGCGGTAGTTCAGTTGGTTAGAATACCGGCCTGTCACGCCGGGGGTCGCGGGTTCGAGCCCCGTCCGCTCCGCCAGAACAAGCCCGTTCAAATGAACGCTTTGAACGGGCTTTTGTATTAAAGATGTAAGCAGTACGTTGTCCCCTTCGTCTAGAGGCCTAGGACATCACCCTTTCACGGTGAGTACAGGGGTTCGAATCCCCTAGGGGACGCCAGATTTCGGCGTCGTTCGAACAAACGATGCGCCGGCAGGAAGTAACCGACGCCTGCCAGGCAAAAAGCAAAACTGGAGCGGTAGTTCAGTTGGTTAGAATACCGGCCTGTCACGCCGGGGGTCGCGGGTTCGAGTCCCGTCCGCTCCGCCAGAAAATGAAGAAGCCCGCCTTGTGCGGGCTTTTTCATTTGTGTTTCCGTTCGCGCCCGCTGCGGGCACCGCTACGAGAAATTCGCGATTGCATCCGCCCGCGACTGCGCTATCGTGGCGGGATGCGTTCTTGACCCCCGCGCGATGCTCGATCCGACCGACCTGCGATTGCTGTATCAGCTCCGGCCCGCGGAGCCTGGCGATTTTCCGTTTGCCGAGGCGCTCACGCACGGCAACATGGGCGGCTATTACAAGCGCCATGGACTCGTCTGGCGCAGCGACCTGTTCTATGCGAGCTGGCGCGAATCCGAAAACTTCATCCTGGAAGCCGACGGCGAACGCATCGGCGTGCTGCGCGTGACCGAGGAGGGCGATTCGCTGCACATCCGTGACGTGCAGATTGCAGCCGGTCATCGCGGCCAGGGCGCCGGCACCTACATGCTCGACATGTCGCTGCGCTGGGCGCGCGCCCGCGGGCTGCACGAACTGCAGTTGCGCGTGTTCGTCGACAATCCGGCCGCGCGGCTCTACCAGCGCATGGGCTACCGCGTCACCGGGCCGAGGCTCGCGCAGCTCGGCTCGATCCGCCACATGGTGCGTACGGTCTGAGCGAATAACGGTGCAGCGCGGAGAGCGTCAGCGGGCGGTGCCGAACGCGTCGTCGTCGTCGAGGGCGTCGTCCGTCGCGATGCCGTCTTCCGCGCCGCGGTGCTCGTAGCCGCGCAGCATGAACGCGCGCGGGCTTTCGCCGAACGCGCGCCGGAACATCGCCGAAAACGCACTCTGGCTCTGGTAGCCGAGTTCGCGCGCGATATGCGACAGCGGACGCCCCTGGTTCAACAGCGGGATCGCGCGCGCGAGCAGCGCCTGCTGCCGCCACTGCGAAAAGCTCACGCCCAGTTCCTGCTTGAAGAGCCGCGAAATCGTGCGCGTGCTCGCGCCGACCTCGCTTGCCCAGTGCTCGAGCGATTCCGCATGCGCCGGTTGCGCGAGCACCGACTCGCACAGCATGCGCAGCCGTTTCTCGTCGGGCATCGGGACCGCGAGCGGCAGCGGTTCGGCGCGGCTCAGCTCGTCGAGCACGAGCCCGCACAGCAGCCGCTCGCGCGCATCGCTCAGGTCGCGCGCATCGAGCGCGACGATCAGTTCGCGCAGCAAGCCCGTCACCTCGACCACCCGGCATGCATCGAGCCCGTCCGGCACGATCGACTCGTCGATATACAGCGTGCGCAGATAAGCGTCCTCGACGATCACGACTTCATGCGTGACGTGCGGCGGCACCCAGATCGCGCGGGACGGCGGCACCATCCACGTCGTCCCGGTCGTCGCGACGCGCAGCACGCCGCGCGACGCGTACGCGAGCTGCGCCCACGCATGCGTGTGCAGCGGGATCCGGCGGCCGGCATCCACCTGCCGCGCCCGCACGCGCATCGGATGGACGCGGGTCGGCGCGAACTCGGGCGGGATGTCGATGACGTCGTAGGGGTTCGATGTGTCGGCTTGGGCAGGCGGATTCATGGACGACTCGGTCGGCGCGGCGGCGATGCCGTTATTTTAGAAGGCGCCGCGCAGGCGCATGCGGCGGTTTTTCGGCCGATAATGCACCGTTCAAATGAACTTTGTATGGGGCCGCGCGCATTCCGGCCACGCGCAAGTTTGGGCCTGCACGACGCGTCGGGCCAAAAACATCGGGCCGCGAGCGCGGTCTACCGATGCGGGCGCGTTGTCGCGCGAGCGGCGCCCCGAACGCCCTGAAGACGCCGGTGCCCGCGGCGCGACCGCGACGGCCCGGCATGGCAACACCTGAATCGAAGAGGAGAACCACGATGCGCTACGTATTCGTCTACGGCACGTTGAGAGCGGGAGAAGCCAACGACATCGGCCATGCGGCCGCGCGGCACGGGATCGCCGCGCCGACGCTGCTCGGTGCGGCCGCGCTGCCGGGCGAACTGTACGATTTCGGCACGTACCCGGGCATGATCGCCGGGCCGGCCGGAAAGTCGCTCGTATGGGGCGACGTCTACGAGATCGACGAGCAGTTGATGCCCGTGCTCGACGAGATCGAGCGCGTCTATCCGGGCGTCGACACGCTGTTCCGGCAGGAGCCGGTGACCGTCCAGCTCGGCGGCCGTACGTACGCGTGCGTCTACTATCCGGTCGCCGCGCATGCGGCAGCCGACCGTCCGCGCATCGCATCGGGCGACTGGGTGCAGCACCGGCGCGAGCGGGAAGCCGCCTGAACGCCTGCGCAGACCGCGGCACCGCAAAGAAAAAGCGCCCAGCCGGGCGCTTTTTTCATGCCACCGGCCGGTGCGACCGGCGGCGGGCAGGTTGGGCACGACCGGGCCGGCAGGACCCGGCCCGCGTCGTCAGATTTCCTCGTACAGCGGCAGCGTCAGGAATTCGGTGAAGCCTTCCGACGTCGACATCTGTTCGAAGATCGCCGCCGCACGCTCGTAGGGCTGCGTGTTGCCGCCGACGGAGCGCTTCACGTTGTCGAGCTCGGCCTTCGCGAATTCGCGCACGAGTTCCGCCGTGACCTTGCGGCCATCGTCGAGCACGCCCTTCGGCGAGCGGATCCACTGCCATACCTGCGAGCGGGAGATTTCGGCTGTGGCCGCGTCTTCCATCAGGTTGTGGATCGGCACGCAGCCGTTGCCGTCGAGCCACGCGCCGAGATAGTGAATGCCGACGTTGATGTTGTTGCGCAGGCCGGCCTCGGTGATCGGCGCTTCAGGCTGGAAGTCGAGCAGGTTCTTGCCCTCGATCTGCACGTCGTCGCGCTGCTTGGCGATCTGGTTCGGCTTGTCGCCGAGCACCTTGACGAATTCCTCCATCGCGATCGGCACGAGGCCCGGGTGCGCGACCCAGCCGCCATCGTAGCCGTCGGTCGCGTCGCGCTGCTTGTCCGAGCGCACGCCGCCCATTGCCTTCTCGTTCGCTTGCGGATCGTTCTTGATCGGAATCAGCGCGCTCATCCCGCCGATGGCCGGCGCGTTGCGCTTGTGGCAGGTCTTCAGCAGCAGCAGCGCGTACGCGCGCATGAACGGCACCGTCATCGTGATCTTCGCGCGGTCGGCCAGGCAGAAGTCGCGGTCGTTCTTGAACTTCTTGATCGCCGAGAAGATGTAGTCCCAGCGGCCGGCGTTCAGGCCCGAGCTATGTTCGCGCAGCTCGTACAGGATCTCGTCCATCTCGAACGCGGCGAGGATCGTCTCGATCAGCACCGTCGCGCGGATCGTGCCGCGCGGCACGCCGACCGCTTCCTGTGCCGCGACGAAGATGTCGTTCCACAGGCGCGCCTCGAGATGGCTTTCCATCTTCGGCAGGTAGAAGTACGGGCCCGAGCCGCGCGCGATCAGTTCCTTCGCGTTGTGGAACAGGAACAGCGCGAAATCGAAGATGCCGCCGGACACGCGCTGGCCGTCCACCGTCACGTGCTTCTCGTCGAGATGCCAGCCGCGCGGACGCACGATCAGCGTCGCGACCTTGTCGTTCAGCCGGTACGACTTGCCGTTCTGCTCGAGCGAGATCGTGCGGCGCACCGCGTCCTTCAGGTTGATCTGGCCGTCGATCTGGTTCGTCCAGCTCGGCGCGTTCGAATCCTCGAAGTCCGTCATGTACGAGTCGGCGCCGGAGTTCAGCGCGTTGATGATCATCTTGCGCTCGACGGGGCCCGTGATCTCGACACGGCGGCATTGCAGGTCGGCCGGCAGCGGCGCGACCTTCCAGTCGCCTTCGCGGATCGCCTTCGTGTCGGCCAGGAAATCGGGGCGTTCGCCGGCGTCGAGGCGCTTGGTGCGTTCGACGCGGGCCTGCAGCAGCGCCTGGCGACGCGGCTCGAACGTGCGGTGCAGCGCCGCGACGAGTGCGAGCGCGTCAGGCGTCAGGATTGCTTCGTAACCCGGCTTGATTTCGCCGGTGATCGCCATGCCTTGCGGCAGCGTGATCGGGGTGCTCATGAGTCTCATCTCCTTGGTCGGTCAGTTGCGGTTTCGGTGAAGGGGGAAGGCGGCAGCGCCGCGACCGTCATGCGCCCGGGCCGGGGCGCGCGCGGTTCGCGGGTCTGCCGGACGGAGCCGGGGTGGCGAGGAAGGCGAGCAGATCGGCCATGCCGCTGCCGGTGCCGTCGGGGGGCGCGCCGAGTTCCTCGGCGGGCGCGCCCGTGCGATTGAGCCAGAACGTCGTGTAGCCGAACCAGGCGGCCCCGGCGACGTCCCACGCGTTCGACGACACGAACACGATGTCGCGCGCGTTCGCGCCGAACGCCGCGGTGCCGAGTGGGTAGACGGCCGGGCTCGGCTTGTACGCGCGCACGGTGTCGGCCGACAGCACGCGATCGAACAACCCGGTCATGCCGGCGCTCTTGATCGCGATGTCGAGCATTTCCGGGTTGCCGTTGGACAGGATCGCGAGCGGCGGGCGTGGGTCGAGCGCGCGCAGCTTGCGCAGCGCGGGCAGCGTGTCGGGGTAGGTGGACAGGCACGCGTATTCGTCCATCAGCCGTTTCTCGGCCGCGCTGTTCAGCGTGAGGCCGAGCACGCGCGCGGCGAAGCGCAGCGCGTCGAGCGTGATGTCGCGAAACGGGCGATAGCGGGCGCCGGCCGGATCGGCGAGCGTGCGCAACTGCGAGTATTCGATTTGCTTGCGTCGCCACAGCTGCGACAACCGCTCCCCGTGGCCGGGAAACATCTGCTCCGCCGCGGCCACGACCGCATGCACGTCGAACAACGTGCCGAATGCGTCGAAGAGGATTGCGTCGGGAGAGGAGAGTGTCGTTGTGGCCGACATAGCCTTGCGCTCCAGTTTCAGAGGTCGGGTCGATTCTATTCGTGATCACATGTACTAAAAAAGACGCTAATCATCACTTGATCTTTTACTTTCATATACATAATCTGGAGCGGCTTAAGTTAATTGAAGGGCGGGATGGCCGTCCTTTACAGTTATGGACCGGTTCAAACAGATCGAAACGTTCGCCGCGGTCGCGGCGAAGGGCAGCCTGTCGGCGGCCGCGCACGCGGAAGGCGTCGCGCCGGCGATCATCGGCCGCCGCCTCGACGCGCTCGAGGAGCGGCTCGGCGTCAAGCTGCTGGTGCGTACGACCCGCAAGCTCACGCTGACCTTCGAGGGTTCGGCCTTCCTCGAGGATTGCCAGCGGATCATCAACGACATGCAGAACGCGGAAGCGAGCGTGTCCGCCGGCGGCGTGAAGGCGAGCGGCCACCTGCGCATTTCCGCGCCGGCGGGCTTCGGGCGGCGTCACGTCGCGCCGCTCGTGCCCGAATTCAGCGGCGCGCATCCGGACGTGTCGGTCACGCTCGACCTGTCCGACCGGATGGTCGACCTCGTCAACGAAGGGTTCGATTGCGCGGTACGGCTCGGCGAGCTGCCCGATTCGTCGCTGGTGTCGCTGAAGCTTGGCGAGAACCGGCGCGTGTGCGTCGCGTCTCCGGCGTATCTCGCGCGGCGCGGCACGCCCGCCACGCTCGCCGAACTCGCGCGCCACAACTGCCTCGCGCTGGCCGCGAACGCGAACCAGCAGCGCGGCTGGGCGTTCCAGGAAGGCGACAAGGTCGTGTTGATCCGCGTGAACGGTACGATGGAATGCTCGGACGGCGCGGTGCTGCACGAGTGGTGCCTCGCCGGCTACGGCCTGGCATGGCGATCGTGGTGGGAGGTCGGCGGCGACATCGCGGCCGGCCGGCTCGTCAGCGTGCTCGATGCGTTCGCGGCGCCGCCGATCGGTATCCACGCGGTGTTTCCGCAGCGCCGCCACCTGCCGCTGCGCGTGCGGCTGTTTCTCGATTACCTGAAACATACGTACGAGCGGCCCGGATATTGGGGCGAGTAGCGCGCGGCCGCCCGCGCGTTTCCGATATGAGGGCGAACCCGCTGACGGCGCCGGCCGCCCGGTTTCGCGCACTACAATCGAAACTGGCATGCGCGACACGCCGGGGCCGGCTCGCATGGGTTCGCGGCGCGCGCGGTGCGTCTGACGAAGGAGGGCGCGATGTTCCGGCACATCCTCGTTCCAACCGACGGTTCCGAACTGTCGCAGAAGGCGATCGACGGCGCGATCGACCTGGCGCGCGCGGTCGGCGCGCAGGTCACGGCCTACGCGTGTCTGCCGCAGTATCCGTACTCGCCGTTTTCCGAAGTGATCATCGAGCCGCCCGCCGATTTCCGGGCGCGCAGCGAGCGCGAGGCGCGCGCGCACCTCGACGAGGTGCAGGCGGCCGCGAAGGCGGCCGGCGTCGTCTGCGACAGCTGGACGAGCGTGCATCCGTCGCCGTATCTCGGCATCATCGAGGCGGCCGAACGCGGCGGCTGCGACGTGATCTTCATGGCGTCCCACGGACGCCGCGGGCTCGGCAGCCTGCTGATCGGCAGCGAGACGCAGCGCGTGCTGACCCATACGAAAATTCCGGTGATCGTCTATCGGTAGCGGTGACGTCGTCCGTGGCCGCGCGGGCGGCGGCACGGCAGCGCCGCTGAAAAAGGGCGCGCCGGACGAAGCCGGCGCGCGTCGTTGCAGGCGGCCGAGGGCCGCGCGCGGCGGGTCGCGCGGGTCACCGCGCGCCTGCCGTCTCCTCCCTGATTTTTGTTCGGTGCAGCCGATGCCGCGCCGTCGCGTGACGGGCGGGCATCGGCGTGACGCTTGCGCGCGTTACGCGACCTTCTTGCCGTCGAAGAACTGTTCGTCCTCGGTCGAGCCGTGCAGCGCGGTCGTCGAGGCCTCGCGCTCGACCGTCTGCGTCACCGCGTCGAAGTAGCCGGTGCCGACTTCGCGCTGGTGCTTGACGGCCGTGAAGCCCTTGTCGGCCGCCGCGAACTCGGCCTGCTGCAGTTCGACGAACGCACTCATCTGCGTGCGGGCATAGCCGTGCGCGAGGTTGAACATCGAGTAGTTCAGCGCATGGAAGCCGGCCAGCGTGATGAACTGGAACTTGTAGCCCATCGCGCCCAGTTCCTTCTGGAACTTCGCGATCGTGGCGTCGTCGAGGTTCTTCTTCCAGTTGAACGACGGCGAGCAGTTGTACGACAGCATCTTGCCCGGGAACTGCTTGTGGATCGCTTCCGCGAACTTCTTCGCGTACTCGAGATCCGGCTTGCCGGTTTCGCACCAGACCAGATCGGCGTACGGCGCATACGCGAGGCCGCGCGAGATCGCCTGATCGATGCCCGGCTTCGTGCGGAAGAAGCCTTCGACCGTACGCTCGCCCGTCAGGAACGGCTTGTCGTTGTCGTCGATGTCGGACGTGATCAGGTCCGCTGCTTCCGCGTCGGTGCGTGCAACCAGCACGGTCGGCGTGCCCATCACGTCCGCGGCCAGACGCGCCGCCGACAACTTCGCGACGGCCTCGCGCGTCGGCACGAGCACCTTGCCGCCCATGTGACCGCACTTCTTCACCGATGCAAGCTGGTCCTCGAAGTGGACGCCCGACGCGCCTGCCTCGATCATCGCCTTCATCAGTTCGAACGCGTTCAGCACGCCGCCGAAGCCGGCTTCCGCATCCGCGACGATCGGCGCGAAGTAGTCGACGTAACCTTCGTCGCCCGGGTTCTTGCCTTCGGACCACTGGATCTGGTCGGCGCGCGTCAGCGTGTTGTTGATGCGCTTGACGACGAGCGGCACCGAGTTCGCCGGGTACAGCGACTGGTCCGGGTACATTTCGCCCGCGACGTTCGCGTCGCCGGCCACTTGCCAGCCCGACAGGTAGATCGCCTTGAGGCCGGCCTTCACCTGCTGCATCGCCTGGTTGCCGGTCAGCGCGCCGAGCGCGTTGACGAACGGCTCTTCGTTCATGAGGCTCCACAGCTTTTGCGCGCCGCGCTTGGCCAGCGTGTGCTCGACGGCGATCGAGCCGCGCAGGCGAACCACGTCGTCAGCGGTGTAGCTGCGCTTGATGCCTTTCCAGCGCGGATCGGTTTCCCATTGCTGTTGCAGTTCCTGCGCCTGTTGGTGTCGCGACATGATGAGCTCCTTGATACGGTGCGTTGCCTGATGAGTCGAATCGGACGGTGAGGATGCTGTTTGCGAAGCGGAGCGGTGTGCTGCCGTTTCGCGAAGTCTTGTATAAGAGTCTAGGCAAACCGACCGACATGAAACAGGGGCTATCTCAGGAAGCTCGAAATTTTTTAATCTTTATGAATCAAATGGTTGCCAATCACGTTTCGCAATGAGAAACGATTTTTCCCATCTCGCAATCGTAAGGTTGTGCCGCGCAGCATGACTTTTTACGACGCAAAAAAATTTTCCGCATCGTGAAATGTGGGGCGGGACGAAAAAAAACCGGCGCGGGTGCGCCGGTCTGCCGGATGGGATGGCCCTCCGTCGGGCGGCCGGAGCCGCCCGGGCGTGCTTACGACGCCGAGTTGCTGCGACGCGGGCCGCTGCTGCGCTGGCCGTCGCGACGCGGGCCGCCGTCACGGCTGCCGCTCGGCTTGCCGCTCCAGCCGCCGCCATTGCCGCCGCCGTAGCTGCGGCCGGCGCCGGCATGACCGCCGCCCGGCTTGCCGCCGAAACGACGACCGCCGTTACCGCCGCCCGGACGGCCGCGGCCGCCGGTGCTGCCGTTGCGCGGGGGGGCCTTGCGCGGCTCGAAGCCTTCGATCACGTTGACCGGCAGCGGCGAGCGCACGAAGCGCTCGATGCGCTTGAGCGCGCCCTGTTCGGCGTGGTGCACGAGGCTCACCGCGGTGCCCGAACGGCCGGCGCGGCCCGTACGGCCGATACGGTGCACGTAGTCTTCCGCGAACTTCGGCAGGTCGTAGTTGAACACGTGCGTGATGCCCGGGATGTCGATGCCGCGGGCCGCGACGTCAGTCGCGACCAGCACGCGCACACGACGCTCGCGCAGCGCACGGATCGTGCGGTTACGTGCGCCCTGCGGCAGGTCGCCGTGCAGTGCGGCCGATTCGAAGCCTGCGTCGGCGAGACGGCCGGCGAGCTGGTCGGCGTCGATCTTGGTCGCCGTGAAGATGATCGCCTGGTCGAGCGCGTCGTCGCGCAGCAGGTGATCGAGCAGGCGATCCTTGTGATCGCGGTCGTCGACGTAGTGCACGGTCTGCGCGATGTTCGTGCGCGACTCGAGGCGCTGCTGGATCTCGATGCGCTCAGGATCCTTCAGCAGGCGGCCCGTCAGCGAACCGATCTTGCCGTCGAGCGTGGCCGAGAACAGCATCGTCTGGCGCGACGCGGGCGTTGCCGCGACGATCGTCTCGATGTCGTCGATGAAGCCCATGTCGAGCATGCGGTCGGCTTCGTCGAGCACGAGCATCTTCAGTTCCGACAGGTCGATACGGCCGCGCTCGAGGTGATCGAGCAGGCGGCCCGGCGTGGCAACCAGGA
The DNA here is from genome assembly GCF_049942845.1 of Burkholderia sp. R-40. Lineage (NCBI taxonomy): Bacteria > Pseudomonadati > Pseudomonadota > Betaproteobacteria > Burkholderiales > Burkholderiaceae > Burkholderia > Burkholderia sp. R-40. The sequence goes on along the minus strand of NZ_CP187967.1, from coordinate 2,255,868 downwards.
TTTCCGGGTTCTTCGCGAGCAGCATCAGCTGTTGGCCATAGGCGACGCCGCCGAGGATGCTGACGGTGCGCAGGCGCTTCAGGTGCTTGCCGTAGGTCGATGCGGCCGTCGTGACCTGCATCGCGAGTTCGCGGGTCGGCGTCAGCACGAGCAGGCCCGGGCGCGCGACGGGTTGCGGGCGGCGCACGCGGCGGTCGCCCTGGCTCGGTTCGCGCGGCGTGCGCGGTTGCTGCGCCAGCGTCTTCTGAAGCTGCGCGAAACGTTCGATCGCGGGCAGCATGAAGGCGGCCGTCTTGCCCGAACCGGTCGGGCTCGACACCAGCAGGTCACGGCCGGCGATGCCGGCCGGAATCGCGCGCTGTTGGACCGGCGTCGGCTTCACATAGCCGGCGGCCTCCAGCGCGGAGACGATCTCCGGCGACAGCCCGAGCGACGCGAAGCTGGGCTCGTCCGACGCCGGTTCGATCGCGGCCGGTACGGCGGCGTCGTCGAGACCGAGCGCCTGGTCGGCGATCGCGTTGAGCGGGCTGGAGTTAATGCTCGAAGTCATAACAATCCTTGAAACACAGTGGGTGAAACGTCGGCGCCAATCGCGCATACCCAAGTCGTCGGATTCAGCGAGCAAATCAGGAAACGGGGGTGCAATCCGCCGAACCTTCGGCGGATGAGGCATTAGAAGCTGTTTTGGGTGCGGCGCGCTTCAGGAGCGGGGCCGCCAGCCTGAGAGTGACGACCGCGAGGGTCGAAGCAGGAGGGGACAGGTTCTAAACCGGATTGGAGCATAACGCAACGAGGCGTCTGGCCGGAACGGCTTTCGAGCCGAGCGCGGGGGTGACGCAGGCCGCATTATAAAGAAATTTGCTGCGCTGCGCCACTGATTTGATTGCCGATTGCGGCGGGGGCGATCCGGTCAGGATGCCGTGCCGTTCTTCAGCGATTCGACGAGTTCCACATACTGTTGCTTGGCGGCGTCCTGCGACGTGCCTTTCAGCGCTTCCCACGCGTCGTACTTGTACTTGCCGACGATATCGGTGAAACCCGGCTTGTCGCCGTGCGCGTCGCCGTCGGTCGCTTGCTTGAAGAGCGCGTACAGGCGCAGCAGCGTGAGGTTGCCCGGTCGCTCGGGCAGTTGCTTGACGTCGACCTGGGCCTGGTCGAATTGGGCGGTGAGATCGCTCATCGTGTGTCTCCGTAAGGGTTTCGAGTCGGCCGATCTTAACAAGCGCCGCGCCGCGCGGGGTCGAGCGATCCTTCCAAACCGCCGGCCGCGCGGCGCACGCATCTGGATCGGGTCCGATCGCCCGTGGGAGCGGGGCGCCGCATTACAATGTCGCCCATGACGCAAACAGTGCTCCTCGCCATCGATACGTCGACCGAATTCTGCTCGGTCGCGCTGCTGCGCTCGGCTTCGGCCGATGACGCCGTTTCCACCCCGCAAACCTGGGTCCGCCACGAGCCGACGGGCGCCGTGTCGAGCACGCGCGTGCTGCCGGCCATCCAGGAACTCTTCGCCGAATCGGGCCTGTCGTTCGCCGACTGCGACGCGATCGCGTTCGGCGCGGGCCCCGGCTCGTTCACCGGCCTGCGTACCGCGACCGGCATTACCCAGGGGCTCGCGTTCGGGCGCGGGCTGCCGGTCGTGCCGGTCAGCACGCTGCTCACATGCGCCGAGCACGCGCGGCTGCGCGCGCCCGGCACGACGCGCGTGCTGGCCGCGCTCGATGCGCGGATGGACGAAGCGTACTGGGCCGATTTCGGATGGGACGACCAGGCGGGCGACTGGCGCACGCTGCATCCGGCGTCGCTCGATGCACCGGGCGCCGTCGGCGTGCCCGACGTGCCGTTCACGCTCGCGGGCAACGCGGCGGCCGCGTTCGGCGCGCAGTTGCCGGCTGCCGCCGCGGCAGCGGTGATCGACGGCGACGCGCTGCCGCATGCGCTGGCGGTCGCGCATGCCGCGCTGCGGGCGTTTCGCGCCGGCCGCACGGTGCCGGCCGACCAGGCCGCGCCGGAATACGTGCGCGACAAGGTCGCGCAGACCACCGCCGAGCGCCTCGCGGCGCGCGCCGCGCAGACGGGCGGAGCGAAAGGATGACGGGTGTACTGCTGAGCGACCGCTATTTGTCGCCGATGACCGATGCCGATCTCGACGAGGTCGTCGCGATCGAGCAGGTCGCGTACGAATTCCCGTGGAGCCGCGGCAACTTCGAGGATTCGCTGCGCAACGGCTATTTCGGCGTGTGCCTGCGGCACGTGACGGGCGCGCTCGTCGGCTATTGCGTGCTGATGCCGGTGATCGACGAGATGCACCTGCTGAACCTGTGCGTCGCCCCGGCCGCCCAGCATTCGGGCGCGGGCCTCGCGCTGCTGCGCGAAGCGGTGCGCATCTCGCGCGCGGAGCGGCTCGACGGCGTGCTGCTCGAGGTGCGGCCGTCGAATCTGCGCGCGATCCATCTGTACGAGCGCTTCGGCTTCGTGACGATCGGCCGGCGCAAGAACTACTATCCGGCGCGGCATCGCGGCCGGGAGGACGCGATCGTGATGCGTCTGACGCTGAACAAGGACGAAGGGGACACGCATGGCGTGGGCTGAAGCAGCGCTCGAGGAAATGGGTCTCGCGCAGATCTGGGTGCGGCGCGGGCAGCGCGCGCAAAGCGCTGAAGCGGGCGAAACACCGGCTGCGGCATCCGGCGGAGGGGGCGACGCGTCCGCCGTTGCGGCCGCAACCGACGCGGCCAAGCCGCGCTCGGCGGCGCAGCCGCCACATGACGCGCAGCGGCCTGCGCGTGCGGTCCCGCGCGACGATATGCCGTCGGTGGGCGGCGCGGCTCGCAATGCGGCACCGAGCGACGAAGCGGTTATGCGTACGGCGACGGCCGCGCGCGCCGCGCTCGATGACGACCGTGCGTCCGTCGAGCCCGCACCGTCTGCCGCCGCGGACGACATGCCGCCGGCCACCGAAGACGACTTCGCGTGGTTCGACGCGACACCGCCCGGCGATCCGCTGCCGCCGGGCGAAGCGCGTCCTGCCGCAACGCCGGTGGCGATGCTCGACTGGGACACGCTCGCCGCACGCGTCGCCGACTGCACGAGCTGCCGCCTGTGCGAGAAGCGCACCAATACCGTGTTCGGTGTCGGCGATCGGGAAGCGGACTGGATGCTGATCGGCGAAGCGCCGGGCGAGAACGAGGACAAGCAGGGCGAGCCGTTCGTCGGCCAGGCCGGCAAGCTGCTCGACAACATGCTGCAGTCGCTGGCGCTCAAGCGCGGCGAGAACGTCTACATCGCGAACGTGATCAAGTGCCGGCCGCCCGGCAATCGCAACCCCGAACCCGACGAGGTCGCGCGCTGCGAGCCGTACCTGCAGCGCCAGGTCGCGCTCGTGAAGCCGAAGCTGATCGTCGCGCTCGGCCGCTTCGCCGCGCAGACGCTGCTGAAGACGGACGCGAGCATCGCGTCGCTGCGCGGCCGCGTGCACACGTACGAAGGCGTGCCGGTGATCGTCACCTACCACCCGGCGTACTTGCTGCGCAGCCTGCAGGACAAGTCGAAGGCGTGGGCCGACTTGTGCCTTGCGCGCGATACCTTCCAGCAGGCGGGGGACGCCGACGCGACCGGGCCGGTCGCCCAATGACGCACGACGCGGCGTTCGCGTTCGTCGATACGCTGCGCGATGTCGCGGTCCGCGATCTGGGCTGGCTCCTCGCGAGCCCGAGCCTGCTCACCGCGGCGCCCGGCGCGCCGCTCGCGCATCCGTGGTCGGATGCGCCCGAACGGGTGGCCGTCGAAGCGTGGCTCGTCGCGCTCGACGCCGCGCCCGAGCCGCTGCACCGTGCGCTCGACGGGCTGCGGCCGGTGCGGCTCGGACGCTATGCCGAATGCCTGCTCGAATATTTCCTCACGCACGGGCCGTCGCTGCGGCTCGTCGCCGCCAATCTGCCGCTGCGCAGCAACGGCAAGACGCTCGGTGAGGTCGATTTCCTCGTCGATGCGCCGGGCGGGCAGCGCCTGCACTGGGAGCTCGCCGTGAAGTGCTACCTGTGCGCGCCGGTGGCGAGCGACGCATCGCTCGCGGATTTCGTCGGTCCGAATCTCGTCGACCGTCTGGACCGCAAGCGCAGCCGGCTGCTCGAGCATCAGTTGCGGTTGAGCGATCGTCACGGATTTGCGCTGCTCGGCTACGGCGCGCCGTCCGATGCGCAGATGTTCATCAAGGGCTGGCTGTTCTATCCGCACGGCGTGCCGCTGCCGCCGGTCTGCGCGGAAATCGCGGCCGATCATCCGCGCGGCTTCTGGCTGACGCACGCGCAGTGGCCGGCCTGGGCGGCCGCGCAACCCGACGGTGCGGCGTGGAACGTGCTGGCGCGGCTGGCCTGGCTCGCGCCGCGGCGGGTGGCGGCCGAGGCCGCGCCCGAACCGCTGGCGAATTCGCTCGCGTTGCCATCCGTATTGACGGCGCGTCAGGCGCCCGCGCTGATCGGCGTCCATCGACAGGACGGCGACGGTGTGTGGCGGGAGACGGCGCGCGGCTTCATCGTGCCGGACGACTGGCCGGCACGCGCGCAGGCGTTCGCCGCGCAGGACGACTGACGCCGCGTCAGCCGGCGCTTACCACCAGCGATGGAAGTGATGGACCGGGCCGACGCCGTGGCCGACGTCGAGCTGGCCGCTCGCGGCGATCGCGCCGGTCAGGTAGACCTTCGCGTCGCGCACCGCACTCTCGAGATCGGGCCGCTGCGGCAGCAGCGCGGCAATCGCCGACGACAGCGTGCAGCCCGTGCCGTGCGTGTTGCTGACCGGCACCCGCGTGCCGCCGAGCCGCACGGCATGCGCCGCATCGACGAGCCAGTCGGGGCTCGCGGCCGCGTCGGGCAGGTGGCCGCCTTTCATCAGCACGGCGTTCGCGCCTGTCTGCAGCAGCGCGTGGCCCTGCCGGACCATGTCGTCTTCGGTCGTCGCGGGCGTGTCGCCGAGCAGGTCGGCCGCTTCGGGCAGGTTCGGCGTGACGACGGTCGCGAGCGGCAGCAGCGCGTCGCGCAACGCGTCGACCGCGTCGGGTGCGAGCAGCGCGTGCGAACTCTTCGAAATCATCACCGTATCGAGCACGACGAAGCGCGGCGCGTAGCGCCGCAGCGCGTCGGCCACCGCGTGCACGATCGCCGCGTTCGCGAGCATGCCGATCTTGACCGCGTCGATGCGGATGTCGTCGAACACCGCGTCGAGCTGCGCGGTCACGAACGCCGCGTCCGGCGCGTGCACGCCGCTCACGCCGCGCGTGTTCTGCGCGGTCAGCGCGGTGATCACGCTCGCGCCGTATGCGCCAAGGGCGGAGAAGGTCTTGAGATCGGCCTGGATGCCTGCGCCGCCGCCCGAGTCGGAGCCGGCGATCGTCAGGACGTTGGGTATCGGGTGCGTCATGATGGCAAGACGCCGGTGCGAAGACCGGCGCCGACGGACGGAAACGGACAGTGTAGCGTCAGTGCCGCGATTCGCCGATCAGCGCGACCGAGTCGAACTGGCGCTGGTTCGCCTGGTGGCGGCGCATCACGAGCCACATCGTCAGGCAGACGAACGTGCCGAACAGCACGATCACGACGCCGACCGGCACGTCGAGCCAGACCAGCACCGCATACAGGCACAGCATCACGAGCACCGACAGGTTCTCGTTGAAGTTCTGCACCGCGATCGAGTGGCCGGCCGACAGCAGCACGTGGCCGCGATGCTGCAGCAGCGCGTTCATCGGAACCACGAAATAGCCGGACAGCGCGCCGACGCCGATCAGGAAGATGTACGCGACGATCAGGTACACCGGCAGGCGCAGGTGGCCGAAATGCACGGCCCAGTGCGCGGGGAACAGGTCGCGCGTGTAGAACGCCATCAGCATGACCGCGATGCCCATCATGATGCCGACGGGCAGCACGGACAGCGACTTCTTCAACGGGATGCGCGCGGCGGCGGCAATCGCGCCGCCCGCGACGCCCACCGCGACCACGGCCTGCAGGAGCGCGCCTTCGGACAGCGACATGTTGAGCGAGACTTCGGCCCACTTCAGCACGATGAACTGCAGCGTCGCGCCCGCGCCCCAGAACAGCGTCGTGACCGCGAGCGAGATCTGGCCGAGCTTGTCGCGCCAGAGCACCGTGAAACAGTCGGCGAAATCGGTGAGGAGCTTGACCGGGCCGCGCTCCTGCTTCGGGTAGCGCGCACCGGTATCGGGGATCCGCAGGTTGAACATCGCGGCGATCACGTAGATCGCCATGATGATCGCCATCGCCGCTTCGGCGGGTGTGCTGATCCAGGCGGGCGTGTGCGCGATCACGTGCGATGCGATGTGCGGACTGATCAGCGCGCCGCCGAGCACCGTGCCGAGAATGATCGAACTGACGGTCGTGCCTTCGATCCAGCCGTTCGCGGCGACGAGCCGGTCGGCCGGCAGCAGCTCGGTCAGGATCCCGTATTTGGCGGGCGAGTAGGCCGCGGCGCCGAACCCGACGATCCCGTACGCGATCAGCGGGTGGGCACCGAACAGCATGATCAGGCAGCCGACCACCTTGATCGAGTTGGTGATGAACATCACGCGCCCCTTCGGACGCGAATCGGCGAACGCACCAACATAAGCCGCCAGCACCACATAGGACAACACGAAGAACAGCTTGAGCAGCGGTGTCATCCAGTTGGGAGCGTGAAGGTCTTTCAGCAGGGCGATGGCGGCGATGAGAAGCGCATTGTCGGCCAACGACGAGAAAAACTGCGCGGCCATGATGGTGTAAAAACCTTTTTTCATCTGATGCGATGCTTTCGTCGCTGCGGCAGGGCCGCGTAGGCCGCCTGGTATGCGATCGGCTTATTCCGTTCGAAATGGGTTGTGCGCACGGCTTTATAACACGAAAATACGGCAATTCGGACTAGCAAGATTCCCCGATCGTTCCGCAAATTGTCGGCTTCGGTGCTCAAAAGGCGCGGTAAGCTGATGATTCGCAAGCGTCTTTACGTAAATTTCCCATGCCGCGCCCGATCTCCGCCACCATCCATACCGCCGCTCTCGCGAACAATCTCTCCGTCGTCCGCCGCTTTGCCGGCCCGTCCAAGGTCTGGACGGTCGTCAAGGCCAACGCGTACGGCCACGGTCTCGCGCGCGTGTTTCCCGGCCTGCGCGGCACCGACGGCTTCGGCCTGCTCGACCTCGACGAGGCCGTGAAGCTGCGCGAGCTCGGGTGGGCCGGCCCGATCCTGCTGCTCGAGGGGTTCTTCCGCTCGACCGACATCGACGTGATCGACCGCTACAGCCTGACGACCACCGTCCACAACGACGAGCAGATGCGGATGCTGGAGACGGCGCGGCTGTCGAAGCCCGTCAACGTGCAGCTCAAGATGAACAGCGGCATGAACCGGCTCGGCTACGCGCCGGAGAAATACCGCGCCGCGTGGGAGCGCGCCCGTGCGTGCCCCGGCATCGGCCAGATCACGTTGATGACCCATTTTTCGGATGCCGACAACGAGCGCGGCGTCGCCGAGCAGCTCGCGACGTTCGAGCGCGGCGCGGAAAACATCGCCGGCGCGCGCAGCCTCGCGAATTCGGCGGCCGTGCTGTGGCATCCGGATACGCACTTCGACTGGGTGCGGCCGGGGATCATGCTGTACGGCGCGTCGCCGTCGGGACTGTCGGCCGACATCGCCGACACGGGGCTGAAGCCCGCGATGACGCTCGCGTCCGAGCTGATCGCGGTGCAGACGATCGCGAAGGGGCAGGCGATCGGCTATGGCTCGACGTTCTCCGCGCCGGCCCAGATGCGCATCGGCGTCGTCGCGTGCGGCTACGCGGACGGCTATCCGCGCGTCGCGCCCGAAGGCACGCCGGTGATCGTCGACGGCATCCGCACGCGGATCGTCGGCCGCGTGTCGATGGACATGATCACCGTCGACCTCACGCCGTGCCCGCAGGCCGGAGTCGGCGCGCGCGTCGAGCTGTGGGGCAACACGCTGCCGATCGACGACGTCGCGCGCCATTGCGGGACCATCGGCTATGAACTGATGTGCGCGGTCGCCGGCCGCGTACCGGTACGCGCGGAATAAGGGCGACACGCGTGGCGAAACAGAAAACCGTCTATGTCTGCAGCGAGTGCGGTGGACAAACCCCGAAGTGGCAGGGGCAATGCCCGTCGTGCCAGGCCTGGAACACCCTCGTCGAATCGGTCGCCGAGTCGCCGGCCGCCCATCGCTTCCAGTCGCTCGCGAAGCGGGCGCCGGTGCAGCGGCTCGTCGACATCGAGGCGGCCGACGTGCCGCGCTTCTCCACCGGCATCGGCGAATTCGACCGTGTGCTGGGCGGCGGGCTGGTGCCGGGCGGCGTCGTGCTGATTGGCGGCGATCCGGGCATCGGCAAGTCGACGCTGCTGCTGCAGTCGCTCGCGGACATCGCGAACGAGCGGCGCGCGCTCTATATCAGCGGTGAGGAATCGGCCGCGCAGATCGCGTTGCGCGCGCAACGGCTCGCGCTGCTCGACGGCGGCGCGCCGGCGGCCGAGCTGAAGCTGCTCGCCGAGATCCAGCTCGAGAAGATCCAGGCCGCGATCGACGCGGAACGGCCGGACGTCGCCGTCATCGACTCGATCCAGACCGTCTATTCGGAAGCGCTGACGTCGGCGCCCGGCTCGGTCGCGCAGGTGCGCGAATGCGCGGCGCAGCTTACGCGCATCGCGAAGCAGTCGGGCACCGCGATCATCATGGTCGGGCACGTGACAAAGGAGGGCAACCTCGCCGGCCCGCGCGTGCTCGAGCACATCGTCGACACGGTGCTGTACTTCGAGGGCGACACCCATTCGTCGTTCCGGCTCGTGCGCGCGTTCAAGAACCGCTTCGGCGCGGTCAACGAGCTCGGCGTGTTCGCGATGACCGAGCGCGGGCTGCGCGGCGTCGCGAACCCGTCCGCGCTGTTCCTGTCGCAGCACGAGCAGGTCGTGCCGGGTTCGTGCGTGCTCGTCACGCAGGAGGGCACGCGCCCGCTGCTCGTCGAAGTCCAGGCGCTCGTCGATACGGCGCACGTGCCGAATCCGCGCCGGCTCGCGGTCGGCCTCGAGCAGAACCGGCTCGCGATGCTGCTCGCGGTGCTGCATCGGCACGCGGGCATCGCGTGTTTCGACCAGGACGTGTTCCTGAACGCGGTGGGCGGCGTGAAGATCACCGAACCGGCCGCTGACGTCGCCGTGCTGCTCGCCATCCATTCGTCGATGCGCAACAAGGCGCTGCCGAAGGGCCTGATCGTATTCGGCGAGGTGGGGCTGGCGGGCGAGATCCGGCCGTCCCCGCGGGGCCAGGAACGGCTGCGCGAGGCCGCGAAGCTCGGCTTCACGTCTGCGCTGATCCCGAAGGCGAATGCGCCGAAGCAGCCGATCGAAGGGCTGAACGTGATGGCCGTCGAGCGGATCGAGCAGGCGATCGACCGCGTGCGCGATCTCGAATGACCGCGCGTGGCCGGCACCCGCGCGGGGCGGCCGGCCACGATCTGTCGCGTAATTGGTTGTAAAGAATATGTAGGCTCCTGTAACCCGGCGGACATCGCTTTTCCCTATCCTTTGGCGGATTGTCGAACCGCAATGGAAGGGAACCTATGTTCAAACAGTATGGGGATGCGGCCAGCGGACGCCTTTACAACCTGCGCGGCTGCCGCGTATCGGAGCCCATCGTTCACCCGTGGGGCGGCGGATGCCGGATCGTCGAGTGGATCGACGAAGAAGGGCGCCTCGCACGCCGGGTCGTGTCCGAGGACGTGACCGAAGCGGAAGTCGCCGCGGCGATCCGCCAGCCGACCGAAGGGCGGCGTTACCTGATGGACGATGACGAGCAACTGCCGCGCGATACGTTGCCGCGGCGTTGAGCGGGCGGCGTACGGCCCACCCGACAACGACAGCCGTAGTCACGAGGCCGGGCCAGCGCGCCCGGCCTTGTCGTTTTCGGGCCGGATGCAGCCGGCCCGGTTCGTCGGGTATTGACGCCGCCGTGGATGCCGCGCCACCGGTCAAGCGACCGCCGGACGGCACCCGGGCCGCGTTCAGCCTATCTGCTCGAGCTCTTCGTGCACGGCGAGCCAGTCGGCCTCGACCGTCTCGAGCCGGGTATTGACCTCGCCGAGCTTGCGGATCGCCTCGGTCAGCTCCGTCTTGCGCGCGGCCTCGTAGCTCGCCGGATCGGCGACGAACGTGTCGAGGCGTGCCTTTTCCGCGTGCAGCGTTTCCATTTCCTTTTCGAGCTTCGTGATGCGGTTCTGCAGCGGCTTTTTCAGCTGCGACAGGCGCTGGCGCTCCTCGGCCGCCTGGCGCTTCTGATCCTTGCGGTTGACGCCCGGATCGGCGCCCGTCGCCGCCGCGCCGTCGGCCTTCGCGGCCGCGCGCTGCTCGGCCGCGTGCTGCAGCAGCCAGTCGCGGTAATCGTCGAGGTCGCCGTCGAACGGCTGCAGGCGATGCTTCGCGACGAGCATGAACTGGTCGGTGGTCGCGCGCAGCAGGTGGCGGTCGTGCGAGACGAGGATCAGCGTGCCTTCGAACTGCGCGAGCGCCATCGTCAGCGCGTGACGCGTTTCGAGGTCGAGGTGGTTGGTCGGCTCGTCGAGCAGCAGCAGATTCGGCTTCTGCCAGATGATCAGCGCAAGCGCGAGCCGCGCTTTCTCGCCGCCGGAGAACGGGCCGACCGGGCTCGTCGCCATGTCGCCGGAGAAATTGAAGCCGCCGAGAAAGTCGCGCAGTTCCTGCTCGCGCGTGTCGGGCGCGAGCCGCGCGAGATGCGCGAGCGGCGAATCGTCCTCGCGCAGCGTTTCGAGCTGGTGCTGCGCGAAATAGCCGATCGTCAGGCCTTTGCCGTCGCGCACGTGGCCCGACAGCGGCGCGAGTGTGCCGGCCAGCGTCTTGATCAGCGTCGATTTCCCCTGGCCGTTCGCACCGAGCAGGCCGATGCGCTGGCCGTTCTGGATCGACAGCGCCACGCGTTCGACGATCGGGATGTCCGTGCCGTCGTCGGCATGGTAGCCGCAGCGGACGTCTTCCATCACCATCATCGGGTTCGGCGCGGCGTCGGGCGTGCGGAACTCGAACGTGAACGGCGACGCGATGTGCGCGGGCGCGATCAGCTCCATCTTCTCGAGCGCCTTCATCCGGCTCTGCGCCTGCTTGGCCTTGGTCGCCTTGGCCTTGAAGCGGTCGACGAAGCTCTGCAGGTGCTCGATCGTCTTCTGCTGCTTTTCGTATGCGTTTTGCTGCAGCGCAAGCTGCTGTGCACGCAGCACTTCGAATTGCGAGTAGTTGCCGCCGTAGCGCTTCACCTGGCGATTTTCCAGATGCAGCGTGACGTTGCAGATCGAATCGAGGAATTCGCGGTCGTGCGAGATCACGACGAGCGTGCCGGCGTAGCGGTGCAGCCAGTCTTCGAGCCAGACGATCGCGTCGAGGTCGAGGTGGTTGGTCGGTTCGTCGAGCAGCAGCAGGTCGGAGCGGCACATCAGCGCCTGCGCGAGATTCAGGCGCATGCGCCAGCCGCCGGAGAAGCTGGCGACCGACTCGCGCGTCTGCGCGAGCGTGAAGCCGAGGCCGAGCAGCAGCGCTTCGGCGCGCGCCGGCGCGGTATAGCCGTCGGCATCGGCGAATGCCGCGTGCGCGTCGGCTTCGGCCGCGCCGTCATGCGCGGCCGATGCGGCGGCGATGCGCGCCTCGATCTCGCGCAGCGCGGTGTCGCCGTCGAGCGTGTAGTCGAGCGCCGAGCGGTCGACCGCGGGCGTTTCCTGCGACACATGGGCGATCCGCCACGACGGCGGCATCGAGAAATCGCCGGCGTCGGAATGCAGCTCGCCGCGCAGGACCGAGAACAGCGTCGACTTGCCGGCGCCGTTCGCGCCGATCAGGCCGGCCTTTTCACCGGGATTGAGCACGAACGAGGCCGACTCGAACAGCGGTTTGGTGCCTCGAGCAAGGCTGAACTGATTGAAACGGATCACGGCGGGAATGACTGACGAAAACCGCTATTCTAGACTGCGCGCGCGTCGCTCCGGATATCGGCCGAACGGCAGATGCCGCAACGGCGCGATTTCGCCTAGACTCCACGTCGTTCCGGTCTCATCAAAGGAGTGCCCGATGTCCACCCTCTATTCGTTCAGCGCGGAGACGCTCGCCGGCGAACCGGCGTCGCTCGACGCGTATCGCGGCAAGGTGCTGCTGATCGTCAATACTGCGAGCGAGTGCGGTTTCACGCCGCAGTATGCGGGCCTGCAGAAACTGTATGAGCAGTACGCGGCGCGCGGCTTCTTCGTGCTCGGTTTTCCGTGCAACCAGTTCGGCAAGCAGGAGCCGGGCGACGCCGCGCAGATCGGCGCGTTCTGCGAGCGCAACTACGGCGTCACGTTCCCGATGTTCGCGAAGGTCGACGTGAAGGGCGACCATGCGCATCCGCTGTATCGCTATCTGACCGACGAGGCGCCCGGTATTCTCGGCCTGAAGGCGATCAAGTGGAATTTCACGAAATTCCTGGTCGACCGCGACGGGCGGATCGTCAAGCGCTATGCGCCGTCGATGAAGCCCGAGGAAATCGCCGCGGATATCGACAAGCTGCTGTAACGCCGTGGAGCCGCGAGCGGGGCGTCTGGCCCGCGACCGCGGTGTCGGGCCGGATGGGGCGAAAGCGGGCGGCGCCATCCGGGCGACGGCGGCCCGGCGCTCGCGCGGGCGCCACGGACGCTACAGGATGGGTGCGAACAGGCGCGCGACGTGCATGGCGATGCGCCGCCACGCGGGCGAGTGCCGATACTCGTTCGCATCGACCTCGTAGGACTGCGCGAAATCGGCGTCGAGCATGGCCCCGACTTCTTCGGCGAACGCGTGATCGACGGTCAGCACCATGATTTCGAAGTTCAGCCGGAACGAGCGGTTGTCGAGATTCGCGCTGCCGACCGCGGCCGCGATGCGGTCGATCAGCACGACTTTCTGGTGCAGGAAGCCCGGGCGGTAGCGGAACACCTTGACGCCCGCGTCGATGAGATCGCGTGCATAGAGCTTCGACGCCTCGAACACGACGTAGTGGTCGCGCCGGCACGGGATCAGGATACGCACGTCGACGCCGCGCATCACCGCGAGCTTCAGCGCGGCGATCACCGCTTCGTCGGGTATGAGATACGGCGTCGTGATCCACACCCGTTCGTGCGCGGCGTTGATCGCGCCGACGAAGAACAGCGAGCCGGTTTCCTGCTTGTCGGCCGGGCCCATCGGTACGGCGAGGCAATGCATCGCGTCGCCGGGCAGCGCCTCCGGCGGCGCGGCGAGCGGCGGAAGCGTCTGCGTGGCCCAGTGCCAGTCTTCGGCGAACACGTACTGAATGCTGGCGACCACCGGGCCGCGGATTTCGATATGGGTGTCGCGCCACGGCGACAGACGCCGGTTCGCGCCGAGATATTCGACGCCGACGTTGTGTCCGCCGACGAACGCGCGATTGCCGTCGACGACGACGATCTTGCGATGGTTGCGGAAGTTGAGCTGGAAGCGGTTGACGAACTTGCGGTGGGTCGCGAACGGGTGGACCTCGACGCCGCCGCGGCGCAGCGTGTCGACGTAGCTGTGCGGCAGGTCGAAGCAGCCGATGCTGTCGTACAGCAGGTAGCAGCGCACGCCGGCTGCCGCGCGTGCGAGCAGCGCGTCGCGCAGCATCAGGCCGAGCGCGTCGACGCGCACGATGAAGAACTGGACGAACACGTATTCGCGCGCCGAGTCGATCGCCGACAGGATCGCCTCGAAGGTCGCATCGCCGTTGACGAGCGTGCGCACCGAATTGCCGCCGACGAACGGCATCCCGCCGAGCCGGGTGAGCGCGAGCACCGCAGCGCGGCCGATCGCGTCGGCCGCCGGCCCGTTGGTTGCGTCCGCATCGAGCCACGGCACGCGCGGCGTATGCGTGCGCAACGCTTCCATCTCGTGGCGCCGCGCGTCGACGTAGCCGGAGAACTTGCTGCGACCGAGGAACAGGTAGGGGACGAGCGTCAGGTACGGCATCGCGGCGAGCGACACGGCCCACGCGATCGCGCCTTGCGACGTGCGCGTGTTCATGAGCGCGTGACACGCCGCGACGATCCCGAGCACGTGGACGGCCAGGATCAGGGTGCCGAGATGTAGCCAGTCGAGGGTCATGGGCGCGTGACGGACTCCTGAAGTCGTGCGGCGCGACGGCCGCTTACGCGCATCTTACCCAACCGTGCGGGACAGCGGTTTGCCGTGCCGCGCGGTTGGGGCCGCGGCGTGCCGTCAGGCCTTGCGCGGCAGGTCCGACGCCTGGATCAGAAACACCGTGTCGTCGCCCGCGCTGGTGGGCAGCCACGTGAGTTCGAGGCCGCCGAACGCGGCTTCGACGTGCTCGCGCTCGTTGCCGATCTCGACGACGAGCACGCCGTCGTCGTGCAGCCACTTGTGCGCTTCCGAGATGATGCGCCGCACGATGTCCATGCCGTCCTCGCCGCCCGCGAGCGCCATCTCCGGCTCGTGCCGGTACTCGGGCGGCAGGGCGGCCATCGACGTCGCGTTCACGTACGGCGGGTTCGTCAGGATCACGTCGTAGCGCGCGTCGGGTTCCGCGCGGAACGCGGGCAGCGGCGCATAGAGGTCGCCACGATGCAGCGTGATGCGATCGTCGAGGCCATAGTCGCTCACGTTGATCCGGGCGACTTCGAGTGCCTTGTCGGACAGGTCGACCGCGTCGATCTCGGCGTTCGGGAACGCACTGGCGGCGAGGATAGCGAGGCAGCCGGAGCCGGTGCACAGCTCGAGCACCGCGCCGACCTGCTCGGGGTCGGCGACATACGGCTGCAGCCCGTCGTCGAGCAGCTCGCCGATGAACGAGCGCGGCACGATCACGCGCTCGTCGACGTAGAAGCGGTGGCCGTGCATCCACGCTTCATGCGTGAGGTACGCGGCCGGCACGCGTTCGGTCGCGCGCCGTTCGATCACCGCGAGCACGGCCGCGATTTCATCGGGCAGCAGCCGCGCATCGAGGAACGGCTCGAGCGTGTCGAGCGGGAGGTCGAGCGTATGCAGCACGAGGTACGCGGCTTCGTCGTACGCATTGTCCGAGCCGTGGCCGAATGCGAGCTTGGCCTTCGAGAAGCGCGTGACCGCGTAGCGCAGCAGGTCGCGAATAGTTGCAAATGGTGTCGTCATGCGAGGCTCCGTCAGGCGATCAGTTGTTCGAGCACGCGTCGGTACACGTTCTTCAGCGGGTCGACGAAGCGCACGTCGATGTGCTCGTCGATCTTGTGGATGCTGCCGTTGGGCGGGCCGAACTCGATCACCTGCGGGCAGATGCGCGCGATGAAGCGTCCGTCGGACGTGCCGCCCGTCGTCGACAGCTCGGTCGTGAGGCCGGTCTCGGCGCGGATCGCGTTCTCCAGCGCGTTCGACAGGTCGCCGCGCGGCGTGAGGAACGGCAGGCCGCTCACCGACCACTTCAGCGTGTATTCGAGGCCGTGCTTGTCGAGGATCGCATGCACGCGTGCCTGCAGGCCCTCGACGGTGCTCGCCGTCGAAAAGCGGAAGTTGAACATCAGGTCCGCATGGCCGGGGATCACGTTGGTCGCGCCGGTGCCGGCATGCAGGTTCGACACCTGCCAGGTGGTCGGCGGGAAGTATTCGTTGCCTGCGTCCCACTGTTCGGCGGCGAGCTCGGCGAGCGCCGGCGCGAGCAGGTGGATCGGGTTCTTCGCGAGGTGCGGGTACGCGATGTGGCCCTGCACGCCCTTGACGACCAGCTCGCCCGACATCGAGCCGCGGCGGCCGTTCTTCACGACGTCGCCGAGCTCCGCGCTCGAGGTCGGCTCGCCGACGATGCAGTAGTCGACGCGCTCGCCGCGCGTTTCGAGCAGTTCGACGACCTTCACGGTGCCGTCGGTGGCCGGGCCTTCCTCGTCGCTCGTGATCAGGAACGCGATCGCGCCGCGGTGGCCGGGGTGGGCCGCGACGAATTCCTCGGACGCGACGACGAACGCCGCGAGCGACGTCTTCATGTCGGCCGCGCCGCGGCCGTATAGCTTGCCGTCGCGATGCGTGGGGACGAACGGCGGCGAGGTCCACTGTTCGAGCGGGCCGGTCGGCACGACGTCGGTGTGGCCCGCGAACGCGAGCAGCTTGCCGTCGCGGCCGTCGGCGCCGCGCTTGACGGCCCACAGGTTGGTCACGCCGTGCGACGCGATGGTCTCGCATTCGAAGCCGAGCGCGGCGAGGCGCTCGGTCATGAGCTGCTGGCAATGCTGGTCGTCGGGCGTGACGGACGCGCGGGCGATCAGCTGTTCGGTAAGGGCTAGGGTGGCGGACATGGTTCGGACCACTTTCGATAAAAAATGCCGGCGCGGTGGCCGGCAGTGACGAGACGTCGGGCTGCACCCGGGGGTGCAGCGCGGGCGGCCCTAGGCGGCAAACAGCGCCGCGTACTGATCGGCCACGAAGCCGAGCGATTTCACGCGACCGTTGACGACGAGCACGGGACGCTTGATGACCGACGGCTTGTGGATCATTAGCGCGACCGCGCCGGAGCGCGTTTCCGCGGCCGCCTTCATCGCATCGTCCAGGCCGCGCCACGTCGTGCCGCGCTTGTTCACGAGCGCGTCGAGCGACACGTCCTTCAGCCAGTCTTCGACGAGCGGCGCGCTGACGCCGAGCTTCTTGAAGTCGTGGAATTCGAACTCGACGCCGTGATCGTCGAGCCACACGCGGGCCTTCTTCACGGTGTCGCAGTTCGGAATGCCGTAGACGACCACGGTGTGCGGCTTGGCCATCAGTCGCCTCGCAGCAGCTCGTTCAGGCCGACCTTCGCGCGGGTCTTCGCGTCGACCTTCTTCACGATCACCGCGCAGTACAGGCTGTGCGAGCCGTCCTTCGACGGCAGGTTGCCGGCCACGACGACCGAGCCGGCCGGGATGCGGCCGTAGCTGACTTCGCCCGTTTCGCGATCGTAGATCTTGGTGCTCTGGCCGAGGTACACGCCCATCGAGATCACCGAGTTCTCCTCGACGATCACGCCTTCGACGACTTCCGAGCGCGCGCCGATGAAGCAGTTGTCCTCGATGATGACGGGGTTCGCCTGCAGCGGTTCGAGCACGCCGCCGATGCCGACGCCGCCCGACAGGTGCACGTTCTTGCCGATCTGTGCGCACGAACCGACCGTGGCCCACGTGTCGACCATCGTGCCTTCGTCGACGTACGCGCCGATGTTGGTGTACGACGGCATCAGCACGACGTTCTTCGCGATGAACGAGCCGCGGCGCGCGATGGCCGGCGGCACGACGCGGAAGCCGCCCGCGGCGAAGTCTTCGGCGGTGTAGTTCGCGAACTTCGACGGCACCTTGTCGTAGAACTGCGAGTAGCCGCCGGCCGGCATCGGCGCGTTGTCCTCCAGGCGGAACGACAGCAGCACGGCCTTCTTCAGCCACTGGTGCACGGTCCAGTTGCCGTCGATCTTCTCGGCGACGCGCAGTGCGCCTTTATCGAGTTGCTCGAGCGCATGAGCGACGGCTTCGCGGACGTCGGCGGGCGCGGCCTTCGGCGACAGCTCGGCGCGGTTTTCCCAGGCGGTATCGATGATTTGCTGAAGTTGTTGCGACATGTTCGTTTTCGCAGGAGATGAATGGAATTGATCGGGATGGACGTCTTACCGCGCGAGAGCCCGGCAGAAATCGACGATGCGTTGCGCGCCCTCGACGCATTCGGGGGTGCCCGCGACGAGCGCGATCCGGATGAAATCGCGGCCCGGATTCGTGCCGTGCGCGTCGCGCGCCAGATACGAGCCGGGCAGAACCGTCACATTATAGTCGGCGTACAGGCGGCGGGCGAACTCGGTGTCCGACAGCCCGGTGCGCGCGACGTTGGCCCACAGGTAGAACGCGGCGTCGGGCAGCTTCACGTCGATCACGTCGGCGAGCATCGGCGTGACCGTGTTGAACTTCTGCAGGTACAGCGCGCGGTTCTCGCGCACGTGCGCCTCGTCGTTCCACGCGGCGATGCTCGCGTGCTGCCAGACCGGCGACAGCGCGGCACCATGGTACGTGCGGTACAGCAGGAATTTCTTGAGCAGCGCGGCGTCGCCGCCGACGAAACCCGAGCGCATGCCCGGCACGTTCGAGCGCTTGGACAGGCTCGACAGCATCACGAGGCGTTCGAAGCCGCGGCCGAGGCGGTGCGCGGCTTCGAGGCCGCCGAGCGGCGGCGCCGCTTCGTCGAAATAGATTTCCGAATAGCACTCGTCGGACGCGATCACGAAACCGTGGCGGTCGGACAGCGCGAACAACTCGCGCCAGTCGTCGAGCGTCAGCACGGCGCCCGTCGGGTTGCCCGGCGAGCACACGTACAGCAGCTGGGTGCGCGCCCAGACCTCGTCGGGCACGGCCGCATAGTCACACGCGAAGTTGCGCGTCGGGTCGCTGTTCGCGAAATAGGGTTCGGCACCGGCCAGCAGCGCTGCGCCTTCGTAAATTTGATAGAACGGATTCGGACAGAGTACGATCGCCTTCTCGCCGTCCGCGCTCGCGCGCGAGTCGATCACCGTCTGCGCGAGCGAGAACAGCGCCTCGCGCGACCCCGACACGGGCAGCACTTGCGTGGCCGGATCGATCGCCGGCAGCCCGTAGCGGCGTTCGAGCCAGTGTGCGATCGACGTGCGCAGCGCGTCCGAGCCGGCCGTGGCCGGGTACGACGCGAGGCCGTCGAGCGCGGCCACCACGGCGTCGCGGATCAGCGCCGGCGTCGGGTGCTTGGGCTCGCCGATGCCGAAGCTGATCGGTTTGAGGCTGGCCGCGGGGGTCACGTCCTTGAACAGGGCGCGCAGCTTTTCGAAGGGATAGGGCTGGAGCGAGTCGAGTCGAGGGTTCACGGGCGAAGCGGCCGTCGGGGCCGGTTTTGGAGCGAAAGGGGCGGCGCAGGTGCCGCACGGCTGAGAACGGGCGCCGACGGCGCGCGGCTCGCAGCGGACGATTATAGCGTGACGCAATGCGGTCGCGGCCCGCCGGAACGGCGGCCGGGCCGGTCGAATAAAGGGTATCGAACCAAATGAATAACGCGGTACGCGGCAGCCTGCCGACGCTGGCCATCCTGATCGGCGCTTCGGTATGGGGCCTGATCTGGTATCCGCTGCGCATCCTTGCGTCGCTCGGCCTCACCGGAACGCTGGCGAGCGCGCTGACGAGCCTCGTCGCGTTCCTGTTCGTGATCGTCGTGCGCCACCGCACGATCG
Organism: Burkholderia sp. R-40; assembly: GCF_049942845.1. Taxonomy (NCBI): domain Bacteria; kingdom Pseudomonadati; phylum Pseudomonadota; class Betaproteobacteria; order Burkholderiales; family Burkholderiaceae; genus Burkholderia; species Burkholderia sp. R-40. Next base: position 2,236,629 of record NZ_CP187967.1, on the reverse strand, counting down.
CGACGCTGCGCTGGCACTGGGTGCTGCCGGGCATCGCGATCACGGCCGGCGTGACCAACCTCGGCTTCGTGTGGGGCACGATCCACGGCGAAGTGCTGCGCGTGATGCTGCTGTTCTACCTGACCCCGGCGTGGACCGCGATCTACGCGCATTTCCTGCTGCGCGAGCGCCTGACCTGGGCCGGCGCGGGGCTCGCGGCGCTGTCGATCGGCGGCGCGATGCTGATGCTGTGGTCGCCGACGCTCGGCGTGCCGCTGCCGGCCAACCCGGCCGAATGGGCGGGGCTCGCGGCCGGCCTGAGTTTTGCGATGAGCAACGTGCTCGTGATCAAGGCGAGCCGCGAGCTGCCGGAGATGCGCGCCGAGATGCGCACCGCGACGCTGTTCGGCGGCGCGGCGGTGTTCGGCGCGATCGCGTCGCTGTTCGAGGGGCTGCCGGCCGCGCCGGCCGGCGCTCAGCTCGGCACCGCCGCGCTGATCATCGTCGCGATCGGCGTGACGGTCGCGGTGAACAACCTGCTCGTGCAGTACGGGCTTGCGCGCGTGCCGGCCAACCGCGCGTCGATCATCATGCTGTTCGAGATCGTGATCACCGCGCTGTCCGCATGGGTGTTCGCGAGCGAACTGCCGAGCGCGCGCGAGTGGGCGGGCGGCGTGTGCATCGTGCTGGCGACGCTGCTGTCGAGCCGGGTCCATCGTGCCGCGCCGGCACGGGGCAAACCCGGCGACGGGCGGGACGGCGCACGCGCGATGGTATGATGGAAGCCGTTTGCGGGGCCCAACGCTGGATGCGCGCGGCCCCGCTTTTGAATTCCGGGGCGCATCGCGCACACGGGCCGTCCGGCCCCGCGCGTCGCGGCCCGTTCCGTTTCACACCTTCTTCACATCCGATACCGCCGTGCGTCTGAGCTCGATCAAACTCGCTGGCTTCAAATCCTTTGTCGATCCCACGCATTTCCAGGTTCCGGGCCAGCTAGTCGGCGTGGTGGGCCCGAACGGGTGCGGCAAGTCCAACATCATCGATGCCGTGCGCTGGGTGCTCGGCGAGTCGCGCGCGTCCGAGCTGCGCGGCGAGTCGATGCAGGACGTGATCTTCAACGGCTCGACCGCCCGCAAGCCCGGCAGCCGGGCAAGCGTGGAGCTGATCTTCGACAACTCCGACGGCCGCGCGGCCGGGCAGTGGGGCCAGTACGGCGAGATCGCCGTGAAGCGCGTGCTGACGCGCGACGGCACGTCGAGCTACTACATCAACAACCTGCCGGCACGCCGCCGCGACATTCAGGACATCTTCCTCGGCACGGGCCTCGGCCCGCGTGCGTACGCGATCATCGGCCAGGGCATGATCGCGCGGATCATCGAGGCGAAGCCGGAAGAGCTGCGCGTGTTCCTCGAGGAAGCCGCGGGCGTGTCCAAGTACAAGGAACGCCGCCGCGAGACCGAGAACCGCCTGCACGACACGCGCGAGAACCTGACGCGCGTCGAGGACATCGTCCGCGAGCTCGGCGCGAACCTCGAGAAGCTCGAGGCGCAGGCCGTCGTCGCCAACAAGTACAAGGAACTCGTCGCCGACGGCGAGGAGAAGCAGCGCCTGTTGTGGCTGCTGCGCAAGAACGAGGCCGCGGGCGAGCAGCAGAAGCAGCTGCGCGCGATCGAGCAGGCGCAGATCGACCTCGAGGCGCAGACGGCCCGGCTGCGCGAGGTCGAGTCGCAGCTCGAGACGCTGCGGGTCGCGCATTACTCGGCGAGCGACGCGATGCAGGGCGCGCAGGGCGCGCTCTACGAGGCGAACGCCGAAGTGAGCCGCCTCGAGGCCGAGATCAAGTTCATCGTCGAATCGCGCAACCGTGTGCAGGCGCAGATCGCCGCGTTGAACGCGCAGCGCGAGCAATGGCGCGCGCAGGCCGAGAAGGCGCAGGACGAGCTCGAGGAAGCCGAGGAAGCGCGCGCGATGGCCGACGAGAAGGCCGCGCTCGCCGAAGACAACGCGGCCGCGAAGCACGACGCGCTGCCGGCGCTCGAAGCGAAGTGGCGCGATGCGCAGGCGCAGCTCAACGACGAGCGCGCGCGCATTGCGCAGACTGAGCAGTCGCTGAAGCTCGAGGCCGCGCACCAGCGCAATGCCGACCAGCAGCTCCAGCAGCTTCAGCAGCGCCACGAGCGCCTGAAGTCCGAGGCGGGCGGGCTTGATGCGCCGGACGAAACGCAGCTCGAAGAGCTGCGCATGCAGCTCGCCGAGCAGGAAGAGATCCTCGCCGAGGCGCAGGCGCGCTTGGCCGATGCGCAGGAAGCGCTGCCGCGTCTCGACGGCGAACGCCGTGCCGCGCAGGAGCGCGTGCAGGCCGAAAGTACGCAGATCCACCAGCTCGAGGCGCGGCTCGCCGCACTCAAGCAGCTGCAGGAGAACGTGCAGACCGAAGGCAAGATCCAGCCGTGGCTCGACAAGCACGAACTCGGCGCGCTGCCGCGCCTGTGGAAGAAGCTGCACGTCGAAGCGGGCTGGGAAGCCGCGCTCGAGGCCGTGCTGCGCGAGCGTCTCGCCGCGCTCGAAGTGTCGAATCTCGACTGGGTGAAGGCATTTGCGACCGATGCGCCGCCCGCGAAGCTCGCGTTCTACGCGCCGCCGGCCGCCGGTGAACCGCCGGCCGCCGCGGCCGGGCTGCGCCCGGTGCTGTCGCTCGTGCGCATCGACGATGCGGGCATTCGTGCGGTGCTGAACGACTGGCTCGGCAACGTGTACGTCGCCGACGACATCACACAGGCGCTCGCGACGCGCACGCAGCTGCCGGCAGGCGGCGCGTTCGTCGTCAAGGCCGGCCACATTGTCACGCGCGTCGGCGTGCAGCTGTACGCGGCCGACTCGGAGCAGGCCGGGATGCTGGCCCGCCAGCAGGAAATCGAGAACCTGGGCCGCCAGGTGCGGGCACAGGCGCTGCTCGCCGACGAGGCCCGCACGGCCGCGGTGCGGGCGGAAGCCGCGCACACGCAGGCCGCGCAGGCGCTCGGCGACGTGCGCGCGCAGGCCGAACGCGCGACGCAGCGCGTGCACGCGCTGCAGATGGACGTGCTGAAGCTCGCGCAGGCGCATGAACGCTACACGCAGCGCAGCACGCAGATCCGCGAGGAACTCGAGGAAATCGGCGCGCAGATCGACGAGCAGCGCGCATTGCGTGCCGAATCGGAAGCGAACTTCGAGCGTTTCGACGGCGAACTCGCGGAGCTGCAGGCGCGCTTCGAGGACAACCAGCTCGCGTTCGAAGCGCTCGACGAATCGCTGACGCACGCGCGCCAGGAAGCGCGCGACCTCGAGCGCGGCGCGAACGACGCGCGCTTCGCCGCGCGCAACGCGGTCACGCGGATCGACGAGCTCAAGCGCAGCATCCAGGTCGCGCACGAGCAGAGCGAGCGCGTCGCCGCGTCGCTGGAAGACGCGCGCGCCGAACTCGAAACGATCAACGAGCAGACCGCGCACACGGGCCTGCAGGACGCGCTCGAAATTCGCGCGGTGAAGGAAGAAGCGCTGCAGGCCGCGCGGATCGAACTCGACGACCTGACCGCGAAGCTGCGCGCGTTGGACGAGCAGCGCCTCGTCGCCGAGCGTTCGCTGCAGCCGCTGCGCGACCGCATCACCGAGCTGCAGCTGAAGGAGCAGGCCGCGCGCCTGTCCGTCGAGCAGTTTGCCGAGCAGCTCACGACGGCCGAGGTCGACGAGGAAGCGCTGCGCGAGAAGCTGACGCCGGACCTGAAACCGTCGTACCTGCAGGGCGAGGTCACGCGCCTGAACAACGCGATCAACGCGCTCGGCCCGGTGAACATGGCCGCGCTCGACGAGCTGAAGGCCGCGAGCGAGCGCAAGGTGTTCCTCGATGCGCAGTCGGCCGACCTGACCGATGCGATCACGACGCTCGAGGACGCGATCCACAAGATCGATCAGGAAACCCGCACGCTGCTGCAGGGCACCTTCGACGAGGTCAATCGTCACTTCAGCGACCTGTTCCCGCGCCTGTTCGGCGGCGGCCAGGCGAAGCTGATCATGACGGGCGACGAAATCCTCGACGCGGGCGTGCAGGTGATGGCGCAGCCGCCGGGCAAGAAGAACGCGACCATCCACCTGCTGTCGGGCGGCGAGAAGGCGCTGACCGCCACTGCACTGGTGTTCGCGATGTTCCAGCTGAACCCGGCGCCGTTCTGTCTGCTCGACGAGGTCGACGCGCCGCTCGACGACGCGAACACCGAGCGTTTCGCGAATCTCGTGCGCGCGATGTCGGACAAGACGCAGTTCCTCTTCATCTCGCACAACAAGATCGCGATGGAGATGGCGCAGCAACTGATCGGCGTGACGATGCAGGAGCAGGGCGTGTCGCGGATCGTCGCGGTGGACATGGAAACCGCCGCGGGTTTTGCCCAGAATTGACGTTTGACGAAACCGGACCGCGTTCGCGCGGCGCATGGGCGCCCGTTCGCGGGTCCGACGAAAAAGAATCGCTGATGGAGCATGCATGGACGAGTTGACACTCGGTTTGATCGGCGCCGGCGCCGTCGTGGTGGGCGGCGTCGTGGTCTACAACGCGTGGCAGGGCGCGAAGGTGCGGCGCAGGATGCCGCGCCCGATGCCGGAAGAGGCGGCCGAGGCGATGAATCGCCCCGAGCGCGACGAGGAGCTTCCGTTCATCGAGCCGGTGCGCCAGCCCGCGCGCCGCGAACCCGCGGCGCCGGCGGCTGCCGCCGCGAGCACGCCGGCTGAAGCAGCGCGCGTCGAGCCGACCTTCGGCGGCGCGGCGCCTGCCGACATGCCGGCCGATCTGCAGGCCGAGGCCACCGGGGGCGACACGCCGCCGGAATCGGCCGAGCCGGCCAAGCAGCCGGTCGACGCAGGTTCGGTCGCCGCCGCAACGGAAGCGCCGGCCGGCGACGCATCGAACGAGGCGGCCGAACCCGTGCTGCCGGCCGCGACGACGATCTCGTCGGCACCGCCCGCGATCGTCGACCGCCGGATCGACTGCATCGTGCCGATTCGCTTGAGCGGCCCGCTGCCGGGCGACAAGATTCTGCCGGCCGCGCAGCGGCTGCGCCGCGCGGGCAGCAAGCCCGTGCATATCGAAGGCAAGCCGGAAGGCGGCCAGTGGGAGCTGCTGCAGAACGGCGTGCGCTATGAAGAACTGCGCGCGGCCGCGCAGCTCGCGAACCGCAGCGGCGCGCTGAACGAGCTCGAATTCTCCGAGTTCGTGACGGGCGTCCAGCAGTTCGCCGATGCGATCGACGGCGCACCGGAATTCCCGGACATGATGGAGACGGTCGCGATGGCGCGCGAGCTCGACGGCTTTGCCGCGCAGTGCGACGCGCAGTTGTCGATCAACGTGATGTCGGACGGCGCGCCGTGGTCGGCGAACTACGTGCAGGCCGTCGCATCGCAGGACGGGCTGCTGCTGTCGCGCGACGGCACGCGTTTCGTGAAGCTCGACGCGAAGCAGAACCCCGTGTTCATGCTGCAGTTCGGCGACACGAACTTCCTGCGCGACGACCTGACGTACAAGGGCGGCAACATGATCACGCTGGTGCTCGACGTGCCGGTCGCCGAAGAGGACATCCTGCCGTTCCGGCTGATGTGCGACTACGCGAAGTCGCTGTCCGAGCGGATCGGTGCGCGGGTCGTCGACGATTCGCGCCGGCCGCTGCCGGAATCGACGCTCGTCGCGATCGACCAGCAACTGATGAAGCTGTACGCGAAGCTCGAGGAAGCGGGTATCCCGGCCGGTTCGCCGGTCACGCGACGCCTGTTCAGCCAGTAACGCGTCTCGCGGGCGGTGGCCATTCGTGCCGCCGTCCGTCGCTGCACTGCCGCACACACGCCGCCTGTGCGCTGCAGCCGGCTCGCGCGGCACGCATCGCGTGCCCCCGTCGCGGCGTCAAACTGAGATAATCGAACATCCGATTTTTCAGAACGAAACTGCCGCCAGCATGGCCCGAACCCAAGCCGAACCGCCAGCCAGCCAGCCCGACGCGCGTGCCGCGTGGCTGCGCGACCAACTCGAGCGGGCGAATTACGCCTACTACGTGCTCGACCAGCCGGATCTGCCCGATGCCGAATACGATCGACTGTTCGGCGAGCTGCAGCAACTCGAAACCGATCATCCCGACCTCGTGACGCCCGACTCGCCGACGCAGCGCGTCGGCGGCGAAGTGGCCGGCGGTTTCACGCCGGTCGTCCATGATGCGCCGATGCTGTCGCTGAACAACGGCTTCGCCGACGAGGACATCGCCGCGTTCGACAAGCGCGTCGCCGATGCGCTCGGCAAGACGACCGATCTCGCCGGCTCGGTGACGGACCCGGTCGAATATGCGTGCGAGCTGAAGTTCGACGGGCTCGCGATCTCGCTGCGCTACGAGCACGGCGTGTTCGTGCAGGCGTCGACGCGCGGCGACGGCACGACCGGCGAGGACGTGACGGAGAACGTCCGCACGATCCGCTCGATCCCGCTGAAGCTGAAGGGCGCGCACGTGCCGGCCCTGCTCGACGTGCGCGGCGAGGTGCTGATGTTCAAGCGCGATTTCGCACGCCTGAACGAACGCCAGCGCGCGGCCGAGCAGCGTGAATTCGCGAACCCGCGCAACGCGGCGGCCGGCAGCCTGCGCCAGCTCGATCCGAAGATCACCGCGCAGCGTCCGCTGTCGTTCTTCGCGTACGGGATCGGTGTGCTCGACGGGATGCCGATGCCGGACACGCACAGCGCGCTGCTCGACTGGTACGAGTCGTTCGGCCTGCCGGTGAACCGCGAGCGCGCGGTCGTGTACGGCGCCGACGGCCTGCTCGGCTTCTTCCGCAAGGTCGGCGAGAAGCGCGAATCGCTGCCGTACGACATCGACGGCGTCGTCTACAAGGTGAACCGGCGCGACGAACAGGATCGCCTCGGCTTCGTGTCGCGCGCACCGCGCTTCGCGCTCGCGCACAAATTCCCCGCACAGGAAGCGCTGACGAAGCTCGTCGCGATCGACGTGCAGGTCGGCCGCACGGGTGCGATCACGCCGGTCGCGCGGCTCGAACCCGTGTTCGTCGGCGGCGCGACGGTGACCAACGCGACGCTGCACAACGAGGACGAAGTGCGGCGCAAGGACATCCGGATCGGCGACACCGTGATCGTGCGGCGCGCGGGCGACGTGATCCCCGAGGTCGTCGGCGCGCTGCTCGATCGCCGTCCGGACGGCGCGGCCGAATTCGTGATGCCGACCGAGTGCCCAGTGTGCGGCTCGAAGATCGAGCGGCTGCCGGACGAGGCGATCGCGCGCTGCACGGGCGGCCTGTTCTGCCCGGCACAGCGCAAGCAGGCGCTGTGGCACTTCGCGCAGCGTCGCGCGCTCGACATCGACGGGCTCGGCGAAAAGATCATCGATCAGCTCGTCGAACTGAATCTCGTGCGCACGCCGGCCGACCTGTTCAATCTCGGTTTCGCGACGCTCGCGGAACTCGACCGGTTCGCCGAGAAGTCCGCACAGAATTTGCTCGACTCGCTCGAGAAGGCGAAGCACACGACGCTCGCGCGCTTCATCTACGGGCTGGGGATCCGCCATGTCGGCGAATCGACCGCGAAGGATCTCGCAAAGCACTTCGGGTCGCTGACCCCGATCATGGACGCGTCGATCGAGGAACTGCTCGAAGTCAACGACGTCGGGCCGATCGTCGCCGAGTCGATCCACCAGTTCTTCGCGGAAGAACACAACCGCACCGTGATCGAGCAGCTGCGCGCGCCCGGCAAGGTCACGTGGGCCGAAGGCCCGCCCGCGCCGAAGGCGCCGCAGGGCGTGCTGGCCGGCAAGACGGTCGTGCTGACGGGCACGCTGCCGAATCTCACCCGCGACGCGGCGAAGGAGATGCTCGAAGCGGCGGGCGCGAAAGTCGCGGGCTCGGTATCGAAGAAGACGGATTACGTGGTCGCGGGCGCCGACGCCGGCAGCAAGCTCGCGAAGGCCGAGGAACTCGGCATCCCCGTACTGGACGAAGACGGACTGCACCAACTCCTGGAGGGCAACACCCCATGATTCGCGAGATCCTGAAGATGGGCGATCCGCGCCTGCTCGAAGTCGCCAAGCCGGTCGCGCAGTTCGACACGCCGGAACTGCACGAGATCGTCGCGGACATGTTCGAGACGATGCATCACGCGAACGGCGCGGGCCTCGCCGCGCCGCAGATCGGCATCGGGCTGCAGCTCATCATCTTCGGCTTCGGCAGCAACAACCGCTATCCGGACGCGCCGCCCGTGCCCGAGACCGTGCTGATCAACCCGAAGCTCGAGTACATGCCGCCGGACATGGAAGAGGGATGGGAAGGCTGCCTGTCGGTGCCGGGCATGCGCGGCGTCGTCAGCCGCTATGCGAAGGTGCGCTACAGCGGTTACGACCAGTTCGGCGCGAAGATCGACCGCGTCGCCGAAGGCTTCCACGCGCGGGTCGTCCAGCACGAATACGACCACCTGATCGGCAAGCTGTATCCGATGCGGATCACCGACTTCACGCGCTTCGGCTTCACCGAGGTGCTGTTCCCGGGGCTCGATCCGACTGACGACGACTGATGCCGGCAAGCGGCGGTGCGTGATGTTGCGCGCCGTCGTCGTACCTGAAACGAAAAAGCCCGCATTGCGCGGGCTTTTTCATTGCAGGGCACGCCGTGCGTGCCTGCCTGCCGTCAGAACGACTCGTCGGGCGACAGGTAGCGCCATTGCCCTTGCGGCAGCGCGCCGAGCATCACGCGGCCCATCCGCACACGCTTCAGGCCGATCACTTCGAGACCGACCAGTTCGCACATCCGGCGGATCTGGCGCTTCTTGCCTTCACGCAGCACGAAACGCAGCTGTTCGCCGTTCTGCCAGCTCACCATCGCGGGCTTCAGGGCGACACCGTCGAGTTCGAGGCCGTGGCGCAGCTTCGCGAGCGATTCGGCGGGGAAGTGCTGGTCGATGTCGAGCAGCCGTTCGCCGAAGCGCACGCGCACCAGGTACTCCTTGTCGATGTCCGACTGCTCGCCGATCAACTGCTTCGCGATCCGGCCGTTCTGCGTCAGCACGAGCATGCCGGTCGAATCGATGTCGAGCCGGCCCGCCGGTGCGAGCGCGTGCAGATGCTGCGGCGAGAAGCGCAGCGGCGAGCGGTCGCCGCTCCACTGGTTCGCGCGCGTGATCAGCACCGACGCGGGCTCGTAGCCGTCTTCCGCCTGGCCGGACACATAGCCGACCGGCTTGTGCAGCAGGATCGTCACCTGTGCGGCCTGCGCGGCGCTCGCGCGTTCGTCGATCTCGATCTTCTGGTCGGGACGGACCTTGGTGCCGAGCGTGTCGATGCGCTCGCCGTCGACGAGCACCCAGCCCTTTTCGATCCATTCGTCGGCTTCGCGGCGCGAGCACAGGCCGAGCTCGGACATGCGCTTCGACAGGCGCATCAGGCCGGTTTCGTCGCCGTGATCGATGTCGGGGGCGCGGCGCTTGACCGGTTGTGCGGCCTTCGGTGCGGTGGCCGTCGAGCGGCGCTCGGTGTTGCTGCGCTCGCCGAAGCTGCGCTTTTCGCCGTAGCCGGTTGCCTTGTCGCGATAGGGGGTGCGTGCGCCGCCTTCTGCGCCTGCGCGGCGCGGGCGTGCATCGTCGTCGCGGCGTGCCGGGCGGTCGGTCGATGCACTGCGTTCACCGAAGCTGCGCTTCGGTGCATCGCCGGTTGCCTTGTCGCGATACGGTGCGCGTGCGCCGCCTTCGGCGCCTGCGCGGCGCGGCCGTGCATCGTCGTCGCTGCGGCGTGCCGGACGGTCGGTCGACGTACGGCGTTCACCGAAGCTGCGTTTCGGCGCATCGCCGGTTGCCTTGTCGCGATACGGTGCGCGTGCGCCGCCTTCGGCGCCTGTGCGGCGCGGGCGCGTATCGTCGTCGCGGCGAGCCGGGCGGTCGGACGATGTACTGCGTTCACCGAAGCTGCGCTTCGGCGCATCGCCGGTTGCCTTGTCGCGATACGGTGCGCGTGCACCGCCTTCGGCACCTGCGCGGCGCGGCCGTGCATCGTCGTCGCGGCGTGCCGGGCGGTCGGACGACGTACGGCGTTCACCGAAGCTGCGCTTCGGCGCATCGCCGGTTGCCTTGTCGCGATACGGCGCGCGTGCACCGCCTTCGGCGCCTGCGCGGCGCGGCCGCGTATCGTCATCGCTGCGGCGAGCCGGGCGGTCGGACGACGTACGGCGATCGTCGAAACTGCGCTTCGCGCCTTCGCCGGTTGCCTTGTCACGATACGGTGCGCGTGCACCGCCTTCCGCGCCTGCACGGCGCGGCCGCGTATCGTCGTCGCTGCGGCGAGCCGGGCGGTCGGACGGCGTACGGCGTTCGCCGAAGCTGCGCTTCTCGCCATAGCCGTCTGCCTTGTCGCGATAGGGGGCGCGTGCACCGCCTTCGGCGCCCGCGCGGCGCGGCCGCGCATCGGGCTGGCCTTCGGCGCTGCGATACGGACGCGCGGGACGCGCGTCGCCGCGCTCGGCACCGCCGTCACGCGGTGCGCGCTTCGCCGGCGCGCGATCCGCACCCGGGCGTTCCGCGCCGCGCGGCTTGAACGCGCGTTCGCCGGCGGCTGCCGGCGCGGCGGCCTTCTTCGGGCGCGGTGGCTTGTCGGCCGCGGGCGGCCCGGCGGGGCGCACCGCCTTGCGAGCGACGAGGCTGCCGGAGCGGACGGGTGCGCGGGTCGGCGACGCCGGACGCGGATTCTTGACGGTTAATTTGGTGCGCATAAACGCTGGGATTCATTCAGACTGCGATCGCGCGCAGCAATTCGGTTTCGAGCTGGATCTGCAGGCGGTTGTCGGACAGGCCGGCACCATCGAGCAGGAAGATGTCCTCGACGCGTTCGCCGAGCGTATTGATCCGCGCCGCGTGGACGCCGACCTGATGCTCGGCCAGTACGCGCGCGATCGAATAGAGAAGGCCCGGCCGGTCGTTGGCGGACACGGACAGGATGTAGTACTGGCCGCGCTCGTCGGCCCGAAGGTCGACGCGCGGCGTGATCGGAAACGTCCGGGACAGCCGCGACAGGCGGCCCTTGGACGGCTCCGGCAGCGGCGCGGTCTCGGCAAGGCGCGTCGCGAGCTGCTGTTCGACGAGATTCGCGATGTCGCGATAGCGCACGTCGCGTTCGGTCTGCGTGACGATGAAATTGTCGAGCGCATAGCCATGCCGCGTGGTGCTCACGCGCGCATCGAGCACGGAGAGTCCGTTGCGGTCGAAGTACGCGCAGATGCCCGCGAACAGGTCGGGGCGGTCCTTCACGTACACGAGCACCTGCAGCGCGTCGCCGATCGGCGACGGCCGCGCGCGGACGATCGCCGTCTCGGCATTCACGTGCCGGTACAGCACGCGCGTCTGCCATGCGATGTCGGCCGCGTCGTGACGCAGGAAGAAGCCGACGTCGAGCTGATCCCACAGCGCGCGGTGCGCGTCGTCGGGCACGGTCTCGAGGCGCAGCAGCGCGAGCGCCTGCTCCTGGCGCGACTTCAGTTCCGAATGCGCATCGGGGTTGGCGCCGCCGAGCACCGCGAGCGTGATGCGGTAGAGATCCTCGAGCAGCTTGCCCTTCCACGTGTTCCACACCTTCGGGCTCGTGCCGCGGATATCGGCGACGGTCAGCAGGTAGAGCGCGGTGAGGTAGCGTTCGTTGCCGACGACTTCCGCGAAGCGCTTGATGACCTCCGGGTCGCTCGTGTCCTGCTTCTGCGCGACCTGGCTCATCGTCAGGTGATGCTGGACGAGCCACACGATCAGCGCCGCGTCGTCGCCGGTGATGCCGTGCTCGCGGCAGAAGCGCCGCGCGTCGGCCATCCCGAGCGTCGAATGGTCGCCGCCGCGGCCTTTCGCGATGTCGTGGAACAGCGCGGCGACATATAGCACCCACGGGCGCTCGAAATTGCCGATCAGCTGGCTGCAGAACGGATATTCGTGCGCATGCTCGGCCACCGCGAAGCGGCGAAGGTTGCGCAACACCATCAGGATATGCTGATCGACCGTATACACGTGGTACAGGTCGTGCTGCATCTGGCCGACGATGCGGCGGAAATTCAGCAGGTAGCGGCCGAGCACGCTCGTCTGGTTCATCAGCCGGAATGCATGCGTGATGCCTTCGGGCTGCTGCAGGATCTGCATGAACGTGCGGCGGTTCTGCGGATCGCGCCGCCACGTGTTGTTCATGATCTCGCGCGAGTTGTACAGCGCGCGCAGCGTGCGGGCGGACAGGCCCTTCACGCCGCGGGTCACCTCGTACAGCAGGAAGGCTTCGAGGATCGCGTCGGGATGGCGTTCGAACACGCCGTCGTCGACGATCTCGAGCATGCCCTGCTTCTCGACGAAACGATCGGGCGACAGCACGCGCGTGATGCCGCTCGTCGCGGGGAACAGCTGCGCCTCGATGTTCTGGATCAGGATCGTCGCGAGCTGCGTGACCGCCTTCGCGGCCCAGTAGTAGCGACGCATCAGCTGCTCGCTCGCGCGCTTGGCCTGCGTCGGCCGGTAGCCGAAGCTCTCGGCGGCCTGCGTCTGCAGGTCGAACACGAGCATGTCCTGGCGGCGGCCGGCGATCACGTGCAGCCGCGCGCGCAGCGTCTTCAGGAATCCTTCGTTGCGGCGCAGCTCGCGCGCCTCGCGCTCGGTGATGAGCCCGCGCGTGTCGAGCTCGCGCCAGCTGCTGCCGAAGCCGGCCGCGCGCGCGATCCAGAGGATCGTCTGCAGGTCGCGCAGGCCGCCCGGGCTTTCCTTCACGTTCGGCTCGAGGCTGTACGGCGTGTCCTGGAACTTCGCGTGGCGCTGGCGCATCTCGAGCACCTTCGCGGTGAAGAACGCGCGGGCGTCGAGCGCCTCGTGATACCGCACGGTGAAACGCTCGAACAGCGCGGTGCTGCCGACGATGCGGCGCGCCTCGAGCAGCGAGGTCTGCACGGTGACGTCCTGCGACGCTTCCTCGATGCATTGCGCGACCGTGCGCACGCTGCTGCCGATCTCGAGGCCGAGATCCCACGCCATCCCGATGAAGCGCTCGATGCGCGCGTCGAGCGCCGGGTCGTGCGCGTCAGGCAGCAGCACGAGGATGTCGACGTCGGAGTAGGGCGCGAGCTCGCCGCGTCCGTAGCCGCCCACGGCGATGAGCGCGAGCGTCGCGGGCAATCCGCAGTCGTCCCATACGCGCTTGAGCGCGTCGTCGGTGAGTTTCGACAGCGCGTGCATCAGCGACGCGACGTTCGCCGCGCTGCGAAAGCGCTCGAGCATGTCGGCCTTGGCGGCCTTGAATTCGGCGCGCCGCGACAGCGCTTCGGACGAGGGGGCGGCGTGAGCGCTCATGGGTGGCCGTTCAGGTCGGGGGCGGGCAGGCGGGCGGGCGCGACGGCGCTCAGACCGCGGCGGCCGGTTGCGCGAACACCGGGCGTGCCGGCGTGCCGGCCGACACGGTCAGCACCTCGTAGCCCGTCTCGGTGACGAGCACGGTGTGCTCCCATTGCGCGGACAGGCTGCGGTCGCGCGTCTTGACCGTCCACTGGTCGGGCATCGTGCGGATATCGCGCTTGCCGGCGTTGATCATCGGCTCGATCGTGAAGATCATCCCGGCCTTCAGCTCGATGCCGGTGCCCGGACGGCCGTAGTGGACGACCTGCGGATCTTCGTGGAACACCGTGCCGATGCCGTGCCCGCAGTATTCGCGCACGACGCTGTAGCCCTGCGCTTCCGCGTGCTTCTGGATCGCGTAGCCGATGTCGCCGAGGTGCGCGCCGGGCTTGACCTGGTCGATGCCGAGCCACATGCACTCGTAGGTGGTCTGCACGAGGCGCTTCGCGAGGATCGAGCCTTCGCCGACGATGAACATCCGGCTGGTGTCGCCGAAGTAGCCGTTCTTGATCACGGTGACGTCGATGTTCAGCGCGTCGCCGTTCTTGATCACCTTCTCGCCCGGAATGCCGTGGCAGATCACGTCGTTGACCGAGATGCAGGTGGCCTTCGGGTAGGGCGGATAGCCGGGCGGCTGATAATTCAGCGGCGCGGGGATCGTGCCCTGCTCGTTGACCATGAATTCGTGACAGAGCCGGTCGAGTTCGCCGGTCGTGACGCCCGCGACGACGTGCGGCGTGATGAAGTCGAGCACTTCGCTCGCGAGACGGCAGGCGACGCGCATCTCGGCGATGTCGTGTTCGTTTTTGAGCGTAATAGCCATCGAGGTATGCCTGGAATGCGGTGAATTGACGGATTATCGCACCTTATGGCTGGCCTCGCAGCCCCTGCCGGCGGTGCCGATGCGGGTTTTCGGGGATTGTCCGGCCCGCTGCCGCGCGGCAAGCGAAAGTGGCGGGCGACTTGAGAGCCGACAAATCGGCGTGCTATACTCTTTGGCTAAGTCGACATCCAAATGCCGAACATGCCCCGATTTGGGGAGGCATGGCGATGAAAGGCTTGTGGCACGCGCATTTTCGCACGTGCCGAATCGCAAGCCGGCGCAACCAAGGGTGCCGGCCGCGCGGAACGAAGGTCCTTCGGGGCGCGTTCGCGCGGCGGTACGGCGGCCGGCTTAAGACCCAACCCTCGTGGAGAATTTACATGGCAGTTACGATGCGCCAAATGCTGGAAGCGGGTGTCCACTTCGGTCACCAGACGCGCTTCTGGAACCCGAAGATGGCTCCGTTCATTTTCGGTCACCGCAACAAGATTCACATCATCAACCTCGAAAAGACGCTGCCGATGTTCACGGACGCACAGAAGTACGTGCGCCAGCTGGCAGCGAACCGCGGCACGATCCTGTTCGTCGGCACGAAGCGCCAGTCGCGTGACACGATCGCCCAGGAAGCACAGCGCGCGGGCATGCCGTTCGTCAACGCACGCTGGCTCGGCGGCATGATGACCAACTTCAAGACGCTGAAGGTATCGATCAAGCGCCTGAAGGACATGGAAGCGGCAGTCGAGGCAGGTGAGCTCGAGAAGATGAGCAAGAAGGAAGCGCTGCTGTTCGAACGCGAAATCGCCAAGCTGCAGAAGTCGATCGGCGGCGTGAAGGACATGGGCGGCATTCCGGACGCAATCTTCGTCGTCGACGTCGGCTACCACAAGATCGCCGTCACGGAAGCGAACAAGCTGGGCGTGCCGGTCATCGCCGTGGTCGACACGAACCACTCGCCGGAAGGTGTGGATTACGTGATCCCGGGTAACGACGACTCGAGCAAGGCAGTCGCGCTGTACGCTGAAGGCGTGGCCGACGCGATCCTCGAAGGCCGTGCGAACGCGGTCAACGAAGTGGTCCAGGCAGCGCGCGGCGACGACGAGTACGTCGAGGAAAACGCGTAACTGGCCCCGAGCCGGCGCAAAAAGGGGGCTCTCAACAGGCCCCCTTTTTTTAAGCTTGTGCGCCGGACCTGATCGCGCTGAATCGGCGCGGGTCCGGAAACGATTTTCGGCCGTTCGCGTCCAAGCGGGCGGCGTGGTGAATACAGACTCAAGGAGCGAATGATGGCGGCAATTACCGCAAGCATGGTGGCAGAACTGCGCGCAAAGACCGACGCACCGATGATGGAGTGCAAGAAGGCGCTGACGGAAGCCGACGGCGACCTGGCCAAGGCTGAAGAGCTGCTGCGCGTCAAGCTCGGCAACAAGGCGAGCAAGGCGGCATCGCGCGTGACGGCCGAAGGCGTCGTCGCATCGTTCGTCGGCGGCAATGCAGGCGCGCTGGTCGAACTGAACTGCGAAACCGACTTCGTCGCGAAGAACGACGACTTCCTCGCATTCTCGAAGACGGTTGCAGAACTCGTCGCGACGCAGAACCCGGCCGACGTGGCCGCGCTGTCGGCGCTGCCGCTCGAAGGCTCGACGGTCGACGCAGTGCGTCTGGCACTGATCGGCAAGATCGGCGAGAACGTCTCGATCCGCCGTTTCGTGCGCTTCGAAACCGCGAACAAGATCGCAACGTACCTGCACGGCGCGCGTATCGGCGTGATCGTCGAGTACACGGGTGCGGACGAGCAGGTCGGCAAGGACGTCGCGATGCACATCGCCGCGATGAAGCCGGTCGCGCTGTCGTCGGCCGACGTGCCGGCAGAGCTGATCGACACGGAACGCCGCGTGGCCGAGCAGAAGGCTGCGGAATCGGGCAAGCCGGCTGAAATCGTCGCGAAGATGGTCGACGGCAGCGTCCAGAAGTACCTGAAGGAAGTGTCGCTGCTCAACCAGACGTTCGTGAAGAACGACAAGCAGACGATCGAGCAGATGCTGAAGGCAGCGAATTCGACGGTGCAGAAGTTCGCGCTGTTCGTCGTCGGCGAAGGCATCGAGAAGCGCCAGGACGACTTCGCCGCCGAAGTGGCCGCGCAAGTCGCAGCAGCAAAGCAGCAGTAAGCAGTCAGGCAGTATCCGCGGCGGGCGTCCGCTCCGCCGCGGCCGGCGGCGCCGCCGGCCGGCCGGGAACCCCGGTCCGACCGTCGGCGCTTGCCCGAATCAGTATTTCGCCCCTACAGTTCGTGGTTGTCATCCTCTCGTCGCTCGGAAGCCCCTATGTCCAATGCCTATAAACGCGTCCTCCTCAAACTCTCCGGCGAAGCGCTGATGGGCGACGATGCCTTCGGCATCAATCGCGCGACGATCGAACGGATGGTGGCGGACATTGCCGAAGTCGTGGGTCTCGGTACGCAGCTTGCGGTCGTGATCGGCGGCGGTAACATTTTCCGCGGTGTCGCGGGCGGTGCGGCCGGCATGGACCGCGCGACGGCCGACTACATGGGGATGCTGGCGACGATGATGAACGCGCTGGCGCTGCAGGACGCGATGCGCCACGCCGGCATCGTCGCACGCGTACAGTCCGCGCTGCGTATGGATCAGGTCGTCGAGCCGTACATCCGGCCCCGCGCGATCCGCCAGCTCGAGGAAGGCAAGGTCGTGATCTTCGCGGCCGGCACGGGCAACCCGTTCTTCACGACGGACACGGCAGCCGCACTGCGCGGTTCGGAAGTGGGCGCCGAGGTCGTGCTGAAGGCGACCAAGGTCGATGGCGTATATTCTGCCGATCCGAAGAAGGATCCGTCGGCCACGCGCTACGCGACGATCAGCTTCGACGAGGCGATCAGCCGGAATCTGCAGGTGATGGACGCGACGGCCTTCGCGCTGTGCCGCGACCAGAAGCTGCCGATTCGCGTGTTTTCGATCAA
This sequence comes from Burkholderia sp. R-40, assembly GCF_049942845.1. Lineage (NCBI taxonomy): Bacteria > Pseudomonadati > Pseudomonadota > Betaproteobacteria > Burkholderiales > Burkholderiaceae > Burkholderia > Burkholderia sp. R-40. The sequence continues at coordinate 2,219,457 of NZ_CP187967.1, read as the reverse complement.
CAAGCCGGGCGCGCTCAAGCGTATCGTGCTGGGCGAGGACGAAGGTACGCTCGTCCACGTGTAAACTCCCGCGGATGCGGGCAAGCGGCGTGGGTCGCCGGCCGTGGTGCGTCGCGCGCCGGGCGGGGCCCGCGTTCTTTGAAGGTTGAAGGTTTGGAGGTTGAAATGAGTGTCGCTGATGTCAAGAAGGGCGTAGAGCAGAAGATGCAGCGCTCGATCGAAGCGTTCAAGAACGATCTGGCGAAGATCCGCACGGGCCGTGCGCATACCGGTCTGCTCGATCACGTGCAGGTCGACTACTACGGTTCGATGGTGCCGATCTCGCAGGTCGCGAACCTGACGCTCGTCGACGCACGCACGATCGGCGTGCAGCCGTGGGAAAAGAACATGGTCGCGAAGGTCGAGAAGGCCATCCGCGAAGCCGATCTCGGCCTGAACCCGGCGACGGCCGGCGACCTGATCCGCGTGCCGATGCCGGCGCTGACGGAAGAGCGCCGCCGCGAGCTGACCAAGGTGGTCAAGAGCGAAGGCGAAACGGCGAAGGTCGCGATCCGCAACCTGCGCCGCGACGCGAACGAAGCGCTCAAGAAGCTCGTGAAGGACAAGGAAATCTCGGAAGACGACGAGCGCCGTGCGAGCGACGACGTGCAGAAGCTGACGGACAAGCACGTTGCCGAAGTCGACAAGCTCGTGCAGAGCAAGGAAGCCGAGATCATGACGGTCTGACGACCGTCCTCGCGCGCCGCCTTCTTCCCGCATTACTGTCTCAACGGCCATGACCTATACAAGCTCTACTGTTCGCGTGCCTGACGTCGGCGCCGTGCCGCGTCATATCGCGATCATCATGGACGGCAACGGCCGTTGGGCGACCGAACGCCGCCTGCCGCGCGTCGCGGGGCACACCCGCGGCGTGGATGCCGTGCGGGCGGTGGTCGAAGGCTGCGCGCGCGCCGGCGTCGAATACCTGACGCTGTTCGCGTTCAGTTCGGAAAACTGGCGCCGGCCGAACGACGAAGTGTCGTTCCTGATGCGGCTGTTCATCACCGCGCTCGAGCGCGAGATCGGCAAGCTGCATGCGAACGGGATCCGCCTGCGGGTGGTCGGCGATCTCGAGCGCTTCGAGCCGCGCATCCGCGAACTGATCCGCCGCGCCGAGACCAAGACGGCGCGCAACACCCGCCTGACCCTGACGATCGCCGCGAACTACGGCGGCCGCTGGGACATCCTGCAAGCGACGAAGAAGCTAGTCGAGCAGGCCGTGCGCGAGGGCCGCGAGGTCGATGTGACCGAAGACGCGTTCGCGCCGCACCTGGCAATGGCCTATGCGCCGGAGCCCGATCTCTTCATCCGCACCGGCGGCGAGCAGCGCGTCAGCAATTTCCTGCTGTGGCAGCTCGCGTACGCGGAATTCTATTTCACCGACAAATACTGGCCGGACTTCGACGGCGCGGCGCTCGCCGACGCGATCGCGTCGTATACCGAGCGCGAGCGCCGTTTCGGGCGCACCAGCGCGCAGCTCGAACCGCAATCGCAGAACGCCGATTCCCTTTCATGCTGAAGACCCGTGTGATCACGGCGGTCGTGATGCTGGCAGTGTTGCTGCCGGTGACGCTGTTCGCGCCGCTCACCGCGTTCGGCGCGCTGATCGGCGTCGTGCTCGTGTTCGCCGCGTGGGAATGGGCGCGCCTGCTGAAGCTCGGTGCGACCGGCTCCATCGTCTATGCAATCGTCGCCGCGGCCGCGCTCGCGGCGACCGCGCCGCTCGGCGTCGGTGCGGCTTCGTCCCGTCCCCTTTTCATGGCGGCCGGCGTGTTCTGGCTGCTGGTCGGCCCGTTCTCGCTGCGGCGCAAGCCGGAACTCGCGGGCGGCGTGTGGCGGGCGTTCCTGCTCGCGGCCGGGCTCGTCGTGTTCGCGGCCTGCTGGCACGCGCTCGTCGCGGCGCGCGCCGAGGGCGTTCCGTTCGTGTTGTCGCTGCTTCTGGTCGTCTGGCTGGCCGATATCGGTGCATACTTCGCGGGCAAAGCCTTCGGAAAGCGTAAACTGGCCATTACGATCAGTCCCGGGAAGAGCTGGGAAGGTGCGATCGGCGGCTGGTTCGCCGTGATGGTCGTCGCGGGTGTCGCGATGGCGGCGCACTGGTTCGAGCCGACCCTGTTTTCCGCATTCGCCACCCGCTACGGGATGCCCGGCGCGTGGGCCGCGTTGACGCTGCTGGTCGCCTACAGCGTGATCGGCGACCTGTTCGAGTCGTTGCTCAAGCGTCAGGCGGGCGTGAAGGATTCCAGCGGCCTGCTGCCCGGGCACGGCGGCGTGCTCGACCGTGTCGACGCACTGCTGCCCGTGCTGCCGCTCGCAATGCTGCTGCTTGGTTAAACCACTATTTCTGTTATGCAAAAACGTCTGACACTGCTCGGTTCCACGGGCTCGATCGGAGACAGCACGCTCGACGTGGTCGCCCGCCATCCCGAGCGTTTCTCGGTCTATGCGTTGACCGCGCACCGCAACGGCGACAAGCTCGTCGAGCAGTGCCTGCGCTTCGCACCCGAAGTCGCGGTGGTCGGCGATGCGAACACGGCGGCGCACGTCGAGGCAAAGCTGCGCGCGGCGGGCAGCAAGACCATCGTGCTGTACGGGCCGCAGGCGCTCGTCGACGTGTCGAAGAGCGACGGCTGCGACACCGTCGTCGCGGCGATCGTCGGCGCGGCCGGCCTGGCGCCGAGCCTCGCGGCCGCGCGCGCCGGCAAGCGCATCCTGCTGGCGAACAAGGAATCGCTCGTGATGTCGGGCGCGATCTTCATGGACGCCGTGCGCGACCATGGCGCGATCCTGCTGCCGGTCGACAGCGAACACAACGCGATCTTCCAGTGCATGCCGCGCGACGAGAACGAGCACGGCGGGATCTCGAAGATCATCCTGACCGCATCGGGCGGTCCGTTCCGCACGCGCGAGCCGGCCACGCTCGCCGACGTGACGCCGGACGAAGCCTGCAAGCACCCGAACTGGGTGATGGGCCGCAAGATCTCGGTCGATTCCGCGACGATGATGAACAAGGGCCTCGAGGTGATCGAGGCGCACTGGATCTTCGGTTTGGCCGGTGACCGGATCGACGTGCTGATCCACCCGCAGAGCGTGATCCATTCGCTCGTGTCGTACCGCGACGGCTCGGTGCTCGCCCAGCTCGGCAACCCCGACATGCGCACGCCGATCGCGCACGCGCTGGCGTTTCCGGAGCGCGTCGACGCCGGTGTCGACCAGCTCGACCTCGCGCAGATCGCGCAGCTGTCGTTCGAAAAACCCGATTACACGCGGTTCCCGTGCCTCGCGCTCGCACTGAAGGCGCTTGAAGAGGGTGGTATCGCGAGCGCCGCGTTGAACGCGGCGAACGAAATCGCGGTCGAAGCGTTTCTCGAGCGCCGGATCGGCTTCATGGCGATCGCGGCCACGGTCGACGCGGTGCTCAATGCGCTGCCGAACCGCAGCCCGAACGGGCTCGACGACGTCCTTGCGGCGGATGCCGAGGCACGCCGCCTCGCCGCCGAGATCATTGCGAAAGCGCCTGCGCCCCGCGTGGAGCGTACTGTCTGAATGAGGTGCTCATGAACGTGCTGGTCGAACTGATCGCGTTTGCGGTGGCGATCGGGGTGCTGGTCGTCGTGCATGAGTACGGACATTATCGTGTCGCGCGCTGGTGCGGCGTGAAGGTGCTGCGTTTCTCGATCGGTTTCGGCCAGCCCGTCGCGCGCTGGGTCAGCCGCCGGACGGGCACCGAATGGACGCTCTCCGCACTGCCGCTCGGCGGCTACGTGAAGATGCTCGACGAGCGCGAGCCGGGGGCGGACATCAAGCCCGAGGAGCTCGCCCAGGCGTTCAACCGGCAATCGGTGTTCAAGCGCATCGCGATCGTCGCCGCCGGCCCGATCGCGAACTTCCTGTTGGCAATCGTCCTGTTTTCCGTCGTATTCGCCACCGGCGTGACCGAACCGGCCGCGGTGCTCGCGCCGCCGGCCGCCGGCACGGTGGCGGCTCGCGCGGGCTTCGACGGCAACGAGACGATCGTCTCGATCCGTGACGTGCACGCAGGCGACGCGCAGGGCGGCGAGGCCGTGCCGGTGCGTTCGTGGTCGGATCTGCGCTGGAAGCTGCTGGCCGCCGCGTTCGATCATCGCGAGGTCGTGCTCGGCGCGCGCGACGGCGGCGCGTCGACGTTCGACTTCCGCGTCGACCTGCGCAACGTTCCCGAAAGCGCGCTCGACGACGATTTCATGACGCACCTGGGCTTCGAGACCGGCGGCGGCACGTTGTCGGTGGCGTCGGTGCAGCCCGGCAGCGCGGCCGAGCGCGCGGGCCTGAAGGCCGGCGACAAGCTGCTCGCGCTCGACGGCAAGCCCATCGGCGGCGCCTCGCGCTTCATCGACGCGGTGAAGCACCACGCGGGGCAGGCGGTCGACTTGCGCGTGGAACGCGGCGGCGCCACGCAGACGGTGTCGATCGTGCCGCAGGCGCAGCGCGACGACGAGACGGGGCAGCCGGTCGGCCGCATCGGCGCGGCGCTGTCGATGCACACGCCGTCGGTCGACGTGCGCTACGGTCCGATCGAGAGCCTGCGGCTCGGTGCGCACCGCACGTGGGACATCGCCGTCTATTCGCTGAAGATGTTCGGGCGCATGATCACGGGCAACGCGTCGCTGAAGAACCTGTCCGGTCCGGTGACGATTGCGGACTACGCGGGCAAGAGCGCACGGCTCGGTCCGTCGGCCTTCCTGTCGTTCCTCGCCCTTGTCAGCATTAGCCTCGGGGTGTTGAACTTGCTGCCGATTCCCGTTTTGGACGGGGGGCATCTGTTATATTATCTGGTTGAAGCCGCGACCGGGAAAGCCGTTTCGGAGCGCTGGCAGCTGATTCTGCAAAGAGCCGGGTTGATCTGCATCGTCGCATTGTCGGCGATCGCGCTGTTCAACGACCTGGCTCGGTTAATCCATTTCTGAAGCGTCAGGCGGCGGCCAGTCGGCCGCCGCCTGATTTGATGCAGCTAAATATTGGGGATGCACGTTGTTCAAACCTCATCGCTTTGTACCTAAGACAGTTGCAGCGGCCGCGCTCGCCGCGCACGGCCTCGCGGCGCATGCAGCGGCACCGTTCGTGGTGCAAGACATCAAGATCGAGGGGTTGCAGCGCGTCGAAGCGGGTTCGGTGTTTGCCTACCTGCCGATCAAGCAGGGCGATACCTTCACCGACGACAAGGCATCCGAAGCAATTCGCGCGCTGTACGCGACGGGCTTCTTCAACGACGTGCGCATTGCCACCCAGGGCAACGTCGTGATCGTGCAGGTGCAGGAGCGTCCGGCCATCGCGTCGATCGACTTCACCGGCACGAAGGAATTCGACAAGGACAACCTGACGAAGGCGCTGCGCGCTGTGGGTCTGGCCGACGGCCGCTACTACGACAAGGCGCTCGTCGACAAGGCGGAGCAGGAGCTCAAGCGTCAGTACCTGACGCGCGGCTTCTACGCGGCAGAGGTGAAGACGACGATCACGCCGGTCGACGCGAACCGCGTGTCGATCCTGTTCGCGGTCGCCGAAGGCCCGAGCGCGAAGATCCGCCAGATCAACTTCATCGGCAACAAGGCGTTCAGCACCAGCAAGCTGCGCGACGAGATGCAGTTGTCCACGCCGAACTGGTTCTCCTGGTACACGAAGAACGACCTGTACTCGAAGGAAAAGCTCACGGGCGACCTCGAGGCCGTGCGCTCGTACTACCTGAACCGCGGCTACCTCGAGTTCAACATCGAGTCGACCCAGGTGTCGATCTCGCCCGACAAGAAGGACATGTACCTGACGGTCACGCTCCACGAAGGCGAGCCGTACACGGTGTCGGGCATCAAGCTGTCGGGCAACCTGCTCGATCGCGAAGCCGAACTGACCAAGCTGATCAAGATCAAGCCGGGCGATCGCTTCTCGGCCGAAAAGCTGCAGCAAACGACGAAGTCGATCGTCGACAAGCTCGGCGAATACGGCTACGCATTCGCGACCGTCAACGCGCAGCCGGACATCGACCAGGCGAACCACAAGGTGAACCTGAACCTCGTCGTCGATCCGAGCCGCCGCGTGTACGTGCGCCGCATCAACGTGGTCGGCAACACGCGTACGCGCGACGAAGTCGTGCGCCGCGAAATGCGCCAGCTCGAAAGCTCGTGGTTTGATTCGAACCGCCTCGCGCTGTCGAAGGATCGCGTGAACCGTCTCGGCTACTTCACCAACGTCGACGTGACGACGGTGCCGGTCGAAGGCACGAACGACCAGGTCGACGTGACCGTGAAGGTCGATGAAAAGCCAACCGGCGCGATCACGCTGGGCGCGGGCTTCTCGTCGACGGACAAGGTGGTGCTGTCGGCCGGCGTGTCGCAGGACAACGTGTTCGGCTCGGGCACGAGCCTGTCGGTGAACGTCAACACCGCGAAGAGCTACCGCACGCTGACCGTCACGCAGGTCGATCCGTACTTCACGGTCGACGGCATCAAGCGGATCACGGACGTCTACTACCGCACGTACCAGCCGCTCTACTATTCGACGAGCTCGAGCTTCCGGATCATCAGCGCGGGCGGCAACCTGAAGTTCGGCATTCCGTTCTCGGAAGTCGACACCGTCTACTTCGGCGCGGGCTTCGAGCAGAACCGTCTCGATGTCGACTCGAACACGCCGCAGAGCTACCAGGATTACGTGAACCAGTTCGGCCGCGTGTCGAACACGGTGCCGCTGACCGTCGCGTGGTCGCGCGACGCGCGTGACAGCGCGCTGATCCCGAGCCGCGGCTACTTCACGCAGGCGAACGTCGAGTACGGCGTGCCGGTCGGCAAGATCCAGTACTACAAGGCCGACCTGCAGGCGCAGTACTACTATTCGTTCTCGCGCGGCTTCATCCTGGGCATGAACCTGCAAGGCGGCTACGGTAACGGTATCGGCAACCCGTACCCGATCTTCAAGAACTACTACGCGGGCGGTATCGGCTCGGTGCGTGGCTACGAGCCGAGCTCGCTGGGCCCGCGCGACACGAAGACGAACGACCCGATCGGCGGTTCGAAGATGCTGGTCGGCAACATCGAGCTGACGTTCCCGCTGCCGGGCACCGGCTACGACCGCACGCTGCGCGTGTTCACGTTCCTCGACGGCGGTAACGTGTGGGGTAACGCGCCGGGCGGCACGAGTACCGGCGCGAACGGCCTGCGTTACGGCTACGGCGTGGGTCTCGCGTGGATCTCGCCGATCGGCCCGCTGAAGCTGAGCCTCGGCTTCCCGCTGCAGAAGCATGAAGGCGACCAGTACCAGAAATTCCAGTTCCAGATCGGGACGGCGTTCTGATCGAACGCATACAACAGCAACGAGAGGGTAATTTTGCTAACCGGTAAGTTTTCGAAACGAGTGATGTGTGCGCTGACCGTTGCGCTGGCCTTGGGCGCGGCGACGGCGCATGCTCAGGACGTCGCCCGCATCGCGGCGGTCAATTCGGATCGGATCCTGCGCGAGTCGGCGCCCGCCAAGGTGGCGCAGACGAAGCTCGAAGCCGAGTTCGCGAAGCGCGACAAGGAACTGCAGGACCTCGCGGCGCGCCTGAAGTCGATGTCCGACTCGCTGGACAAGAACGGTGCGTCGCTGTCGGCGGCCGATCGTGCGCAGAAGCAGCGCGATCTCGCGCAGCTCGACACCGACTTCCAGCGCAAGCAGCGCGAGTTTCGCGAGGACCTGAACCAGCGCCGCAACGAGGAACTCGCGGCGGTGCTGGAGCGCGCGAACAAGGTCATCAAGCAGATCGCCGAGCAGCAGAATTACGACCTGATCGTGCAGGAAGCCGTATACGTCAGTCCGCGCATCGACATCACCGACAAGGTGCTCAAGGCGCTCGCGTCCGGCTCGACGAACTGAACGGAGCAGACGACGAATGGCATTGACGCTCGAGGAACTCGTAAAGCGGTTCGGCGGCGAGATCGCCGGCGACGCCCAGTGCAAGGTGAGCGGCCTCGCGCCGCTCGACCAGGCAGGCCCTCAGCAACTCGCGTTTCTCGCGAATCCGAAGTATCTGTCGCAGGTCGAGGCGACCCGCGCCGGCGCGGTGCTGATCGCGCCGAAGGATCTCGAAAAGCTGCGCGCGGCTACGGCCGGCCCCCGGATGGCCGGCCCCCATAATTTCATCGTGACGCCGAATCCGTACGCGTATTTCGCGCGCGTCGCGCAGATGTTCATCGATCTCGCCACGCCGCCGCGCGCGCCCGGCGTGCATCCGAGCGCGACGATCGATCCGGCCGCACAGGTTGCCGCGAGCGCGGTGATCGGCCCGCACGTGACGGTCGAGGCCGGCGCGGTGATCGAGGACGGCGTGCAGCTCGACGCGAACGTGTTCATCGGCCGCGGCACGACGATCGGTGCGGGTTCGCACCTGTATCCGAACGCATCGGTGTACCACGGCTGCAAGATCGGCCCGCGCGCGATCATCCATGCGGGTGCCGTGATCGGTTCCGACGGGTTCGGCTTTGCGCCGGATTTCGTCGGCGACGGCGATGCGCGCACCGGCAGCTGGGTCAAGATCCCGCAGGTCGGCGGTGTGACCATCGGCCCGGATGTCGAGATCGGCGCGAACACGACGATCGATCGCGGCGCGATGGCGGACACCGTCATCGACGAATGCGTGAAGATCGACAATCAGGTCCAGATCGGCCACAACTGCCGGATCGGCGCCTATACGGTGATCGCGGGCAGCGCCGGCATCGCGGGCAGCACGACGATCGGCCGCCACTGCATGATCGGCGGCGCGGCGGGCATCGCCGGCCACGTGACGCTCGGCGACTATGTCATCATCACCGCGAAGTCGGGCGTGTCGAAGTCGCTGCCGAAGGCCGGCATCTACACGAGCGCATTCCCGGCCGTCGACCACGGCGAATGGAACCGGAGCGCCGCGCTCGTGCGCAACCTCGACAAGCTGCGCGAGCGCATCAAGGCGCTCGAAACCGCGCTGGCCGCCCAGGGCGGCACGGACGCCTGACCGACGCCATGCGAGACCAGCAACCGGGCACGGCCAGCGCTACCGGCCCGGTTTGTCAGACTGGGCCGCGCGGCGGCCCGCTTCAGCCTTTGCATCACCACCGCGCAGCCTCTGCGTGAGACGAACCATCATGAGCACTGAAAAAATCAATCTCGACATCCACAAGATCCTCACGCTGCTGCCGCATCGCTACCCGATTCTGCTCGTCGACCGCGTGCTCGAACTCGAGCCGCACAAGGGAATCAAAGCGCTGAAGAACGTGTCGATCAACGAGCCGTTCTTCCAGGGACACTTCCCGAAGCGGCCGGTGATGCCGGGTGTGCTGATCCTCGAGGCGCTCGCGCAGGCAGCCGCGCTGCTGACGTTCGCGGAAGAGCAGCCGAAGGATCCGGAAAACACGCTGTACTACTTCGTCGGCATCGACGGCGCGCGCTTCAAGCGCGTGGTCGAACCGGGCGACCAGCTGATTCTGAACGTGACGTTCGTGCGTTACATCCGCGGCATCTGGAAGTTCAAGGCGGTGGCGGAAGTGGACGGCAAGGTGGCGGCGGAGGCCGAACTGATGTGCACGGTCAAGACGGCCGACGCGGCGCCCTGAGCGACGCGGCACGCATGGATATCGTAACGCGAGCAACGCGACACATCATATCGAGAGGCAACGGCGCATGACCAGGATTCATCCCACCGCGATTGTCGAACCGGGCGCGCAGATCGACGAGTCCGTCGAGATCGGGCCGTATGCGATCGTCGGGCCGCACGTCACGATCGGCGCGCGTACGACGATCGGCTCGCACAGCGTGATCGAAGGTCACACGACGCTCGGCGAGGACAACCGCATCGGCCATTACGCGTCGGTCGGCGGCCGTCCGCAGGACATGAAGTACAAGGACGAGCCGACGAAGCTCGTGATCGGCAACCGCAACACGATCCGCGAATTCACGACGATCCACACCGGCACCGTGCAGGATGTCGGCGTGACGACGCTCGGCGACGACAACTGGATCATGGCCTACGTGCACATCGGTCATGACTGCCGCGTCGGCAACAACGTGATCCTGTCGAGCAACGCGCAGATGGCCGGTCACGTCGAGATCGGCGATTACGCGATCATCGGCGGGATGTCGGGCGTGCACCAGTTCGTGCGCATCGGCGCGCATTCGATGCTGGGCGGCGCGTCGGCGCTCGTGCAGGACGTGCCGCCGTTCGTGATCGCGGCCGGCAACAAGGCCGAGCCGCACGGCATCAACGTCGAAGGCCTGCGCCGGCGCGGGTTCTCTCCCGACGCGATCTCGGCGCTGCGCAGCGCGTACCGCCTGCTGTACAAGAACGGCCTGTCGCTCGAGGAAGCGAAGGTGCAGTTGCGCGAGCTGGCGGTCGCGGGTGGCGAAGGCGATGCAGCGGTCACCGCGTTCGTCGAGTTCATCGACGCGTCCCAACGCGGCATCATCCGCTAAGCGATGTCGCTCCCGACCAATCAGCTCCGGCTCGCAATGGTGGCCGGCGAGCCGTCGGGCGATCTGCTCGCGGCGTCGCTGCTCGGCGGGCTTCAAGAGCGGCTGCCCGCGTCGACCCGCTACTACGGAATCGGCGGGCAGCGGATGCTCGCGCACGGCTTCGACTCGCACTGGCAGATGGACAAGCTCACGGTGCGCGGCTACGTCGAGGCGCTGGGCCAGATTCCCGAGATCCTGCGGATTCGCGGCGAGTTGAAGCGCCAGTTGCTCGCGGAGCGGCCCGACGCGTTCATCGGCGTCGACGCGCCCGACTTCAATTTCAGCGTCGAGCAGGCCGCGCGCGATGCGGGCATCCCGTCGATCCACTTCGTGTGCCCGTCGATCTGGGCGTGGCGCGGCGGGCGGATCAAGAAGATCGCGAAGTCCGTCGACCACATGCTGTGCCTGTTCCCGTTCGAACCGGCGATCCTCGACAAGGCGGGCGTCGCATCGACGTATGTCGGTCATCCGCTCGCCGACGAGATTCCGCTCGAGCCTGACACGCACGGCGCGCGCATCGCGCTTGGCCTGCCCGCCGACGGCCCGGTGATCGCGGTGCTGCCGGGCAGCCGGCGCTCGGAGATCGGGCTGATCGGCCCGACGTTCTTCGCGGCGATGGCGCTGATGCAGCAGCGTGAGCCCGGCGTGCGGTTCGTGATGCCGGCGGCGACGCCTGCGCTGCGCGAGCTGCTGCAGCCGCTCGTCGACGCCCATCCGCAACTCGCGCTGACGATCACCGACGGCCGCTCGCAGGTCGCGATGACGGCCGCCGACGCGATCCTCGTGAAGAGCGGCACCGTCACGCTGGAAGCCGCGCTGCTGAAGAAGCCGATGGTGATCTCGTACAAGGTGCCCTGGCTGACCGGGCAGATCATGCGCCGGCAGGGTTACCTGCCGTACGTCGGCTTGCCGAACATCCTGGCGGGGCGCTTCGTCGTGCCCGAGTTGCTGCAGCATTTCGCGACGCCCGAGGCGCTCGCCGATGCGACGCTCACGCAACTGCGCGACGACGCGAACCGCCGCACGCTGACCGAAGTCTTTACCGAAATGCATCTTTCGCTGCGTCAGAACACGGCCGCGAAGGCCGCCGAAGCAGTCGTGCGCGTGCTCGAGCAACGCAGGGGGCGCGCATGACGGCCATCCGTGTGCCACGCCGCCGCGCGTCGGCCGATCTGCAGGGCGGTTTCGACTTCAGTCGGCCCGACGAGATCGTCTGCGGCGTCGACGAAGCGGGCCGCGGCCCGCTCGCGGGGCCGGTCGTGGCCGCCGCGGTGATCCTCGATCCCGCACGGCCGATCGACGGGCTCGACGATTCGAAGGCGCTGTCCGCGAAGAAGCGCGACGCGCTGTACGACCTGATCGTCGCGCGCGCGAGCGCGTTTTGCGTCGCGTCGGCCAGCGTCGACGAAATCGACACGCTGAACATCCTGCACGCGACGATGCTGGCGATGAAGCGGGCCGTCGAGGGCCTGTCGGTGCTGCCGACGCTTGCCCAGATCGACGGCAACCGCTGTCCGACGCTGACGGTGCGTGCCGAGGCGATCGTCAGCGGCGACGCGCTCGTGCCGAGCATCTCGGCCGCGTCGATTCTCGCGAAGGTCACGCGCGACCGCATGCTCGTCGATCTGCATGAACGCTTCCCGGTGTACGGCTTCAACGTGCACGTGGGTTACAGCACCCCGAAACACCTTGCCGCGCTGCGCGAGCACGGCCCGTGCGAAGTGCATCGGCGCTCGTTCGCGCCCGTGCGCGAGGCGCTCGACCTGATGACCGGTTCCCGCTGAGAACGGGCTTGCGCCGGCCGCCAGAAGGGTCGAGCGCGAGGGAAGGGGCACGGCGAATACCTCGCGTATTCGCCGCGAGCATGACGCCACGATCGACCTTTCCGGCGGCCCCGCCGGAAAGGGTTTTTTAGTTTCGTGAACGTGCGTTGCCGGCCGCATGGCGACGTCGCGCGTCGCGGGTTCGGCGCGGCTCAACGGCGCGCCGTGCTTGTGGCACGCGCCCGAAGGCACTCCCCTTGGGGGACAGCCGGCAACGCACGTTCGCAAGCCCGTTATTAGCGGGAACAGGCCCCTGATGAAGAGCATTACATCCCGCGACAACCCGCTGTACAAGCGCCTAAAGGCGCTCGCGGGCTCGACGTCTCACCAGCGGCGCGGCGGCCAGGCGCTGCTCGAAGGTTTCCATCTCGCCGGCGCGTATCTCGATACGGGCGCGACACCGGAGCTGTGCGTCGCGACCGAAGGCGCGCTCGCGCACGCCGAAGCGCAGGCGATCATCGCGCGCATCGACGCGCAGCGGGTCGTCACGCTGCCGGACGCGCTGTTCGGCCAGTTGTCGAACGTGGTCAGCGGCGTCGGTTTCCTGCTGCTCGTCGACCGGCCCACACAGCCGCTGCCCGAGCGCGTCACGCATACGTCGGTCGTGCTCGACGGCGTGCAGGATGCCGGCAACGTCGGCTCGATCCTGCGCAGTGCGGCGGCGGCCGGCGTGCGGCACGTGTTCTGCGCGCCGGGCACCGCGTATGCGTGGTCGTCGAAGGTGCTGCGTTCGGGGATGGGCGCGCACTTCCTGCTGTCGATCCACGAGGATGTCGAGCCGGATGCGCTCGCCGCGCGGCTCGACGTGCCGGTCGCGCTGACGGATTCGCACGGCGCGCAAGCGGTCTACGACTGCGACCTGGCCGGCCCCGTCGCATGGGTGTTCGGCAACGAGGGCGCCGGCGTGTCAGCGTTCTGGCGCGACGCGGCCACGCATCGCGTGACGATTCCGCAGCCCGGTGGAATGGAGTCGCTGAACGTCGCGGCCGCGGCGGCGGTGTGCCTGTTCGAGCAGGTGCGGCAGCAGCGGCGCGCATGACATGACGCCGTGACGCACGGCGTCGCCCGCGCGTATCCCACATCACGAAAAAAGGCCGCGTAAGCGGCCTTTTTGCTGTTGGCGGCGGCCTGACGGCGGCCGGCGCGCCAGTCGTCAGTACGACTGCCGGTCGAGACGGATTTCCTGCAGGATCGTCGTCGCGATTTCCTCGATCGACTTGTGCGTCGACGACAGCCACTTGATTCCTTCGCGGCGCATCATCGCCTCGGCCTCGTTGATCTCGTAGCGGCAGTTCTCCGGCGCCGCGTACTTGCTGCCGGGGCGGCGTTCGTTGCGGATCTCCGACAGGCGCTGCGGATCGATCGACAGTCCAAACAGCTTGTCGCGATGCGGCGACAGCGCCGACGGCAGCTTGCCGCGCTCGAAGTCTTCCGGAATCAGCGGATAGTTGGCCGCCTTCACGCCGTACTGCATCGCGAGATACAGGCTCGTCGGCGTCTTGCCGCTGCGCGACACGCCGACCAGGATCACGTCGGCTTCGGACAGGTTGCGGTTCGACTGGCCGTCGTCGTGCGCGAGCGAGAAGTTGATCGCCTCGATCCGCGTCTTGTATTCCTCGGTATCCGCGTTCTGGTGGCCGCGACCCATCGCGTGGCTCGACTTCAGCTCCAGTTCCTGCTCGAGCGGCTCGACGAAGCGCTGGAACATGTCCAGCACGAGCGCGTTCGAGCGCTTGACGATGTCGTTCGACTCGCTGTCGACGAGCGTCGTGAAGACGATCGCGCGGCGGCCGTCGTGCACGGCGGCGTCGTTGATCTTCTCGACGGTCGCATAGGCCTTCTCGAGCGAGTCGACGAACGGCAGGCGCACGAGACGGAATTTCTGGTCGAACTGGGAGAGGATCGAATGCGCGAAGGTTTCGGCAGTGATCCCGGTGCCGTCGGAGACGATGAAAACGGTAGGCAGCATGAATCTGGGCGTCGAGCGTGAAGGGCGGTTGCGCAGGCGGCTGGAGGTTCGCCTCCAGACGCGGAGACAAGGTCGCGCCACATCCGGCAGCCGGCACGGTAGAATAGCGGCAACCTGTTGGATAAGCAATTGCAGGGGCAGGATACGAACGGCGCCCCAGGCTTGGTCGCTCGATTCGAAAACTCCCGGCAAGTTCGGCGATTCGTCTGAATATATCGCCCTTCTGCCGGGATTTTTGCAAATCGGGTCGGACGATTTTTCGCTGATCTTTCGCCCACGCGATTGTTTCTCCAACAGGTTGCGCAAGACGCGCCGCGCCTTTTTGCAGGCGCCCGCGTCCGAGCCCACTTGCGCAATCGAGCATTTTTTTCACACTTAGGGGCTTGTATGACTAACGCAGCAAACGTCGCAAAGGACCAGGCGTATGTAATCCCGTTCGAGCAGTTGCGGATGACCGATGTGGAGATCGTGGGCGGCAAGAATGCGTCGCTCGGCGAGATGATCAGCCAGCTTTCCGAAGCAGGCGTTCGCGTACCCACCGGTTTCGCCACGACCGCGCTCGCCTTCCGTGATTTCCTCAAGCACAACGATCTGACCGATCGCATCGCCAAGCGTCTCGAGTCGCTCGACATCGACGACGTGAAGGCGCTCGCCGAAGCCGGTGCCGAAATCCGCAAATGGATCGTCGATGCGCCGATGCAGGCACGTCTCGAAGAGGAAATTCGCGCCCAGTTCGAAATCCTGAAGAGCGGCTCGCCGGCCGAGCTGTCGTTCGCCGTGCGTTCGTCCGCGACCGCGGAAGACCTGCCCGACGCATCGTTCGCCGGTCAGCAGGAGTCGTATCTGAACGTCGTCGGCATCGACGACGTCCTCGATCGCATGAAGCACGTGTTCGCGTCGCTCTACAACGACCGCGCGATCTCGTATCGCGTGCACAAGGGCTTCACGCACGCCGAGGTCGCACTGTCGGCCGGCGTGCAGCGCATGGTCCGCTCGGACGTCGGCGCGGCCGGCGTGATGTTCACGATCGACACCGAATCGGGCTTCAAGGACGCCGTGTTCATCACGTCGAGCTATGGTCTGGGCGAAACCGTCGTGCAGGGCGCCGTGAACCCGGACGAGTTCTACGTGTTCAAGACGACGCTCGCGCAGGACAAGTACCCGATCATCCGTCGCTCGATCGGCTCGAAGCTGATCAAGATGGAATTCACGCAGCCGGGCGAGCCGGGCCGCGTGAAGACGGTCGACGTGCCGCACGAGCAGCGCAACCGCTACTCGATCACCGACGAAGACGTGATCGAGCTCGCGAAGTACGCGGTCATCATCGAGAAGCACTACCAGCGTCCGATGGACATCGAGTGGGGCAAGGACGGCCGCGACGGCAAGATCTTCATCCTGCAGGCACGTCCGGAAACGGTGAAGAGCCAGGCGAGCGGCAAGGCCGAGCAGCGCTTCAAGCTGAAGGGCCAGTCGCAGGTGCTGGCGACGGGCCGCGCGATCGGCCAGAAGATCGGCGCGGGCCCCGTGCGCGTGATCCAGGATCCGTCGGAAATGGAACGCGTGCAGCCGGGTGACGTGCTGGTGGCGGACATGACCGACCCGAACTGGGAGCCGGTGATGAAGCGTGCGGCGGCGATCGTCACGAACCGTGGCGGCCGCACCTGCCACGCGGCGATCATCGCGCGTGAGCTCGGCGTGCCGGCAGTGGTCGGCTGCGGCGACGCGACCGACGTGCTGAAGGACGGCGCGCTCGTCACCGTGTCGTGCGCGGAAGGCGACGAAGGCAAGATCTACGACGGGCTGCTCGAGACGGAAGTCACGGAAGTGCAGCGCGGCGAGCTGCCGGAAATCCCGGTCAAGATCATGATGAACGTCGGCAACCCGCAGCTCGCGTTCGACTTCTCGCAACTGCCAAACGCGGGTGTTGGCCTCGCGCGTCTCGAGTTCATCATCAACAACAACATCGGCGTGCACCCGAAGGCGATCCTCGAGTACCCGAACATCGACCAGGACCTGAAGAAGGCGGTCGAGAGCGTCGCGCGGGGTCACGCGTCGCCGCGCCAGTTCTACGTCGACAAGCTGACGGAAGGCGTCGCGACGATCGCCGCGGCGTTCTATCCGAAGCCCGTGATCGTGCGTCTGTCCGACTTCAAGTCGAACGAGTACAAGAAGCTGATCGGCGGTTCGCGCTACGAGCCGGACGAGGAAAACCCGATGCTGGGTTTCCGCGGCGCGTCGCGCTACATCGCGGAAGACTTCGCGCAGGCGTTCGAGATGGAGTGCCGTGCACTGAAGCGCGTGCGCGACGAGATGGGCCTGACCAACGTCGAGATCATGGTGCCGTTCGTGCGTACCGTGAAGCAGGCGGAGCGCGTCGTCGGCCTGCTCGAGAAGTTCGGCCTGAAGCGCGGCGAGAACGGCCTGCGCCTCGTGATGATGTGTGAAGTCCCGACCAACGCGATTCTTGCCGAAGAGTTCCTGCAACACTTCGACGGTTTCTCGATCGGTTCGAACGACCTCACGCAGCTCACGCTCGGCCTCGATCGCGACTCGGGCATGGAACTGCTGGCCGTCGACTTCGACGAACGCGACCCGGCCGTCAAGTTCCTGTTGAAGCGTGCAATCGATACCTGCCTGCGGATGGGCAAGTACGTCGGCATCTGCGGCCAGGGCCCGTCCGATCACCCGGACTTCGCGCAATGGCTGACCGACGAAGGCATCGTGTCGATCTCGCTGAACCCGGACACGATCATCGATACGTGGCAGGCGCTCGCCAACCGGAAGTAACGGTCGGTAACGCAGCCTTGACGAAAGGGCGGCTTGCCGCTCTTTCGATGAAGGCAGAATGCAAGGTTCATGCTATAAACACCCCGGTAGGCACCGGGGTGTTTTTGTTTGTACTCACCGAACCGCGAACATGGCGGGCGTGAGGGCGTTTTTCGGGAGACCACAATGATGTCGGGGCATCTGTTCTGGTGGGTCGGAGTCGGCGTGCTGGTCGTCGCCGAATTGCTGACCGGCACGTTTTATCTGCTGATGATCGCGCTCGGCTTTCTCGCGGGCGCGCTGCTGCAGCTCGCCGGTTTCGCGCTGCACGTGCAGGTCGCGGCGGCCGCCGCGGTCGCGATCATCGCGATGATCGTGCTGCGTCGCTCGGGGCTCGGGCGCAAGCAGAAACGCGACACGTCGGCGAATCCGGACGTCAATCTCGACATTGGCTCGACCGTGACGGTCGACGCTTGGCATGACGGCCGCGCGCGCGTGCAGTATCGCGGCGCCGACTGGGACGTCGAGCTCGCGACCGGCGAGCGTGACGATGCACACGAGTATCAGGTGAGTGCCGTGCGCGGCAACAGTCTCGTCGTCGTCGCGAAACCCGCGCGCTGATCATCCACGGATAAAACAAGGAGAGAACATTTCATGGATTCGCTGATCATTTGGGTTGTCCTGCTCGTCATCGCCATCGTGATCGTGTCGAAAACGGTGAAGATCGTGCCGCAGCAGCATGCGTGGGTGCTCGAACGATTCGGGCGCTATCACGCGACGCTGTCGCCCGGTCTCAATATCGTGCTGCCGTTCGTCGACCGCATCGCCTACCGGCACGTGCTGAAGGAAATTCCGCTCGACGTGCCGAGCCAGGTCTGCATCACGCGCGACAACACGCAGCTGCAGGTGGACGGCGTGCTGTACTTCCAGGTCACCGATCCGATGAAGGCTTCGTACGGGTCGAGCAACTTCGTGCTCGCGATCACGCAGCTCGCGCAGACGACGCTGCGCTCGGTGGTCGGCAAGCTCGAGCTCGACAAGACCTTCGAGGAGCGCGACTTCATCAACCACAACATCGTGTCGGCGCTCGACCAGGCCGCCGCGAACTGGGGCGTGAAAGTGCTGCGCTACGAGATCAAGGATCTCACGCCGCCGAAGGAGATCCTGCACGCGATGCAGGCGCAGATCACCGCCGAGCGGGAAAAGCGCGCGCTGATCGCCGCATCCGAAGGCCGCAAGCAGGAGCAGATCAACCTCGCGTCGGGCGCGCGCGAGGCCGCGATCCAGAAGTCCGAAGGCGAGCGGCAGGCCGCGATCAACCGGGCGCAGGGCGAGGCGTCCGCGATTCTCGCGGTGGCCGAGGCGAACGCACAGGCAATCCAGAAGATCGCGGGCGCGATCCAGTCGCAGGGCGGGATGGATGCCGTGAACCTGAAGGTCGCCGAACAATATGTCGGCGCGTTCTCGAACCTCGCGAAACAGGGCAACACGCTGATCGTGCCGGCGAACCTGTCGGATCTCGGCACCGCGATCGCGTCGGCGCTGACGATCGTCAAGAACGCCGTGCCGGCCGAGGCCGGGAAGGGCTGAACGTACGCGCGGTTCCAGGCGCCGGCGGGCGGGGCATGGCCCGCGCATGCGGCGAATCGTCGCACGGCGGAATCGCGATCCCTTTTGCGTGGTGACGGCGGCGCAGCGCTTCATCCGGGGCGCTGATCGGCTGCTCGAGCGGCACCTGCCCGAATCACGCGATACAAAGCAACACGGCCCGCTTCGAGCGGGCCGTGTCGTTTGCGATGCGGGATCGGGTGGTCAGGTACCGGCGCGCATGATGCGGGCCTTTTCGCGTTCCCAGTCGCGCTTCTTCTCGGTTTCGCGCTTATCGTGCAGCTTCTTGCCCTTCGCGAGCGCGATGTCGCATTTCACGCGACCGCCCTTGTAGTGGAAGTTCAGCGGCACGAGCGTGTAGCCACGCTGCTCGACCTTGCCGATCAGTTTCTTGATTTCCTCGCGGTGCAGCAGCAGCTTGCGCGTGCGGACCGGATCGGGGTGGATGTGCGTCGAGGCTTCGGGCAGCGGGCTGATATGGGTGCCGATCAGGAAGATCTCGGCGTTCTTGACGACGACGTAGCCTTCCTTGATCTGGCCGCGCCCGGCGCGCAGCGCCTTGACTTCCCAGCCCTCCAGCACGAGCCCCGCCTCGTAGCGTTCCTCGATGTGATAATCGAAGTGCGCTTTCCTGTTGTCGATGATGCTCATGAAAGGATTGGGCCAACTCGTTTAAAATCACGATTTTAGCAAAGCGGGGCGAGAATCGCCCGGCCTTGCGTTCTCACTTCGAGCGATGCCGCGCGATTTATGGCAGATGTCCAGAAAACAGTATTGATCCGTCATTCGGCGGAACAGATGTTCGACCTCGTCACCGACGTGGCCGATTACCCCAATTTCCTGCCCTGGTGCGGCGGCGTCGAGATTCGCCGTCAGGACGACCGCGGGATGGAAGCGCGCATCGACATCAACTTCAAGGGTATCAAGCAGCATTTCGCGACGCGCAACACGCAGCAGCGCCCGACGCGGATCGACATGGAGTTCGCGGACGGCCCGTTCAAGAAGTTCACGGGCTCGTGGCGCTTCATTCCGCTGCGCGCCGATGCGTGCAAGATCGAATTCGCGCTGCACTACGAGTTCTCGAGCATCCTGCTCGAGAAGATCATCGGGCCGGTGTTCAGCCATATCGCGAACACGTTCGTCGATTCGTTCGTGAAGCGCGCCGACCAGCGCTACGGGAAGGGGTGACGCGATGCTGTCGATCGAAGTCTGCTATGCGCTGCCGGATCGCCAGACGCTGATTCCGGTGTCGCTGCCCGAAGGCGCGACCGTGCGCGCGGCGATCGACGCGAGCGGGGTGCTCGCGCTGCACCCGGAGATCGATCTCGCCCACGCGAAAACCGGCGTGTTCGGCAAGCTCGCTCCCCTCGATGCGCCGCTCGCCGACCACGATCGCGTCGAGATCTACCGACCGTTGATCGTCGATCCGAAGCTCGCGCGCCAGCGGCGCGTCGACAAGACCCGCCGCGAGGGCTCCGTCGAGGGCCGCAAGTGGATGCACAAGGACGCGCGCTGACGCATTGCTGCAGCGTCGTTCCCGTACTTTCGTTCCGATTCGTCAGACCAGCCGCGGCCGCGCTCAGTGGGCCGTGACGTTCGCGCGGCCGGGCGTAGCGCCTCCCGCGTGCGTATCGCCGTGCTGGCGCACCGACGCGTAGACGCCCGCCAGCAGCAGCGCGAGCGCGGCGATCTCGAGCGTGCGCGGCATCCGGTGGTCGTAGACGAACGCGTAGAGCATCGCGAACACGGTTTCGAACACGATCAGCTGGCCCGACAGCGTGAGCGGCAGCCGCTTCGACGCCGCGTTCCACAGTCCGTTGCCGAGCCACGACGCTCCGATCGCCAGCGCGAGGTTCAGCAGCCAGAACAGCTGCCAGCGCGATGCCGGGACGGCCGCCTGCGCCATGCCGGCCGGCAGCGCGAGGATCGCGAGCCAGCAGAGACCGCCGATCAGGCCCGTCACGACACCCCACAGCACCGACCACTCGTTGCCGCCGAAATGATGGTGGCGCTGCAGGTAGCGCGCGTTCGCGACCGCGTACCAGGTCCAGCTGGCCAGCGCGCCGCTTGCGCACGCGATACCGGCGAGCTTCTGGCCGAGCGTCGTCGCCTGCGCGGCTTCCGATGTGAACAGGTCGACGTTGATGCAGACGATGCCGGCGATCACCAGCGCGAGCGGCGCGGCGAGACGCCGCAGCGGCACCGCGCCGTGGTCGCCGAGGCCCGCGAGCGTGACGGTCACGGGCAGCACGCCGACGATCAGCGAGCTGGGCGCGATGCCGATCAAGTGCACGGCGCCGGACAGCAGCATGTAGTACGCGACGTTGCCGACGAGCGCGAGCTTCACGAGCGCGACGAGATCCTCGCGGGTCAGCCGCGCGAGCAGCGAGCGGGCGGCCGGCAAGGCCGCCGCCAGCGACACGAGGCCGTACATCGCATAGCGGCCCGCGCTCAGCAGCAGCGGCGAGAAGTCGGTCATCAGCCGCGGCACGAGAAACACCATGCCCCACAACGCGCCTGCCAGGACGCCATACACCACACCGCGCTGCATCGACTGCTCCGAACGAAAGACTGACGAGCGCGCATCTTAGCGATGGCGACGCGAGCGCGTCTTGTTCATTCCTGCACTCGGAAGCGGGTGGGGTTCGGGATCGGGCGCGATCCGGTCCTGTTTGTCGCGGATCGCGGATCGCAGATCGGGGCGGGCACGCACGCGCTGTGATGATCGGCGGATCAGCCCTCGGCCGGTTCGGCTGCCGCCGCACTGTCGCCCGCGGAGGATGACCGCGCGGGGCGGCGTACGGCGCGCAGCTTGCCGCTGTTGCCGCCGCCGCAGTAGAACGTGTCGCGACCGTCGGACTCCAGCCCCGACACGCCGACGCCAGGCGGCATGTCGACCTGCTCGAGCACCTGCCCGGTGCGCGGGTCGATCCGCCGCAGCTCGCTCTCGTCCGCCTCCCAAGTGCCGTGCCACAGCTCGCCGTCGACCCACGTCACGCCGGTGACGAAGCGGTTCGATTCGATCGTGCGCAGCACGGCGCCCGATTGCGGATCCACCTGATGAATCTTGCGCTCGCGGTATTGGCCGACCCACAGCGTGCCTTCGGCCCACGCGAGCCCGGAATCGGCGCCGCCGCCGGGCGCGGGGATCGTCGCGAGCACGCGGCCCGAATCGGGATCGATCTTCTCGATGCGGTCCTCGACGATCTGGAACAGGTGGCGCCCGTCGAACGCGGTGCCCGCGTGCGCGGCGACGTCGAGTGTGCGTACGGTCGTGCCGCGCTCCGGGTCGAGCGCGTTCAGCTTGTCGCCGGATGCGAACCACACGTGCTGCCCGTCGAACGTGACGCCGTGCACGCCGTCGCCGCCCGGAAACGGGCCGTATTCGCGGAGGATGTTTGCGGTGGATCGTTTCATGTCTGTCGCCTCGTCGTTGGTGTACCCATCCTAGTCGCCCGGCAGCGGCGCGGGGAGTAACAAGGTCGTCGCGAATCCGGGCAGCGGCGGCGTCATCCAGCGACGCGCGCGACCGCGGCCGAGCGCCTGCACCTTGTCCGCTTCGGCGAGTGTGTCGAGCGCACGCTGGACGGTGCGCTGGCTCGCACCGAGCGCGAGGGCGAGAGCGGAACTCGACCACGCCTCGCCGTCCGCGAGCAGCGCGAGCACGGCCGCGTGGCGGTCGTCGACGGGGCGCGCGAGCACGACGGTCTCGCGCAGGCCGAGCGGTTCGAGCGCGAAGCCGTGCGGCGTCGCGGTGACGTTCGCGAGCGGCCGCAGCATCGCGCGCAGGCGGCCGATCTCGACACGCAGGCGGGCACGATGCGATTCGTCCGCGTGTTTCGCGCGAAACGCCGCGGCAACGAGCGCGTTTCTCGACACGTCGCCGGGCCATGCCTCGCCGAGCAGGCGGGCGAGCACGAACAGCACCGGGCGGCGCGCGAGCGACACGGTCATGCGCGCGTCGCGCACCGCGTGGCGGCATGCATCGACGACGAGTGCGTTCGATTCCAGCAGCGCCTCGACCTCGTCGAGCAGCACGAGTCGCGACGCGCCGCGCGCGATGAGCCGCGCGGCCGGCGTATCGAGCACGCGCGCGGCCGTGTCGACTTCGGCGGTCAGCGCGGCGATGCCGGCGTCCCGTGCGGCCGCGCGCGCACGGGCGAGGGCCATGCGCGCCGCGTGCGGGCGGATGCGGCGCATCGCGATGCCGGCCGCGATCAGTTCGTGCGCCGCGCGTGAGGCGGCCGGCAGCGGTGCGGGATCGAGGCTCGCGAGCCGGCGTTCGGCGTCGTCGACGTGCCCGATCAGCAGCAGCCGGCGCACGACGAGATAGCGCGCATGCGCGGCGTTCGCATGGTCGCCGTGCGCGTCGAGCGTCGCGCAGGCGGCGTCGAGCGACCGCGACGGCCAGCCGAGGTCACGCGACGCCAGCGCGATCTCGGCTTCCGCGACGACGCAGCGCGCCCGCGCGACGGCCTCTTTCGCGCCGAATGCGCGGGCCGCGCCGCGCACGAGCGCCCGCGCACGCTCGAAATCGCCGAGTTGCGCCATCGCGATGCCGCGCAACGCGAGTGCCGGCGCGTCGTCGCGCAGCGCGACGCGGTTCAGCGCGCCGAGCGGGTCGCCCGCCGCAAGCGCGCGTGCCGCGGCCGTGATCAGCGAATCCATCCGAATCCCGACACAGTTGTCACTCCCTGCCGTCCGATGCCCGGCCCTAATCTAGCACCACGCACACGGCAGATGCGCCGTGCCCGGATCCCTGTCCCAAGGAGGAACCCGCAATGACGAACCATCTCACCGGAACACGCACCGAATGGCTGGCTGCACGCCGCGCGCTGCTCGACGCGGAAAAGGCACTGACACGGCAGAGCGACGAGCTCGCGCGGCGGCGCCAGGCGCTGCCGTGGGTGCGCGTCGACAAGACCTACCGGTTCGATACCGAGCACGGCCCGGCGACGCTCGACGATCTGTTCGGCGGCCGCTCGCAACTGCTCGTCTATCACTTCATGTTCGGTCCCGACTACAAGGCCGGCTGCCCGTCGTGCTCCGCGCTGGCCGATGGCTTCGACGGCTTTGCGGTCCACCTCGCGAACCACGACGTCACGCTCGCCGCGGTGTCGCGCGCGCCGCTCGCGAAGCTGCTCGCGTACCGGCAGCGGATGGGCTGGCGCTTTCCGTGGGCGTCGTCGGACGGCGGTGAGTTCAATTTCGACTTCAACGTGTCGTTCACCGAAGCGCAGCAGCGCGCGGGCGACGTCGAATACAACTACGCGCGGGCCGGCCACGCGATGGACATGGACCCGCCGCCGGCCGCCGTCGCGCAGTTCGCGGCGACGTGCGGCACCGACGCCGCCACGTACTCGCGCGACCGGCCGGGGATGAGCGCGTTCGTGCGCGAGGACGGCGTCGTCTATCACACGTATTCGACCTACGCGCGCGGGCTCGACGGACTGTGGGGCATGTACCAGTGGCTCGATCGCGCGCCGCTCGGGCGCAACGAGACCGGCGTGTGGTGGCGTCGCCATGACGAATACGCACGCGGTTGAACGCGGGCCGAACCGCAACGGGAGCGAGTGATGGACATCGCGACGAAACCGGCTGCGACCGGCGCTGCGGGCGGCGGCCGGCTCGCGTTCGGCGCCGCGCTCGCCGCGGTGTTCGCCGCCGCCGTGTGGGCGACGCTCGCGCAGCACGCAGCGATGGACGCGATCGGCGGCATGCCGATGGCGGGCGGCTGGACGCTGTCGGCTGGGTGGCTCCGGCCGTGCGGATGGCGGGCAGGGCGCGCGTTCGCCGGGTTCGCCGGCATGTGGGGCGCGATGACTGTGACGATGATGCTGCCGGTGCTGGCGCCGGTGCTCTGGCGATACCGGCAAAGCTTCGGCCCGGCGGGCGACGCGCGTGCGGCATGGTTCGTCGCGATCGTGGGCGCCGGGTATTTCTCGGTGTGGATGGCGGTTGGTGCCGTGGTGTTTCCCGTCGGCGCGGCGTTGGCGGCGGCCGCCACGCGCCTGTCCGCAGTTGCTGCCGCGATGCCGTTTGCTGCCGGCGCGATCATGCTTGGCGCCGGCGTGCTGCAGTTTTCCGGCTGGAAGCTGCGCCGGCTTGCCTGCTGCCGGCACGCACCGGACGCCGGAGATGCGCGGCGGGCAGGGGCCGGCGCCGCATGGCGGCACGGCGTGCGGGCCGCGCTGCGGTGCGGCGCCTGCTGCGGGAACCTGATGGCCGTTGCACTGGCGGCCGGCATGATGGATCTACGCGTGATGGCGGTCGTGACACTGGCCATCGCCGCCGAGCGGCTGGTTCCGGCCGGCGAGCGGGTCGCGCGGATCGCCGGAGGCGTCGCGACCGGCGCCGGCGCAATGATGATCGCGTGCGCCGCGGCGGGGCTCGCCTAGCGGTGCTCGCGGCCGCCAACGCGCATCGAGCGGGGGCGCCGTCGGTTGCCGCGTCGTACGGCAACGACGCGTGATCGGCCCGAATTCCGGCCGGCTGCGCGAATGGGTCGATGCCCGGGTGAAACGAAAAGCGATCGAAAACGAACCGAACGGCGATCCGAACGATTCGGCCCCCGAACGCTCGGCGACGGCTAACCCGTTGTTCGTGTTGTGAAAATTCGCAGCGCTTCGCGTATAATTCGCTTTTGCGCCCATAGGATTTGCCATGCGTCTGATCCAAAAAGCACTCACTTTCGATGACGTGCTCCTCGTTCCCGCCTTCTCCGACGTTCTCCCGCGTGACACCAGCCTGAAGACCAAGCTGACCCGCAACATCTCCCTGAACATGCCGCTCGTGTCCGCCGCGATGGACACGGTCACCGAAGGTCGCCTCGCGATCGCGATGGCGCAGCAGGGTGGTGTGGGTATCGTCCACAAGAACCTCACGCCGGCCGAGCAGGCCCGCGAGGTGGCGAAAGTCAAGCGTTTCGAATCGGGCGTCGTGCGCGACCCGATCACGGTTCCGCCGCAGATGAAGGTGCGCGACGTGATCGCGCTGTCGCGTCAGCATGGCATCTCGGGCTTCCCGGTCGTCGAAGGCCCGCAGCTCGTCGGCATCGTCACGAACCGCGACCTGCGTTTCGAATCGCGCCTCGACGAACCGGTCAAGTCGATCATGACGCCGCGCGAGCGTCTCGTCACGGTCAAGGAAGGCACGCCGCTCGCCGAAGCGAAGGCGCTGATGCACAGCCACCGCCTCGAGCGCGTGCTGGTCGTCAACGACGCGTTCGAACTGCGCGGCCTGATGACCGTCAAGGACATCACGAAGCAGACCGAACACCCGGATGCGTGCAAGGACGAACACGGCAAGCTGCGCGCAGGCGCGGCGGTCGGCGTCGGCCCCGACAACGAAGAGCGCGTCGAGCTGCTGGTGCAGGCCGGCGTCGACGTGATCGTCGTCGACACCGCGCACGGTCACAGCAAGGGCGTGCTGGAGCGCGTGCGCTGGGTCAAGCAGAATTTCCCGCACGTCGAGGTGATCGGCGGCAACATCGCGACGGCCGCTGCCGCGAAGGCGCTCGTCGAATACGGCGCGGACGCGGTCAAGGTCGGTATCGGCCCGGGCTCGATCTGCACGACGCGGATCGTCGCGGGCGTCGGCGTGCCGCAGATCAGCGCGATCGCGAACGTGTCGGAAGCGCTGAAGGGCACCGGCGTGCCGTGCATCGCCGACGGCGGCGTGCGTTTCTCGGGCGACGTGTCGAAGGCCCTCGCGGCCGGCGCGAACGCGGTGATGATGGGCAGCATGTTCGCGGGCACCGAAGAGGCGCCGGGCGACGTGTTCCTGTACCAGGGCCGTCAGTACAAGTCGTATCGCGGCATGGGTTCGGTCGGCGCGATGAAGGACGGCGCGGCGGACCGCTACTTCCAGGACAACTCCGCGAACATCGACAAGCTCGTGCCGGAAGGCATCGAAGGCCGCGTCGCGTACAAGGGCTCGGTCAACGCGATCCTGTTCCAGCTGGTCGGCGGCGTGCGTGCGAGCATGGGCTACTGCGGCTGCCGCACGATCGACGAGCTGCACGACAAGGCCGAATTCGTCCAGATCACCGCGGCGGGCATGCGCGAGTCGCACGTGCACGACGTGCAGATCACGAAGGAAGCACCGAACTACCACGTGGACTGATCGCCGATGAAACCGCTGCTGCGAGCCGTGCTGATCGTCGATGCCATGCTGCTGCTGGGGTTCGGCGTGCTGTTCGTGCTGACACCCTGGCAGGCGCTGTTCAATGCGCTCCAACTCGCGAACATCCAGCCGGCGATGCTCGGCCAGGCGTTCGGCATCGCGCTGCTCGGGCTCGCGTGGCTCGCGTTTCATGCGGCGGTCAACGGCGAACTCACGACGCCCGTCGCGCGCGTGGTCGGTCATGTGAACTGGCTGATCGGCGTGCTGACGGTCGTGTGGTCGTTCGGCACCGGCAACGGTCCCGCGCTCGCGGCCGCCGGCCGCGTGCTGTCGGCGCTGGCCGGGGTCGCGCTGATCGTGCTTGGCCTCGGCGGCGTGCGGCTCGCATCGGCCGTGCGGCGGCGCGAGAAGGCGCTGGTGCTCGAGGCCCGCGACGCGAAGCGTCCGGTCGAACCGGCGCCGGCGTCCGCACCGCAGCAGCGGGTCGAACCGGTCGTCAGCCGGCCGGTCGCGCCTGCGGCGCCGGCCGCGGCAGCCACGCCGGCCGCATCCGACCGATTGTCAGGCAGCGTCGCATTCGACGCGCGCCCGCCGTCGCGGGATTGACCGGCGATGCGTCGCGCGAGCCGCCTGCCGCCCGACGCCGTTGTCCATGTTATTGACGCAGCGCTTCATGCGCTGCTTTTCTTATTCTCTTCATCCCGTCCGCAGCCATGCACGACAAAATCCTGATTCTCGACTTCGGTTCGCAAGTCACCCAACTGATCGCGCGCCGCGTGCGCGAAGCGCACGTCTACTGCGAAATCCACCCGAACGACGTGTCCGACGAGTTCGTCCGCGAGTTCGCGCCGAAGGCGGTGATCCTGTCGGGCAGCCACGCGAGCACGTACGAAGACCACCAGCTGCGCGCGCCGCAGGCCGTTTGGGATCTCGGCGTGCCGGTGCTCGGCATCTGCTACGGCATGCAGACGATGGCCGTGCAGCTCGGCGGCAAGGTCGAGTGGAGCGACCACCGCGAGTTCGGCTATGCGGAAATGCGCGCGCACGGCCATACGCGCCTGCTCGACGGCATCGAGGATTTCACGACGGCCGAAGGCCACGGCATGCTGAAGGTCTGGATGAGCCACGGCGACAAGGTGGCCGAGCTGCCCCCGGGCTTCGCGCTGATGGCGTCGACGCCGAGCTGCCCGATCGCCGGCATGGCCGACGAGGCGCGCGGCTACTACGCGGTGCAGTTCCACCCGGAAGTCACGCACACGGTGAAGGGCCGCCAGATCATCGAACGCTTCGTGCTGCAGATCGCCGGCGCGAAGCCCGACTGGATCATGAGCAACCACATCGAGGAAGCCGTCGCGAAGATTCGCGAGCAGGTTGGTGACGAGGAAGTGATTCTCGGCCTGTCGGGCGGCGTCGATTCGAGCGTCGCGGCCGCGCTGATTCACCGCGCGATCGGTGACCAGCTGACCTGCGTGTTCGTCGACCACGGCCTGCTGCGCCTGAACGAGGGCAAGATGGTGCTCGACATGTTCGAGGGCCGCCTGCATGCGAAGGTCGTGCACGTCGACGCATCCGAGCAGTTCCTCGGCCACCTGACCGGCGTGACCGATCCGGAAGCGAAGCGCAAGATCATCGGCCGCGAATTCGTCGAGGTGTTCCAGGCCGAAGCGCAGAAGCTGTCGAAGGCCAAGTGGCTCGCACAGGGCACGATCTATCCGGACGTGGTCGAGTCGGGCGGCACGAAGACGAAGAAGGCGACGACGATCAAGAGCCACCACAACGTCGGCGGTCTGCCGGAAACGCTCGGCCTGAAGCTGCTCGAACCGCTGCGCGACCTGTTCAAGGACGAAGTGCGCGAGCTGGGCGTCGCGCTCGGCTTGCCGCCGGAGATGGTGTACCGCCATCCGTTCCCGGGCCCGGGCCTCGGCGTGCGGATTCTCGGCGAAGTGAAGCGCGAATACGCGGACTTGCTGCGTCGCGCGGATGCGATTTTCATCGAGGAACTGCGCGGCACGACCGCGACGGCGCAGGACGCGGCAGCCGGCCTGTGCGGCGAGGCCGACGTCGGCAAGACCTGGTACGACCTGACGAGCCAGGCGTTCGCGGTGTTCCTGCCGGTGAAGTCGGTCGGCGTGATGGGCGATGGCCGCACGTATGACTACGTGACGTCGCTGCGCGCGGTGCAGACCACCGATTTCATGACCGCGCACTGGGCGCACCTGCCGTACGCGCTGCTCGGCCGTGCGTCGAACCGGATCATCAACGAGGTGCGCGGGATCAACCGGGTGGTGTACGACATCTCGGGCAAGCCGCCGGCGACGATCGAGTGGGAGTGATGCGGCGCCGAGGCGTGCCTCGGTAGCCAATCACGGCATCGGATGATGCGAACGCCCGGCAGGGGAACTTGCCGGGCGTTTTTTTGTGCCGTGCGAGCCGTGCTGGCATCTCACGGCTGCGTCGACAAGCACGCGGTCGCATCCGCCCGGTCTCTGCCGAGTTCCGCCAGATACGGCCACGGATAGATGCCGCGCGCATGACCGTCGCCGAACAGCAGGCGGATGCCGTAGCCGGCCGCTTCCACGCCGTCCAGCGTCAGGCCGGGTTGCGCATCAACCCGGCCGCCACCGAGACGGATCTTCCGGCATGCGGCGCACGGGCAATCGCTGCGCAACCGCACATAGCCGATGCGTTGCATGTCGCCGTCCGGCCAGCGCAGCACCAATGCACGCGCCGCATGATCGACGCGGATCTCGGTCGGCATCATCATCGTGCGTCATCTCCGACCTGCGCGATCGCGATCCGCACGGCCTTGCGCACCTCGGGATCGCGATCCTCCAGGGCGCCGCGCAGCGCGAGCAGCGTCGCCGGATCGCGCAGTTCGCCAAGCGCGAGTGCCGCCTCCTTGCGCAGGTTGCTGATCGCATGCGACAGCAGTCCGACGACGGCCGGCGCCGCAGCCGCGTCGCGCAATTGCCCGAGTGCGCGCACCGCACGCAAGCGCACCTGCCAGTAATCGTCGTCGAGCGCGGCGACGAGCGGTGCGCGTGCGGCCGCGACGCGCAGCTTGCCGAGCGTCGCGGCGGCTTCCTCGCGTACCTGCCATTCGGCGTCGCGCAGCGCCGCCAGCAACGCGGTGACGACGGCCGCGTCGTCGGGCGCCGCGAATCCGACCGCACCGATCGCGATGCGCCGCACGTCCGCATGCGTGTCGGTCGTAGCGATGCGCGCGAGCGACGGCAGCGCGCGGGTGTCCTTGAGCCAGCCGAGTACGGCGCCGGCCTCGGCGCGCACGGCCGACACCGGCGCGTCGAGCGCGCGCAGCGCCGGCACGAATGCAGCGGGATCGCGCAGTTCGCGCAAGCCGCGCAGCACGGCGACGAGCACGAACGGTTCGGCGTGTTCGGCCCAGCGGCACAGCACGGCGCCCGACGCGACGTCCTTCAGTTCGGACAGGCCTTGCGCGGCGATCGAGCGCACGCCGTCGTCGGGGTCGAGCAGCGCACGGCACAGCGCGTCGACGACATCGGGTTGTTCCCACGCGGCAAGCACACGCGCGGCTTCACCGCGTACGTCCGCGGACGGATCGTCGCGCAGCGCCGCGACGAAGGTCGGCACGAACTCGGGATCCTCGAGATCGGCGAGTTCGAGCAGCGCAATGCGGCGCACCGATGCATCGGCTGCGGCAACGCGCGAGACGAGCGCGGCATGGTCGGAATCGTGTGCGCCGGGCGGCGGGAAAGGAGGGGAAGAAGCGGTCATGGTCGAAAACTCGGAGCAGTCAGGCGCGTGGAGCCAAGCAGCGCCAGGCAGCGGCGCGTGATGTTGACGCACGCGCAGCGCAGGTTTCATGTGTCGTGAGCACGGTAGTGGGAAAGCGCCGCGCCGGCGGCGCGCGGCATCAGCGCAGCAGATACGGAATGTCCACCTTCACCGCGCCGGTCGGGCAATCGCGTTCGCATGGCATGCAGTACCAGCATTCGTCGAACTGCATGTACGCCTTGCCCTTGCTCACGTCGATCGCGAGCAGGTCGAGCGGGCACACGTCGACGCAGACGGTGCAGCCCTTGTCGGCGATGCAGCGGTCCTCGTCGATCGTCACGGGCGCGCTGCTGCGCAGGAAGATGTCGTGCGGGGTATGGGGCATGGCAAGGTTCCTCAAAGGGCGGCCGCGCGTGCGGCCGGTTCGCGGATGCGCAACTGCGCGTAGGCGCCGCGTTCGTCGTCGGCGAGCGGCACGACGTAGGGTTCGACCGGCCGCTTCTCGCTGCGCATCGTGCCGTCGACGCCTTTGCGCAGCCAGGTGTGGCAGAACCATTCGGCATCGTTGCGATGCGGGAAGTCGACGCGATGGTGATACAGTCCCCAGCGGCTCTCGGTGCGAAACAGCGACGCCCGCGCGGCCATCTCGGCGCAGTCGCGGATCGCGCGCACTTCGGCCGCGCGCATCAGTTCATGCGGGTGATTCGCCTTGATTTCTTCGATGTCCTCAGTAATTCCGCCAAAACGTTGCAAGCCGATTTCCATCTTGCGCGTCACCTTCGGTGGTTGAAGATAGTCGTTCACCATGCGGCGCAGCTTGTATTCGACCTGCGCTGGCGCGAGGCCGCGCTCGCGGGTGAGCGGCGCGAGCACGCGGGTGCGTTCGGCGGCGACCTGTTCGTCGTCCACCGGCGCGTGAGCGCGGCCGGCCACGTAGTCGGCGGCGTTCTGCCCGGCGAACCAGCCATAGGTAAACGCGCCGAGCATGTAGTTGTGCGGGACGGCCGCCATGTCACCGGCCGCGTAGAGCCCCGGCACGGTCGTTTCCGCGCGCGCGTTCACGTACACGCCGGACGCGCTGTGGCCGCTGCAGAAACCGATCTCGGAGATGTGCATCTCGACCATCTGGCGCCGGTAGTCGGTGCCGCGTCCCGCATGGAAGCGCCCGCGGCTCGGCCGCTCGTTCGTGTGCAGGATCTGCTCGATGGTCTGGATCGTTTCCTCGGCGAGGTGGTCGAGCTTCAGGAACACCGGACCGTTGCCGCTTTGCAGTTCCTGGTAGAACTCCCACATCATCTGGCCGCTCCAGTAGTCGCATTCGATGAAGCGCTCGCCCTTGCCGTTCGCGGTGAAGCCGCCGAGCGGGCCCGTCACGTACGCGCAGGCCGGGCCGTTGTAGTCCTTGATCAGCGGGTTGATCTGGAAGCACTCGAGGTTCGCGAGCGCCGCGCCCGCGTGATACGCCATCGCGTAGCCGTCACCCGCGTTGGTCGGGTTCTCGTACGTGCCCATCAGGTAGCCGGACGCGGGCAGCCCGAGACGGCCGGCCGCGCCGCAGCACAGGATCACGGCCTTCGCGCGGATCACGTGAAAATCGGCGGTGCGGCAATCGAAGCCGAGCACGCCGCTTGCGCGGCCCTGCGCATCCGTCAGCACGCGCGTCGCGACGATCCGGTTCGTGATCGCGATGCGCGCGCGCTTGAGCTGCCGGTACAGCACCTTCTTGATGTCGTGTCCTTCCGGCATCGGCAGCACGTACGAACCCATGTGGTGGACCTTCTTCACCGCGTAGTCGCCGGTGCCGTCCTTTTCGAACTTCACGCCCCATCGGTCGAGCTGCTCGATCGTCGCGAAGCTGTGCGTCGCATACGCGTAGACGGCTTCCTGGTCGACGATCCCGTCGTTGGCGATCGTGATCTCGCGCGTGTACTGCTCGGGCGTCGCATGGCCGGGGATCACCGCGTTGTTCAGGCCGTCCATCCCCATCGAGATCGCGCCGCTGCGTTTCACGTTGGCCTTCTCCAGCAGCAGCACGCGCAGCGACGGGTCGCGCTCCTTCGCCTTGATCGCGGCCATCGGGCCGGCCGTGCCGCCGCCGACCACGACGATGTCGTATTCGAGTACATGGGTGTTCATTGCGGCTTCCTTGCAGGTTGGAGCGCCTTCTGCCGATCGATGCGCAACCGGTACTGGAAGGCGTCGCCGCGGAAGTACAGGTGTTCGTAGTCGATCGGCGTGCCCGACGCGTCGTGCGTCAGGCGCTCGATCCGCAGCACGGGGCTGCTTTCCTCGACGCGCAGCGCATCGACGATGTCATCGTCGGCGAGGATCGCGTCGATCGACACGTCGGCGTGGCCGAGCGGTACGCCGCAGTCGTTCTCGAGGATCAGGAAGATGTCGCGGGTCGCGAGATCCGCGCCCGCGAGCCGCTTGCCGAGCGCCTCGGGCACCCACGTCTGTTCGAGCGACACAGGCTCGCGGTTGAGCAGCCGCACGCGGTGGATCTCGACGAGCGGCGCGCCTTCCGGCACGTTCAGCTTCGTCGCGAGATGGCGATCGGCCTTCACGGTGCGAACGCTGCGCAACTGGTTGACGATCTCGTAGCCCATCGACGACATCGCCTCGGCGAAGCCCTGCAGCGACGTCACGTTCTGGAACGCCTTCGGCTTCGACACGAAGGTGCCCTTGCCGTGCAACTTGAACAGCAGGCCTTCCTTCTGCAGGTCGCCGAGCGCCTGGCGCACGGTGATGCGGCTCACGTCGAACATCGCGCACAGTTCGTGCTCGGACGGCATCCTGCTGTGCGGCGCATGGGTGCCGTCGAGGATCCGTGCGCGCAGCGTGTCCTTGATCTGCACGTAGAGCGGGGCCGCCGACAGCGGCACGACGTTGGGTGGGGTCATCGGTCAACTTGTTATGACAAGATGGCTCGAGTGTAGTGAGCGCGCTCGCGCGTCCAAACCAACGATTTCTGATTTCGACTTTCCGATTTCGGAAAAGCGGGCGCGGCAGCGCGGCCGATGCGCGTCGGGATCTGCCCCTTGTCGGTCGCTCGATTCGACCGACGATCGGACATTCACGCTGGCCGGCGTGGTGCGTGTCGATTTTCCGGTACGCCGTTCGTCGTGTTGATATCGACCGGGCGGGCCGGGCGGCCGCGGTCCGGTTCCTCATCGATGCCTGTACGACGGAGAGAAAGGAGAGACCAGATGCCTGATTCCCGCTATCGCTGGGTGATCGTCGCCGCGGGCGGCCTGATGGGCTGCATCGCGATCGGCGCGATGTTTTCGCTGCCCGTGTTCCTGCGGGCCATTGCACGCGACACCGGCTGGTCGATGACCGGCATTTCCGCCGCGATGACGCTCGGCTTCATCGCGATGGCCTTCGCGAGCATCGGTTGGGGCAGCCTGTCGGACCGGATCGGCACGCGCGCGGTGGTCGTGACGGGCGCCGTGCTGCTGTCGGCGAGCCTCGCGCTCGCGAGCCGTGCACCGTCGCTGCTCGCGTTCCAGCTGATTTTCGGGCTGGCCGTCGGCAGCGCGACGGCCGCGGTGTTCGCGCCGATGATGGCTTGCGTGACCGGCTGGTTCGACACGCACCGCAGCCTCGCGGTATCGCTGGTGTCGGCCGGCATGGGCATGGCGCCGATGACGATGGCGCCGCTCGCGGCCTGGCTCGTGTCGGGCCACGACTGGCGCACGTCGATGCTGGCGATCGCCGCGCTGGCCGCCGTCGTGATGATTCCGGCGTCGCTGCTCGTGCGCCGTGCGCCCGCGCTCGACGGGCCACTCGACGGGCCGACGCCGGCAGGCGGGCCCGCGACCGCGCCGCTGTCGGTCCGCGGCGCGTTGCGCTCGCCGCAGTTCGTCGTGCTGCTGCTGACCAACTTCTTCTGCTGCGCGACGCACTCCGGCCCGATCTTCCATACGGTCAGCTATGCGGTGACCTGCGGGATCCCGCTGATCGCCGCGGTGTCGATCTACAGCGTCGAGGGACTCGCCGGCATGGGCGGACGCATCGCGTTCGGGCTGCTGGGCGACCGCCTCGGCGCGAAGCGCATGCTGGTGGCCGGGCTGCTCGTGCAGGCGCTGGGCGCGCTCGGCTATTACTTCGTGCGCACGCTGGACGGGTTCTACGTGGTCGCGACGCTGTTCGGCTTCATCTATGCGGGCGTGATGCCGCTCTATGCGGTGCTCGCGCGCGAAAACTTCCCGCTGCGGATGATGGGCACCGTGATCGGCGGCTGCGCGATGGCCGGCAGCCTCGGGATGGCGGCGGGGCCGGTCGCCGGCGGCCTGATCGTCGATGCGCTGGGTAGCTACGGCTGGCTGTACCTCGGATCGTTCGCGGTCGGCATCGGCGCGTTCCTCGTCGCGATGATGTTCCGGCCGTTTCCCAAGGAGCGCTCGCAGCCGGTCGTCGCATGACCCGGCTGCCCCGAAATGGCGATTTCGGCGAGATGACGACTGCTGGTTCGCGCCGTCGAAAATAAAAAAAGCGGGGGCGGCGGCGCATGCACAAATCAGGCCAGGCTCGCGCCAAATCCACGCGAAGCCTGCTGCGGCGCAGCACAGCGGCAAGTCGCGCCGATCGGTGCGCATGCACGCCGATTCGGCCCCTAAAACCACAATATCGAGCATCCGTTCGAATGGCCTGTCATACGCGCGTCACCCTGCTAGAATTCGGCTGCCGCATTGTTCCGAATGACTGATGAGACTGCTTGACGCACTGGTCGAACAACGAATCGCCGCCGCCGCCGCGCGGGGCGAGTTCGACGAATTGCCGGGTACCGGCGCGCCGCAGGCGCTGGATGACGACCTGCTCGTACCCGAGGAGGTGCGGGTGGCCAACCGTATCCTGAAGAACGCGGGCTTCGTGCCGCCGGCCGTCGAGCAACTGCGCGCGCTGCGCAATCTGCAGGACGAACTGCAGGCGGTCAGCGACCGCTCCGCGCGCTGCCGGCTGCAGGCGAAGATCCTCGCGCTCGACATGGCGCTCGAATCGCTGCGCGGCGGCCCGATGGTGATGCCGCGCGACTATTGCCGGCGCATCGCGGAGCGCCTCTGCGAGCGCGGGCTCGACGACATGCCCGCCGAAGCGGGGCCGATGTGAGCGTCGACACGCTGCACGACGCGGCAGCCGGATCCGCAGCCTCTACCGATTCTCCCGTTCCCGAAGCCGCACCCGTGTCGGCGCGCGACCTGCATTTCATGCGTCTCGCGCAGGCCGCCGCCGAAGAGGCGCGCGCGGCCGGCGAAGTGCCGGTCGGCGCGGTGCTGGTGTGCGGCGACGAGGTGATCGCGCGCGGCTTCAACCATCCGATCGGCGGGCACGACCCGTCGGCCCATGCGGAAATGGCCGCGCTGCGCATGGCCGCGCAGCATCTGCAGAACTACCGGATGCCCGGCTGCGAGCTGTACGTGACGCTCGAGCCATGCCTGATGTGCGCGGGCGCGATCATGCACGCCCGCATCGCACGGGTCGTCTACGGCGCCGCCGATCCGAAGACGGGCGCATGCGGCAGCGTGATCGACGCGTTCGCGAATCCGCAGCTCAACCACCATACCGAGGTGACCGGCGGCGTGCTCGCCGACGAGTGCGGCGCCGCGCTGAAGTCGTTCTTCGCGGAACGCCGCCGCGCGCTGCGTGAAGCGCGGCTCACCCGCGACGCCGAAGCCGGCGCATCATAAGCGCCCCCGAACGCGCCCGTCTCCCGAAGCGGGGCGGGCTGCCCGGTTCCG
This sequence comes from Burkholderia sp. R-40, assembly GCF_049942845.1. Classification (NCBI taxonomy): domain Bacteria; kingdom Pseudomonadati; phylum Pseudomonadota; class Betaproteobacteria; order Burkholderiales; family Burkholderiaceae; genus Burkholderia; species Burkholderia sp. R-40. The sequence continues at coordinate 2,183,146 of NZ_CP187967.1, read as the reverse complement.
TGAACCCAAGACGGTTCGGACCCTCTAAGCAGGTTTGACGACCCTGAACCCTTCCGCCATGTCCTTCCAGCCCGCCGCGTCCTACACCATCCGCCTGCTGGCGCCGTCCGGTTATCCGCACGATCCCGACGCGATCAATCGCGCGCTCGAACGCCTGAGCGGCGCGCAGCAGCGCATCGAGAACATCGAAGCGACGCAGCGCCGCTTTCAGCGTTTCGGCGGGACCGACGGCGAGCGGGCAGGCGACCTGAATCGCCTGGCGGATCCGGAGCGCGCGCTGCCGGACATCGGGCTCGCGGTGCGCGGCGGCTACGGTGCCGCCCGCATCCTGCACGGGCTCGACTATCGCGGGCTCGAGCGCCGCCTGCGCGACCAGCCGATTGCGCTGGTGGGGCACAGCGACTTCACCGCGATCCAGCTCGCGCTGTACGCGAAGGCGCGCATCAAGACCTTCGGCGGCCCGATGCTGTCGGCCGACTTCGGCGCGGAAACGCCGAGCGACTTCACGATGCAACACTTCTGGCAGACGCTGTCGCAGCCGACCACGACGATCATCGCCGAAGCGCCGCAGGTGCAGACCGTGAACGTGACGGGCACGCTGTGGGGCGGCAATCTCGCGATCCTGACGTCGCTCGTCGGCACGCCGTACATGCCCGACATCGAAGGCGGCATCCTGTTCATCGAGGACGTCAACGAGCAGCCGTTCCGGATCGAACGGATGATCTACCAGCTGCATCTGTCGGGGCTGCTCGCGCGCCAGCAGGCGCTCGTGCTCGGGCAGTTCACGGGCGCGCGGCCGTTCGACTACGACAACGGCTACGACATGCAGGCGATGATCGACCAGGTGCGCTCGGTGATCGGCATCCCGGTCGTCACGGGGCTGCAGTTCGGTCACGTGCCCGACCTGCTGACGCTGCCGTTCGGCGCGCACGCGCAGCTCGTCGCGAATGCGCACGGTTTCCGGCTTACGCTGTCGGACTATCCGCATCTCGGCTGAGCCGGACAGGCACCATCGAAAGGCGGGGGTTTTCCCGCCTTTTCTTTGAGTATGAGCGCAACTAACGGTCACAAATTTTCATCACCGCCCATCGGGTTTGTCTCGCGGTGTGCACCATTTTTGTCAACAAAATAGCCGGAAAGGTATACGCCGTAAGCCGCATTGAATAATGCGCCAAACGACCGGTGTGCCTAGGTTTCGTGCGCGGTGCACGAATCTGGCGCGACGGCGTGCACACGGATTGTGCGCATTTCGAGAAAAGAATTGTTGACAATATTTATGTCCATCCTAGGATGAGGACCATCACACGATGCAGATCATGAACGAGCCCGATTCCCATGCGTCCGGCACAGCCGGCCCCGAAGCGATCGCCGAGCGGATTCGCACCGCGATCCTCGAGCATCGGCTCGCGCCCGGCGCGAAGCTGACGGAGGCGCAGCTCTGCGAGGTGTTCGGCGTGAAGCGCGGGACGATCCGGCAGGCGCTCGCGCTGCTCGCGGCCGACAAGCTCGTCGATCTCGAGCCGAACCGCGGTGCGTTCGTCGCGAGTCCGACGCTGCAGGACGTGCACGAGGTGTTCGAGATGCGCCGGATCATCGAGCTGGCCGTCGTCGAGCGGCTCGCGACGGGGCCGGGCGCGAAGCGGCTGAAGGGCGTCGCCGCGCTGATCGACAAGGAGCGCAAGGCGTTCGAGCGGCACGATTTCGCGGCGTGGATCCGCCTGTCGGGCGAATTCCATACGGCGCTCGCGGCGCTGACGGGCAATGCGACGCTCTGCGAGTGCCTCGACGGGCTCGTCGCACGCTCGACGCTGATGTCGGCGCTGTACGAATCGCACGGCCGCAGCCCGTGCTCGTGCGACGACCACGACGAGATCCTGAGCGCGCTGGAAGCGGGGGATCCGAAGCGGGCGGTGACGCTGATGGCGCACCACCTGCAGCATGTCGAACTGAAGATGCTGGACCGGCCCGCGCAAGGGCAGGTCGATTTGCGCGAAGTGTTCGGCGGCGCCTGAGCGGCGACGCGAACCGGCCCGCGCGCCACACGACGAGAGCAATGCAGGCCGGCGGTTTGCGCCGCCGGCCGCCAGTCCGACTCCGGACGACGATCCGGAGCGATATCGATGACGGTGGAGCGGCCGGGCGGCCGCGTCAAGGAGAAGTCATGGCTCAGTTCAGTGTGGCGCACGACAGCGCGTATCCGGCGGAAGAAGGCGGCGAGGGCGGCGGTTCCCCATTGCCGGACGGTTACAGTCGACGTTTGTACAACGAAGATTTGGCACCCCTAAAGAATCAGACATGGGGTTCGTACAACATCTTCGCGTTCTGGATGTCGGACGTGCACAGCGTCGGCGGCTACGTGTTCGCGGGCAGCCTGTTCGCGCTCGGGCTGACGAGCTGGCAGGTGCTGATCGCGCTGATCGTCGGCATCACGATCGTGAACCGGCTGTGCAACCTGATCGCGCGCCCGAGCCAGCAGATCGGCGTGCCGTATCCGGTCGCGTGCCGCGCGACGTTCGGCGTGCTCGGCGCGAACGTGCCGGCCGTGATCCGCGGCCTGATCGCGATCGCGTGGTACGGCATCCAGACCTATCTCGCGTCCAGCGCGCTCGTGATCGTCGTGCTGAAGTTTTTCCCGCAATGGCTGCCGTACGCGGACGTCCATCGTTACGGCTTCCTCGGGCTGTCCGCGGTCGGCTGGGCCGGCTTCATGCTGCTGTGGGTGCTGCAGGCGTTCGTGTTCTGGAACGGGATGGAGACGATCAAGAAGTTCATCGACTTCGCGGGCCCGGCCGTCTACGTCGTGATGTTCATCCTGGCCGGCTACATGGTGTGGCGCGCGGGCTGGCGCAACATCGGCCTGAACCTCGGCGGCGTCAAGTATCACGGCGCGGAAGTGATTCCGGTGATGATCACGGCCGTGTCGCTCGTCGTGTCGTACTTCTCCGGGCCGATGCTGAATTTCGGCGACTTCTCGCGCTACTGCCGCTCGTTCGGCGACGTGAAGCGCGGCAACTTCTGGGGGCTGCCGGTCAACTTCCTCGCGTTCTCGCTCGTCACGGTGATCACGACGGCCGCGACGCTGCCGGTGTTCGGCGAACTCATCACCGACCCCGTCGCGACGGTCGGCCGCATCGATCATCCGACCGCGGTGATCCTCGGCGCGCTGACCTTCACGATCGCGACGATTGGCATCAACATCGTCGCGAACTTCGTGTCGCCCGCGTTCGACTTCTCGAACGTCGCGCCGCGGCTGATCAGCTGGCGCGCGGGCGGGATGCTCGCCGCCGTCGCATCGATCTTCATCACGCCGTGGAACCTGTTCAACAACCCGGCCGTGATCCACTACACGCTCGACGTGCTCGGCGCGTTCATCGGCCCGCTGTACGGCGTGCTGATCGCCGACTTCTACCTCGTCAAGCGCGGCCGCCTCGTGCGCGACGACCTCTACACGATGTCGGAGAGCGGCACCTACTGGTACACGGGCGGCGTGAACCGCCGCGCGCTCGCCGCGCTGCTGCCGGCCGCGGTGATCGCGGTCGTCTGCGTGATGGTGCCGGGCTGGCAGGCCGCCGCGAACTTCTCGTGGTTCATCGGCGCGGGGCTCGGCTTCGTGTTCTACCGGCTGCTCGTGAGCGCGAAGGCCTGAGGAGCGCGCGATGAAGATCAAGCTGATCAATCCGAATACGACGCAGCGGATGACGGATGCGATGGGCCGCTGCGCGCGTGAAGTCGCGGCCGCGGACACCGAGATCGTCGCCGTGAGCCCGCCGATGGGACCGCCGTCGATCGAAGGCTATTACGACGAGGCGCTCGCGACGCCCGGGCTCCTCGCCGAGATCGCGCAGGGCGAGCGCGATGGCTGCGACGCATACGTGATCGCGTGTTTCGGCGATCCGGGCCTGTATGCGGCGCGCGAGCTCGCGCGCGGGCCGGTGATCGGCATCGCCGAGGCGGCGATGCACGCGGCGAGCGTGCTCGCGCCGGGCTTCTCGGTCGTCACGACGCTCGCGCGCACCTGCGGGATGGCATGGCATCTCGCCGAGCGCTACGGGATGAAGCGCTTCTGCCGCAACGTGCGCGCGACCGACGTCGCGGTGCTCGAGCTCGACCGGCCAGGGTCGGCCGCGCGGCGGATCATCGTCGACGAATGCCGGCGCGCGCTCGACGAGGACGGCGCCGACGCGATCGTGCTCGGCTGCGCGGGGATGGCCGAATTCGCGCACGAGATCGAGCAGCAGATCGGCGCGCCGGTCGTGGAAGGCGTGACGGCGGCCGTCAAGTGGGCCGAGGCGCTCGTCGCACTGCGCCTCGCGACCGCGAAGCGCGGCGACTATGCGCGGCCGCTGCCGAAGCGCTATGACGGCGAATTCGCGCGCTTCAGCCCGGTGGAGGACGCATCGGCGACCGCGCCGGACGCCGCCACGGCGCGCAGCGGCACCGCCGAGCCGGACCGGATGCCCAATTTGCCGCACCCGCACATACACACCGTCTGACCTGCACTATCTGCGCCGCTGTATGGGCGCGTCTGCACCTTTTCGCTACACTGGGCCGTCATCGCATCGGCCCGCGCGGCCGGCCTCCGGCACACGCGCGGGTCGATGCGAACCCATTATTCCGGCAAGCTTTCGTCGCACTTCGAACCCATGTCACTCGATCCCAACTATCCTCGCGACCTGATCGGCTACGGCCGCCATCCCGTGCAGGCGAACTGGCCCGGGCGTGCCCGCGTCGCCGTGCAATTCGTGCTGAACTACGAGGAGGGCGGCGAGAACTGCGTGCTGCACGGCGATCCGGCCTCCGAGCAGTTCCTGTCCGAAATCGTCGGCGCGGCCGCGTATCCGGATCGCCACATGAGCATGGAGTCGATCTACGAATACGGTTCGCGTGCCGGCGTATGGCGCATCCTGCGCGAATTCGAGAGGCGCGGGCTGCCGCTGACGGTGTTCGGCGTCGGCATGGCGATCGAGCGCCATCCGGAACTCGCGCGCGCATTCGTCGAGCTCGGTCATGAGATCGCGTGCCACGGCTGGCGCTGGATTCACTACCAGAGCATGACGCCCGAGCTCGAGGCCGAGCACATGCGCCTCGGGATGGAAGCGATCGAGCGCGTGACGGGCGAGCGTCCGCTCGGCTGGTATACCGGCCGCGACAGCCCGAACACGCACCGTCTCGTCGCGGAATACGGCGGCTTCCTGTACGACTCCGACAACTATGGCGACGACCTGCCGTTCTGGATGGACGTCGCCGTGTCGGGCGGCGGCACGTCGCCGCAGCTGATCGTCCCGTACACGCTCGATACGAACGACATGCGCTTCGCGACGCCGCAGGGCTTCAACACCGGCGAGCACTTCTTCGACTACCTGCGTGACGCATTCGACGTGCTGTACGCCGAGGGCGACGAAGCGCCGAAGATGCTGTCGATCGGCATGCACTGCCGGTTGCTGGGCCGGCCGGGGCGTTTTCGCGGGCTGCAGCGTTTCCTCGACCACATCGAGCAACACGATCGCGTATGGGTGACGCGCCGTGTCGATATCGCGCGTCATTGGCGTGAACATCATCCGTATCAGCCCAATCATCGAAACGAAGGGAAAGCATGAAGGCGATGCGTTACACGTTGGATCAACTGAACACGATGGCACCGAGCGCATTCGTCGCGGCGCTGTCGGGGATCTTCGAACATTCGCCGTGGGTGGCCGAGGTCGCCGCGGCCGAGCGGCCGTTCGCAAGCATCGACGCGCTGCACAAGACGATGTCGGATGCGGTCGAGACGGGCGGCGAAGCGCGCCAGCTCGCCCTGATCAATGCTCACCCGGAGCTGGCCGGCAAGGCCGCCGTGCGCGGCGAGCTGACGGCCGAGTCGACGCGCGAGCAGAGCGGCGCGGGTCTCGACCAGTGCACGCAGGAAGAGTTCGACAAGCTGCTGACGCTGAACCGCACGTATCGCGAGAAGTTCGGTTTCCCGTTCATCCTCGCGGTGCGCGGCTATGACCGGCACGGCATCATCGCGAACTTCGAGTCGCGCGTGAATCATTCGCGCGCCGAGGAGCTGCGCGCGAGCCTCGACCAGATCTACCGGATCGCGCGCTTTCGCCTCGACGACCTGATCGACGCCTGACACCGCAACACGGCCGGCTGCGTCGCAGCGGCCTGACACCGCCTCACCGCCTCACTGAAACAAGGAAACATCATGGCTGTTCCGCTTCTCGATCCCGACGCACCCGATTTCACGCGGCGCTACGTGAACCTTGCCGACCCGCGTCTCGGTGCGCAGGCGCTCGAGGCCAGCGACGACTTCTTCGCGCCGAAGGACCGGATGCTGAACCCCGAGCCGGCAGTATTCATCCCCGGCAAGTACGACGATCACGGCAAGTGGATGGATGGCTGGGAGACACGCCGCAAGCGCACGACGGGCTATGACTGGTGCATCGTCAAGCTCGCGCGGCCGGGCGTGATCAAGGGTTTCGACATCGACACGAGCCACTTCACCGGCAACTTCCCGCCGGCCGCGTCGATCGAGGCCGCGTACGTGGCCGATGGCGCGCCGACGCATGCGACCGAGTGGGTCGAGATCGTGCCGTCGACGACGCTGCAGGGCAACAGTCATCACTACGTCGAAGCGACCGATGCCCGCGCGTTCACGCACCTGCGCGTGAACATCTATCCGGACGGTGGCATCGCGCGCCTGCGCGTGTACGGCCAGCCGCAGCTCGACTGGGCGGGCGCGAGCGCGACCGAGCAGTTCGACCTCGCGGCGATGGAAAACGGCGGCTACGTGGTGGCCGCGAACAACCAGCACTTCGGCGTCGCGTCGAACCTGCTGCTGCCGGGCCGCGGCGTGAACATGGGCGACGGCTGGGAAACCCGGCGGCGCCGCGAACCGGGCAACGACTGGGCGATCATCGCGCTCGCGCAGCCGGGCGTGATCCGCAAGATCGAAGTCGATACCGCGTTCTTCAAGGGCAACTACCCGGACCGCTGCTCGATCCAGGCCGCATACGTGTCGGGCGGCACCGACAGCTCGCTGATCACGCAGTCGATGTTCTGGCCGGTGCTGCTCGGCGAACAGAAGCTGCAGATGGACAAGCAGCATTACTTCGAACACGAAATCGCGTCGCTGGGCCCGGTGACCCACGTCCGCCTGAACATCATTCCGGACGGTGGCGTATCGCGCGTGCGTCTGTGGGGGACGCTCGACAAATGAAGATGCTTGCAATCGAACCGCTGACCAGGGAAGCGTTCGCGCCGTTCGGCGACGTGATCGAAACGGAGGGCGCGAAGCAGATTCCGATCAACCTCGGCACGACGATCCGCTTTCACGATCTCGCGAAAGTCGATGTGGCGGACGAAGACGGCCGCACGCTCATCAACCTGTTCCGCGGTCAGCCGCGCACGCTGCCGTTCGAGGTGAAGATGCTCGAGCGCCATCCGCTCGGCAGCCAGGCGTTCGTGCCGCTGAACGACCAGCCGTATCTCGTCGTCGTCGCGCCGGCGGGCGATCTCGATGCGTCGAAGATCCGCGCGTTCGTGACGAGCGGGTGGCAGGGCGTCAACTATGCGAAGGGCGTGTGGCATCACCCGCTGATCGCACTCGGCGGCGTCAGCGATTTCATCGTCGTCGATCGCGGCGGTGAAGGCTTGAACCTGAATGAGCAGGACCTGCAGGAATCGCTGTGGCTCACCGAGGACGCGCTGGATGCGCTGACGGCCTGAGAGCCGGATTGCTGCCGTTGCCGTTCGAAGCATCAAGGAAACCCGCGCGCCGCGCGGGTTTTTTTATGCGTGCCGCGTGCTATCGTGCCCGCATCGCCACTGCCCGAAGTCCGGTTCCGGATCCGTTCCCGATGAGTCAACCTGAAAACGACCTCGCCGTCCTGCTGCGCACGATGCAGCCCGAGCTGCATCGCGGTGCCTTCGCATTCGTCGCGTTGCCGGCCGATGTGGAAATATCGTTATCCGAAACGATCGCGACGTTCCGCGAAGCGGAAGGCATGACGGTCGTGGTCGACGAAGAGACTGCGGCACGTCGCGGCTGGCCCGTGCTGTTTCGCGCCGCGTGGATCACGCTGACCGTCCATTCGGATCTCGCGGCGGTCGGCCTGACGGCCGCGTTCGCGCGGGCATTGGGCGCGGCCGGCATCAGCTGCAACGTGATGGCCGCTGCGTATCATGATCACATCTTCGTGCCGTTCGACGACGGCCCGCGCGCGCTCGATGCGCTCGTCGCACTGCAGCGCGACGCGATGCGCGGCTAGCGGGCGACGCGTTTCGCACAGCAAAAAAAACGGGCCCGTTTCCGGGCCCGCGAACGGAGAGGATGCGCCGGCAATCGACCGCCGGCGCCCGGCGGCTTACTTGACCGCGCCGCCCTCGAACCAGGCGGCGAGCTTCACGCGCTCGTCGTCGGTCATGTGCGTGACGTTGCCGATCGGCATCGCCTTCAGGCGCACGGCCTGTTCGTAGATGCGCTGCGCGTTCTTCGACACTTCGTCCGGCGTGTCGAACATCACGCCGGCGGGCGCGCTGCCCATCAGCGTCGGCTTGGCCGAGTGGCACTCGACGCAGCGCTGCTGCAGGATCGGCATGATGTCGTTGATCGCGATCTTCGGTGCGTTCGCGGCCTGCGCTTCCGGTGCGACCGGCTTCGGCATCGTCCACACGAGGGCGCCCGACAGCAGGGCGACGCCGCCGATCGGCAGGTACCACAGCTGCTTGCCGCGGTGACGCATCACGAAGAACTGACGGATCAGCGCGCCGGCCAGCATGATCAGCACGAGCACGACCCAGTTGAACTTGTTCGTGTACGTCATCGCGTAGTGGTTCGACAGCATCGCGAACACGACCGGCAGCGTGAAATACGTGTTGTGCACCGAGCGCTGCTTGCCGCGCTTGCCGTAGATCGGGTTCGGCTCTTCGCCCTTGAGCATCTTGTCGACCATCTTGCGCTGGCCCGGGATGATCACGAAGAATACGTTCGCCGACATGATCGTCGCGAGCATCGCGCCGACGATCAGGTACGCCGCACGGCCCGCGAAGATGTGGCACGCGAGATACGCGGCGACGACGACGTAGAGGCCCACGCAGATGCCCAGCACGCGATCGTTGGTGCCGAGGATGCGGCACAGCGAGTCGTAGACGATCCAGCCGGCCGCGAGGAAGCCGAGCGCGGATGCGACGGCGACCACCGGGCCCATGTCGAGCACGCTCTTGTCGATCAGGTAGGTGTTCGGTGCGAGCAGGTACAGCACGAAGAACAGCGAGAAGCCCGACAGCCAGGTCGTGTACGACGGCCACTTCGACCAGTGCAGGTCATCCGGCATTTCCGGTGGGGCGACCGTGTACTTCTGCATGTTGTAGAAACCGCCGCCGTGGACATGCCACAGCTCGCCGAACACGCCGCGCTTGCGCTGGTTCGCGTCGGTCGGCGGTTTCAGGCTGTTGTCGAGCGCGACGAAATAGAACGACTCGCCGATCCACGCAATGGCGACGATGACGTGCAGCCATCGCAGCGCGAGGTTCAGCCAGTCGGTGATGAAGCCTTCCATGAAACTCCTCCAGACTCAGATCGTTATCTTTGATGCGGGCGCCGATGCGTGTGTCAGCTGCCGCGATAGGTGCTGTACGACCACGGCGACACGAGCAGCGGCACGTGGTAGTGCGACGCGGTGTCGGCGATGCCGAAGCGCAGCACGACGCGGTCGACGAAACGGGGTTCGGGCACCTTCACGCCGAGCGACGCGAAGTAGTCGCCGGCATGGAATACGAGTTCGTATTCGCCGGCGGCGAGCGCGGCGCCTTCGAGCAGCGGTGCGTCGCAGCGGCCGTCGCTATTGGTCAGCACGGTCTTGATCGCGCGGCGCGATTCGCCGTCGAGCGCGTAGAGGTCCACCTTGATGGCCGCGCCGGGACGACCGTGCGCCGTATCGAGTACGTGGGTAGTGAGCTTTCCCATTCGTTGTGTCCTTGTGTGAATGCGAGGTTCGGCGGCGACTCGATCCATTGACTATGCGGCGGATCGAGGCTCCACGTCACGTGGCTACATACCCGTCGGCGAGAGTGAAGCGAGCGCCGTGCAGGCATTGTAAAAAGGTTCCCCGCGCAAATACGGGCGCGATATCGAAGATAATGCGCCGCGCATGAACCGCTGTCGACGGCACGCCGGAAGCGGCCCGCAGCCTGCGATTCCGGGGCTTGGCGCCCCCTGCGCGGCGTACCATATCGAAACCGTGAAGCGCGGTATTCGGGATCGCGCATTGTGCGCGGCGCGCGCTTGGGCGATGCTGCCGCCGTGCGCGTCGGGCCGTGAGCCCGCGCGCACCCCGAAGACGGCGTGCACGCCGGGTAACCGGGCCAGCGCGTTCGAACGGACGCAGGCACCGGGGCGTGCCGCGAATCAGCGTTCGAACGGCTTTGTGAACGTCACCGGGAGCGGCTCCCGGCGGCAGAACGACGCGGAGAACGCATGAACCTCGAGCAGCACGCCGGCGCACGCGCGCCACAGCCATCCTCATCCCGCCCGAAAACCCTGCTGGTCAAGCACGCCGACGTGCTCGTGACCATGGACGACACGCGCCGCGAACTGCGCGACGCGGGGCTCTATATCGAAGACAACCGGATCGTCGCGGTCGGCCCGAGCGCCGAGCTGCCGGATAGCGCCGACGAAGTGCTCGACCTGCGTGGTCACCTGGTGATCCCGGGGCTCGTGAACACGCACCATCACATGTACCAGAGCCTCACGCGCGCGGTGCCGGCCGCGCAGAACGCCGAGCTGTTCGGGTGGCTCACGAACCTGTACCGGATCTGGGCGCACCTGACGCCCGAGATGATCGAGGTGTCGACGCTGACCGCGATGGCCGAGCTGCTGCAATCGGGCTGCACGACGTCGAGCGACCACCTGTACATCTACCCGAACGGCAGCCGGCTCGACGACAGCATCGGCGCCGCGCAGCGGATCGGCATGCGGTTTCACGCGAGCCGCGGCGCGATGAGCGTCGGCCAGCGCGACGGCGGGCTGCCGCCCGACTCGGTCGTCGAGCGCGAGCCCGACATCCTGCGCGACGCGCAGCGCCTGATCGAGACCTATCACGACGAAGGCCGCTACGCGATGCTGCGCGTGGTCGTCGCGCCGTGCTCGCCGTTCTCGGTGAGCCGCGGCCTGATGCGCGACGCGGCCGTGCTGGCCCGCGACTACGGCGTGTCGTTGCACACGCACCTGGCCGAGAACGTCAACGACATCGCGTACAGCCGCGAGAAGTTCGGGATGACGCCGGCCGAATACGCGGAAGATCTCGGCTGGGTGGGCCACGACGTGTGGCACGCGCACTGCGTGCAGCTCGACGATGCGGGCATCGGCCTGTTCGCGCGCACCGGCACCGGCGTCGCGCACTGTCCGTGTTCGAACATGCGGCTCGCGTCGGGCATCGCGCCGGTGAAGAAGATGCGTCTCGCGGGCGTGCCGGTCGGGATCGGCGTCGACGGCTCCGCGTCGAACGACGGCGCGCAGATGGTCGCGGAAGTGCGGCAGGCGCTGCTGCTGCAGCGGGTCGGCTTCGGGCCCGATGCGATGACCGCGCGGGAAGCGCTCGAGATCGCGACGCTCGGTGGCGCGAAGGTGCTGAATCGCGACGATATCGGCGCGCTGAAGCCCGGCATGGCCGCGGACTTCGCCGCGTTCGACCTGCGCCAGCCGCTGTTCGCGGGCGCGCTGCACGATCCGGTCGCGGCGCTCGTGTTCTGCTCGCCGTCGCAGACGGCGTACACGGTGGTGAACGGGAAGGTGGTGGTGCGGGAAGGGCGGCTCGCGACGCTCGACCTGCCGCCCGTCATCGAGCGCCACAACGCTCTTGCGCACGCCCTCGTGGAGGCGTCGCGCTGACGCACGGGCGCGGGGCTCGCGCCGCGCGCCGCGGATGAGGCGCGCGGCGGTGGTTGCGGCCGCCAGGCCGTACCGCGACGGCCTGACCGGCGCGCGCCGGGCGCGATCAAGCCTCGATCAGCGTGCGGGTCGCTTCGGCGACGAGGCTGCGCAGCCAGCGCACTTCGTCGGAATAGTGGCAGCGTTCGTGCCACAGCTGGTAGTACTGCATCGGCGGGAAGTCGAGCGGCGCCGGCACGACCGACAGCGGCAGGAACTTCGCGTAATGATCGGCGAACAGGCGCGTCGTCGTGAATATCAGGTCGGACTTCACCAGCACGTACGGCGCGAGGTTGAAGTACGGCAGCGTGACGACCACGTGGCGCTTGAGCCGCTCGCGCGCGAGGTGCACGTCGATCGCGCCGCGCTGGCCGACCGAGTACGGCGTCGGCGCGAGATGCGGCGCGTTCAGGTACTGGTCGAGCGTGAGCCCGCCGCGCTTCGCGAACGGATGCGTGTTGCTCATCAGGCAGACGATTTCGTCGACGAACAGGTTCGACAGGTGCAGCTGTTCGGGCGGCTCGGGCCAGTTGCCGACGACGATGTCGAGCTTGCCGTCTTCCAGCGCGAGCTCGTAGTCGAACGCGGGGCCGAGCGAGTGGAACTCGAGCGTCGCATTCGGCGCGGCCTGGCGAAAGCGTTCGACGACGGTCGGCACGAACAGCACGTTCAGGTAGTCGGGGCAGCCGATCCGGTAGCAGCGGATCGACGTGGCCGGGTCGAAATTGTGCTGCTGGAACTTGATGCGCTCGATTTCACGCAGTGCGTTCTGCACCGGTTCGAGCAGGCGCAGCCCGTATTCGGTCGGCACCATGCCGGACTTGCCGCGCACGAGGAGCGGGTCGCCGGTGATGTCGCGCAGGCGCCGCAGCGCGGCGCTGATCGCCGGTTGCGACTGGTTCAGTTTGACGGCCGCGCGCGTGACGCTGCGCTCCATCAACAAGGTGTGCAAGACGCGCAAGAGGTACGTGTCGATCGCCTCGCGTTGCTGACTCATGATATCTCCGTTTATATGTACGGGCTGATCGAGGGGGCGTGGGGGTATATGGTTTTTAATATGAACGAAAACCAGCGTCAAGAGATGGATACCCGCAGACGCCCGCCGGCCGGGCCTCGACACGGGGCCCGAACGGGGCGTCATGCAGGCGGGCGCGGCGCCGCGCGGATGCGCATTGCACGCATCCGGTGGTCAGGGCACCGCGCGCGGTGCGTCAGTCGTCGATGCGCATGCCGACTTTCAGCGTGACCTGCCAGTGGATGACCTGATCGCCTTCGATGTGGCCGCGTGTTTCGGTCACCTGGAACCAGTGCAGGTTGTGCAGCGTCTTGCCGGCTTTCGAGATCGCGTTGCGGATGGCGTCGTCGCACGATTGCCGCGACGAGCCGGTCAGTTCGATCAGCTTGTAGACGTGGTCGCTCATGATGCGCTCCCTGGTGTGTCGGTATGTGGTCGGTATGGCCGGCGAAAGTGGCGGCGCCGAAGCGGCGCCGCGCGTGTCCGGCTTCTTGAGTGATAGGTATGATGGGCGGCAAGTGCAACCTCAATTGGAGACGGGAATATCGTGGAAGTCGGATTTTGCGGACCGGGGTTGATGGGCGCGCCGATGATTCGGCATTTGCTGGTGGCAGGCCACAGGGTCAGCGTATGGAACCGGACGCGCGGCAAGGCCGAGGCGCTTGAAAAGGATGGCGCGCAGGTGGTCGACACGCCGCGCGAACTGGCCGAGCGCGTCGATACGGTGTTCATGTGCGTGCTCGACGGCCGTGCGGTCGGCGATGTCACGTTCGGCGAGCACGGGCTGCTTGCCGGCGATGCGAACGCACGCCGCTTGAAGCGCATCGTCGATCATTCGAGCATTCCGCCTGCCACGACGCGCGACTATGCGGCGCGCGCAGCCGCGCTCGGCGTCGGCTGGATCGACGCGCCCGTGTCGGGCGGCGTGCCCGGCGCGCAGGCCGGTACGCTCGCGGTGATGGCGGGCGGCGGCGCGGCCGACCTCGACGCGGTGCGGCCGTTGATCGACGCGTACGCGTCGCGCATCACGCACATGGGCGACGCCGGTGCAGGCCAGACCGCGAAGCTGTGCAACCAGGCGATCGTCACCGCGACGGTGACCGCGATCGCGGAAGCGGTCGGCCTGGCGCAGGCGAGCGGCATCGATGCCGCGCGTCTGGCCGACGCACTGGCGGGCGGCTGGGCCGACTCCGTGCTGCTGCAGACCTTCGTACCGCGCATGACGTCAGGCGGCCACCCGCCGATGGGTGCACTGAGCACGTTCCAGAAGGATGTCGATGCGATCGCCGACGCCGCGCGCGACACGGGCGCGGTGATGCCCGTGTCGGCCACGGTGCAGCAGGTGCTGCGGCTGGGTGCTGCGCAGGGCCTCGCCGGCGCCGATTTCGCCGCGTTCATCGACATCGTCCGGCCCGGCAACGGGCGCGGGACGGCGCAGTGAGCGCGTGGCGGCGGTGAAGCGGGAAGCCTGAATGGCCGATGGGCCGCCCGGAGGCGGCCCATCGTGTCGGTGTCGGTTCAGCCGAGGGAGCGCGGTGTCGTGTCGCCGGCGTTCTGGCGTCCGAGGCCGCCGCGCAGGCTTGCCTTCGTGCCTGCACCAAATTCGGGCAGGATGCGCGCGCGGGCGCGGCTCGCGAACACGAGGAAGCCGAAGCCGTTCGCCTCGTACCAATATCCGCCGTTCTCGAGGCCGTCGAGCGGCTGTTCGAGCGCGTTGGCGATCGATTCCATGCAGCGCTTGCGCAGTTCGGCGATGGCCGGATAGGGCGGCTGTGCGCCGCGCACGCTGCACAGGAGCACGTCGAGGCCGGGCAGCACATGCGCATAGAGGACGGGTTCGTCCTGCGCACGGGCGCGGGCAATCTTGGTGTCGAGCTGCGCAAACGGTTTCGAATGGCGCAATACCGCGAGGAATGACTCCTGGCCATCCTGCTGCGCGCGTCGACGTTTTTTCGGGAAGGACATAAACACTCGCCTCAAAAACAATTGCAAGAAATGCGGCACTTTCATGCGACCCACTCCCGGCTATGTACGCCGCATGTCGATCCTTTATAGCACACGAAAATGCTGCACTCGTGCGGTACGACGATCAATGTCTCCCGTCGACCCGCTTGCCACGATGATCGACACAGCCAGCGTCTCGGCGCCCGTACTGTCGTTTAGTCTCCATCATAGACCTGCTTTTCCCGCGCGTGCATTCGCGCGTCACAAAAAAGTGAGATAAGCGTCGCGCGGCGGCGCGCGGCGCACGCATGCGCGCGGCACGCGCATGAAAAAGGCCCGCATTTTGCGGGCCCGGCAGATGCAGCGTGGCGCGGTGCTCAGCGTTGCTTGAGCGAATCGCGGATCTCGCGCAGCAGCACGATGTCTTCCGGCGTCGCGGCCGGCGCGGCTTCTTCCGGCTTGCGCAGCTTGTTGATGAATTTCACCATCAGGAAAATGATGAACGCAAGGATCACGAAGTTGATCGCCACGGTGATGAACGAGCCGTAGCCGAATGCGGCGACGCCCGCGGCCTGCAGGTCCTTGAATGAATCGGGATTACCCTTGAACGTCGGGGGGATGGTGCCGAGCAGAACGAACTTGTTCGAGAAATCCAGACCGCCGGTCAGCACGCCGATCACCGGCATGATGAGGTCTTTCACGACCGAGTCGACGATCTTCGAGAACGCGCCGCCGATGATCACGCCGACGGCGAGATCCATCACGTTGCCTTTGACGGCGAATTCCTTGAATTCCTTGATTATGCTCATGAGCGGCTTTCTCCTGATTGAGGCTAGGGGAAGGCGTGCCGCGACGCGCAGGGCTGCGAAACGTCGGATGGGATCGGAGGCACGCCGATGGCCGCATGATAGCGAACGTGCCCCATTGCCGGTAGCCCATCTTGAAATGATTGACAAATCCGCGGCCGGCGATCGGGCGGCCGGCGATCGGGCGGCCGGCGATCCGGCGGCCGGCGCGAGTGGGAATGAAAGGAAGCGCGGCGTGAGAGGTGGGCGTCGCGCGATGCGTCGACGCCCGCGTGCGAATGCTCAGGTGTTGTCGTCGGTCCAGCCGTCGTCGTTGCTGCCGAGATCGACACCGCCGCCGCCGTTGCCGTCGCTCCAGTTCGAATCGTCGCCGCGACCGAAGTCGAAGCCCGGATCGTTGTTCTCCTGGCGCCGGCGCTGGTCGTCGACGATCACGTCGCGCTCGACCACGCGCTCGCGCCCGCCCGACATCGCTTCGCCGAGCAGCACGCCGGTCAGCAGCCCGCCCATCCCGCCGGCGAAACCACCGCCTTGCTGGACCACGACGGGCGGCTGCTGCTGCGGATACGGTTGCGGCGGATACGGCTGTTGCGGGTATGGCGGTTGCTGATACGGCTGGCCTTGCGTGCCGGTCATGCGATCGGCTTCCTGCGCATACACGGAGCCGTTGCCATTCGCCGGCGCGGCGGGCTGCGCGGCCGGATCGGGGCGGCCTTCGACGCGTGCCTTCACGCTCGCATGCCGCTGCTCGAGTTCGTCGATGCGATACGGCGGCACCGGGTTCTTGCCGTTCGACAGCGTTTCGACGAGCGTGCGTGCATCGGTCTCGATGCCTTCGAGCTCGCCGGTGAGCGCGGCGGCGCCGGGCGCCGTCGACAGCTTCGCGTCGAGTTTCAGCGGACGAATGTCGTTCAGCACGTCGGTCGCGCGCTTCAATTGCGTGCGGCGTTCGTCGTCGGCGCGACCGTCGTCGGCCGAGCGCGCGCGCCGCAGCGTCCAGCGCAGCACCAGCGCGATGAGTGCGACGATCAGCGCGATGCCGATCCACATGCCGGTCGACGGACCGTGTTTCGCGACCGGCGCGGCCGGTGCGAGCGACGACTGCAACGAGCCGGCCTGCGTGGCCGACGGTGTGTTGCCGCTCACGCGCGCGGCGTCCGCGCGAATGCGGGATTCGGTCTGCGCGAAGCGCGACGCATCGGTGAAGCGCAGTTGCGGATCGAGCGACTTCGCCCGCTGCAGTTGCGCGAGCGCGTCCGACGCGCGGCCTTCGCGGTCCAGCACCTGGGCGTACAGGTAGTGCGCATGCGCGTTGTTCGGGTGGGCGTCGATGACTTGCGACAGCTGAGAGTCGGCGCGCTGCCAGTCGCGTTGTGCGATCGACTGCTCGACTTGCTGCAGCGACGGGACTGCGAATGCCGCGGACGACAGCAGCATCAGCGAGAAGCCGAGTGCGGCGAGAGATTTCTTCATGGTCGAACCGGGCGCGAGCGCCCGTCTCCTGACGATCGATGCGCGCCGCGAGCCGGGCGGGCCGCGGCGCGGTTGCCGTTACTGCGCGGGCGTGTCGAGCTGCTTCTTCAGCGCGGCGAGGCGGTCTTCCACCGACGGGCCCTTGTTCAGCGCGGCGAGCTTGTCCTCGAGCGCCTTGCCGCTCGACGTGTCGGCCGAGTTCAGGCGTGCGTCCGAGCGCGCGTTCTGCAGCGCGACCTTGTCCTCGAGCTTCTGGAAATCCTCGGACAGGTTCTTGCCGCCGATGCCGCCGAGCGCGGTTGCCGCGACGTCCTTTGCCTGCGCGATTTCATGCTTCGCCTGCAGGATGTTCGAGCGCGAGTTCAGGTCGTTGCGGCGCTGGCGCATGTCGGCGATCTGCCCCTTCAGCTTGTCGACCGACGGTTCGAGCGTCGTCAGCTCGGCCGCGAGTGCATCGCGCTCGGCTTCGGCGTTCGATTGCGCGGCGAGCGCCTCGCGTGCGAGTGCTTCGTCGCCGGCCTGCAGCGCGCGCTTCGCGCCGTCTTCGTACTTCTTCACCTTGTCGTCGGCCGCATCGCGCTTGCTGCGCTGGGTCGCGACTTGTGCCTCGATCTCGATCAGCGAATTCTCGGCACGGCCGATGCTGTCGTCGAGCTCCCGCACGATCTGCCGTGCGTCGCGCGACGGATCCTGTACCGAGTCGGCCGCATCGTTCAGCAGGCCTTTGATCGTGCGCGAAATAGAGTCGAAAAGCGACATGAAATCCTCCGTGGTTGAAAGGTGCCGCGTGAGCGGCAGTACCCGTCGCGAATCGGTTCCGACCCGCGTGAGCCGGCGGATATTACACCGCCGGCTCCTTAAATACGGCTTAAGCGCCGGAGTTCAAGCGCGATGCGTGCGCAGTATTCGAACCTTTCGCGTTTGAAAGCAACGCCGCGGCACGCGGCGGGCCGCGTGTCCATGATAGGCGGAGCATGCGGCCAATACGTTCCGTAAATCCCGGCCGTGCGGGAATTTTTACAAAAAATCGCGAAGTCAACCGGTCGATTTCATTAAAATGCGCTGTCACGTCGCGGGAACGGATCGCCGCGCGGCGGGGTCTGTCGACGTGACAGTTGCCACGATGCACCACACTCTGATTCATCCGCTTGCATTTCCGCATGCGTCCGAGGGCGCCACGCCGCCTGCCATTCCGACATGCCAATTATCAAACGACCGCCTTCTTCTTCCGACCGGAACGAACCTCACTACACATTGCGCCGTTCGCCGTCGGGAGCCTACTACCCCGATGACGACAACGGCGACGACGATCGCCGCACGCAGCGCCGCGGAGGCGGGGGCGGCGGCCGCCGCTCGTTCGGCTCGCGCGTCGCGCTGTGGTTCGTCGGACTGTTCGCGACGCTCGCGGTCGTCGGCGCGCTGATCGTCGGCTATGCACTCGTCGTGATGGCACCGCAACTGCCGTCGCTCGATGCGCTGACCAACTACCAGCCGAAGGTGCCGTTGCGCGTGTTTACCGCCGATCACGTGCTGATCGGCGAGTTCGGCGAGGAGCGCCGCAGCCTCGTGCGCTTCCAGGACATTCCCGACGTGATGAAGAAGGCCGTGCTCGCGATCGAGGACTACCGCTTCTACGAACACGGCGGCGTCGACTTCCTCGGCATCCTGCGCGCGGGCGTGGCCGACCTGATGCACGGCGGCGCGCGCCAGGGCGCGAGCACGATCACGATGCAGGTCGCGCGCAACTTCTTCCTGTCGAGCGAAAAGACCTACACGCGCAAGATCTACGAGATGCTGCTCGCGTACAAGATCGAGAAGGCGCTGACGAAGGACCAGATCCTCGAGCTGTACATGAACCAGATCTACCTGGGCCAGCGCTCGTACGGCTTCGCGGCCGCCGCGCGCGTGTATTTCGGCAAGGACCTGAAGGACATCACGCTCGCCGAAGCGGCGATGCTCGCGGGGCTGCCGAAGGCGCCGTCCGCGTATAACCCGGTCGTCAATCCGAAGCGCGCGAAGGTGCGCCAGGAATACATCCTGAAGCGCATGCTCGAGATCGGCTACATCACGCAGCCGCAGTACGACCAGGCGGTGAAGGAGGAGATCCGCGTGCGCACGCCGGGCAACCAGTATGCGGTGCACGGCGAATACGTGTCCGAGATGGTGCGGCAGATGATGTACCAGCAGTACAAGGACGAAACCTATACGCGCGGGCTGACCGTCACGACGACGATCAACTCGGCCGACCAGGAAGCGGCGTACCAGGCCGTGCGTCGCGGCATTCTCGATTACGAGCGCCGCCACGGTTATCGCGGGCCGGAAGCCTCGATCAACCTGCCGGCGGCCGGCGACGAGCGCGACGAGGCGATCGACGACGCGCTCGCCGATCATCCGGACAACGGAGATTTGCAGTCTGCGGTGGTGCTGGCGGCGTCGCCGAATGCGGTCGAGGTGCAGTTCGTCGGCGGTGCGACGACGACGATCGGCCCGGCCGGGCTGCGCTTCGTGTCGGGCGCGCTGAATCAGCGCGCGAACGCCACGCTGCGGATCAAGCCGGGTTCGATCGTGCGCGTGCTGAAGGATGGCAAGACGGGCTGGCAGGTCGTGCAGCTGCCGCAGGTCGAAGGCGCGCTCGTCGCGATCGCGCCGCAGGACGGGGCGATCCGCTCGCTCGTCGGCGGCTTCGACTTCAACAAGAGCAAGTTCAACCACGTGACGCAGGCGTGGCGCCAGCCGGGTTCGTCGTTCAAGCCGTTCATTTATTCGGCGTCGCTCGACAAGGGCCTCGGACCGGCGACGATCATCAACGATGCACCGCTGTACTTCCCGCCGAGCGTGCCGGGCGGCACCGCGTGGGAGCCGAAGGACGACGACCAGCCGGACGGCCCGATGTCGATGCGTACCGGCCTGCAGCGTTCGAAGAACCTCGTGTCGATCCGGATTCTCGCGTCGATCGGCACGCAGTACGCGCAGCAGTACGTGACGCAGCGCTTCGGCTTCGATCCGGCGAAGACGCCGCCGTACCTGCCGATGGCGCTCGGTGCAGGGCTCGTCACGCCGCTGCAGCTCGCGACTGGCTATGCGGTGTTTGCGAACGGCGGCTACAAGGTCGATCCGTATCTGATCGCCGAAGTCGACGACGCGCACGGACAGGCGCTGCAGCGGTCGCAGCCGGTGGTCGCCGGCAGCACGGCGCCGCGCACGATCGAAGGCCGCAACGCGTACGTGATGAACAGCCTGCTGCATACGGTCGCGACGGCCGGCACGGGCGCGGGCACCAACGCGCTCGGCCGCGGCGACCTGCAGGGCAAGACGGGTACGACGAACGATGCGAAGGACGGCTGGTTCGCCGGCTACCAGCAGTCGCTCGTCGCGGTCGCGTGGATGGGCTTCGACCAGCCGAAGAGCCTCGGCAGCCGCGAATTCGGCGCGCAGCTCGCGCTGCCGATCTGGGTGAACTACATGCGCACCGCGCTGAACGGCGTGCCCGAGCAGCAGATGCCGATGCCGGACGGCCTGACGACGGTCGACGGCGAGCTGTACTACGCCGATCGCACGCCGGGCAACGGCTTCGTCGGGAGCGTGGACATCAACCCGGCCGAGAACGCGATCAGCGCGAACGACGCACTCGGCTCGGCCGGCGCGGCCGGGCTTGCGCCGCCGCCCGTCACGCAGCAGGAGAAGCAGCAGATCATGGACATGTTCGAAAACAAGTAAGCGATACGCGGATGATTCGCATGCGACGGGCGCCTTCGGGCGCCCGTTTTTTTTTTGCGTGTCGCCGTGCGTCAACCCACGTGCGTCGGCGGTGTCATCTGCCTATTTCGCGTCCGGCACGCTTCGCGCTTGTAAAACGCTGCGCGCTCAACCACTTGCGTGCTTGCCCGGCGGGTTATCAACAGGGCTGTCAACATAAACTGGGGATAACCCGCAGCGCCATGCGCAGCTTCAGTGCTGCAGTTTCGCGTGCGCGAGATGCATGCCGAGTGTCGCGGGGTCGGTATTCGTGCCCGACAGCAGTACGCCGACGCGCTTGCCCTGCAGCGTCTCGCGCAGCGGCCCGAGCAGCGCCGCGAGCGCCGCCGCGCACGCCGGTTCGACCGCCAGCTTCAGGTGCGAGAACAGGAACAGCATCGCCGCGCGCAGCGCGTCGTCGGACACCGTGACGATGCGGTCGATGTGGCGCCGGCACAGCTGGTAGCTGTATTCCTCGGTGTGCGGCGCCATCAGCGAATCGGCGATGGTCTGCATCGCGCTCATCTTGATCGTGTGATTCGCCGCGAAGCTGCGGCACATCGCGTCGGCGCCTTCCGGCTCGACGCCGTACACATGCACGCGCGGATTCGCGAGCCGCAGCGCGGTCGCCATGCCGGCCGCGAGCCCGCCGCCGCCGATCGGCACGATCACCGCGTCGAGATCGGGCGTCTGCGTCGCCCATTCGTAGCCGAGCGTCGCGGTGCCGAGAATCGTGTGGTAACCGTTGAACGGATGGATGAAGAAGCGGCCTTCCTCGGCCTCGATCCGCCGCACGACGTCGAATGCCTGCGACGCGCTGCCGGCCAGCACGACTTCCGCGCGGTACTGCTTGCACTGTGCGATGCGCGTCGGGCTCGCGGTATGGAACATCACGACCTTCGCACTGCTGCCGAGCCGCATCGCCGCATACGCGACGGCCGCCGCATGGTTGCCGGCCGACACACACGTGACGCCGGCGTTCTTGCGCGCTTCGTCGAGTGCCAGCAGGTGCGTGAACGCACCGCGCGCCTTGAAGCTGCCGCTCGCCTGCAGCAGCTCGAACTTGAAGTTGACGTGCGTGCCCTCGAGAGATGGCAGATTGGCGCGCTCGAACACCGGCGTGCGCGCGACCCACGGTGACAACGCGAAATGCTGCGCGGCGATTTCGTCGAGCGTCGGAATCGGCTCGCCGTCGATCGTCGTATGGGCGGTGCCCTGTTGTTCAGTCGACATGACGTGGCGGGTGGCGGGGTGGGGCCGGCCCGCACACGCAGGCCGGCGTGGCGGGGGGCAGTCAGTGTGCGTCGACCGACATGCTGCGGATGAACTTGCGCAGGAACTGCTCGCAGGCGGCGAGCTGCGCGAGCTCGACATATTCGTTCGGCTTGTGCGCCTGCTCGATGTTGCCGGGCCCGCATA
The DNA here is from genome assembly GCF_049942845.1 of Burkholderia sp. R-40. Taxonomy (NCBI): domain Bacteria; kingdom Pseudomonadati; phylum Pseudomonadota; class Betaproteobacteria; order Burkholderiales; family Burkholderiaceae; genus Burkholderia; species Burkholderia sp. R-40. The sequence continues at coordinate 2,160,843 of NZ_CP187967.1, read as the reverse complement.
CGACGCTCGGGATGCCCGCGCGTTCGAACAGGCCGGCCTCGGTGCCGTATGCGACCTTGCGCTTGTCCTGGTCGGCCGTCAGCGCGCGCACGAGCTGCGTGATCGCGGCCTGTTCCGTCGCGTCGAGGCCGGGTGCCGCCGCGATCTTCGAGAACTCGATCGCCGCGTTCGGATGTTCGCGCAGCATCTGCGGCAGCAGCGTTTCCTGCGCATACGCTTCGATGCGCGTGAAGATCTGCTCGGGATCGAGCGTCGGCAGGTTGCGGAACTCGAAGTCGAACCGGCATTCGGCCGGCACCGTGTTGATCGCGTTGCCGCCCTGGATCGTGCTCGTTTGCGCGGTCGTGAACGGTACGTCGTACAGCTCGTCGAACGGGCCTTCGGCACGGAAGCGCTCGGCGATGTCGCGGATGTGGCAGATGAGGCGCGCCGCGTATTCGATCGCGTTCAGGCCCTTCGGCGTCAGCGACGAGTGAGCTGCGTGACCGCGCACGCAGCAGCGGTACGCGTTGATGCCCTTGTGCGCGATGATCGGCCGCATGCTGGTCGGCTCGCCGACGATGCAGCCGGACGGCTTCACGCCGCGCTTGACGAGATCGGCGATCAGCAGCGGTGCGCCCGCGCAGCCGATTTCCTCGTCGTAGGACAGCGCGAAATGAATCGGCTTCGCGAGCTTCGTCGCCTGCATCTCGGGCAGCAGCGCGAGCGCCGCGCCGATGAAGCCCTTCATGTCGCAGGTGCCGCGGCCGTACAGGCGGCCATCGCGGATTTCCGGCGCGAACGGGTTGCTGTCCCACTGCTGGCCGTCGACCGGCACGACGTCGGTGTGCCCCGACAGCACGATGCCGCCGTCGGTCGAGCCGTCGTGCGCGGGCACGGTCGCGAACAGGTTGGCCCAGCCTTCGCGCGGATCGTGCGTGAGCGTCGACTCGATGCCCTTCGCGGCCAGCGCGTCGCGCACTGCTTCGATCAGGCCGAGGTTCGGCACGCGGCTCGTCGTGTCCATCGACACCAGCTGCTTGATCCAGGGCAGGCTGACGAGCGATGCGTCGCCTTGGTCGGCGGCGGACGGCGCCGTCGCGTCGAGAGTGGACATGGCAAAACTCCGTCTGAGGAATGGGAAAATCATACTCAAAAACGCGCCGGCCCGCCTTTGCCGGCCGCGATGCGGTGCAGCATCGCGGCCACGCGCTCAGCGTGCCGCGCTCGCGGCGTCGGCGCGCGGCGCCAGCGCGCGCAGCGTTTCCTTGATCGTCGACACGCGGATCGCGAGATCGGGCGAGCGCGTCTCGATGCGCAGCTTGTCCTGGCCCGCGAGCTTGATGTGCCGGTGCTTCTGCACCATGTCGATGATGCGCATCGGATCGATCGGCGGGTTCGGCTCGAACTGCAGCCCGATCGCGGCCTCGCTCGCGTCGATCTTGACGATGCCGAGCGGCTTCGCGGCCAGCCGCAGCCGGTGCGTCTCGACGAGCGCGTGCGCCTGCGGCGGCAGCTTGCCGAAGCGGTCGATCAGCTCTTCCTGGATGCCGTCGATCGCGTCGCCGTGCTCGCAGTTCGCGAGACGCTTGTACAGCGACAGCCGCTCCTGCACGTCCGCGCAGTAGTCGGCCGGCAGGATCGCGGGCGCATGCAGGTTGATTTCCGTCGTCGCGGCGAGCGGTGCGGTGAGGTCGGGCTCCTTGCCGTTCTTCAGCGCCTTCACCGCGTCGTTCAGCATGTCGGTGTACAGCTGGAAGCCGATCTCGTGGATCTCGCCCGACTGCTTGTCGCCGAGCACCTCGCCGGTGCCGCGGATCTCGAGGTCGTGCATCGCGAGATAGAAGCCCGAACCGAGCTCCTCCATCTGCTGGATCGCCTCGAGCCGGCGCTGCGCCTGCTTGGTCAGCGATTGCGGATCGTGGACCAGCAGGTACGCATACGCCTGATGGTGCGAACGGCCGACGCGGCCGCGCAGCTGGTGAAGCTGCGCGAGGCCGAACTTGTCCGCGCGGTGCATGATGATCGTGTTCGCGCTCGGCACGTCGATGCCGGTCTCGATGATGGTCGTGCACAGCAGCACGTTCGCGCGCTGCGCGACGAAATCGCGCATCACGCGCTCGAGTTCGCGCTCGTGCATCTGGCCGTGCGCGATCACGATGCGCGCCTCGGGCACGAGTTCCTCGAGCATCGCCCTGCGGTTCTCGATCGTCTCGACCTCGTTGTGCAGGAAGTACACCTGGCCGCCGCGCTTCAGCTCGCGCAGCATCGCCTCGCGGATCACGCTTTCTTCCTCGCGGCGCACGAAGGTCTTGATCGCGAGCCGCTTCTGCGGCGCGGTCGCGATCACCGAGAAGTCGCGCAGCCCCTCGAGCGCCATCCCGAGCGTACGCGGGATCGGCGTGGCCGTCAGCGTCAGCACGTCGACTTCCGCGCGCAGCGCCTTCAGCGCTTCCTTCTGGCGCACGCCGAAGCGGTGTTCCTCGTCGATGATCACGAGGCCGAGGCGCTTGAACTGCACGTCCGACGACAGCAGCTTGTGCGTGCCGATCACGATGTCGACGGTGCCTTCGTTGATCTGCGCGATCGCCGCATTCACTTCCTTCGTGGTCTTGAAGCGCGACAGCTCGACGATGCGCACCGGCCAGTCCGCGAAGCGGTCGACGAAGGTCTGCGTGTGCTGCTCGGCGAGCAGCGTGGTCGGCGACAGCAGCGCGACCTGCTTGCCGCCCATCACCGCGATGAACGCGGCGCGCAGCGCGACCTCGGTCTTGCCGAAGCCGACGTCGCCGCACACGAGGCGGTCCATCGGCTTGCCGCTCGTCATGTCGCCGATCACGGCCGCGATGGCCGCGGCCTGGTCGGGCGTTTCCTCGAAGCCGAAGCTTTCCGCGAACTTCACGTAGTCGCGCGGATCGAGCGCGAACGCATGGCCCTCGCGGGCCGCGCGGCGCGCATACAGGTTCAGCAGCTCGGCCGCCGTGTCGCGAATCTGCTGCGCGGCCTTGCGCTTCGCACGCTCCCACTGGCCCGAGCCGAGCGCGTGCAGCGGTGCGCTGTCGGGATCGGCGCCGCTGTAGCGCGAGATCACGTGCAGTTGAGCGACCGGCACGTAGAGCTTGCTGTCGCCCGCGTATTCGAGGTGCAGGAATTCGGTCTCGCCTTCGCCGAGATCCATCGACACGAGGCCCATGTAGCGGCCGATGCCGTGCTGCGCATGGACGACCGGGTCGCCGACCTTCAGCTCCGACAGGTCGCGCACCATCGCGTCGACGTTGCTCGCCTGTTCCTGGCGGCGCCGGCCCGCGCGCCGGCCGAGCGCGCCGTACAGCTCGGTTTCGGTGACGATCGCGTAGCCTTCGCCCGGCACCGCGAAGCCGCTCGCGAGCGGCGCGACACCGAGCGCGAACGGCGCGTCGCTTTCGAGCCAGCCCGCGAAGTGGTCGTTCGACGCGGGGCGCAGGTGATGTTCGGCGAGCAGTTGCAGGATCGTTTCGCGGCGGCCGGCCGATTCGACCGTCAGCAGCACGCGCTTGCCCGACGATTCGACGAACGTGCGCAATGCGGCGAGCGGATCGTCGGCATGGCGATCGACCGTGAGTTCGGGCAGGCCCGTCGCCCAGCCGCCGGCCGGCTGCGCGGGCAGCACGACGCGCGCGAACGGCTTCGCGAACGCGAAGAAATCCTCGTCGGACAGGAACAGGCGCTGCGGCTCGAGGATCGGCCGCTCGCGGTCGTGCGAGAGGAACGCGTGGCGCTGCTTCGTATCGGCCGTGAAGCGGCGGATCGACGCTTCCAGATCGCCGGTGAACACGAGGTGCGCGTCCTGCGGCAGGTAGTGGAACAGCGTGGCCGTCTCGTCGAAGAACAGCGGCAGGTAGTACTCGATGCCGGCCGACGGCACGCCGTTGCCGATGTCCTTGTAGATCGGCGCGCGGCTCGGGTCGCCTTCGAAGGTCTCGCGCCAGCGGCTGCGAAAGGCCGTGCGCGCGGCTTCGTCGAACGGAAACTCGCGGCCGGGCAACAGGCGCACGTCGCGAACCGGGTAGAGGCTGCGCTGCGTATCGGGATCGAACGCGCGGATCGAGTCGACCTGGTCGTCGAACAGGTCGATCCGGTACGGCAGCGGCGAGCCCATCGGGTACAGGTCGATCAGCGAGCCGCGCACGCAGTATTCGCCGGGCCGCACGACCTGGCTCACGTGCTCGTAGCCGGCCAGCGTGAGCTGCGCCTTCAGCTTCGCCTCGTCGAGCCGCTCGCCCTGTGCGAACGCGAAGGTGTACGCGGCCATGAACGACGCGGGCGGCATCCGGTACAGCGCGGTGGTCGCGGGCACCAGCAGGATGTCGCAGCGGCCCTCGCCGAGGTCGTGCAGCGTCGCAAGCCGCTCGGAGACGAGATCCTGGTGCGGCGAGAACGTGTCGTACGGCAGCGTTTCCCAGTCCGGCAGCAGGCGCACGCGCGCATCGGGCGAGAAGTAGCGGAGTTCCTGCGACAGCCGCTGCGCGTCGACCGCGTTCGCGCAGATCACCGCAAGGAGCGGGACCGCGGCGCGGTTCTCGGCGAGATAGCGGGCGATGGCGAGTGCGTCGGCGGAGCCGTGCGTGCCGTCGAAGGCGAACCGCTGGCCCGGTTTGACGCGGGCGACGGGCGAGGCGAACGGGATGGAAGCGTTGTCTGGCATAGGGACGGCAGGGGTGGCGGGCACGGCGCGGCGCGGTGCGCCGGTCGAGACGAAAGACCTATTATAAAATCCGCTTCTCGATTTCATCTTTCCGGCGTTTCCACTTCGTGACTCCCCGACTTTTCGCCCTGATTCCTTGCGCCGGCACGGGCAGCCGCTCCGGTTCGGCCGTGCCGAAGCAATACCGCACGCTGGCCGGCCGCGCGCTCCTGCATTACACGCTCGCCGCGTTCGACGCGTGCAGCGAATTCGCGCAGACGCTCGTCGTCCTCGCGCCCGACGACACGCACTTCGACGCACGCCGCTTCGCGGGCCTGCGCTTCGCGGTGCGCCGCTGCGGCGGCGGCTCGCGGCAGGCGTCGGTGCTCAACGGGCTGCTGGGGCTGGGCGAATTCGGCGCGACCGACCAGGACTGGGTGCTCGTGCACGACGCCGCGCGCCCCGGCATCACGCCGGAGCTGATCCGCACGCTGGTCGCGGCGCTGAAGGACGATCCGGTCGGCGGGATCGTCGCGCTGCCGGTGGCCGATACGCTCAAGCGCGTGCCGGCCGGCGGCGACGCGATCGCCCGCACCGAGTCGCGCGACGCGCTGTGGCAGGCGCAGACGCCGCAGATGTTCCGCATCGGCATGCTGCGCGACGCGATCCTGCGCGCGCAGCGGGAAGGGCACGACCTGACCGACGAGGCCAGCGCGATCGAATGGGCCGGTCATACCCCGCGCGTCGTGCAGGGCAGCCTGCGCAACTTCAAGGTCACGTACCCGGAAGATTTCGCGCTCGCCGAAGCGATCCTCGCGCGCGCCACGAACGCTTCCTGACTTTCACCTCATCTCACACCGGAATACGCATGGATTTCAGAATCGGACAAGGCTACGACGTGCACCAGCTCGTCCCGGGGCGCCCCCTCATCATCGGCGGCGTGACGATTCCGTACGAGCGCGGCCTGCTCGGCCATTCGGACGCGGACGTGCTGCTGCACGCGATCACCGACGCGCTGTTCGGCGCGGCGGCGCTCGGCGACATCGGCCGCCATTTTTCCGACACCGACGCCGCGTTCAAGGGGGCGGACAGCCGCGTGCTGCTGCGCGAGTGCGCCGCCCGCGTGAAGGCGGCTGGCTTCACGATCCAGAACGTCGACAGCACCGTGATCGCGCAGGCGCCGAAGCTCGCGCCGCATATCGACGGGATGCGCGCGAACATCGCGGCCGATCTCGGGTTGCCGCTCGAGCGCGTGAACGTGAAGGCGAAGACCAACGAGAAGCTCGGCTACCTTGGCCGCGGCGACGGCATCGAGGCGCAGGCCGCCGCGCTGCTGGTGAAAGAGGGCGCGTGAGCGCCTGATGCCGGTTTGACACCGGCCCGAAGCGGCGCGCAGGTTGCGCCGCTGCAATGAAAAATGCCACGCGTTTGCGTGGCATTTTCGTTTTTGGCCCGGGGCGGCGGATGCGGCGTCGAAGGACCGCCGCACCGCGCTGCCGGCCGAGCGGTGCGCTTACTCGCCTTCGGCGGCGATCACCTGCGCGGCGGCGTTGATCACCGACGCGATGCGGCCGACGTCACGCAGTTGCGTCGTCGTCATCCCTTGCTCGTTCTTCAGCAGCGCATAGTGCGACTTCACGCAGAAGTGGCACTTGCCGACGATCGACGCGGCGAGCGCGTACATCTCGAACCGGCGCTTGTCGACGCCGCCGTGCGACGCATACGCGCCCATCCGCAGTTCGGCGCGCTGGGTCTTCAGGTCGGCGTCGTCGGCCATCTCGACATACGGATACCAGGTGTTGTTCATCCCCATCAGCGCGGCCGCCGTCAGCACGGCGTTCGTCTCTTCGGGCGACAGCACGCCGGCTTCGCGGATCGTCTTCACGAGCACGGTGCTCTTCGCCGCGACCGCTGCCGCCAGTGCCACGCCGACCGCATCGTTGCCTTCGAGCGACGAGCGCGAGATCGTGCCGTCGAGGTTCAGGCGAATGTCCTTCGCGTAGTCGGGAATACGTGCCTTAATCGAGTCGATGAATTCCATTGATATCTCCTATGGGTTGGCCGTTAAAAAAGCCCGCAGGCAGGACGTGCGCCGCGGGCTTCGTGCATCGATGCGCTTACAGCGTTGCGCCGCCGACTGCACGGTTGCACGGGCACAGTTCGTCCGTTTGCAGGCCGTCCAGAATGCGCAGGACTTCTTCCGGGCTACGGCCGACGTTCAGGTTGTTCACCGAAACGTGCTGGATCGTGTTGTCCGGATCGACGATGAACGTCGCGCGCAGGGCCACGCCGGCTTCCTTGTCGCGCACGCCGAGCTGGTCGATCAGCTCGCCCTTGACGTCGCCGAACGAGTAGTGGTTCAGCTTGTCGAGATCCTTGTGCTCACGGCGCCATGCGAGCTTCACGAATTCGTTGTCCGAGCTGCCGCCGAGCAGGACGGCGTCGCGCTCTTCGAACTGCTTCGTCAGCTTCGCGAACTCGACGATTTCCGTCGGGCACACGAACGTGAAATCCTTCGGATAGAAGTAGATGATCTTCCACTTGCCCGGGAACGACGCTTCGGTGACGGTCTCGAACGCCGACTGGCCGTTTTCCTCGTGATTGTTGAAGCCCGGCTTCGCGGCTACGACGGTGAATGCTTCGAGTTTATCGCCCACGGTTTTCATGCGGATACTCCTGTGTGAGTTGGGAAGAAGACTGAGTCAAGCTACCTCGGTGCTGCAACGTTGATGTGACAGCATGCGAAGACTGTAACACTATTAACCAAGCGATTCAATAGATTTTGACTAACGATCCCCATAGTTTTTTTCAACCGCAGCGATAGTGTGACGCGCAAGCGGCGTGCGCGAACGCGTCACGCCGTCGCACGCGCCTTGCCGGCGCCGGGGAATTCGAGCGTGACTTCGAGGCCCGCGTCGGGGCTGCGGTTGCGCAGGCGCATCGCGCCGCGATAGCGGCCGACGAGCCGCAGCACGATCGCCATCCCGAGCCCCGTGCCGTCCGCCTTGGTGCGCGCCGTGTCGACGCGGTAGAACGGTCGCATCACGAGCGGCAGTTGATCCTCCGGGATGCCGGGGCCTTCGTCGGTCACCGACAGCTCGACCCGCGCGTGCGTCACGCGCGTCTCGAGCGTGATGCGCGACACGCCGTCCTGCCGGCTCTGGCCGTATTTGCGCGCGTTCTCGACGAGGTTGCCGATCACGCGGCGCATGTCGGTCTCGTCGGCTTCGATCACGGCGCTCGGCGCAAGCCGCGTGCGGATCTCGACGCCGTCCTCGCCCGACACGCGCGCGGCGACTTCGTGCGCGATCGACGACAGGTCGACCGGCTCCGGCTTGCGCTGGGACGGACGCGCGTAGTCGATGAAGGCCGCGATGATGCGGTCCATCTGCTCGATGTCGTCGACCATCGCATCCTTGGTCGCCTGGTCGGACGGGCTCATCTCGGTCTCGAGCCGCAGCCGCGCGAGCGGTGTGCGCAGGTCGTGCGAGATGCCCGCGAGCATCAGCGCGCGATCGGCCTCGAGCTGTTCGAGGTCGCGCACCATCTGGTTGAAGCTGCGGTTGGTCTCGGCCGCGACGCCCATCCCGCGCTCGGGCAGCAGCTCGGGCGTCTGGCCCGAGCCGATCTGGCGCGCGGCGAGCGCGAGCCGCGAGAACGGCCGGTTCACGAGGCTCGTGATGAACGCGGAGCCGAACAGCGACAGCGCGAGCGCGAACAGGCCCCAGCCCGCCCACTGCAGGCCCGTGACGCTGTCGAGCTGGTCGCGGTCGAGCGCGACCCAGTAGTCGTCGTCGTCGATCTTGAAGCTGATCCACACGCCGGGAATGTCGTTGACCGACTGCGCGATCACGGTCTCGTCGCCAAGCCGGCTGCGGATATCGTGTTCGATCAGACGGTTCAGCGATTCGTCGGGCTGCAGCTTGAACTTGTCGGTTTTTTCGCGCGGGTAGACGCGCACGCCCTCGTTGCTCTCGAGATCCTGCAGCAGCGCGCGCCGCAAATCGGGATCGGAATAGAGCAGGGCGGTGCGCGTGAGCTTCACGATCGCGACGAGCTGGAGCGCGACGCGCTGCGCGCGCGGCTCGCGCTCGATCACGCGAAAGCTCTGGAACCACGCGGCGAGACTGACCGAGATCAGCAGCGCGATCAGCAGGAAGGTGCGCCAGAACAGCCCGCCGAACGCGAGCTGCAGGAGGCGCCGGTCGATACGCATGGGACGGGCCGAGGACAGGCGAAACCGGAAAGGAAAAAAATCAGGCGGCGCCGTCCGGAATGAACACGTAGCCGAGGCCCCAGACGGTCTGGATGAAACGCGGGCTGCCCGGATCCGGTTCGATCAGCTTGCGCAGGCGCGAGATCTGCACGTCGAGGCTGCGGTCGAACACTTCGTATTCACGGCCGCGCGCGAGCTCCATCAGCTTCTCGCGCGACAGCGGCTGGCGCGGATGGCGCGCGAACACCTTCAGCACCGAGAATTCGCCGGTCGTCAGCGGAATTTCCTGGCCCGACTTCGTGAGCGTGCGCGTCGCGAGGTTCAGCGAGAATTCGCCGAACTCGAACACCTCGGTGGTTTCCGACGGCGCGCCCGGCAGTTCGGCCGGCGCCTGGCGGCGCAGCACCGCGTGAATGCGCGCGACGAGTTCGCGCGGGTTGAACGGTTTCGGCAGGTAGTCGTCGGCGCCCATCTCGAGGCCGACGATGCGATCGACATCCTCGCCCTTCGCGGTGAGCATGATGATCGGCGTGCGATCGTTGCTGCCGCGCAGGCGGCGGCAGATCGACAGGCCGTCCTCGCCCGGCAGCATCAGGTCGAGCACGAGCAGGTCGAAGCGTTCGCGCACCCAGAGCTTGTTCATCGCAGTCGCGTTCTCCGCGACGTATACGTTGAAACCCTGCTCGCCGAGATATCGGCGCAGCAGATCGCGCAGGCGCGGGTCGTCGTCGACGACGAGAATCTTGGAGGGGTTTTTCGTTTCCATGAGCGGCATCTTATCGCGAATGGGAAATCACGCACGGTCGCGTATTTTCGCGCGTTACAGTCCGTTACAAAATTTACCCGTAGTGTCGCGTGGAGTAAAGGCACGCTATAGAGATTCCTTTACTCGAAGCCGGAGTTCGGTAGATACTCCCCAGCACTCCATCTTTCATCTTTGTACACCCGAATTCCGCAGGGTTTTTCAAGTACCAGAGGTAACCGGTTGCCGCGTGACGAAGCGAACAAATCGACCAGAGAAGCGAGGACGGTCATGCGATCTGCGCGGATTGCAGTGATGCTGACGATCGCACTTGCCGGTCCATATGCGTCGAACTTCGCGTATGCGCAGCGCCCCGAGGCGGGCGCATCGTCGCGCAAGCTGCAGCGCGGCAAGGCGCCGCAGTCCGACCGCGCCGCCGACACGGCGGTCCGGTCCGCCGTGCCTCCCGATCTCGAACAGCACCGCCGCGACGGGCACATGACGCCCGAAGAGCGCCACCTGCTGCGCCAGCACATCGAGGACGCCGTTCGCGAGCTGTACAAGCGCTGACACGCGCGCGTGCCCGCACGGCAACGAAAGATTCCGTAGCAATTTTCCCGTCAACTTTCCCATGCGTGCCGCCGTTGAACCTGCATCCGCACCGCCGGTGCGTTCCGGGAGTCCACGACGATGAAAGCGAACGCTGCCGCCCCGGCATCGCCCGCGATGCAGGCGCCGCTCGACGCCGACGATGCGCTGTTCTTCCTGAGCCGTACCGGCTTTTCTCCCGCACCGGCCGAGGTCGCCCGCATCGTCGGCATGACGCGTGCACAGGTCGTCGCCGATACGCTCGGCAACGTGCGCCGCGAGCCCGTGACGCGCTGGCCCGACTGGGTCGCGGAGTTGCCGCCGACCCGCGCGCAGCGCCAGGCGCTGACCCCCGACATGCGGCGCGACGAGCAGCGCGAACGCAACCGCCGCTACGATGCGTTGCGCGCGGCGTGGGTCAACGAGATGGTCGCGACGCCGTCGCCGCTCACCGAGCGCATGACGCTGTTCTGGCATGGGCACTTCACGTCCGGGCAGGACAAGGTCCCATATCCGCAGACGATGGCCGCGCAGCATGCGCTGTTTCGCCGCGAGGCGCTCGGCAGTTTCGACACGCTGCTGCATGCGGTCGCGAAGGATCCGGCGATGCTCCAGTATCTCGACGGCGCGAGCAACCGCAAGGGACGCCCGAACGAGAATTTCGCGCGCGAGGTGATGGAGCTGTTCACGCTCGGCGAAGGGCATTACACGCAGCACGACGTGACCGAAGCCGCGCGCGCGATGACCGGCTGGAGCGTCGATCCCGACACGCTGCGCTTCGTGGCACGGCCCGAATGGCACGACACGGGCGAGAAGACGATACTCGGCGAGACCGGTGCGTTCGACGGCGACGGGTTTCTCGACATCCTGCTGAAGCGGCCCGACACTGCGCGCTTCATCGCAGGCAAGCTGTGGCGCGAGTTCGTGTCCGATACGCCGGACGCCGGCGCGCTCGAGATCGTGGCCGAACGGTTTCGCGCGAGCGGCTACGACATCCGCACGGCGCTCGCCGCGCTCTGGTCGACCGACGCGTTCTGGGATCCGGGCAATCGCGGCGTGCTCGTCAAGTCGCCGGCCGAGTTCGTCGTCGGGTCGGTGCGGCTGTTCGACGTCGCGTACGGCGATCCGCAGATGCTCGCGAACACCGTGCGCACGCTCGGGCAGAACCTGTTCTATCCGCCGAACGTGAAGGGCTGGCCGGGCGGCGCGCTGTGGATCAACAGCACCACGCTGCTCGCGCGCAAGCAGTTCGTCGAACAGCTGTTCCGCGCGACCGAGGCGGCCGGGATGCGGGCGCCCGCGCACGCGATGGCGCAGCCTTTGCCGAACGCGCGTGCGCATGCGATGCCGGTTGCGGATGCCGCCTCCGGTGCCAGCATGCCCGGTGCCGGTACGCCCGGTGCCGGTACGCCCGGTGCCGGTATGCCCGGTGCCGGTATGCCCGATGCCGGTATGCCCGCTGCCGGCATGCGCGGCGCGCCGGTCAAGCCCGCACGCGGCGGGCTGCGCTTCGACCTCGAACGCTGGCTCGCGCAGTATCGTGTGCGGCCGCAGGCGCGCGCCGGCTTGTCCACCGAACTTCAACTGCAGCACGCGGTGCTGCCGGTGTCGCCGGTCGCGGCGATCGATACGGACTCGACCGGCAGCGCGTATCTCGAGGCATTGCTGATGGATCCGGCCTATCAACTGAAATGACCGAAACGACGACGAACAGGCGCGCTGCAGCGGTGGCCATGCCGCGCGGCGAACCGAAGGATGCACGATGAACCGACGTGATTTTCTGACGCTCACGGGCGCCGCGGCCGCGACGGGCGTGTCGTTGTGGCAGCCGGCCACGCAGGCGGCTTCGATGCCCGCGGCGGGGCGGGCCGGCTATGCGAACGTGCTGATTCTCGTCGAGCTGAAGGGCGGCAACGACGGCCTCAACACGGTCGTGCCGTATGCGGATCCGCTCTACTACCAGCTCCGTCGCGGCATCGGCATCAAGCGCGACCAGGTGCTGCAACTCGATGCACATACGGGGCTGCACCCGGCGCTCGCGCCGCTGATGCCGCTGTGGCGCGACGGGCAGGTCGCGATCGTGCAGGGCGTCGGCTATCCGCAGCCGAATCTGTCGCATTTCCGTTCGATCGAGATCTGGGATACCGCGTCGCGCTCGGACCAGTACCTGCACGAAGGCTGGCTCACGCGCACGTTCGCGCAGGCGCCGGTGCCGCCGGGCTTCGCGGCGGACGGCGTCGTGCTCGGCAGCGCCGAGATGGGACCGCTCGCGAACGGCGCGCGCGCGATCGCGCTCGTCAATCCCGCGCAGTTCATCCGCGCGGCGCGGCTCGCCGAGCCGTCGTCGCTGCGCGAGCGGAACCCGGCGCTCGCTCACATCATCGACGTCGAGAACGACATCGTGAAGGCGGCGGACCGGCTGCGCCCGCGCGGCGGGATGCGTGAGTTCAGGACGGCCTTTCCGGCCGGTACGTTCGGGACCTCGGTGAAGACCGCCATGCAGGTGCTCGCGGCATGCGAAGCATCGGGGCCCGGCGCGCAGGACGGCGTCGCGGTGCTGCGGCTCACGCTCAATGGATTCGACACGCACCAGAACCAGCCGGGACAGCACGCCGCGCTGCTCAAGCAGTTCGCGGAAGGGATGGGTGCGATGCGCGACGCGCTGATCGAGCTGGGGCGCTGGAACCAGACACTCGCGATGACGTATGCGGAATTCGGGCGGCGCGTGCGCGAGAACCAGAGCAACGGCACCGATCACGGTACCGCCGCGCCGCACTTCGTGATGGGCGGCCGCGTGGCCGGCGGGCTGTATGGTGCGGCGCCCGCGCTCGGGCGCCTCGACGGCAACGGCAACCTGCCGGTCGCGGTCGATTTCCGTCAGCTGTATGCGACCGTGCTCGGGCCGTGGTGGGGGCTCGATGCGACGCGCGTGCTGCAGCAGCGCTTCGACACGCTGCCGCTGCTGAAAGTGTGATTGGGGAGGCGCGTTACGGCGCGGGTCAGCGGCGGCGCGCGGCGCGCCATGCGATCCACAGCTTGCGGATCGGCGTCAGCGCGATGCGCTGGTGCAGCACCTGGTAGCCGTCGCGCTCGATTTCGTCGAGCAGCGCGCCGGCCAGTGCGATCTGCGCGCGCAGCGTGCGTTGCGCGCGGCGTTCGGACGCGGGGATCGCTGCGTCGGCGGCGGCGAGCGCTTCGCGCGCGCGGGCCGTCTGAAACTGCAGCAGCTCGGTGAAGGCCGGGCTGTAGCGACGGTTCAGCAGGTCGGCCGCGGTCACGTTGTAGCGTTGCAGTTCGTCGATCGGCAGATAGATGCGGCCATGGCGCGCATCGTTGCCGAGCTCCTGCACGAATTGCGCGAGCATCAGCGCGCGGCCGGCATCCGCGGCCCACGGCTGCGGGTCGGCCGGATTCGCGGCGCTGGCGCGCGCGACCAGCGACGCGAAGGTGCCGCCGACCTGCGCGATATAGCGCTGCAGGTTCGCGAAATCCAGGTAGCGCGCCTGTTCGAGATCCATCCCGTAACCGTTGACCAGCGTGCGCAGCGCATCGGCTTCGGCCGCGATCGCCGGGTGATGCTGCGCGAGCGCCTTCGTGACCGGGTGCGACGGTTCGCCGGCGGCGAGCGCCGCGAGCTCCTTGTGCCACCACGCGAGCTTCGTGTGTCCGACGGTCGGGTCGCTGGTTTCCTTGACGGTTTCCTCGAGTTCGCGGCGCAGCGCGAACAGGGCGGTCAGGCGCGGTTCGGCGGCGAGCGGCGCCTGGCGCAGCGCGTAGTAGACGCTGGAGCCCGCGGGGGCGGCCTTTTGCTGACAGTAGTCGTCGAAGTTCACGGGTGGGATCGTGGCGGAGGCGGGTTCGGGGGCGCGCGCCGGCGCGTGGCCGGCACGTCGAGCGCGGCATTCTAGCACCGCTGTCCGGCGGGCGCCGGCGGGGCGAGACAACGCCGCACAGATCGGGTAGAATCTCGCGCTCGCCTGATCGGGCATGCCGGTTTTCGGGCCGGCATGAAGTCCCGGGCGCGTGGAGAACGCATCTTGCGTGCCGCGCGGTCAGGTGACGGACAATACGCGTGAGTGGCGAAATTGGTAGACGCACCAGGTTTAGGTCCTGACGCCCGCAAGGGTGTGCCGGTTCGAGTCCGGCCTCACGCACCACATATCCTCCCAAGCCGGTTCAGGTTTGGAAAGGAAGCCCCGTCAGTCAAGTACCGACGGGGCTTTTTGTTTCCAGCGTTGCTTGGCGTTTCCGATTGATGCCCATGGAATCGGGGACATCGAAATACCCGCATGCCCGGCCGCCCTTGGGCGGGCGACGTATCGCATCGACGGCAGGGAGAAACGGATGGCCGTGCGACTCCGTTATCAACCCATCGCAACTGATTTGTACATTAACGTTGATGCGCCGGCGCAGACGAGCTTCGGTGGCCCATCAGCGTCCTCAAGATATTCTTGCCGGGGAGTTCGATCGTCCTATATGTCAACCACGACAGCGCGATCGTCGCGACGAAAAAGGCGACGAAGAAGCTGCGGCTGCTATATGGCAACTCGTGTCCGGATGCGACGCCCAGGATGTGCACGGCGAGTTGCATCGGAAAATGCACCAAATAGATCGAATATGAAATGGAGCCGAGGAACACGAGGGGAGGAAGTTTGAGCACCTTGTTGACGACCGTCCCTCGCATCGACCCGACAATCAATGTCGGGAAGCAAATCAGCGTAACCACGATGTCCAGACCACTCGAAAATCTGGAGCTGGCGCAGTAGTAAAGGAAGCACGCGGTCGACGAAACTGCAAGGAGGTCATAGACGGGTTTCGCAATCGAGATCTTGTCGAACACGTCGTTGATGCGTAACAGTGCGACGCCGATACAGAAGCCGAACGTCGCGCGGAAAATGTCATTGTCGATGCCGAACAGGGCCGTGTCGCTGATCAAGCCGTTGCGAAAGATGGCTGCGAGCGCGACCACGAATCCAGTTCCCACCAGAACGGCGGACAGCCTTTTCCGGGTCGAAATGGCCGCAAGGAAGGCGATGTTCACTACGAACTCGGCAGAAATTGACCACGATGGCGCGTTGAACGAGAAGCCCCGCTCGAGTCCGGTTCTGTTGAGCAGCAGCAGGTTGAGAACAAATTCCCGCTTGTCGTTGTAGATGTAGGTAAAAGGTGGCGAGCTGAGGCGGTGCACCAATACCCATTGCATGACCGCGACAAGGCACAGCATGACGAAGTGCAATGGATACAGGCGAGCGATTCGATCACGAAGATTCGACGAGAAATTCGGTGATCGCTTGTCATTCCAGTAGGTGCGAGCGAGCACGAACCCGGAGAGCACGAAGAAGAAGTCGACCAGCAGCAGCCCGTGGCCATAGAACGGGGCCATCAGGCTGGGAAACGGAGACGCATGGAAGTGGTTCGTGTAATGCCAGGCGATTACGCCGATCGCTGCCAATGCTCTAAGGCTATCCAGTTCGTGTAGCCGTTCGTTTCCGCTCATCGCGTTATGGACTGGTGTTGAATTTGCGCGATTGTATCCGAGAAAGCGTCGCTCTCTGGAGCGCAAACCCGCGGCTATCAGGTCCCGAAACCATGCGCCCGCGGAGCCTATGAACGCTTTCCAGCCGAACTGAGCGGTTTGCCGCTTGTCCCGATAAGCGCCACACCTGACAAAAGAAAGCGCCGCGACTCGCCCAACCGCAGCGCTTTGTCGTTTTGCGTGACGCGCCTAATCCCAGAAACTCCGCACCGCGACCGCCACGATCACCGGCACCGAAAACACCAGCGGAATCGCGAAATACTGCGCTTCGCGATCGACGATCCAGCTATAGATCAACCACGCCACGCCGATCGCGAACGTGATGAGGCCGACCAGCACGGCGGCGATATTCAGAGCCAGCTTCGAAGGCTGGCGGCGCGCTTTGTCGTTGGTGTCGGGTTCGCGCGGAGACGGTTTCATCTGACGAGGGGCCTGGCAGGTGTAAAAGCACAGGAAACCCCATCCGCCCCGATCGCGCAAGGGCCGGCGTGTGCCGACCCCGTATCTTGTGTGAAGGCCCGTTACAAGCCGAACGACGCCGCCAGTTCGTCGAGTAGCTCGCGCTGAAACGCGACGAACCGCTCGCCCGGCTGTTGCGCGATCGCGAGTTCGAGCATCGGATCGGCGACCTCGGTACGGATGCCGGCCAGTTCCTCGACGATCGCGAGCCCGCAGAACGGCACGTACGCCTCCGAATAGCCGCCTTCATGGACGATCACGAGCCGCCCGCCGCAGTGGCGCTGTGCTGCGTCCTTCACCGCCCGCGTCATGAACCGGTAGCTGTCGGTATGCAACAGCATGCGCGCGAGCGGATCGACCGCGCTCGCATCGAGGCCGCTCGCGACGACGATCAGTTCCGGCCGGAACCGTTCGAGCGCCGGCAGCACGATCCGCTCGAACGCATACCGATACGCGTCGTCGCCGCTGCCTGCCAGCAACGGCACGTTCAAGTTCGCCCCGACGCCCGCACCTTCGCCGCGGTCGGCGCCGCCGCTATAGCCGGGCGGAAAGCAGCGGTCCTGATGCAGCGAGATCGTCAGCGTGTTGGGATCGTCGTAGTAGATCGACTGCGTGCCGTTGCCGTGATGGACGTCCCAGTCGATCACCGCGACGCGGCCGATGCCGTGCTTCGCGCGCGCGGCCTCGATCGCGATCGGAATGTTCGCGAGCAGGCAGAAGCCCATCGGGCGATCGCGCAGGCAGTGATGGCCGGGCGGCCGCGACAGCGAGAACGCGTTGGCCGCATGCTCGCCGACGACGGTGTCGATCGCCGCGATCGCAAGGCCCGCGGACAGCGTGGCGATCTCGTAGCTGCCCTTGCCGAACGGCGCGAGATCGCCGAGGTCGCCGCCGTGCGCATCGCTGAGCGCGCGGAACGCGTCGAGATAGCTCGCCGGATGGATGCGCAGCAGATCGTCGGCGGTGGCCGGCGCGGCGCCGCGCATGTCGAGGTGAGCGGCGAGGCCCGATGCCTGCACGAGCGACAGGAAGCGGCGCTTCGAATCGGGAGACTCCGCGTAGCCGGCGCTCGATGGCGGCTGGACCCAGCCGCCGACCGGGAAGAACAGCGCGTGTGTGCCGCCGGTGTGCCAGAAGGTGCGTTCGTCGGTGAAGAAGGCAGTGCGATTCATGGATGAGCTTGACCTTGTCACGGTTGGGAAGAAACGGAAGTCATGGAAGTGCGCGCGCGGCGATCGATATGGCGCAGCGCGGCGAACGACGCGATCGCGCCGGCGGTGGCGGCCGCGAATAGCGCGTGCATCGTGCCGCCGGCATCGAGCAACAGCCCGGCGAGCAGCGGGCCGGCCGCGAGGCCCGCACCGATCACGAAATTGAGCGTCGCGACGAGGCGCCCGGACGTATCGATTTGCGCGACGGTCGCGAGCATGAACGGCAGCACGAACGTCCACGCGAACTTGAACGCGAAGATCGCGGCGCTGTAGCCGCTCGCATGCGGCAGCGCGGCGAGTGCGACGAGCGATGCCGCGAGCAGCGCGTAACCGGCGGCCAGCATCGCGCGTCGGGCAAGCCGGCCGCCCGCGCACGATGCTAGCGCCGCGCCGGCAATCCCCATTACGCTCGCGATCGCGAGCACGTTGCCGGTCGACTGCGGATCGAGTCCGGCTTCCGCCGCCGCGCGGCTCGCGAACGTCCACACGCTGCCGATCGCGAGATAGAACATCAGCACCGCGCCGATCGCCAGCGCGACGAAACGTGGTGACGCATCGGCATCGGCGTCGGCGCCGCCGCGCGCGGCCTGCGCCGATGCGGTCCGTACACCGAGCGTCGCTGGAAAGCCGCGCGACAGCGGCGCCGCGAACAGCGCGAGCACGGCCAGCGCGACATAGAGCGCGCGCAGCCCGAACGCGGCGAACACGTGCGGCAGCACGAACAGGCCGATCGCGCCGGCGGTCAACTGGCCGACGACCCACAGCCCATACACGCGATCGCTGTTCTCGCTCGTGGCCGCACTGGTCATGCAGAGCACCATCAGCGAGCCGCCGCCGAGCGCGGTGACGGCTCGCAGCGCGAGCAGCGCGCCGAAGCCCGGCATCCACAGCGCGGTCAGCAAGTTGCCCATACCGAACAGAGCGATCGCGCACGCAGCGACGCGGCGCGCATCGATGCGGCCGAGCCACAGATACGACGGTACGGTCGCAAGGCTGAACGCGCCGAGTTCGACGAAGAAGTAGGTGCCGATCTGCGATGCGGACAGCCCGAGCTGCGCCGCCAGCTGACCGGCGACGGCCGGCGCGACGAGCAGCAGCAGCGGCGTGATGGCCGCGAACACGACGAGCGCGACGAGTGTCGAGCGCGCGAAGGTCGCCGTGCGGCCGTCGGACGGCAGTGCGGCATCGGAGCAAAGGGTTTTCATGGCGGGATCTCGCTGGACGGAATCAGAACAGGTGGTACATGCCGACCATCGCGCCGAACTGCGATGCGCCGGCAAGCGGCGTCGGGTCGTATTCGTAGACGGTCTGCGAGCTCTGGCCGCTGTTGCGCGCATAGCCGAGGTTCACGTACGCGACGGTGCGTTTCGACAGCGCGTAGGTGGTGCTCGCGATGAACAGCGTCGGGTGGCCGATCGCCGGCGTGTGCGAATCGGTGTGATAGACGCCCGCGTTCAGTCCGACTCCGCTCGAGCTCAGGTAGCGCGCGCCGCCCCAGACGATCGTGCGCGCCGCATCGAGGTCGCCGCTCAGGCGTTCGACGCCCGCATAGACGGTGAGCGGCAGTGACGCGAATGCATAACGTGCGGCGAGCGTGCCGAGGTCGCGGCGGCGTGCGGAAGCATCGTCCGCGGCGGATGCGTCGCCGTGCGCCTGATGCAGCACCGCACTGACCGACAACCCGTTGCTCGTGTACTGGCCGCCGAGTTCGAGCACGCGCCCGGCGCGCGTATTGCCCGCGACGCCGGCCGTCGCCGCGAGAGCCTCGACATCGAAGCCGGCGAACGTCGGCGACTGATACTTGATCGAGTGGTCGATGAAGTTCGCCGTCATCGGCACGATCACGCCCTGGCCGCTGTACGACGCGTACCACAGCGGGTCGTAGAACAGCGTCTTGTCGAACAGCACGCTGAATTGCCGGCCGAGCGTGACGGTGCCGGCCGGCCCCGCGACACCGACGTACGCGCCGCGGAAGAACGCATAGCCGGGGGCGGTCGCGGTGCCGTCGTTGAGGTTGAGGCCCTGTTCGAGCTTGAACAGCGCGCGCCAGCCGCCGCCGAGATCCTCGTGGCCCTTCAGCCCGATCTGCGAAGGCAGGATCCCGTAGTTCTGCAACTGCACGGCCGCGTGTCGTCCGTCGGCATGCGTCAGGTACTGCACGCCGGCGTCGAGCGCGCCGTACAGCGTGAGGGTCGACTGCGCATGCGCGGCAACGCTGCACGCGGCGAGCGCCGCGGCGGCCGTGGCCGTGCGGTTGAAGCGGGGTGTCATCACGTCGGGTTCTCCATACCGTCCTGCATCGTGTGTTGTTGTCGCGACGCAGTGTCCGCAGCGGGAAATCGGGCGAACAGTCGTGCAGATGAACGGTATGGAAAACCCGCGGGGCACGGCGTGGCCGTGCCGCGACGCCGCGCTGCGGCGTGCCGCGCGGCAGCAACGGGTGGCGTACCGTTCAAATGGATGGGGCTGCCGCGTGTTCCGGCAGCGACGCCCGCCAAAAATGCCGGTCGCTATAATCGGCCGGTCTGCGTTGCACGCATCAGCGGCCCGGTCGGGCAGGGGAGCGGAAAGTGAGGATCACGACGGATATCGGGCAGGATCTCGACGCGCTGCGCGACGTGCCGGCCGCGATCGTGCTCGACGAATCCGCATGGCCGCCGTTGCCGCCACGGCGGGCCGATTTCGACGGCGTGACGCGCGGCAATGGAGCGCAGCGCGAACTCGGCCTGATGCTGCTCGACCTGTACGCGGTCGCCGCGCGGTCGAGCATCGGCGAATTCGAGTGCCGCTTCTTTTCGCTGCTGCAGGCGCTCATCCCCTTCGACGCCGCATGGACCGGCGTCGCCACGCACGTGCCGACCGGCCCCGTGATGCACAACAGTTTCCTGTATCGCCTTCCGCACGCGTTCTTCAGCGACTGGAAACGCGTGCGCGACTGCGATCCGCTCGCGCAACGCACGCTGCTCGGCGCACACGGTCGAGCGGTGCGCCTGTCGGTCGTCGAACCGGGATTCGACGCGCGGTTTCGCGACTGGTGCGTGAAGTACGGGCTGGCGCAGTTGATGTGCGTGTGCACGCTCGATCGCCGCTTCGGGTTGACGACCTTCATGTCGATCTACCGCCAGGGCCTGAATCGCCCGTTCAGCGACGACGATGCGAGCCGCTTCGAGGAAGTGATTCCGCATCTGGCTGCCGCGCTGACGATCAACCGCGCGGCGCAGCTCACGCGCGAGCGCGACGACGCGGTTGCGCCGGCGGCACGCGCGCTGTGCGACAACTTCGGCGTGCTGCATCACGCCGATCACGGCTTCGACGACGTGCTGCGCACCGAATGGCCGACGTGGACGGGCCCGCGCATCCCGGAGCCGCTGGTCGCGCATGGGCGGCGCCAGTCGGGCCAGCCGTTCATCGGCGACGCGTTGCGCATCCAGTGCGTGCCCGTCGCGGGGCTGTTCCAGATCGAGGCGCGGCCGCGCTCGCTGCTCGACCGGCTGAGCCCGCGCGAACTGGCGGCGATCCGCTATTACGGCACCGGACGCTCGCACAAGGAGGTCGCCCAGCAGATGGCGATTTCGCCGACGACCGTGCGTCACTACCTGCGCTGCGCGTACCGCAAGCTCGGCATGCACGACAAGAGCCAGATCGCCGGCGTGCTCGGCGCGGCCGGCGGCCCGAGCGTCGACGAGCCGCCGGAGGCGGGCGGCGCGTCGCGCTGAATCGCGCGTGCGAATCGATGCTGCGGGCGCTTGCACAAATGGTTGTGCCCTCAACCATTGAGCGTTATGCTCGTCAGCTTCCCGAAGACGGAATTTCATTATGAACGACACGAATTCAGGGTCGATGCGCGCTGCGGTGGTCGGTGTCGGCGCGATCGGCGGATTGCTCGCGGCGGCGCTGTCGCGCGCCGGCATGACGGTGAGCGCCTACGCACGCGGCGCGACGCTCGATGCGCTGAATGCGCACGGCGTGCGCGTGATCGACGAGGCGGGCGCGGTGTCGTCGGTCCCGGTGCGCGCGAGCGACGACGCGGCCGCGCTCGGCGTGCAGGACTACGTGGTGATCGCGCTGAAGGCGCAGGCGTTGCCGGCGCTGGCCGCGCGAATCGCGCCGCTGATCGGCTCCGGCACGGTGATCGTCGCAGCGATGAACGGCCTGCCGTGGTGGTTCACGCACGGGCTCGCGGGCCCGCTCGACGGCGTGCCGCTCGACGCGGTCGACCCGGCCGGTGCGGTCTCGGCGGCGCTGCCGCCCGCGCAGGCGATCGGCTGCGTCGTGCACCTGTCGTCGAGTACCGATGCGCCGGGTCTTGTGCGCCGCGGTCGCGGCAACCGCCTGATCATTGGCTCGCCCGATGCGCGGCTCGACGCGCCCGCCGCGCGATTCGCGGCGGCACTCGCCGCGGGCGGCTTCGACGTCGAATCGACGCCGGCGATCCGCACCGAGATCTGGACGAAGCTGTGGGGCAACATGAACATGAATCCGTTGAGCGCGCTCACGGGTTCGACCACCGAGCAACTGCTCGACGATCCGTTCACGCGAGACCTTGCATTGCGGATGATGGAGGAGGCGGCCGCGATCGGCGCGAAGCTCGGTCTCGATACGGGGATGGCCGGGCCCGAGCGGATCGCCTTGACGCGCAAGCTGGGCGCGTTCAAGACGTCGATGCTGCAGGATTTCGAGGCCGGGCGACCGCTCGAGACCGGGCCGATCCTCGGCGTGTTTCCTGAACTGGGGCGCAAGCTCGACGTGCCGACGCCGTATTGCGATGCGGTGCTGGGGCTGCTGCGTCAGCGCGCGGCGAACAGCGGGCTATAGCGCAAGGGGATCGCTGCGGCGATGGCCTGGTTTGATGAAGGACGACGAGCAGTCGTTCGATACGTGCACGGCGGGGAAAACCGGGCCGCCGCCCGTGCGCTTGCGCGATTCACGCGACGGAGACGAGTGGGGCGATCTGCAGGATTCATCTGAATAAAGCAGGGGCGGGTGGATCGCTCGTGACGCATCTGCGCGGGCCGGCGTACAGCGCGGCGAGTCCGGTACAGGCGCCACACATTCGCAACGCGCACAGGGGCACGGATCGCCCGCCCGGCCGACTCACTCGTCGCCGTCGACCGCGTGCGCGACCACCTTGTCGAGCAGCCGCTCGAACGTCTGGCGCTCGCTGTCGGACAGGCATGCGAGCAAGCCTTCATTCCACTTGCGCACGATCGGCATGATCCGGCGATGCAGCGCGCGGCCGTCGGCCGTCAGCGCGATCAGCACGATCCGGCCGTCGTCCTCGCTCGCGCTGCGCTCGAGCAGCCCCTGGCGCAGCAGCGCTTCCGCCGCGCGGCTCGCCTGGCTCTTGTCGAGATTGGTATGACGTGCGAGATCCATGATCGAGAACGGACCGAACGCGCCGACGGCGGCGATCACGCGCGCCTCGGGCAGCGAGATGTCCAGCTTGTGCCGGTACACGTCGGCGATCCCGCGGTCGGATCGCTTCGTGAGCGCATGGAGGCGATAGGTCAGAAACTGATCGAGCCCGGCTTGACGGCCTTTCATGTCGAATCCTGAAGAAAAAGGGCGGGCCCGATTGTTCCTGTATCGCGCGCTCGGGTCAACGGTCAGTGTGCGCCGTACTTCAGCCGTGTCAACTGCTCCGCTTCGTTCGCGAGCAGATTCGCCGCGTCGCGGATCGCGACGTCGAGCGTGATCGGCCCCGGTGCGGGCGAGAAGCAGCCGGCGAAGTGTTCGGACAGGCGCGGCAGCGCGGCCGGGTCGACGGCGCCCGACAGCAGCGACGCGGGCACGCCGGCGGCCTGCGCGTGACGGCACGCGATGAACGGCGCCTTGCCGTGCAGCGTCTGCACGTCGGAGCGGCCTTCGCCGGTGATCAGCCAGTCGGCGCCGGCGAGCGCCGCGTCGAGCCCGACCTGCCGCGCGACGACTTCCGCGCCGGCTTCGAACCGCGCGCCCAGCATGTGCAGCGCAAAACCGAGGCCGCCCGCGGCGCCGGCACCGGCCAGGTCGCGGCCGCGCCGGTCGAGCGCCGCCTCGAGCAGGTCGGCGAAGTGGCCGAGCGCGGCATCGAGGGTCGCGACTTGCTCGGGCGCCACGCCCTTTTGCGGACCGAACACCGCGGTCGCGCCATGCGCGCCCGTCAGCGGATTGTCGACGTCGGACATGCCGATGAATTCGGCTTCCTTCAGACGCGGATCGAGCGCCGACGCGTCGATCCGCGCGATGTCGGCGAGCCGCGCGGGGACGGGCTCGACCGGCTGGCCGGCCGCGTCGAAGCATTGCAGGCCGAGGCCCGCGAGCAACCCTGCGCCCGCGTCGTTGGTGCTGCTGCCGCCGAGCGCGACGAAGAAGCGGCGCACGCCTTCGTCGAGCAGCGTGCGGATCGCTTCGCCCATCCCGCGCGTGCTGCGCGCGTCGACCGGCACGCTCATGCCGACCGTGTCGGTGATGCCGACGATCTCGGCCGTCTCGACGATCGCGGTGCGCGCATCGATCACGCCGACGGCCGCATCGCGTGCCGCGAGCGACGCGCCGGCCACCTGCAGCGCACGCCGCGTGCCGCCGCCCGCCAGCATCGCATCGAGCGTGCCTTCGCCGCCGTCGGCCATCGGGCAGCAGCGCACGACCGCGTCGGGGCGAGCCCGGCGGATGCCGGTGGCGATCGCGTCCGCGACCTGCTCGGCGGAAAGCGAGCCTTTGAACGAATCGGGCGCGATGACGACGACAGGCGCGGACGGGTGGTGCGGCATGGTGTCTCCGGGAAGCGTAATTGGTGTGAAAAATGGGGGCGCGACGGCGGCGCACCCTCATTCGGAGCTTACAGGATGGCGGGCGCGCGGTGGATACGTCGTTCGGCATAGCGACAATCCGCGCGCATTGCCGTGCACGGGCGCGGGCGGCATGCAGGAGCGCACCCCTGTCATGAGGGATCTGGCGGTACGAGGAAAATTGTTTGCTAGAATAGTCGATTCTTCCGGCCAAAGCCGTGCTCCGAGCCGCTTGCGCTAGCCATTCGGCGCGTGCAGGGATGGCGTGGCGCTCCGGCGCGGCATGTGGATGTGATGCACATCTCGCCGCAGGCAGGCACGGCAAGGAAAACCCGATTCGCTCGAATAATTTTAGGACGATTGAAGCCATGGCTAACGTTGTTGAGAACCTCGGCAAGCTTGAACGCCGCGTGACGATTTCCCTGCCGAAAGACACCGTGCAGAAGGAAATCGACGCCCGTATCCAGAAACTCGCGAAGAACGTTCGCATGCCGGGTTTCCGCCCGGGCAAGGTGCCGCTGAAGATGGTCGCCCAGCAGTACTCGGGTCAGGTCGAAGCGGAAGTGCTGAGCGACAAGATCGGCCAGGAATTCTTCACGATCAGCCGCGCGGAAAACCTGCGCGTGGCCGGCCAGCCGAGCTTCGAGCCGAAGCAGGAGCAGGCCGAGGACGCATACGCGTTCGACGCGACGTTCGAGGTCTACCCGGAAGTGAAGATCGGCGATCTGGCGACGGCTGAAGTCGAGCGCTCGACCACGTCGATCGGCGACGCCGAAATCGACCGCACGCTGGACATCCTGCGCAAGCAGCGCGTGCACTACCACGCTCGCGGCGAAGCCGGCGAGCACGGCGACGGCGGCGCGGACACCGCGGCGAAGGACGGCGACCGCGTGACGGTCGACTTCGTCGGCAAGATCGACGACGTCGCGTTCCAGGGCGGCACGGCCGAAGACTTCCCGTTCGTGCTCGGCGAAGGCCGCATGCTGCCGGAATTCGAAACGGCGGCGCTCGGCCTGAAGGTCGGCGAACAACGTACGTTCGACCTGAAGTTCCCGGACGACTACCACGGCAAGGACGTGGCGGGCAAGACGGCGCAATTCACGGTCACGATGAAGAAGATCGAGTGGCCGCACCTGCCGGAAATCGACGCCGAATTCGCGAAGTCGCTCGGCATCGAAGACGGCGACCTGACGAAGATGCGCGCCGAGATCAAGGAAAATCTCGAGCGCGAAGCGAAGCGCCGCACGCAGTCGATCGTCAAGAACCAGGTGATGGACGCGCTGCTGAAGATTTCCGAACTCGACGTGCCGAAGGCGCTGATCGAGCAGGATCAGCAACGCCTCGTCGAAATGGCTCGCCAGGATCTGGCGCAGCGCGGCGTGCCGAACGCGAAGGACGCACCGATCCCGGCCGAGATGTTCGCCGAGCAGGCAGAGCGTCGCGTGAAGCTGGGCCTCGTGCTGGCCGAACTCGTGAAGGCGAACGGCCTCGAAGCGAAGCCGGAACAGATCCGCGCGGAAGTCGACGAGTTCGCGAAGAGCTACGAAGACCCGAAGGAAGTGGTCCGCTGGTATTATTCCAACCAGCAGCGCCTCGCCGAGATGGAAGCGTTCGTCGTTGAAAGCAACGTCGTCGACTTCGTGCTGGGCAAGGCAAAGGTGACGGACAAGGAAGTGAGCTTCGAGGCACTCGCGAGCGCATCGGCGCAAGCGTAAGTGTCGCTCTAGCGGCGTGCCGGCTGTCGGAGCGACGGCCTGCACGCCGTTTTTACGTCAAGCGCACGGTTGCCATTAATATGGCGATTGAGCGGGCGGCTTCCTTCCGTTCAATTTTCCATTCGAACAAGGTTCATTGAATGATCACTCGCGCTGAATTGCTGGACATGCTTGCTTCGAACGCGCCGCAGGGTTTCGAGGCGCAAGCGCTGGGGCTGGTGCCGATCGTCGTCGAAACGAGCGGCCGCGGCGAGCGTTCGTACGATATTTATTCGCGTCTCCTGAAGGAGCGCCTGGTGTTCATGGTCGGCGAAGTGAACGACCAGACCGCCAACCTCGTGGTCGCGCAATTGCTGTTCCTCGAGAGCGAGAATCCCGACAAGGACATCAGCCTCTACATCAACAGCCCGGGCGGCTCGGTGTCGGCCGGCATGGCGATCTACGACACGATGCAGTTCATCAAGCCGGACGTGTCGACCCTCTGCATGGGCCTCGCGGCCAGCATGGGCGCATTCCTGCTCGCATCGGGCGCGAAGGGCAAGCGTTTCGCGCTGCCGAACTCGCGCGTGATGATTCACCAGCCGCTCGGCGGCGCACGCGGCCAGGCGTCCGACATCGAGATCCAGGCACGCGAAATCCTCTACCTGAAGGAACGGTTGAACAACCTGCTCGCGCAACATACGGGCCAGGATGTCGAGCGCATCGCGCGCGACACCGACCGTGATAACTTCATGTCGAGCGAGGACGCGAAGGCGTACGGGCTGATCGACCAGGTGCTGCTGAAGCGCCCGTGAATTTAAGTGGGGTGCCGCCCCGATTGGGGCGACTCCCGCTGCAACGTCCCGAGTGCCTTGAGCATCTGCGGCAAGCGCATCCAGCCGGCTCCGGTCGCGCCCTAGGCGCGGCGTCCGGAGCATTCGGCGTATCATGTCATTTACCTGTCCGGAGGCTCTACATTCATGGCGGACAAAAAAGGTTCGAACAGCGAGAAGCTGTTGTATTGCTCGTTCTGCGGAAAGAGCCAGCATGAGGTGAAGAAACTCATTGCCGGCCCGTCGGTATTCATCTGCGATGAATGCATCGACCTCTGCAACGAGATCATTCGCGACGAGGCGGCTGCCGCCGGCGTCGAGGCCAGCCTGTCCCGGTCGGATCTGCCGAGCCCGCAGGAAATTCGCGACATCCTCGATCAGTACGTGATCGGGCAGGAGCGCGCGAAGAAGATCCTCGCGGTGGCCGTGTACAACCACTACAAGCGCCTGAAGCATCTCGACAAGAAGGACGACGTCGAGCTGTCGAAGAGCAACATCCTGCTGATCGGCCCGACGGGCTCCGGCAAGACGCTGCTCGCGCAGACGCTCGCGCGGTTGCTGAACGTGCCGTTCGTGATCGCCGATGCGACGACGCTGACCGAAGCCGGCTACGTCGGCGAGGACGTCGAGAACATCATCCAGAAGCTGTTGCAGAACTGCAACTACGAGGTCGACAAGGCCCAGCGCGGGATCGTCTACATCGACGAAATCGACAAGATCAGCCGCAAGTCGGACAACCCGTCGATCACGCGCGACGTGTCGGGCGAGGGCGTCCAGCAGGCGCTGCTGAAGCTCGTCGAAGGCACGATGGCGTCGGTGCCGCCGCAGGGTGGCCGCAAGCATCCGAACCAGGATTTCATTCAGGTCGACACGACCAACATCCTGTTCATTTGCGGCGGCGCGTTCGACGGTCTCGAGAAGGTGATCACCGATCGCACCGAAAAGACGGGCATCGGCTTTGGCGCGACGGTCAAGAGCAAGCAGGAGCGCGACGCGGGCGAAGTGCTGCGCGAGACGGAACCGGAAGACCTGATCAAATTCGGTCTGATCCCCGAATTGATCGGCCGCCTGCCGGTGGTCGCGACGCTCGGCAAGCTCGATGAAGCCGCGCTGATGAAGATCCTCGTCGAGCCGAAGAATGCGCTCGTCAAGCAGTATCACAAGTTGTTCGCGATGGAGCGCGTCGAGCTGGAAATCCGGCCGGGCGCGTTGCAGGCAGTCGCCCGCAAGGCGATCCGCCGCAAGACCGGCGCGCGCGGCTTGCGTTCGATCATCGAACAGGCATTGCTCGACGTGATGTACGAGTTGCCGGCGATGAAAGGGGTCAGCAAGGTCATCATCGATGAAAACGTGATCGATGGCGACGGCAAACCCCTGCTGATCTATGAGGACACGCCGAAAGTGGCGGGTTCGAACTGACCGGCTTGCCGACGATGTTCTGCGAAAAAGGCCGTTCATGAGTCCGTGGGCGGCTTTTTTTCGTTTATCTTGTGGGTAACTCTGACTCGACACGCGGTGGTTACTTTCTTACCGAATATTTCCCGCACTTGAAGGCTTGCAATTCGTTGTGGCGGCCTCAATTACCGAACAATTGATTCCACTCATGGGGAAATGAAATGTCAGGCACCCAACTTCTCCCGCCGGAACGCATCACGCTCCCGCTGCTGCCGCTGCGGGACGTCGTCGTTTTCCCGCACATGGTGATTCCGCTCTTCGTGGGCCGGCCGAAATCGATCAAGGCCCTCGAAGCAGCGATGGAAGGCGGCAAGCACATCATGCTCGTCGCCCAGAAAACCGCGGCCAAGGACGAACCGACCGAAAAGGACATGTACGAGGTCGGTTGTATCGCCAACATCCTGCAGATGCTGAAGCTGCCGGACGGCACCGTGAAGGTGCTCGTCGAGGGCCTGCAGCGTGCGAAGGCGTTGTCGATCGAAGAACAGGAGACGCAGTTCTCCTGCGACGTGATGCCGCTCGAGCCCGATCACGCCGACAGCGCGGAAACGGAAGCGCTGCGCCGCGCGATCGTGTCGCAGTTCGACCAATACGTGAAGCTGAACAAGAAGATCCCGCCGGAGATTCTCACGTCGCTGTCGGGCATCGATGAAGCCGGTCGCCTCGCGGACATGATCGCCGAGCGTCTGCCGCTGAAGCTCGACCAGAAGCAGCACATCCTCGAGATGTTCCCGGTCATCGAGCGCCTCGAGCACCTGCTCGCGCAGCTCGAAGCCGAGATCGACATCCTGCAGGTCGAAAAGCGCATCCGCGGGCGCGTGAAGCGCCAGATGGAAAAGAGCCAGCGCGAGTACTACCTGAACGAACAGGTCAAGGCGATCCAGAAGGAACTGGGCGAAGGCGAGGAGGGTGCGGATCTCGAGGAACTCGAGAAGCGCATCAACGCCGCGCGCATGCCGAAGGAAGCGAAGAAGAAGGCCGACGCCGAGCTCAAGAAGCTGAAGCTGATGTCGCCGATGTCGGCGGAAGCGACCGTCGTGCGCAACTACATCGACACGCTGATCGGCTTGCCGTGGCGCAAGAAGAGCAAGGTCAACAACGATCTGTCGAACGCCGAGCAGGTGCTCGACGAGGATCACTTCGGCCTCGAGAAGGTGAAGGAACGCATTCTCGAATATCTCGCGGTGCAACAGCGTGTGGACAAGGTCAAGGCGCCGATCCTGTGCCTCGTCGGGCCCCCGGGCGTCGGCAAGACCTCGCTCGGCCAGTCGATCGCGCGTGCGACGAACCGCAAGTTCGTCCGGATGGCGCTTGGCGGCGTGCGTGACGAAGCCGAGATTCGCGGTCACCGCCGCACGTACATCGGCTCGATGCCGGGCAAGATCCTGCAAAGCCTCGCGAAGGTCGGCGTGCGCAATCCGCTTTTCCTGCTCGACGAAGTCGACAAGATGGGCATGGATTTCCGCGGCGATCCGTCGTCGGCGCTGCTCGAAGTGCTCGATCCGGAACAGAACCACACGTTCGCCGATCACTACATCGAAGTCGACTTCGACCTGTCGGACGTGATGTTCGTTGCGACGTCGAACTCGCTGAACATCCCGCCGCCGCTGCTCGACCGGATGGAAGTGATCCGTCTGTCGGGCTACACGGAAGACGAGAAGGTCAGCATCGCGCAGCGTTACCTGCTGCCGAAGCAGAAGAAGAACAACGGGCTGAAGGACGGCGAGGTCGACGTCACCGAACAGGCGATCCGCGACATCATCCGCTACTACACGCGCGAAGCCGGTGTGCGTTCGCTCGAGCGGGAAGTGTCGAAGATCTGCCGCAAGGTCGTGAAGATGCTGCTGCTGAAGAAGGCATCGGGCGCGATCAAGGTCGATGGCGAGAACCTCGATACGTTCCTCGGCGTGCGCAAGTACGACTTCGGCCTCGCGGCGAAGGAAAACCAGGTCGGTCAGGTGACGGGCCTCGCGTGGACGGAAGTCGGCGGCGATCTGCTGACGATCGAAGCCGCGGTGATGCCGGGCAAGGGCAACGTGATTCGCACGGGCTCGCTCGGCGACGTGATGAAGGAGTCGGTCGAGGCTGCGCGTTCGGTCGTGCGCTCGCGTTCGCGGCGTCTGGGCATCAAGGACGAAGCGTTCGAGAAGCAGGACATCCACATCCACGTGCCGGAAGGTGCGACGCCGAAGGACGGTCCGTCGGCGGGCGGTGCGATGACGACCGCGCTGGTGTCGGTGCTGACCGGGATTCCCGTGCGTGCCGATGTCGCGATGACGGGCGAGATCACGCTGCGTGGCGAAGTGCTGCCGATCGGCGGGCTGAAGGAAAAGCTGCTGGCTGCGCATCGCGGCGGCATCAAGCTCGTGCTGATTCCGGAAGAGAACGTGAAGGATCTCGCGGACATTCCGGACAACGTGAAGAACGCGATCGAGATCGTGCCGGTCCGCTGGATCGACAAGGTGCTCGAGCTCGCGCTCGAACGTACGCCGACCCCGCTGCCGCCGGAAGAAGAGGCGAAGGCTGCGGCACCGGTTGGCGACGCGGCGAAGGATGCCGGCTCGACGGAAGTCGTCAAGCACTGAGAAGCTGAACACCGTCACTGACGGTCGTTCATGAAACCCGCGGCGTGTCCGCGGGTTTTTTTATGCGCGTCGGCATCGCGTGCGTGAGTGTGGAGCGATGCGCGTTGAAAAAAATTCACGTGCGGGCTTGGCAAAATGATCGGGGATGAATTAAACTTGCGGGCTCGCTGGTTGTTGATGCCGAAACGCAGATCGCAGCCAGAACGAATCGGAAACGGGTGCTTAGCTCAGCTGGTAGAGCGGCGCCCTTACAAGGCGTAGGTCGGGGGTTCGAACCCCTCAGCACCCACCAGTTTCCCGATTCAGCCAGACCAAGGAGCGGTAGTTCAGTCGGTTAGAATACCGGCCTGTCACGCCGGGGGTCGCGGGTTCGAGTCCCGTCCGCTCCGCCAGAAAATGAAGAAGCCCGCCTCGTGCGGGCTTTTTCATTTGCATCGCCGGTCGCGCCCGTTCGTTACGCACCTGCTTTTCTCCCGTGCCACCCCGTATGTTGTAATATCGGACGTTTTGTCCAATTTTCCCGTCACGCATGCTCGATTTCTTCCGTAATCACCAGCGCCTGATGATGGCGCTCCTGCTCCTGATCGTATTGCCGGGGCTGGGTTTCGTCGGGATCCAAGGTTTCCGCGGCTTCTTCGACGACAGCGCGAACGTCGCTGCGGTCAACGGGCACAAGATCACGCGGGTCGAATTCGACGGCGCGTTCCGCCAGCAGATCGACCAGGCGCGCCAGGCGCTCGGTGGGCAGTTCGACATCAAGGCATTCGACACGCCGGAACACCGCAAGCAGGTGCTCGACGGCCTGATCCAGCAACGCGTGCTGGCCGATGAGACGCAACGCCTGCACCTGACCGCATCCGACAACGCCGTGCGCGACGCGCTGATGAGCGACCCGATGATCGCGTCGCTGAAGAAGCCCGACGGTTCGATCGACGTCGAGCGCTATGCGCAGCTGCTGTCGTTCCAGGGGATGACGCCCGAGCAGTACCAGGAGCGCGTGCGCTACAGCCTCGCGCTGCAGCAGATTCCGGCCAGCATCGTGGCGAGCGCATTCACGCCGAAGGGCCCGGCGCAACGCCTGTCGGAGCTGGCCGCGCAGCAGCGCGAAGTGCAGGCGCTCGTGCTGAAGACGAGCGACTACGCGGCGAAGGTACAGCCGACCGACGCGCAGCTCACCGCGTACTATGACGCGCACAAGCAGAGCTTCGCGACGCCGGAAACCGCGACGATCCAGTATCTCGTCTATTCACCGGCCGCGGCCGCCGCGAGCGCACAGCCGAACGATGCGGACATCAAGAAGTTCTACGACGACAACCCGACGCACTTCCGCTCGGAAGCGCAGGTACGCGTGAGCCACATCTTCATCGCCGCGGCGAGCGACGCGAGCGCCGCCGACAAGGCGGCCGCGAAGGCGAAGGCCGAGCAGCTGCTGGCCGACGTGAAGGCGCATCCGGACCAGTTCGCGCAGATCGCGCAGAAGAACTCGCAGGATGCACCGTCGGCAGCGAAGGGCGGCGATCTCGGCTTCATCACGCGCGGCTCGACGGCGGGCGGCAAGGCGTTCGACGATGCCGCGTTCGCGCTGAAGCAGGGCGACGTCAGCGGTGTCGTGCAGTCGGATCTCGGCTTCCACATCCTGAAGGCGACGGAAGTGAAGCCGTCGGTGGTCAAGCCGTTCGCCGACGTGAAGGATCAGATCGCGGTGCAGCTGAAGCAGCAGTATGCAGCGAAGGCGTTCACGGACAACGCGGAAGGCTTCACGTCGACCGTATATGAAAAGGCGAAGACGCTGCAGCCGGCCGCCGACAAGTACAAGCTGACGATCCAGACGGCCACGGTCATGCCGACGCCGAACCCGCAACTGCCGCCGACGAGCCCGCTGAACAATCCGAAGTTCCTCGCTGCGGTGTTCGCGAGCGACTCGGTGAAGAGCCGGAACAACACGCAGGCGATCGACGTGGGCAACAACACGCTGATCTCGGCGCGCGTGACCGACTACAAGCCGGCTGCCGTGCCGGCGCTCGACACGATCAAGGACGCGGTGCGTCAGAAGGTCGTCGCCGAGCAAGCCACGGAACTCGCGAAGAAGGACGGCGCGGCGAAGCTGGCCGAGCTGCAGAAGTCGAAATCGACCGATGGCTTCACGCCCGTGCAGAAGGTGTCGCGCATGCAATCGCAAGGCCTGACGCCGGCCGCGCTGAGCGCCGTGTACAAGCTCGATGCGAAGACGCTGCCGGCCTACGTCGGGGTCGATCTCGGTGCGGACGGCTACGCGATCTATCGCGTGAACGCGGTGATCCCGGGCACGGCCGTCGATCCGCAGCAGCTCGCGGCCGCGCAGCAGCAGATGGCGCAGGTCGAAGCGCAAAGCGAAGGCGAAGCGTATCTCGCCGCGCTGCGCGATCGCTCGAAGGTGAAGCTGTACGGCACCACGCCGAGCCAGTCGCAGGACAGCGGCAACTGAGCGAAGCGCCATTAACGGTTTCGCACGCAACAATAGAAAGCCCCGCTTCGAGCGGGGCTTTCTGTTTTCCGGCCGTGGCGAATCGCCAGGTCAGCCGCGCGGTTTGCCGAGCAGCGGTTTCAGCGCGGGCCAGACGTTGTCGAGCAGGATGCCCTGCGCCTGCTGCGTGGGATGCATCTGGTCCGACTGGAACATCTCAGGCTTGTTCTCGATGCCGGCCAACAGGAACGGCACGAGCGGAACGCCGAGTTCCTTCGACAGCCGCGTATAGAGCGCATGGAATTTCTGCGTGTAATCGGGCCCGTAGTTGGGCGGCACGTACATGCCGACCAGCACGACTTTCGCACGCGCTTGCCGCGCATCGGCGATGATGTCACGCAGGTTCTGCTCGGTCGTCGCGAGCGGCACGCCGCGCAGCGCGTCGTTCGATCCGAGCTCGACGACGACGATCGACGGCTTGAGCCGTTGCAGCACCGCGGGCAGCCGTGCGCGGCCGCCGCTCGTGGTGTCGCCGCTGACGCTTGCGTTCGCGACGCTATAATCGATTCGCTCGGTCGCGAGCCGTTGCCGCAGCAGCGCAACCCAGCCGGTGTCGCGCGGCAGCCCGTATTCGGCCGACAGGCTGTCGCCGAGCACGACGAGCGCGGGCCGGCCCTGGCCCGATGTCGGGGCCGCCGTCGCGGCGCGTGCGGGCACGGTTGCTGCGAGCAGCGTACCCAGCAGCAGCGCGGCGAGCGCCGCGCGTCTTTTCCAGTGGAATGTCGTGTCCATGTTCAAGATTACCGATCCGATCATCGAAGTCCAAGACGTATGCAAGCGGGTCGCCGATGCAACGGGCGAGCTGACGATCCTCGACGGCATCACGCTCAGTGTGCGATCCGGCAGCAGCCTCGCGATCGTCGGTGCGTCGGGATCCGGCAAATCGACGCTGCTCGGCCTGCTTGCGGGGTTGGACAGCGCGACGAGCGGCACGGTTCGCCTGCTCGGGCGCGCGCTCGACCAGCTCGACGAGGACGAGCGCGCCGCGCTGCGCAACGGCGCCGTCGGATTCGTGTTCCAGTCATTCCAGTTGATGCCGCACCTGACGGCGCTCGAGAACGTGATGCTGCCGCTCGAGCTGAGGGGCGGCATCGGTGCGCGTGACGCCGCCGAGCGGGCCCGCGCGCTGCTCGTGCAGGTTGGTCTTGGCGAGCGCACCGCGCATTATCCGAAGCTGCTGTCCGGTGGCGAACAGCAGCGCGTCGCGCTCGCGCGCGCGTTCGTCACGCACCCGGCAATCCTGTTCGCCGACGAACCCACCGGCAGCCTCGATGCGGGCACGGGCCACGCGGTCATCGACCTGATGTTCGAGCTGAACCGCGCGCACGGCGCGACGCTCGTGCTCGTCACGCACGATGCCGAACTCGCGCGGCGCTGCGCGACGACGGTCACCATCGACGCCGGACGCATCGTCGCGCCGCAGGCGGCGTAGCACGGCGCTGAATGCTTGCGCCGGTCGCACACGGTCAATTGCCGGTGCGACCGGCATGCGCATGACGTGGTCGCGTCAGCGCTTGAGCGCCGTACGCGCGCGCTCGATCAGCGCGGTCGTCGACGAATCGTGCTTCGCGGGATCGACCGACTCGGCCGACAGGTCGGCTTCGACGACCTTGCCGAGAATCTTGCCGAGCTCGACGCCCCACTGGTCGAACGGATTGATGTCCCACACCGTCGCCTGCACCAGCACCTTGTGCTCGTAGAGTGCGATCAGCGCGCCGAGCGTGCGCGGCGTCAGCGCCTCCACCAGCAGCGTCGTCGTCGGCCGGTTGCCCGGGAACGTCAGGTGCGGCGCGAGCGCTTCCTTGCCCGGGCCGGCGACCTTGCGCGCTTCGTCGAACGTGCGGCCGAGCATCAGCGCCTCGCTCTGCGCGAAGCAGTTCGCGAGCAGCTTCGGATGATGGCTCGCGAGCGGATGCTCGGGCGTCAGCACCGCGATGAAGTCGATCGGCACGATCGTCGGCCCCTGGTGCAGCATCTGGAAGAACGCGTGCTGGCCGTTGGTGCCGGGCTCGCCCCACGTGACGGCCGACGTCGGGTAGTCGACGAACGTGCCGTCCAGGCGTGCGGACTTGCCGTTGCTTTCCATCTCGAGCTGCTGCAGGTACGACGGCAGGTAGTGCAGCGCTTCCGAATACGGCGCGACGAGATAGCTCTGCGAGCCGAAGAAGTTGCGGTACCAGATGCCGATCAGGCCGAGCAGCACCGGCAGGTTGCGCTCGAGCGGCGCCTGGCGGAAATGGCGGTCCATGTCGTTCGCGCCGGCGAGCAGTTCGTCGAACTGCTCGGGCCCGATCGCGATCATGATCGACAGGCCGACCGCCGACCACAGCGAATAGCGGCCGCCGACCCAGTCCCACATTTCGAACACGTTGTCCGCGTCGATGCCGAACTTCACGACTTCGGCCGGGTTCGCCGACACGCCGACGAAGTGCTTCGCGAGGGCGGCCTCGGGGCAGCCGCGCGCGACGAACCAGTCGCGCAGCGAGCGTGCGTTCGTCATCGTCTCGAGCGTCGTGAAGGTCTTCGACACGATGATCGCGAGCGTTTCCTCCGGATCGACCTGTTCGAGCACGCGCGCGAGATCGGCGCCGTCGACGTTCGACACGAAGTGGGTCGAGATGTCCGGGCTCGCGACGTGATGCAGCGCATGCGTGACCATCTTCGGTCCGAGATCCGAGCCGCCGATGCCGATGTTGATCACGTGGCGGATGCGCTTGCCGGTGTAGCCGGTCCACGCGCCGCTGCGCACGGCGCGCGCGAAGGTCGCCATCTTCGCGCGCTCGGCGCTGATCTGCGCATGGAACGGCGCATGCGGGTCGGTCGCGCGCAATGCCGTGTGCAGCGCGGCGCGGCCTTCGGTCGGGTTGACGATCTCGCCGGCGAACATCGCGTCGCGGCGCGCTTCGACGCCCGCCTCGCGGGCCAGTTGCACGAGCAGGCGCAGCGTGTCGTCGTTGATGCGGTTCTTCGACAAGTCGGCCGCAAGGCCGCCGCCGGGAATCGTGAAGCGTTCGGCACGGGTCGGCGCGCGGTCGTTTTCCGGCGCGAACCAGTCGCGCAGGCGCGCATGGCGGATTTGTTCGAAGTGGGATTGAAGGGCAGTCCAGGCGGGGAGCGAATTCAGCGTCATGGCGGTTCGAGTGAAGCGTGAATCGGGAGGAATGCCGCGCCGGCGCGTCAGGATCGGAAGGCCGGCGGACGAGAGGACCCGCCGTGCGGCGGGGCACTCAGTATAGCGGCGTTATATGTCGGCGCGCGGCGACGGGTAAAAAAGGCGATTGATCAGCGTGCGCACCATCGGCGCGAGTTCGCCCGCGACGAGGCCGGCCGGGCCCGTGCCGTTCGCGGTCAATGTGTCGGCCGCGAGGCCGTGCAGATACACGCCCGCGAGCGCGGCTTCGTATGGCGCGACGCGCTGCGCGAGCAGCGCGCCGATCAGGCCGCCGAGCACGTCGCCGGTGCCGCCGGTCGCGAGCGCGGCGTTGCCGGTCGGGTTGACCGTCAGGCGGCCGTCGGGCGCGGCAATCACCGTGCCCGAACCCTTCAGCACGACGATGCTCGCGTAGCGCGTGGCGAGCGCCTGGGCCGCGGCCAGCCGATCGTGCTGCACCGTCGCGGTATCGCTGCCAAGCAGCCGTGCCGCCTCGAGCGGATGCGGCGTGAGCACGCACGCGAGGCCGCGCGCGCCGCGGGCGGCAACGGCGGTCGCGAGCTCGGCGTGCGTTGCCACGAGGTTCAGCGCGTCGGCGTCGAGCAGCGTCACGGCGTCGTGCGCGAGCACGTCACGCACGAGGGTTGCCGCGGCCTCGCGCGTGCCGAGGCCGCAGCCTGCCGCGATCGCGGACATCGCATCGAGATCGAGGCCGTCCGCCGGATGCAGCATCAGCTCCGGAAAAGGCGGGTCGTACGGCGGCGCGCCGGCGCCGAGGAAGCCGACATGCACCTTGCCGGCCCCCGCGAACAGCGCGGCGCGCGCGGCGAGGATCGGCGCGCCGCACATGCCGGTGTCGCCGCCGAGCACCGCCAGGCTGCCGAACGTGCCCTTGTGCGATGCGAACGCGCGGGCGGGCAGCGCGGCGGCGAACCGGGCCGGCGCATTCAGCACGACGGCCGGCGCGGCGGGCGGAGCGACGTCGAGCGACGCGATGTCGATCTCGCCGGCGAGATCGCGGCCGTCGCCCGTGTAAAGGCCTGGCTTCGCGCCGATGAAGGTGAGCGTATGTGTCGCGGCGACGGCGACGCCCGCGCCGACGATCCGGCCCGTGTCGCTGTCCAGTCCGCTCGGCACGTCGAGCGCGAGCACGCGGCCGCCGCTTCGTGTGTGCGCGGCGATGCGCGCGGCCTGGGCGGCGAACGGGCCGTCGAGTGCGCGGCCGAGGCCGATGCCGAACAGTCCGTCGACGACCCACGCGTAATCGTCCAGCGATGCGGGTGGTTCGGTCGACAGCGGCACGCCGGCCGCGCGCGCGAGGCCGAGCGCCCATTGCGCATCGTCCGGCTTGACCGCCACCGGCATCCACGCCTGCGTGGCGACGCCGAGCTGCTGCAGCTGCGCGGCGGCCACCAGCGCGTCGCCGCCGTTGTTGCCGGGGCCGACCGCGAACCAGACCGGGCGTTCGTCGCCGGCGACCCGCTCGGACAGCCAGCGCGCGGCGGCGGCGCCCGCGCGGCCCATCAGCGTGTGCGGCGGCAGTTCGGCGGTTGCGGCGGCCTCGGCCGCGCGCAGGTCGGCGACGCGCAGCAGCGCGAGCGGGGCGGAGTCGGGAAGCGGGCGGGTATTCGTCATCGCGGAGTCATGGCGGCGAAGAGGAAGCCGCCCCGGGGCGAGCCCGCGGCGGTCAGGTCGTGAAGCGCGCGGCGCTCAGCGCGGCGAGCGTGTCGGCCGGCCACTGCTGCGCGGCGCCGCCCACGCAGTCGGTCACCACTTTAGCAGACCCGCACGCGAGGCCCCAGCCGGCCGGGCCGTGGCCGAAATTGACGAACACGCGCGGATGCGGGGTCGGACCGACGACCGGCAGGCCGTCCGGCGACAGCAGCTGCGTGCCTTGCCACGACAGCGCGGCGGAAATCTTTGCGGCGCCCGGCACCCAGTCGTGGACGGCCTGCCCGAGCAGCGCGAGCGCGGCCTCGGACAACGGCTCGGGGAGCGGCTTCGCGGTGTCGGCGACGCTCTGCAGCACGCCGCCGCCGCCGATGCGCAACCGCTGGTGGGTGCGCGTGATCGAGATCCGCTTGATCGAATCGACGACGCTCAGGTGCGGCGCATGTTCTTCGTACGCGACCGGCGCGGTCAGCGTGTGGGCGCGCACCGGATGCAGCGGCAGCCGCCAGCCGAGCCGCTCCAGCAGCGGCAGGCTGCCGGCGCCGGCGGCGACCACGATCGCGTCGGCCGAAATCACGTCGACCTCGTGCGCCTTCGTCGCGTGCCGGCCGCCGGCCGGCGGCGCGAGCTCGACCGCGGCGCGGCCGGTGTCGACGCGGATCGCGGCGACGTCCGCGCCGAAGCGAAACTGCACGCCGTGCTCGTCGAGCGTCTGCTTGACCAGCTTCGCGAACAGCGGGCAGTTGCCGGTGCGCTCGGCCTCGAGCAGCACGCCGCCGGCGAAGCCGGGCTCGGCCGGCACCGACGGCTCGAGTGCCGCGCATTCGTCGGCGGTGAGCACCCGGTACGGCTGGTCGAGCGTGCGCAGCAGGTCGAGCGCCGGCTGCAGCGCGTCCCAGTCGCGCGTGTCGCGCACGACGTGCAGGATCCCCGGTTTCTGCTCGAATTCGAGCTGGAAGCGCGCCTCGATGTCGGCGAGCGACTCGCGCGACGCGTCGATCAGCGGGCGCAGCCGCGCGTACTGCGCGACGAATGCGTCGGGCTCGCGCAGCGCCGCGAGCTGCTTCACGAAGCGGCGCACGCCGCCGTTCAGGCCCGGCTTGTACACGATGCCGGTGTCGCGCGGCTGGCGCTGATGCATGAAGGTGGGGCCGAACCAGACGTCGAGCGGGCTCGGCAGCAGCGCGCCGCCGTCGCCGTAGGTCGCACCCTGCGCGACGGTCGCGTGGCGCTCGACCACGCACACGCGATGGCCGGCCGCACGCAGCTGGTAGGCGGTGGCGACGCCGCTGAGTCCGCCGCCGATGACGATGACATCCATGGATTGCTTCGATGACGGGCGGCGCGCAGCCGCCCGGTGAGAATTCGCTGACGGGCCCCCGGCCCGGTGAACCGGGAATGATAGCGCCAAAAGCGCGCGAACCGGCGCCACGCGAGCCCATCCAGTTCCGCCATCGGGCGGCCGCCGGCTGCCGCGGCCGGGCACGCCGGCCCGGCGGGCGGATGGGCGGGCGGCTCGGGGAGGCGGGCGCGGCGGATTGCGGTGCACCGTCGCGGTGCGCGACGGGTCCCGATCGGCCGGTCTGGGACGACCGACTTCCGGGTATAATTACGGCCTTCCTTTCGCCCCACGTCGCCACCTCGCGCGACTCATCGACGTCAGTCCAGCCCATGGCTCACTTCTCGTGTTTTCCCGGCGCTTCGGCCCTCTCCGATTTCCGTCAAACCCGTCTGCTCGACACGCTCAGGCAAATCGACGCCAACATCGTCGCGGTGCGCGGCCAGTTCCTGCACTTCGTCAATGCGGCCGAGCCGCTGTCGGCCGACGACAGCGCCCGCATCGACGCGCTGATGCACTACGGCGCGCCGTTCGAGCCGGCGGCCGAG
This sequence comes from Burkholderia sp. R-40, assembly GCF_049942845.1. Classification (NCBI taxonomy): domain Bacteria; kingdom Pseudomonadati; phylum Pseudomonadota; class Betaproteobacteria; order Burkholderiales; family Burkholderiaceae; genus Burkholderia; species Burkholderia sp. R-40. Next base: position 2,120,900 of record NZ_CP187967.1, on the reverse strand, counting down.
AAGGGCGCGACCGAGACCTTCGTCGTGCTGCCGCGCTTCGGCACGGTTTCGCCGTGGGCCAGCAAGGCGACCGACATCGCGCAGCACTGCGGCCTCACGCAGGTGCGTCGCATCGAGCGCGGCGTCGAATTCACGGTCACGCTGAAGTCGGGCCTGCTCGGCGGCAAGAAGGCGCTGTCCGACGACGCGCGCGCAGCCGTCGCGGCCGCGCTGCATGACCGGATGACCGAAAGCGTGGTCGCCGCGCGCGACGACGCGAAGCACCTGTTCGACGAACTGCCGGCCAAGCCGCTCGCGACCGTCGACGTGCTGGGCGTCGGCCGCGCCGCGCTCGAGCGCGCGAACGTCGAGCTGGGCCTCGCGCTCGCCGATGACGAAATCGACTATCTGGTCGACGCGTTCCGCAAGCTCGAACGCAACCCGACCGACGTCGAGCTGATGATGTTCGCGCAGGCGAACAGCGAGCACTGCCGCCACAAGATCTTCAACGCGCAGTGGACGATCGACGGCGAGCCGCAGGACATGTCGCTGTTCGCGATGATCCGCAACACCGAGAAGCTGAGCCCGCAGGGCACGATCGTCGCGTATTCGGACAACTCGTCGATCATGGTCGGCGCCGAAGCCGAGCGCTGGTTCCCGCGCAACGCGGGCGGGGCCGGCGAGCCGGGTGAGCGCTATGGGCGCCACACCGAGCTCACGCACACGCTGATGAAGGTCGAGACGCACAATCACCCGACGGCGATCTCGCCGTTCCCGGGCGCGGCGACCGGCGCGGGCGGCGAGATCCGCGACGAAGGCGCGACGGGCCGCGGTGCGCGTCCGAAGGCCGGCCTCACCGGTTTCACCGTGTCGAACCTCGACCTGCCCGGCGCGCGCCAGGCGTGGGAAAACGCCCGCGACGCGGCGCAGCCGCTCGGCGAGCGCAACCCGAACGACGTGCACGGCCCGTACGGCCGTCCGGACCGCATCGCGTCGCCGCTGCAGATCATGATCGACGGCCCGCTCGGCGGCGCCGCGTTCAACAACGAATTCGGCCGTCCGAACCTCGGCGGCTACTTCCGCGTGTACGAGCAGAACGTCGACGGTCAGGTGCGCGGCTATCACAAGCCGATCATGATCGCGGGCGGCCTCGGCAACATCGCGGATCAGCATACGCACAAGCACGACGTGCCGGCAGGCTCCCTGCTGATCCAGATCGGCGGCCCCGGCATGCGGATCGGCATGGGCGGCGGCGCGGCGAGCTCGATGGCGACCGGCGCGAACACGGCTGAACTCGACTTCGACTCGGTGCAGCGCGGCAACCCGGAAATCGAGCGGCGCGCGCAGGAAGTGATCAACGGCTGCTGGCAGCTCGGCGCGGAAAACCCGATCCTGAGCATCCATGACGTCGGCGCGGGCGGCCTGTCGAACGCGTTCCCCGAGATCGTCGATGGCGCGGGCAAGGGCGCGCGCTTCGAACTGCGCAAGGTCGCGCTCGAGGAATCGGGCCTGTCGCCGCGCGAAATCTGGTCGAACGAGGCGCAGGAGCGCTACGTGCTGGCGATCGCGCCGGCCGACCTGCCGCGCTTCGAGGCGATCTGCGCACGCGAGCGCTGCCCGTTCGCAGTGGTCGGTGTCGCGACCGACGAACGCCAGCTGAAGCTCGTCGACGACGAAGCATCGGGCGCCGACGAATACCCGGTCGACATGCCGATGGAAGTGCTGCTCGGCAAGCCGCCGCGCATGCATCGCGACGTCACGCGCGTCGCCACCGAGCGCGCGCCGGTCGACGTGACGGGCATCGCGCTGTCGGAAGTCGCGGTCGACGTGCTGAAGCACCCGACGGTCGGCAGCAAGTCGTTCCTGATCACGATCGGCGACCGTTCGGTCGGCGGCACGTCGGTGCGCGACCAGATGGTCGGCCCGTGGCAAGTGCCGGTGGCCGACTGCGCGGTGACCGCGCTCGACTACGCGGGCTTCAAGGGCGAGGCGATGACGATGGCCGAGCGCACGCCGCTCGCGGTGATCGACGCGCCGGCATCGGGCCGCATGGCCGTCGGCGAGGCGATCACGAACATCGCGAGCGCGCCGATCGCGTCGCTCGACAAGCTGAAGCTGTCGGCGAACTGGATGGCGGCGTGCGGCACGGCCGGCGAGGACGCCGCGCTGTTCGATACGGTCCGGGCGATCGGCATGGAGCTGTGCCCGGCGCTCGGGATCGGCATTCCCGTCGGCAAGGACTCGCTGTCGATGAAGACCAAGTGGGACGAGCAGGGCGTCGCGAAGGAAGTGGTGTCGCCGGTGTCGCTGATCATCTCCGCGTTCGCCCCGGTCGAGGACGTGCGCCGCCACCTGACGCCGCAACTGCGTCGCATCGCCGACGCGGGCGACAGCGTGCTGATCGCGATCGATCTCGGCCGCGGCAAGCACCGGATGGGCGGCAGCATCTTCGCGCAGGTCACGCAGCAGGTCGGTGACGCGACGCCGGACGTCGACGATCCGGAAGACCTGAAGCGCTTCTTCAACGCGATCCAGACGCTCAACGCGCAAGACAAGCTGCTCGCGTACCACGACCGCTCGGACGGCGGCCTGTGGGCGACGGTGTGCGAAATGGCGTTCGCGGGTCACGCGGGCGTGTCGCTGAACGTCGACATGCTGACGCTCGACCCGAATCACGAATCCGACTACGGCGACGCGAAGGACTGGGCGAAGCAGACGAGCGGCCGTCGCGAGGATCGCACGCTGCGCGCGCTGTTCTCGGAAGAACTCGGTGCCGTCGTGCAGGTGCGCACGGCCGATCGCGACGCGGTGCTCGGCGCGCTGCGCGAGTTCGGCCTGTCGGCGTGCTCGCACGTGATCGGCACGGTCAACGACCGCGACGTAATCGAGGTGTACCGCGATGCGAAGAAGATCTTCGACGCGCCGCGCGCCGAACTCCATCGTGCGTGGGGCGAAGTGAGCTGGCGCATCGCGCGCCTGCGCGACAACCCGGCTTGCGCGGACGCCGAATACGACGCGCTGCTCGATGCGGCGGACCCGGGCATCTCGCCGGTGCTGACGTTCGATCCGGCCGACGACATCGCCGCGCCGTTCATCGCGACGGGCGCACGCCCGCGCGTCGCGATCCTGCGCGAGCAGGGCGTGAACTCGCACCTCGAAACGGCGTACGCGTTCGACCGCGCGGGCTTCGACGCGCACGACGTGCACATGAGCGACCTGCTCGCGGGCCGTGCGACGCTCGCTGATTTCGCGGGCGCGGTGGCGTGCGGCGGTTTCTCGTACGGCGACGTGCTGGGTGCCGGCGAAGGCTGGGCGAAGACGATCCGCTTCAACGCGAACCTCGCCGACATGTTCTCGGCGTTCTTCGCGCGCCCCGACACGTTCGCGCTCGGCATCTGCAACGGTTGCCAGATGCTGTCGAGCCTCGCGTCGATGATTCCGGGCGCCGAGGCGTGGCCGAAGTTCACGCGCAACAAGTCCGAGCAGTTCGAGGCGCGCTTCTCGTTCGTCGAAGTCGAGAAGTCGCCGTCGATCTTCTTTGCGGGGATGGAAGGCTCGCGGATTCCGGTGGCGGTCGCGCACGGCGAAGGCTATGCGGACTTCTCGCAGCAGGGCGACATCGATCGCGTCGCGGTCGCGATGCGCTACATCGACCACCGCGGCGAAGCGACCGAGCGCTATCCGTTCAACCCGAACGGGTCGCCGGCCGGCATCACGTCGGTCACGACGGCCGACGGCCGCTTCTCGGTGCTGATGCCGCACATGGAGCGCGTGCACCGCACGGTCACGATGAGCTGGCATCCGGAAGATTGGGACGAAGCGAGCCCGTGGATGCGCGTGTTCCGTAACGCGCGCCGCTGGATCGGCTGATGTTCGATCCGCACGCACCGGTCGAGATCGTCACGCTGCGCGATGAACGCGCCAGCGACGTCGATGCGATCGGTCGCGTGATCGTGGCCGCGTTCGCGGACGAACCGCAGCATGGGCAGCTCGAGCGGCAGATCGTCGACGCGCTGCGCGCGGATGGTGCGCTCGCCGTGTCGCTCGTCGCGGAGCGCGACGAGCGCGTGGTCGGTCACGTCGCGTTCTCGCCAGTGTCGATCGGCGGCGCGCCGGCCGGCAGCCACGCATGGTACGGGCTCGGGCCGCTCGCGGTGCGGCCCGAATGCCGGCGCCAGAGCATTGGTGCGCACGGCTGTGTCGTGCTCGGCGACCCCGCGTACTACGCGCGTTTCGGTTTCTTGCCGGCAGGCGATCTCGTGTTCGCGGATGCGCCCCGCGAGTATTTCCTCGCGCTGGCGTTCGACGAAGCCGCGCCGCGGCCGTCGGGTGCGGTCCGCTATCACACTGCGTTCTATCCCGCATAGCGGTTCGCCGCGCTGTCCGAACAGGATCCCGGATCCCGCCGTTCCGAAAAGAAGCCGCTTAGAAGCGGCTTTTTCTTTGCGCGTTCGGGCAGGGCCGCGAGCCGTATCCATATGCATCCCGGCCGCAACGCGTGGGTCGACCGCAGCCGGCGCGGCGTGTGCCGCAGCCGCCAAGCGTGCATGAAAAAAGGCCGCTCACAGGGAGCGGCCTTGGATGGGCGAGTGTCGCCGACGTTACTGGATCTTCGCCTGCTGGCGCAGGCCTTCCTCGAACGCCTGCAGCTTCTGCTGCACGATCTGCTGCGCGATCTGCGCCTTCACCTGATCGAACGGCGGCGGGGCGACGTCGCGGATGTCGTCGGCACGGATGATGTGCCAGCCGAACTGCGTCTTCACCGGCGTGTCGGTCATCTGGCCTTTCTGCAGCTTCTGCGCGGCCGCCGCGAATTCCGGCACGTACGCCTTCGGATCGGACCAGTCGAGGTCGCCGCCATTCTTGCCCGAACCCGGATCCTTCGAGTACTGCTTCGCGAGATCCTCGAACTTCGCGCCGCCCTTGATCTTCGCGATCAGGTCCTTCGCTTGTTGCTCGCTTTCGACGAGGATGTGATGCAGGTGGTACTCGCGGTTGCCGCCGGCACCCTTCACGAGCTCGTCATAGCGCGCCTTCACTTCCGCGTCGGTCGGCTGGTTCTTCTTCAGGAAGCTCTCGATCATCGAGCGCAGCACGACCGTCTGCTGCGCGACGGCGACCTGCGCCTTCACGTCCGGACGGTTCGGGATGCCTTCGCGGATCGCTTCCTGCATCAGGATTTCGCGGTTCACGAGTTCCTGGCGCACGGCCTGCTGCAGTTGCGGGCTGTCGGTCTGACCTTGCTGGACGAGCTGCGCGACCATCGCGTCGGCGCGCGACTTCGGAATCGGCGTGCCGTTCACGACGGCGATGTTCTGGGCGAATGCCGGTGCCGCTGCCAAAGCAGCCGCCGCGACCCACAGGCGGGGGGATTTCAGGATCATCGGGAATTCCTGTTGAGACTAGATTGAAGATTCGTTGAATTCTTCGGGCGTATAAGCGACGATCGCGAGCGCGTGAATGCCGCGCTGCATCGCATCAGCGAGCGCATCATACACCAGCCGGTGCCGCGCCACGCGTGGCTTGCCCGCGAATGCGGCCGACACGATCGTGACCGTGTAGTGGCCGCCGGCGGCCGCGCCGGCGTGGCCCGCGTGCTGCGCGCTGTCGTCGCGCACCGCGAGCGACAGCGGCGCGAGCGAGGCGGTCAGGCGCGCTTCGATCAGCGCGATGCGCTCGTCGGGCGAGGCGTCAAGAAAGGCGTCGAGAAAGGCGTCGGTCATGTCATTCGTCCTTCAGGTACTTCGTGAGCCACAGGCTCTGCAGGATGATGAACACGACCATCGCGCCCGTCGTCCCGAACAGCTTGAAGTTCACCCACTGCGATTCGGTGTAGTTGTGCACCACGTACAGGTTCGCGACGCCGAGCACCGCGAAGAACAGCGCCCACGCGACGTTCAGCTTGTCCCACACGGGATGCGGCAGCGTGAGCTGCTTGCCCATCATCTTCTCGATCAGGTTGTTGCCGAACGCATAGCGTGCGGCGAGCAGCCCGATCGCAAACAACCAGTACAGCACTGTCGGTTTCCATTGAATGAATTTTTCGTCATGCAGGACGAGGGTGGCGCCGCCGAAGACGACGATCACGCCGAGACTGACCCACAGCATCGTGTCGACCTTCCGGTGCCGGAAGGCGACCCACGCGACCTGGGCCAGGGTCGCGACGATCGCGACGGCGGTGGCGGTGAAGATGCCCCAGACCTTGAAGGCGGCGAAAAACAGGATGATCGGAAACAGATCGAACAGGAATTTCATGGCGCTCGCAGCTGCGTGAAAGACCGCAGCGCGCGGCCTTTCACCGTTGTGGGGACCCGCCAGGCGACACCGTCCGGGATCGGCGCAGCCGGCAAGGCTGTCCGACCGATCCGTCCGGCGCCGCTCATTCGTTTTCGGGTCGGGACTCGAAGTTTAACGCAGCCGAATTGATGCAGTACCGCAAACCGGTCTTGTCGCGCGGGCCGTCCTCGAACACGTGGCCGAGATGCGCGCCGCAATGGTTGCAGCGAACCTCGACGCGCACCATCCCGTGCGTGCGGTCGATCTTCTCGTCGATCACCTCGCCGTTCAGCGGCTTGAAATAGCTGGGCCAGCCGCAGCCCGAATGGAATTTCGCGCCGGATTCGAACAGCGGCGTGCTGCAGACGACGCATTTGTAGATGCCGGCGTCTTCAGTGTCGGTGTATTCGCCGGTGAACGCGCGCTCGGTCGCCGCATGCTGCGTGACCTCGTACTGCATCGGCGTGAGCCGGCGGCGCAGCTCGCCGTCGTCCTTCTGGTACGGGTAGGTTTTATCGTCGGTATCGTGTGACATGTGGGAGTTCTCCTGATCGGTCGGTCGGGTCGTGCGGGTCACGACGAACAGCTCACTTCGAGCGACCCGGCCCAGTCGGGCGGCAATGCCGCATAAGTTTCATGTTCTGGTTGTTCGTCGAACGGCCGGCGCAGCACCTGCGCGAGTCGTTCGACTTCGGAAAAGTCCTTTTCCTTCGCGCGCCGGATCGCGACTTCGGCCAGATGATTGCGCAGCACGTATTTCGGGTTCACGCGGTTCATCGCGGCCGCACGGGCCGCGTCGTCGCGCGTCTCCTCGGACAGCCGCGCGCGGTAGAGGTTCGCCCACGCATCGAACGCGTCGCGATCGATGAACAGGTCGCGCACCGGCGCGTCGCGGCTCGCGTCGCGCTTCGACAGCTGCGCGAGCCGGCGGAACGTCAGCGTGAAGTCCGCATGGCTCGCGTGCATCGTTTCGAGCAGCTTGTTCGCAAGTTCGGCGTCGTTCTCGCGTTCGAGCTCGAGGCCGAGCTTCGCACGCATCGCGCGTTCGAGCGCGGGGCCGAAGCGTTCCGGAAACTTCGCGAGCACGGCCTGCGCGTCGTCGACCGCGCGCTCGGCGCGCGCATCGTCGTCGGCGATGCCGTGCTGCAGCCCGATCAGCGGCAGCAGCGCCTGCGCGAGGCAGTAGCAGTTCCAGTGCGCGATGCGCGGCTGCATCCGGTATGCGTAGCGGCCGCTCGTGTCGGAGTGGTTGCAGATGTGATTCGCGTCGAACGCGTCGACGAAGCCGAACGGGCCGTAGTCGATCGTCAGGCCGAGGATCGACATGTTGTCGGTGTTCATCACGCCGTGGCAGAAGCCGACGGCCTGCCATTGCGCGACGAGGTCGGCCGTGCGCAGCGTCGCGGCTTCGAGCAGCGCGAGGTACGGATCGTCGGCGTCGCGGCACGCCGGATAGAAGCGGTCGATCACGTGATCGGCGAGCTGGCGCAACAGGTCCGGGCGATCGTTCGAGAAGAAGTGCTCGAAGTGGCCGAAGCGCACGAAGCTCTCCGACACGCGCGTGACGACGGCCGACGTCTCGATCTCCTCGCGCACCACCGGCTGGTCGGAGCCGATCACCGTGAGCGCGCGCGTGGTCGGGATGCCGAGGTGATGCATCGCTTCGGAACACAGGAATTCGCGAATCGACGAACGCAGCACCGCGCGGCCGTCGCCCATTCGCGAATACGGCGTGCGGCCGCCGCCCTTGATCTGCAGCTCGTAGCGCCGGCCGTCGGTGCCGGGGAGTTCGCCGATCGTCAGCGCGCGGCCGTCGCCGAGCTGGCCGGCCCACACGCCGAACTGGTGACCGGAATACACCGACGCGTACGGCAGTGCGTGCGCCGGCCAGTCGCGCGTCGGGTTGCCGGCGAACAGCTCGGCGAAGCCGGGCTGGGTGGCGAACGATGCCGGCAGGCCGAGGAGTTGCGCGACTTCGTCGGAACAGCCGACGACGTACGGCGCGGGCAGCGGCGCGGCCGGCAGCCGCGTATGAAACGCGTCGCCGAGCGTGACGAACGCGCCAAGGGCCGGCGCGCCGAGCGTGGCGGCGAGGTCGGGGAGAGTGTCAGCCGCATCGGCTGCGCTTCGGGAAAACGACATGTTGAGCGCCTCTGGGTAAGCCGATATTGTAAGGCGGCGCCGCGCCGCCCGCATGGCGGCCCGCGTGCGTTGCGCGACGCCCGTCCGGCCGTGGACGGGCCGCAAGCCGGCGCACCGCTTCAAGGCTGGTCACCGATTCGCGTCCTTCCGGGAGAACAAGACGATGGGTAAGCCGTTGCTGGGCCAGATGATGGACATGCCGTTGCTGGTGTCGTCGCTGATCGCGCATGCCGCGCGTTATGCGGGCGACACGGAGATCGTGTCGAAGCGCGTGGAAGGCGACCTGCATCGCTACACGTACCGCGACTGCGAGCAACGCGCGAAGCGCCTCGCGCAGGCGCTCGCCCGGCTCGGCGTCGAATCGGGCGATCGCGTCGGCACGCTGGCCTGGAACGGCTACCGGCACCTGGAGGCGTATTACGGGATCGGCGGAATGGGCGCCGTGTGCCATACGATCAATCCGCGCCTCTTTCCGGAGCAGATCGCCTACATCGTCAATCACGCGGAAGACCGCTACGTTTTCTTCGACATCAATTTCGCGCCGCTCGTCGATGCGCTCGCGCCGCAGTGTCCGCACGTGAAGGGCTGGATCGCGATGACCGACGCCGCGCACGTGCCGTCCGGCGCGCTGCCGTACCTGTGCTACGAAACGCTCGTCGACGCCGAAGACGGCCGCTACGACTGGCCGCGCCTCGACGAGCTGCAGGCGTCGGGCCTGTGCTACACGTCGGGCACGACGGGCAATCCGAAGGGCGTGCTGTATTCGCATCGCTCGACGGTGCTGCACGCATACGGCGCCGCACTGCCCGACGCGATGAACCTGTCGGCGCTGGACGCCGTGCTGCCCGTCGTGCCGATGTTCCATGTGAACGCGTGGGGGCTGCCGTACGCGGTGCCGCTCACGGGCGGCAAGCTCGTACTGCCCGGCAAGGACCTCGACGGCAAGTCGCTGTACGAACTGATGGAGGCCGAACGCGTGACGTTTTCCGCGGGCGTGCCGACCGTGTGGCTCGGGCTGCTGAACTACATGCGCGAGGCCGGCGTGCGCTTCTCGACGCTGAACCGCACGGTGATCGGCGGCTCCGCGTGCCCGCCCGCGATGCTGCGCACGTTCGAGGACGAATACGGCGTGCGTGTGATCCATGCGTGGGGGATGACCGAGCTGTCGCCGCTCGGCACGCTCGCGAAGCTGAACTGGGCGCAGTCGCAGCGGCCGCTCGACACGCAGCGCCGGCTGCTGGAGAAGCAGGGGCGCGTGATCTGCGGCGTCGACATGCGCATCGTCGGCGACGACGGCCGCGAACTGCCGTGGGATGGCGTCGCGTTCGGCGAACTGCAGGTGCGTGGGCCCTGGGTGATCGATCACTACTTCAGGAGCGACACGTCGCCGCTGTCGGACGGCTGGTTCCCCACCGGCGACGTCGCGACGATCGACCCGGACGGCTTCCTGCAGATCACCGACCGCAGCAAGGACGTGATCAAGTCCGGCGGCGAGTGGATCAGCTCGATCGACATCGAGAACGTCGCGATCGCGCACCCAGGCGTGGCCGAAGCCGCCTGCATCGCCTGTGCGCACCCGAAATGGACCGAGCGTCCGCTGCTCGTCGTGGTGCCGCGCGAGGGGGCGAACCTCACCCGCGACGCGCTGCTCGCGTTCTACGAGGGCAAGGTCGCGAAGTGGTGGGTGCCCGACGACGTCGTGTTCGTTGAATCGCTGCCGCACACCGCGACCGGTAAGCTGCAGAAGCTGAAGCTGCGCGAGACGTTCCGCGACTACGTGCTGCCGACGGCGGTCGGCGAGCCGTAAGCCAGGGCCGGCCACGGTCCGCCACGTAGTCCGTCACGCGGTCGCTCGATCCGGCCCCCGGATCGAAGAAAATTCAAATTGAACGACCGTGCTTTTTCGTTGTATGCTGCCTCCGTTCGATCCGGACATGCGGCCGTTCGACCGCGCACAATGAAGCGCAGCCACCCCGGCGCGCGATGCATGGAGGCAGGCAGATGGCAGTGGATTACTCGACTCGCGACGGCGTGGCCGTCATTACGCTCAACAATCCGCCCGTCAACGGGCTCGGCCTGTCGACGCGCCAGGGCGTCATGGACGCGCTCGATCGCGCGCTGCAGGACGCGTCGGTCACGGCGATCGTGCTGACGGGCGCCGGCCGCGCGTTCTCGGGCGGCGCCGACATCACCGAATTCAATACCCCGAAGGCCCTGCAGGAGCCCACGCTGCACACCGTGATTCGCGCGGTGGAGGCGAGCGCGAAGCCGGTCGTCGCGGCGCTGCACAGCGTCGTGATGGGCGGCGGGCTGGAGCTCGCGCTCGGCGCGCACTATCGCGTCGCGGCGCCCGGTGCGCAGATCGCGCTACCCGAAGTGAAGCTCGGCCTGCTGCCGGGCGCGGGCGGCACGCAGCGGCTGCCGCGTGCGGTGGGCCTCGAAACCGCGCTGAACATGATCGTGTCGGGCGCCCCGGTGCCGTCGGAGCAACTCGCGAACAGCGGGCTGTTCGACGCGATGGCCGACGGCGACCTGCTCGACGCGGCCGTCGCGTTCGCGCGCAAGGTCGGCGCGCAGAAGGGGCCGCACCCACGCGTGCGCGATCGCAAGATCGTCCACGAGAACGCCGCGGGTTTCATCCAGTTCGCGCGCAATTCGGCGCGGGCAGCCGCGCCGAATTTCCCCGCGCCGCACAAGTGCATCGACGCGATCGAAGCCGGCGTGCTGAACGGCTTCGACAAGGGCAGCGCGGCCGAGCGCGAGGGCTTCGTCGCGCTGATGATGACGCCGGAAAGTCGCGCGCTGCGGCACGCATTCTTCGGCGAGCGCGCGGCGAGCAAGATTCCCGACGTGCCGGCCGATACGCCGGTGCGCGAGATCCGCCGCGTCGGCGTAATTGGCGCGGGCACGATGGGCGGCGGGATCGCGATGAATTTCATCAACGCGGGCCTGCCCGTCACGCTGCTCGAGACGAAGCAGGACGCGCTCGAGCGCGGGTTGGCCACGATCCGCAAGAACTACGACGGGCAGGTGAAGAAGGGCAAGCTCACGCAGCAGAAGCTTGACGCGCGCATGGCGCTGATCACGCCGACGCTGTCCTACGACGACCTGAAGGACGCGGACTTGATCGTCGAGGCCGTGTTCGAGGAGCTCGGCGTGAAGGAGCAGGTGTTCGGCCAGCTCGACGCCGTGGCGAAGCCGGGCGCGATTCTCGCGTCGAACACGTCGACGCTCGACGTCGACAAGATCGCCGCGTTCACGAAGCGTCCGCAGGACGTGGTCGGCATGCACTTCTTCAGCCCCGCGAACGTGATGAAGCTGCTCGAGGTCGTGCGCGGCGCGCAGACCGCGAAGGACGTGCTCGCGACCGTGATGGCGGTCGCCAAGAAGATCCGCAAGACGGCGGTCGTGTCGGGCGTGTGCGACGGCTTCATCGGCAACCGGATGATCGAGCAGTACATCCGCCAGGCGCTCTTCATGCTCGAGGAAGGCGCGCTGCCCGCGCAGGTCGATCGTGCGATCGAGAGGTTCGGTTTCGCGATGGGCCCGTTCCGGATGAGCGACCTCGCCGGCAACGACATCGGGTGGGCGATCCGCAAGCGCCGCTACGTCGAGAAGCCCGATCTGCAGTATTCGAAGATCGCCGACCGCCTGTGCGAACTGGGCCGCTTCGGCCAGAAGACGGGCGGCGGCTGGTACGACTACGTGCCGGGCGATCGCAAGGCGAAGCCGTCGGCACTTGTCGACGAGATGGTCGTCGCGTATTCGAAGGAGCGCGGCGTCGAGCGGCGCAAGATCGGCGATGACGAGATCGTCGAGCGGCTCGTGTTCGCGCTCGTCAACGAAGGCGCGAAGATTCTCGAGGAGAAGATCGCGTCGAAGGCGTCCGACATCGACATGGTCTACCTGACCGGCTACGGCTTCCCGCTCTGGCGCGGCGGCCCGATGCTGTACGCGGACATGGTAGGCCTCTACAACGTCGAGCGGGCGATCCGCCGCTACGCGGCCGCGCCGAACGGCGACGCGTGGCAGCTCGCGCCGTCGATCGTCGAGCGGGCGGCGGCCGGACGCGGATTCAACGACTGACGGGCCCCGCGTGACGGCACGGCGAAGCCCGCAAGGAGAAACGCAATGAAACGCACCGACGACGTATTGCTCGTGATCGACGTGCAGTACGACTTCATGCCGGGCGGCGCACTCGCGGTGCCGGACGGCGACGCGGTCGTGCCGGTGATCAACGCGCTCGCGCGACGCTTCGACCAGGTCGTGCTGACGCAGGACTGGCACCCGCGCGAACACGTGTCGTTCGCGGCGAACCACCCGGGGCACGAACCGTTCTCGACGCTCGCGCTGCCGTACGGCGAGCAGGTGCTGTGGCCCGTGCACTGCGTGCAGGACACCGAAGGCGCGGCGCTGCATCGCGATCTCGACATTCCGCACGCCAGGCTCGTGATCCGCAAGGGCGGCGACGCCCAGCTCGACAGCTATTCCGCGTTCGTCGAAGCCGACCGCACGACGCGCACGGGGCTCGCCGGCTATCTGCGCGAGCTCGGCGCGAAGCGCGTGTGGTGTTGCGGGCTCGCGACCGACTATTGCGTTGCGTGGTCCGCGCTCGATGCGCGCGCGGCGGGCTTCGAGGCCGCGGTGATCAACGATGCGTGCCGTGCGATCGACCTGAACGGGTCGCTCGCGCACGCATGGCAACAGATGCAGGCGGCGGGCGTCGCACATGTGACGTCCGCGGGCGCACGCCCGACGGCGTAGCGCATTCCCATCCGATTCAGGACATGAAGCAGGACCGAAGGAGACTCGCATGACCGAAGCCGTAATCGTATCGACCGCACGCACGCCGCTCGCGAAATCGTGGCGCGGCGCATTCAACATGACGCACGGCGCGACGCTCGGCGGCCACGTGGTCGCCGCCGCACTCGAACGCGCGAAGCTCGACCCCGCGCGCATCGAGGACGTGATCATGGGTTGCGCGAACCCCGAAGGCGCGACCGGCGCCAACATCGCGCGGCAGATCGCGCTGCGCGCTGGGCTGCCGGTCAGCGTGCCGGGGATGACGGTGAACCGTTTCTGCTCGTCCGGCCTGCAGACGATCGCGCTCGCCGCGCAGCGGATCATCGCGGGCGAGGGCGACGTGTACATCGCAGGCGGCGTCGAATCGATCTCGTGTGTGCAGAACGAGATGAACCGGCACATGCTTCAGGAAGGCTGGCTCGTCGAGCACAAGCCGGAGATCTACTGGAACATGCTGCAGACGGCGGAGAACGTCGCGAAGCGTTACGGGATTTCGAAGGAGCGGCAGGACGCGTACGGCGTGCAGTCGCAACTGCGGGCCGCGGCCGCGCAGGAAGCCGGGCGCTTCAACGACGAGATCGTGCCGATCACCGTACGCGCGGGCATTGCCGACAAAGCGACGGGCCGGCTGTTCACGCAGGACGTGACGGTGTCGGCCGACGAAGGCATCCGGCCCGACACGACGCTCGAAGGCGTGTCGAAGATCCGTTCGGCCGTGCCGGGCGGCGTGATCACCGCGGGCAACGCGAGCCAGTTCTCGGACGGCGCGTCGGCATGCGTGGTGATGAACGCGGATGTCGCGCAGCGCGAAGGGCTGCGTCCGCTCGGCGTGTTCCGCGGTTTCGCGGTGGCCGGTTGCGAGCCGGACGAGATGGGCATCGGCCCGGTGTTCGCGGTGCCGAAGCTGCTGAAGCAGGCGGGCCTGAAGGTCGACGACATCGGCCTGTGGGAACTGAACGAAGCGTTCGCGGTGCAAGTGTTGTACTGTCGCGACACGCTCGGGATTCCTGAGGACCGCCTGAACGTGAACGGTGGCGCGATCGCGGTCGGCCATCCGTACGGTGTGTCGGGTGCGCGCCTGACCGGCCATGCGCTGATCGAAGGCAAGCGGCGCGGCGTGAAATACGTGGTCGTCACGATGTGCATCGGCGGCGGGCAGGGGGCGGCCGGGCTGTTCGAAATCGTTTGATTGCGACTGACCGACTCGCGGCTTCTCGAGTGGAAGCCGCGAGCGCCGGCCTTCGCAGGCCATTCGAAAGGAACCGGAAGCAAAACGCATTCATTCGATGCTGCCGTTTCCCCTTACTTGTCAAACGAATTGACGCATCTATACTTGCTCTGACATTTGCCTTTCGGCGGGATGGGCCAGCGCGTGCGTTGCACCGACGCTCGCGACGCGTTTCCGGTAGCCGGCGAAGACGATGCAGCACGCGTTTCCGGCACCGTGGACGTTCGAACCACGCAGCAGACCGAAACGGGGTTCAAATTGAGCACGACCTATGCATCCGGGGAACCGCCGCGTGTCGTCAGCGCGGCCGCGAGGCTCTACGCTAAATGCCTGCTGGTCGGATTCGCGCTCTTGCCGGCCTATCTGATTGCCTATTTGTGGTTTTTCGGCGACCCCCACGTCGTGTTCGAGAGCCACGCATTCCATGAAATCGCGATCGCGGCCGCCACGCTCGAAGGCGCCTTCGTCACCTACGTGACGTGGGTGTGCTACCGGTCGTCCGGCGAGCCGCTGCTGCGCTGGCTGACACTCGGCTTTCTCGGCTTCGCGATGATCTACGCGCTGCACGGGGCGTTCACCGGGATGGCGCACCACAATATCTGGCTGTTCCTGCTGTACGGGCCCGCGTCGCGGCTCGTGATGTCGATCCTGCTGCTGACGGGCATGCTGTCGTATTCGAATCCGCCCGACCGGCCGGAGAAGCGCACGCGCGCGCTTACCTGGCTGCCGTGGATCGCGTTCTTCCTGATCATCAATGTCGCGGTCGCCTATATCGCGTATTCGCCGGTCGCCGGCGCGCTGGGCACGCGGCTGTCGATGGAAGGCGGCGCGCTGGTGTTTTCGCTGCTGAACGTCGGCGTGCTGCTCGCCAGGCGGATCCGTTCGCCGCTGATGGTGATCTACGGGATGTCGATCATGGCGTTCGCGCTATCGTCGGTCGCGTTCATCCTCGGCAAGCCGTGGAATCACATGTGGTGGCTCGCGCATGCGATCTTCGCGGGCGGGTTCTTCCTGCTCAGCTATGGTGTCGTGCAGGCGCTGCAGACGACGCGCTCGTTCTCGGCGATCTACCGCCAGGAAGACCTGATGAGCCGGCTGTCGGAATCGATGGCGCGCACCGATAGCGCGCTGCAGGAGTTGCGGCGCACGAACCAGAAGCTCGAGTACATGGCCGCGACCGATCCGATGACGGGTGCGTCGAACCGCCGCCAGTTCATCGGGCAGGTCGAGCGCGAGATCGTGCGTGCGGAACGCGACGGCACGCCGTTTTGCCTGCTGGCGCTCGATCTCGACAACTTCAAGAACATCAACGACGCGTACGGACACCAGATCGGCGACGAGGTGCTGCGCGGCGTCGTGCGCCAGTGTCTCGAGGCGATTCGTCCCGCGGGTGCGCTTGCGCGGGTCGGCGGCGAGGAGTTCATGGCGCTGTTGCCCGAGATGCCGCTCGAAGGCGCGCGCATGACGGCCGAGCGCGTGCGTTCGTCGATCGCGAGTTCGCCGTTCGGGCTGGATTTCAAGCGCGTGCAGGTGACGGTCAGCGTCGGCGTCGCGCAGTACGGGGTCGACGGGAGTACGGTCGATGCGTTGCTGCGCGCGGTCGACGAACGGCTGTACCAGGCGAAGCGCGACGGGCGCAATCGCGTGGTCGCGCACTGACGAGCGACCGCCGCGCATCCGGCGACATGGTGCGCGTTGATGCGCGGCAGTGGCGTGATGCCACATACCGCCGTTTTGCGCGCAACCCGAACGAAGCCCCGCCCGCGGATATGCGCGCGGGGCTTTCGTTTAACCGGCAGCCCGACTATCGCGACGCAATCGCCGCCGTGTTCGCCGGCTGCGCGTCCTGAATCCGCTGCGCTGCCTGCCACCAGTACTTGCCCGTGCGCAGTTGCGGATCGCGGATCGCGAGATACGTCGTGCTCCACAGCTGCGCCGCGTTGGCCTCGGTCGCGTCCGCGCTTCGCGTGCCGAATGCGTCTGGCCGGTACTGGCCGTTGACGTACGACCAGGTCCACATCTCCGACGTGCGCATGTCGCGTCCGTTCGAGATCACCTGCCAGATCGTCTGCCGTGCCTGCGTCAGCAGCGTGCGCGTCGTGTCCGACAGGTCCTGACGCGCGAGCTGGCGATCGAGCCCGGCGACCCACATCGCCTGCTGCCACGACCAGATCACCGTGCCGTGATACGCGGAACTCGTGAACTTCGGCCACAGCGCCTGGCTCGCATACGCGGGGTTCGCGATCAGCATCCCGACATCGGTGACGAGCCCGGTCGGGAAAGGCCGCGTGACGTCGGCGACGATGCGCCGCAGTTCGTCGTCCGGCGGCGTGCCGAACAGCAGCGCGAAGCCGCCGTCGGAATTCATGACCGGGATCGGGGCGCCTTGCTGGTCGAGCGACAGCGCGTAGAACGACAGCGGCGCGCTCGGCGCGGTGCCGGCCGGCACGCCGGCGGACGGCGCATAGGTCGACACGTCGGTCGCCGCCTGCGCGGCCGGCACGCTCACCTGGAACAGCGGCGGCGCCTGCTGCTCCCAGGTGGCCGCTTCGGTCGCCGTGTTCGCGAGCGCCGCGCGTTGGCCGGCGTCCAGGTACGGATCGAGCAGGCCGCGCGCGAGGAACGCGTTCGCCGCGCGCAGCGCGGCCGGCACGAGCACCGCATTCACGTCGTACGGGTAGACGCCGCCGCCGAGCCCGTCGGTGCTGTCGCGCCAGTTACCGACGATCTCGCCGGGCCGCAGGCGAATCAGGTTCGCGACCGACGGCTGCTGCGCGAATGGCTGCGCGGTCGCCGCGACGTGCAGCAGGTTGACGACCAGCCGGCTGCCATTGGTCTGGCCGTCGCTGCCGCGTTGCGCGAGATAGGCGGCCGCGCGCGCCTGGCCGCGCGTGTCGTCGATCAGCCAGGCCGCCGCGATCGGCGCGAGCAGGTAGTCGCTGTCGATCATCTTGTAGTCGTAGGCCGGCGTCGCATCGTTCGGCCGGCCTTTCTTCGCATTGTCGACCAGTGCGAATTCGCCGATGCCTTCCTCGTGCGCGACCTTGCCGTCGTTCGACAGGCGGCTCAGCACCGACGTCAGGCCGGCCTCGATCGCCGCCGGCGCCAGCACCGGCATCAGCATGCGCACCGAGATCAGCGTGTCGCGGCCGAAGTAGGTGTCGTACTGCCACGAGCCGGCCAGCAGCTTGTCGTGGAAGCTCAGGAATTCGAGCACGTTCTGGCTGACCGGGTCGGGGTTCACGGACGGCGCGAGCAGGTCGGCGCGCGTGATCGGCGACAGTGGCGTCTCGCCCGACAGCGCGTCGACGTGCAGTTTCAGCGTGCGCGTGCCGGGCGCCGCGCGTAGCACGAGCTTGCCGCCTGCGGCTGGCGCGATGCTGCCGCCGTCGCGCAGCGTGATGCGCAGCGCGTAGCCGGGGGCGCCGTCGATCCTGTCGCGCTGCCATTGCGCGGCGCTGCCCTGGATCGTCGGGGCGGTGACGATCTCCGGCGGAATCGTCGCGCCGCCGTTGAAGTCGCGCAGGAAGCGCACATTGCTGAGCAGGCCCTGGCGGACCGTCAGCGTATCGGTGTCGACCGACATGTCGGCACCGATGCCGTGCAGCGGACGACCGTGCGTGTCGGGTGCCGATAGCGCGGAGGGCGGCGTGTCGAGGCTCCAGTTCACCGGCTGCGCCGTATCGTCGAACCACAGCCCGGTGCCGCTGTTGCCGGCCGGAAACACCACGAGCAGGCGCGGTTTCGTCGACGAACGCACCAGCAGATGCGCGGCGACCTGGTCCTGCCGGTAGAACGCATTGATCTGTCCACCGGCGTCCATGCGGAACGACAGGGCGGCCTGGTTCGACGGCGGATTGGCCGGCTTGACGTCGTCGTCGTTGCAGGCCGCGAGCAGGCCGGCGCAGACGAATCCCATACACAGCGACTTCGCGAAACGATGCATGTGATGTCCCTCCTGATGAATGGCGATTTTTTTATGAGAATGATCGAATCTGCGGGCGCTCGGCCTGCTTCGTCCGGTGCGACGACATTCGGATGAATGCGTGATTTAATCCGGACGTGATGCGGGCGAATTGGACGGAATAACCGGCAGGCGGTTGAATGCCCGAATTGAAAAGCAAAAGGAGGCTTTCGCCCCGGTGAGGCATGAATGACTTCTTCCACAGGCGGTCCCCGCATGGCGCCGGAAGCGCCGCGCGTGCTGCAGGGGGATGAAACGTAAGCTGTCGTAGGGGATTCTAAAGTTCGAATAAAGATGGAGTCAATAATGATTTTGAATACGCTCGGCTGATCGCTTCAAAGCTGGATGCAATTATTGCCAGATAGGTCGGTAAAATGTTCGAATCGGGATGAATTTGAGATAATCGAATTTGAAATTCGGCGAAAATCGATCGGCAATGGATGTCGGTATAGGCCATTTTCTGGTGCTTGCCGGATGGTTGAACCGACGACAGCGGATTCGGCGAATTCGAGGCGGCGGGTGCCTAGCAATCGATGTTCCCGGCATGGAGCCGAGTGCGGTCGCGCGATGCCGCTTCCGAGTTCCGGCGCGGACCGCAGCGTTCGAGATCATCATCCGTCGGCGCCGACAAATTTGATAGGCTTGGAGGCGTCCTCCGCTTTCGATTTCGGTCCTTCGCGGAGCCGGGTGTTGCATCGATGATCGGCAGTGGACGAGGTTGCCCTTACATCATTTTGGAGAATGCACGGTGCTGCACGTACCCGACGATTCAGTGCTCGTATTGGTCGATTTCCAGACACGACTGATGCCGGCGATCCACGACGGCGCGTCTGTCGTGGCGCAGGCCGTTCGGCTCGGCCGTATTGCCCGGATTTTCGAGGTGCCGGTCATCGGGACCGAGCAAAGCCCACTCAGGCTCGGCGAGAGCATGTCGGAGATCAAAGGGTCGTGCTCGGACACCGTGACCAAGGACCATTTCGACGCGTGCGCGGATGGTCTGGCCGATGCGCTTCCGGCCGAACGCAACAGCGTCATCGTTGCCGGTTGCGAGGCACACGTCTGCGTGTTGCAAACGGCCTTCGGCTTGTTGCGTAGCGGCCGTAAAGTCACGGTGGTCAGCGACGCCGTCGGATCCCGCAAAACGGTCGATCGAGAAGCGGCGATCGGCAGGCTCGGGGCGAACGGCGTGGAGATTGCGACCGTCGAGATGATCGCATTCGAATGGCTCGGATCCAGTCGGTATCCGCGCTTTCGCGACGTGCTGCAATTGATCAAGTGAAGCGCAACGAAACTGAGCATCTGTAGCGAGGAGGACGCGGCGCAGTTTGTTGGGCTGTTCTAATCGACGATGCCGGCGCGCGGATTATCGCGCCGGCATCGTCGATTACAGATCCTTGAAGGCAGGAAGGAGGTCTTGCTCGACGAGCCGGATCTCTATTCGGTTTGCCGTCTCGATGTGCTCGGGGTTCTTCATCGAGAATGGTGCGTCGGTCGTGCTGACGATGATGGTGCCTGTTTGCGACTTGCCGGCCTCCGGGACAGGAACGAGCTCACGTGCTTCCGGAAGCTGCTGCTGCGTGATTACCGTGGGTAGGTAGAGCATCCAGCCGACGCCGGGTTTGTTGTCGAATACTTGCCGTGTCGCGTAGCTTCTCGGCCCGACCGCGGCGTAGACGGGCTTGAAAGTGGCAATTGCGGTGCGAACGATTTTCAGCACGGAATCGAGGTTGCCGAGAATTGTCTTGTCGGCCAGAGACACCTCGAACGTGTTGAGGCGTCCAGGTTCGTTCAGATGGCACGAAATGGTCGTCCCTTGATTGATGTCCTCGTTGCCGTCCCACAGGCTCACATATGTCGTTTCCGGATTTTCTCCAAACTTGTGTTTGAGTACGGCCAAAATGGCCGTGGACGGTGAGCCGTCCTCGAACGCCGGATATAGCCGTGCTTCCTCCAGGCTCTGTCCGCGTGCGTACCAGCGATTGATGCTAGGTTCGACCTCGGCAAGTGCGGTCGTAATGATCTGAATGCGTGACAGGACTTGCTCGAAGTTGGTGGGTTCGAGTTCGTGGTCCCTGAATCTCAGTCTGATGTCCATGATTGTCGCGGTTTACGGTTGCCAGTGGGGGCGAATTAGCCGTTCAGATCGCGGTGTTCCGCGACACGCCACCTGGGGGGCCGAACAGGGGTTCGTACGAGGCCAGCATTTTGCAGGACTACGGGCCCACTCGCGCTATGGCGAAGGTAAACGGGGCGTCGGTTGCGCCGGGGCGTTATCAACATTTGGTCCAAGTTTTGGGAATGCCATCTTGAAAGACTCAGCGTTAAAACTCACGAAGCCGCGTGTTCAGTTGTTTCGGGAAGGTTCCCCGTGCACGCTGGTCACGCATGTCGGAACCATGCTCGCGATGACCATGCTTTGGTCAGGTCTTGCAAGCGCAGCACCGCAGTCCACTCTGCGCTTTGCATTGCCTGGCGGAGCAGCAGTGATCTATAGCAATGCGGCGAACCCTCAAGATCCATTGCCCCGTCGGGCCTGGAAGAAAGCGGTGTTCTCCTTGCCGAATGGAACGACGTTTGGCCTGCTGCCACGAGCAGGTGAGTCGAACGCCGGCGGGGGAACGGAGATGGAGCCGCCTAACAAATGGAATATCTCTCCTTCAGGTCAATATGTAATCGTTATGCGAAACGAGCAGGGAACAGTGTTCATGGGGCAAGGGCAACCGGAAACGGTGCTGAACCGGGAGTACTGTTCCATGATTGAGATAAAAACAGGCTGTATTACGGCCGAGCAAACCGGAGAGATTTGTGGAGCGGGTTGGCAACCGAGTCAAGGTGCCCGGTGGGGAACAGATTCCCAAACTTCGATGATGCTCACGCGCGATCGTCCATCGGCAATCAACAAGTTGGCCTCCATCAATGCAGGACAGCCGCCGCATTTACTGATGCGCAATGCTTCGGGGGCCGACAATCTCTTGCGGTGTGACCCACCTTCCTCTGCCAATCGCGAGTCTTATCAGAAAATTGCAGCGGCTCTCAAGTCGGACGGGGCCCGCGTCGATGCGCAACTGATTGATATGGCGCTTTCGAGAGGTTCTGCCACCACTGTAGGTACGCCAGTAGGGCAAGAGCACTGGGTGGGCCGATCGGCTCGGCGGTGCTCGGTGTGATTGGTGGTGCGGTCGGCACGTTTGCCGGCGACAAGCTGTTCAGCGCTGTCTCGCGCAGGGTGCTGGATCGCAAGCCGGACGAATCGCCTGCGAACGTCGCAGCCGTCGCGAAAGCGAAGGCGCTCGTGCCGGATGCGGCCGGCGTCGGCGCTCGATCGGAGCCGCGTATCGAACAGCAGAACACCTTCGCGCCGGTCTTTCACGTGAAGATCGAAGCGAGCGATGCCGACATGGCTAACAAGTTCCTCGCGCAGGTCAGTCCGATGCTGACACGCATGATGGACGAGCATCAACGCAAAGCGAACAGCCGCACGGCGATGTTCGATGCGCCGCATATGTAAAGGAGGAAACCATGGATGTGATTCGGCAAATCACGGGAGCGGCGACGCAGGCCGGTATCGCAACCGAGCGCGTGCGGCAGATGGTTCGGATATTCGACCGAAACCGCGCGGCGAGCATGTCGACGGTCGACGTGCTGCAGCGTCTCGCGACCGGCAATCTGAGCAGCGGGGCCGAGCTGCTGACGGGGGCGAGCGGTGCGATCGCACTGGCGGGTGACCTGTTTCCGCAGGTCGGCACGGTGCTGCGCAGCTTCAACGCGGCACAGGCGTCGGTCGGCTCGATCCTGACGGCGATCGACGGTTCGAATTTCCCCCTTGTGCGGGCTGCCGCCGACAGCGTCAAGTCGGCGCTTGGCGGGGCGTGGAATCAATTCAACGCGGCGGTCGGTATCAAGGATTCGGCGGTACTCGACGTGATCAAGTCGACGGGCGTCGGCTCGATGTTGTCGGGGCTGGTCGACGGTGCGACATCGAGCACGCCGCACATGATGTCGATGACGAGCGAAGCGGGCGACGCGTTCCACTTCAACCTGTCAACCGCCGCGTACGACACGCGCTGATGCTGCTGTTGTTCTACTTGGACCCGCCGTATTACGAGACGGAAGGGTACGGCGTGGCGTTTCCGTTCTCGGAGTACGAGAAGATGGCGCAGCGTCTGCGGTCGATCAAGGGGCGCGCGATCGTGAGCCTCAACGACCATCCCGACATTCGGCGCGTGTTCGACGGGTTTCACATCGAGACCGTTCCGATCCAGTACACCGTAGGCGGGGGAGGGAGGGCTGCCGAACGAAACGAGCTGATCATCTTCAGTTGGGATGACGCGGCGCAGCCGGTGGGGCTGTTCTAAGCGCGATGCCGGTGCGGACTATCGCGCCGGCATCGCGCTTACAGATCCTTGAAGGCGGGGAGGAGATCTTGCTCGACGAGTCGGATCTCGATTCGATTTGCTGTCTCAACGTGCTCGGGATTCTGCATTGAGAACGGCGCATCTGTTGTGCTGACAACGATGGTGCCGGTCTGTAGTCTTCCTGCTCCAGGAACCGGAATGAGGTCGCGGGCTTCTGGTACCTGCTGTTGGGTGATGACTCGCGGCAAATAGATCATCCACCCCACGCCCGGCTTGTCGTCGAATACCTGCTTGGTAACGTAGCTCCTCGGAGCGACCGACACGTAAGCGGGGTTGAATGCGGTGACCGTGGCTTTCACAATTTCCTGAACTGATGCAGCGTTCTCGAGCACCGAGTCGTCAGAAATTTTGGCATCGAACGAGTTCGGGCTGACGTTTTTCCCGACATGGCATGCGAGGGAAGCGCCTTCCCCCTTGTTCTGGTTACCATTCCAAAGCGCAACGTAAGAGCGCGAGGGATCGGAAGAAAACTTGTGCTTTAGGACGGCGAGGAGGGCCGTCGATGGTTGGCCGTCTTCGAATGCCGGATACAGGAGTGCATCGTCTACAGTCTCGCCTTGCGCAAACCATGTTGCTAGATTGGGTTCAATTGCGCCCATAACGGAGGTGACGACATGTATGCGCGACAGAATCTGTTCGAAGTCTGTCGCAACAAGTGTGGCATCCCTGAACTGAAGGCTGAAGTCCATCTTGATCTCGGGTTACGGTTGTACGACGGAAAGGACCGAGTTCCGCATAAGCTCTTTGAGCAAGTACTCTCTCGGCTCAGGTTCCTCAAAGTACCACGTCAATCGTGTCGGCGGAAACGGATTGACCGCGTCGGCCTGCCGCGAAATATCTGAAATGGTACTGGGCCAGCCTTCGAACCAATCGACGGGTTCGAGTTCGCCGTATTTATCACGCTGCAGGAATTTGGCATAGCGTGACTTGGCTTCTTGGAGCATGCATTCTGCTGGCAGAAAGCCGTCGAAATAGATGCCCTCGAATAACCATTCTTCGTTCCACTTCCCTTCATTGCTGTACGGCCTACCCGTGATGCGAGCCTGATACTCGCGCGAGTGGTTGGACATATGGTGCACTTTGTTTTTCGCGATACCGGTTTCTTCCGGCGGGCACTTTTTACACTTCTCACCGGTACGCGGCACGGCCTTGGCATCAGTCTTTGCCTTGCTCTCATCCTTCGTCGTGTCGCTAGACAGGCTCGCCGTTCCCGCCAGTCCGACCGCGCCCAACAAGGCGGCGCCAGCTCGCGCCAAGACTGGCCCAAGTTCCGCCAATACCCCCTCCAGTAGTGGAAGTGCTGCTGCCATTCTCAAGTCCCCCGTTGTATTCCGGATGTTCGATGCGCCACTTGATGACGCGGAAATAGTCGTGAAAGCGTTCGTCCGGTGAACGACCGGGGCGAGTTAGCCATGCACGTGTTGCGGGCTTTTCGTAGAAGCTCGGCGCGTATGCCTCGATCCGCAGAAACGCGGCGACATTTTCATCGGACTGGATGCCAAGCTGTCGAGCAGCGACGTACGCATTCCAGAGGCGCGTGGGTAGCGTGCCGTCGTCGGCCAGCTTCGGATCCGCCTTGACGAGATCCTGCCGTGTGCGTTCGACGTATCCGCGTGCGTCGATCTCGGCAAGGCCGGCGACCTGTTCGCTCGTCCACTCAAGCATGCGGGTGCACTCCCTTCAGTTTTCCATTCAGTTCGACGAGCCAGTTGAATGTCGGGACGAAGAACTGCATGCGCTGCGTCAATTCCATCAGCGATGCCATGTCGGCCATGATGCGGGCGTCGTAGAAGCGAAGGAGGGCTGTACGGCCATCCGGTAAGCGCACGTCGAGTCGACGGCGCAGCTCGTCGGCCAATGACTCGATTGGATATGCGCTGATCAGCCACGACATGCCTGTGGGACCACCGGCCATCGCGGCGAGCGAACGTCGTACGTTGCCGCCCGCACGCTCGTAGTCGAGCAGCCACGGGCCCGCATCGGCGAGTGATGCGTCCGGTGTGCCGTCGAACAGCGCCACGGCGGCTTGCGATCGCTGAGGCGGGGACCCGCCAGCCGCATCGGCGAACAGGAGACCGTCGACCAGCGCGTACAAGTGCACCTGCATGGTCAACTGCTGTTGCCGCGTGTAGTAGAACGCTTCGATCGAATTGCCGGTCATGGTTCTACCCGCGCGCGATCATCGTTGCAGCATTTTCGGCTGCGGATTTCAGGCATTCGAGGCAGAGCGTAGGCGAAGGGGCCAGCGCTGCTGCAGCGTTGGCGACTGCAGCACCCGTCGTCGCTTCACCGGCTCCGACATCGTCGAGTGTCGCGGACGATTGCGAGGCGATCAGCGTCGCCCCACAAGCGGTCTTCATGCCTTCGATGGCGGTTTCTCGTCCGCCGAAGTTGTGCGGGTATCGCCGGCCAGTGGCGGGCAGGATCGGAAAGACGCCTTTGCACTGAGGGCAAAGGACTTTGTGCCCGACGCCGGCAATCGGTTTCCCGTCAATGGTCGCGGTCGCGGTGCCCTCCAGCACGCGACCGCCGTGCGTCGTCGTGTCGCCGACGCAGATCATGGCTCGGGCCATATATATTCTCTCGTAGGTATGGTTTTCGTATGAATTTACCATTTCCTGGGGAACAATCGCTTCCGAGCCTGATGGGCGCACGTCGAGATACAGTCCATTGCCCACAGTAAGTTTGGTACGCTTGTTGCCTGCTTTCGCTTGTCGGATCTCGACGTCGGTGAGTGGCACGGTAAAAAGACGGGTATCGTCGTTGGACGTTGGAAATCGCCCCCGCTTTGCTACCCGCTTTTTACTCCGCTCGCCACGATTCCCGACGACCGTAAGCAAACGATGAAAAGGGCACTTGATGCCCGACTGGCAAAGGTTCCAGGCGAATCGCCGAACCACCACGAACTGGAGCAAACGAAGTGATCAGACATATCGTCATGTGGAAGTTGAAGGAATCGGCGGAAGGCGGCACGCGTGCGCAGAACGCGCTGAAGCTGAAGGAAAAGCTCGAAGGCTGCCGCGATCTCGTGCCGGGCATCCTGCAGCTCGACGTCGGCGTGGCGACGCCCGGCCTCGACGCGACGTCGGACGTCGTGCTCGTGTCCGATTTCACGGACCAGGCCGCGCTCGATGCGTACCAGGTGCACCCGGTTCACCAGGAAGTGAAGAAATTCGTCGTTGCGGTGGCCGAATCGCGCCAGTGCGTCGACTATTTCTCCGAAAGCGCACGATGAGCGACGCGGCATCCCCGACGGACGGCCCGTCGATCGAAAGCCCGTTCGTCGATCTGCTCGGCGTGCGGCTCGTATCCGCGAAGGATGGCGCGAGCGAGATCGTGCTGCCGCTCGACGAGCGGCACATGAACACGTGGAGCATCGCGCACGGCGGCGTGACGATGACGCTGTCGGACATCGCGCTCGCGATGGCCGCGCGCAGCCTGACCGACGACGGCGTCGGCGTCGTCACGGTCGAGATGAAGGTGAACTTCATGCAGCCGGGGCGCGGCGAGCTGCGCGCGTACGGACGCGTGATGCATCGTTCGACGACGATGGCGTACTGCGAAGGCGAAGTGCGCGACAGCGACGGCAACTTCGTCGCGAAGGCGCTCGGCACGTTCAAGTACATGCGGCGGCTCGCGGTGGGCCGCGACATCAAGCGGCAACGCACGCGCACGGCGCCGGATGCGCAGCCCGGCCCGAGCGACGCGTAAGCGCCGCAACGAGCGGCCCTGCCTGATCGAAGGCAGGGCCGTTTTGTTTTGCGGCACGGATCCGCATCCGGATGGGTATGCGGAATGATCGCCGGCTACGACGGCGTGCCTGCGCCGCTCGCGAATCCGGGCCTGATCCTGCGCTCGCGGCTGACGATGCAGGGTTTCATCGTGTTCGAGCATCCGGACGCGTGGCCGCCCGCGTTGGCCGAGCTGAGCGAACTCGTCGCGACGAAGCAGCTGCATTACCGCGAGTCGATCGCACACGGGCTCGAGCGGGCGCCGGACGCGTTCCTCGGGCTCCTGAAGGGCCGTAATTTCGGCAAGCAGCTGGTGCAGCTCGTCTGACCCGCGCGTGGCATCATGTGACGCTTGTCCGTTCACGGCGCCGCACGCGCCGTCCTCACCGATGCCGCTGAATCCGAAGATCGCCCAAGTGCTCGACATGGTCGAGCGCGCGAAACGTCCGTCCTATCACCACCAGACGCCGCAGCAGGCGCGCGCCGCGTACGAGAAGAGCGCGCCCATCCTCGACGTCGCACCCGCGCCGATGCATTCGGTCGAGGCCTGCGTGGTGCCGACGCGCGACGGTCGCGCGATCGGCGCGCGGCTGTACCTGCCGGTCGAGCCGAGCCTCGCCGAACCGCTGCCGGCGCTGGTCTATTACCACGGCGGCGGCTTCACGGTCGGCAGCGTCGACACGCACGACGCGCTGTGCCGGATGTTCGCGCGCGACGCGCAGTGCGCGGTGCTGTCGGTCGACTACCGGCTCGCGCCCGAACACCGGTTCCCGACCGCGGTGAACGACGCGGACGACGCATTGCGCTGGCTGCATCGCGAGGCCGCCGCATTCGGCATCGACGCGACGCGGCTCGCGCTCGGCGGCGACAGCGCGGGCGGCACGCTCGCGACAGTCTGCGCGGTGCTTGCGCGCGACGCGGGCATCGACCTTGCGCTGCAGATGCTGATCTATCCGGGCGTGACGGGCTACCAGGACACCGGATCGCACGCGCGGCTCGCGAACGGCTACCTGCTGACGCAGGACACGATCCAGTGGTTCTTCACGCAATACGTGCGCGATCGGTCCGATCGCGACGACTGGCGGTTCGCGCCGCTCGACGGCAAGCGCGGTGCGCCGTCGTTCGCCGGCGTCGCACCGGCCTGGATCGCGACGGCCGAATACGATCCGCTGCACGACGAGGGCGCCGCGTATGCGGACAAGCTGCGGGCGGCCGGCAATTCCGTCACGCTGGTCTGCTATCCGGGGATGATCCACGAGTTCTTCAAGATGGGCGGCTACGTACCGGAGGTGCGGGCCGCGCATGCCGACGCGGTGGCGGCGCTCAAGGCGGCATTCGACGACGTTTGACGGCGGCGGCGCTCGACGCCGCGCGGAGGAAGCGATGACCGACGACTGGGTGGAAACGGGCGACTGGACGGTGCTGGGCGGCGATGCCGCCCGCATTCGCGATGCGGTGTTCGTGCGCGAGCAGCGGATTCCGCCGGAATGGGAGCTCGACGACGAGGATCCGCTGTCGCTGCATGCGGTTGCCTACCGGGTCGATGCGGCGACCGGCACCCGCCGCGCGGTCGGGACCGGACGGCTGCTGCGCTCCGGCACGATCGGTCGCGTCGCGGTGCTGGCCGACGCGCGCGGGCAGGGTGCCGGATCGGCCGTGCTGCACGCGCTGCTGGACGCGGCGCGGCATCGCGGCGAACCGGTCGTGCGGCTCTACGCGCAGGATGCCGCGGTCGCGTTCTACGTACGGCACGGTTTCACGGCGATCGGCGACCGGTTCGTCGAAGTGGGCGTGCCGCACGTCGAGATGGCGCGCGCGCCCTAGGGCCTGTTATTCGTATGAACAGGCCCGGGCCGCTCGCACAGGCTCAGCGCGGCTGCGTCGCGTCGATGTCGAACGTGAACGCGCGCTCGAACGTGCCGGGTCGAACGGTCCGGTGCGAGCCGTCGTCGTCGCAGCGTTCCTTGATGTCGACCGTCAATCGCACGCCTTCCTTCATCGTCACGCGCAGCGCGGTCGTGCCGCGCGTACCGTATTCGGGCGTCTCGATGAACGCGGCCGACAGCGCACGCTCGCGCTCGATCGGAATGCCGGTGTGCGGCAGCGCGTCGTCGTCCGCGACGCGCGGATCGCGCATCAGCTCGATCAGTTCGTCGAGCGACGGGGTCGGATTGTCGGTGAGCAGCGTGCCGAGTTCCGCACGCTTGCGCACGATTTTCGGCCAGGGCGTATCGAGCCGCGCGTTCGACAGCGCATGCACGCCGGCGCTGACCGCGACCGGCGGCGCGACAGCGGTTTCGCCTTCGGCCGCGCGGTTGCAGAACCACGCGAGTTCGCGCCGCTTCCAGTCGCCGACCAGCAGGTTGAAGCCGTTGTACACGGCCGAGTGCTCGGCCAGCGCGCCGAGATAATCGAGCGGCGCGACCGGCGGGCCGCCGAGGAAGTCGGACACGAGCTTGCCGCGGGTTGGTGCGCCCGCGCGAATGTCGAACGGCGCGCGGTAATTGGTCAGCGCCGCGAAGCGGCCGTCGCGGGACACGCCGAGCCACGTGCCGCCCGCTTCGAGATCGCGGCCGGCCAGCACACCCGGCACGTCCTCCCACCACGACAGCGGCGCACTCGTACGGCGAAAGAATTCGTCGCGATTGGCGATGAGGGTAAAGACAGGACCGGCGGCGGCATCAGGCTGCCAGTCGAAGGCAATCAGACACATCGGGCGAATCTCTCGCAGGAAACATCGCGCGCCGGCCGCTACGTGCGAACCGGCGTGCAATAGGTTGTCAGTGCGTCACGCTTCCGTCGGCCATGCGTACGGTAGCGCGTCGAACGCGAGCGTCGGTCCGTCGGCCGCACCGAGGTGCACCGTGCCGCTGTCGAGCGCGGCCAGCTTGATCTCGACGAGTGCGTCGACGCCGCCCGCTGGTGCGGCGGCCGCATTGACGATCATTCCGCACGGCTGGCCCGGGTCGTCGCTGTGGAACAGCTCGACGCCGGCATGCACGGTGTCGGTCTCGCCGGCGACGTGCGCGAGCGCGGTGCGGCGCTTGATCGTGCCGCGGTACTGGCTGCGCGCGACGACTTCCTGGCCCGGGTAGCATCCCTTCCTGAAGTTAACGGCGCCGATCACGTCGAAGTTGACCATTTGCGGGACGAACTGTTCGACGGCCGGCTGCGTGATGCGCGGCTCGCCCGCGCGCACGTCGAGCCAGTCCCATACGGCCGGCGACACGACCGGCAGCTTGCCGCCGAGCGCGGCGAGGCGCGCGTCGACTTCCGCGCGCGGCCCGATCCACAGATAGCGCTTGCGGCCTGCCGCGTCCGGCACGCGGATCAGCGCCCCGGCCGGGCCGTCGACCTTCACGTGCACGCCGTCCGGCAGCGCGTCGAAGATGCCCGACAGCGCATCGCGCACGTCGCCCGCGAAGCCGACCACCGCGAGCGTGTCGCTCGCGTCCGTCAGTTTCGCCTTCGAGCGCAGCACGAACATGGACAAGCGTTTCTGAACGGCGGCCTGGACGTCCTTCGAGACCAGCAGCTGCACGCCGTGACCGGCGCGCCAGGCGAGGAACGACGCGAGCAGGCGGCCTTTCGCCGAGCAGTAGCCGGACAGGCGCGCACTCGCGGCATCGAGATGCTCGATGTCGTTGGTGAGCTGGCTGTGCAGGAACGTCGCGGCGTCGTCGCCGGCCACGTCGATCACGCCGAACTGCGGGAGCGGCATGCAGGCGCCCGGCGCGTCGAAATCGGCAGCGGACGGGCGGGGGAAAACGGGGAGCGAGGCAGTTGCGGCCTGGGCAGCCGGTGAAGCGAACGGTGTGCTCATGGAATGAGGGAACAGTCAACCCTGACTTTGACGGAGGCGAGCAAGTATTATATGGGTCTTACCTGAGTCACGTTTCCATGTCCCTACTGAAGAAATGCGCCGCGACGGTCGTGGCGCTGGCCGTCGTTGTGGCCGCTGCCGGCGCGGGCGGCGGATATTACTGGGCGACCCGGCCGCTGTTGCTGGGCTCGGCGTCGCTCGACGTCACGATCAAGCCGCGCAGCAGCGTGAAGAGCGTCGCGCTGCAGCTCAAGCGCGGCGGCGTGCCGGTCGAGCCGCTCGGCTTCGTCGCGATGACGCGCGTGCTCGGGCTGTCGAGCCGGCTCAAGTCCGGCAACTACGAATTCAAGACCGGCATCACGCCGTACGACGTCCTGCAGAAGATCGCGCGCGGCGACGTGAACGAGTACGTCGCGACCGTGATCGAGGGCTGGACCTTCAAGCGGATGCGCGCGGAGCTCGACGGCAATCCCGATCTCGCGCACGCAACGGCCGGCATGAGCGACGCCGAGCTGCTGCGCGCGATCGGGGCGCCGGACGCCGCGATCCAGCGCGGCAGCGGCGAGGGGCTGTTCTTCCCCGACACCTACCTGTTCGACAAGGGCACGAGCGACCTGAACATCTACCGGCGCGCGTACCACCTGATGCAGACGCGTCTCGACGAAGCATGGGCCGCGCGCGCGCCGGGGCTGCCGTACAAGACGCCTTACGAAGCGCTGACGATCGCGTCGATCGTCGAAAAGGAAACGGGCCACGCGGCTGACCGCACGTTCGTCGCCGCGGTGTTCGCGAACCGGCTGCGCATCGGGATGCCGCTGCAGACCGATCCGTCGGTGATCTACGGCCTCGGCGACGCGTACGACGGCCGCCTGCGCAAGCGCGACCTGCAGGCCGACACTCCTTACAATACCTATACGCGCCGCGGGCTGCCGCCGACGCCGATCGCCCTGCCGGGCGTCGCCTCGCTGCAGGCGGCGATTAATCCGGCCCAGACGGGCGCGCTCTATTTCGTTGCGAAGGGCGACGGCACGAGCGTGTTCTCGGATACGCTCGGCGATCACAACAAGGCCGTGGACAAGTACATACGAGGTCAATAATGGCGAGCGGTAAATTCATCACGTTCGAAGGCATCGACGGGGCGGGGAAGACCACCCACCTGCAATGGTTCTGCGAACGACTCCAGGCGAAGCTGGCCGCGGGCGGCCGGCAGGTCGTCGTCACCCGCGAGCCGGGCGGCACGCAGCTCGGCGAGAAGCTGCGCGAGATCCTGCTGAACCAGCCGATGGATCTGGAGACCGAAGCACTGCTGATGTTCGCGGCCCGGCGCGAGCACCTCGCGCTCGTGATCGAGCCCGCGCTCGCGCGCGGCGACTGGGTCGTGTCCGATCGCTTCACCGACGCGACGTTCGCGTACCAGGGCGGCGGCCGCGGGTTGCCGCGCGACAAGCTCGAGACGCTCGAGCGCTGGGTGCAGGGCGGCTTCCAGCCCGACCTGACGGTGCTGTTCGACGTCGCGCCGCAGGTGGCGAGCGAGCGCCGCGGCGCCGTGCGCATGCCCGACAAGTTCGAAAGCGAGTCGGACGCGTTTTTCTCGCGCACCCGCGGCGAATACCTGCGGCGCGCGGAAGAGGCGCCGCACCGCTTCGCGATCGTCGACGCGACGCAGTCGATTCCCGAGATCCACCAGCAGCTCGAACGCGTGCTCGCCGCGCTGTAACCCGAAGGAACGCACCACATGATCTATCCGTGGCAGACCGACGACTGGAACCGCCTGCAGCAACTGCGCCCGCAATGGCCGCATGCGCTGCTGCTGCACGGCCAGGCCGGAATCGGCAAGCTGCAGTTCGCGCAGCATCTCGCGCAGGGCTTCCTGTGCGAAGCGCCGCAGCCGAACGGCGAGCCTTGCGGCAGCTGCGCGGCCTGCACGTGGTTCGCGCAGGGCAACCATCCGGACTACCGGATCGTGCTGCCCGAGGTGCTCGCGGGCGAAGCGCCGGGCGCGGTCGACGACGCGAAGCCGGCCGACGCCGATGAGGGCGGCAAGAAGACGCGCGCGCCGAGCAAGGAGATCAAGATCGAGCAGGTGCGGGCGTTGCTCGATTTCTGCGGGGTCGGTTCGCACCGCGGCGGTGCGCGCGTGGTCGTGCTGTATCCGGCCGAGGCGCTGAACGTCGCCGCGTCGAACGCGCTGCTGAAGACACTCGAGGAGCCGCCGTCGGGCGTCGTGTTCCTGCTGGTGTCGGCGCGCATCGACCGGCTGCTGCCGACCATCATCAGCCGCTGCCGGCAGTGGCCGATGACCGTGCCGGCACCCGACGCGGCCGCCGCATGGCTAGAGGCGCGCGGCGTCGACGACGCGCGTGCGCTACTCGCCGAAGCGGGCGGCGCGCCGCTCGCCGCATTGGCGCTCGCGAGCGACGAGAACCGCCCGCTGCGCGATTTCACGCTCGGCCAGCTCGCGGCCGGCGCCGCGTGCGATCCGTTCGCGTGCGGCGAGACGCTGCAGAAGCTGCCGGTGCCGCTGGTGCTCGGCTGGCTGCAGCGCTGGCTGTACGATCTGCTCGCGCAGCGCATGGCGGGCGCGCCGCGCTACTTCCCGATGCAGGCGGCCGCGCTCGCGCGTTGCGCGGAGGCGGTCGACGCGAACGCGTTCGCGCGCTTCATGAAGGCCGTGACGCGCCAGCGGACGGTCGAGAACCATCCGCTCAACGCCCGGCTCGTATTCGAGGAACTGTTTCTCGGTTATCGGGAAATGTTCGCGTGAGCGCGGATTGCTTCCTGCGGGTGGGGAAACGATTGCCGGCGAGCGCGTGAGCGCCCGTCTTACGTATTCAGGAAACACGATGTTCGTCGATTCTCACTGCCACATCAATTTCAAGGGTCTCGCCGACCGCCTGCCGGCCGTGCTGGAGAACATGCGCGAGCACGACGTCACGCACGCGCTGTGCGTGTCGGTCGACTTCGAGACGCTGCCCGACGTGCTCGCGATCGCGCAGGCGCACGACAACGTCTATGCGTCGGTCGGCGTGCATCCCGATCACGAGGACGCACGCGAGCCGACGCTCGCGGAACTGATCGAGCTGGCCGCGCACCCGAAGGTCGTCGCGATCGGCGAGACGGGCCTCGACTACTACCGCCTCGAAGGCCGCTCGATCGCCGACATGGAATGGCAGCGCGAACGCTTTCGCACGCATATCCGCGCGGCGACCGCGACGATGAAGCCGCTGATCATCCATACGCGCGCGTCGTCGGAGGACACGCTGCGGATCATGGCCGAGGAGCGCGCGGACGTGCCGGGCGGCGTGATGCACTGCTTCACCGAGCCGTGGCCCGTCGCCGAGCAGGCGCTCGCGCAGAACTTCCATATCTCGCTGTCGGGCATCGTCACGTTCAAGAACGCGACCGACGTGCAGGACGTCGCGCGGCGCGTGCCGCTCGAGCGGCTGCTGATCGAAACCGACTCGCCGTACCTCGCGCCGGTGCCGTATCGCGGCAAGCCGAATGAACCTGCGTACGTCAGCCATGTCGGACGTTTTATCGCATCCGAGCGCGGGATCGCCGTCGAGGCGCTGGCCGATGCGACCACGCAGAACTTTTTCCGGCTGTTCAAGATCGCCCGCTCATGACGCGCGGCCAGCCGACAACCCAGGGAAGGAGCCCACAACAATGATGAAGCCGACCACATACCTGCCCAAGCGCGCCCTCGTCACCGCCGCACTCGTCGCGAGCGGCCTGTTTGCCGTCGCCGGCGCGCATGCCGAGTCGCTCGACGCGATCGTCAAGGCGGTCAAGTTCGACGACATCGACGACATCGGCAAGCAGCTGAAGAGCGGCAAGCTCGATCCGAACACGCTCGCGCCGAACGGCGACCCGATCCTCGTGATCGCCGCGCGCGAGAAATCCGACAAGGTCGCCACCGCGATCGCGACGACGCCGAACGTCGACCTCGAGAAGGAAGACAAGGCCGGCGAGAACGCGCTGATGCTCGCATCGCTGAACGGTGATGTCGGCCTCGTCAAGCTGCTGATCGACAAGGGCGCGGAAGTCAGCAAGAAGGGCTGGGCGCCGCTGCACTACGCGGCCACCAACGGCCAGGACGCGGTCGTCAAGATCCTGCTCGACCACGATGCATATATCGACACGGCGTCGCCGAACGGCACGACGCCGCTGATGATGGCCGCGCGCGGCAACCATGCGACGACGGTCAATCTGCTGCTCGATCAGGGCGCCGATCCGCAGGTGAAGAACCAGCTCGGCATCACCGCGCTCGAGTTCGCGAAGCACTACAAGGCGCCGGACGCGATCGACATCCTGAGCAAGCGGACGGTGCGCGTCGGCGCATCGGCGCCGGCCGATGCCCAAAAGAGTGCAAAATGACGGTTTCGGCGCGGCGGCTAAGCGCCCGCCCGGCCGGAATCCGGCCGGCAGCGGGTGTGCGGCCGCCGCGCCGGTCAGTGCAGTGAGCGGCCTGGGGCCGCATTGACATAAGGAACACCATGTTGCGGGCTATGTTTTGTGCCGCGGCGTTTGCCGTGCCGTTGTCGGCGGCGGCTTTCACGGGCGCGGATCTCGACCGGCTGTGCGCGAAGACGGACGTCAAGTCGCGGGCGTCGTGCGCGGCCTACATCGAAGGCGCCGCCGATGGCGTCTACAACACCATCGACGCGATCGGCGGCACCACCGGGCCGCGCGTCGGGCAGTACTTCTGTCTGCCGCCCGACATCCGGGCGCAGCAGATGACCGACGCGGTGCGCAAGTACATCGCGGAGAACCCGAAGCTGGCCGACTACAACGCGAGCACCGCGGTGTCGCTCGGCCTCGGCAAGGCGTTCCCCTGCAGGGGCGGCAGTTGATCT
This sequence comes from Burkholderia sp. R-40, assembly GCF_049942845.1. NCBI lineage: Bacteria > Pseudomonadati > Pseudomonadota > Betaproteobacteria > Burkholderiales > Burkholderiaceae > Burkholderia > Burkholderia sp. R-40. The sequence continues at coordinate 2,085,683 of NZ_CP187967.1, read as the reverse complement.
GACGCCGGATCCGGGCGCGCATGCGGCCCGGACGTCGCCGACGCATCCAGGACGAGGCCGTCGCGCCTCATAACCGAAGCATCCCGGGCGCCGATGATTTCAATCGAGGAACTGCAGCGCATCGCCGATGCGCCGTTGCATTCATGGCTCGGCACGCTGATCGTGTCGGTCATCGTCGTGCTTGTCGTGTTGATCGTGCATCGTCTCGGCGCACGCATCGTCAAGCGCATCGCGCAGCCGTATCCGCTGATGAGCGTGATCCTGCGCTACATCGACAAACCGTCGCTCGTCACGCTCGCGCTGCTTGCGCTCGAGTTCGTGTGGCTCCAGGCGGACGAGAGCATGTCGTTCGTGCGCGGCATGCGCACCGCGGCCGCGGTCGGCTCGATCGTGTCGCTCACCTGGCTGCTGGTGCGGCTCGCGGCCGGCGTCGGCGACGCGATCATCCAGGCCCATCCGATGGATACGGCCGACAACCTCCACGCGCGGCGCGTCCACACGCAGGCCAAGGTGCTCGTGCGGACCGTCATGGTGCTGATCGTGATCATCGGCACGGGCGCCGCGTTGATGACGTTCCCGAACGTGCGCCAGATCGGCGCGAGCCTGCTGGCGTCGGCCGGCGTCGCGGGCCTGGTTGCCGGTATCGCCGCGCGGCCGGTGCTCGGCAACCTGATCGCCGGGCTGCAGATCGCGCTCACGCAGCCGATCCGGCTCGACGACGTCGTCGTGATCCAGGGCGAGTGGGGGCGCATCGAGGAAATCACCGGCTCGTTCGTGTCGGTGCGGCTGTGGGACCAGCGGCGCCTCGTCGTGCCGCTGCAGTGGATCATCGAGAATCCGTTCACGAACTGGACGCGCAGCAGCGCGGAAATCATCGGCACGGTGTACCTGTCGGTCGACTACCGTACGCCGCTCGCGCCGCTGCGCGAGGAGCTCGCGCGGCTGGTTCATGCGGCGCCCGAGTGGGACGGGCGCGTCCAGGTACTGCAGGTGACCGACGCGACCGAGCGCGCGATGCAGTTGCGCGCGCTCGTCAGCGCCGTCGATTCGTCGTCGTGCTGGGACCTGCGCTGCCGCGTGCGCGAAGGGTTGATCGCGTACCTGCAGGCGCGTTTTCCGCAATGCCTGCCGCGCAGCCGGATGGAGCTGTATCCGCACGATTCCGCGCCGGACGCGCCGAATCCCGTTCGTCCACATGCGCGCCAGCCCGCCGCCAGCACGGCGGCCAACACCGCCGCCGATCCGCAGGCCGTCGACGGCCGCTGAACGTGGCCCGCCCTCCGTCACCATGACCGCGCTGAACACGCTTGCCATCGCCAATTACCGCTCGCTGCGTGAGCTGATCGTGCCGCTCGCGGCGCTCAACGTCGTCACCGGGCCGAACGGCAGCGGCAAGTCGAGCGTGTACCGCGCGCTGCGCCTGCTCGCCGACACCGCGCAGGGCCGCGTGATCCCGTCGTTCGCGCGCGAGGGCGGATTGCCGTCGACGCTGTGGGCCGGCCCCGAGCGCTTCTCGCGCGCGATGCTGGCCGGCGACGAGCCGGTGACGGGCACGGTGCGCACGGGCCCCGTGAGCCTGAGGCTCGGCTTCGCGTGCGACGATTTCGGCTATGCGATCGATCTCGGCCTGCCGGTGCCGAGCCGTTCGCAGTTCGCGCTCGATCCGGTGGTCAAGCGCGAGTGCATCTGGGGCGGCGCGCTGCCGCGCCCGTCGACGCTGCTGGTCGACCGGCAGGGCGCACAGATCCGCACGCGCACCGCGTCGGGCGACTGGCGGACGATTCCGCAGCCGGTCGCGAGCTTCGACAGCATGATGACCGAGTTCGCCGATCCGACCGGTGCGCCGGAGATGATCGCGGTGCGCGAGCGGATCCGCTCGTGGCGCTTCTACGACCATTTCCGGACCGACGCACAGGCGCCGGCCCGGCAGTCGCATATCGGCACCCATACGCCGGTGCTGGCGGACGACGGTGCCGATCTGGCCGCCGCGCTGCAGACGATTCGCGAAATCGGCGACGGCGCGGCACTCGATGCGGCGATCGACGACGCGTTTCCCAGCGCGTCGGTCGAGATCGACAATCCGGGCGGACGCGGCCGCTTCGACGTGCTGATGCGCCAGCCCGGGCTGTTGCGGCCGCTCGCCGCCGCCGAACTGTCCGACGGCACGCTGCGCTACCTGCTGCTCGCGGCCGCGCTGCTGACGCCGCGGCCGCCGGCGCTGATGGTGCTGAACGAACCGGAGACGAGCCTGCATCCCGATCTGCTGCCGGCGCTCGGCCGCCTGATCGCGCAGGCCGCGCGGCGTTCGCAGGTGCTGGTCGTGTCGCATGCGGCGCGGCTCATCGCGACGCTCGAGCGCGAGGCCGGCTGCGAATCGCTGGTGCTCGACAAGCAGCTGGGCGCGACCGCGCTCGTCGATGCCGACACGCGCGACCTGCCGGCATGGAAGTGGCCGTCGCGTTGACCGGCACGGCGGCGTGCGTTCGAGAACGACCTGGCGCGCCGCGCGGAATGTATCCGGTCTGTAACAACACCCATAAAATGAAAGGCTGACGGTTCCCAGTACGGTGATCGCGAATAATAATGGGATATTCGGCTGGCGCCATGCCGGCCGGCGCCGCATGAAAGCGGGGCGGGGCGGGGCGCAAACCGCGCACACGCCCGCCGGCCGTGCGGCAACGGACAGGACACAGGAGACGTGGACCATGAGAATTGCCCAGATCGCCCCGCTGACCGAATCGGTGCCGCCGAAGCTGTACGGCGGCACGGAGCGCGTCGTGTCCTACATCACCGAGGCGCTCGTCGATCTCGGCCATGATGTGACGCTGTTCGCCAGCGGCGATTCGACGACCCGGGCGAAGCTCGAACCCGTGTGGCCGCGCGCGCTGCGGCTCGATTCGTCGATCCGCGACCGGGTTGCCCCGCACATGCTGCTGATGGAGACGGTCGCGCGCCGCGCGAAGGACTTCGACGTGCTCCATTTCCACATGGACTACTACTCGTTCTCGGTCTTCAACCGGCAGCAAACGCCGTACATGACGACACTGCACGGCCGGCTCGACCTGCCCGAGCAGCAGCCGGTGTTCGACACGTTCAACACGGCGCCCGTGATCTCGATTTCCAATTCGCAGCGCCAGCCGCTGCCGCAGGCGAAGTGGCTGACGACCGTCTACCACGGGCTGCCCGAGACGATGTACATGCCGCAGCCCGTCGAGCCGCGCTATCTGGCATTCCTGGGCCGCATCTCGCCGGAGAAGCGCGTCGACACGGCGATCCGGATCGCCGGCCAGTGCGGGCTGCCGATCCGGATCGCCGCGAAGATCGATGCGGCCGACGAGGAATACTTTGACCGCGAGATCAAGCCGCTTTTCGCGTTGCCGCACGTCGAATTCATCGGTGAGATCGCCGATCACCAGAAGGCCGAATTCCTGTCGGGCGCGCATGCGCTGCTGTTTCCGATCGACTGGCCGGAGCCGTTCGGGCTGGTGATGATCGAGGCGATGTCGTGCGGCACGCCGGTGATCGCATTCAATCGCGGCGCGGTGCCGGAAGTGATCGACGAGGGTGTGTCGGGTTTCATCGTCGAGGATGAAATCAGCGCGGTGGCCGCCGTGAACCGGCTGCACCTGCTGCCGCGCGCGCGCGTGCGGCAGCGCTTCGAGCAGCGCTTCACGTCGCGCCGGATGGCGCAGCAGTACGTCGACGTCTACCAGTCGCTGATTCGCGCGCAGAAGCGCTCGCGCTTCAAGGTGATCGACTCGACGACCTGACGCGCGACGCGCGCGGATAAAAAAACGGCGATGCCCGCAAGGACATCGCCGTTTGCGCATGGCCCGCGCACGCTGTGCACGGGCATGGCGTCAGCGTCAGATCTTGAGCTTCGTGACCTTCGTGCCGTTGATCGATACGTCGCCCATCAGGCCCGCGTTCGTGAGCACGATGACCTGGACCGGTGCGGTGGCCGTGTTGGAATCGACCGCGCCGTTCGCGCCCATCTTCACCAGTGCGACCGATGCGCCGGCGCCGGCTGCCCAGCCGTCCGAGCCGCGGAATTCGTCGAGCGCTTCCTGCGTCATGAATAGGAACACGATCGCCTTCGACTGCGCACCGGCCTGCAGGCCGACCGACAGCGACGACGTGTTGTAGTAGCCGACCGTGCTGCCGCCGACGCGCAGCGCGCCGTTGCCGGACTGGCCGCCGACGATCAGGCCGGCCTGCAGCACGTTCGGGAACACCAGCACGCCGCGCGACTTCGCGACGAGCTCACGCGAACCCTTGACCGTGGAATACATGCGCGACAGCGTGGCGTCGACGCTCGAGTCGATCGCTTGACGCTTCGACGCGTTGGTCGCGGCGTTGTCCGGCTTGTCCGGGGTGGTGGTGCAACCGGTGAGCGCGAGGCTACCGACGATGAGCGCAGCGGCAGCTTTCAGCACAAGATTCCGTTTTTGCATCGTTATTCTCCATCGGATGACGTTCGGAGTGAGTCTCGCTCAGGGAGCGGATCACGTCGGCAGTTATATCACAGTGGATTACAGCCTCTTTTCATTGCGATGTGAAAAAGCGTCAAATCGTCCGGGGATGTCGCGGCACGCCAACGGACGGCGCGGCGTGTGCGGCGACGCGTCGCGCGCCGGCGCGATGGCAGGCGGCTAGCGGGAAAGGAAAGGAGGGGCTGCGCGTCAATGCGTGATCAATGCGTGACGGGCGGCGCCGGCGGAGCGGGCGGCTTGATCGGCGGGCGGCGCAGCGCACGGCGGATCAGCGCGATCACGACCCCGCATGCGAACAGGAACGCGGCCGGCACGACCCAATAGCCGACGAACGCGTGCCACAGATAACCGGCAAGCGTATTGCGGCGCACCACGTATTCGTCGCGGGCCGCCTGCTGGCGCGCCGCGTTGGCGCTCAGCACGTCGGCCGGGCAGCCGGCCGCCCGTGCCGCGTCAGGATCCCCGTGGCACTTCGCGGCCGCGCCGGCGGCCTGTTGAGCCTCGGTGAGCTGCCAGGTGGTCAGCGCGAGCTCCAGATCGGCCTTGTTATACGCCATTTCCTCGCGGATCTCGCGCACGGCGACGATCGCGACGGGCACGGCCCAGAACACGATCACGATCAGCCAGCGGCGAAACCAGCGGTGTTGTCTCCATGCCATCCATGCCTCCGTTTGACGCGGCGTGCGCGTCCGGCTCGAGGGCGGCCCGATGGCGCTTCTTGTACTTGGGTGGGCCGCGTTGCAGCCATCATAGAAGAAATCGCGGCGAATTGCCGCACCATATGGCGGCATTCGCACGGCGCGCCCGGAAAGCGGGGCGGGAGGGCGGCGCAACGTATCGCGGCGTCGGCGTGGCGATGCCGCCGGACGGTGCGCCGGCGCATCGGGCGGCATCGCGCGCGTCGATGCGCGTGCAACGAAAACAAAAAAGCCGCGCCCGCCGAAGCGGTGCGCGGCATTCGTGCGGGAGCGCCGGAACTCAGGCGGCCGGCTGGCTGCTCAGGCAGCTCTTCATGAACGCCTTGCGGTCGTCGCCCTTCTTGCCGGTGGCTTGCGTGTTGCAGGCCTTCATCTTTTCCTGCTGCGTCATTGCCTTCGCGGGCTTGGTCGACAGGCAGTCCTTCATGAACGCCTTGCGTTCGTCGCCCGTCTTGCCGGCGGCCTGCGTGTTGCAGGCCTTCATCTTGTCCTGCTGGCTGTTCGCCGCGAAAGCGGGGGAAGCCAGCATGCCGCCGAGAAGCACTGCGGCTACGAGCGATTGAATTTTCATTTCGACACTCCCATGGGGTGAATTGCGCTTTATATCGACGCCGTCACGAAGCCCGGCGCAACGGGAACAGGGTCGCATCGCGCCGCGCGCTCCGATTATGGCTAATCAATGTGAAAACACCAAAACGGCATTCGTATAACGCGCCGGCCCGCGTAGCCGTTGACGATGCGTGCGCGCGCGGGTGATCGGGACAAACCATGACGCGGGTGCGTCGGCCCCGGCCGTACACGCGGATCCTGCCGGGTGCCGGCCGCGAGCCATTACAATCGCGGCCATGAATACTCCGAACTCCGCATCCCCTTCGTCGGCGGCGGCGCTGCCGCGCATCGCCGTACTCGCCACCGGCGGCACGATCGCCGGCGCCGCGCCGGACGCCGCCAGCACGGCCGGCTATCAGGCCGGCGCGCTCGGCGTCAATTTCCTGCTCGACGCGGTGCCGGCGCTCGCGTCGGTCGCGCGCATCGCCGCCGAGCAGGTCGCCAGCATCGACAGCAAGGATCTCGCGCTGCCGCTGTGGAATACGCTTGCCGCGCGCATCGACGCGCTGATGGCCGATCCGGCGATCGACGGCATCGTGATCACCCACGGTACCGACACGCTCGAGGAAACCGCGTACGCGCTGCATCTGGTCGTGACCGGCGACAAACCGGTCGTGCTGACGGCCGCGATGCGGCCGGCCACCGCGCTGTCGTCCGACGGCCCGCTGAATCTGCTGAACGCAGTGACGGTCGCCGCCCATCCGGCCGCGCGCGGGCAGGGCGTGCTGGTCGCGTTCAACAACCGGATTCACGGCGCGCGCGACGTCGTGAAGACGAGCACCTATGCGGTCGACGCATTCCAGTCGCCGGAACTGGGCGCGCTCGGCTGGGTGCAGGACGGCCGCGTGGAATTCGCGCGCCGCGTGACGCGTGCGCGCGATGCGCAACTGGCGATCGCCGCGGCGTGGCCGCCGGTCGAAATCGTCGCGAGCTATGCGGGCGTGACGCGCACGGCCGTCGATGCGCTCGTCGCGGCCGGCGTGCGCGGCCTCGTCGTCGCGGGCACCGGCAACGGGTCGATCCATGCGACGCTGCAGGCGGCGCTCGTCGATGCGGTGAACGCCGGTGTCGCGGTGGTGCGCGCGTCGCGGGTCGGCTCGGGGCACGTGATGCGCAACGGCGCGGCGAATGACGATGCGCTCGGTTTCGTGAGCGCCGGGTCGCTGAGCCCGTTCAAGGCACGCGTGCTGCTGATGCTGGCGCTCGCGAACGGCATTCAAGGGCGCGACGCGCTGCAACGCGCATTCGACACGCTGTGACCGTTCGCCGCCGAGCGGGCGGCGCGCGGCGCGCATGAAAAAAAGGCAGGCCAATGGCCTGCCTTTTTTGCGTCAGTGCTAGGCGATTGCTCAGGACTGCGGCGGAATCACGAGCTTCTGGCCCGGATAGATCCGGTCCGGGCTCGACAGCATCGGCTTGTTCGCCTCGAAGATCGCCGGGTACTTGTTCGCGTCGCCGTACACTTCCTTCGCGATTGCCGACAGCGTATCGCCCGGCTTTACGTCATGGTACTGAACTTCCTGATCGTCCGGCTGCAGATCGTCGTCGTTGACGCCCGCGACGCCTTGCACGTTGCCGGCCGCGACCTTGACCTTCGCCTTCGTGTCGAGATCGGCGACGCTGCCCGACAGCGTGACGGTGCGCGACGCGCCGTCGAACGCGACGGTCAGATTCGACGTATCGAGACCCTGCGTGCTGATGTAGTTCTTGATTGCATCGGCCGCGGTCTGGTTCGCCGCATTCGGATCTTCCGCTGCTTGCGCGTCAGCGTGACCCAGCAGTTTTTCACCCGCCTCTTTAATAAACGAAAGAAGACCCATCGCTGCACTCCCTAGGTGGTTGAAAAGAAAACGCGCCGTGAAGTGGCGAAAAAAACACCGCGCTGAGCGCACTCACCGGAGTGAGCGCCAGGCGCGGCGGATTTCTCGAAAGGCGTGGCGAAAGTGTAGGCGTTCATCGCGACGATTGCATGAAAAATCGCATGCCTGAACGTAAAGAAATGTAATACGCGAAATCCGACAGGCGGACACCCGACGACGACGTCTGACCGACCAAGGCTTCCCCGGCGTCGCCGGGTGCCGCTGCGGACCCCACCACGCCGCTCTCAGCCCAGAGCGGCGTTTTTCGCCCCATCGCGCACGCGCTTTGCGATGCGCGGCGGGGCGCCCCACCGTGATGCGCGCGTGTTCGCGCACCGATACGACCGGCCGCGGCCGGATCGCGAGTATGCGTCGCGCTGCGCCCACGCGCGTTCGCCGTTGCAGCGAAACGCGCGCCGCTGCATCCGCTGCATCCGCGTTACGCGGCCGGCGTCTGGCCGATTTCGAAGTTCGACATGATCTCGAGCGCACGCACGAGTGCCGAGTGATCCCATGCCTTGCCGCCGTGGGACGCACACACGCTGAACAGTTGCTGCGCGCTCGCCGTGTGCGGCAGCGCGAGGCCGAGCTTGCGTGCGCCGTCGAGCGCGAGGTTCAGGTCCTTCTGGTGCAGCTCGATGCGAAAGCCCGGATCGAACGTGCGCTTCGTCATGCGCGCGCCGTGCACTTCGAGGATCCGCGACGCGGCGAAGCCGCCCATCAGCGCCTGGCGCACGCGCTCCGGATCGGCGCCCGAGCGCGCGGCGAACAGCAGCGCTTCGCCGACCGCCTCGATGTTCAGCGCGACGATGATCTGGTTCGCGACCTTGCAGGTCTGGCCCGCGCCGTTGTCGCCGACGAGCGTGATGTTCTTGCCCATTTTCTCGAACAGCGGCTTCGCGCGCTCGAAGGCCTGCTCCGGGCCGCCGACCATGATCGTGAGCGTCGCTTCGCGGGCGCCGACTTCGCCGCCGGACACCGGCGCGTCGAGGTAGTCGCAGCCGAGCGCGTTGATCTGCTTCGCGAATTGCTGCGTGTCGAGCGGCGAGATCGAGCTCATGTCGATCACGAGCTTGCCGGCCGTCAGGCCCTTCGCGACGCCGTCGTCGGCGAACAGTACGTTACGCACGTCGGGCGTATCCGGCACCATCGAGATGATGATGTCCGCGTTCCGCGCGACTTCGGTCGAGTTCGCGACGACCTTCGCGCTCGCGCGCAGGTCGTCCGGCACCGGGAACGCACCGTTCACGACGAGCTGATGATCGCCCTTGAGCAGGTTGCGCGCCATGTGCGCGCCCATGATGCCGAGGCCGATGAAACCGATGGTTGCCATGTGAAAGTCTCCTATAGGGGCGTGGGTTTGGAAGTCCGCGGGAAGGGCGGATCTCAGGCGGCGCGACGCGCCGAGCCCGGTGCGCAGCCGGCGACGCTTTGCAGCCAGCCGAGGCCTTCCGTCGTAGTGGTGCGGGGCTTGTATTCGCAGCCGACGTAGCCGGCATAGCCGAGCCGGTCGAGCAGCGCGAACAGGAACGCGTAATTGATCTCGCCCGTGCCCGGCTCGTTGCGGCCCGGGTTGTCCGCGAGCTGGACGTGGCCGATCGACGCGAGGTTGCGTTCGATCGTCGCGGCCAGTTCGCCTTCCATGCGCTGCATGTGATAGATGTCGTACTGCAGGAACAGGTTGTCCGAGCCGACCGCGCGGATCACGTCGAGCCCTTCGGACGAGCGGTTCAGCGCGAAGCCCGGGATGTCGAAGCTGTTGCACGGCTCGACCAGCAGGCGGATGCCTTCGCGCTTGAGCGCGTCGGCGGCGAAGCGCAGGTTGTCGACGATCGTGACGAAGGTCTTGTCGCGCGCCGTGCTCGCCGACGGGATGCCGACCAGGCAGTTCAGCTGCGGCACCTTCAGCGCCTTCGCGTACTCGATCGCACGGCCGACCCCTTCCTGGAATTCACCGACGCGATCGGGCAGGCACGCGATGCCGCGCTCGCCCTGGTCCCAGTTACCGGCGGGCAGGTTGTGCAGCACGAGGCGCAGGCGGTGCGTCTCGAGCCGCTCGGCGAGTCCCTCTTTCGCGTACGGATACGGGAACAGGAATTCGACGGCGTCGAAGCCCGCGTCCGCGGCCGCCTTGAAGCGGTCGAGGAACGGCACTTCGTTGAACAGCATGGTCAGGTTTGCAGCAAACTTCGGCATGAGCTAAGCCTCTTCGGTCGGTCAGTCAAAAAATGGCGTGCGGATCAGTCGAGCATCGAGATCGCGGTCGGCGCGTGCTCGGCCTTCTCGGCGAGTTCCTCGAACTCGTTGATCGCATCGATTTCGGTGCCCATCGAAATGTTCGTCACGCGCTCGAGGATCACTTCGACGACCACCGGCACGCTGAACTCCTGTGCGAGCGCCTGCGCCTGCTTCAGCGCCGGCTCGATCTCTTCCGGCTTGGACACGCGCAGCGCCTTGCAGCCGAGGCCTTCGGCGACCGCCACGTGATCGACGCCATAGCCGTTCAGCTCCGGGGCGTTGACGTTGTCGAACGCGAGCTGCACGCAGTAGTCCATGTCGAATGCGCGCTGGGCCTGGCGGATCAGGCCGAGGTACGAGTTGTTCACCACCACGTGCACGTACGGCAGCTTGAATTGCGCGCCGGCGGCCAGCTCCTCGATCATGAACTGGAAGTCGTAGTCGCCGGACAGCGCGACGATCGGGCGGGTCGGATCGGCCGCACGCACGCCGAGCGCGGCGGGGATCGTCCAGCCGAGCGGGCCGGCCTGGCCGCAGTTGATCCAGTTGCGTGCCTTGAACACGTGCAGGAACTGCGCGGCGGCGATCTGCGACAGGCCGATCGTGCTGACGTAGCACGTATCGCGGCCGAACACCTTGTTCATTTCTTCATACACGCGCTGCGGCTTGACCGGCACGTTGTCGAAGTGGGTCTTGCGCTGCAGCGTGCGCTTGCGCGCCTGGCACTCGGACACCCACGCGCTGCGGTCCTTCAGCTTGCCGGCGGCCTTCCATTCCTGCGCCACCGCGACGAACAGCTCGAGCGCGGCCTTCGCGTCGGACACGATGCCGAGATCCGGGCCGAACACGCGGCCGATCTGGGTCGGCTCGATGTCGACGTGCACGAACTTGCGGCCCTTCGTATAAACCTCGACGCTGCCGGTGTGGCGGTTCGCCCAGCGGTTGCCGATGCCGAGCACGAAGTCGGACGCGAGCATCGTCGCATTGCCGTAGCGGTGCGACGTCTGCAGGCCGACCATGCCGGCCATCAGCGGGTGGTCGTCGGGAATCGCGCCCCACGACATCAGCGTCGGGATCACCGGCACGCCGATCGTTTCGGCGAACTGGACGAGCAGGTCTTCGGCTGCCGCGTTGAGCACGCCGCCGCCCGACACGATCAGCGGCTTGTCCGCGTCGTTGAGCATCGCGAGCGCCTTCTCGATCTGCGCGCGGCTCGCCGCGGGCTTGTAGACCGGCAGCGGTTCATACGTGTCGATGTCGAATTCGATTTCGGCGAGCTGCACGTCGATCGGCAGGTCGACTAGCACCGGGCCCGGCCGGCCCGAGCGCATCAGGTGGAACGCCTGCTGGAACACGCGCGGCACCAGCGCAGGTTCGCGCACGGTGACGGCCCACTTGGTGACGGGCTTCGCGATCGACTCGATGTCGACGGCCTGGAAGTCTTCCTTGTACAGGCGTGCACGCGGTGCCTGGCCCGTGATCGCGAGGATCGGAATCGAGTCGGCCGATGCGGAGTACAGGCCGGTGATCATGTCGGTGCCGGCGGGGCCCGACGTGCCGATGCACACGCCGATGTTGCCGGGCGCGGCACGCGTGAAGCCTTCGGCCATGTGCGACGCGCCTTCGACGTGGCGGGCCAGCACGTGGCTGATGCCGCCCGACTGGCGCATCGCGGAATAGAACGGGTTGATCGCTGCGCCCGGCACGCCGAACGCGGTCTGGATGCCTTCCTTCTCGAGCACGAGTACGGCTGCGTCGACGGCTCTCATCTTGGCCATGCATGTCTCCTTGAATGTGTGGATCTTGCGAATCGGTCTGTTGGGAACACTTTAGGGACGCAGGAAAGGTTTGATAAGATCAGCCGAAGTCGCTTATTTCGAAACTAAAAGTATGGAATGACGGCCGGACGGGGCTTCCCGCCGGCGTCGACGCCGGGACGGAGACAGGAGATGGATCGTTTCAAGCAGATCGAGACGTTCGTGCGGGTCGCGGACGCGGGCAGCCTCGCGGCGGCGGCGCTCGAGGAAGGCGTGTCGCCGGTGGTGCTCGGGCGGCGCATCGACGCGCTCGAGAAGCGCCTCGGCGTGAAGCTGATGTACCGCTCGACGCGGCGGCTGGTGGTCAGCGAGGAGGGCGCCGCGTTCCTCGAGCGCTGCCGCGGGCTGCTGTCCGAATGGGATCAGGCCGAGAACGAGCTGGCCGCCGGGCGACGCGCGGTCAGCGGGCACCTGATCGTGTCCGCGCCGGCCGCGTTCGGCCGCAAGCACGTCGCGCCGCACGCACCCGGCTTCCTCGTCGACAAGCCGGAAATGCAGCTGTCGTTCAACCTGACCGATCGCGTCGTCGATCTGGTGCGCGAAGGCTACGACTTGTCGATCCGGATCGGCGGCTCGGTCGATCCGAACTTCGTCGCGGTGAAGCTCGCGTCGAACCGGCGCGTCGTGTGCGGCACGCCCGACTATTTCCGCCGCCACGGCCGGCCGAAGTCGCTGGACGACCTGCTCAAGCACAACTGTCTCGCATTCAACCTGCAGGGCGGGCAGAACCGCGGCTGGTATTTCCAGCGCCACGGCAAGATCGTCACGATGCGGGTGACCGGCAATCTCGACTGCAACGACGGCGAGCTGCTGCATCGCTGGGTGGCCGAGAGCCTCGGGCTCGGCTGGCGATCGACCTGGGAAATCGCCGCGCAGCTCGAGACGGGCGAACTCGAGACGGTGCTCGACGAATATGCGCTGCCGGACTACGACATCCTCGCGGTCTATCCGCAGCAGCGCTACGTGCCCGCGCGCGTGCGCTACTTCATCGACTACCTGCGCGAAGCGTATGCGCGGCCCGGCTACTGGAGCAGCACGCCGTAACGGGCGCGGCGGGCCCGGGCATTTTTTGCGCTTCACCGGCTTCATGCGGGAATAAACTCGATGCAGCGGCGGTAAGGTCATCGAGTGCGCGCGCTGCCGGTCTGTCCGGGCATCGGACGCGAGAACGGACGCAAGACGGGCGCGGTTTCGGCCGCCGGGACCAGGGAGGCCATGTGGGGCAAGCCGGACAGGCGGTCGACGAGCAGCCAGACGGCGACGCGATCGCGCGCGGCGAGCGGTTTCGCGCGCTCGTGCTGCCGCATCTCGACGCCGCGTACAACCTCGCACGCTGGCTGAGCGGCAATCCGGGCGATGCGGACGACGTCGTCCAGGACGCGTGCATGCGCGCGCTGCGCTTCGTCGACTCGTGTCGCGGCGACAACGCCCGGCCGTGGCTGCTGACGATCGTGCGCCACACCTGGTACACGGAGTGGCGCCGCCGCACCCACGCGCACGAGGTTGCACTGCCCGACACGCTCGACGACACGGAGGTGCCCGACGACTGGCAGCCGGCGCCGGGCGATCCGCTCGCGCAGCTGCTGCGCGGCGAGAACGTGCGGCTCGTGAACGCGGCGCTCGCGAAGCTGCCGCCCGAATACCGCGAGGTGCTGGTGCTGCGCGAGATGGAGGATTTGAGCTACCGCGAGATCGCGGCGATCGCCGACGTGCCGGTGGGCACGGTGATGTCGCGGCTCTCGCGCGGCCGGCGCCGGCTTGCCGCGCTGCTGGACGGCACGCAGGTGCCGCCGTCCGGACCCGTGTCGGGGCGTGCGTCGGCGAGCGGAACCGCATCGGAGGCGATCGATGGACTGTAACGAAGCGCGAGCCTTGCTGGACGCGGACGTCGACCGCGAGCTGTCGGCGCCCGATGCGTTGTGCGTCCAGCGGCATGTCGACGGGTGCGACGCGTGCCGCCGCGAACGCGAGCGGATCGTCGTGCTGGGGCGGGCCGTGCGGCAGGCCGATTATCACCGCGCGCCCGATGCGCTGCGGGCGAGCATCCTCGCGGCGCTGCCGGCGGCAGGCGGCGCGCGCGAGCGCGGGCCGGCCGCGGCGGCGCCGGAGCCTGATGCGGCACCGCGGCCGCGGCCTCGATCGGGCGGGCGCCGGTGGTTCTCGTGGCCGGCCGGACGCGGCGTATCGGCTCGCCCGGCCTCGGCCGGGCCGGGGCCGCGCGTCACGGCGGTGCCCGCGCTCGGCTGGGGCGTGGCGCTGGTGGTCGCGCTCGCGGCGGCGGCCGGGATGGCGCTGTCCGCCCGTCACGCCGCAACCGGCCAGATGGTCGACGAGCTGGTCGCGAGCCACGTGCGGGCCGGCCTGTCGGCGCGCGACATCGACGTGATCTCGACCGACCGGCATACCGTCAAGCCGTGGTTCAACGGCCGGCTCGACTATGCGCCGCCGGTCGAGGACCTGTCGGCGAGCGGCTTCCCGCTCGTGGGCGGCCGGCTCGACTACGTCGGGCGGCGCCGCGTCGCGGTGCTCGTGTACCGATACCGGCAGCACGTGATCGACGTGTACGTGCGGCCGGCGGGCGGCGGCGGGGAGGCGGCGCCGTACGCGACCGTGTCCCAAGGCTACGCGCTCGACCGCTGGGACGCGGCCGGGATGACCTGGTGGGCCGTGACCGACGCCGAGCCGTCGGCGCTGGCCGCGTTCAGGACGGCGCTCGACGCGCGGCTGGGCGGGGCGCGCGGCGAGTGACGGCGGGACGCGGCGCCGGCCCGTCACCCGCGCGTGAGGCTCCGTCCCCGATTCCGAGCGGGCGTGCGAGCCGCCGTTCGACCGTCGGCGCGGGTTCAAGTCTTTGAAAACATGGCCGAATCCGGTCCGGAATCGTCGATCGGTGTTGCATGCGCCCTGTATCCGGGTTAGAATCTTCGGCTTCTCACTTGCCACACCGGTTCAGACGCCCGGGTGGCTTCAATCCACAAGGAGTGTGTAATGCGTCATTACGAAATCGTATTCATCGTGCACCCCGATCAAAGCGAGCAAGTGCCCGCGATGATCGAGCGTTACAAGACCACGATCACGACGCACGGCGGCCAGATCCACCGTGTCGAAGACTGGGGCCGTCGCCAACTGGCCTACATGATCGAGAAACTCGCGAAGGCTCACTACGTCTGCATGAACATCGAGTGCGACCAGACGACGCTCGACGAACTCGAACACGCGTTCAAGTTCAACGACGCCGTGCTGCGCCACCTCATCGTCAAGATGAAGAAGGCCGAGACCGGCCCGTCGCCGATGATGAAGGAAGTTCAGCGCGAAGAAGCCAAGAAGGCGGCTGCTGCTCAGCCGACCGAAGCGCAGGCTTAAGTTCGTCATTCATTAAGCCATCAAGGAGCGCGCTACTCACGTGAACAGGTTGCAATTGACGGCGAGCGTCGTCGAACGCGCACCGGTGCGATATACGCCGGCAGGTGTTCCGATCGCAAGCGCCACGTTGCACCACCGCACGGAAGTCGTCGAAGCAGGCATTTCCCGTCAGGTCGAAATGACGATCGAGGCGGTGGCGGCCGGTGAGGCGAGCGGCAGGCTGGAAAGTCGTGAAATGGGCGTCGAAACGCTGTTCACGGGCTTCCTGGCAAAGAAAAGCCGCAACGCGAGAACCTTGGTGTTTCACATCACAGCATTGCAGGACATTGGAAAGGACTGAAATCATGCCCCGCCCGACTGGTAAGAAATTCGACAAGCGTCGTCAGCAACAAAACCCGCTCTTCAAGCGCAAGAAGTTCTGCCGTTTCACGGCAGCCGGCGTCGACCAGATCGACTACAAGGACACGGAAACGCTGAAGGACTTCATCGGCGAAAACGGCAAGATCACGCCGGCTCGTCTGACGGGTACGAAGGCGCACTATCAGCGTCAGCTGGATACGGCCATCAAGCGTGCGCGTTTCCTCGCGCTGCTGCCGTACACCGATCAGCACAAGGCGTAATCAGGCGACGCAATAAGGAGAATTCGAATGCAAATCATTCTGTTGGAAAAAGTCGCCAATCTGGGTAACCTCGGCGACATCGTCAAGGTCAAGGACGGTTACGCTCGCAACTTCCTGATCCCGAACCGCAAGGCTCGCCGTGCAACGAAGGAAGCGATCGCCGAATTCGAAGTTCGCCGCGCTGAACTCGAAAAGGTCGCCGCCGAGAAGCTGGCAGCGTCGCAGGCAGTCGGCGAGAAGCTGAACGGCCAGTCGTTCGAAATCACGCAGAAGTCGGGCGTTGACGGCCGTCTGTTCGGCTCGGTCACGAACGGCGACATCGCGGAACTGCTGAAGAAGGCAGGCTACGAAGTCGAGAAGCTGCAAGTTCGCATGCCGGAAGGCCCGCTGAAGATGATCGGCGAGCACACGGTTCAGGTCGCGCTGCATACGGACGTCGTCGTCGACGTCACGATCAACGTGATCGGCGACCACGCGTAAGCGTCGTACGCAAGCTTCCCGGGCGGCTTCCGCTGTCCGGACAAGGGCAGGCGCCCGGGCAACCGGGGCCTGCCTTTTTTATTGCCTGTTCGTCGGGGCCCGTCTCTAGCAACGTCGTAGGTTATTCGCGATAATCCCAACCCATGAACGCGCCGCAAGATCCTCAAATCGAATCGCTGAAAGTCCCGCCGCACTCGGTCGAAGCCGAGCAGTCGGTGCTCGGCGGCCTGTTGCTCGACAACGCGGCATGGGACCGGATAGCCGACTTCCTGTCGCAGGGCGACTTCTATCGCTACGACCACCGGATCATCTACGAGCACATCGGCCGGCTGATCGCGTCGACGCGCCCGGCCGACGTCGTGACCGTGTACGAAGCGCTGACCACGTCCGGCAAGGCCGACGACGTCGGCGGCCTCGCGTACCTGAACGCACTCGCGCAGAACACGCCGAGCGCGGCTAACATCCGCCGCTATGCGGAAATCGTGCGCGACCGCGCGGTGCTGCGCCGGCTCGTGTCGGTCGCCGACGAAATCTCGGCCGATGCGTTCAATCCGCAGGGCAAGGAAGTCCGCCAGCTGCTGGACGAAGCCGAATCGAAGGTGTTCTCGATCGCGGAAGAAGGCGCGCGCGGCAACCAGGGCTTCCTCGAGATCGGCCCGCTGCTCACGCAGGTCGTCGAGCGCATCGACACGCTGTACCACACCGCGAATCCGAGCGACGTCACGGGCACGCCGACGGGTTTCGTCGACCTCGACCGGATGACGTCCGGGATGCACGGCGGTGAGTTGATCATCGTCGCAGGGCGCCCGTCGATGGGTAAGACGGCGTTCTCGATGAACATCGGCGAATACGTCGCGGTCGAGTACGGGCTGCCGGTCGCGGTGTTCTCGATGGAAATGCCGGGCACCCAGCTCGTGATGCGTATGCTCGGCTCGATCGGCCGGCTCGACCAGCACCGGATGCGTACGGGCCGCCTGACCGACGAGGACTGGCCGAAACTGACGCACGCGGTGCAGAAGATGAGCGAGGCGCAGCTCTTCATCGACGAGACGGGCGGCCTGAACCCGATGGAATTGCGCTCGCGCGCACGGCGTCTCGCCCGGCAATGCGGCAAGCTCGGCCTGATCATCGTCGACTACCTGCAGCTGATGTCGGGTTCGTCGCAGGGCGAGAACCGCGCGACCGAAATCTCGGAAATCTCGCGATCGCTGAAGAGTCTGGCAAAGGAGCTGGACGTGCCGGTGATCGCGTTGTCGCAGCTGAACCGCGGCCTCGAACAGCGTCCGAACAAGCGTCCGGTGATGTCCGATTTGCGCGAATCGGGCGCAATCGAACAGGATGCGGACGTGATCCTGTTCATTTATCGCGACGAAGTCTACAACCCGGACAGCCCCGACAAGGGCACGGCCGAAATCATCATCGGCAAGCAGCGTAACGGTCCGATCGGCCCCGTTCGGCTCACGTTCCTGGGGCAATTCACGAAGTTCGACAACTTTGCAGGGGCGCAGACCTTCTACGGCGAGTGACGCCGGATGTAAAGCCCTAAATCGCCAAGCGTTGTATCCAATCCCGCCGTGCGCATATGCGCGCGGCGCGGCCCGACCGGAAACGGTACAATGTCGCCCGTTTTCGTGACAGTAGTTTGACAATCTCTCAGGAATCCCATGTTCGGTCGATTCATGCCCACCGAGGGCAAGTTCTTTGAACTCTTCAACGCGCACGCGAAGCACATCGTTTCCGGTGGCCGCGAGCTCGAACTGCTGATCGACAATCTCGCCGACGCCGAGATTCACAAGCAAAACGTGCAAATTGCCGAGAAGGCCGCTGACAAGCTGACGCACGAAGCGATCGATCTGCTGCACAAGACCTTCATCACGCCGCTCGATCGCGACGAGATCCACAAGCTGATCACGACGATGGACGACATCCTCGACCTGATGGAAGACGTCGCGACGGCCGTGTCGCTGTACGACGTGCGCTCCGTCACGTCCGAGGCGAGCCAGCTCGCGCACATCGTCACGCAGTCGGCCCAGCACGTGCAGCAGGCCGTCGGCATGCTGTCCGACATGAAGCAGTCGGCGCAGATCCTCAAGCAATGCGAAGAGATCGACCGCTGGGAGTCGGAGGCCGATCGCGTGCTGCGCTCGGCGATGTCGAAGCTGTTCCGCGAGGAAGACGACGTGAAGACGCTCATCAAGCTGAAGGCGATCTACGAGCTGCTCGAGGAGATCACCGACAAGTGCGAGGACGTCGCGAACATCATCGAAGGCATCGTGCTGGAAAACGCCTGAGCGGACCACGATGCATTCGATACAACTCGCCCTATGGATGGTCGCGACGCTGGTGCTCGTCGCGCTCGTATTCGACTTCATGAACGGCTTCCACGATGCGGCGAACTCGATCGCCACCGTGGTGTCCACCGGGGTGCTGAAGCCCCAGCAGGCCGTCGTGTTCGCGGCCGCGTTCAACGTCATCGCGTATTTCATCTTCCACCTGAAGGTGGCACAGACGGTCGGCAAAGGCACGATCGATCCGGAGATCGTTGACCACTACGTCGTGTTCGGCGCGCTGATCGGCGCGATCGGCTGGAACGTGATCACGTGGTACTACGGGATCCCGTCGAGTTCGTCGCACGCGCTGATCGGCGGCCTCGTCGGCTCGGCGCTCGCGAAGTCGGGCTGGAGCGCGCTGAACATCGATGGCCTGATGAAGACCGTCGCGTTCATCTTCATTTCGCCGCTGCTCGGCTTCATTCTCGGTTCGCTGTTCATGCTCGGCGTGTCGTGGCTGTATTTCCGCACCGCGCCAAGCAAGGTCGACCGGCGCTTCCGGCGGTTCCAGCTGCTGTCGGCCGGCCTGTACAGCCTGGGTCACGGCGGCAACGACGCACAGAAGACGATCGGCATCATCTGGATGCTGCTGATCGCGTCGGGCTATGCGTCGGCGACGGCCGATGCACCGCCTGCGTGGGTGATCGGCGCGTGCTACCTGTCGATGGGCCTCGGCACGCTGTTCGGCGGCTGGCGCATCGTGCGCACGATGGGCCAGAAGATCACGAAGCTCAAGCCGGTCGGCGGTTTCTGTGCCGAAAGCGGCGGGGCGATCACGCTGTTCATCGCGTCGTTCCTCGGTATTCCGGTGTCGACCACGCACACGATCACCGGTGCGATCGTCGGTGTCGGCGCGACGCAGAAGCTGTCGGCCGTGCGCTGGGGCGTTGCCGGCAACATCGTGTGGGCATGGGTGCTGACGATTCCGGCATCCGCGCTGATCGCGGCCGGCGGATGGTGGGTCGGGCACCAGATCTTCTGATTTCGACGCTGCCGCCTCGACACGAAATGCGCCGCCAACCGAAAGGTTGCGGCGCATTTTCTTTGGTGGTCGGGAAAAGTGCGGCGAAGGACGCGGTTGCCGCCGACGATGACGCGGGTCAGTAACTGCCGTTCGCGAAGCGGGCGATCGGATCGTCCGCGGTGCCGGTGCGCGCGCTGACGGGCGCGGATTGCGTCGACGCACGCCACACCTGCGCGGGCTCGATGGCGCGCGGCGACGGCGCGGCGGCGGGCGGCGGTTCGTCGTCGAACGCGGCCGCCTGGGCGGCGGTCAGCGCCGTCGTCGGAATCTGCGTGCCGACCTCTGCCGGGACGGCCGTCGCTGCATTCACGGTCGGGGCGCTCATGTCGCCGCTCGTGGAGCTTGCCTGCTGCCGGGCGGCCTGCATGCGCGACGGCGGCGGTTCGTACGGATCGGCGGCAGGCGCGGCTGCCGGCGCCACCGCGGCGGTCGATACGACGGCCGCGGCTGGCGCGACCGGAGCGGGAGACGGGGCCGCGCTGGCTTGCGCAGCGGCATAGGCGGGCTGCCGTGGCGCGGGTGCGGTCACGACAGCGGCCGGTGCGGCCGGCGGCGCGTCGCGCCGTGCCTCGTAGGTCGGCGAATCGAACGGTGCCGATGTGCCGCGCGGCGGCGCGACACGGCGAATGCCGTCGAAGCGCTTCGCCCAGTACGGGTTCGTCAAATAATCGAGCCGCACGGTGCCGCCGGTCGACGGCGCGTTGACGAAGCGCAGCTTGCCGACATAGATGCCGACGTGCGAATGCGGGCGTCCGGTCGTATTGAAGAAGATCAGGTCGCCCGGCGCGACCTGCTCGGGATCGATCGATACACCGCGGCTGCTCATGTCGGCGGTCGTGCGCGGCAGGTTCACGTCGGCCGCGCGGCCGATCACGTAGCGCACGAGCCCGCTGCAGTCGAAACCGCTCGTCGGCGTGTTGCCGCCCCAGCGATACGGCACGCCGACGAGGCTCATCGCCTGGATCGAGATTTCTTCCTGGCCGACGCTGTGATCGACGAATTTCGGGAAATTGGCGGGCGGCGGGAACGCGCGCGGGGTCGTGATCTTCATGCCGGAGGTGCGCGATGCCGACTGCGGCGGCACGCTGGAGCAGGCCGCGAGCAGTGAAACGACGGCGACGGGAACCCAGATTCGAAGCATGAGAAGGCGGACGAGCGCGACGCGCTCGCCAATCGTATGACAACAGACAGACCCGATGGTAGACGTTCCGGCGGGGCTTAGGCAACCATTCCTGAGAATTTACTTGAAGTTTCGCGCGTAAGTGAGGTTGTTCCGTTACGAAGCGTGACCAACGATTTCGACCCCAAAAATAAAAACGGCGCTCCGGAAACGGAGCGCCGCGTGGCGTCGACGGCCGGCGAAAGCCGGCGTGTCGTGCGTTACAGGATGTCCGACGCGTAGTCGGCGAGCCGCGAGCGTTCGCCGCGCGCGAGCGTCACGTGGCCACTGTGGCCCCAGCCCTTGAAGCGGTCGACGACGTAGGTCAGGCCCGAGCTGCCTTCGGTCAGGTAAGGCGTGTCGATCTGCGCGATGTTGCCGAGGCACACGATCTTCGTGCCGGGGCCCGCGCGCGTCACGAGCGTCTTCATCTGCTTCGGCGTCAGGTTCTGCGCTTCGTCGATGATCAGGTACTTGTCGACGAACGTGCGGCCGCGCATGAAGTTCATGCTCTTCACCTTCAGGCGCGAACGGATCAGCTCCTGCGTCGCCGCACGGCCCCATTCGCCGGCCGCGTCGTCGGTCTTCTGCAGCACCTCGAGGTTGTCGTCGAATGCACCCATCCACGGCTGCATCTTCTCTTCCTCGGTGCCGGGCAGGAAACCGATGTCCTCGCCGACGGGCACGGTCGCGCGCGTCACGATGATCTCGTTGTAGCGCTTGTCGTCGAGCACCTGCGCGAGGCCGGCCGCGAGCGCGACGAGCGTCTTGCCGGTGCCGGCCTGGCCAAGCAGCGTGACGAAGTCGATCTCGGGGTTCATCAGCAGGTTCAGCGCGAAATTCTGCTCGCGGTTGCGCGCGGTGATGCCCCACACGTTGTTCTTGTGGTGGCTGTAGTCGCGCAGCGTCTGCAGCAGCGCCGTCTTGCCGTTCAGTTCGCGGACGATCGCATGGAACGTCGGCTCGCCGTTCTGCGGCTCGAGATAGACGAACTCGTTGACGAGCATCGACGCGACGAGCGGGCCGGTCACGCGGTAATACGTGGTGCCCGTCTTCGTGTCCTGCCAGCTCTCCATGCCCTTCGCATGCTTGGTCCAGAAATCCTGCGGCAGCTCGCGCACGCCGTTGTAGAGGAGATCCTTGTCCTCGAGGACCTGGTCGTTGAAGTAGTCTTCAGCGGGCAGGCCGAGCGCGTGCGCCTTGATCCGCATGTTGATGTCTTTCGACACCAGCACGACCTGGCGGTCCGGCCGGTCGCGCTGCAGCGCGCGCACGACGCCGAGGATCTGGTTGTCGGCCTTGCCTTCGGGCAGGCCTTCGATCGGCGCGATGTCCGCGAGCTTCGTCTGGAAGTACAGGCGGCCGAGTGCCTCGCGGCTGCCGAGGCGCGACAGCGGAATGCCGGCCGAGATAGGGCCGCCGTCGGCGACCAGCGAGTCGAGCGTGCGGCTCACCTGACGCGCGTTGCGCGCGACTTCGGACATCCCCTTCTTGTGGTTGTCGAGTTCCTCGAGCGTCATCATCGGCAGATAGACGTCGTGTTCCTCGAAGCGGAAGAGGCTGCTCGGGTCGTGCATCAGCACGTTGGTGTCGAGCACGAACAGCTTCTGCAGTTCGGCTTCGGCCGGCTTGCGGCTGCGCGACTTCGTCGCGGCGCCGGCATCGCGCGCGGGCGCCGCGGACGGTTTGCCGGCGGCCGGCTTGTCGTTGCGTGCAACGACCGGCGCGGCGGGTGCCGCGGGTGCCGCCGGTACGGCCGGCGCCAGCATCGGTTGCAGCAACGCGGCCGTCTGCCGGGACTTGCGGCCGCGTGCGGGCGTGCTTGCGGTATCGTGCTCCGACGACGCGACGGCGCGCAGCGGTGCGGTCGTGTTCGCGGCTTCGGTCATCGGTTGGGCCACGCTGGCCGGACCGTAGTCACCGGCTGTGGATGCGTCCCCTTCGGCGGATTTCTTCGCGGCTTTCGCGGGCCGCGCTTTCGCCTTGTATTCGTCGGGCGGCAGCAGGCTGCCGAGCTTGCTGGGGGGGGTAGGCAAAGGCATGGTGTCCCTCGGGAGGAATCGTGTCGCATGAAGTGCGCCGCTGATCGCATCCTGCGTGACGTAGACGCATGCAGTTTGCGCGCGGTGGCGCACAGGAATTTCGTCGAGCCGGTTCGCCTAAGTGTCGGTCAACTCCTTGACGAGATGACGGCCGGACCGAGAGCCGGCACGCAGTCCATAAAAAAAGCCGCTGCCCCGTGGACCGGGACATGCGGCTCGGCTGATACCGTCGTGATGCGCGTCAGGTGCCGGCAAGCAACGCAACGGGCACCGGCGCAGCTACGAGAAATATGGGGCGAACTGGCATTCATTGCGGCCCAATATAGCGCGGCTCAAAGCGCTTGTACAGCACTTAGCACGTCGTCCACGTGGCCGGGCACCTTGACGCCGCGCCATGCCTGGCGGAGCACGCCGTCGGCGTCGATCAGGAACGTCGAGCGCTCGATTCCGCGCACTTCCTTGCCATACATTTTCTTCATCTTGATGACATCGAACAGCGCGCACAGCGCTTCGTCGGCATCGGAAATCAGCGGAAACGGCAGCTCGAGCTTTGCCTTGAAATTGTCATGCGAGCGCAGGCTGTCGCGCGACACGCCGATGACTTCGGCGCCAGCCTTCTTGAACTTCGGATAAAGATCGCGGAACTGCAGGCCTTCGGTCGTGCAGCCCGGCGTGTTGTCCTTCGGATAGAAATACAGGACGAGCTTCTTGCCCTTCAGGCCGGACAGCGAAATGTCGCCACCCGTGGCCGGTGCGGTGAAATCGGGAACTTGACGGTCAACTTCGACGGACACGTGTTTCTCCTGTTGTTATGGAAAGCGCCGCTCGGGCGGCGCGGTTCGGCGGGGGCGCTGCGGCACGCCGCGAGGGCGGGGCGGGCGGTGCCGGCGCACGCGCACGCTCAGTCGGGCTGGACGATCAGTTCGCCGGAGCGGCCGGGGATTTCGCCCCACGTGACAGGGTACGATGGCAGCGAGTCGCGGTCCAGCGTCGCGTGGTAGTCGCCCATCGTCGCAAACGTATGGCCCTGCGCGCGCCAGCCGGCAAGCAGCTGTTCGAACACCGGCGCGAGCTTCTGGCCTTCCAGTTCCGCGTGCAGCGTGAATACCTGGTCGTGCGGATTGGCTTGCGTGAACTTCAGGATGTGCGCGGCGACGTTGTGCGTGTCGATGCCGTCGATGCCGAGCACTTCGTCGAGCGTCGGCAGCGTGGTCGGCATCTGCACGTGCGACAGCGTGCGGCCGCCGACCACCGGCAGGTACGGCGAATGGCCCCGGCCGTCGGATGCGTAGCGCATCCCCCATGCGTCGATCTGCTCGAATGCGGCATCGTTCATCTGCCAGCCGGCCGCGCCGTGCGTGACGGGCGGTGCGCCGAAGATGTCGATGAAGCGCGCGTGGCTCTTCTGCATTTCACGCGCGGTCCAGTCGCGATCGCGCACGCGCACGTTGTCCTGCCAGTACACGTGATCCCACGTATGGATCCCGCATTCGAAGCCGGCCTCGTGGATCGCGCGCATGTCGGCGATCGCACGGCGGCCGATGTCGGGGCCCGGCAGCAGCACGCCGTACATCAGCTGCTTCACGCCGTAATGCTCGACCACCGACGTGCGCGACACCTTCTTCAGGAAGCCGGGGCGGAACACGCGCCGCAGCGCCCAGCCCGTGTGATCGGGCCCGAGGCTGAAGAGGAAGGTCGCGCGCGCACTGAAGCGGTCGAAGATGCGCGCGAGGTTCGGCACGCCTTCGCGCGTGCCGCGCAGCGTGTCGACGTCGATCTTGAGGACGATACGAGCCAAGCGAGCGTCCCGGTCAGTTCTGCTCGACCAGCGCGCGCGCGTCGGCGACATGGCCGCGATACGCTTCGAAGATCTTGCGCAGTGCGTCGTCGAACGTCGATTGCGGCGCCCACGCGAGTTCCTGCATCGTGTTGTCGATCTTCGGCACGCGGTTCTGCACGTCTTGATAGCCGTTGCCGTAGTAGGCGCCCGACGTCGTTTCGACGAGCTGCACCTGCTTCGCGGAGCCGGCGTATTCCGGGTATTCGGCGGCCAGTTCGAGCATCTTGTGCGCGAGCTCGCGAACCGAGAAGTTATTCTTCGGATTCCCGATGTTGTAGATCTTGCCCGACGCGACGCCGTTCTTGTTGTCGATGATCTTCATCAGCGCGCTGATGCCGTCGTCGATGTCGGTGAACGCGCGCTTCTGCGAGCCGCCGTCGACGAGGCTGATGTTCTCGCCGCGCACGATGTGGCCGAGGAACTGCGTGACGACGCGCGAGCTGCCTTCCTTCGGCGTGTAGATCGAGTCGAGGCCCGGGCCGATCCAGTTGAACGGGCGGAACAGCGTGAAGTTCAGGCCTTCCATCCCGTAGCCCCAGATCACGCGGTCCATCAGCTGCTTCGAGCACGCGTAGATCCAGCGCGGCTTGTTGATCGGGCCGTAGGTGAGCGCCGATGCGTCCGGATCGAACTCTTCGTCCGAGCACATGCCGTAGACCTCGGAGGTCGACGGAAACACGAGGTGCTTGCCGTACTTGACGGCCGAACGCACGATCGGCAGGTTCGCCTCGAAGTCGAGCTCGAACACGCGCAGCGGCTGCTTGACGTAGGTCGCGGGCGTTGCGATCGCCACGAGCGGCAGGATCACGTCGCACTTCTTCACGTGATACTCGACCCACTCCTTGTTGATCGTGATGTCGCCTTCGAAGAAGTGCATCCGCTCGTGGTTGACGAGGTCGCCCAGCCGATCGGTCTGCATGTCCATGCCGAACACTTCCCAATCGGTGGTTTCAAGAATGCGCTTCGACAGGTGATGGCCGATGAAGCCGTTCACACCCAGGATCAGGACTTTTTTTGCTTTCATGAATGACGGGAAGAATGAATGAACTGCGCGAATTCCGCGGGCGTCACGACGGTTTCGCTGCCGTCGCGCTGCTGCCACAGCTCGAGAATGGATAGGGCGCGGCTGTCGCCGCAGACGCCGAATAGCGCATTATCGCTTACGTGCAGGCCGCGCGGCAAATCTGCCGCCGCCACGGCGGCCGCGCTGCCGGGCGCCGCGAGGCGCGCGCGGGCGATCACGAAGCGCGTGCCGCTGACGTCGGTGAATGCGCCCGGATACGGGGGCGCGACCGCGCGCACCAGGTTGTAGACCTGCGCGGCCGGCTTCGACCAGTCGATGCGGCCGTCCTCCGGCTTGCGGCCGCCGTAGTAGCTGCCGTTCACGAGCTCGTTCGGCAGGTGCGGCGCCTCGCCCGCGAG
This sequence comes from Burkholderia sp. R-40, assembly GCF_049942845.1. NCBI lineage: Bacteria > Pseudomonadati > Pseudomonadota > Betaproteobacteria > Burkholderiales > Burkholderiaceae > Burkholderia > Burkholderia sp. R-40. The sequence continues at coordinate 2,059,689 of NZ_CP187967.1, read as the reverse complement.
CAGCGCGGGCAGCACGCGCCAGAGCGTCTGCTCGGCGGCCACCGTCACCTTGTCGAACACTTGCGCGGCCGTGTCGTCCGGCAGGATCGGCACCGCGGTCTGGCCGATGATCGCGCCGGCGTCCGGTTTCGCGGCCATCTCGTGCAGCGTCGCACCGGTGTCCGTTTCGCCGTTCAGCACGGCCCAATTGGTCGGTACCCGACCCCGGTATTTCGGCAGCAGCGAACCGTGCATGTTGTACGCGCCGCGCGGCGCGATCGCGAGCAGGTCCACCGGCAGCATGTGGCGGTAATAGAACGAGAAGATGAAGTCCGGCTGCGCGTCGGACACCGCGCGGCGCAGTGCCGGGTCGGTGGGGTCGGCCGGCGTGGCGACGGGAATCCCGTGCTCGGCGGCAACCGATGCGACGCTGCCGAACCAGATGTTCTCGTTCGGGTTGTCCTCGTGCGTGACGACGAGCGCGACGTCGACGCCGCGTGCCAGCAGCACCTGCAGGCAGCGCACGCCGACGTTGTGATACGCGAAGACGACGGCGCGCGGCTTCATTGCGCGGCCTCCGAGCGGTTCATGCCCGGCACCGCCGGGATGCCGTCGTGCTGTTCGAGCACGGCCTGGATCAGGTAGCGCGGCCGCGCACGCACCTGCTGGTAGATGCGGCCGACGTATTCGCCGAGCAGGCCGAGCGCGAAGATGATCACGCCGAGCAGGAAGAACGTGATCGCGAACAGCGTGAACACGCCTTGCACTTCCGCGCCGACGATGAAGCGGCGCACGAGCAGCAGCACGAACAGTGCGGCTGAGCCGAGCGACAGGATCACGCCGATGAACGACAGCCACTGCAGCGGCACGACCGAGAAGCCCGTCACGAGGTCGAAGTTCAGCCGGATCAGGCTGTACAGCGAGTACTTCGACTCGCCCGCGAAGCGCTCCTCGTGCGCGACCTCGATTTCGGTCGGGTTCTGCGCGAACGTGTAGGCGAGCGCGGGGATGAACGTGTTGACTTCGCCGCACACGTTGATCGTGTCGATGATGCGGCGGCTGTACGCGCGCAGCATGCAGCCCTGGTCGGTCATCTTGATCCGCGTGATGCGCTCGCGCAGCCGGTTCATCATCTGCGACGCCTTGCGCCGCCACAGGCTGTCCTGACGCTGCTTGCGGATCGAGCCGACGTAGTCGTAGCCCGCGCGCATCTTCTCGATCAGCTTGCCGATTTCCTCCGGCGGGTTCTGCAGGTCGGCATCGAGCGTGATGACGATGTCGCCGCGCGACTGCGCGAAGCCGGCGAGGATCGCCATGTGCTGACCGTAGTTGCCGTTGAGCAGCACGACGCGCGTCGTGTCGGGACGCACGTGGAACTGGTCCGCGAGCATCGCGGCCGAGCGGTCGCGGCTGCCGTCGTTGATCAGGATCACTTCGTACGACGTGCCGAGTGCGTCGAGTGCCGGGTAGAGCCGCGCGAACAGCGCAGCCAGGCCCTCTTCCTCGTTGTACACGGGGATGATGACCGATACCTCCGGGTTCGCGGCGCCCGGATGCCCGGCGCCCGGATGCCCGGCGCGTGCTTCAAGGTGATTCATGTACGCTTATTTTCCGTATTGATCGCAAATCTGGTTGATGGCGTCGGCCACGCGACGCACGTCGTCTTCGGTCATCTGCGTGAAGAGCGGCAGCGTGACGGTCGACGCGCCGTATCGTTCGGCGTGGGGGAACATGCCCTCCTTGAAGCCGCGCGCACGATACAGCGTGAAAAGATGGACGGCCGGGTAGTGGACGCCCGTGCCGATCCCGCGTTCCTTCATCTGCGCCATGAAATCGGCGCGCGAGATCGACAAGCGCTCGAGCGGCAGCGTGACCTGGAACATGTGCCAGTTGCTGTTCTCGAAATCGGCGACGGGCAGGCCGAGGCCGAGCTTCACGGCCGGGCCGTCGCCGAGCGCGGCGAAATACGCGCGCGCGAGCGCACGGCGCTGCGCGGTGAAGCGCTCGAGGTGCGGCAGCTGGCCGAGACCGACCCGCGCGGCGACGTCGGTCAGGTTGTACTTGCCGCCGAGCACGTCGCAGTCCATCCCGTCCAGGCCGGTGCGCGTGATGCCCTGCAGCCGGTACTTCTGCGCGAGCGTCGCCTCGTCCTCGTCGTTCAGCACCAGCGCGCCGCCTTCGATCGTCGTCAGGTTCTTGTTCGCGTGGAAGCTGAACGACACGATGTCGCCGAACGCGCCGATGCGCTTGCCGTGCCACGTCGAGCCGAGCGCCTGCGCGGCGTCCTCGATCACGCGCAGGCTGTGTGCGCGCGCGATCGCGTACAGGCGGTCCATGTCGACCGGCAGGCCGGCCAGGTAGACCGGGATGATCGCCTTGGTGCGCGGCGTGATCGCCTGCTCGAGCTTGTCGAGGTCGATGTTGCGCGTGACCGGGTCGATGTCGGCGAACACGGGCGTCGCGCCGGTCTCGAGAATCACGTTGCTGGTCGACACCCACGTGGCCGGCGTCGTGATCACCTCGTCGCCGGGGCCGACGCCTGCGATGCGCAGGCCGATCTCGAGCGTGCAGGTGCCCGAATTGAACGCGCGGACCGGACGGCCGCCGCAATACTCGGACAGCGCGGCTTCGAATTTCTGGCTTTGCGGGCCGGTGGTGATCCAGCCCGAGCGCAGCACTTCGACGACGCCCTGGATGGTTTCCTCATCGATCTCGGGGCGGGTGAACGGCAGAAACGGAGCGGTAGTCTGGCTCATGAACACATTAGCCTGTAATGGCGTGTAATAAAGGGGTCGGGCGGTCCGGCCCGAAACCGGCATTAAACACCGGTTGGCGGATTCGTACCGTGATTTTTTGTAGGCGGACGCTTAATGCGCGTGAGTGCATCCGGGCCCGCCGGGCACGCTCAACTGCGCGCGAGCACGAGCACGCCGATCAGGATGATGCCGATCCCGACGAGCCGCTGGACCGACAGCACTTCGCCGAACAGGTACCACGCTGCGAAGGCGTTGACCACGTAGCCGAGCGACAGCATCGGATACGCGATCGACACGTCGACCCGCGACAGCCCGACAATCCACACGACGACGCTCAGCACGTAGCAGGCGAGGCCGCCGATGATCGGCAGCTGGGTCGCGATCTTCAGCCCGACCGGGATGATGTTCGCGCGGCTGAATTCGAAGTGTCCAACTGCGTTGACGCCGGCTTTCAGCAGAAGTTGCGCACAGGCGTTGAGCATCACGCCGGTGACGATGCAGACGAGCGAAACGGGATTCATGCGGTGGACGTCCTTACGATTGCGGTTTCTCGACGATCACGCGGCGGTTGTCGCGCGCGATCACGCGCATCGGCACGCCTTGCTTGACCAGCGTGTCGTACTGGCCGGTCGGCATGATCGCGAGCGCATGGGTTTCCTGCTTCCAGCGTTCGATCCATTGGCCGACGGTCGGGATCCATTTGTTCGGCTCGACCGAGATGCCGAAGGCGAGCTCGTCCTGGCGCTGGACCATGATCGTCGTGTGGCCCATATAGAACGGGAACGTGTGATCGAGCATCTCGATCGAGTAGAACGGCGTGTCGGGCGGCAGCTTCGCCAGTTCGGCGCGCACGGTGGGCGCGAGCAGCGCGCCCGAGCTGTAGCGGCCGAACTCGTCGTGACCGGTGCCGCCGATCGTGCCGAACGCGAGCCACGCGGCGCCGAACGCGGCGATCGCGGCCGCGACGCCCACGCGGCGGTTCAGCCACGCGGCGGCGAGCGTCAGCGCGGCCGCGACCGCGAGGCCCGCGTACAGCCACATCTGGAACGCGCGATACAGCGCGTTCGGCGTGCGGGCGTCGCCCTGGTACGCGAGGAAGATGATCCCGAACGCCGCGACGACGAAGAACACGAGGTAGCCGAGCAGGTGGCGCCGGAACCGCTCCGCGGTCATCAGCGGCAGATACGCGCCGATCATCAGCGCGAGCGCCGGTGCGACCGGCAGCACGTACGAGATCAGCTTCGAATGCGACACGCTGAAGAACACGAAGATGAACGCGCTCCAGATCAGCAGCACGAGCATCGGGGAGAAGCCGTTCGGCTGGCGCGGCATGCGCACCGCGTGGCGGATGCTCTGCCACGCGACCGACAGCCACGGCAGGAAGCCGACCAGCAGCACCGGCACGAAGTAGTAGAGCGGGCCCGGGCGGTTCTGTTCCGGGGTCAGGTAGCGGCGGAACTGCTGGACGATGAAGAAGAAATTGAAGAACTCGGGATTGCGCTGCTGGACGAGCACGAACCACGGCGTGACGATCGCGAAGAAGATCACGAGGCCGCTCACCAGATAGAGCCGCTTCCACAGCGCCCAGTCGCGGGCGACCAGCGTATAGAGCACCAGCACGGCGCCGGGCAGGATCAGGCCGACGAGGCCTTTCGACAGCACCGCGAACGCCATCGCGGCCCAGCACGCCCACATCCAGCCGCGCACCGCGCCCGCGCGCAGCCCGGGGCGCTGCGCGAGCAGCAGCGAGCAGAGCGACAGCGCCATCCAGAACGCGAGCCCCATGTCGAGCGCGTTGAAGTGGCCCATCAGGTTCCAGTACGGCGAGCACGCGAGCACGACGGCCGCGAGGAAGCCCGACAGCGGGTTGAACAGGCGCGCGCCGGTGAAGCCGACCAGCAGCACGCCGGCGAAGCTGGCGAGGCCCGTGTAGAGGCGCGCCTGCCATTCGCCGATGCCGAACCACGCGAACGTCAGCGCGTTCAGCCAGGTCTGCAGCGGCGGCTTCTCGAAGTACTTGTAGCCGTTGTAGCGCGGCGTGATCCAGTCGCCGGTGACGAACATTTCCCGGGCCATCTCCGCGTAGCGGCCTTCGTCGCTCGGGATCAGGTGCCGCAGCCCGAGCGGCGCGAACCAGACGATCGCGAGCGCGAGGAACAGAAGGGCGAGCGTGATGCGATTGAGCGGTAGCCTCGACGGCGTATCGTTCATGGATGTTGAGCCTGTTGGTTGTTGTGATGGGCCGCCGGCGGGTTGCGCCGGGGGCGGGCGGCCTGCCGGGTATCGATCCGGTGATGATCCGGGGATCGACCCGGTGCGCCGGCCCGTGTTTTACCGCATCGGGGATTAACGTTCAATTAAGAGCGCGGCGGCGACTTTGCGGCCCTCGGCCATCAGGATGTTGTAGGTGCGGCAGGCGGCCTGGAAATCCATCGTCTCGACGCCGATCCGCTTGGCCGTAAGCGCGGCCACGAGCCGAGGATGCGGGAAGCGCAGCCGCGCGCCGCTGCCGAAGATCACGAGTTCGGGCGCCGGGTCGAGCAGCATCGCGAAATGCTCGGGCGCGAGTGCGTCGAACGACGACACCGGCCATTCCCGCACCGGTGCGCCGGGCAGTACGATGACGCTCCCTTCGTGGCGTTGGAGGTTGACGTCGACATAATCGGGGCCGTAGCCGGTGACGGTGTTGAGCGCGCCGCTCGTGTCCTGGTGCAGTTTCAAATCGTTAATCCGCGGTTTCCGTAGGGGAGTGTCTGGCACGGGCCGCACGGGCCCGGGCGGCCGATTTCGCGAGCCGGCGCATACGGGACGCCTGACGGCGCGGGCCCGCAGCGGCCATGGTGCATTGCGAAAGTCGGCCAAAATCCGCTAAATTATAACTTTTTGGTCGCCCCCGGGCGCCACTTGCGTCGTGCGTCGTCACAAGCGCCGTCCGACCGCCCGCTTTTTCCCAGTCTAGACAGCGCGCACAGACCGTCCGCTCTCCAGTTTTGATCCCGTCCCCCGGCCGCAAGGCCAACCCAGGAACCGTGTCGTCGTGAAACCGATTCAGAAGTCGAACAAGCTGCTCAACGTCTGCTACGACATCCGTGGCCCGGTGCTCGAGCACGCGAAGCGCCTCGAGGAAGAAGGCCACCGCATCATCAAGCTGAACATCGGCAACCTCGCGCCGTTCGGGTTCGACGCGCCGGACGAGATCATCCAGGACATGATCCGCAACCTGCCGGCGTCGTCCGGCTATTCGGATTCGAAGGGCGTGTTCTCGGCCCGCAAGGCCGTGATGCACTACACGCAGCAAAAGGGCGTGGTCGGCGTCGGCCTCGACGACATCTACATCGGCAACGGCGCGTCCGAGCTGATCGTGATGGCGACCCAGGCGCTGCTGAACGACGGCGACGAGGTGCTGCTGCCGGCGCCCGACTATCCGCTGTGGACGGCCGCTGTGAGCCTGTCGGGCGGCACGCCGGTGCATTACGTGTGCGACGAGCAGAACGCGTGGATGCCCGATCTCGACGACATCCGCCGCAAGATCACGCCGAACACCAAGGCGATCGTCGTGATCAACCCGAACAACCCGACGGGCGCCCTTTACTCCGACGAATTGCTGCTCGAGCTGCTCGGGATCGCGCGCGAGCACGGGCTGATCGTGTTCGCCGACGAGGTCTACGACAAGATCGTCTACGACGGGCTGGAGCACACCGCGCTGGGTTCGCTGTCGGAAGACGTGATCACCGTCACGTTCAACAGCCTGTCGAAGAGCTATCGCTCGTGCGGCTACCGCGCGGGCTGGATGGCCGTGTCGGGCCTGGGCGGCGACAATCGCCGGCGCGCGAAGGATTACCTGGAAGGCCTCGGGATCCTGTCGTCGATGCGCCTGTGCGCGAACGTGCCCGGGCAGTTCGCGATCCAGACCGCGCTCGGCGGCTACCAGAGCATCAACGAGCTGATCGTGCCGAGCGGGCGCCTGTACAAGCAGCGCGAGCTCGCGTATGACATGCTCACGTCGATTCCCGGCGTGACCTGCGTGAAGCCGCAGGCCGCGCTGTACATGTTCCCGCGCCTCGATCCCAAGCTCTATCCGATCCAGAACGACCAGCAGTTCATCCTCGACCTGTTGCTCGAGGAGCGTGTGCTGCTCGTGCAGGGAACGGGCTTCAACTGGGCGGCCCCGGATCACTTCCGCGTGGTATTCCTGCCGAACCTCGACGACCTGACCGATTCGATCAACCGGATCGCGCGCTTCCTCGACGGCTACCGCAAGCGCCATTCCGTCTGAGCGGACGGGGTCCCCCGGCATTCAAATCATTCACTCTTACTCATCGACCACACGCAGCATGGAACCGATCAAAGTTGGCCTGTTGGGCTTCGGCACCGTCGGCAGCGGCACCTTCACGGTGCTGAACCGCAATCAGGAAGAAATCAAGCGCCGCGCAGGGCGCGGCATCGAGGTCGCGCGCATTGCCGTGCGCAACCCGGCCAAGGCGCAGGCCGCGCTCGGCGGCGACACCGGCGGCGCGCAAATCACCGACGATTTCAACGCGGTGGTGGACGATCCGTCGATCGCAATCATCGCCGAGATGATCGGCGGCACGGGCATCGCGCGCGAGCTCGTGCTGCGCGCGATCGCGAACGGCAAGCACGTCGTGACGGCGAACAAGGCGCTGCTCGCGGTGCACGGCACCGAGATCTTCGAAGCCGCGCGCGCGAAGGGCGTGATGGTCGCGTTCGAGGCGGCCGTCGCCGGCGGCATTCCGATCATCAAGGCGCTGCGCGAAGGCCTGACCGCCAACCGCATCCAGTACATCGCGGGCATCATCAACGGCACGACGAACTACATCCTGTCGGAAATGCGCGACCGCGGGCTCGACTTCGCGACCGCGCTGAAGGCCGCGCAGGAGCTCGGCTACGCGGAAGCCGATCCGACCTTCGACATCGAAGGCGTCGACGCCGCGCACAAGGCGACCATCATGAGCGCGATCGCGTTCGGCGTGCCGGTCCAGTTCGACCGCGCGTACGTCGAAGGCATCAGCAAGCTCGACGCGACCGACATCCGCTACGCGGAAGAGCTCGGCTACCGGATCAAGCTGCTCGGCATCACGCGCCGCGCCGAAAACGGCATCGAGCTGCGCGTGCACCCGACGCTGATTCCCGAGAAGCGCCTGCTCGCGAACGTCGAAGGCGCGATGAACGCGGTCGTCGTGCACGGCGACGCGGTCGGCACGACGCTGTACTACGGCAAGGGCGCGGGCGCGGAACCGACCGCGTCGGCGGTCGTCGCGGATCTCGTCGACGTCACGCGCCTGCACACGGCCGACCCCGAGCATCGCGTGCCGCATCTCGCGTTCCAGCCGGACCGCCTGTCGAACACGCCGATCCTGCCGATCGAGGAAGTGACGAGCGGCTACTACCTGCGCCTGCGCGTGGCCGACCAGACGGGCGTGCTCGCGGACATCACGCGCCTGCTCGCCGAGACGGGCATCTCGATCGACGCGTTGCTGCAGAAGGAATCGGAGCAGGTCGACGACGCGAACGGCGAAACCGACATCGTCCTGATCACGCACGAGACGCTCGAGAAGCACGTCAACAAGGCGATCGCGCAGATCGAAAGCCTCGCGACGGTGGTCTCGAAGGTGACGAAGCTGCGCATGGAAGCGCTGAACTGAGGACCAGGAACGACATGAACTACATCTCCACGCGCGGCGCCGGCATCGGCGAGCGCCATACGTTCTCCGACATCCTGCTCGGCGGTCTCGCGAAGGACGGCGGGCTGTACCTGCCGGCCGAGTATCCGAAGGTGTCGGCCGACGAACTCGCGCGCTGGCGCACGCTGCCGTACGCGGATCTCGCATTCGAGATCCTGTCGAAGTTCTGCGACGACGTGCCGGCCGACGACCTGCGCGCGATCACGCGCCGCACGTATACGGCCGCCGTGTACAGCAACACGCGCCATGGCGAGAACGCGTCCGACATCACGCCGCTGAAGACGCTCGGCACCGAAAACGGCACGGCGCTGTCGCTGCTCGAACTGTCGAACGGCCCGACGCTCGCGTTCAAGGACATGGCAATGCAGCTGCTCGGCAACCTGTTCGAGTACACGCTCGCGAAGCACGGCGACGCGCTGAACATTCTCGGCGCGACGTCGGGCGACACCGGCAGCGCGGCCGAATACGCGATGCGCGGCAAGGCCGGCGTGCGCGTGTTCATGCTGTCGCCGCACAAGAAGATGAGCGCGTTCCAGACGGCCCAGATGTTCAGCCTGCAGGATCCGAACATCTTCAACCTCGCGGTCGAAGGCGTGTTCGACGACTGCCAGGACATCGTGAAGGCCGTGTCGAACGATCACGCGTTCAAGGCGCAGCAGAAGATCGGCACGGTCAACTCGATCAACTGGGCGCGCGTCGTCGCGCAGGTCGTGTACTACTTCAAGGGCTATTTCGCGGCGACGCAGTCCAATGAAGAGCGCGTGTCGTTCACGGTGCCGTCGGGCAACTTCGGCAACGTCTGCGCGGGTCACATCGCGCGGATGATGGGCCTGCCGATCGCGAAGCTGGTGGTCGCGACCAACGAGAACGACGTGCTCGACGAGTTCTTCCGCACCGGCGCGTATCGCGTGCGCAGCGCGGAGAACACGTATCACACGAGCAGCCCGAGCATGGACATCTCGAAGGCGTCGAACTTCGAACGCTTCGTGTTCGACCTGCTCGGCCGCGATCCGGCACGCGTGATGCAGCTGTTCCGCGACGTCGAGGAGAAGGGCGGTTTCGACCTCGCGGCGAGCGGCGATTTCGCGCGCGTGGCCGAGTTCGGCTTCGTGTCGGGCCGCAGCAGCCACACCGACCGCATCGCGACGATCCGCGACGTGTTCTCGCGCTACGACACGATGATCGATACGCACACGGCCGACGGCGTGAAGGTCGCGCGCGAGCATCTCGACGCGGGCGTGCCGATGGTCGTGCTTGAGACGGCCCAGCCGATCAAGTTCGGCGAGACGATCCGCGAAGCGCTCGATCGCGAAGCCGAACGACCGGCCGCATTCGACGGGCTCGAGGCGCTGCCGCAGCGTTTCGAGGTCGTGAAGGCCGACGCGCAACAGGTGAAGGACTTCATCGCCGCGCACACGGGCGCGTAACGCAGCGCCGGGCTGCCGGGTTCAGGCCCGGCGGCGCAGGACGGCCGGAATGCCGATTCGTCGCACGGATCGGGGTTCCGGCCGTTTCGTTTGGTGGCGGCCGCGCGCAGGTCGTCCGATGCCGCGCGAAGCCAGTGTCAGTGCCGCGCGTTCGCGCCGATCACAGTTGTCGCATGTCCGCCATATCGCACGTGCGCGCGACGGCGTCGCTACAATGACGTATTGACTCCAACGATCCCCGATTCCCCCGATGTCGAACCCGAATTCCGTGGCGCCGCGCGCGCCGATGCTGTCGACCGCGGAAGCGCTCGCCGCGCTGCTCGATGCCGCGAAGCCACTGCCCGGCGCCGAAACCGTCGCCACGCTCGACGCGCTCGGCCGCGTGCTGGCAGCCGACGTGAGCTCGCCGCTCGACGTGCCGCCGATGCATACGAGCGCGATGGACGGCTATGCGGTGCGGGTCGCCGACCTGCTGCACGGCGAGCGGCGCTTGCCGGTGTCGCAGCGGATCCCGGCCGGCCATCCGGCCGCGCCGCTCGCGGCGGGCACGGCCGCCCGGATCTTCACCGGTGCGACGGTGCCGCCCGGCGCCGACGCCGTCGTGATGCAGGAACAGGCGTCGGCCGACGATGACGCGGTCGAGATCCTGCATACGCCGAAGGCCGGTGAATGGATCACCGCGCAGGGCGCGGACATCCGCCAGGGTTCGGTGATCCTGCCGGCCGGCACGCGGCTCACGCCGCAGGCGCTCGGCCTGGCCGCGTCGGTCGGCTGCGCGCGGCTGTCGGTCGCGCGGCGGCCGCGGGTCGCGGTGTTCTTCACCGGTGACGAACTGACGATGCCGGGCGAGCCGCTGAAGCCCGGCGCGATCTACAACTCGAACCGCTTCACGCTGCGCGGGCTGCTGGAGCGGCTCGGCTGCCACGTGACCGACTACGGGATCGTGCCCGACTCGCTCGCGGCGACCCGCGACACGCTGCGCGAGGCCGCGCGCGATCACGACGTAATCCTGACGAGCGGCGGCGTATCGGTCGGCGACGAGGATCACGTGAAGCCGGCCGTCGAGGCCGAAGGGCGGCTCTCGCTGTGGCAGATCGCGATGAAGCCCGGCAAGCCGCTCGCGTTCGGCGCGGTGCGCCGCGGCGACGAGCGTCCCGATGCGCACTTCATCGGGCTGCCGGGCAACCCCGTGTCGAGCTTCGTCACGTTCCTGCTGTTCGTGCGGCCGTTCCTGCTGCGCCTGTCCGGCGTGCGTGACGTCGCGCCGCGAGCGCTGTCGCTGCGGGCGGATTTCTCGCAAAGCAAGGGCGACCGGCGCAACGAATTCCTGCGCGCGCGCGTCAATGCGGCCGGCGGCCTCGACCTGTTCCCGAACCAGAGTTCGGCGGTGCTGACGTCGACGGTCTGGGGCGATGGCCTGATCGACAATCCGCCGCAGCACGCGATCAGCGCGGGCGAGACCGTGCGTTTCATTCCGTTTTCCGAACTGCTGTCGTAACGCGACGGCTTCCAGACCTATGAAGATTCAGCTGAAATTCTTTGCAAGCGTGCGCGAGGCGCTGGGCGTGTCCGACGAGCAGGCCGACGTGCCCGACGGCGTGACGACCGTCGGTGACGTGCGCGCATGGCTGCGCCTGCGCGGCGGCGCGTGGGCCGAGACGCTCGCCGAAGGGCGCGCGTTGCGCATGGCGTGCAATCACGAGATGACCGACCCCGACACGCGGCTCACCGACGGCTGCGAGGTCGCGTTTTTTCCGCCGGTGACGGGCGGATGAGGGGGGTGTCATGGCAACGATACGAATCCAGACCGACGATTTCGACCTGAACGCCGAAGTGGCGGCATTGCGCGCGCGCAATCCGAAAATCGGTGCGGTCGCGTGCTTCGTCGGCACCGTGCGTGACCTGAACGAAGGCGATTCGGTTGCCGCGATGGAGCTCGAGCACTATCCGGGGATGACCGAGAAGGCGCTCGAGAAGATCGCCGCCGAGGCCGGCCGGCGCTGGCCCGGCATCGACGTCGCGATCGTGCATCGGGTCGGCCGCCTGCTGCCGCTCGACCAGATCGTGATGGTCGCCACCGTCGCGTCGCACCGCGGCGACGCGTTCGCGTCGTGCGAGTTCGTGATGGATTACCTGAAGACCGAGGCGCCGTTCTGGAAAAAGGAAACGACGCCGGACGGCGAACGCTGGGTCGACGCCCGCAGCGCCGACGATGCGGCGCTCGCGCGCTGGGGCGTCGAATCGGGTAACACGCGGCGCTGAGTGCGGCATTCGCGTCGTGCGGCATTGTGCCGCGGGTGCTCCGGCGCTCCGGCGTTCAAGCGTCGCGAATCGCCGTGTCAGGCGTCCGGATCGACGCCGCGCCCGATGATCTTCGTCGGAAACGGCTCGCCGCGGGCGCGCGACGGCAGCGCGTCAGGATCATCGCCCGCGTCGCGGCGGCGCGGCGCGACCGCATCGAGCAACGCCTGCTGCTCGGGCGGAATCTGATAGTCCCAGCCGAAACGGCTCAGCTGCAGGCTCTGCGCGATCCGCAGCGCGGGTTCCATGAAGCGGATCGCCGCGGGCGGCGTGTAGCGCCCCTCGACGGTCTTCAGGAACAGCGACAGCCAGCGGCTGAAATGCGCGGGCTCGATCCCGTCGAGCGGCTGGTGCGCCTGCTGCACGTTGCCGCGATAGCCTTTGGTGCCGAGCACGAGGCTCGACCAGAAGCTGACCATCTTCCGCAGATGGTCGTCCCAGCGGCCCTCCAGCTTCGCGTCGAATACGGGCCCAAGCAGCGGATCGGCGCGCACGCGGTCGTAGAACGCGTACACGAGGTCGCGGATATTGTCTTCGGTCGGTTCGGCGTCGCGGGGGCGGGCCGGCGCGGTATCGGGCGAGGCGGGCAGGGCAGTCATCGCAAAAAGGGCCGGAAAAATCGGGGCGTTGGCGGAGCCCGTCGGCGCGGCAGCGCAGGGAATGCGCAGGACGCCGGGCGGATTTTGACGCAAAATAGCGTCGACCATTGCCTGAAAAATGCGTGGATTCCATGCATCTTATTGCGCGCAGGCCATCCCGGCAACCCGGCGCCTTCAGGCGCGCCCGCCGGCCGGCCGGCGCGCGCCGATCGACCTGGTCCGCATGATCGGGGCACGATCGATCATTTTCCGTATCCGCTCATGAGACTCACCGACTACACCGACTACTCGCTGCGCGTCATGCTGTATCTCGCCGTGCGCGGCGAGGGGCTCGCGACGATCCAGGAGATCTCGGACGCCTACGGCATCTCCAAGAACCACCTGATGAAGGTCGTCCAGCAGCTCGGCGAGCTCGGCTGGGTCGATACCGTCCGCGGCCGCAACGGCGGGCTGCGACTGTTCCCCGACTCGCTGAAGCTGACGGTCGGGCAGGTGGTGCGCGCGACCGAGAACGATTTCGCGCTGGTCGGCTGCTTTTCCGCCGACGGCGGCGAGTCGCGCGGTTGCGTGATCGAGCCGCAGTGCCGCCTCAAGGGCGTGCTGGCGGCCGCGCGCGATGCGTTCTTCGCCGAACTCGACGGCCACACGCTCGGCGAGCTGGCCGAACCCGCGTCGCCGCTCGCCGCCCTGCTGGGCATTCGTCCGATCGCGCTGGTGCGTGCCGAGCCGTCCGGGGATGACGCACTGGCGTCCGTGGTAGCACCGTCGAAGGCCGGCTGACACGCCGGCGTCACCCCGCATCCCGCTGCCCTGTGCCCGCAGGCCGCTCCATGTGTTTTTTGCGCTGAATCAACCCGAATTTCGCTTGAAACCCGCATAAGCATCCTCATCTTGGTGTTAATCGAAAATTGGAGGTCTCGACTAAATGAGAATCGACAAGCTCACCACCAAGTTCCAGGAAGCACTGGCAGACGCGCAAAGCCTCGCGGCAGGCCGCGACAATCAATACATCGAACCCGTTCACGTGCTGGCGGCGCTGGTCGCGCAGCACGACGGCTCCGCCCGCTCGCTGATGTCGCGCGCCGGCGTTCACGTGCAGGCGCTGCAAGGCGCGCTGAACGAGGCCATTTCGCGCCTGCCGCAGGTGACGGGCACGGGCGGCGACATCCAGATCGGCCGTGAATTGGCCGGGCTGCTGAACCAGGCCGACAAGGAAGCGCAGAAGCTCAACGACACGTTCATCGCAAGCGAGATGTTCCTGCTCGCGGTGTCCGACGACAAGGGCGAAGCCGGCAAGCTCGCACGCCAGCACGGCCTGTCGCGCAAGTCGCTCGAAGCCGCGATCGCCGCGGTGCGCGGCGGCTCGCAGGTGCACAGCCAGGACGCCGAAAGCCAGCGCGAGGCGCTGAAGAAATACACGGTCGACCTGACCGAGCGCGCCCGTGCGGGCAAGCTCGACCCGGTGATCGGCCGCGACGACGAAATCCGCCGCTCGATCCAGATCCTGCAGCGCCGCACCAAGAACAACCCGGTGCTGATCGGCGAGCCGGGCGTGGGCAAGACCGCGATCGTCGAAGGGCTCGCGCAGCGGATCGTCAACGGCGAAGTGCCCGAGACGCTGAAGGGCAAGCGCGTGCTGTCGCTCGACATGGCCGCGCTGCTCGCCGGCGCGAAGTATCGCGGCGAGTTCGAGGAGCGCCTGAAGGCGGTGCTCAACGACATCGCGAAGGACGAAGGCCAGACGATCGTGTTCATCGACGAGATCCACACGATGGTCGGCGCGGGCAAGGCCGAAGGCGCGATGGACGCGGGCAACATGCTGAAGCCGGCGCTGTCGCGCGGCGAGCTGCACTGCATCGGCGCGACCACGCTCGACGAATACCGCAAGTACATCGAGAAGGATGCCGCGCTCGAGCGCCGCTTCCAGAAGGTGCTCGTCGACGAGCCGAGCGTCGAGGCGACGATCGCGATCCTGCGCGGGCTGCAGGAGAAGTACGAACTGCACCACGGCGTCGACATCACCGACCCGGCGATCGTCGCCGCGGCCGAGCTGTCGCACCGCTACATCACCGACCGTTTCCTGCCGGACAAGGCGATCGACCTGATCGACGAGGCTGCGTCGAAGATCAAGATGGAAATCGATTCGAAGCCCGAAGAGATGGACAAGCTCGACCGTCGTCTGATCCAGCTGAAGATCGAGCGCGAGGCCGTGAAGAAGGAGCAGGACGAAGCGTCGCAGAAGCGCCTGCAGCTGATCGAGGAAGAGATCGACCGTCTCGGCCGCGAATATGCGGACCTCGAGGAGATCTGGACCGCCGAGAAGGCCGCGGTGCAGGGCAGCGCGCAGCTCAAGGAAGAGATCGAGAAGGTGCGGGCCGACATCGTGCGCCTGCAGCGTGAAGGCAAGCTGGAGAAGGTTGCCGAACTGCAGTACGGCAAGCTGCCGCAACTCGAGTCGCAACTGAAGCAGGTCACGCAGGCCGAAGAGCAGGAGCAGCACAACCCGACGCGTCCGCGTCTGCTGCGCACGCAGGTCGGCGCGGAAGAAATCGCGGAAGTCGTGTCGCGCGCAACCGGGATTCCGGTGTCGCGGATGATGCAGGGCGAACGCGAGAAGCTGCTGCACATCGAGGAAAAGCTGCACGAGCGCGTGGTCGGCCAGGACGAGGCGATCAGCGCGGTCGCGGATGCGATTCGCCGTTCGCGCGCGGGTCTCGCCGATCCGAACCGTCCGTACGGCTCGTTCCTGTTCCTCGGCCCGACGGGTGTCGGCAAGACCGAGCTGTGCAAGGCGCTGGCGTCGTTCCTGTTCGATTCTGAAGAGCACCTGATCCGCATCGACATGAGCGAGTTCATGGAGAAGCACAGCGTCGCGCGGCTGATCGGCGCGCCGCCGGGCTATGTCGGCTACGAGGAAGGCGGCTACCTGACGGAAGCCGTGCGCCGCAAGCCGTACAGCGTGATCCTGCTCGACGAGATCGAGAAGGCGCATCCGGACGTGTTCAACGTGCTGCTGCAGGTGCTCGACGACGGTCGCATGACCGACGGGCAGGGGCGTACGGTCGACTTCAAGAACACGGTGATCGTGATGACGTCGAACCTCGGCTCGCAGGTGATCCAGGCGATGACGGGCGCGCCGCAGGAAGAGATCAAGGACGCCGTGTGGATCGAGGTGAAACAGCACTTCCGTCCGGAGTTCCTGAACCGGATCGACGACGTCGTCGTGTTCCATGCGCTCGATCGCAGCAACATCGAATCGATCGCGAAGATCCAGCTCGCACGCCTGCACGACCGGCTCGCGAAGCTCGACATGGCGCTCGACGTGTCGCCGGCGGCGCTCGAACAGATCGCGAAGGTCGGCTACGACCCGGTGTTCGGTGCGCGGCCGCTGAAGCGCGCGATCCAGCAGGAGATCGAGAACCCGGTCGCGAAGCTGATCCTCGCGGGCCGCTTCGGCCCGAAGGACGTGATCCCGGTCGACGTCCACGACGGCGAGTTCATGTTCGACCGCGTCGTGCACTGAGCGTCGCTGATCGGCCCCCGCCCCCCGCCCGATTCGCGCCGGGCGCGCAAAAACAAACACCCCGCTCAGGCGGGGTGTTTGCATATGGAGCGGCCGAAACCGCTGCCGGGGCCGTCAGCCGGTGCGGTGCGGGCTCAGGCCTGCTTGTTGCCGCCGAACATGCCGGCGAGCTGCGTGAGCGTGCCCAGCACGTTCGACGTATCGACCTGGCCGCCAGCCGGCACTTCGCCGTTCGGCGTCGCGCCGTTGACGACGTGCGGCAGCACCTGCGCGAGGATCGACGAGGCCTGCGACGGATCGATGCCGACCTTGGTCGCGAGCGCGCCGACGACGTCGGAGCCGAGCACGTTCTGCAGCGTGTCGCCCGAGATCGGCTGGTTTTCGCCGGTGCCGACCCACGAGCCGATGATGTCGCCGGCGCCGCCGGCCTTGAACTTCTCGATCAGGCCGTTCAGGCCGCCCGGCTGGTTGTTGATGAATTCGAGCGCGGTCGTGATGAGCGCGCTTTGCGAGTTGCCGCCGGCCTGGCCGCCGATCAGACCGCCAACGATGTCGAGGAGACCCATGGTTCTTCACCTTCACTGAAAAGGGCGCCGCAGCAACGGCGCCCGTTGATCGAAAGCCGCGCGCACGCCGTCGCGCGCGCGGCGCACATCAGGCGCCCGACGCCGCGGCGGCGGAGGCTGCCTTGTCCTTCTTGCTCTTCTTCTTCGAACCCTTGGTCGCCTTCGTGGACGACGCCGCGGCCGGCGCGCTCGCGCCCGCGCCCGCATCGGCGGATGCCGCCGCGGCTGCGGCCGCCTTCTCTTTCTTCGATGCTCGCTTGCTCTTGGCGGGCTTGGACGCCGCTTCCGGCGCGCTGGCGGCCGGTGCGGTCGCCGTCGTGCCGGTCGTCGTGGTCGTCGGCGTCGATGCGGTGCCTGCCGACGTCGTGGCCGACGGGGTCGCCGACGTCGTCGCGGCCGGCTTCGACAGCTTCACGCCCTTCGGCGGCGTCGACGAGCCGCCGATCGTCAGGCCGTTCTCCTCGAGATGCCCGACCGACTTCGTGCCGAGGCCCTTCACGCGGTTCGCGAGATCGTCCGCGTCCTTGAACGGGCCGTTCTTGGTGCGTTCGTCGATGATCGCCTTCGACTTCACGGGCCCGAGACCCTTCACCGCTTCGAGCGCGGCCTGATCGGCCGTGTTGACTTCGACGGCCGCGGCGAGGCCGGCGGCAAGCGACAGCGACAGCGCGACGAACAGCATCAGCAGCTTTTTCAGCATGGCAAGGGCTCCCTGGTTCTGACGGATGAATGGGCGTTGCAACGGACGACTGGACGAGGCCCGGCCGGGCGTCGCCGTTAAGCATAGGACAAATGCGTGCCCTTTTTAAGACAGGCCATGACCGAATCTTGCTGAAGGCTTGCGCCGCTGTAAAGACGGAAAGCTGCACCGGGCCGCGGTTTTGACCATTCTTTACGGTGTCCGCGATGCGGTCCACGGCGCGGACCGAAAATTATTTGATCTGGCCGTGCGACGATGCTTGACTTAGAGTGAACTCTAACTCCTAACCTTGTTCCTGCCATGTCGAAAACCGTATCCAAACCTTCCGCCGCCGGTCCGCTGACGATCGGGCAAGTCGCCGAACTGACCGGCGTGTCGACGCATACGTTGCGGTATTACGAGCAGGCCGGCCTGCTGCGCGCGATTTCGCGCACGGCGGCCGGGCACCGGCTCTATGCGCCGGCCGACCTTGACTGGCTCGCCTTCGTGATGCGCCTGAAGGCGACCGGCATGCCGATCGCGCAGATGCAGCAGTTCGCGGCGTTGCGGGCCCAAGGCGAGTCGACGTTCGGTGAGCGGCGGCGGTTGCTGTCCGCGCATCGCGATGCGGTGCGCGCGCACATTGCCGAGCTGCAGGCGAGCCTCGACGCGATCGGCGACAAGATCGCGTACTACGAGACGCAGGAACGCGAGACGGAACGACGGGCGAAACCTACTCATTCACTCTCTGAACTGGACGGACACCATGGAACGACTCGTTGAAGACCGCTATACGCGTGGCTGGAACAAGCTGAAGGAAATCGACGGCGAAGCGGGCGAACGCGTGGTCGCGGCGCTCGCGCCGATCGCGCCCGACTTCGGGCGGCTGCTCGTCGAGTTCAGCTTCGGCGACATCTACAGCCGGCCGCAGCTCGACCTGAAGGCGCGCGAGATTGCGACGATCGCCGCGCTCGCTGCGCTCGGCAATGCGCAGCCGCAACTGAAGGTGCATATCGAGGGCGCGCTGAACGTCGGCTGCACGCGCGAAGAGATCGTCGAGGTGTTCATGCAGATGGCCGTCTACGCAGGATTCCCGGCCGCGTTGAACGCGTTGTTCGCCGCGCACGAGGTGTTCACGCGGCGTGATGAAGCGCTCGGCCGGGACGGCGCGGAAACCGAGGCGGCCGCGCACACGGCGTGATGCGAAGCGTGCCGATGCGTCGCGGGCATCAGATGCGGTGCGGCGCGACGATCCGGTGCTTGGCGATTCGCCGGTACAGCGTCGCGCGCGAGATGCCGAGCGCCTTCGCGGCCGCATCGGGTCGCCAGCGATGCGCGGTGAGCGCCGCGACGATGCGGCCGCGTTCGTCGTCCGGCAGTGCGCCGGCCGGACCGGCGCCGAGCTGCGTGGCGAGATCGGCCGGCAGGTCGCGCCGCGTCACGCACGCGGCGTCGCATACCGCGCACGCATAGCGCAGCACGTTGCGCAGCTGGCGCACGTTGCCGGGCCACGGATACGCGGCGAGCTGCGCGGCGAGCGTCGGGTCGAGCGTGAGCACGTGGCCGGTCGCCTGCGCCTCCTCGGCGAACACCGTGGCGATCACGTCGCCCACGTCCGCGCGCTCGCGCAGCGGCGGCAGTTCGAACGTCGCGCCGCTCAACCGGTAATACAGGTCCTCGCGGAACGTGCCGTCGGCCACCATCCGCGCGAGATCGCGGTGGGTCGCGCAGATCACGTCGAGATCGACGCGCACGGGCGTGTCGCTGCCGAGCGGCACGACCTCGCCGTCGGCGAGCACGCGCAGCAGGCGCGTCTGCAGCGTGAGCGGCATGTCGCCGATTTCGTCGAGGAACAGCGTGCCGCCGTCGGCGAGCGCGATCTTGCCGCGCGCGCCGTGCTTGCGCGCGCCGGTGAACGCACCGGCCGCATAGCCGAACAGCTCGCTTTCGATCAGTGCCTCGGGCAGCGCGCCGCAGTTGACCGCGACGAACGGGCGCGCACGCCGCGCGCCGGCGTCGTGGATCGCGCGGGCGAACACCTCCTTTCCGGCGCCGGTTTCGCCCAGCACGAGAATCGGCAGCCGCTTGCTCGCGACCCGCAGCGCGAGTTCGGCCTGCTGCGCGACGCGCGTGTCGCTGCTGTGCAGGAACGGCGTCAGCGCGCCGACGTGGCGCTGCGCGGTGCCGGGGCGGCGTGAGGCCTGGGCGGCCCGTGCCGTGCCGGTTTCGCGGCCCGCACGCCGTAGCGGGGCGCGCAGTCGCGCATAGAGCGGCGCGCCGGTCGCGCGCAGCCGCAGCGCGACAATCGCATCGAGCCGCGCGGCGTCGCGCAGCGGCATCTCGGTCGCATCGAAGATCTCGTCGATATGGCGCGGCTCGCGCAGCGCCGGCAGCGCGTCGCGCGCGTGCCGGTTCGCGGCGACGATATTGCCGCATTCGTCGAACGCGATCAGCCATTCGGGCTGCGCCTCGACGTAGTGACGGTTCGGATGCCCGAACAATATCCAGTGCTGCGCGGTGCTGTGCACGAAATAGCCGTCCTCGATCAGCGCCGCGCTCTGCCGCACGAGCTGGTACACGAGACGCTGGCTGTCGCGGCCGTCGGGCGACTGGACGGCCGACGCGTCGAGCACGCCGATCAGTTCGCCGCCCGGCGAGAAGATCGGGGCTGCGCTGCAGGTGAGCGTGGTGAACGCCGCGCGGAAGTGGTCGGTCTTGTGCACGGTGATCGGCGCGAGATCGGTCAGCACGCTCGCGACGCCGCACGTGCCTTCCTCGCTTTCCGACCAGCACGAGCCGATGTGCAGCCCCGCATGGCGGAAGTCGTTGCGGCGCTCGCGGTCGATCCGGTAGTCGATCGTCACGCCATGCGCGTCGGTCAGCATCACGCAATAGTCGGCGACCCGAATCATCTCGTGCAGGCGCGTCAGGCATTGGCCCGATGCGCGCAGGAACGCCTCCTCCTTGTCGCGCACCTCGCGCAACTCGGCCGCGGTCAGCACGCGCGGGCCGATCGACGAAGCGGGGTCGAGCGCGTAGCGCTCGAGCGAGCGCTGCCATGACGACACGAGACGCGCGGAATCGGCCGGCGCGGGCAGGCGCCCGGCGAGCGCGCCGAGCACACGGTCGGCGTGCTGGGCCTGGGGGACGGCATAGGGCATGGTCGGCTCCGGTTCCGTACGGCGGGGATTTCGATGCTCTTGTAGCACATCCGCGGCGGCGGATCACATTGCATCGCAGCACGCGCGCGACCTGAGACGTTCGTCTCACCGGCATCTCAGCCCGTCTCGCGCAGTTGAGACGCGTAGACACACACGGCAACACGGTGGTCGGGAGCGCGGCGATGCGTGCAACGCCGCGATGCGCGTGCGTTGCAGGTCAAACGGCAATGACGATCACGGCGCCGAAGCCGCCGTGTCGACAGATACACCACGTGAGACGCGCGGCCTGTTTCGCTCCGCTTCGCGCCGGCCGGCCGCAGGTGCCGGTGACGTGCGCGCCCCGCGGAGCCAGTCTCCACAAGGGTTTCGGGGACATTGCACACGCGATGGCACGCCGCTTGCAGATAGGACGGGCAACACCGGCGCGATCGCGTCGGCGACGACGATCCGCCGCCCTCGATGACGGCGGACGACACATGAAGGCCGGTGCGCGAGCGCCGGTCCACTGGATGGAGACAAGCCCGTGACGACGCCCGTGACCGTCGGCGTGATCGCGAACCCCGCATCGGGGCGCGACATTCGCCGTCTGACGACGCATGCATCCGTGTTTCCGACCGCGGAAAAAGCCAACATGGTCGTGCGCCTGCTTGCCGGCCTCGGCGCGATGGGCGTCGAGCGCGTGCTGACCCTGCGCGACAAGACGGGCATCGCGACGCTGCTGATGCGAGCGCTCGATACGCATCGCGCGCTTGCACCGCACGAACGCTGGCCCGACGTCGAATTCGTCGACCTGCCGATCTCCGACACGGTTGCCGACACGCACGCCGGCGCTGCGTACATGCGCCGGAGGGAAGTCGCGCTGATCGTCGTGCTCGGCGGCGACGGTACCCATCGCGCGGTCGCCGCGCACTGCGGCGCGACACCGCTCGTCGCGCTGTCCACCGGCACCAACAACGCGTTTCCCGAACATCGCGAGGCGACCGTCGCGGGCATCGCGGCAGGACTGGCCGCGACCGGCGCCGTGCCGGCCGAGATCGCGTTCGTGCGCAACAAGCGGCTCGTCGTGCGCGGCGTGGCGGGCGCGAACGCCGGCCGCGAGGAGATCGCGCTCGTCGACGTGTGCGCGGCACGCCAGCGCTTCATCGGCGCGCGGGCGATCTCGGGGCCCGACGACATCGACACCCTGTACCTGACCTTCGCGGAGCCGGACGGCATCGGCCTGTCCGCGCTCGGCGGCGCGTGGGCGCCGCTCGAGCGCAGCGCGCCGCACGGGCTCGCGATGCGCTTCGCCGCCGACGGCAACGCGGCCGGCACGCCGCTCGTCGCGCCAATCGCCCCCGGCCGCGTCGATCGCGTCGTGATGCGCAGCTGCGAGCGGCTCGAACAGGGTGCGTGGCAGACGATCCCGTTCGAGCGCGGCACGCTCGCGTTCGACGGCGAGCGCGAGCTCGAGGTCGCGCGCGGCGATCGCTACGAGATCGCGCTCGACTGGCGCGGGCCGCTCACCGTCGATGTGGGCCGCACGCTGCGTTACGCGTCGTCGCGTCAGGTGTTGCGCGCCGCGGGCGCGTGGCGCGACTGACGGCAGCTTCACGTTTCACCGACGGCCGCAGGCCGTGCAATCCGTCGCCGGGGCGTTGCCGCGGCGGCATTCGCAGTCAGACCTACCAGGAGACACACATGACCGTTTCGACACAGCTCAGCAGGGACAAGCTGCTGGACGCCTACCGGCTGATGCGCACGATCCGCGAATTCGAGGAACGTCTGCACGTCGAGTTCGCGACCGGCGAAATCCCGGGGTTCGTCCACCTGTATGCGGGCGAGGAGGCATCCGCGGTCGGCACGATGCTGCACCTCGGTCTCGAGGACTACGTCGCGACCACGCACCGCGGGCACGGCCACTGCATCGCGAAAGGCGTCGACGTGCACGGGATGATGGCCGAGATCTACGGCAAGAAGACGGGCGTCTGCCGCGGCAAGGGCGGCTCGATGCACATCGCCGACCTGTCGATGGGGATGCTCGGCGCGAACGGGATCGTCGGCGCGGGCGGCCCGCTCGTGTGCGGCGCGGCGCTCGCGGCCAAGCACAAGAAGACCGGCGGGGTCGGCGTGTGCTTCTTCGGCGACGGCGCGTCGAACCAGGGCGTGATCTTCGAATCGATGAACCTCGCGTCGGTGTGGCGACTGCCGGCGATCTTCGTGGCCGAAAACAACGGCTATGCGGAAGCGACGGCGTCGAGCTGGTCGGTCGCGACCGACAACATCGCCGATCGCGCGAACGGCTTCGGGATGCCCGGCGTGATCGTCGACGGCTTCGACTTCTTCGCGGTGCACGAGGCGCTCGGCGAAGCGGTCGCACGCGCGCGCAGCGGCGGCGGCCCGACGCTCGTCGAGGTGAAGTTCACGCGCTACTTCGGCCACTTCGAAGGCGATGCGCAGACCTATCGCGCGCCGGGCGAAGTGCAGAAGCTGCGCGACGAGAAGGACTGCCTGAAGCATTTCGAAACACGCGTCGTGCGCGCCGAAGCGCTGACGACCGACGAGCTGCGTGCCGTCGATGCGCAGGTGAAGACGCTGATCGACGACGCGGTCGCGCAGGCGAAGGCCGCGCCGCTGCCGGACGCGGCCGACCTGCTGGCCGACGTGTACGTGTCGTACCCGTGAATGCGATGTGACACGGCAGCCCTCAGCTGGCGGCCGGCACGGCGAACCGAATATCCCAGGAGACAGACATGGCAAGGAAGATTACTTATTCGCAGGCGATCAACGAGGCGCTCGCGCAGGAAATGGCGCGCGACGACAGCGTGATCGTGATGGGCGAGGACAATGCAGGCGGCGCGGGCGCGCCGGGCGAGGACGACGCGTGGGGCGGCGTGCTCGGCGTGACGAAGGGGCTGTTCCACAA
The DNA here is from genome assembly GCF_049942845.1 of Burkholderia sp. R-40. NCBI lineage: Bacteria > Pseudomonadati > Pseudomonadota > Betaproteobacteria > Burkholderiales > Burkholderiaceae > Burkholderia > Burkholderia sp. R-40. The sequence continues at coordinate 2,036,091 of NZ_CP187967.1, read as the reverse complement.
GTTTCCGGGCCGCGTGCTCGACACGCCGCTGTCGGAGGGCGGCTACATCGGCGCGGCGGTCGGTGCGGCCGCATGCGGGATGCGGCCCGTCGCGGAGTTGATGTTCATCGATTTCATGGGCGTGTGCTTCGACCAGATCTTCAACCAGGCCGCGAAATTCCGCTACATGTTCGGCGGCAAGGCCGTGACGCCGGTCGTGATCCGCGCGATGTACGGTGCCGGTCTGCGCGCGGCCGCGCAGCATTCGCAGATGCTCACGTCGCTGTTTACGCACATCCCGGGGCTGAAGGTCGTGTGCCCGGCGACGCCGTATGACGCGAAGGGGCTGCTGATCCAGGCGATCCGCGACGACGATCCCGTGATCTTCCTCGAACACAAGCTGCTCTACACGCGGGAAGGCGACGTACCTGAGGAATCCTATGCGATTCCGTTCGGCGAGGCGAGCGTCGTGCGCGAAGGCGACGACGCGACGATCGTCACGTACGGCCGGATGGTGCATCTCGCGACCGACGCGGCCGCGAAGCTGGCGAAAGACGGCATCCACGTCGACGTGATCGACCTGCGCACGACGTCGCCGCTCGACGAGGAAACGATCCTCGAAAGCGCGGCGCGCACCGGCCGCGTGGTGGTCGTCGACGAGGCAAACCCGCGCTGCTCGATCGCGACCGATATCGCCGCGCTCGTCGCGCAGCGCGCGTTCCGGACGCTCAAGGCGCCGATCGAGCTCGTGACCGCGCCGCACACGCCCACGCCGTTCGCCGGCGTGCTGGAAGACCTGTATATCCCGTCCGCCGATGCGATCGCGCAGGCGGTACTGAAGACGAGGAGCTGACACGATGTCGATTCACATGATCACGATGCCCAAGTGGGGGCTGTCGATGGAGCAGGGGCAGGTCAACGGCTGGCTGAAGGCAATCGGCGAGCGCGTGACGAAGGGCGACGAAGTGCTCGACGTCGAGACCGACAAGATCTCTTCGGGTGTCGAGTGCGCGTTCGACGGCACGCTGCGCCGACAGGTCGCGCAGGAGGGCGAGACGCTGCCGGTCGGTGCGCTGCTCGGCGTGGTGGCGGCGGCCGAAGCGAGCGATGCCGACATCGATGCGGCGATCGCCGAATTTCAGCGCGATTTCACGCCGAGTGCGGCCGCTGACGATGGCGGCGGCCCGCAGCCCGAGAAGGCGCAGATCGGCGGCCGCACGATCCGGTTCCTGAAGCTCGGCGACGGCACGGGCACGCCCGCGGTGCTGATCCACGGCTTCGGCGGCGACCTGAACAACTGGCTGTTCAACCATGCGGAACTCGCCGCGCACCGGCCCGTGTGGGCGCTCGATCTGCCCGGGCATGGCGAGTCGGCCAAGGCGGTCGACACCGGCAGCCTCGACGAACTGGCCGACGCGGTGCTCGCGCTGCTCGACGCGCAGCATATCGACCGCGCGCACCTGATCGGCCATTCGATGGGCGGCGCGGTCGCGATGGCGGCGGCCGAGCGTGCGCCGCAACGCGTGGCGTCCTTGACGCTGATCGCGAGCGCCGGGCTCGGCGCCGACATCAACCGCGGCTACATCGACGGCTTTGTCGCCGGCAACAGCCGCAATACGCTGAAGCCGCACCTCGGTGCGCTGTTCGCAGACCACGCGCTCGTCACGCGGCAACTGGTCGAGGACCTCGTCAAGTACAAGCGGCTCGAAGGCGTGCAGGCCGCGCTGGAGAAGGTCGCGAACGCCGCGTTCGACGGCGCGGCCCAGCGGCGCGTGTTCCGCGACCGCGTCGCGTCGCTCGCGCCGCGCACGCTCGTGATCTGGGGCGAGCGCGACGAGGTGATTCCCGCGCAGCATGCGCAGGGCTTGCCGGACGGCGTGCGGGCCGAGGTGATCGCGGGCAGCGGCCACATGGTGCAGATGGAGGCGGCTGCCGACGTGAACCGCCTGATCGTCGCGTTTCTCGGAGACTGACGATGGCCGCCGCGCTCGAACGACCCAGCCTCACCGCGCTCGGCCAGCCGGGCGCGAGGAGCCGCGACAAGCTCGCGCGCATTCCGGTGCGCGTCGAGCCCGCGGCCGGCGCGGCGCTGCCGAAGCCGCCGTGGCTGCGGGCGCGGCCGATGATGAGCGGGGCGGTCGCCGACATGGCGGCCGTGCTGCGCGATCATCGGCTGCATTCCGTCTGCGAGGAGGCCATGTGCCCGAACATCGGCGAATGCTTCGCGCAGCGCACCGCGACCTTCATGATCATGGGCGGGCTGTGCACGCGGCGCTGCCCGTTCTGCGATGTCGCGCACGGCCGTCCCGAGCCGCTCGATCCCGGCGAGCCCGCGCGACTCGCGGCCGCGGTCGCGGCGCTCGGGCTGCGCTACGTCGTGATCACGTCGGTCGATCGCGACGACCTGCGCGACGGCGGCGCCGCGCATTTTGCCGCCTGCATCGCGGCGGTGCGCGCGAGCGTGCCGGGCATCGGCGTCGAGGTGCTGACGCCCGATTTCCGGGGCCGCGTTCCGCGTGCGCTCGACGCGTTGTCGTCGGCGTGGCCGGACGTGTTCAATCACAACATCGAGACGGTGCCGTCGCTGTACCGGGCGGCGCGCCCCGGCGCCGACTATCGCGGCTCGCTCGAACTGCTCGCGCAGGCGAAGGCCGCGCGGCCGACGCTCGTGACGAAATCGGGATTGATGCTCGGGCTCGGCGAGCGCGACGACGAGGTGCGCGACACACTGCATGACCTGCGCGCGCACGAGGTCGATGTATTGACGCTCGGCCAGTATCTCGCACCGTCCGCGCACCATCTGCCGGTGCGGCGCTACGTGAGCCCCGATGCGTTCGCCGCATGGCGCGCCGAGGGGCTGGCGCTCGGTTTCAGGGAAGTCGTGGCCGGCCCGCTCGTGCGGTCGTCGTATCACGCGGCCGACGTGCTGGAGGACGCGTAGGCTGCTGACAGCGGGTCAGGCGCCGGCGTACAGCGCCGCGCGGCTGACGCGGCGCAGGTAGAGGGCGAGTCCCGCCCCGGCGAGCATCAGGCTGATCGTGTTCGCGAACCAGAAGCCGCGCGCACCGGTCAGCCATGCCGGCGCGATGCCGCCGATGTCGAAGCCGAGCACGTAGCCACCGCCGAGCCCGACGCCCCACAGCGCGACCGCGTAGATCACGGTCGGCACGACCGCGACCTTGTACGCGCGCAGCACGAATGCCGACGTGATCTGCAGCGCATCGAAGAAGTGATAGCAGGTGACGATCGCGACCAGCGGCAGCGCGGCGGCCACCACGGCCGGGTTCGGCGTGTAGCCGCTGACGATCAGCGGGCGCAGCGTGAACACGAGTACGCCATACGCGGCCGCGATCCCGCACGCGAGCATCACGCTGTGCCGGCCGAGCAGGCGCGCTTCGTCCGGACGGCCGGCACCGAGCGCGCGCGCGACCAGCGTCGATGCCGCGACGCCGATCGACAGCGGCGTCATGTACAGCACCGCGCTGATGTTGCCGGCGATCTGATGGCCGGCGAGCGTCGTCGTGCCGAACTGCGCGATGAAGAGCGCCATGCACGTGAACGACGTGACCTCGATCAGGTACGACAGGCCCATCGGCACGCCGAGCTTGAGGATCGCCTTCTGGCGCACCCAGACGGGCCAGCAAAAGCGCGAGAAGATCGCGAGCGGCGTGAACACGTCGAGCTTCGCGAGCAGCGTGAAGCCGATCAGCGCGAGCGCCCAGTTGATCAGCGTGCTGGCGAGCCCGCAACCGGGGCCGCCGAGAGCCGGCACGCCGAACCCGCCGAAGATGAACCACACGTTGAGCGGAAACTTGAGCAGCAGCGCGCCGATCTGCAGGATCATCGCGAGGCGCGGCTTGCCGGCCGCGTTGGTCAGCGCGTTGTAGATCCGGAACACGAGGCTCGCAGGCAGCCCGTACGACAGGATGCGCAGGTAATCGACGGTGCGCTCGTGCAGCGCGGGCGGCGCGTGGGCGATGTGCAGCAGCGGTTCGGGAAAATGCAGCAGCAGGAAGCCGGGCACCGCGAGCATCAGCGCGAGCCACAGCGCCTGGCGGACTTCCTCGCCGATCTCGGCGTAGCGCCGGGCGCCGTACAGCTGCCCGGTGATCGGCTGCAGCGCGGACAGGATGCCCGTCATCCCGATGTAGATCGACACGTAGATCGACGAACCGAGCCCGAGCGCGGCCAGGTCGATGGCCGAGTAGCGGCCGACCATCGCCGTGTCGATCACGCCGAACGCGATGATCGCGAGCTGGCCGACGAGCACCGGCCATGCGAGACCGACGATCCGGCGGATGTCGGCGAACATCGTCAATCGACCGTCCGGCGGCGCGGGCCACGGCGCTTGACGGGCGTCGTCGGCCGCTCGATGCGTTCGTACAGACGGAAGCGCTCGTCGCGGTCGGCAACACGGCGGCCTTCCCACACGAGACGCCACACGTATTGCGACATCGCGCTCGGCTCGCCGAAGTCCGCGCGGTCCTGGCGCAGGATCACGTCGCACTCGCCCGAGAATTCGAAGTGCATGTCGCCGAAGTACGCGAAGGTCGCGATCTGCGCATCACCGAGCCGCACCGGCGAGATGCACGCGTAATCCTTCGGCAGATGCGACGCGATCTGCTGCGCGACGTCGCTGTAGGTCCGGCCGTAGTTGACGATCGGCAGCCACAGCGTCATCAGCAGCACCCACATCAGCGTGGTGCCCGCGCTCGACAGCACGACGCTGCGCCACAGCACCTTCGGCTGGCGCGAGATGCGCCAGCGCGCGAGCAGGCACCAGCACACGGTGACGATCACCGCGCAGATGAACGACAGGATCTTGAAGTGCGGCTCGTAGCCCGGCACGAGGCGCGCGAGGTTACGAGCGAGCGGATGCGGGAAGCCGGTGAGCGACGCGAGCCACACGAGCCACACGAAGGTGCCGAGGATCGTGAAGCTCAGCACCGCGAACCAGTCGATCGCGTTGATCGCGCCGCGTTTGAGCGTGGGCAGCGCGAAGGTGGCGAGCACGGCGAGCGGCGGCAGCAGCAGCATGTACATGCGGTTGGACTGCTGGCTCTGCAGGATCACGAGCGCGACGAGCGGCACGACGACCGACAGCGGAATCGCGATGTGCGCGCGGCGGCGCATGCCGGCCCAGCTCCACCAGGCCCAGATCGCGAGCGGCCACGCGGGCCACGTGAAGAGCGGCAGGTTCTTCGCCGCATAGCCGAGCACCGCGGTCGGCGGGCCCGAGAAGCGCATCAGGCTGCCGTGGATCCACTGGTTGAAGAACCACGCGGCGTCGTCGGGCGCCGCGTTGAAGGCGGCGAGCGGCCACAGCGCGGAGATTGCGGCCGCGAGCGCCACGCCGATCAGCGGCAGGCGCAGGTTGCGCATCTCCGGCGTGATGAGCCACAGCGCGGCCGTGCCGGCGAGCAGCGCGACCACGAGCACCGGGTTGCCGGACAGGCCGACGAGGCCCATCGCGACGCCCCACCACAGCGCGCCCTGCATCGGCTTGTCGATGCCGCGCACGATGCCGTACACGAGCATCGCGATCCACGCGAACTGCGCGAGCTGCGGCGTCGTTTCGTGGCCGCGCTCCGCGAGCCCGAAGCATGCGACGAGGATCAGCAGCGCGCCGTCGGCGAGCGTGCGGCCGTAGTCGCGCGGCTCCGGCTCGCCGCCGAATGCGTACTTGAACGGCTGGACCTCGGCGCGCCGGCCGAGCAGGTAGGCGGCGTACCAGACGAACGCGCATGCGACGCAGAACAGCACGCCCGTGTCGACGCGCGACGCGTTGCTCGCGTCGACCCACGGCGCCAGCGCGCGGATCGACAGCGCGCCGAGCCAGTAGCCGAGCGGCCCGTCGGTCGTGATGAACTTGCCGACGAGATTCGGCAGCAGCCAGTCGTGCCAGCTGCCGGTGGCCATCGTCCACATCACGCCGAAGCCCGCCGCGTCTTCGTTCTTCCACGGGTCCCGGCCGAACAGGCCGAACGCCGCGTAGACGAGGCAGAGCGTAAGCAGCAGCCAGCGCGGCAGCGCACGCGTGGCGGAGGCGGTGAGACGGACGACAGGCTTCATGCAGATGAGCGTTTTGTTATGGGCGGCCGGCGCGGGCGCGCGCGGTCGAGCCGGTTTCTAGCATCCGGCATTGTAGACGTGCCGGGTGTTGCGCGTCAGGGGGTTCCTCGGGGCGCCGGCCGGCGGTTGCGGCGCGAGCAGAGACAAAAAAGGGCAGCCTGGGCTGCCCTTTTGTGCGATACCGGTGCGTTGCAACCACCGGATGCGGCGCGAAGCTTACTTCGCGAGTTTGCCGCTGGCGCGTGCGCCGAACTTGTTCTTGAACTTCTCGACACGGCCTGCCGTGTCCATGATCTTTTGCTGGCCGGTGTAGAACGAGTGCGATTCCGACGACACTTCGATCTTGGCGAGCGGGTAGGTTTTGCCGTCGAGTTCGATGTTTTCACGCGTCTGGATCGTCGAGCGCGTGATGAACTTGAAGCCGTTCGACATGTCTTGGAAGACGACTTCGCGGTAGTTCGGGTGGATGCCTTCTTTCATGGTCTTTCCTTGGTGAGAGCGGTAGCCAACCCGCCGCTTGCCGTATCGGAGCGCAAAATTGCGCTGCCAGACGACGCCAAGCCCGGCGCGAGCCACTTGCCTAAGGTCGAAAAACGGCGATTATGCCAGAAAATCAGATGGTTGACGAATAATTTTCATCACGCGCCGAGGGCGCCCGTGCGGGCCGGATCCTGCCGGTAGTAGCGCGCGAGCAGCCGGTACAGCTCCGGAAATTCGGACTCGAACGCGCGCGGCCGCACGAACAGCGCCTCGCTGCACACCGCGAAGAATTCCGACGGGTGGTCGGCCGCATAGGGATCGATCAGCGATTCCCGTTCGAAGCGCGCCCACGCGCGGTCCGGCACCGCGTCGACGCGTGCGCAGAACTGGTCGTACGCATGCTCGAACACGTCGGCCCAGGCCTGCGCGTCGAGGTGCGGCGCGTGCCAGCGGCGAAAAAGGGGCGGATAGCCGTCGGCCTCGCCGTTGACCATGTCGATCTTGTGCGCGAACTCGTGGATCACGACGTTGTACGCGTCGCGGCCGTCCGTCATCTGCGCGTCTTCCCACGACAGGATCACCGGGCCGCCTTCCCACGCTTCGCCGCTCGCGTCCTGCTCGACTTCATGGACGACGCCGTCCTCGTCCTGCACGGTCTTGCGGATCACGAATTCGCCCGGATACACGACGACGCCGACCCAGCCGTCGTACAGCGACAAATCCAGATTCAGCACGGGCAGGCATGCCTGCGCGGCGATCGCGACGATCATCTCGTCGGTCAGCTCGAGCCCGTGCGCGGTCGAAAACGACTTCTTCGCGATGAACAGGCTCGTGAGCTCGCGCAGCCGGCCCAGGTCGCCGGGCGTCAGTGCGTCGAGAAACGGCAGGCGCGCCACGGTGTCCTGCCACAACGCATCGGCAATCGGATGGCTGCGCAGCGCGCGGTCGCGGCGGCGGTCGTCGAACCAGCGGGTCAGTTTCGAAAGCATGGAGGCAGCGCGGGAAGATCCAAAGCCTGTCTTTTAACTCAATCGATCTCTTTTTGCCATGCCGCGAAGAGGCCGCCGACGAGCGCGACGCCCGCGAGGAAATAGAAACCGTCGAGCGACGCGAGGAACGACGCCTGTTGCGCGACCATCCGCGCGACCGACGCGATCGCAAGGGCGTGCGCGTCGTTCAGCGCATGGCCGGCTGCCGCATAGCTGCGCGTGAGCGCGTCGACGGTCTGCTGGAACAGTGGATCGAACACGTTCGCGCGCTCGACGAGCCGCGTCTGATGCACGGCCAGCCGGTGCTGCTCGACGATGATCACCGACGACGTCGCGAACGAGATCGTCAGTTGCCGCACGATGTTCTTCAGCCGGTAGCCGTGCGTGTATTCGTCGATCGCGAAGATACGGAACGTCAGGTTCGCGACCGGCAGCACGATGAACAGCAGCAAGAGCCCGCGCAGCAGCAGCGGGCCGATCAATGCGGCCTCGCCGACCTGCGGCGTCATCCGCGTCATCCACAGCGCGGCGGCGATCGCGATCGCGAAACCCGGCACCACGAACCATTTCTTGTGCGTGACGTGCTTCGCATAGCGCAGGTACGCGAACAGCGCGGTCGCCGAGATCAGCGACATCGTGCCGACCAGGCGCCCGGCGTTCTCGACCGGATAGCCGAGCCCGCCTTCGAGCAGGCGGGAGGTCAGGTAGCTGAAGCCGGTCGACTCGTAGTAATAGAACATGTACAGCAGCAATCCGACCTGGAACGTGCGCTCGCGAAACGCATGCAGCCGCACGAGCGGTGTCGGATGGTGCCACTGGTGATAGGCGAACCACGCGAGCGCGGCCACGCCGACGAACGTCAGCATGATCAGCATCGGCGAGCCGCTGTAGAGCTGGTAGTGCACCTGCTGCAGCACGATCTGCAGCGCGCCTTGCGCGAGCGCGAACACGATGTACGGCCAGAAATGTCCGGAGCCGCGCACGTCGTCGGGCGTCCTGCCCGAATCGGGCAGCGTGAGGAGGGCGAGGATCGCGAACGCGATACCCGCGGGCGCCGTGCACGCGAACAGCGCGCGCCACGTCGAATGCGCGACGAGCAGCCCGCCGACGATCGGCGCGAGCGCGCTGCCGAGCAGGATCATGATCAGGAACGCGCGCGTGGCGGGCGGCCGCGCCTGCGGCTTGAAGCTGATCTGGATCAGGATCCGGCACGCACCCATCATCGGACCGATGAAGTAGCCCTGGAAGCCGCGCGCGAACGCGAGCTCGAGCGACGTGTCGGCGAATGCCGCCGCGATCGCGCCGAACGAGAACATCAGCATGCAGCCGGCGACGTAGCGGCGATGTCCGAGCCGGTCGACCCACCATTGCTGCTGCAGGATGCCGAGCACCGCCGTGACCGCATAGGCGCTGGACGACCACACGAGTTCGTCGGGCGACGCGTTGATGCCGCCTGCGATGTAGCTCGCGAAGAACGAGAAGACTGCGTTGTCGAAGTAGTCGATGCCGGTGACGAGCGCGAGCGCCCACGGAAAGAGGTCCGCGCGCAGGTTCGCGCGGCTCCACAGTGGCGAGCGACCGCGCGCGACGTTCATTCCCGGCCCTTGCGCGCGCGGCGCGTGCGGGCTTCGGCCTGCCGCTGCGCGATCAGCGCGTCGGGATTTTCGCCCGCGAGCCGTCGCTCGATGTAGTCGATGTCGTGCTGCAGTTCCTTGCGCAGCGCGACGGCTTCCTTCAGTTCGCGCTGGACGGCCGCGATCCGCTGGTCGAGCGTGTCGATCTGCTCGGCGAGGCCCGTGCGGATGTCGCGCAGCGACGCGTCCGAATAGCGGCGCCGGCCGTCGCCCGTTTCTTCCAGCGGACGCTTGAGCATCTCGGTGATGCCGTGCAGCGAAAAGCCGAGCGCGCGCAGCCGCAGGATGCGGCCGAAGCGTTCGAGATCGGCTTCATCGTAAAGGCGATAGCGGCCGCCGCTGCGCGACGGCGTGACGAGTCCGCGCTCCTCGTAATACTTCAGCGTGCGCGGTGTGACGCCGAGCCGCGACGCGGCGTCACTCACGGTCAGCAACGGGGCGGAGGCATCGTTCGGCATGGGGAGGGGGCGGGCTTCGGTCGTGCGATGGCGCGATTATAGATCAACCTGTACGTTCACGTACAGGTTGGGTCGAAAAAACGGCCGCCGGGCAAAAGCGCGGGCGGCCGTTCGTGCGGGCGAGGGCGATCAGCCGCCGCGGCGCATCAGGTCGAAGAACTCGGAGTTGCTCTTCGTCTGGCGGATCTTGTCGAGCAGGAATTCCATGGCCTCGACTTCGTCCATGTCGTGGATGAACTTGCGCAGCACCCAGATCTTTTGAAGGATCTCGGGCTTGATCAGCATTTCTTCGCGACGCGTGCCCGACTTGTTCAGGTTGATCGACGGATAGACGCGCTTTTCCGCGAGGCGGCGCTCGAGGTGCACTTCCATGTTGCCGGTGCCCTTGAACTCTTCGTAGATCACGTCGTCCATGCGGCTGCCGGTTTCGATCAGCGCGGTGCCGATGATCGTCAGCGAGCCGCCTTCCTCGATGTTGCGCGCCGCGCCGAAGAAGCGTTTCGGGCGCTGCAGTGCGTTCGCGTCGACACCGCCCGTCAGCACCTTGCCCGACGCCGGGATCACGGTGTTGTAAGCGCGTGCGAGACGCGTGATCGAGTCGAGCAGAATCACGACGTCGTGCTTCATTTCGACGAGGCGCTTGGCCTTCTCGATCACCATTTCGGCGACCTGCACGTGACGCGTGGCCGGTTCGTCGAACGTCGATGCGATCACTTCGCCGGCGACCGAGCGCTGCATTTCGGTCACTTCTTCGGGGCGCTCGTCGATCAGCAGCACGAACAGGACGACGTCCGGGTGGTTCTGCTTGATCGCGTGTGCGATGTGCTGGAGCATCACGGTCTTGCCCGACTTCGGCGACGCGACCAGCAGGCCGCGCTGGCCCTTGCCGATCGGCGCGATCATGTCGATGATGCGGCCCGTGACGTTCTCTTCGCCGCGCATCTCGCGTTCGAGCGCCAGCGGCTTGTTCGGGTGCAGCGGCGTGAGGTTCTCGAACATGATCTTGTGTTTCGAGGCCTCGGGCGGCTGCCCGTTGACTTTGTCGACCTTCACCAGCGCGAAGTAGCGCTCGCCGTCCTTCGGCGTGCGGACTTCACCTTCGATCGTGTCGCCGGTGTGCAGATTGAAGCGGCGAATCTGCGACGGGCTGATATAGATGTCGTCGGTACTTGCGAGGTACGACATTTCCGGCGAGCGCAGGAAGCCGAAGCCGTCCGGGAGTACTTCGAGCGTGCCGTCGCCGAAGATCGTCTCTCCCGTCTTGGCGCGTTTTTTGAGAATGGCGAACATCAGCTCCTGCTTGCGCAGGCGGTTCGCGTTTTCGATCTCCAGGCCATTGGCCATTTCGATCAGTTCGGACACGTGCAGAGACTTGAGCTCGGATAAATGCATACGGAGAACCCGCCAGGGAGGAGAAGCGACGAAAAGAAATAAGGGAGGAGGGGCGAGCGGAGGCGCTCTGAGACTTAATGCGTCTTGTAGACGTTTTTTGATTCTAGCATACGCTGATTCGTGCCTGAGCGGCCGATCGGCGGCTTGGCGGCGGACGTGTTGTCGGTTGACAACACGTCCGAGGAACGGCCCGTATTACAGGTGGCTGTCCAGGAATGCGGTGAGCTGCGACTTCGACAGCGCGCCGACCTTCTGCGCGGCGGCCGCGCCGTTCTTGAACAGGATCAGCGTCGGGATGCCGCGCACGCCGAACTTCGCGGGCGTCGCCTGGTTGTCGTCGACGTTGATCTTCGCGATCTGCAGCTTGTCGCCGTAATCCTTCGCGACTTCGTCGAGGATCGGGGCGATCATCTTGCACGGGCCGCACCATTCGGCCCAGAAGTCGACGAGCACGGGCTTGTCGGATTTGACGACGTCCTGTTCGAACGATGCGTCGCTGATGTGTTTGATCTGTTCGCTCATTGGGTCAATACCTCTTACGGTTCGGGGACTGCCTGCTTGGCGCGTTGCGGCGCTCCGGCGGCCTTTCGGCTGCCGGCCGCTGCGGCAGGTCACTCCGCTCTCCGGAAGGAAGGGCGCAGGCGCTGCATGGCGCGGCTCGCGGGTCGTTCGGGCGTCATATTAGCCTAAATTGCTATCTGCTGCGGGCGGCGATAGTAGCCGCTACGCGAGTAGGGGTACGACGCGCCGTTCGACCGTTGTGTTCCAAAGGTGGAGGCCCGCATGCAAAATACAAGAGCCGCGGTTATTTGCTGCGTCTCGCCCCGGCTTCGTGTGCCCATGCGCGCGCCGGTTTGGTCGATCCCTCGCATTGTTGCGAACAAACGGTCGCATTCGACCGGAAGCGGTGATAGAATATGCCGTGACGGGCCTCCTCGCATGGTGGGGCGGTGAACCTGGTCAGGTCGGGAACGAAGCAGCCACAATCGTTTTCTGCCAGTGCCGAGGGTTGGGCTCGTCACCTTTCCTCTCGCCCCGTTCGTTGGGCGTTTTTTATTTCTGCGTCATTCTCCGTTTTTCCTGCGCCTTGCCCGTTCTCCGCACCGTTTCGCGTGTCGGCGCGGCGCAGCGTTACTGATACAATTTCCCGATGACCTATCAAGTTCTCGCACGCAAGTGGCGTCCGAAGGATTTCGCTTCGCTCGTCGGCCAGGAGCACGTCGTCAGGGCGCTCACGCACGCGCTCGACGGCGGGCGTCTCCATCACGCCTATCTGTTTACCGGCACCCGCGGCGTCGGCAAGACGACGCTGTCGCGGATCTTCGCGAAGGCGCTCAACTGTGAAACCGGCGTCACGTCGCAGCCGTGCGGCGTGTGCCGCGCGTGCCGCGAGATCGACGAAGGCCGCTTCGTCGACTACGTCGAGATGGACGCGGCGAGCAACCGCGGCGTCGACGAGATGGCCGCGCTGCTCGAGCGTGCGGTGTACGCGCCCGTCGATGCGCGCTTCAAGGTCTACATGATCGACGAAGTGCACATGCTGACGAACCACGCGTTCAACGCGATGCTGAAGACGCTCGAGGAGCCGCCGCCGCACGTCAAGTTCATCCTCGCGACGACCGACCCGCAGAAGATTCCCGTCACCGTGCTGTCGCGCTGCCTGCAGTTCAACCTGAAGCAGATGCCGGCCGGGCACATCGTGTCGCATCTCGAGCGGATTCTCGGCGAAGAGCAGATTTCGTTCGAGCTGCAGGCGCTGCGTCTGCTCGCGCGCGCCGCGCAGGGCAGCATGCGCGATGCGCTGTCGCTGACCGACCAGGCGATCGCCTATTCGGCGAACGAAGTGACCGAAGCGGCGGTGTCCGGCATGCTCGGCGCACTCGACCAGACCTACATGGTGCGGCTGCTCGATGCGCTCGCAGCGGGCAACGGCCCGGAGATCCTCGCGATCGCCGACGAGATGTCGCTGCGCAGCCTGTCGTTTTCCACCGCGCTGCAGGATCTCGCGAGCCTGCTGCACCGGATCGCATGGGCGCAGTTCGCGCCGGGCTCGGTGCTCGACGAATGGCCGGAAGCGGCCGACCTGCGCCGCTTCGCCGACGCGCTGAGCCCCGAGCAGGTTCAGCTGTTCTATCAGATCGCGACGGTCGGGCGCGCGGAGCTCGGCCTCGCGCCGGACGAATACGCCGGCTTCACGATGACGCTGCTGCGGATGCTCGCGTTCGAGCCGGCCGTCGGCGCCGGCAGTGCGCCGGGTGGCCAGCCGGCCGTGCCGCGTGCCGTCCCCGCGCCCGCGCCGCGTGCGACCGCCGCTGCCGCTGCCGCTGCGTCGGCTGCGGCGCCCAAGTCGCCAGCGATATCGGCACCCAAGCCGCCAGCGGCAGCCGCACCGGCCGCCGCCGCGGAGGCCGTACGCCCGCAGGCTGCCGCTCCGGTCGCGCCCACTGCGCGTCCGTCGCCGGTCCAGTCCGGCGATGCGGCGACTTCGTCGGCCGTGAAACCTGTGGCGACACCGGCAGCGACTGCGACCGAAGCGCCGGCCGCACCGCAGCCGGAAGCGAACCGGGCACCTCAGGCGGCACCGGTGAGCGATGCGCCGCCGGCCGTGCGCAACGAACCTGACTCGGCTGCCGCCGCCCAGCGCGTCGACGAACCTGAACCGCCTGCCGCCGCCAAGCGCGTCGCGGAACCTGCAGCGCATGCCGAGCCGGCGCCGCGTCCCACGCCGGCCGCGCCGGCCGCGCCTGCAGCTCGCCCGTCGGCCCGCGGTGGCGCAGCCGCCGCACTCGACGTGCTGCGCAATGCCGGCATGCGCGTGTCGTCCGACCGCTCGCGAGCAGACGCCGCGCCGAAATCGGCCGCGGCCCAGCCGGCCGCCGACAAACCGGCGCCGTCGCGTCCCGCCGTGCAGGTGCCGACGCCGCGGGCGGCAGCTCGCGCACCGCAGGCAGCCGACACGCGCCAGGCGCCGCCGCCGTGGGAAGACATCCCGCCGGACGAATACGTGCCGCTCAGCGCCGACGAGATGTTCGGCGGTGGGGCCGACGACGGCTTCGTCCCGGTATTCGACAGCGGCCCCGACGACGTGCGCATTGCGCCGAAGCCGGCGGAGGCCCGTCCGTCCGCACCCGTCGACACGCGTCCGCTGCCGCCCGCGATCGCGCTCGATCCGATCGGCTTCGACGGCGAATGGCCGGCGCTGGCCGCACGGTTGCCGCTGAAGGGCGTCGCGTATCAGCTGGCGTTCAACAGCGAGCTGACGGCCGTCGACGCGACGACGTTGAAACTGTCCGTGCCGGTGCCGCAGTATGCGGACGCCGCCCAGGTCGCGAAGCTGAAGGCCGCGCTGGCCGACGCGCTCGGCAAGCCGGTCGAGGTCGCCGTCGAGGTCGGGCCCGCGCGGCGCACCGCGGCAGCGCTCGATGCGGCTGCACGTGCGGCCCGCCAGCGCGAGGCCGAGCAGGAGATCCACGGCGATCCGTTCGTCCAGCAGCTCGTGCGTGATTTCGGCGCGCGTATCGTCGAAGGCTCGGTGCGGCCGCTCGCCGATTCGGCGCCGGACGGCGCGCCGCCCACGCTGCATTGAACGAATCGCACCGCGACAGGCACAATCACGCCCGCACACATTGACCGACATGCGCCGCGTGCCGGTTTTCACACGATCAAGAAGGAGTATTCCCATGTTGAAAGGCAACCTCGCCGGACTGATGAAGCAAGCGCAGCAAATGCAGGAAAACATGAAGAAGATGCAGGAGCAGCTTGCGCAGATCGAAGTCGAAGGGCAGTCGGGTGCCGGCCTCGTCAAGGTGACGATGACGTGCCGCAACGAAGTGCGTCGCGTGGCGATCGACCCGAGCCTGCTCGCGGACGACAAGGACATGCTCGAGGATCTGGTCGCGGCCGCGTTCAACGATGCCGTGCGCAAGGCCGAAGCCACGTCGCAGGAGAAGATGAGCGGCATGACGTCGGGCCTGCCGCTGCCCCCGGGTTTCAAGCTGCCGTTCTGAGCGCAGCGTCCGTTCAGCCCGTTCAGCCTCCAGCCGCCGTATGAAACAGCCGTCCGCCCTGTCCGCGCTCGTCGAGGCGCTGCGTGTCCTGCCCGGCGTCGGGCCGAAATCCGCGCAGCGCATGGCGTACCACCTGATGCAGCACGATCGGGAGGGCGCGGAGCGGCTCGGCCGGTCGCTGCTGTTCGCGACCGAGCACCTGCAGCACTGCGAGAAGTGCAACACGTTCACGGAAGCGCAGATCTGCGAGGTGTGCAGCGACGACGAGCGTGATCCGACGCTGCTGTGCGTCGTCGAGACGCCGGCCGACCAGATCATGCTCGAGCAGACGATGACGTACCGCGGGCTGTATTTCGTGCTGATGGGGCGGCTGAGCCCGCTCGACGGGATCGGCCCGAAGGAAATCCATTTCGACCGCCTCGTGCGGCGCGCGTCCGACGGCGTCGTCAAGGAGGTCGTGCTCGCGACCAACTTCACGAACGAGGGCGAAGCCACCGCGCACTACCTCGGCCAGACGCTGAAGGCGCGCGGGCTCGCGGTCACGCGCCTCGCGCGCGGCGTGCCGGTCGGCGGCGAGCTCGAATACGTCGACGCGGGCACCATCGCCCGCGCGATGCTCGACCGCCGCACGATGTAAGCCGGGCGCCGCCGGCGAGCGGCGCCGTTCCTCATGCCAGGGAGACACATGAGCACCAGCCAGGGCCCGCTCGCGGGCGTCAAAGTGCTCGAATTCGGGACGCTGATCGCGGGGCCGTTCGCGTCGCGCCTCTTGGCCGAATTCGGCGCGGAAGTGATCAAGATCGAGGATCCGAACGGCGGCGACCCGCTGCGCAAGTGGCGCAAGCTGCATCCGGAGCAGGGCGGCACGTCGCTGTGGTGGTCGGTCCAGGCGCGCAACAAGAAATCGGTCACCCTCAACCTGAAAACCGATGCCGGCAAGGCGATCGCGCGGCAGCTCGCGCGCGAGGCCGACATCGTGGTCGAAAACTTTCGCCCGGGCCTGCTCGAGAAGCTCGGCCTCGGCTACGACATCCTGTCGGCCGACAACCCCGGGCTCGTGATGGTGCGCCTGTCCGGCTACGGGCAGACGGGCCCGTACCGCGACCGGCCCGGCTTCGGCGCGATCGCCGAATCGATGGGCGGATTGCGTCACATCACCGGCTATCCGGATCTGCCGCCGCCGCGCATCGGGATCTCGATCGGCGACTCCATTGCCGCGCTGCACGGCGTGATCGGGGCGCTGATGGCGCTGCACCACCGCAACGTGAATGGCGGCGCGGGGCAGGTGGTCGACGTTGCGCTGTATGAAGCGGTGTTCAACATGATGGAAAGCGTGGTGCCCGAATACGGCGTGTACGGGATGGTGCGCGAGCGCACCGGCGCGTCGCTGCCCGGCATCGTGCCGTCGAACACCTACGCGTGTCGCGACGGCAGCATCGTGATCGGCGGCAACAGCGACCCGATCTTCAAGCGGCTGATGAAGGCGATCGAGCGCGACGACCTCGCGGACGATCCCGCGCTCGCAAGCAACGACGGACGCGTGCCGCGCACGCAGGAAATCGACGACGCGATCGCCGCGTGGCTCGCGCCGCGCACGATCGACGACGCGCTGGCCGTGCTCAACGCGGCCGACGTGCCGGCCGGGCGCATCTACAGCGCCGCCGACATGTTCACCGACCCGCAGTTCGTCGCGCGACAGATGATCCAGCGTTTCAAGCTCGCCGACGGCACCGACATTCCGTTGCCGAACGTCACGCCGAAGCTGTCCGGCACGCCGGGCGAAACGCGCTGGCTCGGGCCCGAACTCGGCGAGCACACGGACGAGGTGCTGCGCGGCCTCGGCTACGACGCGCAGGCGATCGCCGCGCTGCGCGAGGCCGGCGCGATCTGAGTATCCAGAGTGCCGGCGAAGCGCGCGGGGTTGCCCCGACGGGACTTCCTTCCGGGTCGATGACTGCGGGCGGCCGAGTGTTTTCCCGAGTGGGTGGAACGCCGCCGCGCAGTGCGGCGGCGCACCGCATGCGCGAGCTGCGTGCGGGCCCGTCAGACGCCGCCGGACTGTCGCTCTCGCGCCATCTTTCCTCGGTTACAATCGCCGGATGCGAATCCTACTCAGCAACGACGACGGCTATCTCGCCCCCGGTCTCGCCGCGCTCAGCGACGCGCTGCGGCCGTTGGCCGACCTCACCGTGATCGCACCCGAGCAGAACTGCAGCGGCGCGTCGAATTCCCTCACGCTGTCGCGGCCGCTGTCGGTGCAGCGCGCGACGAATACGGGTTTCTTCTACGTGAACGGCACGCCGACCGACTCGGTGCACGTCGCGTTGACGGGGATGGCCGACGAGCGTCCGGACCTCGTCGTGTCGGGGATCAACAACGGCCAGAACATGGGCGAAGACACCCTCTATTCAGGGACAGTTGCGGCCGCCACCGAAGGCATCATGTTCGGCGTGCCGGCCATCGCGTTTTCGCTGGCCGACAAGGGCTGGGCGCATCTGGCCGACGCCGCGCGCGTCGCCGCGGAAATCGTCGAGCATTACCTCGCGCATCCGCTGCCCGGTCAGCCGTTGCTGAACGTCAATATTCCGAATCTGCCGTACGACGAGCTGAGGGGCTGGAAGGTCACGCGCCTCGGCAAGCGCCACCCGTCGCAGCCGGTGATTCGCCAGACCGACCCGCGCGGCGAGCCGGTCTACTGGATCGGTGCGGCGGGTGCCGCGCTGGACGCGAGCGAAGGTACCGATTTCCACGCCGTCGCAAACGGTTTCGTGTCGATCACGCCGCTGCAGCTCGATCTCACGCATACGCAAATGCTGCCTGCAACGCGCGAATGGGCGCGCGCAGGCGGGCGGGCTTCATGAGCGGCGAGCGCGCGAAGCGGTTCCCGCTCGCGCTCGAAGATCTCAAGCGAGCGCCACGCAAATCGGAAGTCCGGTCCGGGTCCGGCGAACGCCATGCGGCGAGCGCGGTGCCGAAGGCCGCCGACAAGCCCGCTGCCGTGCTCAAGCCGGTGGCGAAGACGGGCGCCGCTCGCGCGCTGCCCGGCACGGCCGCCGCGAAGCCTGCGACCGCACCGAAGCCGACCGTGCTGAAGCCCGCGGTGCCGAAGCCGGCCGCGCCGACGATCGCGCCGGCCGGCGCGTTCGCGCTGACCTCGGAACGTGTGCGCGAGCGCATGGTCGAACGCCTGCGCGCGAACGGCGTGACCGACGCGCGCGTGCTGGATGCGATGGCCGCGGTGCCGCGCCACATGTTCGTGGATCCGGGGCTCGCGACGCAGGCCTACGAGGATGCCGCGTTGCCGATCGGCCACCAGCAAACGATCTCAAAGCCGTCGGTCGTCGCGCGCATGATCGAGCTCGCGATGGCCGGCCGCACACTCGAGCGCGTGCTCGAGATCGGCACCGGTTGCGGCTACCAGGCCGCGGTGCTGAGTCACGTGGCGCGCGACGTGTATTCGATTGAACGCATCAAGCCGCTCTACGAGCGCGCGAAGCTGAACCTGCGGCCGCTGCGCGTGCCGAACATCCGTTTGCATTATGGCGACGGGCGTGTCGGCCTGCCGTCCGCGGCCCCGTTCGACGCGATCGTGATCGCGGCGGCGGGGCTCGACGTGCCGCAGGCGCTGCTCGAGCAGCTCGCGATCGGCGGGCGGCTCGTCGCGCCGGTCGGCGCGCAGAGCGGGCAGCACCAGGTGCTCACGCTGGTCGAGCGCGTCGCGCCCGCGCAATGGCGAGAGTCCCGGCTTGATCGCGTTTTCTTTGTCCCTTTAAAATCCGGAGTGATTTGAAACCGATGAGTATGTTGCGCGCGATGCAAAACAACCGAACCAGGGAACCGCTCACGTTCGCCCAGCGCGCGATCTGTGTGGCTGCATTCTCCACGCTACTGGCCGCCTGTGCGACGCGCCTCGACAACGCGCCCGTCGTCGACCGCTCCGGAACGCTCGGCACGACAGCTGCCGCGCAGCCGGCGGTGCCGCTCGGCCCGCCGCCGCCCGGCTTCTACCGGGTGAAACCGGGTGACACGCTGTACCGGATCGCACTCGAGAACGGGCAGAACTATCGCGACATCGCCGCGTGGAACAACCTGACCAACCCGAACCAGATCGAAGTCGACCAACTGCTGCGCGTCGCGCCGCCGGGCGGCGCCGCGGTTGCCGGCTCGCAGGTTGCCGCGCCGATCGGCGGCGCTGCCGTCGCGACCGCACCGCTCAGCAGCGGTCCCGCGACGCCGGCCGCGGGCTCGTCGTCGTCCGCGATCACGCCGCCGGCTGCCGCCTCCGCATCGAGCGATACGGCAGCAGCGCCGAGCGGCCCCGTGACGTTTGCATGGCCCGTGCGCGGCCCGCTGCTGAACGGTTTCGACGACGCGAAGAACAAGGGCGTCAATATCGGCGGCACGTCGGGAGAACCCGTGAAGGCGGCGGCCGATGGCCGCGTCGTCTACTCGGGCAATGGCCTGCGTGGCTACGGCAACCTCATTATCATCAAACACGATGCAACTTACCTCACGGCGTATGCACATAATCGCGCTTTGATGGTAAAAGAGGGGGACGCGGTGACGAAGGGGCAGAAGATCGCCGAGATGGGTAACAGCGATGCCGACCGCGTGATGCTGCATTTCGAGGTTCGCCGGCAGGGTAAACCTGTCGATCCGCTGAAGTATTTGCCGCCTCAATAACCGAGACGACCATGCCGAAATCGAAGCGCCACGAGCCGCAAGCCGAGTCTGAGAAGATCAGTCGTGCCACGCAAGCATCGGTGGGGCGAGCTGGCGCTTCGAAGGACGACGAAGACGACGTCGCGGAAAACGAACGTGATATCGAGGCAAGCGACGCCGAAGCGGACGGCGACGGCGAGCGCGAAGGCCGTCCGGAAGCGGCTCCCGACGTCGACGATTTCCGCGCATTGCTGCAGGCCGAGCTCACGGCCGACACGATCCAGCATTACCTGAACCGCATCAGCGTGAAGCCGCTCCTGACCGTCGAGGAGGAGCAGCGCTATTCGCGTCTCGCGAAGGCCGGCGAATTCGAGGCGCGGCAGGTGATGATCGAGCGCAACCTGCGTCTCGTCGTCAGTATCGCGAAGGGTTACCTGAACCGCGGCGTGCCGCTGCTCGACCTGATCGAGGAAGGCAACCTCGGCCTGATGCACGCGATCGAGAAATTCGACCCGACGCGCGGCTTTCGCTTCTCGACCTATGCGACGTGGTGGATCCGCCAGAGCATCGAGCGGGCGATCATGAACCAGGCGCGCACCGTGCGCCTGCCCGTGCACGTGATCCGCGAGCTGAACCAGGTGCTGCGCGCGAAGCGCCACCTCGAAAAGAATTCGATGTCGACGGGCGAGGCGGCCGAGCGCCGCGAAGCCAGCATCGACGACATCGCCTATCTCACCGGCAAGACCGCCGAGGAAGTCACCGACATCCTCGCGCTCAACGAGCACACCGCATCGCTCGACGCACCGCTCGATCTCGATCCCGCGAGCAGCCTGCTCGACCTGCTGCCCGACGACCAGAGCCAGTCGCCCGACGCCGAGGTGCAGCACCGCGAGCTCGAGACGCTCACGCGCGCGTGGCTGTCACGGCTGTCCGACAAGCACCGCCACGTGATCGAGCGGCGCTTCGGCCTGAACCACATCGAACCGGCCACGCTCGAGGAGCTGGCGGACGAGATGGGGCTCACGCGCGAGCGCGTGCGGCAGATCCAGCAGGAAGCGCTGGTGCGCCTCAAGCGGTTCTTTGCCTCCAACGGCGTGCGCAAGGACGCCGTTCTGTAACTGATGACTCCGATTCTCGTTTTTGACATCGAGACCATTCCCGATGTCGACGGCATTCGCCGTCTGGAAGATCTGCCCGCGACGCTCGACGATGCCGCGGTGGCCGAACACGCGTTCGCCGCGCGCCGCGAGAAGACCGGCGGCGATTTCCTGCCGCATCACCTGCAGCGCATCGCGGCGATTTCCTGCGTGTTCCGCGACAACAACGGTTTCCGTGTGCGCTCGCTGGGCACGCCCCAGGACAACGAGGCGACGCTGATCCAGTCGTTCTACCGCGTGATCGAGAAATACACGCCGCAGCTCGTGTCGTGGAACGGCGGCGGCTTCGACCTGCCGGTGCTCCATTACCGTGCGCTCGTGCACGGGATTCCCGCGACGCGCTACTGGGATCTGGGCGAGGACGACCGCGAATTCAAGTGGAACAACTACATCGCGCGCTATCATTCGCGGCATACCGATCTGATGGACGTGCTCGCGATGTATCAGGCGCGCGCGAACGCGCCGCTCGACGCGCTCGCGAAGCTGTGCGGCTTTCCGGGCAAGCTGGGGATGGACGGCAGCCAGGTATGGCCTGCGTTCCAGGACGGGCGGATCGAGGAAATCCGCAACTACTGCGAAACCGACGTCGTCAACACCTACCTGCTGTATTGCCGGTTCCAGCTGATGCGCGGCGGCCTCACGCCGAGCGAATATGCGGACGAGATCCTGCTCGTGAAGAATTCGCTGGCGCAGGAGCCCGCGTCGCATTGGGCCGAATACCTGGCCGGCTTCGACGCGTGACGCGGGCGGCCCGCGTCGCGGCCGCGATCAATCGAGTTCGAGCACGACCGGCTGGTGATCCGACGCGCGCACGTCGCCGTCGATCTCGCAGCGCGTGACGCGCGGCAGCAGCGTATCGGTCACGAACACGAAATCGCACGCGAGCGGCCCGTCCGACCATTGCGCGGTGTCGTAGACGCCGGCGGTCGGCGGCGGCGTATGGCCCGCGTGCCGGGCAACCCACGCATCGACGAACGACGGCGCGTCCGCGATCGGCTCCAGCAGGCGCCGGTATGCATCGCTGTCGAACGCGCTGTTGAAATCGCCGCAGATGATCGCGTCGCGCGCCTGGCCGGTCGCGGTGAACGGTCCCGTGGCGTTCTCCGCCGGGGCGGGATGGTCGGCGTGGGCGCACGCTTCGCGGTGCCGGGCGCGCATCGCATCCACCTGTGCGAGCCGCTGGCGCGCAGAATAGAATTCGAGGTGCGTCGTGATGATACGCAGCGCGCCGGACGACGTCGTCAGCTCGACCTCCAGCGCGACGCGCGGCATCGACGGCCCGCTGGCGTCGGCCGGCCACGGCAGCAACTGGCGCAGCACGCGTCCGACCGGCAGCCGGGTCGCGATCGCATTGCCGAACTGCCGGCGCGCCGCGTCGGGTTCGAGCGGCGGCAGGTCGGCGCCGATCGCCTCGAAGATCGTATAGCCGGGCAGCAACGCCGCCAGTTCGGTGAACTGATCAGGGCCCGGCTGGCCGGGCAGCGCGCCGAAGCCGCGCGTGACTTCCTGCATGCACAGCACGTCGAAGTCGCCGAGGCGGCGGGCGGCGGCGATGGTGCGCGCGAGGTCGACGACGCCGTCCGCGTCCCGACCCCATTGAACGTTCCAGTCGATCAGTCGCATGGTCGATTCTCCTGCGAGCAGAGAGCCACCTGCGAGCAGAACTTGTGCCGCCGGTGGGTCGGCAAGACACCGCACCTGCGGGCCTGTGTGCACTACGCGGCGCCGTGGATGCATCCGGATCCACACGAGCGCGATGAAAGCGGGCGATGCGGGCTGTCGTCGTCTACAATCTCGCCTTCTTCAACGTTTGTCAGGAAAAGCTGGTGTCCGAAGCCGTCCCCACTTCTGCGCGCAAATCGAAAAATGCGCCCGTCGCGCCCGGGCCTGCCCCGGTTCTCGAGATCGAATCGCTCGACATGGAAGCGCGCGGTGTCGGCCGCACGGTGACCGAGGACGGCACGCCGGGCAAGGTCATCTTCGTCGAAGGCGCGCTGCCTGGCGAGCGTGTGACCTATTCGAGCTACCGTCGCAAGCCGAGCTACGAGCAGGCGACCGTGGTCGACATCCTGCGCCCGAGCGTGCTGCGCACGCAGCCGAAATGCGCGTTCTTCGGCACCTGCGGCGGCTGCTCGATGCAGCATCTCGACATGCGCGCGCAAGTGGCGATCAAGCAGCGCGTGCTCGAGGACAACCTGTGGCACCTGGCGAAGCTGCGCGCCGAGACGGTGTTCGCGCCGATCCATGGCCCGTCGTGGGGCTACCGCTACCGTGCGCGCCTGACCGTGCGCAACGTCGCGAAGAAGGGCGGCGTGCTGGTCGGCTTCCACGAAAAGAAGAGCAGCTATGTTGCCGACATGACGAGCTGCGAAGTGCTGCCGCCGCACGTGTCGGCAATGCTGGTGCCGCTGCGCCGGCTGGTCGAGGGGCTGTCGATTCGCGACCGGATGCCGCAGATCGAGCTCGCGGTCGGTTCGCAAGTCACGGCGCTGGTGCTGCGCGTGCTGGAGCCGATCAATGCGGACGACGAAGCGCTGCTGCGCGCGTTCGCGGACGAGCACAAGGTGCAGTTCTGGCTGCAGCCGAAGGGCCCGGACACGGTGACGCCGTTCTATCCGCTCGACGTGCCGCTCGACTACACGCTGCCGGAGTTCGGCATCCGCATGCCGTTCAAGCCGACCGACTTCACGCAGGTCAACCATCAGATCAACCGCGTGCTGGTGGGCCGCGCGCTGCGCCTGCTCGCGCCGTCGCGCGACGATCGCGTGCTCGACCTGTTCTGCGGGATCGGCAACTTCACGCTGCCGCTCGCGCGACTGTCGCGCGAGGTGATGGGCATCGAAGGCAGCGACACGCTGACGACGCGCGCGCTGGCGAATGCGCGCGAAAACGGCGTCGATGGGCACACGACGTTCGCGTGCCGGAACCTGTTCGAAGTGACGGGCGACGACCTCCGTGCGCTCGGCGCGTTCGACAAGTTCCTGATCGACCCGCCGCGCGAAGGCGCGCTCGCGGTGTCGAAGGCGCTGGCCGAAATCGCGCAGAGCGGCGAAGGCCCGCTGCCGAAGCGGATCGTCTACGTGTCGTGCAACCCGTCGACGCTCGCGCGCGACGCGGGCCTCCTTGTGCACGAGGCGGGTTACCGCCTGAAGGGCGCCGGGGTCGTGAACATGTTCCCGAATACGTCGCACGTCGAATCGATCGCGCTGTTCGAGCGCGACTGAGCGGGCGGGCGTCGGACGTAAAAAAACCGGCCCGCGGGCCGGTTTTTCATGGGGTGGTGCGAACGTCAGTTGCGGTTGCCGCCGAAGATGCCGAGCAGCGCGAGCAGGTTCGTGAACACGTTGTACAGGTCGAGGTAGATCGCGAGCGTGGCCGAGATGTAGTTCGTCTCGCCGCCGTTCACGACGCGCTGGACGTCGAACAGCATGTAGGCCGAGAAGATCGCGATCGCGAGCACCGAGACGGTGAGCATCAGCGCCGGCAGCTGCAGGAAGATGTTCGCGACCGACGCCAGCAGGATCACGATCACGCCCATGAACAGCCACTTGCCGAGCCCGGAGAAGTCGCGCTTGCTGACGGTGGCGATCGTCGCCATCGTGGCGAAGATGATGCCGGTGCCGCCGAACGCGAGCATGATCAGCGACGGGCCGTTCGAGAAGCCGAGGATGAAGCTGAGCAGCCGCGACAGCATCAGGCCCATGAAGAACGTGAAGCCGAGCAGCACGAACACGCCGGCCGCGCTGTTTTTGGTCCGCTCGATCGCGAACATGAAGCCGAACGCGATCGCGAAGAACGCGAGCAGGCTCATCATCGGGCTCGTGGCCGCGAACAGCGAGAAGCCCGTCGCGACGCCGACCCAGGCGCCCAGCACGGTCGGCACCATCGACAGCGCGAGCAGCCAGTACGTGTTCCGCAGCACGCGGTTGCGAACTTCGGCGGTGCTGACGGAACCGCCGCGGCCGAAATTGTACGGATAGTCGTTCATGGTTTCTCCTAACATTGAACGCGTGGGCGTCCGGGGCCGGTTCGGCGCGCGCGATGTGCGGCGCAGCAAACCGGGGCAGCTATGGCTAAGATACGTTCCGCGCCGCCAGGTTTCAATGCGGGCGGCGCAAAAAACATATGGATTCGAAACCTTTCATTCGTGTAAGGGTTCAATCGCAATGATACACGGGATCGTGCTACAATAGCGGATTCATTTGAACCTGTAACTTCTTAATTTTTTGGAGTTTTTATGGCAATCGAGCGCACCCTGTCGATCATCAAGCCGGATGCGGTGGCAAAGAACGTGATCGGTCAGATCTACAGCCGTTTCGAAGGCGCCGGCCTGAAGATCGTCGCATCGCGCATGGCTCACCTGTCGCGTGGCGACGCAGAGAAGTTCTATGCGGTTCACGCAGCACGTCCGTTCTTCAAGGACCTCGTCGATTTCATGATCTCGGGCCCGGTGATGATCCAGGTTCTGGAAGGTGAAGGCGCGATCCTGAAGAACCGCGACCTGATGGGTGCGACGGATCCGAAGAAGGCGGAAAAGGGCACGATCCGCGCCGACTTCGCCGACAGCATCGACGCGAACGCCGTGCACGGCTCGGACGCTGCCGAAACGGCCGCGGTCGAAATCGCGTTCTTCTTCCCGGAAATGAACGTCTACTCGCGCTAAGCCCTGGCTGGCAACAAGTAGGCAGGATTCAGCGCAAGCGGCAAGGCAGCACATCATGACGAGCGAAACTTCCGTCAATCTTCTCGACTTCGATGCCGAGGGTCTTGTCGCGTACTGCGGCAGCCTTGGCGAGAAGCCGTTCCGCGCCAAGCAGTTGCAGCGCTGGATCCACCAGTACAACGCCGGCGATTTCGACGGCATGACCGATCTCGCGAAGTCCCTGAGAGAAAAGCTCAAGGGCCGTGCGTCGATCGTGATGCCCGAGATCGCCAGCGATCACGTTTCCACCGACGGCACGCGCAAGTGGCTGATCGACGTCGGAAACGGCAATGCGGTCGAAACCGTGTTCATCCCGGAAGAGACGCGCGGCACGCTGTGCGTGTCGTCGCAGGCCGGGTGCGCGGTCAACTGCCGCTTCTGCTCGACGGGCAAGCAGGGCTTCTCCCGCAACCTGTCGACAGCCGAAATCATCGGTCAGCTCCGGATGGCCGAATTTGCACTGCGTGCGTCGCTCGGTCGCGCGCCCGGTCCGAACGGCAAGGCCGAACGGGTCGTCACCAACGTGGTGATGATGGGCATGGGCGAGCCGCTGCTGAACTACAACGCGGTCGTGCCCGCGATGCGGCTGATGCTCGACGACAACGCGTACGGCCTGTCGCGCCGCCGCGTCACGCTGTCGACGTCCGGCGTGGTGCCGATGATGGACCGCCTCGGCGCCGAATTGCCGGTCGCGCTCGCCGTTTCGCTGCACGCGCCGAACGATGCGCTGCGCGACGAGCTGGTGCCGCTCAACAAGAAGCATCCGCTTCGCGAGCTCATGGCCGCGTGCCAGCGCTATCTGAAAGTCGCGCCGCGCGACTTCATTACATTCGAATACTGCATGCTCGACGGCGTCAACGACACCGAAGCGCATGCGCGCGAACTGCTGGCCGTCACGCGTGACGTTCCGTGCAAGTTCAATCTGATCCCGTTCAATCCGTTTCCGGAATCGGGCCTCATCCGCTCGAAGCCGGAGCAGATCAAGCGCTTTGCACAGGTCCTTATCGACGCGGGTGTCGTCACGACCGTGCGCAAGACGCGCGGCGACGACATCGACGCCGCGTGCGGCCAGCTGGCCGGCGCCGTGAAGGATCGCACGCGCCTGGCGGAGCGAACGGGCGCAGCAGCAAAAATCATCGAAGTTCGGGCAATTTGACGGGGCGCCAGGTCGGGGCGGCCTGGCCCGGATGCCCGAGCCTCTTGGCGGTACAACACGCGAATAGCGATCGGTCGCGGCGCCCCGGCGCCGCGCATGATATGGACAGTTGCGGGTGCCGGCCGGCGCAAGCCGGCGGCGCTCGCCAGTGAAGAAGAATCGACGCGAGGACAAGGATGAGTGAGCCGCAGCCGACAAACGGCGCAGAGACGGATGCCGCGAAGCCGGCACCGGCGGGGTTGGAAACGCTGACGGCCGTCGGCAGCCGGCTGGCGCATCTCCGGGAGGCGAAGGGCTGGACGGTCGACGACGTGTCGGCGCGGCTCAA
This sequence comes from Burkholderia sp. R-40, assembly GCF_049942845.1. Taxonomy (NCBI): domain Bacteria; kingdom Pseudomonadati; phylum Pseudomonadota; class Betaproteobacteria; order Burkholderiales; family Burkholderiaceae; genus Burkholderia; species Burkholderia sp. R-40. The sequence continues at coordinate 2,009,075 of NZ_CP187967.1, read as the reverse complement.
GGTCGCCCCGCAGAAGCTGCGTGCGCTCGAGGCAGGCGACATCAGCCATCTGCCAGGCGTGACGTTCGCGCTCGGCGTCGTGCGCAGCTACGCGAAGATGCTCGGCGTCGATCCGGAGCCGTTTGCGCAGGCGTTGCGCCGCGAGCGCGGCGTGCCGGAAGTCGATCTGTCGATGCCCGCGTCATCGGGCACGGATCTGCCGCGCGGCCGCGTGTCGATTCCGCTCGGCGGCTCGTCGCGTCACCATCCGTGGCTGTGGGGGACGGCGATCGTCGTCGTCGCGGTGGTCGCGGTGCTCATGTGGCACACTGGCGGCGATTCGTCGAGCTGGCTCGCGCGTTTCAAGGGCGGCGACACCGACCATGCGTCGGCGGCCAGCGCGCCGGCGGCGTCTTCGGTCGAAGAAGCGGCCGCGGGCGGCGCGTCGGCGGCAGCCGGCAGCGATGCGCCGGCGCAGGTGGCGGCATCCGCCGTGGCGCCGCAGGTCGTTGCATCGGCTGCACCGGCTGCACCGGCTGCACCGGCTGCACCGGCGCCGGCCCCAGCGGTCGCGGCGCCTGCGTCGCAACCGGTGGTGACGGCCGCGGCGAGCGGTGCGGCCGTGCCGGCCCAGCCCGCGAGCGTCGTGGTGGCGGCAGGCCAGTCGATGATCGAACTGAAGGTCAAGCAGGATTGCTGGTTCAGCGTGCGCGACAAGAACGGCAAGGAGCTGTTCTCGGCGCTGGTGCGGGCCGGCGAGACGAAGCAGGTCGCCGGCGACGGGCCGTTCAAGGTCACGATCGGCAACAAGGCAGGCATGGACGCGGTCGCGTTCGACGGAAAACCTGTCGATCCGGCAAAATATTCGGCAGCGCGGGGTAACGTGGCGCGGTTCACGTTGCCCTGATGTCAAGCGCCGTGGCGCGGGCCTGTCCAGCACAGGCCGCGAGGGCACGGCGCTTTTTCAATTCATGCGCCGCTTCGCGGCGCATTCCGCGTAAATGGATCTATCGATGCAATCCGAAGCTCAATCCCCACGCAGCAGTCAGATTTGTTCAACCGAGCCGGTGTTCGGCGGGCATCAGCCGCGTCGCGTGTCGCATGCGGTGGATGTTCGTTGGGGCGGGCAGCTCGTGACGATCGGCGGCGATGCGCCGGTGCGCGTCCAGTCGATGACGAATACCGACACGGCCGATGCGATCGGCACGGCGATCCAGATCAAGGAACTCGCGAACGCGGGCTCCGAACTGGTCCGCATCACCGTCAACACGCCGGAGGCCGCGGCCGCCGTGCCGGCGATCCGCGAGCAGCTCGACCGGATGGGCGTGACCGTGCCGCTCGTCGGCGATTTTCACTACAACGGCCACCTGCTGCTGCGCGACTACCCGGGCTGCGCGGAGGCGCTGTCGAAGTACCGGATCAATCCCGGCAACGTCGGCCAGGGTGCGAAGCGCGACACGCAGTTCGCGCTGATGATCGAAGCCGCGGCCAAGTACGACAAGGCGGTGCGGATCGGCGTGAACTGGGGCAGCCTCGACCAGGACCTGCTCGCGCGCATGATGGACGAGAACGGCGCGCGTGCGCAGCCGTGGGGCGCGCAAAGCGTGATGTACGAGGCGCTGATCCAGTCGGCGATCGGCTCGGCCGAGCGTGCGGTCGAACTGGGTCTCGGCCGTGATCGCATCGTGCTGTCGTGCAAGGTCAGCGGCGTGCAGGACCTGATCGCCGTGTACCGCGAACTCGGCCGCCGCTGCGGCTTCGCGCTGCACCTCGGTCTGACCGAGGCCGGCATGGGCTCGAAGGGCATCGTCGCGTCGACGGCCGCGCTCGGCGTGCTGCTGCAGGAAGGGATTGGCGACACGATCCGCATCTCGCTGACGCCGGAGCCGGGCGCGCCGCGCACGGGCGAGGTGATCGTCGGCCAGGAAATCCTGCAGACGATGGGCCTGCGCTCGTTCGCGCCGATGGTGATCGCGTGCCCGGGCTGCGGCCGCACGACGAGCACGCTGTTCCAGGAGCTCGCGATGCAGATCCAGACCTACCTGCGCGAGCAGATGCCCGTATGGCGCAAGGAATATCCGGGTGTCGAGAAGATGAACGTCGCGGTGATGGGCTGCATCGTCAACGGCCCGGGCGAATCGAAGCACGCGAACATCGGCATCAGCCTGCCGGGTTCGGGCGAGAACCCGGCCGCGCCCGTCTTCATCGACGGCGAGAAGGTCAAGACGCTGCGCGGCGAGCGGATCGCCGAGGAATTCCAGCAGATCGTCAGCGACTACGTCGCACGCAACTACGGCCGCACCGAGGCCCTGAATTAATTCGTCCACACACACGATGACTGAACAGAAACGCAAGATCGAGAAGCTCACCGGCGTCAAAGGCATGAACGACATCCTTCCGCAGGATGCCGGCCTGTGGGAATTCTTCGAAGCCACCGTGAAATCGTTGCTGCGCGCGTACGGCTATCAGAACATCCGCACGCCGATCGTCGAACACACGCAGCTCTTCACGCGCGGCATCGGCGAAGTCACGGACATCGTCGAGAAGGAAATGTACAGCTTCACCGACGCGCTGAACGGCGAGAACCTGACGATGCGCCCGGAGAACACCGCGGCCGTCGTGCGCGCGTCGATCGAGCACAACATGCTGTACGACGGCCCGAAGCGCCTGTGGTACATCGGCCCGATGTTCCGTCACGAGCGTCCGCAGCGCGGCCGCTACCGCCAGTTCCACCAGGTCGGCGTCGAGGCGCTCGGCTTCGCGGGCCCGGATGCGGACGCCGAGATCATCATGATGTGCCAGCGCCTGTGGGACGACCTCGGGCTGACCGGCATCAAGCTCGAGATCAACTCGCTCGGCCTCGCGGAAGAGCGGGCCGCGCACCGTGTCGAACTGATCAAGTACCTCGAGCAGTTCGCCGACGTGCTGGACGAGGACGCGAAGCGCCGCCTGTATACGAACCCGCTGCGCGTGCTCGACACGAAGAATCCCGCGCTGCAGGAAATCGCGCAGAACGCGCCGAAGCTGATCGACTTCCTCGGCGACGAATCGCGTGCGCACTTCGAAGGGCTGCAGCGCCTGCTGCTCGCGAACAACATTCCGTTCAAGATCAACCCACGTCTCGTGCGTGGCCTCGACTACTACAACCTGACCGTGTTCGAGTGGGTGACCGACAAGCTCGGCGCACAGGGCACCGTCGCGGCCGGCGGCCGCTACGATCCGCTGATCGAGCAGCTCGGCGGCAAGCCGACCGCCGCATGCGGCTGGGCGATGGGCATCGAGCGCATTCTCGAATTGCTGAAGGAAGAGGATCTCGCGCCCGAGCAGGAAGGTGTCGACGTGTACGTGGTGCACCAGGGCGAGACGGCGCGCGAACAGGCGTTCATCGCGGCCGAGCGTCTGCGCGACACGGGCCTCGACGTGATTTTCCACTGCAGCGCCGACGGCGCGCCGGCAAGCTTCAAGTCGCAGATGAAGCGGGCCGATGCAAGCGGTGCCGCGTTCGCGGTGATCTTCGGCGAAGAAGAGGTCGCGAACGGCACGGTGGGCGTGAAAGCGCTGCGCGGTGCGGGCGAGGAAGGGGAAAAGAACGTTCAGCAGACCGTACCGGTCGAAAGCTTGACCGAATTCCTAATCAATGCGATGGTTGCATCCGCCGAAGACGGCGACGACTGATCGCGCTCGCATTCGCTCGACAAGAAAAAGCCTGAACAGGAAGGAATCGCTCGCCGATGAGTTATCACGACGAACAAGAATCGATTGAAAGTGTCAAGGCGTGGTGGGCCCGCTGGGGCAACCTCACCACGTGGATCGTGCTCGCGGCGCTGGTTGTCGCGGCCGGTTTCAACGGCTGGAATTACTGGCAGCGCCGTCAGGCCGCCGAGGCTTCCGGGTTGTACGAGCAGGTCCAGAAGGCCGCCGCCGCGAACGACAAGGCGACGATGGCCCGCGCGGCCGCCGACATGGAAGACAAGTTCGCCCGCACGCCGTACGCGCAGATGACGGCCCTGTCGGCCGCGAAGACGCTCTACGCGGCAGGCGACGCCGCCGGCGCGAAGGCCCAGCTGCAATGGGCCGTCGAGCACGCCAGGGATGACGAGTACAAGCAGATCGCGAAGCTGCGTCTCGCGTCGCTGCTGCTCGACGAGAAGGCGTACGATGCGGGCCTCGCGCTGCTGTCCGGCACGCCGGTCGATGCATTCAAGGGCGTCGTGGCGGATCGCCGCGGCGATCTGCTGGCCGCGCAAGGCAAGACCGACGACGCGCGCGCTGCGTACAAGCTCGCGCTCGACGGCCTGCCGCAGGACGACCAGTCCGCGCGCCAGCTCGTGCAGTTCAAGCTCGACGCGCTCGGCGGCTGATTCCGGCCCCCTCAACCTCTTAACTCTGCTTCGCTAACCGATGAATTTGCTGAAACGTTACGCTGTGCCCGTAGCCTGCGCGGCGGCTGTCCTGGCATTGGCGGCCTGCTCGTCGTCGAAGGACGCGCGCCGCGTGCCGACGCCGCTCACCGAGTTCAAGCCCGTCATGGACGTGCAACAGGTCTGGAAGGCGAGCGTCGGCAAGGGCGGGCGCTACCTGTTCACGCCGGTGGCCGTGGGCGACGCCGTCTATGCCGCGGGCGAGAACGGTTCGGTCGAGAAGATCGACGCGAAGACGGGCCAGACGCTGTGGCGCTCGAAGGTCGGTTCGGACCTGTCGGCCGGTGTCGGCAGCGACGGCAACCTGACCGCGGTCGGCGCGCTCAAGGGCGGCGTGTTTGTCCTCGGCCCCGACGGCAAGCTGCTGTGGAAGACGAGCGTGCAGGGCGAGATCTTCTCGCCGCCGCTGGTCGGCAACGGCCTCGTGATCGTGCGCACGATCGACGGCCAGGTGATCGCGTTCAACGCGCAGACGGGCGAGCAGAAGTGGAACTACCGCAACCGCGCGGTGCCGCTGAACCTGCGCGTGTCGGCCGGCATGACGTTCGCGGGCGATGCTGCCGTGCTGGCGGGCTTCCCCGGCGGCGGTCTGGTTGCGATCAACCTGCAGACGGGTGAGCCGTTCTGGCAGACGCCGGTGTCGTTCCCGAAGGGTGTGACCGAAGTGGAGCGCATCAACGACGTCAGCGGTCCGCCGACGCTCGTCGGTGCCGAAGCGTGCGCGGTCACGTTCCAGGGGCAGATCGGCTGCTTCGACGCGAACTCGGGCCGTCCGCTGTGGGAAAAGGCGTTCTCGAGCCGCAGCGGCCTTGCGCAGGACGATTCGGTCGTCGCCGGCGGCGACGACTGGTCGGTCGTGACGGCTTACGACTCGGCGAGCGGCAACCAGCTCTGGCGCAACGACAAGCTGAAGAGCCGCGACGTCGGCGTGCCTTACCTGCTTGGCCATGCGGTCGTGATGGGCGACTACAAGGGCTTCGTGCACTTCCTGTCGCGCGAGGACGGCAGCTTCATCGCGCGGATGAAGACGGACGGCAGCGCGATTACCGCGGCGCCGGTCCTGGCGGGCAATACGCTCGTCGTGCAGACGAAGGACGGCGGCCTGTACGGGTTCCGTCCGCGCTGACGCGCACGCAACAGGCGCGATCGCGGCGCGGCGGGCTCGTCCCGCGCGCCGCGGTCGTGCGACACGAAGGCGGCCGGTGTTCCCGGCCGCTCGGTATTTGAAAGGCAGTTCGAAACGAAAGACCACGGCGTGCAACGCGCGCCCGGCGCGCGCATCCGGCGCGGCGCGAATTCGTGATATTTTCATTCAGCGCAGCCGCCCGCAGCAGCGGGCCTCCCGCTGCTGCGCATCACCGTAGAAAACACAGATGAAACCGGTCATTGCCCTTGTTGGGCGCCCCAATGTGGGGAAATCCACGCTGTTCAACCGGCTCACGCGCTCGCGTGATGCGCTGGTCGCCGATTTGCCCGGCCTCACGCGCGATCGCCATTACGGCGAAGGGCGGGTCGGCGAACGGCCGTACCTGGTCGTCGATACCGGCGGCTTCGAACCCGTCGCGAAGGACGGCATCCTGCACCAGATGGCGCGCCAGACGCGGCAGGCCGTCGAGGAAGCCGACGTCGTCGTGTTCATCGTCGACGGCCGTAACGGGCTCGCGCCGCAGGACAAGTCGATCGCCGACTACCTGCGCAAGACCGGCCGGCCGATCTTCCTGGTCGTCAACAAGGCCGAGGGGATGAAGTACACGGCGGTCGCGACGGACTTCTACGAGCTCGGCCTCGGCGATCCGCGCGCGATCTCGGCCGCGCACGGCGACGGCGTGACCGACATGATCAACGAGGCGCTGGAAGTCGCGTACGCGGGCCAGCCCGAGGAAGCGGACGAAGACGATCCGTCGCGCGGCATCAAGATCGCGATCGTGGGCCGCCCGAACGTCGGCAAGTCGACGCTCGTGAACGCGCTGATCGGCGAGGACCGCGTGATCGCGTTCGACATGCCGGGCACGACGCGCGATTCGATCTACGTCGACTTCGAGCGTAACGGCAAGAAATACACGCTGATCGACACGGCAGGCCTGCGGCGCCGCGGCAAGGTGTTCGAGGCGATCGAGAAATTCTCGGTCGTGAAGACGCTGCAATCGATCTCCGACGCGAACGTCGTCATTCTTCTGCTGGATGCGCAGCAGGACATTTCCGACCAGGACGCGCACATCGCCGGCTTCGTCGTCGAACAGGGCCGCGCGCTCGTGATCGGCGTCAACAAGTGGGACGGTCTCGACGACCACGCGCGCGATCGCGCGAAAGCGGATTTGACCCGCAAGCTGAAATTCCTCGACTTCGCGAAATCGCACTACATTTCGGCCGCGAAGAAGACGGGCATTGGCGCGCTGATGCGCTCGGTCGACGACGCGTACGCGGCGGCCATGGCGAAACTGCCGACGCCGAAGCTCACGCGCGCGCTGATCGAGGCCGTCGAGTTCCAGCAGCCGCGCCGCCGTGGCCCGGTGCGTCCGAAGCTGCGCTACGCGCACCAGGGCGGACAGAATCCGCCGCTGATCGTGATCCACGGCAACGCGCTCGACGCGGTGACCGAAACGTACAAGCGCTACCTCGAAAACCGATTCCGCGAAACTTTCTCCCTGACCGGGACTCCATTGCGCATAGAGTTCCGTTCGTCGAACAATCCGTACGCGGACAAGGGCTGAACATGCCTGCCACGCACGTCCCGCAAGGGCCAGGCCGCATGGCCTGCTGCCGGGCGGGGCAGGCAAAATCAGCTATAGTGTAGCGATTGGCGCCGGATCTCTTTTTCTTCGGCGCCAAATTCAGATCAACCTGCAAAAAAAGATGGAGTACGCCATGAGCAACAAAGGGCAATTGTTACAAGACCCGTTTTTGAACGCACTGCGCAAAGAGCACGTTCCCGTTTCGATCTATCTCGTCAACGGCATCAAGCTCCAAGGGAACATCGAATCGTTCGACCAGTACGTCGTGTTGCTCCGTAATACGGTGACCCAGATGGTCTACAAGCACGCCATCTCGACGGTCGTGCCGGCGCGCCCGGTGAATTTCCACCCGGACGCGGAAGCGACCACGTCCTAACCTATCGCAGCGGCCGGCATCCGGTCGCCGCGAGCGACCGATGCCAGCCGCCTTATCTTGACACCCGATAATTTGATCAACGCAGCGCTCGTCGGCATCGACTTCGGCAAGACCGATTTCGAAGCCAGTCTGGAAGAACTCAGTCTTCTCGCCTCCAGTGCGGGGGCACGTCCCGCCGTCACCCTCACCGGTCGTCGCGCCAGTCCCGATGCCAAGATGTTCATCGGCAGCGGCAAAGCCGAAGAACTCCGGCTCGCCTGCGACGCACACAACGTCGAAATCGTCATCTTCAACCACGCACTGGCACCGGCCCAGCAACGCAATCTGGAGCAGGCGCTGAACAGGCGGGTGGTCGATCGCACGAGCCTCATCCTCGATATCTTCGCGCAGCGCGCCCGCAGCCACGAAGGCAAGCTGCAGGTCGAGCTTGCGCAGCTGCAATACCTGTCGACCCGGCTGATTCGCGCATGGACCCACCTGGAGCGGCAAAAGGGTGGTATCGGCCTGCGCGGCCCCGGCGAAACCCAGCTCGAAACCGACCGCCGGCTGATCGGCGAGCGCATCAAGATGCTGAAGTCGCGGCTCGACCGGCTGCGTCGGCAACACAGCACGCAGCGTCGCCAGCGCGCGCGCAGCGGCACGATGTCGGTGTCGCTCGTCGGCTATACGAACGCGGGCAAGTCGACGCTGTTCAATGCGCTGACGAAGGCGCAGGCCTATGCGGCCGACCAGCTGTTCGCCACGCTCGACACGACGTCGCGGCGCGTGTACCTCGGCGACGAGGTCGGGCAGATCGTCGTGTCCGATACGGTCGGGTTCATCCGCGAACTGCCTCACCAGCTGGTTGCCGCGTTTCGCGCGACCCTCGAGGAAACGATCCATGCGGATTTGCTGCTGCACGTGGTCGATGCGTCGAGCGCGGTGCGGCTCGAACAGATCGAGCAGGTGAACGGCGTGCTGCACGAAATCGGCGCGGACACGATCCGGCAGGTGCTGGTGTTCAACAAGATCGACGCCGTGCCCGAGCTGGCGGCCCGCGGCGACGCGGTCGAGCGAGACGAGTATGGTAATATTTCGCGCGTCTTTTTGAGCGCGCGCACCGGTCAGGGTCTCGACACGTTGCGTGCCGCCATCGCCGAAATCGCCTCCGCGGAACACCTTACCGGCGCGACGTTACCCAACGGCGCGCTCGACGGCGCTCCCGCAGAACCACACGAAGACCACACGATTTCCGAACACGGGCGCTAACCGGCCCCGGCCGGTTCGCTGACGTCCCATCTGGTGAACAAACTCTGGTGAACGAATACAACGAGCGGAGTACCTGGCGGCGGATGCGCGCCTTGCTGTCGATCAACGATCCCCGCTGGGGACGCGGCGAAGGCAAGGGCAACGACGCATCCCGTCCGCGTGCGAACGAATCGAAGCGTCCGCCCGGTGGCGACGGTGACGGTCCGCCCGATCTCGACGAGATGTGGCGCAACTTCAACCGGCGTCTGAGCGGCCTGTTCGGCGGCAAGGGCGGCAACGGCTTCCGGCCCGACAACGGCCGGGCCGCGCGCGTCGGCGTCGGCATCGTGATCGGCGTGCTGGTCGCGGTCTACGCGGGCAGCGGGCTGTTCGTCGTGCAGGACGGCCAGACGGGCGTCGTGCTGCAGTTCGGCAAATTGTCCGGCACGGTCGGCCAGGGTGTGCACTGGCGCGCGCCGTATCCGTTCGCGTCGCACGAGATCGTCGACACGTCGCAGGTCCGTTCGATCGAGATCGGCCGCAACAACGTCGTGCGGCTCGCGAACGTGAAGGAAGCCGCGATGCTGACGCGCGACGCCGACATCGTCGACGTGCGTTTCGTCGTCCAGTACCGGATCCGTTCGGCAACCGATTACCTGTTCCGCAGCGTCGACCCCGAGCGCGGCGTGTCGGAGGCCGCCCAGGCCGCGGTGCGCGCGATCGTCGGCACGCGCAGCGCGGCCGACATGCTGAACCAGGACCGCGACGCGCTGCGCGAGCAGCTGTCCGCCGCGATCCAGCGCGATCTCGATCGCTACCAGTCGGGGCTCGAAGTCACGGCCGTCACGATGCAGAGCGTCGCGGCGCCGGAGCAGACGCAAGCCGCGTACGCCGAAGTCGCGAAGGCGCGCGACGAGCGCGAGGCCGCCAAGCGTACCGCGCAGGCCTATGCGAACGACCTGCTGCCCAAGGCGCAGGGCAATGCCGCGAAACTCGTCGACGAAGCGAAGGCGTATGCCGATCGCGTGGTCACCGAGGCCGAAGGCGACGCCGACCGCTTCAAGCAGGTCTATGCGCAGTATTCGAAGGCGCCCGCGGTGATTCGCGAGCGGATGTACCTCGAGACGATGCAGGAAATCTATTCGAACGCGACGAAGGTGTTCGTCGGCAACAAGGGCAGCAACGTCGTGTACCTGCCGCTCGACAAGCTCGTCGAGCAGGGGCGACAAAACGCCGCGAGCGCCACGAATGCCGCGACGCCCGCCGGCGCATCCGCGCCCGACGCAGCGTCGGCGCCGGCCGGCGCGGCGGCGAGCGTGCCCGCGAGCGCGGCCTCGGCTTCGGCCGCGGCGGCGCCCGCACCGGGCAGCGACGTGCTGCGGTCGCGCGAAGCGTTCCGCAGCCGCTCGCGCGAAGACGATACGAAGTAACGGGAGCGCAGAACATGAACCGAATCATTGCGCTCGTCGTCGCAATCGTGATCGTCGCCTTCGCGGCATCGTCGACCGTGCTGACCGTCGATCCGCGCCACACGGCCGTGCTGTCGGGCCGCGACGGCACGCAGCCCGAACTCGCGGGCCCCGGCATCCATTTCAAGCTGCCGCCGCCGCTGCAGACGGCGACGCTGATCGACACGCGCCTGCAATCGCTCGAATCGTCGGATCCGCTGCAACTCGCGACCGAAGACAAGCACGATCTGCTCGTCACGTATGCGGTCAAGTATCGGATCAGCGATCCGATGAAGTACTTCATGGCGACGAGCGGCGACTCTGCCACCGCCGCCGAGCGTCTGGCCGGCGCGCTGAAGAGTGCGCTCGGTGACGCGTTCGGCAAGCGCGCGCTCGACGACGCGCTCGGCGGACAGCGCGACATCGCCAATGCGGCTCGCGATGCGGTGCGCGCGCAGGCATCCGGCTTCGGCGTCGACGTGGTCGATGTCCAGTTGACGCGCGTCGACTTGCCGGCCGCGCAGGCCGACGCCGTCTATCAGCGGATGATTGCCGCGCTGCGCGCGCAGGCCGCACAGGTGCGCGCGGATGGCGCTGCGGATGTCGAACAGATCAAGGCCGATGCGGAGCGCGAACAGCAGGCGGTGCTCGCGAATGCGTACAAGTCCGCGCAGACGATCAAGGGCGAGGGCGATGCGAAGGCCGCGTCGATCGCCGCCGACGCATTCGGCCAAGATCCGCAGTTCTACCAGTTCTACGCGAGCCTGCAGGCTTACCGGAATACCTTCAAGCGCAACGACATCATCGTGGTCGATCCCGACAGCGAGTTTTTCCGTTTCATGCGCAGCCCGACGGGCGGTGCCGCACCGGCGGCACCTGCTCCCCGCAAACACTGACCTTGGGGCGCCGCGTCGAGCGGCGCCGTCGTTCGCATGGATCTGGCTGGTTCGTTGTTGCTCGCGGTAGCACTGATGCTGATCATCGAGGGGGCGTTTCCCTTCGTGTTTCCCGTCGCCTGGCGCGACACGTTTCGTAGAATAGCGGAGCGGCCGCCGCATCATATCCGGATCGGCGGGCTCATCGTGATGGCGCTGGGGCTCATCCTGCTGCTGCTCGCCACCTGAACGGAGACCTGAACGAGACGGCCAATCCGCCGTCCGTTCCGCACGATTCCGATTTCCGATTTCATCTCGTGGCGCGCGCGTCGCGCCCTGTTTCCCGTCGTAGGACCGTACCGATGTCGACCTGGTTACTTCCCGAGAATATCGCCGACGTACTGCCGTCGGAAGCGCGCAAGATCGAGGAGCTGCGCCGCAGGCTGCTCGACCGCTTCCGTTCGTACGGCTACGAAATGGTGATGCCGCCGCTGCTCGAATACCTCGAGTCGCTGCTGACGAGCGGCGGCGCCGACCTGCGCCTGCGCACCTTCAAGCTGGTCGACCAGCTATCGGGCCGCACGCTCGGCCTGCGCGCGGACATCACGCCGCAGGTCGCGCGCATCGACGCGCACCTGCTGAACCGCCAGGGCGTCACGCGCCTTTGCTATGCGGGGCATGTGATGCATACGCGTCCGCGCGGCCTGCACGCGACGCGCGAGCAGATCCAGATCGGCGCCGAAATCTACGGGCATGCCGGGCTGGAAGCCGATCTCGAGATCCAGCAACTGATGCTCGACGCGCTGCACCTCGCGGGGCTGTCGCGAATCCGTCTGGACCTGTGCCATGCGGGCGTGCTCGCGGCGCTGCTCGCGCGCGACGCGCAGGCCGCCGAGCGCGGCGAGTCGCTGTACGACGCGCTGTCGGGCAAGGACGTGCCGCTGCTGAACGAACTCACCGACGATCTCGGCGCCGACACGCGCGCGGCGCTGCGTGCGTTGCCGCATCTGTACGGCGACGCGAGCGTGCTCGACGAGGCGCGCGCACGGCTGCCGGTGCTGCCCGAGATCACGCGCGCGCTCGACGATCTCGCGCAGCTCGCGGCCCAGGCGAAGGGCGTCGAGGTGGCGATCGATCTGGCCGACCTGCGCGGCTACGCGTACCACAGCGGCGCGATGTTTACGGCGTACATCGACGGCGTGCCGAACGCGATCGCGCGCGGCGGCCGTTACGACCACGTGGGGCAGGCTTACGGTCGCGCCCGTCCGGCGACGGGCTTCTCGCTCGATCTGCGCGAGCTCGCGCGGATTTCGCCGATCGAGGCGCGCGGCACCGCGATTCTTGCGCCGTGGGCGCAGGATGATGCGCTCGGCGCGGCCGTCGCGGCGCTGCGCGATGCGGGCGAGGTCGTGATCCAGGCATTGCCCGGGCACGACCACGTGCTCGACGAATTCGCGTGCGACCGTTCGCTCGTCGAGCGCAACGGCGCATGGGTGGTCGAACCCCGTTAAAGAGGTGTTCGTGGGCCGTCGTTCGGCGTGCATATCGTTGAAGCGAAACGGAAAAATTCGGAATCGCCCGCGAACCTAGGTAGAATACGTTTTTAACCAGCTAACGAATCAACATGTCTGCCAGCGCAGTGAACGTGACTCCCGGGCGCAATGTCGTCGTCGTGGGAACGCAATGGGGTGATGAAGGCAAGGGCAAGATCGTCGACTGGCTGACGGACCACGCTCAGGGCGTCGTGCGTTTCCAGGGCGGTCACAACGCCGGCCACACCCTCATCATCGGCGGCAAGAAAACCATCTTGCGCCTCATTCCGTCGGGCATCATGCGTGAAGGCGTCGCCTGCTACATCGGCAACGGCGTCGTCCTGTCCCCCGAGGCACTGTTCAAGGAAATCGGCGAGCTGGAAGAAGCCGGCGTGAACGTTCGCGATCGCCTGTTCATTTCCGAAGCCACGACGCTGATCCTGCCGTACCACATCGCGATCGACCAGGCGCGCGAAGCGCGCAAGGGCGCGGGCAAGATCGGTACGACCGGCCGCGGCATCGGCCCCGCGTATGAAGACAAGGTCGGCCGCCGCGCGCTGCGCGTGCAGGACCTGTTCGACGCGAAGACCTTCGCCGACCGCCTGCGCGAAAACCTCGATTTCCACAACTTCGTGCTGACCCAGTACCTGGGTGGCGCAGCCGTCGATTTCCAGGCCACGCTCGACACGATGCTCGGCTATGCCGATCGCCTGAAGCCGATGGTGGCCGACGTGTCGCGCCGCCTGTACGACGCGAACAACGCCGGTCAGAACCTGCTGTTCGAAGGCGCGCAAGGCACGCTGCTCGACATCGACCACGGCACTTATCCGTTCGTCACGTCGAGCAACTGCGTCGCGGGTGCGGCATCGGCCGGCGCCGGCGTCGGTCCGCAGCAGCTGAACTACATCCTCGGCATCACGAAGGCGTATTGCACGCGCGTCGGCGCGGGCCCGTTCCCGAGCGAGCTGTACGATGCGGACAATCCTCAGCGTCAGGATCAGGTCGGCGTCACGCTGGCGAACGTCGGCAAGGAATTCGGCTCGGTCACCGGCCGTCCGCGCCGCACCGGCTGGCTCGACGCAGCCGCACTGCGCCGCTCGATCCAGATCAACGGCGTGTCGGGCCTCTGCATGACGAAGCTCGACGTCCTCGACGGCCTCGATGAAGTCAAGCTGTGCGTCGGCTACAAGATCGACGGCAAGGACGTGGACATCCTGCCGCGCGGTGCGGCCGATGTCGCGCGTTGCGAGCCCGTGTACGAAACCTTCGCCGGCTGGAAGGAAAGCACCGTCGGCATCAAGACGTGGGACGCGCTGCCGGCGAATGCGCAGGCCTACCTGACCCGTGTCCAGGAAGTGGCCGGCGTGCCGGTCGACATGGTTTCGACCGGCCCGGATCGCGACGAAACGATCCTGCTCCGCCATCCGTTCAAGGTGTAATTTTCAGCATGACGCAGCAAATCACGATGACGGCGGCAGACTTGATGACCGATCCGCGCAACGACGACAAGAACCTGTGGGTAGGCTGGGACGAATACCATCGTCTGATCGAGCTGCTCGCGCTCCAGGTGCATGCATCGGGCTGGAAGTTCGACCAGATCCTGTGCCTCGCGCGCGGCGGTCTGCGTGTCGGCGATCAGCTCTCGCGCATCTATGACGTCCCGCTCGCGATTCTCGCGACGAGTTCGTACCGCGAAGCGGCCGGCACCGAGCAGGGTGAGCTCGACATCGCGCAGTACATCACGATGACGCGCGGCCAGCTCGCGGGCAACGTGCTGCTGGTCGACGATCTCGTCGATTCGGGCGTCACGCTCGCGCGTGTGCAGGAGCATCTCAAGGAGCGCTATCCGGCCGTCACGGCCGTGCGTTCGGCCGTGCTCTGGTACAAGGGTTGCTCGAAGGTGAAGCCCGACTATCACACGCAGTATCTGCCGACGAACCCGTGGATTCATCAGCCGTTCGAAGAGTGGGACACCGTTCGTCCGCACAACCTCGAGGCGTGGATCAAGCGTGGTCGCGCGCAGCGCGACGGTTCGGGCGCGTAAGCGCCCGGCCGATCGAACGAAAGCCTTGTACGGCGCCGCTTGCGGCGCCGTTTTTCATTGGGGCGGAAGGCGGGCGGCCGCGGCGATCGGCCGTTCGCGGTAGGCAGACGGCGCGGGCCCGGCTATGATGGCAGCCCTGCCACAGCTTGCGCAGGATTGCATGCGCAGCGTGGATCACGTGGTGTCAGGGCAACACGGCAGGGCGGTGTTTCAGGGGGGCGCGAGTAGAATAGCGCTCGTTTTGTCCGAACCGGACCCGATTATTACGCTTCATATGAACGACACGATCCAGGCGACCGACGCAGCCCATGCGCATTCGACGCACCAACACTCGATGCGGGCGCTTGCGATAGCGGCCATCGGCGTCGTGTTCGGCGACATCGGCACGAGCCCGCTATATGCGCTGAAGGAGGCGTTCAGCCCCGCACACGGCATCCCGCTGACCGAAAGCTCGATCCTGGGGGTGATCTCGCTGCTGTTCTGGGCGATCATCCTCGTGGTCGGCATCAAATATCTGCTGTTCGTGATGCGGGCCGACAACAACGGCGAGGGCGGCGTGCTCGCGCTGATGGCCCTGTCGCTGCGGCCGCTCGACTCGAAAACCCGCGTCGCGGGCGCGCTGATGGCGCTCGGGATATTCGGCGCGTGCATGTTCTACGGGGACGCAGTGATCACGCCGGCGATCTCGGTGATGTCGGCGGTCGAAGGTCTCGAAATCGCGACACCGCACCTATCCCACCTCGTGCTGCCGATCACGATCGTGATCCTGATCGCGCTGTTCTGGATCCAGCGCCACGGCACCGCGCTGGTCGGCAAGCTGTTCGGCCCGATCATGGTCGTGTGGTTCATCGTGATCGCGGCACTCGGCGTGTACCACATCGCGCGCGTGCCGGGCATCATCGCGGCGATCAATCCGTACTACGCGGCATCGTTCATGGCCGACCACCTGCTGCAGGCCTATGTCGTGCTGGGTTCGGTCGTGCTGGTGCTGACCGGTGCGGAAGCGCTTTACGCGGACATGGGGCACTTTGGCGCGAAGCCGATCCGCCTCGCCGCGTACGGGCTCGTGATGCCGTCGCTCGTGCTGAACTACTTCGGCCAGGGCGCGCTGCTGATCCAGAACCCGAAAGCGATCGAAAACCCGTTCTTCCTGCTGGCGCCCGAGTGGGCATTGCTGCCGCTCGTCGTGCTGTCGACGGTCGCGACCGTGATCGCGTCGCAGGCCGTGATTTCGGGCGCGTATTCGCTGACGTCGCAGGCGATCCAGCTCGGCTACGTGCCGCGCATGAAGGTGCTGCATACGTCCGAGCTGGCGATCGGCCAGATCTACGTGCCGGTCGTGAACTGGCTGCTGCTGTTCGTGATCCTCTGCATCGTGATCGGCTTCAAGAGCTCCGACAACCTGGCGGCGGCGTACGGTATCGCGGTGACCGCGACGATGGTCATCACCACCGTGCTGGCGTGCGTCGTGATGGTGAAGGTGTGGAACTGGAACCGGCTGCTCGTCGGCGCGATCATCGCGGTGTTCCTCGCGATCGACCTCGGCTTTTTCGGCGCGAACCTGCTGAAGGTCGCGCAGGGCGGCTGGCTGCCGCTCGGCATCGGCGCGTTGCTGTTCTTCCTGCTGATGACCTGGTTCAAGGGCCGCCACATCGTCAAGGAGCGCACGGCCGCGGACGGTATCCCGCTCGAGCCGTTCCTCCACGGGCTGCTCGCGCATCCGCCGCACCGCGTGTCGGGCACCGCGATCTACCTGACCGGCAACGACAAGCTCGTGCCCGTGAGCCTGCTGCACAACCTGAAGCACAATAAGGTGCTCCACGAGCGGACCATCTTCCTGACGTTCGTCACGCGCGACATTCCGTACGTGCGCGACGACACGCGCCTGAGTTCGCGCGATGCGGGCGGCGGCCTGTACATCGTCAAGGCCCAGTACGGCTTCAACGAGACGCCGGACGTGAAGGCCGTGCTCGAGGAATTCGGCCGCTCGCACGACATGACGTTCGAGCTGATGGACACGTCGTTCTTCCTCGCGCGCGAAACGGTCGTGCCGACGCATCTGCCCGGCATGTCGATCTGGCGCGAGCGCGTGTTCGCGTGGATGCATCAGAACGCGGCGAAGCCGACCGACTTCTTCTCGATTCCGGCGAACCGCGTCGTCGAGCTCGGCACCAAGATCGAGATCTGACCGACGCGCGGGCCGCGGATGCGGCCCACTCCGGCAGTACGCTTGCCGACGCCATGAAAAAGCCCGCCTGTCGGCGGGCTTTTTTTCGTGCGTCGAAAACCTTCGCGCGTTCAGCGCTTCAGCTTCGCGAACGCGGCGGCCATCGCACCGGCCGGTTCCGGCTCGCGCGAACGCTGCGGGCGGGCCGCGCCGCGGCCGGCATTGCCGCGCTCCTGACTGCTGCGCGGCGCCATGCCGGGCGCGGCCGCTTCG
This sequence comes from Burkholderia sp. R-40, assembly GCF_049942845.1. Taxonomy (NCBI): domain Bacteria; kingdom Pseudomonadati; phylum Pseudomonadota; class Betaproteobacteria; order Burkholderiales; family Burkholderiaceae; genus Burkholderia; species Burkholderia sp. R-40. The sequence goes on along the minus strand of NZ_CP187967.1, from coordinate 1,992,001 downwards.
TCGTCGAGGCGCATCGTCAGCGCAATGCGCTGGCGCTTCACGTCGACGTCGAGCACCTTGACCTTGACGACCTGGCCGGCCTTCACGACTTCGTGCGGATCCTTGATGAACTTCGTCGACATCGCGGACACGTGGACGAGGCCGTCCTGGTGCACGCCGATATCCACGAACGCGCCGAACGCCGCGACGTTCGTCACGACCCCTTCGAGGAGCATGCCGGGCATCAGATCGGACACCTTCTCGACGCCGTCGCGGAACGTGGCGGTCTTGAATTCGGGCCGCGGGTCGCGACCCGGTTTTTCGAGTTCGGACAGGATGTCGCGCACAGTCGGCAGGCCGAAACGTTCGTCAACAAATTCCGTCGGCGACAGTCCGGACAGCGCGTCGCGGCTGCCGAGCACGTCGTCGATGCGCTTGTTGATCTTCGCGAGGATCCGTTCGACGACCGGGTAGGCCTCCGGGTGGACCGACGATCGGTCGAGCGGATTCTCGCCGCCGTTGATGCGCAGGAAGCCGGCCGCCTGTTCGAAGGTCTTGTCGCCGAGGCGAGGCACCTTGCGCAGATGGTCGCGCGACGGGAACGGCCCGTTTGCGTCGCGATAGTCGACGATGTTGCGCGCGAGCGTCGCGTTCAGGCCCGATACGCGTGCCAGCAGCGCGACCGACGCGGTATTTGCGTCGACGCCGACCGCGTTCACGCAATCCTCGACGACCGCATCGAGCGAGCGGGCGAGTTCGCGCTGGTTCACGTCGTGCTGGTACTGGCCGACGCCGATCGCCTTCGGCTCGATCTTCACGAGTTCGGCGAGCGGATCCTGCAGGCGGCGCGCGATCGACACGGCGCCGCGCAGCGACACGTCGAGTTCCGGGAATTCCTTCGCGGCCAGCTCGGACGCCGAGTAGACCGACGCGCCGGCTTCCGACACGACGATCTTCTGCAGCCGCAGCTCGGGGTGCTTCGAGATCAGCTCGCTCGCGAGCTTGTCGGTTTCACGGGACGCGGTGCCGTTGCCGATGCTGATCAGCTCCGCCTGCGTCTGCGCGGCGATGCGCGCGAGCTTCGCGAGCGAGCCGTCCCAGTCGCGGCGCGGCTCGTGCGGATAGATCGTGTCGGTCGCGAGCAGCTTGCCGGTGCGGTCGACCACGGCGACCTTCACGCCCGTGCGCAGGCCGGGGTCGAGACCGATCACGGCCTTCGGGCCGGCCGGCGCGGCCAGCAGCAGGTCCTTCAGGTTGCGCGCGAACACGCGGATCGCCTCGGCTTCCGCCGTTTCACGCAGTTGCGTGAGCAGTTCGTTCTCGATGTGCGGCTGCACCTTCACACGCCAGCACCAGCGGCACACGTCGGACAGCCACTTGTCGGCGGGACGGTTCTGGTTCGCGATCCCGAAATGGCGCGCGATCATCGCTTCGCCGGGATGCGGAACCTGCGCGTCGAGCTCCTCGCCGAGGCCGAGCTTGACGGTCAGCACGCCGGCGTTGCGGCCGCGGAACAGCGCGAGCGCGCGGTGCGACGGCACGGTCCGGATCGTCTCAGCGTAGTCGTAGTAGTCGCGGAATTTCTCGCCTTCCTCGTTTTCCTTGCCTTCGACCACGGCCGACGACACGACGCCCTGGCTGTGCAGGTAGTCGCGCAGCTTGCCGAGAAGCTCGGCCGTTTCGCCGAACTGCTCGGACAGGATGTCGCGCGCGCCGTCGAGCGCGGCCTTCACGTCGGCGACTCCCTTGTCGGCATCGACGTACGCGGCGGCTTCGGCCTGCGGGTCGAGCAGCGGATTCGCGAGCAGCGCCTGCGCGAGCGGCTCGAGGCCCGCTTCGCGGGCGATCTGCGCGCGAGTGCGGCGCTTCGGCTTGTACGGCAGATAAAGGTCTTCGAGCACCTGCTTGCTGTCGGCCGCGTCGATCGCGGCGCGCAGTTCGTCGGTCAGCTTGCCCTGTTCGTCGATGCTCGACAGGATCGTCGCGCGGCGATCCTCGAGTTCGCGCAGATACAGGAGGCGCTCCTCGAGCTGGCGCAGCTGCGTGTCGTCCAGGTTGCCCGTCACTTCCTTGCGGTACCGGGCAATGAACGGAACGGTCGAGCCTTCGTCGAGGAGTTGCACGGCCGCCGCGACCTGGCGCGGCTGGACGGACAGTTCGGTGGCGATGCGCTGTACGATCTTGAGTGCTACGGTTTCCGTCATGTCGTGGATGATGTGCCTGCTGAAATCGCGGCGCGGGCCGGCAGACCGCGCGCGGCGGGCTGCGAGACGGGCCCGCCGGACCAGATGCCGCGGGTGGGTGAAGCGGGGCATTTTGCCATAAATGGCGGAGCGTCCAGCCGGGGGTGATAGAATTTGACACATGTCCCGCAGCTTTCCTACGACGTTGCCAACTTCCCGCATTTCTCTCGTCGCGCTCGGCGCAGCGCTTGCCGCGGCTTTGTCCGCCGGGTCCACCGTCGCGTACGCACAGGCATCGGGCGCAAGCGCGCCTGACGCCGCTGCCGCCGTGCCCGTCGCAGCCTCCGCCACGCAGGATTTTGACGCCCGTCAAAAAGTGCTCAATCAACGTTCCGCGGAAAACGATTATCGTTATGCGGTGGCGGAGCACGATTGCTACAGCAAGTTCTTCGTCAATCACTGTCTCGGCAATGCGCGCGACCGGATGCGCGAGGAGCGGGCGAGCATCCGCCAGGAGCAGCTCGCGCTCGACGACGAACAACGTGCGGTGCGGGCGCAGCAGCGCGACCAGCAGCAGGCGCTGAAGCAGGCGCAGAATGCGGCGGAAGCGCCGCAGCGCGCGGCGAACGACGCGGCCAACGCGGCTGCGTTCCGCGACAAGCAGGAGCAGAATGCACTGAAGCGGGCGCAGCGCGGCGCGGAAGCGCCGCAGCATGCCGCGAGCAAGCAGGCCTACGACCAGAAGCAGGCCGACTTCCAGCGCAAGCTCGACCAGGCGCACCAGCAGGCTGCGCAGAAGGCGCAGGAGCGGGCGGACAACGCCACGCGCTACGAGCAGAAGCAGAAGGAAGCCGCGCAGCACAAGGCTGATGTCGAGCGGCGTCAGCAGGAAGCGGCCCAAAAGGCCAAGCAGCAGCAACAGCAGGGGCAGTAACGTATTGGATTGATCCGGACTCAGTCTCATGCGTGCCGGCACGCCAGTCGGCGCGCTGCTTCGATGAGGAGGCGCATATGCAAAACCGTCCCACGGAACAGCAGCAGGAATTGCACAACCGTTTGGCAGCATTGCAGGAGCAGCACCAGCAGCTCGCTCGAGAGATCGAGCTGAAGGAAGGACACTCCGACATCGACGACATTACGCTGCACCGGCTGAAGAAGGAAAAGCTGGCAGCCAAGGACAAAATCATTTTGCTGCAATCGCAGCTGGAACCGGATAAGCGCGCCTGAGCGCGGCCTGGCAAGCGCCGGCGCCGCCTCGGCGCTGGACACAGGAACGCTTGCCTTGAATTCACCGCTTGAAGCCAACCCCGATGCCCGGCCTGACGCGTCGTCTGCCGGGCGCGTTCGTGCGCCCGAAGGCACGTTCGAGCTGAGCCGCAAGCGCGTCGACGAACTCGACACGATCTTCGGTGAAGGCGGACTGCTTGCGCGCGCGCTCGACGGCTATCATCCGCGTCAGTCGCAGATCGAGATGGCGCGCGCGGTCGCGTCCGCGATGGAGGCGTCCGCGCGCCGTCTGCCCGAACCGGAAATCTTCGAAACCCGCAAGCGGCCGGCGCGCCGCCTCGGCGAAGGCGACAAGGCGGTCGAATCCGCCGCTGACGGAGCGGCGGCCGACGCCGACAGCGACGCCGGCGACAACACGCTGATCGTCGAGGCAGGCACCGGTACCGGCAAGACCTATGCATACCTGGTGCCCGCGATGCTGTGGGGCGGCAAGGTGATCGTGTCGACCGGCACGAAGCACTTGCAGGACCAGCTGTTCCAGCGCGACATCCCGACCGTGCGCAACGCGCTCGCGGTGCCGGTGACCGTCGCGATGCTCAAGGGCCGCTCGAACTACCTGTGCCATTACTATCTGCAGCGCACGGCCGACAACGGCCGCCTGCCGTCGCGACAGGACACCGCCTACCTGCAGGAAATCGTCCGGTTCGCGAAGATCACGAAAAGCGGCGACAAGGCCGAGCTCGCGAGCGTGCCGGAGACGGCGCCCGTATGGTCGATGGTCACGTCGACGCGCGACAACTGCCTCGGCCAGGAGTGCCCGCATTACAAGGAGTGCTTCGTGATGCAGGCGCGGCGCGAGGCGCAGCAGGCCGACGTCGTCGTCGTCAACCATCACCTGTTCTTCGCGGACATCATGCTGCGCGACACCGGGATGGCCGAGCTGCTGCCGAACGCGAACACGGTGATCTTCGACGAAGCGCACCAGCTGCCGGAGACGGCGACGCTGTTCTTCGGCGAGACGCTGTCGACCACACAGATCCTCGAACTCGCACGCGACACGGTCGCCGAAGGCCTGAGCCATGCGCGCGATGCGGTCGAGTGGGTGAAGCTCGGCGGCGATCTCGAGCGCGCGGCGCGCGACCTGCGCCTCGCATTCGCGAACGACCAGATCGTGCGCATGTCGCTCGCGCAACTGGGCGACGATCACCCGATGTTCGGCGCGCTCGACGCGCTCGAGGCGGCGCTCGATGCGCTCGCATCGGCGCTCGCGAGCCAGGCCGAGCGGGCGGAATCGCTCGGTGCGTGCCTGCGGCGCGCGCGCGAGCTTCAGGACCTGCTCGCGGGCTGGGTCGCGCCCGGGGCGGCGCAAGCGGCCGCTCAGGCCGATGCCGCGGCAGCCGCCGAGAAGGCGGGTGCCGACGACCCGAACGAGAAGGTGCGCTGGGTCGAAGTGTTCGCGCATACCGTCCAGCTGCACGAGACGCCGTTATCGGTCGCGCCGATCTTCGCGAAGCAGCGCGCCGGCGTGCCGCGCGCGTGGGTCTTCACGTCGGCGACGCTGTCGGTGCGCGGTGACTTCACGCACTACGCGGCCCAGATGGGCCTCAGCTCGCGGCGCTCGATGACGCTCGCGAGCCCGTTCGACTATCAGACGCAGGGCCTGCTGTACGTGCCGCGCAACCTGCCGCAGCCGTCGTCGCCGGCGTTTACCGACGCCGTATTCGATGCGGCGCTGCCGGCGATCGAGGCGTCGGGCGGCGGCGTCTTCATGCTGTGCACGACGCTGCGCGCGGTCGACCGGATCGCGTCGAAGCTGCGCGACGTGATCGAGTCGCGCGGCTGGAACACGCCGCTGCTGGTGCAGGGCGATGCCAGCCGCACCGAGCTGCTCGACCGCTTCCGTTCGTACGGCAATGCGATCCTCGTCGGCAGCCAGAGCTTCTGGGAAGGCGTCGACGTGCGCGGCGACGCGCTGTCGCTCGTCGTGATCGACAAGCTGCCGTTCGCGCCGCCCGACGATCCGGTGCTCGCCGCGCGACTCGATGCGCTGACCAAGAAGGGCTTGAGCCCGTTCGCGGTTCACCAGTTGCCGCAGGCCGTGATCACGCTGAAGCAGGGCGCGGGCCGCCTGATTCGCGCGGAAACGGATCGCGGCGTGCTGATGATCTGCGACACGCGGCTGGTCGACAAGCCGTACGGCCGCCGGATCTGGCAGAGCCTGCCGCCGTTCAAGCGCACGCGCGAGATCGCGGTCGTGCAGGACTTCTTCGACGAACATCGCGCGCAAAAGCGCGCGTGACGCACCGCCGCCCGCTACGGGCGGCGCCAATAAAAAACCCGGCTCGATGGCCGGGTTTTTTTGTGCGGTGAGCGTCGCTCAGAACTGCCACCACGACTTCTTCGTGCCGGGGCGCGAGTGGCCGGTGATGTACGGGCTGTCCGGGAAGGTGCCCGCGAGCACGCGCTTCGTGTCTTCCGCGAGTTGCGGCTGGTTCAGCCTGCCGTACGACAGGATCATGATGTGCAGCGCGTCCTCGATCGCCGGCGCGCCCTTGTAGTCCTTGATCGCGAGCTGCGCGCGGTTGATTGCCGCGACGTAGGCGCCACGCCGATAGTAGTAGTCGGCCGCGTGGACTTCGTGCGACGCGAGCGCGTTGACGATGTAGCGCATCCGCGCCGCGGCGTCGGGCGCATACTTGCTCTTCGGGTAGCGGTCGACGACGACCTTGAACGCGTCGTACGATTCGCGCAGTGCCTGCGGATCGCGCTCGCTCATGTCCTGGCCGGAGAAGCGGCCGAACAGGCCGAGATCGTCGTTGAAGTGGATCATCCCCTTCAGGTAGTACGCGTACGGGATATCCGGGTGATCCGGGTGCAGCTGGATGAAGCGGTCGACGGCCTGGTCGGCGGCTGCCGCTTCGTTGTCCTTCCAGTTGCAGTACGCGACGTTGATCTGCGCCTGTTGCGCGAAATGACCGAACGGATCGCGGCCTTGCAGCGATTCGAAATATTTCGCGCACTTGCCCCAGTCGCCGCCGGACAGTGCATCCTGGGCCTCTGAGTATAATTTGTTGTTCGACCAGGTAGCCGTCTCGTCCTGCTTCTGCGGTAAGCCGTGGCAGCCGGCGATGAGGGCCGCGGCCGCTACCGCCGCAGCTCGGGCGGCGACGGTTTTGGCCGTACGTTTGGTCGAATTCATCATGCTCGCATGTCCTAGCTTCAAGTCTCGGTGACCCAGTCTAAATGACCCGTTCAAGTTCGCAGAATGCCCCGCGGGGCAAGTCAAATCGCGAAGATTATAGCCCAAGCGATCGGCCCGCCGACGCCGCATCGGGGGATTCTCCCGATGACGGCCTGGCTGCAGGCGCGATGCAACCGCCTGTCGTGCCGTCCGCGGCGGCCGATGAGACGCCGCGCGTCGTCGAAGTGCCGCTGTCGCTCGCGGGCGAGCGCCTCGACAAGGCGCTTGCCCAGCTGTTCCCCGAATTCTCCCGCAGCCGCCTGCAGAGCTGGATCGAGGCGCAGCGCGTGCTGATCGACGGCGCGCCGGCGAAGATCCGCCAGCCGGTGCCGCTCGGCGCCAGGATCGAGCTCGTGCCCGACCTGCTGCCGGAGCAGCTGGCGTTCACGCCGGAGCCGGTGCCGCTCGACGTGATCTACGAGGACGACGCGCTCCTCGTCATCAACAAGCCGGCCGGCGTCGTCGTCCATCCCGCCGCCGGCAACTGGAGCGGCACGATTCTCAACGGGCTGCTGCATCGCTACGGCGACGCCGCGGCCGGCCTGCCGCGCGCCGGGATCGTGCACCGGCTCGACAAGGAAACGTCGGGCCTGATGGTGGTCGCGCGCACGCTTGCCGCGCAGACCGACCTCGTGCGCCAGCTGCAGGCGCGCACGGTGAAGCGCCGCTATTTCGCGCTCGTGTGGGGCACGATGCCCGAAGACGGCACGATCGACGCGCCGATCGGCCGCGATCCGCGCGAGCGCACGCGCATGGCCGTCGTCACCGGGGCGTCGGGCAAGCCCGCGCGCACGCATTTCCGTACGGTTGACACATGCCTGTGGCAACGTCAGCCGGTGTCCGCGATCCAGTGCGACCTCGAAACCGGCCGCACGCACCAGATCCGCGTGCACTGCGCGCATGTCGGGCATCCGCTGCTCGGCGATCCGGTGTACGGCCGCGCGCGCGGCAAGCGCTCGGTCGCGCCGCTGCCGGACGGGTTCGCGCGGCAGGCGCTGCACGCGTGGCGGCTCGGCCTCGTGCATCCGCTCACGGGCAAGACGATGCAGTGGCGCTGCCCGTTGCCGGACGACATGAACGCGCTCATCGCGGCGCTCGGTTTCGGGCAGGCCAGCGAGGAATTCGACGATGACGAAGGCGTCTACGACGATGACGATTTCGCCGGCGAATATCAGGATTACGAGGATCACGACGAGGATTGCGACGACGAGTCGGATCCGGACGACGACGAGGAGGAGTGAGTGCCGATGACGAACCTGGCGCCGTTGACGTGGCAGGACTGCGTACAGCCCGACTGGCAGGTGTCACCCCGCGTTCGCGCGCTGATCACGACGCGCGACGGCGGCGTGAGCGAAGGTCCGTACGGGCGCTGGCGGGACGGCGCCGCGTTGCCGGGCGGGATGAATCTCGGCTTGCATACCGGTGACGATCCGGCCCATGTCGCCGCGAATCGCGCGCGCTTGCTCGCGCTGGCCGGCCAGTCGCGCGCGGCGTGGCTCGAGCAGGTTCACGGCGCGCGGATCGTGCGCGCGGACGAGGTGATCGACGCCGCGCCGGATGCCGCGGCGCCCGTGCAGGCCGACGCGAGCGTGACGGACCGCGCGGGCGCGGTCTGCGTCGTGATGGTCGCGGATTGCCTGCCGGTGCTGCTGTGCGACGCGCAGGGCCGGGCGGTCGGTGCCGCGCACGCGGGCTGGCGCGGGCTCGCGGCCGGCATCATCGAACAGACCGCGGCTCGCGTCGCGGCGCTCGCCGGCGGCGCGGCGGATGAAGTCCATGCGTACCTCGGGCCCGCGATCGGCCCGCAGGCGTTCGAAGTCGGCGCCGACGTGCGCGACGCGTTTCTCGACACGGCTGCGCAGTCGGAGCATGATGGGACGCGGCAAGCGTTCGTCGCGATCGACGGCGCGCCCGGCAAGTTCCACGCCGACCTGTACGCGCTCGCGCGCCTGCGCCTCGCGCGTGCAGGTGTTGCGCACGTGAGCGGCGGGTCCGCCTGCACGGTCACCGAACGCACGCGCTTCTATTCATATCGGCGCGACCGCGTGACCGGCCGCATGGCGGCGGCGATCTGGCTGGCCGATTGACGACGGATCGCGCGCTTGCGCGCGCGGTTTATTGCGCTGCAAAATCGGTTTATCTCGATATTGACGCGGCAATGCGGCGTTGCATGGACAACCGAATGAATAATCCCGAAGTCAAGTCAACCAAAATATTTGAGGGTTCGCCGGAAGCCTTGTCCCGCCTGTTGCGCGTGGATTATCTCCGGGCAGAAACGTTCAGTGGTTTGACCCAGGCCTTCACATGGGGAAAACGATAATGATAAAAATACCGCACTGCGGCAGAATCTGGAGACGCCTCTCCAGAGCATGACGGCCCGGCTCGCAGCCGGCACGCCGCGCGCGAGCAGGATTTCACGATTGACGCTCACGAATCACCGGTAAGGCAGGTAATGACAGCATCGAAAAATTCGTCGACGTCCGCTCAGGCGGGCACTTCCGCAGGCAGCGCCGGATTCGGCCAGGCGGTCCAGCCGATGCAGCAGATGTTCGAAGCATGGCTGAATGCCTGGCGTGGTTTCGCCGATCCGGCACGCGCCGCCACGGCCGCGACCACCGCGAACCCGTTCGCCGCATTCCAGTTCCCGACATCGCTTCCGTTCCAGATGCCGTCGATGCCCGATCTGAGCAGCTTCGGCAGCATGGCGTCTCCGTTCGCGGGGCTGAAGCTGCCGGCAGCCGCGATCTCGCCCGAACGGCTCCAGAAGTTGCAGGCCGACTATGCGCGCGACTGCGTGACGCTGATGCAGCAGGCGGCCGCCGCGAAGCTCGAGTCGCCCGAACTGAAGGACCGCCGCTTCAGCTCGGATGCGTGGAAGGCCTCGCCCGCGCATGCGTTCGCGGCGGCGTGGTATCTGCTCAACGCGCGCTACCTGCAGGAACTGGCCGACGCGCTCGAGACCGATCCGAAGACGCGCGAACGCATTCGTTTCTCCGTCCAGCAATGGACGGCCGCCGCCGCGCCGAGCAACTTCCTCGCGCTCAATCCCGATGCCCAGAAGTCGATCCTCGAGACGCAGGGCGAAAGCTTGCGGCAGGGGATGATGAACCTGCTCGGCGACATGCAGCGCGGCAAGATTTCGCAGACCGACGAATCGCAATTCGTCGTCGGCAAGAACCTCGGGTGCACCGAAGGCGCGGTCGTGTACGAGAACGACCTGATCCAGCTGATCCAGTACTCGCCGAAGACGGACAAGGTGTTCGAGCGGCCGCTGCTGATCGTGCCGCCGTGCATCAACAAGTTCTACATCCTCGACCTGCAGCCCGAGAATTCGCTCGTCGCGCATGCGCTGTCGAGCGGCCATCAGGTGTTCCTCGTGTCGTGGCGCAATGCCGATGCATCGGTCGCGCACAAGACGTGGGACGACTACATGAACGAAGGGCTGCTCGCGGCGATCGACGCGGTGCAGCAGGTCAGCGGCCGCGAGCAGATCAACACGCTCGGCTTCTGCGTCGGCGGCACGATGCTCGCGACCGCGCTGGCGGTGCTCGCCGCGCGCGGCGAACATCCGGCCGCGTCGATGACGCTGCTGACCGCGATGCTCGACTTCACCGACACCGGCATCCTCGACGTGTTCGTCGACGAGGCGCACGTGCAGATGCGCGAGCAGACCATCGGCGGCAAGAACGGCACGGCGCCCGGGCTGATGCGCGGCGTCGAGTTCGCGAACACGTTCTCGTTCCTGCGGCCGAACGACCTCGTGTGGAACTACGTCGTCGACAACTACCTGAAGGGCCGCACGCCCGCGCCGTTCGACCTGCTGTACTGGAACAGCGACTCGACGAGCCTGCCCGGTCCGATGTACGCGTGGTACCTGCGCAATACCTATCTCGAGAACAAGCTCCGCGTGCCGGGCGCGCTGACCGTGTGCGGCGAATCCGTCGACCTGTCGCGCATCGACGTGCCGACCTTCATCTACGGGTCGCGCGAGGATCACATCGTGCCGTGGCAGACGGCCTACGCGTCGACGTCGATCCTGACGGGCCCGCTGAAGTTCGTGCTCGGCGCGTCGGGTCACATCGCGGGCGTGATCAATCCGCCGGCGAAGAAGAAGCGCAGCTTCTGGGTCAACGAAGGCGACCTGCCCGAATCCGCGGACGACTGGCTTGCCGGCGCGACCGAGCAGCCGGGCAGCTGGTGGACGACCTGGGTCGAGTGGCTCGATCAGTACGGCGGCCGCAAGGTGGCGCCGCCTGCCCAGCCCGGTTCCGCGCAGTTCCCGGTGATCGAGCCGGCGCCGGGCCGTTACGTGTTGCAGCGCGATTGACGAAAGCCGGACGGCAGCGCACGCTGTCCGGTGCACCGCAGTTTTTTTAACAGGGCCGGTAACGATGCGCCGTGTCGTGCGGGCCTGGAGGAAAGGGAAATGACGGACGTAGTGATCGTATCGGCCGCGCGGACCGCGGTCGGCAAATTCGGCGGCTCGCTCGCGAAGATCGCGGCACCGGAACTGGGCGCGACGGTGATTCGCGCGGTGCTGGAGCGCTCGGGCGTGAAGCCCGAGCAGGTGAGCGAAGTGATCATGGGTCAGGTGCTGGCGGCCGGCTCGGGACAGAACCCGGCGCGTCAGTCGCTGATCAAGGCCGGCCTGCCGAGCGCGGTGCCGGGCATGACGATCAACAAGGTGTGCGGCTCGGGCCTGAAGGCCGTGATGCTGGCGGCGAACGCGATCGCGGCGGGCGACGCGGAGATCGTGATCGCGGGCGGCCAGGAAAACATGAGCGCGGCACCGCACGTGCTGCCGGGCTCGCGCGACGGGTTCCGGATGGGTGACGCGAAGCTGGTCGACACGATGATCGTCGACGGCCTGTGGGACGTGTACAACCAGTACCACATGGGCATCACGGCGGAGAACGTCGCGAAGGAATACGGGATCACGCGCGAAGACCAGGACGCGTTCGCGGCGCTGTCGCAGAACAAGGCGGAAGCCGCGCAGAAGGCCGGCCGCTTCAACGACGAAATCGTGCCGGTGTCGATTCCGCAGCGCAAGGGCGAGCCGCTGCAGTTCGCGACCGACGAGTTCGTGCGTCACGGCGTGACGGCGGAATCGCTGGCGGGCCTGAAGCCGGCGTTCGCGAAGGAAGGCACGGTGACCGCGGCGAACGCGTCGGGGCTGAACGACGGTGCGGCGGCGGTGCTGGTGATGTCGGCGCAAAAGGCGGCGGCACTGGGCCTGACGCCGCTGGCGCGGATCAAGGCGTACGCGAATGCGGGCGTGGATCCGAGCGTAATGGGCATGGGCCCGGTGCCGGCATCGCGCCGCGCGCTGGAGCGTGCGGGCTGGACGCCGGGCGACCTGGACCTGATGGAAATCAACGAGGCATTCGCGGCGCAGGCGCTGGCGGTGCACAAGCAGATGGGCTGGGACACGTCGAAGGTGAACGTGAACGGCGGGGCGATCGCGATCGGTCACCCGATCGGCGCATCGGGCTGCCGGATCCTGGTGACGCTGCTGCACGAGATGGTCAAGCGCGATGCGAAGCGAGGTTTGGCGTCGCTGTGCATCGGCGGCGGGATGGGTGTCGCACTCGCGGTCGAACGTCCGTAACCGGTCGTCCGTCAACGCCAAACCAATCCGTGCGCCGGCCGATTGCGGCTTCGGCCGGCGCCACGTGAAGTCAGAGGGGCCTCCGGCGGGTCTCGAAACCAAAAAATGGAGTGAGATTTATGTCTCAGCGAATTGCGTACGTAACGGGCGGGATGGGCGGCATCGGCACCAGCATCTGCCAGCGTCTGTTGAAAGACGGCTTCAAGGTGGTCGCGGGTTGCGGCCCGAACTCGCCGCGCCGTGTGAAATGGCTCGAGGACCAGAAGGCGCTCGGCTACGATTTCATCGCGTCGGAAGGCAACGTCGGCGACTGGGACTCGACCAAGGCAGCGTTCGACAAGGTCAAGGCTGAAGTCGGCGAGATCGACGTGCTGGTCAACAACGCGGGCATCACGCGGGACGTCGTGTTCCGCAAGATGACGCACGAAGACTGGACGGCCGTGATCGACACCAACCTGACGAGCCTGTTCAACGTGACGAAGCAGGTGATCGACGGCATGGTCGAGCGTGGCTGGGGCCGGATCATCAACATTTCGTCGGTGAATGGCCAGAAGGGGCAATTCGGGCAGACGAACTACTCGACCGCGAAGGCCGGCATCCATGGTTTCACGATGTCGCTCGCGCAGGAAGTCGCAACGAAGGGCGTGACGGTCAACACCGTTTCGCCCGGCTACATCGGCACCGACATGGTGAAGGCGATCCGTCCGGATGTGCTCGAGAAGATCGTCGCGACGATCCCGGTGCGTCGTCTTGGCGCGCCGGAGGAAATCGGTTCGATCGTCGCGTGGCTCGCGTCGAACGAATCCGGTTTCTCGACGGGCGCCGACTTCTCGCTGAACGGCGGCCTGCACATGGGCTGAACGTCGGGCTGCCCGGGCCCGGTTGGCCGCGCAGCCTGGCGTTTCCGAAAGCCCCCGCCTCCCGGATCCGGGCGGCGGGGATTTGTCACTTGCGCTACGCTGCACTCAAAGGCGTTACATGACTACTACAAAGAAAACGGCCGAGCGGCTCATCAAGAAGTACCCGAACCGCCGGCTCTACGATACCGAGACGAGCACGTACATCACGCTGACCGACGTCAAGCAACTCGTGCTGGAACAAGAGGACTTCAAGGTCGTCGATGCGAAATCCAACGAAGACCTGACGCGCAGCATCCTGCTGCAGATCATCCTCGAGGAGGAGAGTGGCGGCGTGCCGATGTTCTCGTCGTCGATGCTGTCGCAGATCATCCGTTTCTACGGTCATGCGATGCAGGGCATGATGGGCACGTACCTGGAAAAGAACATCCAGGCGTTCATCGACATCCAGAACAAGCTGACGGATCAGTCGAAGAACCTGTACGAAGGCAACGCGATGAATCCGGAAGTCTGGTCGCAGTTCATGAACATGCAGGCGCCGATGATGCAAGGGATGATGACGAGCTACATCGAGCAGTCGAAGAACATGTTCGTGCAGATGCAGGAGCAGATGCAGAACCAGGCGAAGTCGATGTTCAACACGTTCCCGTTCAAGCAACCGGGCGCGACGGAGCCGGAGAAGAAGTAAGCGGCGATCCGGTGTGGACGCGCAAAGTGTCGCGCCGGCATCGCGCGGGACGGCCCGTAGGGGACGGCCCGTGTGGGACGGCAACGGGCCGCGTCGCGGAATGATTGTCCGCACGGTGGCATTGCCCGCGAGTGCATGGGCGTTGTTGTACCGTAGCACATCAGTGCAGATTAAAACGCACAAGGCCGACCGGCAAAGCCCGGTCGGCCGAATATCAGATAAAGCGCTGATTGTAAAAGATGCCGATGGCCGGATTTTCGGCCGGCTTATCGAACCGCGAAGCGGCTTGCCGCCGATCCGTTCGCGCAGTTATTTCCGTAAATAAAGAGATTTCTATTTTCGGAAAATGCCGAGTAGATGATCGGAAAAACTTCCTTGGCACTGAACGAGTAAATGCCGTCGTTGATGGATATGAGGAGGTTGCCGCTCGTATCGGTTTCGATTTTGTCGATTTTACCTGCCTTGCAAAGCGATTCCGCGGAGGCGTACGAGGATGCGGCAAGCATCATCGCGAAAACGAGGGTGGTCGCGAGTTTTCTCATGGTCTTTCCTTGGTGAATGAGTGGATTGCTTGGGTTGTGATACAGGTAATGCACGGTTCAGTATTGGCTGGTCGAACAGGCGCCGATGTCTGATCGACGTGAAATATATCGGAGATTAATTGGGTGTTGAATGGGGGTGGCGGATTTGGAAATGGTTTTTGTGGATTGTTGAGTGTTTTAAAATATTATGGTGAATTGTGTGTTGTGCGGTCCGGCAAAGGCTGGGGTTAATGATGGTTGGAGTAAAATAAATCTACCGATCATTGTTGTTTTTATGATTTTTGGTTGTGGTGCGGTTTGTGTTTTTATTTATTTTTATTTGCTCGGCCGATTTTTTTGAATAATTGCCTTAGGTATTGAGGCTGGCAGCCGCCACCGACGAAGTGCGCAAGGCCATCGACGAGCGTGCCGCCGGGCGCATACGTTTCATAGGCGTGTTTCGGTGTGGTACTCGTGCAGGATCGTGCACGTGTCTGCAGCCGGAGCGAGGATTGGGTCGCCGGTGCGGTTTGTCAGTACCGCGCGGTGAGTGCGGTCGATGGTGGGAAGCTTCGCCCGGTGGCGTTCTGCGAGGCGCTGGCGGAGGCACGCGATAACGGCGGCGCGCAGGCTGCGTGCGTTCGGGTACGGTCGACAGCGATAGTTACGCGCCTGCGCCGACAACCGGCCGGCCGCAACTCGATGCGGCGCTGTGGCTGGTCGGCGATGGCGACGAGGCGATCTGGTTCAACCGGTGCCTGACGGCGGCGACGTATCCGAAGTGAGCATCGGATCGAGTACGGGCCTGCTTCGGTGGACTTTTTGCGATTTCGTCACGGGACTGGATGCGTCATGACGCCGGATCGAATCCGTCTTCGCCATCCGATGGCGGTAGATCGAGAACGAGCTTGACCGCGCTGTAGTTGGCCTTGAGCGAAAACACGCGGCCGATCACGAAAAACGTCTGCCGGGAATTTTCGAGCTCGACGAAATCGCCGGGCTGCGGCACGTGGGCACCCTGGTCGTAGGAGAAGCTGGTGCTGGTTTGCTCACCGATGGCTTCTGCCGCGTGCTCGGTGAATTCGATCGTGATGTGGGTGGTCATGCGAGCCCCGTTGAGTGGATGGAAGAGAGCGATGGCTTCGATTTTCGCATGGCAGCGCCGCGAATCCGCGGCGATTGTTGCGCGACCGCGGTTGCGCATCGTGCTCGCCTGCCGGCCCACGCATATGCGATCGCAACGACCGGGCCGAAGCGGGGGCGGGAGGGCGGGACGAGGCCGGACAGGCCGGCGCCGATGCCTGCGAATGCGCGCAGGAACACGCCGAGCGCGCGTTGCCGGACGTGGCGCTGGTGGTAGGCCGACAGCCCTCCCCGAAATGAAAGGGTCGTATCAAACTCACGATTCGTGACCCGCCGCCCATCATGTCGCGTATTCGAGCGGGCGGCCCACGCCGTCGCCAGCCGCTCATTTTGGCTCGCCGCCCATAAATAGCTGTAAACTCACGCTTTTGCCGCCACGCCCCCACATTCCAGATGTCTCAGTCCCCCAAAGTAGGCTTCGTATCGCTCGGGTGCCCGAAAGCCCTCGTCGACTCCGAACAAATCATCACGCAGCTGCGCGCCGAAGGTTATGAAATCTCCGGCACGTACGACGGCGCCGACCTCGTCGTGGTCAACACCTGCGGTTTCATCGACGAAGCGGTGCAGGAAAGCCTCGACGCAATCGGCGAAGCGCTGACCGAGAACGGCAAGGTGATCGTCACCGGCTGCCTCGGCGCGAAGTCGAGCGCGAGCGGCTCGAACCTCATCGAGGAAGTCCACCCGAAGGTGCTCGCCGTCACCGGCCCGCACGCGGTGGGCGAAGTGATGCAGGCCGTGCATTCGCACCTGCCGAAGCCGCACGACCCGTTCGTCGATCTCGTGCCGGCCGCCGGCATCAAGCTCACGCCGCGCCACTACGCATACCTGAAGATCTCCGAAGGCTGCAACCACCGCTGCACGTTCTGCATCATCCCGTCGATGCGCGGCGATCTCGTGTCGCGTCCGGTCGCCGAAGTGATGCTCGAGGCGGAGAACCTGTTCAAGTCTGGCGTGAAGGAACTGCTCGTGATCTCGCAGGACACGAGCGCGTACGGCGTCGACGTGAAGTACCGCACGGGCTTCTGGAACGGCAAGCCGATCAAGACGCGCATGACGGATCTGGTCGCCGCGCTCGGCGAACTCGCCGCGCAGTACGGCGCATGGGTGCGCCTGCACTACGTGTACCCGTATCCGAGTGTCGACGAAGTCATTCCGCTGATGGCCGAAGGCCCGTTCAAGGGCCACGTGCTGCCGTATCTCGACGTGCCGTTCCAGCACGCGCATCCGGAAGTGCTGAAGCGCATGAAGCGCCCGGCCAACGCGGAGAAAGTGCTCGAGCGCGTGCAGAAGTGGCGCGAGATCTGCCCGGACCTGACGATCCGCAGCACGTTCATCGCCGGCTTCCCCGGCGAGACGGAAGAGCAGTTCGAAACGCTGCTCGACTTCATCCGCGAGGCGGAACTCGATCGCGTCGGCTGCTTTGCGTATTCGCCGGTCGAAGGCGCGACCGCGAACGAACTGGACGGCGCGCTGCCGGACGACGTTCGCGAAGAACGCCGCGCGCGCTTCATGGAAGTCGCCGAGGAAGTGTCGGCGCAGCGCATCCAGCGCAAGGTCGGCAAGACCCTCAAGGTGCTGATCGACGAAGTCAGCGCGGAAGGTGGCATCGGCCGCACGGCGGCGGATGCGCCGGAGATCGACGGCGTCGTCTACGTCGAGCCGGCGACGAAGGCATCGAAGCGCTACAAGGTCGGCGATTTCGTGTCGGTGAAGATCACGGGCGCGGACGGCCACGACCTGTGGGGCGAGGTGTAAGCGATGACCGCGGCATTTCCGGAGATCCTCGCGCTCGGCGAGGCGATGATCGAATTCAACCAGTCGCAGCCGGGGCGTCCGGAGTTTCTGCAGGGCTTCGGCGGCGACACGTCGAACTTCTGCATCGCCGCGGCGCGCCAGGGCGCGTCGACGGGCTTCGTGTCGGCGATCGGTGACGATCCGTTCGGCCGCTTGCTGACCGGCATGTGGGCGGCGGAGCATGTGGACACGACCTACGTGCGGATCGACCGCGCGGCGCCGACCGGCGTGTATTTCGTCACGCACGGCGCCGACGGCCACCAGTTCGACTATCTGCGCGCGGGCTCCGCGGCGAGCCGCTACACGGTGGCCGACCTGCCGCTCGACGCGCTGGCCGCGGCGAAGGCCGTGCACCTGTCGGGCATCAGCCTCGCGATCAGCGCGGCCGCGTGCGATGCCGCGTTCGCGGCGATCGACCATGCGCGCAGCAACGGCGCGCAGGTCAGCTTCGACACGAACCTGCGCCTGAAGCTGTGGCCGCTGCCACGCGCCCGCGCGGTGATGCGCGAGGCGCTGCGCCAGACGGACATCTGCCTGCCGAGTTGGGACGACGTCACGGCGCTCACGGGCGCGAACGATCGCGACGCGATCGTCGATGCGATGCTCGAACACGGGCCTCGGGTCGTCGCGCTGAAGCTCGGCAAGGAAGGCGCGTATGTCGCGACCCCGAACGAACGGCGCGTGGTGCCGGGCTTCGCGGTCGAGGCCGTCGACGCGACGGGCGCGGGCGACTGCTTCGGCGGCGCGTTCGTCGCGCGGATCGTCGCCGGCGACGATCCGTTCGCGGCGGCGCGTTATGCGAACGCGGCGGCGGCGCTGTCGACGACGGGCTACGGCGCGGTCGCGCCGATTCCGCATCGCGATGCGGTGGAACGTCTGGTGCACGGCTGACGCGGATCCCGCACGCCGGCCATGCGCTGCGCTCATTCGAACCTTCGGATGGCGCGCGCGACCTGAACGGGGGCGGGCGGCACGCGTACTGCATCGGCGGCGGCTATACGCTCGTGACGATATACATCGGCGACGAGCAACTCATCGCCAGGTTTTTCGAGCGAATCTGAAGTAAGGGAGCAACACAAGGTGGGTCGATATCTGGAATGGCAACGGGCGCTGGTAATCGCCGGCGCGCTGGCGGCGGGCCTCGCGATGCCTGGCATGGTCGCGGCCCAGCCCGCCGCGCCGGGCGCGCAGCAGGATGAAGCGGCGCCCGTACGGCCGCTGCGGCCGAACCCGGAATTCGCCCGCCTGCCGCGCTACGAGGGCACGCTCGGCGACCGGCCGATCGTCGCGCATCTCGGCCCGAAGACGGACGAGGAAGGCGTGCACGGCGAATACCAGTTCACGGACACGGGCGAGGTGATCCTGCTCGCCGGCGATCGCGACGGCGACACGCTCGAAATCGAGGAATCGAACGACGGCACGAACATCACGGGCGTGTGGATCGGGCGCTTCGATTCGACGGGCGAGCTGAAGGCCGACCGGATGAACTCGGACGAATCGGATCCGCAACCGGTCGTGCTGCGCGCGGCGCCGGGCAAGCGCGCGGCGCTGCAGGTACGCGACGGCCGCGTGCAGGAAATCGAGACGGTCAGCGGCATCGTCAATCTGCGCACCGACGACTGAGCGCGCGCGCTGGCTCGGTGCGCGCGGCGCGCATTGTACCGGGCCAACCGCGCCGAATTTGGCTAATGTAGCGACACATTCCGCAACCGAACGGCCTTTCCCCGGGCCTCCTGCCATGACTGCATCCACTCCGAAGCGCGCACTCCAGACCCGCATCGTTCAACCCGACGACGTCATTCCGGACGGCTTCCGTTCGTTCGTGCCGCCGGTTGCGCGTGCATCGACGGTCGTGTTCCCCGATCTCGCGACGATGCGCGCGCTGGTCTGGCACAACGACAACCAGTGGCGCTACGGCCTGCACGCGACCCCGACGTCGCTCGCGCTCGCGCAGCGGCTGGCCGAGATCGAGGGCGGCGCGCATGCGCTGCTGCAGCCGTCGGGCCTCGCGGCGATCATGAACGTCTATTTCGGGATCGTGAAGGCGGGCGACGACGTGTTGATCCCGCACAACGTCTACGGGCCGAACGCCGATTTCGGCAACTGGCTCGCGAAGGATTTCGGCATCACCGTACGCTTCTACGATCCGCTCGTCGGCGCCGGGATTGCCGAGCTGATCCAGCCGAACACGCGCTTGATCTGGATCGAGGCGCCGGGCTCGGTGACGATGGAAGTGCCCGACGTGCGTGCGATCACGACGGTCGCGCAGGCGCGCGGCATCGTCACCGCGATCGACAACACGTATTCGGCCGGGCTCGCGTTCAAGCCGTTCGAGCATGGCGTCGACATCTCGGTGCAGGCGCTGACCAAGTATCAATCGGGCGGCAGCGACGTGCTGATGGGCGCGACGATCACCGCGAACGCCGAGCTGCACGCGCAACTGAAGCTCGCGCGGATGCGCTGCGGGATCGGCGTTTCGGTCGACGATTGCTCGCTCGTGCTGCGCAGCCTGCCGAGCATGCAGGTGCGCTTCGATGCACACAGCAAGAGCGCGCTGGCGCTCGCGCAATGGCTGAAGGCGCGGCCGGAGATCGCGGCGGTGCTGCATCCGCAGTTGGCCGATTGCCCGGGACACGCGTCGTTCGTGCGCGACTTCACCGGCGCGGGCGGGCTGTTCTCGGTGGTATTCGATGAACGCTACAGCAGCGAGCAGATCGATCGTTTCGTCGAGGCGCTCGAACTGTTTGCGATCGGCTGGAGCTGGGGCGGCGCGTGCAGCCTCGCGATGCCTTACGACGTCGCGTCGATGCGTGCGGACTGGCCGCATCGCGGCACGCTGGTGCGCTTCTACGTCGGTCTCGAGGACGAAGCCGACCTGCGCGCGGACATCGAGCGCGCGATGCAGGCGACGCTCGGCCGATAACGAAACCGCGGCAAAAAAACACAACGCCGGCGCGAGGCAACCTCGCACCGGCGTTTTTCATGGGCGGCTTGCGCGGATCAGAACAGCCGCAGCAGCCCGTCGAGGCCGACATGGTCGAATGCGACGGTGGCCGCACCGCGCACGACGGGCTTCGCGTGGAACGCGACCGACAGCCCGGCTTCGGCCATCATCTTCATGTCGTTCGACCCGTCGCCCATTGCGATCGCGCGGGTAGGCTCGATGCCGAGCGAAGCACAGGTTTCACGGAGCAGGCGCGCCTTCACGTCCGCGTTGACGATCTCGCCGAGCACCTTGCCGGTCAGCTTGCCGTCGACGATCTCGAGCGTGTTCGCATGCGCGAAGTCGATGCCGAGACGTGCCTTCAGGCGCTCGGTGAAGAACGTGAAACCGCCCGACACGAGCAGCGTCTTCAGGCCCGCGGCCTTCACGCCGGCGAGCATCTTCTCGGCGCCCGGCGACAACTGCAGCCGTTCCTCGTACACGCGCTCGAGCGCCTGCGCGTCGAGCCCCGCGAGCAGCGCGACGCGGCGCGTGAGGCTTTCGTTGAAGTCGCGGATCTCGCCGCGCATCGCCGCGTCGGTGATCTCCGCGACCTGCGTCTTAAGCCCGCAGAAATCGGCGATCTCGTCAATGCATTCGATCGTGATCAGCGTCGAATCCATGTCCATCACGGCGAGCCCGAAGTCGCCGAGCGTGCGGCCGGCTTCGACGAAGCCGAAGTCGAGCGCATGCGTGCCGCAGTACGCGTCGATGTCGAGACGCTGCGCGGGGTTCGCGTTTTCGATGCGCAGCGCATGTTCGTCGGTCTGCACGATGCGGGTGCCGCGCGACAGCGCGAGCAGCGGTTTGTGATGCGCGTCCGACAGCGGCGCGAGACTCTGGATGACGAGGTTGTGGGTCATGGCGGAATGATTGAAAGCGAATGAAACGCGTGCGCGGCCGGCATGCGGCCGCCTGCGAACGCGGGCCCTGTCCGGCGTCGGGCTGCTGCGTCGCGAACGCGCCATTGTAGCCGGTTGGTATCGGATAGCTATCCGATAGGTAGCCGGTTGGTATCCGGTCGCGGCCGGATCGCCGCGGATGGCCGGCCAGCGCCGCCGCCAGCGCCGCTCGCCGGACGGCGTTCAGCGTTCGTCCGCGCGATCCCAGTAGGGTGGATCGCCGAAGTGTTCGGCCAGGAACGCGATGAACGCGAGCGTCTTCAGCGGCACGTGCGCGCGGCTCGGGTAGACGGCCCAGATCGCGACGTCCTGCGCGAACGGGTAGTCGTCGAGCACGGTGACGAGCATGCCGTCCGCGAGCAGCGGGCCGACGTCCCAGGTCGACTTGATCGCGATGCCGAAGCCGTCGACGAGCGCTTCGCGGATCGCCTCGCCGTTGCTCGCGACGAGCCGGCCGCCGACCCGCACGGTGAGCGGGCCCTGCGGCGTGACGAACGACCAGTCGCGCTGGTCGCCGAGGATCACGCATTCATGCTGGGCGAGGTCGGCCGGATGGCGCGGCGTCCCGTGTTCGGCGAGATACGCGGGCGAGCAGCACAGCACGCGCCGGTTCGCGGCGAGCTTGCGCGCGACCAGCGTCGAATCCTTCAGCGCGCCGAGGCGGATCGCGACGTCGTAGCCGTCGTCGACGAGATCGACGATTTCGTCGGAAAGCCGCAGGTCCAGCGACACGGACGGGTAGCGGCGCAGGAACGCGGGAATCACGGGCGCGACGTGCTGGCGGCCGAACGACGACGACATCGACACCTTCAGCCGTCCGTACGGCTCGCTGCGGCCGTGGCCGACCGACGCCCGCGCGGCGTCGGCGGCCGACAGCAGCGCCTCGGCCCGGGCCATGAAGACCTCGCCGTCCTGCGTGAGGCTGATGCGGCGGGTGGTGCGGTGCAGCAATCGCGCGCCGAGCTGGCGCTCGAGCTGCGCGATGCGCGCGCTGGCGACCGCGGCCGACACGCCGAACTCCCGCCCGGCGGCCGTCACGTTCGCGAGCAGCGCGGCGCGCACGAACAGGCCGACGTCGAGCAGATCGAGCGGCTTGTCGGGGGCCGGAATCGGATCGGCACTCATTGTTCTGAAATTCCTGAAAATGTTTCAGGAAATATAGCGGTTTTCTCGAAGGATCGGGCCACCTACGATGGCATGCATGGGGCTGCGCCGCGGCCCGCCCGATTTCCCTGAAGGAGCTTCATGATGAAAGCCGTTGGATTGACCCGTTACCTGCCGATCGACGACCCGCAGGCGCTGCTCGACGTGGAACTGCCGCAACCGGTGCCGGGCCCGCGCGACCTGCTCGTGAAGGTCGAGGCGATTTCCGTGAACCCGGTCGACACCAAGGTGCGCGCGCCGAAGGCGCAGGTCGAGGAAGTACCGCGCGTGCTCGGCTGGGATGCGGCGGGCACGGTCGTCGCGGTCGGTGCCGAGGTCACGCTGTTTCGGCCCGGCGACGAGGTGTTCTACGCGGGCAGCATCACGCGCCCCGGCGCGAACAGCGAATTCCACGCGGTCGACGAGCGGATCGTCGCACGCAAGCCGCGCACGCTCGATTTCGCGGCGTCGGCCGCGTTGCCGCTCACCGCGCTGACCGCATGGGAGGCGCTGTTCGACCGGCTGCGCGTGTCGCCGCAGGGCGCGGACGCGGGCAAGTCGGTGCTCATCATCGGCGGCGCGGGCGGCGTGGGGTCGATCGCGATCCAGCTCGCGAAGACGCTCGGCAAGCTGCGCGTGATCGCGACCGCGTCGCGCCCGGCGTCGGCCGAATGGGTGCGCTCGCTCGGCGCGGATGACGTGGTCGATCATTTCGGCGACCTGCCCGCGCAGTTGCGTGACATCGGCCATCCGGAAGTCGACTACGTGCTGATCTTCAACGACACCGACCATCATTTCCCGGCCGCGGCGGAAGTCATCCGGCCGCAGGGCGGCATCTGCACGATCGTCGAGAACGCCAAGCCGGTGCCGGTCGAACTGCTGAAGGCGAAGAGCGCGGCGTTTCACTGGGAGTTCATGTTCACGCGCGCGATGTTCGAGACGCCGGACATGATCGAGCAGCACAAGATCCTGAGCGAGGTCGCGCGGCTCGTCGACGGCGGCACGCTGCGCACGACCGTCGGCGAGCAGCTCGGCACGATCAACGCGGCGAACGTGCGGCGCGCGCATCAATTGCTCGAGGGCGGGCGCGCGATCGGCAAACTGGTGCTGAGCGGCTTCTGAGCCGGCGTCGCGCGTAAGGGTGGCTGCGCCATGAACGCAAGCGGGGTAACACCCGATGCGTTTGCGGCGCATTGCATGCCGCTTGGCGGTAGACTGGCAACGCATCATGCATCGAAAACCGCGCGGCACGCGCGTGCCGCCGCATTACAAGGAGGTCAGCATGAGCCAACGCAGCTTGTCAGTCGCCGCATCGTGGTCGGCCGTGTTCGCGGCGGCGTGCGTCAGCGCGAGCGTATTCGCGGCGCCGCCGGTCAAGGGCAGCCTGAAGGGCGGCGGGACAGGGCAGCTCGAATACACCGTCAAGGTCGACTCGAAGACCTTCGGCAATACGCAGGAGACCCGCAAGATCCGCTCGGGCGAAACGGACGACTTCAACTGGAAGTCGGTGCCGCCGAGCGGTGCGGTCGCGATGCCGGACGGATGCCCGAACGCCGACAACCTGCCGCGCGACGCGAACGGCGCGATGGTGCGCCAGACCCAGGTGCGGCTCGCGCCGTCGGTCGACGCGAAGGGGAACGCGAACGTGCAGATGAGCTTCCAGGCGGCCGCGCCGAAAGGCACGCGCAACGCGAGCGCGGGCGGCAAGTCGCTGCAATGCCCGGACGTCGTGTCGGTGAGCCAGGTCAAGTGGGTGTCGCTTTCGACCAATGGCGGTTCGAAGACGGTCACGATGAGCGACGGCACCAGGGTGACGGTGTCGATCAAGCACTGAGTGCAGTGCGCGGGCCGGCCGCGGCCGGTGCGCGCGCAACCAATCGCGGGGTGTTGCAGAGCCGCGCGTGACGGTTACGTGGCGCGCGGCTTCGGGCTTTTCATCCTCGATGTTCGACTTTGTCGAGCCCGGCGTGCGTGACGTCACGCAGGTGTCGCGCTATCCTCGCGGAATTCGCCACCTCCTTCCCTGAACGTCATTCCATGAAACATCGCATGCGCGCGCTGCTGTCGGCCGCTGCGTTCGTCGCCGCCCATGCGCAGGCGGCCGACGATTGCAGCTTCGTGAAAAAAGTCGAGCTGTCGTCACGACAGCAGACCGCCGTCGTGTCGAGCGGTGCGCTCGAACCGTGCTCGACGGGCAGCTATGCGGTGCGCGTGTACTCGACCGCGCATGCGACGCCCGGCTTCGATACGGACGACTACGTGACGGGCGTGCTGCATGCGCGCGACGGCACCGTCGCCGATGCGTTTACCGCGGACCTCGGCGCGCGTGCGCCGCAGGCGCTCGTCGTCACGACGCGCTCGGCCGGCAGCGGCGGTTATGTCGGTGCGCAGGCCTATGTGACGACGCCGCGCGCGGTGCGGCTCGTCGCGTCGGTCGACGGGCTGGCGCCCGACGCCGACGTGACGGCCGCGTTGCGTCAGGCGCTCGGAAAGCGCCGCGCAGCCCGCTGACCGCACGCCGCGCGAAGGCCGCGTGCGTGGCGGCAGGCGCGCGTCACGGCGCGCGTTCCTCGAGCCGCGACGCGAGAAAGCGGTGGTCGGCCGAGAACAGCCGGCGATACGTCATCAGCACCGCGCCGACGGTACCCAGGGCGGATGCCGCGGCGATCAGGAACATGATCACGATCTGATAGCGCACGGCCTGCAGCGGCGACTGGCCGGCCAGCACCTGACCCGTCATCATCCCCGGCAGGCTCACGACGCCGACCACGGCCATCTGGTTGAGCGTCGGCAGCATGCCTGCGCGCACGGCCTGGCGCGCGGCGTCCTGCGCGGCTTCCCAGCGCGTTGCGCCGAGCGCGAGTGCGGTCTCGACGCGGTCGCGCCGCGCGGTCAGTTCCTCCATCATCCGCTCGACGCCGAGCGACACGCCCGTCAGCGTATTGCCGAGGAGCATCCCGAGGATCGGGATCACATATTGCGGCGCGTACCACGGATGAATGCGGATCACGACGAACAGGCCGATCGCCGCGACGAACCAGCTGCTGAACCAGATCGCCGCGATGCTGTCGACGCGTTGTCCGCGATACGCATGCTTGCCGCGACCGGCGCCCGCGAAGCCGGCGATCAACGTCATCAGCGCGGTGATCGGCAGCACGACGCTCCAGTGCGGATGGCCGAACACCCAGCCGAGCACGTAGCCGATCGCGAGCAACTGCACGACGGTGCGCACGGCGGCGAGCGCGAGCTTGCGCCCGAGGCCGAGCGACAGCGCGGCCGAGATCGCGCCATTGACCGCGACGAGGCCGGCGGCGATGCCGACGTCGACCAGACTCAGTTCCTGCAGGGATGGGCTCATTGCGCCGCCTGCGTCGCGCGCGCGGCGTGCAGCACGCCGGCCTGCATCACGAGCCGCATCGTGCCGATTCGTGCGGCCTGCGCCGGATCGTGCGAGATCCACATGTACGCGCGCGCGTCGGGCGCCGCGTCGAACCACACGCCGACGAGCGCTTCGATCGCGCGCGTCGACTCGGGGTCGAGCGCGGACGTCGGCTCGTCGAGCAGCAACACGTCGGGGTCGAGCTGCAGCACGCGCAGCAGCGCGGCGATCTGCGCTTCGCCGCCCGACAGTTCGCTCGCACGCTTGTCGAGGAAGTCGGCGCCGCGACCGGCGCGCGCGGCGAGCGCTTCGGCGCGCGCACGGTCGAACGTCGCGTCGCGATAAATCGCGAGCGAGTACGGGTAGCGCAATTGCGCTTCGACGGTCCCGTCCATTTGCGCGGGCCGCTGGCGCACGTACGCGACACGGCGCCGGTAGCCCGGAATCGCGCCGCGCCGGATGCGCTTGCCGTGCCACAGGATGTGACCGCCATCGAGCGGATCGAGCAACGCGAGCGCGCGCAGCAGCACGCTCTTGCCGGAACCCGACGCTCCCGTGATAGCAATTCGCGATCCCGCGGCGAGGCTGAAGTCGGTCGGCGTCAGCAACGTCTTGCCGCTGCTGGCGTCGCGGCGCGTGATCTGTTGCGCATCGATGAGGCCGGTGGGGACGGTCATGTCACAAATGAAAAAAAGCGTTAATGGCGCCGAAGCATTGGCGCAGCGTGCGCCATAATACCGATTGAAAGCCGCCGGTGTCGTGTTCGATTCACTCACGGGAGGGGCCCGACATGGCGCGCAAACTCTGCAGAACAACAACGGAACCGCCATGACGCTAGCTCGAGCCATTGGCAAGTCGGCTGCATGGATTGTCGGTATCGTCGCACTGGTCATTGCGGCAACCGGCATCTTCATTTTCACGTTCGACTGGAACCACGCGAAACCGTGGGTCAACGAACATGTGAGCACCGCACTTGGCCGTTCGTTTGCGATCCACGGCGATCTCAGGGTCGACTGGCACCGCCCGCAGGGCGAGACCGGCTGGCGCGCTTGGGTGCCCTGGCCGCGCTTCTCGGCCACGCAGCTCGAGATCGGCAACCCCGACTGGGCGAAGGGCCCGAAGTTCGTCACGCTCGACGCCGCCCACTTCGATCTCGCGATTCTCCCGCTCTTCACGCACCAGATCGTCATTCCGTCGATCGACGCCGTCAATCCCGCAGTCGACCTCGAGCGGCTCGCCGATGGCCGCAACACGTGGACCTTCGAATTCAAGCAATCGGGCAAGCCGACGCGGTGGAACCTCCGGCTCGACAGCTTCGCGTTCGCGAAGGGGACCATCGTCTATCGCGATGCGATCACCAAGGCCGATCTCACGATCGCGGTGGATACGCTCGGCCATCCGATTCCGATCGGCGACGTGCTGAAGGAGCAGGAACAGACCTCGCTCGCGGCGTCCGCCCAGCATGTCGGCAAGCAGGGGGCCGCGCAAATGGCCGCAAAGGCGCATGCGGAGGCCGCGTCCGCCGCGTCGGGTGCATCCGCGGCACAGGGCGCAAGCGCGGCGTCGACGCCCGTGGTCGCATCGGGGGCGGCGTCTGCCTCCGCGGCCAAGCCGGTCTCGTCAGCATCGACGGCCGTGCCGGCATCCGCCGCGAGCGGCGCATCCGGGGCCGCGGTACCCGCGAAGTCGGAGCCGACGTATGCGTTCGGCCTGAAGGTCGACGGCCGCTACAAGAACGTGCCGGTGACCGGCACCGGCAAGGTGGGCGGCGTGCTGGCGGTCGAGAGCGCGACGCAGCCGTTCCCGCTGCAGGCCGACGTGAAGGCCGGCGATACGCGGCTCGCGATCGTCGGCACGCTGACCGATCCGCGGCATCTCGCGGCGCTGAACCTGCGGCTGTGGCTGCAGGGCACGTCGATGTCGCACCTCTACCAGCTCACCGGCATCACGCTGCCCGACACGCCGCCGTATGCGACCGACGGACGGCTGATCGGCAACTTCAATCCGCCCACGAGCACGTTCCGCTACGAGAACTTCAAGGGCCGCGTCGGCGGAAGCGATCTGCACGGCACGCTCACCTGGGCGCAGCGCAAGCCGCGGCCGAAGCTGTCTGGCGAAGTCGTGTCGAACCTGCTGCAGTTCTCCGACCTCGCGCCGGTGATCGGCGCCGATTCTCCCGCGAGCAAGGCGAAGCGCGGCGACACGACGCGCCAGCCGCCGGACCGCGTGCTGCCGGTCGCGGCGTTCCGCACCGAGCGCTGGAGCGCGATCGACGCGGACGTGAAATTCACCGGCCGCAGGCTGATCAAGAGCCCGCAGTTGCCGATCACCAACCTGTACACGCACATCCTGCTGCAGGACGGCGTGCTGACGCTCGAGCCGCTCCAATTCGGCGTTGCTGGCGGCACGCTCGCGACGAATGCGCATCTCGACGGCAGCCGCACGCCGCTCAAGGGCCGCTTCACGCTGAGCGCGCGCCACCTGAAGCTCAAGCAGCTGTTCCCGACGCAGAAGGTGATGCAGACCGCGCTCGGCGAGATCAACGGCGACGCGTCGCTGTCGGCGACCGGCAACTCGCCGGCCGCGCTCGCCGCGACGTCGACCGGCGAGGTGAAGGCGCTCATCACGGACGGCCGCATCAGCCTGCTGCTGATGGAGGCGGCGGGCCTGAACGTCGCGAACGTCGTCTACGAGAAGCTGTTCGGCACCCGCGACGTGAAGATCAATTGCGCGGCGTTCGATTTCGTCGCGAATGACGGCATGCTCGAGCCGAAGGTCTTCGCGCTCGATACGGACGACGCGCTGATCAACGTCGACGGCCCGGTCAACCTGCGCGACGAATCGGTCGACCTGAAGATCCATCCGCACACGAAGGGTTTCCGGATCTTCTCGCTGCGCTCGCCGCTGTACGCGAAGGGCACGTTCAAGAATCCGAAGGTCGGCGTCGAGGCGGGCGCGCTCGCGCTGCGCGCCGGCGCGGCGGTCGGGCTCGGGCTGATCAACCCGTTCGCGGCGCTGATTCCGCTGATCGCGCCGAGCAACAACCGCGACGTGCCGTGTTCGCAGCTGTTCGCGCAGATGAAGGCCAAGGCGGCGGAGAAGGAAGCGGCGAAAGCGGGCAAGTGACGGCGACGGCGGTGGGGCAGGCGGGACGGCGCGGCCCTGGCCGGCCGCGCTCGTTGGGGCGCCGCTCCCGGTCGCCGCCTCTAGGTCCCGCCGCCGCCGCGCGGTATCTCCAGCGGCCGCTGCTCAGCGGCGGGCGCGCACCCAGACGAGTACCGCGTCAACCTCCCGGCCGCTGATGACGACGGGCCCGGCGGTGCCGAGTTGCATCCGGTCGCCGTCGATACTGACAACCCGCTGCTGGACGTTGCCGATCCAGTTCGGATACAGGCTCACGTCCATTTCATGGGTCAGCGTGCCGTCGTCGTCGACGTTAAAAGGGCCCGAATACGCGATGTAGCCGTGCGCCGCGGCGGCGCGTTCCTCGACACTGCCGCCCTGCAGGTCGCCGTCCGCATAAGGCGGGCGGCCGGGCGCCATCAACTGCGCGGACATGTAGCCGTCGGGCGTGTACAGGATCCAGCCGCGCGCGTCGCGGCCGAGCGGGTAGGTGACGGTGCCGCCGTCGCGCGGGCGGATTTCGTAGGACACGAGGCGCCATGCGCCGACGAGTTGTTCTCGAAGCTGGCTGGTTGGCATGCGGGGTTCCGGTGTGACGGCGATGGCGCGTATGCCGTCGTGTTGACGGGGCAGCGGGCACCGGGCAACGACCGTAGCGCGGGTGCCGCGGCGGTGTGGTCGGCAGTTTCTCCGACACCTGCTAAAATACACGGTTTTCCGTCGATTTCTCTCTTACGGGACCTGCCGTGCTTTCTACTGCCAACATCACGATGCAATTCGGGCCGAAGCCCTTGTTCGAGAATATCTCGGTCAAATTCGGCGAGGGCAACCGCTATGGTCTGATCGGCGCGAACGGCTGTGGCAAGTCGACCTTCATGAAGATCCTCGGCGGCGACCTCGAGCCGAGCGGCGGCAACATCGCGCTGGAGCCGAACGTGCGTCTCGGCAAGCTGCGCCAGGACCAGTTCGCGTATGAAGACGTGCGCGTGCTCGACGTCGTGATGATGGGTCACACCGAGATGTGGGCCGCGATGACCGAGCGCGACGCGATCTACGCGAACCCGGAAGCCACCGACGACGACTACATGCACGCGGCCGAGCTCGAAGGCAAGTTCGCCGAATACGGCGGCTACGACGCCGAGGCCCGTGCGGGCGCGCTGCTGCTCGGCATCGGCATCGAGGAGAAGTTCCACACCGGCACGATGGCCGATGTCGCGCCGGGCTGGAAGCTGCGCGTGCTGCTCGCGCAGGCGCTGTTCTCGAAGCCGGACGTGCTGCTGCTCGACGAACCGACCAACAACCTCGACATCAACTCGATCCGTTGGCTCGAGCAGACGCTCAACGAGTACAACTCGACGATGATCATCATCTCGCACGATCGTCACTTCCTGAACTCGGTGTGCACGCACATGGCCGACATGGACTTCGGCACGCTGAAGGTCTGGCCGGGCAACTACGACGACTACATGCTCGCATCGGCACAGGCGCGCGAGCGCCAGGCCGCGGCGAACACGCGCGCGAAGGAACGCGTGGCCGAGCTGCAGGACTTCGTGCGCCGCTTCTCGGCGAACAAGTCGAAGGCCCGCCAGGCAACGAGCCGCGCGAAACAGATCGACAAGATCAAGATCGAGGAATTCAAGCCGTCGTCGCGTCAGAACCCGTTCATCCGCTTCGAGTTCGACAAGAAGCTGCACAACGTCGCGGTGGTCGCTGAAGACATCACGAAGAAGTACGAGCGCACGATCTTCCAGAACTTCAACCTGTCGGTGCAGCCGGGCGAGCGCATCGCGATCATCGGCGAGAACGGCGCGGGGAAGACGACGCTGCTGCGTTCGCTGCTCGGCGCGCTGCCGCTCGATCACGGCACGGTGAAGTGGTCCGAGAACGCGAATGTCGGCTACATGCCGCAGGATACGTACGAGGAGTTCCCGAACGACATCACGCTGATGGACTGGATCGACCAGTACCGCAAGGACGGCGATGACGAGACGATGGTGCGCGGCACGCTGGGCCGCCTGCTGTTTTCGTCGGACGACATCAAGAAGTCGGTGAAGGTGCTGTCGGGCGGCGAGAAGGGCCGCATGATCTGGGGCAAGCTGATGCTCGGCCGCCACAACGTGCTGCTGATGGACGAGCCGACCAACCACATGGACATGGAGTCGATCGAGTCGCTGCAGATCGCGCTCGAGCAGTTCGAAGGCACGCTGATCTTCGTATCGCACGACCGCGAATTCGTGAGCGGGCTGGCGAACCGGATCATCGAAGTGCGCACGGACGGTACGCTGTACGACTTCGGTGGCAATTACGAGGAGTTCCTGACGAGTCAGGGGCAGGAGTAAAACCGCTGGTTTGTTCCAAGACGGCCCTTCATGGGTCCCGGATTGTCCCACGGAATTGTCCCGTTGGGACAATGACAGAGTCGCCTTCTAGGGGCGCCTAGGCGGAGCGTGTAACGCGGGACCGCCAGAAATACGAAAGGCCCACATCGGCAGATTGTCGGTGTGGGCCTTCTTGCTTCGTAGCTGGAACATCGTGGCGGCCGGGATTGGGAGCTAATGGTGTTCTGCAAGGGCGTAATGACGCTCACTTGTTTTTGCACTTGGCGCAGAGGTAAACGCGGTTTCCACTGGCATCGGTGCGAAACCAGACCTGTTTCCGACCAGAGCTATTCCAGCCGCGCAGTTCGACATTGCATCTAGAGCAGACTGTGGGTCCAAACGTTGACCCAGGCTTGTTTCTAAAAAGATACGATAACAGCAAGAATGGAACGAAAACGGCGATGACAATGCCCGCAAAGATGTCCATAGCGCTCTGAAGCCATCGAGTATGTGGGGACGTAAAGAGACGCTGATGCGTCTCGTATATATGAAGCGCATGGCTTCATGCCGAGGTCTTGTGAGCAACTCCTACTACGGGGCTGTCAATACGGGGACTTCGTTCCCCACTGGCCGGTATATGGATTTTGGTTTCCTTGGGTAGACCAGTTGTCTAGCTTTGTATCGTTCGGGTTGGTCTGGTAGTGGCCCTGAACGTAAGTGCCGTTTGAGCGTGTGTAACCGTTGACGTAATGCTCACCGGAAGACGACCCGTAGAGATTCGAGCCGGATGAGTGGTGGCCGTAGCCGGAGGTATGCGCGTATGCTGTACCAGCGCTTACTAGAAGCGCGGCGAGAATGATCTTTTTCAAGGTGGTCCCCTGTAGCGTATCGGAAGTAGTTATTCTGCGCGTAGCAAATCCAAGGCGCAGTGCTCCGATACTACACCGGCCTTCCTGCTATTTCGACTGGTGCTTACCAGTCTCCAAATAAAATTCCGGAAATTTCCGAGAGGGTATCTGATAAAGTCCCGCCGCGAAATTCCCCCCGGTGGCCCTCCCGATTCTCGCGAGCGCGCCATCATGATGCGCATCAGGTAACGCGCGCGACTCCTGATGCGGGCACGTGCGTTTCTCCAGCGCGGTGGTTACTTGAGGCAGCGTGCAGGCATGCTCTCATGTACCGTGGCTCAGGACTCGCGAGGGCAGAAAGAAGAACGGGCCGCACGGCCCGTGATGGTGTAAGAGTGCTCGATTTGTAGGAAGCACCGAAGTCAAAAGAATCTGGCAATCCCGAGCTTCTTCGCGATTTTCTCAAGCAATAGTGCCGTGTTGTAGTAGTCCGTCACCCCAACAACCGCGCCGCAGGAGCTGCACTGCACCGTAACGACTTTGAAATTAGAGCCAGATGGTGAAAGGGTCTTTGACTCAAAGGAAGTGCTAGAACACTTCGGACATGTGGACGTCGCCATCGCTGTCTTTTTCTGAGTTATGGGATTTTGATTCTGTCCGAACGATTCACACCCGTCTAGTGGCTTTGACGTGCGCATCACGTCCAAAACCGCTCCCTTTCGGACACGGTCTGAGGATGTACGAAAGTGTGCTTGTAAACAATTCGGACATGGCCTAGTATTCGTACGTCTCTTTCGTACAGGTGTCCGATATGTCCCGCGTCTTCGCTTACTGCCGCGTGTCCACCCATGACCAATCCACTGAGAACCAGCGCCTGGAGATTGAGCGGGCTGGGTTCGCTATCGACAAGCGGCGCATCGTGGAGGAATCCATCAGCGGCTCTGTTGCTGCCTCTGAGCGTCCCGGTTTCACTCGCTTGATGGACCGCATGGAATCAGGCGATGTCTTGGTGGTCACCAAGCTGGACCGGCTGGGCCGCAATGCGATGGACGTGCGGGCTACCGTAGAGGCTCTGGCGGGCTTGGGAGTGAAGGTCCACTGTCTTGCCCTGGGTGGCGTTGACCTGACCAGCGCAGCGGGGAAGATGACGATGCAGGTCTTGAACGCCGTAGCTGAGTTTGAACGGGACCTGTTGATTGAGCGGACCAATGCAGGCATCCAGCGGGCCCGTACTGAGGGGAAGCAGTTCGGCAGGCCACCGGCATTGACCACTGAGCAGCAAGCGGAGGCAGCTGAGCGGCTGGCCAAGGGGGAGGCCGTAGCGGCGCTGGCGCGGGACTTTAAGACCAGCCGGCAGACCATCATGCGGCTGCGTGAGAAGGTGATTACGCCGGAGGTGAGCTGAGCATGGAACAGCAATTTCCCAAAGAGGGATTCTTCGACCTGACCGCGCCGGACCTGTTCAGGCTCGCGTGCGGTCAATACGAGAGCTTTTATCACGACCAGTCTCCAGTCAATGCCTTTCTGGTGTCGGTTACGCTGTTTCACCTGCTTGACTGGCTAGTTAAAGACGGCACGACACGCAGGGCGAAAATCTCAATTGAGGCTAAGGAGCTGGGTGACCGGACCCCGGAAGAGGTAATCGCGCTGGCTATTCATGAGTTGCCAGAGTTTCGCGCAGTAGTGAGCGCAGCAAACAACTCAAAGCACCGTGAGCTTGACGGTTACCGGCCTGCCTATGCAAAGAAGCGGAGAGTGGGGGCGTTCGCAGGTGTGACCAGGGCGGGGGATTCGCTAGACGATGAGCACCTCATCCTAGACATCGAAGATGAGGAAGTATGGCTGCGCGACGCGTTCGGCACGGTGCTAGAGCGGTATCGCGAATATTTCGACAGCCAGAAGCAGTGATGTAGCGTGACACCGGTTTGGGACGGTAATCAGGCAGACTCCCAGCCCACCAACCCCTGTATTGCCAGGACAGGTTTTCTGGGCGGTTCTTCGTCGTCGGCAAGCTTAACCCATGTGTTTTGAATTTCTTCCGGCACGACAGCGCCGGTAGTGAACGCGTTCGTATGGACAAGGCCAGTATGCTCATCCACAAAGCCACTTAGCTGCTTGATACCTACTTGGCCGAAGTACCGCACGCGCTGGACAAGTATCGAGGCTGTCAACTGGACGTTGATGAGATCATCGTAGCCATTCGAGACTTGAACGGCCGCATGCTCATAGAGAGGCAGGTCGTGATGTTCGCCTGAGGCCACTGGAAACGCCCCTGCGTTCCACTTTTCGATCGCCATTTGGAAGGCAGTCGGTAGTTCATCCCCCTGGGGGCTGAGAACTCGAAGATGGCCCGGGTGTTCTGCAACGCGAAATGCCTTAGCCGCGGTAGTTGAAATCGAGATGCTAATGCCAGCGCTGAAGAAATCGCATACGGCTGGTAGAGCGATGACGGTTCGCCACTTATGGTCTCCGGTGTCCAAGGGTCGGTACAGAGCTATCCGGAGACTCTTCGCGCGCTTCTTCGCTGTCGCTGTGAATCCAGCGGGGCAGACTAGCACTCCTTTGTTGACGCCGATATCGTCTACGAGCCCACTGAACTCTTCGACTCCCTTCACGTCCACCGGGGTCTTGTAGTCCTTGCAATCGATGGCGACCCGCATCGTGTATTGACCAATATTCTGTGTCAGTAGCACATCCACTTGACGACGCTCCCCAGTCACCTCTCCCACAAGCATTACGTCGTGCTCGACCTTCGCATCAGGGGCGAGATCTTGCTGAATCCGGGCCACCAACTGTTCGAATTCTCGCCATTCTTTTTTAGCCATGTGCTGCCCCGGTATCTGAATTGTTTGGAGCCACTGTTTTGTCTAACCACTCGCGCTTGATGGGGAGGCTGTACCCCTTGCCGTACCCCGCAGCTTCGCCCTTGGTTGCCCAGCCGCCAACCGAATGGCGAACCTCTGTAGGGCATCCGACAGCGCGTAAGCGGTCAGCCATCGTATGGCGGAACTCGTCCGCTGTGTGTTCCCACTTGTTCGCTCGTAGCCAGCCCGCAACGGTGGCCGATGCGCTGTCAACGTTGCATCCTTTGGCGTCTCAAGTGTAACGCGAGAAAGGAAATGGGCGGGCACGCGGCCCGCCATCCGTTAGTCCAGTTTGAGTGCGAGGTCCTCAGCGCGAAGGTGTGTGTAACGCTGGAGGTGCTTGAGATTCTTATGACCGGTGATAGCTGCTACTTCCATCACATTCAGCCCCTTCTCAAACAGGCGGCTAGCTGCCTCATGCCGCAGGTCATG
The DNA here is from genome assembly GCF_049942845.1 of Burkholderia sp. R-40. Classification (NCBI taxonomy): domain Bacteria; kingdom Pseudomonadati; phylum Pseudomonadota; class Betaproteobacteria; order Burkholderiales; family Burkholderiaceae; genus Burkholderia; species Burkholderia sp. R-40. The sequence goes on along the minus strand of NZ_CP187967.1, from coordinate 1,956,768 downwards.
GAAGTGGAGCGTGCCCAGCCCGCATTCATCGCGGACACGGCAGAACGCGTACTTCATAGCGGACTGCGTCAGCTTGAAGACGCGGCCTTTGTGAGGTGGGGGACACCACGTTAGAGCCTCGATGGCCCGAGTGGATAGCGGGACTTTGCGGGGCGTTCCATTCTTCGTCATGGGAAGAAAGGCGGTGCGCGCTTCAAGGTCGATGTGTTCCCACCGCAGCTTTGCTATCTCACCTTGGCGCATGGCTGTCTCAATGGCAAGGATGATTGCTGGGGCAATCTCGCGGTTGAAGTCTAGAGCTTTCTCAATCAGCCGCTCGTCGTCACCGGCCATTAGCCGCACGTCACGCGGAAGGGGGAGCTTAGGGCGACGGAAGCCGCGTACAGGGTTTACCGTGAGACCCATCTCCCATTCGTCTATCGCGACTCGGTAGACGGCTGAGATGGCGTCCAACTCACGACCCGCGGAGCTACCGAGCACTTCCGTTATGCGCCGGTCGCGCCATTCGGCAAGATGGGACTTGTTGAGCTGGGCAGCAGGAACGGAACAGAGTTTCTTTTCCTTCTTGAGCAGTCGCAGCAGCGTCCGGCGGTCCCACTCGCTTGACCGCTTTCCGGGCATAGGATGCTCTATGTACTTCCGGAACAGGTCCCCAACAGTCGGGCCGGTATCGACAGGCTTGGCCGCGTGTCCGGGCTCATGTTCGGCAGCCCACTGCGTAGCGGCTTCCTCACTGGCGAAGGTTGCGGACAGGCTGGGGAGCCCTTTGCGGCGGATTTTGACCTGCCATTTTGTCCCACGCAGGGTGATTGTTGCCATTCATGTTCTCCAAGTGGTTGATTTAGAACATGAAAGGGGTCCCGTGTCGCACGACCGCGAGTTCGTGAGCGGGCTGGCGAACCGGATCATCGAAGTGCGCACGGACGGTACGCTGTACGACTTCGGTGGCAATTACGAGGAGTTCCTGACGAGTCAGGGGCAGGAGTAAGTGCCCGGAGGTTTCCTCCGCGCATGAGTTCCGGTGCGGCACCGACCAGAACGCCCGGAGCGAACCGTCACAAGCGCATCAAGCCCGCATCGACAGCAGTGTCGATGCGGGTTTTTTCATTTCCGCTTGCGCCCGGGGCCAGCCGCCCCGCGAATTCCGGTTTCCTCCCGTTGACCGACTTCAGGTAAATTACCGCCGAACGCCATTCATCATTCCCCATTTCGACCCGGAGCCGTCCCTCGATGCAGGACCATCCCCTCCCGCTCGACCTGTCCGGCCTTGCGCAAAGCCTTTACGCGCAGGGCACCGAAGAGGGCATCCTGGCGCGCCTGATGGAGCGGATCGCGCCCGCTAACCGCTTCTGCGTCGACATCGGGGCGAGCGACGGGCTGCGCAACAGCAACACCGCGCGGCTGCTGCACGAACAGGATTGGGCCGGCGTGCTGGTGGAAGGCAGCGCATATCGGTTCGGCAAGCTTGCCGCCCACTACGCGGGCGCGGAGCGCGTCCGTCTGTATCAGGAACGCGTCCAACCCGATACGGTCGATCAACTGCTCGCCGATGCGAACACGCCGGCCGACTTCGACCTGCTGTCGATCGATATCGACGGCAACGATTACTGGGTGTGGCGCGGCCTGCAAGCGTTTCAGCCGCGCATCGTCGTGATCGAATACAACCCGTACTACACGCCGCCCGAACGCTGGGTCATGTGCTTCAATCCGGACCACGAATGGGATGGCTCGACCTACTACGGTGCAAGCCTCGAATCGCTCGTTCATCTCGGCAGGCGGAAGGGCTATGAACTCGTCTGCTGCGACGACATGGGCAACAACGCGTTCTTCGTACGGCAGGACCTGTACCCGCTGCTCGGCATCGCGAACAACGATCCGTCGGTGCTGTTCCGGCCGGCGATGTACAAGCTGCGCTATGTCGGACACAACACGTTCCTGACCGGTCATCCGTATCGATACGGACCGGCGGAGCACATCTGAATGGACCAGCTCGCGATCACCTTTGACGAGATTCGCGACGCCTACGCGCTGGGCCGAAGCGACGCACCGCGCCAGGTCAGCGAACGCGTGTGGTATCTGCCGACTGACAGCGGCGGTGTGGCAGTCAAGCTCTACGCGCTCGAACACCATGCGCGCGCGGCCACGGAGACCGGCGTCCTCGCGCATCTGGAAAGGCACGGCGATGCCCGCGTTCGTGTCCAGACGCTCAAACGCACGACAGGCGGCGCATCGCTGTGGACGGGGCAGGACTCGCACGCGATGCTCACGCGCTGGGAAGCCGGGCAGTTCAGAACCTACGATACATTTTCGCCGGCCGAGTGGGATGCGCTCGGCGCGAGTCTGGCCGCGCTGCACCTGAGCCTCGACCGGCTGCATCTGCCGTCGCTCGACACGATCCGCGCGCGGCTGACCGCGATCGATGCGGACGCGGTGCGCCGCAGCCTGCTCGACGCAGGGGATCGTGCGCACGCGAACGACGGCGGCGCGGACCTGCGCCGCTATGTCGATCTCGCGCTGCGCATGCTCGAGCGCTACTATCCGGGCAGTCTCGACGCGTTTCCCGCCGACGATCCGCAGCACCCGATTCACAACGACTACAACCAGTTCAACTATCTGTTCACGGGCACGCTGCCGCCGCTGATTCTCGACTGGGAAGCATCGATCGGCGCGCCGCGCGAATACGAACTGGTGCGATGCCTGAATCATTTGCCGCTGGAGGCGCCGCATCTGGCGGCAGCCTTCGTGCGCGCGTATGGCCGGGTCCGGCCGGTGAATCCCGCGCACCTCGCGTGGGCCGTCGATGCCGCGTGCCTGCAGCACGCGCTCAAGCTGTGGGTCGTGCAAGGCTGGCTCGACGATCCGTCGCGCTTCGCGTCGCACCTGAGCGGCGCGGTGACGATGGCGTCCGCGATGGTGGACGCGCGCGAGCGTCTGATCGATTTCTTTTCCCGTTGCGTGGAAGCAGGAAGCTGAAGTGAGTGCGAATCCGAACGACATCCCGAATCCGCCGCGCTCCGGCGAGCGACAGCATGTCTTCCCGCCGCCGCTGGATCGCGACTACCGCGTCGCCGATGGGCGCGTCCGGACGCGCTCGCTGGAAGCGCATATCGTCGACCACTGCAACCTGACCTGCGCGGAATGCTGCTCGCTGTCGCCTCTGCTGCCCGAGTGGTATGCGAGCCCCGAATCGATCGAGTCCGATCTGCGCAAGGCCGCGAAGGTGCTGAGCCCGCGCATTTTCAAGCTGGTCGGCGGCGAACCGCTGTTGCACCCGGCGCTCGTCGAACTCGTCGAACGCGTGCGCGGCACGGGCATCGCGCCCGACATCTCCGTCACGACGAACGGCCTGAAGCTCGGCGAGATGCCGGACGCGTTCTGGCAAGCGGTGGATGCGCTCACCATCTCCCGCTATCCGAAGCCGGCGCTTTCGCCCGACCTGATCGCGCATGTCGAGCACCAGGCCGCGCGTTTCGACGTGCGCCTGAACTGGAAGGTGCAGGACGTGTTCACGACGATGAATCGTGCACGGCCCGGCACGGATCGCGACGACGCGCGGCGTCTCTATCACGATTGCTGGATCCGCGAGCGCTGCCATATGATTCGCGACGGCATGTTCTACACGTGTACGCGTCCGGCGCATTTCCATACGCTCTACAAGGGCGAGAAGGATTTCCAGGCCGACGGCCTGCCGCTGCGCGACGACGCCGGCATGCTCGATGCGATGCTCGCCTATCTGCAGCGCGAGGCACCGCTCGAAGCATGCCTGCATTGCCGCGGCGGCAGCGCGCCGGTCGCGCCGCATCGCATCCTGAAACGCATTGAAGTGGACACCTTGAAGGCTCGTTATCCATGATCGTCGGCACGCGCGACCCGTTCGGTTTCGATCGTCTGCACTACCATCCGCGCAGCGGCGTGGCGGCGTCCGGCATCCGCGCCGTCCTGCAGGCGTCGGGGCAGGCGGCCGGCGCGCCGGATGCGGCCGCCATCGCGGGCTACCTGAGCGGCGAGCGCCTGATCGGCCGCACGGTGCTGCGCGACGTGCTCGCGGTGCCGCCCGGTCATGCACTGATCCGGGCGCCGCACGGCCTGACGGTGCGGCCGGCGCCCGAGCGGCCCCGGCATGCCGATCTGGACACCGTGCTGCGCGCATCGTTGCAACGCGCGCTCGACAGCGGCAAGCGCGTCGCGCTGGCGCTGAGCGGCGGGCTCGATTCGGCGCTGCTGCTCGCGTTGCTGCGCGAACTCGGCGCACAGCGGCACGTGACGTCCTATATCCTCGCGACCGACATGCCCGACTACTGCGAACTCGACGCGGCGCTCGAACTCGCCGCGCAGATGCAGGCGAACGTGAAGATCGTGCGCGCGAACGAGGCCGACTTCGTCGCGGCGCTGCCGAGAACGACCCATGCGGTCGAGGAGCCGATGTTCAACCTGCATCCGGTCGCGAAGCTGCTGCTGGCCGAGGCGATCGCCGCGGACGGCGTCGAGGTGGCGATCACCGGCGACGGCGCGGATCAGGTCTTGCGCCGCGACCGGTCGGCCAACTATCTGCCGCTGTGCCATGCGTTGTTCGACGAGGCGTCGGTCGATCTGCATCCGCCGTTCGTCGATGCCGACGTCGTCGCGCATCTGACGAGCATCGCACCCGACCCGAACAAGCAGTGCCTGCGCGATCTCGGTGCGCGCCTGAACCTGCCGGACCGTCTCGTGCACGGCCCGAAGCGCGGGCGGCTCGCACCGGCGATGGATCTCGCGCCGCTGCTCGATCGCGACCGCACGCGTGCACTGGCCGACTCGCTCGGTCTGGCCGCGCCCACGTTGCAGGCGGATACCGAGCGCGTGCTGTGGGTCACGCTGACGCTGATCCTCGATCATCTCGATCGCCTTCATCTCGATGCCGCGCATCGCCCAACCTGAGTCGCTCATGAAACGCATCCTGTTCTGCGTGGTGCCCGAGAAGGGCCACGTCAATCCGTGCATCGGCCCGGCCCAGCATCTGCGCGCGGCCGGCTGCGACGTCGCGTTCTACGCGCCGGCCGACATCAGCGCGCAGCTCGACGGCGCCGGCGGCTTTGCATTCGTCGGGCCGCGCGAGACGCCCGAACGCCACGACCTGTCGCGCGGCGCGAGCTTCGCCGCGAACATTCGCGACGCCGACTGGCTGAGGCACTGGATCCGCACGCTGCTGATCGACCTCGCGCCCGCTCAGGTGGACGGCATCCGCGCCGTGCTGCGCGAATGGCGGCCCGACGTGGTCGTGATCGATCCGCTGCTCTACGCCGCGGCGATCGCCGCCGAGCTGGAAGGGCTGCCGTGGGTCTCGATGTCCAATTCGCTGAATCCGGTGCTGCCCGACGCGCTCGATTCGGAACTGCTCCGTACGGTGCGATGGCTCGAGCCGGAACGCACGCGCCTGTTCGCGCGCTACGGTCTCGACGCGCGTTTTCGCGGTTGCGACATCCTGTCGCCGCATCTGACGCTCGCGTTCACGACCGACGCGCTGGTCGGTACGCCGCCGCCCGGTGTCGAACTGGTCGGCCCGGCGATGCCTTCGGGCCCGCGCGGCGACGAGACGGCGTTCCCGTGGGAACGCCTCGACGCGGATCGCCCGCTCGTCTACATGTCGCTCGGCAGCCAGCTTTACTACCACCCGGAGCTATTCGCGAAAGTCATCGACGCGACGCGCACGACGTCGGCGCAACTGGTGCTGTCGGTGGGCGAACTGGCCGATTCGGATTTGCTGCCGGTCGATGACGAGCGCGTCGTCGCGGTGCGTTACGCGCCGCAACTGGCGCTGCTGCGGCGCACGCACGCGTTCGTCAGCCACGGCGGCGCGAATTCGGTGATGGAGTCGCTCGCGTGCGGCGTGCCGATGCTGCTGTCGCCGTTCTGCAACGACCAGTTCCATTCGGCGCACTTCGTCGAACGGGCCGGCGCGGGATGCGTGCTCGATCTGCAGCAGGCCGGCGTCGCGGAGATTGCCGACGCGCTCGAACGCCTGTTGCGTCCCGGATCGTTGCGCGAGCAGGCGGCGCGGATCCGCGCGAGCTACGCGCGCGACGGTTCGGCGCAGGCCGCCCGCCTGATCAGCGCACTCGCTTCAGGAAGCCGCCTGGCGACAGCGTCATGAGCACGCGGTCCTCGATGTCGTGGTCGACTTCGAACCGGTCGTCGCCGGCGAGAAACGCATGCACGGCCGTGGCCGGGTTGTTGCCTCTGCCGTACGGCTTGCCGTCGAACATCGACTCGGGCAGATACTCCATGATGGTATCCATCACGATCGCGTAGCTGCCGGGCGTCACGAGCGGCGCATAGCAGGCGAGTTCTCGCAGCACGTGCGCGTGCGTATGCGTGAGATCGAGGATCGCCATCACGCGCGCGCCGTCGCCGATCCGCGCGCGTACCGACGCGAGCGTGTCGGTTGCGCACGATTCGCCTTCGATCAGCACCATGCGATGGGCGAGCCGGTGCGATTGCAGGCGCTGCCTGACCTCGTCGCGCAGGCGCGGTTCGATCGCGACCACACGGCCGTGGCCACCCGTCAATTCCAGCATCGACGCGGAGAACACGACGCCGCCGCCCGCCGCGATGCCGGTCTGCACGATGCAGTCGGGACGCGCGCGCCAGATCAGTTCCTGCAGCGCGAGCATGTCGCCGGGCAGATGGAAGAAGCGCTCGCCGAGCCAGCGCGTCTGGAACAGATGGTCGAATTCGGCGGCGCGCGTCAGCCATTCGATGTTGATGTCCCGCATGCGGGCCGAAGGACGCTCTGACATGGTCAATGCAACGAGTAGGAATGACGTGAAAACGCTGGAACCGTGGCTTCACCGGTACTGGAACATCGCGCCGGCGCGCCTGCAGGCGCTGGCGTCGGGCCATACTAACAAAACGTACCTCGTCGAGTGCGCCGCGGGGCGCACGGTGCTGCGCGTGTCGTGGTCCGGCAAGCCGGTCGGGCAGGTGCATCGCGAGGCGTCGATACTCGGGCGTCTCGGCGGTTTGCGCACGGCGCCGACATTGCCCGCGCTGCCGCGGCTGCGGCCGACCGTGGATGCGCAAACCGGTGTGCAGGCCGCGGATGAAAGCTGGCTGCACCTCTTCGAGCATATCGACGGACGTCCCGGCCTGCCCGACGATGCGCAGGCCGGCGCGATCGATGCGATGCGTGCGCTCGCGCATCTGCATGCGGCACTGGCGTCGATACCCGTAAGCGAATCGGCACCGCTGGCGTGGCTGTCGGCGCGCCATGCGCGCGTCGCCGCGCGGGCGATGCCGGCGTTGGCGGGCGATCTGGGTCGTGACTATGCCACGGTGATCCAGCGAATCCGCGCGCATCTCGACGCCGCCGCACGCTGGCTGACCGGGCCGGTGCAGTGGCTGCACGGCGACTATCACGCGGGTAACCTGCTGTATGTGGGCAATGCGGTGAACGGCGTGCTGGATTTCGACGATGTGGGGCAGGGCGCGCAATGGCTCGAGGCGGCCTTTGCGTTGTTCGCGCTGTCGCGCGATGCGGCCACGGACGATCGCTTCGTATTCGATGCACGGCGATGGGAAGCCGGCCTGCAAGCCTACGCAGCGACGCGGCCTGACGCTGCGCCGGACTGGATGCGCGTGAACCGGGATGCGCTGATGGTGCTGTTCTGCGCGGACCAGACGCTGATCCACCTCGAAGCCGCGCAGCGCGGCCTGTGGATGCCGGGGCCGGGCATCGGATTTCTCGGCGGCTGGCGCCAGTTGCTGGACGAGGCGGCACCCGAAAGCTAGCAGGCCGTCGCGTCAGCGCTGCCGATTCAGGAACAGGCGCACGGCTTCGACCGTGTTGGGCCGCGCTTCGCCGTGCCGCGACCCGTCGTGCATGCAGAACAGCACGTCGCGATGCCGCGCCGCGCTGGCGTCGACATGCGCGCACATTGCGTCGAATAGCACCTGCGGTGACGGCGCCGGCCGCTGCCAGTCATCCAGTATCGCGGTCCAGCCGGTGTGTTCGCGTTGCAGGCGCGCGAGCACGGCTGCGCGATTGTCCCGCGGCATCAACCCGTACGGAAGGCGCAGCGGGATCGCGTCCGGCGCAGGAACGCCGGCGCGGCGGCAGGCCTCGCGAATCAGCGTGTCGGTCGCCTCGATCTCGTCGATCAGCACGTCGTCCGCCAGCGCGCCCGGTCTCGCGTGCGAATGGGTGTGATTGCCGAGCCGGTGGCCTTCGTGCGCCATTCTCGCCGCGACGTCGAGCGCGCCTGCCAGGTTCGTGCCGAGCAGGAAGAAGGTCGCCTTGCACGATGCGTCGCGCAGGACGTTGAGCAACGCGGGCGTCGACGGGCCGGGGCCGTCGTCGAAACTGAGGTGAATGGACATCGCGTGGACGGCGCGTCGTGTGAGTGGAACCTGAACGATAGCGCAATCCGGAGGCTGATCGGTCATGCGTTGTCAGCGAGCGAAAGCATGCGCGCGCAACCGCCGTGCTCAAGCGTTGAATCGCTCAATTGTCGCAAGCGAGCGCCGGCTCGTCCGGAATTGCCCGCTCTGCCAGCGCGACATAATCGCCCGACGCCGTGCGTTCGACCCTTGCATCGACGCGGTACGCGCGCCGCAGGTTCGGCGGCGTCAGCACGTCGGCCGGCGCGCCGTCCGCGACGAGTCCGTCGGCGCTCAGCAGCACGAGCCGGTCGCAGAAACGCGAGGCGAGATTCAGGTCGTGCATCGCGACCAGCACGATTGCGCCACGCTGGCGGGCCGCCTCGCCCACCGCCTCGAGCGCGAGCAATTGCCAGCGCAGGTCGAGCGCGCTGGTCGGTTCGTCGAGCAGCAGCAGCGGCGTGTCGCGCACGAGCACCTGCGCGAGCCCGACCATCTGCCGCTGGCCGCCCGACAACCGGTCGAGTGGCGACATTGCCAGCGGGTGCAGCCGCAGCCGCGTGAACACCTGTTGCAAACGCCGGTCGCGCGTCGCGTCGGACAGGCCGCCGCAGGTGGCGCGCAACGCGCTGCGCACGGCTTCGTACACGAGTAGCGACGACGGTTGCGGCAAGGTCTGCGGCAGATAACCGACTTGCCGCGTGTGTTCGCGGCGCGACCCGTCCAGCAGGTCGAAGCTGCCGAATGTCGCGCGACCGGTCGCGGACGCAAGCCGCGCCAGTGCGCGCAGCAGCGTCGACTTGCCGACGCCGTTCGGACCGAGCAGCCCGACCGTCGTGCCCGGCTCGACCGGCGCGAGCGACAGCCCGTCGAGCACGACCCGGGCGCCGTAGCGGACGCACAGCGCGTCGAGATGCAGCATCGACTCAGCCATGGAGCCTCCTGCGCCGGCTGACGAGCAGCATGAACAACGGCACGCCGACCAGCGCGGTGATGATGCCGATCGGCAGCGTCACGCCGGGGATCAGCGTCTTGCTGAGCACGGACGCGCTGGCCAGCATGATCGCGCCGGCAAGCGCCGCGCCCGGCAGGTAGTAGCGATGCTCGTCGCCGACCAGCAGCCGCGCGACGTGCGGCCCGACGAGGCCGACGAAACCGATCGTGCCGACGAACGACAGCGCCGTCGCGGACAGCAGGCTGATGCGCGCGAGCGCGACGAGCCGCAGCCGCTCGACTGAGATACCCATGCTGCGCGCTTGCTCGTCGCCGGCGCGCAGCGCTGTCAACGATGCGACGTCGACGCTCGCCCACAGCGTGCAGGTGGTGAACACGCAGGTCAGCAGCGCGATCTTGCCCCACGTCGAGCGCGCCAGGCTGCCCATGCTCCAGAACACGATCTGCTGCAACGCATTTGCGTCGGCGATGAACTGCAGCAGCCACTGCAGGGCCTCGAAGCTGAACATCAGGCCGATGCCGAACAGCACGACGGTTTCGGTCGTCGCGCCGTGGCGCCACGCGAGCCAGACGATCAGCAGCGTCGCGACGCACGCACACGCGAACGCGCCGAGCGACAGCGCGACGTTCTCGTTCCACAGCACCAGGTGCCAGCCGGAAATCACGACGAGCGACGCGCCCACGCTCGCGGCGGCCGACATGCCGAGCGTGAACGGACTCGCGAGCGGGTTGTTCAGCACGGTCTGCATTTCGGCGCCGGCGAACCCGAGCGACGCGCCGACGAGCACGGCCATCAGCGCATAGGGCAGCCGCACGTCCCACAGGATCACGCGCTGTTCGAGCGGCAGCCCGTCGGGCCGGAACAGGCCGCCGACCACATCGGCGAGCGGAAACGGCGATGGGCCGGTCGAGACGTCGACGACGAGCAGCGTGACGAGCACGCATGCGAGCGCGGCCAGCGCACCGACACGCCGCGCGGCGACTGCGCGATAGCGAAGTCGCAGCGACGAAGGTGAAACGCGGGTCGTCGTGCTCATGCGAGCGCTCCGGACGCGGGCTCGAACACCACGCGTGACGCCAGCGCGAGACTCGGCAGCACGACGCCGCCGTGATCCTCGCCGTCGATCAGCCGGAACGCGGCGTCGAGCCCCGGGCGGCCGCCCACGCGCGCGACGAAGTCGCGGGCGGAACTGACCTGCTTGCGCGCCTGCTGGCGGCGCATCCGTTCGGCGTCGGGGTTCGGTGCACCTTCCTCGAGACTGCCTGCGGTCACGAGGACGCGCAGCGGCCATGCGAGCGGGGCGGTTTGCGCGGCGAACCGGTCGGCATAGGGCAGCAGCGCGCGCTCGCCCCACCAGATCGACGGGCTCGCGGCCACGTAGCGCCGAAACAGGTGCGCGCGCGTGAGCATCGCGTACAGCGTCAGCAGGCCGCCGTACGAGTGACCGAACAGCGTCTGCCGCTCGGGATCGACCGGCAACTGGCGGGCGAGCCACGGCTGGAGGTCGTGCTCGATGAAGTCGAGAAAGCGGTCCGCGACGACGCCGCGGCCGTTCGGTAACGGCGCGAGCGTGTAGTCGTCCGCGCGCGCGGCCATGTCGTAGGGCCCGTCGACCGGATAGCCGATGCCGATCACGACGGCCTCGGCGTCGCGCGCGCCGTCCGGCCGTGCGCGGCGATTGCGGGTGAGCTGCGCCGCGAGCGGGAACAGCGCATTGCCGTCGAGCACGGTGAGCACCGGATGGGGCGCCGAGCCGGAACGCTCGGCCGGCAACGCGACGAACAGGCGCCGCGTGCGGCCGGCGATCGTCACGTCGAACTGGCGGCTGTCCGGCACGAAGACCGGGGACGCGGCGTCGAGGCCGGGCCACGCAGGTGCATCGGCGGCACAGGCGGGCGCGAGCCGGCCGCCGAGCGGGCCGGCCAATCCGGCGACGAGGAGGGCGCGGCGCATGGAGGAGGCGGGCATCTGCATGTCAGGATCCTTCCTGCATCCAGTATTCGCCTTGAAGCGGAACGGGCTGGAAGCGTCGCACCATCGTGTCGAACGTGGTGCGCGGATCGAGATCGGTGAACAGTGCCGGATGCAGCCACTTGGCCATCACCTGCACGGCGACGACGTTGAACGGTGAATTGTAGAAGTGATGCCAGATCGCATACGCACGCCGCTCACGGACCGCGCGCAGCCGCGTGATCTGCGGCCGCTTCAGCGACCGGTCGAGCGAGCGGACGGCGGCGTCGTGCGGCACGCCGGCGCCGAGCGCGATGCGTTGCGGCGCGCTTTGCAGCGTCTGGAGCGAGCCAATCGCGGTGCCGATGTAGAAATCGGGCTGGCGGCTCAGCAGGTATTCGGGGTTCAGCGTGCCGTGCTCGCCGGGCACGCGGCCTTTCGCGACGTTGTTGCCGCCGGCGGCGTCGAGGAGGCGGCCCATCATGCCGGTCATCGTGTCGCAGCAGTCGCTCGACAGGCCGACGCGGCTTTCGAGGAACACGCTCGGCGCGGCCGGGTGCGCGGTCGCGAGCCGCGTGCGGACGAGGTCGAGCTGCTGTTGCCAGTACGCGTTGAATTCCGCCGCGCGCTGCGGCGAGCCGAGTACCTGGCCCAGCAGGGCGATGCTGCGCGGCGTGTTGACGAGCGGGTCGTGCCGGAAGTCGACGAACACGATTGCGACGCCGGCCGCCTCGAGCCGCGCGAGCGTTTCGCGATCGCGCTCGCCGGGGCCGTGGCCGCCGCCGAGCCCGAAGATCGCAACCTGAGGACGCAGCGCGAGCGCGCGCTCGTCGCTGAAGCTGCCGGTCTGCGAGCGTCCGATGCGCGGCACGTCCTTCAGGCGCGGGAAGCGCGCGAGCCATTGCGCGTAGCTCGCGGGATCGAGTTGCTCGAAGTCACCCATCATGCCAACGAGGCGGCGCGTCGGATCGTCGCCGTCGACCACCGCCAGCGCCGGCAGCAGGCGGCCCTCGCCGAGCAGCACGCGCTCGACGCGCGCGGGAATCCGGACCTGCCGCCCGGCCAGGTCGGTGACGGTCGTCGTGTCCGCCCGCGCGGTATGCACCACGAGCCATCCGCACAGCCATACGCCCAGCATGGCCCACATTCCGCTTGTCTTTTTCACGTGACTCCCGATACGATATAAATGAGAATAATTCTCATTTAATTGTAGCCGAGCCGAGGCCGTGGGGATGGGCGTCGGATGTTTGATTGAACGCGAAAATAGTTTGTGCAGGCGCACGACGCCTGCGCGCGGGGGTATGACGACATGACAGCGCTGACGCCAGCCGCTTTCCATTCCGATCGGAACCGACACGACGCGCACGTCGCGCGGATCCGCGAGGTGCGGCCCGGGCTGCGGATCCATTCGGACGATGCAACGGACGAATTCGACGCCGTGATGTCGGGGCAGTGTTCGCCGGGCCTGCATCTCGTGCTGCTGCTCGAGGGCGCACTCGACGTGTCGTACGGCAGCCGGCGCGTGGTGTTGACGACCGACGGGCGCCGCACCGGTCGCGCGGATCGTGACGCCGTGCGGCCCGCGGTGCGGATGCAGTCGTTCCTGCGCAACGCCGTCGAGCCGGACACGTTCCGCAGGCGGCTCAGCAAGGGCGGTTACGCGCGGCGGCTGAGCCTCGCGATGTCGGGCGAATGGCTCGGCCATCTGCAGGCAGCCAGCCGCGGTGTCCTGCCGGAACAGCTCGGCACGATGCTGTCCGCCCATCTCGCGATCCGCTTCTGGCAGCCGACGCCGCGTGCGACGGCGCTCGCCGAACAGATCGTGCGGCCACCCGCGTATCAGCCGATGCTGCAGGCGATCTATCTGGAGAGCCGCGTGCTCGAACTGCTCGCCGAGGCGTTCACGCCGCTCGAGACCGACGCGGCACAGGCGGCGGACGCGTCGCTCGGCTCGCGCGACTATCGACGGATGGCCGAACTGCGCGCGTTCCTCGCGAGCGACGCGGCGCAGGCACTGTCGATCGACGACATCGCACGGCACGCCGGGATGAGCGCGAACGCGATGCAGCGCCAGTTTCGTGCGGCCTACGGCACGACCGTGTTCGACTTCGTCCGCGAACATCATCTGCAACGCGCGCGGCTCGCGCTCGAACGCGACGCGGTGAGCGTCAAGCAGGCCGCAGCGCTGGCCGGCTACACGAGCGCCGCGAACTTCGCGACAGCCTACAAGCGCCGCTTCGGCGTCACGCCGACGCTCGCGCGACGCAGCGACAAGCGCTGACGACGGCCGGCGACGGCGCTCAAACGACTTCGATGCTTACGCAAAGATTTCGGTGGATTACATGTTTCATAATGCAAATGAGAATCAATCACATTACGAAACGTCGAAAGCGCCACCATGTCGAGTCAAGCCGCAAGCTTTGTATTGAAGCCGGTCGTCGTCGCCGGTCTGTATCTGATGAGTGCGCCGTGCGCGTGGGCGCAGACGCCTGACGCAACGGCGGAACCCGCCGCCGCATCCGCCGTCGCCACACCGGCCAAGCCGGCCAAGCCGGCCAAGCCGGCCAAGCCGGACAAATCCGCGTCGCCGGAGGCCGCCGCCGACCCGGCCGCGATGAAGGAGATCGTCGTCACGGCGAGCCGCCGCGAGCAGGCGATCCGCGAGGCGCCCGCGAGCATTTCGGTGATCACCCGGGAAGAGATCGAGGCGAAGCCGTATACGTCGGTCGCCGAGATCGTCGCCAACGTCGAGGGCGTGAGCGTCGTCGGTGCATCGCCGAACGATCAGGACATCTCGATTCGCGGGATGCCGGGCGAGTACACGCTGATTCTCGTCGACGGCCGTCGCCAGAACACGCGCGAAACGATGAACCGCGGCACGGCGGGCGTGCAGTCGAACCTGATGCCGCCGCTGTCCGCGATCGAGCGGATCGAGGTCGTGCGCGGGCCGATGTCGTCGCTGTACGGCGCCGACGCGATGGGCGGCGTGATCAACGTGATCACGCGCAAGGTGCCGAAGCGCTGGGGCGGCACGATCACGGCCGGCAGTGTGTGGCAGCTCGAATCGAACCAGGGCGACACGCAGAGCGTCGACTTCTGGCTCGGCGGCCCGCTGAAATCCGACGTGCTCGGGCTGCAGGCATCGGGGCGTCTCCTGCATCGCGGCGAAGACGACATCTACTACCCGAACAGCGGAACGGGCGGGGCGAACGGGCAACGGATCGGCAGCTTCGACGTGAAGTTGTCCGCGAAACCCGTGAGCAACCAGGACGTGAGCGTGAACGTCGGGCGCGAGCAGCTCACCTATCTCAGCACGCCGGGCAAGAGCGCCGCGCCGCTCACGCCGCGCACGGCGGCCACCGCGCTCACGGAGACGCGTCATGTCCGCGATTACTGGGGCATCACGCACGACGGCCGCTGGGGCTTCGGCGACACGACGGTGTCGCTGTACGGCGAGCGCGGCGTGCAGGACCAGTGGACGCCGGCCGGGCGTTCGCCGGTCAAGCCCGCGCTGACCGACACGATCCTGGAAGCCAAGACCGCGGTGCCGTGGTGGGGCGAGCGCAACATCATGACCGTGGGCGGCCAGCACATCTGGTCGAGGCTGTCGGGCGTGAGCGTGCAGGACGCGGTGCCGAAAGGGCATGGGGCCAATGCGGATCGCGTCGCACGCAACGCGTGGGCGCTGTTCGGCGAGAACGACTACTTCTTCAACGCCCGCCTCACGCTGACGACCGGCGTGCGACTCGATCACGACGATCGCTACGGCAGCCACGTGAGCCCGCGCGTCTACGGCGTGTACCAGCTCGGCAACGCATGGACGGTGCGCGGCGGCGTATCGACCGGTTTCCGTCCGCCCTCGCTGCGCCAGAGCACGGCCGGCTACTGCATGACGTCGGGCGGCGCGGCGGGCGCGGTCCCCGGCACGCTGTGCGGCAATCCGGATCTCAAGCCGGAGACGAGCCTGACCGAGGAACTCGGCGTGCGCTACGACCTTGGCGACACGTACGCGGGCCTGACGCTGTTCAACAACCTGTTCAAGAACAAGGTGGCGAGCTACGACACGGGCAACGCCGATCCGCGCTCGCCGGGCCGCAACATTTACGTGTACGACAACATCGACCGGGTCAAGCTGTACGGGCTCGAGATCGGCGCGGGCACGCGCCTGTCGCGCACGCTGAAGATGTCGGGTGGATACACGCTGACCGAATCGCGCCGCGAGGGCAGCGGCGAGAAGGCGTTCAACGGCAGTTCGCTCGACGGCTATCCGCTCGACAAGACGCCGAAGCACAAATTCAACGTGCAGGTCGACTGGACGCCCACAGCCAAGCTCGATCTCTACGCGACGGCGAACTACAGCGGCAGCGAATACTGGGCTGCGTTCCGCAACGGCGCGCAGGGCGTGCGCGAGCGGCCGTCGACGACGACCTTCGATCTCGGCGGGCGCTACCGGATCGACAAGCGTTTCTCGGTCAATTTCGCGGTGCTGAACCTGACCAACAAGATGGTGCCGATCGACGATCGCACGCGCACGACCGGGCTGAGCGGCAACTGGCTCGTCGACCAGGGGCGCCGCGTCGCAGTGAGCATGACCGCGGAAATGTGACGGCATGGCCGGCGCGCCGGCTCATTCAATCTGGAGGCAATATCATGAATGCGATTTCCCGACCTGATGAATTATTAGTACCCCATAGCGTGTGGGATGTGTATCGCGCGGATACCCCGCTGTTTCTCGCAACCCCCGCGCATACGCTGCTGGTCTGCGATGTCGCGGAGGCGATCCCGCATGCGGACGCACCGCTCGCGGCGCGCGTGAGCGACGCGTTGCACCGCGCGCGGGCCGACGGTCACGCGGGCGCGGCGGTAGTCGGCGCGGTGCCGTTCGACGTCGACGCGCCGGCCGTGCTGCGGGTCGCGCGCACGATGCTGCGCGCGCGGCCACTCGGCGCGCAGCGGGCAGCCGTGCCGGCCGGTACGCGCTACGCGACGCGCGAGGTGCCGTCCGCGAATGCCTATGCGGACGCGGTCGCGCAGGCGGTCGCCAGGATTCGCGCGGGCGAACTCGACAAGGTGGTGCTGGCGCGCACGCTGGAGGCGACCGGCGACGCACCGGTCGACGTTGCGGCGCTCGTCGCGCGCCTGGCGTCGTGTAATCCGCACGGCTATACGTTCTCCGTGGATCTCGGCGCGGGTCGCACGCTGCTGGGCGCGAGCCCGAAGCTGCTCGTGAACCGCTTCGGCAGCGTCGTGCGCGCGAATCCGCTCGCGGGCTCCGCGCCGCGCAGCCGTGATCCGGTCGAGGACCGGCGCCGCGCGCAGGCGCTGCTGGCGTCCGCGAAGGATCTCGACGAGCACCGGGTCGTCGTCGAAGCCGTGCGCGACAACCTCGCGCCGCTGTGTCGGCGGCTCGACGTGCCGGCGCGCCCGTCGCTCGTCCATACGGAAACGATGTGGCATCTGTCGACCGAGGTGTGCGGCGAAACCGATGCGGATGCGTTGACGCTCGCACTCGCGCTGCATCCGACGCCCGCCGTCTGCGGCGCGCCGCGCGCGGCGGCGCGCGACTGCATTCGCGATGCCGAGCCGTTCGATCGCGGCTTCTACGCGGGGATGCTCGGCTGGGTCGACGTACGGGGCGACGGCGAGTGGGTCGTCACGATCCGCTGTGCCGAGGCGTTCGACCGCACGCTGCGGCTCTATGCGGGCGCGGGCGTGGTCGGCGAATCGACGCCCGACGGCGAACGCGCGGAAACCGCCGCCAAGTTCCGGACGATGCTGGATGCGCTCGGTATCGATCGCGATGCCGCAACGGGCGCCGCGCGGGAGTTCGCATGAAGTCCGCGAAATGCACACCGTGGCCGGACGCGTTCGCCGCGGCGTATCGGCAGAAGGGGTACTGGCTCGGCCAGTCGTTCGCGCAATGGTTCGACGAACGCGTCGCGCGGCACGCCGAACGCGTCGCGCTCGTACAGGGCGACCTGCGCTGGTCGTACCGGACGTTCGCGGCGGAAGCCGAACGCACGGCCCGTGCGTTGACCGCGTGCGGGATCGTGCCGGGCGAGCGCGTCGTCGTGCAGTTGCCGAACTGCGTCGCTTTCTTCGCGGTGACGTTCGCGCTGTTCCGGATCGGCGCACTGCCGGTGTTTGCGCTGCCCGCGCATCGCCGGCGCGAGATCGGCTACTTTTGCCGGCACGCGGGCGCGGTCGCCTATGTCGCGGCGGAACGGCACGACGGGTTCGACTACCGGGCGCTCGCGAGCGAGATCCGCGCCGATGCGCCGACGCTGCGGCACATGCTGTTCACCGCGCCCGGCAATACGCGCGTCGCACTGCCGGAGCCGACGCCCGACGTCGCGCTGCCGCCGGGGCCCGGCGCGCACGAGATCGCGTTCCTGCAACTGTCGGGCGGCAGCACGGGTACGCCAAAGCTGATCCCGCGCACGCACGACGACTATCTGTACAGCGTGCGCGAGAGCGCGCGCATTTGCGGGCTGACCGAGCGCAGCGTCTATCTCGCGGCGCTGCCGGCCGCGCATAACTATGCGCTGAGTTCGCCGGGTTCGCTCGGCGTCTTCGATGCAGGCGGCACCGTCGTGCTGAGCGACGGCGCGAGCCCTGATGCCGCGTTCCCGCTGATCGAGCGCGAGCGCGTGACAGTGGCGGCACTGGTGCCGCCGCTCGTGCCCGTGTGGTTGGCAGCGGCCGGGCAGCGGCGCGGCGCGCTGGCGAGCCTCGAACTCGTGCAGGTCGGCGGCGCGCGCTTCGATCCGGCGCTGGCGGCCCGCGCGGCGGACGGCTTCGGCGCGCAATTGCAGCAGGTGTTCGGGATGGCCGAAGGGCTCGTCAACTACACGCGGCTCGACGATCCGCGCGACGTGGTGATCGCCACGCAGGGGCGCCCGATCTCGCCGGACGACGAGGTCCGCATCGTCGACGACGACGACCGCCCGGTCGAACCCGGTGAGGTCGGCCATCTGCTGACGCGCGGCCCGTACACGATCCGCGGCTACTACGACGCCGCCGCGCACAACGCGCGCGCGTTCACGGCGGACGGCTTCTATCGCACCGGCGATCGCGTCCGCCTGACGGCGGGCGGCCAGCTCGTCGTCGAGGGGCGCGCGAAAGACCAGATCAACCGCGGCGGCGAGAAGATCCCGGCCGAGGAGATCGAACACCTGCTGCTCGCGCATCCGGGTGTCGTCGACGCGGCGCTGGTCGCGATGCCCGACCCGTATCTCGGCGAACGCAGTTGTGCGTACGTGATTCGCGGCGTGCCGGCGCCGGCCGCGGCGGATCTCGTGCGCTTCGTGCGTGAGCAGGGCGTGGCGGCGTACAAGGTGCCCGACCGGATCGAATTCGTCGACGCATTCCCGAAAACGCCGGTCGGCAAGATCGACAAGCGCGCGCTTCGACAGCACATCGCGGATCGGCTCGCCGCCGCCGCTTGACGGGCGCGGCGACGTCCGGTCGATTCCTCCATTCCAATCCTGTCCATCATGGCCATTCCGAAAATCGCTTCCTATCCGATGCCGGCCGAGCTGCCGGCGAACCGCGTGAACTGGCGGTTCGACCCGCACCGCGCGGCGCTGCTCGTGCACGACATGCAGGATTACTTCCTCGACTTCTATGACCGTGCGGCCGCGCCCGTGCCGACGCTCGTCGCGCATGTACGCCGCCTGATCGATTTCGCGCGTGCGGCCGGGATGCCGGTCTACTACACCGCGCAGCCGGCGACTCAGGCGGCGGCCGACCGGGCGCTCCTGACCGACATGTGGGGGCCGGGCCTCACCGCGCAGCCGTCGCGCGCGGCGATCTGCGACGCGCTCGCACCGGCGTCCGGCGACACGGTGCTCGACAAGTGGCGCTACAGCGCGTTCCGGCGCTCGCCGCTCGAGACGTGCCTGCGCGAGCGGGCGCGTGACCAGCTTGCGATTTGCGGGATCTATGCGCACATCGGCTGTCTGATGACCGCTTGCGATGCGTTCATGCGCGACGTGCAGCCGTTCTTCGTCGCCGACGCGCTCGCGGATTTCTCCGAGCGCGAGCACCGAATGGCGCTCGACTACGTGGCGGGCCGCTGCGGGATGGCGGTGACCACGGACGCGCTCGTGGGCGTCGCGCCGGCGGATGATTCGGCACCCATGCTCGTCGCGATCGCGGCGCAGGTCGCGCGCAGCCTGCGGATACCGGCCGCCGACCTGCGCGAGCACGACAATCTGGTCGATTGCGGGCTCGATTCGATCCGGATGATGACGCTCGTCGAGCAGTGGCGCGCGCAAGGCTACGACGTCACGTTCGTCCAGCTCGCCGAGCAGCCGACGCTAGGCGCGTGGACGCAGGTGCTGCAGCGCGCGGCGCAGGTGAGCGCATGACGGCGCATCCGGCGATGCCCGATGCCCGTCCGGCGTCGTTCGTCAGCACGGCGCGGGTGTCGGTGCCGCAGGCCGACCGCGTGCTGTTCAAGCTGTGCAAGCACTACGCGATCAAGGTACCGGTCGTGTTCGACGAACATCGCGCAACCATCGATTTCCCGTACGGCGTCTGCCGGATGCTGCGCACCGACGACGTGCTGCAGCTTCGCTGCGAAGCCGATTCTTCGGAGCGGCTCGAGCAGATCCAGTACGTGATGGACGAGCACCTGGTGCTGATGTCGCGCAACCGTGCGCTGGTGGTCGCATGGGAGCGGGGCGCGTGACGCGGCCCGCCGCCGGCTCAACGAACTTCGGAGCAAGCCTGCCGATGAAAAACGAATCCTTGCCGATCCGCGCGACTTCCGCGCAATACGGAATCTGGGTCGCGCAACAGGTCGACTCCGACGATCCGGGCTATCTGACGGCCGAGACCGTCGAGCTCGACGGCGCGCTCGACGTCGCCGCGCTGACCGACAGCGTCGAGGCCGTGCTCGATCATGCCGACGCGCTGCACATGCGGTTCGTGTGGCAGGACGATGCGCTGTGGCAGGCGCGCCGGACGCCGCGCACGCGGTTGCCGCTCGTCGACCTGTCGGCGCAAGCCGATCCCGTGCAGGCGGCGCACGCGTGGATGAAGGCGTCGCTGTCGGTCTGCTGCGACGTGACGGCCGATCCGCTGTACCGTACCGCGCTGCTGCGGCTGTCGCCGACCCGGCACTGGTGGTATCTGCAGGTGCATCACATCGCGCTCGACGGCTTCGGCTACGGGCTGCTGCAGCAGGCCGTGGGCGCCCGCTACAACGCGCGCGTCGGCGGCGGGCCGCTGCCGGCGCTGCCCGACTGGCGGCTGGATCGCGTCGTGGAGGCCGAGGCGCGTTATCGCGCCGACGGCGGCTTCGATGCCGATCGCGCGTTCTGGCGTGCGCATCTGCGCGACGTGCCCACGCCGCTCGTACTCGCGCCGAAGCAGGACATCGCCGCCGATGCGCGGCGAGCGACGCACGTGCTCGACGCCGACCGCGTGCACGCGCTGCGCGCGGCCGCCGAGCGAGTCGACGTCGACTGGAATGCGTGGCTGCTGTGCGCGGTCGGCATCTGGCTCGCGAAGCAGGGCGGCCAGCGCGACCTGACGCTCGGGCTGCCGGTGATGAACCGGCTCGGCACGCCGGCGCTCGGCGTGCCGTGCATGGCGATGAACATCGTGCCGCTGCGCATGCACGTCGACGCCGAACGCTCGCCGCGCGCGCTCGCGCGCGAATGCGCGGAGCGCCTGCGCGCGATCCGGCCGCATCTGTATTACCGGTACGGCTGGATTCGCGGCGATCTGGGGCTGCTGGAGCGCAACGCGTTCCTGTTCAATCAGGCCGTCAACGTGATGCCGTTCGAACGGCGGGTCGCGTTCCACGGGCTCGTGAGCGATACGCGCGCGGTGAGCGGTGGCCCGGTGAAGGATCTGAACGTGACGCTCACCGTGCGTGGCGGCATGTGGCACCTGACGCTGGAAGCGAACCCGAACGCGTACGACGAGGCCATGCTCGCCGCGCACGCGCGTAACCTTGCCGAGTGGCTCGACGCATTTGCCGAACAGGCGCCGGACGCGCCTGTCGGCGCGTTGCTCGAGGGGATGCCCGCGCCGTCGATCGTGCGCGGCGCGCCGATCGCCGGGCCGTGCGACGACGTGCTCGCGCGGATCGAGCGCATCGCGCGCGATGCACCGTCGCACCCGGCGATCGAGGCCGGTGACCGGCGCATCGACTACCGGTCGTTGCTCGCCGACGCCGCTGCACTCGCGACGGAACTCGAACGACGGGGCGTGGGGTGCAATGCACGCGTCGTGATCGCCGCGCCGCGTGCGCCCGACGTGATCGCAGCGATGCTGGCCGTGCTGAAGGTCGGCGCGACGATCGTGCCGATCGATCCGGACGGACCGCCGCAGCGCGTCGCGGCGATGCTGGCCGATGCGGCGCCCGCACTGGTGATCACGCGCGATGCGTATCGCGAATGCGCGGGCGAGCGGTCGGTGCTCGATCTGGACGCGGCGCGTGTGCCGTTGCCGCACGACGTGGTGTGCGTGGCGCCCGATGCGGCCCGGCCCGCGTACCTGCTATACACGTCGGGATCGACCGGCCGGCCGAACGGCGTGCTGGTCGGGCGCGGCGCGCTCGCGCATTTCGTCGCGAGCACGCGGGACCTGTATCGGATCGGTCCGGGCGACCGCACGCTGCAGTTTGCGCCGCTGCATTTCGATGCGAGCTTCGAGGAGATATTCGCGACGCTCTGCAACGGCGCGACGCTCGTATTGCGCGACGACGCGATGCTCGACTCGGTCGACGCGTTTACGGCCGAGGTCGAACGCCGCCGCATCACGGTGCTCGATCTGCCGACCGCTTACTGGCACGTGCTCGCCCACGCACTGGACGCACGCCATGCGCAGCGCCTCGCCGGCGTGCGCCTGACGATCATCGGCGGGGAGGCCGCGTTGCCGGAGCGGATCCGGCGCTGGCATGCGCACCTGCCGCATCTGGCGCTGCTGAACACCTCTGGGCCGACCGAAACGACGATCATCGCGACCGCCGCCTGCGTGAGTGGCCCCGGCGCGATCTGGCGCGACGGCGAGCCGGTGCCGATCGGCACGCCGCGCGCGGGCGTCGACGCGTGTGTCGTCGACGAGCGGCTGTATCCGGTGGCCGAGGGCCGCACGGGCGAACTGGTGCTGTGCGGCGACGCGCTTGCGCTCGGCTATCCGGGCAATGCGGCGCTGACGTCCGGGCGCTTCGTCAGGCTGCCGGGGAGTGGCGTGCGCGCGTACCGGACCGGCGATCTCGCCACCGTGCGCGACGGCCGGCTGGTGTTCGACGGCCGGATCGACCACGAGGTGAAGATCAGCGGCGTGCGCATCGATCCGCGCGAGATCGAGGACTGGCTGCTGCGCACGCCGGATGTGCGCGAGGCGGCGGTCGTCGCCCTGCGCGGCGACGCCGACGTGACGACACTCGCGGCGTTCGTCGCCGGGGTCGACGACACGGCCGCGCTGCGGGCGCGGCTCGCCGACGCGCTGCCGGCCGCGGCGATTCCCGACGCATGGCACGTGCTCGAACGGCTGCCGCGCAACGTCAACGGCAAGACCGATCGCAACGCATTGCGGCAACTGGCGATAGCGGGCCGCATCGGCGTGGACGACGATCCGCGCGCCGACGCGCTCGAACGGCAGGTGATGCACGCGTGGCGCAGCGTGCTCGGCGGCGTCGCGCTGACGCCGGATTCGAATTTCTTCGACATCGGCGGCAAGTCGTTACAGGCGATCCAGATGAGCGCACGGCTGGCGACCGCGCTCGGTCGCGATGTGCCGGTGTCGATGCTGTTCCGCCATGCGACGGTCGCGGCATTGACGGCCGCGCTGCGCACGCCGCTGCCGTACCGGCCGCGCGCTGAGCGCGATGCGTTTGCACCGCATCTCGCGATCCAGACGGCCGGCGCGCCCGCGCAGCGGCTGATCTGCATCCATCCGGCCGACGGCCTCGCGTGGAGCTACCTGCGCCTCGCCGCGTACCTGCCCGACACGACGATCGACGGGCTGCAACTGTCGGT
This sequence comes from Burkholderia sp. R-40, assembly GCF_049942845.1. Taxonomy (NCBI): domain Bacteria; kingdom Pseudomonadati; phylum Pseudomonadota; class Betaproteobacteria; order Burkholderiales; family Burkholderiaceae; genus Burkholderia; species Burkholderia sp. R-40. The sequence goes on along the minus strand of NZ_CP187967.1, from coordinate 1,933,509 downwards.
CGGCGACACGAACGGCGCGGCCGATTTCGACGCGCTCGTCGACACCTATGTGCGGCGCGTACGGGCGCTGCAGCCGGACGGTCCGTACCACCTGCTCGGCTGGTCGCTGGGCGGCGCGCTCGCGTACGCGGTCGCGGCGGCCCTCGAACGCGCCGGCGCGCCGGTCGGCGTGCTCGCGCTGATGGACAGTTATCCGTCGTCCGCGTGGACGGCACAGCCACAGCCGGAGACTGGCGACGCGCTGCGGATCCTGCTGACGGTGAACGGCGATTTCGACACGGCGGCGTTGTCCGACGTGCTGCTGCGGCAGCGCCTGCTGCGCGCGAACAGCCCGTTCGCCGCGCTCGGCGGCGCGGGGCTCGACGCGCTGGTCGGCGCGACGCTGCGGCAGATGCGCCTGTTCCGCGCGGCGCCGACCCCGCATTACGGCGGCGAGCTGCTGCTGTTCAACGCGACCCGCAAGCGGCCCGGCACGCCGACGCCCGACAGCTGGGCCGCGCTCCGGCCGGTGGCGTTGACGACTTGCGTGGCGCTCGACTGCTCGCACGACGGGATGTCCGATCCCGAGCCGATGGCGGCGATTGGCGCCGCACTGACCGAACGGCTCGCCGCATGGGCCGACATGGAAACCGTTATGAGGAACGCGAATCGATGAGCAGGGAAACCGAGATGACATTTCCGGCGGGCGTGGCCGTCGTGACCGGCGCGGCGCGCGGGATCGGCGCCGCGGTGGTTCGCGCGCTCGCCGCGTGCGGGGTCGACGTCGCCGCGTTCGACATCGACGCAGACGCGCTCTCGCGTGCGCACGAGGATCGCCCGCCGGCGCCGGGCCGCGTCCATTCGTTCGCGGTCGACGTGGCCGACGCGCGCGCCGTGCGCGCGGCGATCGAGCACGTGGAGGTGACGGTCGGCCCGATCGGCATGCTCGCGAACGTCGCCGGCGTGCTGCGGCTCGCGGCCGCGACGTCGCTGACCGACGACGACTGGGCGCATTGCTTCGCAGTGAACGCGCATGGCGTGTTCCACCTGTCGCGCGCGGTCGCACAGCACATGATCGAGCGGCGCGCGGGCAGCATCGTGACTGTCGGGTCGAATGCAGCGCTCGTGCCGCGCACGCAGATGGCCGCCTACGCCGCGTCGAAGGCCGCCGCGCATCAGTTCACGCGCTGCCTCGGCCTGGAACTGGCCGGCCACGGCATTCGCTGCAACATCGTCGCGCCGGGTTCGACCGACACGCCGATGCAGCGCCAACTGTGGCGCGGCCCGGAAGGCCCGGCGGGCGTCATCGCGGGTTCGCTCGAAACCTATCGCACGGGCATCCCGCTCGGCCGCATTGCGGCCCCTGACGACGTCGCCGGCACCGTGCTGTTCCTGCTGTCCGATGCCGCGCGCCACGTGACACTGCACACGCTGTGCGTCGACGGCGGCGCGACGCTCGGCGTGTGATCGCCCATCCACCTTCCGTTGCCCGACGTTTACCTTCTTTCATCGGAACACCTTATGTCGACGACTTCCGCTGACTCGCTGCCTACGCCGGCCGATGCCGGCAAGTCTTTCCTGCCGCTGCTGCTCGCCAATTTCGCGATGGTGGCCGGCACCTATGTATTCGTCACGATCGCCGGACCGATGGCGCGGCGCATGCATCTCGAGCCGCTGCACGTCGGCGCGATCATCGGCATCGTCGGGCTCGTGTGGATGATCGCCGCGCCGCGCTGGGGGCGCGTGGCGGACACCCGCGGGCGGCTGCCGGCGATGCGCGCGGCGATCGGCGGCTTCGTTGCGAGTTCGCTGCTGCTGACCGGCTACGTTGGCTGGGCGTTGCGCGACGGCGGCAGCGCCGTGCCGCCGGTATGGGCGGGCTTTGCCGCGCTGCTCGTCACGCGCGCGGCGATGGGCGGCTGTTATGCGGGGCTGCCCGTCGCGGCCATGGCGTGGATCGCGGACCGGACGCCGGCCACGGGGCGCGCGGCCGTGATCGCGCGATTCGGTGCAGCGGGTGCGATCGGGATGGTGCTCGCGCCGCCGCTTGCGGGCTGGTTGGCCGGGTTTGACATGACGCTCGCGCTCGCCGTTTTCGCGCTCCTGCCGCTCGCGGGACTGGCGGGGCTGCGACGGCTGCGCGACGACGGCGCGCATGCAGTGCGGCGGCCGTCGCCGCGGCTGAAGCCGGCTGATCCGCGCGTGCGCCTGCCGTGGTGCAGCGCGTTCGCGCTGTACAGCGCGGTGATGATCGCGAACAGCGTGCTCGGCTTTTACGTGATCGACCGGCTGCACGTGCGAACGGGCGACGCGTCGAGGGTGGCCGGCTACGTGCTTGGCAGCGCCGGCATCGGGCTGATCGCGGCGCAGTCGGTGGTCGGCCGCCTGCGTGCGGTCGCGCCGCTCCAATGGCTGCGTTGGGGCGCGCTGGCGGGTGGCATGGGGTTCGTGTCGACGCTGGCCGCACCGGCCGGGCATCCGATGCTGCTGTGCGCGAGCTACTTCGTGGCGGCGTGCGGGATGGGCGCAGCATTTCCCGCGGTCGCGGCGCTCGCGAGCACCCGCGTTGAAGCGCACGAGCAGGCCGCGTGTGCGGGTACGATGTCGATGGCGCAAGGGCTCAGCATGGTCGTCGCACCGCTGGCCGGCACGATGCTGTACGAACTGCATCCGGCGGCGCCGTTCGTGTCGATCGGCGTGGTGCTCGCGGCCGTATGCGTCGCGACATGCGGCGTTGGGGCGCGCTCGCCGGCGGCGTGACGGTTTTCGCGCATCGCGCGCGCCGGCTCAGCGGGCGGTGCGCGCGCACCATATCCGCCAGCGATTCCGGCTGCTGCGTCCGCATCGACGATAAAACCCGGGCGCATAGCGAGTGAGCCGCCTGCACGCCTGCGGCTCGAGATGCGGCTCAATCGGCCAGCCGCTTGTCCGCGAGCGCCTTGCAGCAGTCTTCGTACACCCATTGCACGAGTTTCGCCCGATAGTCGAGATCGTCGGTATCGACGATTTCCTCCACTGCGTCGCGCGCCCACGACGCGTCGACGAACCCCGCATGCCGCTTCGCGATGTCCTGTGCGAGCGCCGCGAGCCGGGCGACCGCGAGCCAGTCGGCCTGACGGTGATGGCGGTCGAGCCAGCGGTGCGCGGCCTGGACCTGGAACGTGGCGTCCGGCCACGATTCGTTGAGGTAAAACGCGCCGAGATTGCCGCAGGTGAGCCAGCAAAGCAGTTCCAGGCGGTCTTGCGAGCCGAGAGTGTGGGATGCGTCGGACATGGCAGCGCTCACGAAATGCGTCGATTCCGGGCGGCGCCGGCCGCAACGGGCCGATGCCGATAGTAAAAACATAGCACGATGCGAGCCCGCCCGCGCACCCGGGCGGATGCTGACGCGGCGGCGGCTGCGCGTCGGGCGCGCCGGTCTGGGTCGCCGGCGGCGCAGCAAGGGCGCGATAGCGCCGGGTCCTTTCGAATGGCTGTCAATCGTCACACCAGCGGACGGAAACGCTCGCTAGAATGTCGGCTTCCCTGGAGGCGGAAAACGATGAAAATCTACGACCAGTTCTACATCGACGGCGCATGGCGCAAACCGGCCGGCACGGGCACGATCGACGTGATCGACTCGGGTACCGAGGCCGTGATCGGCCGGATTCCCGAAGGCGTCGCGTCGGACGCGCAGGACGCGATCCGCGCGGCGCGCGCGGCATTCGACGCATGGGCCGCGACGCCGGCCGCGACGCGCGCGGGCTATCTGCGCAAGATCGTCGAGCGCCTGCAGGCGCGCAGCGAGGAACTCGCGCAGTCGATCACCGGCGAAGTCGGGATGCCGATCAAGCTGTCGCGCGCGATCCAGGTCGGCGGCCCAATCTACAACTGGAAGGCGTACGCGAAGCTCGCCGAATCGTTCGAATTCGAGGCGACGGTCGGCAACTCGCTGGTCGTGCGCGAGCCGGTCGGCGTCGTCGCGGCGATCACGCCGTGGAACTATCCGCTCAACCAGGTCACGCTGAAGGTCGCACCGGCACTCGCGGCCGGCTGCACGGTCGTCCTGAAGCCGTCCGAAGTCGCGCCGCTCAACGCGTTCATGCTCGCCGAAGCGATTCACGAAGCGGGCCTGCCGCCGGGCGTGTTCAATCTCGTATGCGGGTATGGCCCGGTCGTCGGCGAGGTGCTGGCGACCGATCCGGACGTCGACATGGTGTCGTTCACCGGTTCGACGCGTGCCGGCAAGCGCGTGGCCGAACTCGCGGCCGCGGGCGTGAAGCGCGTCGCGCTCGAACTCGGCGGCAAGTCGGCATCGGTGATCCTCGACGATGCCGATTTCGCGGCGGCGGTGAAGGGCACGGTCAACGCGTGCTACCTGAACGCGGGCCAGACCTGTTCGGCCCACACGCGGATGCTGGTGCCGGAGGCGCGCTACGACGAGGCGCGCGAGATCGCGAAGAAGGCGGCCGAAGCGTATGTCGCGGGCGATCCGCGTGACGAAACGACGCGCCTCGGCGCGCTCGCGTCGGCCGCGCAGCAGCAGCGCGTGCAGGCGTATATCCAGCGCGGAATCGACGACGGCGCGGAACTCGTGACCGGCGGCACGGGCCTGCCGGAAGGGCGCGCGAAGGGCTTCTTCGTGAAGCCGACGGTGTTCGGCCGCGTCGATCCGAAATCGACGATCGCGCAGGAAGAGATCTTCGGGCCGGTGCTGTCGATCATCACGTATCGCGACGAAGACGAAGCGGTGCGCATCGCGAACGATTCGCCGTACGGGCTCGGCGGCGCGGTGTGGGCGGGCAGCGACGAACGCGCGATGCGCGTCGCGCGGCGCATCCGCACGGGTCAGGTCGACATCAACGGCGGCATGTGGAACGGCGCCGCGCCGTTCGGCGGCTACAAGCAGTCGGGACACGGCCGCGAGAACGGCGTGTACGGGCTCGAAGAGTATCTCGAGTACAAGTCGATGCAGCTCAAGCCGGCGAATCCGGCCTGAGCGTTTTACCCCGCATGACCCGAAACGGCACGCTCGCGTGCCGTTTTTTATTGACGGCCGTCAAGGTGCGCACCGGTGGATCGTCGATCATCGCGTTTCCGATTTTCGATGTTTCGACGAGGTTCAGATGACCGCACGCACTTCCTTCCCGCCGCTCGAGATTCGCGGCCGCACGTTGCTGCCCGTGGTGCAGGGCGGCATGGGCGTCGGCATTTCCGCGCACCGCCTCGCCGGCAGCGTCGCGCGCGAAGGCGCGCTCGGCACGATCGCCAGCATCGACCTGCGTCACCACCATGCGGACCTGCTCGCGCGCTGCCGCGCGAATCCCGACCGCGCGACGCTCGAAGCCGCGAACCTCGACGCGCTCGCACGCGAGATTCGCCTCGCGAAAACCTACAGCGAAGGGCGCGGGATGATCGCGGTCAACGTGATGAAGGCGGTGAGCGCGCATGCGGACTACGTGCGCGTCGCGTGCGACGAAGGCGCGGATGCGATCGTGATGGGCGCCGGCCTGCCGCTCGATCTGCCCGACCTCACGCAGGGTCACGACATCGCGCTGATCCCGATCCTGTCGGACAGCCGTGGCATCGCGCTGGTGCTGAAGAAGTGGATGAAGAAGGGGCGGCTGCCCGATGCGATCGTGATCGAACATCCCGCGCATGCGGGCGGCCACCTAGGCGTCACGCAGATCGACGACATGCACGATGCGCGCTTCGATTTCGTACGCGTGCTCGACGAGACCGCCCAGGTGATGGCATCGCTCGGCCTCGCGCGCGACACGATCCCGCTGATCGTTGCGGGCGGGATCAACAGTCACGACACGGTGCGCGCGGCGCTGGCGGCCGGCGCGAACGGCGTGCAGGTGGGCACCCCGTTCGCGGTGACGGAGGAGGGCGACGCGCATCCGAACTTCAAGCGCGTGCTGGCCGATGCGCTGCCCGATGACATCGTCGAATTCGTCAGCGTGACGGGGCTGCCGGCGCGCGCGGTGAAGACGCCCTGGCTCGATCGTTACCTGCGCAACGAAACGCGTATTCGCGACAAGCTCGGCGCGTTCCGGCAGCGCTGCCCGACCGCGCTCGAATGCCTGAGCGTCTGCGGGCTGCGTGATGGCATCGAGAAGTTCGGCCATTTCTGCATCGACACGCGGCTCGCGGCCGCGCTGCGCGGCGACGTCGCGAACGGCCTGTTCTTCCGCGGCCGCGAAGCGCTGCCGTTCGGCAACGCGATCCGCAGCGTTCGCGATCTGCTCGATCTGCTGCTGACGGGCCGCGCGGCGGAGCCTGCGACAAACCGTCCGATGTTTACGCTGGCTTGACGAATATCAAGATGCCTCAAAGACCCTACAGGGAGAATGGAATGCATTCTTCAGGGGTCCGCACCATGCATAAAACGATTCGAACTTGTGTCACCGCCGCCGCGATCGCGGCAAGTCTCGCCGCGCTGCCTTCGCTGTCGCACGCGGCTTCGCCGGGCGACGGCATCAACCAGGGTGACGTACTGGTCCGGCTGCGCGCGATCAGCATCCAGCCGAACGAGCGCGCGAGCGACACGCTGGGCGCGATCAACACCGGCGTGAACAACGCGATCGTGCCGGAGCTCGACTTCACGTACATGATCCGCGACTACCTCGGCGTGGAACTGATCCTCGGCACGTCGCGGCACCAGATGACGTCGAGCCTCGGCAATCTCGGCGGCGTCGGCGTGCTGCCGCCGACGCTGCTGCTGCAGTACCACTTCAATCATGCCGGCAAGGTGCGCCCGTACGTCGGCGCGGGCCTGAACTACACGTACTTCTACAACAACGGGCTCAACGTCGGCGGCGAGGGCGTGTCGATCAACAAGAGCAGCTTCGGTCCGGCGCTGCAGTTCGGCGTCGACGTGCAGCTCACGAAGAAGGTGTTCATGAACGTCGATGTGAAGAAGATCTGGATGAGCACCGACGCGACGCTCGGCGACAAGGGCATCGGCACGCTGCACATCGATCCGCTGATCGTCGGCGTGGGCGTGGGGATGAAGTTCTAGGCGCGTTCGGACAAGAACAGAGTTGGGGTTGGCGGCATGTCAGTCGGCATGCCGCTCTTTTTTTGTGCGGCTTGCGCGACGGACGCGGGCACCGATTCGCAGCGCGCGTCGGCCCTTTCGTAATAGCGCGTCGTCGCAGGCGGCTCGGCTGGCAGCGCGATCGCCAGGCGGCAGTACGCGCCGTCCGGCAACGCGACCCGCAGCGGCGTCGTCAGTTGCGCGCCCGTGAGCAGCAACCTGCCTTCGCTTCCGCTGACGGTCACGAACCGGTCGTCGACGTCGACGACGGTCGACAGCACCGGCAGCGGTGCGCCGTTCGAGAGCGTCACGGTCAGCAGCACGCGCCGCGTTTGCTCGACGGCGAATTCGACGCGACTGACCGAACCGCGGCCGGCTTCGACGGTCTGTATGCCGTTCTTCAGGTCGAGATTGCGCGGCAGGCTTTTCGTGTTGATCCGCACGAGCGTTTGCGTGTACGCGGGCAGCGACGCGATGACGGCGCGGCCGTGGCGATCGGTCCAGACCGGGCCCGACGGCGTGACGAGTTCGATGCCGGCGCGATCGCCGACGCGGGCGAGTGCGAGCGTGTCGCGGATCTCGTACGGCGACAGCATGCCGACGCCATCGAGCAGCGCGACCGCACCGCGCAGATTGACACCGAGCGTGGCGCGATCGGCGCCGTAGAGGCCCGCGTTGACGATCGCGCGCACATGCTTCGGCGTGGCGCTGACGGTCGCGCGGATCGACGGCGACCGGATCGCGGTGTCGTAGTCGGCCGCGACGCTGTAACTGCCGGTGCGGCCGAACGTGTCGGAATAGCGGGCGCCCGAACGCACCGAATCGCCGGTGACATTCGCAAACGCGCTGACGCTGCGCGTACCGATCGGCACGGTCGCGCTCACATAAACCTGGGTGCCGACGGCGCCGCGGGTGCCGAACGTCCGGCTCACGTTCAGCGCGAGCGAGCCCCGCCCGAGCGGGCGGGTCCATGCGCCGGCGATGCGCTGCATCGCGGGGCCGTCGAATACCGCGACGCGCGTGTAGTCGAACGACAGCATGCCGAGCGTGCGATCGCGCCAGCCGAGCGCCGCCGCGAACTGGGTACGCGCCGGCGGCGTGAATGCGTCGGTCGACCGCACCGCATCGGTCAGTTCACGGTATCCGGACGTGCGCCGGACGAACGACACATTGGCGCGCAATGGCGTGTCGCCGTTGCTCGACAGCGCGATACGCGTCTGCGCGCCGTTGCGTCCGGCGGCGCGGGTGAGATCGACACCGACGGCCGCGGCGACGCCGGCAAGCGGTGCGAATTCCACGCTCGCGGCGCCCGACTGCAACGGCGACGACATGAGGATGCCGGCGTTGAGCCGCGCGCGTTGCCGGATCTGCCAGCCGCGCGTGGCGGTCGCGAGCCACGGCGCTTGTGCGTAGCCGTCGTTCTGCAGGCGGCCCACCGCGATCGCCAGCCCTTGCGCGGCGGCGAGCCCGGCACCGGGCAGCGACGAACCCGGCACGATGAAATGCTGCACGTCGCCCGTGGCCTCGACGACGGTCACGTCGAGATCCGCGCTGCCGCTGACGAGCGGCAGGTCGCTCAGCGTGAACGGCCCCGGCGGCAACTGCGACGCATGGATCAATACGCCGAGCTGGCGCACCTCGACGCGCGCCTGCGTGCGTGCGATCCCGGTCACGCGTGCGGCCGCGCCGGGCGTGACGGCGAGCGCTTCGTCCGGAAACATCTGCACACCGAACGTCCGGCCGATCGCGAACAGCGTCGAGCGCGGCACGATCTGCCCGGCCTGCAGCGTCGTGCCGCGCGAGGCGAACGTGCGCTGGGCGTAGGCTGCCTGATGATCGACGCCGGCATGGCCGCCGACGACCGTGGCGATCTGGCTGCTGCGCACGATCCAGTCCGCCGCGTTGAAGCCGGCTTCGGTCGTGGCTTGCCAGTATTGCGACGTGCCGGCCGGGTTGCGCGTCGTCATCGCGAGCAGGTCGTAGTTGACGAGCCCGGCGAAGCCGCCGTGCTCGAACGTGTCGGGCGTGCGCGGCCCCGTGTCGAGCGCGTCGGCCGGCACGACGAGGTCGACGGCGCCGTGGGCCGGGCGCAGCGTGACGATCGCCTGCGGATAGGCGCGCCGGTAGTCGTAGCATGGCGGCGTGTCGGTGCGGGCGTTCTCTGCGTTCTCTGCGGTCGCTGCGGCCGCATCCCGAAGCGCATCGGGCACGACGAGGCCGGCCGCGCGCAGCAGGCCGGGCGTCGCGCACAGGTTGCCGTTGTCGTCGAATCGCGCATCGGCGCGGCCGGCGCGCTTGCCGTTGACCGTCAACCGCACGGAAGCCGTGCCCGGCATGAAGCGCGGCGCGTGCGCGAAATAGCGGCTCGCCGTGGCGTCGATCCCGTGCTCGCGCAGCGCGCCGGTGTCGAACTCGACCGTGTCGGGCGCGGTGTGGCCCGGGCGGGTGGCGGCGGCGCACCGCATGCAGGTCGCAACGGCGAACAGCGCGAGCGCGACGAAGCCACGCGCGACGCGGCCGCGCGGGCCATGAATGGCACCTGACATGGCAAATCAGCAATCGCAGACGCGGTGCTTACCGTTGCTTGGCCGTATCGGCCGCATTGGCCGCAGCTGGTGGGACCAGCGCTGCGTCGTAGTGATCGACCGAGTAGCCGTAGACGGTGGCGGGGAAGAGGCGTACGTGCTCGGGCGTCGCGGCCTCGCGGGCCAGTGCGATCCGGCGGGTCTGTCCGGCCAGCACGTAGGGTGCCGGCAGCGACACGATCTGCCCCGACGGCAGCAACTGCACTTTCTGTTCGAGACGCACCACATAGCGGCTGTCGTTGCGCACGATCAGCTTGCCATCCTCGATCGACCACTTCAGCAGTTCCCATGGCCTGTCGTTGCGCGCGAGGTCTTGCGGCTGGATCAGCACCGGCAGGTTCTGGCGAATGATCGTCTGGATCTCGTTTTTGTTCTGGCGTTTCGGCGGAATGCCGGAGAACGAGACGCGGGCGAGGCGCTGCGTGGCGAGCGGCGCGTTGTCGGCGAGAACGAACCGGACGAGCTGCACCGCACCGGCTTCGACACGCGCGATCGGGGGCGTCACGATGAGGAGCTCGGCCTTGTCCTCGGGGATGGGCTCGACCGTCGTATGCAGGAGTGTCGGGTGATTGTCGGTGTTCCTGACCGAGATCGTTCCTTCGCCGTCGGCTTCGTCGACGATCACCACGGACGTCTCGGGCACGACGCCCATCGCGTGGACGACGCTCGAACCGATCAGGCAACCGAGGAGCGGGGCGAGCAACGACGCCCGCAGGGTATGACGTGCATGGAATTTCATGGGCAGCAGGCTAGGCGGTAATCGTGCGGCGCACCGCCGCTTCGGCGAAGCGGCGGTGCAGTCGACGCCTGTCAGGCAATCGACGCGATCGGAGGAAAAACGCGTACCGGAATTACAGGTACACGAGCGACACGGTGGCGAGGCCGTCGAGATTGATTTCCTGGCTCAGGTCGAGATTCGACGTCTTGTCGATCGCGGCCTGCACGTCGAGCGTGCCGGTGAAGACCTTCGCCGCGACCGGGACGGTCTGGCCTTTCTTCGCCCACGACTCGTAGTCGCCGGTGTTGGTGGCGACCCCGTTGGACGTCGCCCAGCTGGCGCCGCTGGTGGTCGAGCCAATCGAATCGACCGCCGCACCATCCGCCGTGAACGAGTTCGTTCTGAAACGGAATGCAAAAGCGCCGATATTCTTGCCGCCGGCCGCTCCGAGACCGAATTGCGTTTTAACCGGATTGGACGAGCCGAAGAAATTGATATTGCCGGTAAATGCGCCGGTGCCCGCGCGATTGTCCTGCGCGCTCAGTGCGACGCGGGCCGCAGCGTCACACGTGATCGTGATCGAATCCGACAGAACCTGCAGCAGCGTGGGCGCGGTCGGACTGAGTTCGGCCGAGCCGATCAGTCCGTAATCGAACGTGCCGCCGCCAGCGAGCGTCGGCGTGCAGGCGCCCGGCTTGATCTTGCCGGTGACCGCGACGTCGAACGAGTCGGCGAACGCCGACGCGCTCCCCAGGGCGAGCAGACCTGCCATCACGACATGCGACGCTTGGTTAGTCATCTTAATGAATTTCATTGGAGCGGTTTCCTTTAACTAGCCGGAATTCCGAAGGTAATTCGGTGATCCGGTTTTTCGATGGGTGGAAGATAAATCGCTCGCCATAATTTCCGGGGAGCGGATGGAATTTATCAATTAGATTTAATAATTGAAATCGTACTTGTACAGATTTTTGCGACTATTTCAGTGGAATTTATGGCATTTAATCGAGAAAATAATCCGATTTATCGATGGAAACTGGTGTTTCGATCGTTACGAATGTCAGATGTAATATTTTTCAGCTTCGATAAGGAACGAGCGGATTGGATTCAATCTGAGCGGACAATATCGAAAAAAAACGGGTGCGCGGGCATGCCGGTTGGCAATGGACGATCGTGACGAAGCACGCGCGACGTCATTGCGCCGATGGCGCTTGCCGGCAGCGGGAAGTCGGAACGGAAACGGAGCGGTCCCCTCGATCGCGACGGAGCGAGTGCGGTGGTGAGGCGGGGGGGGAGAGAAGTGCGGCTGGGTCAGGCCCGCCGGCGGCCGGCCCATGATCGGTCCAGCGGCGCCCGGGGCGGGCGCATCGCGTCGGCATGCGCCGACGCGGGACGGCTTACAGCTTGTCGTACTGGAAGCGCATCGCGGTGCCTTCGCGCGTGATGCGCTCCCACACGGCCCGCTTTTCGTCGTCGCTCAGGAACACCCAGTTCGATACCTCGGCGGCCGTGCGGCCGCAGCCCTTGCAGACTTCGTCGAAGAGGGTCGAGCAGACGCCGATGCAGGGGCTGTCAGGCAGGTCGTGGAGATTGGAGGCCATCGGAAGGTTTTGCGCCGTGAAATCGTCAGGGCATCATTTTAATGCATGGAGGCCGGGCGGCCGGCCGGATGCCGACGCGCCGCCGGTGCGCACGCGGTTTTGCCACCGCTTTCTTTTCCTGATGGACAGGCGTCGATTAACCGATAGAATTCCCCGGGAACGCCCCGCCGTGCGGGCCGCCCGGGCGGCTTGCGACAGCAATCTGTTCCGTTTGCGCGACACGGGCATGATTTTTTTGTGACGGCGCGCGAATAATGGTAGCGTTCGGGGTTTTCGAGGGGTGGCGTGCCGCAATGCGCCGCCATGACGAGGCAGACGGCAGCCGGACACACGGTCCGGCCGGAGGGAGAACGGGATGAAAGCAAAGGTAGTGGGCCGGTTCGCAGCGCTCGCGCTGTGCGTGGGTGCGTCGGCCGCAGCGGCGAAGGATACGCAGCTCAATATCTATAACTGGTCGGACTACATTGCGAAGGACACGATCCCGAACTTCGAGAAACAGACGGGCGTCAAGGTTCGCTACGACAACTACGACAGCGACGACACGCTGCAGGCGAAGCTGCTGACGGGCAGCTCGGGCTACGACATCGTCGTGCCGACCAGCAACTACGCGGGCAAGCAGATCGCGGCCGGCATCTTCACGCCGCTCGACAAGTCGAAGCTGCCGAACCTCAAGCACCTCGATCCGCAACTGATGGCGCTCGTCGCCGGCGCCGATCCGGGCAACAAGTACACGGTGCCCTGGGCCTACGGCACGACCGGTCTCGCCTACAACCTGACGAAGGCGCAGCAGGCGCTCGGCAAGGTCCCGCTCGACAACTGGGACATCCTGTTCAAGCCGGAAAACCTCTCGAAGCTGAAGACCTGCGGCGTGTCGGTGCTCGACGCGCCGGATCAGATGTTCGCGGCGGCGCTGCACTACATCGGCAAGGATCCGATGAGCACGAACCCGGCCGACTACAAGGCCGCGATGGAAGTGCTGAAGAAGATCCGCCCGTACATCACGCAGTTCAACTCGTCGGGCTACATCAACGACCTGGTCGGCGGCGACATCTGCTTCGCGTACGGCTGGTCGGGCGACGTCGTGATCGCGAAGCATCGCGCGCTCGAAGCGAAGAAGCCGTACAAGGTCGAGTACTACATTCCGAAGGGCGGCGCACCGGTCTGGTTCGACGTGATGGCGATCCCGAAGGACGCGAAGAACAAGGACGCCGCGCTGCAGTGGATCAACTACATCGAGGATCCGAAGGTGCACGCGGCGATCACGAACGCCGTGTACTACCCGAGCGCGAACGCCGAGGCCCGCAAGTACGTGCGGCCGGACGTCGCGAACGACCCGGCCGTCTACCCGCCGGCCGACGTCGTGAAGACACTGTTCCTGCTCAAGCCGCTGCCGCCTGAAATCCAGCGTCTGCAGACGCGTCTGTGGACCGAGCTGAAATCGGGCCGCTGACGCGAGCCGAAGTGAGCCAGCAGTCATGAAGCCCCTGGTGCCCCCGGGGGCTTTGTTCGTCAAACGCAGGAGAGAAGCAGCACATCATGAATAGCCAGTCGGGTGCGCCGGTTGCGGGCGCGCCGTCCTTCGTTCCTTCGTCCGGCGCGACTACGCGCGCCGAGACCTTTGTCCAGATCGTCGACGCCGTCAAGAAATTCGGCGAGACCGAAGTGGTGCGCAACGTGAACCTGACGGTGCGCCAGGGCGAGCTGTTCGCGCTGCTCGGCAGCTCGGGTTCCGGCAAGTCGACGCTGCTGCGGATGCTCGCGGGCCTCGAGACGGTCACCTCGGGCAAGATCCTGATCGACGGCGAGGACCTCGCGCAGATGCCGCCGTACAAGCGGCCCGTGAACATGATGTTCCAGTCGTATGCGCTGTTCCCGCACATGTCGGTCGAAGCGAACGTCGCCTACGGCCTGAAGCAGGAAGGCACGCCGAAGGCGGAGCTGAAGGAGCGCGTCGCCGCGGCGCTCGAGCTCGTGCAGATGAGCAAGTACGCGAAGCGCAAGCCGCACCAGCTGTCGGGCGGCCAGCAGCAGCGCGTCGCGCTTGCGCGTTCGCTCGTCAAGCGCCCGAAGGTGCTGCTGCTCGACGAGCCGATGTCGGCGCTCGACAAGCAGATCCGCCAGCGCACGCAGATCGAGCTCGTCAACATCCTGAAGAAGGTCGGCGTCACCTGCATCATGGTCACGCACGACCAGGAAGAGGCGATGACGATGGCGAACCGGCTCGCGGTGATGAGCGAAGGGCAGATCGTGCAGATCGGCTCGCCGAACGAAGTCTACGAATATCCGAACAGCCGCTTCTCGGCCGAGTTCATCGGCTCGACGAACCTGTTCGACGGCGTCACGGTCGAGGACGAACCCGACTACGTGTACATCGAATCCCCGGAGCTGCCGAGCCGGCTGTACGTGAGCCACGGGATCACGGGCCCGCTCGGGATGCCGGTCACGGTGTCGGTGCGCCCCGAGCGGATCGCGCTCACGCGCAAGCCGCCCGAAGGCGCGTTCAACTGGGCGCGCGGCAGGATCACCACCGTCGCGTACATGGGCGGCTATTCGCTGTATCACGTGAAGCTCGACGCGGGCAAGACGGTGATCGCGAACGTGTCGAGCCTCGCGATCACCGAGCTCGACACGCCGTCGCTCGGCGACGAGATCTACGTGCGCTGGAGCGCGACCGCAGGCGTGGTGCTGACGTCATGAACGCGTTCAAGTCCCTGCTCGCATGGCCGGTGCGGCGCTTCAACCTGACCGGCGGCTCGGCGGTCGTCGCGGGGCCGTATACATGGCTCGTGCTGTTCTTCCTCGTGCCGTTCGTGCTGGTCGTGAAGATCAGCTTCGCGGAGCTGCAGCTCGGCATCCCGCCGTACACGGAGCTCGCGTCGTACACGGACGGCGTGGTGCACATCGCGCTGAACCTGTCGCACTACGCGTTCCTGCTCACCGACAGCCTGTATTTCGCGACCTACGTGAATTCGGTGGTGGTCGCCGCGATCACGACCGTGCTGTGCCTGCTGATCGGCTATCCGATGGCGTACTACATCGCGCGCTCGAACCCGGCGACCCGCAACCTGCTGATGATGGGCGTGATGCTGCCGTTCTGGACGTCGTTCCTGATCCGCGTGTATGCATGGATCGGGATCCTGAAGAACAACGGGCTGCTGAACAACTTCCTGATGTGGATCGGCCTGACCCATACGCCGATCGAGCTGTACCGCACGAACTACGCGGTGTACATCGGGATGGTGTATTCGTACCTGCCGTTCCTCGTGATGCCGCTGTACGCGCACCTCGTGAAGATGGACCTGCGCCTGCTCGAAGCCGCGTACGACCTGGGCGCCAGGCCGTGGCGGGCGTTCGTGCAGATCACGCTGCCGCTGTCGAGGAACGGGATCATCGCGGGCTGCCTGCTGGTGTTCATTCCGGCGGTCGGCGAGTACGTGATTCCGGAGCTGCTCGGCGGCGCGAACACGCTGATGATCGGTCGCGTGATGTGGAATGAGTTCTTCAACAACGCAGACTGGCCGATGGCGTCGGCCGTGACCTGCGCGATGGTGCTGCTGCTGCTCGTGCCGATGGCGATGTTCCAGCACTTCCAGGCGAAGGAGCAGGAGGGCCGCCGTCGATGAAGCCGAATCGCTACCTGCAGTTCGCGGCGCTGTTTGCCGGCTTCGCGTTCCTGTACATCCCGATCATCAGCCTGATCGTCTATTCGTTCAACGAGTCGAAGCTCGTCACCGTGTGGTCGGGCTTCTCGCTGCGCTGGTACGCGGCGCTCGTGGACGACGACGAGCTGCTGACGGCCGCGTGGCTGTCGCTGAAGATCGGCGTGCTGACCGCGTTCGCATCGGTGTTCATCGGCACGTGGGCCGGCTTCGTGCTCGCGCGGATGGGCCGCTTTCGCGGCTTCGCGCTGTTCAGCGGGATGATCAACGCGCCGCTCGTGATTCCCGAGGTGATCCAGGGCATCTCGCTGCTGCTGCTGTTCATCGAGCTGGCGAAGTGGATCGGCTGGCCGGCCGAGCGCGGCGTGTTCACGATCTGGCTCGGCCACGTGATGCTGTGCATCTCGTACGTCGCGATCATCGTGCAGTCGCGCGTGCGCGAGCTCAATCCGTCGCTCGAGGAAGCCGCGCTCGATCTGGGCGCGACGCCGCTGAAGGTGTTCTTCACGATCACGCTGCCGCTGATCTCGCAGGCGCTGATCGCGGGCTGGCTGCTGGCGTTTACGCTGTCGATCGACGACCTCGTGCTGTCGGCGTTCCTGTCGGGCCCCGGTTCGACGACGCTGCCGCTCGTCGTGTTCTCGCGCGTGCGCCTCGGCCTGAACCCGGAGATGAACGCGCTCGCGACGCTGTTCATCGTCGCGGTGACGGCCGGCGTCGTGATCGCGAACTTCGTGATGCTGCGCCAGGAACGCAAGCGGATGGCCGCGTTCGCCGTCTGACGTTCTCACGCACAGGTTGCGCACGCAACGAACAACGCCCGGTGCCGACGACGAGTCGGGCCGGGCGTTTTGTTTTGGGGTGCGCGCCGCGTGCGGCTCGCGGCTTAGGCGCTGAACGCCGCCTTCGCCAGCAGCCCGCACGCCACGCAGACGAGCACGGCCGCGAAGCCGGCCTGCACGTGCCGCGCGGACAGGTGCCGGGACGCGCTGCGGCCGATGGCCATCCCGAGCGCGGTCGCGACCGTGAACCACAGCATCATGTCGAGCGGCGCGCGCGTGCCCGACACGAGCGTCGCGAACACGCCGCCGGTGCCGACCAGCGCGATCACCATCAGCGACGTCGCGACCACGCCGTGCATCGACACGTTCGTG
This sequence comes from Burkholderia sp. R-40, assembly GCF_049942845.1. Lineage (NCBI taxonomy): Bacteria > Pseudomonadati > Pseudomonadota > Betaproteobacteria > Burkholderiales > Burkholderiaceae > Burkholderia > Burkholderia sp. R-40. The sequence goes on along the minus strand of NZ_CP187967.1, from coordinate 1,916,795 downwards.
AACTTGCGCAGCATCGGCACGATCACGAAGCCGCCGCCGACACCCAGCAGCCCCGTCATCAGTCCCGTCACCGCGCCGGTCGACGCGAGCGCGACGCCGACCGGCCAGGACCACACGAGCCGGCCCGTATCGGGATTCACGCGACCGACGCACAGCGGCGATTCGGCCGTGTCGCCGGGCGCGTTGCGCAGCGCCTGCCGTAGCAGGCGGCCCGCGACGACCAGCATCGTCAGCGCGAACAGCGCCAGCAGCACGCGCTGCGGCAGCACGTGCGCGAGCCGCACGCCGAGCGTCGTGAGCGGCACGCCGGCCACGGCCATCAGCAGCGCCGCGCGATAGCGCACGAGCCCGCGGCGAAACCCTTCGAGCGCGCCGAGCGCGGCACTGCCCGCGACCGCGACGAGGGCGACGGGCGTAGCTTGCTGCATCGGCCAGCCCATCCCGGCGACGAGTGCGGGCACCGCGAGAATGCCGCCGCCCGCGCCGGTGAGGCCGAGCACGGCGCCGACGAAGCCGCCGAGTACGAGGGAGATCAGCATGATGTCAGCGGGTTCCGGTCAACGGGCGATCGCGGGCTTCGCGAGCCATTCGCGGCCCTTGAGCATCGCTTTCCAGTAGAGCGGCGGCAGCACCCGCTCCTTGAGCAGCCACGCGAGCCGCGACGGGCGCTTGCCGTCGATCAGCCACGCGGGGAAGGTCGGCGCGACCTTGCCGCCGTACAGGAATTCGGCGAGCACGATCTTGCCGCGCTCGACGGTGAGCGGGCACGATCCGTAGCCGTCGTACGCGGCGTTGCCGTGCGCGCGGCCCAGCGACGCGAGCAGGTTGTGCGCGACGACGGGCGCCTGCTTGCGTGCGGCCGCGGCGGTTTTCGCGTTGGTCGTGTTGGTGACGTCGCCGAGCGCGAAGATGTCCGCGAACCGCCGGTGCCGCAGCGTCGCCGGATCGACGTCCACCCAGCCGGCCGCGTCGGCGAGCGGGCTCGCGCGCACGAAATCGGGCGCCTTCTGCGGCGGCACGACGTGGATCATGTCGAACGCGCGCTCGACGGTTTCCGTGCCGCCGTCGGGCAGCGCGCGCGTGAACGTCGCGCGCCGCGCCGGCCCGTCGATCGCGACGAGGTTGTGGCCGAACGACAGCGCGATGTCATAGCGCTTCACATACTCCATCAGCGCGGGCACGTAGTCGGCGACGCCGAACAGCGCGCCGCCCGCATTCAGGAACTCGACGTTCGCGGCGTCGAGGCGCCCCGTGCGCCGCCAGTGATCGCACGACAGGTACATCGCCTTTTGCGGTGCGCCCGCGCACTTGATCGGCATCGGCGGCTGGGTGAACAGCGCATTGCCGCCGCGGAACGCCTGCACCAGTTCCCACGTGTACGGCGCGAGATCGTAGCGATAGTTCGACGTGACGCCGTTGCGGCCGAGGGTTTGCGCGAGGCCGTCGATCGCGTGCCAGTCGAGCTTGAGCCCCGGGCACACGACCAGCCTGCGGTAGCCGATGCGCCGGCAGCCATCGAGCACGACCGTGTGCGCGTCGGGTTCGAAGCCGGCGACCGCCGCCTGGATCCATGTCACGCCGCGCGGCAGCAGGTCGGCCATCCGGCGCGCGGTCGTGTCGGGCCGGAACACGCCCGCGCCGACCATCGTCCAGCCCGGCTGGTAGTAGTGGGTATCGGCCGGGTCGATCACCGTGATATCGAGCGACGCGTCGCGCGCAAGCAGGCTCGACGCGACCGCGACGCCGGCCGCGCCCGCGCCGACGATCACGATGTCGTGCCGCGCGTCGACGGCCGGTGCGGCCTGATCGACGCCTGGTGCCACGCGTTGCGCAAGACGCGGCGCGAGCGCGCCGAGGTCGTAGCCGGCCGCGGCGGCGATCGCGACGATGTCGCCGGCCGGGCGTCGGCCTGCCTGCGACAGCGCCCACAGCGTCGCCGAACGCGTGCCGCTGCGGCAGTACGCGAGGACCGGGCCGGCGAGCGTCGCGACGAGCGCGCCGAACTGCGCGGCCTGCTCGTCGGTGACCTTGCCGGTATCGACGGGCAGGTAATGCACGGCGATGCCGAGCGGCGCGGCGGCGGCGCGGATCTCGGCGACGGTCGGCTGGTCGGCGCCTTCGCCGTCCGGACGGTTGCAGACGATCGCGCGGATGCCCGCCGCGTGCAGCGCGGGCAGGTCGGTCGCGGCGATCTGGGGCGAGACCGACAGCAGGTCGGTCAGCGGGCGGATGGTCATGTCGGGGTTCTCCGGTCGGGGCGGCGGCTCAGATCGCGTCGAGCGGGATCTTCAGGTAGCGCACGCCGTTGTTTTCGGGCTCGGGCAGGTGGCCGGCGCGCATGTTGACCTGCACCGACGGCAGCATCAGCACCGGCATGTCGAGCGTCGCGTCACGCGCGGTGCGCATCGCGACGAAATCGTCTTCGGTCACGCCGTCCTTCACGTGCACGTTCGCGCGGCGCTGCTCGGCGACCGTCGTCACGAACTGCACGTCGCGGCCACCCGGCTGGTAGTCGTGGCACAGGTACAGGCGCGTGTCGGGCGGCAGGCCCAGCACCCGTGCGATCGAGCGGTACAGCGTGCGTGCGTCGCCGCCGGGGAAGTCGCAGCGGGCGGTGCCGTAGTCGGGCATGAACAGCGTGTCGCCGACGAATGCCGCGCGCTGCGTCGCGTCGTCGACGCAGTACGTCAGGCAGGCGGGCGTATGGCCCGGCGTATGCAGCGCGCGGATCGTCAGCGCGCCGAGCGCGAGCGTGTCGCCGTCGTCGAGCAGGCGATCGAACTGGCTGCCGTCCTGCGCGAAGCCGGGGCCGGCGTTGAACAGCGTGCCGAACACGTGCTGCACGCGGCGCACGTGCGAGCCGATCGCGATCCGGCCGCCGACATGCGCCTTCAGGTACGGCGCGGCCGACAGGTGGTCGGCGTGCACGTGCGTTTCCAGCAGCCAGTGCACGGTCGCGCCGAGTTCGGCGACGCGGGCGATCAGCCGGTCGGCGCTCGCGGTGCGTGTGCGTCCGGACTTCGGGTCGTAGTCGAGCACGCTGTCGATCAGCGCGCACGCGCGGCTCTCGGTATCGAGCAGCAGATAGCTGACGGTGTGGGTCGCCGGGTCGAAAAAGCCTTCGACCGACAGCAGGGGGGCATGGCTCACGGGATGTCCTCGATCGGGTTCTGCATAGGCAATCGGCAATCCCATGTTCAAGAAGCGTGCCAATCCGCGTCACGAGGCTGGGCGATCCGGCAGGTACTTGATTCGGTTCGGATTTTCGTTGCGATGGGGACGCGTCGCGGTCACGACCGGCGAATGGCCGCCCGCGCGGACTGCCATGTCTGGCAGTGTCGTGGCAGAATTGGCAGTCGGCCTGGCAGTTCGCTCGGCCATTCGTTCTCCAGCCTCCCCATGAATCCGCACGACACTATTCCGATCGTTCCCGCGCAGTCGCCCGCCGTGATGCCCGACGTGCGCGCGCTCGTCGCGTATCTGGAACAGGATCCGCAGCCGATGATCGTCCTCGATCCCGACTACCGCATCCTCGCGGCGAACGATGCGTACCGGCGCCAGTTCGGCGTGGCGGGCGTCGAGCACGTCGGCCGGCACTGCTTCCAGGTCTCGCATCACTACGACGTGCCGTGCGACCAGGCCGGCGAGCATTGCCCGATGAAGCAGGCGCTCGAGTCGCGCAGCCTGAACCGCGTGCTGCACATTCACCATACGCCGCGCGGCCCCGAGCACGTCGACGTGGAGTTGCGGCCGATCTTCGACGCGCGCGGCGACGTGATCGCGTACGTCGAGCGGCTGACGACGGTGCGCAGCGCGTCCGCGCAGCCCAGCGCGGAAGGGCTCGTCGGTGGCGCCGACGCGTTCAATGCGGCGCTCGGCGCGCTGCAGCGCGTCGCGCCGTCGATGCTGCCCGTGCTGCTGCTCGGTGAATCGGGTACCGGCAAGGAACTGTTCGCGCGAGCGCTGCACGAGGCGAGCGCCCGTGCGATGGGGCCGTTCGTGGTCGTCGATTGTTCGGGCATCGCCGAGACGCTGTTCGAGAGCGAGCTGTTCGGTTACGAGAAGGGCGCGTTTACCGGCGCGAACCAGCGCAAGCCGGGCCTCGTCGAGACCGCGCAGGGCGGCACGCTGTTTCTCGATGAAATCGGCGACGTGCCGCTGCCGATGCAGGTGAAGCTGCTGCGGCTGATCGAGTCGGGGACGTTCCGGCGCGTCGGTGGCGTGGAGGCGCTGCGCGCCGATTTCCGGCTCGTCGCGGCCACGCACAAGCCGCTGCGCGAGATGATCGACGACGGCCGGTTCCGGCAGGATCTCTATTACCGGATCAACGCGTTTCCGATTCCGCTGCCGGCGCTGCGCGAACGGCAGGGCGACGTCGCGTTGCTGGCCGAATCGATCCTGCGCCGCATCGCGAACGCGCGCGGCAACGCGGGCGACGCGAGTGCGCGGCCGTTCATGCTGACCGAGCGCGCCCGCGCGTGTCTCGATGCGTATGCATGGCCCGGCAACATCCGCGAGCTGCGCAACGTGCTCGAACGCGCATGCCTGTTCGCGGACGACGGCACGATCCGCGTCGAGCACCTGCCGGCCGAACTCGTCGCGGCGGCAGCGGCGCCGCAGGAGCGTGACGCGGATGCGCGCGGCCTGTCGGACGCGGAGCTCGTGCGCATCGCGCGCACGTTCGACGGCACGCGCAAGGCGCTGGCCGAGCACGTCGGGATGAGCGAACGAACGCTGTACCGGCGGATGAAGGCGCTCGGCCTCGGCTCGCGCGAGCGCTGAACGGGGGCGCGACGCTGGTGGCGGCGCGCGGCTTTGTCGATAATGGCGCGTTCGATTCCACTGCCATCGCCGATGAAAAGACCTTTCCTTTCGCGTTGCCTGTTGCTTGCAGCCGCCGCGCTGGCCAATTCGGCCCGGGCCGCCGACTACACGTGGACCGATGCGGCCGGCGCGCATGCGGTGACGCTGGCCCGAACCACGTCCGGCGACGACGTCGAGCTCAAGGTGTCGGCGACGCTCGACGGCCGGCCCGACTGGACCGTGCGCGACTACGTGAAGGCGTGTCCGGTCGACGTGATCCTTGACGTCGTGCCCGCATCGATCGAGATGCGCGACCTGCTCGGCAACGGCCGCAAGCAGTTCCTGTTCGCCTACAGGATCGGCTGCCGCGGCGACGTCAGCGCCGACCAGGTCAAGTACTTCCTGATCGACGCCGGCACGAAATACGTGTTGCGCGGCGAGGAAACCGTCACGGTCAAGGGCAAGGTCGTGGACGGCGGCGCGGCGCCAGTGCCGAATGCGGACCTGAAGGCCCAGCCCGTATTCCTGCGCTACATGACGAAGCACTGGCGCGCGATCAGCATGCGCGACTACGACTAGGGGGCCGGCCCCGGCCGTTGCGCGCGATACAGGCGGGCGGTCGACACCAGCTGAGCATGCTGAACAATAAAAAATCACAATTGAACAACAATTAATTATCGTTTTACGATAATTATCGACGTACAATCGACGCTCGTTCATTCGACGTCGAGGACTTCTCATGCATTCCGATCGCATCGCCCGTATCAGCCAGCAGATGGCCACCGTCACGCTGGGGTTCATCGTCGGCATGCTGGTGCTCAACGCCGCGTGCTGGGCGTTTCCGTCACTGAACGGGGCCTCCGGGCCCGGCCTCGTGTTCGGCCTCACCGATTCGGTGATCTCGAACCTGCGCGTGGATGTCGCCGCCTTCCCGTGGTGGCAGAAGGCCGTCGGCATCCTGCTGTCGAGCGTGCCGCTGATTGCGCTCGCGAACGGCCTGCGTCATCTGCGCGCGTTGTTTCGCACCTACGCGCGCCGCGACTATTTCTCCGTGCAGGCGGCCGGCCACCTCGGCAAGACGGGGCGTGCGATTGGCCTGTGGGTGCTGCTGAGCCTGCTGTGCGAACCGCTGCTGAGCATGTGGGCGACGCTGCGCGAACCGGTCGGCCATCGCGTGGTCAGCATCGGCTTCAGCCTGCCGTACGTGGTCGCGCTGTTCACCGCGGCGTGCATCGCGGTCATCGCGCACATCCTCCGGCAGGCGAGCGAGCTCGACGCCGAGCATCGGCAATTCGTCTGAGGCGCGCGATGACGATCGTAGTCAGACTCGATGTGATGCTCGCGACCCGCAAGGTCCGCTCGAAGGATCTCGCGGCGGCCGTCGGCATCACCGAACAGAATCTGTCGCTGCTCAAGCAAGGGAAGGTCAAGGGCATCCGCTTCGCGACGCTCGAAGCCATCTGCCGCTATCTCGACTGCCAGCCCGGCGACCTGCTCGCGTTCAGCGATGACGGTGTCGGCGAGCCGGACTGACACATCGCCGCCGCGACGTGTCGAGACGGCGGGGTGCCGTCGGCCGCGCATCGTCGCGCTGGCCGTCGCAGTCTCCGTATCGATTCACCTGCTCGGATGGTTCGTGCTGCAACAGGCATCGACGGCTACCGGCCTGAAAGGCGGGGCGCCGCCCCGGATCGCGCTGCGTGTCGAGCTGATCCCCGCGCAGCCCACGCCCGCGGAGCGCACGCGTGACGCCGGGCGAACCGGCCCGATCGCGGGTGAGGGCGGCGTCGAGAGCGCCGTGCGATCGACGAAACGATCCGCCGCGGTTGCAACGTCGCGCATGACGATGCGGTCGACTTCGGAGGTGGCGGGCGTTCCGCATCGGCCACGCGAGACACCTGCCGGCGCAATCGCAAACCGATTTGAAAATCATCCCGAGACCGCATCAGGCCCCGACCTCGACTGGCGCCGCGATCTGGATGCAATCGGCTCGCGGCATGCGGCGGCGCGCAGTCCGGCGCAGGCGGCCGTCGGTGCATTGGGTGCGTCGTCCGGCGGCTCGGCTGCGAGCCGCGACACCGTCGACGCGAAGCTGGCCGACGGCATGTCGGACGCCCGTCGCGCCGACTGCCGGCACGCCTATTCGGGCGCGGGCCTGCTCGCATTGCCGATGCTCGCACTGGATGCGGTTCGCGACACCGGCTGCAAATGGTGAAACGGGCGGCATGCGGGAAACCCGCCTGCCGCCCGCACCTTCATGCGCTCAACACGCTCAGCGCGCTGGCACAAGCTGCGCCATCGCGTCGCGCACGAAACCGAGCAGCGTGTCGTCGGTCCACGAATCCTTCGTCAGCGCCGGCTCGTTCATCAGCGCATGGCGAAATTTCGCGTGCGTGGCCGGATCGTGGCCCGCGTAGCTGCAGAACAGATCGAGCCAGCGCTGCGCGAGCGCGCGGCCTTGCGGCGAATCGGGCGTCGCGCCCGCGTCGATCGCGTCGCGCACGTCGGCCATCAGTTGCGGCCATTCCAGCGCGCGTTCGCCGTAGTGCGCGCGCATGAAGCGGATCTCGTCCGGCGCGAGATACTTCTCGAAAATGCGCATTTTCGACTCCGCCGTCGCGCGCAGCACATAGTCGCGCAGCGCGGTCGAAATGCCGATCTTCGACTGCATCGCCGGTTCCCGTTCGTGCATCAGGTTCAGCTTGGCGAGCAGCCGCGGGTCGTTGTTCGTGTCGCGCACGAGCAGCGCCATCCAGCGCGCGGCGAGCGCACGCACGCGCTCGTCCTCGGGCGGCACGCCCGCGTCGTGCAGCGCACGGACCTCGCCGATGAGCGAAATCCATTCCGCGTCGCCCGCCTGGCTCTTCTGGTACATCGGCATGCGCGCGAGTTCTTCCTCGGAGAAATATTTGTCGTACACGGTCATCAACTCCAGTGTGGTGAGCCAATCGGCCAGTTCCGGCTCGGTGCCCGCCGCGAGCTGCGCGTGCAGGCTCACGAGCCGCTCGCGTAGCTGCGCGGTCTGCGCGAGCTGACGGTCGAGCAGCGCGATCTGCTTCGAGATGAGATCGACGAGCGGGGTGGTGCCGGGCTGGTTCAGGTGATCGCCGATTTCGGCGAGCGACAGTCCGAAGCGACGCAACGCCTGGATCTGGTGGAGCCGGGCGATGTCGTGGCGGTCGTACAGCCGGTAGCCGTTGTCGGCGCGCGCCGACGGCGTCAGCAGACCGATTGCGTGATAGTGATGAAGCGTGCGGACGGTCAGCCCGCTGCGTTTCGCCAGTTCTCCCACTTTCAGTCGCATTCGTTCCTCCGTTCGGTGCGCACACTGGAGTCTCGAACGTTACGCTACGTGAGGGTCAAGCGGAAGATCGCGGATCGGCGCGCGGGAGGGCACCGCGCGCCGTGCGCCTGAAGGAAACCGCGCGTTATTGCGGTGACGGCGGTGACGGCGGCGCGTCGGGCGCGGCCGTGCGCGCCTGGGTGGCGGGGGCACCGAGGGCATCGTGAGCCGCGTTGCCGGGATTGCCGGCCGTATCGGCTTTCCCGTCCTTGCCGGTGCCGTCGACTGGCGGCGTGCCCATCGCCTGGTAAAGCCGCGCGGTATCCGCGAATCGTGCGCCGGTCGCGCGAAGCTCGTCGAGTCGCGCATTGCGGTACTGCAGTTCGCTGGCGCGCGCGGCCGACGGCGGCAGCGCGCCGAGCCGCACGCGGGCGGCCGCGTCGTCGTACGCGCCGCGCGCGGAAAGCGCGGCGTGCGACGACGCGTCGAGCGCCTCGGCATCGTGCTCGAGTGCCGCGAGCGAATCGGCGACGTTCTGGAACGCGCCGAGCACGGCCTGCTTGTACTGGTCGACCGCGGCCTCGTAGGTCGCCTTCGCCGCGCGACGCTGGGCGAGCAGCGCACCGCCGTGGAAGATCGGCTGGCTCAGCGACGCGCCGACGTTCCAGATCGAGCCGGCGCCCGACAGCATCGTCGGCCAGCTGAAGCCGCCTTTGCCCATCGCCGCCGACAGCGACAGTTGCGGGAACATCTGCGCGGTCGCGAGGCCCACTTCGGCCGCGGCCGCCTTCAGCCCGGCGTCGGCGGCCTGGATGTCCGGACGGCTTTGCAGCAGGTCCGACGGCACGACGACGGGCACCTGCTCGGGCAGGTGCAGATCGGCGAGCGCGAGATCGGCCGGCGGCCGGTCGGGCGTGCGGCCGACCAGCACCGCGAGCGCATGGCGGGCCGAGTCGCGTTGCTGGCGCAATGCGGGCAGGCTCGCCGCGAACGTGTCGGCGCTTTGCCGTGCAGTCAGCGCGTCGCTGCGCGACGCCGAACCGAGCGCATGGCGGCGTTCGGCGTCGTGCGCCTGATCGTTCGCGAGCGCGACGAGCCGCTCGGTCGTCTCGATCTGGGCATTGAGCACCGCCACGGTGATCGACGCGGTGACGATGTTCGCGGCCAGCGCGCGCCGTGCGGATTCGAGCTGGAACGCACTGACGTCGACGCGTTTCGCGAGCGCGCGGTTCGCGAAACGCGACACGCCGAACAGATCGACCGTGTAGCTCGCCTGCAATTGCCCGACGAACGTGTCGTACAGCAGCGTCGGCGCGCCGAGCGCGGGAATCGGAACGCCGAGCGCGCGCTGGCGCGTGGCCTGGGCGCCCGCGTCGATCGACGGCAGCATCGAGCTGCCGATCTGCCCGCGCAGCTGCTCGCGCGCGGCATCCAGCGAATGCGACGCCGCGCCGAGCGTCGGGCTGTTGCGCAGCCCTTCGTCGACGAGCGCGTTCAGCGCATCGGAACGGTACTGCGTCCACCAGTCGGGCACCGGTTGCGCGCCGACCTCGAACTGCTGCGCGACGCCTTGCGCGGACACCGTCTGCTGCACTTGGGGCGTGGCGCCGTAATGCGCGGGCGACGGCATCGCGGGCGGCTCGCCGCTCGGCGCGAACCACGCGCAGCCGGCGAGCGGCCCGACGAGGCTCGCGGCCGCGAGCGCCCGCGCGGCCTTCGTTTTCAGGTTCATCGACAGTTCCATGGTCAGGCTCCCGACGGCGTGGCAGGCGTGCCGTCGTGCGGCGGTTCGTGCGGGTCGCGTTCGTCGCCTCGCACCTTGAAGCACGTCGCATAAAGGGCGGGCAGGAAGAAGATGGTCAGTCCCGTCGCGACCGTGATGCCGCCCATCAGCGCCGTTGCCATCGGGCCGAAGAAGCCCGAGCGCAGCAGCGGGATCAGGGCGAGCACGGCGGCGGCGGCGGTCAGCATGATCGGCCGGAAGCGCCGCACCGTCGCGCTGACGATCGCCGTGAAGCGCGGCTGTCCGGCTGCGATGTCCTGGTCGATCTGATCGACCAGGATCACGGAGTTGCGCATGATGATCCCGAACATCGCGATCACGCCGAGCAGCGCGACGAAGCCGAACGGCTTGCCGAACAGCAGCAGCGCGGCGACCACGCCGATCAGGCCGAGCGGCGCGGTCAGCACGACGATGAAGGTGCGCGAGAAGCGCTTGAGCTGAATCATCAGCAGCGTCAGCACCGCGATGATCATCAGCGGCATCTGGGCGTTGATGGACGTCTGGCCCTTCATGCTTTCCTCCGCCGCGCCGCCGATGTCGATCCGGTAGCCGGTGGGGAGCGTCGCGCGCAGCGTCGCCAGCGCACCGTCGATGTCGCGCGTGACGCCGATGCTCGCTGCGTCGCCGCGCACGTCGGCCTGCACGGTGATCGTCGGCTGGCGGTCGCGTTCCCAGATCACGCCGTATTCGAGCGTGTCGCGCACGTGGCCGATCGCGCCGAGCGGCACCGGGCCGTGCGGCGTCGGAATCGCGATGCCGGCGAGCTTCGACGGGTCGACGCGCTCGCTCTTCGGCGCGCGCAGGTCGACGTTGATCAGCTTGTCGCGCTCGCGATATTGCGTGACCGTGTAGCCCGACAGCGTCATCGCGAGGAAGCCCGACACGTCTTCCGACGTCACGCCGAGCTGGCGCGCCTTGAGCTGATCGATTTCGAACGACACCGAGCGCTCGGCCGGCTCGTCCCAGTCGAACTGCACGTTGCGCGTGCGCGGGTCGGCGCGCACCTTGTCGCGCCACCTTCTCGGCGATCGAGCGCGCGGTCGCGATGTCGTCGCCGCTCACGCGGAACTTGATCGGGAAGCCGACCGGCGGCCCGTTTTCAAGCCGCGCCACACGCGTGCGCACGGTCGGGAAACGGATTGCGAGCGTCGACTCGAGCCAGTGCGACAGCCGGTCGCGTGCTTCGACGTCCTTCGCCGTGATGACGAACTGTGCGAAGTTCGGCTGCTGAAGCTGTTGATCGAGCGGCAGATAGAAGCGCGGCGCGCCGGTGCCGACGAAGTCGACGACGTGATCGATTTCGGGGCGGCCAGCGAGCGTCTTCTCGAGCCGCGTGGCCTCGCGCAGCGTCGCGTCGAACGACGCGCCTTCCGGCAAGCGCAAGTCGACCAGCAGTTCGGGGCGCTCCGAGTTCGGGAAGAACTGCTGCGGCACGCGCGTGAAGGCGGCCATCGCGATCGCGAACAGCACCGCGGTCACGCCGAGCACGACCCAGCGGCGTTCGATGCAGGCCGAGATCCAGCCGGACAGGCGCCGGTAGAAGCCCGTGTCGTACACGTCCTGCCCGTGATCGTCCGGCAGGTGGGCTTCGTGCGCGTGCTTCTTGCGCTCGGGCAGCAGGTGATAGCCGAGCAGCGGGATCAGCACGACGGCCGCGAACCACGACGCGATCAGCGCGATCGCCGACACCTCGAAGATCGAGCGCGTGTACTCGCCGGTGCTCGACTTCGCGAGCGCGATCGGCAGGAAGCCCGATACCGTCACGAGCGTTCCCGTGAGCATCGGGAACGCCGTGCTCGTGTAGGCGAACGCCGCCGCACGCGTTCGCGTCCAGCCTTGCTCGAGCTTCACCGCCATCATTTCGACGGCGATGATCGCGTCGTCCACCAGCAGCCCGAGCGCAAGCACCAGCGTGCCCAGCGACACCTTGTCGAGCCCGATGCCGAACACGTGCATGCACAGCGCGGTCACGGCCAGCACGATCGGAATCGTGATGACGACCACCATCCCGGTGCGCAAGCCCAGCGACACGAGGCTGACCACGAGCACGATGGCGACGGCTTCGCCCACCGCCTCGACGAAGTCGTCCACCGAGTGTTTCACCGCGTGCGGCATGCTCGACACCGCGCTCAGCTTCACGCCGGCCGGCAGGCCTGCCTGGAGTTCGGCGGTCCTGGCGTCGAGCGCCTTGCCGAGATCGATCACGTCGCCGCCCTTTTGCATCGTCACGCCGATGCCGAGCACGGCATGGCCGTTCGCGCCTGGACCGGCCGTCCGCATCTGCGTGACGACCGGATCGTCGTAGCCGCGCTTCACCGTCGCGAGATCGCCGAGCCGGAACGTGCGGCCGTTGTTCACGGTATCGGCATGTCCGCGAGCGCCTCGCATTGTCTTGAACGCGCCGGTGGGACGCACGAACACGCGATCGTCCGCCGTCGTGATCGTGCCGACCGGCGCGACGGCATTCTGCGCGTCGATCGCCTGCGCGAGCTGTTGCGGCGTGATCGCGAGCCGGGTCAGCTGCGCGTTCGAGATCTCGACGAACACGTGCTGATCGGGGTCGCCGAAGTAGTCGACCTTGCCGACGCCGGGCACGCGCAGCAGCACCGCGCGCAGCTTGTCCGCGTAATCGTGCAATTGCGCCGGCGAGTAGCCGTCGCCTTCGAGCGCATAAATGTTCGTATAGACGTCGCCGAATTCGTCGTTGAAGAACGGGCCGACCGTGCCCTTCGGCAGCGTCGCGCGGATGTCGCCGACCTTCTTGCGCACCTGATACCAGGTTTCCGGCACCTGATTGACGGGCGCCGAATCCTTCATCGCGAAGAAGATCATCGACTCGCCGGGGCGAGAGTAGCTCTTGATGTTGTCGACGTACGGCGCGGCCTGAAGCTGGCGGCCGATCCGGTCGGTGACCTGCTCCTGGACTTCTCGGGCGGTGGCGCCCGGCCAGTAGGTCTGGATCACCATCACGCGGAACGTGAACGGCGGATCTTCGGATTGCGCGAGCCGCGTATAGCCGATGATGCCGAAGAGCGTCGCAAGGCCGATCAGGAAGATCACCAGTTGCTGATGGCGCAGCGCCCAGGACGACAGGTTGAAGCGACGTTCGTCGGCCTGGCCGGCGTCGGTTCGCGCGTCGTCCGGCAGATGTGTTCGGGGGCCGTTCATGACGGGAAGTCCTCCGGATGCAGCGGCGGCACGACCGGCCGCACGCGTCTCGCCCGCGCTGACGGTATGCACACCCTGCAGCACGACGCGCTCGTCAGGCTGCGAGCCCGTGCGACGTGATGGACACCGTGCGTTCGTCGTAGCGTGCGACGTCGACACCGTGCGCAGTTCCAGCGTGTCGCTGCCTTGGTGCGCACGACCCAGACCGCCGGCTGCTTGCCGCGGTGAAAGAGCGCGGTGGCCGGCAGCGTGATCGTATGGCCGCGTTGCCGGCAACCGGTGCGCCGTCGAACGCGACGTTCGTGGTCATCCCGAGGCGCACGTCCGGGCTCGGGCGCGACCAGCGTCAGCTTTACCCGCCACGTGCGGCTTTGCGGATCCGCGGCGGCCGCGACCTCGCGCACGCGCGCTTCGAACACTTTGCCCGGCAGCGCCGTCAGCCTGACGCGCGCGCCGCATGGCCGATCGCGAGGATCGCGCAGGTCGCGGCCTCCGACGCGTCGCACACGACGTCGAGCTCGCCGCTCCAGTCCAGATGAAACACCGCCTGCCCGGCCTCGACGTTCTGCCCGGTATCGGCATCCTCGGACGTCACGACGCCGTCGTGATCGGCGACGAGCGTCGCATAGCGGAGCTGGTTCTTCGCGAGCGCGAGCTGCTGCTGCGCCTGGTCGCGCTGCGCGAGCGCCGACGTGTAGCTGTTCTGGGTCTGTTCGAGCTGCGCGGTCGCGATCAGGTTCTCGCGCGCCTGCGCGCGGTCGCGCTCGAGCTGCTGCTTCGCGAACGCGAGGCTGTGCGTCGCGGCATCGAACTGCGCGCGCGCACTCAGCAGCGTGCTTCTGCAGACGTCGGCCGGATCCAGCGCCGCGAGCGTCCTGTCCGGCCTTGACGGTGTCGCCGAGGCGCACCTGCCGCTCGACGATCTTGCCGCCGACCCGGAACGACAGCGCCGTCGAATAGCGCGCCTGGACCTCGCCGGGCAGCACGCGCTCGCGATCGCGCCGCTGTCTGCATGAGCCGGCAGCGCGACCACCGACCGCGGTTCGGGCGGCGCGGCTTCCTTCGGATGACAGGCGGCAAGGACGAGCGCGGTGCCGATCAGCAGCACGGCGCGGGAACCGGAGCGATTCACGAAACCCCCAGATCAGGTGAGAGCGGAACGAAGCCGGCAAGCGCGATGGGCGCTTGCCCCGAGTGGCGCCGGGTGGGCGCGCACGGACAGTGCCGAACGAAGTCGTTCGGAAACTGCGGCGAATTCTAATACACACCTGTATCTGAATGCAAAGATGAATCCGAATGGGGGTTGATGCTAGACTGCGCGCCATGAAACCACAGCGCTTAACTCGCGAGCAGAGCCGGGACCAGACGCGCGAACGTCTGCTGAAAGCCGCGCACCGGATTTTTCTGAAGAAGGGCTATGTCGCCGCGAGCGTCGAGGACATCGCGGCGGCCGCCGGCTATACGCGCGGCGCGTTCTACTCGAACTTCCGCAGCAAGTCGGAGCTGCTGCTCGAGCTGCTCGAGCGCGACCATGATTCGGTGCGGGCCGATTTCGAGGCGATTTTCGAGGAAGGCGGGCCGCGCGAGCAGATGGAGTCGACGGCGCTCGCGTACTACAGCACGCTGTTTCGCGACGACGAGTATTCGCTGCTGTGGGGTGAGGCGAAGCTGCAGGCGGCGCGCGACGCGAAGTTTCGCGTGCGCTTCAACCAGTTCCTGCACGGCAAGCGGCTGCAGATGGCCGAGTTCATCCAGCGCTTCGCCGAGCGCGCGGGCACGCCGCTGCTGCTGCCGGCCGACACGCTCGCCTTCGGGCTGATGTGCCTGTGCGACGGCGTGCAGTCGTATTACACGGCCGATCCGCAGCACGTGTCGGCCGACGCGGCCGAAGCGGTGCTGGCGGGGTTCTTCGCACGGGTCGTGCTGGGCCGCGAGCCGGGCTGAACGCTCGGGCGGCGGGCGGCGCGGCGATCGGGGATGCGGCGGCGCGGCTCACCTAATGCGTCAACGCTCGCCGGTCATCCGCCGGTACGCGTCGAGCAGCGACGTCTTGTAGACGACCCCCGCGAGCGTCGGCTCGGCTTCGCTTTCGATCACCGGCAGCCGCTCACCCTGGAACGCCATGAAGCGTTCGAGCGCGGTCGCGAGCGGCATGTCGGGCGTGAGCAGCGGAAACGGCGTGTGCGCGTAGTGCGCGGCCGTCTTGTCGGTCGTGTCGCGCTTGTCGAGCAGGTCGGACGTGATGTCCTTCAATGCGACCGCGCCGCGAAAGCGCCCGGCGTCGTCGGTCACGTATAGATACTTCACCGGATATTCGAGAAACACGCGCGTCATGTCGGCGACGCTCGCGGCGAGCGGCACGACCGTCTGCGCGGGCTGGATCAGTTCGCGCATCTGCGTGGTGCGCAGCCGCAGCCGTTCCTGCGCGTCCTGATGGTGGCGCAGCGTGATCTCGTACATCGACGTCGTGCCGGTCGCGCGCGCGACGAAATACGCGAACACGCACGACACCAGGAGCGGCAGCACGACCTGGTAGCTCAGCGTCATCTCGAAGATCATCAGGATCGCCATCAGCGGCGCCTGCGTGGCGCCGGCCATGAACGCGCCCATCCCGACCATCGCATACGCGAAATATGCGGACGTGTGGCCCGGCCACAGCGCGTTCATCGCGAGGCCGAACAGCGAGCCGAACACGGCGCCGACGAACAGCGTCGGCGTGAACACGCCGCCGACCGCGCCCGAGCCGGCCGTCGCGGCGGTCGCGATCACCTTGAACACCAGCACCGCGACGAGCGCCTGCCAGGTCCACGGCGCATGCAGGATCTGGTTCACGACGCTATAGCCGTTGCCCCACACGTCCGGAATCCACACCGAGATCACGCCGACCACCAGGCCGCCGAGCGCGAGCCGCACCGGCAGCGGCACGGGCAGCCGCTTGAACTGGTTCTTCGACGCATCGAGCAGATGCAGGAACTGCGGCGCGAGCACGCCGCACAGCGCGCCGAGCACGACGAACAGCAGCACCTCGGGGCCCGTCACGGCCGGGAACACCGGCATCTCGTACGGCGGCCGGTAGCCGGCGAATTCCCGCATCACGATGTTCGCGACGACGGACGCGACGACCATCGGCCCGAAGCTCTCCATCGCGATCGTGCCGAGCACGATTTCGGAGATGAAGAACGCGCCCGCGATCGGCGCGTTGTACGCGGAGGTGATACCGGCCGCCGCGCCGCATGCGACGAGCAGGCGCAGGCGCGGCGGGTCGAAGTGCACGAAGCGGCCGACCAGCGACGCGGCCAGCGCCGCGAGTTGCACCATCGGGCCTTCGCGGCCGATCGAGCCGCCGCTGCCGATCGTCAGCAGCGACGAGACGCTGCGCCACAGGCTCTGGCGCACCGGCACGACGCCGTCGCCGAGCGCGACGGCTTCCATGTAGTCGGTCTTGCCGGCCTTGCTGTCGCCGCGCGTCGCGAGCAGCAGCACGCAGCCGGCCAGGAAGCCGCCCGCGGCCGGCATCCAGAAGCGCACGTACCACGGCAGGCTTCTCGCCATCTGCACGAAGCTGCCGCTGTGCCCGGAGATCAGGTGCTGCATCAGGTCGATGCCTTCGCGGAACGTCATGGTGGCGAAGGCGCCGCCGACGCCGACGACGGCCGACCAGATCAGCATCGTATGGGCGTCCGACAGGCGGAACAGCGTCTGGGCGCGAGTGCGCAGCTTCAGCAGGAACGAGAGCACGGCTGAAAGAGATTGATGAAGGGGACGAAGGAAAACGACGCGAAGCATAGCACTGCGCCGCGCCCGCGGGACCTTCCCGTCGGGCGCGGCGCGTGTCGCGGCGTGGATGTGCGGCTCAGCCAAGGCAGCGCTGCACGGCCCAGGTGATCCCGTAGCCGCCGGCGATCAGCCAGACGTAGAGGATCAGGCCGGTGGTGAGGGCGCGGGGGCCGGCTTCGCGGATCTGCGACACGCGGGTCTCGATGCCGAGCGCGGTCATCGCCATCGTCAGGGCGAAGGTGTCGAGCAGGTTCAGCGTATGCGTGACATCGGCGGGCAGCACGTTCAGCGAATTGACGATCACGAAGCCGAGGAAACCGAGCGCGAACCACGGCACGGCCACCTTGCGCTTGCCTTGCGCGCCGTCGGCGCTCGCGCTAGCCGAGCGGGCGGAGCGGGCGAGCCACCAGCCGAGCGCGAGCAGCACCGGCACCAGCAGCATCACGCGGGTCATCTTCACGATGGTCGCGACGTGCGTGAC
Organism: Burkholderia sp. R-40; assembly: GCF_049942845.1. Classification (NCBI taxonomy): domain Bacteria; kingdom Pseudomonadati; phylum Pseudomonadota; class Betaproteobacteria; order Burkholderiales; family Burkholderiaceae; genus Burkholderia; species Burkholderia sp. R-40. Next base: position 1,899,500 of record NZ_CP187967.1, on the reverse strand, counting down.
CTGCGGGCTGATGTCGCTCGCCGCGCCGACCACCTGCGCGACTTCGTGGATCGTGCCGCCGAAGAACAGGCCGAGGCCGGTCGGGTCGAGACCGAGCAGGCCGGCGTGATACGCGAGCGGGTACAGGAACATCGACAGCGTGCCGAACAGCACCACGCTGCCCACGGCCATCGCGCTCTGGTGCGGCTTCGACTGCAGCGTCGACTCGAACGCGAGCACGGCGGCCGCGCCGCAGATTGCGCTGCCGGCGGCGGTCAGCAGCGCCGCGTCGCGATCGAGCTTCATCACCTTCATGCCGACCCAGGTGCCGATCACGAGCGTGCTGAGGACGACCAGCACCGATACCGTCAGGCCCGGCAGGCCGACCTGCGCGATTTCCTGCAGGCTCACGCGCAAGCCGAAGAACGCGACCGCGATGCGCAGCAGCTTGCGCGCGGAAAAGTTGACGCCGGCCGCCCAGCTCGCGGGCATGCCGTCGCGCAGCGCGTTGCCGTACAGCGCGCCGGCGACGATCCCGACGATCAGTGGCGACAGGCCGAGCCCGGCGATCGCCGGCAGTTCCGACAGGCTCGTGACGGCGGCGGCGAACAGCGCGACGAACAGCACGCCGTTCAACTGGCCGCGCATCGACGGCGCGGCGTGGCTGAGATGGGGAGCAGGAGCAGTGGACATGAAGGGCACCGTGGCGAAGCAGGTTGCGATGGCTTAATCCTAATTTGGATATATCGATATGAAAAATTGTGATTTGTGACGTAAACTATCCGGAAAGCCGATAATTCACTCCCATGACCCCGGATCAACTGATAACGTTCGCGGCCGTAGCCGAACATCTGAACATCAGCCGTGCTGCGGTGGCGTTGCATCTGTCGCAGCCGGCCGTATCGGGCCAGCTACGCCTGCTGCAGGACGAGTTCGGCGAGCTGCTGTACCAGCGCGACGGGCGCGGCATCCGCCTGACGCCGGTCGGCGAACAGCTCGCGGAATACGCGAAGGCGCAGCGCGACACGTTCGCGCAGGCGCGCGCGTTTCGCGACGCGGTGCGCGGGCTCGACGCCGGCACGCTGCGGATCGGCGCGAGCACGACGCCGGCCAGCTACCTGCTGCCGTACCTGATCGCGGCGTTCCAGCCGCGCGTGCCGCGGGTGACGATCCAGACGATGAGCGGCAATACGGCCGACGTGGTCGCCGCGCTCGCGTCGCTCGACATCGCGATGATCGAAGGACCGCCCGGCGAGGCGCTGCCGCCCGGCACCGCCGTGCATGCGTGGCACGAGGACGAGATCGTCGCGGTCGTGCCGGCCGGGCATCCGCTCGCCGCGCCGGAGTACGAAGCCGGCGTCACGCTCGACGCACTCGCCGCGCATCCGCTCGTGCTGCGCGAGGAGGGCTCCGGCGTGCGGCAGCTCGTCGAACGCGTGTTCGCGCACGGCGGCGCGCCGATGCGCGTCGCGTTCGAGATCGCGGGCGTCGAGGCCGTGAAGGAGGCCGTGCGCGCGGGGATGGGCGTCGGGTTCGTGTCGGCGATGTCGCTGCGTCACGAAGAGGCGGCGCTCGTGCCGCGTTCGCTGGCCCCCGCGCCGCTCACGCGCCATTTCTCGATTCTGGTGCCGCACGGCGCCGCGCCGTCGCGCGTGGCCGCCCGGTTCCTCGAGATGAGCCTCGCGCGCGACGCCCGATAAGCGGCGGAACCCTTGCCGGCAACGCCGGACGCCGCTGCGCGGCCCACGGGATTCGCGCGGCCGCCGGCCTTAGGGATTTCCTCTATGGTGTGCACCCGCAGCGAAGCGCACCATCCGTCTCAAGCAAATGGAACCGGTTCCATTCCGGTAAAAAAAGGGCAGAAATGGCAGACATCGTGATCGTGGCGAGCGCATTCGGGATGGACCGCGTGCGTCAGGAGGGCCACCGGGCGTTTCTCGCGACCGCGGCGGCATCGGGCGCGACCGGGTTCGAGGTGCGCCGCGAGCTGTTCGCATCCGACGACGACGCGACGCCCGCCGCGCTGGCCGAACTCGGCACGGCACTCTCCGCACACGGGCTGTGGTCGGTCTATTCGACGCCGGCCACGTTGTACACGGAAGCCGGCGCGCTCGACGCCGACGCGCTGCGCGACACGCTTGTGGAAGCCGATGCCCTCGGCGCGCGCTTCGTCAAGTTCCAGCTCGGCGGCTTTGCCTGCGACGCGCATGCGGCGCAGATCGTCGCGCTGTCGCGCGGTGCGCGTGCCCGCGTGGTGGTCGAGAACGGCCAGCTGCCGGTGGGCGGTGCGCTCGCGCAGTTCCGCGGGCTGTTCGATGCGCTCACCGAGGCCGGCACGCCGGATGCACTCGGCATGACGTTCGATATCGGCAACTGGCAGTGGCCGGGCGAAGCGCCGCTCGCGTGCGCGCACGCGCTCGCGCCGCATGTGGAATACATTCATTGCAAGGCGGTCGTGGGCGACGGCGCGCGCCGCTTCGCGGTGGCGCCCGCACCGGGCGATCCGCTCGTCACGGGCGTGCTCGCGGTTCTGCCGCAAGCGGTGCCGCGCGGGATCGAGTTCCCGTTCGATGCGGCCGACCTGGCGGGCGACGCCGGGCGGCGCGTGGCGTGGCTCGCCGCCGCGTGACGCCGGAAGGATACGGAGGAATGCACTCATGAAAGCAGCACTCGATGTCGTGACCTACGGCGAAGCGATGGCGATGTTCGTCGCCGCCGAGCCGTGCCACCTCGCGCACGCCGCGCAATTCACGAAGCGGATCGCGGGCGCGGACCTGAACGTCGCGATCGGCCTGTCGCGGCTCGGCTTCCGGGTCGGCTGGATGAGCCGGGTCGGCCGCGATTCGTTCGGCACCTACGTGCTCGACACGCTCGCGCGCGAAGGCATCGACGCGTCGTGCGTGACCGTCGATCCGCGCTATCCGACCGGCTTCCAGCTGAAGTCGCGCAACGACGACGGCAGCGACCCGACCGTCGAATATTTCCGCAAGGGCTCGGCCGCGAGCCACCTGTCGTGCGACGACTACGTCGCCGATTACGTGCTCGGCGCACGGCACCTGCACCTGACGGGCGTCGCGCCGGCGATCTCCGCGACGTCGTGCGAGCTCGCGTTCCAGCTGGCGCGCGAGATGCGCGCGGCCGGCAAGACGATCTCGTTCGACCCGAACCTGCGCCCGACCCTGTGGCCGTCCGCCGACGTGATGGCGAAGACGCTGAACGCGCTCGCGACGCTCGCGGACTGGGTGCTGCCGGGGCTCGCCGAAGGGCGGCAGCTCACCGGGCACGACACGCCGGCCGACATCGCGGGCTTCTATCTGGCGCGCGGCGCGCGCGGCGTGGTGATCAAGCTGGGTCCCGAAGGCGCGTATTTCCGCACGGCCGACGGCCGCGCGGGCACGGTGGCGGGCGAGCGTGTCGCGAAGGTGGTCGACACGGTCGGCGCCGGCGACGGCTTCGCGGTCGGCGTGGTCAGCGCGCTGCTGGAAGGGCGCTCGGTCGAGCAGGCGGTCGCGCGCGGCAACCGCATCGGGGCGCTCGCGATCCAGGTGATCGGCGATTCGGAAGGCCTGCCGACCCGTGCGGCACTCGATCAGCTCGAAAACGTCAGCAATCGCGCCGATCGCTTAGAGGAAACCGTCACCGCGCAATGAGAGGCCGGACACGGCACAATCCGCGGACCCATTTCGTGCTTCACGCACGGTTTTGCATGAGGCCGGACGAGGCGACCAGACGCCGAGGCCGGTCGATTCCCGACAGGACGGGAGCGGAGCCAGGCGACGACTCGCCACTCCAACCTATCTAGGAGACATTCTGATGGCAGCCAATCTCGCAGTCCGACGCTGGTGGACGATCATGCCGATCGTCTTCATCACCTACAGCCTTGCCTACCTCGATCGCGCGAACTACGGGTTCGCGGCCGCGGCCGGCATCAACCAGGACCTCGGGATCAGCAAGGGCCTGTCGTCGCTGATCGGTGCGCTGTTCTTCCTCGGCTACTTCTTCTTCCAGATTCCGGGCGCGATCTATGCGGAGCGCCGCAGCGTCAAGAAGCTCGTGTTCGTCAGCCTCGTGCTGTGGGGGGCTTGCGCGGCGCTCACGGGCGTGGTCGCCGACATCCCGTCGCTGATGGTGATCCGCTTCGTGCTCGGCGTGGTCGAGGCGGCCGTGATGCCGGCGATGCTGATCTACATCAGCAACTGGTTCACGAAGAGCGAGCGCTCGCGCGCGAACACGTTCCTGATCCTCGGCAACCCGGTCACCGTGCTGTGGATGTCGATCGTGTCGGGCTATCTGGTGCACGAATTCGGCTGGCGCCACATGTTCATCGCCGAAGGCGTGCCGGCCGTGATCTGGGCCGTGTGCTGGTGGTTCCTCGTGCAGGACAAGCCGGCCGATTCGCCGTGGCTCACCGCGCAGGAAAAGCGCGACCTCGACGCCGTGCTCGCGGCCGAGCAGGCGGCGATCAAGCCGGTGCGCAATTACGGCGAGGCGTTCCGTTCGCCGGCCGTGATCAAGCTGTGCGCGCAGTACTTCTGCTGGAGCATCGGCGTGTACGGCTTCGTGCTGTGGCTGCCGTCGATCGTGAAGAACGGGTCCGAGCTCGGGATGGTCGCGACCGGCTGGCTGTCCGCGCTGCCGTACCTCGCGGCGACGATCGCGATGCTGGTCGCGTCGTGGGCGTCCGACAAGGTCGGCTCGCGCCGCGGCTTCGTGTGGCCGTTCCTGCTGATCGGTGCGGCCGCGTTCGCCGCGTCGTATGCGCTCGGCTCGTCGCATTTCTGGATCTCGTATGCGCTGTTGGTCGTCGCGGGCGCGGCGATGTACGCGCCGTACGGCCCGTTCTTCGCGATCGTCCCGGAACTGCTGCCGAAGAACGTCGCCGGCGGCGCGATGGCGCTGATCAACAGCATGGGCGCGCTCGGCTCGTTCGTCGGCTCGTATTTCGTCGGCTACCTGAACGGTGCGACCGGATCGCCCGTCGCGTCGTATGCGTTCATGAGCGCGGCGCTCGTCGCCGCGGTGATCCTCACGCTGTCCGTCAAACCCCAGGCGCGCGATGCGCACTCGCTCGCGACGCCGCTGCAAGGAAAATGAAAACGATGAAGCCTCGTATCGTCGCGTACAAGCCGTTGCCCGATGATGTTCTCGCGTACCTGCGCGAGCATGCGGACGTCGTGCAGGCCGACGGCCCCGCCGCGCTCGCCGATGCGTTGGGCGACGCGCACGGCGCGATCGGCGCGAGCCTGAAGGTCACGCCGCAGATGCTCGATCGCGCGCCGAAGCTGAAGGCCTGGTCGACGATTTCGGTCGGCTACGACAACTTCGACGTCGCGGATCTCACGCGGCGCGGGATCGTGCTCGCGCATACGCCCGACGTGCTGACCGAATCGACCGCCGACACCGTGTTCTCGCTGATCCTGGCCTCCGCACGGCGCGTGGTCGAACTGGCCGAGTGGGTGAAGGCCGGCCACTGGCATCGCAGCATCGGCCCCGATCTGTACGGCACCGACGTGCAGGGCAAGACGCTCGGCATCGTCGGCCTTGGGCGGATCGGCGGCGCCGTCGCGCGCCGCGCGGCGCTCGGTTTCCGGATGCAGGTGCTGTACGCGAACCGTTCCGCGCACGCCGAAGCCGAGACGCAGTACGGCGCGCGCCGCGTGACGCTCGACGAGCTGCTCGCGCAGTCGGATTTCGTGTGCCTGCAGGTGCCGCTGTCGCCGCAAACGCATCACCTGATCGGCGCGGCCGAATTCACGAAGATGAAGCGCGGCGCGATCCTGATCAACGCGTCGCGCGGGCCGGTGGTCGACGAGGCCGCGCTGATCGACGCGCTGCGCGCGGGCACGATCCGCGGCGCGGGGCTCGACGTGTTCGAGAAGGAGCCGTTGCCGGCGGATTCGCCGCTGCTGCGGATGAACAACGTGGTCGCGCTGCCGCATATCGGCTCGGCGACGCACGAGACGCGCCATGCGATGGCGCGCTGCGCCGCGGAAAACCTGATCGGCGCGCTGGCCGGCACGCTGCGCACGAATCTCGTCAATCCCGACGCGCTCGCGCACGCTTGAGCGGCGCGGGCCGGCCGGCGGGGCTGCAGGCGCGGTTAGAGTCGATGGTCTTGGTGCGGGAGGGCAGGCTGCGTTATGATCGCCCGCTCGTTGCATCGATGACCCGGCCACGCGGCCGGCAGCGTTCGACGACGGGCATCCGTGCCAGGTCCGGCGCGGCCGATCGCCGTGCGTGCCAGGCGACCGGGGCGGGCGCAAGTGCGCCGGCTTCGGGCGAGCGCGCGGCACGGGATCGGCGGCGTCGGCCCGGTGGCTTTCGTATCCAACAACAAAGGTCCGTCCGCACACGAAGCGGCGCGGATCGTACGTCGCGAGGCACGACTTGAGCGATTCGCAACCTTCCACGCAGCGTCCCGCGACGATCAGCGACGTCGCACGCGAAGCCGGCACGGGCAAGACCAGCGTTTCGCGCTATCTGAACGGCGAGACGCACGTGCTGTCCGCCGATCTGCGCCAGCGGATCGAGACGGCGATCGCGCGCCTGAACTACCGGCCGAACCAGATGGCGCGCGGCCTGAAGCGCGGCCGCAACCGGCTGCTCGGCATGCTCGCGGCCGACCTGACCAATCCATACACCATCGAAGTGCTGCAGGGCGTGGAGGCCGCGTGCCACGCGCTCGGCTACATGCCGCTCATCTGTCACGCGGCGAACGAAGTCGAAATGGAGCGGCGCTTCCTGCAGCTGCTCACGACCTACCGGGTCGAGGGGCTGATCGTCAACGCGCTGGGCGCCGAGGAAGACGTGCTGCGCCCGCTGCGCGGCGCCGGCATCCCGGCGGTGCTCGTCGACCGGACGGTCGAGGGCTTCGAGGCCGACCTGATCGGGCTCGACAACACCGATGCGATCGAGACGGCGCTCGCGCACCTTGTCGCGCGCGGCTTCGATGCGATCCATTTCGTCGTGCAGCCATTCGAGCGCGTCAGCTCGCGGCGCCTGCGCGAGGCTGCGTTCCGCGCGGCGCTCGGCGCACGCGGGCTGCCGGTGCCGCCGACGGTCGTGCTCGACCTGAACGAGCCTGCGGCGGCCGCTGCGGCGCTGGCCGACCTCGACGCGCGCCTCGACGACGCGACGCGACGCGGCGTGCGGGCGGCGCTGTTCGCCGCGAACGCGCCGGTCGCGCTCGCGATCGCGCGCCACCTGCGCGCGCGTTTCGGCGCCGCGTGGCAGGAAAAGGCCGCGCTGCTGTCGATCGACGATCCGGAATGGGCCGAACTGATCGGCATCACGACGATCCGCCAGCCGACCTACGAGATCGGCTACAAGGCCGTCGAATTCGTGCACGAACGCATCGACGGCGCGGCCGGCGACGTGCGCGTCGCGATGCTGCCCGGCGAGCTGATTGCGCGCGCGTCGACCGCAAGCTGAGTATCATTCGGGGCACGCAGCGCGCCAGGTGCGCTGCCCCGAACAAGGAAATTCATGACTGTCGCTCCCGTCACGCTGGCGGTGCTGATCGCCGCCACGCTGATCATCGCGCTACTGCCGTTCGTTCTCTTCCGTATCCTGCGCAAGCCGCTTGCGCTCGATCGCCGCGACACGATCGTCGGCGTCGCCGTCTTCACGCTGTTCGCGATGATCGTCGAACGCGCATTCCACGGCTTCGTGCTGAGCCAGACGCCCGCCGGCGGCTGGCTCACGCAGCCGCTCGCGTTCGTCGCGTACAGCGCGCTCGCCACCGCCGTGTTCGAGGAAGTCGGCCGCTATCTCGGGATGCGGGTGCTGAACCGCCGCTACGGCGCGTCGGCCGGCGACGGGCGCGGCATCGGCTACGGGATCGGCCATGCCGGCGCCGAAGCGTGGTTCGTCGGCGTGCTCGTATGGGGCCAGTGGTCGTATCTCGCGTGGCTCGCGAGCCGCGGGCAGCTCGAGACGCAGCTCGCGGATCTCCCCGGCGATACCGTCGTGCGGCTGCACGTGATGCTGGCGACGCTGTCGGCACAGTCGATCCTGCTGTTGCTGCTCGAGCGCTGCGCGGCGTTCGTGGTGCAGCTCGCGCTGTCGGTGCTGGTCTGGCGCGGCGTGCGCGCCGGCCGCGCGGGCGTGCTGCCGCTCGCGATCGTGCTGCATGCGCTGGCGGTCGCGCCCGCGCTGCTGTATCAGGTGCGCGTGTTGCCGGCCGCCTGGGTCGAAGCCGGGTATTTCGTGCTGGCCGCGATCCTGGTCGTCGTGCTGGTGAAGGCGTGCCGGTCGCCGCGTGCGGCGGCCTGACGGGAGGACGGAATGGACGACTATCTGATCGAGTGCCAGAGCGCGGAATTCGACGCGCTCGCGCGCGTGATCTGCGATCTCTTTCCGGAGCAGACGCGCTTTGCCGAAAGCAGCGACGAGCGCGGGCGGTTCCTGTCCGTGCACTGGCTGGCGATGCGTTTCGGCTCGACGCCGAAGAGGATGACGCTCGACATTCGCATCGTGCCGCCGGCGCTCGCGCGCTATCTGGCGCTCAAGCCGATGCAGCGCGCCCGCAGTCATGCGGTGCTGCATGCGTACACGGAAGCGATGCTGGGCTCGCTGGAAGAGCGCCACGCGGCCGGCGAGGCCGTCGAGCGTGACGCGGAACTCGAACTCGACGAAGACTTCGCTTGAACGTGAGCGCGCGCCGGCGCGATGCGGGCAGAGCGCCGCTGTGGCAACGCAGGCATGACGCCAACGTTTCAGGCCGCGACGCGCGACGACAGCACGCGATTCTTCGCGCCCCTGCGGTGCGTCAGGCGTCGCGGTAGACCTGCGCGAAACGCTGCGCCTGCACGACACCGTAGTCGCCGGGCGCATACTGCATGACCCAGTCGCCGGCGACGCCGCGCAGCGTGTCGCCGTTTTCCGAGCGGGCGATCGTGAACGGCTCGTCCATGCGGCGGGCGAGCACGACGGCCGGCCGATTGCGGTACGCGCCCGGCGTGCCGTGCGCGAGCGCCGGGTCGGCGGGCAGGTACTTCGCGTCGAAGCGTGCGCGCGACACGACCCAGCGGTCGCCGGTCGAGCCGGTGATCAGTGCGTCGCCCGCGACATAGCGGTTCGGGCCTTCGAGGCTCATCAGTTCGCCGTCGGCAGCCGCGAACGCGACCGTGACGGTTTCGTCCTTGACGACGTGACGGGCCTGCGGGTCGGTACGCAGATCGATGTGCTTGAGTTCGAGCATGGCGGGGAAGTGCGGGAAAAGCCGGGAGCTTATCCCGAATTCGGCGCGCCGTGTGACGCGCCGAATTCCCGCGGGATGCGCGACGCCGTTCGCCCGTCCGGGCAACGCGGCGTCGGCGATGCGGACCTCAGGGTTGCGCGGGCGCGCTGGCGGCCGGCGCGGCGGCTGCCTTGCCTTCCTTTTTGGCCTTGCCCGAGCCGCGATGTTCGCCGCCATGGTGCAGCCAGCTGCGGAACGTCGTGTCGGCCAGCGCCTTCTGTTCGGCCGGGAAGCTCTGGTAGAGCGGCGCGAATGCGTCGGCGAGCTTCTTCGCGCCGTCCGCGTTCGCCTGCGCGAGTTCCGCGTACTGCTTCATGTCGTCGACGGCGGACACGTTGTGGTTTTCCATCCGTGCGCGATACAGGTGACCCATCGTTTCACCGTTCTCGCGCATCGTGTCGGCGAACGTCTTCCATTGCGGCTCCTGCGCCGACGTGATCTTCAACTGATCGTGCAGGTACTTGATGCGCTGCTCGATGCGCGCTTCGTGGCGTGCCGCGCGCTGTTCGGCGCTCGGCGCGGATGCTGCCGCTGCCGTCGTTGAGGCGGGCGTTTGCGGTTGCGGCGGCGTTTGTGCGAATGCGCCTGCTGCAACGGCGAGCATCGCGAGGGTGAGCGAGATTTTCTTCATGGTTGGCTCTCCGGGGTGGTGTCGTGCGAGCGGGCGCCGCGGCCTGTGCCGCGAGCACGCATCTCGCGTCGCCTGCTATTAGTAGCACGTTGCGTGTCACGCGGCGGTGAAAGCGACACTTGCTTACATCCGAAACGAATCGAAATTGAAGGGGAACGCACATAGCGGATGGGCGGCGGACGATGGCGTGCGATGGCGTTCGGTTGTGCGTGTATCGGCACGCCGGGCGTCGCACGCGAGCGAGGAGCGCGGTTCGAACGCATGAACCAGCGATGGCGTGCGACGCCGTTTGGGCGCGCCGGCGTTCGGCGCTATCATCGCGTCACGTTCCATTTCGCCGGCGCGCTGCCCGCCGGCCCAGCCTCATGCGTCCACCTCGCCTCGACCAACTCGACGACCTCGACCGGCAACTCGTTGCGCTGCTGCAAGCTGATGCGCGCGCAAGCGTCGCCGATCTCGCGCGACAGCTCGACGTCGCCCGCACGACGGTCGTCGCGCGCATCGCGCGGCTCGAGCGCACGAACGTGATCGCCGGGTACAGCGTGCGGCTCGGGCAGGACGTGCTCGATGCGAGCATTTATGCGTATGTCGGCATCATCCTCACGCCGAAGTTCGGCAAGGACGTGTTGCGCAAGCTCGACCGGATGCCCGAAGTGCAGCTGCTGTGCGCGGTGAGCGGCGAATACGACTATGTCGCGTGGCTGCGCGCCGATTCGCCGGAGCGGCTCAACGACCTGCTCGACCAGATCGGCACGCTCGAGGGCGTCGAGCGCACGACGACGTCGATCATTCTGTCGCGCAAGATCGATCGCGGCACGATCGGCGGCTGATGCGCCGCATGCGGCGTCGCGCTTGACGCCGTGGCGCGATTCGTCGCGCAGATTGTTGCTGCTTTACCTTCCGTTGAACCCTCGCCGTTTGCGTTCGCCGCAGGGCGGGGCGTTCTCGCGCATCGTCGCGCAGGCTGTTACTCCTTTGCCTTGCCTTGAACCCCGGCCGTCGGCGTTCGCCCCAGGGCGGGGCGTTGGCTCGTGCATCGTCACGTGAGCGTCGTCGGGTCGAATGCCGGCCTGCATGCGCGTAACGATTTCTTCGCCGGGCGCCTGTCCCGCTTTGCCCGCTTCTTTCTCTCCGTTCAGACGCATCGATCGCGGCCCGTTTGCGGCGCGTCATATATGCGATTTTTAGATGTTTTGGTCGTTGTGACGAAATGCGTCGTCATTTCGTCGAATTTATCGGTCGTTTCGCATCATTCTTCGTCTTGGAACTGATTTTGCGCGTCCCTAAACTGTGTTCATGGCTCGACGCCGTACACCAACACCAAACCCATCATCAGGAGATAAGCGCATGAAAATCGCCATCGTCGGCGCAGGTCTGATCGGCCACACCATTGCTCACATGCTGCGTGAAACGGGCGACTACGAAGTCGTCGCGTTCGACCGAGATGCGGATGCGCTCGCCAAGCTGTCGCGTGAAGGGATCGCGACGCAACGCGTCGATTCGGCCGACGCCAATGCGATCCGTGAAGCCGTGAAGGGCTTCGATGCGCTCGTCAACGCGCTGCCATACTACCTCGCGGTCAACGTCGCCGCGGCGGCCAAGGCGGCCGGCGTCCATTACTTCGACCTGACCGAGGACGTCCGCGCCACCCACGCGATCCGCGAACTCGCCGACGGCTCGGACCGTGCGTTCATGCCGCAGTGCGGCCTGGCACCGGGCTTCATCGGCATCGCTGCGCACGAGCTCGTGAACGGTTTCAGCGAAGTGCGCGACGTGAAGATGCGCGTCGGCGCGCTGCCCGAGTATCCGACCAACGCGCTGAAGTACAACCTGACGTGGAGCGTCGACGGCCTGATCAACGAATACTGTCAGCCGTGCGAAGCGATCCGCGACGGCCGCAAGCAGTGGGTGCAGCCGCTCGAAGGCCTCGAGCACTTCTCGCTCGACGGCACCGAATACGAAGCATTCAACACGTCGGGCGGCCTGGGCACGCTGTGCGAGACGCTGTCGGGCAAGGTCGAGACGCTCGATTACAAGTCGGTGCGCTATCCGGGCCACCGCGGACTCGTCCAGTTCCTGCTCGAGGATCTGCGTCTGTCGAGCGACCGCGACACGCTGAAGTCGATCATGCGCCGCGCGGTGCCGTCGACCAAGCAGGACGTCGTGCTCGTGTTCGTCACGGTAACGGGCGTGAAGGACGGCCAGCTCGTGCAGGACGTGTTCACGCGCAAGATTTTCGCGAAGGACGTGTGCGGGATGCACATGAGCGCGATCCAGATCACGACGGCCGGCGCGATGTGCGCGGTGCTGGATCTGTTCCGCGAGAAGAAGCTGCCGCAGAGCGGCTTCATTCCGCAGGAGAAAGTGTCGCTGAAGGCGTTCCTGTCGAACCGCTTCGGCAAGCTGTACGAAGGTGGCACGATGGAGCGCGTGCACGAAGTCGCCTGACGGATCTCCGGCACGAGGGCCGTGCAACGCCGGGAGCGCAACAGCGCTTCCGGCGTTTTTTTTGAGGCTGGTCGAAGCAGGCAGGAGCAGGGTGGTGCGTGTGCGGCTCAGGCGGGCAGCGGCGGGACCATCGTTGCCTGCGGCGCCGGCGGCGCCGGCGGCACGATGCGGTACAGCAGCGCATCGATGTCCGCGTCGGACGGCGCGGTATTGTCGAACATCACGATGCCGTCGCATTCGTGGCCGGTCGGCACGAAGCGGCGTTGCCGGTATTCGTCCCAGTGCGCGAGCTTGTACGCGTCGTTCGGGTTGCCGCGCGCGACGATCCGCTGGTGCGCGACGTCTTCCGCCGTATGCACCCAGACGACCGTCAGCGCGATCTCCGGCCCGATGCCGAGCCACGCACGGTCGAGGATGCGCCGGTCACGCACTTCGCGCGACAGCGGGCCGACTACGAGCGCGCCGATGCCGAGCGCGAGATTCTCGCGGGCCGTGTCGAGCAGGCCCTGATATTCGGGATCGCGCAGATGCTTCAGGTAGAGCGGGCTGTCGCGATCGTCCGGATCGGAGGTGAGGGCGCCCATCGCGGCCGAGCTGTAGCGGCCGTAGAGCGTGTCCTTGTCGAGCAGGCAGAAGGCTTCGCCGGTCGCGCGCATCAGCGGCCCGATCAGCCGCTTCGCGAGCGTGGTCTTGCCGGTGCCGGCATGACCGCAGAAGAACACCAGGTGCGTCACGAATACCGGCTCCCCGAGCCCGCGCGCGACGCGTCGGTGCGCTTGTCTTCGCGCGGGAACACTTCCGCCTCGAGCCACATCACGTTGATGATGCCGAAGCCGAGCGCCACGCCGATGCCGAGGATCCACGAGAAATACCACATGGGTCTGTCTCCTTGATGGTTGGGCCGCGCGGCCGTGCCGTGCGTTTGCCGAAGCGGTGCCGCGCGCGTGCTGCGGCGCAGGCAGCCCGATCATGACCAATATCGGCGCGCCGCGCAAGCCGGGCCGCCCGCGCGTCAAACCGGTAAACTGATGCGCAAACCGCAACATTACAGACACCATGCTGATCAATTGTGCTGCATACCAGGACGGCCGCAAGCTGGCCGACATCGATATCGATGCCATCAGCGACTACGTGTCGAAGCCCGAGTGTTTCGTGTGGGTCGCCCTGAAGGATCCGACACCGGAAGAGATCGACCTGATGGGCGAGGAGTTCGCGCTGCACGAACTCGCGCTCGAGGATGCCCGCAAGGGGCATCAGCGCCCGAAAATCGAGGAGTACGGCGACTCGCTGTTCGCGGTGCTGCATACGGTCGAGCTCGATGAAGACGGCGAATTCAATGTCGGCGAGCTGAACGTGTTCGTCGGCCCGAACTACGTGCTGTCGATCCGCAACCATACCGAGCAGGACTTCCGCGCGGTGCGCAAGCGCTGCGAGCGCGAGCCGCATCTGCTGCAGGAGGGCTCGGCGTTCGTGTTCTATGCGTTGATGGACCAGGTCGTCGACCGCTATTTCCCGATCCTCGAGACGCTCGGCACCGAGCTGGAGGAACTCGAGGATCGCATCTTCGCGAAGGCCACGCTCGCGTCGTCGCGGGCGATCATCGAGGATCTCTATTCGCTGAAACGCCGGCTCGTGATGCTGTACCAGCACACCGCGCCGCTGATGGAGCCGCTCGCGAAGCTCACCGGCGGCCGCATTCCGCAGGTCTGCAGTGGCATGCAGCATTACTTCCGCGACGTGTACGACCACCTGCAGCGGATCGTGAAGACGATCGAAGGGCGGCGAGAGATGGTCGTGACCGCGATCCAGGTCAATCTCGGGATGATCTCGCTCGCCGAGAACGAGGTGACCAAGCGGCTCGGCTCGTTCGCCGCGCTGTTCGCGATCCCGACGATGATCGCCGGCATCTACGGGATGAACTTCGCGAACATGCCCGAACTGCACCTCAAGTACGGCTTCTACGGCTGCATCGCGGTGATGGTCGCGGCCGATCTCGCGCTTTGGTGGCGCTTCAGGCGGGCGGGGTGGCTGTAGCCGCGACGCCTAGTGCGGTGCGTGCTTGCCGACCACGACGCGCCACGGCCGCACGCGCCACGACTTGACGAGGCCGTTCTGCACGTACGGATCGGCGCGCGCGAACGATTCGGCGGCCTCCGGCGAATCGCCTTCGAACACGAGCACGGCCTGATCGGACGGATCCTGCAACGCGCCGGCGAGCACGAGCTCGCCGCGTTCGGTTGCGGCCTTCGCAAGCGCGAGGTGCTCGGCGCGGTATTGCTCGCGCCGGGACAGGTAATCGTCGACGAGTTCGTAGATTAGCTGGTAATGCATGGTCGCTCCCGGAATCGGCCGCCGCGGGATGGCGGGCGCTTGGGCTCAGTATAGGGCGCGATTCGGGCTTTGTCGGGACGGCTTGCGGCAGCTTGCCGCTCGTGGCTGGCTGACCTTGGCGGCTGTCTGGGATGATTTCGATATCTCGTTACCTGTCCTTTCAGTGCAACTAACGGTCTAACGCGAATCCGCCGTCGCATGATTTTGCGTTATCGCGCCGGACGGCTCGTCGCAGGTTTGGTCTTCAGGCAAGGCAGGTTTGGCAAGCGTATGGGACGCGCATTCCGGGGCGGAATTTCACATGTCGGCGAGGGCGGTCGCGTGATCGGAAAAAGGGCCGAAGCCCGGTGTGGGCGTCCGGACGGGGTGCCGCGGGAGGGCGTTTCCATTGGCCGCAATGCGACCTATGCTGAACAAATCCGGAGCGAACTCCATTCGCCCGATTCGCCCAGACGAGGTGTGCCATGCCTGTATCAGCCACCCTGCAGGATTGCCTGCGCCAGAAGTCATCGCGGTACGAAGTCGTGTACCACCCGTATAGCCATACCAGCATGGAGACGGCCGCCGCCGCGCATATCCCCGGCGATCGCCTCGCGAAAACCGTGCTGCTCGAGGACGACGAAGGCTACGTCGCCGCCGTGCTGCCGACGTCGCACGCGGTGCGATTGTCGGATCTCTGGGTCAAGACCGGCCGCCATCTCGTGCTCGCCAGGGAAATGGAACTGCGCGAACTGTTCAAGGATTGCGACCTGGGCGCGTTGCCGCCGGTGTGCATGGCGTACGGAATGAAGACGTTCCTCGAGGAACAGCTCGCGCAGCAGCCCGAGGTGTATTTCGAGGCCGGCGACCACGAAGCGCTGATCCATATGACGCAGGACGAATTCCTGTCGCTGATGGAGACGGCCGAGCGCGCGCATTTCTCGCACAAGATGCAGGGGATGTGGGTTTCCTGATTGCGTTGGTGCGGGAGGTTTGTCGTGAATGAGAACGGCGTCTGATGGGCGCCGTTGGGGCGTTGCGGGCTGTCGATCCAGGCGTCGTCGGGTTGGGTTGCGTTCGAATCAGCTATGTTTCCGGCGCAATTTCACATTTGACATAATCATAATTATCAAAGTTGAATTTTGTAATGGCTAGATTGAAATGTCCGCTTTTGGCTACATAGAAATGTCCGCTTTCGTGCCGCGTAAGCTGAACGGCCGCCGGGTGTCCGGCGCCGGAGGCTGCGATGGCTGCAACGGAGCGGATCACGATGACGATGCGCGAGTTGGACCGATTCAAGGTCATTCAGGACGTGGCGGACGGCAAGCTCAAGCCATGGCGTGCGGCAGAACGGCTGGAATTGACGACGCGGCAAGTTCGCCGGCTGGTCGCCCGGCTGCGTGAGCACGGTCCGGCAGGTTTGGTGTCGGGACACCGATCGAAGCCCGGCAACCGTCGCCTGGACCCAGGAGCCGCCGACCGGGCGCTCTCGATCATCCGCGACCGCTACGCCGATTTTGGCCCGACGCTGGCCTGCGAGAAGCTATGGGAATGTCATGGCATTCGGCTGGCCAAGGAGACGGTCAGGAAGCTGATGACGGACGCCGGCTTGTGGGTTCCGCGCCGGCAACGACCGCCGAAGATCTACCAGCCGCGAGCGCGCCGGGCATGCCTGGGCGAACTGATCCAGATCGACGGCAGCGACCATCGATGGTTCGAGGAGCGTGCGCCGGCGTGTACGCTGCTGGTGTATGTGGACGACGCGACGAGCCGGTTGATGATGCTGCACTTCACGCAGACCGAATCGACCTTCAGCTACTTCGAAGCGACGCGAGCGTACATCGAGCGGCACGGCAAACCTGGGGCGTTCTACAGCGACAAGGCCAGCGTGTTTCGCAACGTGAAGCCGGGCAAGACCGGCAATCGCGTGACGCCGTTTGGCCGGGCGATGTACGAGCTGAACATCGACACGTTCTGCGCGAACAGCAGCTCGGCCAAGGGGCGCGTGGAGCGAGCGCACCTGACGTTGCAGGATCGATTGGTCAAGGAGATGCGATTGCGCGGGATCAACACGGTGGCCGACGCCAACGCTTACGCGCCCTCCTTCATGGCCGCCTACAACGCACGCTTCGCGAAGCCGCCGAAGAGCGACTTCGATGCGCATCGGCCGCTGCGGGCCGACGAGAATCTGGACTTGGTGCTGACGTGGCGCGAGCCGCGAAAGGTAACGAAGTCGCTCACGGTGCAGTACGACCGGGTGATGTATTTGCTGGATGACACGCCGGCCAACCGGAAGCTGATCGACCGCCAGATCGAGGTATGGGAGTACCCGGATGGGCGGATCGAAATCCGGGCTGATGATCGTGTGTTGCCGTACCGGCAATACGATCGCCTGGCTGAAATCGATCAAGGTGCCGTCGTTGAGCACAAGCGTTTGAGCCATGTGCTGCAGGTCGCGCAAGCGCTTCAGGCGCAACGCGATAACAGTCGCATTGGTAAAGCTCCGTCACGCACCCATCGAGGCGACTCAACCCGGACCGACCGAAACGAGCCCCAAGCGGGCAAGAAGAAGCAACGCGAGATCACGCAGGCCGACGTCGAGCATGTGATCGTGGATCTGGCGCAACGTCGGCAGACCGCAAAGCCGCCAAACAAACCGGGCCGTCGGTCTGCAAAAGCTGGGGAAACAAGCGTGAGCGCCCTGCCCGTTCAGGCGCCGACCTTCGACACTGCGTAACGGTCAAAACGAGGAAACAGAAGTAGCAAAACCAACCTTAAAACCGGACATTTTTAAATGGCTGGAAGGTGGACATCTGAATCCGGGTATGACAAATTGCGGTTCAATGATGGGGCCCTAAAATTGTTTGTAAGGCCCATGTCGCACCATGTCCAACCCGGATGAAAATCCGGGATTTTTCGCGCCGTGTAAAGCGACCGGCCGCCGGGTGTCCGGCGCCGGACGCTGCGATCGCTGCAACGGACCGAGCGCCGGATTGTGGATCCGAGCGCCGAAGGTTTGTGTGATACCCCCAGCCGCATTCGAATACCCGCTGCCCATCCGTCCGCGACCCGCTCAAATCGCAACTTCCGGCGGTGCCTGGCGGAACAGGCGCGTAATCCAGCACAGATACACCAGCCCCAGCACGAACCACGCGACGCCGAGCACGAGCGCAGCCTTCTCGAGGCTCACGAGCAGCCAGATATCGGAAACCGCGCCGATCGCGGGAAACACGAGTCCGCCGATCACGCCAATCCGGCGTTCGCCTGACTGCCCCCGCAGGTACAGGCGAATCACGCACAGATTGACCGCTGTAAAGGCAAGAAACGCGCCGAAGTTGATGAACGACGTGGACGTGGCGACATCCAGCTTCAGCGCGATCAACCCGACGCTGCCGGCCAGCACGATGTTGATCGCGGGCGTCTTGAAACGCGGATGGATGAACCCGAAGATCCGCTTCGGCAGGATTTCGTCGCGGCCCATCGCATAGAGCAACCGGCCGACACTCGCTTGCGCGGAGATGCCCGACGCGAACTGAGCGAGGATCAGGCCGGCGAGGAACACGGTGACGAACAGATCGCCGCCGATCATCTTCGCCACTTCGAACGCGGCCGAATCCGTATCCTTGAATTCGACTCCCGGATGCGCGAGCTGCATCGTGTACGCCGCGATCACGAAGATCGCTCCGCCGATCAGTGCGATCAGCAGGATCGCGCGCGGCATGTTCTTTTTCGGATCGATCGTCTCTTCAGTCAGCGTCGAGACCGCGTCGAAGCCGAGGTATGAATAGGCGGCAATCGCGGCGCCTGCCATCGTCGCGCCGAACGGCACGTGCGGCTTGAAGAGCGGCTGCGCCATGGCAATACCGCCCGCGCCTGCCGCAGCCGACGCATAGTGCACGCACAGCACGACGAACATCGCGACGACCGCCAGTTGCACGACCATCAGCACGATGTTGAACCGCGCGGCCAGATCGATGCCGACGATGTTCAGGCCGCTCGTCGACACGATGAATGCCACGATCCAGATCCAGGTCGGCACGTGCGGAAATGCCGCGTTCAGATATGCCGCGCCGATCAGCCAGATCACCATCGGCAGAAAGAAGTAATCGAGCAGCGTTGCCCAGCCGATCATGAAACCCAGATGCGGGTTGAACGTCTTGCGCGTGTACGTATAAGCCGAACCCGCGGCCGGATGGAGCCGCGCGAGCTTGCCGTAGCTGAGCGCGGTGAAGGCGATGGCGACCAGCGCGAGCAGATAGGCCAGCGCGGCCGTGTCGTCGCTGGCCTTGGCCAGCACGCCGTAAGTACCGTAGACGATCAGCGGTGCCATGTAGGCGAGCCCGAACAGCAGCACGGACGGCAGGCCGAGTGTGCGCTTCAGGCGTGCGGGTTCATGGGATGATGACGCTTGCATGTTGTCTCCTGGGCCTCGGCGGCCGATACGAATGGCTGTATGCCGACTGGCCGGCATTTCAATGGGACGGGCGAGCACGTGCAGGGCATCGTGCCCTGCCCCATGCGTCGAATGGACCGTGGATTCCGCCTATTCGGCGCGGTGACGGCGCGGTTCGATCATGACTACGCGGTTCCCGCCCGCCCGTTCGACGGGCGACAGACCGAGCGCCACACGGGCATCGTGCAGATAGTTGTAGTGCTCGCGACTCGCTTCGAGACGCGTCGGATCGACGCTCGTGGGCACGACCGCCTCGTCTCGGCCCAGCTCGATCACCGTGTCGCCAAAGGGATCGACGAGCGTGGAAAGGCCGGCGAACGTCAGGTTGTCGTCGCCGGAACCGCAGCGGTTCACCATGACCGCGAACATCTGGTTTTCCATCGCGCGCGCGGCGATCGCACGGCGATGCACCGGACCGAACGGGTCCATGTTGCCGTTCGTGACGATCAGCAGATCGGCATCGAGCGCACCGACGGCGCGTGCCGTTTCGGGGAATTCGATGTCGTAGCAGATCAGCAGGCTGACCGTCAGACCGTTCCAGCTGCAGGTCTCGAAGCGATCGCCCGGCGTGAAGACGCCGACATCCGACGCCCAAAGATGCGTCTTGCGATAGCGCAGCACGATATCGCCCTGCTCGTCGACGAGCACCGTGGTGTTGTAGAACTGCCCGCCGTCGCGCTCGGCGAGGCCCACGGCCACGGCAACGCCCTTTTGCCGCGCCGCGTCGCGTACCGCGGACAATGCCGGGCCATCGAGCGGCTGCGCGACGTCGGCGACCGTGTCCCGCGTCGGGAAGCCGGACAGCGTCGTTTCGGGGAACACGATCAGCCGGGTACCGCCTGCGCTGTCGACGTGTTCGATCGTATCGATCACCTTGCGCGTGTTGTGCGCGACGTCGCCGTCGACGAGCGTCAGTTGCGCGAGTTCCACCTGCATGAAGTCATCTCCTTCCAATCGCCTTTCAGTTGCACGTCTGATGCCACGCGCGCCGAGCAAAGCGCCGCATGGTCTGCTGCGTGACGAAGTGAGGCTGATTATCGGGTTATTATTTTTGACCTGAAATTCCCCGCCAGGGTTACCCTCACCGGAGGACACGATGGACTTCGAATGGCGAGATCTCGCTTTTCACCGGGAGATTGGTTCGGCCATCGATGCCCTCGATGGCCCGCATTTCTGGGCGCGCCTCACGCGGGTGCTCGAACGGCACGTCGCTTTCGACAACTGGGTCGCGCTGTGTTTCGCGCGCGACGCCGCCCCGCTCGTGCTCGCCGAACAGGCGATGCCCGACGGCAAGATCGACCTGATGTTTCAGGACTATCTGGCCGCGCTCTATCAGCTCGATCCGTTCTATCTCGCCGCGTTCGAAACGCAGGCGCCCGGCTTCTATACCCTTGCCGACGTCGCGCCGGACAACTTCCGGATGACCGAGTACTACGAGCGGTACTTCAAGAAGAATATCGTCGGCGACGAAGTGCATTTCAACGTCGTGATCGATCGTGATCACACGCTCGGCTTCTCGCTCGGCAAGACAAGCAAGTACGACGAGCGCGAGATGGCACTGCTCACGCTGTACACGCCGTGGGTACTGTCGCTGATGCAGCAGCGCTTGCGGTTCGAAACGTTCGCGGTCAAAGGCGCGTCGCGCCCGGCGGAAATCGATGCGCCCGATCCGCATGCGCGCTTCGGCATGCTGACGGGAAAGAACGGGCGCGGCGCATTGACGACGCGCGAAATCGAAGTCGCGATGCTGTCGTTGAGCGGATTCTCGTCACGCGCGATCGGGGAGAAGCTGTCGATCTCGTTTGAGACCGTGCGTGCGCATAAAAAGCACATCTACGCGAAGCTCGGCGTCGGATCGCAATCCGAGCTGTTTGCCATGTTCTACGATCGGGCGCGAACGGACGAGCGCGGGTGATGTCCGTCGTGGCGGTCGGGGACGGGCGATACGTGTGAACCGGGGCCGGTGATCGTCAACCCCCTGCTGCTCCGTTACTACAGAATGGCCGGCATTCAGATCCGGGCGGTGGTTTGTCTCCGGCGCTGCCCCGAGATTGGCGAACCGCGTAAGTCTGGCTGACCGCACCAGCGCGGATCGTCGCGGTCGCCGCCACTGTCCGTCGGCGGCCGACGAGAATTCACCAGATCGACGCAGACCGTCACGGGTGTTATCGCCGGATCTGCGGTCCTGCGAATCCCACGCGGGCCGACAGTCGTTGGCCCCGAAACTACCACTACTGCCAGTACCTCCGCTGTCCGTGCCCACTTAATCTTGTCGGCATCGCAGGCGCGCCATCGAAGGCTGCGCCGACTCGATCGGAGACAAGACAGATGCCATTCGACTGGACGCAGGAACAGCACGCGACGCTCGCGCGCTTTCGCGAAATCGGCGCGGAAATCGCAGCCGCCGCGGATCGCGACGGCCACGCGCCCGCCGGATTCGACGATGCCGGGTGGGCACGACTCGGACAGGAAGGACTGTGGGACATGATCGTGCCGGAAACGTACGGCGGCGACGGCCATGGCTGGTGGCACTTTTCCGCTGCGCTCGAGGGGCTCGCATCGGCGGTCCGCCGCCCGGCGCTGCTGTTGTCGGTGATCGCGCAGGCCGGCATGGTCCGCGCGCTCGAACGATACGGCAGCGCTAGGCAGCAGGACCGCTATTTCGGCGCAATCCTGCGTGGCGAGCTGAGTGCGACTGCGATTGCCGAGTCGGGCACCGGCACCGACGTGCGCAGCATCGCGACGAAGCTGGTCGAGCACGGTAACGGCTATCGGCTGGCCGGCAGCAAATTCAATATCGCGCATGCGCCGCTCGCGCGCTTCGTCCTGGTCGTCACGCGCATCGAAACGCAGGACCGGCGCAATACCGCGCTCGTGATCGTCGATCACGACCAGCCGGGCATGACCATCGCCGCGCCCGACCGCAAGCTCGGCCTGGACGACCTGCCGACCGGCGCGCTGCATTTCGACGACTGCCCGATTGCGCGCGACCAGCTGCTCGGCGACCCCGGTGCGGGGCTCGGCAACCTGATCGACATCATTTCGCTCGGCCGCCTCTACTACGGCCTCGTCGCCGCACAGGTGACGGTGCCGTATCTGCGCGACGCGATCGGCTACTGCCGCAACCGGCGCAGCTTCGACAGCACGATCGATGCTCACCAGTACGTGCAACGGCGTCTCGTCGACCTGCAGATTGGTATCGAACGCGGTACGTGGCTCGCGCGCGGCGCCCTCGCGCAATTGCTGACGAATCACCCGCAAGCGCTGATGACGTGCTCGATCGCGAAGCTGGTCGGCGCACAGGATCTCGTCGACGGCGCGCTCGGCCTCGTGCGGTTGTACGGCAGCCTCGGCTATCAGGCCGGGCCGGTGGCGGCTTTTGCATCGGATGCGCTGGGTTTCATGAGCGTCGGCGGAACCGAGGAAATGCACCGCAAGAACATCTTCAACCAGATGATGCGTGCCGGCTGAACGCCCGCGTCATCGATATGCGCACCACGCGCGTTACAGGAAATCCAGCATGACATCGACGAACCGACGCCCTTCCCGCTTGCGCCGCTCCTGGCTATTCCTCGCCGGTGCGGATCACGACGCGCTCGTTGCCGGTGCCGCGAGCGGCGCAGACGTCCTGATCCAGGAGCTCGAAACCTTCACGCCGCCCGAGCGCCGTCCGGCCGCGCGCGAGCTCAGCGAACGCATGCTGGCCGGCTGGCGCGACGCCGGCGTGCTGGCGGCCGTGCGCGTGAATCCGCTCGATGCGGGCGGAATCGATGACTTGCGTGCCGCGATGCGCGGCCGCCCGGACATCGTGATGATGTCCTACGTTGCGACACCCGAGCAGGCCGCCGCGCTCGACGAAGCGGTGACGCGTTTCGAGCACGAATATGAGATCGCGCCCGGCTCGACTGAACTGGTGCCGAACGTCGAGACGACGCTCGGTCTCGTGAACACGATGGCGATCGCCCGTTCGAGCCCGCGCGTGTCGGCCGTACTCGTCGCGACCGAGGACATGGTGGCCGACATGAGTGCCGAACGCACGCGCGCGGGCCGCGAGCTCGACTACGTTCGCTCGCGCTTTCGCGTCGAGTGTGCGGCGGTCGGCGTCACCGCGATCGACTGCCCGTACAGTTATGCCGACAACGAGGGCGCGGAACGCGACATGCATGTATCGCGCGGCCTCGGTTACCAGGCGAAAGCGATCGTCAACGCGCAGTTCGTGCCGGTCGTCAATCGTGTGCTCACGCCGACGTCCGACGAAGTCGCCCTCGCCCGCCGCGTGATCGACGCGTTCGATACCGCTCGGCGCGAATCCGGCGGGCGCCGCGTTGCAGCGGCCGTCGTCGACGGCTTTCTCGCGGAAGTTCCCGACTATCTCGCCGCGCATCGGCTGATTGCCCGCGCAACGCAATTCGGTATCGCATGAGCCACGCCATGGACACGATCGCAATGCGTCTGAAGGCGCTGAAAACACTCGCACATGCCGCGCCCCATGTTGCCCCGCACGACTGGCCCGACACGCCGCATGCGCAATTCGAGCGCTGGCTCGGCGAGGCCGTGACGGCAGGCGCGCTTGAACCGCAGGTGATGACGCTGTCGACGGTCCGCCCAGACGGGCGGCCCGATGCGCGCGCTGTCGTCCTGCTGAACGTCGATGTGCGCGGCTGGCATTTCGCGGCGAATGCACGCAGTCCCAAGGGGCGTCAACTCGAACACCGGCCGTACGCCGCGCTGACGTTCTACTGGCCGGCGATCGCCAGTCAGGTCCGGCTCAGCGGCCCGGTCGAGCGGCTACCGGCCGCGGCCGGCCGAGCCGATTTCGCAAGCCGCCCGGAACGCTCGCGCGCGAGCATTCTGGCCGGCCGGCAAAGCGAACGGCTCGATGATCCGGCCGACCTCACGCGCGCAATCGATGCGCAGCTGGCGCGGCTGGCCGCCGATCCGGATCTGGCATCGGACGACTGGCACCTGTACGCGCTCGCGCCGGACGAAGCTGAATTCTGGCGTGCCGACAGTGTGCGGCGTTTTGCGCGGCAGGCGTACCGCCGCGCCGGCCAGCGCTGGGACCGGTGCGCGCTATGGCCTTGACGCCTGCCGAACGCCGATCGCAGCCGTGCGACGATCTGTACGGCGGGATGCACGACGACACGCAACTCGTGCATGCGGGCCGCGACAGCGCGGCATGGCACGGCTTCGTGAACCCGCCCGTCTACCACGCGTCGACCGTGCTCAGCCCGACCGTGTCGGATCTGCTGAACCGCACGCAACCATACATCTACGGCCGGCGCGGCACGCCGACTACGGAAGCGCTCGAGCAGGCGATAACGAGTCTCGAAGGTGGCGCCGGTACGGTGCTGTGTCCGTCCGGGTTGTCCGCGTGCACCCTCGCGCTGCTATCGTGTCTGAAACCGGGAGACCACCTGCTGATGACCGCATCGGTGTATGGTCCGGTGCGCCACGCATGCGAAGGCGTGCTCGCGCGGCTCGGCGTCGAGACGAGCTGGTACGACGCCGATACGCCCGTTGCAGCCGCATTCCGGCCGAACACGCGCGCGGTGTATGTCGAAGTTCCGGGATCCTACACGTTCGACATGCACGATGTGCGTGCGCTCGTCCGGCTCGCGCACGCGCACGGCGCACTGGTCATCGCGGACAACAGCTGGGCGACGCCGCTGTTCTTCCGGCCGCATGCACTCGGTATCGATCTGTCGATCCAGGCCGGCACGAAGTATCTGGTCGGGCATTCCGACGCGATGCTCGGCGTCGTCTCGGCGAACGAGCGCGCGTGGTCCGCGTTGAAGCAATTGCATGGCGATCTCGGGCTATGTGTCGGCCCGGACGACGTCTATCTCGCGCTGCGCGGCTTGCGCACGCTCGGTGTGCGGTTGCGGCAGCACCACCGCAACGCGCTCGCGGTCGCGACCTGGCTGACGACACGCGCGCAAGTGCAGCGCGTACTGTATCCCGCGTTGCCCGGCGATGACGGACACGCACTGTGGCGCCGCGATTTCCGCGGCGCGTCCGGGCTGTTCTCGATCGTGCTGCAGCCCGCACCGCGGCAGGCGGTCGACGCGTTTCTCGATCACTTGACGCTGTTCGGGCTCGGCTACTCGTGGGGCGGCTACGAGAGCCTCGCACTGCCCTTCGAGCTGGATGCGCATCGTCTTGCGCAGCGCTGGCCACCGGGCAGCCGCGGTGTGCGGCTGCATATCGGACTCGAGGATGCGGACGACCTGATCGCCGATCTGGCCGCCGGCCTCGACCGCTACGCTGCATTCGCGCGCACCGGTAGCTGCGAGGATGCCGCGCGATGCTGACCGTCTGGGGGCGCCGCACGTCGTTCAACGTGCAGAAGGTGCTATGGCTCGTCGGCGAGCTGCGACTGCCGTACCGGCACATCCCGGCCGGCGGCGAATACGGTTCGCTGCAGACGCCCGCATTCGCGGCGCTGAATCCTGCCTGCCGGATTCCGGTGATCGACTGGGACGGCGACGTCGTGTGGGAATCGCACACGATCCTGCGTTATCTCGCCGCGCGCGTGCCGAACAATCCGTTCTGGTGCCGCGACACGTTCGCCCGTTCGCGCGCGGAGCGCTGGATGGACTGGTCGCAGACCGCGCTCGAACCCGATGTGATGACCGGGCTGTTCTGGGCGTTGATCCGAACGCCGTCGGCGCAACGCGACGATGCGATCGTGCGGGACAAAACCGCACGCTGCGCCATGCATTACCGGCTGCTCGACCGGTTGCTGTCGACGCAGCCGTTTCTCGGTGGCGCGACGCCGGGCCTGGCCGACATTCCGGCCGGTGCGACGCTGTTCCGCTATTTCTCGCTCGACGTCGAGCGGCCGCCGTTGCCGCATGTCGAGGCCTGGTACGCTCGCCTGTGCCGTCGATCCGCCTATCGCGAACACGTGATGGTGTCGTTCGACGCGCTGCGCGGCCAGCCGGGTTGATCCTCCATCCGTCCACACAAGATGACGCACTCCACACTTCGCCCGATCCTGATCGTGCTGCATCGCGAACAATCGAGCCCCGGCCGGATCGGGCGCTTGCTGGCCGCACGTGGTCATCCGCTCGACATTCGCCGTCCGCCGCTCGGCGATCCGTTGCCGGCGACGCTCGCCGGGCATGCCGGTGCCGTGGTGTTCGGCGGGCCGATGAGCGCCAACGACGACGATCTGTGGATTCGCGACGAGATCGACTGGATCGGCGTGCCGCTGCGCGAACGCGCGCCGTTTCTCGGTGTGTGCCTCGGCGCGCAGATGATGATTCGCCATCTGGGTGGCCGCGTGAGCGCGCATCGGGACGGGCGCGCGGAAATCGGCTATTGGCCGATTGCCGCGACACCCGCCGGGCGGCGGCTCGGTTCATGGCCGTCGCATGTCTATCAATGGCATCGCGAGGGCTTCGAACGTGTCGCGGGGCTCGAGGTCCTCGCGACCGGCGAGCATTTCGAGAACCAGGCGGTTCGCTACGGACCGTGCGCATATGGCGTCCAGTTTCATCCGGAAGTGAGCTATCCGATGATGCGTCGCTGGAGCACGGCCGCCGCACACAAGCTGTCGGCACCCGGCGCGCAGGATCTCGCGACGCAGAATCGCGAGGGTCGGCGGCACGATCGCGCGACGGCAGCGTGGCTCAGCGCGTTTCTGGACCGCTGGGTCGCTGGTGAGCCCGCTGCGGCACTAGCCGGGCACCGTCACGTCGGAGATGCTGATCAGCCCCCACTCGACCGCGCGCAGCACGGCTTCGTGTCGACGTGACACGTTGAACTTGCGACGGATGTTCATGAAGTGGAAATTGATGCACGACTCGGTCACATTCAGGATGTGGCCGATCTCCCACGAGGTCTTGCCGGCCGCATGCCATCGCAGGCATTCGACTTCCCGTCGGCTGAGCCGCGGCACGCTGTCGGGCGGGGCATGGCAGGGCGTGCCGGCAATCGCTTCGCACGCGACGTCGCGCAGCAGCGTCAGCACCGCCAGATGGCGGTTACAGCGCGCACGCGTCGTGGTGATGTCGTCCACGCTCGCGCACGACAGCATGCCGACCTCCCCTTTCGCGCCGCGGGCCGGCAGCACGACCCCCGTGCGCATGCCGTACGCGGACGCCGCTTCGTAACACCGCCGCTGCTCAGGCAGCGCGAACAGCTCGCCGTCCCATACGAGCGGCAGCGCCGAACGAAAGCAATGCCGCAGCATCGGGTCGACGCGGTCGAACTGGCGCTGTCGGTACAGTGCCGTCCAGCCGGGCACGCCGCTGCTCCATTTACGCGCGAGATCGAACGATGCGCCGGCAAACGGCAAGACGATCAGCACGACCTTGTCGAACCCCATTCCGGCGGCCGCGTCGGTCATCCGCTGCCATGACGCGTCCGTGTCGCCGGGTACCAACCAATTCAGACATTCCAGTCCATTCATACAAGCCACCCCGTTTATTCGTTGGAATCTGCATTCAGGCGGACTTGCGCAACCGGTTCGAGGCGTTGCGCGCGCACGGCCCGCGCTAGACCGCACCAGTCAGGCGTCGCCGGCCTGCCTGCCTTGCATCGTCGAGCGAAGCCGCCACGTCGAACGGAACACCGAATGCCTTTTCGATTCCAGCCCCGTTTGCGACGGCCGCGTCGCGTTCCTTCGGGTCCGGTTCGACGGTGATCAGCGCACGGCAGACCGCGGCGAGCGCGGCACGGTTCTCCTTGAGCCACTTGCCGCGTTGCTTGCGATCGTCGTGCGCTTCGTCCGGGCGGGCCGGCGGAAAGATCATGACAAACGGCTCGCCGTGCCGCAGCAGCACATCCATGTCGTCGAGCCAGCGCTGCGCATAGCCGTCGGAAGCGATCGCGTCGTTGCGTACGACGACGAGCGGAAAGTCGGTGACATCGAATACGGCGAGCGTCGCCAGTGCGGACGACATCTTTCCAGCGTGTTGGGTATGCATCAGGTCGATCTCCTTCGAGTTGAACAGCATGGGTCGAAACGGGCCGCGCGGCGCCCGTTTCATCGTTTCGCGCCGGCACCGGGGCCGAACGGCGGGCGGGCGAGCCATACCACCGCCATCACGGCGAGATAGACGCAGCCGAGCGCGAATGAAACGTCGTTGAACGAAATCTGATAGGCCTGCGCGTCGACCAGATTGCCCAGTAGCGTGGCGGCCCGTTGCGGGTCGCCACCGCCGAGCCGCGCGACCTCGGCGCGCACGGCCGGATCGAACGCGCTCACGTGCTCGCTGAGTTGCGCGTGGTGCACGACGGCGCGCCGATCCCACAGGAACGACGTGATCGACACCGCGAAGCTCGCGCCGAGCGTGCGCAGGAAGGTCGACAGGCCGGAGCCTGCGGCGATCTCGTCGGGTTTCAGGTCGGACAGCAGGATGCTGTTGATCGGCATGATGAACAGCGCGAGGCCGAGCCCCTGCAGCAGCTGGATCAGCGCGATGTGCGTGAAGTCGACGTCGGGCACGAACCCTGCGCGCAGGAACGACGACGCACCGAGGATCGCGAATGCGCAGCACACGAGCACGCGCATGTTGAAGCGCGGCGCGTACTTGCCCATGAACGGCGCCGTCAGCACCGGAATCACGCCCATCGGCGCGACGGCAAGCCCGGCCCAGAACGCCGTGTAGCCGAGCGTGCGCTGCAGCCATTGCGGGACGATCACGTTGACCGCGAAGAACGCCGAGTATGCGAGCACGAGCGTCAGCGTGCCTGCCGCGAAGTTGCGATGGGCGAAGAGCCGCAGATTCACGATCGGATTCGGCTCGTTGAGTTCCCAGATCAGGAACAGCGCGATGCCGAATGCGGCGACCACCGACATCACGACGATGAACGTCGAGTTGAACCAGTCGGCCTCGTTGCCCTTGTCGAGCACGATCTGCAGCGCGCCGACGCCGACCACGAGCGCGGCGAGGCCGACATAGTCGACGCGCGCGGCGACGGTCGTTTCGACGCGCGCACGCATCTGCGCGAAGACGCAGAGCGCGGCGAACACGCCGATCGGCAGATTGATCAGGAACGCCCAGCGCCACGAGTAATGCTCGGTGATCCAGCCGCCGAACACGGGGCCCGCGATCGGCGCGACGACGGTAACCATCGCGATCATCGACAGCGCGAAGCCGCGTCGCTGCGGCGGGTAGATCGACAGCATCAACGCTTGCGTGGTGGGGATCATCGGCCCGGCTACCAGGCCCTGCAGCGCGCGAAACGCGACGAGCTGCGGCAGGTTTTGCGCGAGGCCGCACAGCAGCGACGCGAACGTGAAGGCGAGCGTGGCCCACACGAACAGCCGGACCTGCCCGACGCGCTTGACGAGAAACCCGGTCAGCGGCAGCGCGATTGCATTGCTGACCGAGAACGTGGTGACGACCCATGCGCTCTGCGTCGTGCTCACGCCGAAATTGCCGGCGATCGTCGGCAGCGATACGTTCGCGACGGTGCCGTCGAGCACCTGCATGAAGACCGCGAGCGCGAGACCGAACGTCGTCAGCGCGACGCTCGGTGGGCGAAAGCCGCCATCGGCGGCCGGCATCGGCCCGCTCATCGCACACGCTCCGCGCGCGCCGTCGCCGGCAGGTTTGCATGCAGGACATCGGCGATCAGTCCGTCGGCGCGCGCGAGCTCCTCACGGTATACATCGGTGCGGAACACGGGATCTCGCTGCGCGCGTTGCGACAGCATTGCGCCGCTGCGATCGTGCTGATCGACGCTTGCGTGCATCGACAGGCCAATGCGCAGCGGATGCGCGTCGAGCTGTGCCGGGTCCGTCAATTCGATGCGAACCGGCAGCCGCTGCACGATCTTGATCCAGTTGCCGGTCGCATTCTGGGCGGGCAGCAGCGAGAATGCGCTGCCGGTGCCGACCCCGAGGCTCTGCACGCGGCCGCTGTAACGGACGTTGCTGCCGTACAGGTCGGCCGTCAGTTCGACAGGCTGGCCGATCCGCATATGGTCGAGCTGCTTCTCGGTGAAATTGGCATCGACCCACAACTCGCGCAACGGCACGACCGCGAGCAGCGGCACACCCGGCGACACGCGCTGGCCGACCTGTACCGTGCGCTTCGCGACATAGCCGGTAACGGGGGCGACGATATCGGTGCGAGTGCGCGCCAGGTAGGCGGCACGCAGGCGTGACGCCGCGGCCTGAACGTCGGGATGAGAGGCGACGGCGGTGTCGTCGACCAGCGCCTTGCTCGTCTGATGCTGTTCGCTCAACGTGGCGAGCGCACTTTGTGCGGCCGCATACGCGCTTTGCGCGGATGTCAATGTATCGCGTGCATGAGCGAGCTCCTCGTGCGAAATCGCGCCGGAGCGGCCGAGATCCTCGCGGCGCCGGTAGTCGGCCTTCGCCTTGTCGAGCGCGGTGCGGCGCGCGGCGAGTTCGGCGCGCGCGCCGTCAATGCTGTTCGCGAGCCCGCGCTCGTTGCTGTACAGGCCGCGCACCTTCCGCACCGTTGCCGCGAGATCGGCCTGTGCGGCCGCGAGCGTGACCTGCGCGTCGCTCGGGTCGAGGCGCACGAGCGGCGTGCCTGCATGCACGAGGTCGCCGTCGTCCGCGTCGATCGACACGACGGTGCCCGTCACCTGCGGCGTCAGCTCGACGACGTTGCCTTGCGCGTAGGCGTTGTCGGTCGTTTCGTACCATCGGCCGACGAGCGCATACCAGGCGCCCCACCCGGCAATGCCGAACGCGAACACGGCGACGAGCGCGCGCACCAGATGCTTGCGTCGCGCGGGCGGTGCCGCGGGTACCGTCCCGCCCGCTCCCGGTTGCGCGCGGGGAGCGGCGTCGGCCGGCGAGCGCGATCCGCCCGGGTGATCGCCGACGGGATGCTGGCGCGCGCTGGCCGGATCGGCGGCCGCGGGTCGAGGAGGAGTCTGCAGGGTGTTGTCGCTGCTCATGGTTCGATCTCAGGGACGGTGGGAAGGCGTGACGGCGAGTGCGACGTCGTCGGGTTCGGCGCGGAAGCCGCCGCCCAGTGCCGCGACGAGCTGCAGCGATTGATCCGCGCGCTGGGCGCGCAGCGCGGCGACTTCGCGGCTCGCGACCAGTAGCTGCTGGCGCACGACGAGCGCATCGAGGTAGCTGCCGACTCCGGCCCGGTAGCGCGCGTCCGCGAGTCGCCACGCGTCGGTGGCGGAATCGAGCGCACGCTGCTGCGCGTCGGCCTGCATGGCGAGCGAATCAAGCCGGTGCAGATCGTCGGCCACTTCGCCGATCGCACCGATCAGCGTCTTGTTGTAGCCGGCGACCGCCAGGTCGTATTGCGCGTCGCGCTTGCGCAGCACGCTGCGCCGCTCGCCGCCGTCGAAGATCGGCAGGCTCACGGCCGGACCGATGTTGTAGGTGCGCGACGCGGCCTGGAACAGCGATGCGCCGCCGCGCGTCGCGAGCCCGATCAGCGCGGTCAGGCTCACGTTGGGCAGGAAGTCCGCGCGGGCGGCGACGACGTTGCGGCTCGCCGCCTCGACCCGCCAGCGCGCGGCGACGATATCGGCGCGCCGGCCGAGCAACGTGGCGGGCAGATCGGCCGGCACCGCGAGCGCCGCGATCGGCAATGGCGCGGGACGCGCGAGCGCAAGGCCGCGGTCGGGGCCCGCGCCGAGCAGGATCGCGAGGGCGATGCGCGCGCTGCCGATCGCCTGAGCCGCGCGTGCCTGCTCGCGCGCCGCGGCCGCGACCTCGCTTTCCGCCTGGCGCTGTTGCGCGACGTTGTCGATGCCTTTGGTTACACGCTGACGCGTCAGTGTCAGCGCTTCGTCGGCACGCTCGTATTCGGCACGCGCGACGTCCTGCTGATCGAACGCATACGCAAGGTTCACGTATGCGCGTGCGACGTTGACGGACAGCATGATGCGTGCGGCCCGCGCGTCGACCCGCGCGGCACGCGCTTCGCCGAGCGCGGCTTCCCATGCGGCACGGCGGCCGCCCCACAGATCGAGATCCCAACTGAAGCCGAGATTCATCTCGCGCGTGTGGCTGAAGAAACCGCCGCCTTCGCCGGTCGAGAACTGCGTGCCGGATGGGCGCTCGCCCTTCGCGCTCGCGCGGCCGACGACGTGCGGCACACGCGCGGCCTGCGCCTCGATCACCAGGGCTTGCGCTTCACGTGCGCGCGCATCGGCGGTGGCGAGATCGGGATTGCCGGCGAGCGCCTCGTCGATCAGCGCGTTCAGCTGCGGATCGTGCAGCGCACGCCACCAGTCGGCGGCCGGCCAGTCGGCAGTCGATGCGTGCGCGAGGCTGCGCGTCGCAGCGAACGACTCGGCGCCGCGCAGCGTGCCGGCCGGCGTGAGCCCGTCGCGGCTCGCGCACGCACCGAGCATCGCGAGCGCTGCCGCGATCGCCATTCGCGACACGACGCGCCGCGCGGCCGCAACGTCCGTCCAGGGAGCAAGTGCTGCATGCATCGCATTCCTCTGCTTCGTTTCGGTTTGAACACGACATGCATTGTTGGACGCCCAGGGACAAAGCTGATAATGTTGTTTAGACAAAAAATAATGAATTCCGGCCATGCCCATCCGTGAAGCTTCTCCGTCGCGCGCCGTGCAGCGCGCCGACGCCGATCCGAGTGAACGCGAGGACGGTCCGTCGCTGATCGCCGTGTGGGGTGAGGACGACGGCAGCAACGCGTATCAACTCGGCACGCGCGAAGTCGACTGGCACAGTCATTTGCGCGGTCAGGTGTTCTGCGTGGAGAGCGGGTTCGCGCACGTGCGCACGCCGCACGGCTCATGGCTGCTGCCACCGCATCGCGCAGGCTGGATTCCGCCGGGAGAGCAGCACAAGGTCAGCATCAGCGGTGCGTTGAGCGGCTGGAGCGTCGTGATCGCACCGGCCGCGAGTCGGCGGATGCCGGACCGCCCCTGCGTGATTGCGATTACTGAGCTGATGCGCGCGCTCGTGCGGCGTGCCGTGTCCTGGGCCGACCAGGACAGGCTCGATACCGAGCAGGCGCGCATGAGCATCGTGCTGCTCGACGAGATGCGCCGCGCGCCGCATGAACCGCTCCATTTGCCGATGCCGCACGATCGCCGGCTGCTGCGGATCGCCAATGCGATCCTCGGCCAGCCGCACGACAGCCGCACGCTCGACGCGTGGGCCGAATGGGCCGGGTTGTCCGCCCGCACGCTGAGCCGGCTGTTCGTCGCCGAGACCGGCACGAGCTTCGCGCAATGGCGACAGCAGGCGCGGCTCACGCACGCGCTCGAACGTCTCGCGAACGGCGACAGCGTCGCCAATATCGCGGATGCGCTCGGCTATGCGACGCCGAGCAATTTCATCGCGATGTTTCGCCGTGCATTCGGCGATTCGCCCGCGCATTACTTCGCGAAGCGCAAACAGCCCTAGCAGCACTGGCGCGACGCAGCCCGGCGCGCTTCCCTACCCCCTGTCAGTCGTGCGCGAGCATCGGTGTGGCTATAGTCGCCGTGTCGCCGGCGATCGGTCGCTCGATGCGTTTTCTGGAAGGGGCCGGCGTCGAATGCCGTCGGATCGTACAACCCGCCGGATCGTCTCCGAGCAGCATCTTGTCGCCCGCTGCAAGCCCGCCGGGCTATTCAGGATAGGGGCCGAGCATGAAAAGTTCGTCGCCGCCTGTTACGACGGGCCCTCCGACATCGCTGCCGTGCGCTATCCGTTCTGATAGTGGCGCTCCGATAGGCGTTCGATTAATTTTTCGGGTACCTGACTGTAAAGCAGGTTCGAATATATAAATCAACCCAGCCATTCCGGAGAGACATCATGACCAAGCGACATTACGAAACGCCGATTCACGTGAAGTATCGCGATACGGATTCGATGGGGCACGTGAGCAGTCCTGTCTATTACGACTATCTGCAGCATTCTTACCTCTGTTATATGTTCGATCTGCTCGGCCTGCCGCGCAGCGAGAAACTGCCGCACATCATGGTGAAGACGCAGTGCGAATACCTCGCGCCTGCGCAGTTCGGCGACAACCTGACGATTCGGTCGAGCATCGTGCGCTTCGGCAGCAAGAGCTTCGACCTCGAACATCTGATGGAGCGCGATGACCGGACTATCGTTGCGCGCGGCGCGTCGACGCACGTGATGTTCGATTACGCGAGCAATACGACGCTGGCCGTTCCGGACGACTTCAAGGCGCGCGTGCTCGAATTCCAGGGTTCGCTGTAACGCGCGCAGGCCGCGGCGTGAGCCGCATGTGAATGCGGCGGTGACGCGCGCACGGCGTCGGATCGATGCGATCGTCATCGTGCGCCTGCGGGACGCGGGCGTCGCCGTTTCGTTCGATGCGGCGACGCTTGCTCACGACGCGTCGTTGGCCGAGCGGTGCGCTGGTCGGCGGCCTCGCCCTGCGCCTTTGGCGACCACGGCCGTCCCGCGACGGTACGTCCGTTCGTACGCCGCAGACCATCGCGGCCAATGCGGTCGAGCACATCGCGGCCGGCAATCCGGACGCGCGACCCACTCTATCGGGAATGCGCGCATGCGACCGTCGATACCACCGCTCACGACATCGCGCGTGCGACGGCAAACGTATTGACGGTGCTGCATGCGTGGTGAGCGCGCCGGATTGACTGCGTGCTTCGCTTCTTCCACGCCCCCAGCGACCGGAACCCCCGTCAGACGCATTCTGGAACGAGCGAGTTCGTGCTTTTAATCGAGCTATTGTGATAAGAAAAGTTATCCAGATAGAATTGGTAAATTCGCGAAGTGCCTGCCGTGTTACGAACAAACCAGCGCCCGGCGCTCGCAGCATTTGACCGCGCAAACCCCGCATTCGAGACGATTCGACGCGCGTCCTTGCCCGATTGCCCGCTCGTTGACGATCACGTCGACCCACCTCCGCCAACACCACCGCCGCACCGATCGCCGCTGCAGGCGCCCCCACCCTCCCCGCATTTGTTCCCGCGACGCAAGACTGTTGCTCCACGGTGGGTGTTCGAACTCCGGCCCGACACGCCTAGAGTCTGGTCCATCGGATTCATCGATCCGGTCGGCACTGAAGCCAAAAACCAGTCACCTGTCGAGGCATATCATGAGCACATCCAAAGTCATCATCGTCACCGGCGCATCGCAAGGCATCGGTGCTGAAACGGTCAACGCATTCCGCGCCCACGGCCATCGGGTGGTCGCGACGTCCCGTTCGATCGGGCCGTCGGACGATCCCGATCTCGTCACCGTCGCTGGCGACATCGGCGATCCGGCGGTCGCGCGGCGCGTGGTCGACACCGCAATCGAGCGCTTCGGGCAGGTCGACACGCTCGTCAACAACGCGGGCGTGTTCATCGCGAAGCCGTTCACGCAATACACGGCGGACGACTATGCGGCCATCACCCGCGTGAACCTGGACGGCTTCTTCCACGTCACGCAGCGCGCGATCGCGGCGATGCAGCGGCACGGCGGCGGCCACGTGGTCAGCATCACGACGAGCCTCGTCGACCACGCGAACAGCAACGTGCCGTCGGTACTCGCATCGCTGACGAAAGGCGGGCTCAATGCGGCGACGAAGTCGCTCGCGATCGAGTATGCGAAGGCCGGCATCCGCGTGAACGCGGTGTCGCCCGGCATCATCAACTCGCCGATGCATGCGCCCGACACGCATGCAACGCTCGCATCGCTGCATCCGGTCGGCCGGATGGGCGAGATGAGCGACATCGTCGGCGCGATTCTGTATCTCGATTCGGCGCCGTTCGTCACCGGCGAGATCCTGCATGTGGACGGCGGCCAGAGCGCCGGGCACTGAGCGGCAAGGTAGTGAGAACGGCCGGCGCGGATGGCGCGCACCGGCCGAACGCGGCTAGCGCTTCCGTTTGTCGGGCGCCTGCTCGAGATGTTCGACGAGAAAGTCGACGAAGACGCGCACGCGTGACGACAGATAGCGCGCATGCGGATACAGCAGCATGAACGGCCGCGACCGCCCGCCCTGACCGGACAGCACCTCCGCGAGCGTGCCCTCCCGCAGATCCCGTTCGACGATGAAGCGGTAGGTCTGGAACAGGCCCGCACCACTGCGCGCCAGCGTGACGCCTGCGAGGACATCGCCCGACGTGCCGTAACCGCTGGTCGTCGCGATTTCAATTTCTGCCGCGCCGTCGTTGAACAGCCAAGGAATCGGCCGCCCGCTGCTCGGGAGCTCGAACTGGATGCATTCGTGCGCGTGCAGATCGTCGACGGCGCGCGGCACGCCGGCGCGCTTCAGGTAGCCGGGCGTCGCGACGACGACAAGTTCAGCGTCCTCCAGCTTGCGCGCGACCAGGCTCGAATCCGCCGGCGCACGGCCGCGGATCGCAAGGTCGAAACCCTCTTCGGCGAAGTCGATGTTGCGGTTGCTCAGGTGCGTTTCGACGCGGACGTCCGGGTAGCGCTCGCGAAACGCGGGCAGCAGCGGCAGCACCCGATAGTGTCCGTACGGCGTCGGCATGCTGATGCGCAGCACGCCCGCCGGCGTTGCCTGCTGGCCCGTTGCCTCGCGCTCCGCGTCGACGAGCTGAGACAGCGCGTCACGGCATTGCTCGAAGTAGCGCCGTCCGGAATCGGTCAGGCGGATTTGCCGAGTGGTCCGGACGAACAGGCGTACGCCGAGACGCTCCTCGAGCCGCGCGACCGACCGGCTGACGGCGGCCGGCGTGACGCTCGCGGCCGTCGCGGCGAGCGTGAAGCTGCCGAGTTCGGCTGCCAGGCAGAACAGCTCGATGCTGCCGAGCAGGAGGTCGTCGAATTTTCGTTGCATGAAGCGGCTCCAGCGGTGTCCGGTGCTTGCGTCGCGGGACGTCGAAGCAACGAGTGTGCATGAATCCCCGGCGGCAAACCAGCGAACCGGAGAACACGGCGGGCGGCACCGGGCCGCTTTGCCGGCACGCGTTCGCGCCGTTCGATGCCGCGCGCGATTCGTTACATCGTGTGCCAAATCAATTGCGCGAACGATATTTACCGGCGCCGACCGCCTCACTAGAGTGACTGACAGACCCGTCAATCATCCCCGAAGGAGAACGCGATGACGATCGAACAGAAACTGGCCGGACTCGGCTTTTCGCTACCCGAACCGCCGCAACCGCTCGGCAGCTATACGCCCGTCAGCGAAGCCGGCAACCTGTTGTTCGTGTCCGGGCAACTGCCACTCGTCGACGGCAAGGTGGCCTATACGGGCCGCGTCGGCGAACAATTGAGCGTCGATGACGGTCGGCACGCGGCGCAGCTCGCGGCGCTGAATGTGCTCGCGCAAATCGGCAAGCACCTCGGCGGGTTCGACCGACTGCATCACATCGTGCGGGTCGAGGGCCACGTCGCGTCGGCCGACGGCTTCTACGGCCAGCCGGCCGTGATCGACGGTGCCTCCGACCTGTTCGCCGCGGTGCTGGGCGACAAGGCCGGACACGCTCGCTCGGCCTTTTCCCAGCGCCAGTTGCCTGCCGACGCTGCCGTGATCCTGGTCGTGATCGCCGAAATCCGTCCGGCGTAACGGGGTTTCCGCTGCCGAGACTGCGGCCATTCCGACAGGCGTCTGCCCCGCCCGCCGTAAAATTTCCCCTGACGCATCGCCTTTTCAATATAAGGGATTGATCGCCGAAAAGCCTTGCCCCGCAAGGCCCGAAACGATTCAGATACATTGAAATACAAAATATCGCACGCGATTTAATCGAATCCGCTTGACGTGAGTCGGCGCCTCGACGAAACTGCATCGCATGCGATCGAATCGCATCTGAAAAAACCTTCAAACCTGACGGAGTGAATGATGAGCAAGATCGAAAAAGTGCTGTACACGGGCAAGACGCACACGACTTCCGGCGGCCGCGACGGCGCGGCGCGCAGTTCCGACGGCCGCCTGGACATCCAGCTGTCGTCGCCGGGCAGCGCCGGCACCGGCACCAACCCGGAACAACTGTTCGCGGCCGGCTGGTCGGCCTGCTTCATCGGCGCGATGCAGCTTGCGGCGCGCGCGGCGAAGGTGACGCTGCCGGCCGATCTCGCGGTGGACACCGAAGTGGACCTCGGCATGGGCGGCAACGCGTACTTTCTGCAGGCCCGCCTGAACGTGAGCGTGCCGGGGCTCGATCGCGACGTCGTGCAGCACATCGTCGATACCGCACATCAGACCTGCCCTTATTCGAAGGCGACGCGCGGCAACATCGATGTCGAAATCCGCATCGTCTGAGCATTGCATCGGGCGGCCAGACGCCGCCCTCACGAATCTCCCACCCTATTCTTGTCGAGGTAAATGATGAAAACCCAACTGATCGCTGCCCTTCTCGTTGCCGTGTCCGCCGCCGTTGCCGCCCCGGCCTTTGCCAGTGAAGCCGTCGTGACGCGTGCACAAGTGCGTGCCGAACTCGTCCAGTTGCAGCAGGCCGGCTATGCGCCGGGCCGCGCGAACGATCCGCACTATCCGGACGACCTGCAGGCCGCGCTGACGCGTATCCACGCGAACGACGCCGTCGCGGCCGATACGGCGACGTCCGGTTATGGCAGCGACGCCGCAGCCGTCACGCAGTCGGGCAGCCGTGCCGTCACGCGTGTCGCCGAACGTTCGATCTACTTCGGCCATTGAACGAAACCGCGACCGGCATCGCATGCCGGCGTGCCCGGACAACCCTGAATACGCTCTTTTCCATCGAGGTGAATGATGAAGACTCAACTGATTGCAGCCCTGCTCGTCGCCGTGTCGGCTTCCGTTGCCGCACCGGTTTTCGCCGCCGAAACCACCGTGACGCGCGCGCAGGTGCGGGCGGAGCTGGCCGCGCTCCAGCAGGCCGGCTATCTGCCGAATCGTCCGAACGATCCGAACTATCCGGACAACCTGCAGGCCGCGCTGAAGCGGGTTCGCGACAACGGCGCGACGGCGGCCGACACGCAGGCAGCCGGTTATGGCAGCAACGCTGACGGCGCGACGCAGTCCGGCGGTCGCAGCACGATTCGCATGGCCGAGCGCTCGATCTATTTCGGTCATTGAACGTCACGACGAAATCGGCGATACCGCCCGCCAAATAAAGCGCATGCGATGTAATCGCGTGCGCTTTTTGTTTGCCTGCAACCTGCGTGACCGATCGCGTCTATGCTGTGCGGCGGACAGCGTTCAATCAAGGAGCACGCGATGCGGGAAGCAACGGCGGGACACGAAGAAGGCGGATCGCACCCGCTCGACAACGCCGTTTGGCATGCGCTCGCCGGCGAGCAGCACCGTTTTGCGCTCGGCGATGTGCGTGCGCGGCGGTTTCCGCCGGCGCTCGCGCCGTTTGCCGGCATGGCCGATCGCAGCCCGGCCGCGTTCGACGCGTTGCGCGGACTGATCGACGCATACGGGCCGGCGGCACTGTTCTCGCCGGACGAGATTCCGACGCCGGTCGGTCTTTCAGTGGTCCGGCGCGCGACGC
Organism: Burkholderia sp. R-40; assembly: GCF_049942845.1. NCBI lineage: Bacteria > Pseudomonadati > Pseudomonadota > Betaproteobacteria > Burkholderiales > Burkholderiaceae > Burkholderia > Burkholderia sp. R-40. Next base: position 1,860,095 of record NZ_CP187967.1, on the reverse strand, counting down.
TGCATCAGATGATCTGGCAGGGAACGCTCGACGACGCCGATCCTTCGGAGCATGTGCCGCTGACCGAAGCCGACGTGCCGGAGATGCTCGCGCTGATCGCGGCGACGGAACCCGGCCCGTTCGGCCCGCGCACGATCGAATTCGGCGGCTATATCGGTGTGCGTAGGCAGGGCCGGCTCGTCGCTATGACAGGTCAGCGGCTCCGAGCCGGCGGCCATGCGGAGATCAGCGCCGTGTGCGTGGATCCGGCGTTTCGGGGCCAGGGGCTCGCTGCCGGACTGATCCGGTCATTGATCGCGACCATCCGTGCGCGGGCGGAAACGCCGTTTCTGCACGTGCTCACGTCGAATCACGTCGCGATCGAGCGCTATCGGGCACTCGGCTTCGTGACGCGCCGCGATATGCATTTGCTGGTGCTGGAGCGTGCGCAGACCCGGACGGGTTAGCAGGAAAGGAGCCGGCCTTGCCTGGTTGCGGCGGTGCGTCGGCCGCGATCGCCGGAGGTGTTCGGAAATTGCGGAAATTTCCGCAATGGCCGGCGGCAGGTGCGCCGCCGGCTCGTGTCTATTCGTGTCTATTCGTGTCTATTCGTCGATCGAATCGATCAGGTTGCCGCGCAGCGTGACGATCGCCTTCTGCATCTTCGCGAATTCGTCGGGCTTCAACCCGGTGGCTTCGACGAGATCCATGTCGAGCCCCTTCTCGCGCACGCGGCGGCCGCTTTTCGTCAGGCTCACAAGCACCTGGCGCTCGTCCGACGGATCGCGGTGCCGCTCCAGATAGCCCATCGCCTCGAGTTTCTTCAGGATCGGCGTCAGCGTGTTCGATTCGAGGAACAGCTTTTCGCCGAGCTGCCCGACCGTCTGGTTGTCCTCCTCCCATAGCGCAATGATCGTGATGTATTGCGTGTACGTGAGGCCGAGCTCCTCGAGGATCGGCTTGTATGCCTTGCCGAACGCGAGGTTCGTCGAATAGATCGCAAAGCACAGGAACTCGGACAGTTTCGGCGTGGCAGGCGATGGTGCGTCGGTCGGTTTCATGAGCGTCCTCCCTCGACACGGGATCGTGTCGCAGATGAACGCATTATATATCGCGTGCGATCTTATCGGAAGCATGATTATCGCTTCCGATCAACGGGATGCGATACACGCGGCGCCCGCCGGCGCTCAGTCTCGGCCGTCGTTCCGACCCCGGCGGGTGCCGACCCGCTGCCGGCTGATCGACAGCAGCGAACACTGCACCGGATGGGCCATTTCGGTCGCGAGGCCACCCGCGGCGAACAGCAGGATCATCAGCCAGCGTTTCATGCGTCCTCCACGACCGAAAGGCTCGCACCGTTGGCGACTGTCGCTTCGAGCGCGTACGGATCGACACCCTCGAGGCAGCCGAGATTGACCCGCCAGCACGCGGGATCCTTGCGCGTCTGGTGGAACGGGTAGATCCCGCACCGGCTGCAGAAAAAGTGGTGGGCCGTGTGCGTGTTGAACCGGTAGCTGGTCAACGCGCTCTCGCCTGCGACGATCTTCAGTTCGCTTGCGTCGAACATCGGGCTCATCAGCGCGCCGCGACGGCGGCAGAGGCTGCAGTTGCAGCGGGTCGCCGGCGCAAGCGCGGTCCGGACTTCGAATTTCACGGCGCCGCAATGGCAGGATCCGTTGAACCATGTTGCAGACATGTCGTGCTCCTCAGGAGGTCATGTCTGCTTTATAGCGGGCCGGGGCCCATGCTTTGTATCGCGTTGTATCCGTGCGGCGCTCAGATACAGAACATTGCAATTTTGTGGCCGGCGCCGTGCGTTGCGTATTGCGCGTTGCGGTGGCATCGCTGCGCATTCGCCCAGCCCGCTGCGCGCGGCGCGGGCCCTGGAATCAGTCCAGCACGTGCTGCAACCGCGCGATGGCCGCTCGCGTCTCGCGCTCGAGCGTCGCGAACAGCTCAGCCGCCGGCAGCGACCGGACGAGGGGCGCCGCCTGCCCGGCCCATTGTGCACCGTAGCCAAACTCGCCTTTCGCCTTCGCGGCCGCATGCAGTGCCTTGCCGGCGTCGTACGCGATCGGATAGGCCGGCGTGGCCGGTGCGCGCGGATCGTCGCCGAGCTCGGTCAGCCGGTTCGCGATGCCGCGCGCGAGCCGGCCGGAGATCGCGCTCGTGAACGTCGTGCGGCGCGCCGCGTCGCCGAGGATCGCGCGGCGATAGCCGTCGTCGATCGATGTCTCCGGGCACGCGACGAAGGCGGTGCCGAGCTGCGCGGCCTGCGCGCCGAGTGCGAGCGCCGCGGCGATGCCGTCGCCGTCCATGATGCCGCCCGCGGCGATCACCGGCAGCGCGCATTCGCGCACGATCAGGCGCGTGAGCGCGAACGTGCCGAGCCGATCGTCGTGCGCCGTCGAGTCGAACACGCCCCGGTGCCCGCCGGCCTCGATGCCCTGCGCGACGATCGCATCGATGCCGGCCGCGGCGATCTGCCGGGCTTCGTCGGGATTCGTCGCGGTCGCGAACAACGTGACGCCCGCGCGCTTCAACATCGCGATTGCCTCGTCGGATGGCAACCCGAAATGAAAGCTCACGACGGCCGGTTTTTCTTCGACCAGCATCGCGAGCATTTCATCGTCCGCGACGAAGCTCGTATAGATCTCCGACAGCGACGCCGGCGGCGTCGCGCCGTGTTCGCGAAATGCGGGCGCGAGCCAGTCGAGCCACGCGCGTTCGACGGCGGCGTCGGCACGGGCCGGCTGGTGGCAGAACAGGTTGATGTTGAACGGCCGGTCGGTCAGCGCGCGCGTGTCGCGGATCATCTTGCGCGCGCCGTCGGCGTTCGTCGCGCCGACGCCCAGCGAGCCGAGCCCGCCCGCATTCGACACGGCTGCCGCCAGCGCGGGTGTGCTGACGCCGGCCATTGGCGCCTGGATGATCGGGGTGCGGATGCCGAGGGTGCGCAACAGCGTCCGGTTGTCGGTCGAGGGAATCATGTCGTGCGTCTCCTGTGGGCGGCGCGAACGCAAACGGGAAGCATGCCGGCGGGCATGCGGGGCGGCCGGCGGGCCGGCGTTTCAGAAATCCAGCGCTCAGGATAGCGGACCGGGAAACGGCCTCCAAGTCGGCCGAACGGCAGATGCCCGTCGCGCCGCTTCGTGAAATACTGCGGCCACGCGTCCTTCCGGAACCCCGAGATGACCGACATGCCTGCCGTACCCTCGTTTCTTTGCCTGATCACGCGTTGCGCGCGGACGTGCATCGCCGTGTTGCTGATCGCCGGGCCGGCGACGGCCGCCTTTGCCGCGGACCCGGCGGTCCGTGCGCCGCAGCGCATCCTGTTTGTCGGCGACAGCCTCACACACGGCCGTTACGCGCCCGTGCGTTCGTACGGCGCAATGCGCACCGGCAGCCAGGGCGTCGGGGGCACCGCGCAGGTCGTCGACGAAAACTTCGGGCGGACCGATGCCCGCGCGGAACGCGAGCCGGGCCCGTGGGGCGGAATTCCGGGTATCTTCGCGCGCCTTGCCGTCGAAGCCGGGCTCGACTACGACGTGCACCTCGAGGCGATGTCGGCGACGAGTCTCGCGAAACATGCCCGCGTGGCATCGGACGTGATCGATCGGCCCACGTGGGATGCGGTCGTTCTGCAGGAGCTGAGCGCCAAGCCGCTGCCGTTTGCGCTCACGCACAGCCGCGCGAGCGATCCGGCCGGTTTCTGTGCGAGCGTAGCGAAGCTGGCGCGCGGCATTCGTGCGACGGCGCCGCAAGCGCGTGTCTATCTGTATGAAACCTGGCCGCGCGCCGATCTCGCGAAAGCGCTCGCGGGCGGGCCGGGCAGCGACGGTTTTCACGCACGCTACGTCGAGCGTCTCGCCGACATCGTCGCCGCGTATCGCGATGCATTTGATCGTGCGCGCCGCACCGATCCGTCGATCGCCGCGGTCGCGCCGGTCGGCCGCGCGTGGCAGCGCGCATGGGCGACCGGTGTTGCCGATCCCGACCCGTATGTGCGGTCCGGCGCGCCGCTGCTGTGGTACGGCATGCGTGAGCGGAACGACCCGCCGATCTCGCGGCCCGACTATCTGCATCCGGGCGTGTCGGGCGCTTACCTGAGCGCGCTCGTGTTGTTCCAGCAGATCGCCGGCGTCGACGTCCGAACCTTCGGCCCGCGCGAGCAAGCGGCCGCGCAACTTGGCATCGCGCCCGACCTGGCGGCAAGGTTGCAGGCTGTTGCGTCCGATACGGTCCGGGGTGAACGGGGCGACGCCGGAGGCGATGCTGGCGGTAGTGCCGGTGCGGATGTCAATGCCGCTCCCGGTGCTGATGCTGATGCGACCGCGACGGCCGGGCGTTCCGATCCGTGCGCGTCGCCATGAGCGGCGACAATGCGCGCCCTATGCGCCCTATGCGCCCTATGCGCCCGATCGATCGCCGGACGCTGGACGCCGACGAACGCGGGAAACCGAGTTCGCAGCTCTGTTGTGCGCCGCCAGGCCAACCGAGCCGATATCGAACCGCGCGCTACGGCATCGCGGAGCACCAGACACGCGCCACACCACCGATGGTTTTCCCTGCCCTCGTGTTCCCGCAGCGGCCGCCGCACCGTCCGACGCCCGTCCCGCGGGCGTTCCGCAGCCTTTCTGCGCAGGAAAGGATGCTTGAGGCATCCGCAATTATCGCGCCGCTCAAATTCGCCCACCATGTTTCGGACGATCGGCGCCCCCCGCGCATCCGGCCTTTCACGGGCTTGGCGGGCACGTGCGTCGCGTCGTGCGAGCGGGCCCACAGGGCCGGCCGCGAACGGCCGGGCGTCGCGCCACGGCAAATCGATAATCAGGAGACACGATGAACAGCCAATCCTTCGACCTTGGCGGCACCGCAGGAGATCCCGCGTCCGCCGTACCGCCCGCGGCCCGGGCCGGCGCCGATGCGACGGCCCTGCCCGCCCGCGCCATCACGCTCGGCGAATTCATGGACGATCTGCCGGTCGGTGCGCTGCACCGGTTCGTCGTCTGGGTGATCGGCATCGGGCTGTTCTTCGACATGTACGAGATCTTCCTCGTCAGCACGATCGGTTCCGCGTTGCAGAACGAATACGGGCTGAGCCGGCAAAGCGCCGATTTCAAGCTGCTGCTGGCCTCGGCATTCATCGGGATGTTCGTCGGCGCGATGTGTCTCGGCAGCCTCGCGGACCGCATCGGACGGCGCAAGGCGTTCCTGATGACGCTCGTCTGGTACAGCGCGTTTTCGCTGATCGGCGCGTTCTCGGTGAATGCCGACATGCTGGTGGCATGCCGGTTCCTGACGGGCATCGGCGTCGGCGCGATCTACCCGGTCGCCGACAGCTTCCTGTCGGAAATCCTTCCGAGGGAAAAGCGCGGGCGGCTCGCCGCGTGGGCGTATACGACTTCATACGTCGCGGTGCCGCTGGTCGGCTTCCTCGCGCTATGGCTGAACCCGCTTCACGTCGCGGGCGTGGCCGGCTGGCGCATTATCCTCGCGATCGGCAGCCTCGGCGCCGTCTACGTGCTGCTGATCCAGCACCGGCTGCCGGAGAGCCCGCGCTGGCTGCTCGCGCAGGGCCGCACGGCGGAAGCGCATGCCGCGGCGCGGCGCTTCGCGGAGAGCGCCGGCGTGCGCGCGCCCGAGCAGTTCGCGGCGTCGGTCGAACCGCAGCGGCCGCTGAGTCTCGGCGAGCGCATCGCGCTGCTGCGCCACCGGCCCTACGGCGCGCGCTACCTGATGCTCGCGGTGTTCCACCTGCTCCAGGGCTTCGGCTATTACGGCTTCGGCACGCTCGCGGGCACGGTCGTCAAGAGCCGCGGTTTCGACGTGACGGACAGCACGCTGTTCATTGCGCTGTCGTTCATCGGTTATCCGATCGGCTCGCTGCTGTCGATTCCGTTGCTGAACTGGATCGAGCGACGCACGCTCGTGATCGTGTCGATCCTGTCGATCGCCGCGTTCGGGCTGTGCTTCGCGTATTCGGGCAATACGGCGCTGATCGTCTGCTTCGGTTTCCTGACGACCTGCGCGTCGAACGTGTTCAGCAACGCCTATCACGTGTACCAGGCGGAGATTTTCCCGGCGCGCGTACGCTCGACTGCGATCGGCAGCACGTACGCCCTGTCGCGCATCGTCAGCGGCGCGCTGCCGTTCGTGCTGCTGCCGGTGCTGGTCGCACACGGCGCGGGTGCGATGTTCGGCGTGATCTCGGTCGCGCTCGGCATCGTCGCCGTCACGTTGCGCGTGCTCGGGCCGCTGACCACGCGCCGCAGCCAGGACGACATCAACCCGGTATGACGCGGTGCGCTGCGCCGGGGCGTGCGCATGTGCGCCCGGGTGCTTCGCGTGCGGCGCGTTCCCCTCGTTCAGCGTGCCGACATGAAATCGAACAGCTTCGCAATGTCGGTGGTCAGCACGGTGCCGGCCTTCACGCCGACCCACAGCGTGCGCGTCGCCCACGCGTCGTCGAGCTTCACGACCCCGAGCCGCGCCGCGCGCTCGCCGGTCACCGCGTCGCGCGGCAGCACGCCGATCCCGAGGCCGGCCTCGATCATCCGGCTCACGCCGTCGAAATTCGATACCTGGATGCGCAGTTTCAGCGAGCGCTCGGCCGCAAACGCGGCGTCGGTCATTCGCGCCAGCAGCGAGCTGCCGTCGCTCAGGCCGACGTAGTCTTCGTCGAGCGTCTCCGCGAAGCGGATGCTGTCGTGCGCGGCAAAGCGATGCCCGCGCGGCACGAGCAGCACGAGCTCGTCGCGCCGGTACAGCCGCCGTTCGATGCCGGGTGCGGGCACGTTGTCCGCGAACACGCCGAGATCGGCCTTGCCGGAGCCGAGCGCGTCGACGATCTCGTGGCTCAGCCGCTCCTCGAGGCTGACCTTGATGCCGGGATTGTCGGTGAGGAACGCGGCGAGATCGGCCGGCAGGAACTGGACGATGGCCGACGTGTTGGTCCACACGTGAATGTGGCCGCGCACGCCGGCGACGTAGTCGCTCATCTCGTGCGCCATTCGGTTGACCTGCTCGATGACCTTCGCCGCATGCTCGAGCAGCGCGCGGCCCGCCGGCGTCAGCTCGACGCCGCGCGCATGCCGCACGAACAGCGCGCTGCCGGTCACGCTCTCGAGCTCGGCGATCCGCTTGCTGACCGCGGACAGCGTGAGCTGGCCGTGTTCGGCCGCCTTGGTCAGGCTGCCGTGCTCGGCGACGAGCGCGAACACGCGCAGCGACTGTAGATCGAAATGAAGCGGGTTCACCATGATGAGGTCCTGGGAAAAGCCATGCGGCGCGGACGAACGGCACCGGACCGGCCCGATGCCGATCATACGCCCGGCCGCGCGCGGCGCGAACCGGTGTGACTCGGGGCGAAGCCGTGCGAATCCGTGCGGATTCGTACGACTTGGCGCAATACGTCGCGCTCAGCGCGGCGCGATCGCCTGCAACGCGGCGAGCATCGCGCTGTCGGGTGTCGCGAGATCGTCGAGCACCGTGAAATGCTGCATGCCGGGCAGCCACGCGCGCGCGATCCGCTCGCCGGCCGCCTCGCATGCGTGCGCATATTCGTGGGCGTGGCGTACGAGTTCCGGCAACTCGGCCGCGCCGACCGCGACGACGGTCGGCGCGCCGGGCCCGATATGACGCAGCGGACTGTAAGCGGCGATTTCGTGCGCGGTGAGCTGCAGTCTGTCGTTAAGCACGCACAGCGAGATCGGTTCGAGATCGACGAGCGGGCTGATCGCGAGCGCCGACACGACGGCAGGATGCGCGCGATGCACGGCCGTCAGGTGGCCGCCCGCCGAATGACCGCTCAGGTGGATCGGCCGTCGCGCGGTGCCGATGCCGTCGGGGTCGGTCGACAGGTAGTCGAGCAACGCGCCGATCTCGCCGACGATGTCGGTCATCGATGCGGCCGGGGCAAGCGTGTATTCCGCGAGCACGACGTCGAAGCCGCGCGCGAGCGGCCCGGCGGCCGCGTACGCGAAATCCTCTTTCGCGCAGTGCTGCCAGTAGCCGCCGTGAATGAACACGAACAGCGGCGCGTCGGGCCGGCCGCAGCGCAGCCAGTCGAAGCGCTGCGCGGGGCGCGCGCCGTAATGGAGGTCGCGCTGCCCGGGCGTCGCGTCGTACAGCGCCCGGCTGCGTGCCTGGCACGACGCGAGCACGGCCGGAAAATCGGCAATGGCTTTCGTGTTGAGGTAGGCGGCGTCGAGCGCCGCGCGGTCCATGCCGCGATAGAGGATCGTCATTCGGAAAGCGTCCGGGTCGGATAGGCGAATACGCGGATAGGCGGATGACGCGAGGACATTCACGGCGCCCGCGGCGAAGGCGCCGGACGGGCCGGCGCCGTTGCTCCATTATCCGCAGCGCGACCGGGGCCGGCTATCCGGAATCGGCGGCTGCGGCGTGCGCCTGTCCGCTTTCGGCGGAGGACTGCCGCGCGGCTGGCACGTCGTGCCGCCGCGCGAGCAAGCGAGCAAGCGAGCAAGCGAGCAAGCGAGCAAGCGAGCAAGCGAGCAAGCGAGCAAGCGAGCAAGCGAGCAAGCGAGCAAGCGAGCAAGCAAGCAAGCAAGCAAGCAAGCAAGCGAGCAAACGAGCAAACGAGCAAACGAGCAAACGAGCCAGCGAGCCAGCGAATAAACCGAGCAAACGAGCAAGCCGGCACGACAAAGCAACACGACCAACCGCCCGACGAGCCCCTCAAATCAATTCAGAGATCTCGATCAAGTTCAAATCCGGGTCGCGCACGTACACCGACCGGATCTTCTGCGTCGCCCCGGTGCGTTCGACGGGCCCTTCGACGATCGGCCATTCGACGCGTCGCAGATGCGCGATCACATCGTCGAGCGGCACCGACGCGATGAAGCACAGGTCGAGCGCGCCGGGCACCGGCACGTGCGCCTTCGGCTCGAACTCCGCGCCGCGCACGTGAACGTTGATCTTCTGGTTGCCGAAGCGGAACGCGAGCCGGCCCGCGCCGAAGGTTTCGAGCCGCATCTGCAGCACTTCGGTATAGAAATGCTTCGTCCGCTCCGGATCGACGCAAGTCAGGACGAGATGGTCGAGGTGGTCGATCAGCGCCATGTGATTCGCTCCTGTTGACGACTGTTCACGAAAAAGCCCGCTGCACCGGCATGTCGCCGGCTTCGGCGCACGGTGCCGGATGCAGGTCGGAGCGGCGCCCGGCCTTCAGGATCTGGCTCGGCACGTCATGCCCGATCAGCGCGGGCAGCCGTGCGGCCGCGGCGAGCACGGCCGCGAGGTCGATGCCGGTATCGTAGCCGTCGAGCGTGAGCATGTGCACGAGCTCCTCGGTGCATGCGTTGCCGGAGGCGCCCGGCGCGTACGGACAGCCGCCGAGCCCGCCGAGCGACGCGTCGAAGCGGTCGATGCCGGCGTCGAGCGCGGCGAGCGTGTTCGCGAGCGCCATCCCGCGCGTATTGTGAAAATGCAGCGTGAGCTGCAGCGCGCCGAAGCGTTCGCGCGCGCGTTCGGCCAGCGCGCGCACCTGCGACGGATACGCCATGCCGGTCGTGTCGCACAGCGTGAAACCGTGCACGCCGAGATCCGCGAAGCGCTGCATCCACGCGAGCACGGTTTCGTCGCGCACGTCGCCTTCCATCGGACACCCCATCGCGGTCGACAGCGACACGTTGATCGCGACGCCGGTGCCGCGCATCGCGTCGATCACGTCGCGCAGCTGGGCGAACGACTGCTCGCGGGTCATCCGCAGGTTCGCGCGGTTGTGGCTCTCGCTCATTGACATCACGAGGTTCACCTCGTCGACGCCGCACGACAGCGCGCGCTGCGCGCCGCGCACGTTCGGCACGAGCACCGTATAGACGACGCCCGGCGCGCGCACGATGCCGTGCATCACGGCCTCCGCGTCGCGCAGCGCAGGGATCGCCTTTGGCGACGTGAACGACGTGACCTCGATCTTCGCGTAACCGCACGCGCTCAATGCGTCGACGAGCGCGATCTTGTCGTCGGTGTCGACGAACGCCGCTTCATTCTGGAAACCGTCGCGTGTCGCGACTTCGTGGATATAGAGTCGTTGGGTTGGCTTACGCATGTCGTCGCTCCGCTGGCCGGTTCAGATCACGCCGCGCGTGCGCCACGCGTCGCGCGTCGCGGCATCGATGCCGATCGATTCGAGTACCGTGTCGGTATCGGCGCCGAGCGCGGGTGCGGGACGCTCGATGCGCCCCGGCGTCGCGCCGAGTTTCGGCACGATGCCCGGCACGAGCACGGGCGTGCCGTCGGGCAGCGCGGCGTCGACGATCATGTCGCGCGCGCGGTAATGCGGATCGGCCGCGATGTCCGCGACGTCGTAGATGCGCCCCGACGGGATGCGCGCGTCGTTCAGCGCGGCGAGCACGTCGTCGAGGTCGTGCCGCGCGCTCCATTCGCCGATCGCCGCGTCGATGCGCGCGACCTGCGCGACGCGCCCGTCGTTGTGCGCGAGCGCGGGATCGCCGCCGAGGTCGGGACGCCCGATCAATTCCATCAGGCGCCGGAAGATGCTGTCGCCGTTGCCGGCGATCAGTGCGTACTTGCCGTCGCGGCAACGGTACGCGTTGGTCGGCGCGATGCCGGGCAGGCTGCTGCCGGCCGCCTCGCGCACCGCGCCGAAGGCCGAGTATTCGGGCAGCAGGCTTTCCATCATGTTGAAGACTGATTCGTACAGCGCGACGTCGACGACCTGCCCGTTGCCGCCCTGCTGCTCGCGATGCCGCAGCGCGAGCAGGATGCCGATCACGCCGTGCAGCGCCGACAGCGAATCGCCGAGCGACACGCCGACGCGCACCGGCGTGCGACCCGGTTCGCCAGTGAGGTGGCGCAGCCCGCCCATTGCCTCGGCGATCACGCCGAAGCCGGGCCGGTCGCGATACGGGCCGGTCTGCCCGAAGCCCGACACGCGCAGCACCACGAGCCCGGGGTTGATCGCGGACAGCGTGTCCCAGCCGAGCCCCCAGCCTTCGAGCGTGCCGGGCCGGAAGTTCTCGATCAGCACGTCGGTCTCGGCGACGAGGCGGCGCACGACGTCCTGCCCTTCCGGCGTGCGCAGGTCGAGCGTGAGCGACGTCTTGTTGCGCGACTGCGCGGCCCACCAGACCGACGTGCCGTCGTGCAGCAGCCGCCATTTGCGCAGCGGGTCGCCGACGCCGGGCGGCTCGACCTTGATCACGTCCGCGCCGAATTCGGCGAGCATCCGGCCCGCGAACGGCCCGGCGATCAGTTGGCCGAGTTCCAGCACGCGGATACCGTCCAGGGGTCGCGTCATGACTGTCTCCGATGAAATCGTGTTGTCGATGACGGCGATCATGACGGCGTTCGCGCCCGGCGAAAATCGATCGATGCTCAACCAGCCTTTCCCGAACGGAAAGGCACGCACGGCAGAGAACCGGAAGAACGCCGCGCCGCCTTTCCGCGCGGGAAAGTGCGCTCGCGCAATGCAAGCCCGACGCGCGCCTGGCGTCGGCAGCGACGCGCCGGCTCGCCGGACATCAAGACAGGAAGGCAGAAAGACGCAACGCCGCGTTGCGGGCAACTCGTCGCAGCAGGATCGGACAATCGGGGAGACGGTATTGAGGCGACGCGCTGCCCGAACCGGTACGCGCGGGTGCGCGATGCACGCCACCGACGCGTGTCGGCCATCGGCCGCGCGTAGACAGAAAGACGCGACGCCGCGTTGCGGACAACTCACCGCAGCGGGATAGGCCAATCGGGGAGGCGGTATTCAGGCGACGCGCAACCCGAACCGGTGCGCGCGGATGCGCGATGCGCGCCGCCGACGCGTGTCGGCCATCGGCCGCGCGTCAGCGGGAATCAGTATGGAGCGGCCAGTGGACGGCCGGGCGTCAGTAAGCGGACATCTCGACGCAAGGATCGACCTTGGACGGCGAGCAGATGACCGAATACTTGGCGCTTTCGCGCATCAGCGCTTCGCCTTCGTGCAGCGCGATCTTGATCTCGGGATGACGCTCGTACGCCAGGAAGGCGGAGCAGACGACCGCGGACATCACGACCAGGGAAAACACAAATTTTTCAAGGGGTTGGAAACGTTCTGGCATGGTTCGACCTTTCTTCTAGGCCGACATTATACCGAAGAATAAGGGTTTTCCCTATATTCGCGGCGGCATACCGAACATCACCCAGGTCGTACCCCTTTTATCTGTCGATTCCCATCTCCCGTTCAAGTCCGCCCAGGCGCCTGCGCCACGTCGACGGCCCTGAGCGGAGACGGATGAATGCCGAGATGGCCCGCGCCGAGGCCCACCCGATTCTGCAGCGAACTGTGCTCGAACCGCTGGAACGACTCCGCAATATGCTTGCGCAGCAGCGCGACATCCCACGGCTTGATCAGCAATTTCTGGACGGACCCGTTGCCGGCCGCGTCGGCGAGCGAGTCCCCTTCCCCGTAGCCCGACAGCAGGATGCGCACGATGTCCGGGTACAGCGCCTTCACACGCTGCAGCAGGTCGATACCGGACAGGCTCGGCATGCGGAAATCCGACACGATCACGCCGACGCGATGCTGCGCGAGCAGGACGAGCGCTTCGTCGGGATCGGTGGTGTCGAGAATCTCGTAGCCGTCGCGGCCGAGCGCCCGCCTGAGCCTGCGCAGGACCTCGCGGTCGTCGTCCACCAGCAGCAGCGTCCGGTGCAGCAATTCGCGCTGCCGGCAGTGCTCGGGAAGCTGCGAGCCGGCGGACAGCATGTCGGCGATTTCATCGCCGGTGACCGGATGGCTGAAGTAGTAGCCCTGCATCGCATGGCAGCGATGCCGGTTCAGGAACGACAGCTGCGCTTCGGTCTCCACGCCCTCGGCCACCGTCTCCATGTGCAGCGACTCGGCCATCGCGATGATCGAGCGCGTCAGCGAAGCGCCTTCGGCGCTGGTGGTGACGTCGTCGAGGAACGACCGGTCGATCTTCACGACATCGATCGGCAAGTCCTTCAGGTACGACAGGCTCGAATAGCCGGTGCCGAAATCGTCGAGCGACAGCACGACGCCGAGCGCCTTCAGTTCGCGCAGCGTGTGCGCGATCGCGTCGCAGTCCTGCATCAGCACGCTTTCGGTGAGTTCGAGTTCGAGCGAGTCCGGCGCCAGGCCGGTCTCCTCGAGCGTCGTGCGCACCATGGCGGCCACGTCCTGCTGCCGGAATTGGCGCGCCGACAGGTTGACGGCGATCCGGATCGGCGGATGGCCTTCCCGGCGCCATGCGACGGCCTGCATGCACGCGGTGCGCAACACCCACTCGCCGATCGGCAAGATCAGCCCGCAGTCTTCGGCGATCGGGATGAAGCGGTCGGGCGGAATCACGCCGATCCCCGGCCGCCGCCAGCGAATCAGCGCCTCGACGCCGCTGATCTGGCCGGTCTTGAGATCGACCTTCGGCTGGTAGTACAGCTCGAGCTCGTGGTTCGCGACGGCCTGATGCAGCGCGTTCTCGAGGATGGTCTGCTCCTCGACCCGCGCACCCAGTTCGCGTGTATAGAAGCGGTAGCAGTTGCGCCCGTGTTCCTTCGCCGCATACAGCGCGGCGTCGGCCGTTTTCAGCAGCGTTTCGGCGTTGGTGCCGTCGGTCGGGCACAGGCTCACGCCGACGCTGGTCGTCACGTGCAGGTCGTGTTCGTCGAGCGTGAACGGCTCGATGAAGGTGTCGAGGATCTTGCGGGCGATCACGTCCGCGTCCGCTTGCGTCGCGAGGTTGACCAGCATCACGACGAACTCGTCGCCGCCGAGCCGCGCGACCGTGTCGCCATCGCGCACGGAGCGCTTCAGCCGTGCGGCGACGACGCGCAGCAGCCCGTCGCCGACCGAGTGGCCGAAGCTGTCGTTGATGTGCTTGAAGCGGTCCAGGTCGAGCACCATCACCGCGACGAGCTGCCCGGTGCGGCGCGCCTGCGACATCGCCTGCTCCATCCGGTCGCTCAGCAGGTTGCGATTGGGCAGGCCGGTGAGCGCATCGTGGTTGGCAAGATATTCGATGCGGCCCTGCTGCATCTTGCGCTCGGTGATGTCCTGCACGATGCCGCGCAGGATGATCGCGTGGTTCGGATCGCGCCCCGACTCCGCCTGATGCAGCACGCAGCGCTCGGTGCCGTCCGCGTGAACGAGCCGATGCTCGAGCGAGAACGGTACGCCTTCGGTGCGCAGGCTCGTGAACGACTGCACGAGCAACGGCTGTTCGTCGGCCGGCACGGCCTGCAGCAGCCGCTCGAACGTCGGCGGCGCGTGCTCCGCGTCGAGCCCGAGGATCCGGTACAGCTCCGGCGACCAGTAGCCGTCCGTGCGTCCCGCCTGGAATTCCCAGTTGCCGACATGCGCGAGCGCTTGCGCATGCGTGAGGCTGACCTCGGTAGTCGCCAGCTTTTCGACCGCCGCGGCGGCGCGCAGCAGATACCGGATCCGGTAGCCGAGCAGCTTCCAGCGCATCGGCTTCGACACGAAATCGGTCGCGCCGGCGTCGAACGCGCTGGCGATCGATGCGTCGTCGTCGTTGCCGGTGAGCATCACGATCGGCACGCGGCGGCCTTCCGGCAACGCGCGCAGTGCGCGGCAACAGTCGAAGCCGTCGCCGCCGGGCATCTCGACATCGAGCAGCACGACGGCGGGACGATGACGCAGGAACGCTTCGATGCCTTCCTGCGGCCCCGTCGCCTCCTCGACGCGAAAACCATCGGGCTCCAGCGTTTCCACGACCAGCATCCGCGTCATCGCGTCGTCGTCGATGATCAGAATCGCCGGCAAATCGGCATGTTCGTGGTTCACGACCGTCCTCCTGTTCCTGTATCTGTCGCTTCGCGATCGCGGTGGCGATCGGCCGGCGGCCAGTCAACTTTCGACGCGCTCCGCGACCAGCGCGGCGTGCGCCTGTTCGAATTCCGCATCCGTGCCGGCGACGAGCTCGACGGCCGCGTTCACGTCGGCAGCGCGCGCCAGCCGCTCGATCTCGCGGCAGCGGGCCGACAGCAGATGCGCGCCGACGTTCGCGCTGCTCGATTTCAGCGTATGGGCGGCGAGCTTCAGCGCGTCGGCATCGCCCGCTTCGACCGCGGCGTGCATGTCGCGGATCAGCCGCGGCGCGTCCATCGTGAATTGATCGATGATCCGCGTCAGCACGTCCGGGCGGCCGGGCCGCTGGAGCGCGCGCAATGCATCGAGCGCCTTGCGGTCGATCACGTTCGCGTCTTCGTCCGGCTCGGCGGCCGCTGCCGCGCTCGTTGCCACGCTCGTTGCGGGACGCGTTTCGATGCTTGCTTCGAGGTTCGTTTCGATACCGGTCCGGGCCACCGCTTCCGCGTTTTCGCTCGCGGCGGCCGGCACGTGTGCCCCGCCGCGAACATGGCGTGCGAGCGTCTGCAGCAGCGCATCCCGGCGGAACGGCTTGCCGAGATAGTCGTCCATGCCGGCGGCCAGGCAGCGCTCGCGGTCGCCGCTGAGCGCATTGGCCGTCAGCGCGATGACCGGCAGGCGCGGCGCGCCCGCTTCGGCTTCGCGCCGACGCAGCCGCCGCGTCGCCTCGAAGCCGTCCAGCACCGGCATCTGACAGTCCATCAGCACCACGTCGAACGCGTCTTGCTCGAGCATCTTCAATGCCTGCTCGCCATCGTCGGCCACGGCGACCCGATAGTCGGTGTCTTCGAGCATCGCGAGCGCGATCTGCTGATTCACCGCGTTGTCCTCCACCAGCAGCACGCGCGCGGCGATCTCGTCGAGCGGCCTGCCCGAGTCCGCCCCGGCTTCATCCGACACGGGCGCGGCCGACGCCAGCCGAGGCGGCATCACGTGCACCGCCGCCGCGATCGCCGTATAGAGATCGTTGCCATGGAGCGGCTTCGTCAGCCGGGCGGCGATGTCGAGTTCGTGCGCGACCTGGATGCTGTCCATCATCTCGAACGCGGTCAGCGTGATGATCCGCAGCGCACGCAGCGCCGGATCGCGGCGGATGTGCTGCACGAGCGAGATGCCGTCCATGCCCGGCATCCGCACGTCGATGATCGCGAGGTCGAACGGCGCACCGTCGGCGACGGCGGCCCGCAACTGCGACAGCGCATCGTCGCCGCCGATAGCCGAGGCGACGCACAGGTGCCATTCGATCGCATGTTCGAGCAGCACGCTGCGATCGGTCTCGCTGTCGTCCACGATCAGCACCCTCAGGCCGGCGAGCGACGGTCTTCCGTGCGCCGCGACGCCGACCTCGCCGGACGCCGGTTCGAACGGCGTCGTCACGGTGAATACCGAGCCCTTGCCGGGCGTCGAGTCGAGCGCGAGCGTGCCGCCCATCATCTCGGCGAGCTGGCGGGAAATCACGAGCCCGAGGCCGGTGCCGCCGTATCGGCGCGCGGTCGAACTGTCGGCCTGCTGGAACGGCCGGAACAACTGCGCGGCGACATCGGGCGCGATGCCGATGCCGCTGTCGGCGATCTTGAACACGATGCGCCCGTCGTCCGAATACGCGGCGCTGAGCCCGACGTGCCCGTGCTCGGTGAACTTGATCGCGTTGCCGAGCAGGTTCGTCAGGATCTGGCGCAGGCGGACCGGGTCGCCGCGCATGCGCTGCGGAACGGAATCCGCGCGCTGGTACACGAGCTCGAGCTCCTTGCGTTGGGCATTGGGCTCCATCAGCGCGACGACGTCGTCGAGCAATTGATGCAGGTTGAAATCGATGCGCTCCAGCGTCAGCTTGCCCGCCTCGATCTTCGAAAAATCGAGTATGTCGTCGATGATCACGAGCAGCGTCTGGCCGGACCGATACACGGTGTCGACAAACTTGCGTTGCTTCGACGTCAGCCGTGTGCGCTGCAGCAGCTCGGTCATGCCGAGCACGCCATTCATCGGCGTGCGGATCTCGTGGCTCATCCTCGCGAGAAAATCCGATTTCGCGGAATTCGCGGCTTCGGCCGTCGCGATCGCCGCCTGCAGATCGACGTCGCGCCGCTCGATTTCGTCGAGCATCATGTTGAAGCCGGCGATCAGCGCCGCGATTTCGTCGCTGCCCTTGTGCGACATGCGCAGCGACAGGTCGCTGCCGCTGCGGATGCGCGCCATCGTGCGCGTCAGGCTCGACAGCGGGCGCGCAATCGACGTGCCGAGCCGATGACTGATCACGAACCCGCCGATCGCAAGCAGGAACGAGACCACCACGATCATCAGGAACGCGCTCGTCACGGCCCGGTACACGTCCGACACGATGCCGCGCTGTTGCAGATCGACGCGCACCGCCTGCTGTTCCGTGTAGGCCGCGAGGCGATTGGCGGTGGTGTCGACGTCCGCGACGATGCGCTGCATCGCCACGTCGTTGGACAGCATGTCCGACTTCACCGCGACGATGCGGCGCGCGGCGCCGGCGAGTTCCGTGGTGAGCGCAACCACCGCCTGTGCGCGGTTCGCGTTGCCCTGCCCGTCCGTGACGAGGGCGTCGCGCAGTGCGCTCGCGGACTGCGCGAGCGTGCCGGCAAGCTTGTGCAGTTCGGTGTCGGCGTGCTTCAGACGCTCGGCCGTTTCGCTTTGCGCGACCATGCGCAGGTTGAACGCCAGTGTGTTGATGCCGCCGTTCACGGCGGCCGACAGCGACGCAATCCGCGCGGCGCGGCCCCGGAACGCGATCGCTTCGTCGAGGCGCTGGCGCGCAGCGACGATCCGCAACGCGAACGGATCCGCGATCTCCGCGAGCTTCACATCCAGCGCGTCGAGCGCGCGCAGCACCTGGTCCTCTTTCGCGCGGTAGCGTGTCGTGACGGACGGTTGCGCGAACATGCCGGCGCGCAGCGCGACGAGCCCGTCGTTGCCGTCGAGGATGTCGGCCGCCACGCGCCCGAGCGCGCTCGTGATGCCCTGCGCGGTCGCGGCATCGAGGTTCGGCGCCGCGATCGCGAGTGCGTTGCGCGCGCCGTCGATGGACGCCTGCATGCGTTCGCGCAGCGGCGCGAGCCGATATCGGTTCGGCGCGACGTCGACGCGGCTGGCGACGGTCGTGACGTCCTTGACGTTCGTCCGGACCTGGTCGAGCGCATGAATCGTCCGGTTGTAGGCGGTATTGGCCGCGAGCGCGTCGTTCACCCTCGCATCGGCGTCGGCGCCCAGCCGATCGGTTTCCTTGCCGATCTCGCCCAGCAGCGTGGTGCCCCGTGCCTGCACGCGTTCGATCAGCTGGCGTTCGGCGACGAGTTGCGCGTCGCCCCGCAGGCGCTTGTCGACGCCTTCGTTCATCGACCCGAGCATCGTGCGCAGGTCGGCGGACGGCGCGTCGATGCCGCCGTGCCCGTCGATCGCGCGCACGGCCGCCGTGATGCGCGCGATGCGCTGCAACTGCGTGTCGATCTCCGACGACGACTGCTCACGCTCCGATGCGTCCCGCGCCCGCTCGAGCTCGCCGAAATTCACCGCGAGTTCCGCGTACGCGCGCTGCAGCTCGTTGCTGTGCATCTGCAGCGGCAGCGATTCCGTCGTCAGCGTGCGCACGCCGGATGCGATACCGTGCACGGCGATCAGGCTGGTCATGGCAATCGCCACCGCGCCGAGCAGCATCAGGCTGGTGCTGGTGACGAGCTTCGCCTTGATGTCCATGCAGCCCTCCAGGATCGGGATGGCCAATCGGGATGGCCAATCGGACGGCCAGCGCGCGGCCGTCCGGCCGGTTATCTGGCCGGTGCGTCGAGCGGCGTGACGCGGCCGTGTGCGATTTCGGTGAGGAACACGTCGTCGAACGCCTGATGATCGTCGGCATTCAGGTCGGCCACCAGGCCGCCCAGGTCGACATGCCGGATCGATTCGAGCGCCTGCTTCAGCGTGGCGCGGGTCGGCGCCGGGCCCGCGCGCTCCAGCCCGATCAGCGCGATCTTCGCGTCGAGGCAGCCCTCGATGTGCACCACACCGGCCCGTTCGCCCGGAAAGCGTTGCTCGATCAGCCGGACGCAGTCGCGGATGACGGGGCGCTCGCTCTGCGGAAGCGGCACGACCTGCGAGATCAGCGTGCCGTTTCCTTCTTCGCCGAGCAGGCGCAGCAAGTCGTCGGTGCCGACGAACGACACCGCCGCGAGCCGCGCGTTCAGCCCTTCGCGGTGCGCCGCGCGAATGAACGCGGCCACCGGCGTATACGGGCCGACCATGATGACGACGTCCGGCCGCCCCTCGAGGACGGCCGCCAGGCCGGTGTCGACGGCCGTGGTGCCGCGCCGGAACGTTCCCGTCGCGACGACGTCGAGGCCATGGCGCTGCAGCGCGAGCCGCGTGCCGGCCAGCACCGCGAGCCCGAAGCCGTCGTCCTGGTAGAACACCGCGAAACGCTTGGCGTGGTCGTGCGCGAGCAAACGCTCGACCAGCGCGCGCGTTTCGTCTTCGTAGCTCGCGCGGATGTTGAATACCTCCGGCGTGACCGGCCTGCGCAGCGCCATCGCGCCGCTGAACGTGCCGACGAGCGGAATGCCAGCGTCCCGGATCATCGGCAGCACCGCGGTGGTCGTCGGCGTGCCCACATAGCCGAACAGCGCGAGCACGTTGCGCCGCTCGATCATCTCCAGCGTGTCGTCGACGGTCCGCTCGGGCTCGTAGCGATCGTCGGCGACCACGAGCTCGATCTTCCTGCCGTGCACGCCGCCGCGCGCGTTCACATCGTCGAATACGGCCTGCGCGCCCATCAGCAGACCGCGTCCGAGCCCGGCGGAATTACCCGACTGCGCGTTGACCATGCCCAGGCGGATCGTGTCGTCGCTCACGCCGGGCTCCGCCGCGATGCACGCGGCGGGGCCGGCCATCGCGGCGCAGCACGCGATTAACGCAAGCGTGCGTCGGTAGCGTGGACGGACAAGCCGGTGCAACACGTTCGAAGACGAGGTACCCGAACACATCCGTGCGACAGACACGCTCTCGTCCATGCTGGGTTCCCCTTCGGCACCCGGTTTTGTCGATTTGATGGTGCGCCGCGCCGTTGCCGTGGTACGCGTCAATTAGTCATATATATAGATTGCATCTATTAGGACTGCAAGGCGACGAGCGAACGATGGCGTTCGTGGTGGGCGTTGCACCGCAGCAACCGAACGCGCGCGGGCCGCGGCGGCGCCGGAATTACGCCGGCGGAATTTCGATACGGTCGTCAATGCGGGGCGTTGTTGCCGGAACCGGTTCGAGCGGGCCGGAGCCCGTCGTGCCGGCGAATCGGAAAATTCGGGAGATGGTGCGAGAAGATGCGAAGCGGCGCGATGGACGACTTACCGCGGCGCCGATGCGCTGCTGGCCGCATTGCCGGGCCATGCGTTGCCGATCTTGTCGATCAGCGATTTGGCGGCGCCCGTCGCGATGGCGGCGTCGACGCCCGAGGTCTGCCACGACCCATCGGCGGCCTGCACGAAGGTCAGGTTCGCCCGCGACGGCGCGTAATCGGTGTTGCGCCACGTGACCACGACATCGCACGTGTAAGTGCGCTCGCGGATCTTCCTGCAGTCGCCGTCGGGCTTCGCGGAAATCACGTCGGCAGACACGGGCAGCGGCTGGCCGAACAGCGCGTTCAGGCCGCCGTGGTTTTCCGCTTCGAGCGCGCGGCGCACCGCGGCGTCGACGTCGCTCGAGCCGGGGCCGTCGTGGAGCAGGTTGCAGGCGGCGAGCAGCGTGGCCGCACAGCCGAGCGTCAGCAGCGTGGGAAACTTCATGGAACTCCGTGGGTCGGGTGAGCGTCGGGTGGCATGCGGCGATGCCAGTGAACGCATCGCCGGGCCGGTACGCTGCGTAGTCTGCAACGTCGGCGCGTCGTTCGCGGTATCCATTTGTAACGAATTGCACGCAGGCTTGCGCAAGCACGGACGGCCCGAAGGGTACGACACGGCACGCGCGTCACTACCCCGCCGCTGTCCTCCGCGCTTACTGCCGCTCCTGCTTCACGCGGCTGACGAGCTGCGTCGGACTCACGAACTGCAGCGCGATCACGACCCATATCAGCGTGATGGCCATGTAGATCATCGCCATCGCGTCGATCGACTGCGGTGCGCGCACGCCGGTCGAGAACACCGCGTAATACAGCGCGACGACGAGCGTCTGCGTGCTCGGGCCGGCGGTGAAGAAGGTCAGCTCGAACATCCCGATCGTGCGCACCAGCACGAGCAGCGCGGCCGCGAGCATGCCGGGCACCAGCAGCGGCAGCAGCACGTAGCGGAAATAGCGCCATGTGTTCGCGCCGAAGATGCGCGCGGCGGCCTCGAGATTCGGGTCGATCTGCTCGATGAACGGCGTCATCACGAGGATCACGAACGGCAGCGCCGGCACGAGGTTCGCGAGGATCACGCCCGACAGCGTGCCGGCGAGCCCGACCTTGTACATCACGGTCGCCATCGGGATCCCGTACGTGACGGGCGGCACCATCAGCGGCAGCAGGAACACCAGCAGCGCGAAGCGCTTGCCGCGGAACTGCACGCGCGCGAGCGCATAGGCGGCCGGCACGCCGAGCGCGACCGACAGCAGCACGACCGCGCCCACCACTTCGACTGTCACCCACAGCACGCTCGCGAGCTGGAAGTCTTCCCACGCCTTCGCGTACCAGTGCAGCGTGAAGCCCTGCGGCAGCGGCGTGCCGAACCAGCGCGTCGCGACCGAGTTCACCGCGACGGTCGCGATCAGCAGCATCACGTTCAGCAGGAAGAACGCCATCAGCCCCCACACGAGGGCCTTCCATGCCCGGCCGGCGAGGTTGCTTCTCATCTTCTGCGGTGTCCTCGCGTTGACGGGGCGCGCATCGGGCGCGCCATGCTTCGGCGGCCAGGCCGGCGCGGCATGATTGTCGGTCGCCATCAGCCCTTGCCCCCTGTCACCGGCCCCGTATAGAAGAAGCGGCGCGCGCCGAGCATCGACGCGACCACCAGCAGTTGCACGAAGCCCATCACGATCGCGATCGCCGACGCGAGCGAATAGTCGTAGCTCTCGAACGCGGCTTCGGCGGCCGCGATCGAGATCACGCGCGTCGGCCCGGCCGGCGCGCCGAGCAGCACGGCCGACGGGAACACCGAGAACGCCTGCACGAACGACAGGCACGCGGCCATCGTGAGCCCCGGCACGAGCAGCGGCAGGTAGATCTGCCGGAACTGCTGCCACGGGTTCGCGCCGAGCGTGGCCGCGGCGCGTGCGAGCGTCGGGTCGATGCCGCTGATGTACGACAGCATCAGCAGGAACGCGAACGGAAAGCCCGACACGATCAGCGACAGCAGCACGCCCCAGTAGTTGTGCGTGAGGCGCACTTCGTCCGTGTACAGGTGCAGCCCCTGCAGCGCTTGCGGGAACCAGCCGTTCGGGCCGAAGTACGTGAGCATCCCGTCGGCGACGAGCACCGTGCCGAGCGTGATCGGAATCACGAGCAGCGTGGTGACGAACTTCTGGTACGGCGAGTTGCGGCGCAGCGCGAACGCGACCGGCACCGAGATGCCGACGTTGAGCAGCGTCGCCGGCACCGCGAGCTTCAGCGTGACGAGCACGGTCGGCCACATCGCGGTGTCGGTGAAGAACTGCACGTAGTTCGCGAGCGCGCTGCCGCCGTTCATCGGCTGGAACGACAGCACGAGGCCATAGGCGAACGGATAGATGAACAGCGCGACGATGAACGCGAGCGCGGGCGTGACGAGCCACGCCTTCGCGTCGCGCGGCGTGGCGCCGGTCGTGAGCGTGCTCATGCGGCCTCCCGCCGGCGCATTGCCGCGCATGCGGCACGGCGACCGTTCATTGCACGTCTCCCGCATAGACGAGCGTGCGCGCCGGCGCCACCCGCAGCCGCAGCCGCTCGCCTTCCACGAATTCGCCGGCGACCCGCGCCCAGATCGAGCCGAACGGCGTGATCGCACGGATCAGCGAATCGCGGCCGCCGTACTCGACCGTTTCGACGGTCGCGTCGAACGCGTTGTCGGCACCGGCTTCCGCGCGCTCGATGTCGTCGGGACGCAGCGCGATCACGACGTCCTTGCGGTCGAAGCCGGCCATCGGCACGCCGGTGATGCGCACGCCGGCGGCGGCGACGTTCACGTAGTCGCCGGCCATCCCTTCGAGCGTAAATGGCAGCACGTTGCGATAGCCCATGAAGCGTGCAACGTGCAGGTTGTGCGGGCGCGTGTACACGTCCTTCGGCGACGCGACTTGCTGCACGACGCCCTCCTTCATCACGACGATCCGATCGGCCATCGACAGCGCCTCGTCCTGGTCGTGCGTCACGTAGATCGTCGCGCGTTCGAGCTGCGTATGGATGCGGCGGATCTCGGCGCGCATCTCGATGCGCAGCTTCGTGTCGAGGTTCGACAGCGGCTCGTCCATCAGCACCAGCGGCGGCTCGATGACGATCGCGCGCGCGATCGCGACGCGCTGCTGCTGCCCGCCCGACAGCTGTCCGGGCAGCTTGCCCTCGTGGCCGACGAGCTGCACGAGTTCGAGCGCCTGCTGCGCGCGCCGCCGCGTTTCCTGCTTCGGCACGCCGCGCATCTTCAGCCCGAAGCCGACGTTGTCGAGCACCGACATGTGCGGAAACAGCGCGTAGTTCTGGAACACCATCCCGAAGCCGCGGCGCTCGGGCGGCAGCACGTCGATGCGCGTGTCGTCGAGCCAGATGCCGCCGCGCGTGAGCGGCTGCAGCCCGGCGATGCAGTTCAGCGCGGTCGACTTGCCGCAGCCCGACGGGCCGAGCAGCGCGATGAACTCGCCGCGCCGGATGTCGAGATCGAGCCCGTCCAGTGCGGCGACCTGCGCCCCTTCCGCATTCGTGAAGCTGCGGCACACGCCGTCGAGCCGCAACCGTTCGAAACTGTGCTTCATTACGCGAACTCCGTCGGCGCGGGCGCCGCAGCGCCCGCGGGTTCATGCGTCATTTCGACTTCTGCGAACCGATCTCGCGGTCCCACTTCTGGAACGCGGCGACCATCGCCTGCGCATTGAGCGGCTGCACGTGCGGACGTTCCGCGAGCAGCTTCGCGTACTCGGGGCGGCCGAACTTCCTGATCACCTCCTGGCTGTGCGCGGGCGCCATCTCGAGCGTCACGCCCTTCACCGCCGGGCCCGGATAGAAGTAGCCGTCGTCGTAGGTCATCGCCTGCTGCGCCGGTTCGAGCAGGAAGTTCATCAGCTTGAACAGCGCGTCGAGCTTCTCCTTCGGCACGCCCTTCGGGATCACCATGTAGTGCGCGTCGTTGACCCACGTCATGTCGTCGAACGCCTGGATCCGGAAGTCGGCCGGCACGATGCCGAGCGCGCGCGGGTTGAGGTCCCAGCCGGTGACGGTCACGGTCATGTCGCGCGTGCCCTCGCCGAGCTCCTTCATCACGGCCGACGTGCCGCCCGGGTAATACGGGATGCAGTCGTTGAGCTGCTTGAGGAACGCCCAGGTCTTGTCCCAGCCGTTGATCGGATCCTGCGGGTTCTTGTCGCCCAGCACGTAAGGCAGCCCCATCAGGAACGTGCGGCCGGGGCCCGAATTCGCCGGGCGCGCGTAGATCAGCTTGTTCGGATGCGCCTTGCACCACGCGAGCAGTTGGGCGGGCGTCTTCGGCGGATCGCTGACTTTCGCCGGGTTGTATTCGAGCAGCGGGCCGGCCGGCATGTACGTGACTTCGAGGCCGAAGCCCTGCGCGACATCCTGCATCTTGCGCGGGCCGGGCGCGTACTTGTCGAGCACGCCGGGAAAGGCGCCCGCGTTGTCGGGCAGCAGCTTCATCCACAGGTTCTGCTCGATGCCGGCGGCGAGCGCGTCGGTGCCCGTCAGCACGAGGTCGATGTCGGAGCGCCCCGCCGCCTGCATCGCCTTGATCTTGCCCGGCAGTTGCGGCGCGGGCGCGTTCGTGAACGTGACGTTCGATACGAGGTTCGGGTTCTTCTCCTTGAACGCCTCGATGGCGCCGCGCGTGAGCTGCAGGTTGCCCGCGACGTCAACGACATTCAGCGAAACGGGGGCCGCGACGGCGGCCGCGGCCGACAGCGTCAGGCCCAGCGCCAGGGTGATCCGGCGAACACGGCGCGCGATCGTAGTGGTGTTCATGTCTCCTCGCTTCGGTCGATGGATGGGACCTTTCTTTCGGGGAATCATGACGGCGTTATACGATGTCGGTCAACAAAAAACCGTGTCGCGCGGGGCGGGAATTTCCCTAACAAAAACCTTCCGTTCGCCAATGTTTGGCTGATCGATCGATTTCGCGGCGCGACGGTGCAACGGCCAAGCCGCGTGTTAGGACGTCGTATATCAATCGATGCTGAAATGGAATCGGTTCACGCGGACGCGCAGGCATGAAATCCTGCGCGCCGTGTTGCGATGCGTTGTGGGTACTCAGGCCGCTCGGGCCGCACGGAGCGCCGCCACCTCCCCGATCAACCGCTCCGCGTCATGCCACACGCCATACCCCGACGCCGGGTTCAAATGCCCGACCTCGCCGAGATCGACGAGCTTGCTGCCCCACCCCGCCGCGAACGCCTCGGCGCGTTCGAAGCGCGCAAGCGGATCGTTGCGGCTCGCGGCCACGATGCTCGGAAACGGCAGCCGCTGCGTTGGCACCGGCGTCCAGCCGTGCGCGTCAATCGCATCGGGCGCCGGATAGCCTGCGGGCATCGGCGTATCGAGATCGGCCGGCGCGGCAAGCAGCGCGCCGTCGATCGCACGCGTGGCCTGCCGCGCCCAATGCGCGACGATCATCACACCCGCGCTATGCGCGACGAGCATCACGGGGCCGTCGATCGCGGCCAGCGCCGCGTCGAGCGCCGCGACGCGCGCGGCGCGGCTCAGTTTGTCGGCTTCGAGCGGCGCGACGGCGCGCGCGTTCGGCAGGCGGCGTTGCAGATGCGTCTGCCAGTGGTCTTCGACGTGATCGCGCAAGCCGGGCACGATCAGGATGGTGGGCGTGGTCGCCAGGGTCATGCAGCCTCCGGGAGGGTTCGGTTCAGGAAGGTTCACGAAAAACGGGATGCGCGCCGTTCGCGTTCGACGCGCGCGATATCGGCCGAGTAGCTCGCGCGTCCGATCGCGAACAGCACGGCGGCCGCAAGCGGCACGGCGGGAATCCACTGCAGTGCGCCGACGAGACCCGCGCGATCGGCGACCCACCCCGTCAGCAGCGGGCCCGGCGCCATGCCGAGCAGGTTGTTGGCGAGCGTGAGCGTCGCGAACGCCGATGCATGGATCGCGGCCGGCGTCAGGTTCGCGACCATCGCGCCCGACGCGCCGGACGCCCCCGCGCCGACCAGCATGCCCGCGCAGATCAGCGCAAGCTGCAGTGGTCCGGGCGGCAACCGGAACGCGATCGCGAGGCACACGCCCGTCAGCACGCAATACGCGATCGCCGTCAGCCATTTGTGCGCGCCGTCGGCACGCCCGACGCGATCGGTGACGATCCCGCAGCCGACCATCCCGACGCCCGACAGCAGCACGAAGCCGGCCGCGAGCACGGCGGCACGGTCGGGCGCCATCGCGTAATAGCGGTTCAGGTAGCTCGGCAGCCACGCGAACAGCGCGCCGGGCACGAACAGGTGCAGCCCGCTGCCGACATACGCGCAGATCACCGAACGCGACGCGAACAGCCCCGACATCAGCACGCGCACGCTGCCGCGCAGGTCGCGCGGCGCATCGGGATGGGGCCGGCACGGTTCGACGCGGCACGCCGCGAGCCGCCGTTCGGTCACCACGCAGCGATACGCGATCAGCAGCACGATGCCGAGCGCGGCCATCACGCCGAACGACCAGCGCCAGCCGAGATGCGCGCCGACCAGCCCGCCGAGCGCCATCCCGAACACCGAGCCGAATGCGCCGCCGGCCATGAACGCGCCGGTCAGCGTCGCGCGCAGGCGGGCCGGAAAGATGCTGAGGATCAGTGCAACGCCGACGCTGCCGTACGCGGCTTCACCGAGCCCGACGAGGCCGCGCGCGACGAGCATTTCCGCGTAATTGGTGGACAGCGCGCAGCCGAGCGTCGCGACGCTCCACAACGCGGCCATCAGCACGATGCTGCGCACGCGCCCGAAGCGGTCGGCGAGCACCGACAACGGAAACGTCAGCAGCCCGACCAGCAGCGCGACGACGCCGGACAGCGAGCCGAGCTGCGTGTCCGACAGCCCCCACGCGTGCTTGAGCAGCGGAAACACGGCGTTGAGCACCTGCCGCGACATATAGTCCGACAGCAGCAGGCCGACGGTCAGCCCGAACACGAGCCAGGCATAGGCCGGTGCGCGCCGGCCGGTGGCGGCCGCCTCCTGCAGCGACGGCTCGACGTGATGAATCAGCATGCGTGTCTCCTCCGGCACCGGAGCGGTCGTGCTCCGGCGCGGCTTGCGTGGCCCCGCTCCGTTGACCGGAGTCAGCCCCCGCGCCGTGCGCAGGGGTGGGTGCCACGCCACAACGATCGGCGGGCGGCGGCCACCAAGGCCGCTACCCGGATGCGCGGCGCGTCAGGCCGCGCGCAGCGGCACGCTCGCCTGACCGGGCCGGCGGTTCGGCGCCATCCCGAGTTGCGCGAGCGTCTCGTCGACGCCGTCGTACTGCACGCCGATCCTGTAGATCGCCTTCGCTTCCTTGCCGGTCGCGATGTCGCGGCCGAGTTCGTGCGCGATCCGCACGCACTGCTCGACCTGCTGCACGGACGTCATCCGGTTGCCCTTCTGGTCGATGATCGTGTCCTCGATCCCGCAGCGCGGATGCAGGCCCAGCGCCATCGCGACCGTGTTGATCGGCAGCACGTTCTTCATCAGCGATTCGAGCGTGATGCACGCGCCGTCCGGGCAGCGCCGCACGAATTCCATGAAGTTGTACGGATTCGGGCCGTCGAAGCCGCCGCCGATGCCGACCCACGTGACGTTCAGCGGGCCGCGATAGACGCCGCGGCGGATGATCCGTTCGAGCGTTTCGAGCGCATGCATGCCGGTGAGCTGGAAATGCGGCTGGATGCCGGCCGCCTGCAGCCGGCGCAGGTGTTCGTCGACCCAGCCGGGGCCGGCCGGCACCGTCATCTCGCGGTACGCGTCCCACAGCGCGGGTTCGTTCAGCGACGTGCCGGCGATGTCCTGACGGTTCATCAGCTCGGTGATGTTCATCTGCACGGTGTTGATCGCGACCGTCACCTGGTCGGGCTTCGGCGTCAGCTCGGCGAGCATGTGGCGCGTGTCGTCGGACAGCCATTTCGCGTCGGCGCCGTCGCCTTCCGGCGCGAACGAGATCGAGCCGCCCACCTGCAGGATCATGTCGGGCACGGCCTCGCGCAGCCGGCCGAGCAGTTCGTTGAATTTCGACAGCCGCTTGCTGCCCTTCCCGTCGAGTTCGCGCACGTGCATGTGCAGCACCGTCGCGCCCGCGTTGTAGCAGTCGACGGCCTTCTGCACGTGCTCGTCCATCGTCACCGGAATGTCTTCCGGAAAATCGGCGGGCATCCATTCGGGGCCGTACGGCGCGACCGTGATGACTACCTTGTCCTGGTTTTCCGGGTGCAGCGAATCGTCGAAAAATTGCATGTCGTCCTCCAGTGGAAATCGTTGTGTTCGGGCGTACGGGCGTGCGTATCCCGTCGCGCCGGGCGGCGAACCCGGCGCGTTGTATCGGTCGTGGATCGGTTACGGTGCGCGCGTGCTCAGAACGGCACGTCGCCAACAATGCCCGCGCGCTCCATCCGCCGCACGCACGGCGGGTAGTCCATCACCGCGTAATGCTGGGTGGCGCGGTTGTCCCAGATCGCGACGCTGTTCTTCTTCCAGCGCCAGCGCACCTGGTATTCGGGGATCATCGCCTGGCCGATCAGGTAGTGCAGCAGCTGGCCTGCGCCGGGGTTCGCGTCCTGCCCGACGCGCACGCGCGCGGGGGTGTGGAAGTTGGTGAAATGCGTGGTGAACGCATTTACGTACAGCACCTTCTCGCCCGTTTCGGGATGCGTGCGCACGACCGGATGCTCGGCATCCGGATACTGCGCCTTCAATGCGAGGCGCTTGTCGATCGGCATCGCCGCGCCGAAGCTCGCCTCGATGCTGTGGCGCGCGCGCAGGTCCGCGATCTGCTGCTTTACGTGGTCCGGCAGGTTCTCGTACGCGAGCACCATGTTCGCCCACATCGTGTCGCCGCCAACCGGCGGACCGTCGATGCAGCGCAGCACACAGCCGAACGGCGGCGCCACGCGCCAGCTCGCATCGCTGTGCCACGCATTCTCGTAGCGGTCGTTCGGCTGGTCGGGCGACTTGTAGATCCGCACGAGCCCCGGGTGCTCCGGATCGCTGCCAGCGACCGGATGATCCTCGAGTTCGCCGAAGCGGCGCGCGAACGCGACATGCTCGGCACGCGTGATGTCCTGGTCGCGCAGGAACAGCACGCGATGGCGCAGCAACTGCGTGCGGATCTCGGCGAACAGGCCGTCGTCGTGCACGGCGTCGGCAAGGTTCACGCCAAGCAGTTCCGCGCCGATCGCACAGGTCAGGGGTTCGACTCGCATGCGCGTCTCCTCAGACGATGAATACCGACGAGCCGGTCGTCTTGCGCGACTCGAGGTCGCGGTGCGCCTGTGCCGCGTCCTGCAGCGCATAGCGCTGGTTGATTTCGATCCGGATGCGGCCGGCCGCGACATGCGCGAACAGTTCGCCGGCGAGATCGTTCTTCTCGGCCGGATCGGCGATGTAGTCGGCCAGCGCCGGGCGCGTCAGGTACAGCGAGCCCTTCATCGCGAGGCGCTGCGGATCGAACGGCGGGATCGGGCCCGATGCGGTGCCGACGCAGACCATCAGCCCGCGCCGCTTCAGCGAATCAAGCGAGCCTTCGAAGGTGTCCTTGCCGACGCTGTCGAACACGACGTCGACGCCGGCGCCGCCGGTCAGTTCGCGCACGCGTTTCGCGACATCCTCGCGGCTGTAGTCGATCGTGTGGTCGCAGCCGTGCGCGCGGGCGACCGCCGCCTTGCGTTCGCTCGACACGGTGCCGATCACCGTGAGCCCGAGCAGCTTCGCCCATTGCGACACGATCAGCCCGACGCCGCCCGCTGCCGCATGCAGCAGGATCGTGTCGCCCGGCGCGAACGCATGGATGCGGCGCAGCAGGTAGGCCGACGTGAGCCCGCGCATCGTCATCGCCGCCGCCGTTTCGCATCCGATGCCGGCCGGCAGCCTGACGAGGGGTGCGGCCGCGATCAGCCGCTCGGTGCTGTACGCGCCGAGCGTGTTCAGGAAGCCGGTGTAGGTCACGCGGTCGCCCACGGCGACGTTCGTCACGCCGGGCCCGACGGCCTCGACCACGCCGGCCGCCTCGACGCCGATGCCGGCCGGCAGCGCAACCGGATACAGGCCGCTGCGGAAATACGTGTCGGCGAAGTTCAGGCCGACCGCCTCGTGCCGCAGGCGCACCTGGCCGGGGCCCGGATCGCCGACGTCGACTTCTTCCCAGCGCAGCACGTCGGGGCCGCCGGTTTCGTGGAATCGCACTGCATGTGCCATCTTGTTCTCCGTAGATATTCAGTCGGATGCGCGTCACGCATCGTCGGGTTCGTTCGCGCCCGGTGGCGTCGCACTTGCGCCGCTCACCGGGGGCGCGTCCAGTTCGGTCCAGTCGGCGTCGACCAGATAGCGCCGCGCGGCCGGGAAAATCACGCCTTCCATGCGGCCCATCTGCTCGAATGCGCCACGCGCATAGACGGCAAGCGCGGCATCGAACGCGCTCGACCGCAACCCGCCGGCGGCGAGCCGCGCCAGCGCGTCGAGCGCGTGCGCATCGCGGCGCCGCTGGCGATCGAGCTCGTCGAGTTCGGCCGCGGTGCTCTGCGCCCGGATGCGCAATGCCGCGCAGAGACGGGCTTCGGGGCCGGTGCCGAAGCGTGCGTGCTGCAATGCCGCGAGCGATGCCAGTGCGGCCAGCGTGCCTCCCGTGTCGGCCGTCGGGTGCTCGGCAGCGTCGGGGCCTCCGCTTGCCATCATCAGCGCCTCCAACCGCTCGCCGAGTGCACGATGCGCGGCGAGACAGCGGGCCATCACGCGCGCCTCGGCCGGCCCATGCCGCGCCGGGCATACGAGCACCGGCACGTCGCTGGTCGCGAGCAGCGCCCGCCGTTGCGCGGCTGCCGCGGCATCGGCGTCGTGCGGCAGCGCCGCCACGCCGATCAGGTCGCAGCCGAGCGCGCCGGCGAGCGTGGCGGGCGACGTGTCGCCGGCCGCCGGATGGCCGGCCCCCGGATGGCCGGCCCGCGGATGGCCGCCCCCCGCGATCACATGGGACAGGCCCTGCGCCCGCGCGGCGGCTTCCACTTTCGCATCGTGTCGCGGCATCCGCGCTCCGGATAAACGCGAGTCGGGCACGGCGCCCGACAGCACGAACGTGACCCGCGCGCCGACCGCACGCGCCAGCTCGAGCGCATGGCCGATCGCGTCGATGCCGCCGGGCACGCCGTCGACCGTCACGAGCAGATGGCGATACATCGTGCCGCTCCGCTTATCCGGCGCTCGGCACGCTGTGTCGCGCGCCGGTCGATACGATGTTCATGGTCCCTTCCTCGTTGCATGGGTGAGTTGCATTCGTCAGTTGCGTTCGTCACGCTTCGGAACCCATGCTATCGACCGCGCGGCGCCGCGGCCCCACTCGTCGCGGGGGGGATTGACGCGCGAGCGCGGTTCGACCGATCCTTCCCCCCACACCCACCCCGGACGCTGGCCCGCACGGCATCGCCGGAATCCCACTGCTGCCCCGATGGCCCACCCACCCGATCGCGCCGACGCGCCCCCCACCGAACTCGTGCTGAAGACGACCGCGCCGCGCGTGCCGGCGCAGTTGCTCGCGCGTGCGCGGCTGAGCCTCGCCGCGCCGGCGTTCGACGCCCGGCCCGTGATGCTCGTGCAGGCGCCGGCCGGCTACGGCAAGACGTCGCTGCTCGCGCAATGGCGCCGCGAATCACTCGCGCTCGGCCGCGCGGTCGTGTGGCTGTCCGCCGACGAGCGCGACGACGCGCCGCGCCTGCTGCAGGGGCTCGTGCAGGCGGTGCGCACCGGTTGCGCGCGGCCCGGCTTCGGGCGCCTGATCGCGGGCGGCGCGGCGCGCGCGCTGGAGGGGCTCACCGCGTGGCTGGCCGAAGTCGCGCAACTGTCGATCGACGCGCTGTTGATTGTCGACGACGCGGAGCGGTTGCCGCCCGCCGGCCTCGACGCGCTGACCTATGTGCTGCACAACGCGCCGCAGAACCTGCGTGTGATCGTCGCGGGCCGCCGCGGGCTCGATCGCGCGGCCGGCGACCTGCTCGCCGGTGGCCAATGCACGCTCGCGGGCCCCGAATGGCTGCGCTTCACGCTCGACGAGACGATCGCGCTGGTCGGTGCGCGCTTCGCGCAGCGGGTCGACGCCGATGCGTGCGCGCGGCTGTTCGAGCGCGTGGACGGCTGGCCGCTCGGGCTGCAGCTCGCGATGGCCGCGATGGCGCGCTCGGCCGATCCGCGCCAGGCCGTCGACGCGCTCGCCGCGCGCATGGACGGCACCCGCGACCGGCTCGTCGAGCTGCTGCTCGCGAACCTGTCCGCCGACGACACCGCGTTCCTGACGCGCACGAGCATCGCCGACCGCCTGCATCCATCGCTGTGCGCCGCGCTGCTCGACGACGCGGGTGCGCCCGACCGGCTCGCGCGGCTCGCGCGCGATACGCCGCTGTTCATCGCATCGGATGACTCCGACTGGTGCCGGCTGCATCCGCTGGTGCGCGATACGCTGCGCGACCGCCTGGCGACGGGCCCGGCCGCGGCGCGCGGCGCGCTGCATGGACGCGCGGCCGCATGGCTCGATGCGCACGGGATGACGGAGGAAGCCGCACGTCACGCGTATGCGGCCGGCCAGGTCGAGACCGCGTACGCGCTCGCGCAGCGCTGTCTCGAGGATGCGATCAAGCAGGGCCGAATCAACGACGTGCTCGACTGGCTCGCGCTGCTGCCCGATGCGGAACTCGACAAGCGTCCGACGCTGCGGATCGCGGTGGCCTGGGCATTGGCGCTGGGCGAGCGCCATGTGGAGGCGCAGCGCCAGATCGCCGGCATCCTCGCCGACGCCGGCACGCCGGCCGCGATGCGCTACGAATGTGCGCTGATCCTCAGCGCGGCGGCCTATTACGCGGACGAAATCGACCGTTTCGTCGAGCTGTTCGAGCCGTGGGCCGACTTCACGCCGCCCGCGGCGACGTGGCTCGCGCAGATGCATGCGAACCGCCTGTCGGCACGCGCGATCATCGTCGGCGAACCGGCGCAGGCGCGCCGCTACCAGCAGGCCGCGCCGCGCGGCGGCACTGCTGCCGGGTTCGGCTACGTCGCGCGCTGGGGCGAGCTGATCACCGGCCTGAGCTACCTGTGCGAAGGCCAGATCCGGCTCGCCGACGACGCGTTGTCACCGGCACTCGCGCGCGCGGAAGCCGACCTCGGGCGCCGCCATCCGCTGACCTGCATGTTGGCGGCGATGTGCGCGGCGATCGCCTACGAGGCCGATCGCGTCGACCAGGCCGCCGCACTGCTCGCGAACCGGCTCGACGTGCTCGAGCACGCGGGCACACCCGACACCGTGCTGCTCGGCTATCGGACGGCCGCGCGCATCGCGTTGCTGCGCGGCGTCGAGCATCGCGCGATCGACCTGCTCGAGGCACTCGACGCGCTGGGCGTCGCGCGCCGGCTGCCGCGGCTGTCGGTGGCGAGTCTCGCCGAGCAGGTGCGCATTCACGCGGCGCGCTATCGCGAGGCGACCTGTCATGCGCTCGTCGAGCGGATCGATGCGATCGCCGCGGCCGAGTTTCCGTCGCATGGCCCGCTGTGGCGGCGCCCCGTCGTGCTGCTGCAGGCGATCGCGCATGCGGGCGCCGCGCTTGCCGCGCGCCGCTGGGACGATGCGTGCGCGGCGCTCGACGAAGCGGCCGTGCTGGCCCGCGAGATGAGTCTCGGGGGCGCGCGCATCGAGATCATGGCGCTCGGCGCGTTCGCGCTCGAACAGTCGGGGCACGACGGCCGCGCGCGGCTCGACGAGGCGATGAACCTCGCGGACATGTTCGGCCTCACGCGCACACTCGCCGATACGCATCCGGCCGTCGCCGACTGGGCGCGCCGCATCGGCGACGAGGCGATCGAGCGCGACGGTCCGGCAAGGTCCGCGCAACCGCAGCCGCGCATCGTGCCACCCGCGCCGCGCAGCACGGCCAGCCCGCGCGCGGTGCCGAGCGTCGTGCTGACGCCCAAGGAGCGCGCGATTCTCGAGCTGCTCGCGCGCAGCCTGTCGAACAAGGAGATCGCGGTGGCGCTCGCCGTCGGCGAGGAAACCGTGAAGTGGCACCTGAAGAACCTGTTCGGCAAGCTCGACGCCAGCTCGCGCAAGCACGTCGTGCGCCGCGCGCTGGTGCTCGGGTTGCTCGAAAGCGCGCCTTGATCGCTGCGTAGGCCGGCGTTGCCGGCTGTTGCACCCGTTGCGCCTGTTGACGCCGGCATCGGCGCCGCTCCCCTTTCGATTCTCCGCAACCCTGCCCCCCGCGCATGGGGGGGAGCGGCCACGCGCCGTTGCGTAGTCTTTCCGCACGGCTCGAACCGGCGTCGCCTCGCGCGCGTTCCCGCCTGCCTCGATGCTGCCCCGCTTCACTCGCTTCACCCGCCCGGGCTCGATCCCGTGCGGTCCATTACGATCCTGGAGACTTCGATGAAGACGAAACTGGCCGCGCTCGCGGCGCTTGCCGGCTGTTCGGCGCTCGCGCATGCGCAATCCTCCGTCACGCTGTACGGCGTGGTCGACACGGGCCTGCTGTACCAGAGCACGTCGGCCGCTTCGTTCCGCCCGAACGCGCCGAACACCGGCAAGGTGTTCCGGATGAAGGACGGCGGCATCTACTCGAGCTTCTGGGGCATCAAGGGCAGCGAGGACCTCGGCGGCGGCTACAAGGTCAACTTCAAGCTACAGGGTTCGTTCGACAGCGGCACCGGCCGGCTCCAGCTGAGCGACACGCCGGGCGCCGTCGCGATCTTCAACCAGATTGCGTCGCTCGGCGTATCGGGGCCGTTCGGCACGTTCACGGCCGGCCGCCAGATCGTGCCGATGATCTACGCGATGGCCGACACCGACGTGCGCAACGCGCAGTTCTTC
This sequence comes from Burkholderia sp. R-40, assembly GCF_049942845.1. NCBI lineage: Bacteria > Pseudomonadati > Pseudomonadota > Betaproteobacteria > Burkholderiales > Burkholderiaceae > Burkholderia > Burkholderia sp. R-40. Next base: position 1,825,068 of record NZ_CP187967.1, on the reverse strand, counting down.
GGCAGCGTGCTGACCGCGTGGCTCGGCCTGAACACCGCGGCCGGCTGGCCCGCGACGAGCACCAACGGCGCGATCGGCGCGCTGTACGACAGCAATGCGCTCGTGTATCAGTCGCCGACGTTCGCGGGCGTGTCGCTCGCGCTCGAATACGCACCCGGCGGCGTCGCCGGACAGTTTCAGGGCGGCACGCGCGAATCGGTCGTGCTCCGGTATTCGAACTACGGGCTCAATGCATCGGCCGTCTACTACAACGGCCACGACACGAATCCGGCACCGGGTGTCGCGCCGACCGGCGTCGACAACAACCGCTTCGTCTACGTCGGCGCGAAATACACGATCCGCGATTTCTCGATGTCGGCGTCGTACGGCAACGGCCGGAATCCCGCGCATGCGGACCGCGTAAACCTCGACATGCTGTCGGCCGGGGTCGGCTATCGCTTCACGCCCGCGCTGCAGGTCGCCTCCGCCGTGTACTACCTGAAGGACCGCAACCGCGCCGCGAACCGGTCGACGGCCGTCGTGCTCACGGCCGACTACAGCCTGTCGAAGCGGACGATGGTCTACGCACAGGCCGGCCACGTGAACAACCGCGGCACGATGGACCAGATGCTGGTGTACGGGCAGCCGGTCGCGCCCGGGGTCGGCACGACGGCCGCGATGGTCGGGTTGCGGCACAACTTCTGACGACGAAGTGACATGCGGCGGCGCTCGCGCGCGACGCGCGGCGGCCGTCTGCAACGATCGCGGGGATCGGCTACAGTGGGCGTTTTCGGCGCGGCCCGCCCGCCTGCCGATGCGCTCGTCCCGCCCCAGCCGCCGTGCCGGGGGCGCTCAGCGACGCACGGCCGGCCCGGCGGATCGCGGAACCTCCACGTTGACGAGCGAATCTCCATGCCCGACCTGTCCGCCTTCCCGATCACGAAAAAATGGCCGGCCCAGCATCCCGACCGTCTCCAGCTGTACTCGCTGTCGACGCCCAACGGCGTCAAGGTGTCGATCATGCTCGAGGAGACCGGCCTGCCGTACGAGCCGCACCTCGTGAGCTTCGACACGGACGACCAGATGTCGCCCGAATTCCTGTCGCTGAACCCGAACAACAAGATCCCGGCGATCATCGATCCGAACGGCCCCGACGGCCGGCCGCTGCCGCTGTTCGAATCGGGCGCGATCCTGATCTATCTCGCCGACAAGACGGGCCAGTTGATCCCGAAAGATGCCGCGGGCCGCTACGAGACGATCCAGTGGGTGATGTTCCAGATGGGCGGCATCGGCCCGATGTTCGGCCAGGTCGGCTTCTTCCACAAGTTCGCCGGCCGCGACTACGAGGACAAGCGTCCGCGCGACCGCTACGCCGCCGAGTCGAAGCGCCTGCTCGCCGTGCTCGACGCGCATCTCGCGAACCGCAAGTGGATGATGGGCGATACGTACACGATCGCCGATATCTCGATCTTCCCGTGGGTGCGCAACCTGGTCGGGTTCTACGAAGCGGGCGATCTCGTCGGCTTCAGTGAATTCCGCAACGTCAAGCGCGTGCTCGACGCGTTCGTCGCGCGTCCGGCCGTCGCGCGCGGGCTCACTATTCCGGCACGCGGCTGATTCGCGGCAGCGGGCGCGCCGTGTGCGGCCCGCTGCGTGATTGGCTCGACGCCTGTCCGGCCCGCCGCCTTGCGCGGCGGGCGGTTTGCTGGTTACCGTTCTGCTTTCCTGCTTTCCTGCTTTCCTGCTTTCCTGCTTTCCTGCTTTCCTGCTTTCCTGCTTTCCTGCGTTTCTGCTTTCCGCGCGTCGCGTTCAGCGTGACTCAGCGTGACGATCCGCGCCGCTGTTTTTCGGCCGGCGTCGGCTTCCCTTCTTCCAATCCCGCCAGCAGCTTTTCCAGCAGCGCCGACAACTGCGCCTGCTCCGCCTGCGACAGCGCGGCCAGCATCGCGCGCTGATTATCGACGTGCGCGACCACCGCCTCGTCGATCAGCGCGCGGCCCGCGTCCGTCAGCGCGACGAGCGTGCCGCGGCCGTCGGCCGGATTCGGCCGGCGCTCGACCCAGCCGGCCTTGTGCAGCCGGTCGATTCGTGCGGTCATCCCGCCCGACGACATCATCAGCGCGTCGTACAGCGCGGTCGGCGTCAGCGCGAACGGCGCGCCGCTGCGCCGCAGCGTCGCCAGCACGTCGAATTCGCCCGGCTGCATCCCGTAGCGCGCGAACAGCGGATTGAGGCCGTCGCGCGCGATCACGAGCGCGGCCTCCTGCAGCCGTCCCATCACGAGCATCGACGACGCATCCAGATCCGGGCGCTCGACGCGCCATTGCGCGAGCGCATGCGCGGCTCGATCCATTAACCCTCCTCGGCTCACCAGTTATCTTGACGTCGAGATAAATGCCGATTTATCTTGATGTCGAGATACTTTACATGAAAACGCACGACACGCCGACGGCGGTGTCGCGCACCGATATCGAGGACTCCATGAATCGCTGCATTTCCCCCGGCTGGCGGCTTGCCGCCATCGTGCTGGTCGGTTTGAACCTGCGGCCGGCGCTGGCCGCGATCGGTCCGCTGCTCGACATGATCCAGCGCGCGACCGGCATCGGCGACGGCGCGGCGAGCCTGCTGACCACGATCCCGATCCTGCTGATGGGCGTGGGCGCGCTGAGCGCGCGGCGGCTGCAACGCGTGACGGGGATCGCTGGCGGCGTGTGGCTCGGCGTCGCGCTGATCGGGTTCGCCTGCGCGTCGCGCATTGGTGCGCAGCATGCGTGGGTGCTGCTGGCGAGCGCATGCTGCGCGGGCATCGGGATCGCCATGGTGCAGGCGTTGCTGCCGGGGTTCGTGAAGACGCATTTCGCGACGCGGATCGGCGGCGCGATGGGCGTCTATTCGACGTCGATCATGGGCGGCGCGGTGCTCGCGAGCGTCGTCGCGCCGTTCGCCGCGGCCCGCTGGGGCTGGCTCGCCGCGCTCGCGGGCTGGGCGCTGCCGGCCGGCCTTGCAGCGCTCGCGTGGCCGCTGGCCAGTCGTGACGGCGACGCGCCGGCGTCCGGAGCGCTGCCGGCGTCGGCCGCGACATCGATGGCGCATGCGCGACCGTCGCGCTCGCCGCGCGCATGGCGGCTCGCGGTGTTCTTCGGGATCGCGACCGGTGCCTACACGCTCGTGCTGGCGTGGCTGCCGCCGTACTACATGCGGCTCGGCTGGTCGCCGACCGCGGCCGGCGGCCTGCTCGGCGGCGTGACGCTCGCGGAAGTCGTCGCCGGGCTGACGATCTCGGCGACGATCGACCGCCTGCCCGATCGCCGGCCGGCGCTGCATGCGGCGATCGCGTCGCTGCTGGCGGGGCTGCTGGTGATGCTGGCCGCGCCGCAGGCGCTCGCGTTGCCGGCCGCGCTGCTGCTGGGTGCGGGCATCGGCGCGCTGTTTCCGCTGTCGCTGATCGTCACGGTCGATCATGCGGCGACGCCGGCCGATGCCGCATCGTTGACCGGGTTCGTGCAGGGCATCGGCTATCTGGTCGCGGGGCTATTTCCGTTCGCGGCGGGCGTCGTGCGCCAGCATCTCGCGGATCTGTCGCCCGCGTGGGTCGCGATGGCTTGCCTGTGTGTCGTGCTGTTCGCGCTGGCGGCGGGTTTCGCGCCGCAGCTTACGCCGCGCGTCGCGCGTGCGTAGAGCGTGTGCCTCGGCCCGCATCGCGTTTCGCTTACGCGCAATCAGCCGCCGCTCGCATACAGCGTCGAATCCGCGAACCCTTCCGCATCGAGCACGCGCCCGACCAGAATCAGCGCGGTGCGTTCGATCTGCGTGCCCTGCACCTTGCCGACGATGTCGGCCAGCGTGCCGGTCACGCGTTCCTCGTCGGGCCAGCTCGCGCGATAGATCACCGCGACCGGGCAGTCGGGTCCGTAATGCGGCAGCACTTCGTCGACGATCCGCGCGAGATGGCGCACGCCGAGATGGATCGCGAGCGTCGCGCGGTGCGCGGCGAGCGCGCCGAGCGCTTCGCCTTCCGGCATCGTCGTCTTGCCCGCGAAGCGCGTGAGGATCACCGTCTGCGCGATACCGGGCAGCGTCAGCTCGACGCCGAGCGTCGCCGCGCATGCGGCCGTGGCCGTCACGCCCGGCACGATTTCATACGGAATCCCGAGCGCTTTCAGCCGGCGGATCTGTTCGCCGATCGCGCCGTACAGCGACGGATCGCCCGAATGCACGCGCGCGACGTCCTGCCCTTTCGCATGCGCATCGGCGAGCAGCGCGACGATCGCATCGAGGTCGAGCTCGGCGGTATTGACGACCTGCTCCGCGCGATGGCCGTCGAGCACGGCCGGCGGCACGAGCGAGCCCGCATACAGGATCACCGGGCACGTGCGCACGAGGCGCTGGCCCTTCACCGTGATCAGTTCGGGGTCGCCAGGGCCCGCGCCGATGAAATACACCGTCATCCAGAAATCTCCATCCAGTCATTGGGCAACCGGTCGCGCGGCATCACGTGCGCGCGGCCGGGTCGAGCGTATCGAGCGCCTCGAGCAGCGCGGTGGCCGAGTCGAACGCGCGGTCGGCGTCGGGCAGCGGCGGCCGGCGCAGCATCACGACCGGCAGCCGTCGTTCGCGCGCGACGTCGAGCTTGGCCTCGGTCGCGGCGCCGCCGCTGTTCTTGCTGACGACGACGTCGATGTCCGCGAGCGCGAACAGCGCGCGTTCGCCGTCGAGCGTGAACGGCCCGCGCGTCGCGACGATCTGCGCGCGCGCGTTGCCGGGATGCGCATCGAGGCAGCGCACCAGCCAGAACTGGTGTGGCGGGATCTCGTCGAGATGCGCGAGCGGTTCGCGCCCGAGTGTGAACAGCGGCCGCCGGAACGGCGCGAGCGCGGCCTCGATCCCGGCCCAGTCGTCCACGATCCGCCAGTCGTCGCCGGGCCGCGGCGTCCACGGCGCGCGGCGCAGCGCCCACAGCGGCACGCCCGCGTCGCGCGCGGCGGCGGCCGCGTTCGCGCTGATTTGCGCGGCATACGGATGCGTCGCGTCGATCACGAGACCGATGCCGGCGCTGCGCAAGTAGGCGGCAAGCCCCGCCGCTCCGCCGAACCCGCCGACACGCACGTCGCAGCGCAGGTCGTCCGGCACCTTGCCAAGGCCTGCGAGGCTATAGACGTGCCCGGGGCCGAGCGCGCGCGCGATCTTCAGCGCGTCGCCGGTGCCGCCGAGAAGCAGGATGCGTACGCTCATCGCGCAGTTCCGACGAAACGGCCCTGCCGGTCGATCGCGAACATCTCGACGGCCACCGAGGCCGGCACGATGTCGCGCGCGACCCGCAGCGCGTGCGCACAGACGAGGTCGCCGAGCGGCACGCCGTCCGCGAGCGCGAGCTTCAGCGCTTCCTGGCTGGTGTTCGCCGCGCGCATCGCGGCCTGCAGCGCATCGCTTGCACCGGCCTCGGCCGCCCACTGCGCGAGCAGCGGCAGGTCGATGCTCGAATGGCGGCTGTGCAGGTCGAGATGGCCGGCCGCGAGCTTGCTGAGCTTGCCGAAGCCGCCGCACATCGACAGGCGGGAGACCGGCGCGCGGCGCAGATGCTTGAGCACCGCGCCCGCGAAATCGCCCATTTCGATCAGCGCCATGTCGGGCAGGCCGTAGTGCGCGCGCATCGCATCCTCGCTTGTGTTGCCGGTGCACGCGGCGATGTGCGCGATGCCGTTCGCGCGTGCGACGTCGATGCCCTGGTGGATCGACGCGATGTACGCCGAGCACGAGAACGGCCGCACGATGCCGGTCGTGCCGAGGATCGACAGTCCGCCGACGATGCCCAGGCGCGGGTTCATCGTCTTCAGTGAGAGCGCCTCGCCGCCCTCCACGCCGATCGTCACATCGAAGCCGCCTGCGTAACCATATTCGGCCGCAAGCGCGTCGAGGTGCGTGGTCATCATCTGGCGCGGCACCGGATTGATTGCCGGTTCGCCGACCGGCAGCGTGAGCCCCGCGCGCGTGACCGTGCCGACGCCCGGCCCCGCATGAAAACGCACGCCCGGCGCGGCGGACAGTGCGACGCGCGCGAACACCAGCGCACCGTGCGTGACGTCCGGATCGTCGCCGGCGTCCTTGATGGTGCCGGCCTCGGCGCCGTCGGCGGTGGTCCGGCAGAACTCGAGCCGCATCATCACGCGCTGCCCCTTCGGCAACACGATCTCGACCGCATCGTCCGCGTGGCCCGCGAGCAGCAGGCGCGCGGCGGCGAGCGACGTCGCGGTCGCGCAACTGCCGGTCGTATAGCCGAACCGCAGTGGCGCCGGTCGTTCGGGGGTTTCGTCGCGCATCACGCGGGGCCCGTGAATTCCGTTGCCGCGGGATCGGGCTTGCGCCCGTCGTACAGCGTGACCGGCAACGGCTGCCGCCACGTGTCGAAGCGGCCGAGCGGCTCGGCATGCGCGAGCGACACGCGCGTGAGCGTGCCGCCATGGGCGTCGCGCCAGGCCGCGAGCGCCAGTTCGCCCTGCAGCGTGACCGCGTTCGCGACGAGCCGGCCGCCGGGCTTCAGCGCCGACCAGCACGCATCGAGCACGCCGGGTGCGCTCGCGCCGCCGCCGATGAAGATCGCGTCGGGCGCGGCGAGCCCCGCGAGCGCGTCGGGCGCGCGCCCCGCGACGAGTTGCAGCCCCGGCACGCCGAGCGCGTCGCGGTTGTGCTCGATGAAGCGCTGCCGTTCCGCATGCGACTCGATCGCGATCGCCTGGCACGACGGATGCGCGCGCATCCATTCGATGCCGATCGAGCCGCTGCCCGCGCCGACGTCCCACAACAGTTCGCCCGGTGCGGGCGCGAGCCGCCCGAGCGTCAACGCACGCATGTCGCGCTTGGTGAGCTGGCCATCGTGGCGGTACGCGTCGTCGGGCAGGCCGGGCGTGAGTGCGCGGCGCGGCGCATCGGGGCCGGCCCGGCAGTCGAGCGCGATCAGGTTGAGCGCGGCGGTTTCGGCGACGGGCCAGTCTTGCGCGAGGCCGTCGAGACGCCGCTCGAGCGGCCCGCCGAGATGCTCGAACACGCTGATGCGGGTCGGGCCGAAGCCGCGCGCCGTGAGTTCGGCGGCGACCGTGGCCGGCGTGCGGCCGTCGGCGCTCAGCACGAACAGGCGCCGGCCCGGCAGCAGGTGGCGCGCGAGCGTCGCGAGCGGCCGGCCGACGAGCGACACCGCGCCGACGTCCTGCAGCGCCCAGCCGAGCCGTGCGGCCGCCAGCGACAGCGACGACGGGGCGGGCAGCACGCGCCATTCGTCTGGGGATAGCTCGCGCGCGAGCGTGGCGCCGACGCCGAACAGCATCGGGTCGCCGCTTGCCAGCACGCAGACGGGCGCGTCGCGCCGTGCGAGCAGGCCCGACACGTCGAACGGCGACGGCCATGGCTCGCGCGCGGCCCGCAGCCGCGCGGGCAGCATGTCGAGGTGCCGCTTCGCGCCGACGACCCGCGTGGCGTCGAGCAGCGCGCGCCGCGCGCTGCGTCCAAGCCCCGCGTAACCGTCGTCGCCGATGCCCACTACCGTCAGCCACGCCGTCATGCACCCTTCCCCATCGTCCGATTCCATCGAGTCGCCGCACGGCGGCCGTGAAGGCGCCGGTGCGGCCGTCCGCGTTGCGAAAGTCGGCATGGTACCGTGTTCCACCGCGCGTTTCATCTGCGGGACTGCCCGCGCCGGGCCGCGTTTCGCTTCGGTCATGGTGCCCGCTCGACGGTCGCGAAGCGCCGGTGAAATCGGGTATCCTACGGCCGTTCGTTCGCCGGTGCCCTTCGGGGCCGAAGAGGGAACACAGGGCGCGCATCGCGCCGCTGTGGCTGCCCCCGCAACTGTAGACAGCGAGCCGATCTCCCCCCTCATGCCACTGGTTTCACCGGGAAGGCCGGGAGCCGGCGCCGACCTGTCAGCCAGGAGACCTGCCGGCCTGAAAGTGCGTGCGTGCCAGTCGGCGTCGGGCGGGGTGTACCGATGCGTTGGCCGCGGCGCCACACTGCCCCGGTATCCCGTTGAGTTCCGCCCCCGTTTCGATTCCTGCGTTGCCCGTCGTGCGCCCGTCGGCTTGCCCGGGGCTCGTGCGCGTCGTCGCGGCCGCCGACGGCGGGCTGTGCCGGATCAAGCTGCCGGGCGGCCGGCTCGATGCGCGGCAGGCGCGCGCGATCGCCGCCGCGGCGCGCAGCTACGGCTCCGGCGCGATCGACGCGACCAATCGCGCGAATCTCCAGTTGCGCGGCATTCGCGACGGCGCGGCTGATGTGCTGGCCGGTGCCTTGCTCGATGCGGGCCTCGGTCCGCGTGCGAGCGCCGCCGATGCCGCCGATGCCGCCGATGCCGCCGATGCCGCTCAGGATAGGGCCGCGCTCGCCGCGAGCGACGACGTGCGCAATCTGATGCTCAGCCCGCTCGCCGGGCTCGATCCCGCCGCGCTGCTCGACAGCCACGCACTCGCACGGCCGTTGCTCGACATGCTGACGCACGAACCCCGTCGCGGCGAACTGTCGCCGAAATTCTCGATCCAGCTCGACGGCGGCGAATCGGTCGCGGCGCTCGATCATCCGCACGACATCTGGCTTGCCGCGCGGCGCCGCGGCGACGGCGCGCTGCGCATCGCCGCGGGCCTGGCCGGCTGTCCGCCGGTCTCATCCGACGATTCGCCCGCTTCGTTCGACGTGGCGCCCGACCAGGCCGTCGCGCTGGTGCGCGCGTTGCTGCTCGCATTCCTCGATCTTGCGCCGGCCGACGTCACGCGGATGCGCGGGTTGCTCGCGACGGGCGGCGAACGCGCATTGCGCGAGCGCGCGCAGCACTACGCACCCTTCCCGCTCGAGGCCGATCCCGCGCTGGCCGGCTGGCGGCGCATGCCCGCGGATGCCGCGCTGCGTTTCGGCGCGCGGCCGTCGCTCGACGCGGCGCGCTGCAGCGTCGGCGCGCAGTTCGTGCTCGGTCGGCTCGACGCGACGCAACTGGAACGGCTCGCGGCACTCGCTGAAGCCGAAGGCGACGCCACGCTGTCGATGACGCCGTGGCAAGGCGTATTCGTGCACGGCGTGCGGCGCGAACGCGCGCCGGTCGTGCTCGATGCGCTCGCGTCGCTCCGTCTCGTGTGCACGCCGTCCGACCCGCTGGCGGCGCTGGTTGCCTGCACCGGCAGCGCGGGCTGCGCGAAGGCGCGCGCCGATACGAAACACGATGCGCTCGCGCTGGCCGCGCGCGTCGGCCAGCCGGTCGACGTGCACCTGACCGGCTGCGAGCGCCACTGCGCGCTGCCGCATCCCGCGACGTACACGCTCGTCGCGGTTGCGCCCGCCCGCTACGACCTTTACCGGCGCGACGCCGCCGCGGGCCTCGGCGCCCCGCTCGCGCGCCATCTGACGATTGACCAGGCCGCGGCCCGATTGACGGGCGCGGCACAGCCAGGACATACCACCGATGCTTGACTACATTCGCGACGGGCAGGAAATCTACCGCCAGTCGTTCGCGACGATCCGCGCCGAGGCCGACCTGTCGCAGGTTCCGCCCGATCTCGAGAAACTCGCGGTGCGCGTGATCCACGCGTGCGGGATGGTCGATGTCGTCTACGACCTGCGCTTCTCGGCCGGCGCCGGCACCGCGGGCCGAACGGCGCTCGCGGCCGGCGCGCCGATCCTCTGCGACGCGCGGATGGTCGCCGAAGGCATCACGCGCGCGCGGCTGCCGGCCGGCAATCGCGTGATCTGCACGCTCGGTGAACCGGAGGTGCCCGACCTCGCGCGGCATCTCGGCAACACGCGTTCGGCCGCGGCGCTCGAACTGTGGCGCCCGCAGCTGGCCGGCAGCGTCGTCGTGATCGGCAACGCGCCGACCGCGCTGTTCCACCTGCTCGACATGATCGACGCCGGCGCGCCGCGCCCCGCGCTGATCCTCGGCTTTCCGGTCGGCTTCATCGGCGCGGCCGAATCGAAGGCGCTGCTCGACGCCGAGAGCCGCGGCGTGCCCTACGTCACGCTGCTCGGCCGGCGCGGCGGCAGCGCGATGGCGGCCGCCGCCGTCAACGCACTCGCGACGGAGGCCGAATGACGGCCCCGCGCGGACGCCTGTTCGGGGTCGGCGTCGGCCCGGGCGATCCTGAACTGATGACGATCAAGGCGCTGCGCGTGCTGCAGGCCGCGCCGGTGGTCGCGTATTTCGTCGCGAAGGGCAAGAAAGGCAATGCGTACGGGATCGTCGAAGCGCACCTGCTCGACGCGCAGACGCAACTGCCGCTCGTCTATCCGGTGACGACCGAGGCGCTGCCGCCGCCGCTCTGCTACGAGACGGTGATCGCCGACTTCTACGACACGGCCGCCGAGATCGTCGCCGCGCATCTCGACGCCGGGCGCGACGTCGCGGTGATCTGCGAGGGCGATCCGTTCTTCTACGGGTCGTACATGTACCTGCACGATCGCCTCGCGGCGCGCTACGACACCGAAGTGATTCCGGGCGTATGCGCGATGCTCGGCGGCACGGCCGTGCTCGGCCAGCCGCTCGTCTATCGCAACCAGAGCCTGTCGGTGCTGTCCGGCGTGCTGCCGGAGGACGAATTGCGCACGCGGCTCGCGCAGGCCGACGCGGCCGTCGTGATGAAGCTCGGCCGCAACTTCGACAAGGTGCGGCGCGTGCTCGACGAACTCGGGCTCGCGAAGCGCGCGCTGTACGTCGAGCGCGCGACGATGGCGGCCCAGCGCATCGTGCCGCTCGACGAAGTCGATCCGATGGCGTCGCCGTATTTCTCGCTGCTCGTCGTGCCGGGGGAAAAATGGCAAGGATGACGACTCCGCCCGCGATCGTGATTCTCGGCGCGGGCGCGCTCGACACCGCGCGGCGTATCCAGGCGCGTTATCCGGGCGCTCGCGTGCATGGGCTCGCGTCGCGCGTCGAGGCCGACGTGCCGTTCGACGAACTCGGCGCGCACCTGCGCGAGCTGTACGCGCGCGGCCTGCCGATCGTCGCGCTGTGCGCGGCCGGCATCGTGATCCGTTGCGTCGCGCCCGCGCTCGCCGACAAGGGTGTCGAGCCGCCGGTGCTCGCGGTCGCGGAAGACGGCTCGGCCGTCGTGCCGCTGCTCGGCGGACTGACGGGCGTGAACCTGATCGCGCGCGAAATCGCCGAATGCCTCGGCGTTGCACCTGCGATCACGACGAGCGGCGAACTGCGCTTCGGCGCGTGCGTGCTCAATCCGCCCGACGGCTATGCGCTCGCCGATCTCCAGCAGGGCAAGCGCTTCGTGTCCGACCTGCTCGCGGGCGCGGCCACGCGCATCGACGGCGCGGCGCCGTGGCTCGACGACGTCGCGCTGCCACGCGACGACGCGGCCGCGCATGCGATCCGCGTGACGCCCGATGCGTGGCGCGGCGCGCGCGACGAACTCGTGATCCATCCGCGCAGCGTGGTGGTCGGCATCGACGCGCGCGGCGTGCAGGCCGACGCATCGCCATCGCTCGCCGAACGCATCGATGCGCTGCTCGATGCACACGGCCTCGCGCGGCTGGCGCTCGCCGCGCTCGTCGCACCGGCGACGTTGCTCGGCGATGCGCGGGTCGAAGCGGCGGCGCACGCGCTGGGCGTGCCGCTGCGCTTCGGCGAAGGCGAAGGCGATGTCGAAGGCAAAGGCAAAGGCAAAGGCGACACCGACACCGATGCCGCCGCACTGCTCGGCCGCACGTTGCGCGTCGCGCACACGCTGCGCGCAACGTCCGACGGCCTCGCCTGCGCGGTCGCGGCACAACCCGTCGATCCCGCCGCGCTCGGCCGCGCGCGCGGCCGCCTGACGGTGCTGGGCCTCGGCCCGGGCGATGCGGCATGGCTCACGCCCGCCGCACGCGACGCGCTCGCGCAAGCGACCGATATCCTCGGCTATACGACCTACGTGACGATGGCCGGCCCGTTCCGCGCGGACCAGCGCGTGCACGGCACCGACAATCGCGAGGAAATGCAGCGTGCGCGCCATGCGTTCGAACTGGCGGCCGAGGGCCGGCGCGTCGCAGTGGTGTCGTCGGGCGATCCGGGTGTGTTCGCGATGGCCGCGGCCGTGCTGGAAGCGCTCGACGAAGCGCGCGACCCGCGCTGGGCCGCGGTCGAGCTGCGTGTCGAACCCGGCGTATCGGCATCGCTCGCGACCGCCGCGCAGGCCGGCGCGCCGCTCGGCCACGATTTCTGCGCGATCTCGCTGTCGGACAACCTGAAGCCGTGGGACGTGATCGAGACGCGCTTGCGGCATGCGGCGCAAGCCGATCTCGTGATGGCGTTCTACAACCCGATCTCGCGCGCGCGGCCGTGGCAGCTCGATCGTGCGCTCGACGTCGTGCGCGCGCACCGCGCGGCCGACACGGTCGTCGTGCTCGGCCGCGATATCGGCCGGCCGGGCGCGACGCTCGCGACGACGACGCTCGGCGCGCTGCGCAGCGACCAGGTGGACATGCGCACGATGGTGATCGTCGGTTCGTCGACGACGCGGCGTTTCGCGATCGGCGACGGCCGCGAGTGGGTGTATACGCCGCGCTGGTATCGCTGAAGGCCGCTGTGCACGGCGCGGCACGTCCGCACACAGCATGCCGGCCGTCGGTGCCAGTGCCGGCGCGACTCATCCATGCACGCATTGGCCGCGCGCCGTGGGCACCGGTCGAGCGTCCGGCGCTTGCGCTTCATCGCACGACCAAGCAGACAAATCGCCCGCTTTACGTTTCGATATTCGCTCGAATCGGCGAGATTGTTAATTGCATGTGATGCAATAATAAAAATAACGTGCAACTGTTCATTGTTAGGAACTAATCCTTCAAGATGTGCATGCCGCCGGGCGGGCATGTGCAGCCGCCCGCCCGGCGGCGATACGCGGGCCAGCGTATCCCTCTTCCACTTGGAGAAAACAATGAACAACACCGTGTTGTCGCGATTCAACCCGCGCGCGCTCGTCGCGGGCTGCCTGCTCGCCGCCGCGAGCGTGTCCCACGGCGCCGGCGTCTATGCGCCGTTCGTCGACGTGACGCTCTACCCGACGCCGCTCGTCGACCGGATCGGCGTCCAGCAAGGCATCCAGCAGTTCACGCTCGCGTTCGTGACGGCGGGCAACGGCTGTGTGCCGTCCTGGGGCGGCGTGCAGCCGATCGGCAACGGTGCGAGCGGCGATCTGCTCGCGTCGCTGTCGACGTCGATCGCGAGCTATCGCGCGAAAGGCGGCGAGATCGCGGTCTCGTTCGGCGGCGCGAACGGCACGCCGCTGATGCAGGCGTGCTCGACCGTCCCCGCGCTGAAGACGGCCTACCAGACCGTGATCGACACCTACGGCCTCACGCATGTCGACTTCGACATCGAGGGCGCATCGCAGCAGGACAGCGCCGCCGTCGCCCGCAACTTCCAGGCGGTTGCGCAGCTGCAGTCCGACTACGCGGCGAAAGGCCGGCCGCTGCACGTCACGCTGACGCTGCCGACGATGCCGACCGGGCTCACGCAGGATGGCGTGAACGTCGTGACCGCGGCCATCGCGAACAAGGTCGCGTTCGACGCGGTGAACCTGATGACGATGGACTACGGCCCCGCGAACATCGACATGGGCGCGGCGGCGATCAGCGCCGCGCAGGCGCTCTACGCGCAACTCGACACGGCGTTCAAGTCGGCCGGCCAGCCGAAGACCGGCGCGCAACTCTGGCAGATGGTCGGGGTCACGCCGATGATCGGGATGAACGACGTGCAGGGCGAAACCTTCACGCTCGCCAATGCGCAGAGCGTGCTGAATACGGCGCTCAACAACGGTTACGGGTTCTTCGGCAACTGGTCGGTCGGCCGCGACCAGCCGTGCCCGAACAATGGCGCGTATGTGTCGCCGACCTGCTCGGGCATCGCGCAGCAGCCGTACGCGTTCGCGTCGATCTTCCGCAAGCTCGACGGCAAGTGGGGCGCGGGCGTCACGCAGGATCCGAACTACGGAGGCGGCTCGAACGGCGGAACGCCGCAGCCCGGCGCGCCCTGGTCGGCCGGCCAGGTCTATACGGCCGGCGCGACGGTCACCTATCAGGGCACGACGTACCAGGCGCAATGGTGGACGCAGGGCGACGTACCGGGCCAGGCGAGCGTGTGGAAAGCGATCGGCGGCGGCACGGCGACGTGGTCGGCAACGACCGCGTACCAGGGCGGCACGTGCGTGATGTATCAGGGCGCGAAATACTGCGCGAAATGGTGGACGCAAGGCGACAACCCGAGCGCCGGCGGCGTGTGGGTAAAGTCGTGACGTCGTGAAGTCTTGACCGCCGGCGCGTGACGGGCCGGCCGCGGCCGTTCCCCGGGGCGCCGTCCGGCGCGGCGGCGAACGGCCGCCGAAGCAGGTGCTGCGCGCTGCTTCCCGGCCCTTGCTATCCGCGCCCCTGCTCGGCCAGCAACCGCGCCTTCGCATCGACCAGCAGCGCCGCATGCGTGTCGCGATGCTGGCGGATCCGCTCGGTCGGGCCGACGACCGACAGCCCGTACCAGTCGCCGTCGAGCGTCAGCGCAACGGCGATCGCCGACAGCTCGGGCGCGCTTTCGCCGAAGTTCTCGGCCCAGCCGAGTTCGCGAAACCGCGCGGTTTGCGCGACGAGCGCCGGCAGGTCCGCGACGCTCGCGTCGGTGAAGCGTTCGAAAGACAGCTGCGCGCCGAGCGCCTGCTGCGCATCGCTCGCGAGCTCCGCGAAGATCGCCTTGCCGATCGAGTTCGCATGCAGCGGGCGCAGCTCGCCCGGCTGGCGCGTATAGCGGATCGCCTGCTCGGATTCGACGACGTCGAGATACGTGACCGACGTGCCCTGGATCTTGCCGAGCACGGCCGTCTCGCGGCTCGCATCGCGCAGCGCGACGAGATGCGGATGCACGATGTCGACGACCGGATCGGTCGCATCGATTGCCGCGGCGATCGTCTGCAGCCGCCGCGTCGGGTAGTAGCCGCCGCGCTTGCGCACCTCGTACAGATAGCCGCGGCTCACGAGCGTGCGCGCCATCGCCAGACAGCTCGACGCCGGCACATTGAGCAGGCGCGCAAGCTCGGTGAGCGGCAGCGGCCGCCGTTCGGCGGCGAACAGCTCGAACAGGTCGAGCGTGCGGGCAACGAGTTTGACGTCCATGTCGAGCGCTTGATTCGGAACGGGAAGCCGCGCGCCGGGCGAGCCGCCGGGTCGATACGGTCAGTACGACTTCGGCAGCCCGAGCACCTTCTCCGCGATGTAGCAGAGGATCAGTTGCGGGCTCACGGGCGCGAGCCTCGGAATCATACACTCGCGCAGGTAGCGCTCGACATGGTATTCCTTCGCATAGCCCATCCCGCCGTGCGTCGCGATCGCCGTCTGGCACGCCTCGAACGCGGCTTCCGCACCGAGGTACTTCGCGGCGTTCGCCTCGGCGCCGCACGACTGCCCCGCGTCGTAGCGCGTCGCGGCCTTCATCACCATCAGCCACGCGGCCTCGAGCTGCATCCACGCCTGCGCGAGCGGATGCTGGATCGACTGGTTCTGCCCGATCGGCCGGCCGAACACGACGCGCTCGCACGCATACTGCGTCGCGCGCCGCAGCGCGGCCTGGCCGAGGCCGATCGCCTCGGCGGCGATCAGGATCCGCTCGGGGTTCAGCCCGTGCAGCAGATAACGGAAACCGTCGCCCTCGTTGCCGATCAGGTCCCCGCGCGGCACGCGCAGGTTGTCGATGAACAGCATGTTCGAATCGACGGCCTTGCGGCCCATCTTCTCGATCTCGCGCACCTCGACGCGCGACCGGTCGAGGTCGGTGTAGAACAGGCTGAGCCCGTCGGTCGGCTTCGCGACCGCGTCGAGCGGCGTCGTGCGCGCGATGATCAGCATCTTGTTCGCGACCTGCGCGGTCGAGATCCAGATCTTGCGCCCGCTCAGCACGTAGTGGTCGCCGTCGCGACGCGCCTGCGTGCTCAGGTGTGTCGTGTCGAGGCCCGCGTCGGGCTCGGTCACCGCGAAGCACGCCTTGTCGCGTCCGGCGATCAGCGGCGGCAGGAAGCGCGCCTTCTGCGCGTCGTTGCCGAACACCTGCACCGGGTTCAGCCCGAAGATGTTCATATGGACGGCCGAGGCGCCCGACAGGCCGGCGCCCGACGCGCTGATCGTGCGCATCATCAGCGCGGCCTCGGTCATCCCTAGCCCGGCGCCGCCGTGGGCCGGGTCCATCGCGATGCCGAGCCAGCCGGCTTCTGCGAGCGCCGCGTGAAAGTCGGACGGAAACCCGCCCGCGCGATCGCGTTCGAGCCAGTAGTCGTCGCCGAAGCGTTCGCAGATTTTCTCGATCGCGCTTTCGATCGCGCGCTGGTCGTCGGTCAGGTCGAACTGCATGGATTGCTCTCCTCGAAATAGGCGAGCGGCCGCGCCGCTCTCAGCAACACGCCGGATGGAGCCAGCGCTTGCGCGTCGAAAAACGTCCGTTTGCGGGATGGGCCACCCGGCACATTGGCGCGAAGCGGCACGTCCGGCGCGCTCACAACGGAAACACGCCCACGATCACCGCGGCGAACACCATCAGCACGGTGGCGGCGAACAGGAACGGAATCGTGAATTTCTGGTGCTCGGCCAGCTCGACGCCGGTCAGGCCGACGATCAGGAACGTCGCCGGCGTGAGCGGGCTGACCGGGAAACCGGTCGTCATCTGGCCGAGCAGCGCGGCCTGCGCCATCTGGATCGGCGGCACGCCGAGCAACTTCCCGCTTTCCGCGAGCACCGGCAGCACGCCGAAGTAGAACGAATCGGGATCGAACAGCAGGCTGAGCGGCATCGACAGCAGGCCCAGCACGAACGGCATGTGGCGCGCATGTTCGACCGGCACGTGCGCGACGACGACCTCGGCCATCGCCTTCAGCATCCCGGTGCCCGACATGATTCCCGTGAACGCGCCGGCCGCGAGCAGCACGCTCGCCATCATCAGCGCGGCCTTCGCATGCGCGTCGATCCGCTCGCGCTGCGCCTGCACGTCCGGATAGTTGATGACGAGCGCGGCGACCGTGCCGAGCATGAACATCACCATCGGGTCGACGATGCCCGACACCAGCGTGCCGAGCACGACGAGCGTCAGCGCCAGGTTGATCCGGAAGCGCCCGGGCCGGCGCAGCGCGCGTTCGGCGTCGGTCAGCTCGCGCGGCGCGATCGCGAGCGACGCCGCGCCGGCGCGATTGAGCCCGAGCCGCTTCGCCTCGCGCACACCGAGCACGTACGCGGTGCCGAACACGAACACGAGGCCGACGATCTGCACCGGGATCATCGGCATGAAGATCGCCGAGCCGGGAATATGCAGCGCCGCGGACGCGCGCAGCATCGGCCCGACCCACGGCAGGAAGTTGACGCCGGCCGCCATCGACGCGACGCACGCGAGAATTCGCCGGTCCATCCCGAGCCGCGTATAGAGCGGCATCATCGCGGGCAGCGTGACGAGAAACGTGACGGCGCCCGAGCCGTCCAGATGGATCAGCAGCGCGAGCAGCGCCGAGCCCATCACGATGCGCGGCGGATGGCAGCCGATCACGCGCAGCACGCCCGCGATGATCGGGTCGAGCATCCCCGCGTCGGTGAGGATTCCGAAAAATAGAATCGCAAAAACGAACATGCCGGCGATCGGGCCGATGTTCTGCACGCCGTGCACGATGAACTTGCCGGTCGAGAGTCCGAAACCTGCCGCGAGCGACGCGGCCACCGGCACGACGATCAATGCGACGAGCGGCGACAGCCGCTTCGTGATGATCAGGCCGAATAGCGCGACGATCGCGATCGCGCCGATCCATGCGAGCATGATGTGTCTCCTCTGGCGCCGGCGCGCGTCGGGCGCGGCGTGATGTCCGAAGCGGCGTGAGGCCGTGCGGCGGCGGGCGACGCCATCGCACGGCCGCCGGCCGCGATGCGTGTCAGTGGTCGTGCTTGCCGGGGTCGTCTCGTTGCGCGTCGGCAAACACCTGCGCCGCGTGTTCGTTCAGCGCGGGCGGCGGCCGCCGGTACGCGGCCGGCGTGCGGCCGAGCTTGATCGGCGACGCGATGCCACGATGCCGGCCCAGTTCGACCTTCATCTGCCGATGCGCGACGTGCGGATGGTCGAGCGCCGCATCGAGCCCCAGCACGGGCGCGCACGGCACGCCGCGGCGCATCAGCTGCTCGGCGAGCGCCGCGCCATCGTGTGCGGCCAGCGCCGTTTCGAGCAGCGCGCGCAATGCGGCGCGGTTCGCGCTGCGCGCGCGGTTGTCGGCGAAGCGCGGGTCGTCGGGCCAGTCGCGCGTGCCGAGCACGTCGCATAGCGCGGCGAACTGCCCGTTGTTGCCGACCGCGAGAAAGATGTCGACGCTCGCGGTCGGAAAGCTGTCGTACGGCGTGATGTTCGGATGCGCGTTGCCGGTGCGCACCGGCGCCTTCCCCGAGTGGAAGAAATTCGGCGTATGCGGATGCAGAATCGACAGCGCGCAGTCGAACAGCGTCGATTCGACGAACTGGCCGCGCCCGCTCGCATCGCGTTCGCGCAGCGCCATCAGCACGCCGAGCGCCGCGTTCAGTCCGGTGACGAGATCGACGATCGGCACGCCGACGCGCAGCGGCGCGCCGCCCGCTTCGCCGTTCACGCTCATCAGCCCGGCCAGCGCCTGCACGGCCGCGTCGTAGCCTGGCAGCCCGCCGAGCGGGCCGTCCGCGCCGAAGCCCGACACGCGGCAATAGACGAGGCGCGGAAAGCGCGCATGCAGCGCGTCGAAGCCGAGGCCCCAGCGTTCCATCGTGCCGATCTTGAAGTTCTCGACCAGCGCGTCCGCGTGCTCGAGCAGGCCAAGCAGCCGTTCGCGATCTTCCGGCTTCGTCAGGTCGAGCGCGATGCCGAGCTTGTTGCGGTTCACGCCGAGGAAATACGACGCGGTGTCGCCGTCGAACGGCGGGCCCCAGGTGCGCGTCTCGTCGCCCGACGGCGGTTCGACCTTGATCACCTCCGCGCCGTGGTCGGCGAGAATCTGGGTCGCGTACGGGCCGCCCAGCACCCGCGACAGATCGATGATACGCAACCCCGCCAACGCGCCCTGCTGCTCCAGCTCCGCCATGCGTCTCGCTCCTGCTTCCGGTTGTTCGGACCGCCGGTTCCGCCCTGCCGACTCTACGGCGCGGTTTTCCTGGCTCGAATAATAATTCCTGTACGTGAATTTATATTCACACCGGAGAATTTTATTGTCAAGCCGGGCATACGCGGGCAACCCCGCGGAGGACGCGGCAACCTGCACGTGGGGACGACGTCGAACGCACGCCGGTTGCCGCGCCGGGCCGCGGTTCGCTAAGCTGCGGACGGTGCTCATCCGAACCAAGGCGGAAATTTCATGAAACGCATGCTGCTCGCGGCCCTCGTGCTCGCGTCGACGTTGGGCGTCGCCCGCGCGCAAACCCAGACCTTCCATTTTGGCGAGGGACAATCACAGCCGCGGGCCGCCGCGCCGGCGGCACGCCCCGCGCCCGCGCATCGGCACGTGACGCCGCCGCGTCACCGGCATGCGCTGCACAAGCGGCGCCATGCGCGCTCCGGCAAGCCGGCACGCCCGGTGATCCAGACGCAGGCGTGACGCGAGGCGCGTGGCGCGCGACAACGCACGGAACTGTCACGAACGGCCGGTATGATCGGCGCGGCGGCTTTGCACGCCGTCGTGTCAGCCCATCGGGCGACTGGCCGGCAACGCCGGTGCACGTGCATTTCACTCCACGATTCAGTACCTGTTTTGCCGAACATGAATACCGGGCCGGATACCGTCGCCAGCATCAAGGAGCGCGCCACGATCGTGTGCCGCCAGCGCAGCAGCGTGCTGCTGGTCGCGCGCACCGCGGCGCGCTGGACGCTGCCGGGCGGCACGATCCGGCGCGGCGAGACACCGCTGGAGGCCGCGCAGCGGGAGCTGGCGGAGGAAACGCGGCTCGAAGGGCTCGCGCTCGACTATGCGGTGCAGTTCGGCGGTCTCACGAAGCTCCATCACGTGTTCGTGGCCGACGTGCCGAAACATCTGGTCCCGCGCGCGAGCAACGAGATTGCGCGCTGCAAGTGGTTCGACGTCGAACGCCTCGAGACGCTGCGCGCGAGCGTACCGACCCGCAAGATCATCGAGCTGCTGCACCTCGACCGCTTTTCCCCGCTCGCGGACGGCCCGCTTCGTCTGCGCTGAAGCGACCCCGCGCGGCCCCGCACCGGTCACGCGCGCAGCAACGGCCCGGCCTTGCGTTCGAGCAGCGCGATCAGCTCGGGCTGCATGTACGTGTAGCGGTCGGGAATGTCGAGGCAGACGATCTTCTTGTGCTTCAGTCGGGCGCCGAACCGGGCGGTGAGCCTCGCCTTGTGCGCGCGCTCCATCACGAACACGATTTCGGCCCATTCGAGCTGCTCGACACACACTTGCGTGTCGGCGTCGGGCGCGAGCCCCGCGGAGTCGGTTTCGACACCCGGCCATCCCGCGAACACCGCCTCGGCGGTCGGGCTGCGCAGCCGATTGCGGCTGCAGATAAAGAGCGCCCGCGTCATGCCGGCGCGCCGCGGCCGGCTCGTCCGGTCATCCGTTCAACCTTGCGGAATCGTGTCGGGGCGCACGTACGCCAGCATGTGCGGCACGTAGTCGGCCTTGCCGAGCTCGACACCGTAATGGCGCAGGATCGCGTACGCGGCGATCGCGTGAAAGTAGAACTGCGGCAGCGCCCAGTCGCGCACGTACTGCTCGCCCGTCATGTCGAACGCGATGCCGTTCGGCAGCTCGAGGGCGATCGGCCGCGCGGCGCCGCCATCGAGCGCATCGGGCGCGAGTTCGCCGAGGAATGCGATCGTGCCGGACAGGATCCCCTGCGCGTCGCTCACCGTACCCGGCTGCGCATCGGCGTGCCAGCCGGCTTCGCGCAGCGCGAGCAGCGCATCCGGCAGCGGTTCGCCGCGCAGCCGGTAGACGGGCTCCATCGCCTGGAAGCACGAGAACCGCACCTGTGCGGCGAGCGGATACATGTCGGGCGCGAGCTTCAGCGTCAGCAGCGCATCGGGTGCGTCGCCGGCGGCCTGCCGGTGCGCGACGGCCTTGTCGAGCCACGCGGATTGCGCGCGCAGCATCTGGGTCAACGTCGGAACGAGAAGTTGGGTTGGTGACATCCATGCCCTCCGGTGGTTCGTTGGCGCTGCGATATCGATGTCGCGGCGAATCCGTATTCTGCCGCAGCCGACGATTCGACGCGAAACCGGTGACGCATCGCACGGCGCACGGCCGGCGCCCTAGGCGTCAGGGCTTGCCGTGGCGTGCCAGGAACCGGTCAAGCTGCGATGCGAACGCCTTGCCGTCGCGTGCGCTGAACGGGGCCGGGCCGCCCGTGTCGACGCCCGAGCTGCGCAGTTGATCCATCATCGCGCGCGTCGACAGGCGTTCTTCGATGTTCTCGCGGCTGAACCAGTTGCCGCGCGGATCGAGCGCATGCGCGCCCTTGTCGAGGACGGCCGCGGCCAGCGGGATATCGGCGGTGATCACGAGATCGCCGGCTTGCGCGAGCTCGACGATTCGCGCATCGGCGACGTCGAAGCCGGCCGGCACCTGCACCGACTTGATGAACGGCGACGGCGGCGTACGCAGGAACTGGTTCGCGACCAGCGTCACGCAGATCTCGGCACGACGCGCGGCGCGAAACAGCATGTCCTTGATGACGGCGGGACACGCGTCGGCATCGACGAGTACTTGCATGGCAGACGTTCCGGTAAGCAGAAACCGCGATCATAGCGCAGCGTCGGCGATCGTCCCGCGCGGTCGCTGCTCCGATCAACCGGTCAACCGATCAGCCGGTCAGCCCGGCGCACAGCGACGCGGCCGTCGTCCATTGCGCGCCCCATGCGTCGGCGAGCCGCCTGCCCTGCCCGATCCGCACGGCCGCGTCATCGAAATCGACGAACACGACGTGATCGGCGGCTGCCGGTTTCGGTGCCGTTTCGCGCGTGCGTCCATCGGATAGCACCCACAGCCAGCGCTGCTGGTCCGGCCTACGCCGTGCCGCGTGCGCGAGCAATTGCGCGGCGGCCGCGATGCCGTCCGCGAGCGGCGTGCCGCCGCCGCCGTCCACCGGCTCGAGCCAGCGCGCGTTCCACCAGCGCGGCACGGCCGGGCCGAAACGCCGCGCGGCGCCGTTGCCGCCGAAGCAGATCAGCGCGGTTTCCACCCGGTCGCGCGCGGCCTGGTCGAAGTACGCGACGATCAACCCTTTCGCGAGCGCGAGCCGTTCGTCCGACAGCATCGACGCCGAACAGTCGAGCACGAAGCAATGGAGCGCGCGCGGGGCGCCGGCCTGTTTGCGAAAACGCAGATGGCCGGCGTGCAGCGGGCCGCCGCGCTTCGCGGCGAGCGTCGCCGGCCACGCAACGGCCGTGCCGGCGCGTGCCGTCCCCGGCACACGCGCGGCAGCGCCTGGCTGCCATCGAGGACCGCGAACGGCGTTCGCGGCGGCGTCGGCTCGATGGCTCAGCGTTTTTTTAGCGGCAGCGGCACCACGCTTTTCACGTCGCGCAGGCCGGCCGGTTCGGGCGGCAGGTAGCCCCACTCGCCTTGCGATGCGGTCGCATCGTTGCGTGCCGCGCCCGGGTGATCGTCGGGCTGCCGGCGCGTGTCCGGCGGCGAACGGTCGTCGCGGTCGTGGTCGTGCTCGCCGTCGCCGCGCGATGGCGACGCGCCGGACGGCGGCGCGCCCGCATGACGCCGATGCCGCAGCACCGCGTCGGCCACGCGTTCGACATGCGACACCGTCACCGCGTCGGCCTGCTCCAGCGCCGCGAGCGCGCGCGCGGCGCGCAGCATCACGAGGTCGGCGCGCAGGCCGTCGACGGCCGCGTCGATGCACAGCGCGCTCACGCGTGCGTGAACCGCATCGTCGAAATCGAGCGCCGACAGCCGGGCCCGCGCCGCGTGAATCCCGTCGCGGAGTTCTCGCTGTGCGCTTGCGTGGCGCGCACGAAACGCGTCCGGATCGAGATCGAACGCGAGGCGCGCCTTCACGATCCGTTCGCGCTGCGTGGCGTCGAAGCAGTTCTCGAGCTCGACCATCAGCCCGAAGCGGTCGAGCAGTTGCGGGCGCAGCTCGCCTTCCTCGGGATTCATCGTGCCGACCAACACGAAGCGTGCATCGTGCGCGTGCGACACGCCATCGCGCTCCACCACGTTCACGCCGCTCGCGGCGACGTCGAGCAGCGTATCGACGAGCCCGTCGGCGAGCAGGTTCACCTCGTCGACGTACAGCACGCCGCGATGCGCGCGCGCGAGCAGGCCCGGCCGGAAGCGCACGCCGTTGGCGGCGAGCGCATGGGCGAGATCGAGCGTGCCGGTGACCTGCTCGTCGCTCGCCGACAGCGGCAGCGTGACGAATTCGCCTTCGGGCAGCAATTCCGCCAGCGCGCGCGCGGCGGTCGATTTCGCGGTGCCGCGCGGCCCGCTGACGAGCACGCCGCCGAGCGACGGGTCGATCGCGGCGAGCAGCAGCGCCTGCTGCAACGGTTGCTGTGCGACCAGCGCCGCGAACGGGAACACCGCGCGTGCGCGGGGCGTCGTCGGATCGGTCATCGCCGTCCTCCTTCCTGGAGTTGTTCGCTGTCGAGCCAGACCGCTTCGATCCGCTCGCGATAATCGCCCGGCTGCTGCCACAGCCCGCGCTGCATCGCTTCGACGAAGCGTTCGCAGATGCCGTGCAGCGCCTTCGGGTTGTGTCGTTCGAGGAACGCGCGCGTGTCGTCGTCGAACAGGTACGCATCGGCGACGAGCGCGTACTGGTGGTCCGACAGCACGCGGGCGGTCGCGTCATAGCCGTACAGGTAGTCGACGGTCGCGGCCATTTCGGCCGCGCCCTTGTAGCCGTGACGCTTCACGCCGTCGAGCCATTTCGGGTTGACGACGCGCGAGCGGATCACGCGCGCGATCTCCTCGCGCAGCGTGCGCATCTTCGGCGCGACCGGGTTCGCATGGTCGCCGTGGTAGATGCTCGGCTGCTGGCCGGACAGGTGGCGCACGGCCGCTGTCATCCCGCCCTGGAACTGGTAGTAGTCGTTCGAGTCGAGGATGTCGTGTTCGCGGCTGTCCTGGTTCTGCACGACGACGTCGATCGTCGCGAGCCGCTCGCCGAACACGTCGGGGGCCGCGTCGCCCGCGCTTTTCTGCGCGTACGCATGGCCGCCCCACTGGCGGTACGCGTCGGCGAGGTCGGCGTCGGTCTGCCAGCGGCGCTGGTCGATCATGTCCTGCAGGCCGGCACCGTAGCTGCCCGGCCGCGCGCCGAACACGCGCCAGCCGGCGCGGCGTCGCGCTTCGTCGGGCGCCACGCCCCGCTCGATCCAGGTCGCGCGTTCGCGCTCGATGCGCGCACGGATCGGGTTCAGTGCCTCGGGCTCGTCGAGCGCGGCGACGGCCTGCACGGCCGCGTCGAACAGGTGCATCAGGTTCGGGAACGCGTCGCGGAAGAAGCCCGACACGCGCAGCGTCACGTCGATGCGCGGCCGGTCGAAGATCTCGATCGGCAGGATCTCGAAGTCGGTCACGCGATGACTGCCGTGCGCCCATTTCGGCCGCACGCCGAGGAGCGCGAACGCCTGCGCGATATCGTCGCCGCCGGTGCGCATCGTGGCCGTGCCCCAGACCGACAGACCGATCGCGCGCGGATAGTCGCCGTGATCCTGCAGATGGCGTTCGATCAGCTGCTGCGCGGATTTCAGCCCGAGCGACCACGCGGCCTGCGTCGGCACCGCGCGCGTATCGACCGAATAGAAGTTGCGGCCCGTCGGCAGCACGTCGGGACGGCCGCGCGACGGCGAGCCGCTCGGCCCCGGCGGCACGAAGCGGCCGTCGAGCCCGCGCAGCAGCTGGCGCAGTTCCTCGCCGCCGCACGCGTCGAGCGCGGGCAGCAGCGTCGCGCGCACGCGTTCGAGCACGGCGAGCGTGTGCGGCCATGCCCCCGGCGGCGTCGCATCGATGCCGGCGTCGCCGCCAACATTCGCACAGCACAGTCCATCGAGCCACCGCTGCGCGAGCCGCTCGAGCCGCTCGCGCGTGTCGCCCGCATGGCGCCACGGCGACGCATCGAGCGCCTGCAGAACGGCCGGCCGCGGGCCTGTCCACGGCGCGGCCCAGTCGGCCGCGAGCGGATCGAAATCGTCGCCGAGCGCGAGATCGCGCGCGAGCGCGGCGATCAGCCCCGCGCGTTCGCCCTTGCCGTCGCCGACCGGAAAGCGTGCGAGCGCGAGCAGCGTATCGCGCCGCTGACGGTCGAGCGGCGACGCGCCGAACACGTGCAGCCCGTCGCGAATCTGCGCTTCCTTCAATTCGCACAGCCAAGCGTCGACGCGCGTGAGCAGCGCGTCCTCGTCGCCGGCGTCGCGCGGCGGCGACACGCTCAGCTCGTCATGCAGCCGGTGTTCGGCGATCGTCGCGAGGATCGTCTTGCGCAGCAGCTTCGCGCGCCGCGCATCGACCATCAGCGCTTCGTAGTATTCGTCGACCTGCCGTTCGAGATCCTGCAGCGGGCCGTAGTTTTCCGCGCGCGTGAGCGGCGGCATCAGGTGATCGATGATCACCGCCTGCGCGCGGCGCTTCGCCTGGCTGCCCTCGCCCGGATCGTTGACGATGAACGGATACAGGTGCGGCAGCGGCCCGAGCGTCAGGTCCGGCCAGCACGCGTCGGACAGCGCGACGCTCTTGCCCGGCAGCCATTCGAGATTGCCGTGCTTGCCGAGGTGGATGACCGCGTCGATGCCGAACGCATCGCGCAGCCAGAAATAGAACGCGAGGTACGCGTGCGGCGGCACGAGGTCCGCGTCGTGGTAGCTCGCATAGTCGTTCTCGCCGCGCGAACGCGACGGCTGGATGCCGACGAACACGTTGCCCGCGCGCCAGCCGGCGATCGGGAAGCGCCCGTGGCGCAGCGTCGGGTCCGCGTCGGGCGGCCCCCAGCGCTCGTTCAGCGCGTCGCGCACGGCGGCCGGCAGCCGCGCGAAATGCGCGACGTAGTCGGCCAGCGCGAAACTCTGGAACGCGGGGCGCAGTGCGCGCACGGCCGGGTCGTTGGTCACGCCTTCGGTGAGCCGCGCGATCAGCGCGTCGCCGTCGGCCGGCAGGTCGGCCACCGCATAGCCCGCGTCGCGCAGCGCCGCGAGCACGCGCAGCGCGGACGCCGGCGTGTCGAGCCCGACGCCGTTGCCGATCCGCCCTTCGCTTTGCGGATAGTTCGCGAGAATCAGCGCGATGCGCTTGTCGGCGTTGTCGAGCGTGCGCAGCCGGCACCAGCCGCGCGCGAGCGCCGCGACGAACGCGATCCGTTCGGCGTCCGGCTGGTAGCGCACGACGTCGACTTCGGTGTGCGGACACCGATACGCGAGCCCCTTGAAGCTCACCGCGCGCGTGACGATGCGCCCGTCGACTTCAGGCAACGCGATGTGCATCGCGATGTCGCGCGCGTGCAGCCCCTGGTTGTCGGCCACCCATGCGTCGCGGTTGCCGCCGGAGAGGATCACCTGCAGCACCGGCGCATCGCCGGCGAGCACGTCGGGCTCGGGGCTGTCGATCGCGCCGGCCGCGAAGGCCGTGGTGTTCAGCACGAGCGCGACGTCGTGCGTGTCGCAGAGCTGCGTGATGACCTCGCGGCTCACCGCGTCCTTCAGCGACGTGACCGCGATCGGCAGCGGATTGAGCCCTTCGCGCACGAGCGCATCGGCCAGCGCGTCGAACACGGCCGTGTTCGCGGCCTGCCAGTGCGCGCGATAGAACAGGATCGCGACCACGGGTGCGCCCGGCGTCCAGCGCGTGCGCCAGTCGTCGACGCTCGCCGGGTCGCGCGCCGGGTGATACAGCGCGGCGGCCGGCAGCGGGCGCGGCGGCTCGGGTTCGTCGCCGAAGCCTAGCGTATGGAATGCGATGCTGCGCAGCAGCGCGTCGGCGTTGTGCATCCCGCCGTCGCGCAGGTAGCGCCACCACAGCCGGCACAGCGCGGGCGCGACCGTGCTCTTCGCGACGAGGTTCGGGTCTTCCTGCAGGTCGCCCGAGAACATCGCGAGCTGCTGCCGGCGCTTGGACGCGAGCGACACGGCCTGTTCGATCCCGTACGGCCAGTATGCTTCGCCGCCGAGATGATCGATCACGACCGTCTTCGCATGACGCAGCACGTCGTCGACATAGAAATCGACCGACGCCGGCTGCCGCAGGAACGTGACGTTCGCGAGCCGCACGCTCGGAAAGCCGGCCGGCAGCTTCGGCACGACGCTCGCCAGCAGCGACAAGGTCGTATCGGCCGAACTCAGGATCACGATGTCGGCCGGTTGCTGGTCGATCCGGACGACGCCCTGCGTATCGTCGACGAAGCCGCCCGGCGTGGTGCGCAGCAGATGCATCGCGCGTTACGCCTGCTGCGTCTGGGCCGCGCACGCGGCCTCGAACGCGCGCTGCAGTTCGGCCGCGTCGAGATCCTCGCCGATCAGCACGAAGCGGCTCGCGCGCGTTTCGCCGTCCTGCCAGCGACGGTCGAAATAGCTGTCGAAGCGGCGGCCGACACCCTGGATCACGAGCCGCATCGGCGCATCGGGCAGCGCCGCGAAGCCTTTCGCGCGGTAGATCGTGTGCGTCTCGACGACGCGCTGCAGCGCGGCGATCGTCGCTTCGCGCGAGCCTGCGTCGCCCGACACCACGACCGAATCGAAATCGTCGTGATGGTGATCGTGATCGCCGTCGTCGGCCGAGCCGTGATGGT
This sequence comes from Burkholderia sp. R-40, assembly GCF_049942845.1. NCBI lineage: Bacteria > Pseudomonadati > Pseudomonadota > Betaproteobacteria > Burkholderiales > Burkholderiaceae > Burkholderia > Burkholderia sp. R-40. Next base: position 1,797,360 of record NZ_CP187967.1, on the reverse strand, counting down.
CGTGCCGCAGGTGGATCGTTTCCTCCGACGCCGATTCGAGCCCGAGCAGCATCGCGAGATCCAGTTCGCCGCGCGTCGCGCGCACGATCTTCACCTGCGGCGGGATCTCTTCGCGGATCGCGGCCTCGACTTCGGCGAACTGCGCGTCGGCGACGAGATCGGCCTTGTTCACGATCACGAGATCGGCGGACGACAGCTGGTCGGCGAACAGTTCGTGCAGCGGCGATTCGTGGTCGAGGTTCGGATCGGCGCGGCGCTGCGCGTCGACGGCCTGCGGGTTCTCGGCGAACTGGCCGCTCGCGGCGGCCGGCCCGTCGACGACCGTCACGACCGCGTCGACCGTGAAGCTGTTGCGGATCGTCGGCCAATTGAAGGCCTGCACGAGCGGCTTGGGCAGCGCGAGGCCCGACGTCTCGATCAGCACGTGGTCGATGTCGGCGCGACGCTCGACGAGCGCTTCCATCACCGGATAGAACTCTTCCTGCACGGTGCAGCACAGGCAGCCGTTCGCGAGTTCGTACAGTTGGCCCGACGCTTCGCCCTGCGCGCCGTCGCTATCGTCGCAGCCGATCCCGCAGCCCTTCAGGATTTCGCCGTCGATGCCGAGCTCGCCGAATTCGTTGACGATCACCGCGATGCGGCGGCCTTCCGCGTGCTGCAGGATGTGGCGCATCAGCGTGGTCTTGCCGCTGCCGAGAAAGCCCGTGACGATCGTGACGGGAAGCTTGCGTAGGGTCATGGTAGGTCCTGTGGCGAAAGTGGAATCAGGCCGGGATCGTCGCGTCGAATGCGGCGCGGCATGTCGTCGGGCGGATCGCGGGGATGGCGCGGCGCAGTCCGGCCGGACGGCCGCACGACGCACGGAACGACGAATCGGACATGACGCTTCCTTGTGAACGGTCGGCATGGTCAATGCCGGCACGGCTGCCGCCGGCCCTGCCCGCGCCGCCTGCCGTTCGTCGCGCCGGCCCGGGCGCGGCGCGCGTGCGGCGGCGGGCGGATCGGCGGAGGAAGCGGGAAACGCTCGGGTGTCGGGCATGCTGCGGCCGTGGACGATGCGCCGCCTCCCCGCGGCGCTGAACCCCAACGTTTCGGCCGGTATCCGGGCTGACGAACACGCCGCTTCGCCTTCCCGGATGCGCGGCATCCAGTGGCGGTCGTCCGCATGCGGCAGGCATGCGGCGAAGCGGCGCTGCGTCGCGCTGGGCGCGACGCGTTCGCTTACCGTTGCGGGGGCAGCACAGGTTGGCTCGACTGCGGCGCAGGCAGGCTCCCTGTTTCCCGTTTAACTGCGCGCGCCGGAGGAGCGCGCGCGAGCACCAAAACGCGTGCGAGTGTAGGCGGCGGTGCGGGGAGCGTCAAGGTGAAACGGGCCGCCGCGGGGTGTCCGGCATGGCCGCGGCAGCGCGTCCGGGGCCACGTCCTGGGCCACCCCAGGCGCCCGCGCGGCGGGTTCGCGCGGGCCGGGCGCTGTGCTATCGTATGCGCCGCGTTCGGTGCTCGCGCGCGCTCCTCCGGCGTGCGCAGTTAAACGGGAAACAGGAGGCGGAAGTCCGCCCGGCCTGTGCTGTCCCCGCAACGGTACGCCGCCCGCGCGTCGCGGTTCCCCGCACGCGCCCAGGCCGCCCGCGATGCCACTGCCCTTCAGCGGGCGGGAAGGCTGCGGCCTGGCAAGCGGCTAGCCCGGATACCGGCCGACGCAAGGGGCGAGCCCGCTGCTCGCCGAACGCCCGATCCGCGGGGGACGGATGGGGTGCGCTTTCCGCCCGCGCTCGCGCGGGCTTCGCTCGATCCGTCATGCATTGCCTGTCCGCCGGCCGCCGATGTGCCGCTCGCTGTCCCCTTTCCTCTGCCACGACACGGTGCGCGCCGTGCCGCGTCCGATGAGCCGCGCATGGCTCGTCGGCGCCGGCCCCGGCGACGCCGATCTGCTCACGCTGAAGGCCGTGCGCGCGATCGCCGCGGCCGACGTGCTGCTCGTCGACGATCTCGTGAACCCCGACGTGCTGCGCCACGCGCGCGCCGACGCACTGATCGAGCACGTCGGCAAGCGCGGCGGCCATGCGTCGACGCCGCAGGAAACGATCGTCGCCGCGATGCTCGCGCATCTGCGCGCGGGCCGCAGCGTCGCGCGGCTCAAGGGCGGCGATCCGTTCGTGTTCGGCCGCGGCGGCGAAGAATTGCTCGCGCTCGGTGCGGCCGGGTTCCCGGTCGAGGTCGTGAACGGCATCACGGCCGGGATCGCCGCCCCGGCCGCGCTCGGCATTCCGGTCACGCATCGCGGCGACGCGCAGGGCGTGATCTTCGTCACGGGCCACGGCGCGGGCGCGGACGAACCGGACTGGCGCGCGCTGGCCGCGACGCGGATGACGATCGTGATCTACATGGGCATTCGCCGGCTCGACGCGATCGCGGCCGCGCTGCATGACGGCGGCGTGGCCGGCGACACGCCGTGCGCGGCGATCGAGAACGCGACGCGTGACGGGCAGCGGCACGTGCTCGCGACGCTCGACACGATCGTCGAACGCGTGGGCGCGACCGGTATCGGTTCGCCCGCGATCGTCGTGATCGGCCGCGTCGCGGCGCTCGCCGACGATCCCGCGGTGCGCGCGGCGCTTGGCGGCCGCGCATGATGCGCGTCGCGCTCGGCGTCGGTTTCCGCGCGGGCGTGACGGCCGCGCAACTCGATGCCGCGATCCGCGCGGCGCTGGCAAGCCACCCGGGCGCCGAACCGGCCGTCGTCGCGACGCTCGCCGAGAAGGCGCGTGCCCGGCCGCTGCGCATGCTGTGCGCGCGGCGCGGCTGGCCGCTCGTCGCGTTCGACGCAGCGCAGCTCGCGCAGTGCCCCGAACCGGCATTGAGCGGCCCGTCGGCGGCCGCGCTGGCGCGTTTCGGCGTCGCGGGCGTGGCCGAGCCGTGCGCGCAACTCGCGGCGCCGCATGGCCGGCTGCTCGGCCCCAAATCCAGCCGGGACGGCGTGACAGTCGCGCTCGCCGGCCCGCTCTGAACCCTTTGTTTCGCTTTCGACAGGACGATTCCCGATGAAGACCGATGCCGAATCCCATCAGCGGATGGCCGAACGCCGCCGCGCCGGCCATGAAAAGAAGCAGGCTGCCGCCACCCAGGAAAAGGGCCTGCTGATCGTCAACACCGGCAACGGCAAGGGCAAGAGCACGGCCGCCTTCGGCATGGCCGTGCGCGTGCTCGGCCATGGCATGCGGCTCGGCGTCGTGCAGTTCATCAAGGGCGCGCTGCACACGTCCGAGCGCGACTTCCTCGGCGCGGTCGCGCAATGCGACTTCGTGACGATGGGCGACGGCTATACGTGGAATACGCAGAACCGCGACGCCGACGTCGCAACCGCGCGCAAGGGCTGGGACGAGGCGCGCCGGATGATCGAAAGCGGCGAGTACCGGATGGTGATCCTCGACGAGCTGAACACCGTGCTGAAGTACGAATATCTGCCGCTCGACGAAGTGCTCGCGACGCTCGTCGCGCGACCGGATTCGGTGCACGTCGTCGTCACCGGGCGGCATGCGCCCGATGCACTGATCGACGCGGCCGACCTCGTCACGGAAATGCGGCTCGTCAAGCATCCGTACAAGGAGCAAGGCGTGAAGGCGCAGCCCGGCGTGGAGTTCTGAGCGATGCCGGCCTGCCCCGCGCTGTTCGTCAGCGCGCCCGCGTCCGGCCAGGGCAAGACGTCGGTGACGGCCGGCCTCGCGCGGCTGCACCGCCGGCTCGGCCGGCGCGTACGCGTGTTCAAGACCGGGCCGGATTTTCTCGATCCGATGCTGCTCGAGCGCGCGAGCGGCGCACCCGTGCACGCGCTCGACATCGGGATGGTCGGTGAAGCCGGCTGCTGCGCGCTGCTCGCCGATGCCGCGCGCGACGCGGACCTGATCCTGATCGAAGGCGTGATGGGGCTGTTCGACGGCACGCCGAGCAGCGCCGATCTCGCGGCCGCGTTCGGGGTGCCGGTCGTCGCGGTGATTTCCGCGAAGGCAATGGCGCAGACGTTCGCAGCGATCGCGTTCGGGCTCGCGCGGTTCCGGCCGGAGGTGCCGTTTCACGGCGTGCTCGCGAACCGCGTCGGGTCGCCGCGACACGCGGAACTGTTGCGGCAGGCGCTGCCGGACGACTTGCGCTGGCTCGGGCACGTGCCGGCCGATGCGGGCATCGCGCTGCCGGAACGGCATCTCGGCCTGCACCAGCCGGCCGACATCGGCGATCTCGACGCGCGGCTCGAGCGTGCGGCTGACGTGCTCGCGCAGACCGCGCTCGCCGAATTGCCGCCGGCCGTGTCGTTCGCGGAACCGGAAGCCCGCGCCCCGCTGCCGCGCGCGCTCGCCGGCAAGCGAATCGCGATCGCGCGCGACGCGGCGTTTTCGTTTATCTATCCGGCCAATCTCGCGCTGCTCGATGCGCTCGGTGCGCAGCTGCGGTTCTTTTCGCCGCTTGCCGACGAACCCGTGCCCGACGCGTGCGACGCGCTGTTCCTGCCGGGCGGCTATCCGGAGCTGCATGCGGCGACGCTCGCGGCGAATGCCGTGGCCGCGCGGACGATTCGCGCGCATGCGGCGGCCGGCCGACCGATCGTCGCGGAATGCGGGGGAATGGTGTATCTGTGCGAGTCGCTGACCGACGTCGAAGGCGCGACGACATCGATGCTCGGGCTGCTGTCAGGCCATGCGACGATGCAGCGCCGGTTCGCGGCGCTCGGCATGCAGCAGTTGGACACGCGCAGCGGGCCGATGCGCGGTCATACGTTTCATTATTCGCGGCTCGACACGCCGCTGGCGCCGGTGGCTGCCGCCGCCCGGCCCGATGGGGAACCCGGCAGCGGCGAAGCCGTGTATCGCACGGGCTCGATCGTCGCGACGTACATGCACATGTACTGGCCGTCGAATCCGGATGCGGCGGTGGCGTTGTTTAGCGGGGCTGGGTTCTAGCTCGGCACATGCCGCGATTGAATCGATTCCCCGCATTCACCGTCACACCAGAAACGCTCGGCGAGCGCGATCCAGTAGCTCGCGCCGGTCGCGAGGCACGCGTCGTTGAAGTCATAGCCGGGGTTATGCACCATGCAGCCGCCCTCGCCGTCACCGTTGCCGATGATCAGGTAGCAGCCCGGCCGCTTCTCCAGCAGGAACGCGAAATCCTCGCTGCCGGTGAGCGGCACCATCTCGTCGATCAGGTTCGCTTCGCCCACCCACTCGCGCGCGACGTCGCGTGCGAACGTGGTCATCCGCGCATCGTTGACGAGCACCGGGTAGCGGCGCTGGTAGTCGATCGTCGCGGTCGCGCCAAAGCTGTCCGCCTGACCTTGCACGACTTCCGCGATGCGCCCCTCGAGCAGCGCGCGCACGTCGGGTTACAGCGCACGCACCCACAGTCGCATCACGACGCATCGGGAATCACGTTCGGCGCGTCGCCCGCGTGGATCGCGCCGACCGTGACGATCGCCATGTCGAGCGGCGACACGTTGCGCGACACGATCGTCTGCAGCGCAATGACGATCTGCGCGCACACGACGACCGAATCGATCGCCTTGTGCGGCACCGCGCCGTGGCCGCCGCGCCCCTGCACGTCGACGATCACGGTATCCGACGACGCCATGAACGGCCCCGGCAGGAAGCCGAACTTGCCCGTCGGGAAGCCCGGCATGTTGTGCATCGCGAAGATCGCGTCGCACGGGAACTGCTCGAACAGCCCGTCGTCGAGCATTTTCTTCGCGCCGCCGAGCCCTTCCTCGGCCGGCTGAAAAATCAGGTTCAGCGTGCCGGAAAAGCGCCGCTCGCGCGCCAGGTGCTTCGCGGCCGCGAGCAGCATCGCCGTGTGGCCGTCGTGGCCGCACGCGTGCATCTTGCCGGGGATCGTGCTCTGGTACGGCAGGCCGGTCGACTCGTGGATCGGCAGCGCGTCCATGTCGGCGCGCAGGCCGAGGCGCTGCGTGCCGTTGCCGACCTTCAGCTGCGCGACCACGCCCGTGCCGCCGAGCCCGCGGTGCACCGTGTAGCCCCATGCCTGCAACTGCTCGGCAACGAGGTCGCTGGTCGCGAATTCCTCGAAGCCCAGTTCGGGGTGGGCATGAATGCGGTGCCGGATCTCGATCATTTCGTCGGCGAGGCCTGCGGGGATCACGCTGTGCGTCACGGTGTCGTCTCCTGGATTTGGTGGGGAATGTGCACGCAAGGATAGTCCGTTGGGCAGCAACCGGACAGACAGAAAGTCGTCGTGGAGGCAACCAGGGGTTGCTAGCGCCTCATCGCCGCACATGAGAAATCGCCTGCTGGCGGAACCGGCCATCCGGGCGACTGCCGCGCATGAGCCGGATTCGCGACACTGTACATTCCGTCTCGATTTCTCCCCGTGGGAGCTTGCGTTGATTGCTGTTCGCCATTCCGGAATAATTCCGTCACATCAAAGGGTTGAGCGTTCTTGTTCATTTTTTGACGGCTGTACATTTTTTGTGTACGCTGACAAAAAAGTGAACACGCGATCCCTCCCGATGCCCGAGAACGCCACCCTGTCGATAGCGGAACAGCACGTGCTCGACGAAGCTTGCGCCGCGTTCGAACGCGCGACCCGACGCTTCAACGCACGGCCGGTGCGCGTGCCGACCGCATCCCGCGCGCATGCCGACGCGATGATCCGCTTCGGCATTGGCGGGCAGACCTTCGAGATGCCGGCCGCCGTGAGCGTTGGCGTCGAATCGGTACAGGACGCCCACGCCGCGCTGCTTCGCCGCAGCGCCACCCCGCTGCCCGGCGAGCGGCAACTCATGCTGGTCGCCCCGTACGTGTCGGCCGAGCTGGCCGCGCACCTGACCGATCAAGGCATCCCGTTCCTCGATACCGCCGGCAACGCGAGCCTGCTGGTGCCGGAGGCGACCGTGCTGATCTCCGGCCGGCCGAAACCTTCCCGCACGCCGCGCCGGCAGGCGTCGCGCGCGACCACGCCCAAGGGGCTCGCCGTGATGTTCGCGCTCGCGACGCAGCCGGGCCTCGTCGCGCAACCGTACCGGGCGATCGCCGCCGCGTCGGGCGTCGCGCTCGGCACGGTCAATCTCGCGATGGACGACCTGCTCGCGCGCGGCTTCGTCGCGCAGCGGCGCAATGGCGAGCGCCTGATGCCCGACTGGCCGCGCTTCGTGCAGGAATGGGTGGCGCTGTATCCGAGCCGCCTGCGCGCGAAACTGCCGGCCCGGCGGTTTGCCGCCGTCACGCCCGACTGGTGGCGCGACTTCGATTTCGCGGCATTCGATGCGCGGCTCGGCGGCGAACCGGCGGCCGACCTGCTGACGCACGACCTGAAGCCAGCCGCGGTCACCGTCTATACGCACGGCGCCGTGTCGAACCGGATGCTGCTCCAGGCGCGCCTGCGCCCGGACGAACGCGGCGACGTCGAGCTGCTCGAAGCGTTCTGGCCACCGTCGCCGGCGCTCGACTGGCGCGAGCCGGACGTGCCGCTCGTGCCGCCGCTGCTGATCTACGCGGATCTCGTCTCGTCCGGAGACAGCCGCAATCTTGCCGCCGCCGAACACATCCATGACCGATACCTCGCCCACCCGCCCGCTTGAAGTCGACGCGCGCCGGCCGCTCGAGCCGGCGGCGGCCGCGCTGCTGCAGGCGGTCGGCACGACCTGCGTGCAACTCGACACGGCATTCGTCGTCGCCGGCGCAACCGCGCGCGACATCCTGATGTGGCATGTCCACGGCATCCGGCCGGTACGTGCGACGCGGGACGTCGACGTCGCGGTGTGCGCGGTGAGCTGGCCGTTTCACGAGCGGCTCGTCGATGCGCTCGTCGCGACCGGGCAATTCGCGCGCGCGCCGAAGCATCAGCAGAAACTACTGTTCGACAGCGGGACGCAAGGATTTCGCACGGAGCTCGATCTCGTGCCGTTCGGGCCGCTCGAAGCACCGCCCGGCGAAATCGCGTGGCCGCCGCGCGGCGATTTCGTGCTGAACGTGCTGGGCTTTCAGGAGGCGGTCGATACGGCGCTGGCCGTGTCGATCGGCGCCGATATCGCTGTGCCGGTGGCGAGCCTGCCGGCGCTCGCGCTGCTGAAGTTGCTCGCGTGGAAGGATCGGCGCGCGCGCCAGAACAGCGACGCGTACGACCTGCTGTTCCTGCTCACGCATTTTCACGACGCGGGCAATCGCGAGCGCATCTGGGATGTCGCGCCCGATCTGCTCGAACGGCACGGTTTCCAGCCGGAGCTGGCGGCCGCCGGGTTGCTCGCGCGCGATGCGAAGCGGATTGCTTCGCCGCAAACGCACGACGCGATCCGCGCGCTGTTATCGGACGAAGCGGTTTACGCGACCCTCGCGCAAGACCTGCAGGCCCGCGCATTCGCACTGCTGCCGGGTGAATTCAACGATGACGCCGACCGGTATCTCGACGCGTTCCGCGGTGCTTTCCTGGCAGAACCGCCCATTCCTCGCGCGTGACGCGCTGCCGCGCGACAACACCGCCATCGTGCATTCGCCATCCTAGGCCGAGGCTGCCCAGTCTTCGAGCGACAACCCCGCGACACGGCTGAATTCGCGACTGTTGTTCGTTACAAGCACGGCACCGGCCGCGATCGCGTGACCGGCGATCGACGCGTCGTTCGCGCCGATCGGCGTGCCACGTGCGGCAAGGTCGACGCGAATCGCGGTCGTTGCATCGACCGCCGCGGTATCCCACGACAGCACGCCATCCAGCCGCGAAACAAAGGCCGTCACGAGTTCCGCATGCTTCGGCGAAGCCTTTCTGCCGACTGCGCCGAACCGCATCTCGGCATAGGTGATCGCCGACACGACGATCCGGTGCTGCGCATTGACGCACGACTGCAACCGGGACAACACCGCGGATGGCCGCTCGCGCATGATGAACGAACAGATGTTCGTATCGAGCATGTAGAGCGTCGTCACCGGGCCGACTCCGTCGGTACATCGTCATCGGCGCCGGGCAGGTCGAAACGACCGGCTTCGACCACCGTCGGGCGCTCGACGAGGAAGTCGGCATCGGCCCGTGGTTCAGTCGCGAACGACAGCCACGTCGGCCGCACCGGACGCAGCAGCAACGTGTCGCCCTCGCGGCGGATCTCGAGTTCCGTCACACCCTCGAACTCCATGTCCTTCGGGATGCGGATTGCCTGGTTACGGGCATTCTTGAAAATGGAAACGGTGCGCATGAGCCACTCCACAGGAGTACGATGCGCCCATTTTAGGCATATGCCAGCATATGTCAATGTCGGGGGACGTGCTGCGGGGATCGCGCCCGATGCTATCGCGGGTGTGCTTGCCATGTCGATTGGACCTGTCTGCGATGAGGATGCAATCCATTCTTCCTCATGCCGCCCGCCCGATCCATATCCCGAACGGCCGATGTCCGCGGCCCTTCGACCGCGCGAAACGTCGTCGCTTGCGAATTGACGCATCGGCGCATCGACGCTTCGCGCCCCCGCTCCATCACGGCAACCGGAAAGTGTCAAAGAACGTTTCGCGCTCCATCACGGTGAGCGCCGCCCGCTTGTGCGGGAAGTCGAACTCCTTCAGCGTGTAGAACCCGAGCCGATGCATGTACGCGATATGCCGCACGTGATCGACGCGCGGCTCGCCGACGAGCCGCTGCGTGCGCGGTTCGTCGACGAACATGTAGTGCAGCACCCCGCTCCACCATGCATGCAGCTTGCCCGCGCTCTGGAAGCGCGAGTCGCCGATCAGCAGATGCAGCCCGCGATCGTAGTCATGCGCGTCGTAGAACGGCGCGAGGCGGTCCTCCTTCGCCCAGTAGAACTCGAAATAGCCGAACGGCGTGTCGTCGAAATAGCCGATCATCGGATGCATGTGCGGATCGGCGAGCCGCTCCGCGAGATACGCGGCGTGCTCGTCGCGCGTGCCGCGCTGATCCCAGAAATGCGCGACGCGATCGAGGTTCATCCAGTCGCTGAACAACTGCGCATGTTCGTCGATGTCGACGGTGCGCAGGCTGAACGTCATCCCGACCTGCGGCATGTAGCGCGCATAGATCTCGCCGGCCGGCGACGGCGGCCGCACCGGATGCCGGTGGCCGTTCGTGATCGCGTAGCGCAGCGGCATCCCGCCCGATGCAGGCGCCTTCAGCCACGGCCGCGGGTTCTGCCAGAACGTCGCGCGCGATGCGCTCAGGCGCAGCCGGTCGCCGGCGACCTGCGCGCCGTCGATCACGCCCTCGCGCACCGCGCGCGCGACGTACGACGCGACGGCCGCCGGCCCGGCGCCGCCGAGCGGCACGGACACCGTCGCCGCGTCGTGCCGCGTGTCCGTGTTGAACAGCGCGACGAATTCCGCGAGCAGCGCGGCCGGCGCATCATCGGGCCGCCACGCGTCGAGCGTGCGCTCGGCGGTGGCCGCCGCATGCGCGGGCGCCGCGCCGTCCAGCGCCGCGACTACCTCGCCTTCGACGGCGTCCGCCGGGCCGGCCGGTTTCGTGAGGGTGTCTTCCATCACAGTGCTCCCGCGTCGTGGCGATCGGCGAGGATGTGCAGCCCCCGCTCGAGCGCCGGAAACAGGCTGCGCTGGAAGTTGTTCCAGCGCAGTTCGAGAATCGTGTCGTCCGGCGCGATCGGCGTGTCGAGCACGTCGCAGATCACCTCGCCGGAATCGATGCCATTGTCGACGTAGTGGAACGATGCGCCCGTCATCGTCACCGGTTCGACGCGCGACGTCGTGCCGCTCGCCCAGTCGACCCGTTCGCCGCGCGCGCCGTGCAGCGCATCGAGCGTCGCCCACGCGCCGCGCCGCTGGTACGGCGAATCGTCGGCCGTGATGCCGGGGTGGATGTTCGCGATGCGTCGATGAAAGCGCGCGCCGGGGCGCACCAGCTCGTCGAGGATCACGAGCAGCCCGTCGAGCACGACCACGTCGGCGTCGAGTTCGAGCAGGCGTTCGAGCAGGCGGCGCTCGAACGCCTGCTTGCCCGTCACGCGCTCGCGCGCGTCGCGCGGCAGCCGGCGGTACGTCGACGCGATCGTGCAGAACAGTTCGTCGACCGGCCGGCCCTGCACGGTCAGCCCGTCGGGCAGGATCCACGGGCGGCCCGGCGTGCGCGCGAAGCCGTAGTCGGCGACCTTCGCGCGATCGGCGGGCGAGCCTTCGTCGTCGTCGACGATCACGCCCTTGAGCGTGTAGCGCTCGCCGAGCGGCGAGTCGTTCAGGCGCTCGACGAGGAATTCGAGCGGCGCCTTCATGTAGCGCGTGCCGCCCTGGTAAGCAACCGGCTGGCCGGCGCGATCGGCCGCGCCGTTGCGCAGCGACTGGATGTAGACGAGATTTTTCTTCGGCATGGAGGCGTCGTGGAAAAAGCGGACGACGGCGCCACGGCCCGCCCGCACCGACCCGAAGGCCGGCCGGCGCGCCGCGGCGCGCGGCGTCACCAGTTGTATTTCGCGGTGGCGATCACCGTACGGTCGGTACCGAAAATGCACACGCTCGTCGACTGGCAACCGCTGATGTAGTGGCGGTTGAACAGGTTCGTCCCGTTCACGGCAAAGCGCCAGTTACGCGTGTCGTAGTGCACGCCCGCATCGAACAGCGTGTAGCTCGATACCGTCAGCGAGTTGTCCGCCGCACCGGCCGCCGCGCTCTGGTAACGCACGCCGCCGCCGAGGCCGAAGCCCGTGAGCGGCCCCGTGTGCCATGTCCAGTCGGCCCACAGCGACGCCATCTGGCGCGGCCGCGGAATGTCGACCGGCCAGTTGTTCAGCGATGCGTCGTTGGCCTTCACGTTCTTCACGTCCTGATACACGTAGGACGCGATCAGCGACAGGTTCCGCGTGAGCTTGCCGGTCGCGCTCAGCTCGATGCCGCGCGAACGCACTTCGCCGGTCTGGATCGACGTCGTACCGGACGGATCGAGATTCAGCGGCGTCGACGTGAGCACGTTGGTCTGGTTGATCTGGTAGATCGCCGCGTTCAGCATCAGGTTCTTGCCCGGCGGCTGCCAGCGCAGGCCGGCCTCGATCTGCTTGCCGCGCGTGGGCTGCGGCAGGCCACCGCCGTACAGGTTCACGCCGATCAGCGGGTTGAACGACGTCGCGTAGCTGATGTACGGCGACAGCCCGTAGTCGCCCTGGTACGTGAGGCCCACGCGGCCGGTGAACGCCGTGATGTCGGCCTTCGACTGCGTGCCGCCCGCGCGGTCGTCCAGCCGCTGGTTGACCCAGTCCTCGCGGCCGCCGAGCGTCAGCGTCCAGCGGTTCCACTTGACCTGGTCCTGCACGTACAGCCCGAACGTGTTCATCGTCGTGTACGTGTTGGTACGGTACGTGGTGTTCGGCGGCGAGAACACGGACAGCGTGACCGGCGTGTAGACCGGGTTGTAGATGTTCAGCGTCGGCGCGGCGGCCAGCCATTCGCTGTCGGTCGCGGTCTGCCGGTTGTACTGGAAGCCGAGCAGCAGCGTGTGCTCGAGCGGCCCGGTGCCGAAGCGGCCCTGCAGGTTGTTGTCGATGTCGAAGCGGCTGTAGTTCGTCTGGAACACGCCGGCCCAGCGGTTGATGTCGGTCAGGCTGCCGTCCGCGAAGCCCGCGCCGAACACCGAACCGTTGTCGAGCGACAGGTGCATCCAGCGCACGTTCTGCCGGAACGTCCACATCGAGTTCAGGTTGCGCTCGAACTGATAGCCGAGCGACCACTGCTTCTTGCGGTAGTAGTTGAAATTCGGGTCGCCGCCGTAGACGTCCTTGTCGAGCTGCCCGTTCGGGTTCGGCAGCACCGTGCCTTGCGCCGGCAGGAAGTTCGACGAGATGTCGCCCCAGTCCTGCAGATACGTGGCCGACAGCGTCAGCGACGTATCGGCGTCGGGGCGCCAGCGGAACGTCGGTGCGAGCGCGACGCGCTGGTCGTTGTTCGGGCCCGTCAGCGCGTTGCCGTCGCGCGCGACGCCGACGAACCGGTACGCATACTTGCCGTCCGCGTCGAGCTTGTCGCCGACGTCGATCATGAACTGCTTGCGCGCATAGTTGCCGAACTGCACGCCGGCTTCGCGCACGCGCTCGCCGTCGGCCATCTTGGTCTGCACGTCGATGATCGCGCCGGGGTCGCCCGCGCCGTACAGCACCGACGTCGGCCCGCGCAGCACGGTGATGCTGTCGATCATGTACGGATCGACGCGCCAGCTCGACAGGTTCAGCGTGTTCGGCACCTGCAGGCCGTTCACGTAGGCCGTCGGCGTGAAGCCACGCAGCGCCGCGTACCAGTCGGAACGGTTGTCCGAGCCGTACGACGAGAAGCCCGGCACGTAGCGCAGCGCCGCGTTCACGTCGGTCGCGCCGGTCATCTCGATCTGCTGCGCGGTGACGACGTTGATCGTCTGCGGGATTTCATTGATCGACGTATCGGTCTTGGTGCCGGTCCTGCTGCGCTTCGCGACGAGACCGACCGTGCCGTCGCCTTCCGAGCCCGCGTTGACGTTGATCGCCGGCAGCGTGCCGGTCGCCGGGCCGTTCGGCGTGCCGTTCGGCGCGCGGGTCGACGAACCGGTCGCCCCACTGGCTCCCGCACTCGCCGCCGCACCGTTGCGCGCGCTGTCGGCCGACGTCGCCGCACCCGCGTTCACGGCCGGCGCCGTCTGCGCGAATGCGTGCCCTGCCGCCATCCCGAACGTCACGCTCGCCGCGGCCGCGATCGCACGCAAACGCGTGCCTGTTGCCCACTCCATCTTTCTCTGCTCCACTTTTTTGATGCGGTCTCCGACCGCTCCTTTGTCAAAGAGCGAAAGCCATGCGGCCCGCGCTCGCCCCGTTTTGATGTCGTTGTTCATGCAATGCCCGGGCCGCGCCATCATCGTGGGCGGGCGCGATCCCGTCTTCGAGCGACGCGCAGATCTCGTCCGCACGGCGTGCCAGCACCGACAGCAGCGTGTCGGACAGGCCGTGGCTGTCTTCGCAGCAGCCTTGCAGGTAGATGCGCGGCGCGAAGTGCTCGGGTGTCGCGAGCAGGTAGTCGCGCGTGACGTCGCCGCGCGTGAGCGCGTCGCCGAGGTGCGGTGCGAGCCCTTCGAGCAGCGCCGAATGCGTGTCGCGCCGATAGCCGGTCGCGAGCACGAGCGCGTCGAAGCGCTCGACGCGCGTCGCGCCGTTCATCCGGTCGCGCAGCGTCAGCTCGATGCGGCCGTCGGCGGTGCGCACCGCGCCTTCGATCGCGCTGTTCGCGAGCAATGCATGGCGCGGCGTGCCGTCGATGCGCTGCAGGTACAGCATTTCGTAGATCTGCTCGATCAGCGGCCGGTCGACCACCGCGTAGTTGGTGTCGCGGTAGCGCTCGAGCAGCGCGCGGCGTGCATCGTGCGGCTGCGCGTAGACGACGTCGGTGAACTCGGGGCTGAAGATCTCGTTGACGAACGGGCTGTCGTCGGCCGGCTTCAACGCGCCCGCGCGCATCACGAGGTTCGCGTCGACATGGGGGAAGCGGCGCGCGAGATCGATGAACACCTCGGCCGCGCTCTGCCCCGCGCCGATCACCGCGACGCGGCGGCGTTCGCCGTCCGGCGACGCGACCAGCCGGTCGATGTCGGTCAGGTACGACGACGAATGGATCACGCGATCGCGGCCGAGCGCGGCGAACGCATCCGGCACCGCCGGCGTGCCGCCGACGCCGACCGACAGCGCACGCGTCACGCGCTGGCGCTCGCGGCCGGCCGCGTCGCGCGACAGCACGCGCAGCGCGTCGATCCGCGCACCGTCGCCGCGCACCGGCTCGATCGCCATGACGGTCTCGCTGTAATGGACGTGCGCGTCGAACGCATCGGCGACCCAGCTCAGGTAGTCGTGGAATTCGACGCGGGTCGGATAGAAGTTCTTCAGATTGACGAATTCGTTCAGCCGGCCACGTTCGAACAGGTAGTTGATGAACGTGTAGCGGCTCTTCGGATCGCGCATCGTGACGAGATCCTTCAGAAACGAGATCTGCATCCGGCAGTCGTCGAGCAGCATGCCGCGGTGCCAGCCGAATTCCGGCTGTCGTTCGATGAAGCAATGGGCGAGCGGGCGCGCCGCACGCCGCTCCTCCAGACGGATGGCCAGCGCCAGATTCGACGGCCCGAAGCCGACGCCGATCAGGTCGAATACGGTTTCTCTCTGCATGTCTCTCAGCTCCCTTGTCGGTGAAACCGGCCCGTCAGACGTGACGGCCGGAAAAGAAGGTCTCGCGCAGCGTGCGCATCCACAGCGGCTGTGCGTCGGCGAGCGCCAGACGGCGCTGCCGCGCGAAGCCATGCCGCGCGAGGGTGTCGACGACCCGCGCGCGGCCGGCCGGGACCGCGCAGCCGACCGCTTCGGTGCGCGGGTCGTCGAGAAACAGGTAATGCACGACGGACGGCAGCCAGCCGGCCACGCAATGCGGGCCGCGCCAGCGCGATTCGCCGACCAGCATCCGCAGCCCGCGGTCGTAATCGCGCGCGCCGACGTGCGGCGCGAGCGGATCTTCCTTCAGCCAGAACGCCTCGACATACGCGAACGGTTCGCCGTCGAAGCAGCCAACGAGCGGCGTGACGTGCGGATCGGCATCGGGCGCCGTGCCGTGGGCGCCGGGCTGCGTGCCGGGCCAGCCGTCGCGCACGCGCGGCTCGTCGAACCAGCGCGCGACGCGTGCGGCGTCCTCGCCCGGTTGCCAGCCGCGCAACGTGAAGCGCACGCCGAGCGCCGGCAGGTCGCGCGCATACACGTCGCCGCGCGGCGCGGGCGGCCGGCGCGGATGACGCCGGCCGTCGGTCAGCATCGGCAGCGTCGCGCACGGCAGCGGCGTGCCGACGCGCCACAGATCGGCCTGCTGCGCCCAGCCTTCGCGCATGCACAGGCCGCCGTCGGCGAGCACGCCGCTCGCGCGCAGCGCATCGAGCGCGACCGCGGGCCACGCGGCCGGGTCGAGCCGGATCGCCGCGCGGCGCACGTCGTCGGAAAATGCGGCGGCGAGCGCGGCCAGCAGCGCACGGCGCTGGTCGGCCGGCGCCGCGCGATGGTTGTACGCGACGAGGCGCAGCGTGCCGTCGTCCGCGAGTTGCGCGCGCAGCAGCTGCGCGCCGATGCCGTCGCCCTGCGCGACGCGGATCTCCGCGTCGTCGCGCGCGGCGAACAGGCCGTCCGCGAACGCGAGACGGCAGGTGTCGGGCATCGTGAAGCCGTCCGGACGCACTTCAGCCAGCATCGCGCACCTCCTGCTTCGTTTCGGCCGAGGCCTCGATTCGCGCGCCGAGCGCCGCGAGCGTCGGCGACGCGAACACGTCGGCCACCGTCAGCGCATGGCCGGCGCGGCCAGCCGCGTCGACGAAGCGCACGACGTCGAACGACGTCGCGCCGGCCTCGAACAGGTCGGCGTCGGGTGCGGGCGCGGCCGTCGCGAACGTGTCCGACCACAGCGCGGCGAGCGCGGTGGCTGCGTTCGGCGCGACATCGCTCGATGCCGTGACGCGCGGCGCGTCGCCGGCCGGCGCGGCCGCCGTGTGGGCGGCGAACAGCGCATCGGGCGCGCCGAGCGCCGTTTCCGGCGCCCCGGCAAAACGCGCGACTTCGTCGTGATAGAGATCGACGAGCGCGTCGACGAAGCGGCCGTCGAGCAGTTCGTCCGCATACGAGAACGCGGCGCTCACGCGCCCGTCCGGATGCTCGACGACGTCCAGCTCCAGCGTGAACACCACGCGATGGCGCACGTCGTCGAATTCGGCGAGCGACAGGCCGGCCCAGTCGCGCGCGGCGGCGCCGGTCGGGCGCAGGTAGTTGAACATCACCTGAAACAGCGGATTGGCGTGCGCGGCACGCGGCGCGCGCAGCGCCGCGACGACGTCTGCGAACGGCACGTCGGCATGCGCATACGCGGCAAGCGCCGTATCGCGCACCTGCGCGAGCACGTCCGTGCGGCTGGCCGCCGAATCGAGCCGCGTGCGAACGACCACGGAATTGATGAACAGACCGAGCGCATCGCGCGCCGCATCGCCCGTCAGCTCACGCGTCGACGCGAGCACGCCGACCGGCTGGTCGGCCGCGCCGGTCACGCGGAACAGCGCGGTGTTGAGCGCCGCGTGCAGCAGCATCGGCAACGTCGCGTGCGCGGCCGACGCGGCGTCGCGCGCGGCGCGGATCAGCGCCGCGTCGAACTCGAACGCGATGCGCGCCGCACGCCATTGCGGGACGGCCGGCGCGTTGGCGCGCCGCGGCAGCACGGACGACGGCAGGTCGGCCAGCGCGTCGCGCCAGTACGCGACGCGGGTGGGATGGCACGGCGCGGGCAGCACGAGCGACGTGTTTTCCGGCGTCGATGCTGCCGGTGCCATCGCTGCCGCCGCTGCCGAAGCGTCGCCCCGCACGAGCGCGACATAGCGCGCACGCACCGCGTCGAGCCACAGCTCGATCGATTCGCCGTCCGACACGATGTGATGGATCGTCACCGACAGCACGTGATCGTCCGCGCCGAGCCGCAGCACGCGTGCGCGCCACAATGGCGCATCGGCCGCGAGATCGAACGGCGCGAGCGCATCGGCGTCGGTCAGCGCCGCCGCGCGGGCGAGCGCGTCGGGTTGCGCGGACAGGTCGACCAGCGGCAGCGCGACGGGCGCCGCGGCGTCGATGCGCTGGCCCGGCCGCATGCCGTCGCGCGCGACGAGCCGCGCGCGCAGCGCTGGATGCGCGGCGGCCGCCGCCGAAAACGCCGCGCGCATCGCATCGACGTCGAGCGGACCGCGCACGCGCAGCGCGACCGGGATGTTGTAAGCGGCGCTGTCCGGCTGCGCGCGCCACAGGAACCACAGGCCGAGCTGCGCGGGCGACAGTGGCCACACGCCATGCGCATCGGGTTTGACCACCGCGACGCCCGGCGCCGCGGCACCGGCGTGCGCGGCGCGCGGCGCGTCGGCCACCTGGCGCGCGTATTGCGCGAGCACCGGCGCCTCGAACAGCGCCCGCACCGGCACGTCGCGGCCGAGCCGCTCGGCGACG
This sequence comes from Burkholderia sp. R-40, assembly GCF_049942845.1. Classification (NCBI taxonomy): domain Bacteria; kingdom Pseudomonadati; phylum Pseudomonadota; class Betaproteobacteria; order Burkholderiales; family Burkholderiaceae; genus Burkholderia; species Burkholderia sp. R-40. The sequence continues at coordinate 1,779,401 of NZ_CP187967.1, read as the reverse complement.
CGCGTCGCGACGCGCACCGCTGCCAGCGAATGCCCGCCGAGTTCGAAGAAGTGATCGCCGCGACCGACGCGTTCGACGTTCAGCACGTCGCGCCAGATCGCCGCGAGCGCGGTTTCGTCGCCATCGTGCGGCGCTTCGTATGCGCGTTCGACGCGCACCGGGGCCGGCAGCCGCGCACGGTCGACCTTGCTGTTCGCATTGCGCGGCAGCGCATCGAGCACAATCAGTTGCGCGGGCACCATGTAGTCGGGCAGCGTGCGGCGCAAGTGCGCGTCGAGCGTCGCGGCCTCGACCGGCTGGGCGGCGGCCTGCGCATCGGCGCTCAGTTCGACGTACGCGACGAGCTGCGCGTGCGCGCCCTGCCCGTGCACGACCGCGCATGCTTCGCGCACCGCGTCGTGCGCGGCCAGTTGTGCCTCGATCTCACCGAGTTCGATGCGCAGCCCGCGCAGCTTCACCTGATGATCGACGCGGCCGATGAAGTCGAACACGCCGTCCGCGCGGCGTCGCACGAGATCGCCCGTGCGATACAGGCGCGCACCCGGCGCGCCGTACGGATCCGGCACGAAGCGCTCGGCCGTCAGCGCGGGACGATCGAGGTAGCCGCGCGCCACGCCGATCCCCTCGCCGCCGAGGTACAGTTCGCCGATCACGCCGACCGGCAGCGGATGCAGCCGCTCGTCGAGCACGTGCGCGGTGCGCGCGCCGACCAGCGTGCCGATCGGCAGATAGGCGGCGTCACCCAGCTTCGCAAGATCGTCGCCGGGACGGAACATCCACAGCGTCGGCGTGATCACGGTTTCGGTCGGGCCGTAGCCATTGACCACGCGCACGTTCGGCATCGCGCGGCGCAGCATCGCGAACGCTTCGCGCGAGGTCGCTTCGCCGCCGACGGTCAGCGAGCGCAGCGTCGGCGGCGCCCCGTGCGCGAGCGCCCATTCGGCGAGCTGAGCCGCGCAGCCGGGCGGCACGTAGGTCATCGTCACGCCGTCGCGGACCATCATCGCGCAGGTCTGCGCGGGCGGCCACAGCACGTCGGCCGTCACCGACACGGCGGCACCCGACAGGTATTGAGAAAACCAGCCTTCGTGCGCGCCGTCGAAGTTGACCGACTGGAACAGCAGGAACACGTCGTTCTCGCCCGCGCCGTAGCGCTCGGCAATCGCCACGCAATGCCGTGCGAACGCCGCGTGATCGACGATCACGCCCTTCGGTTTGCCGGTCGAGCCCGACGTGTAGATCGCATACGCCGCATGGCCGGGCAGCACGTCCGGCAGCACGACGTCCGCCGCCTCGTCGAGCGCGTCGACTTCGTCCGCGCGCCAGATGCGCAGTGCCGGCAACTCGGGCAGCGATGCGGCGCTCGCGCCGTCGGTCAGCACGTGCGCGATGCCCGCATCGCCGACGATCTGCGCGAGCCGTTCGAGCGGATGAGCCGGATCGAGCGGCACGAACGCGGCGCCCGACTTCAGCACCGCGATCAGCGCGACCAGCAGGTCGACCGACCGCTGCAGCGCGACGCCGACGCGCATCTCGGGCCGCACGCCGGCCGCGACGAGATTGCGCGCGATGCGTGCCGCGCGCGCGTCGACCTCGCCGCGCGTCAGCGCGCGATCGATGTCGGCGACGCCGCGTGCTTCGGGCCGTGCCTTCGCATGCGCGGCGATGCGCGCGTGCACCGGCACGAACGGCTCGGCTTCGGCCGCGCCTGCCGGTGCGTTCCACGCGAAGAGTTGCGCGAGTTCATCGGCCGGCAGCCAGTCGAGATCGCCGATCGGCAACTCGGGGCGAGCGAGCGCGTCGCCGAGCAGCGTGACGAAGCGGGCGGCGAGCCGCGCGATCGCGTCGGCATCGAACAGGTCGAGTGCGTAGATGAACGCAGCATCGAACGTGCCATCGGGCGTCGCCTCGACGGCAAGCGTCAGGTCGAATTTCGCGGACGGCGTGCCGGACGGCAACAATGCGGCCGACGCCGCGCCGAGCGCCGGCAGCGCGCGCCGCTCGCCATACGCGGCCATCACCTGGAACAGCGGATGGTGGCTGGCGCTGCGCGGCACGCCGAGCGCGTCGACGACCTGCTCGAACGGCACGTCCTGGTGCATCTGCGCATCGACGAGCGCGCGCTGCGTGCGCGCGACCAGCGACGAGAAATCACCGTGCGCCGGCACGTCGACGTCGATCGCGAGCGTGTTGACGAAGAAGCCGATCAGGCCGGCCGTTTCCGCGCGCTCGCGGTTCGCGGCCGGCACGCCGACGCAGATCCGCGTGTCGCCGGTCGCACGCGCGAGGAGCGCGTCGAGGGCCGCGAGCAGCACCGCGAACGGCGTCGCGCCCGATGCGGCCGCGAACGCACGGAGCCGTGCACCGATATGGGCGTCGAGCGAAAACACATGACGCGCACCGCGCGCGCTGCGGCGTGCGGGCCGCGCGGCCGCACCGGGCAGCGTGAGCACGCCGCGCTGCGGATCGAGCCGTTCGCGCCACAACCCCAGCTGGCGATCGCGCTCGCCGGCATCGAGCCAGCGGCGCTGCCACAACGCATAGTCCGCGTACTGGATCGGCAGCGGCGCGAGCGGCACCGGCTTGCCCGACGCATACGCGCGATAGAACGCCGCGAGTTCGTCCAGCATCACGCCCGACGACCAGCCGTCCGACACGATGTGATGCACGGTCAGCGCGAGCCAGTGATGCGTCGCGTCGAAGCGGATCAGGTGTGCGCGCACGAGCGGCGCCGCGCCGAGATCGAACGCATCGGCTTCGTCGGCCGCGGCGACGCTTTCGGCGCGCGCGACGCGCTGCGCATCGGGCAGCGCCTCGAGATCGGTCTCGCGCCACGGGCAGCGCAGCGGCGGATGAATCGTCTGCGCGACGCCGTCCTCCGCTTCGTCGAAGGTCGTACGCAGCGCTTCATGGCGCGCGATCAGCGCATCGCACGCGAGCCGCAGCGCGTGCGCGTCGAGCGGGCCCGTCAGCGCGAGCCGCTCGGTGATGTGATATGCGTCCGGCGCGTCGATCAGCCGCGCGTGCAGCCACAGCCGCGTCTGCGCGAACGACGCCGGCACGCGATCGCTGCGCGGCGTGCGCGGCGGGATCGGCAGCACGCGAAAATCGATGCCGGCCGCGCCGAGCTTGTCGATGAACACCGCGCGCTGCGCGTCGGGCAGTTGCGCGAAACGCGTCGCGAGCGCGAGCCAGTCGGGTTGAACCTTCGTCATCCGTCGTCCTTATTGGGTTTCCAGTTCGCCGAGCAGCGCGTCGATCGCGCTCGCCGCGTCGGTTTCGCCCTGTGCCGCGCAGGCCGCGTCGATCGCCTCCGCGCAGCGTGCGAGCGTGCGGGTGTCGAACAGCGTGCGCAGCGGCAGCGCGAGACCCCAGTGCAGGTTCGCCTGCGCATGGGCCTGTGTCGCGAGCAGCGAGTGGCCGCCGAGCAGGAAGAAATCGTCGTCGCGGCCGATCGCGTCCACATGCAGCACGCGTTGCCAGATCGCCGCGAGCGCGCGCTCCGTGTCGGTCGCGAGTTCGACGGCCGCGGCCGCCTCGCGCACCGGCGCCGGCAACGCATGGCGGTCGCACTTGCCGTTCGGCGTGACCGGCAGCGCGTCGAGCTCGATCAACTGCGACGGCACCATGTACGCGGGCAACTGCGCGCGCAGCGAATCCAGCAGTGCCGCCCGGTCGAGCGAAGCCGCATCGCCGCGTGCGACATAGCCGATCAGCTGCTCGTCGCGCACGATCACGACCGCGTCGTGCACACCCGGCGCCATGCGCAGCAGCGCCTCGATTTCACCGGGTTCGATCCGCTGGCCGCGCAGCTTCACCTGCGTGTCGACACGGCCGAGGTAGTCGAGTGCGCCATCGGCGCGGCGCCGTGCGAGGTCGCCGGTGCGGTACATGCGCGCGCCCGGCACGAACGGATCGGGCACGAAGCGCTCGGCGGTCAGCCCCGGGCGGCCGAGATAGCCGCGCGCGAGGCCCGCGCCCGCCAGATACAGTTCGCCAGTCGCGCCGGCCGGCACCGGCTGCCATGCCGCGTCGAGCACGTGCAGCTGCAGGTTCGCGATCGGATGGCCGATCGGCACCGCGACGGCGCTCGCGTCGTCGGGGCCGCAGGTCCAGTGCGACACGTCGATCGCGGCTTCCGTCGGCCCGTACAGGTTCACGAGCGTCGCGTTCGGCATGAGCCGTGCGACCTTCGCGACGAGTTCGGGCGCGAGCGCTTCGCCGCTCGCGACGATCAGGCGCACGCTGTCGCATTGCGCGGCGGCCGAGAAATCGTCGAGATACGCGGCGAACGCGGCCAGCATCGACGGCACGAAGTGCAGCACCGTCACGCCGTGCGCGTGGATCGCGGCCGCGAGGCGGGCCGGATCGCGGTGGTCGCCGGGCGCGGCGATCGCGAGCTTCGCGCCGATCGCGAGCGGCCACACGAATTCCCATACCGACACGTCGAAGCCGAACGGCGTCTTGTGCAGCACGACGTCGTCGCGCGTGAGCCGGTACGCGTGCTGCATCCACGCGATCCGGTTCGCGAGCGCGCCGTGCGAGTTGCCGGCGCCCTTCGGCTTGCCGGTCGAGCCGGACGTATAGATCAGGTACGCGAGCCGGGCGTCGTCGATGTCGGTGTCGGCCGCGGCTTCGTTCGCTCCATTCGCTTCGCCTGCTTCGTCGGCGAGCAGATCGGCCACCGTCAGCAGCTGCGTCGTCGCGTCGTCGCCGAGCGCGGCCTCGACCTGCTCGCGCAGATGGGCCTGCGTGATCGCGACCGCCGGCCGCGCGTCGCGCAGCAGATACGCGATGCGCTCGGCCGGATAGTCGGGATCGACCGGCAGGTACGCCGCGCCGGCCTTCAGCACGCCGACCAGCGCCGTCACCATGTCGAACGAGCGCTCGACGCACAATGCCACGGGCGTATCGGGCCGCACGCCGCGCCGGCGCAGTGCGGCGGCAACGCGCGTCGTGTTCAGGTCGAGTTCGCGATAGGTCGCGCGTTGCACGGCGCCGTCGGCATCCGCGTATTCGAGCGCGATCGCATCGGGCGTCGCCTGTGCGGCGGCCGCGAATTGCAGATGCAGCGGCTGCCGCTGCGCGTGCGGCCACGTCCGCGCGGTGTCCTGCGCGCGCGCCAGTGCGGCGCGCGCCGCGTCGTCGGCGATCGACAGCGTGCCAAGCAGCGCATCCGGCGTGCGGGCCAGCGCGTCGAGCGCGCATGCGAACGCGCGGTGCCAGGTCTCGACCTGGTGCGCATCGACGCGCGCGGTGTCGTAGCCGTAGTCGATCGTCAGCTCGGTACCGCTCTCGATCACGAGCGTGAGCGCGAAATCGGTCGCTTCGATGCTGCGCACGTCGCTCAGCGCGAGCGCGCGTGGATCGGCGTCGCGCACGGTCTCGTCGACCGGATAGTTCTCGAATACGACCAGCGTGTCGAACAGGGCGCCGCCGGCGCCACGCGCCCAGCGCTGGATATCGGCGAGCGGCGTGTGTGCATGCTCGGCGGCGGCCGCGTTCTCGCGTTGCAGCGCCTGCAGCCAGTCGGCCGCGCGCTGCTGCGGCGCCGGCGCCGTGATCACCGGCAGCGTGTTGATGAAGAGGCCGAGCACCGTGTCGACGTCCGCGAGCGCATCGGGACGGCCCGCGACGGTCGCGCCGAACGCGACGGCCGGATGGTGCGTCATGCGCTGCAGCGCGAGCGCCCACGCGCCCTGCACCAGCGTGTTGACGGTCAGCTTCAGCGCACGCGCCGTTTGTGCGATGCGCGCAGTCGCATCCGCATCGATCGTCGCGCGCCACGTGACCATCTCGGCGTCGGCGCGATCGGCCACGCGTTCGGCGATCAGCGTCGGCGCGTCGAGCCGCGCGAGCCGGTCGGTCCAGAAGCGTTCGTCCGCGGCACGATCGCGGGTGCCGAGCCACGCGATGAAGTCGCGATAGCGCAGCGCCGGGCGGCTCGCGAACGGCGACACCGCATCGGGGTCGCGATAGTCGCGCAGCACGTCCGCGAGCAGCCGCGCGGTGCTCCAGCCGTCGAGCAGCACGTGGTGACGCGTCCAGACGACGCGCCACGCGTCGTCCGTCACGCGGATCAGCGTGAGCCGCATCAACGGCGGCTCGCGCCAGTCGAAGCCGCGGGCGCGGTCGGCCGCGAGCCACGCGTCGAAATCGGCGTCGAGCGTGTCGGCGCGCGTGCGCCAGTCGAGCTGCTCGACCGGCATCTGCGCATGGCGATGCACGCATTGCAGCGGCGCGGCCTCGTCGGGCATCACGCTGGTGCGCAGGATGTCGTGGCGCGCGACCGAGGCGCCGAACGCGGCCGCGAGCCGGTCGGCGTCGAGCGCCGTTGCCGTCGCGACGAGCTGGTTCACATAGCTGGCATGACCGGGCGCGAACAGCGCATGGAACAGGATCCCCTGCTGCATCGGCGACAGCGGATACACGTCGTCGATCGTGCGCCAGTCGAGCGGCGCGCGTTCGATCGCGGCCTGCGTGAGGCCGGCAGCCTGCGCGAGCGGGAAATCGCCCGGCGTCGCGCCGCCGCCGCGATGCGCGACCCGCGACGCGCAGGCATCGGCGAGTTCGCGCAGTGCGGCGGCAAAGCGCGCCGCGAATGCGTCGATCGTCGCGCGCTCGAACTGCGGCGCGCCGTATACCCAGTGAACCTTCAGCGTGCGTGCGCCGTCGCGGTCGGTATCAAGGTATGCATGGATCGCGAGCGTGTTGCCGAGCGGGCCTTGGCGATCGCGCTCGATGCCGGTGCCGCCGAAGCGCGGCACGAGCGTCGCGTCGCGCGGCGCGTCGAACTGGCCGAGATAGTTGAACGTGACGCGCGGACGCGGCACGGCGGCCAGCGCCGCACGCGTCGCCGCATCGCCGTAGTGCGCGAGCACGCCGAAGCCGAGCCCCTTGTGCGGCACCGCGCGCAACGCATCCTTGACCGCGCACAGCGTGTCGCGCGCGGTGGCTTCGACCGGCAGCGTCACCGGATAGTGGCTCGTCAGCCAGCCGATCGTGCGGCTCGCGTCCGCATCGTCGAACAGCGCCTCGCGGCCATGGCCTTCGAGTTCGACGCGGCACGACGCGGCGCCGCCGGCACCGGCCAGCGCCAGCGCGAGCGCCGCGCCCAGCAGTTCGATCGTCTGCGTGCGATACGCGGCGTGGGCGTCGGTCAGCGCGGCGCGGGTCAATGCCGCGTCGATCGTCTGCACGACGACGGCCGCATCGGCGTTCGTCGCCGGTGCGTCGGGATGATCGGGCACGAGGTCGTCGCCTTCGGCCATGCCGGCCCAGTATGCGGTTTCAGCGGCAAACGGCGATCCGGGCTGCGTCGCGGCACGCGCGAGGCGGGCGGCCCATGCGTCCGCGCGCAGGCCCGGCTGCGACAGACGAGCCGGCGCGCCCTCGCATGCGGCGCGATACGCTGCGTCCAGGTCATCGAGCAGGATGCGCCACGACACGCCGTCGACGATCGCATGGTGGATCGCCAGATACAGTTGCGTCGAACCGTCCGGCAGCCGCGCCGCGCACGCGCAGGCGAGCGGCCCGCGGCCAAGGTCGAGGCGGCACTGCAATGCGTCGAAGCGCGCCAGTGCGTCGGCTTCGTCGCGGGCGGCGACTTCGACGAACGGCAGCGCGTCGTACGGCTTCGCCGCATCGCTCGCGTGCCACTTGCCGTCCGCGCCGCGCGCGAAGCGCTGACGGAATGCGTCGTGATGGGTCAGCAACGCATCGAACGCACGCGCGAACGCATCGGCGTCGAACGGGCCGCGCACGTCGAACGCGACCGACTGGTTCCAGTGGCCCGGATGCGGCACGTCGAGCGCGAAGAAGCGCTGCTGCGCGGGCGTCAGGATCGCGTCGGCAGCCGGTGCGGACTGCGCCGGCGCAGGCGTTGTCGTTGCAGCGCCGGCGTCCCCGGTCTTCGCGACACGCGCGAGTTCGGCGACCGTCGGGCCGTCGAACAGCTGCTTCGGCGTGAAGCGCACGCCGCGCTTGCGGGCACGCGCGATCACCTGCAGCACGAGGATCGAGTCGCCGCCGAGTTCGAAGAAGTTGTCGTCGCGACCGACGTGCGGCGCCTTCAGCACCGCTTGCCAGACTTCGGCGAGCGCCGTCTCGACCGGGCCCCGCGGCGCGTCGCCTGAGGCCGTCGCCACCGGCGCGGCCGCCCGTTCGCGCAGCGCCGCGCGATCGATCTTGCCGTTCGCGGTCACCGGCAGGCCGGCGAGCGCGACGAACTGCGCGGGCACCATGTAGTCGGGCAGCGTCGCGCCGAGCGCCGCGCGCACGGCGGCCTCGTCGAATGCCGCGCCGTCGCGCATCACGACGAATGTCGCGAGCCGCAGACGGCCGTCGTGCTCGATCGCGAGCGTTTCAGCCTGCGCGATCGGGCCGGCCGCGCGCACCGCCGCGCTCACCTCACCCGGCTCGACGCGATAGCCGCGAATCTTCACTTGATCGTCGATGCGGCCGAGGAACGCGAGACGGCCGTCCGTGCGCAGACGCACGCGGTCGCCGGTGCGATACAGGCGCGCACCGGGCGTGAACGGATCGGGCACGAAGCGCTCGGCGGTCTGCGCCGGCCGGTTCAGGTAGCCGCGCGCCACGCCCGGCCCGCCCAGATACAGCTCGCCCGTCGCCCCGGCCGGCACGCACGCGCCGAACGCGTCCAGCACCAGCGCGCGCGCATTCGGCAGCGGCACGCCGAGCGGCACGCCGCTCGCCGGATCGCGTGCGTCGGCCGCGATCGACGCGGTGTCGCAGGCAATCGCGCCGACGGTCGCTTCGGTCGGCCCGTAATGGTTGATCACGCGGCAGGCCGGTGCGAGCCCGGCCGCGCGCGCGACGAGCGCCCACGTCAGCGTTTCGCCGCCGGTCACGAGCGCGTGGCGCGGCAGCACGTCGGCCGGCACGCGCGCGTCGAGCAGCGCCTGCAGATGGCTCGGCACGATCTTCAGCACGCCGACGTCGCGGCCGCGCATTTCCTGCGCGAAGAGGTCCGGATCGAACGCGCACGCAGCCGGCAGCAGATGCAGCGTGCGGCCCCCGCACAGTGCGCCGAACAGCGTCGTGTGGCCGAGATCCGCGGCGACGGTCGACACCATCGCGAACGACGCGTCCGGCGCGAACGCGAGTTCGTCGAGCATCCCCTGCACGTAATCGGCCAGTGCGCCGTGCGACACGACGACGCCCTTCGGCGTGCCGGTCGAGCCCGACGTATAGATCAGATAGGCGCCCTGTTCCGGATGCGGTGCGACGCGCACGCCGGCCGCATGGGCAAGCGTCGCGTCCTGCGCGAGCGTGTCGACGTCGAGCGGCTGGGCGTCGATGCCGGCCGGCCACGCGGCCACATCCGCGACGAGCGCGCGGCGTGCGCCGCAATCGGCGGCCGCGGCCGCCAGGCGCGCGGCCGGCTGCGCGGGGTCGAGCAGCACGGCCAGCGCGCCGGCCTTCAGCGCGCCGAGCAGGCCGACGACGAAGCGGGCCGAACGCTCGATGCAGACGATGACGGGCGCTTCGGCCGTCACGCCCTGCAGTTTCAGTGCGTGCGCGATGCGGTTCGACGCGTCGTCGAGTTCGGCGAACGTCAGCGACGCCGACGCATCGGCCAGCGCGACGCGATGCGGATAGGCGGCCGCCTGCCGCGCGAATGCAGCGACGATGTCGGCGTGTTCGATGCTCAGCGCGCGGCCGTCGCGCGGCTGGCGCGTCGCCGGCGACGCGTCGCACGGCAGCGCGGCCGTCGCGCATTGCGGTTCATGGGCGGCGCACGCGAGCAGCGCCGCGTAGCTGTCGAGCCATGCGCGCGCGGTATCGGCGTCGATGCAGTCGGTCGCGTAGGCGGCGACGAGTTCGATCCCGTTCGCGTCGTCGGTGAAGTCCAGCGCGAAGTCGAAGCGCGCGGCGAGATCGGGGCCCGGCGTCGCCACCGCGGTCGCGCCCGGCAGCACGCTGTCGTGCCGCGCATCGAACTGCTGCGCGAATTTCACGCGCAGCCATTCGTCGCCGCGCTTGACGGGCGGCTTCACCGCATCGACGACGCGCTCGAACGGCACGTCCTGGTGCGCGACCGCGTCGAGCGCCGCCGTGCGTGCCGCGTCGACCAGCGCGCGGAACGGCAGCGTCGGCGCCACGCGCACGCGCAGCGCGACCGTATTCAGGAACAGGCCGAGCAGCGCGCGCGTTTCCGGGCGCTGACGATGCGCGACCGGCACCGCGACGACCACGTCCGTCTCGCCGGTCAGGCGCGCCAGCCATGCGTCGAGCGCGGCCAGCAGCACCGTGAAGACGGTGGCCTGCGCGTCGCGCGCAAGACGCCGCACGTCGGCCGCCACCGCGTCGGGCAGGCGGACCGACACGCGTGCGCCCTGCAGCGTGCGCGTCGCGCCCGGCTGGCGGTCGACCGGCAGCGCGAGCGGGCCCGGCACGTCGCGCAATGCGCGGCGCCAGTAGTCGAGCTGACGCTCGCCCTCGCCGCCGGCGAGCATGTCGCGCTGCCAGTCCGCGTAGTCGGCGTACTGGATCGGCAGCGCAGGCAACGACGGCTCGCGGCCTTGCGCGTACGCGCGGTACGCGGCGGACAGCTCGTCGAAGGCGCAGCGCGAGCTCCAGCCGTCGGTGATCGCGTGGTGTGCGGTCAGCAGCAGCCGGTGGCGATCGTCGGCGAGCACGACGAGCGTCGCGCGCAGCAGCGGACCGCGCGACAGATCGAACGGCGCGCCCGCGTCGCGTTCGGCAATGCGGGCGGCTTCCGCGTCGCGTGCCGCCGGCGGTTGCTCGCGCAGGTCGAGCGTCGTGATCGCCACCGGCAGATGTGCATGGATACGCTGCATCACGATGCCGTCGTCGTTGTCGACGAGCGTCGTGCGCCACGCGTCGTGCCGCTCGATCACGTGGTCGAGCGCGCGCTGCAGCGCAGCGCGGTCGAGCGCGCCGTCGATCGTCCAGTGCGCGGCGATGTGATAGGCAGCGCTTGCGTCGCGCGTCTGCGCGAGTACCCAGAAGCGTTGTTGCGCGAGCGATGCCGCGCGATCGACATACGGCACATCGCTATCGGCCGGCGCACGGCGCGCGGCGATCGCGGCCAGCGGTTCGCCCGTTTCGCGTTCCGCGCGATCGACGTGCGCGGCGAGTTCGGCCAGTGACGGATCGGCGAACAGCATGTCGAGCCGCAGGTTCACGCGCAACGCGGCGCGAATCGCGGCCTGCAGTTGCATCGCGGCGAGCGAATCGGCGCCCAGCGCGAAGAAGCGGTCGTCGCGCGACGGCGTCGTGTCGAGGCCGAGCAGCGTCTGCCAGAAGCCGGCAATCTGCGCTTCGGTCGGCGTGCGCGGTGCGTCGCCCGCCTGTTGTTCGGTGTCGCGCGCGGCGGCAATGCGCTCGCGCAGCGCGGCACGGTCGATCTTGCCGTTCAACGTATACGGCAGCGCATCGCAGCGCACGAACCGGTGCGGCTGCCACGCGGCGGGCAACTGCGCGCCCACGTGCGCCTTCAGCGCCGCATCGTCGGCGGCCGCGCGCAGCGCGACGCACGCGATCAGCCGCGTCGGCCCGTTGCCAGTTTCGGCGATCACGGCCGCGTCGGCCACGGCCGGATGCGTGCGCAGGCACGCGGCGATTTCCGCAGGCTCCACGCGCACGCCGCGCACCTGGACCTGGTCGTCGAGACGGCCGAGATAATCGAATGCGCCGTCGGCACGCAGGCGCGCGAGGTCGCCGGTGCGGTACACGCGCGCACCGGGCTCGCCGTGCGCATCGGGAATGAAGCGCTCGGCCGTCAGCGCCGGGCGGCCGTGATAGCCGCGCGCGATGCACACGCCGCCGAGGAGCAGCTCGCCGCCCTCACCCGACTCACCGGCCGCGTCGCCATCGATGCGCGCGACACGCGGACCGATCACGCGGCCGATCGGCAGCGACGCATACGCATCGTCGGCGGCCAGCTCGGGTGTGTCGCCCGGCTCGACGGGCCACAGCATCGGCGAGATCACGGCCTCGGTCGGCCCGTAACCGTTGATCAGGCGCACCGACGGGAAGGTGCGGCGCACGAATTCGAATGCCTGCTGCGGCAGCGCTTCGCCACCGAATGCGAGCACGCGCAGCGCCGGCGGCACGCCGTCGCGCGCGGCGAGCGCCGCGAATTCGCGCAGGTAGGCCGGCGGAAACGCGGCGACGCTCACCGATTCGCGCACCATCAGCGCGTGGGCGGCGTCCGGCGCGAACGGCTGCGGCGGCGCAATCGTCACGCTCGCGCCGACCGCGAGCGGCGCGAGCCAGCATTCGTGCGCGGCGTCGAAATTGACCGACGCGAAATGCAGCAGGCGGTCGCCGCCTTCGATCGGCAGCGCGGCCGCGAGCGCGTCGCAATGCGCGGCGAGCGGCCCGTGCTCGACGACCACCGCCTTCGGCGTGCCGGTCGAGCCCGACGTATAGATCATGTAGGCGGCTGCGCGCGGATGCACCGGCACGTCTTCGTCGTCGGCGAACGCGGCGGCATTCGCGCCGTCATCGGTGGCCGACATCGCGTCGAACGCATGTTCGAACGGCGCGCCGAGCGCCGCGCGGCCCGCCGCATCGACGATCCCGTGACGCAGCTGCGCATCGCGCACGATCCAGTCGAGGCGCGCGGCCGGATGACGCGGATCGAGCGGCACGAACACGCCGCCCGCCTTCAGCACGGCCAGCAGCGCGACGAACAGCTCGCACGAGCGTTCGACGCAGACGCCGACCCGCACTTCCGCGCCGACCCCGGCCGCGCGCAGTTGACGGGCCAGGTGCGACGCACGCGCGTCGAGCGCGCCGCGCGACAGGCGCAGGTCGTTCTGGAAAGGCGCGGCGAGCGCGGGTGCGTCGGGCGCACGGCGCGCCAGTTCGCGAATTCGGTGGTGCAACGCAGTCGGGAAACTCGTCATGTGCGTGAAGTCCTTCGGTCCGGCCGCTTCGGCCAAGTCTCGGGGCCGCAAGGGGCGGCTTCACTGGTGTGACGAACGGCGCGGCTGGTTTTTTACCGTTTTGCGTGCAAAGTCCGAATAGATGCATTTTTTGACGATGCGACTAAATATTTGCGCGGCCCGTTCGTCTATCAGGAAGGAAAGCCGCAACCGGGCCCGGCCCGCGCGCTGCTTTCACGTCAGTCTTGCCGTTTCCGCACGGTTTGCTTGCCCTTCATTTACCGACGTTGCCGATGACAGCCGCCCACGAGCCTTCTTCCCCGCCGTCCCTCGACGCCTCCCCCGGCCGCCCCGCGGCCCGCCTGATCCTCGCGCTGCTGCGCGAAAGCCGCGCGTCGCTCGCGCTGGCGCTCATCGCCTGCGTGCTCAACGGCGTCGCGAGCGTGCTGCTCGTCGCGACGCTGAACCGCGCGCTCGCGCAGCCCGGCGCGGCCGATGCGTCGCTCGCGTGGCGCTTCGCGCTGTGCGCGGTGATCGCGCTCGTCACACGCATCGTGTCGGGCACGCTGTTCGCCCGGCTGTCGCAGGACACGATGGCGCGGCTGCGCGTGCATCTCGCGCGGCGCGTCGGCGCGGCCGAGCTGCGCGACATCGAGCGGATCGGCGCGGCGCCCGTGCAGTCGGTACTGACCGACGACGCGACCAACGTGTCGATGCTGTTCTTCGCGCTGCCGAACCTGGTGATGCACGGCTCGATCGTGTTCGGCTGCCTCGGCTATCTCGCGTGGCTGTCGTGGCCGGTGTGCCTGCTCGCGCTGACCGCGATCATCGCGGGCTCGCTCGGCTATCACACCGGCGATCGCCGCGCGATCGCGTCGCTCGAAGCGGCCGGCCAGGCGCAGGACCGCCTGTTCGGCTATCTCGGCTCGCTGTTCTCCGGCGCGAAGGAGCTGAAGCTGCACGACGCGCGCGCGCGCCAGTTCGTCGACGGCCAGCTCGGCGCCGCGATCGGCGAGGTGCGCGACCACCGTCGCCGCGCGTTCAGCGCGTATGCGGTCGGCGTCGGCTGGATCATCTTCCTGTTCTACGTGTTCCTCGGCGCGGCCGCGTTCTGGCCGCAGCTGGGCGTGCATGCCGATCCCGGGACGGCGGCCGGCTACGTCGTCGTGTTCCTGTTCATGCTGGTGCCGCTCGACGGGCTGCTGAACAACCTGCCGACCGTCAACGCGGCGCGCGTGTCGCTCGGGCGCATCGAAGGCGTGATGGCCGAGTTCGGCGCGCTGCGCACGGTGCCGCCCGCGAGCGACGCGCCCGACGTGCCGCCGGCCGGCGCCGTCACGCTGCGCGGCGTCACGCATGCGTACTTCCACGAGCGCGATGAGCGGATGTTCCGCATCGGGCCGATCGACCTGACGATCCGGCCGGGCGAGCTCGTGTTCATCGTCGGCGGCAACGGCAGCGGCAAGACGACGCTCGCGAAGGTGCTGACCGGGCTCTACGAGCCGGAGGAAGGCACGATCGAGGTCGACGGCCGCACGATCGGCTGGCGCGAGCGCGCCGCGTACCGGCAGCGCTTCAGCGCGGTGTTCAACGACTTCCACCTGTTCGATGCGCTGCTCGGCATCGTCGATCCAGACGATCCGGCGCGTACCCAGGCCGATGCGCGCGCGAACGCGCTGGTCGCGAAGCTCGCGCTCGATCACAAGGTGAAGGTCGTCGATGGCGCGTTCTCGAACCGTGCGCTGTCGACCGGGCAACGCAAGCGGCTCGCGCTCGTCGTCGCGTATCTGGAAGACCGCCCGTTCTACCTGTTCGACGAATGGGCGGCCGACCAGGATCCGTCGTTCAAGGCTGTGTTCTACGAGCAGCTGTTGCCCGAGCTGCGCGCACGCGGCAAGGCCGTGATCGTGATCACGCACGACGACCGCTATTTCGATCTCGCCGATCGGCTGCTGAAGCTCGACAACGGTCAGATCGTCAGCGACACGACGCCCGCGCGTTCACGCGCACAAGCGGGTGTCGATGCGCTGAGTGCGTAAGCATGGTGTGAACACCAGCCGCCTGCGCGCAGCGATTGCGGCGCGCGGGCGGTGTCCGGTTGGAAGGATCGGGAAGGTTTGGAAAATCGGGAAAGGCCACGGGAATGTTGCAGCCCGTTCGGGCAACATGCGGACGGCAACGCAGTTCCCGACCACACCACCCCGCCCGCTCACGACGCGCTGCTACCGTTCAACGCCCGACGGCCGGCAGCTTCAGCATCGTATCGGTCATCACGTCGGCCAGCTTGAGCGCCGACATCGGGCCGCCGAACCCCCAGATATTGCGCTCGATGAGCGCGATCCGATGGTCGCGCAGCGCGGGCACGAAACGCCACACCGGCGAATCGAGTTTCGACGACAGCGGCACGTCCATCCCCGTTGCGGTGACGAACAGCACGGCGAGATCGCGCTGCCGGAGCAAATCGGCGGACGTCACGTAAACCGTGCCTTCCCGCGTCGGCTTCTTCGGCCACGGATCGAGCCCGAGCGCGCGCGCCAGCCCCGCCGACGTGCTGTTGCCCGTATAGGCCCAGTAGCGGTCGGGCAGACCGAGATCCTGCAGCAGTGCGATGCGTTCACCGCTGCGCCCGGCCTCCCTGAGCCGCGCCGCATTGCGGGCGATTCCCGCGTCGAGTTGCGCTTCCACCGCTTTCGCACGCGCGTCGCGCCCGGTGACGGCACCGATCGTGCGGAAGATCTCCCGCATCCAGTCGAGCTGCGTGACGGGCACGCCGTCTTCCGACACGTTCGGGCTGAACTGGAACAGGATCGTCGGCGCGATCCGGTCGAGCGCGGCGAAGATCGGCGCATGCCGGAAGCCGACGCCGATGATGAGATCGGGCTTCACCGCGGCGATCGCCTCGAGCCCCGGCTCCTGGCGTGAACCGATGTCGGTCACGTGCGCGAGCCGGTCGCTCCCGTAGCCGAGCCAGCCCGGATAGAACGCCGTATCGGCCATGCCGACCGGCACGAGGTCGAGCGCGATCACGCTTTCCGCGAACATGAAGTCGAGCGCGACCACGCGTTGCGGCCGTACGGGCATCGTCGCGCTCGCCTGCGATACGACGGGGTTGCCGGCGAGCGAGCGGCCCGCTGGCGACGCCGTGCTGCCCCACCCGCCGTGCGCGTCGTCAGCGAATGCGACGGCCGGTGCAACCAGCGCGCCGCAGCACGCGGCGCCGAGCGCGGCCAACGCGGCGAGCGCATGGCGGCGGCCGGCCCGCGTCACCGGATCGCGTCCTGCCCGGCCAGCGCCGCGTCGTCCATCGTCAATAGCAGGGGGCAGCTTCCACACAGTTGCGTTTCTCCAGGAATTTCATAGCGCAGGCAGCACACGCGGCGTGCGCGAAACGGTGTCGGCAGCAGCGGCGAGCGCGGCACGGCATCGCGCACCGGCAGGCGCAGCGGATTCGGCTCGCCGCGCACGCAGGACGCGCCGAACAGCCAGTCCGCATCACGAACGGGATCCGCCACGCACGGCAGCGACCGGTACGTGTCGAGCAGATAGTCGAGCAGGTTGCCCGCGTTGCTCCACAGCACGCGCGGCGTGACGCGGCCCATTGCCGCGAGCAGGTCGATCACCGCGCCGAGATGCGCGACGAGCCCCGCATAGCGCGACGCGGGCTCGCTGCACGGCGCGCCGAGCGCGGCCGGCGCGAAATACAACGCGGCCGGCATCCCGTCGTCGAGCGCGACGAACGTGCGTTCCGGCGTCATGTCGAGCGGCCGGCCGAGAGTCAGCGCGGCCACCACGCCGGCGGGCGCCGCGCGGCCGAAGTAGTACTTGCTCCATTGCGACATCAGCGCGCGCGCATGCTGCGCCGGATCGCCGCCATAATGGCGCACCATCGCGTCGAGCACCGCGTCGCGATGCGCGGGCAGCGCGCTCACGGGCACGACGATCCGGCCCGGCGCGTGCGTGTCGTCGGGCATCCCGAGCCATACGACGTCGAGATGCTCGGCGAATGGTTCCGGCGCGAACGCGGAAAAGCGCGTGGCGCATGCGCCGTCGAGCGCCGGTGTCATCGCCCCGTGCGCCGGGCGCGGCGCCCCTCGAGGATCAACAGGCCGAGCAGGTACGGCGCACCGATCAGCGCGGTCAGCACGCCAGCCGGCACTTCGCGCGGCGCGACGACCGTGCGGGCCGCCAGATCGGCGAGGCCGAGGATCAGCGCGCCGCAGGCGGCCGCGAGCCACAGCCGCGTGCGATGCCGGCGTGCGCCGAGCATCGTCGCGACGTGCGGCGCCATCAGCCCGATGAAGCCGACCGGCCCGACGGCCGCGACGGCCGCGCAGGCCGCGAGCGTCGCGATCGTCAGCGCGAGCGGCCGCAACGCGGCGACCGGCAGCCCGAGCGCGGCCGCCTGGTCGTCGCCGAGCGCGAGCATGTCGAGCGGCCGCGCGAGCCACGCGAATACGGGGACCGCGAGCACGCACCACGGCAGCAGCATCGACACCTCGCCCCAGCTGCGGCCGTAGGTGCCGCCGACGAGCCAGACGACGAAGCGCGCGGGCTGCACGCTTTCCTGCGTGATCAGCCATTGCGCGAGCGTGGTCCATAGCGCGCCGATCGCGATGCCGGTCAGCGCGACCGCGAGCGGTGCGTAACGATGCCGATGATTCAGCGCGAGCGTGATCGCGAGCGACAGCGCACCGCCGGTCAACGCGGCCGCGGCAAGCGTCACGTGGCCCATCAGCGGCCACGTCGACAACGCGAACAGCGTGACGAGCCCCGCTCCCTGCGTGACGCCGAGCACTTCGGGGCCGGCGAGCGGATTGCGCACGACGCTCTGCATCGCGACGCCGCTCACGGCCAGCAGCGCGCCCGCGAGGAGCGCGCACAGCAGCCGCGGCATGCGCAGGTCGATCAGCATCCGCGCGAGCGCATCGTGGCCCGACAGCGCGGCCAACCAGCGCGCGGGCGACAGCCACTCGGGGCCGGCCGATACGCCGACGAACAGCGCGAGCCCGCTGGCCGCGACGAACAGCACGGTGCGCAGCGGCCAGCCGAGCCCTTCGAGCCAGCCGACCACGCGCGTCGAGCCGCTGCCGGCCGCGCGTTCGGCTTGCGCATGCAGCACGCCCGACCACGCGGCGCCGCGCCGGATCATCGCGAGCATCAGCGGCGTGCCGACGAGCGCGATCGCGACACCTGTCGACAGCGTCGCGTCGAGGCCCGACGCGAGCACCGCGCTGTCGGTGACCAGCACGAGCGCACCGCCCGCGAGCGCCGACAACGGCACCAGCACGCCGAGCCGCGCGGCGCGGGCCCCGCGCACCTGGCGCAGCAGGTTCGGCGCGACGAGCCCGACATACGACAGCGGGCCCGCGATGCTGACCGCGACGCTCGTGAACGCGACCGCGACGATCGTCGCGGCGAGCCGCGTCGCATCGACACGCACGCCGGCCGCGGCCGCCGCCTCGTCGCCGAGCGCGAGCGGATTCAGCGGCCGGATCACGAACGGCAGCGCAAGCAGCGGCACGACGAGCCAGCGCGCGGCGAGCGCGAGCCCGGTCGCGCCCGGTTGATAGAGACTGCCGTTGGTCCACAGCGCGGCGCCCGCGATGTTCTGCTCGAAGAACGCGAGCACGAGCGTCGACAGCGCCGCGAACAGCAGCATGCAGACGCTGCCCGCGAGCACGAGCCGCAACGGCGTCGCGCGCCAGCCGCCGGCCGCGACGATCGCGCATGCGGCGGCGATTAGCCCGCAGACGAACAGCAGCGGCACCGATGCGACCCCGGCGAGCGCCGGCACCAGCATCGCCGCGAGCAGGCCGAGCTGCGCGCCGCCCGTCACGCCGAGCAGGTCGGGCGACGCGAGCGGGTTGCGCGTGAGCGACTGGAACAGCGCGCCCGCGATGCCCAGACAGCCGCCCGCGACGAGCGCGGCCGCGACGCGCGGCAGGTTGAGATCGAACAGGAACACGCCCGCGAGCGCGGCGGCGTCGCTGCCCGGCACGGCGTTCCACCACACGCGCAGGTCCGGCGCGACGCGCAGCACCGCCAGCATGGCGATCAGCACGACGAGGCCGAGCGCGATCGCACCGGCGCGGCGGCCGGATACCGTGCGCTGCCCGCTCGCCGCGAGCCGCTGGCGCCCCGCGACCGTCGTCATACGGCGATATCCCGGTCGACCGCGTGCTCGAACGCGTGCGCGGTGTCGGATGCCGGCGGCCCGTAGGCCGGCACGCACATCGGCGCGCCCGTCTGCGGATGCGCGAGCTTCAGCATGTCGACGCCGAACGCGGCGCGCAGCTGCGCCGGCTCCAGCATCGCGTCGGGCGACCCCTGCGCGACGAGTCGGCCGGCCCGCATCAGCACGATCTCGTCGCTGTACGCAGCCGCCTGGTTTAGGTCGTGCAGGACCCACACGATCGTCAGCCCGCGCGCGCGGTTCAGCGCGCGCAGCGCGTCGAGGATGTCGAGCTGGTGATGGATGTCGAGATAGGTCGTCGGCTCGTCGAGCAGCACGATCGGCGCCTGCTGCGCGAGCGCCATCGCGATCCACGCACGCTGGCGCTCGCCGCCCGACAGCGCGCCGACGTCACGCTCGGCATCGCCGGCGAGGCCGCTCGTGTCGAGCGCCTCGTCGATCGCCGCATGGTCGGCACGCGACAGCCCGCGCAGGAAGCCGCCATACGCGTAGCGGCCGTACGCGACGAGCTCGCGCACGGTCAGCCCCGAAGGAATCTGGTTGAACTGCGCGAGCATCGTGAGCTCGCGCGCGAGCGCGCGACGGCGAAACGACGCGAGCGGCCTGCCGTTCACGTCGACGTGGCCCGCGCGTGCCGGCTGCAGGCCCGCGAGCGTACGCAGCAGCGTGCTCTTGCCGCAGCCGTTCGGGCCGCACAGCGCCGTCACGCGGCCGGCCGCGATCGACAGGTCCAGCCCGTCGATCACGACATGGTCGCGATAACCCACCGTCAATCCGCGCGCGGCAAGCGCGGCGGTACTACGCGTCATCGGTCCTCCGTTCGGTCGCGCGCGGGACCGTGTAGCTCTGCGCCATCGCCACGACCACCTTGCGCGGCCCGTCGAACGGGTCGCGCGCATGCGCGCTCAGCATGTTGTCGAGCATCAGCACGTCGCCCGTGCGCCACGGGAACACGATGCGCTGGCGCTCGAGCACGCCGCGGATTTCCGCGAGCGCGTCGGCTTCCAGCGGCGCGCCG
This sequence comes from Burkholderia sp. R-40, assembly GCF_049942845.1. Taxonomy (NCBI): domain Bacteria; kingdom Pseudomonadati; phylum Pseudomonadota; class Betaproteobacteria; order Burkholderiales; family Burkholderiaceae; genus Burkholderia; species Burkholderia sp. R-40. The sequence continues at coordinate 1,759,312 of NZ_CP187967.1, read as the reverse complement.
TCGCCGTAGTACACGTTGCGCGGCACGTTCTCGAGCCCGACCGCATCGACGAGCGCTTCCTGCATGTCGTCGTCGAGCGCGGACAGGTGAAACAGGTTCGCCTGGTTGAACCACACGCGGTCGCCGGTGCGCGGATGGCGCGCGACGGCCTGGCAGCGTTCGCGCGTGCGCAGCAGCAGTTCGCCGTCGTCGTCGGTGCGCCACGTGCATTCAATCCCGCGCGCCGCGCACATCCGCTCGACCTCGGCCGGCTCGTCGGTGCCGAACGACTGCTGCCACGGCAGGTCGAGCCCCTGGCCGAAATTGCGCACGTACAGCAGCTCGCGCTGCTCGAAGCGCGCGACGAGCGCCGGATCGAGCGCGCGATAGACGGCGCGGCTGTCGGCAATCGGCGTCGCCCCGCCCTTCGGCGCCGCGAGCGCGCAATGGAACCAGATCCGCAGCGGCCACTCGCGCGTGTACGACTGCTCGTTGTGCAGCGGAATCGCGCGGTGCGGCGGGTATTCGGTCGACGTGTAGACGGCGCCTTCGACCTGGCTGCGCGGCGTCGACGCATATTCATAGCCGATCAGCGGATCGCCGAACGATGCCGCGAACTGCTGGAACGCATCGATCGACGGCACGTGAAAGCCGGTGAACAGCACACCGCCCGCCCGTTCGAGCGTGTCGGCCGCGATGGCACGCGCCAGCGGCGCGACTTCGTCGATCGACATGCCGTCGGCGCTGCGCGGCGACACGACAGTGGGCAGCCCCGGCTCGATACGCAGGTCGTCGAGCGTCGGCAACGAAAGCAGGGTCATGCAACGTCCTCTTCAGGTGGCGCGCCGCCAAGCGCGGCGCAACGGGTCACGACGCGCGCGTCGCACGCTCGCCGTCCATCGCGCGGCGCAGGCTCGCGGGGCGCATGTCGGTCCAGACCGTCTCGATGTGCGCGAGGCAGTCGGCCTTCGGGCCGCGCACGCCGACCTCGCGCCAGCCGGCCGGCACGGGCCGGAACGTCGGCCAGATCGAATACTGTTCTTCGTCGTTGATGACGACCGTGTAGACCAGGTCGTCGGTGTCGGCGGAAGGCGTCGTGGCTTGCGTCATGATCGGAAAAAAGCGGGAGACGGTTGAAGGAAGCGAAGCGGCGGACTGTCGAATCGGCCGCTCCTGTCTTGAAGACGATTGGCCGGCGCGATTTTTTACCGGCGCCGCGCGCGACCGCCGAGAAACACCGGACACGCGACCCCGCGATGGCACGCGTCGAGACACTCCGCGCAGTGGCGCTCCGCGTCGCGCACCATGAAATGCACCAGCGTCTGCGACACGTTTAGCGCGCGCGCCGCGGTCTGCAGCGTCTCCTCGCGCAGCCGCACCATCTCGAACGCCGCGCGGCTGCGCGCCGGCAGGTCGTCGAGCGCGGCCCACACGCGGCGCAGCGTGTCGCGCGTCATCAGCGCGGCCTCGGGCGTCGGTTCCGGCGACGGCACGTCGAAGCCGTCGTCCTCTTCCGTGTGATAGACGTTCTCGAGGCTTTGCCGGCGGCACGCGTCGATCGATGCATTGCGCACCATCCGCGTCACGTACGCGACCGGCTGGCGCACCGCGTCCTGGTTCGGGAATTCGACGAGCTTCACGAATACGTCGTGGACGACGTCCTCGGCGCGGCTCGCGCAGCCGACGAAGCCGCGCGCTACGTTGACGAGCATCGCGCGATGGGCAATCAGCACGTCGAGCAGCGCGCCCTGCGCACGCGGTTCCTTGGCACGACGCGCACGCGGCGCGGGGCGCGACGGCAGGTCCGGATAACTGCCGAGGAACGGGTTCGCCGCTGCCGCTGCCGGGCGTTCGAGCACTTCCGCCATTGCCATCGATCTGCTCCGTCGAATTCCGAGATAAGGCAATTTAACGTAAACGCAAATCATTCTCAATGCGATTACCGAATGCCCCTTTCGGTTGTCGGGATTTGTCTGATCAATCGTGGGAATCGGTGCTTTGGAGGATGGGCCGGAGCCATGGAGGCTGCGGCATTCAGATAGCTTTCGACTTGAAAGGAAAGACGCCCAATGCCAAAAACGGCCCGAATTCTTGCTGCGAGCGTCTCTGCGGCGGGTTCACGGTTCGCTCACCCGCACCGCGGCGCCCGCATGGTGCCGGCGCAAGTTTTCATCATTCTAACGACGAGCATACGGCCGCCATTTGTCGTCGCAGCCTTATTACCCGCGAAATTTTGGGGTCGTACGACCGACGTGCCGATTCAAAGCGCGTGCCGGCCATCGCGGACGCGCATCCGCACGTCAGTAGATGAACAACCGGATCGTTGCGGTCGCATCGAATCGCCCGATCTTCGGCGGACCGAACGATTTCAGCACCGCGTCCATCAACACGCTTTGATTCATCACGTTGGACGCGAACTGCGCCAGCGTGAACTGCTGATTGAACGGAATGGCCTTGCCCTGGCTGTCCTCGATGCCGATACCGAAATTGCTGTCCTTCGCCGGCACCAGCAAGCCGTTCTGCACCGGAAAGCTCGTTTCGAAATACCCGTCGACCCGCACCGCGACGTTGCATTTCTTGGTCAATGACAACGAGAACCGCTTGCGCGGCACTGCCGGCATGAAGCCGTTACCCGCCGCCTGCACCTGCCCGAAGTTGACGACGCCCGGTTCGGGTGTGACGAGCACGTCGACGAAACACGGTGTCGGCTTCAAGTTGCGCAGGCCGCTCAGCCGGTACTGGAAGCTCGGGCTGTACGCATTGAGCCCGAACTCGCCGTCGAACTGGAAGACCGTGTAGATGTCGCTCGGTGGCTGGACCCAGTTGCCCTTCTTGCGCACGACGACCTGATAGTCGATGCTGATGCGGGTCTGCTGGCACCGCCCGCGGTCGAAATCGTACCGGCTGCACGGCGGCACCGAATAGCCGGTAAACACGCCGCCGCCGCGATTGCTCGTCTTGTCGAAATAGTCGATGCCCCGGTAGCGGATGCCGATCTCGAGCCCCCACGCGGCCGGGTCCGTGCGATTCGGGTTCGCGTAGAAATAGATGTTGTCGACGACTTTCAGGCTGCCCGCGTCACCGAGATCCTTGTAGCAATACCCCGTCGTTGTGCGCACCGGCGAGACCCAGATCACGTAGCCATCCGGCGCGTCGGTCGGATACGACGCCACGCCGCCGATCGGCTCGGTCAGCGAGGTCGCGCCGCTGTTGGTCAGGCACCGCAACGCCCACGCGGGCTGCGCCGCCGCAACGAACAACGCGAGCACGATCCAGCGCAACCATGCCGCCGGCATGTGCCGTTCACGCATTGCGCTACTCATCGCTTCACGCTCTTGCAAGCCCCCGCGTCACACGCATATTCGACGGCCACCTGGCCGCCGTAATCGTCGATATGCGTGATGAACAGCGTCGATGGCGTTGTGGCCTTGAACGGCACGTCGGCCGTGCTCATCGGGTCCACCATCACGGGCTCGATCGGCACCGGCGTCTTCTGCGCGCCCGCCGTCACGTCGACCACCGTCACGTGGTACGGCGTCGGATTGTCGAACACGAGCCGGTGCGCGGCCGCGTCGACGCGCAGCGTCATCGGCAGCGTCCAGTCCTCGTCACGTGCGGGCTGCACGCCCTTCGGCCGGTAGAACAGCTTCATCTGCGTATGCAGCGCGATCTGCAGCGTGTTCGGCGTATCGGTCTTCGGCGGCACTTCGCGGATGTTCAGATAGAACACCGATTCGCGATCGGCCGGCAGCGCGGCCCCGGGCAGCTTCGCGATGCGCAGCACGTTACGCTCGTTCGCCTCGACGCGCTGCAGCGGCGGCACGACCATCAGCGGCGACGTAATCTTGTTGCCGCGCGTGTCCTCGAGCCACGACTGCACGAGATACGGATACGTCGTGCTCTTGTTGGTGATCGTGACGATCGCGGCCGGTTCGCCTTCGTTGAAGATCACGCGCGTGCGGTCCGGCACGATCGCCGCGTGCGCGGCGCCTGCGAGCAGCGCGCTGGCCGCGGTCAGCATGCACGCCGCGCGGCGCGGGAAGGAAAGAGAGAAAACAGGGTTCATGCGGGATCCGTGAAATCATCGGTCGACCCGTGCGGCCGCTGCATGCGACTCGCCGGGCGGCTGGCACGTCACCGGAATCGGCGTGCCTTCGAGTTGAAGCTGGTTCGGCAGTGCATTCACCGCGCACAGCGTGCGTTCGCCTGCCCGCACCACCAGCGCGGATTTCGGCTGCACCTGGGTCAGGAACGCGGCGCCGGCTTCGCCGACGATGCCGAGCTCCTTGCCGTTCGCCGCGTCCTGCACGGATGCGCCGAACGGCAGCGGCTTGCCGGCCGCATCGGTCAGCGTCAGGTACAGGTTGCTGCCGCGCGCGGCGGAAAACTTCACGAAACCGATCGCACCGTCGGTCAGCACCATGCGCTGGATCGGGTTCGACACCTGCACCTCGAGCGGCAGCTTCTCGACGTTGACGGTCGCGTCGTACACGTTGTACGGCGAGATCCCGTCGAGCACCGCATAGCCGCGCGAGTCGGTATGCGTGAGCGTGCCGGACAGCGGCACGTCGGGCACGCCATCGGTCGATACCAGCAGCCGCGTATCGCCCGCGTTGCCGTTCGCATGCGCGGACACGCCGTACTGCGTCGCGACGAGCGAGCCGTCGACTTCGAGCGACGCGGCCGCATACGCGTTGGCGAGCGTCGACGCCTGCGCGCTCAGCTGGTAAGTCGACGTTCGCTGGCGGAAGCTCGCGTTCGCCGACGCGCGGCCGTCGGTCGCGCCCGCGTTGATCTGGTACGTGCGGCCGGCCGGATCGTCGTAGATGTAGCCCGCGTTCGCGCTCGTGCTGCCGCTGCCCGTCGTCAGGTTCGACGTGACGGTGTGGCGGCCGCCCAGCGGCAGCGTCGCGGTCACCGAGAACTGGTTGCCGCTCGCGCCCGCGCTTTGCGTGCGGAACGCCGACACGCTGACGTTCAGGTTGCGCAGTGCGCCGATCGAAAATGCGCGCGTGAGCGTGAGGCCGACGCGCTGCTCCGACGCGCGGGCCCAGTAGGTCGTCTGGTCGTACGAGAAATAGGTCGACGTGTCGCCGAAGCGCTTGGACATCGTCGCCGAGTAGCGTTGCTTGCTGTTGGCGAGGCCGTATGCGGTCGGGTCGCCCGAGAACTGCGCGAAGTTGGTGTACTCGCGTTCGGAGAAGCGATAGCCGAAGAAGCGCACGTCCGCGTCGAGCCCGTCGAAGTGCTTCGAATAATTGATGCGATACGAGTTGCCGTTGCGCGTCGCGCCGTTCCACCACAGGTGCGCACGCGCATGCGTGACATCGGCCGATACCGCGCCGAACGTGCCGAAATCGCGGCCGACGCCCAGTGCGATCGACGTATAGCCCGACGCGGCGATGAAGCCGCCGTACAGCGTGACGTCGAACGGCAACCCATACGCGACTTCACCGAACCCGAAGAACGGCGTGATGCCGGCGCCGCCGAACTGCCGCGGCTTGCCGATGGCGGCCTTGTAGCGCAGCTGTCCGGTACGGGCGAGGAACGGCACCGCGGCTGTCGTCACCTGGAAGCGCTGCACGCTGCCGTCTTCCTCATCGACCGTGACGTCGAGCGTGCCCTGCACGCTCGTGTTGATGTTCTGCAGCGCGAACGCGCCCGGCGACACGCGCGTCACGTACAGCACGCGGCCCGCCTGCGACACGGTCACGGTCGCGTTGGTGCGCGCGACGCCCGAGATCAGCGGCGCATAGCCGCGCAGCGAAGGCGGCAGCATGCGATCGTCGCTGCGGATCGACGCGCCCGTCAGCGCGAACGTGTCGAAAATGTCCGAGCTCAGGTAGTCGTCGCCGAACGTCACCGTCGACTGGATCGACGGCAGCGCGCGAAACGCGTAAAGCCGGCTGAAGCGGAACGTGCGGTCCGCATACGCCGTATTGCCCACGTTCGACTGCGCCTGGTAGTCGCCGCGAAAGCGCCATGCATCCCAGTTCGCGCCGATCGTTCCGTAGGCCTGGATCGAATTCGTCTGTCCGCCGCCCGAACCGAAGTTGCGGTTCGTGTTCGCGATCACGCGATAGTCGAGCATCGCGCCCGCAATCCCGTCGGACCAGCTCGACGGCGGCAGGTAGGTCGAATCGGTGAATTCGAGCGCGGCCTGCGGAATCGTGATCTTCAGCCGTCCGTCGCTCTTCAGGTAACGCACGGTCGCACCCTCGATCGCGCCGAGATCGACGCAACGTCCGCCCTGCAAGCGCGGCAGGTCCTTCGCGAGCGACGGTTTCAGCCCGAACCGCGCGACGAGTTCCGGCGGCAGGCACGGCTTGCCCGCGCCGGATGCGTCGAGCGCGATGAACTGAATCGCCTGCAGCCCGTAGAACAGGTCGTTGACCTGCACGTCGAGCATGTACTCGCCCGGCAGCGTGAAGTCGGGCTGCGAGAACTGAGACAGGTCGACATTGCTCGTGCCGTCGATGTCGAGGAACGACGAATTGAATTCCGTCGCATGGCTCGGGCTGCCGACGACCAGCACGGAGACGCAAAGGAAGGAATGTCTGATTCGCACGCGGCGCTACCGGAAATCCGGGGAAGTAGAGACGTGAAGGCAAGGAAGACGGAGAAAGGGTGTGCACACCCCTTCTCCGATACGGCGCTTACTGGTAGCGGACCGTGAAGTTCGCGACGCCGTCGGCCGTACCCGGCGTCACGCCGGCGGCCGTGGCTTCGTACATCGCTGCGAAGCGCGCGATGTTCGTGCCGTTTTGCAGCAGGGTCGGCGCCTTCTGCTCGGCGCCGTTGTCGAGGTATTCGCCCGATGCGGACTGCAGGCGGATGCCGACGTTGGTTGCCGAACCGATCGTCGCGAGCAGCTTCGGCTGGCCCGCGCTCGACGTGCCCGTGAACGTGAAGTACGCGTTCTGCGCGATGCTGGTGTCGCAGTCGGTCAGCTTGATGTCGAACGACACCGCGTCCGACTTGTCGCCGGCTTGCTTGAACTTGTTGGTCGGCACCTTGCCGAGCTGCACGGTCTGGTTGACGGAGTTCGAATCGATGCCGCATGCGCCCGCGACGATCTCGCCCGTGAAGTTGATCGTGCCGGTGCCCGCTGCGAAGGCCGAAGTGGACAGGGCTGCGAGTGCGACCGCGCTCAGGAGGGATTTTTTCATGACGTTTTCCGTGAGAATTGCAAAGGGAACAGACGACGTGGCGGATACAAAAGGCAGCGTGTGGTTGGCTCCCGTCCGACACGAGGCGGCATTATCGAGATAAGCGCGAAGGGATTTTGTAAATCATTGTCAAATCTCAATGACAATCTTCGTTTTATGGGTTTCAAAACCCAATCCCTCCTGCCGGCCGTCAATCCCGATATTTTCGTCCGCAGTCCTTTTTTATTTTCCGGAACCAACTGAAAATTAAAGACATTTCCTTTTCGGGCTTGAGAACTCCCCGCTTCTCCTTACCGGACAAGGCCTTTCGAGATACCCGACGTGAAATGCCAAAACTCTGTCCGATTCCGCCATCGTTGTCCTATCGCAACGAAAGCATTCGATGACTTTCAACTGACAGGAAATTAACGAGCGATATTCAACGCCGCAAAATTTTCGCGCAAACGATTGCGAAATTCGCACAAACGTTTTACCGCGACACTTTGTCGCCTCTTATTGTTCGCAATTCGCGAATTAATCGAATCGTCAACCCGGGATTAAAGCGGCGTGTAAAACCGTGCGCGCCAAAAGGACGTCCGCGGCACTGGATGGAGTCGGAATAAGAGGAAATCCGGCACGATCGGAGGCCGGCGGCGACGCGATCGGTCGCCGGGATGCGAGTCGAGTGGAAGGCGGCCCTTCAACCCGACTGCGTGGAGGAAAAACGGAGTCGACGACGCCCGCATGCACGTGTCGTCGATGGCTGCCGGAAACCCGACAGCAGCAACACCGACCGCGGCAGCGGCGACGCATCGCGATGCGCCGCCGCCACCTGGCCGATGCCGGTCAAGCCATCACGCGGCAGCTTCGCCAGCGGTGGCCGGCGCCCACCCGCCGCCGAGCGCGCGATATAGCGCGATCGCATTCGCGAGCCGCAGCGCCTTGAGCCGGATCAGCTCATGCCCGGACTCGTACGTGCTGCGCTGCGCGTCGAGCAGTTCGAGATACGTCGCGACGCCGCCCGCATAGCGGCGCTCGGCGAGTTTCAACCGCGCGCCGTCGGCCGCGTAGACGTCCTGCTGCGCGGCGAGCTGGCGATCGATCCAGTCGCGCGCGGCGAATGCGTCGGCCACTTCGCGGAACGCGGTCTGCACGGTCTTCTCGTACTCGGCGACCGCGATGTGCTTGCGCGCATTCGCGACGTCGAGATTCGCGCGATTGCGACCACCCGCGAAAATCGGCAGCGTGATGCGCGGCGCGAACGTCCACACGCTCGTGCCGGCCGCGAACAGGGTCGAGAACGCATCGCTGACCGAGCCGTAGTCGGTGGTCAGCGCGACGCGCGGGAAGAATGCCGCGCGCGCGGCGCCGATCTGCGCGTTCGCGGCCTTGAGCCGCGACTCGGCCTGCCGGATGTCCGGCCGCCGCTCCAGCAGCGCGCTCGGCGCGCCGGGCGCCACCGGCGCGATCGCGAGCGTGTCGAGCGCGGTGCCGTCGGCGGGCACGCTGCGCGCGAAATCGCCGGCGAGCAATTGCAGCGCGCGCACCGATTGCGCATGCTCGCGCTGCAGCGCAGCCTGCGATGCCCGCGCGGACGCGACCAGCATCTCGGCCGAACGCAGTTCGATCGCGTCGCTCGTGCCGGCCGCGTAGCGGCGCTGCGTGAGCGCGGCGATGCGCTCGCGCGCGTCGAGCGTGCGCTGGGCCAGCGCCAGTTGCTCGCGCAACGATCGCTCCGACACGTACGCCCCCGCGACTTCGGCAATCACGCCGATGCGCACCGTGCGCTGCGCGTCGGCCGTCGCGAAATACTCGGCGAGCGCCGCATCGGACAGGTTGCGCACGCGGCCGAACAGGTCGAGCTCGTACGCGCTGACGCCGACGCCCGCGCGATACAGCCCGCTCACCGCGCTCTCGCGCACGACCGGATCGTACTGGCGCGTGCGTTCGTAGCCGAGGTTCGCGTCGACCGACGGCATCAGGTCCGCGCGCTGCACGCCGTACAGCGCGCGCGCTTCGTCGAGCCGGCCGGCCGCGATCCGCAAGTCGCGATTGTTCGCGAGCGCGGCATCGATCCATGCCTGCAGCGCCGGATCGGTGAAATACGCGCGCCAGTCGTCGAGCAGCGCGGCGTCGGCCGTCGAAGCCGGGCCGACGCCCTGCTGCGTGTCGCCATCGACCGTCGCATAGCTGGCCGGCACCGGCGCCGCCGGCCGCTCGTAACGCGGCGCAAGCGAGCAGCCCGCGAGCGCGAGCACGGCGGCCAGCGCGAGCGGAAGCCTCGGTGCGGCCCATGCATTCAATGCAAACATCACTGCGAACCCTCCATCGTCGCCGGCTGCGCGCCGCCGCGCCGGCGCGGGCCGACGTCGAACAGGCGGCCGACGATCACGAAAAACAGCGGGACGAGGAACACCGCGAGCACCGTCGCCGTGATCATGCCGCCGAGCACGCCGGTGCCGATCGCCATCTGCGCGCCGGATGCGGCGCCCGACGCGAACGCGAGCGGCAGCACGCCGACGCCGAACGCGAGCGACGTCATCACGATCGGCCGCAGCCGCAGGCGTGCGGCCTCGAGCGCGGCGTCGACGAGCGACATGCGCTGCGCGACCAGGTCCTTCGCGACCTCGACGATCAGGATCGCGTTCTTCGCGGACAACCCGATCGTCGCGATCAGCCCCACCTTGAAATAGATGTCGTTCGGCATCGCGCGCAGCGTGACGCCGAGCACCGCGCCGATCACGCCGAGCGGGACGACCAGCATCACCGCGAACGGGATCGACCAGCTCTCGTACAGCGCCGCGAGCGCGAGGAACACGACGAGCACCGACAGCGCGAACAGCATCGGCGCCTGCGCGCCCGACAGCCGCTCCTCAAACGACTGCCCCGACCACGCGTGGCCGATGCCGGCCGGCAGCTTCGCGGCGATCCGTTCGATCGCGGCCATCGCTTCGCCGCTGCTGTGGCCGGGCGCGGCCGAGCCGTTGATCGTGAACGACGGATAACCGTTGTAGCGCGTGAGCTGCGGCGGCCCGAGCGTCCAGTGCAGCGTCGCGAACGCCGCGAGCGGCACCATCTCGCCGCCCGCGTTGCGTACGCGCAGCTTCTGCACGTCGGCCGGATCGAGCCGGTGCAGCCCGTCGGCCTGCACGATCACGCGGCGCACCTGCGTGCCGTGCATGAAGTCGCCGATATAGTCGGAGCCGAACATCACCGCGAGCGTCGTGTTGATCTCGTCCATCGACACGCCGAGCGCCGACGCCTTCGCGCGATCGATGTCGAGCTTCAGCTGCGGCGCGTCCTGCGTGCCGGCGAACATCACGTCGGTGAGCGCCGGATCCTTGCCGCCCGCCGCGAGCAGTTGCTCGCGCGCGGCGCTGAACGCGGCGTAGTCGAGCCCGCCGCGGTTCTGCAGCCGGAAGTCGAAGCCGCTCGTCGAGCCGAGATCGGGCAGCGCCGGCGAGTTCATCGCGAACACCGTGGTGTTCGCCGTGCCCGCGAAGCGCTCGTTGATGCGCGCGACGATCGCCTGCACGTGATCGCGCGCGGCCTTGCGCTCCTTCCAGTTCTTCAGCGTGACGAAGATCATCCCGCCGTTCGGCCCTTCGCCGTACAGGTTGAAGCCGCCGAGCGCGAACGTGTACGCGGCCGGCTCGTCGCGGCGAATATACGATTCGACCTCGCGCACGCTCTGCATCGTTTCCGCGAGCGGCGTGCCCTGCGGCCGGATCACCATCACCATGAAGTTGCCCTGGTCCTCGTCGGGCAGGAACGCGCTCGGCAGTTGCGTGAGCATCAGCGCCGCGGCCGCGGTCAGCGCGCCGTACACGACCAGCCAGCGCAGCGGCTTCTTCAGCATCGCGCCGACGCGCGTCGCATAACGCTGCGTCGAACGCGCGACGAAACCGTTGAACCAGCCGAAGAAGCCGCGCTTCTCGTGATGGTCGCCGGACACCGGCTTGAGCAGCGTCGCGCACAGCGCGGGCGTGAGCGACAGCGCGAGAAACGCCGAGAAGCCGATCGACACCGCGAGCGACAGCGCGAACTGCCGGTAGATGTTGCCCACCGCGCCGCCGAAGAACGCCATCGGCACGAACACCGACGTCAGCACCACGGTGATCCCGACGATCGCGCCGCTGATCTGCCGCATCGCCTTGACGGTCGCGTCGTAGGGCGCGAGGCCCTCCTCGACCATCAGCCGTTCGACGTTCTCGACGACGACGATCGCATCGTCGACGAGGATGCCGATCGCGAGCACCATCCCGAACATCGTCAGCACGTTGATCGAGAAGCCCGCCGCATACATCACGCCGAACGTGCCCGCGAGCGCGACCGGCACGACGAGCGTCGGAATCAGCGTCGCGCGCAGGTTCTGCATGAACAGGAACATCACGAGGAACACCAGCACGCCGGCCTCGATCAGCGTCGTGACGACCTTGTTCATCGACACGCGCACGAACGACGACGTCTCGTACGGGATCTGATACTTCACGCCCGGCGGGAAATACGCGGACAGCTCGTCCATCGTCGCGCGCACGCGCTTCTCGGTCGCCACCGCGTTCGAGCCCGGCGCGAGCTTGATGCCCATGCCGGTCGCGACCTTGCCGTTCACGTACGACGGATAGTTGTAGTCGTTGCCGCCGAACTCGATGCGCGCGACGTCGCGCAGGTGGAGCGCGGAGCCGTCCGGCTGCGTGCGCAGCGCGATCGCGCCGAAATCGGCCGGCGTCTTCAGCGGCGCATCGGCGAACACGGTCGCCGCGATCGGCGCGCTGTCCGGCACCGCGCTGCGGCCGATGTCGCCGACCGTCACGCGCGCGTTGTGCGCGCGCACGGCCGACGCGATGTCCGACGCGGTGAGGCCGTGACCGGCCAGCTTCACCGGATCGGGCCAGATCCGCATCGCGTATTCGGCGCCCCAGAACTGCACCTTGCCGACGCCGTCGACGCGGCGCAGCGCCTGCACGACGTTCGCCGACGCGTATTCGCCGAGCTGCACGTCGGTCATCCGGCCGTCGTCCGATGTGAGCGACACGACGAGCTGGATGTTGTCCGCGGCCTTCTCGACCTGGATGCCGTCGCGCCGCACCGGTTCGGGCAGCCGCGCCTCGACCGTCTTCAGCCGGTTCTGCACTTCGACGGCCGCGAGATCGGCGTTGACACCCTGCTTGAACGTCAGGTACAGCGACGCGGCGCCGGCGCTGCTCGTCGCGGACGTATACAGCAGCCCCGGCGCGCCGTTCATTTCGCGCTCGATCAGCGCGGTCACCGATTCCTCGACGACCTGCGCGGACGCGCCCGGATACGTCGCATAGATGCTGACGACGGGCGGCGCGATGTCCGGGTATTGCGCCACGGGCAGCGCGCGAATCGCGAACGCGCCGCCGAGCATGATGAAGAGTGCGATCACCCACGCGAAGACGGGGCGATCGATGAAGAAACGTGCCATGTTGGTCTATTGAACCGGTCAGGTTTGACGGGCGGCCGCCGGTTGCGCGGCCTTCGTCGGCGATGCCTGCTCGACGGGCTTGACGGCGGTATCGGGCGCGAACTGCGCGGCGTTGTCGACGATCACGCGCTCGCCGCCCGACAACCCGCGCGTGATGCGCCAGTCGCGTCCGCTCATCTGGTCGGCGACGACCTCGACGTCCTTCACCTTGCCGTTCGTGCCGACCACGCGCACCGACGTGCGCTCGGCCGTGCGCAGCAACGCATCGCGCGGCACGAGGATCGCCCGCTGGTCGACGGCCGCATCGAGCGCGATCCGCACATACGCGCCCGGCAGCAGCTCGCGCTCGGGATTGGGGAACAGCGCGCGCATCGCGACGGTATCGGTGGTCGGATCGACCGCGAGATCGCTGAACAGCAGCTTGCCCTTCAGCGGATACGCGGTGCCGTCGGCGCGCCGCAGCGTCACCGTGACGTCGTGCTGCGCGATCCCCGTCGCGTGCCCGCTCTTCACCGCGCGACGCAACGCGTCGACGTCGGCCGCCGGCTGCGAGAAATTCACGTAGATCGGATCGAGCTGCTCGACGGTCGTGAGCGGCGTCGCCTGGTCCTGGCCGACGAGCGCGCCTTCGGTGACGAGCGCGCGTCGTGCGCGGCCCGAAATCGGCGCGGTGACGGTCGCATAGTCGAGCTGCAGCTGCGCGCGGGCGAGCTCCGCCTTCGCGGAAGCGACGTCGGCCTTCGCGCGCGTGTCGTCGGCGACGGCCTCGGTGTGATCGCGCTCGCTGACCGCGTGGTCGCGCACCAGGTCGTCGTAACGGCGGCGCTTGTCGCTCGCCGCGAGCGCGGCGGCCTGCGCCTTCGCGAGCGCACCCTGCGCGGCATCGCGCGCGGCCTTCAGCGGCGCGGGATCGATGCGGAACAGCACCGCGCCCTGCTTCACTTCCTGGCCTTCCTCGTAAGTCCGCGCGGTGACGATGCCCGCGACCCGTGCGCGCACTTGCGCTTGCCGATACGCGTCGAGCCGGCCCGGCAATTCGACGGTCATCGGCACGGCCGTCGGACGCACCGTCACGACCGTCGCGTTCTGAATGGCCTCCGGCGCCTTGTCCTTGTCGCCCTTTCCGCATCCCGCCACGGCCAGCATGGCCGCGAGCGCGACGGGCGCCAGCCGGAGGCGGCGCGCGAGGGAGCGTTTGTTATTCATGTGTGACCTCGGAAACGTTCGCCGTCGATACAATGCGGCGGCTCAGGGTGGTCGATTATAATCAGTCACGACTGATTAAATACACCCGGTTGCCCTGCCACCGCCCCACTGTCTCAATAAAACGACAGCGAACTGTAAGGAAATTCACGCCATGGCCCGCAAGACCCGGGAAGAATCGCTCGCCATCAAGCACCGGATCCTCGACGCCGCCGAGCTGGTCCTGCTCGAAAAAGGCGTCGCGCAAACCGCGATGGCGGACCTCGCCGAGGCCGCCGGGATGTCGCGGGGCGCCGTCTACGGCCACTACCGCAACAAGATGGAAGTGTGTCTCGCGCTGTGCGACCGCGCGTTCGCACGAACCTCGGAAGGCTTCGACGCGGTGGACAGCCTGCCCGCGTTCGCGATGCTGCGCCGCGCGGCGTCGCACTACCTGCAGCAATGCGGGGAGCCGGGCTCGATGCAGCGCGTGCTGGTGATCCTCTATACGAAGTGCGAGCAGAGCGAGGAGAACGGCGCGCTGCAGCGGCGCCGCATGCTGCTCGAGCTGCAGATGCTGCGCATCACGAAGGCGCTGCTGCGCCGTGCGATCGCGGCCGGCGAAATCGCCGCCGATCTCGACGTGCACCTGGCGGCCGTCCATCTCGTGTCGCTGCTCGAAGGCGTGTTCGCGTCGATGATCTGGACCAACCGCCTGCGCGGCAATCTGTGGAACGACGCGGAAGCGATGCTCGACGCCGGTTTCGACGCCGTCAGGACCTCCAGCGCACTGCGGGTGCGCGCGCAAAAATTGCCTGCCTGACGAAAAGCCGCGCAATAAATGCTGATTTAACCCGATTTACCGCAGTGCGAAACGAATACGCTGACCCTCTTTAAAATTTTTAACATTTCGCGGAACATCGGTAGACTGACGCTGTCATCTTTCTTTAGCGTCTTCGTGATAATCCGGGTTCGACCCGGAAAGTTCACGCCGTCGTTCGAAGCGGGCATCCCGCAAGTTGGGTCGAACGGAAACGACACAGGCCCCTGGCGGGGCCTGTTTTGTTGCACGCCCATCGCCCGCCACCGTCGTCACCCGACGGATGGGCCGCCGATGGCTCCTGCCCACACCTCTTTGAACCGTTTTCCTGGATGTGGACACCTTTGGTCAAGCCTGCCGCAATTCCTGATGCTTTCGCGCCCGGGCGCGCGCAGCGCCTCGTGCGTGCGCTCGTGCCGGCCGCCGTGCTCGGCGCCCTCGCCGCCTTCGGTCTCGCCGCCGCGCTGCCCGCCGTCTCGCAGTTGCCGGGCGCCGTCGATTCGGGCACGGCCGCGCTGCCGCAGCGCGTGCTGTCCGACACGCCGTTTCCCACCGCGCAGCATTTCGTGACGAGCGAGCTCGCGCGCACGCTCGGCGAGCGCAACGAACTCGACGAACATAGCGACCGCAGCCCGCAGCCGGGCCTGTTCGCGCCGCTCAGCGCGCACCGCAACGACATGCTCGGCTATGCGAGCCTGTTCCAGTTCGCGGCGCCCGAAACCCAACACGGGACGCGCGCCGGCGACATCGAGCTCACGCTGTCCGATACGCTGAACCGTCTCGACGTGCCGCCCGAGGTGCGCATCCAGCTCGGCGATCTCGTCACCGGCAAGGTCGCGATGCGCGCCAGCGCGCAGCGCGGCGACTACTACCGCATCGCGTACGACACGAACAACGGCACGCCGCACCTCACCGCGCTCGAGCTGCGCGTCGCGGGCCGCACGTTCGGTGCGATCTGGTTCCGCGCACCGGGCGCCGACCACGGCGCGTACTACACGCTCGACGGCGCGCCGCTCGAGGCGGCCGCGTTCACGATGCCCGTCAAGTGGACGCGCATCAGCTCGTTCTTCGGCGAACGCGTGCACCCGCTGTCGCAGGCGATGGCGTTCCATACGGGCGTCGATCTCGCCGCGCCGTCCGGCACGCCCGTCAACGCGGCGGCCGATGGCGTCGTGTCGTTCGTCGGCACCGATCCGGACGGCTACGGCCGCTACGTGATCGTCGATCACGCGGACGGCTATTCGACCTACTACGCTCATTTGTCCGCGTATGCGCGCGGGCTGAAGACGGGCGAAACCGTGAAACAAGGCCAGCGCATCGGCTCGGTCGGCATGACCGGCGCGGCCACCGGCCCGCACCTGCACTTCGAGGTGCGCGTCGCGAACGATCCGGTCGATCCGCTCGTCGCGCTCGCGAACGCGCAGACCGGGCTGTCCGACATGCAGCGCACCGCGTTCCGCCACGAAGCGGCGCAATGGCGCTTCCGCCTCGCGTCGATCAAGACGTCACCGTTCGCGTTCGCGCAAAACGACGGCCCGCTGTGGGGCGACTTTGCGACCGACTCGTCAACGTTGCGTGCGGTCTTCAACACGCACTACAGCGCGTCCTGACGCCGACGCTGCGAAGCCCCTATACGCCCGCCGTCACCGCACGGGTTCCGTACGTTCGGCCGCGGCCTGCGCGATGCGCGCCGCACGCGGCCGACGTGACAACAGCCAGCGCGCCGCGCCGTCGAGCGACGTGCACAGCACCAGGTAAAGCGCCGCGACGAACAGGAAGATCGGCGCCGGATAAACCATCAGCCGGTTGTTCACCTGCGTCGCGACGAACGACAGTTCCGGCACGCCGACGATATACGCGAGCGACGTGTCTTTCACGAGCGCGACCCACTGGTTGACGAACGACGGCGTCATGATCCGGATCGCCTGCGGCAGCAGCACGTAGCGCACCGTCTGCCAGCGCGTGAGCCCGAGCGACAGCCCGGCCTGCCACTGCCCGTCGCCGGCCGCGACGATGCCCGCATGCACCGCATGCGCGAGATACGCGCCCCCGATCAGCGCCAGCGCACACATGACCGTCGCGAGCCCCGGCACATCCACGTGCAGCAGCATCGGCAGCAGGAAGTACGTCCAGAAGATCAGCATCAGCACCGGAATCGCGCGAAAGAAGCCGATGAACGCGAGCAGCAGCACGCGCAGCGGGCCGCGCGCGAGCGCCATCGCGACGCCGAGCGCCACCCCCAGCACCGCCGACGCGACGGCCGACGCGATCGCCAGCACGAGCGACAGCGCGGCGCCGCCGAGCGGGCCGTCCGGGAACGCGCCGACGAGCAGGTACGGCAGGTTGTCGAGCAGCAGCGACACATCCATCGTCAACGCCCCGCCCCGAGCCGGTCGCGCCATTGCGTGGCCGCGTAGGCGCCGGCCTCGATCGCGGCCACCGCGGCGACGTACAGCACGGTCGCGACACCGAACGCGGCAAAGGTCTTGAACGTCTCCGTCTCGACCTGCCGCGACGCATACGACAGCTCGGCGACACCGATCGCCATCGCGAGCGACGAGTTCTTCACGAGATTCATGTATTGGCCGAACAGCGGCGGCAGCGCGATGCGCACGGCCTGCGGCAGCACCACGTAGCGCAGCGACTGCATCGGCGTGAGGCCGAGCGCCGCGGCCGCGTCGTGTTGCGCACGGCGCACGCCGCGCAATCCGGCTTCGCACTCCTCGGCGACGAACGCGGCCGTGTAGGCGCTCAACCCGACCCAACCGGCGACGAACTCGAACGACGGCCATGCGAGCGTGAGCGGGCCCGCGCTCAGTTCATGGCGCGCGTTCAGCCACGTGATCCACGTATCGGGCAGCAACGACGCGACGCCGAAGTACCAGAACAGCAATTGCACGAGCAGCGGCGTGTTGCGGAACGCGACGACGTAGCCGGCCGCCACCGTGCGCACTGCCGTGCCGCGTGCATGCCGCATGACGGCGAGCAGCAGCCCGCCGACGGTCGCGGCGAGCGCCGACGCGCCCGCGAGGCCGAGCGTGAGCAGGAAGCCCTGCCAGAGCCAGGACAGATATTTGGGAGCCAAGCCGAGCATGCTGTTGTGTGCGGTCGCTGAACAATGCGAAAGAAGATGGAAGCAAGCGCAAAGCGCCGCGACCCGCGCATACCGGCACGACCGGCGGCGGATCGCGGCGCATGCGGCGCGGCGCGCGACTCAGGTCCGGTCGCCGATCCGGAAGATGCGCGTGAGCGGCGTCTTCGTGGCCGGCCCGAACCACGCGTCGTAGATCTGTCCCGCGCGGCCGTTCGCCTCGAGCCCCTTCAGCGTGTCGTTCACGAAGCCGAGCAGGCGCGTCTCGCCCTTCGGCACGCCGACGCCCATGTAGTCGTTCGAGATCGTGAACGCCGGAATCTCGTAGTTCTGCTTGTCGGGCACGTTCGCGAGCAGGCCGATCAGTTTCGGTCCGTCCTGCGTGATCGCCTGCACGTTGCCGGCACGCAGCGCGGCGAACGCGAACGGCGTGTCGTCGTACGCGACGATCGTCGCCTTCGGATACTTCTCGCGCAACGTGATCTCGTTCGTCGTGCCCTTGTCCGCGCCGACGCGCAGGCCGTTCAACTGGTCGGCCGATTTCAGCACGCCCTTCTTCGCGAGAAACTGCTGGCCCGACGAGAAGTACGGGATGCTGAAGTCGACCTGCTTCGCGCGCTCGTCGGTGATCGTGAAGTTCGCAAGCACGAGGTCGACCTTGCCGGACGTCAGGAACGGAATGCGGTTCGCGGGATTGGTCGGCTGCAGTTGCAACTTTACGCCGAGCTTGTCGGCGAGCGCCTTCGCGTAATCGACGTCGAGGCCGACGATGTGGTTGCTCTTGCCGTCGACATAGCCGAACGGCGGATTGCTGTCGAAGGTCGCGACGCGCAGCACGCCGGCCTTCCTGATGTCGTCGAGCCGGTCCGCGTGCGCGACCGTGCCTGCCGTGACGAGTGCGGCCCCGACGAGCCACGTGGCGAGAGTGTGAAATTTCATGAGCACGACCTGATTGTTATGAAGGCCGCCGCGGATCGCGCGGCGGCCCGGTTCGAGGAACATCGCGACGTGGTGTGTCGCCGCGAAGCCGCTAACGTATCAGCGCGTGCGGCGATTTCGAACCAACAAATGGTGCTTTGCTCTGCGGGTTTTGTGATGACGCACACCCGCGCTCGCGGTCATTCGCTATCGTCGTCGGTGGCGGCCACGGACGCCGCGCACAGGAACTCGCCGTCACCGCCGTCCTGCAGGTAATCGAGCGAACGGTCCATGCGCAGGAACGACAGCGTGCCGGCTGCGCCGAGCGCGAACAGCGTCTTGTGATCCGGCGCGAAGATCACCTGCGACACGCCGCCCGCGACCGGAAACTCGCCGACGGTACGACGCGTGGCGGTCTTGATCACGCGCATCGGCTTGTCGTCATAGCCGGTCACGGCGATCAGCGAACCGTCGCCGCTGCCGTCGAAGCTGTGCATCGACTCCTGGCAGACCGGATAACTGTCGCGTACGGCAAGGCTCGACGCATCCCGCCACTGAACCGACGACTTGTTGTAGACCCAGATGCCCGCGCCCTTCTCGCCAAGCTGAGCCTGGATGAAATCCGAATCGACCGGATAGGTCGCTACCTGCGCATTCGTCGCCGTATCGAACGCGACGATCGCGCCCTTCTGCATCGCGTATGCATACAGCCGCCGACCGTCGGGCGACAGCCACATCGACAGCGCACGGCCGAACTCGACGCCCGATGCATCGTGATCGCCGAGCCGCAGCGTCGCGATGACCTGCGGCCAGTGCGCGAGACTGACGACGGAAATCGTGTCGTCGACGCTGTTCAGCACGTACAGCCTGTCGTTGGATGCGGACGCAACGATTGCGCGCGGAAAGCGTCCGAGCGTCACGCCATCGACGATCGCACCGCTGTTCAGGTCGATGCGCGCGAGGCCGTTCTCGCGCATCGACGCAACATACGCGTAGCGCTCGTCGGGGCTCACGTACACGCCGCTCGCGCCGCGGCCGCGGCACATGTTCCCCGGGCAGCCGTCGAGCCCCGTCGCGAACGGCTCGCCTGTGATCGTGCGCACCACCGCCTGCCGCTCGACGTCGACGACGACGAGCGTGTTCCGGTCGTTGTCGGTCACGTACAGGCGTTTGCCCGACGCGCCCAGCACCATCGCGTACGGCCACTTGCCGACGGGTACGACGGTGCCTGCCGCCTGCTCGGCCGACACGGGCGCCGGACGGTGCTGCTCGTCGTCGCGGATCTGCTCGGCAATCGCGGCCGCCTGCTGTTGCGCGTGGCGCTTCGCGGCGTCGCGCTCGACGTCGCGGTGGGTCGCGTCACGCCAGCCTAGCAGTTCCTCGCTGCCCGCCCGCTGCGCGGCGAACAACATCGCAGCGCTGCCGAGCACCGCGAGCACGAGCGGCACGGCGACGCGCATCGAGCGGCCGGCCCCGTACATCAGCCAGCCGGCGATGAATCCGACGACCACGCCGCCGAGATGCGCGGCCTGATCGATACCGGAGATGAGGAAGCCCGAGCCCAGGTTGATCGCGATTACCTGCCCGAGCGCGCCGAGGTTGATGGCAACCGGCGCATCGCCCGCGCTGTCGCGTTGGCGTTGCAGCGCGAATGCCGCGGCCGCGCCCGCCAGTCCCATCAGCGCGCCCGACGCACCGACACTCACGACCGGCTGGATCCCGCTGGACGCCAGCGCGACGCCGAACGCAAAGGTGGCGCTGCCGACTTCGTGATAGCCATGCCAGAGCGCGCTCAGCAGCGAGCCGCCGAGCGCGGACAGAAGATACGCGACGCCGAACCGCAGCGTGCCGCCCGCGCGTTCGAGCACGATGCCGAGCACGACCAGCATGTACATGTTCAGCGCGAGATGGACCCAGCTGCCGTGCAGGAACGCGCTGGTCAGCAGCCGCCACGGCTGCCCGGTGAGCGTGTACGGCGCGAAGTTCGCGCCCCAGTCGAGCAGCAACGCGTTCGATAGCGAGCCGTACGACGCCTGTCGCCACATCAGCACGAATATCACGATATTGACGACGGCCAGCAGAATGGTCAACCACGGCCTGGAAGAATGTTGTTCTCTCATCGGGATCTTGTATGGGTTATCGCGCGTGAGCCGCGCGAGCGCCATTATATTTCGCGTCCCGCAAGCAACGAGCGTGTGACGAGGCCGGTCGGCGAACCGGGAATAAAAAAACACCCGCTGCATGCAGCGGGCGCGAATCCCAGTCAAGGAGGTGTCACACGAACTACGCGTTCAGCATAAAAGCATCGCCGGCCGCGGACAACGAAGCGATTGCAATATCGATATCGCGCGGCGCGCGATGCGCAATGCGCTTGCACGCGGCGACGCGAACGTGCCGCCCATGAAAAAACGGCGCGCCGCCTGCGTGGCGGAGCGCCGTTCCATTGTTTCAAGCCGCTCGAAGCGGCAGCCGGGTTGCCCCGTCGATCACGGCTCGTGACGCAGATACCCTTCCTTGCTCGGATCGCGCATCCGCCACGACACGATCAGCGACACCGCACACAGCGCCGTCACGTACCAGTAGAAGGTTTCCTCGCTGCCGACCGACTTGAACCACAGCGCGACGTATTCGGCCGAGCCGCCGAAGAGCGCGTTCGCGACCGCATACGACAGGCCGACGCCCATCGCGCGCACTTCGGGCGGGAACATCTCGGCCTTGATGAGGCCGCTGATCGACGTGTAGAAGCTGACGATCGCCAGCGCGATCGTGATCAGCACGAACGCGGCCGTCGGGCTCGTCACGGTCTTCAGCGCATGCATCAGCGGCACCGTGCCGATCACCGCGAACGTGCCGAACAGGATCATCGACGTGCGGCGGCCGATCTTGTCGGACAGCGCACCGAACACCGGCTGTATCAGCATGTACACGAGCAGCGCGACGGTCATCACGTTGCTGGCCGTCTTCGCATGCATGCCGGCCGTGTTCACCAGGTACTTCTGCATGTACGTCGTGAACGTGTAGAAGATCAGCGAGCCGCCGGCCGTGAAGCCGACCACCGTGAAGAATGCGCCCTTGTGCTGCCACACGCCGCGGATCGTGCCCGCGTCCTTCTTGTCGCGCGATGCGCTCGTCGACGTCTCGTCGAGCGATTTGCGCAGGTACAGCGAGATCAGCGCGGCCGCCGCACCGCAGACGAACGGAATGCGCCAGCCCCACGCCTTCAGTTCGTCATTCGACAGCGTCTGCTGCAGGATCACGAGCACCAGCAGCGCGCACAGCTGGCCGCCGATCAGCGTCACGTACTGGAACGACGCGAAGAAGCCGCGCCGCCCCTTCAGCGCGACCTCGCTCATGTAGGTCGCGCTCGTGCCGTATTCGCCGCCCACCGACAGCCCCTGGAACAAACGCGCGACCAGCAGCAGCGCCGGCGCGAGCGCACCGATCTGCGCATAGGTCGGCAGGACCGCGATCACGAGCGAGCCGCCGCACATCATCAGCACCGAGATCATCATCGCCGCGCGGCGGCCGTGACGGTCGGCGATGCGGCCGAACAGCCAGCCGCCGATCGGACGCATCAGGAAGCCGGCCGCGAACACGCCGGCCGTGTTCAGCAGCTGCGTCGTCGAGTTGCCGCTCGGGAAGAACGCCGGCGCGAAGTACAGCGCGCAGAACGAGTAGATGTAGAAGTCGAACCACTCGACGAGGTTGCCCGATGAGGCGCCGACGATGGCGAACACGCGCCGCCGGGTGTCATGCGCGGACAGCGCAGCTTGGTCGGTCTGGACGTCCATGGGTTGGTCTGTTCCTTTTAGTGCTTTCTAGGCGAGACGACCAGGGGCCGCCGCGTGCGGTCGACGTGGCACCGGTTCCGGTGCCACGGCGCTACGGGATTTTAGCGAAATGTAAAGTAACAGGCTTTCCGGGTTCGTCCGGATGTAGAAAAATTTTCTCGTTCGACCCGTTCGTCATATGAAAACGCCAGCCGTCAGGCTGGCGTCCGATGCAAGCTCTTTGGGGGCGAGCGATTCAGATACGCACCTCGGGCGGCACGTAGCGGCACTCGTAGCGCTTGCGCACGGTCCCGGCCTCGTCGACGCTTTCCAGGAACACGTCGAACTGCCAGAGTCGCGCCATGTGCTTGAGCACTTCTTCGCTGTCGTTCGACAGATGGCGGTTGTCGGTCATGAAGTGGCGCAGCGTGAGGCTACGGTCGCCGCGCGTGTTCACGGCCCAGACCTGGATGTTCGGCTCACGATGATGGATGTCGTACTGCCGCGACAGCGCCTGGCGCACGTATTGATAACCGGCCTCGTCGTGGATCGCCGACACCTCGAGCGAATCGCGCATGTCGTCGTCGAGCACCGAGAACAGCCGCATCTCGCGGATCAGGTTCGGCGACAGGTACTGCGCGATGAAGCTCTCGTCCTTGAAGTTGCGCATCGCGTAGTGCATCGCCGGCAGCCACGGAGTGCCCGCGATCTCCGGAAACCACTTGTAGTCCTCTTCCGTCGGCGCTTCGCAGATCCGCCGGATGTCGCTCATCATCGAGAAGCCGAGCGCATACGGGTTGATCCCGTTGTAGTACGGCTTCGTGACGGGCGGCTGATAGACCACGTTGCTGTGCGAATGCAGGAACTCCATCATGAAGCCGTCTTCCAGCTTGCCCTGGTTGTACAGCGTGTTCAGCAGCGTGTAGTGCCAGAACGTCGCCCAACCTTCATTCATCACCTGCGTCTGCCGCTGCGGATAGAAATACTGGCCGATCTTGCGCACGATGCGGATCACTTCCCGCTCCCACGGCTCGAGCAGCGGCGCGTTCTTCTCCGCGAAATACAGCAGGTTCTCCTGCGGCTCCGGCGGATAGCGTTCCTCCTGCTCTTCCATCTGCTCGGGCTTCTTGCCCGGCAGCGTGCGCCACAGCTCGTTGACCTGCGACTGCAGATACGCCTCGCGCTCGCGCCGCAGCGCGGCCTCCTTCGACAGCGACGGTTTCTGCGGCCGCTTGTAGCGGTCGACGCCGTAGTTCATCAGCGCATGGCACGAATCGAGCAGTTCCTCGACGCGATCGAGACCGTAGCGCTCCTCGCATTCGGCGACGTAGTTCTTCGCGTACACGAGATAGTCGATGATCGCGTGCGCGTCGGTCCACAGCCGGAACAGGTAGTTGCCCTTGAAGAAGGAGTTGTGCCCGTATGCCGCGTGCGCGATGACGAGCGCCTGCATCGTCATCGTGTTCTCTTCCATCAGATACGCGATGCACGGGTTCGAGTTGATGACGATTTCGTACGCGAGGCCCATCTGGCCGCGGCGATAGCTCTTTTCGGTCGCGAGGAAGTGCTTGCCGAACGACCAGTGGCGATAGTTGACCGGCATCCCGACCGACGCGTACGCGTCCATCATCTGCTCGGCGCTGATCAGTTCGAGCTGGATCGGATAGATATCGAGCTCGTATTGCTCGGCGACCTGCGAGATGTGCGTGTCGTATTCCTCGAGCAGTTCGAACGTCCAGTCGGACGGGCACGGCAGCGGCTTGCGTTCGGCAACGTTCATACGCGCTTCCTTCTGCCCGGAGCCGGGCAAGTCGGCGGCCGGCGGCGCCGGTTCGACCCGGCCGCTTTGCTGCGATGCGGCAGGACCGGCCGTGGCGTCGCCGGAAGGGCGCGGCGCATAGCCGCGCGACTCGTTGTGCAGATGGCGGGTCGTCATGACATTTCCACCTGCTTTTCGAACAATTCGCGAAACACCGGGTAAATGTCGGCAGCCGATTCGGCTTTCTTCATCGCGAGGTGCGGTTGCGACAGCGCCAGCTGCGCGTACTCCAGCCACAGGTTCTGCTCTTCCGGGGCAACCTGGATATACGCGAAATAGCGCGTCTTCGTGAGGATATCCTCTTCCAGGATTTTGCGACACTTCGGCGAATCGTCGGTCCAGTTGTCGCCGTCGGACGCCTGCGCGCCGTAGATGTTCCACTCGCTCGGCGAGTAGCGCTCGTTCATCACCTTGCGCATCAGTTCGAGCGCGCTCGACACGACGGTGCCGCCGCTTTCGGTCGAATGGAAGAAGGTATCTTCGTCCACCTCCTCGGCGCGCGTGTGGTGACGGATGAACACGACCTCGATGCGCTCGTAGTTGCGCTTCAGGAACAGGTACAACAGGATGAAGAAGCGCTTCGCGAGATCCTTGCGTTGCTCGTCCATCGAACCCGACACGTCCATCAGGCAGAACATCACGGCCTGGCTCGACGGCTGCGGCTGCTTCACGCGATTGATGTAGCGCAGATCGAACGGATCGATGAACGGGATGCGCCAGATGCGCCCCTTCAGGTGATGGATCTCGGCCTCGAGCGTCGCGATGTCCGCGCGACGGTCTTCGGGGTCGAGCTTCATCACCTCGAGCTGGGCTTCGAGCTCGCGCAACTCGTTGACGAGCGGCGAGCCGAGCGCGATGCGCCGGCCGAGCGCGCTTCTCAGCGAGCGCACGACGTCGATGTTGTTCGGCGTGCCTTCCGCCGACCAGCCCGCGCGCACGTTCTTCCAGCTCGGCACCGTCAGCAGGTGCGTCTTCACGAGACGCGGCAGTTCGAGATCGTCGAAGAAGTACTGCATGAATTCGTCGCGCGACAGCTCGAACACGAAGTCGTCCTGCCCTTCGCCCTCGTTGCTCGCCTGACTGCCGCCGCCGCCCGAGCCGCCCTGCGGACGCGGAATCTTGTCGCCGCGGACGTAGTCCTCGTTGCCCGGGTGCACGTATTCACGACGCCCGCCCGGCGCGTGCCGGAAATTCGGCTCCGCGATGTCCTTGCGCGGGATCGTGATGCTTTGCGTGCTCTGGATATCCTTGATGCTACGGTCGCGCACCGCGTCGGAGACGGCACGACGAATGTAGTTCTTGACGCGACGCAGAAAGCGTTCGCGGTTGGCGATGCTCTTGTTCTTGCCGGCCAGCCTGCGGTCGATGATTTGATGAAGCACTCCCGGTCTCCCGCTCGAAAGTCGATATGCCGGGACGCTCGCCGCACATGCCGTCTGCCGTCATGCGGGCGGCGTCTCTGAGGGCGCCCGTGCGGACGAACCGCACGGGCGCGGTACCGCGCGCGTCATGACGACTTGCGCACGCGCAGGTACCAGTCGCAAAGCAGCCTCACCTGCTTCGGCGTATAGCCCTTCGCGACCATCCGGTTCACAAAGTCTTCATGCTTGCGTTGCTCCTCTGCCGAGCCCTTCGCGTTGAACGAAATGACCGGCAACAGTTCCTCGGTATTCGAGAACATCTTCTTCTCGATCACGACGCGCAACTTCTCGTAGCTCGTCCACACGGGGTTCTTCCCGGCGTTCGCCGCCCGCGCGCGCAGCACGAAGTTCACGATCTCGTTGCGGTAATCCTTCGGATTGCTGATCCCGGCCGGCTTCTCGATCTTCTCCAGTTCCGCGTTCAGCGCGGCGCGGTCGAAGCTCTCGCCCGTGTCGTGATCGCGGAATTCCTGATCCTGGATCCAGAAGTCGGCATAGGTGACGTAGCGATCGAAGATGTTCTGCCCGTACTCCGAATACGATTCGAGGTAGGCCGTCTGGATCTCCTTGCCGATGAAGTCCGCGTAGCGCGACGCGAGCACGTCCTTCACGAAGGACAGGTACTTCTGCTCGGTTTCCGGCGGGAACTGCTCGCGTTCGATCTGCTGTTCGAGCACGTACATCAGGTGCACGGGGTTCGCCGCGACCTCGCTCGAATCGAAGTTGAACACGCGCGACAGGATCTTGAACGCGAAGCGTGTCGACACGCCCGTCATCCCTTCGTCCACACCCGCGTAGTCGCGATACTCCTGGTACGACTTCGCCTTCGGATCGGTGTCCTTCAGGTTTTCGCCGTCATAGACCTGCATCTTCGAGAACAGGCTTGAGTTCTCCGGCTCGTGCAGGCGCGACAGCACCGAGAACTGCGACATCATCTTCAGCGTGCCCGGCGCGCACACGGCTTCGGCCAGCGACGAATTGCGGATCAGCTTCTCGTAGATCTTCGTCTCTTCCGACACACGCAGGCAGTACGGCACCTTCACGACGAAGATCCGGTCGAGCAGTGCCTCGTTGTTGCGGTTGTTGCGGAACGCCTTCCACTCCGACTCGTTCGAGTGCGCGAGGATCACCCCGTCGAACGGAATCGCGCCGAATCCTTCGGTGCCCTTGAAGTTGCCTTCCTGCGTCGCGGTGAGCAACGGGTGCAGCACCTTGATCGGCGCCTTGAACATTTCGACGAATTCGAGCAGCCCCTGGTTCGCGAGGCACAGGCCGCCCGAATAGCTGTACGCATCGGCATCGTCCTGCGCGTACTGCTCGAGCTTGCGGATGTCGACCTTGCCGACGAGTGACGAAATATCCTGGTTGTTCTCGTCGCCCGGCTCCGTCTTCGCGATGCCGACCTGACGCAGGATCGACGGGTAACGGCGCACGACGCGGAACTGGCGGATGTCGCCGTTGTATTCGTGCAGGCGCTTGACGGCCCACGGACTCAGGATGCTCTTCAGGTAGCGGCGAGGAATGCCGTATTGCTCCTCGAGGATCGGGCCGTCTTCGTCGTAGTCGAACAGCCCGAGCGGCGATTCGTTGACGGGCGAACCCTTCAGCGCATAGAACGGCACGCGCTCCATCAGTTGCTTCAGACGCTCGGCGATCGACGACTTGCCGCCGCCCACCGGGCCAAGCAGGTAGAGAATCTGCTTCTTCTCTTCGAGCCCTTGCGCAGCGTGGCGGAAATACGCGACCACCTGCTCGATCACTTCCTCCATTCCGTAGAACTCACGGAATGCGGGATAGACCTTGATCACCTTGTTCGCGAAGATCCGCGACAGGCGCGGTTCGTTGCGGGTGTCGACTTGTTCGGGTTCCCCGATTGCAGCCAGCATGCGTTCGCCTGCCGTGGCATACGCTGACGGATCGTTCTTGCAGAGCGCGAGGTACTCCTCCAGCGAGAGCTCTTCCTCTCGCGTTTTTTCGAAGCGGTTCGCGAAGCTGCTGTAAATATCCATGCTACCTCCCTCGCCTGAGTCTGAAGACGTGCTTGCCTTCGTATGACTGCGCAGAAGCAAGCGCGTTCGAATTCATCCTAAACCCTTTCTTATTTTTTTTCACGAACTCTTCGTATGAAGTGCGTCATTCTCAGCAACACCGCTTGGACAACGCATTTTGACGCTTTACAATTGATCTCCCGTGCCGCAGAAACTGCATCCGTGGCGTCTCGTCCAGCATCGGAACGTCTCACGCGTTGGCCCCCTCCGTCGTCGTTGCGTCCTTCACTCCCCCTCCATCACTAGACGTTCGAGCGCACGTTTA
Source organism: Burkholderia sp. R-40 (assembly GCF_049942845.1). Taxonomy (NCBI): domain Bacteria; kingdom Pseudomonadati; phylum Pseudomonadota; class Betaproteobacteria; order Burkholderiales; family Burkholderiaceae; genus Burkholderia; species Burkholderia sp. R-40. The sequence goes on along the minus strand of NZ_CP187967.1, from coordinate 1,731,402 downwards.
CGACGACATGCGGCGAGCACCGTTACAAATTTTTTTCGCATCGTCCGGAGATACCCGTAGCGCCGATGCGCGCATGCGACACGCGACGTTGTGCGAACGTTCATATGCGCTGTCACATTCGATCGGTGGCCGAAACGACGACGCCCGCAGTAGCGGGCGTCGTGTGCTGCCAAATAGGGAAAGATGCTCGGGATAGAGGCGCGGCGCGCCGCGAATCAGAACGTTTCCCAGTCGTCGCCGCCGGCAGTCGCGGCGGCCGGTGCGGACGCCACGGACGCGCCCGCCGGCTTGCGTACCGGCGCCGCACGCTTGGGCGCTGCGTCGCGATCGTCGCGCGCCGCAGCCGGTGCGGGCGAGCTCACCGGCACGGCAGCCGGCGCGGGCACCGCGCGCGGCGCCTGACGTGCGGCGGGAGCAGCTGCCGGCTGCGCCGCATCGTCGTCGATCCGGAAGACCGCCGCCGTGTCGCGCAGGCGCGCGGCCTGTTCGTCGAGCGACTGCGCGGCGGCCGCCGCTTCCTCGACGAGCGCGGCGTTCTGCTGCGTGACTTCATCCATCTGCGCGACCGCGCGCGCGACTTGGTCGATGCCGCCGCTCTGCTCCTCCGATGCAGCCGCGATTTCGCCCATGATGTCCGTCACGCGCTGCACGGCCGCGATCACGTCGCTCATCGTGCGACCGGCCTCGTCGACCAGCGTCGAGCCCGTGCGGATGCGGTCCACCGACGCGTCGATCAGCGCCTTGATCTCCTTGGCCGCGCTCGACGAGCGCTGCGCGAGGCTGCGCACCTCGCCCGCGACGACCGCGAAGCCGCGCCCTTCCTCGCCGGCACGCGCGGCTTCGACGGCCGCGTTCAGCGCCAGGATGTTGGTCTGGAACGCGATTCCCTCGATGATCGCGATGATGTCCGCGATCTTCGCGGAGCTGTCGTTGATCTCGCCCATCGTGCCGACCACCTGGCCGACCACCGTATTGCCCTTGTTTGCAATCTCCGACGCGTTCGCGGCCAGCGAGCTTGCCTGCCGCGCATTGTCCGCGTTCTGTTTCACCGTGCCGGTCAGCTGCTCCATGCTCGACGCGGTTTCCTGCAGCGCCGACGCCTGTTCTTCCGTGCGCGAGGACAGGTCGATGTTGCCGGCGGCGATCTGCCGCGCCGCGGTCGCGATCGACTCGCTGCCGCCACGCACCGTGCGCACCGTATCGACGAAGCCGCGCTGCATCCGCGCGAGGCCGTCGAGCAGCTGGCCCATTTCGTCGCGCCGATGCACGACGATCGAGCGGCGCAGGTCACCCGCGGCCATCGCGTCGAAATGCGCGAGCGCGTCGGCGAGCGGACGGCCGATCGCGCGGCTGAGCGTCAGCCACGACAGCGCCGCGGCGATCAGGCCGGCCACCAGCACGACGATCGACAGCACGCGCAGCGTGTCGTAGACCGATTCCGCGCGGTCGAAGTCCGCCTGCGCAGCGCTGAACTGGAAATTGCGCAGCGCTTCGCCCGAGATCGAAAGCTCGTTGTACAGCATCTGGAGCTGCTTGGCGCCCTCGCCGATCCGGTCGTGGTCGCCCGTCACAACCGTGCTTCCGAACGCGTCGCAGCTGCGCTGCAACGCCTGTCGCTTCGCGGCGACATCCTGTGCAAGGCGGTCCTCCTCCGGGCCGCGCGGCAGCGCGAGGTACTTCTGCCACCACGCGTCGGACTGCGCGCGCATCGCGCGGCTGCGCTCCACCGCGGCAGCGGAGTCGGGCGAGCCGGCCAGCAGCGCGGCGCGATCGAGCGCCAGGCGCTCGCGCGCCGCGTACATTTCCGCCACGGCCACGTTGACCGCGCTCGGCATCTGGTTCGTGAAGATTTCGCGTGTCGCGTCGTTCGAGCGCGTCATCCCGTACACGCCCAGCACCCCGATCAACCCCAGCAGCACCGCGAGAAACGCCATCGTCAGACCGATGCGCGCACGTATCGTCAGGTTTCCGATCACCATCATTCTTCCTGTGTTGCGTCGTCATGAACGGGCCGGGCCCGTTTTTCGAAACAGTGTTTCGCCCCGATGCATTTACGACCGTTCGCCGCACAACTTGATGGTATTGACGTCAATTTTCTCCGCAATTGATCTGTTTATTGCATTCTGCTGAATAATGGGGTGCGAAACACGCCGGCCGGTGCCGGGAGAGGACAGAGCGAATGTCGGGTGCGGGCCGATGAGGAAGCGATAGCCAGACAGCCGGCCGCCTGCTGTCGCAGGCGCCGGCCACGGTGCGCGCCGCGGCCTATCCGGCCAGTTCGGCGAGGGTGGGAATCGACGGCTGCGCGCCCGCGCGCGTGACCGACAGCGCCGCCGCGCGTTGCGCAAAGCGGATCGCGGTGTCGACGTCGTCGCCCGCGGCGAGCCGCGCGGCGAAACCGCCGATGAAGGTATCGCCGGCCGCGGTCGTGTCGAGCGCCTGCACGACCGGCGCCGGATAGTGGCGCGCCGCGCCGTCGGCCAGTAGCGCGAGCACGCCGCGTGCGCCGAGCGTGATCAGCACGTTGCGCGCGCCGGCCGCCTGCAGCATCCGCGCCGCGGCTTCGGCGTCGGCCGGGTCGCGCACCGGCAGCCCGGTGAGCGCTGCCGCCTCCACTTCGTTCGGAATCAGGTAATCGACCAGCGGCAGCCAGCCGTCCGGCAGCGGCGCGACCGCCGGCGCCGGATTGAGCACCACCGTGCGGCCGAGCCGCCGTCCGGCCGACAGCGCCGCGAACACGGCGTCCGGCGGCGTCTCGAGCTGGCAGATCAGCACGTCGGTCGCGGCCAGCGCGGCCTCGTGCCGGGCCACCGTCTCGGGCGTGACTTCGCCGTTGCCGCCCGCGACGATCACGATCGTGTTCTGGCTCGCGTCGTCGACGACGATCAGCGCGACACCGGTCGATGCCGCCGCGCTCGTCGCGAGCCGCGCGCAATCGATGCCTTCGGCCTCGAGGCCGGCCCGGAGCGCCGCGCCGTGCGCGTCCGCGCCGACGCAGCCGATCATCGTGACCTGCGCGCCGAGCCGCGCGGCCGCGACGGCCTGGTTGCCGCCCTTGCCGCCCGCCGCCTGCGCATACGCATGGCCGGCGAGCGTTTCGCCCGGCAGCGGCAGCCGCGGCGCCCGCACGACGAGATCCATGTTGAGGCTGCCGACCACCGTCACGCGGCCGGCGCCCGTCGTGCGCGCCGTCATGCGCGAGCGCCGGGCGCGGCCGGCTCGCGGTAGATCGCCGTCGATTCGCGCAGCACGAGGCGCGGCGATACGACGCGGCGGCGGCTCGGCGCAGCGGTCGAGCCGCCGCCGATCCGCTCGATCAGCGTCTGCGCGGCCATTTCGCCGAGCGCGCGCACCGACTGGCCGACCGTCGACAGCGCCGGGTACGTGTAGCGGGAGAATTCGATGTCGTCGAAACCGATGATCGAGCAGTCGTCCGGCACGCGCAATCCGCGCTCGGCCGCGGCGCGCAGCGCACCGACGCCCATCAGGTCGTTGCCCGCGAAAATCGCGCTCGGATGCACCGACTCGAACAGCCGCGACGCCGCGTGATAGCCGCCGAGGCACGAAAAATCGCTTTCCGCGATCGCGCCCGGCACGATGTCGATCCCGCGCTCGGCCATCGCGCGGATGAAGCCGTGCACGCGCATCGCGCTGACGGCCGTGTCGGTCGGCCCGGTGATGCAGCCGATCTTCGCGTGCCCGAGTTCGAGCAGGTGGCGCGTCGCCAGATACGCGCCGCGCTCGTGATCGATCTGCACGAGGTCGGCCGCGAGCCCCTCGATATTGCGGTCGACGACGACGAGCGGCGCATGCGCGTGCGCGAGCGTCTGCGCGAGCACGGCGTCCTCGCCGGCCGATGCGACGATCAGCCCGTCGATGCGCTTTTCCTGCAGCACGCGCAAGTAGTTGCGCTGCTTTACGGGATCGTCGTCCGAGTTGCAGAAGAACACGCAATAGCCGTTGGCCGCGCACTGATCCTCGATGCCGCGCGCGAGCTCCGCGAAGTACGGATTCGTACTGTTCGGCACGACGAGTCCGATGGTCGCCGTCGAACGCGCCTTGAGCGAGCGCGCCACGGCCGACGGCACGTAATTCAGCTCACGGATCGCGCCCTCGACCTTCGCACGCACGTCCGCGGACACCGGCCGCGAATTGTTCACCACGTGCGAGACGGTCGTAAACGACACGCCCGCCATGGCCGCCACATCCTTGATCGTCGCCATTTCCCGTTTCTCTCTGGTCTGCTTTCTGTGTAGTTCTTACCGGGCGCGCGCGCGCCGGCTGCGATACGTATCGAGCACGACCGCCACCACGATCACCGCCCCGGTGATGATCCGTTTGGTCGGCTCGTTCGCGCCGATCTGCGCCAGGCCCGCGGCCAGCACGGAGATGATCAACACGCCGAAGAACGTGCTGATCACCGAGCCGCGCCCGCCCATCAGGCTCGTGCCGCCGATTACGACGGCCGCGATCACCTGCAGTTCGAGGCCCGCGCCCGCGTTCGGATCGGCGGCCTCGAGCCGCGAGATCTGGAACAGCGACGCGAGCCCCGCGAGCGCGCCCATCAATGCGAATACGAGGATTTTATACGGCCGCGGGTTAACCCCGGCGAGCCGCACGGCCTCCTCGTTCGTACCGATCCCGACGAGATAGCGCCCGAACACGGTACGCGTGAGCACGAACTGTGCCGCGATCATCACCGCGACCGCGATCAGGAACGCCGGCGAAATGCCCAGCGCGATCGGGTTCGACAGGAAATCGAACGCGTCGCCGATGTAGGCAGTGCGCGAATTCGTCAGTTGGTAGGCGACGCCGCGCGCGGCCTCGAGCACGCCAAGCGACACGATGAACGACGGAATCCGCCAGCCGACCGTGATCGCGCCGGTCAGCGAGCCGGTCGCGGTCGCGACCGCGATCCCGATCAGCGCGGCCGGCAGCGGCCCCCACTGCCATTTCAGCGCGGCCACGCTGACCATCGACGCGGCCAGCGCGAGCACCGAGCCGACCGACAGGTCGATGCCGGCGATGATCAGCACGAAGGTCATCCCGACCGACATCACGACGAGATCGGGGATCTGGTTCGCGATCGTACTGAACGTATCGTAGGTCAGGAAATGCGAGCTCAGCGCGGAAAACAGCGCGATCATCGCGGCGAGCGCACCGGCGAGCCCGAGATAGTTCGACAGGCCGAGCCGCGTGCCGGACAGCGTGCGCGCGCGGCGCCCCGTCACGTCCTGCTGCGCGCCTGCGTCGCTCGGGGATACGGGATGCTGGGTCATTGCTGTCGTCCTGTGGTCGAAGTGCCGGAAGCCGCGCGCGGCGCCGCTTGCGCATCCGGGTGGCGCGTGCCTTCCGGCAGCGCGTCGCGGCCGAAGCCGGCGAACGCCGCGGCCAGCAGCGCATCCTGGGTCCAGTTGCCGCGTTCGAATACGGCGGTCATGCGGCCGGCCGACATCACGCCGATCCGGTCGCAGATCAGCATCAGCTCGCGCAGGTCGCTCGAGACGACCACCAGCGCGCGGCCGTCGCGCGCAAGCGCGCCCATCAGCGTGTAGATCTCGAATTTGGCGCCGACGTCGATTCCGCGGGTCGGCTCGTCGAACAGCAGCACGCCCATGTCGCGCGCGAGCCAGCGGCCGATCACGACCTTCTGCTGGTTGCCGCCCGACAATTCGCCGACCGGCTGTGCTGCGCCGTGCGTGCGGATCCGCAACGCGTCGATCTGCTGCTCGGCGAGCGCCGTTTCGCGCGCCGTATCGACGATGCCGCCGCGCGCGAGCTGCTCGAGCTGGCCGAGCGACACGTTCGACGTGACCGACTGCGACAGCAGCAGCCCTTCGCCCTTGCGGTCCTCGGTGATCAGCGCGATGCCGTGCCGCACCGCGTCGACGGGCGAAGCGATGCGCGCCGGCTTCAGCGGATCGCCGACTGAGATCATCCCGGCGTCCGGCGTATCCGCGCCGTAGATCAGCCGCAGCAATTCGGTGCGCCCCGCACCGATCAGCCCCGAGATGCCGAAGATTTCGCCCGAGCGCACTTCGAGCGACACGTCCTGCACGGCCGTGCCGCGCGTCATGCCCGACACGGCGAGTCGCGGCGCGCCGATCCGGCGCGGGCCCAGATCGATGTGCTCGCCGATCTCGCGCCCGACCATCAGCGTGACGAGCCCGTCGGACGTCGTCGCGGCCATGTCGCCGACGTGCACGAGCCGGCCGTCGCGCAGCACCGCGACGCGCTCGGCGACGCGCGCGAGCTCGTCGAGCCGGTGCGAGATGTAGACGATCGCCACGCCGTGCGCCTTCAACCGGTCGATCTGCTCAAACAGCAGCTCGACCTCGCGCGCGGTCAGCATCGCGGTCGGTTCATCCAGGATCAGCACGCGGCAGTCGCCGATCAGATTGCGCGCGATCTCGACCATCTGCTGGTGGCCGATGCCGAGCGCTCCGACCGGCGTGTCGGGGTCGATCGCGTCGAGCCCGACACGCGCCATCGCCGCCTGCGCGTCGTCATGCAGCCGCGCGCGGTCGATGATGCCGAAGCGTCGCGGCAGACGGTTCAGAAACAGGTTTTCGGCGACCGTCAGCGTCGTCAGCAGGTTCAGCTCCTGCATCACCATGCGCACGCCGAGCGCTTCGGCCTGCGTGCGGCTCGCCGGCGCATAGGCCTGGCCGCCGAGCTGCATCGTGCCGGTCGTCGGGTCGACGAGCCCGCCGATGATCTTCGACAGCGTGCTCTTTCCTGCGCCGTTCTCGCCCGTCAGCGCGAGCGCCTCGCCCGGCGCGAGCGTCAGCGTGACGTCGGCGAGCACCGGTTCGGCGTAGGTCTTGCCCACGCCGGAGACGGACAGCACGGGAACGGCTGAACGGGAGGGTTGGAAGGTCGGTTCCATCGCGATCCTGATTGCGGCCGCGCGCACGCGACGCGCGGGTATGACGCTCACAAGTGCATGTGCATGCAGTGGCCGTGATCGCGCTCACTCCGTATAACGGCCGCCAGCCCGGATTCTTGAGCGTGGCGGCCGCGTCGGGGCGGCGTTACTTCGTCACGAGATCCACCGGCGTCTCGACCACACCGGTCATGTCGGCCTGCTTGCGATGCTCGGCAATCGCCTTGAGCGCCGTGTCGATGCCGAACACGGCCTGCTTCGCCGCGTACTGGTCGGCGGTCGCGAGCACGCGGCCGTCCTTCAGCATCGGCTTGATCGCGTTGATGTTGTCGTAGCCGACCACGAACACCTTGCCCTGCTTGCCCGCGGCCCGCACCGCCGACACCGCGCCGATCGCCATGTTGTCGTTGCCGCACAGCAGCGCCCGCAGGTTCGGGTATTCGTTGAGCATCGCGGACGCGACCGCATTGCCCTTGTCGATCTCCCATTCGCCCGACTGCACCGACACGACCTTCATCCCGCCCGCCTTCATCGCATCCTGGAAGCCGGCCGTGCGCTGCTGCGCGTTGGTCGTCGTCGACACGCCTTCGAGGATGCCGACCTGGTCACCCGCCTTCAGCCGCTTCGCGAGGTAGTCGCCGATCTTGCGCGCGCCCTTGCGGTTGTCGGGGCCGACGAACGGCACGTTCAGGTTCTTCGACTTCAGCACGTCGGGATCGAGCCGGTTGTCGATGTTCACGACGATGATGCCCGCGTCGACCGCCTTCTTCACGACCGGCACGAGCGCCTTCGAATCAGCCGGCGCGAGTACGATCGCATCGACCTTCGATACGATCATCTGCTCGACGATGCGGATCTGGTTCGCGGTATCGGTCTCGTCCTTGATGCCGTTCGTGATCAGGTCGAACTGGCCGGCGTTGTGCTTCTGGTATTCCTTCGCGCCGGTTTCCATCGTCAGGAAGAACTCGTTGGCGAGCGACTTCATCACGAGCGCGACCTTCGGCTTGGCCCCCGCTTGCGCGTGGACGGCCGGTGCGGCGGCGACCGCGACGGCGGCAAGCGCGGCGGTCAGGAAACGACGGCGAAAGAGGACATTCATACACATCTCCTGGCGACTGGCCCGTGGGGCCGGATTGTTGTCTGGTTGTTGTTTTAATGCGAGCAAACGTTTGCGCCCAATTACCCGTGCACTGGCCATCGATGCTGCTTGTCGGTACCAAGGAATGGAAGCAGGCAGACGGCCGACTGCCTGGCGCGCGCTGTCGTCGACACGCCACCGCCGGCGGGAAGCCGGCGGAGTGAAAGCTATGCTGTACCGTTTCGGTTCGACGCGCAACCCGTCTGATCAATATTTAAGGGTTTATTCGGAGCACGCTGCGACGCTTGCAGATTGCGGCGCGTTACATCGCATTCGACGGTGGCGCTTCGTTGCGATCGTGGACGAAAAAGAGAAACCGTTTTCGGGTTCAATGATCCGCCTTCGTCGGATCCGGCTTGTGCGTCGGCTTTGGTTTGCGTTTTCCACGTGTGCGCTGTTCGGGTTTCATTCGGCGCGACGCGATGGCGATGCGATGGCGATGCGATGGCGATGCGATGGCGATGCGATGGCGGTGCGATGGCGGTGCGCTCGCCGCAGCAGGCTCGAGTCGGCTGCGGCAATGGCCGCGCAGCGCGCTGCCGACGCGGGTTGTCGATCCGCGTTCCGGCGCATTAAATCGTATCTTTGTGAAAATGCGCGTCGCTCGAGAAGGTCGACGCGAAGCATTCGAAGGTGCCGTCTTGTTGTTCTGTTTGATCGGCACATACGTGACGGTGGCCGCGCGCGGCAACGCGGATTGTCAGCGACGACGTCGATCGACGGTTCGACGCGTCGTCACGCCATGACATGACGACGCGAAACCGCCGTCATGTCAGCCATCGCGCAGCCCGTCCGGCGGGCGCTCGCCGCGCCCCCCGGGACACCGCCCCGCCGTCAGACCGTTTCGCGCAGCTGCGCGGCGATTTCCGCTTCGTTCAACTGCGGCGCGAACATCTCGATCAGCCGGTACGCATACGCGCGCAGGAACGCGCCCTTGCGGAGCCCGACGCGCGTCGTGCTCGCCTCGAACAGGTGCTGCGTGTCGAGCGCGACGAGGCCCGTGTCGCGCTGCGGATCGAAGGCCATCGCCGCGACGACGCCAATCCCCATCCCGAGCTCGACGTAGGTCTTGATCACGTCCGCGTCGATCGCGGTCAGCACGACGTCGGGCACCGCGCCGGCCTGCGTGAACGCCTGGTCGATGTGCGAGCGGCCCGTGAAGTCCTGGTCATACGTGATGATGGGATACTCGGCGATTTCGTCGAGCGTCAGGTTCTCGCGGCCGACGAGCGGATGCCCCTTCGGCACGACGACCGTGTGGTGCCACGAATAGCACGGGAACGTCACGATGTCCGGATAGCGGTCGAGCGCCTCGGTCGAGATGCCGAGATCGGCTTCGCCGTTCAGGATCATCTGCGCGATCTGCTGCGGGCTGCCCTGGCGTAGCGCGAGATGCACCTTCGGGAACACGTCGGTGAACTGCCGGATCACCTTCGGCAGTGCGTAGCGCGCCTGCGTGTGCGTGGTCGCGACGACGAGGTGGCCGCTGTCCTGGTCGGCGAACTGGCGCGCGACGCGGCGCAGGTTCTCGGCGTCGAGCAGCATCCGCTCGATCAGCTGGTGCACGGCCTTGCCGGGCTCCGTGAGCCCCGTGAGCCGCTTGCCGCGCCGGATGAAGATGTCGACGCCCAGTTCGTCCTCGAGATCCTTGATCTGCTTCGACACGCCCGACTGCGACGTGTACAACACGTTCGCGACTTCCGTCAGGTTCATGTTCTGCCGCACGGCTTCGCGCACGAAACGCAATTGCTGAAAATTCATGGGTATGCCTCTTAGGCTGTCGTTGTTCGAATGTCGCTCCGGAGCGGTATCCGCCCTCTTCTCTTTACCGCGTTCGGCGTCAGTGTGCGGGAAATACCCGGACCGCGCGCGGCACGGCCGTCGCGCCGTCGCCGACCTGCAGCGCAAGCGCACGCCACGCGTCGCGATCGAGTTCCGCTTCGAGTGCGCCGCCCGTGCGCGCCTCGAGTTCGACCCGCACCGAGCCGCCGAGCGGGATCACGCGGCGCACGTCCACCGCGATGCCGTCGCGATGACCGTCGCCGGCCGGCCACAGCTGCAGGTCGTGCGGCCGCACATACGCGTTCGCGGGGCCCGCGAAATCGGCATCGACCGCGATCGGCGCCGCCGCGCCCTCGGCGACGAAGCCACGGCCGGCGACCGTGCCCGGCAGGCGGTTCGCCGCGCCGAGAAATTCGTAGACGAACGCGCTTTGCGGATGATCGTAGACGTCCTGCGGGCTGCCGACCTGCTCCACGTGCCCGCGGTTCAGCACGACAATCCGGTCGGCCACTTCCAGCGCCTCTTCCTGGTCGTGCGTGACGAAGATCGTCGAGATGTGCAGGTCGTCGTGCAGGCGTCGCAGCCAGCTACGCAGTTCCTTGCGCACCTTTGCGTCGAGCGCGCCGAACGGCTCGTCGAGCAGCAGCACCTTCGGCTCGACCGCGAGCGCGCGGGCGAGCGCGATCCGCTGGCGCTGGCCGCCCGACAGCTCGGACGGATAGCGCTGCGCGAGCCAGTCGAGCTGCACGAGCTTCAGCAGCTCGTGCACCTTGTCGCGGATCACGGCTTCCGACGGCCGCTCGCGGCGCGGCTTCACGCGCAGCCCGAACGCGACGTTCTCGAACACGGTCATGTGGCGAAACAGCGCGTAATGCTGGAACACGAAGCCGACCTGGCGATCGCGCGCGCCGACCGACGCGACGTCGAGCCCCTGCAGCACGACCTGGCCGGCGTCCGCGTGCTCGAGGCCCGCGATCACGCGCAGCAGCGTGGTCTTGCCGCAGCCGGACGGCCCGAGCAGCGCGACGAGCTCGCCCGCGGGGAAGTCGAGCGACACGTTGTCGAGGGCGGTGAAATCGCCGAAGCGCTTCTGAAGGTGACGGACGGTGATACCCATTCTGGTTGCCTCTTTACGATTTCGACGAAATGGCGGCGACGGGGCCGGCATGAGCGGGAACGTCATCGCGTGCGCCGGCCAGTTCGGCGGCGAGATGACGCTCGGCGAGCAGCTTCAGCGCGAGCGTGACGAGCGCGAGTAGCGCCAGTACCGACGCCACCGCGAACGCCGCCGCGAAGTTGTATTCGTTGTACAGGATCTCGACGTGCAGCGGCATCGTGTCGGTGACGCCGCGAATGTGGCCGGACACGACCGACACCGCGCCGAACTCGCCCATCGCGCGCGCATTGCACAGGATCACGCCGTACAGCAGGCCCCACTTCACGTTCGGCAGCGTCACGCGCCGGAAGATCTGCCAGCCCGACGCACCGAGCACGCGCGCGGCCTCTTCCTCGTCGGTGCCCTGCGCCTGCATCAGCGGGATCAGCTCGCGCGCGACGAACGGGAACGTGACGAAGATCGTCGCGAGCACGATGCCCGGCACCGCGAAGATGATCTGCACGTCGTGGTTCTGCAGCCACGGCCCGAGCCAGCCCTGCGCGCCGAACAGCAGCACGTAGACGAGGCCCGAGATGACCGGCGACACGGAGAACGGCAGGTCGATCAGCGTGGTCAGCAACGCCTTGCCGCGGAATTCGAACTTCGCGATCGCCCACGACGCGCACACGCCGAACACGAGGTTCAGCGGCACCGCGATCACGGCGACCGTCAGCGTCAGCTTGATCGCCGACCATGCGTCCGGATCGGCGAGCGATTCGAGATAGAAGCCGACACCCTTGCGCAGCGCCTCGAAGAACACCGCGGCGAGCGGCACCACGAGGAAGAACGCGAGGAACGCCAGCGCGATGCCCGTGAGCAGCCAGCGCACGACGCGCGACTCGCTGACGGGGTCGGGCCGTTTCGCGGCACGCGCGCGCGCGGCGGACGGATTGTTCAGCACGGCACTGGACTCCTGGCTCATTGCTGGCCTCCTGCGGCGGTGGCAGCAACGGTTGCGCTCGACGGCGCGGGGCCGCTCGCCCCCTTGCTCGTACGACGCTGCAGATACCACTGCAGCGTGTTGATCAGGAGCAGCATCAGGAACGACACGACCAGCATCACGACCGCCAGCGCGGTCGCGCCCGCATAGTCGTACTGCTCGAGCTTCGTGATGATCAGGAGCGACGTGATCTCGGATTTCATCGGTACGTTGCCGGCGATGAAGATCACCGACCCGTATTCGCCGAGCGCGCGCGCGAACGCCAGCGCGAAGCCGGTGAGCAGCGCCGGCAGCACGGCCGGCAGCACGACGCGGCGGAACGTCAGCCAGCGCGATGCGCCGAGGCACGCGGCGGCCTCCTCCTGCTCGCGCTCGAAATCCTCGAGCACGGGCTGCACGGTGCGCACGACGAACGGCAGCCCGATGAAGGTCAGCGCCACCAGCACGCCGATGGGCGTGAACGCGATCTTGATGCCGAACGGCGCGAGATACTGGCCGACCCAGCCGTTGGTCGCATAGACGGCTGCAAGCGAAATGCCCGCGACCGACGTCGGCAACGCGAACGGCAGGTCGACGATCGCGTCGACGAGGCGCTTGAGCGGGAACCGGTAGCGCACCAGGACCCACGCGACGAGAAAGCCGAACACGGCGTTGATCAATGCACCGCCGAGGGCGGCGGAAAACGTCAGCCGGTACGACGCGAGTACGCGCGGCGACGTGACGGCGGTGACGAACTGGTCCCACGACAAAGTCGCGGTCTTCAGGAACGTGGCGGCGAGCGGAATCAGCACCACGAGGCTCAAATAGGCCACCGTGATGCCGAGCGTCACGCCGAAGCCGGGCAGCGCGCTCGGCTTGCGAAAGGTGTACGTCGTCATCGGATGCTCTTGCTGGGTCGATGCTGCTCATGGGTCCGACGCAAACGCCGGCGCGGGAAATCGCGCCGGCGGCCGCCGGGGATGCGGCGCGCTATCGTGGCGCGCCGCTGTCGTTATGGGTTTGCTGCGTGGTGCTACTGTTCGCGTTACTGCGGCTTGTAGATCGAGTCGAACACGCCGCCGTCCGCGAAATGCGTCTTCTGCGCATTCGTCCAGCCGCCGAACGTGTCGTCGACCGTGTACAGCTTCAGCTTCGGGAACTGCTTCGTCAGCTCCGCCGGCACGTTCTTCGAACGCGGGCGGTAGTAGTTGCGCGCGGCGATCTCCTGGCCCTGCGGGCTGTACAGGAAATTCAGGTAGGCCTCCGCCAGCTTGCGCGTGCCCTTCTTGTCGACCACCTTGTCGACCACCGCGACGGGCGGCTCGGCCAGAATGCTCACCGACGGCACGACGATCTCGAACTTGTCGGTGCCGAATTCCTTGATCGACAGAAACGCCTCGTTCTCCCACGCGATCAGCACGTCGCCGATCCCGCGCTGCACGAAGCTCGTCGTCGCGCCACGCGCGCCCGAATCGAGCACGCCTGCATTCTTGTAGAGCTTCGTCACGAATTCCTTCGCGCCCTGCTCGTTACCGCCCGGCTTGTGCACGGCATACGACCATGCGGCCAGGTAGTTCCAGCGCGCACCGCCCGAAGTCTTCGGGTTCGGCGTGACGATCGAGATGCCCGGCTTGGTGAGATCGTCCCAGTCCTTGATCCCTTTCGGGTTGCCCTTGCGCACGAGGAACACGATCGTCGACGTGTACGGCGATGCGTTGTCCGGCAGGCGCTTTTGCCAGTCCTTGTTCACCAGCCCCTTGTTGGCGAGCGCGTCGATGTCGTAGGCGAGCGCCAGCGTGACGACGTCGGCCTGCAGGCCGTCGAGCACCGAGCGCGCCTGCGCGCCCGAGCCGCCGTGCGACTGCTTGAAGTTGACCGTCTCGCCCGTCTTCGCCTTCCACGCCTTGCCGAATGCCTGGTTGAAGTCCTGATACAGCTCGCGCGTCGGGTCGTACGACACGTTCAGGAACGTCGTATCGGCCTGCGCATGCGTGACGACGCCCAGCGCCGCCGCCGCGCCCAGCGCGAGTGTTGCGATCAGGCGGCCCGCTCCGCCCACCAGCCCCGTATTGCGCTTCGCCATCCTTGGTTCTCCAGTGTTGTCGATGTTGCGATGTCGGGCCAGTCTAGCGAACGGGTTACATGATTAAAAATAATCGTTCTTCATTTTTTAATACTCAAAAGTGCTAACGCAGACTGGGCGGACGGTCGCGGCAGACAAACCGGCGTCCGGACGTCGCGAAATCGCGGCGGAACCGGCGCGATCGCGTCGAACCTCAAGTAACACTTGAAATTCGCCAAGTACTGTATAAAAATACAGCTCACTGTCTATCCATACAGTTAAGCCATGACCAAACTCACCGCACGTCAGCAGCAAGTGTTCGACTTGATCCGCCGGGCGATCGAGCGCTCCGGTTTCCCGCCCACGCGCGCCGAGATCGCGGCCGAGCTGGGTTTCAGCTCGCCGAACGCGGCCGAGGAACACCTCCGGGCGCTCGCGCGCAAGGGCGTGATCGAGCTCGCCGCCGGCGCGTCGCGCGGCATTCGCCTGCTCGGCATCGACGATGCGCCGCACCAGTTCACGTTGCCGCACGCCGGGCTGATGCAGCTGTCGCTGCCGCTCGTCGGCCGGGTGGCGGCCGGTAGCCCGATCCTCGCGCAGGAGCACATCTCGCAGCATTACGCATGCGATCCCGCGCTGTTCACGAGCAAGCCCGACTACCTGCTGAAGGTGCGCGGCCTGTCGATGCGCGACGCCGGCATTCTCGACGGCGACCTCCTCGCCGTGCAGAAGCGCACGGAAGCGAAGGACGGCCAGATCATCGTCGCGCGTCTGGGCGACGACGTCACGGTCAAGCGCCTGATGCGCCGGCCCGGCGGCCTCGAGCTGATCGCGGAGAACCCGGATTACGAAAACATCTTCGTCAAGGCCGGCAGCGCGGAATTCGCGCTGGAAGGCATCGCCGTCGGGCTGATCCGCTCGGGCGAACTCTGACAATCGGTCTCGCTGAGGAGAACACCATGGAACGCCTTTCCCGTTTGCTGCCTTTCCGTCAATTCGGTCGCCTGCGTCATCTGCGCGGCCGCACGCCCTGCGCGCCGCTGTCCGCCGCGGCGCCCGTGGTGAGCCAAGAAGTCGCAGTTGAACGGCAGGCGTCGCTGCTGCCGTCGGCGCTTCCCGCATTCGCGCGGGTTTCGCTGAATGCCGGCCTGAATCACGCGGAACCGGCGCGCCGTGCGCCCGTGCGCGTCTATCACGGTCGGTCGCGGCTGATCATGGTCGGGACGATCGATGCCGTGTGCCGGATGATCGATCGCTGCATCGCCGAGGAACGATCGTCCACGCACGGCGGTCTCTGATTGCGGAACCTGTTCGCACCGGAGGCATCGTGACTGGATCTTCGGGCCGCGCGTGGCGGCTCAAGCCCCTGCTGATCGTCGTGCTGGCCGTCGCCATTCTGGTGGCGGTCGGCTATGCGTACGCGTCGCCGTACGTCGCGCTAGGTCGCCTGAAATCGGCAATCGACGCGCGCGATTCGCAGGCGGTCAGCGAATATGTCGACTTTCCGTCGCTGCGCATCAGCCTGAAGCAGCAAGTCACGGAAGAGTTGATGCGCCGGATCGACGCGGTGAAGAAGGACAATCCGTTCGCGGTGATTGGCGCGCTGATCGGATCGGCGTTGATCGGCCCGCTGGTCGATGCGTATGCGACACCGGAAGGGGTGGCGGCGCTGATGAGCGGCATCCCGCCGCGCGGTAATCCGGGCGAGCGGCCACCCGACTGGTCGGGGCCGCCGGCAGGCGGCGCGCCCGGCAACGCACCGGCCGCGCCACCGGCCAATTCGGCTAGCGCGCCCGTGCCGGGCAGCAATGCCACCGCGTCGGCTGCATCTGCGCCGGCGGCGGCGCCCACGCCCGCCCCGGCGAGCCCGACCGACGCGGGTCATCCGCAGCAAACGAGTGCCGGCTACCGGAATATCGATGAATTCGTCGTGACCTACCAGCGCAGCGCCGACGGCACGCGCTATGCGGCGGTCTTCCGCCGCTTCGGCCTGTTCTCGTGGAAGCTGTCCGCGATCGACCTGCACGCCTGAGCAATCGCAGTCGTCACGGTCGCGCCCGATGCCGCCGATGCGGCACTGCGCGCGACCGCGCCTGAATCGCAGGCCATCCGGCCGTTCACGCGATTGCTGCGTTACTTGCCGTTCGAGATGGCCGCTTCGCGTTCGCGCGCGATCTCGGCCTTTTGCTCTTCGGCCGACGAACATGCGACCAGAATGCTGCAGTTCACGCGATCGAGCAGTTGCGTGTTGCCCGACCCCATCCACCATCTCGACAACCCGCTGCGGCACCGATGGCCGACGACGACGAGGTCGGCCTTCAACTCCGTCGCGAGATTCGCGATTTCGTCGATCGGATAGCCGAACGCGAAATGGCCTTCCGCCTGAACGCCGCGCTCGCGCAGCCAGTTCACGCCTTCCTGCAGGATCTCGCGCGCGGTTTCCTCGAAGCGGCCGCACGCGACGTCGGTCAGCAACCCGGCGCTTTGCGCGATGCTCGAGCGCATGTCGACGACCGACAGCAAGTGTGTTTCCGCCTTCAGGTCCAGCGCGAGGTTGGCACCGCACCGCAATGCCTTGCGCCCCTCGAGCGTGCCGTCGTAGCACAGCAGAATCTTGTTGTAGCTAGCCATGAAACCTCCCTATCGCGACTACATGCGCTATGCACTCATCATGGTGCGCCGCAATTGAGGACGCAAGGGATGGAAAACGCTGATTCGCCACGCGGGGCGCGCGGGCGATGATGCGGTGCACGATCCGTGCGCCGACGCACCATGCCGCGCCGGCATGCGCTGAAGAGACGCAGCCGATGCACTAGAATGGCCCGTTCGTGCCCTCGACGTGCGTTCGCCCCGGTCATGCCCATGTGACACGCATTCGCCCGATCCGTTCGCCGGCCCGCATGTCCAGCCAGCCAGCCGGCAACGAACCGCGTCCGCGCCCGCTTACAACGACAACCTGCCCATGTCCGTTGCACCGATCGATTTCCGGAACGTTGAAAAGCGCTATGGCGACAAGCTCGTCGTCAACGACCTCTCCTTCCACGTGCAGGCCGGCGAATGCTACGGCCTGCTCGGGCCGAACGGCGCCGGCAAGACCACGACGCTGAAGATGCTGCTCGGCCTCGTGTATCCCGATGCCGGCGCCATTTCACTGTGCGGCGAGCCGGTTCCGACGCGCGCGCGGCATGCGCGCCGGCGCGTCGGTGTCGTCCCGCAGTTCGACAACCTCGATCCGGACTTCACGGTCCGCGAAAACCTGCTGGTGTTCAGCCGCTATTTCGGGATGTCGGCGCAGGCTGCACGCGCGCTCGTGCAGCCGCTGCTCGAATTCGCGAAACTGGAAAACAAGGCCGATGCCAAGGTGGGCGAGCTGTCGGGCGGGATGAAGCGGCGTCTGACGCTCGCCCGCGCGCTCGTCAACGATCCCGACGTGCTGGTGCTCGACGAACCGACCACAGGCCTCGATCCGCAGGCGCGCCACCTGATGTGGGAGCGGTTGCGCTCGCTGCTGGCGCGTGGCAAGACGATCCTGATCACCACGCATTTCATGGAGGAAGCCGAACGCCTGTGCGACCGGCTGTGCGTGATCGAGGAAGGCCGCAAGATCGCCGAAGGCGCGCCGCATGCGCTGATCGAGTCCGAGATCGGCTGCGACGTGATCGAGATCTACGGGCCCGAGCCGGTCGCGTTGCGCGACGAGCTGGCGCCGTTCGCGAAGCACACCGAGATCAGCGGCGAAACGCTGTTCTGCTACGTGACCGATCCCGAGCCGCTCAGTGCGCGACTCAAGGGGCGCGCGGGGTTGCGCTATCTGCATCGCCCGGCCAATCTGGAAGACGTGTTCCTGCGGCTCACGGGCCGCGAAATGCAGGACTGATCGATCATGGACGCACGCAACTATTCCGCCGCGGCACCGTCCGCGCCGCCCCGCGAGTCACGCTTCGCGATGGCACTGCCCGCGAACGCGACCAACTGGATCGCCGTGTGGCGGCGCAACTACCTCGTGTGGCGTAAGCTCGCGCTCGCATCCATGTTCGGCAATCTCGCCGATCCGATGATCTACCTGTTCGGGCTGGGGTTCGGGCTCGGCCTGATGCTCGGCCACGTCGACGGCGTGTCGTATATCGCGTTCCTCGCCGCCGGCACGGTCGGTTCGAGCGTGATGATGTCCGCGAGCTTCGAGTCGATGTATTCCGGCTTCTCGCGGATGCACGTGCAGCGCACCTGGGAAGCGATCATGCACACGCCGCTCTCGCTGGGCGACATCGTGCTCGGCGAGATTGTCTGGGGTGCGAGCAAGGCGCTGCTGTCGGGCGTCGCGATCATGCTCGTCGCGGGCCTGCTCGGCTATGCGCACTTTCCGTCGATGCTCGCGGCGCTGCCCGTGATCGCGCTCGCCGGCCTCGCGTTCGCGAGCACCGCGATGATCGTCACGGCGCTCGCGCCATCCTACGACTTCTTCATGTTCTATCAGACGCTCGTGCTGACGCCGATGCTGCTGCTGTCGGGCGTGTTCTTCCCGCTCACGCAGTTGCCGCCGATCGCGCAGCGCGCGGCGCACGTACTGCCGCTCGCGAACGCGGTCGAACTGATCCGGCCCGCGATGCTCGGCCGGCCGGCGACGGACGTCGGCCTGCATCTCGCGGTGCTCGCCGGCTATGCGATCGGCGGATTCCTGGTCTGCGCGTGGCTGTTCCGGCGGCGGATGATGCGCTGACCGGCGCATCCGGCGCCGGCCCGATGCGACGACATTGAGACGCCGTCAGACGACGTTACTCGTCGTCATCACTCCACGGGATTTCGACGTCGGTCAGGAATGCGACGGTCGCCAGCGGGCCGCCTTCCTGGCGCCCGAGCTTGCCGTCCGCCCGATGCCATTCGACGCGGAATTGCGTACCCGGATCGTCGGCGATCAGATAGACCGCACGCAGCTCTTCCGCGTCGGCTTCTGCGACCGGGCCGTCGAACGACACCAGCATCTTCTGCGGCCACAGGCCGTTTACCGGATCGTAAATGCGGTCGCCCTGCGGAATCTCGATGCTGGCCTCGACGCCGATCGTGGCGGAGGCCTCGATGATCATCGTGCCGAGCGCGTTCAGCACGGCAGTCGCCCGCGCGGAATTGGCCTGGCGGATCGCGAGATCGCCGCGCGTCAGCGCCTTTTCGAGTCGAGGATGAATCTTCGGTTGGGTCATGCGTTTTCCTGTTTGCTTCTTGTAAAGGGCGCCGCACGTGCGAAGCGGCGGCGCCGGATGAATACGACGATCATGCGGCGGGATCGGTCAGCGCGCGGCGCGGCGGCCATCCCGCAGGGCCGGTCGCCGGCTCTGCCCCGGCGCTTGTTCGCGCCGGCTGGCCGTCCCGTGCGTGTTCGTCAGAACCCGAACGCAATCGCGAGCAGCCCGCTCGCGATCCCGAACACGACCACGAGGGCCGTGACGATCGCCAGCATGTACGGCTTGAACGAACGCGCGAGCATCGCGAGCGACGGCACGCTGATCGGCGGCAGCGTCATCAGCAGCGCGGCGGCCGGGCCGACGCCCATGCCGAGCGACAGCATCGCCTGGATGATCGGCACCTCGCCGGCCGTCGGGATCACGAACAACGTGCCCGCGACCGCGAACGCGACGATCCAGCCGAGATGGTTGCCGATGTCCGGGCCGATATGCGGGAACAGCCACGCGCGCGCCGCGCCGAGCAGCAGCACGAGCACGATGTATTCGGGCACGAGCCGCACGGCCATCCGCACGAGCAGCTTGATCCAGCGGACGAACGGATTGCCGGCCGCGGCCTGCCCGGCCACCAGCGCGGCGAGTTGCGCATCATCGATGCTGCGGTCCTCGGGACGCGCGATGCGGTTCAGCAAATAGCCGATCCCGAACACCATCGCGATGCCGAGCACGAGCCGCAGCACACTCCAGTGCCAGCCGAGCACGAAGCCCATGAACACCAGCGCGGCCGGATTCAGCACCGTGTTGCCGAGCCAGAACGCGACCGCGCCGCCCGGCGACGCGTGCCGCGCGCGCAGGCCGGCGACGACCGGCGCCGCGCAGCACGTGCACATCATGCCGGGCAGCGACAGCAGGCCGCCCGCGGCGACACTGCCGAAGCCGGTACGACCGAGCACGCGTGCGACCCAGTGCGCGGGCAGCAGCGCCTGCACGGCCGAACCGAGCAACAGGCCGAGCACCATCGCCTGCCAGATCGCCTTGCCGTATGCCCATGCGTAGTCGAGCGCCGCCTTCAGCGACGGCTCGGGCGCGCTCGCCGACGTGCCCATCAGGATCGACTGGCCGATCGAATGATGCTCGGCGGCGACGAATGCCTTGTTGTAGTACGGGAACCATTTCACGTAGAACAGTCCCGCGACTGCGATCAGCAGGAAAGTCATCCAGCCGAGCGCCGGATTGGGTTGGGTGCGTGTGGTCGTCATCGTGTGGTGGTCGATTGGTTTGTGTCGGTGTCGGATCCTGCTGCGTCGCCGGCGACGGGCGACGCCGGAAGCCCGGCGCGCGCGAGCGCGTCGAGCAGCGCACGCGCCTGCTGGCGCACGTCGGCCGCATTCGGCCGGAACGTGAAGGTCAGCATGCGGTTCGATTTGTCGTACGACGAACGGTAGGTGCGTGCATACGCAGGATCGTAATGCTTGTCGATCAGTGTGCCGAACAGTTCGGCACGCGCGTTCGCGTCGATCAGTGCGTTCCAGCGCGCGACCTCTTCCCGGCTGTGCAGGCCGATCAGGCGATGCAGCTGCGCCTTGAACGCGGCCGGGTCGTCGAACAGGTGGGCGTAGTCCTCGAGCAGGAACGCGATGCGTTCGTCATGCTCGGCCTCGACCTGCACCCACGGCCCCGCGCGAAACGCGTCCATCAGCGCGAGCGGCAACTGCACGAGCCCGATCTTGCGGCTTTCCGATTCGACGAAGACGGGCCAAGCGGGGTCGAAACGCTCCAGCGTGCCGACGAGGCCCGAATCGAACGACTTCTGCGCGGGCTGCGGCACACCCGGCAATGCGCCGAGCAGCGAGCCGCGGTGGCAGGCGAGCGCCTCCAGATCGAGCGTCTGCGCCCCTTCGTCGCGCAGCGCGTTCAAGAGCCGCGTCTTGCCGCAGCCCGTGTGGCCGACGAGCGCGATGTAGCGGAACCGCGTGGGCAGCGTGTCGAGCGTCGCGCACACCGAGCGGCGGTATGACTTGTAGCCGCCGTCGAGCTGCCGCGCCTGCCAGCCGATCAGGTTGAACCAGGTCGTCATCGAGCCCGAGCGCTTGCCGCCGCGCCAGCAGTAGATCAGCGGCCGCCAGTTGCGCGGACGGTCGGCGAACGTGGTGTCGAGATGGCGCGCGATGTTGCGTGCGACCATCGCCGCGCCGACGCGCGTCGCTTCGTACGGCGACACCTGACGGTACATCGTGCCGACGATCACGCGTTCCTCGTTGCTGAGCACGGGTGCGTTCAGCGCGCCGGGAATATGATCCTCGGCGAACTCGAGCGGCGTACGCACGTCGATGATCTCGTCGAACTCGCCAGCGCGATCGAGGGTGACAATCAGGTTCTTCAATTTGGCGTCGAACAGGGGCGATGCGGCTCGGTGAGCCGCACGGGCACGGAAGGCGGATTCGCGATTATCTCATGCTCGGGCGTCTCGGGCCGCGCGCGGCAACGGGCGGAGGCGACGCGGCGCTCATCACGTCGACCAGATGGTCGCGGAACGCGCGTACCGACGCTGGCAGGTCGCGCCCCGCCATGGTCTGCACCTGGATGCTGCGCTCGCGCAACTGCGGGTTCGTGACGGGCACGACGACGAAGCCGTCCGAGTCGAAGCGGTCGCGCACCGACAGCAGCCCCGTGAACATCACCGCGCCGGTGCGCTGCGCATAGCGGTACATCACGGCGGTGTTGTTGCTGGTCAGTTCCGGCTCGAGCATGAGCCCGTCGAGCACGCACGCGATGTCGATCAGCTGGCGCACCGTCGTGCCGGCCTCCGGCAGCACATGCGGGTGCCGCGCGACGTCGGCGAGCGACACCGAGTCGCGCGCCGCGAGCGGATGGTCGCGCCGCACGAGCGCGAAGACCGGCGCACGCTCCGTGTGCTCCACGCGCACGCCCTGCTCCGGCGCCAGACTGAACGTCAGCCCGATGTCGGCGTCGCCGTCGCGCACGCGCCGCGTCGCCTCCGCCGGCGACACGACCCACACCGAGAAGTCGACGCCCGGGTGGCGCGCCTTGAAGCCCGCGAGCGCGCCCGGCAGGAAATCGATCGCGAACCCTTCCGAGCAGACGATCTTCAGCAGGCTGCCGTGCAGCGCCTCCAGCCCGCCGATTTCCTTCATCACGTGCTCGGCCTCCAGCAGGCTGCGCTGCGCGAAGCCCAGCAGCCGTTCGCCGGCCTCCGACAGCGTCATCCCGCGCGGCCGGCGCTCGAACAGCGGCGCGCCCAGCTCGCTCTCGAGCTTCGCGATTTGCCGGCTGATCGCCGAGACGGCCACGTGCAGCCGCGCCGATGCGTCGCTGATCGACCCGGTGCGCGCCACTTCGACGAAGTACCGCAGCGCAAGACCATGCAGGAAAGCCGCCATCGTTCTCTCCGGGCCCGTCGGCCGGGCTGTTTTGCTTTGCCTTTTCGGCAACGAAATGTTCGAAATTCGATCATTGTGACAAAAAAAACGGCTTCCTAGAATCGATCGCACTTCCCGCCGTGCGCGCCGCGCCCGCCGGAAAAACCGAGAAAGGAGTCACCTCTTGAGCCGTACCGCCGCCATCCAGCACGCGCTGAACCAGTTTGAATCGGGCGCCTTCTTCACGACCCTGAGCCGCCGCGTCGGGCTGCGCACCGAAAGCCAGGACAGTGGCGCGGGCGCCGCGTTGCGCGCGTACCTGACCGACGAGATCGCGCCGGAAGCCGCGCGCCTCGGCTTCACGTCGCGGATCGTCGAGAACCCCGTCGTCGGCGGCGGGCCGTTTCTGCTGGCGTCGCGCCACGAGGACGACGCGCTGCCGACCGTCCTGATCTACGGCCACGGCGACGTCGTGCGCGGCTACGACGCGCAATGGCGCGCGCCGCTGTCGCCGTGGAGGCTGACCGTCGACGGCGATCGCTGGTACGGCCGCGGCAGCGCCGACAACAAGGGCCAGCACACGATCAACCTGGCCGCGCTGGCGAGCGTGCTCGACGCGCGCGGCGGCCGGCTCGGCTTCAACGCGAAACTGCTGATCGAGATGGGCGAGGAAGCGGGCTCGCCGGGCCTCGACGCGCTGTGCCGCCAGGAGCGCGACGCGCTCGCGGCGGACGTGCTGATCGCGTCCGACGGGCCGCGCGTGACCGCCGAACGCCCGACCGTATTCCTCGGCTCGCGTGGCGCGGTCAACTTCAAGCTGAGCCTGCGCGCCCGCGACGGCGGCCATCACTCCGGCAACTGGGGCGGCCTGCTGCGCAATCCGGCGACCGTGCTCGCGAACGCGCTCGCGAGCCTCGTCGACGCGCGCGGCGCGATCCGCGTGACAGGCCTGCGCCCGCCGCCGATCCCGGCCGCCGTGCGCGCCGCGCTCGCCGACCTGTCCGTCGGCGGCGGCCCCGGCGATCCGGCGCTCGACGCCGACTGGGGCGAGCCTGGCCTGTCCGCCGCCGAGCGCGTGTTCGGCTGGAACGCGTTCGAGATCCTCGCGTTCAAGGCCGGCAATCCCGAACATCCGGTCAACGCGATTCCGCCCGTCGCGTATGCGCACTGCCAACTGCGTTTCGTGGTCGGCACCGACTGGCAAGCGCTGCATGCGCACCTGCGCGCGCATCTCGATGCGCATGGCTTCGCCGACGTCGAGATCGACGTCGAACGCGGCGCGCCGGCGACGCGCCTGCCGCCGGACGATCCGTGGGTCCGGTGGGCCGTCGCGTCGCTCGCGCGCACGACCGGCAAGAAGCCCGCGATCCTGCCGAACCTCGGCGGCACGCTGCCGAACGAAGTGTTCGCCGATACGCTCGGGCTGCCGACGTTGTGGGTGCCGCACTCGTATCCGGCCTGCTCGCAACACGCGCCCGACGAGCACCTGCTCGCGAGCGTCGTGCGCGAGGGACTGCAGATGATGGCCGGCCTCTTCTGGGATCTCGGCGACGCCGTGCCGCCCGTTCGCCGCGCGGCACCCGCCGCGGCCGGCGCCGCCCTGTAACGCGCTTCGCCCCTTTCTCGGGACCTGCTCACACGATGAATACGACCACCCTGACCTCGCAGGACGCCGCGCTCCCCAGCGCCGCGAAGATCCGGCGCATCATCTTCGCCGCGTCGATCGGCAATGCGCTCGAATGGTTCGACCTGATCGTCTACGGCTTTTTCGCGGTGACGATCGCCAAGCTGTTCTTCCCCGCGACCAGCGAGGCGACGTCGCTGCTGCTCACGCTCGGCACGTTCGGGCTGTCCTACCTGATCCGGCCGATCGGCGGCTTCGTGCTCGGCGCCTACGCCGATCGCGCGGGCCGCAAGGCGTCGCTGCTGCTGTCGATCGCGATGATGATGGTCGGCACGCTATTGATCGCGTTGATGCCGACCTACGCATCGATCGGCGTCCTCGCACCGCTCGGGATCATGCTGTCGCGGCTGATGCAGGGCTTTTCGGCCGGCGGCGAATTCGCGAGCTCGACCGCGTTCCTCGTCGAACATGCGCCGCAGCGGCGCGGCTTTATGTCGAGCTGGCAGTTCGCGAGCCAGGGGCTCGCGACGCTGCTCGCGTCGGGCTTCGGCGCGCTGTTGACGTCGACGCTGAGCACCGCGCAACTGGAAAGCTGGGGCTGGCGCGTGCCGTTTCTGTTCGGGCTCGCGATCGGTCCGATCGGCCTCTATATCCGCCGCTACGTCGACGAAGGGGTCGAGTTCAAGACGCAGGCGCGCTCCGAAGCACCCGTGCGCGAGCTGTTCGCGGACCAGAAGATGCGCGTGCTGCTGTCGATCGGCGTGCTCGTGATCTCGACCGCGATCAACTACATGGTGCTGTACATGCCGACGTATGCGATCAAGCAGCTCGGGCTGCCGGCCTCGACGGGCTTCGCGGCGACGCTCGCGACCGGCTTCGTGCTGACGCTCGTCACGCCGCTTGTCGGCCACCTGTCCGATCGCACCGGACGGATCCGCGTGATGGCCGCGGCCGCTGTGCTGATGCTCGCGACCATCTGGCCGACGTTCGTGTGGCTCACGCATCACGCGTCGTTCTCGACGATGCTCGCCGCGCTGATCTGGATCGGCCTGCTGAAGGCGACGTACTGCGGCGCGCTGCCGGCGCTGATGGCCGAGCTGTTCCCGGCGCAGACCCGCGCGACCGGTCTCGCGGTCAGCTACAACACGGGCGTCACGCTGTTCGGCGGCTTCGCGCCGTTCGTGATCACGTGGCTGATCAGCGCGACCGGCAACCGGCTGTCGCCCGCGCTGTATCTGATGGGCTGCGCGGTGTTGAGTCTCGTCGCACTGTTGGTTGCGCGCATGCGGCTCGGGATGCGCTGACCGCGCTCAAAGGAAAACGACCGCGCAACGATGCGCGTCGGACGCGGCCCGTCGCGGCAACCCTGCCGCGCGGGCCGCTCGCCGTTTACGGCGCCGGGTTCGGCTGCAGTTCGTGCAGCGCGTCGATCTCGGC
This sequence comes from Burkholderia sp. R-40, assembly GCF_049942845.1. Taxonomy (NCBI): domain Bacteria; kingdom Pseudomonadati; phylum Pseudomonadota; class Betaproteobacteria; order Burkholderiales; family Burkholderiaceae; genus Burkholderia; species Burkholderia sp. R-40. The sequence goes on along the minus strand of NZ_CP187967.1, from coordinate 1,705,844 downwards.
CAGGATCTCGTCGGACAGCTTCACGTCGATGCTGCCGATGTTCTCCTTCAACTGGTCGAGTGACGTCGCGCCGACCAGGTTGCTGCGCACGAACGGCCGGCTGTTGACGAACGCGAGCGCGAGCTGCGCGGGCGACAGCCCGTGGCGCTTCGCGAGCGCGACATAGCGCGACGTCGCTTCGACCGCGTGAGGCTTGCTGTAGCGCTGGAAGCGCTCGAACAGCGTGATGCGCGCGCCGGCCGGACGCGCGCCGTTCTCGTACTTGCCGGACAGCCAGCCGAATGCGAGCGGCGAATAGGCGAGCAGGCCGACGCCATCGCGATGCGTGAACTCGGACAGGCCGTTCTCGAACGTGCGGTTCAGCAGGCTGTACGGGTTCTGGATGCTCGCGATGCGCGGCAGCCCGAGCTTCTCGGCCGCGCGCAGGAATTGCGCGACGCCCCACGGCGTTTCGTTCGACACGCCGATCGCGCGGACCTTGCCGGCCTTCACGAATTCCGCGAGCACGCCCAGCGTTTCCTCGATCGGCACCGTATACGCATCGTCGACCCACGGATACGCGGGGCGGCCGAACGTCGTCGTGCTGCGATCGGGCCAGTGCAGCTGGTACAGGTCGACATAGTCGGTCTGCAGGCGCTTGAGGCTGCCGTCCAGCGCCTCGGTCAGGTTCTTGCGGTCGAACTGGTTGCCTTCGCCGCGAATGTGGCGCGGATTGTGCGGTTGCCGCGCCGGGCCCGCGATCTTCGTCGCGAGCACGATCCGGTCGCGTTGCGCACGATGCTGCGCGAGCCAGGTGCCGATGTACTGCTCCGTGCGGCCCTGGGTGTCGGGCTTCGGCGGCACCGGGTACATCTCCGCGGCGTCGATCAGCGTGACGCCCTGCCCGAGCGCGTAATCGATCTGCTCGTGGGCGTCGCGCTCCGAATTCTGCTCGCCCCACGTCATCGTGCCGAGACCGATCAGGCTGACCTCGATGCCCGAATCGCCGAGTGTGCGGTATTCCATGCTGTTCCTGTCACGTCAGTGGAAAGCAGAAACGCTATCACATTGAACCGAACGCTTCAGATGGCCGAGCCGCATGCTTACAGGCGGCCTTCGGCGTGTGACCGGCGCTCGGTCATGCGGATTGGGCCCGCCTCCGTCTCCGCGTGCGCGTCGTTCGGATGACGCCAGGCGGCCGAGGCGCCGCGCCGCGGCCCGCCGCGTCACTGCGGTCGCTGAATGAAGCAGGTCGCCGATGCGTGCGCGACGATCTTGTCGTCCGGCGTCTTCAGCGTGCCTTCCGCGACGCCGAGCGAACGCGACAGGTGAATCACGCGCCCTTCGGCGATCAGGTCGACGTCGCGCGGCACGGGACGCAGCATCTTCACATGCAGATCGACCGTGCCGTAGCCGACGCCCGCGTCGAGCATCGAATGCACCGCGCAGCCCGTGACCGAATCGAGCACCGTCGCGGCGAACCCGCCGTGCACGCCGCCGAGCGGATTCAGGTGCCGGCCGTCCGCCCGCGCCGAAAACTTCACGTAGCCGAACTCGACGCCCAGCGGACGCATCGGGATCGTTTCGGAAATCGACGCAAGCGGCACGTCTCCGGCGGCGGCCGCACGCAGCAGATCGAGACCGGACAGGGAAAGAGGATTCATCGGGTTGTCTCCGGGTTGATGGCGCGTCGCCGCGCGAGTAAGTTCTAAATTGGAACTCATTATTGACAACTGCTCCGGGCTTGTCAACGCAGCCGATGCGTCGTTGCAGTCGAAGGTAAGTTCTATAATCGAACCCGCTTCTTTGATGAACCGCCGCGCGAGACTCGACGATGAAATGGGATGACATCGGTACGCTGAACTGTTCGGTCGCGCGCACGCTCGCCGTGCTCGGCGATCGCTGGACCATGCTGATCCTGCGCAACGCCTTTCTCGGCTGCCGCCGCTTCGATGCGTTCCAGACGCAATTGGGCCTCACGCGCCACGTGCTGGCCGAGCGGCTCGCGCGCCTCGTCGACGAAGGCGTGCTGGTCAAGCGCGCGTATCAGGAACGGCCGCCGCGCTTCGAATACCGGTTGACCGAAAAAGGCCTCGATCTCTATCCCGCCCTGCTCGCGCTGATGACATGGGGCGACCGCTGGAAGGATGACGGCCAGGGACCGCCCCTGCAGTTGCGGCATCGCAACTGTGGTCAGCTGATGCATGCAGTCGCGGTGTGCTCGGCATGCGGTGAGCCGCTCGATGCGCACGACGTGCAGCCGGAACCCGGGCCGGGGTGGGTCGCGCCTGAGGCGGCGGGGCCGGTCGAGTCGTGATGCCGTGATGCCGTGATGCCGTGATGCCGTGATGCCGTGGTGCCGTGGTGCCGTGGTGCCCTGATGCCTAATGCCTGACGCAGCGCGCGTGCCACGCGCATCGCCGCGCGGCCTCATGCGGACGCGAGTTGCATGCGTTTCAGCCTGCCGAGCATTCGCGTTGCCGCCCTCGATGGGCTCCCCCCATCTCCTCAATCACACAGCGCATTGAATTTGCACCAGCGCGTACGCGCATTTCTTCTTGCGCGGCCTTGTCGTTCCACCTGTGCATGCACGCGCTGATCAATCGACCTCCATCAACCGGCGCGACCATCCGGCCGCTGCGGAAACCCCGCGGCATGATGAGCATCGCCCCATCAATCGTTGCAGTCGATCACGCCATCGCTCCATTCGCATTCGGGCGTGGCCGCGCCGCCGTGTCTGCGTTACACTCACGGCCCGCTGTCTCAAAATCATTCGCTGTCCAAGATGTTGTCGCGCAAACGCCTCGCCGCCACCTGCCTCGCCGCTTCCCTGCTTGCCACGCCCTTCGCCGCCTTCGGCAAGACGCACAATGAATCGCTGCTGCAGCAGGCAATCGACTTCATCGCGCAGCTGCTGCCGACGCCGACCCATGAAGCACCCGCCACGCAGGCCGTCGAATCGGCGTTCTCGCCCGACGGCGGCGCCGAGGCGCTCGTGCTGAAGGCGATCGGCGCCGCGCGCACCTCGATTCGCGTAGCCGCCTACTCGTTCACGTCGCCACCCGTCACGCGCGCGCTGCTCGCCGCGAAGCGGCGCGGCGTGAATGTCGCGGTCGTCGTGGACGACAAGGGCAATCGCGCCAAGAGCAGCAAGCAGGCGCTGAACCTGCTCGTCAACGCGGGCATTCCAACGCGCACGATCGACGCCTATGCCATCCATCACGACAAGTACCTCGTGATCGATGCCGAACATGTCGAGACCGGCTCGTTCAACTACAGCGCTTCGGCAGCCAGCCGCAATTCCGAAAACGTCGTCGTGGTGTGGAACAATCCGCAACTCGCGTCGCGCTACCTCGCGCATTGGCAAAGCCGCTTCGACCAAGGCGCGCCGTACCACTCGTCATACTGACGCATCCCACAAACGCAATCGCCATTCGCATGCGGCGCGGCCGACGCGCGTCGTTGCATGCATTCGGTTCGTGATGTCGTCAATGATCGCTGCGCACGACGCGCCCATCAACCTGGCCGAATGGCCGGCACACGCAGCGTGACAGTGCCGCGATCAGCAGCATCGATGAAATCAATGAATGTTGGGCGATCGCTCCGCGACTTGCGCGGTCGCGACACACCGGCTCGCCCGCGCATGCGCGTCGCTTGACGAAAACTTCGGCAGATCGCGATTGCCGCCCGGCAGCGCGCGCAGTACGCAGTCCGAGCTGAAGGTCAGCGTGTTCTGCACCATCGGATAAATCAGGTACAGCGCCAGCGCGAGATAACCCGCGTACAGAATTCGGACCATGGTGCGATAGATGAACGATTGACTCGTCCTATTTACGGCATCGCACCGGGCAGCTTGAGGCACCAGACACAAATTCATCTCGTGCATGCGTGAAGCGTCTGCATCGCTCTGTGCGCATGCGCTGCTCGCGAACGACAAGACGGTGATCCAGGACGCGCGCAACGACGATCGCTTCCACGACAACCCGCGCGTCACGGGGCCGCCGGGCATCCGCTTCCACGCAGGCAGGCCGCTCGCTGCGCCGAACGGCCTAACCGCCAGCACTCGCAACCGCGCGAACGCTGCGCCGGCGCACTCGCCCGGCTCGGCAGCGGCGAATTCGCGTGCTGTTGAGCACCGCCGATCCTGCCGACGTCGGCGAGCCGACCGCGCGCGTCACGCCGGCGCACGCGCAGCACAACGCGGCCGACGCACGCGGCTATGCGATCCGGTTCAGAGTCGGTCACGTCGCATACGGTCCTCAGCGGCATCGTACGGTCGCCAGCCTTGCTCGACTCAGCCGATCGTCACAGGTCCGAGGACAACCAGCGCGGCAAGGCCGCCGGCGCGTGAGCGCAGACGAACCGCGCGCCGATACGCGACGACCCGCGCCACCGCAACCGCAGGCGTAACCGCAACCTCCGCCGCCAGCCGCGCTCAGTCCGCTCAGCCCCCCTCGCTCAGCTCCCACACGGCGGCGCGCTCGCCATCGCTTCCGCGATCTGCTCGGGCGTCAGATCGCGCTGATGGGTCGCGATCGACCAGCGATGGCCGAACGGATCCTCCACTTGCCCATAGCGATCGCCCCAGAACATGTCGGCGGCCGGCATCTTGACCGTTGCGCCGGCCTCGACGGCCTGCGCGATCGCAGCGTCGGTGTCCGGCACGTACAGGTGCAAGCAGACCGACGTGCCTTTCAGCGCCTTCGGTCCGAGTGCGCCATGCTCCGGCATTTCATCCACGAGCATCAGCGTCGAATCGCCGATTGCGAGGCACGCGTGCGCGAGCCGGCCGTCCGGGGTCGGCAGGCGAAACCGTTCGGTCGCGTTGAACGCACGCTTGTAGAAATCGATGGCTGCGGCTGCGCCGGCGCAGATCAGATGCGGCGTCAGCGTGCGCATTCCTTCCGGGATCGGGTTGACGGACGTGGCCATGGGTGTCGCTCCTTCAGTCGGTTGTCGTGTCGGAAATCGGGACGGACGCACGATGCGCACGCCTCCAACGCTACGACGGACGGGCTCGACGGAAATCGACACGCATGCCGGAATTTTTTTAGCGCTCGCGACTGGCCGGCCAGATCACGCACGACGCACGGAATCAGTCCGTTCGGCCGACAGGATCATCCGGCATGCCGAACTGCCGGCGGCACGCTTCGAGCAACGCGGCAACGGCGTCGAGCGGAAGGTCGGCGAACCGGTTGATCGGCAGCATCACGCCGCCGGGCACCCTGGTGCGCGGCGAGTGCGCCGAGAACTGGTAGCCGATGTATCGGTTGCCTGCGACGCTGATCATCCCGAACTCGGTCACGTCGCGCCACCGCGTCACCGGCTTTTCACGCACGGAACCGACCAGCCTGAAGCCGGTTTCGTCGATATGTAGCGCCATCTTGCGGCGCGACACGAAGAAGAAGGCGCCGCTCGCGAGGGCCAGCACCACGGCCAGTGCCCCAACCGGCCAGAGCGTCCGGTCGGCCGCGTACCCGCATACGGCCAACCCGGCCAGCACCGCGCTGACGATCGCCTTGCGCCTGAAACTGCGGCCGTCGACCGGCAGGACCACCGGCAACGCGCCGATCACCGTTCCGGCAACCGGATCGACATGCCAGCCGGAATCGTTCGTTTCGCTTGCGTCGCTCACCGTTTCGGCCGCTCCCGTCAATTGCACACGTTGGCCGTGCCGTTCGACGTGCATTGACCGACCGCCCAGTGACTCTGCGCGGCGAGGTGCGGCGCAACACCGATTCCGCGAATCGGCGCCGCCGGCGACGACGCCGGAACCGGGGCCGATGCGGTCTCGGGCGACGGCTGCATCGATTCGGTCTGACAGGCCGCGAGCATCAGACAGAATGCGGCTCCCAACGGGGCAATGGCGTATGTGGACATGGCTTCGTGCGCGGTAGCGTGATTCATGTGTGGGCGGCTCGCGGAAACACGGGCCGATCGCCTTTCAGATTTGCGGAAGATCACGCAACGTACGCGACTCGTTCGTCGCATCGATGTCTAGCTCGATTCCTGCCGACGCGTCGCGATACAGCACGCGCTTCAGTTTCGGCCCCACCGCCGTTCCGTCCGCTTCGTCAAACACGGCACGAACGTCGTTGCCTGCGGCAAGCGCGCGTGCCACTTCCTCCACCGACGCCTCGCTCGGCGTCGCCGCCCACGACCGATCCGTCGGATTGACGGCCGCCCAGCGCACATGCGTCACGCGCGCACTGAGCACGTCGATTCGGACACCATTCACAGCGAACATCGACATCGGAATCTCCTTCGAAACGGTTGCGGCCGGGCGCACGCCTGACGACGGAAGCCGACGATTACACGATAGCAGGCGAATGCGACTGCCACCGGACCCGCCGGGTCAGTCGGACCGGCAATCATTGGCGCAGCATCGGCCAGCGCTGATTTTCGATGATACATTGGGACGCTTTGCAACCGTCAACAGACAATCGTGTACGGGAGAAACACATGAACGACGCCTGGGGAACCTTCCCTGCCAGAATGGGCGACCATCAGGCTTTCATCAGCTTCAATCAGAGCTTTGCCGAACTCGCCGAAAGCGATCCGCGCACGTCGCTGCTCAGCGTACGCGTCACGCTGGCGCATCCGACGCCCGAAGGCCTGCCGAGCGGCGACGAGTTCGCCGAGCTGACGAAGATCGAGGATCTGCTGGACGCCGCCGTGACCGCGAAAAACGGCGTGCAGGTCGGCCGCGTCACGGTCGACGGCAACCAGGATTTCCTGTTCTACGTGCCGTTCGACGAAGAAACCGCGAGCGGGATCGTCGACTCGCTGGCCGAACAGACGACCTACGCACTTCAGTACGCGTATCAGGACGATCCGGACAAGGAAACGTACTGGCGCACGCTCTACCCGACCGACGACGACTGGCAACTGATGCGCGACATGCGCGTGCTCGACGCGCTGCGGCAGAAAGGCGACGTGAGCGACATGAGCCGGCGCGTGATGCACTGGGCCTACTTCCCGGAGCCGAGCGACGCGCACCAGTTCGCCGACTGGGCCGAGTCGAAAGGCTATCTGGTCGAATCGGTCGCGCCGACAGAGGACGGCAAATCGGCCGTGCGGTTTGCACACGAAGGCACGATGGTGCTGGCCGACATCACGCACCATACGCTCGAGATCAATCGCGAGGTACGCTCGCTCGGCGGCGAATACGACGGCTGGGAAACCAGCGTCGAGCAGGCGGGCTGATCCGGCCGACACGCGCGTTGCGTGCGACCGGGCCTTGACGGTTTCGGGACAAAAAGCATCCCGGCAGCGCGAATGCGCGCCGCCGGGACCAAGGCATCACCGGCCGTAACCGGCGATGGGCCCGAGCGGCCGCTCAGGCACGAGGAAAGCGATTCATGCGGATCAGGCGAACGGATGCCGGGGGCGCAAAACGCCGCGTGCCGAACGCCTGTCCGGTTTCGCCGACGCGGCATGCATGCGCCGGGCGGGCAAAAAGCCCCGCTCCTGCGCGAGCGAGCGGGGAAACAGTTGACCGGGCCGGGGTAGAACGGTCAACCGGTCAAATTGTGATCGTGGGCCATGCGACCGTCTGTGCGGCAACTCACCCTTTCAACCGGAAAGCCCTCCTGCCACGCACACGGGCGTGCCGGGCAGCGACGATCGCGCCGGCAGTCAGCAGCGTTCCTGTGTTCATGATTCGCATGCGGATTTTTGATTTATGCGGGCGATTTCTTATATCGCACTGGAGCCTCTGGCATGTCGCATGCATTGCCAAAACCGCATGATTCCGTTTTTCCTTGAATCAGCGATTTGTCTTTTCGGATTTTCGTGAAATCATGTTTCGCGATCGGTATCTGTCGGCTTCTCGGCCGCGATCGCGCTGCTACCTCCGGCCACAAAAATCGCTTCGCCACCCAAGGAAACAATGACACTCGCTCGGGCACAACATGACGGCGTCGATGTCTGGATCGTCCAGCTTCCGGGACACACCGCCTATGCCTATACGCACCTCAAGCGGGTATTCGCATCCGACGACTCGCGGCATCGCGTCGTGACGGTCGACCTGACGAAGCTGCTCGCCTGCGCCGATCGCGACACGACCGACTACGTGCTGCCGGCGGTTCAGTACTGGGCGCCCGGCAAGGCCGCCGGCATCCGCGAATTCCTTGACCCGGCCGAGCGGCGGATTCCCGATATGCCCTTCATCACATTTCGCGAGACGAGAACGCGGACGCTGCTCGGCATCCCGGGCCTGTCGAAAGTGGGCGTCGCGTCGTTTCGGAACGGTCAGCATCGCGCGCGCTATCTGGCGTATGCGGGGGCGACGCGCCTGCCTGTCGAAGTGCATGAGACGGAGGCGGATTTGCTCGTGCGGTATTGCGGCGAGTGACGCACAGGCGCTTGGTCGATAGCGGAAAGGATCGTGCAGCGGGCCGCCGTTCGATTCGATGCCGACAGGCCGTCAGGCCTCGATCACGTAGGTTCGGACGGCGACTTCCGCCCGGCCGATGACGCTGGTTTCGACAGCCGCCAATCGCCAGCCGTTGTGCTCGTAGAAACCAATCGCGCGGACGTTGCCCTCGAGCACCAACAGATGAACCTTGTCCACGCCGATATTTCGCGTCCATGCGCGAACGGCTGCGATCATGCGTTTGCCGATACCGCTTCCGTGATGTTCGGGAAGGACGTGAAGACAATCGAGCAGGACGCCGAGCGCCGGATCGACCGGTCTTTCGGCGCTCACGAAACCGATGGGCACACCGTCCGATTCCGCGATCAGCACGAGGCCCCATTCCGCTTCGTCGCGGTCGAAATAGCGCCGCCACCGCGCCGCGTGTTCCGTCGGCACCTCGTCGGACAGATAGGCCGCGGGCAGGATATGGCTGTATGCACTCTGCCAGCTCAGCGTGTGCAAACGCGCGACGTGCTCTGCGTCGTGTGACGTCACGCTGCGCAGCGTGATGGTTGGGGTTTCCGGCATGCTGGGGTCGCTTCCGTTGCGTAATCGAGGCCGGGAAAGTGTAGCAGTCGCGATGTTTTAAACGGTCGATTGCATCGCGAATCGCATCGGACGCTGCACGGCGCCGCAGCTGGCAAAAAAATGCCCCGGCGCCTTCCGGGGCGCCAGGACAGAACGGCCCTGGAAAATCGAGGGCACGAGGAATCGATACATTACACGAATGTAAGCATGTTAAGCATTGGCGGGTTGCGCCAATTCACTGGTTTATTCCGCCAAGTTGCGCGCGATGGGCGTGCCAGGACGATCGCTTGGCTTGGCGAGTTCGCGAACGGCGCGGTACATGCGAATCCGGAAACGACATATCGGCATTACGATCGATGGAAGATTGAATCAGCGGACGCGACGGCATGAATTCTGAAATTCATACCGTGGAAAGCAAAACAGGCGCCGAAGCGCCTATTTCATTCAAGTAGTTTGGGGATCCTAGCATGACCGACCGTCTGAATTTGTTCAGCGGTGTGCTGATGGTGCGCGCCCTCCTCGAAGGCCACAAGACGCAGACGAGATGCGCATTTAATGCGCCGCCCGAAGCATCAATTGAATTGTGCTTGAAGCAGTTCCACCAGAATCACGAGCACAAGCCAAATAAGCGGTCCAAATGCGATCAGCAGCGTCAATCCGAGCCGCTTGCGCATCCGATACTTCCTGAAGCACCAGAACATAAAGACACTAAAGACAAGCCAGATTATGGCCAATCCGAGAAACATGTAGATGGCAAGACCTGCCACACAGCTACCGTCACCGCACGCGTATGCAACCGTCGGGAAAATCAGCGCGAGTCCGGGCACGGAACATAAGAGCCGGACGGCGTTAGCTACGCTACCCACATCGAACATGGGGGCAATGGATTTGACCCGCGAGGACTTTCGATTCATGTTATTCGTAGCGGCTGGCCCACTCCACTGAGCAGTTCTTCGTGTATTCGACAGCCTCGGCTTCCGTACCGAATTCGCCGAGTTGGCGAAACGCAGCCTCCCGGCTGAATCGCACCTCAGTTACCTCGACTTGGGTGGCGTACCTGCCGTCCTCCGTCACGCGCTGCTCGCAGTTCATCTCGTAACCACGCATCACAATTCTGCCGCATTACTTCAATGCTTATTTGAGGGAGAGGGATCGTAGCACACCGGACTCACCAACTCTAATTGCGCCCGCCCCTTACGTCACCATGGCCCTCGCCTGCTACCACCTGTCGTACAACATGCCGCATAGCTACGCGACGGCGATGCTGATGGCTGGAATGATCCCAGCCTTTGCGCGAAACAACTCGCGCTCAGCATCGAGATGTTCCTGACAACGTACGCGAAATGGATGGATGGTGAGCAGAACGCTCTAGAGATGGCGAGGCTCGAATCGACGTTATTGTCCCCGAGTTGTCCCCCGCAAAGCAAAACAGGCGCCTAAGCGCCTGTTTTGTTAATGCATTCGGTGGGGTGGCTGATGGGACTCGAACCCACGACGACAGGAATCACAATCCTGGACTCTACCAACTGAGCTACAGCCACCACTGATACTGCTTTGTTTCTTCGCTGTTTCGTTTCGTTCGTGTTCAGCAGCGAAGAACAAGATTATACGAACACTTTTCCGTCTTGCAAAGCATTTTTTTCAAAATTTTCGATCGCGTCGTTCAGATGCGTGCGCGCCTCGTCGAACACGGCCAGATCGCCGCGCGCGAGCTTCTTGTTGTCCGACAGCACGCGACGCCAGCCGCGTGCACCGCCGACACCGCGATACAGCCCGAGTGCGTGCCGGACGATCGCGCCGAGATACGTGCCGCGCTTCAGTTCCGCCGCGCAGTATTCGATCAGTTTCGCCTCGGCCTCTTCGCGCGTCGGCACCGCCGCGGTCGAACCATAGAAGCGCGCATCGACGCCCGCGAGCACATACGGGTTGTGATAAGCCTCGCGGCCAAGCATCACGCCGTCGACATGCTCGAGATGCTGCGCGACTTCGTCGAGCGTCTTGATCCCGCCGTTGATCACGATCTCCAGCGACGGAAAATCGCGCTTCAGTCGATACGCATAGTCGTACTTGAGCGGCGGGATCTCGCGGTTCTCCTTCGGCGACAGCCCCTTCAGGATCGCATTGCGCGCGTGCACGACGAACGTCTCGCAGCCCGCTTCCGCCACCTTGCCGACGAAGTCACGCACGAACGCATAATCCTCGACCGCGTCGACGCCGATCCGGTGCTTGACCGTCACCGGCACCGACACCGCATCGCGCATCGCCTTCACGCAGTCGGCGACGAGCTGCGGCTCGTTCATCAGGCACGCGCCGAACGCTCCCCGCTGCACGCGCTCGGACGGACAGCCGCAATTCAGGTTGATCTCGTCATAGCCCCATTGCTCGCCGAGTTTCGCGGCGCGCGCGAGATCGTCCCGCTCGCTGCCGCCCAACTGCAGCGCGACCGGCGATTCGTTCGGCGTGAACGCGAGATGCCGCTGCGCGTCGCCGAACAGCAGCGCGCCCGTGGTGATCATTTCCGTATACAGCCACGTGTCGCGCGTCAGCGTGCGATGGAACGACCGGCAATGACGGTCGGTCCAGTCGAGCATGGGCGCCACGGAGACGCGGCGGGGAGGAAGCGAGGACGGTGCGGACATGGAATTCGGGGCAGCAAGCGGCGCGGGAACAACCCGGCATTTTACCGCAACGCGACGAGCCCAGCCCGGCTGGTCGACTAGACCGGCCCGCCCTCGCCCAGTTCGGCGTCGACGGCCCGCCGCGCCTCCTCGAGTACGCGCTCGATCACGCGCCGTTCGGTGAGCAGCATCCCGTCGACCTTCACGAGCCGCCAGTCGATCCGCACGGCCGCGCCTTGCAGCACGCGGTAGTGCGCATGCTCGCCGTCCCACACCTGCTCGGTCTTCACCTCGATCTCGTAGCCGCGGTACGGCTCGCTGAAATCGCCGAGATCGCTGCCTCTCGGTTCCATCGCTCGCTCCGTGGCGACGCAGCGCCAGACCGCCTCGGCGGCCGGCGCCACGCGCTCAATCGTATTCGTTAGACAAAACGGCTTTGCCGTCGGCGGTCAGGTCGACGCGGTTGGCAGCCGCCTGGTAGATGAGCCCTTCGTTCAACAACGCATAGACGACATCGTCGAACGCGGCAGGAACCGCCCGGGTGTCGCCGAACTGGTCGACCCACTTCAGCGCCTCGATGGCTTCGGGAGAAAGGATGGGCGTCATGCGTTGGCCTCCGGCGTCGGTGTCGTTCCATCCTAGCACTTCGTCCGGACGCCGAATACGGAGGCAAACGCGCGCCGCGAAAGCCGGGGCGTCGCGCACGGTCAGACCGCCCGCGCCGCCCCGGTGCACCAACCGGCGCTCAGAGGCGCGCGATCGACACTTCGGTGGACTTCACGAGCGCGACGACCTCGGCGCCGACCTTCAGCTCGAGCTCGTCGACCGAGCGCGTCGTGATCACCGACGTGACGATGCCGAACGGCGTCTCGACGTCGACCTCGGACACCACCGGCCCGCGAATGATCTCCTTCACCTTGCCCTTGAACTGGTTACGCACGTTGATTGCAGTGATGCTCATCGGGTTGATCGCTCCGAACAAAAAAGTCTGAGAACGGGCGGCCTGCGCCGCCCGGATTTAAACGGCCCAGCGAATCTGCCCGACCGGTCGTACGTGATCGACTTCAAGCGCCGCCTCCTGATCTGCGCCACCCGGCCCGCCTGCGAGCACGCGTTGCAGCACACGGTCTTCCAGCGCGGCGAACGCGGCCGATGCGCGCGCACGCGGCCGATCGAGCGGTACCTGCTGATCGAGGGCGACGCGTCCCTGCTCGATCAGCAGGATGCGGTCGCCCAGCGCGACGGCTTCCTGCACGTCGTGCGTGACGAGCAGCGCGGTGAACCGATGCTCGCGCCACAGCCGCTCGATCAGCGCATGCATCTCGATGCGGGTCAGCGCGTCGAGCGCGCCGAGCGGCTCGTCGAGCAGCAGCAGTTGCGGCCGGTGCACCAGCGCGCGGGCGAGCGCGACGCGCTGCCGCTGGCCACCCGACAGCTGCGCGGGCCAGTCGTTCGCGCGCTCGAGCAGCCCGACTTCGTCGAGCACCGCGCGGGCCCGATCGCGCGCGCCGCGCCCAAGACCCAGCATCACGTTCTGCAGCACGGTCTTCCACGGCAGCAACCTTGCATCCTGGTACATGATCCGCGTGTCGAGCGCGCCGCCGCCCTCGCCGCGCGTGACGAGCGCACCGCTGCTCGGCGTCTCGAGCCCGGCGACGAGGCGCAGCAGCGTGGATTTCCCGCAGCCGCTGCGGCCGACGATGGCGACGAAGCTCCCGCGCGCGATGCCGAGTTCGACGTTGTCGAGCACGGTACGCGTGCCGAAGCGCTTGCTGACGCCCGACAGCGTCACCGCATCGTCGGGCGCGGGGCTGCCGGTGCGCCGCCGCGCGAGCGGAACGACGGATGCACCGCCGTCCCGATCGACGATCGCCGCATCCCGTACGGCGTCGTCCGTCACGCGCGCCTGTGCCAGTTCGGCCTCGAGGTCCGCGCCGGCGAGCGGGCCGTAGGCGGCCGCCGAAGTGGTCGCATTCATGCCTTTGCTCCTGATTGATAAGCGGGGTGCCAGCGCAGCGTCGTGCGCTCGATCCATTTCGCCAGCACGTCGGCCAGCTTGCCGAGCACTGCATACAGCAGGATGCCGACCACCACCACATCGGTTTGCAGGAATTCGCGCGCGTTCATCGTCATGTAGCCGATGCCCGACTGCGCGGAAATCGTTTCCGCGACGATCAGCATCACCCACATCAGCCCGAGCGCGAAGCGCACGCCGACGAGAATCGACGGCAATGCGCCGGGCAGGATCACGTCGCGATACAGCGCGAAGCCGCGCACGCCGTAGCTCTTCGCCATCTCGATCAGGTTTGCGTCGACCGAGCGGATCCCGTGATACGTGTTGATGTAGACGGGGAAGAACACGCCGAGCGCGACGAGGAACAGCTTCGCCTTCTCGTCGATGCCGAACCACAGGATCACGAGCGGAATCATCGCGAGCGCGGGGATGTTGCGGATCATCTGGATCGTCGAGTCGAGCGCGACCTCCGCCGCTTTCGACAGACCGGTCGCAAGCCCCAGCGCCAGGCCAACGCCGCCGCCGATCGCGAAACCGAACAGCGCGCGCCAGGTACTGACCTTCACATTCGCCCACATTTCGCCCGACGTCACGAGCGACCATGCGGCGCGCACGACCGCCACCGGTTCGGGCAGCACGCGGGTCGACAGCCAGCCGACGCGCGCGCCGACTTCCCACACGACCAGCAGCGCGAGCGGCACGAGCCACGGCGCGATTGCGCGCCACGCGCGGGCGGCCACGGCGGTGCCGGTCGTCGACGTTTTCGTTGTCATCGCATGCCTCCTTCGCTCAGCTCTGGCTCGCCTTGGGCAGGTAGTTGTTGCCGACGATCTCGCCGAACGGGCCCGACAGCGGGCCGGACGGCCGCTTTGCGCCCTCGCCCTTGATCAGCGGGAACACGAGCTCGGCAAAACGGTACGACTCCTCGAGGTGCGGATAGCCGGACAGGATGAACGTTTCGATGCCGAGATCCGCGTATTCGCGCATGCGTTCCGCGACCTGCTCGGGATTGCCGACGAGCGCGGTACCGGCGCCGCCACGGACAAGCCCGACCCCAGCCCACAGGTTCGGATACACCTCGAGCGCGTCGCGGCCGCCGCGCTTGCCGCCGTGCAGCGCGGCCATCCGGCGCTGGCCTTCCGAATCCATGTTCGCGAATGCCTTCTGCGCGCGGGCGATCGTCTCGTCGTCGAGCCGGCTGATGAGGCGCTCGGCATCGCGCCATGCTTCGTCCTCGGTCTCGCGCACGATCACGTGCATGCGGATGCCGAAGCGGATCTTGCGGCCGCGCGATTCGGCGCGCGCGCGGATGTCGGCGATTTTCTTCGCGACGGCCTCGGGCGGCTCGCCCCAGGTCAGGTAGGTGTCGATGTGATCCGCGGCGATCGTGTGCGCGGCCGGCGACGACCCGCCGAACCACAACGGCGGATGCGGGCGCTGCACGGGAGGATAAAGCGCCTTGCCGCCCTTCGACTGAAGGTGCTTGCCGATGTAGTCGAAGCCGCCGTTGTCGTGCGAGGCGGCGAGCAGCCCGCGCCAGATGTGCAGGAAATCGTCGGTGATTTCGTAGCGCGTGTCGTGATCGGCGAACAGTCCGTCGCCTTCGAGCTCGGCGGCGTCGCCCCCCGTCACGACGTTGATCAGCAGGCGGCCGCCCGACAGGCGGTCGAACGTCGCGGCCATCCTCGCCGCGAGGCCGGGCGATGCGATGCCCGGGCGCACGGCGACCAGGAACTTCAGGCGCTGCGTCGCGGGAATCAGGCTCGATGCGACGACCCACGCGTCCTCGCAGGAGCGGCCGGTCGGCAGCAGCACGCCTTCATAGCCGAGCGTGTCGGCCGCGACGGCGATCTGCTTGAAGTAATCGTAATCCGCGGCGCGCGCGCCTTCGGCGGTACCGAGGTAACGGCTGTCGCCGTGCGTGGGGATAAACCAGAAAACATTCATCTGCTGCTCCTGCTTGACTGTCCTTGCCGGAATCTGGATAAAACGAGGCCCTGCTCGCGTCGCGGATGAGCGACGCATGCATGATGTGCGTTCGAATCGGGATGGCTCGCCGGTCAGGCCGTGCAGCGGGCGAGTACGCGATTGCACGGCTGTTTCTGGGAAATCAGTCTATGGATCGGTACGGGGCTTTGGAACGATTTTTTTGAGCTTAGGTTTTCCGCTTTCGTGATTAGCACGACGCTCCAGCGAATATCGCGGCGGCCGGGCCCTATAATGGCGCACCAATCCGAACAACTTCGCGCGGACGGCCCCGGCCAGCCGCGCCTGCAATGCACTCACCGATGCAGAAAGTCATCCTGCCGTTCCTGTCCGGCTTCCTGGCCGCCCTCTTCTTTCGCGAAGCGACGCTCGCGCTGCTGCACACGGCCGACCTGATCGCCGCAGCGGGGTTCTCCACGCAACCGTTCGCACCGCTCGGCATTCCTGAATTTGTCGCGAACGCGCTGATCAGCGCGTGCTGTGCGATCCCGATGGCGTGGCTGCTGCGGGTGTCGCCGGAGCGCGAGGCGCCGTGGATCGGCGCGCTGGTGTTCGGCGGCATCGTGCTGACGGCCGCCCGCGTGTTCGCGATCGATCCGCTGCGGGGAATCTGGCCGTCGGGCAACATGATGCCGGTGCTCGCGTCTGGCTTCGCCGCGAACGCGGTCTGGGGCTTCGGCGCGCTCGTGTTCATGCGCGCGTTCATGTCGGACGAGGCCGGCGACGACTGACGCACGTCTCGCGGCGAGGCCCCGGCCCGCTGCCGCCGAGCCCGACCGCATCCGCCAATGACAAGGCCGCCTGCACCTGCAGGCGGCCTTTTTGCTTTTCACGCCGATAGCGCGCGCGTCAGTCCTTAAGCTTGCGCAGCGGATGCGTGTCGGGCGTCCACGGGCTGTCGAACATCGCGAGCACGTCGGCCCGGTCGATATCGGCGGCCGACTTGAAGCGCCAGACCGGCTGGTGGTCCTTGTCGACGATCAGCGCACGCACGCCTTCGATCACGTCGCCGTGCGCGAACGTCGAGCGCGTGAGGTCGAGATCGCGCCGCAGGCAATCGGCCATCGTCGCGCCACGCGCCCGTTCGACAACTTCGAGCGACACGGCCATCGACAGCGGCGACAACTGGCTGCGCATCGCATGCGTCGCCTTCTCGACCCATCCGTCGACGGCCGCGCAATCCTGCTCGGCGTCGAGCGACGCGAGGATCGCGCCGATATTGGGTTGCGCGAAATGCCGATCGATCCCGGCGCGCGCGTCGGCCAGCGCCGACGTGTCGGGCGTCGGCACGACCTTGTGCGCGGCAGCCGCGTCGGCCACGCACGCGACCGCCTGTGCGCCGCTGTCGATGCGCGCGCTGCGCAGCGTATCGAGCAGCGCCGGCAGCGCGGCATCGGGCAGATAGACGTCGGCGAGCTGCGCATACAGGGCGCCCGCCGCGTCGAGCGACGCGCCGGTCACCGCGAGATAGCGGCCGATCGCGCCCGGCGTGCGCGCGAGGAACCAGCTCATCCCGACGTCCGGGAACAGGCCGATGCGCGTTTCGGGCATGGCTATCTTCGTCGAATCGGTGACGACGCGCAGGCCGCCCGTATGCCGCGCAGCCTGCGAAATGCCCATGCCGCCGCCCATCACGACGCCGTGCATCAACGCGATGTACGGTTTCGGATAGGTGAAGATCGTGTGGTTGAGCGTGTATTCGTCGATGAAGAACCCGTCGATCGCCTCGCGGTCGCCGCGCTGCCACGCGTCGTGGAAGAAGCGCACGTCGCCGCCCGCGCAGAACGCGCGCGGATGCGGGCTGTGCACGACGACGGCTACCACGTCGGCGTCGTCGCGCCACGCGTCGAGCGCCTGCTGCATCACGCGGATCATCCCGACCGACAGCGCATTCAGCGCCTTCGGCCGGTTCAGTTCGAGATAGCCGATGCGGTTCGCGACATACGTGCGCACGTCGGGCTGGGCGACTTCGGCGGAAGCGGAATCGGAAACGGAAGCGGAATCGGTCATGTGAGCCATCCGGCGTATCGCGGGCGCACGCTCAGTGCGCCTGCATCTTCGAGAACAGGTTCAGCACCACGACGCCCGCGACGATCAGGCCGAGGCCGATCACCGCCGGCACGTCCGGCACCTGACGATAGAGCAGCATCGCGACGAGCGTGATCAGCACGATGCCGGCGCCCGACCACACCGCATAGATGATGCCGACCGGCATCGTGCGCAGCGTGAGCGACAGACAGTAGAACGCGATGCCGTAACCGGCCACGACGAGCGCCGACGGCCAGAAGCGCGTGAAGCCGTCCGCCGCGCGCAGCGCGGACGTGCCGACCACTTCCGCGACGATCGCGATCGCGAGCCATGCGTAACCCGGAAGCTGCATCGCTCAGCTCCTCGCAAGCGCCAGCGCGGCGTAGTCCTGCCCGAGCTCGGCGCACAGCGCTTCGACGACGAACTCGTGATCCGCGCGCTGCGGCAGCCCCGACGCGGTGATCGAGCCGATCACGCCGGCCCCCGCGACGGTCAGCGGAAACGAACCGCCGTGCGGCGAATAGTCGGAGATGGGCAGCCCGTGCTTGTCCGCGAGCGACGCGCCGGCCTGCTGCATGCGCAGGCCGATCGCATACGAACTGCGGCGGAAATGCGCGACCACGTTGCGCTTGCGACGCACCCAGTCCGCGTTGTCGGGCGTCGCGCCAGGGAGTGCCGCGTAGAACAGCGGCTGGCCGAACGTGACGATGTCGATTGCGATTGCGTGACCGCGCGCCGTCGCGAGCGCATGCATGCGGTTGCCGAGCGCCCACGCACGGGCCGGGTCGAAATGGGGAAACACGAGCGCCTGTTCCTGCGCGCCGATCGATTGCAGATCGTGAGCGATGTCCATGAATCCGTCGAGGCAGTAGTAACAACAGTAGTGAGCGTTGCAACGGCACCGATGCGATCGCGCACGGCTTCGCTGCAGGAATGAACGACACGAGCAAACCGTTCGATTCTAGCGCACGCCCCCGCCGTACCGGCCCCACAAGCTGCCAACGCGCCCCGGTGGCGCGATTGCCAAAAAGTGCTTGCATGCGTTCCGGATAGTCCATATAATTCATTTCTTCGACGGACGCGGGGTGGAGCAGTCTGGCAGCTCGTCGGGCTCATAACCCGAAGGTCGTAGGTTCAAATCCTACCCCCGCAACCAACGTCCCGATTCATGCAAAAAGCCCGGCTCCGCGCCGGGCTTTTTGTTTTTCCGCGCCCGTTCCCGCGCATCGCGGTCGCGCTTCGCACGGCACGCCGCGCGCAAGCGCTCGCGTTCGAGAATGCCGCGCCCCGGTGATACACTCGCATTCACCTCGTCCCTTCCACTCGACATGAAATTCTGCTCCGTCTGCGGTCACGACGTCATCGCACGCATTCCTCCGGGCGATAACCGCGAGCGCTTCATTTGCGATCACTGCGGCACGATCCATTACCAGAATCCGCGCAACGTGGTCGGCACGGTGCCGGTCTGGGGCGATCAGGTGCTGCTGTGCCGCCGCGCGATCGAACCGCGCTACGGGTTCTGGACGCTGCCGGCGGGCTTCATGGAAATGGGCGAGACGACGGCCGAGGCCGCCGCGCGCGAGACGCTCGAGGAAGCCGGCGCGCGTGTCGAGGTGCAGAACCTGTTCACGCTGCTCAACGTGCCGCACGTGCATCAGGTCCATCTGTTCTACCTGGCGCGGCTCGTCGATCCGGCTTACGAGGCCGGCGAGGAAAGCCTCGAGGTCAAGCTGTTCGATGAAGCCGACATTCCGTGGGACGAAATCGCGTTCCCGACCGTCAGCCAGACCCTGCGCTTCTTCTTCGCCGATCGCGCCGCCGGCGACTACGGCGTGCATACCGGCGATATCTTCCGCTCGCTGCGCAACGGCTGAGCACGCGCCCCATGGTCCCCTGGCTCGGCCCGGACGATCCGTTTCCGCCCGTCGAACGCGCGCTCGGCCCCGCGACCGGCGCGCCGGGGCTGCTCGCCGCGAGTGCCGACCTGCTGCCGTCGCGCCTGATCGAGGCCTACCTGCGTGGCATCTTCCCGTGGTATTCGGACGGCCAGCCCGTGCTGTGGTGGAGCCCCGACCCGCGGATGATCCTCGCACCGGCCGAATTCAAGGTGTCACCGTCGCTGCGCAAGACGCTCCGGCGCGTGCTGCGCGAACCCGCGTGGGAAGTGCGCGTCGACCATGACTTCGCGGGCGTGATGCGCGCGTGCGCGCAGGCGCCGCGCCGTGGCCAGCGCGGCACCTGGATCACGGCCGAGATCATCGACGCGTATACGTCGCTCTACCGCTCCGGCAACGCGCACAGCATCGAGACCTGGCACGACGGGCGCCGCATCGGCGGTCTGTACGGAGTGGCGTTCGGGCGGATGTTCTTCGGCGAGTCGATGTACGCGGATGCCACCGATGCGTCGAAAATCGCGCTGGCGACGCTGGTCGCCCACCTTCGCGAGCAGGGGCTGGAGATGATAGACTGCCAGCAGAATACGTCGCATCTAGCGTCGCTCGGTGGCCGCGAGATCGCACGCAAGGCCTTTGTTGCTCACGTGCGCCGCGCGGTGGCCGAACCGCCGATTCCGTGGCAGTTCGACAAGCGCGTGCTCGCCGCGCTGACGGGCCCCGCCGAACCGGCGGCGCCCTCCGGGATCGAGCGCTAGCGCGGCACTCCCTCCCTGCATCGAGAGCTGCCCATGACTCACCCGACTGAGCTGCCGCTTTCACCGCTTTCGGCGCTGCAATTCTATGCAACGGCGCCCTATCCGTGCAGCTATCTGGACGGCCGCATCGCGCGCTCGCAAGTCGCGACGCCGAGCCACCTGATCAACTCCGACATCTATACCGAGCTCGTGAAGGCCGGCTTCCGGCGCTCGGGCGTGTTCACCTATCGCCCGTACTGCGACGGGTGCCGCGCCTGCGTACCGGTGCGCGTGCCGGTCGGCGCGTTCACGCCGTCGCGCACGCAGCGCCGGATGTGGAAGCGGCACCGCGCGCTCGTCGCGACCGTCTCGCCGCTGCACTACGACGAGGAGCACTACGCGCTCTACATGCGCTACCAGTCCGCGCGCCACGCGGGCGGCGGCATGGACCGCGACAGCCGCGACCAGTACGAGCAATTCCTGCTGCAGAGCCGGATCAATTCGCGCCTCGTCGAATTCCGCGACCTCGACGCGCCGGGCGGCGAGCCGGGCAAGCTGCGCATGGTCAGCATGATCGACATCCTCGGCGACGGGCTATCGTCGGTCTACACGTTCTTCGAACCCGACGACCAGCACACGAGCTACGGCACCTACAACATCCTGTGGCAGATCGAACAGGCGAAGAGCCTCGGCCTGCCGTACGTGTATCTCGGCTACTGGATCCGCGAGAGCCCGAAGATGGCCTACAAGGCGAACTTCCATCCGCTCGAAGGATTGCTCGACGGCCGCTGGAAAGTGCTCGATCCCGATCGGGTCGAGCTGCCGCCGGTCGACGCGGCACTGGCGCGCGCGCCGCTGCCGGGCGGACATTCCGGGTCGGGTTGACCTCTGCTCCCGCGGTGCGGCTTCTCGCCTGCGCGCCGCCGCACCGCACGAGACGCGCCCCCGCCGGCGCGCGCGAAGCGAAGCCCGCCCGTGCCGCGCAACTCCCGGTAAAATAGCGGGTTGTCATTCATTCCGGCCGTCCGCCCAATTCCCGTGTTCAGTTCCCTCTATCCGCTGGCCCGCGCATCCCTGTTCAAGATGGATGCGGAAGACGCTCACCACCTCACGCTGCGCGCGCTCGGCGCGGCCGGCCGCACGGGCCTCGCCTGCGCGCTGTCCGCGCGCGTGCCCGATGCGCCGCGCACCGTGATGGGGCTCACGTTCCGCAACCCGGTCGGCCTCGCCGCCGGCCTCGACAAGGACGGTGCAGCCATCGACGGCCTCGCGTCGCTCGGCTTCGGCTTCATCGAGGTCGGCACCGTCACGCCGCGCCCGCAGCCGGGCAATCCGCGCCCGCGGATGTTCCGCCTGCCGCAGGCCGACGCGCTGATCAACCGGATGGGCTTCAACAACCACGGCGTCGACCAGTTCGTGAAGAACGTCCAGGCGGCCCGCTATCGCGGCATCCTCGGCCTGAACATCGGCAAGAACGCCGACACGCCGATCGAGCGCGCCGCGGAAGACTATCTCTACTGCCTCGAGCGCGTGTACCCGTTCGCGAGCTACGTGACGATCAACATTTCGTCGCCGAACACGAAGAACCTGCGCCAGCTGCAGGGCGCGGGCGAGCTCGACGCGCTGCTCGCCGCGCTGAAGGACAAGCAGCAGCGCCTCGCCGATCTGCACGGCAAGCTCGTGCCGCTCGCGCTGAAGATCGCCCCCGATCTCGACGACGAACAGGTGAAGGAAATCGGCGACACGCTGCTGCGCCACAAGATCGAAGCGGTGATCGCCACCAACACGACGCTGTCGCGCGCGGCCGTGCAGGGCCTGCCGCACGCGGACGAAGCCGGCGGCCTGTCGGGCCGGCCGGTGTTCGACGCGTCGAACGAAGTGATCCGCAAGCTGCATGCGGAAGTCGGCAGCGCGGTGCCGATCATCGGCGTCGGCGGCATTTTCTCGGGCGAAGACGCACGCGTGAAGCTCGCGGCCGGCGCATCGCTGGTCCAGCTGTATACGGGCTTCATCTATCGCGGCCCGGCGCTCGTGGCCGAATGCGTAAAGGCCATCGCGCGCGAACGCACCGCGTAATATAGTCATAAACAAACGATATTTAGTGGTCGATTGCATTTTTGCTATGATCGACCCCATTGTCAGACTCAAGCCCCGCCGGGGCAAGGAAGCTCACACGATGAAAATTTCGCTGCTGAAGAAGCTGCTCGTCGCCGGCCTGATCGGCACGTCGTTCGCCGCCGCCACCGCGCATGCGGCCGACCTCCTCGACCAGGTGAAGCAACGCGGCACGCTGCGCGTCGGCCTCGAAGGCACGTTCCCGCCGTTCAACTACCGCAATGCCGAAGGACAACTCGAAGGATTCGACGTCGACATCGCGAAGGCAGTCGCCGCGAAGCTCGGCGTGAAGCCGAGTTCGTCACGACCGAATGGAGCGGCATCATCGCCGGGCTGCAGGCCGGCAAGTTCGACGTGATCGTCAACCAGGTGGGCATCACGCACAAGCGCAAGGAAACGCTCGACTTCAGCATGCCGTACGTGTATTCGTCCGCGCAGCTGCTGCAACGCCAGAACGACACGCGTGCGTTCAAGTCGCTCGACGAGCTGAAGGGCAAGAAGGTCGGCGTGACGATGGGCAGCAACTACGTCGATCTCGTGAAGACGGTGCCCGCGATCGATCTGCAGGTCTATCCGGGCACGCCGGAAAACCTGCGCGACCTCGCGGCGGGCCGTATCGACGCGGCGCTCAACGACCGCCTGATGCTCGCGTATCTGATCAAGAACTCGCAACTGCCGCTGCGTCCGGGCGCGAACGTCGGCTCGGCGAATCCGTCGGGCATCCCGTTCAGGAAGGGCAACCCGAAGTTCCAGAAGGCGATCGACGACGCAATGACGCAACTCGAGGCCGACGGCACGTTCACGAAGATCTCGGACAAGTGGTTCGGCATCGACGTGACGAAGCCGATCAAGTAAGCACGCCTCTGTTTCCCGCCTGACGGCGGGCCGGAAAGGGCGGCATCCGAAACGATGCCGCCCTTTGTTTTATCGGTCCGGTTTATGATTGCGCTTTCGCGCACGCACTCGCTTCGTATTCCATGTCGACAACGTCCCTGCTCGTCCAATCGCTGCCGGTGCTCGCCCAGGGTGCCGTACTGACCGTCAAGTTCGCCGTGCTGTCGATGGTGTTCGGCCTGCTCGGCGCCGTCATGCTCGCGATGATGGGCATCCGGCAAAGCGAACCGCTCGAAGGCTTCGAACGCATCTGGGTCAACGCGCTCGCGTGGCTCGCGCGCGCGTATGTGAGCCTGATGCGCGGCACGCCGCTGCTCGTGCAGATCTTCGTGATTTATTACGGATTGCCGAGCCTCGGCATCTCGCTCGATCCGACGCCGGCCGGCGTCATCGCGCTGTCCGCGAACGTCGCCGCTTACATGTCCGAAAGCATGCGCGGCGCGATCAACGGGATCGCGCGCGGCCAATGGCTGGCCGCCTACAGCCTCGGGCTCACGCACGGGCAGACGCTGCGCTACGTGATCGGCCCGCAGGCGCTGCGCATCGCGGTGCCGAGCCTGTCGAACAGCCTGATCAGCCTGATCAAGGACACGTCGCTCGTATCCGTGATCACCGTGACCGAGCTGCTGCGTAGCGCGCAGGAAGTGATCGCGGCGACCTATCAGCCGTTGCCGCTGTACCTCGCCGCCGCCGCCGTCTACTGGGTGCTGTGCCAGATCCTCGAATGGGTCCAGCGCTGGTACGAAAAACGCCTGTCGCTGCCCGCGCGGCACTGAGCACGTCGCATCACCCGCCGGGCCGCGGATACGCGCCCGGCCCCTTCCTTCCCGTCTACTCGCCCGAATAGCGCACGCCGAGCGCCGCGCGTGCCGCGTCGGTCATCGCGATCATCTGTCGTGAATGGTCGTGCGTCATGATCGGGCTCTCAAGTTCACCCGCGCGCAGCAGGTCGCAGAAATGCGCGGTCTCGTAGTTCAGGCCGCCGCCGTCGAACGGTGCATCGAGTTCGACGGTACGTCCGTCGGCATAGCGGATCGTCGCCCGCGTGGGGTTCCACCACTTCTCGTGAATCGTCACGTGGCCGCCCGCCGCGGCGATCAGCGCGTCGCCGCGTCCCATCACGTCGAGCCCGCAAAAGAGCTGCGCGATGCCGCCATTCGCGTGGCGGCTGTTCAGGCTCGCGAAGACGTCGACGCCCGTCGCGCCGATACGGCCGAGCGTCTGCACATCAAGTGCGGCGCCGAGCCAGTCGACCGCGAGAAACGCTTCGTAGATCCCGATGTCGAGCAGCGCGCCGCCGGCGCGGTCGAGTCGATAGACGGAATGATCGTCCGGCACCGACGACGACGCGCAGCCCGCGCGCACGAGCCGGATCTCGCCGATCGGATCGTCACGCAGGTGCGCACGTAACTGTCGGTACAGCGGAAAGAACGGCGGCTTCATCGCTTCCATGAAGAGCCGTCCGGCAGCGCGCGCCGCGTCCAGCACCGCGTCGAGCTGCGCTGCGTTCAGCGTCGCCGGCTTTTCGCACAGCACGGCCTTGCCGGCGGCGAGCGCCGCCTGCGCGTACTGCGCATGGCTGTCGTGGAGGGTCGCGATGTAGATCGCGTCGATGTCGCTCGCGAGGAGCGCGTCGAGGCTGGCCGCGGGCGTGCCGCCGCAGCTGTCGCAGAAGGCGGCTGCCGCGTCGGCGCGGCGTGCCCACACGCCGGCGAGCGCGGCGCCCGGCACGTGAGCGAGGCTTTGCGCGAAACGGCGTGCGATGCTGCCTGCGCCGACGATGCCGAAGCGCACCGGGCGCTTGTCGAGGTCGTTCATCCGGATCTTCCGTGTCGTTCGTATAACGGTGGCCGACACGCTGCCGGCCGGCCGTCATGATAAACGGCTCGCCGGCTCAGGGCTAAGCGACGCGGTGGGATTCAGGCGCGGGCGGGCACGTCGACGGAGAAATCGCGCGAAATCTCGTCGGCGCTGAAATCGATCAGGGCGAGCGATGCCGCTTCGGCTTCGCGCGGATCGCGGCGTTCGATCGCATCGACGACGCGTGCATGCGCCTTGACCGCGATGTCGTGCGCGCCATCCTTCTGCACGACGCGCGGATTCACGAGCCGCACTGCGCCGCGCACGATCGCCGCCATCTGCTGGAAGAACTGATTGCCGCTAGCTTGAACGATGCGCGTGTGCAGCAGTTCGTCCGCCGTGTCGTAGCCGGGGTCGCCCGGTTGCAGCACCTTGAACGCGTCGAATGCCTCGCGAATGCCCGCGATGTCGACGGCCGTTGCACGCACCGCCGCCTGCGCGGTCGCGCGCGGTTCGATCAGCATCCGGAATTCGATGACGTCGCGCATGAATTGCGGATCCGGTTTCGCGCGAAACCGCCAGCTCACGACGTCTTCATCGATCATGCGCCAGTCGCGCATCGGTCGAACGCGCGTACCGACTTTCGGACGCACGTCGAGCATGTCGCGCGCAAGCAACATCGACAATGCTTCGCGCATCACCGTACGGCTCACGTCGAACTCTTTCGACAGCACGTCCTGCGGCGGCAAAATGCCGCCGTACTTGTCCTCGACGATACCCGCGACAAGCCCATCCATCACTTTGGCGACCAGTGACCGGTCTTTGCCCTGCTCCATGACACCTCCCCGTGCGTCGATTTGCGAACACCTGCTCCGCAGTTCCGCCGGCCCTGGTTACGACTGTTCTTATGATCTATAAGTTGATGATTTCGGGGATATTCCGCTATCTGGTAAACACCTGACAGGGTTATCCCTCTTTTGGAAGAGGTGATTTATAAGGCTTCAAAAAAAGCCCGGAAAGCGCGCTGCGCTTGCCGGGCCGGGACTTCCACAAGATTTAACCATGCAATCCATTACGGCTTGTTGACGCCATTACGGACTGCTTCTCATTCAGTCTTGATTAAGCGGGATAAACGATCGTCTCGACGCCGTTCGGCGTGCCGAGCAGGCACAGATTCGCGCCGCGTTCGGCGAACAGGCCGACCGTCACGACGCCCGGCCACGCGTTGACCTGCGCTTCGAAACCGCGCGGATCGGCGATCTGCAGCCCCTTCACGTCGATGATCTCGTTGCCGTTGTCGGTGATGTACGGTGCGCCGTCCTGCGTCACGCGCAGCACCGGCACGCCGCCGAGCGCGGTCACGCGCCGGCCGATCGCCGTGCGCGCCATCGGCACGACCTCGATCGGCAGCGGAAATGCGCCGAGCACCGGCACGCGCTTGCTGCCATCCGCGATGCAGACGAACGTATCGGCCACCGACGCAACGATCTTTTCGCGCGTCAATGCACCGCCGCCGCCCTTGATCATTGCACCGCTTGCGTCGATCTCGTCGGCGCCATCGACGTACACCTGCAGCGACTCGATCTCGTTCAGGTCGAACACCTTGATGCCGTGCGATTTCAGGCGCTCGGTCGTCGCGACCGAGCTCGACACGGCGCCGCGATAGCGCGATTTGACGGCCGCGAGCGCGTCGATGAAGCAGTTGGCGGTCGAGCCGGTGCCGACGCCGATCACGGCGCCTTCCGGCACGTTCTGGATCACATAATCGGCGGCCGCCTGGCCGACCAGGCGTTTGAGTTCGTCTTGAGTCATGAGGTGGGAATGCAGCGGGATTGCGGAAAACCGCCAGTTTACCGGACTCGCAACACGGCCCGGGCTTTTTCCGCGCGGATGTCGGCCCAGGACAAGCCGACGGTCACGGCGTGCCGTCGGCGGACACGTTGTCGGCAGGCGCAGCGGGGAAATACTTGTCGAGCAGCGCCTGCGCGATCGCGTCGGTCTCGGCGTCCGGGTTGCCCGCGTAGTCGGATGGCCGGAAGTGCATCTGGAATGCGGCGAAGACGCGGCGCGTGCGCGCGTCGAGCACGCCGTCGGTCGGCACGTCGTAGCCGTAGCGCGCGAGCTTCAGCTGCAATTCGCGCACGTCGACGAGCGCGTGCGGATCGCGATCGCCGAGCCGCGCGGCCACGGTCGCATCGTCCGGCCATGCGCCGACGCCGGCCTGCGCGAGCGCATGCCACGGGAACAGCGGACCGGGATCGATCTTGCGTTGCGGTGCGATATCGCTGTGTCCGACCACGCGCGTCGGCGCAATCCCGTAGCGCGCGACGATATCCTTCGACAGGCGAATCAGCGCATCGACCTGCTCGGGCGAATACGGCTGCCAGGTAAGGTTTTGCGGATCGAGCGGGCCGCGATTCACGTTCTCGATGCCGATCGACGCCGCATTGAGCTCGGTCGTGCGCTGCCATTCGCTGATGCCCGCATGCCATGCGCGCTTCGATTCAGGAACGAGCTGATAGACGACCGGCATCCCGTGTTCGATGCGCGGTTGCGGCGGCACGACGTAGTGCACGCTGACCGAATCGCCGGTCAGCGTGCGCAGCGATTTCGCTTCGTCGCTTTCGGTGTAATGCATCACGAGAAAGCGGATCCGCGCATCGGCGCCGCGCGCTTGCAGGCTCGTGTCGGCGTAGTAGCTGCCGCGCTCGATCAGCGACGGCGACGTGCAGGCGGCCAGCAGGCCAAGGATGGCGCACGATGCGCCGAGGCGAATCAGGGTCATGGTTCGCGAGTTCCGGGGCCGCGTGCCGCGCACAATCGCGGCACGCGTCGTTCGGGTCGTGGCGGCCCGCGCATCGCGCGAGACCGCGTGCGTCTGCCCGTGAGTCGGCCGGAGAATCAGCCGGTGTCAGCCCTTCACGCGCCGCTGCCGCACCGCTTCGTACAGGCACACGCCGCTTGCAACCGACACGTTCAGGCTCTCCACGCTGCCGGCCATCGGGATGCTCATCACGTCGTCG
The DNA here is from genome assembly GCF_049942845.1 of Burkholderia sp. R-40. Classification (NCBI taxonomy): domain Bacteria; kingdom Pseudomonadati; phylum Pseudomonadota; class Betaproteobacteria; order Burkholderiales; family Burkholderiaceae; genus Burkholderia; species Burkholderia sp. R-40. The sequence continues at coordinate 1,677,811 of NZ_CP187967.1, read as the reverse complement.
CAGGTGTCGCGCGTGAGCCGGCGCATGCCTTCGCCTTCCGCGCCCATCACGATGGCGACAGGGCCGTCGAGCTTCGTGTCGTACAGCGTCGCCGACGCGTCGTCCGACGTGCCGATGATCCATACGCCCGCTTCCTTCAGCTCGCGCAGCGCGCGGGCGAGGTTCGTGACCGTGATGTACGGCACCGTGTCGGCCGCGCCGCTCGCGACCTTCGCCGCGGTCGCATTCAGGCCGACCGCGCGGTCACGCGGCGCGATCACCGCATGCGCGCCTGCCGAATCGGCGACCCGCAGGCACGCGCCCAGGTTGTGCGGATCGGTGACACCGTCGAGCACCAGCAGAAGCGGCGTGCCCTGGATGCCGTCGAGCAGTTCGGACAGATTCTGCGCGAGCGGAACGTCCTCGACGCGCGCGACGACGCCCTGGTGGCGCTCGGTATGCGCGAGGCCCCACAGGCGGGTTTCGTCGGCCGCGATCAGCCGCACGCCCGCTTCCTTCGCGGTGTGCAGGAAGTCCTGCATGCGGCGGTCGCGGCGCGTCTGGTCGTACAGCACCTCTGCAACCGTCGATGCATCGTGCCGCAAACGTGCGGTCACCGCATGAAAACCGTAAAGAACCTTCAGACGTGACATGCTGGAACAACCTTCGATCAAACGTGCGGCCGCGCAACGTGCGCAGCCGCGATCCATGGAAAAGGAAAGCGCCGCGTTGCCGGCCGGTGACCGGTAGAACGCGGCGTCTCTCGATACTGCAAGGGCGTGCGCGTGCGCCGCCCCGAACGCTCAATACTTCTTGCGGGCGTGTGTCTTCTTCGCGGCCGTCTTCGCCGGCGCGCCGCCCTTCTTCTTCGCCGCACGCGCGTCGTTCACCGCGGCGGTCGGTGCGCTGGCCGTCCGCTTGCGACGCGGCGCGGCTTCCTCCACCGGCGGCAACGAGCGCACACGCGGGCCGCCGCGATCGTTACCGTTGCCGACAGCAACCGGCGCCGGTGCGGGACGCGGCGCCTTCACCGGCGTGTCGCGCACGAGGCGGAAGTCGATCTTGCGCGCATCGAGATCGACGCGGCTCACCTGCACGCGCACGCGATCCGACAGGCGATAACGGATGCCCGTGCGCTCGCCGCGCAGCTCGTTCTTGATCTCGTCGTACTGGAAGTAGTCCGAGCCGAGTTCCGTGACGTGCACGAGCCCTTCGATGAACAGCGTGTCGAGCTGCACGAAGATGCCGAACGACGTGACGCCGTTCACCATCCCGCCGTATTCCTCGCCGAGCTTGTCGCGCATGAAGTAGCACTTGAGCCAGGCCTCGACGTCGCGCGACGCTTCGTCGGCACGCCGCTCGTTCGCCGAGCAGTGCAGGCCGAGTTCTTCCCAGATCGCGGTGTTCACGCGCGACCGGCCGCGCGCTTCGTCGTCGGCCTGCTGCATCGCGCGGGCGCGCGGCGACAGCGCGGTATTCAGCTCGAAGCCGTCCGGTGCCTTCGGCGTGTACTTCTTGCCCGACAGGATCGCGTAGATCGCGCGGTGCGTGAGCAGGTCGGGATAGCGGCGGATCGGGCTCGTGAAGTGCGCGTACGCCTCATACGCGAGACCGAAGTGGCCGATGTTGTCCGGGCTGTAGACGGCCTGCTGCATCGAGCGCAGCAGCATCGGCTGCAGCATCTGCGCGTCGGGCCGGTCGCGAATCTGCGCCATCAGCGCCGCATAGTCGCTCGCATGCGGCTTCTCGCCGCCGCCGAGCGACAGGCCCATGCCGCGCAGGAACGCGCGCAGGTTCTCGAGCTTTTCCGGCGTGGGCCCCGCGTGCACGCGGTACAGGCCCGCATGCTTGTTGCGCTTCAGGAAGTCGGCCGCGCAGACGTTCGCGGCCAGCATGCATTCCTCGATCAGCTTGTGCGCATCGTTGCGCTGACGCGGCACGATCTGTTCGATCTTGCCCTGCGAGTTGCAGACGATGTACGTCTCGGTCGTGTCGAAGTCGATCGCGCCGCGCTTCTGGCGTGCGGCGAACAGCGACTTGTAGACGCCGTACAGATCCTGCAGGTGCGGCAGCAGGTCCGCGCGGCGCGCGGCCTCCGGCCCCTTCGTGTTCGACAGCACGGCCGCGACTTCGGTGTACGTCAGGCGCGCGGCCGAATGGATGACCGCCGGATAGAACTGGTACGCCTTGATCTCGCCGCGCGCGGTAATCACCATGTCGCACACGAGCACGCAGCGGTCGACCTGCGGATTCAGCGAGCACAGCCCGTTCGACAGCTTCTCCGGCAGCATCGGGATCACGCGGCGCGGGAAATAGACCGACGTGCTGCGCTCCAGCGCGTCGGCGTCGAGGCCGCTGCCCGGCTGCACGTAGTGCGACACGTCGGCGATCGCGACGATCAGGCGGTAGCCGTCGCCGCGACCGACCTTGGTCGGCTCGCAGTAGACGGCATCGTCGAAGTCGCGGGCGTCCTCGCCGTCGATCGTCACGAGCGGCACGTCGCGCAAATCGACGCGGAAGCGCAGGTCGGCCGGGCGTACCGCGTCCGGCAGCGCGGCGGCATCGTCGAGCGCCCGCTGGCCGAATTCGTGCGGCACGCCGTACTTGCGCACGGCGATCTCGATTTCCATGCCCGGATCGTCGATGTCGCCGAGCACTTCGACGACGCGGCCGAGCGGTTGCGAATGGCGGCTCGGGAAGTCGGTCAGTTCGACGACGACGACCTGCCCGACCTTCGCCTTCTTCACGTTCTGCGTGATCAGGATGTCGTGGCCGATGCGCTTGTCTTCGGGCGCGACGATCAGCGCGCCGTTCTCGTTGAGCAGGCGGCCGATCACGCGCTTGTTCGCGCGCTCGGTGACCTCGACGACATGGCCTTCCGGCCGGCCGCGGCGATCGTAGCCGACGATCCGCGCGAGCACGCGGTCGTTGTGCATCACCTTCTGCATCTCCCCGTTCGGCAGGAACAGGTCGTCCTGGCCGTCGTCGCGGATCACGAAGCCGTAGCCGTCGCGATGCCCTTGCACGCGACCGGCAACGAAGTTCGACGGATGAGTGAGCTGGTAGTGGCCGCGCTTGTCGAGGCGGATCTGGCCGTCGCGTTCCATTGCGGCGACACGCCGGAAGAACCCCTCGCGTTCCTGGCGCTTGATCGACAGCGCTTCGGCGATGTCGTTGGCGGCCAGCGGCGCGTCGCTCGTACGCAGCACGCCGAGAATTTCTTCACGGCTCGGAATGGGGTACGGATATTTGCTCAAGGGTTTGTCGATGATTGTTCTCGTTGCGTTGACTGATGGTGCACGGCATCAACATAGAAGTGTCCGTCAGACAGTTCTATAGTGACGGCGGCGGGTCATTCTATCATCCGACAGTGGCGCCAAATAACCGCGAATGCCGCGTGCGGGCGCCACGGCGGCCGGTTCGCGGCGCATCGCAAAAATGTGTTGACACGGATAATTGGGGCGCTATAATTTCGCTTCTTTGCAGCAGGCAGCTACTGCAAAACGTGCCCAGGTGGCGGAATTGGTAGACGCACTAGGTTCAGGTCCTAGCGGTGGCAACATCGTGGAGGTTCGAGTCCTCTCCTGGGCACCATCTGTTTTTGAAAAGGTCGGCTTCTAGCCGGCCTTTTTTCATTTCGGCCTCGCATTGCGCGCACTGGCCGCGCCATATGCCCGTCACTCCGATCGATAGCAGAATTAATCGGTTATCGATTGCCCTCCCCGTTGGTACGTTAGCCGCGTTGCTTTCAACGAACCCAACGGGGAACCCGCTCCATGACGTCGATGAACCGCCGCGCGTTCGCGCAGGCGATGCTGGCCGCCGGCCTGAGCGCCGCCGGCATCCGGACGCACGCCGAGAACACGCCATCCACACTGCGCATCGGTTATCAGAAATCGTCGACGCTCATCACGCTGCTCAAGACGCGCGGCACCCTCGAGCAGTCGCTCGCGCCGCTGGGCCTGCGCGTGTCGTGGCATGAATTCGCGAGCGGCTTGCCGCTGACCGAAGCGCTCAACGTCGGCGCGATCGATTTCAGCGCCGACGTGGCCGACACGGTTCCCGTCTTCGCACAGGCCGCGCATGCGCGATTCGTGTACGTCGCGCAGGAAGCGCCATCGCCCAAAGCGCAAGCCATCATCGTCAAGAACGGCAGCACGCTGCGCACGCTCGCCGACCTCAGGGCCAAGCGCATCGCCGTCACGAAGGCTGCCGGCAGCCACTATCTGCTGCTTGCCGCACTCGCGCACGCCAAGCTCGCCCCGACCGACACCGCGATCCACTACCTGACACCGGCGGACGGCCACGCGGCGTTCGAGCGCGGCAGCGTCGATGCGTGGATCACGTGGGACCCGTATGTCGCGTCCGTCGACTCGAACCCAGACGTGCGGATTCTGGCCGACGGCAACGGGCTTGCTTCGTACCAGCGCTATTACCTCGCGTCGAGCAGCTTTGCCGCCGCGCGCCCCGACGTGATCCAGATCGTCTTCGACCGCCTGTCGCAGGCCGGCGCGTGGCTGCGCGAGCATCAGCAGGAAGCCGCCGATACCCTCGCGCCGATCTGGGGGCTCGACGCGAAGACGATCGAGCGCGCCAACGCGCGACGCAGCTATCTCGTGCGCGCCGTGGTCACGCAGAATTTCGGTGAGCAGCAGAAGATCGCCGATACGTTTCTCGCAGCAGGCTTGCTGCCCGCCCGCGTCGACACGGGCGATGCGTTGCGCTGGAATTTCACGGCCAAGCGCGCGGAGCCGATCGGCGCCTGATGCCCCTCCCATGCAACGCACGATATTTTTATCGCCGTCGGTCAAATTGTGTTGACAGCCTGTTCGAACACGCTACAATAGCGGTCTTCGCATCGCAGCAAGCGAAACGTGCCCAGGTGGCGGAATTGGTAGACGCACTAGGTTCAGGTCCTAGCGGTGGCAACATCGTGGAGGTTCGAGTCCTCTCCTGGGCACCATCTGTTTTTGAAAAGGTCGGCTTATGCCGGCCTTTTTTCATTTCCGGCGCCGGATTGATACGCGCGCTCGCGGCGACATCTGTCCGCGCACCCCACGTCACGACGCATCGGCGATTCGTGGCCGCCCATGCCCTCGCCCAACGTCGCAGACAAGCCATCAAATAATTTTGCTCGCAACCCGTTGACAGATCCTTCAGGCGCGCTATAATTTCGCTTCTTTGCAGCAGGCAACTACTGCAAAACGTGCCCAGGTGGCGGAATTGGTAGACGCACTAGGTTCAGGTCCTAGCGGTGGCAACATCGTGGAGGTTCGAGTCCTCTCCTGGGCACCATCTGTTTTTGAAAAGGTCGGCTTCTAGCCGGCCTTTTTTCATTTCAGCTTCCGCAAGCGCGATATCGCGTCTCATCCCGTCCCTCCCCATTACGCGCGCCGGGCGTACCGCATCCCATTCCGCGTCATCTTCGCGCAAGGACAAACCTCCTCGGCCTTCGCGAGGAACCCACACGCGTCAGTGGCATCAAGCAAACGATCCGGTCGGATCGCGCTGAAATGGGGCGCCGACCAGGACCGCGCGTTCGTGCTTGGCAGCCCAATTCTGCCCCTCGTCGCACCCCGCAACCACGCCCCCTGAAAACCCACCACACCCGCAAACCCCCGCCCCGCCTGCCTTTCCGGCCGAGGCCGGGATTTCCCTAGGCTGACATACCATCGCTCACGCGGTTAAATAAATCAACGTGATTTATTTAATGCGTCGACAGACGACGCGCCCATGGAAGGAGACGCCATGAGAAGCCCGCACATCGGCCAGGGAAGCAACTCGGCCAACGTGCGCCGTTACAACGAGCGCCTGCTGTTGAAGACGCTGCGCCGGGCGGGCAGCGCGTCAAAGGCCGACCTGGCGCGTCTCGCGAGCATGACGGGCACGGCGGTCGGCAGCATCATCGCGTCGCTCGCCGACGCGAAGCTGATCGAATTCGCCGGCCGCACCGAGGGCCAGCGCGGCCAGCCGGCCTCGCTGATCCGTCTCGATCCGCGCGGTGCGTTCGGCATCGGCGTCCATCTCGACCGGATGCGCATCGAGACGGCGCTCGTCAATTTCGCGGGCGACGTGCTCGGCCGCCGCTCGCACGACACGCTGCTTCCTCCGCCCGCCGACGTGCTCGACATCGTGCGGCGCGACATCGATGCGATGCAGGATCTGCTCCCCCCGCATGAGCGCGCGCGCCTCACGGGCGTCGGCGTCGCGCAGCCGTACAACCTCGGCGCGTGGATGCGCGAGCTCGGCCTCGCGCCCGACACGTTCCGCGCATGGGAAGACGTCGATTTCGCGAGCGATCTCGGGCGCATGCTGTCGCTGCCCGTGTTCGGCGAAAACGACGGCAACGCCGCCGCGATCGCCGAACTGTTCTACGGGTACGGCCGGCAGTGCGACGACTTCGTCTACCTGTTCATCGGCCCCGCGATCGGCGGCGGCATCGCGGTCGACGGCGACTGCCTGCGCGGCGTGACCGGCAATGCCGGCGACATCGCCGTGATTCCCGTGCCGCCGAGCCGGCTGGCGTCCGCACCGCCGCCGCGCGGCCCGTGGGACATCCTGCTCGCCCGCGCGTCGCTGCATGCGCTCGTGCGCCACCTGCGCCATCACGGCGAGACGGTCGAGAATCGCGCCGACCTCGAGGCCTGCATCGCGCGCGGCCTGCCGGCGGTCGACGAGTGGATCGACGACTGCGTCGACGCGCTCGCACCCGCATTGCGCGCGGTGCTGTGCGTCGTCGATGCACCGGTGGTCGTGCTCGACGCCGATACCGACGCCGGCCTGCTCGACGCGGTGACGACCCGCCTGCGCGCGGCCCTCGTCGCCACCGCGCCGGAAGCGCGCGGCACGCCGACGCTCGTGCGCGGCACGTTCGGCGCCGACGCCGGCGCGATCGGCGCCGCGACGCTGCCGATGTTCTTCAACTTCTCCCCGCGGGCCGGCATCCTCAAGGGCGCCCGCACCGAATCGCAGGAGGTCAACCATGTCGCGTTCTGAGTCGTCCCGGCCGCTGCTCGAGATGCGCCGGATCAGCAAGACGTTCCCGGCCGTGCGCGCGCTCGACAACGTCAGCCTGACCGTCTATCCGGGCGAGATCCATTCGCTGATGGGCGAGAACGGCGCAGGCAAATCGACGCTGATGAAGATCCTGTCCGGTGCGTACCGCGCCGACGCCGGGGGCGAGATCCTGATCGACGGCGAGCGCATCGACGTCGACGGGCCGCTCGCCGCGCGCGATGCGGGCGTCGCCGTGATCTACCAGGAGCTGTGCCTGGCGCCGAACCTGACCGTCGCGGAAAACATCTACGTCGGCCGCGAACTGCGGCGCGGCAACCGGCGCTGGGGCACCATCGACCGCGCGGCGATGGCGCGTGGCTGCGAGGACGTGCTCGCCCGCCTCGGTGCGCCGTTCGGTCCGGACACGCTCGTCGGCACGCTGTCGATCGCCGAGCAGCAGCTCGTCGAGATCGCGCGCGCCGTGCACACCCGCGCGCGCATCCTCGTGATGGACGAACCGACGACGCCGCTGTCGTCGCGCGAGACCGAGCATCTGTTCGGCCTGATCCGCCAGCTGCGCGAGGAAGGTCTCGCGATCATCTACATCAGCCACCGGATGGCGGAAATCTATGAATTGTCCGACCGCGTGTCGGTGCTACGCGACGGATCGTACGTCGGCACGCTCGAGCGCGAATCGCTGTCGGCCGAGCGGCTCGTCGCGATGATGGTGGGCCGCGACATCTCCGGCTTCTACAAGAAGGAACATGCGCCGTACGACCCCGGCCACCTGCTGCTGTCGGTGCGCGACATCGCGGACGCCGATCGCGTGCGCGGCTGCAGCCTCGACCTGCATGCCGGCGAGGTGCTCGGCATCGCCGGGCTCGTCGGCGCGGGCCGCACCGAACTGGCGCGGCTGATCTTCGGCGCGGAACCGCGCACGCGCGGCGACGTGAAGCTCGGCGACCGCGCGTTCGGCGCGCACTCGCCGCGCGATGCGATCGACGCCGGCCTCGTCTACCTGACGGAAGACCGCAAGCGCCAGGGCCTGTTCCTCGACATGAGCGTACGCGACAACATCAACATCTCCGTGTGCAACCGCGATGCGCGGCTCGGTGCGCTCGATCTCGCACGCGGTGCGCAACGCGCACGCGACGCGATCAGCTCGCTGTCGATCCGCGTGCCGAACGCCAACGTCAACGTCGGCGCGCTGTCGGGCGGCAACCAGCAGAAAGTGCTGCTGTCGCGCCTGCTCGAGACCAAGCCGCGCGTGCTGATTCTCGACGAACCGACGCGCGGCGTCGACATCGGCGCGAAATCCGAGATCTACCGGATCATCAACGAACTGGCCCGCGCGGGCGTCGGCGTGATCGTGATCTCGAGCGAACTGCCGGAAATCATCGGTGTCGCCGATCGCGTGCTCGTGATGCGCGAAGGCGAGATCGCCGGCGAACTCGGCGGACACACGCACACGCCCATCACGCAGGAAGCGATCATCGCGCTCGCGACCGGCTCACAGGCCGAACTCGCCGACGCGCACTGACCACGGCCCATTCATTTCCTTCTTCATTCAAGGTACCGAAATGATCAACCCGACCAAGCAGCGGAACCTCGCTTCCGCGACGGCCCATCCGGTGGCCACCCGTACGCCGCTGATGCGCGGCGCCGATCATCGCGCGCGCATGCAGTCGCTGATGCGCACCGCCGGCATGCTGCCGGTGCTGCTGGTTCTGTGCATCGGCTTCGGATTCCTGACCGACGGCTTCTTCACGCTGCAGAACCTGTCGATCGTCACGCAGCAGGCATCGATCAACATCGTGCTCGCGGCCGGCATGACCTTCGTGATCCTGACGGGCGGCATCGACCTGTCGGTTGGCTCGGTACTCGCCGCATCGGCCGTCGCCGCGCTGCTCGCGTCGACCATCCCCGGCTGGGGCTGGCTCGGCGTGCCGATCGCGCTCGCCGTCGGCCTCGTGTTCGGCGCGATCAACGGCGGCCTGATCTCGTTCCTGCGCCTGCCGCCGTTCATCGTCACGCTCGGCGCGATGACGGCCGTGCGCGGGGTCGCCCGCCTGATCGGCAACGACACGACCATCTTCAACCCGCAACTGCCGTTCGCGTTCATCGGCAACGGCACGATCCTCGGCGTGCCGTGGCTCGTCGTGATCGCCTGCGCGGTGATCGCGCTGTCGTGGTTCATCCTGCGCCGCACGGTGCTCGGCATGCGGATCTATTCGGTCGGCGGCAATCCGGAAGCCGCGCGGCTGTCCGGCATCAACGTGCGGGCGATCCAGCTGTTCGTCTATGCGGCGTCGGGCCTGCTCGCGGGTCTCGGCGCGGTGATGTCGTCCGCGCGGCTCTATGCGGCCAACGGCCTGCAGCTCGGCCAGTCGTACGAACTCGACGCGATTGCCGCGGTGATCCTCGGCGGCACGAGCTTCGTCGGCGGTGTCGGCTCGATCGTCGGCACGCTGATCGGCGCGCTGATCATCGCGGTACTGACCAACGGCCTCGTGCTGCTCGGCGTGTCGGACATCTGGCAGTACATCATCAAGGGGCTCGTGATCATCGGCGCGGTCGCGCTCGACCGATATCGCCAGCGCGACTCGGCTCGTACCTGACACGCAGTCCTCACCATTAACCATCAGGGCGCAGGCAGGTCCTCCTGCGCCCGTCCGCCAACGGACCTCCCGGAGACACAACGACATGTTCAAGCACAAAGCCGCCCTGACCGCCGTCGCCTGCACGCTCGCATTCGGCACTGCCGCCGCCCACGCAGCCGACAAGCCGCTGAAATCGATCGGCGTCACGGTCGGATCGCTCGGCAATCCGTACTTCGTCACGATCGTGAAAGGCGCCGAAGCGCGCGCGAAACAGCTCAACCCGAACGCGAAAGTAACCGCGGTGTCGGCCGACTACGACCTGAACAAGCAGTTCACGCAGATCGACAACTTCATCTCCGCGCACGTCGACATCATCCTGCTCAACGCGACCGATCCGAAGGCGATCGAGCCGGCGGTGAAGAAGGCGCAGGCGGCCGGCATCACGGTCGTGGCGGTGGACGTCGCGGCAGCCGGCGCGAACGCGACCGTGCAGACCAACAACGTGAAGGCCGGCGAGCTGGCCTGCGACTATCTCGCGAAGAAGCTCAACGGCAAGGGCAACGTGATCATCGAGAACGGCCCGCAGGTGTCGGCCGTGATCGATCGCGTGAACGGCTGCAAGGCGGTGCTCGCGAAGAATCCGGGCATCAAGCTGCTGTCGAGCGACCAGGACGGCAAGGGCTCGCGCGAAGGCGGAATGAACTCGATGCAGGGCTACCTGACGCGCTTTCCGAAGCTCGACGGCGTGTTCACGATCAACGACCCGCAGGCGATCGGCAGCGATCTCGCGGCGAAACAACTGAACCGCCCGAACATCGTGATCACGTCGGTCGACGGCGCGCCCGACATCGAGGTGGCGCTCAAGTCCAACACGCTCGTTCAGGCATCGTCGAGCCAGGATCCGTGGGCGATGGCGCAGCAGGCCGTCAACGTCGGCTACGGCATCATGAACGGCCAGAAGCCGGCCAATCCGATGATCCTGATCGAGCCGACGCTCGTCACGCGCGACAACGTGAAGGGCTACAAGGGCTGGACCAGCCCGCGCTGATCGCGCTGCGCGACCCGCGACCGCGGGCGGCGCCGGGCCGCGTTGCCGCGTGCGACGCGCGCCCGCCCGTCCGTCCACCTCAACCGCCGCACCGCCGCGCGACACGCCGCGGCACGAGATTTAGACATGACGACGACGTTCCCCCGCCTGATCGTATTCGGCGAAGCGCTGACCGATTTCATCCGCGACGACGCGCAGCACTGGCGCAGCGTCGCCGGCGGCTCGTGCTGGAACGTCGCGCGCGTCGGCGCGCGGCTCGGCGTGCCGACCGCGTTCGCCGGCACGGTCAGCCGCGATATCTTCGGCGACGAACTGATGCGCCGCAGCGCCGATGCGGGGCTCGACCTGCGCTTCATCCGACAGGTCGATTGCCCGCCGCTGCTCGCGATGGTCGTGTCGAAACAGCCGCCCGACTATTTCTTTATCGGCGAGAACAGCGCCGACCTCGCGTTCGATCCGGCCGACCTGCCCGCTGGCGCGCTCGACGCGGCCGAGATCGTGCACGTGGGCTCGCTCGGCGTCGTGCGCGAGCCGCTCGCGCCGCGCCTGATCGAAGTCGTGCGGGCTGCCCGCGCGGCCGGCAAGCGGATCTCGTTCGACCCGAACTATCGCGCGCCAATGGCCGCGCCGTCGTATCGCGACACGCTGCGCACGCTGGCCGGTCTCGCCGACTGGATCAAGGTCTCCGATGAAGATCTGCGCGGCCTGTTTCCCGAACTCGACGAAGCCGCCGCGCTCGCGCAATTGCGCGCCTGGGCGCCCGACGCGACCGTGCTCGTCACGCGCGGCGCGGCCGGCATGCAGCTCCTGCACCGCGACACCGCGCTGTTCCAGCCCGCGTTCGCGACCGAGGTCGCCGACACCGTCGGCTGCGGCGACGCCAGCATCGGCGGCTGGCTCGCCAGCCAGCTCATGTATCCCGGCGCACCGGCCGCCGACCATCTGCGCTACGCGGCAGCCTGCGCGGCGGTCGCCTGCGCGCATGCGGGCGCGTATGCGCCGACCGCTGCCGAAGTCGCCGACGTCATCGCCAGCCGCGCGAGCGCCGAACCGGCCGACGCCGCGCTATCGCACTAGGCGGCACGAAGCGCTAACCGGCGCGCGTGCCTCGCAGGCTCACGCGCCGCCCTTGTCGACATGGCCGCGCGCCTGCAGCAGTTGCAGGCTCTCGTCGACGCTCAGCTCCGACATCGCCGCGTCACGCAGCGTATCGTCGGTCGCGCGACTCAGCGCATGCAGCGCGTGCTCCTTGAGTCGCACGATCGCAAACTGCAGCCCGCGTGCCGCGCATTCGGCCGCGAACGTGCGCAACGACTCGATCGTCGTGCCGTCGACGTCCGGCGTTTCCTCGAGACTCAGCATCACGGTATGCGTATCGGGCGCGGCCTTCAGCAGCGCGCGCACGCGATTGAGCATCCGGTCGGCGTTCGCGAAGAACAGCTGAGCCTCGGGCCGCACGATCAGCACGCCGGGTATCGGCTTCGCATCGGCGTGATTCGCGACGTCGACGAAGTCGTGCCCGTCGCGCAGCCGGCCGAGCACGCTGACGTTCGGCTCCGACAACTTGCGCAGCGTCAGCAGCAGGCTCACGCCGATTGCCGCGAGCAGCCCGTGCAGCACGCCGAGCACGAGCACGGCGAGCAGCGCGGCAGCCACGACGAGCCGATCGCGATGCCAGACCCAGTACGGCCGGAACACCGACGGATGCAGCGAATGGCTGACCGCGAAGATCACGATCGCCGCGAGCACGGGCTCTGGCGTGCGCGCGAGCTGCGGCAGCAGCAGCCACACGATCAGCGCGACCACGCCGGCCGCCCACAGGCTCGACAAACGCGATTGCGCGCCGGCCGCCTCGTTCGCCGCTGTCGCCGAATAGCCGGCGCCGACCGGCATCCCGTGCAGCAGCCCCGACACGAGGTTCGCGCAGCCGAGCGCGACGAGGTCGCGGTTCGGCGACACGCTGTCGCCGTGCTTCAGCGCGAAGTTGCGGATCGATCCGTACGACTCCGCATACAGGATCAGCATCAGCGCGAAAGCGAGCTCGACCGTCTGCATCCATGCGTTGCGGTCGAGTTGCGGCAGGCCGAATGCGAGGTGCTGGAAATCGATATGACCGACGATCGCGATCCCGTAGCGCTGCCAGTCGACCATATAGCCGGCCGCGATCGACAGCACGATCACGACGAGTGTGGCCGGCACCCGCTTGCTGCGCCCGAGCACGAACAGCAGCGCAAGCGCGCTCCCGCCGAGCGCGACGCTCGCGAGGTTCGCACGCGGCGCACCGGCGACGAGGTCGAGCGCGACATGCGGCGCATCGCTGTGCTGCACGGAGATCGCGAGGATCTTCGGCAGTTGCTTGAGGACGATCGTCAGCGCCAGTCCGAACGTAAACCCGCGCAGCACCGGCCGCGCGATGAAATCCGACATGCCGCCGAGCCGTGCCGCGCCCGCCAGGATGAACAGCACGCCGGTCATCGCGACGAGCGCGGCCGCCAGCGCGAGTTGCGCGGCGAGCGCCATCCCGGATTCGGCCAGCACGGTCGCCGCGAGCACGGCCGCCGACGACGAGGTCGACGACACGATCGCAAAGCGGCTGCTGCCGGTCAGCGCATACACCACGAGCCCCGACAGCAGCGCGATCAGACCAGCCTGGGGCGGCAGGTTGGCGAGCCCCGCATACGCGACCGCCTCCGGAATCAGCAGCCCGGCGATCGACAGACCGGCCAGCGCGTCAAGGCCGATGCGCCGCGTGGGCCGCGGCGTTGCCGCACCGAGTGCGGCGAAATGCTCGGGATGCTGCGGGCCGGCATCCGGACGGGGCGAGACGGTCGTCATGAGGCGATAGGCGTCGTGCGCATGTCAGGGTTTGGCGGCGATGACACCCGACCAGCCGGGCAGATAGCGCGCGTCCTGGTCGTGTGCGCGGCGCAGCGAGAGGTCCAGCGCCTTCGAGAAGTTCTTGCGGATCTGGTCGAGCGTCACGTGCTGGCGCAGGTAGTCGGCCCACAGGAATTCGCTGAACGGCGTCGCATCCTTCGCATAGCCGCCCGCCGTGCGCAGTTCGCCGGCGAGGCTCCGGTACGGATCGTCCTCGAGCCCCGTCAGCACCTTCGGCAGATTCGCGTAGTCGCGACGCGAGCCGTCCGGACCGAACGGATGCACCCACTGGTTGTGCTCCATCATCCGCCAGAAGATCGTGTCCTCGAGCCACGACAGATCCTTCAGCAGCATCGCGTTCACGCGCGTCTGCCCTTCCTCGATCAACGCGAGGCCGAGATGGTGATGATCGGTGATGTAGTAAAGGCCGCCCGGGCCGAGGACGGCCGGAAACCAGTGCGAGTCGATCGCGGCCTTGCGCGCACGCTTGTCGAGCGCTTTCCAGTGCCTGCGCTTCGCTTTCACTTCGCGATAGCCGACCGTCATTTGCGTCGGACGCAATGCGTCGAGCCGCACGGGAATGAGATGAACGTCGTTGCCGAGTGCCATGGTCGTACCCCATGTTGGGAATTTCCGGCAACGATACTCCTGATCGTGCGAACTGCTAATCCCTCGCGACGCGGATAAGCCTGCGCTTGACCTTGGCCAACAAACCGGCGTCGCCATCGCATCGCATCGCGCCACCGCGTCATGCTCGCAGGTCGTCGCGCTCGAGACGATGACGCACGTACGGAATCCCGTCGTGCACGACGCCCACGCGCCGCATCCCGAGCTTGCGTGCGACGTTCAGCGAGCCCGTGTTCGCCTCGGCGATATCGGCGATCACGCGCGGCAGCCGCACGGTGTCGAACGCATGACGCACGACGGCCGCGGCGGCCTCGCACGCGATGCCGCGCCCCCACGCCGCGCGCACGAGCCGCCAGCCGATCTCGACGTCGCGCGCGCCGTTCGCATAGTCGGGAATCAGCAGGATCCAGCCGATGAACGTGTCGGGCGCGGCCTTCTCGAAGATCGACCAGTAGCCGAGGCCCGGCGGATAGTCGCGCGTGATCCGGTGCGTGACGAAGCGGCGATGTTCGTCCGGGTCCTGCCACGGGCCCGCGATGTAGCGCGTGACCTCCGGATCGCGATCCATCTCGATGCTCGCGTCGAGATCGGCCAGCACGCGCGGGCGCAGCCACAACCGCTCGGTCTCGAGCACAGGCAATGCGGCCACGGAAGGTTCGGTCATCGGGACTCCTGATTCGGGGGCGATGCGCAGCGTGCGCATCACGCATTACATCACTGCTACAAAAAGCCTTCCGGAATAATACAGACGCCTGACGCTTGTCTCGCACGCCATCGTTTCCGCTTGCTCAACAGATCATTTCGTAGGGATTATTCCCGATTCACGGTTATCGCGCCCGACATCGGACGGCGTCGCCGCCTACACTCGACCCATGCCCCCGCGCCGCGCGCCAGCCGGGGCCGGCATCCGCCTTCAGATCGTGAGCGCAAGAAGCCCAACGAGGAGCCTCGGACATGAGCTGGACCCGCGAACAACGCAACGTCACGATCGCCGCCTACCTCGGCTGGACGCTCGACGCATTCGACTTTTTCCTGATGGTCTTCGTGTTGAAAGACATCGCCGCCGAATTCGCGTCGACGATTCCCGCCGTCGCGTTCGCGCTCACGCTGACGCTCGCGATGCGCCCGATCGGTGCGCTGATCTTCGGCCGGCTCGCCGATCGCTTCGGCCGCCGCCCGACGCTGATGGTCAATATCGCGTGCTATTCGCTGTTCGAACTCGCGTCGGGCTTCGCGCCGAGCCTGACCGCGTTGCTGGTGCTGCGCGCGCTGTTCGGCATCGCGATGGGCGGCGAATGGGGCGTCGGCTCCGCGCTGACGATGGAAACCGTGCCGACCCATGCGCGCGGCTTCGTGTCGGGCTTGCTGCAGGCCGGTTATCCGAGCGGCTATCTGCTCGCGTCCGTCGTGTTCGGCCTGCTCTACCAATACATCGGCTGGCGCGGGATGTTCATGGTCGGCGTGCTGCCCGCGCTGCTCGTGCTGTACGTGCGCGCGCACGTGCCCGAGTCGCCGGCGTGGAAGCAGATGGAAAAGCGTCCGCGGCCGAGCCTCGGCGCGACGCTGCAGCAGAACTGGAAGCTCACGATCTACGCGATCGTGCTGATGACCGCTTTCAACTTCTTCTCGCACGGCACGCAGGATCTCTACCCGACCTTCCTGCGCGAACAGCATCACTTCGATCCGCACACCGTGTCGTGGATCACGATCGTGCTGAACCTCGGTGCGATCGTCGGCGGCCTGTCGTTCGGCGCGATCTCGGAGCGGATCGGCCGCCGCCGCGCGATCTTCATCGCCGCGCTGATCGCGCTGCCGGTGCTGCCGCTGTGGGCGTTCTCGAGCGGGCCGGTCGCGCTCGCCGTCGGCGCATTCCTGATGCAGATCTCGGTACAGGGGGCGTGGGGCGTGATCCCCGTCCACCTGAACGAGATCTCGCCCGACGAGATCCGCGCGACCTTCCCCGGGGTCGTCTACCAGCTCGGCAACCTGCTGGCGTCGGGTAACGCGACAATGCAGGCGTCGCTCGCGGTGTCCCAGGGCAACAACTACAGTTTTGCGCTCGCGCTCGTCGCCGGCACCGTCGCGGTCGTGATCGCCGTGCTGATCCTATTCAGCCGCGAACGCCGCGGCATCGACATGACGCAATCGGTCAATACGCGTACCGCCGTCGGCTGAACCCGCGCGTTGCCGCATTGCATCATCGCGTGCGGCCCGTCCCGCGGGGGCCGCATGCGATGTATCCCGCAACCGCACATCGAACTAGAGGAATTTGTCCAGATTCCCTGCTTGCCCGCGCCGCCCGCGTTTTTTTATCTTAATAAAAACGGCTGTTTGAATTACATAATCAAATCACCTGTTCGCGGCCGCGCGACCGGCATAGGGAGGCGGGACATGGCAGTCATTCAGGAGGGACGATCGTCCGCGGGACGGCCGTCCGGGACGCGGGCACCCGGCAATCGGCAGGCCGGCGGCACGAAGGCGCGCATTCTCGATGCGGCCGAGGACCTGTTCATCGAGCATGGCTTCGAAGCGATGTCGATGCGGCAGATCACGTCGCGCGCGGCGGTGAACCTCGCCGCGGTCAACTACCACTTCGGCAGCAAGGAAGCGTTGATCCACGCGATGCTGTCGCGTCGGCTCGACCAGCTCAACCAGGAACGCCTCGGCATCCTCGACCGCTTCGATGCGCAGCTCGGTGCGCACATCACCTGCGAGCACGTGCTCGGCGCGATGTTCATTCCGGCGCTGAAGGCGTCGCGCGACCCCGATCGCGGCGGCCCCGCGTTCCTTCGACTGATCGGCCGCGCGTACACCGACCCGTCGCCGTTCGTGCGCAACTTCCTGACCGCGCACTATGCGAGCGTCGCGGGCCGCTTCTTCGATGCGTTCCAGCGCGCGCTGCCGCATCTGCCGCGCACGGAGCTCGGCTGGCGGCTGCACTTCGCGATCGGCGCGCTGTCCGGCGCGCTGGCCGGTGCCGAAACCGAAAGCCTGATCGACGAATTCTCGCAACGCCGCACGATGAACGACGTGCAGATGATCGCGCGGCTGTCGTCGCTGATCGTCGCCGCGCTGAAGGCGCCGATGCCCGACAGCACGCAGTTGTCGATCTTCGCGGCCGTGCTCGACGATGCGGGCGCGAGCGAAGCGTTCGGGCTTTCGCCGGGTACGGGTACGCCCGCGGCCACGGCCGATACGGCGACTGCACATTCGGCGAGCTGATTGCGTCACGCCGCGCAGGCGGCGATTCACGATTTGGGCGGCCCGGGCCGGCGTTGATGCGCGGGCCCGGGCCGTACGATTGTCATGCGGCGGGAGCCACGGCTGGCCGGCTTTCGTCGACGAAAAGCATGGGACGAGCGCAAAGCGCTGAAGCGCCGACGCTCGTTCCCCGCAAAGCCTTGGAGACACATCATGTCCTCGTCCGCAGCAACCGCAACGACCCAGCTGCCGCCGAACAGCGACGGCGTCTGGTACGCGTCGTATCCGCCCGGCGTGCCGCACGAGATCGACGTCACGCAATACACGTCGCTCGTGCAGTTCTTCGACGAATGCACGACGCGCTTCGCCGAGCGGGTCGCGTACGTAAGCGCGGGCGCATCGATGACCTACCGCACGCTCGCGCAGAAAGTCGACGCGTTCGCGTCGTATCTGCAAAGCATGGGCGTAAAGCCCGGCGACCGCGTCGCGATCATGCTGCCGAACACGTTCCAGTACCCGGTCGCGCTGTTCGGCACGCTGAAGGCCGGCGCGATCGTCGTCAACGTCAATCCGCTCTATACTGCGCGCGAACTCGCGCACCAGCTGAAGGACAGCGGCGCGCAGACGATCGTCGTGTTCGAGAACTTCGCGCGCACGCTGCAGGAAGCGCTGCCGGAAACGCAAGTGAAGAACATCGTCGTCACCGCGCTCGGCGACCTGCTCGCCGACGGTTTCAATGCGAAGGGACGCCTGATCAACTTCGTGCTGAAGCACGTGAAGAAGCTGGTGCCCGACTACAGCCTGCCGCAGGCGATCCGGCTGCGCTCCGCCCTCGCGCTCGGCGCGCGCGGCAAACCGCAGCCGGTGCCGACGACGCGCGACGATCTCGCGTTCCTGCAATACACCGGCGGCACGACCGGCGTCGCGAAAGGCGCGATGCTCACGCACGGCAACCTGATCGCGAACCTGCTGCAGGCCAAGGCATGGATCGCCGATCAGGTGTCGGGCGACGTCGAGACCGTGCTGACGCCGCTGCCGCTCTATCACATCTATTCGCTGACGGTGAACGCGTTCATCTTCATGGGGCTCGGCGGGCGCAACATCCTGATCGCGAACCCGCGCGACATGAAGATGGTGATGAAGATCATCCGCAACGAGACGTTTACCGGGATCACCGGCATCAACACGCTGTACAACGCGTTCCTCGACAACGAGGAATTCCGCAAGCGCGATTTCTCGCAGCTCAAGCTCGCGATGGCGGGCGGGATGGCGATGCAGCGCGCGGTCGCGGAGCGCTTCCAGCAGGTCACGGGCCGGCCGGTCGTCGAAGGCTACGGCCTCACCGAATGCTCGCCGATCGTCACGATGAATCCGGTGAACCTGAACGACATGGGCGAATTCAGCGGCTCCATCGGCCTGCCCGCGCCGTCGACGCTCGTGCGCTTTCGCCGCGAGGACGGCACCTGGGCCGCCGTCGGCGAGCCCGGCGAGCTGTGCGTGCACGGGCCGCAGGTGATGCGCGGCTACTGGCAACGGCCCGACGAGACCGCGAAGGTGATCGACGCCGACGGCTGGCTCGCCACCGGCGACATCGGCGTGATGGACGAGCGCGGCTTCATCCGCCTCATCGACCGCAAGAAGGACATGATCCTCGTGTCGGGCTTCAACGTGTATCCGAACGAGATCGAGGAAGTGCTGGTGATGCATCCGGGCATCAGCGAAGCCGCGGCCATCGGTATCCCGGACGAAGTCCAGGGCGAACGGATCAAGGTCTTCGTCGTGCGCCGCGACCCGACGCTGACGGTCGACGACGTGCTCGCGCATTGCCGCAAGAACCTGACCGGCTACAAGATGCCGAAGTTCGTCGAGTTCCGCGACGCGCTGCCGCAGACCAACGTCGGCAAGATCCTGCGCCGCGCGCTGCGCGACGAGGAGCTCGCCAGGATCAAGGCCGCGAAACAAGGCTGAACGACGCATCGCTCCGGGAGACACTGTCGATGAACGAAGGACACAAGCGCCGCGCGATGCAGGCGGCCGCCGCGGTCGCCTGCATGCTGTTGCTCGCGCAGCCGGGCCTGCATGCGCAGGAAACGGCCGATGCCGCGAGCGCGACCCAGGCGGCCGCGCTGCCGGCGGAGCTGGCGAAGGTCACACACGAGCCGCCCGCGCAGCAGGCGCGCTGGCTACGCACGGCCGCCCAGCGCGGCACGCTCGCCCAACTCGACGATGCGACGCTGACGACGCTGTTCAAGGCGCTCGATCCGCTCGCCGTGCCGCTCTATATCCGCAACGGTCCCAACGGTTATCCGTCGTACCAGTTCACGATGGTGCGGCAGGAACGCATCAGCGGGAAATGGTACGACACGCCCGATCGCATGCTCGTGAAAACCACCCGCGAGCCGCTGCGGGTCTATGCGAAATGGCTG
The DNA here is from genome assembly GCF_049942845.1 of Burkholderia sp. R-40. Taxonomy (NCBI): domain Bacteria; kingdom Pseudomonadati; phylum Pseudomonadota; class Betaproteobacteria; order Burkholderiales; family Burkholderiaceae; genus Burkholderia; species Burkholderia sp. R-40. The sequence goes on along the minus strand of NZ_CP187967.1, from coordinate 1,658,057 downwards.
CCGGGCGGCGCACATGCGGGACAGGAGACGATCTACGACACGACCCAGCGCAAGGACGAGATGTACGGCCATCTCGGCGGCCTGCTCGGCAAGATTCCGTTGTGGACGGCGCTCGACGGCGCACTCGCACGCGCGCAGTCGAATCACCAGGTGAAGGATCTCGGCACCGAGTTCATCACGAACCTGTACCTGACCGAAGGGAAGAAATACCAGGAAGCCGGCGTGCAGCGGCCGACGCAGGTGGAAGCGAAGACGATCGGTGGGGTGCGCGTCGTCGCGCTCACTTACGAGACGCCGACTGGCCGGCCGCAGTTTTACGCGAAGAAGGAAACGCTCGGGCTCGACCTGCATGCGCCCTACTTCCGGACCGTCGAATCGTATGACAACGACGGCAGGATCTTCGAGCGGATCATCATCGAGAAGATCGCGCCGGCCACGCTCGACGAAACCGCGTTCGACCCGAAAAACCCGGACTACGCGTTCTGAGCGCCGACGGCGCGGCGCATGGCGCGCTCAGTCGTCGTCATCGTCGTGGTGATGCTTGTGCCAATGCTTGTAATAGTGCTTGCGCCATTTCCGGTAACGGTCGTCGTCCTCGTCGCCGTCGTAACCGTATCCGTAGCCCGGATACGCGACCACCGCCGGCTGCGGCGCCACATAGACCGGCGCCGGTTCGACATAGACCGGCGCGACCGGCACGCCGACGCCGACCGACAGGTCGACGTGCGCCATTGCACTGGCGGAAGCGAGCAGCGCCACGCTCCCGATCGATACCGCCCATCCCCTCTTGTTCATGTTTCCGTTCCCTGATCCGCCGGCCTGCCCGGCACGCGCGATGAAGATAAGCCGGCCGCGCCGGGCCAGGTGCTACGGCGCTGCGAGAGTCGTAACGCGACGTAACGAAACGGCGTTAGCCATTTGGCCGAATCGCGAAAACGCGCTGGAACGTCTATAGTGGGTTACGGTTCGACACAATCACGAGCGCGCGCTGCTGGAACGAACAGGGTAAAATCCCGCCAAACACCTGGTGGGCGACCACGCCATCCACACGCACAACATATTCTCTGACGCAGGCTCCTGCCGCACCTCAATGGCCAATCCCGCAGAATCCCATCCGCAAAACGACTTCATCAATTCGGCGCGCAAGGAACGTAAGCGTGTTGAAATCTATCTCGTCAACGGCATTCGTCTGACGGGGTGTATCGAGTCGTTCGACCAGTACCTGGTGATGCTGCGCACCCCCGTGGGTCTGCAAGGCATCTACAAGCGTGCGATTTCCACGATCCAGCTCGATACGGGCGGCTCGCGCCCGGGCGGCGGCGGCCCCCGCGGCCCGCGCACCGGCGGTCGGCCGGGCGGCCGCGAAGGCGGCGGTCACAGCCCGTACGGCTCGCACGGCGGCTCCCGCGAATCGCGCGGCGACGGCGGCTACGGCTCGCGCGAGCCGCGTGAAGGCTACGGCTCCCGTGAACCGCGCGAAGGCTATGGCTCCCGCGAACCGCGCGAGGGTTATGGCGCGCCCCGCGAAGGTTACGGCGCGCCGCGCGAACCGCGTGAAGGCTACAGCGCGCCGCGCGACACCGGCGACGCATCGGGCAGCACGTCGCCGTCCGATAGCCGCGGCGGCAACGGGCCGGTGATCGTCACGCGCCGCCGGCGAATCGTGCCGGACGGCCAGTAAGACAAAAGGGCAAGCCAACCGGCTTGCCCTTTTTCCTGGTGAGCCGGCGCGGCATGTCGCCGCACCGGCCGTACCGCGACCGCTCAGTGTGCGGTCGCCGGCAAGCCCGCGTTGGCCTCGCGCTGCAGCGAACGCACCTGCTGCTGCAATGCGCGCAGCTGCGACTGAAGCTCCGCCTGTTGCGCCTGCAGCGCCGCCGTTTCATTGCGGACGCTCTTCTGGCGATCCACGACCGCGGCCTGCTGCTCACGTGCGATGGAGATGTCGGCCTGCAGACGCCGCGCCCGCTCCTGCGTGAGCGCGATCTGCCGGTCCATCTGGGCCTTCTGCGATTCCAGCTTCGCCGCACGCAATTCGTTGACGGCCAGCCGCTCCGCCTGATGCGAGAAATCGCGATAGATCGCTTCGGCCCGCGTTTCGTCGTAACTCTTGATCACGCGCCAGAACGCCTTCTGCTGGAACAGCGCGACGAAATAGGCACCGTCCTTCACGCTGAACAGCAGGCTCGCGCCGTAGCTGCCGTTATAGCTCGTGCGCATTTCCGTCAGCGAATGCGCCTGGATCTGGCGCTGCAGTTCGTCAACCGTGCTCGGCCCGGTCGTCTCGCCCGCCTGCGGCTGCACCGACGTTTGCACCTGCTGATCCAGCACCGGAATCGCCGCCACCGGCGCCGATGCCTGCTGTACGGCCGGCGCTCCATTGCCTGCCAGCCCCTGCGCGTACGCGCCCTGCACGCCTCCCATCATCGCGAGCAACACACACGCCCGCGCCAACCCAGTCATATGGCTCATGAATTTTTATTCCCCGCCCGTATCGTTGTAATGCAGCGCGATTTTATCTCATTAATTATTCGCTTTCGCGGGTCTCGGGCTCTTCGTCGAATATCTGATATTTACGCATCTTTTCCCACAACACCTTGCGGCTGATGCCGAGCTGCAGCGCCGTATCCTGGCGCCGCCAGCCGTTTGCGTCGAGGGCGGCGATCACGCGGCTGCGCTCGTTCATGTCCCACTTGCTTCGGTCGACGAAGACTTCCGCCGCGCTTTCCACCGGCACCGGCTGCGCCGAGTTGCGCGCATGCGCGACCAGCCGCTGCAGCCGGGCCGCGTCCCAGCCGCCTGTCTGCCGCACCGTCACGCCGACGCGCTCCGCGAGGTTGCGCAGTTCGCGCACGTTGCCGGGGAAATAGCTGTCCGCGACCGCGTCCGCGAGCCAGTAAGGCAGATCGGAGAGCTGCGCGAGCCGCTCGTCGCCCACCACTTCCGCGACGAACGATTTGAACAGCGCGATCTTGTCGACCGCGCCGCGCTCCTCCAGCGACGGAATGCTCAGCTCGATCACCGCGAGCCGATAGTAAAGATCCGCGCGGAACAGGCCGTCCTTCACGAGCTGCGGCAGCTTCTTGTTGCTGGCCGCGACCAGACGAAAATCGACCTTGATCGGCGACGTCGCGCCAACGCGCAGCACGGCGCCGTCCTCGAGCACGCGCAACAGCTTGACCTGCTGGTACAACGGCAGGTCACCGACTTCGTCGAGGAACAGCGTGCCGCCCGCCGCCTGTTCGAAATAGCCTTTATGCGCGACAACCGCGCCGGTGAACGAACCTTTCGCATGCCCGAAGAACAGCGATTCGAACAGGCCGTCGGGGATCGCGCCGCAGTTGACCGGCACGAATTCGCCGTTGCGATAGCGCGAATGCTTCTGGTGGAGCAATTGCGCGATGCGCTCCTTGCCGACGCCGGTTTCGCCGTGCAGCAGCACGTTGGTGTCGCAGTCGGCGAACGTGTCGACTTCGTGCAGCAGCGCCTGCATCGACTCCGAGTGCGCGACGAGTTCGGACGGCTGCAGCGTTTCGGCCGCGTGCGCGCGCAGCTGCGTGACGAGCTTGCCGATCATCCCGCGCAGTTCGGCGCAGGTGAAGTCGAGCGGCAGAATGTGCGAATAGTCGGGCGGATACTGCGATGCGTCGTGGTCGCGCGCCGCACCGACCCAGACGACCGGCATGCCGATGTTGGCTTGCCAGTCGCGCAGGAACGCCGCGCCGGTTTCGATCATCGTCACGCTGATGATCGCGAGCGAGGGCCGCAATGCGGCGCGCTCCGGCGAGATTTCCGCATTGTCGGCGCGGATCACTTCGACGTCGAAGCTCGCCATGCAGCGGGCAACGCGGTCGACAATGTCCGCCTTGCCTTCCCAGACGTACAGATCGAGTTCTGCGATTGCGGGCGTGTTTCTCATCGGGTGGTCTTGCTTCTCTAATTACTGACAGTTTGCGCAGCGCCGCAGGTCAGCGACATCTGATGTACCGTGGCGGCACCGAGCTGGACGCCAAGCAGATCGAGCAGTGGATCGATGATACCGTCCAGCGCGCTCAACAGCGGGCTCAAAACACCGGTCAGGACCCCTAGCAGTTTCGGAACAAAATCCGCTGTGAGCGGGACGGTGACGAATCCGAACAGCAGCTCCACTTTCGGTGTGATCGTGGCCGAGCTCAGACCCGCCAATGCATTGCTCACGGCTGAACCCAGCGCATTCGTGTTGGTGGTCCAGTAGTAGGACGGATCGCTTCCGCCCCGCCCGTAAAACGTATTGGTCGCCGTGTTGCCGGCCAGAGCCACCGACACATTGGAGACGGTCGCGGACACCTCGACCGCGCCCGCCAGTACCTTCACGTCTAGCACCGTGGCGGGCGTCGAACAGCTGTAGGTCGCCGGCAGGTTGAGCAGGTTGCCGCTGAGCGGCGGCTGGCCGATACATAGATTCGCGACGCTCGGTTGCGCGCTGATCGTGGCCGAATTCGGCGAGGTCCGGCAATTGGTCGACAACAGCGTTGCGCTGCCCGCACCGAGCTGCACGTAAAGCGGCAGATACACGTTCGCGGACGCCACGACCGGCAGCGGATTCACACCGAGGTCGACGAGGAGATAGACGCCGATCTGCGCATTCGTCGCGACCGTGCGCCACGCGCCGGTCGCGTCCTTCCCGCCTTCGCCCACCGCGATGGTCGGCGGACTGATGACCTGCACCTGCAACTGCGCGATCGATACGGAAGTGCCGTTCGGCAGCGCAAGCGGCACATTCGCGCCGATTACGACGCCCGGCTTGCCGCTCTGCGAGATCTGCGCCATCGCCATCACGAGATCGAGCACGTTCACGGTCGCGTCGGCCGCCGCCTCCGCATTCGCGAGGCCGAGCGTGAGCAGCGACGTGGCACCCTGTCCGGTCAGGCGCGCGACGTTGATGCTGGTATTGCTGAGCAGGCTCAGGTTGAGGATGTTGTTCAGTGCGCCGGTAGCACTCGACTGCAGAGCGGTGCCGAGGGTGGTGGTCTTCCCGACTGCCGCCACCGTCGCCTTGAGCAGCGTGCCGACCGATGCCTGCGCATTCACCAGCCCGCCCATCGTCCCGTTGCCCACCGACAGCGACTGCAGTGCGACGGCGATATCACCCAGCTTGACGTTCGCGCAGGCAAGGCCCTGATAGGACGCAAGATTGAGCGTCAGTGGCGTACCGCCCTGGCCTTGCAGCAGCGCGCCCAGCAGCGCATTCACCAGACCGGGATTGCCGGTCGGCACACCCGAGCAGCCGACTCCACCGACGGCGGCCAGCGTCGCGCCGATCGAGAATGTGTCGATGTTGGTCGCCTTTGCGGTCGACGTGGCGATCACGGTGCGCGTCGGTCCGAAGAAGAAATACGGCATCGACTTGGAAATCGTGACCCGGACCGCATTCAGCTGGGTGAGCATGGGAACCGACGTTTTCGACGAATAGAAACTGCTCGACGTCCCGGTGGCCGTCGGTGCCCAATAACCGCAATCGGCCGACAGGGTCGTGGTGCCGCCGACGGAAAAGCCGTTCGTCGATGCGTTGCTCGTGGCCACGCTCGTCACGTTCGCACACGCATCGTCCAGTCGCTGGACCGCCGCCAGCGCCGCGAGATCGGCGACGCGCTGCATGTCGCGGCGGGCCAGGAAGACGTTGCCGATGTCGACCGAACCGAGAATGACCATCGCCAGCAGTATCCATACGGACGCCATGACGACGACCGCGCCGCGCTGTCGCCGCGGCGCGGTGTGTCTCCGTCCGATCACTCGATTCGATGAATGGCGAGCCGCGATCATTACCGTCTCGCTCAATACGTTTGCATGGAATGCTGTCCGCCGGAGCCGCCGCTGCCGTTCGCGTTGACCGGTGATCCCATCGACTCCGGAATCTTGTGCTTGAACGAATCGAGATAGCGCTGGTAACTGAGCGACGCGGTATCGCCCAACATCGGCAACGCCGGTCCGGCCGCACGGTTGTCCCGCTGCAGCGCGAGCAGCGCGTCGGTCGCATGGCCGACTTCGGCCGCCGACGACATCGATTCCGCGCAATGTGCCGCAGTCGTCGCCCCCAGAAATGCAACCACTGTGATGCCGCGATGCAGCCATACATGGCTGCGCTTGAAACGTTTGTCGTTCGTCATGTCACTTCCCCCCGAATGCCTTGTCATTGTGCGAACCGTTGCAGCATCGGCGCGGTGGGATCGAATCCCTGAATGTTTGCGACGGGCGACGGCCGCCGCGAGACATCGGCGCCCGACACGTCGACCACGCTGCCCGAGCCGACCGGCGTCACCGTCGCGACCGAGGCCGGCGGCGGTGCCGCGCGGCGCCACGCACGCGCTGCCGCCGTGATTTTCATCGCGTCGCCGCGGATGTCGTTGCGCACGTCGGCCGACAGCTTCTGCTGCGCCATGAGCCGCTGCGCGTCGCGCGTACGGCCGGACGCGAGCAGGTACAGCACCAGGTTGCTGATGATCTTTGGATTGTTCTGGTCGAGTTCAGCCGCCTTCATCAGCGGGATGCGCGCACCGTCGATATCGCCGCCGCGCAATTTTGCGTAGGCGAGATCCGACAGCGTCGCGGCATCGGTCGGTGCCAGCACCGTCGCCTGCGCCAATGCCTGCGCGGCGCGCGGAAAATCGCCCGCCGCACCGGCGATCAGCCCCAGCCCGCGATACCCGCGCGCCGCCAGCGGCGTGTTGAGCAGTTGCGTATAGACAGCCGTGCTCGCGGCGGGCTGGTCTGTCATGCGCAACGCATCGGCGCGCAGAAGGATGGTCTGCGGTGACGCACCGTACTGCTTCTCGTACGCATCGATATGCGCAAGCGACGCGTAGTACAGTCCTTGCGACTGCATCCGCTCGATCAGGCCCAGATACATGCCGGGCGTATCGGGTGCTGACTGTTTCTGGGCCGCGGCGTCCATCAATGCCGCACGCTCGGCTTGCGGGCCAACACCGTACCCGCTTTCCTTGAACGCCGAACATGCGCAGAGCAGGCCAGCCATCGCCACCATGCCGGCCACTTTCGCGACTTCATCGATGCGTTTCATTTTCCGTCCTTTCCCTTCCCTGCATCAGTGCTGCGCCTGGTTCAGCGCACGCAGCACCGAAATCATCCCCGGCCCGGCCGTCACGATCAGCAGCGCGGGCAGAAGCGTCACGATCATCACGCCCGTCATCTTCACCGTCAATCGACCGATGCGCTCGCGCAGCATCGCGCGACGGGCCTCGCGCAAGCGCTCGCCGAACTGCTTGAGCGGCTCCTGGACCGCGCCGCCGTGCTTGTCGACCTGTATCAGCAATCGCACGATGGCGCGCAGATCCTCGTTTTCAAAGCCCGACGACAACCGCTGCAACGACTGCTCGCGTGTTCGCCCCGCCGCGAACTGCCGTTGGGCGATTTCCATTTCCGACGAGAGCACGGGCATCATGCCCTTGAAGTCGTTGGTGACGACCTGAATACTCTGATCGAGCGACAGACCGACTCCTTGAAGCAGACGCAGCATGTCGACCAGCAGCGGCAACTCGTCGGTCACCGCTTGTCGACGCTTCGCGGCACGGCGCCTCAGGTACAGCTTCGGCACCATGAATCCGACGATGAACGAAATACCCACGCCCAGCCACCACTGCGTGCCACTCACATGCGGCCCGACCACGCCGATGTATGCGAGCGGAATGACGATCGAGCAGGCGATCCGCGCACTCAGGAACAAGCCGCGCGTGCGCGTATCGACAAAACCGCATTGCTCGAGCAGCAGCCGATCCTCTTCGGCCACGACCAGCCGACCGATACCGGTATCCAGCCAGCGCATCCCGAACACCGACAGACGTGCCTGCATTTGCGCGAGTCGCGACGGCTGACCGGGTGCCTGCCGCGCGTCCGGCTCCTTCCGCAACGATTCGTCCGCGTCCTGGGCCGCCCGCCCGCTTGCGGCCGCCAGCGCTGCAAGCCGCCGCTCGAGTGCGTCGGTCAGTGTCCGGCCGCTGCGCGATTGCGCATGCGCGCTGCGGATCGCGAGCAGCGCCAGCAACAGGATGCCCAGCGCCCCAAGCACCAGTGCGAGCGAACCAAGTTGATTGGCTGTCATGCCGTCACCTGAGTTTGGCCATGTGATAAAGCCAGATCCCGCCCGCTGCCTGCAGCATGAAAGCGAGGACCAGCAACTGCCGACCGGTGTAATCGTTCCACATCGACTGGAGATAGAGCGGATTGGTCGCGATGACGAAGCTGCCGATCGCGATCGGCAGCATGACGAGCACCCATGCAGACAAACGCGTTTCCGACGACATCGCCTCCAGTTCCCGCTCGGCCTGTTCGAGGTCGCGCATGAACGTCGACATCCGGTCGAGCATGATGTCCGCGCGGCCGCCGTACCGCACCGACAGCCGCAGCACCGACCCGACCAGTTCGAACTCCTTCGTGTGGTACACGTTCGCGATATGCATCATCGCGCGGTCGATCTCGACGCCCGTGCGCAGCATCCTCGACACATGGTCCAGGCAGCCGCGCAACGGCGCCTCGGTGGTCTGCAGCGCGGCCTGGAACGCGGCCGGCACGCTATTGCCCAGCGTCACCAGCCGCACGATGCCGTCCAGAAACGACGGCAACTGGCGAACGATCATCTGGCGCCGCCGATGTATGCGCGACACCAGCCAGAACACGAGCAGCGCGGCCCCGCAGACGAGCGCGGCGATGCCGCCGAGCCAGCCGCCCCGATCCCCGGCGGCGAACGCGGCCCCGATCAGCGCCAGTAACGCAAGCAGCGCCTTGCCGCGCGCGTCCTCGATTCCCGCGCGGCTTGCCACGTTGGCGAAATACTCGGTCGCGACTGCGCGCCAGCGTGCCCATTGCGAAGCGGGTACGCCGGCTGACGCGCGCGCCGCGGCGGGCGCCGCCGGCCGGGCTTGCTGCTGACGCACACCGCCCGCTCGCGCGCCGGGTTCGATCCGGCTGTCGATGAAGCGCTGCACGTCGGCGCGATCGCGCTTCATCTCGCCGTGCCGCCACAGCATCAGCGCGGCGGCCACGAGCAGAAGCGCCATTGCCAGCACGCTATACATTGAAACCCCCGCCGCCGCGGCCGAATCCGCCGCCGAACCCGCCACCGCCGCCGCTACCGCCGAAGCCGCCCTGCAGCGTCTGACGGAAGCGGGCGAGCTTCGGCGAGTGCGGATGAATGCCGAGCGATTCCCAGGTGTCGACTTCTTCGCCTTCGGGCGTCACGCGCGCCTCGTAGCGATACAGTTCCTGCGTCGCGATGATGTTGTCCGACAGGCCGGTTACCTCGGTAATCGACAGGATCCGGCGCCGGCCGTTGGACAGACGGCCAATCTGCACGATGAAGTCGATCGCGTTCGCGATCTGCCGGCGCAGGCTCGACTCGGTGCCCTGGAACCCGGCGAAGCCGGCCAGCATCTCGAGACGATAGAGGCACTCGCGCGGCGAACTCGCATGCACGGTTCCCATCGAGCCGTCGTGGCCCGTGTTCATCGCCTGCAGCATTTCGAGCACCTCGCCGCCGCGCACTTCACCGACGATGATCCGGTCCGGGCGCATCCGCAACGTATTGCGCAGCAAATCGCGAATCGACACGACGCCGGTGCCGTCGAAGCCGCCGGGCCGGCTTTCGAGGCGCACGACATGCGGGTGATTCAGCGACAGTTCGGCCGTATCCTCGATCGTCACGACGCGTTCCGGCTCGGGAATGTGGAACGCGAGCGCATTGAGCAGCGAAGTCTTGCCCGAGCTCGTGCCGCCCGACACGAGGATGTTGCAGCGAGCCTCGACCGCCGCCTCGAGCAGCGCGCCGAGCTCCGCATTGAACGTGCCGTTGCCGAGCAGATCGGCCGGCTTGAGCGGATCCTTGCGGAATTTCCGGATCGACACGACCGGCCCGTCGATCGACAGCGGCTCGATCACCACGTTGACACGCCCGCCGTCCGGCAGGCGCGCATCGACCATCGGATTCGATTCGTCCAGGCGTCGGCCGATCGGCGCAAGGATGCGTCGCACGATACGCAGCAGGTGCGCGTTATCGGTAAAGCGGATCGGCAGCTTGGCCAGGATCCCGTGGCGCGACACGTAGATGTCGTTGTAGCCGTTGATCAGGATGTCCTCGACATGCGGATCGGCGAGCAAGTCCTCGATCGGCCCGAACCCGGCAAGCTCCTTGGTCAGCGCCTCGGCAATCGTCCTGACCTCGTTCTCGTTGAGCGGGATGCGCCGCAAACGCACGAAGCTGTCGATTTCCAGGTCGACGAACTGATTGATTGCCTGGCGCGACCAACGACCGAATTCGGCCCCCAGTTCCTCGATGCGCGTCAGCAAATGTTCGTGCGCGGCATTCTTGATGTCATGGAACTGCTGCGACTGGGAGAACGGCGCGGCGCCGTCGGCAAATTGAATGTCGTGTGCCATCGCTTACGAACGCTTGGACGAAGGTTGAATGAAACGCTTGAGCACGGACAGGCCCGAAGCGGCGCTCTTTGCCGGCGTCACCGTGCCTGCCAGTCGCTCCGCGAGCGGCTCGAGCGCACGCACATACGGATCGCGCTCGGCCATGTCGACGATGAGTCGCCCCTGGTTGGCTGCCTGCCCGATCGACACGCGCCGCGCAGGCAGCGTCGCCAGCAACGCGATGCCGAGCCGGTCTGCGATCTGTGCCGGCGTCAGGCTCAGTGCCGCGTCGTACTGGTTGACAACGAGACGCATCTTGCCGAGGTCCATTCCTGCATCGCGCAGCCCCTCGAGCAGATCGACCGCGGAGACGATCGACGCGACACCCTGATCGCAGACCAGCCACGCCTCGTCGGCAACCGCCGCGATCTGCGCGACGAACTCCAGGTTGGTAAAGCCGCCCAAATCGACAATCTGCTGATCGAAGAATGCGCGCAGCCGGTTCAGCAGGCCGACGCAGGCCGCGTACGACACGTCGCGCAAATCGGCGAGGTTCGGTGGCAGCGTCGTCAACGCCACGCCGCTCGCGTGTCGGGCGAGGGCCGTGTTGACGAAGGTCCGGTCGATGCGGCGCAGGTTGCGCACGGCCTCGACGAAATGGAATTCGCAGCGCGTGTTGAGAAAGAGTGCGCTATCGCCCGCCGGCAGACCGAGATCCACGAGCGCCGTTTGCCGGGCATGCGGCGTGGCGACACCGAAGGCAGGCGCGTCGCCGGCGACGATGCCGGCAGCGCCGCGCTTGTGCAGCCATACGGCGAGATTCGATGCGAGCGTACTCACGCCCATCCCGGCGCGCGCACCGAGCAGCGCGACCAGCTTGCCGTGGCGATTGGCCGGTTCCGCGCCGGCGTGCTCGAGCAGTCCGCGCGCGATGCGCAATGCGTCTTCCGCACTGCCGGAAACGTCGATGAAATCGCGCACGCCGGCCCGCAGCGCCGCGAGCGCGCTTTCCGGCTGCGCCAACGTACCGAGCGCGACGACCGGCAGGCTCGGATGTGCAAGACGGACCGCCGCGGCGGCAGCACTCGCTTCGGCATGGGCACGGGAAAAATCGATGAAGACGATCGCCGGGTTGAGCCCGAGGATGCGCTGGGCCAGCGCGCCGGGCTCCAGCGATACCGCTTCCACCATGCCGGCCGAGACGAGCGTATCCCGCAGCCAGCGCAGATGCTCGTCCTGGTGGGATGCGCATACAAAATAATCAGTCACGGCGGGCTCAGCCAATGAAAGGGTTCTCGCGTTCATGTTGAATACCCCCGAATCCGTATCGCGCGATGCCGCGCCGTGCGGTCATTTCGAAAATCCCGGCGCGGCATCCGGCGACGCGATACCGCCAAGATACGAGCGCCAGACAGGCCCGTCGCGCTGCTCGGACAGCTCGCCCGGCGTCGCCGGCAGCGGTGCGCCCTTCGCGATCGGCGCCACCAGATGCGGCGTCACGATGATCACCAACTCCTTGTCGTTCTGCTGGTAATTCAACGATTTGAAGAACGCACCGATGATCGGCAGATCGCCCAGGACCGGCACCTTGCTGATGTTCGACATCGTTTCGCGGTCGATCAGGCCGCCGATCACGAAGCTCTCGCCATCACCCAGTTCGACCGTCGTATCCGCGCGCCGGGTCGTGATGGCCGGCACCGACACGCTGTTGATCGTCACGCCGTGCTGAAAGTCGAGCTGGCTCGATTCGGGCGCGACCTTGAGCGCGATCCGATGCTGGCTCAGCACGGTCGGCGTCAGCGTGAGACCAACGCCGTACTGCTTCCAGTCGATCGCCGTCGCGCCGAGTGCCTGCGGCACCGGTACTGGAATTTCACCGCCCGCGAGAAAACTCGCGCTCTGTCCCGACAGCGCCACCAGCGTCGGCTGCGCAAGCACGCGGGCCAGGTTGTTCGCTTCGAGAATCGAAATATTGCCGAAAATGCCGCGACCGGCGGAATTCACGACTAGGTTGAACGCCGACGCGATCGGAATGCCGCCCGTCGCCGCGAAGGCCGACGTCGCGCCTCCCGTCACGGACTGAAGGCCGCCCGGCGAAAACGCACCGAACGCGAATCCGTTGCTCTGCTTGAAGAAGTTCAGCCCCGCTTCCTTCAGCACCGAGCGGCTGAATTCGACGACGCGCACATCGACCTGCACGACGCTCCGGTTACCGACCGTCGACGCATCGATTACCGTGCCGTCCTTGCCGCCCATCCGCTTGCCGACGGCCACAGCCCGTTCATGCGCGTCGAGCGACGCCGAGGAGCCTGACAGGACCGCGGCTCCGCCGTATCCCTTGACCTTCGGCCCCGAACCATCCAGTGCCGCCTGGGCGGCCGCATCGACGACATTGACGTTCCACACCGTCGGCTCGTCGCGGCCCCGCTCCCACAACAACACGTTCGTCGAACCCGGTGCTTTCGCAACCAGCAGCACGGATCCGGCATGGCTCCCCTTCATGACCAGCACGTCGACGACAGCGGGATCGCCAACCGCAATCCGTTGCAGCGTGCGGCCGGCAGCGACCTGTCGTTGCGAGCCGACCGCAAGGTCAATCGACGCGTTCGTACCGGCAGCCTCCGTCAGGACACCAAAGGTCATGGCCCAGATAGCAATCGCGTATGCAATCAGTTTGTTTGTCATTGTGTCGGTGCCGTCGCGCGGCCTTCTCTGTTCCGTAGCTGCTGTCGATGATCGTACGTTGATGTCAATAGGCAACCGTTTCGGCACGCCCGCCACGAATGACTTCGATACTGCTGCCGCTCCCCCGGGCCATCACCGGCGCGCGCGGGACAACCGGCGCGCGGGGCGTAGCACGCGCACGCCCACCCGACAGGTCGTCCAGCCATACGCCGCTCGCGGCCTGCGCCGACGGCGTCGCGCCCCCGCCCCCCGTACGAACCGCGACCGTCTGTGTCGCGATGTCGGTGTCGCGCGGATTGCGCAGCGCGAGCGTCAGACGACCGCTTGCCTCGGCGAGCGTGAGCGCATCGACCTGTGCGGTCGGCACGGCGAGCACCGCGGTCCGTACCGCGCCGCCCGGTCCGCCACCGCCGTCCCGATCGGAGGTCGCATCGCCGAACGACAGCACACGGACCCTCGACAGCAGCAGGCGCGCCTGCGTAGCGGGAATCTCCGAATTCACTTGGGCGCCGCCGGATCCGTCACGCCGCAGATTCAGGAACACGTCGACAAAGTTGCCGGGCCGCAGCCGGTTGCCGACCGCGTTCGATTCGTCGACCTTCACGGCGACGGCACGCTCACCAAGCGACACCTGGTCGGCCAGTCCGGAGGTCAACGCGCCTTCGAGCACCGGTGCTGCGGCAAGAATGTCGTTCGCCGGCACGCGACCGACAAGGGCCGTCGGATCGCTGAACCCGCCAGTCGGCATCATCGGCACCTGTGCAAGCTTCAATGCATCGGCGGGAATCGGCTGGCCGGCCGGCAGCACGCGCGCGGCCACGACGAGCGGCACCGATTGCGCCGCGACGGTCGGCGTTGCCACAACCGGCGGATGAGCCGGCGCGCGGCCAAGCGTCCATGCATAGATCCCGAGCAGGACTGCGATTGCGATCAGCAGCCCGGCGATGATCTTCGTCAAGTTGTTGGCCATGGTGAATGTCGGTGCCGTAGATTGATGTTGTTATGTTCGCGCGTGGACACCGCTGTGTGCATGTGACCCGCCGTGTATGCTGCCCGGCTCATAGGATGGTTGCCGGATTGATCTGGACGGTGGCCGTGCCGGTAAGCTGCGCCGGCGTGACGAGACCCAGCAACGGCAGAGACGGAACCAGCGGATGCGCCTGGTACGGATAGGTCACCGTGACCGTCACGCAATACATCGCCGGGTCGTAGCTGCAGGCTCCTGATACCGGCGTGGGGATCTGGACATGGGCCAGCCATGAAGTGAGGCCGGCAGCCGTCGTCTTTGCCGCGCTCGCCCGGTCCGTCAGCGCCTGCGAGCCCGAACCGTTGGCCTCATACACATAGTTCAGTGCCGAACGCGCGCCCTCGGTCGCCGCAAGCGTGAGGCTCTGCTGAACCGCGAAAATGAGCCCGAACGTCACGATCGCGTACAGAATCAGGAAAAACAGCGGAAATACCAGCGCGAATTCGACGGCAGTCGCTCCTCGCTCCCTCGAGCACGCGGCCAGTCGATACTGTCGTTTCATCGCCCGCTCCAGGTAACGACCAGATAGCCCAGCCAAATGGCCGCGGGAACGACGAGACACGCCGCGTACGGTGTCGAGCGCCGTCCGGCGAGCGCCATTGCCGGCAATCCGCGCACCCATAACGCGCCGAGCGGCGTGCGAGTGAGCAGCATCAATCCCAGGACGTGCACGCCGGCGGCAAGGCTGGCAATCACCCACAGCCAAAGCAATATCGGCAAACCGCACCACGCACCGAGGACCGCGAATACCTTGACGTCCGCCGCGCCCATGACGCGCATCGCAAAAAGCGGGAAGAAACTGACCAAACCGACCAGCATGCCGATCAATGCCTGCCCGGTTGAAATACCAAATGGATTTGCGTGTATCAGTGAACTGACGAGCGCAGCAGTGCCTCCGCAGATGACAAGCGAATTCCGAACGAGCCGAAATCGAATATCACCGGCAGCAACGAGAGCGGCCCAGGCAAAAAAAATGCTGGTGCTGAGGAGATGTGCCATATCGCGAACGACTGCGCATGCCGATGTAACGGCGAGCGAGCCGCGACCGCGACTCGCTCGCCCCCAACGAACCGCAATGGTTAGGGCAGCGAACTGGCAATCGTGGAGAACAGAGCCGCGATCTTCGTGCCGATGGTCGTCACGCTGGTAATGATCAAGGCCGCAATCAAACCCGCAATCAGCCCATACTCGATCGCGGTCACCCCGTCTTCTTCCTTGAGGAAGCGCTTGATAAGTGCTTTCATTTTTTAATTCCTCGTGCCTGTATGTACGTGTTTTTTGGCCTTTTATACGTTGTACATCCCCGTATATCTGGCCCGTGCCCCGCGCCGTTCGTTATCTGCGTAACGACAAGCGGGTGCGCTTTCTTTATATGTCACCCAGAGGGGTGAGTATCACAATTTGATGGAAGTTAACATTCGCGATAGTGCCCCTCCTCGAACGTCGTGTACCAATCCGTACATTTCCTTACATCTGCTCCGGATTCTATATCCGTTCCTATTTAAGTTCCAACCTCTTTCAGGACGGCTTCGAAAAAACTTTCCGAGAGCACAACGCATTTGTACGGCGTTTCGGTACGACTTACACATAGGATTTACGATAGGTTAGATGTGCACGCCTAATCCACCAGTAAAACAACAGACCGCCCGCGGGGCCTGTACCGGCCCTACGTTACGCCGCACGCGTAACGCCAATGTTGTGACGTTACGTTACGAAACGACCGAAACCGTTCTCATTTGAGTGCTTTTAAACAGATTCAACAATCTTTCAATTTCCCCAAATTCCTTTTCCGACAAGGAATTGCGTCGTTTAAAGCCAATCGTCGAGCCGACGGCTCTCGAAATGGCACGACAGTTGCAGAGTAATCCTCGCAGCACTCAACACAACATCAGCTTCAATGCGAGGACGAAATGGACATTCAGGTTATCCCTCATGGCATGCTTCGGACGACTATGATCGCGGCCACCGTGGCAGCCATGCTTTCCCTCTCCGCGTGCGGCGGCTCGGGTTCCATCAGCAAGGGGATCAGCGGCGGCTCCGGTTCCGGCGGCAGCGACTCGATCTCCACGTCGGGCGGCGGCACCTCGGGCGGCACGTCCGGTTCGACGAGCGGCGGCACCTCGGGCAGCACCAGCGGCTCGACCAGCGGCAGCACGAGCGGTTCGACGAGCGGCAGCACGAGCGGAACGACGAGTGGAACGTCCAGCGGTACGAGCGGCACCTCCGGTGTGTCGGCGAACCCGGTAGGAAGTGTCCTCGCACAAGGCGGCAACGTCATCACGAGTCTCGGTGGAACCGCGTCGGGCCTCGGCAGCACCGTCGCGAACCAGTCGCTGCCCGGCGTCGATCCGGCCACGACGCAGGCCGCCGGCGGCATCATCCAGTACGTCGGCGGCGCGGTCACGGCGCTCGGCACTGGCGTGGGCGGCGGCCTCGGCCAGCTCGGTGCGACGAAAGACCCGGTCGGCGTCACGGTCGCGAGCACGGGCGGCGTCGTCAACCAGCTCGGCGGCGCGGTCACGCAGACGGGCAACCTGGTCACGAGCCTCAGCAGCGGCCCGCTGTCGCCGCTCGCCCCCGTCACGGGCGCCGTCGGCGGCCTCGTGACGCAAGTCGGCAACGCGGTCTCGAACGGTGGCACCACGCTGTCCAACGCCCTGTCGACCGGCCCGATCCAGCAGATCACGCAGACGGTCAGCTCGGCCATCACGCCGATCACGACGATGGTCGGCCAGACGACGCAGACGATCGGGACGGCCACCGGCCTCGGCGCGCCGGTCAACACGCTGCTCGGCACGATCGGCAACGGCCTGAACCAGGGCGGCGCGCTGATCGCCTCGACGGGCGGCAACCCCGTCACGACCGGCCTCGGCAACACCGTCTCGTCGACCGGCAATACCGTCAAGGCAGTCGGCGGCCTGCTCACGGGCAGCACGGGCGGCGCGACCAACCCGCTCGCCCCGCTCACCGGCCTCCTCTCGACGGTCAGCGGCCCGCTCGGCGGCGCAACGGGCGGCACGAGCGGCGGCCCGCTCGCTCCGATCACCGGCCTCGTGTCCACCGTCACCGGCACGCTCGGCGGCGCAGCCGGCGGCACCAGCGGCGGCCCGCTCGCTCCGGTCACCGGCCTCGTCTCCACCGTCACCGGCGCACTCGGCGGCGCAGCCGGCGGCACCAGCGGCGGCCCGCTCGCTCCGGTCACCGGCCTCGTCTCCACCGTTACCGGTGCACTGGGTGGCGCGGCCGGCGGCACGAGCGGCGGCCCGCTCGCCCCCGTCACGGGCCTCCTCTCCACGGTCACCGGCGCGCTCGGCAGCGCAACCGGCGGTGGCAATCCAATCGCCGCTCCGGTCACCGCGGTCACCAGCACGGGCGGCGCACCGTCACTGAGCGGCACCACGGGCGCCGTCACGAACTCGGGCTCGGGTTCGAATCTGCTCGCACCTGTCACGTCGCTGATCGGCGGCCTGCTCGGCGGCACGCGCGGCAAGTAATCAGACATCCATTCATCGACAAGACAGCGAGGAGTCCATCATGTCCCAGCAACGTTCCATCACGACAGTCGCGCTGCGCCAGTGGCGCATGCCCGTCACCGTATTCGCCGCTGCGTGCCTGCTGGCCGCCTGCGGCGGCAACAGCGTCAGCACGCCGCCGACCGCCAACAACGGCGGCGGCTCCAGCGGCACGAGCGGTACCAGCGGCACGAGTGGCACCAGCGGTACGGCGACCGGCACCAACGGCGTCGTCAGCACGGTCGGCCAGACCGCGACCGACCTCGGCAGCACGGTCGGCAACATCAGCGTGCCGGGCCTCGGCGACGGCGTGACGAAGGGCGTCGGCAGCACCATCTCGAGCACCGGCACGATCGTCGGCGCGGCCGCCGACGCGTTGAGCAACGGGCTGGGACAGACCGGCACGATCAAGGACCCCGTCGGCACGACGGTCGCCGGCCTCGGGAACGTCGTCGGCGCGACGAGCAACACCGTGTCGGGGCTGAGCTCGACGGTCAAGGCGCTCGGCACCGGGCAGCTCTCGCCGCTCGCCCCGGTGACGACACCTGTCGGCACCGTGCTCGACACCGTCGCCAACGGTCTGACGGCCGCCGGCACGACGATCGGCTCGACGCTGTCGTCGGGTGCCGTGCAGCAAGTGACGCAACCGCTCAGCTCGGCAATCACGCCGCTGGTGATCACCGCGGGTCAGGTCACGCAACAGGTCGGCACGACCACGGGCCTCGGTCAACCGGTATCGGGCCTGCTCGGTCAGGTCGGCGGTGCGATCAGCTCGGCGGGCAAGCAAGTGGGTAGCACGTCGAATCAACCGCTCGTTGGCGACGTCGGCCAGCTCGTCACCGCGGTCGGCAACACCGTGACGAACGCGGGCGGCCTCGTGAACCCGAACGGCCCGAACGGCGCGGCACCCATCCCCGGCCTGATCACGAGCCTCGTCGGCGGCTCGACCACGGCCGTTCAGAACGGCTCGTCGTCGGGTTCCAGCGCGACGAACCCGCTCGGCGGCCTGCTGTCCGGCCTCGGCTCGACGCCGCTCGGTTCGCTCACGGGCGCGGTCGGCGGCGCGACGGGTGGCGCAGGCGGGGCAAACCCTCTCGCGCCGGTCACCGGTTTGCTGAATACTGTCACCGGAGCAGTGGGTGGTGCGGCGGGATCCGGGGCTTCGTCGAATCCGCTCGCGCCGGTCACGTCGCTCGTCGGCGGGGTGTCGGGGACGGCCTCGTCGGGCGGCTCGACGGGCCTGCTGGCGCCGGTAACGGGGCTGCTGGGCACGCTGGGTAGCGCCGGCAAGTAAGGAGGACGGTCGCGCCTTTGCAGCCGGAGCAGGAGGCGCGGCCGTACAAAACACAACCGGCCATGCGGCACGCGGCGCGCGACACTACGATGTCGCGCCCGCATTAGAACGAAGACGAAAAGAAAGGCCTACGAGGAAGAACAATGAAATCCAGATTCGATACATGGATGATGCTGCTCGCCATCGCAGCAGCAGGCACGGCACAGGCACAGACGCGCGCAGCAGGCAACCCGCTCGATTCCCTCCCCCAGATCAACGCGCCGAAGAAAGGGCCGAGCGTCACCGTGCAGGTCGCGCCGCAGGCACCGCAGTTGCAGGAATTGCTGTCGCGGCACGTGACACCGACAACGTTCCAGGTCGAAGGCGTGAAGTCGGTGCCGTTCGACGAAATCTCGCGTCGCTTCACGCCCCTCGTCGGCAAGGACATCACGATCGGCGAGCTGATCGAAACCGCCAACGGCGTGACGAAGCTGTACCAGGATCGCGGCTATGCGCTGTCGTTCGCGTTCATTCCCGCGCAGACGTTCGAGAACGGCGTCGTGCGCGTCACGGTCGTCGAAGGCTACGTGTCGGACGTCAAGGTCACCGGCAAGCCCGGCGCGATGGAATCGAAGATCCGCGCGATCGCCGCGCACATCACGGCCGATCGCCCGCTGCGCCGCGCGACGTTCGAACGCTACGTGAACACCTTCGGTCTCCTGCCCGGCGTCACGGTGAAGGCTAACGTGCCGCCCCCGCAAACGACCGACGGCGCGACGACGCTCGAACTCGCCGTCGACCGCAAGGCATTCAACATCAGCACCGGCATCGATTTCAATCATCCGGGCGTCCAGGGGCTCATCACCGCGACGGAGAATGGCCTCACGTCGTTTGGCGAGCAATTGAGCATTTCCGCACTGGTGCCGCCCGGACGCGACAAGCAGACCTACGTCGCATTCAGCGGCGCGGTGCCGGTCGGCAGCAGCGGCCTGGTCACGCGCCTCGACGCCAGCACGTATCGCGGCAAGCCGACCGACAACCCGGGCCTGCCGTCGACCGTCGAGCGCACGGTCAAGAACGAGAAGCTCGGTCTTTCGGCCTCCTATCCGTTGCTGCTGAACAACCAGCGCAGCCTGCTCGGCACCGTGTCGGGCTATGCGTCGCACAACGAAGACCGCTATCAGAACACGATCACCGGCAACAGCATCGACACGCGCTCGCAGGTCCGCGTGCTGCAGATGCAGCTCGACTACACGAGCGTGTCGGCCAAGCAGGTTCAGAAACTCAGCGTCAACGTCGCGAAGGGCTTCAACATTCTCGGCGCGTCGAAATCGCAGGACATCACGCTCGGCTCGACCACGACGTCGGTGGACAGCCCGATTTCGCTGACGTTCGTGCGCACCGGCGCGACCTTCACGCAAACCAACGAATGGCCGTTCAAGATCGGCACGTCGGTCTCGCTGACGGGCCAGTACAGCCCCGATTCGCTGCCGACGTCCGAACAGATCTCGTTCGGTTCGACGCGCTATGCGCTCGGCTACCAGCCCGGCGAAACGTCGGGCGACTCGGGTTGGGGGATGTCGCTGGAGGTCAATCGCGCCTTCACGCCGGGCTGGACGTACATGAAGTCGATCACGCCGTACATCGCTTATGACCGGGCACGTGTGTACCTGCATACGGGCACGCCATCGCCGAGCCGCTTGTCGTCGGTCGGTATCGGCGTACGGTTTTCGGACAGCCGCTACTACAGTCTCGACCTGAATATCGCGAAGCCAGTGGGCGATGCGCCGGTCGAAAGCGCATCGCGCAGCCCGCGCGTGAATGCCGCGTTCTCGTATCAGTTGAACTGATCGGTCACCAGACAGCGCGCGTCTCGCGGGCTGTTTGGATTAGAGCCCCCTCTATCAAACGCAGCGCGTCGTTTCACGTATTCTGGGAAAGCTCGCAACATGCCACGCCCCATGCAGGCGGTCGTGCGAGCGAATCGAACACGACATGAAACAAGGAGGAAGACGATGATTCAACTGACCCGCCCGTTGCGCGCACTGGCCGTCGCAAGTGCCCTGCTCGCTTGCGCCGCCCCCACCTACGCGCAGGCCGACAACCCTGTCGGCATGTGGCAGACGATCGACGACAACACGCATCAGCCGAAGGCACTCGTGCAGATCGCCGAGGACGGCGACGGTATGCTGTCCGGCAAGGTCGTCAAGGGCCTCGGCGCCAACGACACGCCCGATCGCCGCTGCACAGCGTGCACGGACGAGCGCAAGGATCAGCTCATCAAAGGCATGACGATCATCAAGGCGATGAAGAAGGACGGCGACCACTGGGACGGCGGCAACATTCTCGACCCGGAAAACGGCAAGGTCTACAAGTGCAAGATGTCGCTGGCAGACGGCGGCCAGAAGCTCGTCGTGCGCGGCTACGTCGGCGTATCGCTGCTCGGCCGGTCGCAGACCTGGGTTCGCGCACAATAACGCGACGCGCGTCGATACGCGCGACGCAATGAAAAATCGGCCTGCGATGTAGTCAGGCCGATTTTGTTTGGGTGCGTGCGTGAATGAAACCGGGCGACATCACGCAGCGTGCTTCAGCGTATCCGACGCATAACTGCCCGGTGCACGATACACCGGCGCCGCGGCACCCCGCGCCTCTGCCGCCTTCGATTGCGTGTGCTTGCGCATCCGCGTGGACAGTTCGTTGCACAGATTCACGCCTGCGTCGCCATACAGCTCACGCATCACCTGCATCAACGTGCCGGTCTCGTGCCAGACCTTGAAGCGGCGATGGCATGTCTGATATGAAGGGTAACGACGCGGCATCGCGGACCAGGTCGCGCCGCTATAGATGACCCATAGAACGCCGTTCAGGACGGCGCGCGTGTTGGCCAACGGCCGGCCGCGCAACTCGGTGCGCGGCTGCATTTCGGGCAGAAGCGGCACGACGCAGTGCCACTCGTGGTCGGTCAGATCGCGATACGGTGTCATGGATATCTCCAGCCTTAGGAACCATGACACAACGATATCGGCCGACTTCAACGATGAATATAAGACAAGTCCGAAAATACCTGGGGATCGCGATAATTTGACCGGAATTGACGTTTAAAGCCCGTCATTTATCGAAAACTACGCTCAGGTCAGCGAAGTATCGACGATGCGACGCGGCGTTTCAATGTATTCCTTCGACTGCATCTCGACGATCCGCGACACCGTGCGCGCGAACTCGTTCGCCATCGGCCCTTCGACGTACAACTGCTCCGCCGGCACCGCCGCCGACATCAGCAGCTTGACCTTGTGGTCGTACAGCACGTCGATGAGCCACGTGAAGCGCCGCGCCTCCGATGCCATGCGCGGCGACATCTGCGGCACTTCGGACAGCACGATCGCGTGAAAACGGCTCGCCAGCTCGAGATAGTCGTTCTGCGAACGCGGGCCGCCGCAGAGCGTCGCGAAATCGAACCAGACGACCCCGTCGGCCTTGCGCAACGCCTTCAGCTCGCGCTTCTCGATATGCAGGATCGGGCTTTCGTCGGGCACTGCGGCGAGCTTCGCGAATGCATGACGCAGTTCACGATCGGCGTCCGCGCCGAGCGGCGTGTGATACATCCGCACCTGCGCGAGCGTGCGCTGGCGATAGTCGACGCCCGCGTCGACGTTCAGCACGTCGAGCTTTTCCTTGATCAGCGCGATCGCCGGCAGCATGCGGTCGCGATGCAGGCCATCGGGATACAGGTCGTCAGGATCGTAGTTGGACGTCATCACGAACTGCACGCCGTTGTTGAACAGGCGATCGAGCAGCCGGTACAGGATCATCGCGTCCGCGATGTCCGATACGTGGAATTCGTCGAAGCAGATCAGCCGGTAGCGCTTCGCGATGCGTCGCGCGAGTTCGTCGAGCGGATCGGCCTGCCCTTTCAGCTCCTCGAGTTCGCGGTGCACTTCACGCATGAATTCGTGGAAGTGCAGGCGCGTCTTGCGCTGCACGGGCACCACCGCGTAGAAGCTGTCCATCAGGAAGCTCTTGCCGCGGCCGACGCCGCCCCACATGTAGACACCACGCGGCAGGTCCGGATGATTGATGAGCTTCTTGAACGCGTTCGAGCGGCGCGCCTTGTAGTCGACCCACTCGTCGAAGCAGTGCTGCAGGCGGTCGACGGCCGCGCGCTGGGCGGGATCGGACTGATAGCCGCGCGTGGTCAATTCGCGCGTGTAGTATTCGGTGACGTTCATCGGGCAAACCGGAAAAAACGAAGGCGAGCGGGAAACTCCCGCCCGCCTTCGTCATGAGACGGCCGCACCGGCCAAGGGCCGGCCGCCGCTATACCGCACTCAGCTGTTCAGCGAGCGCTTGTCGACGGCGAGCGCCGCTTCGCGCATCACTTCCGACATCGACGGGTGCGGATGGCAGATGCGTGCGATGTCTTCCGACGCCGCCTTGAACTCCATCGCCACCACGGCTTCGGCGATCAGGTCCGACGCGTTCGCCGCGATCACGTGCACGCCGAGCAGTTCGTCGGTCTTCGCGTCCGCGATCATCTTCACGAAACCGTCCGGCGCGTTCATGCCGAGCGCGCGACCGTTGATCGAGAACGGGAACTTGCCCGACTTGATCTCGCGGCCTTCGGCCTTCAACTGCTGCTCCGTCTTGCCGACCCAGGCGATTTCCGGGTACGTGTAGATCACCCACGGAATGCAGTTGTAGTCGATGTGCGGCTTCTGGCCGTCGATCACTTCCGCGACCAGCACACCTTCGTCTTCCGCCTTGTGCGCGAGCATCGGGCCGCGCACCACGTCGCCGATCGCGTAGACGTTCGGCACGGCCGTACGGCAGTGGTCGTCCACGTCGATGAAGCCGCGCTCGTTCGCCTTCAGGCCGATTGCCTCGAGGCCGAGGTTGTCGGTGTTCGGCACGCGGCCGACCGACACGATCAGGCGGTCGGCGTCGAGCGTCTGCGCGTTGCCGTCCTTGTCCGTGTAGGCGATCGACACGCCGCTCGCGGTCGTCTTCACGTCACCGATCTTCACGCCGAGTTGGATGTCGAGGCCTTGCTTCTTGAACAGCTTGGCCGCTTCCTTCGCGAGCGCTTCGTCGGCCGCGCCGAGGAACGCCGGCAGCGCTTCGAGCACCGTCACTTCGGCACCCAGGCGACGCCACACCGAGCCGAGCTCGAGGCCGATCACGCCCGCGCCGATCACGGCGAGCTTCTTCGGCACCGACTCGAACGTCAGCGCACCTTCGTTGTCCGACACGATCTTGTTGTCGACCGGGACGTTCGGCAGGTGACGCGCCTTCGAGCCCGTCGCGATGATCACGTTCTTCGCGGTGACGACTTCGGTTTCACCTTCGCCGCTCACTTCGATCTGCACGCCGGCGTCGGTCTTGCCGGTGAACTTGCCATGGCCCTTCAGCCAGGTGATCTTGTTCTTCTTGAACAGGAACTCGATCCCGCTCGTCATCTTCTCGACGATCGCGTCCTTGCGGCCGAGCATCTTCGCGACGTCGATCTTCACGCCGTCGACCGTGATGCCGTGGTCGGCCAGGTGATGCGACGTGTTCTCGAACTCTTCCGACGACGCGAGCAGCGCCTTCGACGGAATGCAGCCGACGTTCAGGCAGGTGCCGCCGAGCTTCAGCGCGCCGGCCGGGTTCTTCCACTTCTCGATACAGGCAACGGTCTTGCCGAGCTGCGCAGCGCGAATCGCGGCGATGTAGCCACCGGGGCCGGCGCCGATCACGACGACGTCAAATTCCTTGGACATGACAATCCTTTCTACTTGTACGTCCGCACGCTCGCGCGGTGGCGCGAGCGTGCGGAGCGGGTCAATGCAGTGAGACTCGGCTTACAGATCGAGCAGCAGGCGTGCCGGATCTTCCAGCGCGTCCTTCATCGCGACGAGCGACAGCACGGCTTCGCGGCCGTCGATGATCCGATGGTCGTACGACAGCGCCAGGTAGTTGATCGGACGGATCACGATCTGGCCGTTTTCGACAACCGGGCGCTCCTTCGTCGCGTGCACGCCGAGGATGGCCGACTGCGGCGGGTTGATGATCGGGGTCGACAGCATCGAGCCGAACACGCCGCCGTTAGAGATCGAGAACGTACCGCCCGTCATTTCCTCGATCGACAGCTTGCCGTCCTTCGCCTTCTGACCGAATTCGGCAATCTTCTTCTCGATCTCGGCGAGGCTCAGTTGATCCGCATTGCGCAGGATCGGCACGACCAGGCCGCGCGGCGAACCGACCGCGATACCGATGTCGAAGTAGCCGTGATAGACGATGTCGTTACCGTCGATCGACGCGTTCACCAGCGGGAACTTCTTCAGCGCGTGCACAGCCGCCTTCACGAAGAACGACATGAAGCCGAGCTTCACGCCATGTTCCTTCTCGAACTTGTCCTTGTACTTGTTACGCAGTTCCATGACCGGAGCCATGTTCACTTCGTTGAACGTCGTCAGGATCGCGTTGGTCTGCTGCGACTCGAGCAGACGCTCGGCGATGCGCGCACGCAGGCGCGACATCGGCACGCGCTGTTCCGGACGGTCGTTCAGCCACGTCGCTGCCGACGCCGGCACCTTCACTTCCGGCAGCGCCGGCTTCGCAGCGGCGGTCTTCGCCGGTGCGGCGGCCGGAGCGGCCTTCGGTGCGCTGCCAGCTGCGAGCGCGTCGCCCTTCGTGACGCGGCCATCGCGGCCCGAACCTGCAACGTCGCCTGCCGACAGGCCCTTCTCGGCCAGCAGCTTCGACGCGGCCGGCGATGCGGCAGCCGAGCTCGATGCGATAGCGGCAGCCGGCTGGGCTGCCGGTGCGGCTGCGGCAGGTGCTGCCGCCGGCTTCACTTCTGCGGCGCCTGCCGCGGCTTCGGCAGCACCTGCCTTCGCTTCGGTGTCGATCGTCGCGATGATCTGGTCGGCAACGACCGTGTCACCGTCGTTCTGCAGCACTTGCGCGAGCACGCCCGCGGCCGGTGCCGGCACTTCGAGCACGACCTTGTCGGTCTCGAGTTCGATCAGGATTTCGTCCTGCGCGACTGCTTCGCCCGGCTTCTTCTTCCACTGCAGCATGGTGGCTTCCGACACCGACTCCGAAAGCTGGGGGACTTTGACTTCTACGATAGCCATGTGATTTTCCTGGATGCTTAATCTGGGTAATGACGAGGTTCGTGCGATTCCTTCGGCCGAAGCGGCGCGCGACGCGCCCGGCGGGCCAAAAGAGACGGGAAAGCGCCGCGCGCCTTCCCGTTTCGCTTCCGTCGGTTATTTCGCGATCGATGCGCTCTTCAGGCGGCCGAACGCACCTTCGATCAGTGCCTTCTGCTGCTCGTAGTGCTTCGCGTAGTAGCCAACCGCCGGCGAGGCCGAAGCCGGACGGCCGCTGTATGCCAGCTTCTGCCCTTCCTTCATGCCTTCCTTCAGGTGGTGCTCGACGTAGAACCAGGGGCCCTGGTTCTGCGGCTCGTCCTGCACCCAGACCACTTCAGTCGCGTTCTCGTACTTCTTCATTTCGGCTTCGAACTGCTTGTGCGCGAACGGATACAGCTGCTCGATACGGATGATCGCGACGTCGTTCGCCTTCGCTTCGCGGCGATGTGCGACGAGGTCGTAATACACGCGGCCCGAGCATGCCAGCACGCGCTTGACCTTCTTCGCGTCGATGCCGCCGTCGGTTTCGCCCAGCACCGGCTGGAACGAACCCTTCGCGAGTTCCGACAGATCCGACACCGCTTCCTTGTGGCGCAGCAGCGACTTCGGCGTGGCGACGATCAGCGGCTTGCGGAACAGACGGATCATCTGGCGACGCAGCAGGTGGAAAATCTGCGCCGGCGTCGTCGGCTGAACGACCTGCATGTTGTGATCGGCACACAGTTGCAGGAAACGCTCGATACGGGTCGACGAGTGTTCCGGACCCTGGCCTTCGTAGCCGTGCGGCAGCAGCATCGTCAGGCCCGACACGCGGCCCCACTTCACTTCACCCGACGAAATGAACTGGTCGATCACGACCTGCGCACCGTTGACGAAGTCGCCGAACTGGGCTTCCCACAGCACGAGCGTGTTCGGCTCGGCGGTCGAGTAACCGTATTCGAAGCCCAGCACCGCTTCTTCCGACAGCACCGAGTCGATCACCGTGAACTTCGCCTGACCTTCGGCGATGTTCTGCAGCGGCACGTACGTGCCGTCGTTCCAGCGCTCGCGGTTCTGGTCGTGCAGCACCGCGTGACGGTGCGTGAACGTACCGCGGCCCGAGTCCTGGCCCGTCAGGCGCACCGAGTAGCCCGATGCGACGAGCGACGCGAATGCGAGGTGTTCGCCCATGCCCCAGTCGAGCGGCTGGTCGCCGCGCGCCATGTTGCGGCGGTCGTTGATCACGCGCTCGACGAGCGGGTGAACCTTGAAGTTTTCCGGGACCGTCGTGATGCGTTCGCCGAGGCGCTTCAGTTCGGCGAGCGGCACGGCCGTATCGGCTGCGTCCGTCCACTTGCGGTTCAGGAACGGAACCCAGTCGACCGCGTACTTGCTCTTGTAGTTCGACAGGACCGGATCGACGGTGTGGTGGCCGTCGTCCATCGCCTTGCGGTACGCCTTCACGTAGTTGTCGGCGTCTTCCGCGGTGATCACGCCCTGCTGCACGAGCTTCTCGGCGTACAGCGCACGGGTGCCCGGGTGCTGCGCGATCTTCTTGTACATCAGCGGCTGCGTGACGGCCGGCGTGTCCTGCTCGTTGTGACCCAGCTTGCGGAAGCAGACGATGTCGATCACGACATCCTTGTGGAACTGCATCCGGTAGTCGATCGCGATCTGGATCGCGAGCACGACGGCTTCCGGATCATCGCCGTTCACGTGCAGCACCGGCGCCTCGATCATCTTGACCACGTCGGTACAGTACAGCGTCGAGCGCGCGTCGCGCGGGTCGGACGTCGTGAAGCCGATCTGGTTGTTGATGACGATGTGCAGCGTGCCGTGCGTGCCGTAACCGCGCGTCTGCGCGAGGTTCAGCGTTTCCATCACGACGCCCTGGCCGGCGAAGGCCGCGTCGCCGTGGATCTGCACCGGCAGCACCTGCAGGCCGTCTTCGTCGCCGCGACGGTCCATCCGCGCCTTCGCGGAACCTTCGACCACCGGGTTCACGATTTCGAGGTGCGACGGGTTGAACGCGAGCGACAGGTGGACCGGGCCGCCTTCGGTCGACA
Organism: Burkholderia sp. R-40; assembly: GCF_049942845.1. Lineage (NCBI taxonomy): Bacteria > Pseudomonadati > Pseudomonadota > Betaproteobacteria > Burkholderiales > Burkholderiaceae > Burkholderia > Burkholderia sp. R-40. Next base: position 1,629,972 of record NZ_CP187967.1, on the reverse strand, counting down.
CGTCCGACGAGAAGCCCTTGTGATACTTCACGTCGCCGGCCGGCAGGTCGTCGACGTGCTTGCCTTCGAATTCGGCGAACAGGTCGGCCGGCATCTTGCCCAGCGTGTTGACCAGCACGTTCAGACGGCCGCGGTGCGCCATGCCGATGATGATTTCCTGCACGCCGCTCTTGCCTGCGTGCTGGACGACTTCGTCCATCGCCGCGATGAAGCTTTCGCCGCCTTCGAGCGAGAAGCGCTTCTGGCCGACGTACTTGGTGTGCAGATAGCGCTCGAGGCCTTCCGCTGCCGTCAGGCGATTCAGGATGTGCTTCTTCTTGTCGACCGAGAAGGCCGGCGTCGCGCGGGTCGATTCCAGGCGCTCCTGCCACCAGCGCTTCTGCTCCGGATCGCTGATGTACATGAACTCGGCGCCGATCGTGCCGCAGTACGTGTCACGCAGGCCCTTGACGATGTCGCGCAGCGAAGCCTGGTCGAAACCGAAATACAGGTTGCTTGCGCTGTAGGTCTGGTCGAGGTCGCCTTCGGAGAAGTCGTAGAACGCGGGTTCGAGCTCGGGAATGGCGGGACGTTCGCGACGCTTCAGCGGATCCAGATTGGCCCATTGCGAGCCGAGGAAGCGATAGGCGCTGATGAGGGACTGGACGTGGACCTGCTTGCGCGCGGTCGCCAGATTGCTGGTGCTTTCGCGCGGGATGAAGGCATTGGCCTTCGCACGCTCGGCGAACGATTCGACGATCGGAAAATGAGCGACGTCATTGGCGGTCGAGCCGTCGGTTGCAGGCACGTTCTGCAGCGCGTCGAAATACTCTCGCCAGTTCTCCGGCACCGATGCCGGATTGTTGAGGTATGCATCGTACAGTTCTTCAACGTACGAAGCATTGCCGCCGAACAGATAGGAGTTCAGCTGAAACTGCTTCATTACATCTGACATTTTACGCTCACCTTTCTTCGAGCTTCTCGAGAAATAGCGGGTTGCTCAACCTTCCGCGACACGGCCTGACCGTTTAGCGGATTGCGAATCAAGTCTTGCTTGGAAGGACCTAAAACTTGCGTGCGCGCAGCATATCACAGAACCGATACCGAAGTTCACGGCGAGATGCGCCCGGAAGGGCCGTACGACGGGGTTTTGCCCGATTGCCACGACACCGGGGAACAGTGTTTTGCAACCGCTCCGGTTGCACCTCGCGAGAATGCAAAAAAGGCCGCCCGAAGGCAGCCTTTTTCGTCATGCACGGGAACGATCGATGCTTAGTCGACCGCGCCTTCGCGGCTCGCGCGGCGACGCTCGTGCTCCTTCAGGAAGCGCTTGCGCAGGCGAATCGACTGCGGCGTCACTTCGACGAGCTCGTCGTCGTCGATGAATTCGACCGCGTATTCGAGCGACATCTGGACCGGCGGCACGAGACGCACGGCTTCGTCGGTACCCGACGCACGCACGTTGGTCAGCTGCTTGCCCTTGATCGGGTTCACGACGAGGTCGTTGTCGCGGCTGTGGATGCCGATGATCATGCCCTCATACAGCGCGTCGCCCGGCTTCACGAACATGCGGCCGCGATCCTGCAGCTTCCACAGTGCGTATGCCACTGCCGCGCCGTCGTCCTGCGAGATCAGCACGCCGTTGCGGCGCTCGAAGACCGAGCCGTCCTTGACCGGTGCGTACGAGTCGAAGATGTGGCTCATCAGGCCCGTGCCGCGCGTGAGCGTCAGGAATTCGCTCTGGAAGCCGATCAGGCCACGCGCCGAGATCTTGTATTCCAGACGCGTGCGGCCGCGGCCGTCCGACGCCATGTCGAGCATTTCGCCCTTGCGGCGGCCGAGCTCTTCCATCACGCCGCCCTGGTGCTCGTCCTCGACGTCGACGGTCAGCAGCTCATACGGCTCGTGGCGCACGCCGTCGATTTCCTGCATCACGACGCGCGGACGCGACACGGCCAGCTCATAGCCTTCACGGCGCATGTTTTCGACGAGAATCGTCAGGTGCAGTTCGCCGCGGCCCGACACTTCGAACACCGTTTCGTCGCCCGTGTCCTTCACGCGCAGCGCGACGTTGTGGTTCAGTTCCTTCATCAGGCGATCGCGGATCTGGCGGCTCGTGACGAACTTGCCTTCGCGGCCGGCCAGCGGCGACGAGTTGACGAGGAAGTTCATCGTCAGCGTCGGCTCGTCGACGGTGATCATCGGCAGCGCTTCCGGCGTATCCACCGCGCAGATCGTCGCGCCGATGCCGACATCTTCAATACCGTTGATCAGCACGATGTCGCCTGCTTCGGCCGAGTCGACCTGCACGCGCTCGAGGCCCGTGAACGACAGCACCTGGTTGATCTTGCGGTTCAGCACATCGCCTTCCGGGCCGAAGCGCATCGCGACCGGCTGACCCGGCTTGATGCGGCCGCGCGTGATGCGGCCGACGCCGATCCGGCCGACGTACGTCGAATAGTCGAGCGACGTAATTTGCAGCTGCAGCGGCGCGTCCGGATCGGCCGGACGGACCGGCACGTGCTGGAGGACCGCCTCGAACAGCGGGCGCATGTCGCCCTCGCGCGCGGCCGGGTCGAGCGACGCATAGCCGTTCAGGCCCGATGCGTAGACGATCGGGAAGTCGAGCTGCTCTTCGGTCGCGCCCAGCTTGTCGAACAGGTCGAAGGTCTGGTTGATGACCCAGTCGATCCGCGCACCCGGACGATCGATCTTGTTGACGATGACGATCGGCTTCAGGCCGAGCGCGAGCGCCTTCTTCGTGACGAAGCGGGTCTGCGGCATCGGGCCTTCGACCGCGTCGACGAGCAGCAGCACCGAGTCGACCATCGACAGCACGCGCTCCACCTCGCCGCCGAAGTCCGCGTGCCCCGGCGTGTCGACGATGTTGATGTGCGTGCCTTCGTATTCGACCGCGCAGTTCTTCGCGAGAATCGTGATCCCGCGCTCTTTTTCGATGTCGTTCGAGTCCATCACCCGTTCGGCAATCTGCTGGTTCTCGCGGAAGGTGCCGGACTGGCGGAGCAGTTGGTCGACGAGCGTGGTCTTGCCGTGGTCGACGTGGGCGATGATGGCGATATTGCGAAGGGCGCGGGTCATAGAAACCTGGAAATCGTTGAACGCGCAAACGCGCACGCTCGTCAGTCCGTGGGACACGTGCGCGCGCGTTGCAGCTTGGAAACCACAAATTATAGCACGTGAGCGTGGCGGCAGCCGGACTCTTCGTTGCAGCGCAACAAACCACCCGCCCCTGCGGCTGCCCCGCCCCGGGTCGACGGGCCGGCGGCACGCCGAAGACCCTGACGCCGACAAGGGGATTTTGGGGCGCGGAGCGCGCCCTCGTCCGTTCGATTAACATTTGCCGCGGCAAGCAATTGTGCCTATACTGCTGCCTAGTCAACTATTGCAGCTTCAGGGTTTTATGTCGGATTCTCCTTCCCAACCGCCTGTTTCGCCGCTGTCCTCCTATCAGATGAACGACAGCGTCGGTTATCTGATGTCGCGTGTGAAATCGGTGATGACCAACCTCGTCACGCAGCGCACGCAGGAAGAGCTCGGCATCACCGGCACGCAGGCGAGCATGCTGTTCATGATCGCAGTCGGCAGATGCTCGACGGCCGCCGAGCTCGCGCGGGAATACGGGATCGACGCGAGCGCGGTCACGCGCCTGCTCGATCGCGTCGAGAAGCGCGGGCTGCTGTCCCGCGTGCGCAGCATCGAGGATCGGCGGGTCGTGCGGCTCGAGCTGACCGACGAAGGCCGGGCGCTTGCCGAGCGGCTGCCGCCGGTGTTCCGCAGCGTGCTCGACGAGCTGCTGGGCGGATTTACGCCGGAAGAAGTCGGGTTCCTCAAGAGCATGCTGCGCCGCATTCTCAGCAACTATTGCGAGAACGCCGGCGGTAGCGCCCCGCAATAGTTGCCATAACAATTACTTTTGACAGATTAATGTAAGGAAATCCTTGCAGTGTCCATCATTCATTCCGAGTCAGGGAACAGCGCGATGAAACCCTCCCCGTTGTCCATGCGCGCCGGGTCGTGCCGCGCCGCCGTCGCCGCCGCGGTTGCCGCGCTGGCGCTGGCGGGCTGCGCAAACTACATCGGCATCAAGAGCGACAAGCAGATCGCTCCCGCGTCGCAATTCGACACCACCCAGAGCCTGCCGGCCCAGGGCGGCCAGTGGCCGGCGCTCGACTGGGCCAACCAGTTCGGCGATCCGCAGCTGCCGAAGTTGATCGACGAAGCGCTCGAGGGCAGCCCGTCGATCGCGCAGGCGCAGGCGCGCATCGCGAAAGCATCGTCGTACATCGAATCGTCGCGCTCGAACCTGATGCCGAAGGCCGAAGCCAGCTACTCGTGGACGCGCGAGCTGTATTCGTCGAACGCGCTGTTCCCGCCGCCGTACGGCGGCCAGTGGTACAGCGAGAACAACGCGCTCGCGAGCGCGTCGTGGGATCTCGACCTGTGGGGCAAGAATCGCGAGCGCCTGCACACGGCCGTGTCGCAGGAAAAGGCCGCGGAAGCCGACATGCAGCAGGCGCGCATCACGCTCGCGGCATCGGTCGCCCGCACCTACAACTCGCTCGCGCAACTCTATGCGCTGCGCGACATCGCGCAACGCGAGATCACCAACCGCCAGACGGTCGGCAAGATCACCGACGGCCGCGTGTCGGCCGGCCTCGACACCAACGTCGAACGCCAGACCGCGCGCGGCAATATCGCGACGACCCAGGCGTCGCTGTCCGACCTCGACGGCCAGATCACGACCGTGCGCTACCAGCTCGCCGCGCTGCTCGGCAAGGGTCCGGACCGCGGGCTTCAGATCGCCGCGCCGGTGATGAGCCCGGCCGGCGACGTCGCGCTGCCCGGCAACCTGCCGGCCGACCTCGTGTCGCGCCGCCCCGACATCGTCGCCGCGCGCTGGCAGGTCGAGGCCGCGATGCACGACGTGAAGGAAGCGAAGGCCGAATTCTTCCCGGACGTGAACCTCGCGGCCGGCTTCGGCTTCGATGCGTTCGGCTGGGGCAAATTCCTGAATTTCGCGAGCCGCCAGGCGCAGTTCGGTCCGGCCATCCACCTGCCGATCTTCGATGCCGGCGCGTTGCGCGCGCAGCTCAAGGGCCGCTATGCGGACTTCGACCTGTCGGTCGCGAACTACAACCAGACGCTGATCAACGCGCTGAACGACGTCGCGACGCAGGTCGCGTCGATCCGCGCGGTCGATCGCCAGATGGACGACGCGCAGCGTGCGCTCGACGCGTCGACGCGTGCATACGATCTCGCCGTGATCCGCTACAAGGCCGGCCTGTCGCCCCAGCTCCAGGTGCTGACCGCGGACAGCAACCGCCTCGCATCGGAACAGACGGTGACCAACCTGAAGATGCGCCGGCGCGACATGCAGCTCGCGCTGATCAAGGCGCTCGGCGGCGGGTTCGACGCGACCGGCACGCGGCTCGCCGCGCCCGACGCCGACAAGCCGACGAAACAGGCCGCCAACTGATCCGGCGCCACCACTACGCAGACACTCGAAATAACGGACGGAGAAAATCGCCATGAGCGACCCTCAACAAAACGCCGCCAGCGCACAGCCGCAGAACAACGGGAAGCGCAAACGGATGATGACGCTGCTGATCGCGGTCATCGTGATCGCGGCCATCGCGTACGGCCTGTACTACTTCCTCGTCGCGCGCTTCCATGAAGAGACCGACGACGCGTACGTGAACGGCAACGTCGTGCAGATCACGCCGCAGATCACGGGTACCGTGATCGCCGTGAAGGCCGACGATACGCAGACGGTCAAGGCCGGCGACCCGCTGGTCGTGCTCGATCCGGCCGACTCGCAGGTCGCGCTGCAGCAGGCCGAGGCCAACCTCGCGCAGACGGTGCGCCAGGTCCGCGGCCTGTTCGTCAACGACGATCAATACCGTGCGCAAGTCGCGCTGCGCCAGTCCGACCTGTCGAAGGCGCAGGACGACCTGCGCCGCCGGGTGGCCGTCGCGCAGACGGGCGCCGTGTCGCAGGAAGAAATCTCCCACGCTCGCGACGCGGTGCGCGCCGCCCAGGCGTCGGTCGACGCGGCGCAACAGCAGCTCGCATCGAACCGCGCGCTGACCGCGAACACGACGATCGCGTCGCACCCGAACGTGATGGCTGCCGCGGCGAAGGTGCGCGACGCGTACCTCGCGAACGCGCGTAACGTGCTGCCCGCGCCGGTCACCGGCTATGTCGCGAAGCGCTCGGTGCAGGTCGGCCAGCGCGTGTCGCCGGGCAACCCGCTGATGTCGGTCGTGCCGCTCAATGCGGTGTGGGTCGACGCGAACTTCAAGGAAGTCCAGCTCAAGCACATGCGCATCGGCCAGCCGGTCGAGCTGACGGCCGACATCTACGGCTCGTCGGCGGTCTACCACGGCAAGGTCGTCGGCTTCTCGGCCGGGACGGGTTCGGCGTTCTCGCTGCTGCCGGCGCAGAACGCGACGGGCAACTGGATCAAGGTCGTGCAGCGCCTGCCGGTGCGTATCGAGATCGATCCGAAGGAGCTCGAGAAGCACCCGCTGCGTATCGGCCTGTCGATGCAGGTCGACGTCAACATCAAGGACGAGCGCGGCGACCAGCTCGCCAACGCGCAGAACACCGTCTACGAGACCAACGTGTTCGCGAAGTACGGCGATGAAGCCGACGCCGAGATCGCACGCATCATCGCCGAGAACGCGGGCGGCAACGCGCCGGCGCCGGCCGCCGCGAAGGCGAGCGGCGCCGCCAAGATGATGTAACGACTCCGACTCCGGAAAAACTACCGACATGGCACAGGCTCCAGTCTCCCACCCGCCCCTGCAGGGCGGGCAACTCGTGCTCGGGACGATCGCGGTATCGCTCGCGGTGTTCATGAACGTGCTCGACACGTCCATCGCGAACGTCGCGATCCCGACCATCTCGGGCGACCTCGGCGTATCGTCCGACCAGGGTACGTGGGTCATCACGTCGTTCGCGGTCGCGAACGCGATCTCCGTGCCGCTGACGGGTTGGCTGACCGATCGCTTCGGACAGGTTCGCCTGTTCCTCGCGTCGATCCTCCTGTTCGTCATCTCGTCGTGGATGTGCGGGCTGGCGCCGACCCTGCCGTTCCTGCTCGCGTCGCGCGTGCTCCAGGGCGCGGTCGCGGGGCCGATGATTCCGCTGTCGCAATCGCTGCTGCTGTCGAGCTACCCGCGCGCGAAGGCGCCGATGGCGCTCGCGCTGTGGTCGATGACGACGCTGATCGCACCGGTCGCGGGCCCGATCCTCGGCGGCTGGATCTCCGACAACTATTCGTGGCCGTGGATCTTCTACGTGAACATCCCGGTCGGCATCGCCGCCGCGCTGGCCACGTGGTCGATCTATCGCACGCGCGAATCGACGGTGCGCCGCGCGCCGATCGACGGCGTCGGCCTCGCGCTGCTCGTGCTTTGGGTCGGTTCGCTGCAGATCATGCTCGACAAGGGCAAGGATCTCGACTGGTTCGCGTCGACGACGATCATCGCGCTCGCGCTGATCGCGGTCATCTCGTTCGCGTTCTTCGTGATCTGGGAGCTGACCGCCGAACATCCGGTCGTCGACCTGTCGCTGTTCCGCATGCGCAATTTCACGGGCGGCACGATCGCGCTCGCGGTCGGCTACGGGCTCTACTTCGGCAACCTCGTGCTGCTGCCGCTGTGGCTGCAGACCCAGATCGGCTACACGGCCACCGATGCGGGCCTCGTGATGGCGCCCGTCGGGCTGTTCGCGATCCTGCTGTCGCCGCTGACCGGCAAGTTCCTGCCGCGCACGGACCCGCGCTACATCGCGACCGCCGCGTTCCTGACGTTCGCGCTGTGCTTCTGGATGCGCTCGCGCTACACGACCGGCGTCGACGAGTGGTCGCTGACGCTGCCGACGCTCGTGCAAGGCATCGCGATGGCCGGTTTCTTCATCCCGCTCGTGTCGATCACGCTGTCCGGCCTGCCCGGCCATCGCATTCCCGCGGCGTCGGGCCTGTCGAACTTCGTGCGGATCATGTGCGGCGGCATCGGCACGTCGATCTTCCAGACCGCGTGGGATCACCGGAACAACTTCCACCACGCGCAACTGGTCGAGCAGGCGAACCCGTATAACCCGACGTTCAACCAGGCCGTCACGCAGATGGGCAACCTCGGGCTAACGCAGAACCAGGCGCACGGCCTCATCAACAACATGGCCACGCAGCAGGCCGCGCAACTGGGCGTGAACGATCTGTTCTACATCTCGGCGGCGATCTTCGTGCTGCTGATCGGACTCATCTGGATCACGAAGCCCGAACGCGCGGGCGGCGGCGATGCGGGGGCGGCGGCGTCGGCTGCGCACTGAACATTGAGCACCGCGCTCGAACGCGCGCGCCAAACAAAATAGCCCGGTCGATTCCGACCGGGCTATTTTTTTATTCCGACGGCGGCGCTTGCGCGCCGCGCATCACGCAGCCGTCACGACCAGGCGTTCGGGTGCGAGCACGCCGTTGGCCTTGCGCGCCACGCCGAGCAGCCGTGCCGCATCGTATACGCGCACACGCTCGCCCTCCGCCGCATCGATCGGATCGAGCGCCGACAGCGGCAAGCGCTGACCATGCAGGAACCGCTTCGCGCCGGCTTCGTCGAGACGCACCAGCGGAAACGTCGACAACAGCGCGTCGACCGGCTGAAGCCACGCATCGCGCGCCGCTTCGTCCGCATCGGACAGCGCGTCGAGCGTCACCGCATGCTCGAGCGTCAGCGCACCGACACCCGTACGACGCAACATCGTCAGATGCGCGCCGCAACCGAGCGCTTCGCCGATATCTTCGGCCAGCGTACGCACATACGTGCCCTTGCTGCAGGTCACGCGAAACGTCACGTCCGGCAGCTCGCAGGCCAGCAGGTCGAGTGCAAGAATCGTCACGTTGCGGCCTTCCCGTTCGACGGTCTGGCCCGCGCGCGCATATTCGTACAGCGGCTTGCCGTCGCGCTTGAGCGCCGAATACATCGGCGGCACCTGCACGATCTCGCCGGTGAAGCGCACGAGCGCGGCTTCCACCGCCGCGCGATCGCATTCGACCGCGCGTGTGTCGAGCACGTCGCCTTCCGCGTCGCCGGTGGTCGTGCGCACGCCCAGACGCATCGTCGCTTCGTAGGTCTTGTCCGCTTCCAGCAAGTCCTGCGAGAACTTCGTCGCCTCGCCGAAGCACAGCGGCAACAGGCCCGAGGCCAGCGGATCGAGCGTGCCGGTGTGACCGGCTTTCTTCGCGAGAAGCAGGCGCTTCGCGCGAATCAGGGCGTCGTTGCTCGACAGGCCGACCGGCTTGTCGAGCAGGAGGACGCCGTCCAGCGCGCGCCGGGGCACGCGCGGACGCTGGGAGGCTGCATTCGTCATAGGGCGCGCGCGCTCAATCGTCCTTCGCGGGCGCGTCGGCTTCGTCGTCGTCCTTCGCGCGCGTCGAGTTGGCCTCCTTGATCAGGCGCGACATTTCCACGGCCTTCTCGATCGTCTGGTCGTAATGGAAATGCAGCGTCGGCACCGTATGAATGTGCAGGCGCTTGAACAGCAGGTTGTGAAGGTGACCCGACGCGTGGTTCAGCGCTTCCTGCGTCTTGTCCGGATCGCCGGTCAGCGCCGTGAAATAGATCTTCGCGTGCGCGTAGTCCGGCGTGAGCTCCACGCTCTGGATGGTCACGATACCGATGCGCGGGTCTTTGACCTCGCGCATGATGAGTTCGGACAGATCGCGCTGAATCTGGTCGGCGATCTGAACGTTGCGATTGGGGGAAGTACGTTTCCTGGACATGATCCATCCCTGATTCGTTTATCAGGATAATGCGGCCGCCGTCTGGCGCGCCGCCATGAAAATGGGCGGGACAGGCCCACAAGCCTGCCCCGCCCACGAGCCGATACGCGACGATTACAGCGTACGCGCGACTTCGGTCACTTCGAAGACTTCGAACTGGTCGCCTTCGGTGACGTCGTTGAAGTTCTTCACCGACATACCGCACTCGAAGCCTTGCTTCACTTCCTTCACGTCGTCCTTGAAGCGCTTCAGCGATTCGAGTTCGCCCGTAAAGATCACGACGTTGTTGCGCAGTACGCGCACCGACGACGAGCGCTTGACGATACCGTCCGTGACCATACAGCCGGCGACCGTGCCGATCTTCGGCACCTTGAACACCTGGCGCACCTCGACCATACCGGTGATGACTTCGCGCTTCTCCGGCGCCAGCATGCCCGACATCGCGGCCTTCACCTCATCCACTGCGTCGTAGATGATGTTGTAGTAGCGGATGTCGATACCGTTCGATTCGGCCAGCTTGCGCGCCTGTGCATCCGCACGCGTGTTGAAGCCGATGATGACCGCCTTCGATGCCGTCGCGAGGTTGACGTCGTTTTCGCTGATGCCACCCACCGCGCTGTGCACGATCTGCACGCGCACTTCGTCGGTCGACAGCTTGAGCAGCGACTGCACGAGCGCTTCCTGCGAGCCCTGCACGTCCGCCTTGATGATGAGCGGCAGGTTCTGCACTTCGCCTTCGCCCATCTGCTCGAGCATGCTTTCCAGCTTCGCGGCCTGCTGCTTCGCCAGCTTGACGTCGCGGAACTTGCCCTGGCGGAACAGCGCGATTTCGCGCGCCTTGCGCTCGTCCGGCAGTACGATCACTTCCTCGCCGGCACCCGGCACTTCCGACAGACCCTGGATTTCGACCGGGATCGACGGGCCGGCTTCCTTCGTCGGCTTGCCGTTCTCGTCGAGCATCGCACGCACGCGGCCATAAGCCGAGCCTGCGAGCACGACGTCGCCGCGGTTCAGCGTACCCGACTGCACCAGGATCGTCGCGACCGGGCCCTTGCCCTTGTCCAGCTTCGCTTCGATCACGATGCCCTTGGCCGGCGCCTCGATCGGTGCCTTCAGTTCCAGCACTTCGGCCTGCAGCAGCACGTTCTCGAGCAGGTCATCGATACCGACGCCCGTCTTCGCCGACACCGGCACGAACGGCGAATCGCCACCGTATTCTTCCGGCACGACGCCTTCAGCGACCAGTTCCTGCTTGACGCGGTCCGGGTTCGCTTCCGGCTTGTCGATCTTGTTGATCGCCACGACGATCGGCACGCCACCCGCCTTCGCGTGAGCGATGGCTTCCTTCGTCTGCGGCATCACGCCGTCGTCGGCAGCCACCACCAGCACCACGATGTCGGTCGCCTTCGCGCCGCGTGCACGCATTGCCGTGAACGCTTCGTGACCCGGCGTATCGAGGAACGTGATGACACCGCGCGGCGTTTCGACGTGGTATGCGCCGATGTGCTGCGTAATGCCGCCCGCTTCGCCCGCTGCAACCTTCGCGCGGCGGATGTGGTCGAGCAGCGAGGTCTTGCCGTGGTCGACGTGGCCCATCACGGTGACGACCGGCGGACGCGGCAGTTGCTCCGCATCGGTGGTGGTCTCGCCTTCGACCAGCAGCGCTTCCGGATCGTCCAGCTTCGCGGCAACCGCGCGGTGGCCCAGTTCCTCGACGACGATCATCGCCGTTTCCTGGTCCAGCACCTGGTTGATCGTGACCATCTGGCCCATCTTCATCATCACCTTGATGACTTCCGAGGCCTTGATCGACATCTTGTGCGCGAGATCGGCAACCGAGACGGTTTCCGGCACGTGCACTTCACGCACGATCGGTTCGGTCGGTGCCTGGAACGTCGATGCGCTGTCCTGGTGACGGCCACGACCCTTCGGGCCGCCGCGCCAGCCGCGGTCGACGCCGCCGCTCGAATCGCCGCGCGTCTTGATGCCGCGGCGCTTCGCTGCGTCGTCCTGCCAGCCGCCCTTGCCGCCACCCGGCTTCTTGTTGCGGTCGCCCGCACCTGCCGGTGCCTGCGTGGTCGCCGGCGCTGCGCCGGCCGGCTTCTTCACGGCCGGACGTGCCGCGCTTGCGCCCGCCGGCTTTGCCGGCTTGTGCAGCGTGCCCTTCGCTTCGACCGGCTTCGGCGGTTCCACCGGCTTCGGCGGCTCGACTGCCTTGACCACGGCCTTGCGCGGCGTGTTCATCATTTCGCGGATCGCGCGCGCTTCGGCCTCGGCCGCCTCGCGACGCTTGCGAATCTCTTCCTGCTCGGCGCGCGTCTTGTCCGCCGCCTCGCGGGCAGCGTCCTCGGCCTTCTTCGCCGCTTCGCGCTGGGCCGCACGTTCGGCGGCCGCGCGTGCTTCGTCCTGCGCGGACTGCGCTCCGGCCGTTTCCTGCTGAGCCTCGGCGGCCTGCTGGGCAGCAGCCTGCTGTGCCTCTACGGCTGCGGCCGCGGCACGCTTCGCTGCCGCTTCTTCCTCGGCACGACGACGCTGGGCTTCGGCCGCTTCCTCGCGGGCGCGGCGCTCGGCTTCCTCGCGCTCGAGGCGCTCCTGGCGCTCGCGCAGTTCCTGCGCCTGCTTCTCGAGCAGCTCGGCCTCGCGGCGCGCTTCTTCCTCGCGACGCTTCAGTTCCGCATCGTCGTCCGCTTCGGCGACCTGCGCCTGACCCTGTTCCGCACCTTCGGCCACGTCGTCGCGCTTGACGAACGTACGCTTCTTGCGGACCTCGACCTGAATGGTGCGAGCCTTGCCCGTCGCGTCAGATTGCTTGATCTCCGACGTATGCTTGCGGGTCAGCGTGATCTTGCGCTTGTCGCCGTCGGTTGCGCCGTGCGACTTGCGCAAATGATCGAGCAGACGCGCCTTGTCCGCCTCGGACAGCGCATCGTCTTCACTCGCTTTCTGGACGCCCGCTGCCTGCAGCTGTTCGAGCAGCACACCAGCAGGCATTTTCAGTTCCGCGGCAAATTGGGCTACGTTGTTACTCGCCATTCATTCCTCTTAGTGCAAGGACCGATTCCTTGCGGTTAGCATCGGGTCAGGCCATAAGGCCGCCATCAAATCAGTGCGCCATGGTCATTTCTCACTGGAACCAGTGTTCACGTGCTTTCATGATCAACGCCTTAGCGGCATCCTCTTCCATCCCGGTCATGTCGACCAGTTCATCCACAGCCAGCTCGGCGAGATCGTCCCGCGTCTGCATGCCGTGTTCGGCCAGCTTTGCGAGCAACTCCGGCGTGATGCCGTCGAGGCCCTTCAAATCCAGCGCTGCGTTTTCGACCTTTTCTTCGTTCGCGATCGCCATCGTCAACAGTGCGTCGCGTGCGCGGTTGCGCAGCTCGTGCACGGTGTCCTCGTCGAATGCCTCGATTTCGAGCATTTCGTTGAGCGGCACGTAAGCGATCTCTTCGAGGCTCGTGAAGCCTTCGTCGATCAGGATATCGGCAACTTCTTCGTCGACGTCGAGACGCGCCATGAAGAGCGCACGCAGTCGATCGCGCTCTTCACCCTGCTTCAGGGCGGATTCGTCCGGCGTCATGATGTTGATCTGCCAGCCGGTCAGTTCGCCGGCAAGGCGAACGTTCTGACCGCTGCGGCCGATCGCGACAGCCAGCTCGTTCTCGTCGACGACGACGTCCATCGAGTGCTTTTCTTCATCGACGACGATCGACTGGACGGCTGCCGGCGCGAGCGCGCCGATCACGAACTGGGCGGGATCCTCGGACCATAGCACGATGTCGATGTTTTCGCCACCAAGCTCGTTGCGCACGGCCTGCACGCGGGAGCCGCGGATGCCGACGCAGGTACCGATCGGATCGATCCGCTTGTCGTAGGCGATCACGCCGATCTTCGCGCGCACGCCCGGATCGCGAGCGGCTGCCTTGATTTCGAGCAGGCCTTGCTCGATTTCCGGCACTTCCATCTCGAACAGCTTCATCAGGAACTCGGGCGCCGTGCGCGAGAGTTCGATCTGCGGACCACGCGCGGTGCGGTCGACCTTCGCGATGTACGCACGCACGCGGTCGCCCACGCGCAGGTTTTCCTTCGGAATCAGCTGGTCGCGGCGCAGCAGCGCTTCGACGCGGCCCGATTCGACGATGAAGTTGCCCTTGTCGAGGCGCTTCACCGTGCCCGTCATGATCTTTTCGCCGCGCTCGAGGTAGTCGTTCAGGATCTGCTCGCGCTCGGCATCGCGCACCTTCTGCAGGATCACCTGCTTGGCGGCCTGCGCGCCGATACGGCCGAACTCGATCGACGGCACCGGCTCCTCGACGAATTCGCCGACTTCGACGTCGGGGTTCTGCTCACGCGCTTCGAACAGCAGGATCTCGCGATCCGGCTCCTGCAAGCCTGCCTCGTCAGGGACGACGAGCCAGCGACGGAAGGTTTCGTGCTCGCCGCTTTCGCGATCGATATGGACGCGGATTTCGGCGCCTTCGTCGAACAGCTTCTTGGAAGCGGACGCGAGCGCAGCCTCGAGGGCGCCCAGCACCACATCCTTGTCGACGTTTTTCTCGCGCGCCAGCGCATCCACCAGCATCAACACTTCGCGACTCATTATTTGCGGCTCCTAAAGTCAACTTGCGGAATCAGGCGGGCTTTGTCGATGTCTGCCAGCGTGAAATCCAGCATGGCCGCCTCGCCCTTCTTCCCCTCAAATTCCAAACCGATCGTTTCGCCATTCGGCGCGTGCAGAATGCCGCGGTACGTCTTGCGCCCGTCCAGCGGCTTTTTCAAGGTCACGGAAACTTCGCTGCCGGCGAAGCGCTCGAAGTCGGCCAGTTTCTTCAACGGGCGGTCGAGCCCCGGAGACGAGACTTCGAGCCGTTCGTAATCGATGTTTTCGACCGTCAAGACGTGCTGGAGCTGACGCGTGACCTTTTCGCAATCTTCGAGCGAGATGCCGGCAAGCTGATCGATATAGATGCAAAGCATGCCGCGCCCGGTGCGCTCGAGATCCACCAGCTCGTAGCCGAGCCCGGTGACCGTGGTTTCTATCAGTTCCGTCAGTTGCACAGTGTCCTCTCAGGTGTTCGCGCCCGCCGCTCGCGATTACACCCGCGGGCGCGCGCCTTAGCCGGCGCAGGAAGCGCTACCCGAGATGCCTAACCGTTTCAGCAAAAAAAAATGGGCGGAACGCCCATCTTCTTACTGGTGGTCGCACCTGAGCCGCACATTGAATCCGTACGCCCAGCGACTCTGCGATTATAGCGTTTTTTGGCGCAAACGCCAAGCTAGCCGGTAAATGCAGCGCCCAGTCCGCATTTGCCGACCAAAAATGCGAAACCGGACTGTCCGACCAGGCACAATCCGGCAGCGATATATATATACAGTCGAAAGCAAGTCACGCAGCGCACGTGCCGACCGAACCGGATTCATGCCGATTTCGCCGGCGCGCCGGCGGCTTAACGCCGCCGTCCGCCGGAAACGCTCAGCGACCGCGCGAGCGATTGCGCTGCGGGCGCTGGCCACCGCGTGCACCGCCACCGGCGTTGCCGCCGCCTTCGGCGCGATTGCCGTTCGGGTTGCGGTTACCGCCGCCCTTGCTGCCGCCACGCTTGGCACCCGCGCCGCCTTCACGCTTGGGACCGGCGCCATACGACGCACGATTGCCGTCGACGTCGCGACCGCCACCCGAGCGGTTGCCATGGCCCGACGGCGAAACCGGCAGGCTGCCGTAGCCGCTCAGGCCCGGCAGGCCGGGGCCGCCGCGCCGACCGCCGCCGCGACGCGGCTGGTCGAGTTGACCATGCGTCGTCAGCACCGGCTCACGGCTGATGAAGCCCATTGACGTCTGCATCGGATCCGGCTGGCGGCGCTCGGCCGGCCCACTGCCACCGCGCTTGCCCTTTTCCTCGGACGGCGCCTTCAGGCCGACGGTCGCCATCAGCTTGCGCACCTGCGCCTCGTCGAGCTCTTCCCAACGACCGCGCTTCAGGCCGCGCGGCAGTGGGATCGGGCCGTGGCGCGTACGGATCAGGCGGCTCACCATCAGGCCGGCCGCTTCGAACATACGGCGCACTTCGCGGTTGCGGCCTTCGGCCAGCGCAACGTGATACCAGTGGTTCGTGCCTTCGCCGCCGCCGTCGCGGATGCGCAGGAAGTTCGCCGGGCCGTCATCGAGCTCGACGCCATGCAGCAGCTTCTGCCGCATCCCTTCGGACAGCTCGCCGACGACACGCACCGCATACTCGCGCTCGACGCTGTAACGCGGATGCATGAAGCGGTTCGCGAGATCGCCGGACGTGGTCAGCATCAGCAGACCTTCGGTGTTGAAGTCGAGGCGGCCCACCGCGAGCCATTTCGCCGTCTTCATCGGCGGCAGGCGATCGAACACCGACGGACGACCTTCCGGATCCGCATGGCTGACGATCTCGCCCGTCGGCTTGTGGTACAGCAGCACGCGCGGCGGCTTGTTCGGCAGCTTGCGCTTGACCGGCTTGCCGTTGATGCGGACCTGGTCGGTCGGCATGATGCGCTGGCCGATGTGCGCAGGCTCACCGTTCACCGACACGCGGCCGGCGACGATCAGCTCTTCCATTTCGCGACGCGAGCCCATGCCCGCTTCCGCGAGCACCTTGTGAAGCTTCGGCGCGTCGTCGTCCGGCGACAGCACGCGCTTGTTCGTCGGCTGGGTGCGACCGCGCCGCAGCATCGGTGCACGCACGCCGCTGCCGCCCGCGGAGTTGTCCGCGTCGAAGGCCGGCGACGTCACATAGGCGAACAGATCGTCCTGCGACGCTGCATCGCCTTCGGCCTTCGCCGCGCCGCCCTCGGCTTTCGCCGGGCCGCCACGCCGCCCCTGGCCGCCTTGTCCGCCCTGCGCACCCTTGGGTGCACCTTCACGCTTGGCGGCCGGCTTGCGGCCGCCCCTGGCCGCGCCTTCCTTGCGCGGTGCGCGCGCGGGCTGCGCTTCGGCGGCCTCGGCCGGCGGCGCGTCTGCGCCTTCGCCGTCCTGCGACTCGCCCTCGGCGCCCTTCGACTTGGTCGCCGCGCGGCGACGCGCGATCAGGCTGCGCGGACCGCGCCGCAGGCCGCGGCGGGGACGCTCGTCACCACCCGCGGCCGGAGCGTCCTGCTCCGGCGCATCGTCGGCACGCGCGGCCTGTGCGGCAGGCGCGGACGATTCAATATCGTGGATATCTGTCAAAACAACCTCAAAATGTCAGGTCTCGCGCCCGGCGCGGGCGCGGCAAGAAGTCGGCCGCGATCAGGCGCGGCGCTGTTCGGGTTCTGCTTCGTCGTCCGGCAGCGCGTCGGCGCCGATGGGCGCACTGGCACTGCGTACGGCATCGGCAAGGCTGTCGGACGTATCGTCCAGCATCTCGCCATCCGCGGGACCGGATCGTGAGGCGCCGGCGTTTCCAGCCTCGCCCGGCATGTCGCCGAGCGCCTCCGCTCCGTCTCCGGCAACCACGTCGGCGGCCGGCTTGCGATCTTCCTCGTTCCACTCCGCGCGCGGCGGCTCGGACTGCCCGCCGGCCGGCGCTGCTTCGGCGCCGCCCCGTTCGGTTTGAACGCGATCAGCTTCCAGCGTATCGCGGTTCGGTATTTCGTGCGTCGACGCGACGTCCGTCGCCGCGTCGCCCTGCAATTCGTCCGGCTGCGCGTGCGGTTCGTCGACCGCCGCTTCGCCGGCTTCCGGCGCCGCTTCCACCGCCGGCACGTCGCCGTCGAAGTCCATCGCCTGCTGCGCGAGCAGCGCTGCCTCGATGTTCGCGGCGGGCTCCTCGAGCGCGGGCAGGTCGTCGAGCGCCTTCAGGCCGAGATCGTCGAGGAACTGCTTGGTCGTCGCATACAGCGCCGGACGCCCCGGCACGTCGCGATGCCCGATCACCTCGATCCAGCCGCGATCCTCGAGCTGCTTGACCACCTGTGTATTGACCGTGACGCCGCGAATCTCTTCGATGTCGCCGCGCGTGACGGGTTGCCGATACGCAATGATCGCGAGCGTTTCGAGCACCGCGCGCGAATATTTCGGCGGCTTCTCGGGATGCAGTCGATCCAGGTAGTGACGCATCGCCGGCTTGCTCTGAAAGCGCCATCCGGTTGCCAGCGCCACCAGTTCGACACCGCGGCCGGACCAATCCTGTTTCAGATCTTCGAGCAAC
The DNA here is from genome assembly GCF_049942845.1 of Burkholderia sp. R-40. Classification (NCBI taxonomy): domain Bacteria; kingdom Pseudomonadati; phylum Pseudomonadota; class Betaproteobacteria; order Burkholderiales; family Burkholderiaceae; genus Burkholderia; species Burkholderia sp. R-40. The sequence goes on along the minus strand of NZ_CP187967.1, from coordinate 1,612,038 downwards.
GTGCGGACCGTGTCAGCCGACACGCCGTCGGCAAAGAGCTTGCGCAAATCGCCGAGCTTCAGCGGTTCCTGCGCGCAGATCAAAGCAGTCTCGAGGACGATCTTCGCCTCTTGGGTATTCATGCAGCTAGGCCAGACCCTGTGGTCAAACGAACCGGATCAAACAGACGAAAGTAACGGAAGACGCGCTCGCCCGATTCTGATCGGTCATATTGATGGGAGCACGAACCGGGGGCGGCGAACCAACTTCAAGCCAGGCCCAAACCGGACGGAACAGCACGGCTCAACGACGGAACCGCGTGACTGAGCGCCATATTACGCAAATTCGCCCTGTGCGTAAAGATGAGCCGAACGGCCCGCCGTTCCGCGGGCCCCGCGGCGCTCCGTCCCCGCTTCAGCGCGGGCCCGCGCCCCGCGCGAGGAAGCGGCGCAAGCGCTCGACGCCCGCATCGAGCCGCGCCGGATCGCATGCATAGCACCAGCGCACGAACCCTTCCCCCTCCGGGCCGAATGCGCGCCCCGGCGCCAGTCCCAGCCCTGTCTCACGCACCAGCGACTTGCAGAACGCGAGGCTGTCGTCCGCGCCGGGCAAGCGCAGGAACAGGTACATCGCGCCCGATGGAGGCGGCACGTCGACGCCCGGCAGCGTGCGCAGCGCGGCAACGAGATGGTCACGCGCGCCGCGCAGCGCCGCGACGAACGACTGCACGAACGGCTCGCCATCGCGCAGCGCGACTTCGCCTGCAGCCTGGATGAACCCGGGCGCGCACGACGTGTTGTATTCGACCAGCTTCGACAGATCGCCCATGACCGGCGCCGGCGCGACCAGCCATCCGAGCCGCCAGCCCGTCATCGCCCAAGCCTTCGAGAACGAATTCACGACGATCAGCCGCTCGTCGCGCGACGCGATATCGAGGAACGACGGCGCGCCGGCCGCACCGAACGCGAGTCGTTCGTACACTTCGTCGGCGACCACCCAGATGCCGTGACGTCGGCAATGCGCGAGTACGGCCTGCTGGTCGTCGCGGGACATCGTCCAGCCGGTCGGATTGTTCGGCGAGTTGACGAACAGCATCCGCGTGTCGGGCGTCAGCGCCGCGAGCAGCCGGTCGATATCGAGCCGCCAGCCCGCATCGCCATGGCCGAGCGGCACGCATTCGACCTGCGCACCGAGTATCTTCGGGATTTCGACGAGGTTCGGCCAGAGCGGCGTGACCGCGACGACGCGATCGCCCGGACCGACCAGCAGTTGCGCCGCCAGCATCAGCGCGCTCACGCCCGAACTCGTCACGGCGACTGTATCGACCGGCGTCGCGCCGTGCCGCGCGCTCACGTACGCCGCGATCGCGCGGCGCAGCGGGGCGGTGCCGAGGTTCTGCGTATAGAAGGTTGCGCCGTCGCGCAGCGCCGCCGCGGCCGCGTCGCGAATGAATGCCGGCGTCACGCGATCGGATTCGCCGAACCAGAACGGCAGCACGTCGGGCACGTCGAAGCCGGCGTTCGCCACTTCCCTGATCAGCGACGGACGCAGCGCCTGGACTGCGCTGCGTGCCGCCGGCGCGCCCGTCGCCGGGCCGGCATCTGCGGAATGCGTCATCGAGAACTGCCCCCGTGGAACACGATCCGCGCAGTGTACCGGCGTGCGCGCCGGATCCGCACCGTCAGTCGAGGTCCTCCGCTCGCGCCGGCATCTGGCGCGCGAGCTCCCAGATCGCCTGCGCGGCGGGCGACAGCGACCGGTCGCGGCGGCGCACCAGTTCGACGGTGCGCTCGGTACGCGGCGTCAGCGGCCGCGCGACCAGCGTCGATCCTGCCGGCAGCGGCAGCGACAGCCACGGCTGCACGCTCACGCCGACGCCGGCCTCGACGAGCCCGAATACCGTCGCCGAATGCCCGAGTTCCTGCATGACGGTCGCATTCACCCGATGGGTGGCCAGCGCAGCGTCGATCAGCGGCCGGCTTCCGGACGCATGGTCGAGCAGCACGAGGCGCTCGCCGTCGAGTGCCGTCCACGGCACCTCGGGCCGCGCCGCAAGCGGATGATCGGCGCGCGCGACCAAACAGAACGAATCGGTCATCAACGGTTCGCACACGAGATCGGCCACGGTAAGCGGGCCGATGACGACACCAAAATCGACCTCGCTCGACTTCACCTTGCGCAGTACGTCGCTCTGCACGTCGTCGCGCAAGCCAAGCGTGACGAACGGGAACTGGCGCTCGCACGACGCGACGACACGCGGCATCAGCCGGCACGCGATCGTCGGGCTCGCGGCGACGATCACGCGCCCCCGCCGCTGCTCGCCGATCTCGCGAATCTCGCGCAGCGTGTCGTCGAGATCGTCGATCAGCCGGGACACGCTCGCGATCAGGTTTGCGCCGACATCGGTCAACTGCACGTCGCGCGTGGTCCGGTCGATCAGCTTCAGCCCGAGCTCCGTCTCGAGCTCACGCACGCAACGGCTCACCGCGGACTGCGTGAGCCCGATCTCATCGCCCGCGCGGCTGAAGCTCCTGAGCCGCGCTACCTCGATGAACACGCGAAGCTGGCGCAGCGTTACGTTCATCCCTTCACCTCATCAATCGTGGATACCGATGCGCGATTTTAATGCGCGAAACACGCTTCGAGGTGCGAATCCGGTATCGACCACCCATGTTTCGCTGCGGTGCAATATTCGCGCGAACGCACGCGGTACGGGCGAATTGCACAAGATTGGTGATTGTCCCGATTTGCTGCCGGGTTATTTTGGCGTCTTATACGCCCCTAGCTGACTTAGCCGTTAGCCCGCTGCCAAGCGGCTCTCGAGGGAATCGCCTCCGACGTGGCACACATCGTGCTTTATCTGACGCACAGGGCGCAGGTTTTCGTCGGACGGGAAGGCAGAAACGCCGCTGCCGGCCAACCGGACGCCCCCACCCGGCACTCGACGTTCGAGTGCCTGAAGAGTGCGCGGCGCAGGGCAGCGCACCGGAGTTAGCTTCGCTGAGGTGAGGACATGATGCTGTTCGACGATTTGAGAGATAACGAGTGGGCGCTGGTCGAAGGTCTGTTTTGCTCGGAACCCGCACGAAGCGAACGGCGCGGCCGTCCCCGCGTGGAGGCCCGTTCCGTGGTCAATGCCGTGCTGTGGGTACTGTCGACGGGTGAAGGCTGGTCCAAGCTGCCGGGCCGCTATCCGTCGCCGCCGACCTGCCGCCGTCGCTTCGACGAATGGCAGGCAGACGGTACGCTCGCCGAAATCGTCAAGCGACTCGGCACGAGCGGCCGCCAGATCTCGTTGCGCGGTCGCATCGGGGCAAGCGCGGCGAAGCCGCCTGCACCGCCGAGCCGCGACCGGCTGCGCGGCGCCTTCTGGACCAATCCGGAATCCTGGCGCGCCCCCGTGAAGATGGCGTAACGCATGCTCGATCGGGCGGCTTCGGCCGCCCGGTTTCTTTCAGGCGCCCCGTTCATTGCGCGGCGCTCGCGTCGTCGTCGACCACCGCTGTCGTGCTGCGATACATCTCTTTACTATTATTTACAGCAAACCTGCACTCCCGCGCTTACCTTAGCGTCATATCAACAAGCTGCGCCGGCGGCTTGAAGGGAGCCCCCGCCATGAAACCAATGTCACTGCTCGTCGCATGCGGCATTGTCATTTCACTGGCGCTGACCGCCCCCGCTCGCGCCGATGATCGCGGCAAGCAGCCTCACCGCCAGCAAGAACACCGGAATTCCCTTCGCCAGCAACCGCCTGCCACGGCGTCCAATCGGCAGACCGTGCCGCGCGGCGACTTGCGCGGCGACATCGCCAGCAACGCACGCGCGCGCATCGGCTCGCAGCCGACCGAGCTGCCGCGCCATCCGTAGCCCGGCAACCTGCCGGTTTTCGTCAAAGAAAATTCCCCGATTCGGGAACTGCTCGATATGCGACGAGTCACATTCGTTGCCATGAGCACAGCATGGCAACAGCAAAAGTATCCGGTACGCCCGTATCCTCGCGATACGGGCTTTTTTTCGGCGTGTCGCGCAGGGCTGCGCGAGGACAGGCGCGCGCCGCTACAGGCGGCTTTCGAGAATCGCCACGGCGCTGGCTTCGCTCAATGCGTAGTCGTCCATGCGGCGATCGGTCCAGGAAAGTAATTTCTCGTCGCGCTCGAGGCGCGCGCATTCGGCTCGACCGTTGTCGGTCAGCACCGCGATGTCGACCGGCGCATGAAAACCCGGTGCGGGCGCAACGGTCTTCTGCCTGACCGTGTCCATCAGTCCTAGCGACCGGAGATACTCGAACACGCCCGGGCGGCGCGCCCACGGTACCTGGCGGTACTGCACTCGTCTCAATGCGTCGAGCACCGCTTCGTTGGAATACGTGGCCATCTCGATTCTTTCTTAAAGTGCAGCGACAATGCGAAGCGGCGTGCCGGGCGGGAGCTCCGCCCGCCGATACCGCCACCGATTCTGGAGGCCGACGTTCGACGTCGCGTTAGGGCCAGATCGTCAGCCGTCCATAAAAAGACACCATACCCCAATCAAATTGATTCTGTTCGATTCGTTTGTACTTCTCTTCATCTGTTTCATGCTCTGCCGCAAGCGGCGGCGACAGATCGCGATCGCCGGCGCCGCGGTGTTCTGGCTGCTCGCGACCGGCTGGCTCGCGGCACCGCTCATCGCGTGGACCGAGGCCGGCGTGACGCCGGTCGAGCACCCCGACATGCACGGCCGGACCACACTGATCACGCTCGGCATCGGCACGCGGCGCGGCGAAACCGGCCTGCAGGCGCCGCCCGACGGCGAAGCGCGCATCCGCACGACCGCCGCGCTCTATCGCACGTGCGTGCAGCAGGCCACTCGCTGCACCGTGGTGATGTCGGGCGGCGACCCGCAACATCACGGCGAAACCGAGGCGGCCGTCTACGGACGCCGGCTGGTGGCGGAAGGTGTCGCCCCCGGCGACCTCGTGCTCGAGCCGAACAGCCGTACGACCTACGAAAACGCGAAATTCACTGCTTCTATACTACGCTCACAACATGACGACACGCGCATTCTCGTCGCGTCGTCGTACCAGATGCGCCGCGCATTGCTCGACTTCCGCCACTTCGGCATCGATCCGCAGCCCGTTTATTCGAATCGCCGGCGCGCACAACTGGGCTGGCTGCCCCGCCGGGACAACCTGGAAAACGCGAACCGGGCATTGCACGAGCTGGTCGGCATCGCGCAATTTCACGTCTATCGATGGCTCGGCTGGTTCTGACGGCGCCACGGGCAGCGGGGGTGAGAGCGACGGTTTCGCCCCGGATGGCAGGCGCGTGACGGAACGCACGAAGTGTTGCGCGACTTCAACGGGGCCTTGCGCTGCGCCTCGATCCGGTGCACATTGATCCGTCACTTTTGTTACACTCGACACGCACTCGATTGCAGTCGCCAGACAAAACGGCAACATTCGGGTTCATCACCACTTAGCGGAGGTAAAGCAATGAAGAAGACGTCCCTGGCTATTCTGGTCGCGATGTCGGCGCTGACTGGCGCAGCGTATGCGCAAGAGAGCACGCAAATCCAGACCATCACCGATCCGGCAAAGATCGCCGAGATCGAGCAGCGCGCACAGGCACTGCAACAGCAGCAAGCAGCCGAGGCTGCACAGCCGGCGGCGCAGGAAGAGCATCACCACGTCAAGAAGGCGATGCATCACAAGGCAGCGAAGAAGGCCGCCAAGAAGGCGGCTCCGGCAGAAGCTGCCAGCCAGTAAGTTCGGCGGCACCGCACAAGCGAAAAGCCGAATCCGGGCAACCGGGTTCGGCTTTTTTGGTTGCGGCGCCCGCGCGTTGTGCTAAAGTCGCGCACCGAAATTTTCCACCCGTGCGCACCCCGGTGCGGAGGACAGCATGAGCAACATTCAACTCGACATCGAGTGGACCGAAGAAGCCACTCGCAAGATCAAGCAACTGATGCCGCGCGGCTCGACCGACGCGTTCCTCGCGCTGCCGCCGATCGAGTGCCTGCCGATGGAGGGCGACGTGCTTTTCCTCGGCCCGCAAGGCAAGCAGCAACCGTTCATCGTCGCCGAGCGCCAGTATCATCACGACGGCGATGCCGACTGGACGATCATCCTGATTCTCGACGTACCCAGCACGTCGCACTGACGGATCGCAGCGGCCGGCAATGCGTCCGGCCGCCTTGCCCCGCTCAAACGAACCTCCACGGCGCGCGGATCCCGGAACGATCGATCCGTCCGCGACCGCTCCGCGGCAAGCCGGAATGTGCGTCAAACGCACATGCGCGGCCAATGCAGCCCCGCCTCCCAGCGCTCGACCAATACGAATCCTCGCGGCTGGATCGGCATGCATTCGCTTTGCCGCCCCAAAAAAATTGCCCGCGCTTCAGAAGAAGCGCGGGCGAAACCGTCGCCCTACGAGGAAAGGCGACGGGGCCATCGGGATCCGCGCATCGCGCGGATCGTTATCGGGTTTTGCGCCGGCGCTCGGAGCACCGGCATCTGAAGACATCGGTCGGACGGTCGAGACGCCGCCCGCTCTCTGACGCCACCCTCCCTGTTTTCACGATTCCACCTTATAAAGCAGTTTGTGTGCCAGGCGCACTTACGAAAGTACGCCATTGATCCATAAGGATATTTTCTGCGGTCATGACGATGTAACACCTGTCCAGCGGCCGTAACGCGCGGATGTTACGTAACGTCACGAGAAGGGATCGAACGTCCCGCACACGCCAACGCGCGCGACAATGAAAAAAGCCCGCCGGAAGGCGGGCTTTTCGAAGGCCGGGATCGTGCCGCGATCAGCGCAGCTGATTCACGAGCAGCCCCATGATTTGCCGGGCCGGCGTCGACGTATCGATCGCACCCGAATCGTCGACGACTGCGACGCGCGTCTGGTCGGACGACAGCGCCTTCACGTTGACGCGATACTGCTTCGCCTGCTTTTCCTTCTTGCCGTGGAACAGCTGGCTCCAGAAGCCCTGCTCGGCCGCGCTGATGTCCTTCGGATCGACATAACGCACGAAATACAGGCCCTTCGTGCGATCGCGATCGTCGACCGTGAAGTTCGCGCGATCGAGCGCGAGGCCGACGTGCAGCCACGAACGGTCGTACGGCTCGCCGAGCGTGACTTCGGACGGCACCGCAGCCGAGTCGACGTCGTTCGCTTGCGACGACGTACGCGCGACGTTCTGCGCGGCGATCGCCGCGGCGGCAGCCTTCGATGCGTCGGTGTCCGCCTTCTTGTCCTTCGGCACCGTGTTGTCGTTGATGTTCGCAATCGGCGGCTCGCCGTTCTTCGCGCGCTGCTCGTTCTGGGCGAGCACTGCCATCAGCCGCTTCAGGTATTCCGTCTCGAGCGCCGGATCGTTCGGCTTCGCTTCCCACTTGCTCGAATCGTTGTTCGCACCGGTGATCGCCTCGCGCATGCCCTTCTGGCTGATGAACACGTAGGTGCCGCCGTTCGGCGCCGAATCGAGGCGCGTGCGGTACTTGTTGCGCTCGGCCGTCACGTACGAGTTGCCCATCGCCTTCGTGATCACGCTACGGATCAGGCCGTCGTTGATCTGCGGGTGAGTTTCGTTCCAGTCGGTTTCCATCACGCCCTTGTCGCGCTGGTCGACGACGAGCAGGAAGCCCTGCTCCTGCCAGAAGCGGCGAACCTGCGGCCAGATGTCGGCGGGCTTCTTGCCGTCGATCACGAGCCAGCTCTCGGTGCCGTCGCGCTGGATATGCATGCCGGACACGGCGGGCGCGACGGTGTCCAGCGCGGGTGCCGCGTGCTGGACCTGCTGAAGCGCAGACAGGGAAGTCGCGCCGCCCTGCGGCGGCAGCGAACGCTGATCGGCCGTCTCGTCAAGCATGTTGGGCGGCACTGCGAGCGACGCTTCCTTCGATTTCGAATCGCTCTTGTAGTCCACTTTCGTGGGCGACGACGTACCGCAACCGGCGACGAGCGCGCCAGTGGCGAGCACTGCAGCGAACCGCATGGTAAGACGAAGATCAGTCATGTTCGGGGAATCCTCTTCCGCTAAATCACGGCGCTTTCCGTGGATCAACCTTGCATTTTACCGGGGCCGCGCCGGGATGTGCAAAAAAGCGACGGCCAAGAAAAAACCCGCGTCAGCCTGAACTGACGCGGGTTCTTTATCTGGTCGGGGCGAGAGGATTTGAACCTCCGACCACCTGCACCCCATGCAGGTACGCTACCAGGCTGCGCTACGCCCCGAAAGAAAAAAATTATAACAGACAGTTCGCCGGTTTAGAACGGGTCGCATGCATTTTGTGAATGTTCCTGCGAAATTTTTCCGAGATGGCGTGACAGCACGTGGCGGCCTCGACGCGAGCGGCAACGCGCATCCGGCCTCACCCACGAGCCGGCGATACGATCCGCCAGATGCTCACCGCTTGCGCGCGACGCAGATGACCGTGAGGCCCGCCATCCGATTGAACCGGAACATCGGCAACTCGGCCCGGCAGATCAGCTTGAGCAAACCGTTGACGACCGGATGGTGCCGGCGCAATTGCGACGCCGGTTCACGCGGTTGCCGACGCGCGCGTTCGCTCAGCCGCATTGCCGCCGCGAGCGGAAACGTGAGGCCGAAGTAGTACGCGCCGTGCTCGACCTCCAGCCCCGCGCGACGTGCGACGTCTTCAAGACCGTCGAGCGTGTACCTGCGCTTGTGCTCGAGAAAATCGTCATGCGCGCTCCAGAGGAACTGAAACGCGGGAACCGTGATCAGGAACCGGCTGCCCTTGGGCGCACCCTCCACATATCGCGCAAGCAACCCGACATCGTCATCGACGTGCTCGAGGACATCCATCAGCAACACGAGATCGGCATCGAATCGATCGACGGCGCGGCGAAAATGGACAGGCTTGCCGGCCGCCTCGCCGTCGGTATCGTCGGGGTAGCTCGTATCGACACACCACGCTTCGGTCGCCTGCGTGCGCTCGAGCAAATGCTTGGAAAAGAATCCCGAGCCCGCGCCGACGTCGAGGATCCGGCTCGCATCCGGCGAGCCCAGGAACCGACGGATCGCGCGCGCCTTCGACGCGTAGTACCAGTGATCGCCTACATCCGCTCCCAATACGTCGAGTTCCTTCAGATCCATGACGCCTCCCCCGTGTCGGCCACCATGCTGATCCATCCAGCCACTGATGCCGATCTTACCGCGCCTCGGCCGGCGCACCCACGGCAAGTTGCGCGAATCGCACCGGCAACCCACGTCGCGTCCTAATCGAAAAGGACGATGGCCGTTTCGCCGCGGATCGCTACCGTGCGCTTACCCGGCGCGAGATCGACGCGAAAGCGACGCGCACGGCGCATCGTCCGGCTGCACATGCTGGTCTGATCGGCCGTGCCGGCGACGACAGCGATACCGCGTCCGTCGCCGCCCCGCCCCCGCACGAAAACCCGCGTCAGCCCATGTCGGCGCCCGGTTTGACGATCGGTTCAGCGCGCCGCCCGCCCCGGCCGCAAAACCAAACGACCGTTTGATCTTGCCGCCGTGCCACCGGGAATCCATTGTCCTGTTGTGCGCCGCCCGGCCTTGCCCGCACGCCCGTTGTTTGGTGACGCCGCTCTAGCGCGCTATGCCACACTGCACGGCATCGACGTCCGCGCCGCACATCGGCCGCGCGCCCTCGTCGATCACGACAAGACCTGGAGACAGACGATGCGGAATGCGGTCCGGCGCGGCCATCGCACGCCTTTGGCAATTCTCGACTGGATGGCTGCCCCGCGACGCGCGGCGGTCTCGGTTTCGCACGGCACCTCCCGTGCACTCGGCTGCGGCGCGCTGGCGCTCGCGCTGCTCTGCGCCGGCTGCGCGGAACCAGCCGCGCAGCGTGACGGCAACGCGTCGGTCGCCTCGACGAAGATCGAGCGCGCCAAGGCCGAACGTCTCGCCCATGAACAGCAGATCGCCCGCACCGTGCCGTCGCTCGCGTCGATCAGCCTCACGCAGCCGCGCCCGTTCACGCTGCGCGACTCGGGCCAGAACGGTGCGATGACGTTTCTGCGCGATGTCGACTTCCGCATCGTCAACAACCTCGGCTTCTTCATCCATCAGCTGTCCGCGACACTCGTGCCGACGCAGGCCGGCGCGCCGATCGTGTTCGACGACCCGACTAGTTTCGAGATCGACGTGCACGAAGGCACGGTCACGCTCGACAACACGAAGCTGACCGCACTCTTCGACACCTACATCTTCGGTTACCGCAACGCACCGCTGCGCAAGCTCGCCGTCTCGGCCGGCGACGGCGTGATCCATCTGCAAGGCGAGATGCAGCGCGACGGCTGGGTGCCGTTCTCGCTGACTGGCACGCTGGCGATCCGCGACGGCAGTCAGCTCGTGTTCCATCCGACCGGCGTGCGCGTATCGGGCATCAATGCGCAGCCGGTGATGCGCGCGGCCAACGTGAAGATGGCCGACCTGCTGAAGGTCGAGACACCGATTGCGCGGCTCGTCGGCGACGACCTCGTGATGTCGGTCGACAAGCTGATGCCGCCGCCGCGGCTGAAGATCCGGATCACCGCGCTGCGCGTGACGCCGGCCGGGCTCGACCTGACGCTCGACGACGGCTCGCACGCCGGCTTCGCGCTGCCCGCGAACGCGCCGCAACAGGCGATGTACATCCGCGGCGGCGACGTGAAATTCATGCGCTCGATGCCGATGAACGCCGACATCCTGATCAGCCCCGTCGATCCGGCGAAGCGCGACCGGAATTTCGTGTTCGACCTGTATCACTATCGCGACCAGGTATCGGCCGGCTATTTCAATTTCGACGAAAGCGGTGCGATGGCGATCCGGATGCCGTCGTATGCGGGGCCCGCGAGCGGCGCCGCGCTGGGCAAAACGGCCGCCCGCCTGAACGACAGCTTCCTCGCCGCGCAGCAGAACGCGTTGCGCGACTTGCGCCAGCACTGGGAAGCGTTTGCGCTCGCGGCCGCCGCAGCGCAGCCCGGCATGCAGAAAGTCGCGATGCGGCGCTCGTCGACCACGCCGTTCAACGAACGGCACGTGTCGAACCGCAACCCGACGATCCACCTGCACAACGTCGACTTCAACCTGTCCGGCGACATCGGCTTCCATGTCGAGGATCTCGACGTGCAGCTCATCGCGAAACGGCCGGGCGAGCCGGTCGACCTCGACGATCCGAACCAGTACGACATCCGCATTCTCGGCGGAACGGTCGTCGAATCGTGGAAGGCGATGTCGGCGCTCTTCAACAACTATCTGCTCGACTATTCGCCGCGCTCGCTGAACGACCTGCAACTGAGCGCGGACGGCGAGGACCTGCGCGTGCAGGGCGGCATCAAGCTCTGGAATCACGTGCCCGGCGTATGGCTGCCGACCGACATGAAGGGCTCGCTGTCGGTGCTCGACGACCGGCACCTCGCGTTCAAGCCGTCGCAGGTTTCGGTGCTCGGCATTCCGCAGGCGCAGCTGCTGCGCTCGCTCGGCATCGAACTCGCGTCGCTGACGCCGATGCAGCGCCGCGGCGCGGAACTGCGCGGCGACACGCTCGTACTCGATCAGTACACCGTATTTCCGCCGCCGGTTTTGAACGGAAAACTCGCGCAGGCGACGGTCGAACGCGACGGGCTGCGCCTCACGTTCCGGCGTGCCGCCGACGCACCCGTGCCGAAGCGGCCGCAGATCGACGCGCCGAGCTACATGTGGATGGAAGGCGGCGACATGAAGATGTTCAACGTGCTCGAACTGAATGTGCGCGCGCTGATCCGGAATTCTGCCGAGGCCGGCCCGATGCGTTTCGACCTGTACGGTTACCGCAGCCAGGTCGCGCAGGGCTCGGTGCGGATGCTGCCGGACGGCACGCTGGTCGTCGACATGGGCAAGCCGAATCCGCTCGCAGCGCGCTGATAGCGCGGGCTCGCACGCATGAAAAAAGCCCGGTGGCACTTCGCCAACCGGGCTTTGTTTCGAGCGTCATGCTCAGTCGCGCTTCAATCCGTCGATCACGTCGAGGAGCGCCTGCCGCAACGCGTTCACATCGACCGTCTCACCCTGCTGGCCCGCCGCACGCTCATCGGCACCGGCCACGTCCGGCTCGGCCGGTGCCGGGGCGCCGCGTTCGCTGCCCGGCGAATCGAGCCGGTTGCGCGCCCCGTTGATCGTGAACCCTTGTTCGTACAGCAACTCGCGAATCCGCCGGATCAGCAGGACTTCGTGATGCTGGTAATACCGGCGATTGCCTCGCCGCTTCACCGGCCGCAACTGCGTGAATTCCTGTTCCCAGTAACGCAGCACGTGCGGCTTGACCCCGCACAGCTCACTGACCTCACCGATCGTGAAGTAGCGCTTCGCGGGAATCGGAGGCAAGACGACTTTCTCAACCGTAGTGGTCATCGTCGGTTAACCGTCGGTAAAGGGTGCGCGGCGGCCGCGCGGAGACGTCAACGCGCGGCGTCATTCCACGCCGTTTTCGACCAGCGCTTTCAGCTTCTGGCTCGCGTGGAAGGTTACGACCCGGCGGGCCGCGATCGGAATCGCCTCGCCCGTCTTCGGATTGCGGCCCGGACGCTGCGGCTTGTCGCGCAGCTGGAAATTGCCGAATCCCGACAGCTTGACGCTTTCACCGTTTTCGAGCGCGTCGCGGATCACTTCGAAAAAAGCCTCGACCATGTCCTTCGCTTCACGCTTGTTCAGCCCGACGCTGTCGAACAGCAGCTCCGCCAGTTCCGCTTTCGTCAGCGTCGGCGTCTCGGTGGACGCCGGCGCCGAAGCGTCGCGGTTCATGGCGCTGCGTTGCGCCGTCAGGAGGGCTTCGAATTCACTCGAGGTCATGTCGTTCATATCTGCCATACAGCGCGTTAAACCAAAACTTGCGAGGGGAAAAAGCCGCCCGCCAACGGGCGGCCCCTCTCCTTAGCCGCGCAGGCGGGCACCGGCACGAGCCATTCGCTCGACCAGCGTCTGGATCGCCTGATCGACGACCTCGTCCTGTAGCGTGCCAGCCGGATCCTGCAGCGTCACGCGGAAGGCAAGGCTCTTCTCGTGCGCGGCAAGGCCACCGGAAGTATTTGATTTTGCACGAAATTCGTCGAAGAGTACAACCTTCTGAACGAATCGGCAGGCGTCTTCGGCCAGCACCTTCTTCATTTCGTCGAAAAGTGCCTGAACCTCGACCGCCTGATCGACCACGACGGCGATATCGCGCCGGACCGGCGGGAATTTCGATACGTCGGTCGGAGCCGGCAGCGCACGCGCGGTGAGCGCGTCCGTGTCGATTTCGAACATCACCGGCGCGTGCGGCAGCTCGTACTTCTGCATCAGGCGCGGATGCAGCTCGCCGATCCAGCCGACCGCGCGGCCATCGACTTCGATGCGCGCGCTGCGGCCCGGATGAAGGGCCGGATGTTCGGCCTTCACGAAGCGCGCGGCGGCCGGCGCGAGCAGCGCCTCGAGATCGCCCTTCACGTCGAAGAAATCGACTGCGCGCGTGGCCACGCCCCACTGCTCGTCGACCGCCGGGCCGTACGCGAGCGCGCCGACACGTTTCGGCTGCGTGTAGCCTTCGACGGTCAGCTCGCCGGCCTTCACCGACGGATCGGCGAGGAACACGCGGCCGGCCTCGAACACGCGCACGCGATCCGCGCGGCGGTTCAGGTTGTGGCGCAACACCGAGATCAGGCTGCCGAACAGCGTCGTGCGCATCACCGACAGCTGGCTCGCGATCGGATTCAGCAGGCGAATCGGGGTGTCGTTGCCGGCGAAATCGTGCTCCCACTCCGCATCGACGAAGCTGAAGTTGACCGTTTCCGCGTAGTCGCGCGCCGCGAGCGCATGACGGATGTCGTGGATCGAACGCTGCGTCTCGTTGGTCGCGCGCATCTCGCTCGTCGCGACCGGCGGACGCGCCGGAATCTTCTCGAAGCCGTAAATGCGGGCGACTTCCTCGATCAGGTCTTCCTCGATCTCGATGTCGAAGCGGTGCGACGGCGGCGTGACCAGGAATGCGTCGTCGTCACGCTCGAACGGCAGGCCGAGGCGCGTGAAGATGTCCGCGATCTCGTCGGCGTCGATCTTCACGCCGATGATGCGGTTCGCGCGCGATACGCGCATCTTCACCGGCGCGCGCTGCGGCAGGTTGACCGCCTGATCGTCGATCGGACCGGCCTTGCCGCCGCAGATCTCGAGAATCAGTTGTGTAATGCGCTCGACGTGCTCGACGGTGGTTGCGTAGTCGACGCCGCGCTCGAAGCGATGGGCCGCATCGGTCGAGAAGTTGTACTTGCGCGCGCGGCCACGGATGCTGTCGGGCCACCAGAACGCGGCTTCCAGGTAGATGTTGGTCGTGTCGAGCGTGACGGCCGTGCTGTCGCCGCCCATGATGCCCGCGAGGCTTTCGACGTGGCGATCGTCCGCGATCACGCCGACCGTTTCGTCGAGTTCGACCGTATTGCCGTTCAGCAGCTTCAGCGACTCGCCGCGCTTGCCCCAGCGCACCTCGATGCCACCGTGGATCTTGTCCAGGTCGAACACGTGCGACGGGCGGCCAAGCTCGAACATCACGTAGTTCGAGATGTCGACGAGCGCCGACACGCTGCGCTGGCCCGAACGCTCGAGGCGCTCGACCATCCATTGCGGCGTCTTCGCGTGTGCGTTCACGCCGCGGATCACGCGGCCGGAAAAGCGGCCGCACAGATCGGGCGCGTCAATGCGCACGGGCAGCGTCTCGTCGAGCTCGACGCGCACCGGGCGGATATCGACCGGCGTCAGCGGCGCGCCGGTGATCGCGGCCGTCTCGCGCGCGATACCGAACACGGACAGGCAATCGGCCTTGTTCGGCGTCAGCTTGATTTCGAAGATCGTATCGTCGAGATTGAGCGTGTCGCGGATGTCCTGGCCGACCGGCGTGTCTTCCGGCAGGATCAGCAGGCCGCTGTGGTCCTCGGACAGCTTCAGCTCGCGCGCCGAGCACAGCATCCCCTGGCTCTCGACGCCGCGCAGCTTCGACAGCTTGATCGCGAACGGCTTGCCGCCCTCTTCCGCCGGCGGCAGTTCCGCGCCGACCAGCGCGACCGGCACCTTGATGCCGGGCGCCACGTTCGGTGCGCCGCAAACGATATTCAGCGTCGCGCCGGTGCCGGCGTCGACCTGGCAGACATTGAGCTTGTCCGCATCCGGATGCTTGACGACTTCGAGCACGCGGCCGACGACGATCTTCGACGTCGGCGGCGCAGCCTTGCTCAGCGATTCGACTTCGAGCCCCGCCATCGTCAGCGCGTGCGACAGCTCGTCGGTCGTCAGCTGCGGGTCGACAAAGGTTCTCAACCAGGATTCAGGGAATTGCATGGATGTCTACGTTCGAAACAGGTTAGATCGACGCCCGGGCCCCGTCGGAAACGTCCGGCGGGGCGTGCGCGGGCACATGTCGGCGCGGCGCGTGCGTTATGCGAACTGGCGCAGGAAACGCAGGTCGTTCTCGAAGAACAGCCGGAGATCCTGCACACCGTAGCGCAGCATCGTCAGGCGCTCGAGGCCGCTGCCGAACGCAAAGCCGATGTAGCGCTCGGGATCGAGGCCCATGTTGCGGATCACGGTCGGATGCACCTGCCCCGAGCCCGAGATCTCGAGCCATTTGCCGGCGTTCTTGCCGTGCTCGAACATCATGTCGATCTCGGCCGACGGTTCCGTGAACGGGAAATACGACGGACGGAAGCGCACGAGGATGTCGTCGCGCTCGAAGAATTTCTTCAGGAAATCGGTATAGACGCCCTTGAGGTCGGCGAAGCTGATGTTTTCGTCGATCCACAGCCCCTCGACCTGATTGAACATCGGCGAGTGCGTCGCATCGCTGTCCACGCGGTACGTGCGGCCGGGCGCGATCACCTTGATCGGCGGACGGTTCATGCGCGCGTAACGCACCTGCATCGGGCTCGTGTGCGTTCGCAGCAGCAGCTGGCGGCCGTCGGCATCCTTGCCTTCGACGTAGAAGGTGTCCTGCATCGAACGCGCCGGATGGTTCTCCGGGCTGTTCAGCGACGTGAAGTTGTACCAGTCGGTCTCGATTTCGGGACCGTCGGCCACGTCGAAGCCGATCGAGCGGAAAATCTGTTCGACGCGCTCCCACGTGCGCATCACCGGGTGCAGGCTGCCTGCACCGGCGCCGCGACCCGGCAGCGTGACGTCGATCGCCTCGGCGGCGAGGCGCTGGTTCAAGAGTGCGTCGGCGAGCGCCTGGCGACGTGCGGTCAGCGCGGCTTCAACCTGCTGCTTCGCGACGTTGATGCGTGCGCCTTCGGTCTTGCGTGCTTCGGGATCGAGCTTGCCGAGGCCCTTGAGCAACTCGGTCAGCGCACCCGACTTGCCGAGAAATCGTGCTTTCTCGTTTTCGAGCGTGGTGATGTCGGCAGCCTGTTCGAAGGACTGCTGCGCGTCGGCGACAATCTGGTCCAGATCCATAGATCCCATCATTTCCAACGTCATTCGGTCTTGGCGAGCAAATCTGCCCACCAAACAAAAAAGGGGCTCGGAAGAGCCCCGTTTTCGCTGCAGCGGCCGAAACTACCGGAACATCGCTGCAACTCACCACGCAGTGCTAATTTCGCAATTAGGCTGCAACGGCGGCTTTCACCTGCTGGACGATCGCAGCAAAAGCAGCCTTGTCGAACACCGCCATGTCGGCCAGGACCTTACGGTCGAGTTCGATCGACGCCTTCTTCAGGCCGTTGATGAACACGCTGTAGGTCATGTCGTGCTGGCGAACTGCCGCGTTGATACGCGTGATCCACAGTGCGCGGAACACACGCTTCTTGTTGCGGCGATCGCGGTACGCGTACTGACCAGCGCGCATCACCGCCTGCTTGGCGATGCGGTAGACGTTATTGCGACGGCCGCGATAACCCTTGGCCAGCTTGATGATCTTCTTGTGGCGGGCCCGTGCGGTTACCCCACGTTTGACTCGAGGCATGTTTCTCTCCTTAGAGTATCAGTTGAGGGGTTACGCGAACGGCAGCATTGCGCGGACGGAGTTCAGATCGGAATCATGAACTGCCGTTGCGCCGCGCAGGTGACGCTTGTTCTTCGTGGTTTTCTTGGTCAGGATGTGACGCTTGAAGGCTTGACCGCGCTTGACGGTACCGCCCGGACGCACCACGAAGCGCTTTGCAGCACTCTTCTTGGTCTTCATCTTAGGCATGACGAACAACTCCAGTTTATTAGATGGCGATGGGTGTGCGGTTGGCATGCGCCCTTGACCCGCCCTTCGAAACCCAGTCCACTTGTGTACGGCGAACCGCTTGCGCAGCCGCCGTCATTGTTGGCGCGCCGCCCTGACCGGGCAACGCACCGAACCACTTGCGAACCTGCGCGCCGTGCGCGCGGGCCCGTTACTTCTTTTTCTTCGGCGAGAGCACCATGATCATCTGGCGCCCTTCCATCTTCGGCATCTGCTCGACCTGGCCGACTTCCTCGAGATCCGTGCGCAGACGTTCCAGCATCCGCATGCCGATCTCTTGGTGAGCCATTTCGCGGCCGCGGAAACGCAACGTGATCTTCGTCTTGTCGCCCTCTTCGAGGAAGCGCACGAGATTGCGGAGCTTGACGTTGTAGTCACCGTCATCGGTACCCGGGCGGAATTTGACTTCCTTCACCTGGATGACCTTCTGCTTCAGCTTCGCTTCGTGCTGCTTCTTGGACTCCTGATACTTGAACTTGCCGTAGTCCATCAGGCGGCAGACCGGGGGAACCGCTTGCGGCGCGATTTCCACGAGGTCGACATCCAGTTCTTCCGATTTACGGAACGCATCAGCGAGTTTTACGATACCGAGCGGTTCGTTCTCGAGCCCGACCAGACGCACTTCCGGCGCAGAAATTTCACCGTTGATGCGATGCGACGACTTATCAGTAGCGATGTTACGTTTCCTCTAAAAATTAAAAAAACGAGCCGCGCTGCCAGGGCGGTTACTTGAACGAACGCAGGTCTTCCTGCAGACGCTCAACGAAGGCTTCGATCGGCATAACGCCAAGATCGACGCCGCCACGGGCACGCACGGCTACCGTTTGCGCATCACGCTCCTTATCACCCACGACGAGGAGATAAGGCACCTTTTCCAGCGTGTGCTCGCGTATTTTATAGCTAATCTTCTCGTTGCGCAAATCGCCCGCCACCCTAACCCCTTGTTTTTGCAACGTTTGGGTCAGAGAGTGTGCATATTCCACCTGACTTTCGGCGATATTGAGCACAACTGCCTGGAACGGCGCGAGCCAGGCCGGCATCGCGCCGGCATGGTGCTCGATCAGAATGCCGAGGAATCGCTCCATCGAACCGACGATTGCACGGTGCAGCATCACCGGCCGGCGGCGGCTGTTGTCCTCCGCGACGTACTCGGCACCGAGGCGCTCCGGCAGCACCATGTCGAGCTGCAGCGTGCCGCACTGCCACGACCGGCCGAGCGCGTCCTTGATGTGGTACTCGATCTTCGGACCGTAGAACGCACCTTCGCCCGGCAGCTCTTCCCACGACAGGCCGCACGCCGTCAGCGCGTCGCGCAGGCCCTGCTCGGCACGATCCCACGTTTCATCCGTGCCCGCACGCTGTTCGGGGCGCAGCGACAGCTTGATGTCGATGTGCTCGAACCCGAAATCCTTGTACACGCTCATCGCCAGCGTATTGAACGCGATCGACTCGGCGATGAACTGCTCTTCCGTACAGAAGATGTGCGCATCGTCCTGCACGAAGCCGCGCACGCGCATCAGGCCATGCAGCGCGCCCGATGCCTCGTTGCGGTGGCACGAACCGAATTCCGCGTAGCGCAGCGGCAGGTCGCGGTACGAGCGCAGGCCGTGCTTGAACACCTGAACGTGCCCCGGACAGTTCATCGGCTTGATCGCGTAGTCGCGCTTCTCCGACTCCGTCGTGAACATGTTCTCGCGGTAGTTCTGCCAGTGGCCCGACGCTTCCCACAGCGAGCGGTCCATGATCATCGGCGTCTTGATCTCGAGGTAGCCGGCGTCGTTCACGCGGCGGCGCATGTACTGCTCGACCTGCTGCCACAGTGCCCAGCCCTTCGGATGCCAGAACACCATGCCCGGCGACTCTTCCTGCATATGGAACAGGTCGAGCTGCTTGCCGAGCTTGCGGTGGTCGCGCTTTTCCGCTTCCTCGAGCATGTGCAGGTATTGGTCCTGGTCTTCCTTCTTCGTCCAGGCCGTACCGTAGATGCGCTGCAGCTGCTCGTTCTTCGAGTCGCCGCGCCAGTACGCGCCCGCGACCTTCATCAGCTTGAAGACCTTCAGCTTGCCGGTCGACGGCACGTGCGGGCCGCGGCACAGATCCGTGAAGCCGCCGTGCGAGTACAGCTTGATTTCGTCGGTTTGCGGAATCGATTCGATGATCTCGGCCTTGTACTTCTCGCCGATGCTGCGGAAATAGCCGGCCGCCTCGTCGCGCGACACGACGCGGCGCGTCACCGGCTCGTCCTTCTTCGCGATTTCCTGCATGCGCTTTTCGATCTTTTCCAGATCTTCCGGCGTAAACGGGCGGTTATACGAGAAGTCGTAGTAGAAGCCGTTGTCGATCACGGGACCGATCGTCACCTGCGCATCCGGATACAGTTCCTTCACCGCGTACGCGAGCAAGTGCGCGGTCGAGTGACGGATGATGTCGAGACCGTCGGCATCCTTGTCCGTGATGATCGCGAGCGCTGCGTCGCGATCGATGACCGTGGACGTGTCGACGAGCTCGCCATCGAGCTTGCCTCCAAGCGCAGCCTTCGCGAGGCCGGGACCGATCGAGGCCGCAACCTCGGCAACTGTCACCGGATGCTCGTATTGTCGAACTGAGCCGTCAGGCAAGCGTATCGAAACCATAGCAATCTCCGTGATGCCGACAGTGGGCGGCAAACCAGGTACGCGATATAAAAAATCACGCGCGAAATTTCGCGACAAAAAAAATGCGGCCCCGCTTTCGAGGGGCCGCATTCGATACTTCACTCAGGCTGAAAGGGCGAAAACGTTCCTCGACTAGCGTCGCTCCGAAAAGGTTTCGGTCAACGTTCGCGGTGTCATAACCGTATTCGCCCTGTTCGCGTTGAGTTATCTACTGCATCGAATACCCGGAAACCGGGCATTCTCAATTCGTTGGTAGGCTCGATTGGACTCGAACCAACGACCCCCACCATGTCAAGGTGGTGCTCTAACCAGCTGAGCTACGAGCCTAGAGAAGCTAAGATTATATGGAGCCAGCGCCGACTTGGCAAGTGTTTTATGCGGCCGCAGCAAAACGATCGTGTTCCGCCCCCATTACGGGGGCGTCACGTCTTGCGCCCCGCCCGCACGACGCCCTGCACTTCGCCAAGCAGCGTGCACGCACGCTGCACCTGCGCGGAATTCGACACCTCGACCGTGAACTGCATGAACGCCGCATTGCGGCGGCTCTGCGTCTTCACGCCCACCACGTTCATTTTCTCGCGCGCAAACACTTCCGAGATGTCGCGCAGCAAGCCTTGCCGGTCGCTCGCCTCGATCATCAGGTCGACCGGATAGACGGACGCGCCGCGTCCGCCCAGCACGTCGGCCGACCAGGTGGTCTGCAGCACGCGCTCCGGCGCCCGTTCAGCCATCCGCCGGAACGTCGGGCAGTCGCTGCGGTGGATCGACATCCCCTTGCCGCGCGTGACGAAACCGCTGATCGGGTCGGGCGGCGCCGGACGGCAGCAGCGCGCAAGCTGGGTCAACAGCGCATCGACGCCGACCACCAGCACGCCGGTCGACGCGCCGTGCGCGACACTCGCCCCGCTGCTGCGCTTCTCGAAATCGGCGGGCGCCTCGGGCGCATGCTCGGGCGGCGGCGCATCGGACAGCGCGTGCTCGACGTTGCGCAGGCTGAATTCTTCCTTGCCGACGACCGAGAACAGTTCGTCGGGCGACTTGAAGCCGAGCTTCGCGGCGAGGTTGTCGAGATTGACCGACGTCTTGCCCTCGCGCTGCAGCGTCTTTTCGACGAGCGCGCGGCCATGCGCGATGTTCTCCTCCTGCTCGATCGAGTTGAACCACGCCCGCACCTTCTGTCGCGCGCGCGAACTCTTCAGGTAGCCGAGCTGCAGGTTCAGCCAGTCGCGCGACGGCCCGCCCTCCTTCACCGCGACGATCTCGACGGTCTGGCCGTTCGCGAGCGACGTGTTCAGCGGCACCATCACGCCGTCGACGCGCGCGCCGCGGCAGCGATGGCCGAGCTCGCTGTGCAGGTGGTAGGCAAAATCGACCGGCGTCGCACCCTGCGGCAGCGCGATCACGCGCGCCTGCGGCGTCAGCACGTAGATGTGGTCGTCGTCGAGCGACGTCTCGCGCAGCTGGGCCCACGCCTGGTCGCCCGACACTTCGACGTCGTCCTTCCATGCGAGCAGCTGGCGCAGCCACGCGATCTTCTCGTCGTACTTGTCGCTCGCCGAGAACTGGCCGCCATAGCCGCGCGCGCCGGCTTCCTTGTAGCGCCAGTGCGCGGCGATCCCGTACTCCGCGAAGCGATGCATTTCCTGCGTGCGAATCTGCACTTCGAACGCGCGGCCGTCGTCGCCGATCACGACCGTATGCAGCGACTTGTAGCCGTTCGGCTTCGGGCGCGAGATGTAGTCGTCGAATTCCTTCGGCACCGGCTGCCACAGGTGATGCACGATGCCGAGCACCGCGTAGCAATCCTTGATGTCCGGCACGATCACGCGGAACGCCCGCACGTCGTACAGCTCGGCGAAGTCGAGCTCCTTGCCGCGCATCTTGCGCCAGATGCTGTAGATATGTTTCGGCCGCCCGCTCACGTCGGCCGGGATGTGCGCTTCCGCCAGCTCGTGCTGGAGCCGCTCGATCGCCTGGGCGACGTAGGCCTCGCGCTCGATGCGCTTCTCGTCGAGCAGCTTGGCGATGCGCTTGTAGGTGACCGGATCCTCGAAGCGGAACGCGAGATCCTCGAGCTCCCACTTCAGTTGCCAGATGCCGAGACGGTTCGCGAGCGGCGCGTAGATCTCGAGTGTCTCGCGCGCGACGTCGGGCGGCGGATCGATCTTCGCCGCCGCGTAATACCGCAGCGACTGCAAGCGCGACGCCAGCCGGATCAGCACCACGCGGATGTCCTGCGCGAACGCCAGCAGCATCTTGCGCAGCGCCTCGATCTGCGTGCGCCGCTCTTCCGCCGCGTCGCGCCCGGCTTCAGGCATCGCGTTCTGGGCGCGCAGGCTGACGGTGCCGAGCCGCAGCAGCTTGCGCACGTCGGACACGAGCCGCGCGACCTCTTCGCCGAACCGTTCGGTCAGTTCCCGCTCGGGATCGTTCAGATGCGGCGTCAGCACGAACAGCGCGGCCGCCTGCATTGCGTGCGGGTCGACGTTCAACGTGCGCATGATCGACGCGGTGCCCGCCGAGTGATCGGCGAGCAGTTCGCCCGTCGACAGGCGCGCGTCGCCGGCCCGCTCGCGCACGAACGCGAGCACGTCGTCGAACGACGGCGCCGCGACGGAAGAAGCGGTAACGGACTCGGTCATCGCACGGCCTGGCGTATTGCGGTCATCGTGATGCTTCGCTTAGCTCCGCTGCGCGGCGACGACGACGATCTCGACCAGCAGCGCCGGATCCGCGAGCTTCGCCTCGACGGTCGCGCGCGGCGGCGTGTTGCCCGGCGCGACCCACGCGTCCCACTCCGCGTTCATGCCTTCGAAGTTCGCGAGATCCGAAATGTAGATCTGCACCGACAGCAGATGCGCCTTGTCGCTGTTCGCTTCGGCGAGCAGGCGGTCGATGTGGCCCAGCACTTCGCGCGTCTGGCCCTTGATGTCCTGGGTGGTGTCTTCGGCGATCTGGCCAGCCAGATACACGGTACCGTTATGGATCGCGGTTTCGGAGAGACGGGCTCCGACGTGGTGACGAATGACTGCCATGGAATGTTCCGGTCGTTTGAATGGGTGAAGAATCGGCGACGACGCGGCCCGCGTGCCGCCGAACCGCATATTATGACGCGTTTATGAGACGCCTTCGACGAAAAACCGCCGCGCGAGCGCAATCTGGTCGGCGTTCAGGAATGCCGGCGCGTGCCCCGTGCCGGGAATTTCCGCCTGCGTCACATGCCGGCCGCGGCGCACCATCTCGGCGACGGTCTCGCACGACAACAGGTCTGACTCGGCGCCGCGCACGACGAGCAGCGACGCATCGGTCGTCTCGATCGCGCGCCACAGCGCGGCCTCACCGAGCGCGGCCAGTTCGGGCGTCGTCGCCTTGAACGGCTCGGCGATGCGCGGATCGTAGCGCATCGTCCAGCCGCCGTCGGGCAACTCGCGCAGCAACGGCCGGTTGATCTCGCGCCATTCGTCGCCGGTCAGTTCCCCGAACGGCAGCGACAGCGACGTCAGATAGTCGACGCCTTCCTGCTCGGTCGCGAAGCGCGGCTGCACGCCGAGGTATTCGCCGATGCGCGTCAGCGAATCGGGTTCGATGCGCGGGCCGACGTCGTTGACGATCATCCGGCGCAGCGACGAACCGGGCAACCCTGCGAGCGCCATGCCGATCAGCCCGCCCATCGACGTGCCGAACCAGTCGACCGACTCGACGTCGAGCCGCGCGATCAGCGTGACCATGTCGGCAACATATTGCGGAATCGCGTAATGCCGCGGATCGGCGAGCCAGTCGGAGCGACCGCGCCCGACGATGTCGGGGCAGACGACGCGATACGTATCGGACAGCGCGGCGGCGAGCCGGTCGAAGTCGCGCCCCGAACGGGTCAGGCCATGCACGCAGACCAGCACGCGCGGATTGGCCGGGTCGCCCCATTCGGTATAGGCGACGTGGTGAAGGCCGGCGGCGCTTGCACACTGCACGCGTCGCTGACGGGGAACCGGGGGATTCGCTGAGGTGATCGGCATCGTTGGCATCCTGTCGAACAGAGGCGGCGCGGCGGGCAACGCATGCGCCGCCCGATGCAAACGATTGTAAACCGCTTCGTCAACGCAGGTCGTCACGCCCCCCCCCGCCGGCACATCGCTCGCAGCGCGCTCAGTCGCCGCGGCCCCATGCGTCGCGCAACTGCTCGCGCAGGAAATCGACGAATGCGCGCACGCGCAACGGCACGTGACTACCACCGGGATAAACCGCATGAAGCGGCGCCGCCGGCGCCGCGAATGCCGGCAGCACGCGGATCAGTCGACCGGCATCGAGATCGGCACCGACGTCCCAGATCGACTTCAGCGCGATGCCCGCGCCCTCCAGCGCCAACGTACGCGCCGCGCCGCCGTCGTTCGTCAGCAGCGCGGCCGTCACCTCGACCGCAACCGTGCCCTGGTCACCGTCGAACCGCCACTCGGCACGCGGCTGGTCGCCCATCACGATGCATCGGTGCGCACGAAGCTCGGCCGGTTCAGCTGGCAAACCGTGCGCGGCGACATAGCTCGGCGACGCGCAAAGCACACGATGATTCGGCGCCAGCTCGCGGGCGATCATCGTCGAATCGGCGAGGATGCCGATCCGCACGGCGACATCGATGTCATGCGCGAGCAGATCGACGATCGCATCGGTCAGCATCAATTGCACGATCAGTTCGGGATGCCGCCGCTGAAACGCCGCGACGAGCGGCGCGATCCGCAGCCGGCCGAGCTCGCCCGGCGCGGTCACGCGCAGCACACCGCCGACCGTGCCGCGGCGATCGCTCATCAGCGTTTCGGCACGCTCGACTTCGGCGAGGATGCGCAGCACCTGCGCGTGGAACTGCGCACCGTCGTCGGTCAGCGTCTGCTGCCGCGTCGTCCGGTGCAGCAGACGCACGCCGAGCTGCGATTCGAGATGCGCAAGCCGCTTGCTGACGACGGACAGCGACAAGTCCAGCTCGCGCGCCGCCGCCGACAGGCTGCCGGCCGACACGATCCTCGCGAAGGTATCGAGCGCCGGGAGATCGTCGATCAGCATCGCGGCACCGTCCCCGAGCAAACCTTTCCTTTTTTCGAATAATCCATTCGATTTCCGACCGTATTTAGATGGAAATCGAAAACCTACCATACCTGTTCCGCGTCGTCGCACGACGCCATCCACAGGACACCCGAAACCATGTCGATTCGCCTTCTTTCGGCCGCTCGCCCGATCACCCGTGTCATCGCCGCGGCCGCCTGCGTCGTTGCGCTGTCGCCGGCCGCCTCCCACGCGGCCGGCCTCGTCGAGCCGCACAGCCTGACCGTCGCGGCCGACCTGCCGGCCCAGCAGGCACGCGCGCAGATCCTCGCCGCGCGTCGCTACGGCACGTTCTGGGATACCGGCGACGCCAGCCTCGCCCAAACGGCACTCGCCACCGGCTTCATCGACCGGACGCTTCCGGCCGGCCGCGCACAGGGTGTATCCGGACCGCTCGCGGCATCCCAAACGATGCGCGCGGCCATCCCGGACCTGCGTTGCGACATCGAGCAGATGATCGTCGCGGGCGACCGGGTCGTCGTGCACCTGCATTTTCGCGGGCACTTCACCGGCACGTTCAATGGCACGGCCGGCAGCGGGCAGACGGTCGACTTCATCGCGACCGACATCTACCGGATCGATCACGGCCGGATTGCGGAAAACTGGCACATCGAGGACAACCTGACGCTGATGCGTCAGCTCGGGCTCGTCGGCTGAAGGAGAGGACGATGACCTACAACGACTCCCATTCGCCGACGCCTCCGGCGCGCCGCACGTTTCTGGCACAGGCCGGCGCCGGGCTGGCGGCCGGCGTCGCGATGGTCGCGGGCGCCTCGCAGCCGGCCGCCGCCGCGCCGGCACCGCAGGAAGACACGCGCGCCGGCGGATTCTGGCCGAACGATACGCGGCTCGTCATCTCGATCTCGATGCAATTCGAGGCCGGCGGACAACCGCCGAAGGGCGCGGACAGCCCGTTCCCGCCCGTCGAATTTCCGTCGTCGGTGCCGGTCGATCTGGCGTCGGCCACGTGGTTCGCGTATGGCTATCGTGAAGGGATTCCGCGCCTGCTCGACCTGTGGGATCGGCACGGCGTGAAAGTCACGTCGCACATGATTGGTGAGGCCGCACGCCGGCATCCCGAACTGGCGCGCGAGATCGTGTCGCGCGGCCACGAAGCGGCCGCGCACGGCCCGACATGGCGCTCGCAATTCGCGATGAACCGCGACGACGAGCGTCGCTTCCTCACCGAAGCACGCGACATGGTCGAAGCGGTGACGGGACAGCGCCCGGTCGGCTACAACTGCAACTGGCTGCGGCGCGGGCCGCACACGCTGCCGCTGCTGCAGGAACTCGGTTACGTGTACCACATCGACGACGTCAGCCGGGACGAGCCGTTCATCGAGACCGTCGGCGGTCGCGATTTCGTGGTCGTCCCGTACACGCTGCGCAACAACGACATCCTGCTGATCGAGGGCCGCAACTACTCACCGACGATGTTTCTCGAGCAGATCAAGCTCGATTTCGACCAGCTGTACGCGGAAGCCGGGCAGCGGCGCAGATTGATGTCGATCAGCGCGCACGACCGGATCAGCGGCACGCCGCAGATGGTCCGCGCCTGGGATGCTTTCCTGCGCTACGCCCGATCGCATCCGGGAGTGGCCTTCATGCGCAAGGACGACATCGCCCGCTTCGCGCTGCGCAGCCCGTCGACGCTGCGCGAAGCCGAAACGATCTGACCGGGTTCCACTCACCTCCTCTCATCGGAACGACCACCATGAACGATCCACTCCACGGAAAGAAAGTACTTGTCGTCGGCGGCAGCTCGGGTATCGGCGCCGCGGCCGCGAAAGCCTTCACGCAACGCGGCGCTGTCGTGATGATCGCATCGCGCGACCCGGCCAGGGCCGGTGCAGATGCCGCGCCGGACGTGCCCGTGCGCACCGAAGCGCTCGACATCACCGATACGGCGGCCGTCGATGCGTTCTGCGCGCGCGTCGGCCAGTTCGATCACGTCGTGATTTCGGCCGCGAAGACGGCCACGGGCCCGCTGCGCGCACTGCCGCTTGCCGACGCGCAGGCTGCGATGGACAGCAAGTTCTGGGGCGCATACCGCATCGCCCGCTCGATCGACATCGCACCCGGCGGTTCGCTGACATTCGTGTCGGGTTACCTCAGCGTGCGGCCGAGCGCGTCGTCGGTGCTGCAGGGTGCGATCAACGCGGCGCTCGAGGCGCTCGCCCGCGGCCTTGCGCTCGAGCTGGCGCCCGTGCGGGTGAACACCGTGTCGCCGGGCCTGATCGCGACGCCGCTGTGGGACAAGCTCGCCCCCGACGCGCGCGATGCGATGTACGCGGGCGCCGCCCAGCGCCTTCCCGCACGCCGGGTGGGCCAGCCCGAGGACGTCGCGAACGCGATCGTCTACCTGGCCACGACGCCTTACGCGACCGGTTCGACGGTGCTGATCGACGGCGGCGGCGCGATCGCGTGACGCCTGCGGTCATGACAAAACGCCCCGCGTTCCTGACGGAACGCGGGGCGTCGAGGGTCATGCGGAAAGAACGATGCTCAGGCGACCGCGCTCACATCGAGCGGTGCGCCCGTCTTCGTCTGGATCTCTTCCGCGCTCACGCCGTCGGCGAGCTCGAGCACCTTCAGGCCGGCCGGCGTCACTTCGATCACACCGAGATCTGTGATGATCAGGTCGACCACGCCCACGCCCGTCAGCGGCAGGTTGCATTCGTCGAGAATCTTGTGCTGGTCGCCCTTCGCGACGTGCTCCATCAGCACGACAACGCGCTTCACGCCCGCGACGAGATCCATTGCGCCGCCCATGCCCTTGATCATCTTGCCCGGGATCATCCAGTTCGCGAGGTCGCCCGTCTTGCTGACCTGCATCGCGCCGAGGATCGCGAGGTTGATGTGGCCGCCGCGAATCATCGCGAACGAATCGGCCGACGAGAAGATCGACGAGCCCGGCAGCGTCGTGACGGTCTGCTTGCCGGCGTTGATGAGATCCGCATCGACTTCGTCCTCGGTCGGCGACGGACCGATGCCGAGCAGGCCGTTCTCCGACTGCAGCCACACCTCGACGCCTTCCGGCACGTGGTTCGCGACGAGCGTCGGCAGGCCGATGCCGAGGTTCACGTAGAAGCCGTCCTGCAGTTCCTTCGCCGCGCGCGCGGCCATCTGGTCACGATTCCAGGCCATGTCAGTCTCCTTTCGTGCGTACGACGCGTTGTTCGATGCGTTTCTCGGGCGTCGCGTTCAGCACGATGCGCTGCACGAAGATGCCCGGCGTGTGGACCTGGTCCGGATCGAGCGTGCCGTTCTCGACGATCTCCTCGACTTCCACGACGGTGATCTTGCCGGCCATCGCGCACATCGGGTTGAAGTTGCGCGCGGTGCGGCGATAGATCAGGTTGCCGGACTTGTCGGCCTTCCACGCCTTCACGAGCGCGACGTCGGCCGTCAGCGACGGCTCGAGCACGTAGTGGCGATCGCCGAACTGGCGCGTTTCCTTGCCTTCCGCGATCACGGTGCCGTAGCCGGTGTTCGTGAAGAAGGCGGGAATGCCGGCACCGCCCGCGCGCAGCTTCTCGGCGAGCGTGCCCTGCGGCGTGAATTCGAGCTCGAGCTCGCCGGCCAGGTACTGGCGCTCGAACTCCTTGTTCTCGCCGACGTACGACGAGATCATCTTCTTGATCTGGCGCGTTTCCAGCAGCAGGCCGAGACCGAAGCCGTCGACGCCCGCGTTGTTGCTGATGCAGGTGATGCCCTTGACGGCCGAATCGCGCAACGCGCCGATCAGTGCCTCGGGAATCCCGCACAGGCCGAAGCCGCCCACCGCGAAGGTCTGTCCGTCACGGACGATCCCTTCCAGCGCGGCGGCCGCGCTTGGATAGACTTTGTTCATCTGTATGTCCCTTCCTCTATGGAAACCAGCAAAACCGGTTCACGCGCCCACTGGGCCGCAAGCCCGCCGCACCATTCTATGCATGCACGGCGATACCTGCGTCGAGGCGCGCTGTTTTTATATCGCGGCAAACCACCGCGAGATGCCTGAAAGGGTACGATGCGGCGTGGATACGGCACAATACGCAAAAATACATAAGCATTTCCCTCCGCCTGCCTGCGCCATGCCCGCTCTCGATTACCAGACTGCCTTTCACCTCGCGCCGCTCGGCCTCGTGATGTCGCGCGACCGCGTGATCGAGGACTGCAACGACGCGCTCGCGTCGATCTTCCGCTGCGCGCGCGCCGATCTGCTCGGGAAATCATACGAGGTGCTCTATCCGTCGCCGGGCGAATTCCAGCGGATCGGTGAACGCATTTCGCGGGTGATGATCGCGAACGGCATCTACGCCGATGACAGAATCATGAAACGGGCCGACGGCGAGCTGTTCTGGTGCCATGTGACGGGCCGCGCGCTCGACCGCACCGCACCGCTCGCGGCCGGCATCTGGACCTTCGAGGACCTGAGCGCGACACGCCGCGTCGCCGTCGAGCTGACGCCGCGCGAACGCGAAATCGCCGCGCAGCTCGCGACCGGCAAGACCAGCAAGCAGATCGGGCGCATGCTCGACATCAGTTCGCGCACGGTCGACATCTATCGCGCGCGGCTGATGCGCAAGTACGGCACGAACAATACGCCGGAGCTGCTGCAGCGCCTGCTCGGCCAGTAACACGCGCGCCGCAATGGCAATCGGCCGCGTGACGCGGCCGATTCGGGAGAACTTCAGGAAATGGCGACACACCGGCGCCCGTGCACCGGCGTCGATGCCGCCGCGCTCAGCCGACCTTCGCCGCGAGCGCGCGCTCGATCGTATCGCGCAGTAGTTGCGGCAGCGGCACCGACTTGCCGAGCGCATAGTCGACCCACACGCAGCGCGCATTGCCCCGTGCGTAGACGTGCTGCGGATCGTCCGCGCGCGTCAGCTCGAAACCAGTGTCGAAGCTGCTGCGGCCCGGCTTCGCGGCCGACATCCGCGCGATCACGTCGCCCGGATAGTGCAGTTGCTTCAGGAACTCCATCGACGCCGTGACGATCACGGGCCCCTGCCCCTCGCCGTTGCCGCCCGCGATGCCGAGTTCCTCGAACCACGAGATCCGCGCCTGTTCCATGTAGCGGAAATAGACCGTGTTGTTCACATGGCCGAACGCATCCATGTCGCCCCAGCGGATCGGCATCGACATTTCAAATACGGGGGAATATTCGCTCATTGCAGTCTTCTTTGTTGCGGAATGTCATCCACTCAGGCGAGGCCGAAGCCGTCGTCGGCGGAGATAATCGAGCCGTTGATGAACTGCGACTCGTCGGCCGCGAGCAGCAACAACAGCCCGTCGAGATCCTGCGGCTTGCCGACGCGCCGGCGCGGCAGTATCGACTGCAGCTTCTGGCCCTGCTCGGTTTCCCACAGGTAATGATTGATTTCGGTATCGATATAGCCCGGACAGATCGCGTTGACGTTGATCCCGTGGCGGCCCCATTCGAGCGCCATCGCGCGCGTCATCTGCACGACCGCCGACTTGCTCATCGCATACAGCCCGATCTGCGGGAACACGCGCAGGCCGGCCACCGACGCGATGTTGATGATCCGGTACGGCGGCTTGCCGTTGCCGTTCGCGCGCATCATCATCCGTTTCGCGACTTCCTGCGCGACGAAAAACGCACCGCGCGTGTTGGTGTCGAACACGAATTCGAAATCGGCCGGCGTCACGTCGACGAGCTTCTGCATCGTCGAGACACCCGAATTGTTGACGAGGATGTCGATCGTACCGGCTTCCGTCTCCGCGTGCGCGATGGCCGCCTTGATGCTCTGCACGTCGGTGACGTCGAGCGACACGACGTGTGCGGCACCGCCCGCCGCCTCGATCTCCGCGCGCAGTTCCTTCAGGCGCTCGACGCGGCGGCTCGCGAGCACGACCTTCGCACCGGCCTGCGACAGCACCTGCGCGAAGCGTTGCCCGAGACCGCTCGATGCGCCCGTGACCAGCGCGACCTTGCCTTCCAGATTGATCGATCGACCCATTGCACATCCCCTTTCGATATCGTTTCGCCGCGACGGGCGCCCTGCCCCACGCAGCATAACCCTGGCACAAAAAATAGAACGATCGTGCTAATCTATTCGCATGCTGTTGCGGCAAGCGTTTCGTTTCGCAGACAATACGCTCCCGAATAAAAGCATTCTAACGGTTAGAGGAACGCCAATGACCCCCGCAAGCCTCATCGAGCAGTACGGCCCGCGCGAATCGATGGAATACGACGTCGTGATCGTCGGCGGCGGCCCCGCCGGGCTGTCGGCGGCGATCCGGCTCAAGCAGCTGGCCGCCGAGAAAGGCACCGAGATCGGCGTGTGCGTGCTCGAGAAGGGTTCCGAGATCGGCGCGCACATCCTGTCGGGCGCGGTGATGGACCCGCGCGCGATCACCGAACTGTTCCCCGACTGGAAGGAACGCGGCGCGCCGCTCGACGTCGCGGTGACGGAAGACCGCTTCCTGTTCCTGTCCGAGACGGGCGCGGTCACCACGCCCAATTGGGCGCTGCCCGCCAACTTCCAGAACCACGGCAACTACGTGATCTCGCTGGGCAACGTCACGCGCTGGCTGGGGGCACAGGCCGAAGCGCTGGGCGTCGAGATCTTCCCGGGCTTCCCCGCCGCCGAGATTCTCTACAACGACGACGGCTCCGTGAAGGGCGTCGCCACCGGCAACATGGGCGTGGGTAAGGACGGCGAGCCGACCGAGAACTTCCAGCTCGGCATGGAGCTGCACGCGAAGTACACGCTGTTCGCCGAAGGCTGCCGTGGCCACCTCGGCCGTCAACTGATCTCGAAGTTCAAACTGGACGCGAACGCGGATCCGCAGGCATACGGGATCGGCATCAAGGAGCTGTGGGAAATCGATCCCGCGAAGCACAAGCCCGGCCTCGTGATCCACACGGCCGGCTGGCCGTTGAAGTCCGATACGTACGGCGGCTCGTTCCTGTATCACATGGACAACAACCAGGTCGTGGTCGGCTTCGTGGTGGGCCTGGGCTACACGAACCCGTACCTGTCGCCGTTCGAGGAATTCCAGCGCTACAAGACGCATCCGTCGATCCGCGCGTTCCTCGAAGGCGGCAAGCGCGTGTCGTACGGCGCGCGCGCGATCACGGCGGGCGGCCTGCTGTCGCTGCCGAAGACGGTGTTCCCGGGCGGCGCGCTGATCGGCGACGACGCGGGCTTCCTGAATGCATCGCGGATCAAGGGCAGCCACGCGGCGATCAAGACCGGCATGCTGGCGGCGGACGCCGCATTCGACGCGGTGCAGGCCGGCCGTCAGAGCGACGAGCTCAACGCCTATCCGGACGCCTTCAAGCAATCGTGGCTGTACACCGAGCTGTACCGCGCACGCAACTTCAAGCAGTGGATGGCCAAGGGGCTGTATCTCGGCACGCTGATGGTCGGGCTCGAGCAGAAGGTGATGGGCGGCAACGTGCCGTGGACGCTGCATCACAAGCATGCGGATCACGAGATGCTGAAACCGGCGTCGCAATGCACGCCGATCGAGTATCCGAAGCCGGACGGCAAGCTGACGTTCGACCGGCTGTCGTCGGTGTTCATCTCGAACACGAACCACGAGGAGAACCAGCCGGCGCATCTGACGTTGAAGGACGCGAGCGTGCCGGTGAACGTGAACCTGCGCACGTACGCGGGGCCGGAGGCCCGCTTCTGCCCGGCGGCGGTGTACGAGTTCGTGAAGAACGACGACGGTGGCGATCGCCTCGTGATCAATGCGCAGAACTGCGTGCACTGCAAGACCTGCGACATCAAGGACCCGACGCAGAACATCGTGTGGGTCACGCCGGAAGGCGGTGGCGGGCCGAATTACCCGAACATGTAACCTGCCGGAAAACGCCGCCTCGCGCGGCGTTTTTTTCACCCGTCCGACAGTCGATGCTGCGCTGCCCTCGCTCCGGCGTGCGACTCATGCATGGCACGCCAGAGCGGCCCGGTCAGCGCGCCGCGATCCGCCGACGGAAGTGCTCGGTACCGGACACGATCTTGTCGAGCACCGCATCGAGCGCCCAGAACCGCTCGCGCACGTCGTAGTCGATCGCGCGGCAGCGAATCGACGCGAACGTGCCGATCCGCTGGTGATAGATCTTCGCCAGCGCCGGGTAGCCCAGTGCTTCCGACACGGCCGAGACCACCAGGAACGTCGACAACTCGTCGGCGAGCGCCGGATCCGAGTCGCCCCGCGTGCGCAACCATCGATACAGATCCGGATGAAAGTTGGTAAACACGCCGTTGAAGCCGGCGGAGCCCGCCTTCATCGCATCCCACGCGATCGCGGCGTTCGCATTCAGGATCTTCAGCGGCGACCCCGCGGCGAGCGCCACGCGCCGCTTCACCGTCTCCAGGTCGCAACTCACGTCCTTGAGCATCACGAAGCGGCCGGTGTCGATGCACGCACGCAGTTCGTCATCGGACAGCAATCGGCGGTATGGCGCCGGACATTCATACAAGCCGAGCGGCAGATCCGACGGCAGGCGCGCAAGCAGCTTGTGGAGATGGTCGAGAAACGCGGCGCTGCCTTTGCGCTGCGGGTCGAGGCGGTTGGTCACGAGCACGACGCCCTGTGCGCCCGATTCCGCGGCCGCGCGCAACTCGGCGACCTGCGCATCGAGATCGTCGCTGATGTGCCCGGACGCGACGACGGGCACGCGCCCGGCCACGCGTTCGACCACGAAACGCGCGAGTTCCGCCCGTTCGGCCAGACTCAGGAATTGCATCTCGCTCGATTGCGCGACCGCGAACAGCGCATCCGCACCGTACGCCAGATACCATTCGATGAGTCGCTCGAGTCCCGCGTAATCGATGGCGCCGGCGTCGTCGAACGGCGTCAGCATCACCGGTACGATCCCCTCGATGGTCGCGCTCGACTGCTGATGGTGTTGCATCTGTTTCTCCTTGCTTTCTTGAATACGTGATGGAGGCGCGGCGCTCAGGCTGGCAGCGCGCCGGACGCGGTGCTCGCGGCCTGTTCGGGAATCGGCTTGCGAACCAGCAGCAGGTAGGCCATCGCCCCGGCGAAGGCGATTGCCGCCGCCGTCAGCAGCGCGGGCACGAACGACCACTTCTGCGCGATCACACCCGTCAGGATAGGCGCGAGGGCCCCGCCGATGAAACCGCCGAAATTCTGGATCGCGCCGAGCGATGCGATGCGGCTCGGCGGCGCGGCCGCCGTCGCGAGCGCCCACGAACACGCCGATGCCGCATTGGCGAGAAAGATCACGACCGAAATGCACGCGAGCGCGACCGTGTTGCTCTGCACGAGCGCGGCCGGAATCGTGAATGCGACCATCCCGAGCATCGCGACGACCACCGCGTTGCGCCGGCTCACGACCGGCGAGCGGCTGCGGCGCGTGACCACATCCGACAGCCAGCCGGCGACCAGCGAGCCGACGAATCCGCACAGGAACGGCACCGACGCCGCAAACCCGGTGCGAATGAGGCTCATGTGACGCTCCATCGTCAGGTAGCCCGGCAGCCAGGTCAGGTAGACCCAGTTCAGATACACGGACCCGAAGAATCCGATCAGCATGCCCCAGGTCGTGCCGTGCGAGAACAGGCTGCGCCAGTCGGCGAAGGTCAGCTTCGGCATCGCGACGGCGGTCTGCGCATCGGCGTCGAGATACGCACGTTCCGCTGCCGTCAGTTGCGCACGTGCCGGATCGCGGTACAGGGCGAACCAGATCACGGCGACGACGAGGCCGAGCGCACCCGTCGCGACGAACGCCCAGCGCCAGTTGAACGACGCGACGAGCACCGCCAGCAGCAACGGCGCGAGCGCGGTGCCGAGCGGCGATGCCGCGTTGAAGATGCCGGTCGGCGTCCCGCGCGCGCGCAGCGGAAACCAGTTGCTCACGACCCGCGCCGCCGACGGGAACTGCGGCGCCTCGCCGATGCCGAGCACGATACGCGCGACGATGAACCAACCGAAGGTGGCGACGATGCCGCCCGACGCCTGCGCGAGCGACCAGACGATCAGCCCGACGCCCAGCAAGCGGCGCGGTCCGATGCGATCGACGAGTCCGCCGACCGGGAACTGGCATAACGCATAGCTCCACGAAAACGCCGACAGCAGCAAGCCCATTTCGGAGAGCGACAGACCAAGATCGTTCCGGATGGCCGAACTCGCGACGGCCAGCGTGCCGCGGTCGAGATAGTTGACGATGCCGCTCACCATCAGCAGCGCGAGCGCGATACGTTGTCCGCGCCGGATGCGTGGCGGCGCCGTCGGAACTGCATGATTCTCGTTCATTGCGTCTGTCTCCATTGTCCTGAATGGTTGGCCGGGCTGCTGCCCGTTCCGTCGTCGCGGAATCTATACGGCCGCGCGCTCCACTTCTTCGCGGGTCGGAATCGAGGTCTGCGCACCGTGGCGCGTCACGCTGATCGCCGCCGCGTGCTGGCCGAACGCAATGGCGTCATCCATCGACGCACCGCTCGCGCGGGCCGCCGCGAAGCCGCCGACGAAGGTGTCGCCGGCCGCCGTCGTATCGACGGCGACCACCGCCCTCGCCCGATGGCGGCCATGCCCTGCCGTCCCGCGCCAGCAGACGCCGCGCGCGCCGAGCGTGACCAGCACGTTGCCGACGCCCTTCGCGCACAGCGCATCGGCGGCGCGCACCGCCGACGCGTCGTCGCCGACAGCGATGCCGGTCAGCGACTCCGCCTCCGTCTCGTTGACGACGAGGTAGTCGATGCGGGCCAGCAATGCGTCGAACAGCGGCCGGGCGGGCGCCGGATTGAGCAGCACGGGCGTCCGGTGCGCGATGGCGCTGCCGATGGCGCGCGCGACGGTCTCGATCGGCACCTCGAGCTGGCACACCATCAGCGCCGCGCCGGCGATCACGTCGCGCGACGCATCGATCAGCGCGGCATCGACGCAGGCGTTCGCACCGGGCACCACGACGATGCTGTTCGCGCCGTGTGCGTCGACCGTGATCGTGGCGACGCCGGTTGCCTCGCCGTCGATCCGGCGCAGGTGCGTGACGTCGATACGCTCCGCCGCAAGCGCGTCGTGCAGGCGTGCGCCGAACGCGTCGTTGCCGACGCAGCCGATCATCGCGACCGACGCACCGAGGCGCGCGGCAGCCACCGCCTGGTTCGCCCCCTTGCCGCCGTGGACGGTCTGGAACGAGGTGCCGAGCAATGTTTCGCCCGGTACGGGCAGACGCGGCGCGCGCGTGACGAGATCGACGTTGACGCTGCCGACGACGGCGATCCGCGGTGGCTTTACAGGATTCATCATCGAATGTAACCGCTTACATTTGAGACAAACAAAAGGGCCGGAAAGGCCGACGTCGACGAAAACTTCGCAATGCACCAGGAATCTATGTCTGACATAATACGGATTCGCATCAAGATAGCGCTTACATTCTCACAGGCCGGAACGGAAATGCAAGCGGGACCACGATGAATCGAGGGTAAACGATGGCGCTTTTCAGAACGGGCGGTGTCCGCGCGACAGCCGCGGCGAAGGGGGCCCGATGAGCACGCCTCCTTCCAGCGGCGGCGCGGCGCGCGCACGCCGCGGCAGCGGCCGGTCGGTGCTCGGGGATGTCGCGAAACTCGCCGGCGTGTCGACCGCGACCGTTTCGCGGGTGTACAACGATCCTGGCAAGGTATCGGCCGACGTACAGCAGCGCGTGCGCGACGCCGCACGCGCGCTGAACTGGATTCCGAACGCCGCCGGCCGCGCACTCGCGTCCACGCGCACCCACATCACGGGGGCGATCATCCCGACGCTCGACGACCAGGTGTTCGCGTCGCAGGTAGCGGGAATGCAGGCGGTCATGGCCGAACACGGCATCACCCTCTTTCTCGGCTGCTCGAATTACGACCCCGCGCAAGCGCTGGCGCAGGTGCGCGCGATGCTGTCGCGCGGCGTGGAAGCCGTGTCGCTGGTCGGTGAAGCGTATCCGCCGGAAGTCTTCGAACTGCTGCACCAGCATCGCGTGCCGTATGTCGTGACCTACGCGTATCGCGACGACAGCCCGCACTGCTGCATCGGCTTCGACAAC
This sequence comes from Burkholderia sp. R-40, assembly GCF_049942845.1. NCBI lineage: Bacteria > Pseudomonadati > Pseudomonadota > Betaproteobacteria > Burkholderiales > Burkholderiaceae > Burkholderia > Burkholderia sp. R-40. The sequence continues at coordinate 1,575,110 of NZ_CP187967.1, read as the reverse complement.
CGCGCGGCATTCGCGCGGCTGACCACGCACCTGCTCGACCTCGGTCATCGCGATTTCGCGATCATCATGCAGCCTTCCGCGGACAACGACCGCGTGCAGGCCCGCCTGCGCGGCATTCACGACACGCTTGCCGCGCGTGGCCTCGCGGTGCGCCCGGTCCACCAGCACGAAGGCGCGGCAACGATCGCGTTCGGGCGGGCGAGCCTGCGCGCGATTGCCGACAGCGGCGCGACGCGCCCGACGGCCGTGATCTGCGGCAACGACGCCCTCGCGCTGGGCGCGCTGCTCGAGGCGCAGGCATTGGGGCTCGACGTGCCGTCGCAATTGTCGATCACCGGCTTCGACGACGTCGCGCTCGCGCGTGAAATCCGCCCGTCACTGACGACGATGTGGGTCGACACCGCTGCGATCGGGCGCAAGGCCGCGCACGCGTTGCTCGACGCGCTCGGGAACGGCGAAACCGGGCCCGGTTACGCGGTACAGCCGGAACTGCGGGTGCGTGAATCGGCCGCGCCGCCACCGCCGGCGCGGGCAGCCAAATGAAAACGGGGCGCTCGAGGCGCCCCGTTTCGCATCGTATCGGTCGAGCCGGCGAGTGCCGGCCCGCGCGGATCAGGTCGCGCTGCCGGCGATCTTCGGCGTCGACGTCTCGACGTCACCGCACTGCGCGCGATGGCGCAGCGCATGATCGATCAGCACCAGCGCGAGCATCGACTCGGCGATCGGCGTCGCGCGAATGCCGACGCACGGGTCGTGGCGGCCGAAGGTTTCGACCGTCGCCTCGTCGCCGGCCTTCGTGATCGAACGGCGCGGTGTGCGGATGCTCGACGTCGGCTTGATCGCGATCGACACGGTGATGTCCTGCCCGGTCGAAATCCCGCCAAGCACGCCGCCCGCATGGTTGCCGACGAAGCCGGCCGGCGTCAGTTCGTCACCGTGCACCGAGCCGCGCTGCGCGACGCTGTCGAAGCCCGCGCCGATCTCGACGCCCTTCACCGCGTTGATGCTCATCATCGCCTTCGCGATGTCCGCGTCGAGACGGTCGAATACCGGCTCGCCCCAGCCGACCGGCACGCCCGACGCAACGACGTCGATGCGCGCGCCGATCGAGTCGCCGTCCTTGCGCAGTGCATCCATGTAGGCTTCCAGCTCCGGCACGATCGCCGCGTTCGGCGAGAAGAACGGATTCTCGCGCACATGCGACCAGTCGACGAACGGCACGTCGATGTCGCCGAGGCAGCTCATGTAACCGCGCACCTCGACGCCGAAACGCTCGCGCAGCCACTTCTTCGCGACCGCGCCCGCGCCGACGATCGGCGCGGTCAGGCGTGCGGACGACCGGCCGCCGCCGCGGTAATCGCGGATGCCGTACTTCTGCCAGTAGGTGTAGTCGGCATGGCCGGGACGGAACGTCTCGACGATGTTGCCGTAGTCCTTGCTGCGCTGGTCGGTGTTGCGGATCAGCAGCGCGATCGGCGTGCCGGTCGTCACGCCTTCGAACACGCCCGACAGGATCTCGACCTCGTCGGCCTCCTGGCGCTGCGTCACGTGCCGCGACGTGCCGGGCTTGCGACGGTCGAGCTCGAACTGGATGTCGGCTTCGGTCAGCCCCATTCCCGGCGGGCAGCCGTCGATCACGCAGCCGATCGCGGGACCGTGCGATTCGCCGAAGGTCGTGACAGTGAAAAGCGTGCCGAGGGTATTGCCGGACATGATGGAACCGCCCAAAGAGAAATGGACAAACCGATGTGCTGCCGGGGCCGCGGGCAGGCCGATCGTTTGCCGGTCGAGAAAAAGAGGTAAACCGCTATTATGCCAGCCGCACCGGGCCGGCGGGCCGTGTGAACCGTTCAGACCACACGGGTCGGCCATCCATCCGGCCCGGCACGCTGCCGCCGGGCCCGCCGCGCTTTACTTGCGCGCGCCGCGCAGTTCGGTCACCGCGGCCTGCAGCGCCTCGGGTGTGGCGACCGAGGCCGGCATCGGCTCGCCGACCGCGAGCGTCAGGCGGCTCATCACGCCGCGCTTGATCGGCCGCGGCATCCGCGCATCGGAATGGCGCGAGAAATAGCTACCCCACAGCCCGCGCAGGGCCATCGGGATCACGGGCGCCGGCGTGCGGCCCAGGATTTCGGTGATGCCGCGGTGGAACGTGTTGATGTCGCCCGTCTTGGTCAGCTTGCCTTCGGGGAAGATGCACACGAGTTCGCCGTCCTTCAGTGCGGCCTCGCACGCGTCGTACGCACGCGCGAGCATGTCAGGATCTTCGTGGCGCGGCGCGATCGGGATCGCCTTCGCATGCCGGAACACCCAGCTCGCGAAACGTGCCTTGAAGATCCGGTGATCCATCACGAACCGGATCGGCCGCGGGCTCGCCGCGGCCAGCACGAGCGCATCGACGTAGCTCACGTGGTTGCACACGAGCACGGCCGCGCCCTCCGCCGGGATGCGCTCCGCATGCACGAGGCGAATCCGGTAGAACGTGTGCACCAGCACCCACGCGACGAAGCGCAGCAGGAACTCGGGAACGAGCAGGTAAATGTACGTCGCGACGACGACGTTCAGCAGCGCGGTGACGAGGAACAGGCCCGGGATATCGACGCCGGCATGGGTCAGCCCCATCGCCATCAGGGCCGACAGGATCATGAACAGCGCGTTCAGGATGTTGTTCGCGGCGATGATCCGCGCCCGGTGGGTGGGCGCGCTGCGGCTCTGGATCAGCGCATACAGCGGCACGCTGTAGAAACCGCCGAACATCGCGAGCAGGAACAGGTCGGCCAGGATGCGCCAGTGGCGCCCACCGGCCAGGAATTCCCCCACCGACAGCAGATGGCCGGGCGACGGCAGCGAGCGGCTCGCGAAATACAGCTCGATCGCGAACACGCTGATGCCGATCGAGCCGAGCGGCACGAGGCCGATCTCGACGCGCCGCTGCGACAGCCGCTCGCACAGCAGCGAGCCGAGGCCGATGCCGACCGAGAACGTCGCGAGCAGGACCGTGACGACGTCGGGGCTCGCGGACAGCACGTCCTTCGCGAAATTGAAGAACGACGTGAGGAACGTCGCGCCGACGAACCACAGCCACGAGATGCCGAGCAGGCTCAGGAACACGGTGCGGTTCTGCTTCGCGAGGCCGAGGTTGCGCCAGGTCTCGCTGAACGGGTTCCAGTTGATCACGAGATCGGGCTGCGGCGCCGGCGTCGGCGGCACGCGTTGCGCGACGAGCCGCCCCGCCAGCGCGATGACGACCACGCTGACGGCGAGCACGCGCTCGCCGCTGCCTTCGATGCCTGCGGCCGCGCCGCCGATGATCGTGCCGATCAGGATCGCGATGAACGTGCCCATCTCGACGAGGCCGTTGCCGCCGACCAGCTCATGCTCGCCGAGATGCTGCGGCAGGTACGAATACTTGACGGGGCCGAACAGCGTCGAGTGCATCCCCATCATGAACGTGCACAGATACAGCAGCGTCGCGCTATGCGTGACGAACCCGGCCGCGCCGACCAGCATCAGCGCGATCTCGAAGGTCTTTACGAAACGCGTGAGCGTCGCCTTGTCGTATTTGTCGGCGATCTGGCCGGACGTGGCCGAGAACAGCACGAACGGCAAAATGAAGATCGCGGAAATCAGGAACGCGGCCGTCTTCGCATCGACGCCGGAGAAGCGCGCGGTGTGATAAGTGACGAGCGACGTGAAACCGATCTTGAACACGTTGTCGTTCAGCGCGCCCAGGAACTGGGTCGTGAAGAACGGTGCGAAACGTCGCTGGCGCAACAGGTCGAACTGCGACGCGTGGGCGCGCCGTTCGTCGCGCGACGCGGAAGAGACTTGCGTGTGATCGCTCATGCGGAATACGCGCGCATCGTCTGGGCGAAGCTGCGCGGGCCTCGTGTTGTTGTTGTTGAAAAAACGGCGGCGCAGGATGAACCTGCGCCGCCGGTCGTCGGATGGCAGCGCCCGCACGTCATGGCACCGGGCGCGGCGTGCGTCACGATTTGTGCGCTTCGGCTTCCGATTCCGGCCAGTCGCGGATGTACGCCTTCAGCATCCGGTTCTCGAAGCTCTGCGCCTCGACGACCGTCTTCGCGACGTCGTAGAACGAGATGACGCCCATCAGCACTTTCTTGTCGAGCACCGGCATGTAGCGCGCATGGCGCTCGAGCATCATCCGGCGCACTTCGTTGACGTCGGTTTCCGGCGTGCAGGTGAGCGGCTCGTCCATCACCTTGCGCACCTGCACGTCGCCGATCGCACCGCCGTTCACGTGCAGGCGCAGGATGATCTCGCGGAACGTCAGCATGCCGACGAGATCGCCGTACTCCATCACGACGAGCGAACCGATATCGTGTTCGGCCATCGTATCGACCGCTTCGCGCAGCGGCTTATCGGGCGTCACCGTAAACAGCGTGTTGCCCTTCACTTTCAGAATATCGCTGACGCGCATCGTAGTCCCCTCATGCTTGAATGCAAATCGCTTTCGATCCTATCGGAAAGCCTGTCAAAAGGAAAGCGCGGGCCCGCGCGGCGCGGCCGCCGGCGCTTGCGGACGCGGGCCGCCCGCCGCACAATGGGTGCATGGACGGCGGCCCGAGGAGACGGCCATGGCGCATACGCATACGGAGCAGTTCGCCAGCTTCGCTGATTTCTACCCGTACTACCTGAACGAACACCAGAACCTGACGTCGCGGCGGCTGCATTTCATCGGCTCGCTCGGCGTGATCGGCTGCGTCGCGATGGCGATCGCGACGGGCTACTGGCTGTGGCTGCCGGCCGCGGTCGTGTGCGGCTACGGATTCGCGTGGGTCGGGCACTTCTTCTTCGAGAAGAACCGCCCCGCCACGTTCCGGCACCCGATCTACAGCCTGATGGGCGACTGGGTGATGTTCAAGGACATCTGCACCGGCAAGATTGGGCTGTAACGCCCGCCCGGCACCGCGTCACGCCGTTTTCGGCGGCCGCGCGTGCGGGTCGGGTGCCCCGTCGGGCACCGGCCCGGGCACGCTTTCCTCCGGTTGCGCACCTGTGAGCCGGTGCGCGGCGATCAGCGACGCGAGCGATACGTCGAACCGGTCGTTCGTCAGCACGTCGAGCAAGGCCGCCCCATCGACGTGGCTGCGGCGCCGCTGCAGCTGGTAGGTCAGCTCGGTGCGGTCGATCACCAGCACGTCGAACAGCTGCGCGAGCGTCAGGTGCGCCGGGTTCGCCAGCAGGATGTAGCGCGGCCCGACTTCACCGCCATCCAGCCGCGCGATCCATTCCCGCTCCTCCATCGTCAGCAGCAGCCGCTGCGCGGTTTCCATGTCGCAGCGCAACATGGTCGCGAGCCGCGTCGCCGTATAGCCCGCCTTGCCGACCTCGTGCGCCTCGGCCAGCCGCGCGAGCAGTTCGAGCGCGTCGAGCAGGTCGCTGCCCGGATAGTGGATGCGATGGAACTGGCCGACGCGGATCGCCGGCAGCGCGGACGCGACCATCGCGCCGAGCAGCGCGATGAACCAGCTCAGATACACCCACAGCAGGAACACCGGCAGCGCCGCGAACGCGCCGTATACGGCCGTATAGGTCGGAATGCGCCGCACGTAATAGCCGAAGCCGCGCTTCGCGAGCTCGAACGCGATGGCCGCGAACAGGCCGCCGATCACCGCGTCGCGCCATGCGACCGTGCAGTTCGGCAGGTACACGTACAGCAGCGTGAACGCGAGCACGGTCAGCGGCAGCGACACGAGCGCGAGCAGCCACTCGACGATCGACGTCGACGGCGCGGCGCCTGTGAACGCGAGCGACTGCGTAAACAGGTACGACGAAATCGACAGGCTCACGCCGAACAGCAGCGGGCCGAGCGTGATCAGCGCCCAGTACGCGAGCACGCGCTGCGCGAACGGCCGCGGCTTGCGCACGCGCCAGATCAGGTTGAACGCGGATTCGATCGTCATCATCGTCATCACCGACGTGACGACGAGCACGATCAGGCCGGCCGTCGTCAGCCCCTTGGCTTTCGCGGCGAACTGGTTCAGGTACTTGAAGATCTGGACGTTGAACTGCGCGGGCATCAGGTGGTCCGCGAGGAACCCCTGAAGCGAGATCTGGAACGACGAGAACATCGGGAACGCGGTGAACAGCGCGAACGCGACCGTCACGAGCGGCACGAGTGCCAGCATCGTCGTGAACGTGAGGCTGCCCGCCACTTGCGGGATGCGATCCTCGGCGCTGCGCCGGGCCGCGAACTGCGCGAGGCGCTTGATGGTGTCGAGATCGACGCTCAACTTCGGCAAACGGTTTCTCCTTCTTGATGCCGCGCGCCCGACGGCGCGCCGCCGCCGCGCTGCGCGACGACTTCAGCCCCTATAATAGCCGCTCGATCCAGCAGGGGCCGACTGCACCGGGCATCCGCGCGGCCGCACGCGGCCCCGCCGCCCATGAAAGACATTCTCGTCCTCTATTACAGCCGTCACGGCGCCACGCGCGATCTCGCGCTCGCGATCGCGAACGGCGTCGACAGCGTGCCCGGCATGCAGGCGCGCATCCGCACCGTGCCGTCCGTCTCGACGGTCTGCGAAGCCACCGCCCCCGACATCCCCGCCGACGGCCCGCCGTATGCGGAACTGCGCGATCTCGAGGAATGCGCGGGCCTCGCGCTCGGCTCGCCGACCCGCTTCGGCAACATGGCCGCCTCCCTCAAGTATTTCCTCGACGGCACGACCCCGCAATGGCTGTCAGGCGCGCTGACCGGCAAGCCGGCGAGCGTGTTCACGTCGACCGGCAGCCTGCACGGCGGCCAGGAATCGACGCTGCTGTCGATGATGCTGCCGCTGCTGCATCACGGGATGATGATCGTCGGAATCCCGTACACGGAAGCCGCGCTCAGCACGACGCGCACGGGCGGCACGCCTTATGGCGCGTCGCACGTGTCGCAGCACGATCGCAGCGCGGCCGCAGGGCTCTCCGCCGACGAAAAGGCGCTCGCGGCCGCGCTCGGCGTGCGGCTCGCCCGCGCGGCGGCCGCGCTGTCCGCCGCCCAGGCGACCGACGCCGCATGAACGCGCCCGCCCGCCCCGCCGCCGCCGGCCGGCCGCGCTATGCGCTGGCCGCCGCCGCGTGCCTTGTCGCGCTGATCGCACTGTCGCTCGCCTGGGAGCTGTGGCTCGCGCCGCTGCGCCCGGGCGGCTCGGCGCTGATGCTCAAGGCCGTGCCGCTCGCGCTCGCGCTGCCCGGCGTCTGGCGGCGTAACATCTATACGATGCAGTGGGCGAGCATGCTGATCCTCGTCTATCTTGCCGAGGGCATCGTGCGCGGCATGTCCGACCGCGAGCTGTCCGCGACGCTCGGCTGGTGCGAGACCGCGCTCGCCGTCGGCTTCTTCGTGGCTGCGCTTGCCTACGTCGCGCCGTTCAAGCGCGCGGCGAAAAAGCAGCGCGCTGCGTCCTGACCCTTACGCGACCGACCGTGATGATTTCTTCCGAAGCCTTCGTATCCGCCTGCCGCGACGCGATCGGCGCCGCCGGCGTGCTGACCGATCCGCACGACACCGAACCGTTCCTGACCGACTGGCGCCGCCGCTACAAGGGCAGCGCGTGCGCGGTGCTGAAACCGGCCGATACGGCGGAAGTCGCCGCGCTCGTCCGGCTCGCGAATGCGCACGGCGTCGCGCTCGTGCCGCAGGGCGGCAACACGGGCCTCGCCGGCGGCGCGACGCCCGACGCGAGCGGCGGCCAGGCCGTGCTGAGCCTCGCGCGCCTGAACCGCGTGCGCGCGCTCGATCCGCACAACAACACGATCACGGTCGAAGCCGGCGTGATCCTCGCCGACGTGCAGGCCCGCGCCCGCGAAGGCGGCCGCCTGTTCGCGCTGAGCCTCGCCGCCGAAGGCAGCTGCACGATCGGCGGCAACCTGTCGACCAACGCGGGCGGCACCGCGGTGCTGCGCTACGGCAACGCGCGCGAACTGTGCCTCGGGCTCGAGGTCGTGACGCCGCAGGGCGAGATCTGGGACGGCCTGCGCGGGCTGCGCAAGGACAACACCGGCTACGACCTGCGCGACCTGTTCATCGGCGCGGAGGGCACGCTCGGGATCATCACGGCCGCCGTGATGAAGCTGCATCCGCTGCCCGCCGCGCAGGTCACCGCGCTGGCCGCGCTCGAGTCGCCGCACGCGGCGCTCGACTTCCTCGCGCTCGCGCAGCGCGCGGCCGGCCCGCTGCTGACCGGCTTCGAGCTGATGTCGGACTTCTGCATGCAACTCGTCGGCAAGCACTATCCGCAGCTGCGCTACCCGTTCGACCGCCCCCATGCGCAGACGGTACTGCTCGAGCTGTCGGACAACGAGAGCGAAGCGCATGCGCGCGCGCTGTTCGAGAAGCTGATGGAAGAGGCGTTCGAGGCCGGGCTCGTGGTCGACGCGGTGGTCGCGGAAAATCTCGCGCAATCGCGTGCGTTCTGGGGCCTGCGCGAACACATTCCGCTCGCCCAGGCCGACGAGGGGCTCAACATCAAGCACGACATCGCGGTGCCGATCTCGTCGATCGCGCGCTTCATCGACGAAACCGACGCGGCGATCCAGCAGGCCGCGCCGGGCGCGCGGATGGTCACGTTCGGCCATCTCGGCGACGGCAACCTGCACTACAACGTGCAGACGCCCGAAGGCGGCGACCCGAAGGCGTTCCTCGCGCAATTCCAGAAGCCGATCAACCGGATCGTCTACGACAACGTGCATCGCCACCACGGCACGATCAGCGCGGAACACGGGATCGGCCAGTTGAAGATCGACGACGCGCAGCGCTACAAGTCGCCGGTCGAAACGGCGCTCATGCGCACGCTGAAGACGGCGTTCGACCCGCGCGGGCTGATGAATCCCGGCAAGGTCCTGCGCTGAAGCCACCTACCCCGGAGCGATGGCCATGAGAATCCGCGTGCTGTCCGACCTGCATCTCGAATGCAACGCGCCCGACACGATCGTCCATGCCGACGCGGATCTCGTCGTGCTGGCCGGCGACATCCACAATCACGCGGAAGGCCTGCGCTGGGCCGCCGAGACGTTCGATCCCGACGTGCCGGTGGTCTACGTACCGGGCAACCACGAGTACTACGACGGGGAATTCGGCGCGCTCGAAACCGCGATGCGCGACGCCGCGCATACGCTCGACAACGTGCATTATCTGAACAACGGCGTGTACGTCGATCCGGCGCGGCGCTTTCGCGTGCTGGGCACGACGCTGTGGAGCGATTTCACGCTGTTCGGCGCGGACGATGCGAGCGTCGCGCGCGCGATCGAGGCCGGCAGACGCGTGATGCTCGATTTCAAGGGATTGATCCAGGTGACGTGGCCGCATGAAGCCGCGCTGCATGCGGGCGGCACGCCGGAGCGGGACTTCGCGCCCGCCGACGCGATCGCGCTGCACCGGCACGGCCGCGCGTGGCTCGAAGCGCGGCTCGCGACGCCGTTCGCGGGGCGGACGATCGTCGTCACCCATCATGCGCCGCATCTGCGCTCGCTGGCGGAGCGTTACGCGGAAGACCTGGCGTCGGCGGGATTCGTCACGGACATGGCGGAACTCGTGCGGCCGCCCGTGGACCTGTGGATCCACGGCCACACGCATACTTCATTCGATTACGTGACCGACAGCGGCACGCGCGTGGTGTGCAACCCGCGCGGCTATATCTTCCGGCGCACCGGGGAACTGGAAAATCCCGCGTTTGCGTGGGACAAAGTGGTCGAGCTCGGCTGAACGCCGGGCCCTCAGGCCGCGCGATGCGGCCCTTTCCGATCCGGCATGCCGCCCGATCAGCGCTCGGCGCGGCGCGATCCGCTCGACGACGCGCGCACCCGCACCGGTACCGGCTTCATGCGTGCCTTCATCGCCCGCAGCAGATCCCGCGTGGCCGCGGCGGCGGCCGCCGCGCCAAGCAGAACGCCAAGGCCGATCATCAATTGCGTATCCATTGCGACTCCGGGTGTGGGCAGATCCATGTCTCTATGATCCAACAGTATCAAACTGTCTGCCGGCCGATGGTAAAAAAATGTTGCACGAACGACAAATCTCGTCAGATCGGCGTGGAGCGCGCCGTCATGTCGCAGCCCTGAACTGCGCGAGCACGGCTTCGTCGGCTTCGAGGGTGGCCGGCAACTCATCGCGCAGGAAATCGACCCAGGTTCGGATTTTCGCGTCGAGGTACTGGCGCGACGGATACAGCGCGTAGATGTTCATCACGTGCGACCGGTATTCGGGCAACACGCGCACGATGTTGCCGCTGCGCAGCCCACCGATCGCCGAATAGAGCGGCAACCCGCCGATCCCCATCCCTTCCCGCACGGCCACCGCGAGCGCCTCCGCGACGTTCACGCGGAACGGCGGCGCCGTGATCGGAATCACCTCGTCGCCGTGCGGCCCCGACAGCGCCCACTCGTCGAAGTGAAAGCCCGGCGCGACCATCCCGAGACAAATGTGCTGCTCGAGATCCGCCGGCGTATGCGGCGCGCCGTGCGCGTCGACATAGCCGGGCGACGCGCACACCACGCTGTAGCTCTCGCCGAGCCGCTGCGACACGAGCCCCGAATCGGGCAGGTCGCGCCCGACGACGATCGCGACGTCGTACCCCTCGTCGAGCAGGTCGGGCATCCGCTGCGCGAGCGTCAGCTCGACGTGCACGTCCGGATAGCGCTGCCGGTAGCGCGCAATGGCCGGCACCAGATAGTGCTGCCCGAGGCTCGTGAAGCAATGGACCTTCAGCTTGCCCGACGGGCGCGCGTGCGCGTCGCCCGCTTCGGCTTCGGCCTGATCGACATACGCGAGGATCTGCTCGCAGCGCTGCAGGTAGCGCTCGCCCGCTTCGGTCAGCGCGATCCGGCGTGTCGTCCGGTTGAGAAGGCGCGTGCGCAGGTGCGCCTCGAGATCCGACACGGCGCGCGACGCATAGGCGGTCGTCGAATTCATCTGCTGAGCGGCGGCGGTAAAGCTTCCCGCATCGACCACGCGGACGAATACCCGCATGTTTTGTAACGTATCCATCCCATTACCCCTTTGAATCCGGGTGGATTGTTGCACAGGGGCCAACAAATATTATCTCAGGATTCGTAAAAATGACTTGCACCGTTGTCCGTTTATTCAGGAATCACTGAAAAATATAATCGCATCCGACTCATCTATATCCGAAAGGGAGAAAATCGTGCAGTCTCCGGCAACAAAAGGGACGCTGGCACTGGCGGTTCTTGCAGTCTCATTAATAATGACCGGCTGCGCGAGCATGGGCGACAACAAGCCCAAGTCCACCCGCATCGAAGCGAACGCGCTCGACGCCGGCGCGGCCATCCGCGCGGCCGACCGCGACGCGGGCTGGCCCGCGTCCGACTGGTGGCGCGCGTACCGCGATCCGCAGCTCGACGCGTGGATCGCCGCCGCCCAGGCCGGCAACCCGTCCCTCGCGGCAGCCGAAGCCCGCGTGCGCGAAGCGCAGGCGATGGCGCGCGTGGCCCGGTCGGCGGAACTGCCGCAGATCAACGGCAACCTGTCGCTGATGCGCCAGCACTGGCCCGACAACGTCTACTACGGCCCGGGGCCGCTCGCCGACACCGACACGTGGAACAACACCGGCACGCTCGGCCTGTCGTACCACGTCGATCTCTGGGGCAAGGACAAGAACGCGACCGAGCGCGCGCTCGATACCGCGCATGCGACCGCGGCCGACGCACGAGCCGCGAAGCTCGAGCTGGAGGTCAACGTCGTGCGCGCGTATGTCGGCATGTCGATGAACTACGCGCTGCTCGACCTCGCGCACGAGACGTTCGAACGCCAGCGCGCGCTGGCCGATCTCGCGCGCAAGCGTCTGCAGGCCGGGATTGGCACGCAGCTCGAAGTCAGCCAGGCCGAATCGACGCTGCCCGACTATGAGCGCCAGATCGACAGCTACGAAGAAGCCATCCAGCTCGCGCGCCACCAGCTCGCCGCGCTCGCGGGCAAGGGCCCGGGCGCCGGCGACGCGATCAAGCGGCCGAGCCTCGCGCTCGACGCGCCGGCCGGCCTGCCGTCCGCGATGCCGGCCGACCTGCTCGGCCGCCGCCCGGACGTCGTCGCGGCCCGCTGGACGGTCGACGCGCAGGCCCGCGGCATCGATGTCGCGAAAGCCGCGTTCTACCCGAACATCGACCTGCTCGCGACGGTCGGCGGCTTCGGCGTGACCGCGCCGTTCACCGACTTCCTGCGCGCGATGAACGGCGGCTGGACGGCCGGCCCCGCGCTGTCGCTGCCGATCTTCGAAGGCGGCCGCCTGCGCGCGCAACTCGGTGCGGCCGATGCCGGCTACGACCAGGCGGTCGAGCGTTACAACCAGACGGTCGTCGGCGCGCTGAAGGACATCGCCGACCAGGTCGTGCGGATCCGCTCGCTCGATACGCAGAAGAAGGACGCCGCGCGCTCGGTGGCCGCCAACGATCGCAGCTACCAGCTGTCGCGCGAAGGCTTCCGCCGCGGGCTGACCGATTACGTGAACGTGCTGATCGCGCAACAGCAACTGCTGCGCGCGCAGGAGACGGCGGCCCGCATCGACGCGGAACGCCTCGCCGCGCACGCGCAACTGATGGCCGCGCTCGGCGGCGGCGTCGAAACGGGCGAGGACGGACGGGACGGCCATCCGTCGGGCGACCATCCGTCGCGCGACGAAGCCGCCGCGGGTGCCGCCGCGCCGGCGGCCGCATCGGGTGCGAAGCCCGTCGCGGCTATTGCCCGGCCTGCCCGGCCCGCGCAGGTCGCGACGGCCGGCGCGAGCGCCACGCCGGCCGCACGGTAACGCGGAGCGACCGTCATGTCAGCCTCCTCCCCCGCTTCCACGCCCGCCGGCGGCCCGCTCGCGGCCTGGTACGCCGCGTTCGGCGACTGGGCCCGCAACGACGGCGCCGCATGGCTCTATCTGTTCAAGGCGCTGCTCGCCGCATTCATCGCGACCGGCGTGTCGATGCGGCTCGACCTGCCGGCGCCGAAGACGGCGATGACCACGGTGTTCATCGTGATGCAGCCGCAAAGCGGCGCCGTGCTCGCGAAAAGCTTCTACCGGGTCGCCGGCACGATCTTCGGGCTGATCGCGACGCTCACGTTCGTCGGGCTGTTCCCGCAGCAGCCGCAGCTGTTCCTGCTGGCGGTCGCGCTGTGGATCGCGCTGTGCACGGCCGGCGCCGCGCGCAACCGCAACTTCCGCAGCTACGGCTTCCTGCTCGCCGGCTATACGACCGCGCTGATCGGCCTGCCCGCGTCGCAGCATCCGGACGGCGCGTTCATGAGCGCCATGACGCGCGTGTCCGAGGTCATCATCGGGATCGTGTCGGCCGGCGTCGTCAGCGCGCTGGTGTTTCCGCAGTACACGGGCGAGCAGATGCGCACGACGGTACGCACGCGCTTCGGCGGCTTCGTCGACTACGTCGCGGCGGCGCTGTCGGGCAAGCTCGACCGCGCGCACATCGAAACGATCCATACGCGCTTCGTTGCCGACGTGGTCGGTTTCGAGGCCGCGCGCAGCATGGCCGTGTTCGAGGATCCGGACACGCGGATGCGCAGCGGCCGCCTCGCGCGGCTGAACAGCGAGTTCATGAGCGTGTCGAGCCGCTTCCACGCGCTGCACCAGCTGATGAACCGGCTGCGCGCGGCCGGCGCACAGGCCGCGATCGATGCGATCGAGCCGTACTTCCGCGAGATCGCGCCGCTCCTGACCCGCAACGGCGAACCCGTGCGCACGTCGACCGATGCGGCGCGCGCGGCCGAACAGCTGCTCGCATGGCGCGACGCCCTGCCGCGGCGCATCCGCGCCACGCGCGCGGCGCTCGAAACGCAGCCGGATTTTCCGCTGCTCGACTTCGACACGGCCGCCGAGCTGCTGTACCGCTTCATCACCGACCTGCACGAATACGCGGCAACCTACGCGTCCCTGTCGACCGCGACGCACGAGCGCGAACGCTGGATCGAGCGCTACGAGCCGCGCACCAACGTGACGGCGATGGTGATCGCCGCGATCCGCACCGCGACCGTGATCCTCGTGCTCGGCTGGTTCTGGATCGCGACCGCGTGGCCGAGCGGCGTGACGATGACGCTGACGGCGGCGGCCACCTGCGCGCTCGCGTCGTCGACGCCGCGCCCGACCGCGATGTCCGCGCAGATGGGCATCGGCACGGCCCTGGCCGTCTGCACGGGTTTCCTGCTGATGTTCGGCATCTACCCGCACATCGACGGCTTCCCGCTGCTGTGCGTGGCGCTCGCGCCGCTGCTCGCGATCGGCATCTACATGACGATGAAGCCGAAGCTCGCGGGCTACGGGATGGGCTACCTGATCTTCTTCTGTTTCCTCGCCGGCCCCGACAACATCACGCACTACGACCCGACGAGCTTCATGAACGATGCGCTCGCGCTGGTGCTGTCGATGGTGGTCTCGGCGATCGCGTTCGCGGTGCTGTTCCCGCCGACCGCGCCATGGCTGAAGAAGCGGCTGTTCGCCGACCTGCGCCATCAGGTGGTCGCGGCGTGCCACGCACGGCTGGCCGGCTTGCGCACGCGCTTCGAGAGCGGCGCGCGCGACCTGATGTATCAGGCGCACACGCTGTCGGCCGACCAGCCCGACGTGCAGCGCGACGCGCTGCGCTGGATGTTCGCGGTGCTGGAGACGGGCAACGCGGTGCTCGACCTGCGCGCCGAGCTGGCGACGCTACCGTCCGACCCGCGCCATGCGCCGACGACGCCGTGGCGACGCGCGATCGAGACGATGCGCACCGCGCTGTCCGCGCTGTTCAGCAAGCCGAGCGCGAAGCGCTTCGACGCGACGCTCGCGGCGGTCAACGCCGCGATCGACGCAACCCGGCACACGCTCGATGCCGTCACGTCGTCGCGCGACGAGCGCCACCGGCTGCAGCGCATCCTGAGCCATCTGCATTTCGTACGCACGGCGCTGCTCGATCCGGAATCGCCGCTCGAGCCGCTCAACCGCAACCGCCCCGTGCGTCCCCAACAAGGAGCCTCGTCATGATGCCGCGTGAAATCGCCATTCTCGATGCCTACATGCCCACGGTGGTCCTGATGTTCGTCCTGGGTGCGCTGGCAACCTGGGCCGTCGACCGCGTGCTCGCCTATACGGGCCTCTACCGTCACGTCTGGCACCCGTCGTTGTTCCGCGCGTGCCTTCTCGTCTGCATTTGCGGCGGACTGAGTCTTGCCGTTTACCGTTGATTCCGAACCATCATGATGCTCAGAAAACTCTTCGGCTTCGTCGCGACCGCCGTCATCCTTCTCGTCGCGATCCTGATCGGGCGCTCGCTGTGGGTGCACTACATGGACGATCCCTGGACCCGCGACGGGCGCGTGCGCGCCGAGATCGTCAACGTCGCGCCGGACGTGTCGGGCGCGATCGTCGAGCTGCCCGTGCATGACAACCAGCTCGTGAAAAAGGGCGACCTGATCATGCAGATCGACCCGTCGCACTACCAGATCGCGGTCGAGCAGGCCCAGGCGGCCGTCGCCGCCCGCCGCGCGGAACTGCAGATGCGCCGCGACGACGCGGCCCGCCGCGCCGACCTCGACGCGCTCGTCGTGTCGAAGGAAAACCGCGAGAACGCGGCGCACAGCGCGTCGAGCGCCGACGCGCAGTACCAGCAGGCGATCGCCGCGCTCGACGCCGCTAAGCTCAATCTCGAACGCACGCGCGTGGTCGCGCCGGTCGACGGTTACGTGACGAACCTGCAGACGTTCAAGGGCAACTACGCGGTAGCCGGTCAGGCGAAGCTCGCAATCGTCGACAGCCACTCGTTCTGGGTCTACGGCTACTTCGAGGAAACCAAGCTGCCGCGCGTGAAGATCGGCGCCCCGGCCGAGATGCGGCTGATGAGCGGCGGCGTGATGAAAGGTCACGTCGAGAGCATCTCGCGCGGTATCTACGATCGCGACAACCCGCAAAGCCGCGACCTCGTCGCGGACGTGAACCCGACCTTCAACTGGGTGCGCCTCGCGCAGCGCGTGCCGGTACGCATCCGGATCGACGAAGTGCCGGCCGACGTGGTGCTGTCGGCGGGCACGACCTGCACGGTCATCATCGACCCGGACCAGCAGAAGAAGAAGTCGTAAGCGTCGGCGGCCGGGTGCTTACGCCGCGATGCGAAAGCGCCCGACCAGCGACTTGAGCGCCTGCGCCTGCTCGTCGAGCGCATTCGCCGCGGCGGCCGCCTGTTCGACGAGCGCCGCGTTCTGCTGGGTGCCGGAATCCATCTGCATCACCGCGCGGCCGATCTCGTCGATCCCGGCGCTCTGCTCGTCCGACGCCGCGGAGATTTCGCCGATGATGTCGGTCACGCGCTTGACCGCCCGCACCACGTCGTCCATCGTGCGGCCTGCATCGTGCGCGAGCGCCGCGCCGTTCGCGACGCGCTCGACCGACGCGCCGATCAGCCCACGGATCTCCTTCGCCGCGCTTGCCGCGCGCTGCGCGAGCAGTCGCACCTCGCCCGCGACCACCGAAAAACCGCGCCCCTGCTCGCCCGCGCGCGCCGCCTCGACCGCCGCGTTCAACGCGAGGATGTTGGTCTGGAAGGCAATCCCCTCGATCGTGCCGATGATGTCGCGGATGTTCTTCGCGCTGTCGTCGATCTCGCTCATCGTCGCGACCACGCGCCCGACGACTTCGCCGCCGGCCTCCGCGACCGCCGATGCATTGGCCGCCAGCGCGCTCGCCTGGCGCGCGTTTTCGGCGTTCTGCCGCACGGTCGACGTGAGCTCCTCCATGCTGGCCGCGGTGCGCTCGAGCGCGACGGCCTGCTGCTCGGTGCGCCGCGACAGGTCGAGATTGCCGGTCGAGATCTCGCCGGACGCAGCCGCGATCGCCTCGGCGCTCACGGCGATCTCGCCGACGGTCGCCGCGAGCCCGGTCTGCATGTCGGACAGCGCACGTACCATGCTGTCGCGGTCGTGCCGGCCCAGCGGGATCGGCCGCGTGAGGTCGCCGCGCGCGATGTCGGCGGCGATCGCCTTCGCATCGGCGGGCTCGCCGCCGAGCTGCGACGCGAGGCGGCGCACGACCCGTTCGGCGATCACGATCGCCAGCACGAACAGCGCGGCCGTCATCGCCGCGATCATCGCGAACGACGACGAGAAGATCGTTGCGGACGCATCGAGCGTCGCCTTCGACTTCGCGCCGCGCGTCTTCACGAGCATGGCGACGAGCTTCTCGAGCTTGGCGGTCTCGACCAGCAGCGACACGTCCTGCGTGCCGACCTGCCAGTTCATCTGCGACAGGTCGAGCGGCTGCGCCTGCACGAGCGCGACGAAATCGCGCAGATGGCCGCTCCACGTGCCGACCGCCATCGAGAACGCGCGCAGTCGCGCGGAATCGTCCGCATCGGCCGGATCCGCGTAATGCTGCAGCGTCGCGAGCGCCTGGCCGATCGACGCGAGCCCGGCGCGAACCTCGGCGCCCAGGTCGTCGCGCTCCTTCGCGGTGGTCGCGGTCAGCAGCATCTTCTGCGCGCGGCTCGCACGCAGCACCTCGGCGCGCACTTCCTCCGCCGCGCGGCTCGCGACGTGCCCCTGCTCGTAGACCGACGCGATCGACGCGTTCAACCGGCTGATCTGCCACAGCGAAAACACGCCGATCGCGAGCGTGCCGGCCAGCAGGATCGCGAACGCCGCGCGCAACGTCGCCTTGACCGTCCAGGGCCGGCGTTCGCGCCGGACTGCGCGCGGACGTCGTGCGGCGGCGGGCCTGGCGGCTGCACCGGATGCGCTGGTGGCCGCACCCGGCCGTGGATGCAATGATGCTGCTTTCATCGATATATCCCCGTGTTGATCCCACCGCCGGACAGGTCGGGTCCGGCGGTCACCGTGATGCCCGCCCGGCTCGTGGCCGGTGCGGTGCGCGGCGCGCCTCTGTTGCCGTTGCGTCGTTCTACGGCCGCTCTCGCCATTCCTTGAGTCCGGACAAACACCGAGCCGAGCCCGGCGTGCCCGCGCTCACGGCAGACGCGCTGCCTGCGTTATACCCGGCCAAAAAAGGGTGGAATGGCCGATCAGCCGGCCCCGCGGCTGGCGGCGATGTCCGAATCGCGATAAAAGTTGGCCGGACATTCTCGATACGCCACATTACACTTCTTTGACGCAACAACGATTCGAACGCGCCGATCCCCATCAGAGCGCGTCCCGTCACCTCAACTCGCTCAGCTCACATGGAAACCAGCCTCGATACGGGTGCCGGCAACGCCGCCGCAGCCCAGCCGTCTGCTCCGCCCGCCGCGCGCACCGTCTACCCGGTGCTCGGCGCGATCAGCTTCTCGCACATGCTCAACGACATGATCCAGTCGTTGATCCTCGCGATCTATCCGATGCTCAAGAGCCAGTTCGCGCTGTCGTTCGCGCAGATCGGCCTGATCACGCTGACCTACCAGATCACCGCATCGCTGCTGCAGCCGCTCATCGGGCTCTATACGGACAAGCGGCCGAAGCCCTATTCGCTGCCGGTCGGGATGGGCTTCACGCTCGCGGGGCTGCTGCTGATGTCGGCCGCGCAGACCTTCCCGACGCTGCTGGTGGCGGCGGCCCTGGTCGGCTGCGGCTCGTCGGTGTTCCATCCGGAATCGTCGCGGGTCGCGCGAATGGCGTCGGGCGGCCAGCACGGGCTCGCGCAGTCGCTGTTCCAGGTCGGCGGGAATGCCGGCTCGGCGCTCGGGCCGCTGCTCGCCGCGCTGGTGATCATCCCGCACGGCCAGCACAGCATCGCGTGGTTCTCGGCGGCCGCGCTCGTCGCGATGGTCGTGCTCACGCAGATCGGCCACTGGTACAAGAAGCATCCGTCGATGAAGAAGAAGGCCGCGGCGGCCGGCCATCCGACGCTGTCGCCGCGCCGCGTGCTCGCCGCGATCGGCGTGCTGGTGCTGCTGCTGTTCTCGAAGTACTTCTACCTCGCGAGCATCAACAGCTATTTCACGTTCTATCTGATCGACAAGTTCCACCTGTCGGTGCAGGCCGCGCAGATCCACCTGTTCGTGTTCCTCGCGGCCGTGGCGGCCGGCACACTGATCGGCGGGCCGGTCGGCGACCGGATCGGCCGCAAG
The DNA here is from genome assembly GCF_049942845.1 of Burkholderia sp. R-40. Classification (NCBI taxonomy): domain Bacteria; kingdom Pseudomonadati; phylum Pseudomonadota; class Betaproteobacteria; order Burkholderiales; family Burkholderiaceae; genus Burkholderia; species Burkholderia sp. R-40. Next base: position 1,556,054 of record NZ_CP187967.1, on the reverse strand, counting down.
TACGTGATCTGGGTGTCGATCCTCGGCGTCGCGCCGTTCACGCTGCTGCTGCCGTACGCGAATCTGTTCTGGACGAGCGTGCTGAGCGTGATCATCGGCATCGTGCTGGCGTCGGCGTTCGCCGCGATCCTCGTCTATGCGACGGAGCTGATGCCCGGCAAGGTCGGGATGGTCGCGGGCCTGTTCTTCGGCTTCGCGTTCGGCCTGGGCGGCGTGGGTGCCGCCGTGCTCGGCCAGCTCGCGGACGCGACGAGCGTCACGTTCGTCTACAAGGTGTGCTCGTTCCTGCCGCTGATCGGCGTGCTGACGGTGTTCCTGCCGAACCTCGAAAGCGCGCGTCGCAAGAAGGCGTGACGGGGCGGCCGCGGCATGCGTGCCGCGGCTGGTGGCTCAATAAACGTTGCGAAGTGTGTCGCCAAAGGGCTATCGGCGCGGGGACTTTCGCGTCCCACGATCGAGAATTCGAGCGCCCAGCAGGACCAGCGCCAACGCGATCACGAAGCTGACGCCGAGCATGGTACTGATCAGGATGTCACCCTGGCCGTGAACACCGAGCATGTCGAACACGCTGAACAGCGGTTCGAACGCTCGCCAACCGGCGCCGCTTTGAAACCATTCATCCAGAGGTGAATTCGCCAGGCCGAGATAGACCGGGATCGTCAAAGCGATCGCGGCAAGCAGACGCAGAAGCGCTTTCATTGGACGACCACTCGACCGTAGTACTTCATCCCGGTGCCTGGAATCGTGCCGACGGCCTGCGACTTGAGGAACTTGCGAAGCGCATCGAACTGGGTTTTGTTCGGCAGTGTGATGCAGCCTTCGCTGATGCCCCAGTATCCGACGGGATGCAACCGGAAGTGGCCACGCCGAATGCCGTTGAGCGACGTCCAGTCGTCGATCACGCCATCGTTGCGATACAACGCGAACCAATCCGCGCGATGAGTACCTGCAAGCAGATCGGAGCGAAAGTCGTTCAACCACCCCATGCGTCCACCGCTCTGGCGATCCACGATGTAGTAAACACCGGCCGGCAACGGCCCGTCGTTGGGAACTGTTGTCGAATTCGGATCATTGACATATCGACCGTTGCCGCTGAATGCGGCGACTGCCCCAAAACCCGCACAATGCAGGACGGACGAGCGCTGACGGTTTAACGAGAAAGTACATTCCACAGGCATTCTGGCCCTCTCCGGATAGTTATTTTTTTGATGCGACCGCCTGCGACGTGCGATCGCCCCGACTGCCCCAACTTCCCCGGCAGCCGCGAGAGCTTAATCCATCATGGCCCGTTCGTCATTGCAGCGCCTAAGCACGACGCGCCTCCCTGCCTCCCTAAATGACTGCTGCCCCTCGCTCGGTCGCATGCAGCGTCAGGAACCGCTTGAGGATGCCGGTCGAATAGCTGCTCGCGATCGCCGACAGGAAGTGCGAGAACGACTGCGTCGCGTGGTCGTCGGCCGTATCGGAGATCGTGCGCACGAGGGCGAACGGCACGTCGTGTTCGGCGCACACCTGCGCGATCGCCGCGCCTTCCATCTCGACCGCAAGCGCGTCGGGCAACGCGTCGCGCAGCGCGACGACCTCGCGCTCGCTCGACACGAAGCGGTCGCCGCTGATGATCAGCCCGCCGTGCAGCGACGCGCCGGCCAGCCCGAAACGCTCGGCGAACCGCGCGCCCTCCTCGGCGACGAACAGCGTGCATGCGGCCTTCAGGCGGGCCGTCAGTTCCAGGTCGGTCGCGAACCGCGTGATGCCGAGCAGCGGCACCTCGTAGCGCGGAAACAGCGGCGACGCATCGAGGTCGTGCTGCAGCAGCGTATCGGCGACGACGACGTCGCCGACGCGCACCGTGCGCGACACACCGCCGGCGACCCCGGTGAACACGACGCCGGACACGCCGAATACATGGATCAGCGCACTGACCGTCGCGGCGGCCGCGACCTTGCCGACCCGCGCGAGCGTGACGACGCAGGCCGCGCCGTGCACGGTGCCGAGGTGGTAGTCGCGGCGGCCGAGCGTGATCGTCTTCATCACGCCCTCGGCGCGCATCGCGGCGATCAGGTCGCCGAGCTCCTCGGGCAGCGCAGCCAGAATGCCGAGCGGGCGCGTCGAAACCGTTCCAACCATGTCGATGCTCATCATTCCACCGCCTGCAGTTTCGCGACCGCCAGCGCGAGCCACTTCTCGCCGTGCCGCTTGAACTTCACCTGCGCCTTCGCATCGGCGCCGTTGCCTTCGAGCGCGGTGACCGTGCCTTCGCCGAACTTGGTATGAAACACCTGCTGGCCGACGCGAAAGCCCGTGTCGGCCGCGCGCTGCTTGTTCGCGAACGCCGGCAGCGGCGCGGAAACCGCCGCGTCGACGACCTGCTCGCGACTGCCGCCGCCCGGCCGCGAGAACCAGTCGCGCCCCCAGCCGGCGTTGTCCGAGCGGCCGCCCCAGCGCGCGCCCGCCTCGACCTTCGGCGTCAGCCACTTCAGCACGTGCTCCGGCAGTTCGTCGAAGAAGCGCGAGCGCACGTTGTAGCGCGTCTGGCCGTGCAGCATCCGGCTCTGCGCGAACGACAGGTAGAGCCGCTCCTTCGCGCGCGTGATCGCGACGTACATCAGCCGGCGCTCTTCCTCGAGGCCGTCCGATTCGAGCACGCTGTTCTCGTGCGGGAACAGCCCTTCCTCGAGGCCGGTGATGAACACGGCCGAGAATTCGAGGCCCTTCGCCGCGTGCACCGTCATCAGCTGCACGGCGTCCTGGCCGGCCTGCGCCTGATTGTCGCCGGCTTCGAGCGATGCATGCGACAGGAAGCCCGCGAGCGGCGTCATCGTGTCGGGGTTCTGCGCGGGGTCGTCGAGCGGCGCCGGATCGAGCACGTCGACCGACGGATCGTTCGCGTCCACGCCGAGCTCCGGCGCCGCGATCGCACCCGCGCGCAGCGGGATCGAGCGGGCCGGCGCGTCGAGCCCGTAGCCTTCCTCGCTGACGAACGCGGTGGCCGCGTTCACGAGTTCCTGCAAGTTCTCGAGGCGGTCCTGGCCTTCGCGCTCGCCCTGGTAGAAATCGGCGAGGCCGCTCGCGCGCACGACGTATTCGACCGTCTCGGGCAGGCTCATCTGCTGCGTCTCGGCGCGCATCTTCGCGATCAGCGTCGCGAACCCGCCGAGGCTCGTGCCGGCCTTGCCGGTCACGTACGGAATCGCGGCGGCCATCGAACAGTCGTACAGGCGCGCGGCATCCGCGAGCTGCTCGATCGAGCGCGCGCCGATCCCGCGCGTCGGGAAGTTCACGACGCGCACGAACGCAGTGTCGTCGTTCGGGTTGTCGATCAGGCGCAGGTATGCGAGCGCATGCTTCACTTCCTGGCGCTCGAAGAAGCGCAGGCCGCCGTACACGCGATACGGAATGCCCGAGGTCATCAACGTGTGCTCGATCGCGCGCGATTGCGCGTTGCTGCGATACAGGACCGCGACTTCGCTGCGCGACATCCCGGTATTGATCAGCGAGCGGATCTCCTCGATGATCCAGCCGGCTTCCTGAGCATCGGTGCTCGCCTCGTACACGCGCACCGGCTCGCCGTGGCCGGCGTCGGTGCGCAGGTTCTTGCCGAGGCGGTGCGCGTTGTTCGAGATCAGCTGGTTCGCCGCGTCGAGGATGTTGCCGTGCGACCGGTAGTTCTGCTCGAGCTTGATCAGGTTGCGCACGCGGAATTCGTCTTCGAAGTCGCGCATGTTGCCGACGTTCGCGCCGCGGAACGCGTAGATCGACTGGTCGTCGTCGCCGACCGCGAAGATCGCGTTCTCGCCGCCCGCGAGCATCTTGAGCCACGCATACTGCAGCTTGTTGGTGTCCTGGAACTCGTCGACGAGGATGTGCCTGAAGCGTGCCTGGTAGTGCGCGCGCAGCGGCGCGTTGTACGCAAGCAGCTCGTAGCAGCGCAGCAGCAGCTCGGGGAAGTCGACCACGCCCTCGCGCTGGCATTGCTGGTCGTACGCCTGGTACAGCTCGACGAACTTGCGGTTGAAGTTGTCGGTCGCGTCGACCTTGTCGGGACGCAGCCCCTGCTCCTTCGCGTTGTTGATGAAGTACTGGACATTCTTCGGCGGGTACTTCTCGTCGTCGACGTTCGCCGCCTTCATCAGCCGCTTGATCGCGGACAACTGATCGGCCGTGTCGAGGATCTGGAAGGTCTGCGGCAGGCCGGCGTCGCGCCAGTGGGTGCGCAGCATCCGGTTGCACAGCCCGTGGAACGTGCCGATCCACATCCCGCGCGTGTCGATCGGCATCATCGCGGACAGGCGCGCCATCATCTCGCGCGCGGCCTTGTTCGTGAAGGTGACGGCCAGCACGGTGGGCGGCGACGCATAGCCCTGCTGGATCAGCCACGCGATGCGGGTGATCAGCACGCGGGTCTTGCCGCTGCCCGCCCCCGCGAGGATCAGCGCCGGTTCGTTCGGCAACGTGACGGCGGCGTATTGTTCAGGGTTCAGATTGGCGAGCAGATCGGGCATGGAGCGGCAGCGGGCGTGCGAGAGAAATGCGGACCCGACATTATAAGTCGGCGGCGCGCTGCCGTTTCCGATCCGTTCGGCCTTGCGCCGCGAGCGCGTCGCGACGGGCCGGCGCGGACCCCGCAATGGCTGGCCGATGTGCATCCATTTATAATTGTCGGATTCGGCATCCAATTCACGCATTTTTCGGCAGATTTCCAACCATGAGCGACAGCACGCTTGCGAAGAGTTTCGAACCCCACACCATCGAGTCCCAATGGGGGCCGGAGTGGGAAAAACGCGGCTATGCCGCCCCGGCCTTCGACCCGGCGCGCCCCGATTTCGCGATCCAGCTGCCGCCGCCGAACGTCACCGGCACGCTGCACATGGGCCACGCGTTCAATCAGACGATCATGGACGGCCTCGCGCGCTACCACCGGATGCTCGGCGAGAACACGCTGTGGGTGCCCGGCACCGACCACGCGGGGATCGCGACCCAGATCGTCGTCGAGCGCCAGCTCGATGCGCAAGGCGTGTCGCGCCATGACCTCGGCCGCGAGAAGTTCGTCGAGCGCGTGTGGGAGTGGAAGCAGCAGTCCGGCTCGACGATCACCGGCCAGGTGCGCCGCCTCGGCGCGTCGACCGACTGGTCGCGTGAATATTTCACGATGGACGACAAGATGTCGGCCGCCGTGCGCGACGTGTTCGTCACGCTCTTCGAACAGGGCCTGATCTACCGCGGCAAGCGCCTCGTAAACTGGGATCCGGTGCTGCTCACCGCGGTGTCGGATCTCGAGGTCGCGAGCGAAGAGGAAAACGGCCACCTGTGGCACATCCGCTACCCGCTCGTCGACGGTTCGGGCTCGCTGACCGTCGCGACGACGCGTCCCGAGACGATGCTCGGCGACGTCGCGCTGATGGTCCACCCGGAAGACGAGCGCTACGCGCACCTGATCGGCAAGCTGGTCACGCTGCCGCTGACGGGCCGCGAGATCCCGGTGATCGCCGACGACTACGTCGACCGCGAGTTCGGCACGGGCGTCGTGAAGGTCACGCCCGCGCACGACTTCAACGACTATCAGGTCGGCCTGCGCCACAACCTCGCGCCGATCGAGATCCTGACGCTCGACGCGAAGATCAACGACAACGGCCCCGAGCAGTATCGCGGCCTCGACCGCTTCGACGCACGCAAGGCAATCGTCGCCGACCTCGACGCGCAGGGCTTCCTCGACTCCGTGAAGCCGCACAAGCTGATGGTGCCGCGCGGCGACCGCACGGGCGTCGTGATCGAGCCGATGCTGACCGACCAGTGGTTCGTCGCGATGACGAAGGCGGCGCCGGAAGGCACGTTCAACCCGGGCAAGTCGATCACCGAAACGTCGCTCGAAGTCGTGCGCAACGGCCAGATCAAGTTCGTGCCGGAAAACTGGACGACCACCTACTACCAGTGGCTCGAGAACATCCAGGACTGGTGCATCTCGCGCCAGCTGTGGTGGGGTCACCAGATTCCCGCGTGGTACGGCGAGAACGGCGAGGTGTTCGTCGCGCGCAACGAGGAAGAAGCGCGCGCGCAGGCCGCCGCGAAGGGCTATGCCGGCGCGCTCAAGCGCGACGAGGACGTGCTCGACACGTGGTTCTCGTCGGCGCTCGTGCCGTTCTCGTCGCTCGGCTGGCCGAACGAAACGCCTGAACTGGAGCACTTCCTACCGTCGTCGGTGCTCGTCACGGGCTTCGACATCATCTTCTTCTGGGTCGCCCGGATGGTGATGATGACCACGCACTTCACCGGCAAGGTGCCGTTCCACACCGTCTATGTGCACGGCCTCGTGCGCGACGCGGAAGGCCAGAAGATGTCGAAGAGCAAGGGCAACACGCTCGACCCGATCGACATCGTCGACGGCATCGACCTCGAAACGCTGGTCGCGAAGCGCACGACGGGCCTGATGAACCCGAAGCAGGCCGCCACCATCGAGAAGAAGACGCGCAAGGAATTCCCGGACGGCATCGCCGCGTTCGGCACCGATGCGCTGCGCTTCACGATGGCGTCGATGGCAACGCTCGGCCGCAACGTGAACTTCGACCTCGCGCGCTGCGAAGGCTATCGCAACTTCTGCAACAAGCTGTGGAACGCGACGCGCTTCGTGCTGATGAACTGCGAAGGCCACGATTGCGGCAACGACAAGCCGGAAGTGTGCGGCGCGGGCGACTGCGGCCCCGGCGGCTACCTCGATTTCTCGGCGGCCGACCGCTGGATCGTGTCGCTCCTGCAGCGCACCGAGGCCGACATCGCGAAGGGCTTCGCCGATTACCGCTTCGACAACATCGCGACCAGCATCTACAAGTTCGTGTGGGACGAGTACTGCGACTGGTACCTCGAGCTCGCGAAGGTGCAGATCCAGAACGGCACGCCGGAACAGCAGCGCGCGACGCGCCGCACGCTGCTGCGCGTGCTCGAGACGGTGCTGCGCCTCGCGCACCCGATCATCCCGTTCATCACCGAAGCGCTCTGGCAGAAGGTCGCGCCGCTCGCCGGCCGTTATCCGCAAGGCAAGGCCGAGGGCGAGGCATCGCTGATGACGCAGGCGTATCCGGTCGCGAACCTGCAGAAGATCGACGAGGCGTCCGAGCAATGGGCGGCCGACCTGAAGGCGATCGTCGACGCGTGCCGCAACCTGCGCGGCGAGATGAACCTGTCGCCGGCGACCAAGGTGCCGCTGCTCGCGGCCGGCGACGCCGAGCGCCTGCGCTCGTTCGCGCCGTACGTGCAGGCCCTCGCCCGCCTGTCGGAAGTCCAGATCCTCGCGGACGAAGCGACGCTCGACAAGGAAGCGCACGGCGCGCCGATCGCGATCGTGGGCCCGAACAAGCTGGTGCTGAAGGTGGAGATCGACGTCGCGGCCGAACGCGAGCGCCTGTCGAAGGAAATCGCGCGCCTGACGGGCGAGATCGCGAAGTGCAACGCGAAGCTCGGCAACGAGGCATTCGTCGCGAAAGCGCCGCCGGCCGTGGTCGAGCAGGAACAAAAGCGCGTCGCCGAGTTCGGTAGTACGCTGGAAAAACTGCGTGCCCAGCTCGATCGGTTGCCTGCGTAACAAACGGTAAGGTCGTTTGCGTTCACTATAATCGGAACGTGAACATAGACCGTCTGACAAGTCGATTACAGGAATAAAGGTTCGATCATGTTGAAAGTCAACAAGGCGGTATTCCCGGTTGCCGGTCTCGGCACGCGGTTCCTCCCTGCAACGAAGGCGAGCCCGAAGGAAATGCTGCCGGTCGTCGACAAGCCGCTGATCCAGTACGCGGTCGAGGAAGCGATCGCCGCGGGCATCACCGAGATGATCTTCGTGACCGGGCGCAGCAAGCGCGCAATCGAGGACCACTTCGACAAGTCGTACGAGGTCGAGGCCGAACTCGAGGCGCGCGGCAAGGCAAAGCTGCTCGAGCTCGTGCGCAGCATCAAGCCGAGCCACGTCGACTGCTTCTACGTGCGCCAGCCGGAAGCGCTCGGCCTCGGCCATGCGGTGCTGTGCGCGGAAAAGCTCGTGGCCGACAACCCGTTCGCGGTGATCCTCGCCGACGACCTGCTCGACGGCAACCCGCCGGTGATGAAGCAGATGGTCGACGTGTTCGACCACTATCACAGCTCGGTGATCGGCGTGGAAGAGATTCCGCCGTCGGAGACGAAGTCGTACGGGATCGTCGACGGCAAGGAGTGGGAAGAGTCGATCGTCAAGATGTCGGCGATCGTCGAGAAGCCCGCGCCGGAAGTCGCACCGTCGAACCTCGGCGTGGTCGGCCGCTACATCCTGAAGCCGCGCATTTTCGAACACCTGCGCGCGCTGAAGCCGGGCGCGGGCGGCGAGCTGCAGCTCACCGACGCCGTCCAGTCGCTGCTCGCGAACGAACAGGTGCTCGCGTATAATTACTACGGCACGCGCTACGACTGCGGCAGCAAGCTCGGCTACCTGAAGGCGACGGTCGAATTCGCGCTGCGCCACCCGGAAGTCGGCACCGAGTTCGACGCGTACCTGCGCACGCGCGGCAACGCGCATCCGGCCGCCTGAACGCGGCCCGGGCCGGCCTCGCCTTTCCGGCGGGCCCGCCCTCACCTCACGGCCGGCGCGTCAGCGCGCGGCGGCCGGCTTCACCGAGACGACGCCCGGCATTGCGCCCGCGTCGTCTTTTTTCGTCTTCACGAGCCAGCCGTCACCCTGCTCGAACGGCAGCTTCGCGAGCGCGCTCCGCACGAGCGTCGGCGCGGCCTGCTGCGTGCCCGCATCGCGATCGCGCAGCGACGCCGACACGCGATAGACATCCGCGCCGGAGGTTGCGTCGACGAAACGCAGCGTCAGCACGTGGCGGTACACCGTGCCCGCGAACGGCAGCGCGAACGGCGCCGGCCCGTCGACGGTCACGCACGCGCTGCTCGCGGCGCCGCACTGGTCGGCCGTCGCCGCGACGGACGCCGGCTGCGTCGCATACGCGATCGAAAGCCGGTAGCGCGCATCCTTGCCGGCTTGCGCGTCGAAGCCGCGCTGCGCGAGCGCGTCGCGCACGAGCGTCTCGATCCGCCGGTAGTCGGCATCGTCGGCCTGAGCGGCCGTGCGGACGACATCGTAGCCGTGCGCACCGGACGCGAACGCATTCGGCTGCCCGAGCGCGCTCACGCCGGTCGTGACGCCGGCGCAACCCGTCAACAGCGACGCCGCCAATGCGGTCGCTGCCCATTCCTTTCTCATGACTTCCCCCAAATGCCTGCCGTCGTGCCCGGCCCTGTCAGGCGGACGGCTCGTCGATCGCGGGCAGCGACACCGTCACCGCGGTGCCGACACCCACTTCGCTGTCGACCGTCACGCTGCCGCCGTGGCGCGTGACGACCGTCTTCACGAATGCCATGCCGAGCCCCGAACCCGAGATTTCGGGCCGCTCGCCGGCATGGAACCGCTTGAAACGCTCGAACAGATGCCGCTGATCTTCCGGCGCGATGCCGTACCCCTGATCGCGAATCGTACAGAACATCCGCCTCGATGCGTGCTCGATCGTCAGCGTACACGTGATCACCGTGTCGGACGGACTGTATTTGACCGCGTTGTTCAGCACGTTGACGAACGCGCGCGTGATCAGCGAGCGGTCGGCGCGCGTCCAGCCCATGTCGGTGCCGACATCGGTATCGATGCGGATGCGCTTGGCCTGCGCCTGCGGCCAGACTTCGTCGCTCGCATCGATCAGCACGTCGACGAGGCTCGTCGGCTCGAGCTGGTACGCCTGCGACTCCGCGCGCGCCAGTTGCACGAACTCGTCGGCGAGCGACAGCGCACGATGCGCATACCGCTCGATCCGCGCGAGCAGCCGGCGCGTCGCGTCGGTCTCGACGCGTTCGCGCTCGATCTCGACGAGCGCGAGGATCGACGACTGCGGCGAGCGCATGTCGTGCGACAGCAGGTGCAGCGCCTCCTCGCGCTGCCGCTCGGCCGCATGCAGCTCGGTCACGTCGACGAGGCCGGCGATCCAGCCCGTCACGTGGCCCTGCGCGTTCGTACATGCCGCGTAGCGTAGCAGATGGTCGAGCCCGTCGCGGTCGCGCACCTCGATGCCGCGCGCCATCGCGTCGTGCTCGGCCTCGAGCGTCGGGTCGAGCGCGGCCGGCCAGTGTTCGCGGATCGCGACGTCGTGTTCGACGTTGCCGTCAACCGTCTTCATGAAGGTCAGCTCGCCGAGCGCGGCGCGCAGCGGCCGCCCTTCCGGCAACGGCAGCGCGAGCCGCGACCCGTAGCGCTTCGCCGCGTGGTTCGCGATCAGCACGGTGCCGGCCAGGTCGGTGACGAAGATCGGCTCCGGCATGCTGTCGAGGCTGTCCCACACGAAGCGCTTCATGTCCTGCACGCGCTGCGCGGCCTGCGCCATCAGCGCCATCTGCCGTTCGAGCACGTCGCCGCCGACGCTGCGCGTGCGCGGCGCCTCGGGCAGCAGGTGCGGCTCGTCGGCGAGCCGCTGCAGCTCGCGGCGCAGGTATGACATCGTCATTTCGAGGCGCCGCCAGTTCCAGATCGGGTACACGGCGATCAGCCCGAAGATCGCGGGCGCGGGCGACAACCACACGCGCGCCTCGAACAACAGCGCGACGCTCGCGACGACGGCCGCCGCGGCCAGGCTCAGCGTGAGCAGCAGGCCGCGCCACGGCGACAACATCAGGAAACCGGCCAGCAGCACCGCGAGCGGCAGCAGCGACGCGGCGAACAGCCCCGCGCGCGACACGGGCAGGATCGCGCTGCCGGTCGTCAGCATGTCGAGCACGTTCGCGTGGATGTATACGCCGGCGAGCGGGCCGAACTCGCCCGACACCGGTGTCGCGAAGCGGTCGTAGAGGCCCGACGCGGTCACCCCGACAACGACGATCTTGCCGCGCAGCGCATCGGGTTTCACGCGCCCTTCGAGCACGTCGTCGAACGACAGCGTCGGATACGCGGGCGTGTTGCGGCTGAACGGAATCAGGTAGCGGCCCTCGCCTGTCACGTCGCGCGACAGGTCGTGCGCATGCGCGCCGGGCACGCCGCCGACCGGATGCAGCCGGCCGGCCTCGAGCGCGCGGTAGACGGGCACCATCAGTTGCGGCCAGCGCACGCGGCCGTCGCTTTCGAACAGCGCGACGCTGCGCACGATGCCGTCGGGATCGACTTCGAGATTGATGTGGCCGAGCCCCGTCGCGCGGGCCGCCAGCTCCGCCACCGGCGGATCGACGGTGCGCGTGCCGTCCGCCTGCTCCGGGCTCAGCAGCACGGCGAGGAACGTCGGCACACGGGCCATCGCGTCCGCGAACGGACGATCCTCGGGCGACTGCTCGGTAAACAGCACGTCGTAGACGACGGCGGCCGGCTGCGCACGCGCCAGCGTGTCGAGCAACCGCGCATGCACGCTGCGCGGCCACGGCCAGCGGCCGAGCGCGGATACGCTCTGGTTGTCGATGTCGACGACGACGACGTCGGGCGACAGCGGCAGGCTGCGCAGCATCAGCAGCCGGTCGTAGATCAGCCCGTCGACGCTCGACGACAGCCGGCCGAGCGCGCACGCGAGGATCACCGCGATCCCGAGGCAGCCGATCGCGATCCACTCGATCAGGAAGCGGCGGCCGAGGCGCCGCCGCGGGGAAACGGAGTCGGTTTTCATCTGCCGCGGATCAGCGCGACAACGTGAACGCGCTGACCGGACTCGTCTTCTGGTAGAACTTGCCGCCTTCGAACTCCTCGACCGTCACGGCCCAGTAGTAGTCGCCGGGCGGCAGGTGCGCGACGGTGATCTTGCGCGCGTGCAGGCCGACCTGGTCGACGACCGGCGCGCTCAGGTCCTTCGAGCGCGACAGCACGAACCGGTAGCGCGCATCCTTGCCCGAGCCGTTCGGCGACCAGCGGAACTCGTAGCCGCCGGCGCCGGGCGACGCGCTCGCGTCGAGCCCCATCTGGCGGCGCTCGAACGCATAGGTGCGCGGCATGCCTTCGAGGCCGTTGGTGTCGATCGCGGCGACCCGCACGAAATACGTGCCGTTCGGCACGTCGCGAAACACCGCGCTCGGCGTATCGGTGCGGGTTTCGCGGAACAGGTCGAGCATGCCCGCGTCGTGCGCGAGCTGCAGGTGGTATGCGTGCGCGGCGGCGAGCGGCGCGATGTCGAACGCGACGTCGGGCTCGTCCTGCACCTTGTCCGGATGCGTGAGCGCCGGTGCGGGCAGCAGCTGGACGGGCGCGCCGATCGCGCCGGACGACGTCGCGACGCTGCCGAAGCTCGCATGCACGAGCGTCGGGTCGGCCGGTTGCCGCTTGCCGGCGACGCCGACGGTGCCGTCGAGCACTTCGACGCGCGTCGCCGCGTTGCCGGCCGCGTCGTAGTTCACGCGAAAGCGCGTGCCGCGCACGCCGGCCACGACCGACGGCGAGCGGATCTGGAAGCGGTCGTCGCGCTTCTTCAGATGCGTGACTTCGCTGTCGACCGAGCCGCGCGTGAGCTCGAACTCGCGATCGAGCGTGCCGGTCAGCACGGTGCGGCGCAGCGTCTTCAGGTCGAGCTGGCTGTCGGGCGGCAGGCTCATGTGCGTGCCGTCGGTGAGCTCGATCGTCACGAAACCGTTCGCGCCGGTGCGCACGCGGTCACCCTCGTTGAGCGTCGCATCGTCGGCGAGCGGCGCGTACGCGTCGCCGGACCTGCGTTCGGCTGCACCCTGCACCGCGACGACGCGCGCGGTCAGCTTTTCCTTGCGCAGCCGCGCGACCGGCAGCTTCAGCGCGATGCCGGGCTGCAGGTGCTTCGGGGCCGGCACGCCGTTGATCTGCTGCAGCACCTGCCAGTCGTCCGGGCCCTGAAGGTAGCGCGCGGCGACGTCGTACAGCGTGTCGCCGGCTTGCGTGCGGTAGACGACCATCTTGCCCGCGGCAGCCGGCGGCCGCGCGGCGGCCTGCTGTGCCGCGCATGCCAGCGCGACCACGCACGCCGCGCGCAGTGCCGCCGTGCGCAGGCCCGGCGTGCGCTGCGTGATGCGCGCGATCACTCCGGTTCTCCCTGGCCGACGCGCTCGAGCCGGTAGCCGTAGCCGTAGATCGGCGCGAGGCGATAGCCGTTTTCCGGCCGCAGGCCGAGCTTCGTGCGCAGCATCGAGATGTGCGTGTCCATCGTGCGCGACGGAATGTCGGTCGCCTGCTTCCACACGAGATCGAGAATGTGCGCGCGCGACAGCGGCCGGTCGAGATGCTGGAACAGCAGCAGCGCGAGCTCGAACTCCTTCTGCGTGAGGCTCACGGCCTTGTCGCCGACGTAGGCCTGCTTCAGGTTCACGTCGAAGCGGAACTGGTCGAACTCGCGAACGGTCGCCTCCGGATTGACCGGATACGCGCGGCGCAGCAGCGAGCCGATGCGCGCGCGCAGGATCGGGCCCGACACGGGCTTGACCACGTAATCGTCGGCGCCGGCGTTGAGGATCTGCGTGATCCCCGCCTCGTCGTCGCGGCTCGTCATGAAGATGATCGGCAGGCTGTGCTCGGACTGGTTCGCACGGACCCACTTCAGCACTTCCTCGCCGGACATGTCGGGCACGTTCCAGTCGAGCACGAGCAGATCGAACGTCTCGCGCTGCAGACGCTTCTTCAGAGCCTTGCCTTCCTTGAACGCATAGCACGTGTGGCCGGCGGCCGTCAGCGTTTGACTGACGAAATCCGTCTGAGCCGGATCGTCATCCAGTACAGCAATTCTCATAGCACCCCGCAAATCGAAATCGATTCGTCCAGTTCAGCTCCCCGCGCTCACTCCGCCGCGCCGCACACGGGCACGGCTTCCGACGCCGGCCGGCGAGCCGCCGTTTGCCGCTCGCGCACCCTGCGTGACACGGCGCCCCGGCCAAATATCTCAAAAACGGGGCACGGACGAACCGGCGATTTCATCATAGTAGTATGAAATTCGCCAAGAAATTGCGCGGACTACGGTCCTTTATTCGAATAATCCTGCCCATCGCGCGATTACGCGCCCTGGTTGGCGCCCGCAAGGCCGGCCGTCGGCTCGGCAAAATCGTCGGCCGGCACACGCCGCCGCCGCGCGAGCGACGGCTACTCCGGCTGCCGCAGCGTCGGCTGCCGCAGCGTCGGCTGCCGCAGCATCGGCTGCCGCAGCATCCGCTCCAGCTGGCCGCGCACGCGCTCCCACGCCGGCGCCGCATAGTCGGGCTGGCTCGCCGCCCACGCGTGCGCGAGATCGAACACGCGTTCGACCGTCGCGCCGCAATACGTGAGGCCCGCGCCGTCGCCATGCGCGGCGTCGCGCAGCCGTTCGTCGAGCGATTCGGCCAGCCACGGCATCTCGGCCGCCGCCGAATCGGCATAGGCCTCCAGCGCGGCACGCGCGTGGCGATCCTGTTGCGGGTCGAGCTCGATCCGGCTCGACCCCGCCGCGCGTGCGGGCGCGATGCGTTCCGCCGCGGACGGACTTCGAATGGTCCCTTGTCTGAAGGACATGTCCTCTCCCCGTTTGTACGACGGTAGCGTCAGGCATGGCCCCCGTGCCCGCCTCGTATGACGTACCGTGGCCGGCGCATCCATCCGAGACGGACGACCGGCCGGGTCAGTATACGCAGCCGGTCGTGCGACGAGGTTTAAGAATTGTCAGAGGCAGCGAAGGCGCGGCCGGCCCGCCACGGGCGCTGCCCGGCCGGGTGCCGCGAGAGGCGCGTGATGCGGCCGTCAGCGGCGGCGCATCAGGAATACGAAGGTCTTGTCCTGGGTCGTCACTTCGACGATCTCGTTGCCCGTCTGCTTCGCGAACGCGGCGAAATCGCGCTGCGAGCCCGGATCGGTCGCGAGCACCTTGAGGATCTGCCCGCTCTCCATATCGGCGAGCGCTTTCTTGGCGCGCAGGATCGGCAACGGGCAATTAAGCCCGCGGGCGTCCACTTCCTTGTGAATCTGCATCGGCTGTCGACCTTCGAATAACGCGCCACACGGGCGCGGGAGGAAGCGGCGATTTTACCGCAGCGCGGCCGGGCCTGCCCGCGCCGCCCAGGCACGGCCATGGGGCACGCAGGCCCGGCCGCGCGCGCCGCTCAGGCGCCCGAAAAACCGCCGGCGAGCCGCTCGCGCAGGTGCCGCACGAGCGCGCGCACCGCGCTCGGCACGACCGGGCTGTACGGCCGGATCGCGAAGATATGGTCGCCGAACGCGCCCGACGGCCGCCAGCCGTCGAGCAGCGCGACGAGCCGGCCTGCGTCGAGATCGCGCTGCGCGCTGAAATCCGGCAGCAGCGCAATGCCGAGCCCGCCGAGCGCGGCCTCGCGCATCGCCTCGCTGTTGTTGGCCGCGAAGCTGCCGCGCACCGGCACGCTCACGCGCTGGCGGCGCCGGCCGTCGGGCTCGAAGCTCCAGGCGGCCGGTTCGTTGTCGCGCAGGTAGCACAGGCAGCTGTGATCGACGAGCTCGCTCGGGTGGCGCGGCGCGCCGCGCGCATCGAGGTAGTCGCGGCTCGCGACCAGCAGCGAACGCGTGTCACACAGCTTCCACGCGACGTGGGTCTGCGGCGCGGTCGTCGTATGGCGGATCGCGAGATCGAAGCCCTCCTGCGTCAGCGAATGCAGCCGGTCGGACAGGTCGAGCTCGATGTGCACGCCCGGATGCTGCCGCAGGAAATCGGGCAGGTGCGGCACCACCTGCTGGCGCCCGAGCGCGACGGGCGCCGTCACGCGCAGCAGCCCGCGCGGTTCGCCGGCCAGATCCTTCACGCGCGCGAAATGCTGGCCGATCGACTCGAACGCGTCGCGCGTGCTGTCGACCAGCGTCTGCCCCGCGTCGGTGAGCCGCACGCTGCGGGTGGTGCGCCGCACGAGCGGCACGCCGGCCGCCTTCTCGAGATCGGCGATGCGCTGGCTCATCGCGGCCTTGCTGATGCCGAGCCGCTGCGCGGCGGCCGTGAAACTGCCAGCCGCGGCGAGCACCGTCAGCGAATGGATATGCGGCCAGAGCGCCTGGACATTTTGCTGATTCATCCATCGATTATTCAGAATTCTGAACAGTGAATCAAGCTGCGCGGCCTTCTCCCGCCCCGCCGCTTTGCCTAGACTAGGCTCCATTCGCCCCCATCCCCAGGAGACACGATGAACCCGGTTCCCGCGTACACGTCCGACGCCGACGTCGGCCACTACCTCGACGGCGCGCCCGTTGCCGGCCGCAGCGGCCGCTTCCAGGACGTCCTCAACCCGGCGCTGGGCCGCGCGGTGCGCCGCGTCGCGCTCGCCGACGGCGACGAAGTGCAGCGCGCCGTCGCGTCGGCCCATGCCGCGTTCCCGGCCTGGGCCGAGACGCCGCCGATCCGCCGCGCACGCGTGCTGCACCGCTTCCTGCAACTGATGAACGAGCACCGCGACACCCTCGCGGCGATCATCACGGCCGAGCACGGCAAGGTGTTCTCCGACGCACAGGGCGAAGTCGCGCGCGGCATCGACATCATCGAATTCGCGTGCGGCGTGCCGCAGTTGCTGAAGGGCGACTTCACCGACCAGGTCAGCACCGGCATCGACAACTGGACGATGCGCCAGCCGCTCGGCGTCGTCGCGGGCATCACGCCGTTCAACTTCCCGTGCATGGTGCCGTGCTGGATGTTCCCGGTCGCGCTCGCGACGGGCAACACGTTCGTGCTGAAGCCGAGCGAGCGCGACCCGTCGGCGGCGTTGTTCATCGCCGACCTGCTCACGCAGGCCGGCCTCCCCGCCGGCGTGTTCAATGTCGTGCAGGGCGACAAGGGCGCGGTCGACGCGCTGCTCGACCATCCGGACGTGCAGGCCGTCAGCTTCGTCGGCTCGACGCCGATCGCGGCTTACGTGCAGCAGCGCGCGGTGCAGTCGGGCAAGCGCGTGCAGGCGCTCGGCGGTGCGAAGAACCACCTCGTCGTGATGCCCGACGCGAACATCGAGCAAGCGGTCGATGCGCTGATCGGCGCCGCGTACGGCTCGGCCGGCGAACGCTGCATGGCGATCAGCATCGCGGTGCTGGTCGGCGACGTGGCCGACCGGATCGTGCCGGCGGTCGCCGAGCGCGCGCGCAAGCTGGTGATCGGCGACGGGATGTCGCCGGAAGTCGAGATGGGCCCGATCGTCACCGGCGAAGCGCTCAAGCGCATCGAAGGCTATATCGAGCAAGGCGTCAGCGAAGGCGCGCAACTGGTGGTCGACGGGCGCGGGCTGCGCGTGCCGGGCCGCGAGGAAGGCTTCTTCACCGGCGGCACGCTGTTCGATCACGTGACGCCCGACATGCGCATTTATAAGGAAGAGATCTTCGGGCCGGTGCTCGGCTGCGTGCGCGTGAAGGACTTCGGCGAAGCGGTCGACCTGATCAACGCGCACGAGTTCGGCAACGGCGTCGCGTGCTACACGAGCGACGGCGGCATCGCACGCGAATTCGCGCGGCGCATCCAGGTCGGCATGGTCGGCATCAACGTGCCGATTCCGGTGCCGATGGCATGGCACGGCTTCGGCGGCTGGAAGAAGAGCCTGTTCGGCGACATGCATGCATACGGCGAGGAAGGCGTGCGTTTCTACACGCGCCAGAAGTCGGTGATGCAGCGCTGGTCGTCGAGCATCGGCAAGGGCGCCGAGTTCGCGATGCCGACCGCGAAGTAAGCGGCCCGCGCGGCGCCCGCCGGGCAATCCGGGGGGCGCCGCGCGAGCACATGGTCAGCCGGCCTTCGTGCCGTGCGCGCCGTCGGCGGTCGGCAGGTACGACAGTTCCAGGCGGTACGCGAGCGCGACGAACAGGCTCTGCGCAAGGCCCATCGTCGCGGTCAGCGCGCGGAACCCGAACGTTGCGCTGTCCTGCACCATCAGCGTCACCTCGGCCTCCCGCGCGAGCGGGCTCATCCGGCTGTCGGTGATCGCGATCAGGCGCGCGCCGCGCTGCACGGCCTGCTGCGCGACCTGAACGGTTTCTTCCGCATACGGCATGAACGAGATCACGATCATCACGTCGCCCTCGCGCACCGAGCGGATCTGGCCGAGATGCATGCTGCCGAGCGCGCTGAACAGGCCGATGCGCTTGTCGGTGTGCTGCAGCGCATAGTCGAGATACACGGCGATCGGAAACGCGCGGCGCGAGCCGGCGATCCAGATCGCCTGCGTGTCGGCGAGCAGGTCGACGGCCTGCGCGAGCGCCTGCGGATCGAGCGTCTGCCGCAGTTGCTGCATCCCGGCGATGCTGCCCTTGATGAATTCGTCGGCGATCTGCTCGGGCTGCAGGCTCGACGAGCCCGCTTCGATCACGTCGCGCAACCGCAGGTTGTACGCGCGGCCCGGCGCGATCTGCTGGGCCAGGCCCTCGCGGAACAGCCGCTGCATCTCGGAGAAGCCGGAGAAGCCGAAATGCTTCGCGAACCGCACGACGGCCGACGGCTGGACGCCGCAGGCCTCCGCGAGCGACTGGATGCCCTCCAGGCCAAGCTGGTCGCGATGCGTTTCCACGTGACGCGCGATCACCTTCAGGCGATTGCTGAGGCCGTCGTACTCCTGCGTCAGATGCTGCAGGAACTCCTCGACGGTGGCGGGAGGTTTCTCGGATGAACTCATCGGATAGCGCGAAGTTGACGGCCCCGATGCGCGCGCGGCTTGCGGGCGCGGCCCGGGACTCCCCTGAATACATGCATGAAGGGCGAATTTAATCACGTTTGTGGCACGGCCCGTGCCGCATGCTCGCTCCCACGCGCTCGATCATCACCTGCACACGCTCCACGGCGATACTGGAACCGTATCGGGACCGTACCGGAGCCCATTTTCCAATGCGCTCGCCGCGCCGTAAAGATCAGGGCGGCTACCGACGTCACGCATCGGCCGCCATGACTCAACGATAGTCGACCCACGCGCCGCCCGCATCGGCGGAGCGCACGCAGTTCTCGACCCAACGCACGCCTTCGACGCCTGCGTGAACGTCCGGAAAGCGGATGTTCTTCAATGCTTGCGTGTCGCCGCGATCGGCCGCATCCATCGCGAGCGCGAAACGCGCATACAGGTTCGACCACGCTTCGAACAGCCCTTCCGGATGCCCGGCGCCGATGCGATCCTCGCGCAATGCGTGCGGATGCAGATAGCCCATCCCGCGATCGAGCACCTGCGCGGGCTGCCCCTGGATTTCGTAGCGCAACTGGTTCGGATGCTCGTCCCACCATTCGACGCTCGCCTTCGAGCCAATCACGCGCACCTTCTGCCCGTGCATCGAGCCCGCGTTCACCGCGCTCGACCAGACGTAGCCGATCGCGCCCGTGTCGTATTCCATGATCGTGAACGCGTTGTCCTCGAGCGGCGCGCGGCTCTTCACGAAGCTCTGCCGCGAGCACATCAGCCGGCGGATCTTCAGCTCGGGCGCCATCACCTCCGAGATGTACAGCGGGTGCGTGCCGATGTCGCCGAGCACGTAGCTCGGGCCCGCGAACTTCGGATCGACGCGCCAGCGCGCGGCCGCGCTGGCGGCCTCGACGCCCTCGCTGTGAAAGCCGTGCGCGAACTGCATCTGCACGATGCGGATCTCGCCGAGATCGCCGCGCGCGATCATCTCGCGCGCCTGCTCGATCATCTGGTGGCCCGAATAGCCGTACGCGACGCCGACGATGCGGTTCTTCTCGATCGACAGCCGCTGCAGCGCCTCGGCCTCCGCGGTCGTGAAGCACAGCGGCTTCTCGCAGACCACGTGCAGCCCTGCGTTGAGCGCCGCGCGGCAGATCTCGAAGTGCGTGTTGTTCGGCGTCGCGATCGACACCGCGCGGATGCCGTCGGCGCGGCGTGCCTCGGCATCGAACATCGTCCGGTAGTCGGGATAGCAGCGCGCGGCGTCGACGCCGAGCTTCACGCCGAACTGCCGGCCGCGCTCGGCATCGATATCGAACGCGCCGGCGACCAGCCGGAAGCTGCCGTCGCGCAACGCGGCCGACCGGTGGCTGTAGCCGATCTGGCTGCCGAGGCCGCCGCCGACCATGCCCCAGGGAATCGAATGTCCGAGCAGAATCTGTCCGTCGATCATGATTGTCGTGTTCCTGTCCGTGTTCAGGTGTTCAGATGTTCAAAGGTTCAGGCGGTCGATCGTTCATGCGAATCCGGCCGACGCGAGAAACGCGCGGCTCGCCGCGACGTCGCGCAGGCTCGTGCCGGCGTTGCGCGGATCGCGCTCCTGTTCGATCGTGATGTAGCCGGCATAGCCGATATCGTCGAGCGCGCGACGGATCGCGCGGTAGTCGAGCACGCCGTTGCCGATCGGGCACATCACGCCGCGCGCGCAGGCCGCGAAGAACGCGATGTGCTCGCCCATCACCGCGTCGTAGACGGCCGCGTCGATATCCTTGAAATGCACGTAGTCGAGCCGGGCCGCATGGCGGCGCAGCCAGGTCTCGGGATCCATCCCCGAGTAGTACAGGTGGCCGGTGTCGAGACACAGGCCGGCCGTGTCGGCCGCGATATCGGCGACGATCCGGTCGATCTCGTCCGCGAACTCGATGTAGCCGCCCGCATGCGGATGGATCACCGCGCGCACGCCGAATTCGTCGCGCGCGATCGTCGCGATCCGGCGGATGTGGTCGACCATCCGCGCCCAGCGCTCGGCGCCCAGGCGCGGCGCGCGCGCCGTATGGCCGGCCGCGTAGTCGCGCTCCTCGTGCCCCCAGTCCATCACGACCAGGTACGGCGCCGCGTAGCGCTGGCCGTGCTGCGTCGGCAGCTTCGGCAGTCGCGTGATCAGCGCGCAGATCTCGCGTGTCTGGCGCAGCAGGTTCGGCAGGTTCTCCGGCGACACCAGATCGTCGAAGATCGTGCCGGCGGTGATGCTCAGTCGCTGCCGTTCGAGCTCCGCGCTCACCACGTCGAGTTCGAGCGGGATATAGCCGTAGGGCCCGAGCTCGATGCCCGAGTAGCCGGCCTGCGCGGCCTCGGCGAGCACGTGCCGCCACGACGGCAGGTGCGGGTTGTTCACGTCGTCGACGCCCCAGCAGCAGGGCGCGCAGCCAATCTTCATCGTCATGTCGGTCAGTCCGGTAGAAAAGCGGCGCGGTGCCGCGTGCGGGTGGCGCGGCCGTGGCTCAGCCGCGATAGAACGCCGGGCGTTCGGCCATCGCGATCGGCTCGACCGCCCCGCTCTGCTGTGCGCGCACGCACGCGTCGGCCGCGACCGCCGCCGCGTAGCCGTCCCACGCGGACGGGCCGGTCAGCGCACCTTGCCGCACGCCGTCGATGAATGCCTGCAGCTCGACGTCGTACGACGCGATGAAGCGCTCCTTCCAGTCGGTCATGATCTCGACCGATTGCCGCGCCGCGTGCTTGAGGCCGACCGCCGGCGGATCGGGCAGCTTCGCGATGCCGTTCTCGCCCACGACCTCGCACTGGATGTCGTAGCCGTACTGGCAGTTGACGAAGATCTCGACGTCGATGCGCACGCCGCTCGCGGTTTCGAGCAGCACGATCTGCGGATCGGCGAGATGCGCGCTCGCGTGGCGCGTCTTCTTCGGGTAGACGACCTGCGCGCTCGTGTAGTCCTCGCCGAGCAGCCAGCGCAGCACGTCCAGCTCGTGGATCAGCGTGTCGGTGATCGCCATGTCGGTCGTGTAGCGCTCGCCGACCGACTGGTTGCGGTGCGCGCAATGCAGCATCAGCGGCGCGCCGATTTCGCCGCGGTCGATCACGTGCTTCAGCGCGCGATAACCTTCGTCGTACGGCCGCATGAAGCCGACCTGCACGAGCCGGCGGCCGTGCGCGACCTCGGCCTCGACGATCCGCATGCAGCCTTGCGCGGTCACCGCGAGCGGCTTCTCGCAGAACACCGGCTTGCCGTGCGCGATCGCGTCGAGCACGAACGCTTCGTGCGTCGGCCCCCACGACGTGACGAGCACGGCCTGCACGTCGGCGGCCGCGACCACCTCGTGGCCGTCGCCGTAGATTTCCGCATCGAGCCCATACTTCGTCACCGCATCGCGCGCCTGCTGCGGATCGATGTCGTTGACGGCCACCACGCGCGCGCCGGACAGCGTGCGCGTCAGCCTGCGGATATGGTCCTGGCCGATCGCGCCGCAGCCGATCACGCCGATTTGCAAGGTCATC
The DNA here is from genome assembly GCF_049942845.1 of Burkholderia sp. R-40. NCBI lineage: Bacteria > Pseudomonadati > Pseudomonadota > Betaproteobacteria > Burkholderiales > Burkholderiaceae > Burkholderia > Burkholderia sp. R-40. The sequence continues at coordinate 1,533,989 of NZ_CP187967.1, read as the reverse complement.
CGGATATCTCCAGTCTGTCGTTCAGCAATGGCGCGGCCGGTGCCGCGCCGGTCAGTCGTGAGTCAGCGCGCCGCCGCGCGATCGAAATGGCGCTCGACGTAGCGCTGGATCGTGTCGCGCATGTAGCGTGACGACGCTTCCGCGCGGTCCTCCCACGCGAACACGCACGACGACATCACGCCGTCGAAGCCGGCGTCGCCGAGCGCGCGGAAAAACGTGTCCCAGTCGATCTCGCCCTGCCCGATGTCGAGATGCTGGTGCACGCGGATCTGGTTCGAGCCGGGCGGGTTCACGATGTAGCGCAGCTGGCTGCTCTTGCGGTGGTCGAAGGTGTCGGCCACGCGCACGTGCGCGAGGATCGGCGCGGCCTGCGCGATCATCGCGGCCATGTCGTCGCCGTAGTAGAACGTGTGCGGCGCGATGTACGACAGCTTCAGCGACGGCGAGCCGAGGTTCGTGACGATGTCGATTGCCGGCTGCAGCTGCTCGATCCAGTCCTCCGGATGCGGCTCGACCGACAGCACGATGCGTTCGCGCTCGAGGATCGGCAGCAGCTCGTCCATCGAACGGAACCATGCGGCTTCGCACAGCTCTTTCGGGTTCGCGCCCGGCCGCTCGCCGACCGAGCGCTCCGGCGACGCGCCGCGCCCGAACTCGGACACCATCAGCGCGCATTCCATCTCGATGGCGACCTCGATCGCCTTCTTCCAGCAGCGCACCGCCCATTGCCGCTCGTCCTCGAACGGGCTGGCCCAGCGGTACATCGGCTGCAGCGACGCGAGCCCCACGCCGCTTGCGCGCAACGCGTGCCGGAACGCGGTCATGCGCGCGCGCGTCGCGCGCGGCATCACCCACCAGTCGAGAAAATCGCTGCGCGGCGACAGCTCGATCTGGTCGTAGCCGAGCTCGGCGACCGCATGCGGCAACCGGTCGAGCGGCAGGTGGCGAATCATGTAGGGATCCAGAGCGATCTTCATCTTCTTTCCTGGCGACGTGGGTATCGGTCTCGGCCGCTCAGCGGCGCGACTTCTTGTTGCGGTACTGATCGGCGATCACGGCCGCGACGATGATCGCGCCCTTGACCATCTCCTGGTAGTACGCGTCGATCCGGATGAACGTGAAGCCCGACGTCATCACGCCGAGAATCAGCACGCCGATCACGGTGCCCGTCACGCGCCCGAGGCCGCCCGACAGCGACGTACCGCCGATCACGACGGCCGCGATCGCGTCGAGCTCGTACATCACGCCCATGCCCGACTGGCCGGAGATCGCACGCGCGGCGGTCACGGTGCCGGCGATCCCGCTCAACAGGCCCGCGATCGCATAGACGAACACCAGGTGGCGCGTCACGTTGATGCCGGACACGACGGCCGCGTGCCGGTTCGCGCCGATCGCATACGTGTACTTACCGAAGCGCGTGTAACGCAGCACGACGTGGAAGATCGCGGCCACCACGAGAAAGATGATCACCGGGTTCGCGCCCGCGCCGATCGCCGCGAACGGGTCGGTCAGCATCGACACCGGCATCCCGTTGGTGAACCACTTCGCGAAGCCGCGCGCGGCGACCATCGTGCCGAGCGTCGCGATGAACGGCGGGATGCCCGTCAGCGCGATCAGCGAGCCGTTCAGCAGGCCGACCAGCAGCCCGACGCACACGCCGGCCAGCACCGGCCAGATGACCGGCAGGTCGGTCAGGTGCGGGAACACCGCGCGCGGAAAATCGGACACCTGCGCGAGGCTGGCCGATACCACGGCCGCCGCGGCGACGACCGAGCCCGACGACAGGTCGATCCCGCTGGTGATGATCACGAGGTTCACGCCGACCGCGATGATGCCGATCACGGCCATCTGCAGCACGATGATCTCGAGCCGCTCCGCGTTGAACAGGAAGCTCTGGCCGACGACGAGCCAGCCGATCACCTCGAAGAACAGGCTGATGCCCACCAGCACCAGGAAGATGCTCAGTTCGGGCGGCCACTTCGCGTGCCGCGTCTTGATCGTCAGGGACTGCGCGTCCGCGACCGGGTTCAGGTTGCCCATTGCTTTGTCTCCAATCTTGTTTCGGCTCAGCGCGAGGCCAGGTCCATGATGCGAACCTGGTCGGCGTCCTTGCGTTCGACGATGCCGGTCATCCGGCCTTCGTGCATCACCATCACGCGGTCGCTCATGCCGAGCACCTCCGGCATCTCCGACGAGATCATCAATACCGCGACGCCCTTGCCGGCGAGCGCGCTGACGAGGCGATGGATCTCGGCCTTCGCGCCGACGTCGATCCCGCGCGTCGGTTCGTCGAGGATCAGGATGCGCGGCTGCGTGAGCAGCCAGCGGCCGATCAGCACCTTCTGCTGGTTGCCGCCCGACAGGTTCTGGATTTCCTCGTGCAGCCCGGGCGTCTTCACGCGCAGCATCCGGCTCATTGCCTCGCAGTCGCGTTTCAACTGCGCCTGCCGCACGAAATTGAACTTCACGTAGCGGTTGCTGAGCACGGCCGCTTCCATGTTCGCGAGCAGGTCGAGATTCAGGAAGCAGCCGGTGTCCTTGCGGTCCTCGGTGAGAAACGCCATCCCGTGCTTCATCGCCTGCGCGGGCGTCGCGATGCGCACCGGCTTGCCGTCGATCCGGATCTCGCCGGCGGTGGCCGGCACGACGCCGAACAGCGCCTCCGCGACGTTCGAGCGCCCCGAGCCGACCAGGCCCGCGACGCCGAGGATCTCGCCCGCGCGCAGTTCGAAGCTGACGTCGCGGAACACGCCCTCGACGCCGAGGTTCTTCACGGCCAGCACGACCTCGCCGATCGGCACGTCCTCCTTCGGGAACATCTGCGTGATCTCGCGGCCGACCATCATCCGGATGATGTCGTCGCGCGTGACGTCGGTCGACGCGTGCGTGCCGATGTACTTGCCGTCGCGGAACACCGAGAACTCGTCGGCGATCTCGAACAGCTCGTTCATCTTGTGCGTGATGTAGACGATGCCCTTGCCCTGCTCGCGCAGCTGGCGAATGATCCGGAACAGGTGCGAGACCTCCTTGTCGGTCAGCGCGGACGTCGGCTCGTCCATGATCAGCACGTCGGAGTCGAACGACACGGCCTTCGCGATCTCGACCATCTGGCGGCTCGCAACCGTCAGCGTGCGCACGTCGGCTTCCGGGTCGATGTCGATCGACAGCCGCTCGAACAGCGCGGCGGTGCGGCGGCGCAGCGCGGCGTGATCGATCAGGCCGAAGCGGTTCTTCGGTTCGCGGCGGATCCAGATGTTCTCCGCGACCGTCATGTACGGCATCAGGTTGAGTTCCTGGTGAATCATCGCGATTCCGCGATCGAGCGCGTCGAGCGGGCCGCTCAGCACGACGGGCTCGCCGTTGATCAGGATCTCGCCCTGGTCGGGCGTGTAGACGCCGGCGATGATCTTCATCAGCGTCGACTTGCCGGCGCCGTTCTCGCCCATCAGCGCATGCACGGTGCCGCGGCGCACGCGGAACTGCACGCCGTCGAGCGCGACGACGCCGGGAAACGACTTGCCGACGCCGCGCACCTCGAGCAGGCAATCGGCGACGGGCGCACCGGACGAACCCGGCGCGGCGAACGACGCGGCCGGCGCGCTTTCGTTGGCCATCGGGCGCGCCATCCTGGCTGTAAACATGGACGTTCCTCGAAAGTCGCACGCGAACCCGGACGCGCCGGGCCCGCGCAGTTCAGCGGAAAAACCGGTCAGTGCTTCGCGTACTGGTTCATGTTCTCCGGCGTGACGAGCTCGAACGGCACGTTCACGTAGCGGTCGACCGGCTGCTTCTTCGCCAGCTTCAGCGCGGTCGCGACGGCCTGCGCGCCCTGCCCGGCCGCGTTCTGGTACACGGACACCTTCAGCTCGCCGCTCTTCATCGCCGCGAGCCCGTCCGGCGTCGCGTCGATGCCCGCGACGACCGTCTTCGGCGTCAGCTTGCGCGCGGCCTTCAGCGCGTTGATCGCGCCGATCGCCATTTCGTCGTTGTTCGACACGATCGCGTCGAACTTCGTGCCGGAGCTCAGCCAGTTCATCGTGATGTCCTGGCCCTGCGTGCGGCTCCACTTGCCTTCGCGCTTGTCGACGATCTTCATGCCGGAACAGTCCTTGGTCGCGATCACCTCCTCGATGTCCTTGGTGCGCGCGCGTGCCGACTCGTTGGACAGCTCGCCCATCAGCACGAGGATGTCGCCCTTGCCGCCGAGCAGCTTGCACACCTGGCGCGCCTGCAGCGTGCCCGACTGCTTCTCGTCGGACGCGACCACCGCGACGCCGGCCGGCAGCTTGTCGAAGTCGACCGGCTTGCGGTTCACGTAGACGAGCGGAATCTTCGCGGCGCTCACCATCTTCGTGATCTTCGGCGTCGCGTCGGTGTCGACCGCATTCACGATGATCGCGTCGACCTTCTGCGCGATCATGTTCTGGACCTGGCTCAACTGCTTGCCGACGTCGTTGCCGCCATCCTCGATCTGCACGGTCGCGCCGTCCTTCTTCGCCGCGTCGCCGATGCTGTTGCGCAGGATCGTCAGGAACGTGTCGTCGAACGATGCCATCGTCACGCCGATCTTCTCGGCGTGCGCGAGCGGCATGGTCAGGATCGCGGCGGCCGCGGCGGCCATCAGCTTGGTCTTCATGATCACTCTGTCTCCTCATCTCCGGGGGCGGAAAGCGGCGCGTTGCGCGCCGTCGGCGTCGAGTCCGATACGGACCGAAGCATCCGGATGAAACTGTAGATCACTTCCTCGAAAATTTGGAAATTTATTTCTACGTGATTTCACCTAGGGAACTGGATTTCCAAAAAGTCTAGACTCCGTTCCGTAGCCCGATTCCTTGCGGCAGGCGTTCTCGTGCCGTGCGGCATACGTGACGCGGAACCGTCAGAACCGTCGCGGGATCGGTCCCCTCAATCCGCCGGCCAGGTCGAACGCCGGCCGCGAGCGTGATACCTGATATGAGCCCGTTGAACTTTCCGACTGACCGCCCCATCGATCTCGCTTGCCTCGGCCGCGTCGCCGTGGATCTTTACGCGCAGCAGTACGGCAGCCGCCTGGAGGACGCGCGCAGCTTCCAGATGTATCTCGGCGGCTCGTCGGGCAACGTCGCGTTCGGCGTCGCCCGGCTCGGGCTGAAGACCGCGATGATCTCGCGCGTCGGCGACGAACAGATGGGCCGCTTCGTGCGCGAGACGCTCGAGCGCGAAGGGTGCGATACGAGCCAGCTGCAGACCGATCCGGAACGCCAGACCGCGCTCGTGCTGCTCGGGCTGAAGGACCGCGACACGTTCCCGCTGCTGTTCGTGCGCGAGAACTGCGCGGACATGGCCGTGCGCGCCGACGAGATCCGCGAGGACTTCATCGCCGGCTGCCGCGCGCTCGCGATCACCGGCACCCATCTGTCGACGCCGGCCACCCGCGAAGCGTCGCTGACCGCGCTCGGCTACGCGCGCCGCCACGGCGTCGTGCGCGTCCTCGACATCGACTACCGGCCGGTGCTGTGGGGGCTGACCGCGCGCGGCGCGGGCGAGAACCGCTACGTGCCGGATGCGCAGGTCACGCGGCAGCTGCAGCAGGTGCTCGGCGAATTCGACCTGCTGGTCGGCACCGAGGAGGAATTCCTGATCGCGGGCGGCGTGCCGCACGACCTGATCGCGTCGCTTCAGGCCGTGCGCCGCGCGAGCGGCGCGGTGCTGGTGGTCAAGCGCGGCGCGCTCGGCTGCTGCGTGATCGAGGGCGACGTCCCCGCCCGCATCGACGATGCACCGACCTTCCACGGCGAACGCGTCGAAGTCCTGAACGTGCTCGGCGCGGGCGACGCGTTCCTGTCGGGCCTGCTGTCGGGCCTGCTGCGCGGGCGCGACTGGGCCGAAGCGACGCGCATCGCGAATGCGTGCGGCGCGATCGTCGTGTCGCGCCACGCGTGCTCGGCCGCGATGCCGACGCCGGCCGAGCTCGCTCACTGGTTCGGCGGCGGCCGCCACCCGCAGGTCGACGCCGATCGCACGCTCGCGCATCTGCATCGCGTGACGGTGCCGCGCCGCGAATGGGACGAGCTGTGCGTGATGGCGTTCGACCATCGCAGCCAGTTCTACGAACTCGCGGTGCAGGCCGGCGCGGACGAAGCTCAGATCAAGACGCTCAAGCGCCTGCTCGTGCGCGCGGTCGAACAGGTCGAGCGCGATCGTCATCTCGAAGGCCACGTCGGCGTGCTGATCGACGGCGGCGCATACGGCCGCGACGCGCTCGCGCAGGCGACCGGCCGCGGCTGGTGGGTCGGCCGCCCGGTCGAGCTGCCCGGCTCGCGGCCGCTGCGTTTCGACGACACGCGCTCGGTCGGCTCGTCGCTCACGCACTGGCCGACCGAACAGGTCGTGAAGTGCCTCGTCCACTACCACCCCGACGACGACGTCGACCTGCGCGTCGAGCAGGAGCAGCGCGTGCTGGAATTGTGGGAAGCCACGCGCGCCAGCGGCAACGAGCTGCTGCTTGAAATGATTCCGCCGCGCGCGGTCACGCCGGCCGGCACCGAGGACGACGCGGTGCTGCGCACGGTCGCGCGCTTCTACAACCTCGGCGTGATGCCCGAGTGGTGGAAGCTCCCGCCGCTGAGCGCCGACGGCTGGGCGCGGCTCGAGACGCTCGTGGCCGAGCGCGACCATCACTGCCGCGGCGCGGTGATCCTCGGGCTGAACCAGCCGCTGCAGTATCTGGTCGACAGCTTCCGCTCGGCGACCAACCCGATCGTCAAGGGCTTCATGGTCGGCCGCACGCTGTGGGCCGATGCGTCGCTGCGCTGGCTCGCCGGCCAGAGCGACGACCAGGCGCTGATCGACGAAGTGGCCGGCAATTTCACGCAGCTGGTCGACGCGTGGCTCGGCCGCCGTGCCGCCGCGCGCGCCGCCGCGGCCTGATGCCGGCGCCTGTGACGACCACCCGACTCTTTCCTATCGACAGACGATGACCACCACCGTGAGACTGACCGTCAGCCAGGCGCTCGTGCGCTACCTGGCCGCCCTGCGCGCCGAAGTCGTCCAGCCGGACGGCCGCACCGAGATCCTGCCGTACTGCGGCGGCGTGTTCGCGATCTTCGGCCACGGCAACGTCGCCGGGCTCGGCGAGGCGCTCCACGCCGAACGGGAGCGGCTGCCGACGTTCCGTGCGCACAACGAGCAAGGCATGGCGAATGCGGCCGTCGCGTTCGCGAAGGCGAATTTCCGCCAGCGGATGATGGCCGCGACGTCGAGCATCGGCCCCGGCGCGACCAACATGCTGACCTCCGCCGCGCTCGCGCACGTCGGGCGGCTGCCGCTGTTGCTGCTGCCCGGCGACGTGTTCGTGTCGCGGCTGCCCGACCCGGTGCTGCAGCAGGTCGAGGATTTCGAACAGGGCGACGTCAGCGCGAACGACTGCTTCCGGCCGGTGACGCGCTACTTCGACCGGATCACGTCGCCCGAGCAGCTGCTCGTCGCGCTGCCGCGCGCGATCCAGGTGATGACCGATCCCGCGCAGTGCGGCCCCGTGTGTCTCGCGCTGCCGCAGGACGTGCAGACCTTCGCGTACGACTGGCCCGAGGACTTCTTCGCGCCGCCGGTGATCCGGATGCGCCGGCCGCCGGCCGACGCGCTCGAACTCGCGGATGCGCTCGACGTGCTGAAGGCCGCGAAGAAGCCGCTGATCGTCGCCGGCGGCGGCGTGCTGTACAGCCAGGCGTGGGACGCGCTGCGCACGTTCGCCGACACGCATGGCGTGCCGGTCGCCGAATCGCAGGCCGGCAAGGGCAGCCTCGCGTGGGACCATCCGCTGAACCTCGGTTCGATCGGCGTGACGGGCTCGCCCGCCGCGAACCGCGCGGCCGCGCAGGCCGACGTGGTGTTCGCGGTCGGCACGCGCCTGCAGGACTTCACGACCGGCTCGCACGCGCTGTTCGGCCATGCCACGCTGCTGAGCCTGAACGTGCAGCCGTTCGACGCGGGCAAGAAGCGCGGCCGGCAACTGATCGCCGATGCGCGCACCGGCCTCGGCCAGTTGTCCGCCGCGCTCGCGGGCTGGCGCGCGGATGCGGGATGGACCGCCGCGAACCGCGACCAGGCCGCCGCGTGGAACGCGCGCGTGACCGAGCTGACCACGCGCGTGCCGAACGACACGCTGCCGTACGACGCGGAAGTGATCGGCGCGGTGCGCGACTCCGCGGCCGACGCCGGGCGCGACAGCGCGCGCGACGATCTCGTCGTGTGCGCGGCCGGCACGCTGCCGGCCGAGCTGCACAAGCTGTGGCGCAGCGGCGTGCCGGGCAACTACCACATGGACTATGCGTACTCGTGCATGGGCTACGAGATCGCGGGCGGCCTCGGCGCGAAGCTCGCGCGGCCCGAGCGCGAAGTGATCGTGATCGTCGGCGACGGCTCGTACATGATGCTCAACGCGGAACTCGCGACCTCCGTGATGCTCGGCCGCAAGATCATCGTCGTGATCCTCGACAACCGCGGCTACGGCTGCATCGAGCGGCTGCAACTGAATTGCGGCGGCGCGAGCTTCAACAACATGCTCGACGACTGCGTGCCGGAAGGCGGCGAGCGCTCGACGATCGACTTCGCGATGCATGCGCGCGCGATGGGCGCCGAAGCCGTGCACGTGCGCGACGTCGGCGAGCTGCGCAGCGAGATGAAGCGGGCGCGCGCGGCCACGACGAGCCAGGTGCTCGTGATCGACACGACGCACGAGCGCACGACCGCGGACGGCGGCGCGTGGTGGGAAGTCGCGGTGCCGCAGGTGTCCGCGCGCGCCGGCGTCGAACGCGCGCACCAGACGTATCTCGACGAGAAAACCCGGCAGCGGCGCTGAACCGTTTTTCCTTTCCATGGGCCGCCCCGCGAAAACAACAACCGAACCAAGGAAGCACGTCATGAGCTGGAACGTTCGCATCGGTATCAATCCCCTGTCGTGGATGAACGACGACTTGCCGTCGCTCGGCGGCGAGACGCCGCTCGAGACGGCGCTGAAGGAAGGCGCCGAGATCGGCTATGCGGGCTTCGAGCTCGGCAACAAGTTTCCGAAGACGGGCCCCGAGCTGAAGGCCAAGCTCGCCGAGTTCGGGCTCGTGTGCGTGTCGGGCTGGTATTCGGGCTTCCTCGCGGAAGTCGAGCCGGGCATGAGCGACGCCGACGCGGTCGCCGCCGAAATCGAGCGCTGCCGCGCGCACATGACGAAGCTGCAGGTGAACGACGTGAAGGTCGTGGTGTACGGCGAATGCGCGGGGACGATCCAGGGCAGCATCGACACGCCGGTCGCGAAGCGGCCGCGCTTCGTCGACGATGAAAGCTGGCGGCGCTACGCGGCGCGCCTCGACGCATTCGGCGCGCATCTGCTCGAGACCTACGGGATCAAGCTCGCCTACCATCACCACATGGGCGCCTACGTCGAATCGCCGGACGACGTCGACCGCCTGATGGCGCTGACCGATCCCGCGAAGGTGTTCCTGCTGTTCGACACGGGACACGCGTATTTCGGCGGCGCGGCCGATCCGGTCGCACTGCTGAAGAAGCACGTGTCGCGCGTCGTGCACGTGCACTGCAAGGACGTACGGCCGCAGGTCGTCACGCAGGCGCGCAACGGCGGCTGGAGCTTCCTGAACGGCGTGATCAACGGCACTTTCACGGTGCCGGGCGACGGCGCGCTCGACTACGAAGCGACGCTGCGCACGCTGAAGGATGCCGGCTACGAAGGCTGGCTCGTCGTCGAGGCCGAGCAGGATCCGGCCGTCGCGCCGAGCTATCAGTATGCGAAGAAGGGCTACGAGTCGCTGCGCGCGATCGTCGACCGGTTGAGCGCGTGAGCGCTGTCATCCCCGCTATTCCCCCATTGTGGAGCCCCGTTCCATGACGATTTCTCCCCTGCTGGTCAAGGCATCCGCCGGCCGCGAAATCTGCAACGTGACGCCCGAGTCGGCCGGCTGGAAACACGTCGGCTTTCGCGCGCTGCGCCTGAAGGCCGGCGACACCGAAACGCTCGACACCGGCACGCGCGAACTGTGCGTCGTCGTGCTCACGGGCACGCTGCGCGCACAAGTCGACGGCGAAACCTACGATGCGCTCGGCAAGCGCGACAGCGTGTTCGAGGAGGTGTCGCCGGACGCGCTGTACGTGCCGGGCGGCAAGACCGTCACGCTGGTCGCGACGCGCGACGCGGAGGTTGCGCTATGCACCGCGCCCTACGCGAGCGGCGACAAGCGCGTGCAGCGCCTCGACGGCGAACGGATGCGCCGCGCGGTGCGCGGGCAAGGCACCAACACGCGCTACGTGTGCGACATCCTGATGGGCGACAACCCGGCGGCCGACCGGCTGCTGGTGGTCGAAGTGATCACGCCCGCGAGCCATTCGAGCAGCTATCCGCCGCACAAGCACGATCGCGACGCGGCGCCCGACGAAACGTCGCTCGAGGAAACCTATTACCACCGGATCGATCCGCCGCAGGGTTTCGCGTTCCAGCGCGTGTACACCGACGATCGCAGCCTCGACGAAGCGTGCGCGGTCGAGAACCACGACGTCGTGATGGTGCCGCGCGGCTATCACCCGGTGGTCGCGCCGCACGGCTACAACCTGTACTACCTGAACGTGATGGCCGGGCCGAGCCGCGCATGGGCGTTCAGGAACGATCCCGCGCACGAGTGGATGCTCGACGCGGCGCCCAAGCGCTGACACGCTGATGCGCTGAACGATCGACGGCCGGCGCGCGACGCGGCACGCGCACGCACGAGCCGGACTTGCGACGACACGGAGCTGCCATGGCCATCCCCTTCCCGCGCTTCGCACCCGCGCCTTGCAGTGACACCGCCTCGGCGCCGATGCTGCCGCACTTCGATGCCGAGGTCGCGCGCCGGCTCGGCGACATCGCAATCAATCTCGCGTCGCGGCGCGGGCTGCCGATCGCGGTCGGCATCGTCGGTGAAGCCGCACCGCTGTTCTATTGCGCGCTCGACGGCAGCCGCGCGCACCACAGCGACGCGATCCGCCGCCGGCAGAACACGGTGTTGCGGTTCGGCGTCAGCTCGCTCGAGGTCGGCGCGCGCTTTCGCCGTGCCGGCTGGTCGTTGCAGTCGCAGGGATTGTCGGACGCCGACTATGCGCTCGATGGCGGCGGTGTGCCGTTGCGGGTCGCCGGCGGCGCAATCGGTGGTGCACTCGTCGGCGCGATGACGATCGCGGGGCTCGACGACGAACACGATCACGCACTCGTCGTCGAGAGCCTGCGCTGGCATGTCGGCGCGAACGCGCTCGCGATGATCGCGTAGCGGCGCGCGCCGACCTCGCGGGTCAGTGCAGCCCGCCGCTCGCGACGAGGCGCTCGCCGGTCAGCCAGCGCGCATCGTCCGACGCGAGGAACACGGCAACCGACGCGATGTCGCCCGGTTCGCCGAGGCGGCCAAGCGGCGTGTCGTTGCGCACCTGCGTTTCGAGATCCGAACCGATGATGCCCGCGCTGTGCGTGCCTTCGGTCACGATCATCCCCGGGTTGATCGCATTCACGCGAATCTTGCGCGGGCCGAGCTCGAGCGCGAGCACGCCGGTGATCGCGTCGACGGCGCCCTTGGTGCCGCTGTACACGGCGCTCGCGGGCGGCGTGATGCTCGTCACGACCGAGCTGATGTTGATGATGCTCGCGCCTTCGCCGAGATGCTTGACGGCGGCCTGCGTCGTCAGCAGCACGCCGAACACGTTCGTATCGAACTGCCGGCGATAGTGCTCTTCGGTGATCGTCTCGATCGGCGAGAATTCGTAGACGCCGGAATTGTTGACCAGCACGTCGAGACGGCCATAGTTCTCGATCGCGGCATCGACGATGCGCTGCGCGTCCGCTGCCTTCGACACGTCGCCGCCCACCGCGACCGCGCGGCCACCCGCTTCGACGATCGCGCTCACGACGGCGTCGGCACCGGCCTTGCTGCTCGCGTAGTTGACGACGACCGACGCACCTTCGGCGGCCAGCGCCTTCGCGATCGCGGCGCCGATGCCCTTGGACCCGCCCGTGACGATCGCAACCTTGTTTGTCAGCTTGCTCATGATTTCATTCCTCAGTCGGAAGACTTTCGATGGATGGGCGCCGGTTGCCGCGCGGATGCGGCGCACCGGCATGACTGGCAATGTAAGGTGCTGCGCCGCAGCGATAAAGCGGCTCGACACGAATTGACTGGCGGGGTTTGCCGAACAATCGGCGCGCTTGCGCTCCGCCTGCCCTCAGCCGGCGCTCAGCCACGCACTGACGACGTCCCCACCGAGCCCGTCGAGCGCGCCGTCGTAGACGATCCGTCCGCGCCCCATCACCGCGACGCGCTGCGCGAGCCGCGGCGCGAGCTGCAGTCGCTGCTCGATCAGCAGGATCGCGACGCCGTCGGCCTGCAGCGCGGCGAGGCACGCGCCGACCTCGTCGATCGCGAGCGGCGCGAGCCCTTCGGCCGGTTCGTCGACGATCAGCACGCGCGGGCGGCCGGCAAGCGCACGCACCAGCGCGAGCACCTGCTGCTCGCCGCCCGACAGCCGCCCGGCCTTCACGTCGATCCGCGCGGCCAGCAGCGGAAAGCGCGCGAGCAGCCCGTCGAGCGCCGCGCGTTCGGCCGCGCCGCGCACACCGCGCAGCCCGAGCCGCAGGTTCTCGCGCACGCTCAGCAGCGGAAACACGTCGCGGCTTTCGGCGACGTAAGCCACGCCGCGCCGCGCGATCTCGAACGTGCGGGCGCCCGCGCATTCGGCGCCGACGATGCGCACCGAGCCCGCGGTGCGCACGAGCCCCATCACGGCCTTCGCGAGCGTCGAACGGCCCGAGCCGTTGCGGCCGAGCAGCGCGAGCGTCTCGCCCGGCGCGAGCGCGAGATCGACGCCGTCGAGCACGGGCTGCATCCCGTACCACGCGCGCAGGCCACGAATGTCGAGCAGCGCGCTCATGCGGCGGCGCCGAGATAGGCGGCGCGCACGGCCGGGTCCGCGCGGATCGCGTCGGGCGCACCGGTCGCGACCACCGCGCCGCGCACCAGCACCGTCACGCGCTCGGCGAAGCCGAACACCGCATCCATGTCGTGCTCGATCATCAGCACCGTGCGGCCCTGCGTCGTCGCGCGGATCAGCGCGATCATCCGCGCGGCCTGGTCGCGGTTCATGCCGGCCGTCGGTTCGTCGAGCAGCAGCGTGCGCGCGCCGCTCACGAGCGCGATGCCGAGATCGAGCGCGCGCTGTTCCGCGTAGCCGAGTTCGCCGGCCGGCGCGTCGCGCCGCGCATCGAGGCCGATGTCGTGCAGCACCTGCGCGGCCGCGCGATCGACCGACGCCGATTCGCGCAGCCGGTTCCACCAGCGCCGCCGCTCGTCCGGCGCATGCAGCGCCGCGCAGCGCAGGTTGTCGAACACGGAGAGCCGCGCGAATGCACTCGTCTGCTGGAAACTGCGGCCGATGCCGAGCCGGCTCGCGACGACCGGCCCGCGTCCGCGCAGCTCGACGCCGTGCAGCACGACGCGCCCGCGCGTCGGCCGCGTCGCGCCCGCAATCACGCCGAACAGCGTCGACTTGCCCGCGCCGTTCGGCCCGATCAGCGCGTGACGCTCGCCGGCGCAGACGCTCAGCTCGATACCGTCGAGCACCGTCTGCGCGCCGAAGCGCTGCACGATGCCGTGCAGCGCGATCGCGTTGCCGTTCATCGCCCGTCCTCCCGCTTGCCGTGCCCGGGGTGCATCAGCCGCGCGCGCCAGCCCCACAGCAGCATGCCGATGCCGGCCGCCGAGCACGCGACGACCCAGCCGGCCGGCGCATCGGCATCGATGCCCCACGCGCCGAACGCGCTGCCGGCGCCGTCGTCCTGCGCGAAGCGCCACGCATAGCCGAGCTCGGCCGCGCAGACGATCGCGACGCCCCAGAACACGCACGCGCCGACGCCGCACAGCACGCGCCAGCGCTCGGCGGCCGGCGCGTCGCGGCGCAACGCATGCGCGAGCGTCTGTGCGACGCCCGCGATCCCGCCGGGCGCCGCGACGACGACCGCGACGAACAGCACGCCGAGATACAGCCCCCACGCACGCGACACGCCCGCGACGACCACGCTCAGCGCGGTCAGCACCACGGCACCGGCCGCCGGCCCGAAGAACGTGCCGGTGCCGCCGATCACCGCGGCGATCAGCACGGTCGCCGAGCGCGCCATCGACAGGCTGTCGGGCGTCGCGATCTCGACGTCGATCAGCGTCAGCGTGCCGGCGATACCCGCGAAGAACGACGCACAGGTGACCATCGCGAGCCGCACGCGGCGCGGCTCGGTGCCGAGCGCAGCCACGCGCGCGGGGTTGTCGCGCACCGCGTTCGCGAGCCGCGCGAGCGGCGTGCGGGTCAGCGCATGCATCGCCAGCGCCGACACGATGCACCACGCGGCGATCACCGCGTAGGCCTGGGCCGGCGCGCCGAACTGCCAGCCGCCCCAGGGCGTGCCGCTCGCGCGGTCGATCGGCACGCCGCCGAGACCGCCGAACCACGCCGGCACGCTCCACGCGGCGGCCGCGACGCATTCGGCGAGACCGAGCGTGATCATCGCGAACACGGTGCCCGCGCGGCGTGTCGCGAGCAGCCCGGCGATGAACCCGAAGCCGGCGCCCGCCACGCCGCCGACGAGCGGCAACAGCGGCAGCGGACCGCCGACACGATTGAACCAGTGCGCGGCGGCGAACGCGCCGAGGCCCGCGAACGCGGCATGACCGAACGACAGCAGCCCCGTCGTGCCGAGCTGCAGGTTGTACGACAGCGCGAGCACGACGAGCGCGGCCGTCTGCGCGAGATAGCCGAGCATCGCGCCATGCGGCCACAGCCACGCGGGCAGCGCGACGCACGCGGCGAACAGCACCCAGCGCAGCGCGCCGGCCCGCGCGCGGCTATCCATCGACACGCTCGCCGAACAAGCCGCGCGGACGGGCGACCAGCACCGCGACGAGCAGCAGATACGGCACCAGCGGCGCGATTTGCGCGATCGATACGGCCGCGACGCTGTCGGGCAGCGCGACGCCCGCCCATTGCGCGAGGTCGCGCAGCGACGTATCGCTGGACGCCGCGAAGGTCTGCGCGAAGCCGACCGCGAGCGACGCGACGAACGCGCCGCCGAGCGAACCGAGCCCGCCGATCACGACCACCGCGAACACCACCGACCCGACCGTCTCGGCCAGCGCCGGTTCGATCACCGCGAGCGGCGCGCCGATCACGCCGGCCAGCGCCGCGAGCGCGGTGCCCGCGCCGAACAGGCCCGTCATCACGCGCGGCACGTCGTAGCCGAGCGCCTCGACGGCCGCGCGGTGCGTGAGCGCGGCGCGCACGACGAGCCCGATGCGCGACGCGCGCAGCAGCGCGCCGAGCGCGACCAGCATCGCCGCGGACATCGCCATCATGAAGAGCCGGTAGCGCGGCAGCGCGAGGCCGAACGCGGTCACGGGCGCGCCGTCGAACAGCGCCGGCACCGGGGCCGGCACCGGCGTGAGGCCCCATACGAGTTTCGCGCCCTCGCCGATCAGGTAGGCGAGGCCGAAGGTCAGCAGCAGTTCGCTCGTGTGGCCGCCGCGCGCCTGCACGCGGCGCAACAGCCAGCGCTCGCAGCCGGCGCCGAGCAGGCCGACGGCGAGCGGCGCGAGCACGAGCGCGGGCCAGAAACCCGCAGCGGCCGCGATGCTGTAGCCGACGTACGCGCCGAGCATGTAGAAGCTCGCATGCGCGAAGTTGAGCACGCCCTGCACGCTGAAAATCAGCGTCAGGCCGGCCGACAGCATGAACAGCAGCAACCCGTAGCTGAGGCCGTTGAACGCCTGGAGCGCGAACGCGTGCACCACCGCGCGCCTGTCAGCCGGCGAGCGGTTCGAGCGCCGCGCGCAGCGCATCCGGCAGCGGCACCGGGCGGCGCGTGCCGCGATCGACGTACACGTGCACGAAATGCCCCTGCGCCGCGGGCGAGGACTCCCCTGCCGCGAACAGCCCGATCTCGTAGCGCACGCTCGACGTGCCGAGCTTCGCGACGCGCAGCCCCGCGTCGACCGACTGCGGAAACACGAGCGGCGCGAAGTAGTTGCATCGCGTGTCGACCACGAGCCCGATCGTCTGCCCGTGCTCGACGTCGAGCACGCCCGCGCGAATCAGGTATTCGTTCACGACGGTGTCGAAGTAGCTGTAGTAGACGACGTTGTTCACGTGCCCGTAGACGTCGTTGTCCATCCAGCGGGTCGTGATCGGCAGGAAGTGGCGATAGGCGTCGCGCGGACGCGGCTGCGGCTTGTCGGACATGGCGATGGCGGTCAGGACGAGTGGGACGCCGCGCGGCGGCCGCGCGGGACGGCGCGCCGGGAAACGGCGAGATGCCGCGACGCGACCCTGCGCGGCGCGACGGATGAAATGTCGGAAGCGGCGCGGGCCGTCACTGCCCCGCTCGATCGACGAATTCGAAATCGAGGCCGCGCGCGCGCATCCAGTCGGCCAGCGCGTAGCCGGTGCCGGCCCGCCAAGGGCGCAGCAGCGGCGGATCGACGAGCCGGTATTCGAGCAGTTCCGGCGACAGCGCGACGGTGCCCGATGCGCGCACGTGGTACGCGATGATCAGCTCGTTCTTGCGGATGAACTCATAGACGCCGACGAGCGTGACCTGCTCGGCCTTCAGCGCGGTTTCCTCGAACACCTCGCGCGCGATGCCGTCCTCGGGCGTCTCGCCGTTCTCGAGGAAGCCGGTGATCAGCGCGAACATCCCTTCCGGCCAGGCCGCGTTGCGCGCAAGCAGGATCTTGCCGTCGAGCTCGACGATCGCGGCCACCACCGGCAGCGGGTTGTTCCAGTGCACGTAGCCGCACGCGTCGTCCGGGCAGGCCCGGCGGACGCGGCCGCCCTCGTGTTCGGGATCGGCGCGCTCGGTGAGCGGGCTCGCGCAGCGCGGGCAAAAACGGTAGTCGGCGGTGGTCATCGATGGGGATCTGGCGGACGCCGGCGGCGGCCCGCAGGCCGCCTCACGCCCGCTCGGCGCGGGAAAGGCTTCATTCTAGCGAGTTTGCCCGCGCCGCAGACGATCCGGCCCCGATCGCGTCAGGGTCGCGCGCGCCCGTGCGCGGCGGTCGCCGCGAAGCCGGCGGCCCCGACGAGCAACGCGCCCGCCGCGACCCACAGCGCCGGCGAGAACGACCCGAAACGCGCGGTCAGCGGCGCGGCGACGAGCGGACCGAGAATCTGCCCGACCCCGTACGACGCGGTCGCATAGCCCATCAGCCCGGCCGCGCGCTCGCCGTGCAGCCGCCGCGCCTCGCGCATCGCGAACAGCGTGATCGCAGTGAACGGCAGGCCGAGCAGCGCGCTGCCGACCGAGAAGCCGGCTGCGTTCGGCCACACGATGCCCGCCGCGATCCCGAGCGCCTGCGTCGCGCAGCCGGCGGCGAGCAGCAGCCGATTGTCCCAGTGGCCGGGCAGCCGCGCGGCGGCGATCGCGCCGACGATCAGCGCCGCGCCGAACATCGGCCAGAACAGGTCCGGCCACGGCGAGCCGGCCGGCAGCGCGGCGCGCGCAATCACCGGCAGGAACGTCGCGGTGATGATGTAGCCGAAGCCCGGCATCCCGTACAGCACGACGAGCCACGCGGCGTCGGCCCGATGGCGCCGCGCGTCGTAGGGTGCCGTAGCCGTCGCCGCAGGCCGGGCAGGAGCGGCGGCCGCCGGCGCGGTGCCGAACACGCGCCAGATCGCGACCGACAGCACCGCCGACAGCGCCGCGAAGCCGAGCCAGCCGGGCGCCGCGCGATGGCCGGCGAGCGCGCCGCCGATCAGCCCCGTCAGCACGATGCCGACACCGGGCCCCGCGTAGATCACCCCGCTCCACTCGGGCGCGTGCAGCTCGGTGAGCCGCCGCAGCCCCCATTGCGACACGAACACGAACGTCCACGCGCTGACGACACCCGCGACGAAGCGCACCACGAGCCATGCCGAAAGCAGATGGCCGATGCCCATCGCGGCGGTCAGCAGCACGGTGGCGGCGAGCCCGAAGCGCACCATTCGCGCGGGCGCGACCCGCACCGCCGCGCAGCTGACCGCGCCGACGAAATAGCCCGCGTAGTTCGCCGACGCGAGCCAGCTGCCGGCCTTCAGGCCGATCGAGCCGTCGGCGAGCATCAACGGCAGCAGCGGCGTGAACGCGAAGCGGCCGACGCCGAGCGCGACCGCGAGCCCGATCATGCAGGCGAGCGCGGCCGCGCGGGCGCGGCGGTCGGCGTCATCGGACAGGTGGGTGCCGGCGGCGGCACTCGGGGCATCGGAACGGGACATGGCGGCATGGGCCGCGCGCGGTGCGCGCCGGCCGGAACGGAAATCGGAACGCTTGTATCGTAGCTTGACCAAACGTTCTCTAAAAATGAATAATTAAGAACCCACATATCTCCCGGAGAGAATCATGGACCTGGCGGCACTGGCGATTTTCCGGGCCGTCGTGCGCGAAAACGGCGTCACGCGCGCGGCGGCGAAGCTCAATCGCGTGCAGTCGAACGTGACGACGCGCATCAAGCAGCTCGAGGAGGAACTCGGCGCGGCGCTGTTCGTGCGCGACGGCCGCCGGCTCGTGCTGACGCCGGCCGGGCACACGCTGCTGCCGTACGCGGAGCGGCTGCTCGCGCTTGCCGACGAGGCGCGCGACGCGGTGCGCGAGGACACGCCGCGCGGGCGGCTGCGGCTCGGCACGATGGAAAGCACGGCCGCGAGCCGGCTGCCGACCGTGCTCGCGCGCTATCACCATGCGTGGCCCGACGTATCGCTGGAACTCGTGACCGGCACGACCGGCTGGCTGATCGACAGGGTGCGCGACTTCGAGGTCGACGCGGCGCTGTTCGCGCGCCCGCCCGCACCGGACACGCTGCCGGACACGTTCGAGACGGTGCCGATCTACCGCGAGGATCTCGTGCTGCTGACACCGCGCGGCCATCCGCCGGTGCGCACGCCGCGCGACGTGATCCTGCCGACGCTGATCGCGTTCGAGCGCGGCTGCACGTACCGGAAATACGTCGAGCAATGGTATGCGGCGCACGGGGTGAAAGCCGCGCGCGTGCTCGAACTCGGTTCGTATCACGCGATCGTCGCGTGCGTCGCGGCCGGCGCGGGCGTCGCGGTCGCGCCGAGGTCGGTGCTCGATCTGCAGCCGGAAACCGGCAACGTCACGGCCCACACGATCGCCGAACTCGAAGGAATCGACACGGTGCTCGCGTGGCGGCACGGTTACGCGTCGGCGGCGCTCGCCGCGCTGCGCGATGGGCTCGGCGAGGCTGCTCGGCAGCCGGACGATGCAGCCAAGGCGCCGGTAGTGGCGCCAGCCTGAGCCGGGCCTTGACCGGCAGCGCAGGCGGCCGGGGCGCGTGGATGCTGCACGCCGGCCAAAAACAAAACGACCCGACCGGCCAACGCCGATCGGGTCGTTTTTTTCATGCGATGCGATGGGGCCGGCAAGCCCGCATCGCATCAGCCCGGACGATCAAAGACGTTCTTCGACCCAGCCCTTCACGCCCGCGAGCGCACCCGGCAGGTTCGCCGGTTCCGTGCCGCCTGCCTGCGCCATGTCCGGACGGCCGCCGCCCTTGCCGCCGACCTGCTGCGCAACGAAGTTCACGAGCTCGCCGGCCTTGACCTTCTTGCTCGCATCCGGCGTGACGCCCGCGATCAGGCTGACCTTGCCGCCTTCGACGGCCGCCAGCACGATCGCCGCGCTCTTCAGCTTGTCCTTCAGCTTGTCGACCGTCTCGCGCAGCGTCTTCGCGTCCGCGCCGTCGAGCGTCGCGGCCAGCACGTACACGCCGCCGATTTCGGTGGCCTGCTGCGCGAGCTCGTCGCCCTGGCTCGACGCGAGCTTCGACTTCAGCGCGCCCAGTTCCTTCTCGAGCGACTTCACCTGGTCCTGCACCTGCGCGATGCGCTGCGTGAGTTCCGACGGCTGCGCCTTCAGCGCGGCCGCGGCTTCGTTCACGCGCGCATCGAGTTCCTGCACGTAACGCACCGCGTTGTCGCCGGTGATCGCCTCGACCCGGCGGATGCCGGCCGCGACACCGCCTTCGACGACGATCTTGAAGAAGCCGATGTCGCCGGTGCGATGCACGTGCGTGCCGCCGCACAGTTCGCGCGAGAAGCCGAGATCGAGCACGCGCACTTCGTCGCCGTACTTCTCGCCGAACAGCGCCATCGCGCCGCCCTTCACCGCTTCGTCGTATGGCATCACGCGCACGATGCCCGGCGCGTTCGCGAGGATTTCGTTGTTGACGATCTGCTCGACGCGACGGATTTCGTCGTCGGTCATCGGCGCGTTGTGCGCGAAGTCGAAACGGGTCTTCTCCGCATCGACGAGCGAACCCTTCTGCTGCACGTGCGCGCCGAGCACTTCACGCAGCGCCTTGTGCATCAGGTGGGTGGCCGAGTGGTTGCGCTGCGTGCGGGCGCGGCGGTGCGCGTCGATTTCCGCGCGCAGCACGTCGCCGATCTTCAGCGTGCCCTGCTCCAGCGTGCCGTGATGGCCGACCACGTCGGCCTGCACCTTCAGCGTGTCGGCCACCGCGAAGCGCGTCGCGGCGTTCGCGAGCACGCCCTGGTCGCCGACCTGGCCGCCCGATTCCGCGTAGAACGGCGTGTGATCGAGCACGACGACCGCATCCTGGCCGGCCTTCACTTCATTGACGGCCGAACCGTCGACGTACAGCGCGACGACCTTCGCGTCGTCGAACGCGATTTCCTCGTAACCGTGGAAGGTGGTTTTCGCGCCCGAGTATTCGAGGCCCTGCGTGGCCTTGAACTTGCCGGCCGCGCGGGCCTGCTCGCGCTGGCGTGCCATCGCGTCGTCGAATGCCGGCTCGTCGACCGTCATCCCCCGCTCGCGGCACACGTCGGCCGTGAGGTCGAGCGGGAAACCGTAGGTGTCGTGCAGCTTGAACGCGAGTTCGCCGTCGAGCACCTTGCCGCCCTTCGCCTCGACGTCGGCGAGTGCCGCCTCGAGGATCGACATCCCGTGCTCGATCGTCTCGAAGAAGCGCTCTTCCTCCTGGCGCAGCACGTCGGTCACGCGCTGCTCGGCTTCCTTCAGCTCCGGATAGGCCGCGCCCATCTCGGCGACGAGGTCGGCCACCAGCTTGTGGAAGAACGAGCCCTTGCGGCCGAGCTTGTAGCCGTGGCGGATCGCGCGGCGCACGATCCGGCGCAGCACGTAGCCGCGTCCTTCGTTGCCCGGAATCACGCCGTCGACGATCAGGAACGAGCACGCGCGGATGTGATCGGCGATCACCTTCAGCGAGTTGTTGGTGAGGTCGCTGATCTCGGTCACGCGCGCGGCGGCCTTGATCAGGTTCTGGAACAGGTCGATCTCGTAGTTGCTGTGCACGTGCTGCAGCACCGCGGCGAGGCGCTCGAGGCCCATGCCGGTGTCGACCGACTGCTTCGGCAGGCGCGTCATGTTGCCCTGCGCGTCGCGGTTGAACTGCATGAACACGAGGTTCCAGATCTCGATGTAGCGGTCGCCGTCTTCCTCAGGCGACCCCGGCGGGCCGCCCCACACGTCCGGGCCGTGGTCGTAGAAGATTTCCGTGCACGGGCCGCACGGGCCGGTGTCGCCCATCGTCCAGAAGTTGTCCGACGCGTAGCGCGCGCCCTTGTTGTCGCCGATCCGGATGATCCGCTCGGTCGGCACGCCGACTTCCTTCGCCCAGATGTCGTAGGCTTCGTCGTCTTCCTGGTAGACGGTGACCCACAGCTTTTCCTTCGGCAGCTGGTAGACCGTGGTCAGCAGCTCCCACGCGAAGCGGATCGCGTCGTGCTTGAAGTAGTCGCCGAACGAGAAGTTGCCGAGCATCTCGAAGAACGTGTGGTGGCGCGCCGTGTAGCCGACGTTCTCGAGGTCGTTGTGCTTGCCGCCCGCGCGCACGCTGCGCTGCGCCGTCGTGGCGCGCGAGTACGGACGCGGGTCCGTGCCGAGGAACACGTCCTTGAACTGGACCATGCCCGAGTTCGTGAACATCAGCGTGGGGTCGTTACCGGGCACGAGGCTCGACGAGCGGACGATCGTGTGGCCCTTCGATTCGAAGAATTTGAGGAATTTCTCGCGGATTTCGGCAGCTTTCATGGCGTGCGGGGAATGTCTGGCTGAGACGGCTTCAAACGCCGGCCGTCCTCGCGGACGCACGGCGGGCAAATATCGTAAACGATCGATTATACGATACCGACCGGCGGCCCAGACGGCAGCGGCCCGCCGTGCCGGACGACCGGCCCAGGGCCTGTTCACGCTAACAACGGGCTTGCGAACGTGCCTTTCCGCCCGCAGGGCAAGGAGTGAGGAGGCGCAATAGCCGTAGCTATTGCAACGACGAACGACGCCGCAATGCGGGCGGAAAGGCACGTTCCCCTGTTTTGGAAAAAAAATCATTCGTGGGGCTGGCCCGTTATTAGCGTGAACAGGCCCTATACCACCCGCGCGGCCGATTCGCCTTAAGATGGTCGGCATGCCGATCCGCGTTGCCCGACGCCAAGCCATGAAAGGAGACGATTCGACGATGGGTGCCCTGAGCCATATCCGCGTGCTGGACCTCACCCGCGTGCTCGCGGGCCCGTGGTGCGCGCAGACCCTTGCCGATTTCGGCGCGGACGTGATCAAGATCGAGCGCCCCGGCGCCGGCGACGACACGCGCCACTGGGGGCCGCCGTACCTGAAGGACGCAGCCGGCGCCGATACGGCCGAGGCCGCCTACTACCTCGCGGCGAACCGCAACAAGCGCTCGGTTACGGTCGACATCGCGACGCCCGAAGGCCAGCAGATCGTGCGCGAGCTCGCCGCGCAAAGCGACGTCGTGCTCGAGAACTACAAGGTCGGGCAACTCGCGAAATACGGGCTCGACTACGAGTCGCTGCGCGCGGTGAAGCCCGATCTCGTCTACTGCTCGGTCACGGGCTTCGGCCAGACGGGCCCGTACGCGCATCGCGCGGGCTACGACTTCATCGTCCAGGGCATCGGCGGCTTCATGAGCATCACCGGCGAGCGCGACAGCGAGCCGGGCGGCGGCCCGCAGAAAGCCGGCGTCGCGATCGCCGATCTCGCGACCGGCCTCTATTCGACGATCGCCGTGCTCGCCGCGCTCGCGCACCGCGACCGCACGGGCGAAGGCCAGTACATCGACATGGCGCTGCTCGACGTGCAGGTCGCGCTGCTCGCGAACATGAACACCAACTTCCTCGCGAGCGGCAAGCCGCCGGTGCGCTGGGGCAACGCGCACCCGAACATCGTGCCGTATCAAACCTTCCAGACGAGCGACGGCTGGATCATCGTCGCGGTCGGCAACGACGGGCAGTTCCGGAAGTTCGTCGAGGCCGGGGGCCGCCCCGAGCTGGCCGACGACGAACGGTTCGCGACCAACCCGTCGCGCGTGCGCCATCGCGACACGCTGGTGCCGATCCTCGCGGAGATGGTGAAGACCCGCGGCAAGGCCGACTGGATCGGCACGCTGGAAGCGGCCGGCGTGCCGTGCGGGCCGATCAACGAACTCGACGAAGTGTTCGACAACGAACAGGTGGTCGCGCGCGGAATGCAGGTGTCGCTGCCGCATCCGTGCGGCGCGGACGTGAAGCTCGTGCGCAATCCGATCCGGATGAGCGCGACGCCGCCGGATGCGCGCACGGCCCCGCCGCTGCTCGGCGCGCAGACCGAAGCGGTGCTGCGCGACATGCTCGGTTATGACGCGGCGCGTATCGCGGCGTTGAAGGCGAAGCAGGCGATCTGAGCCCGCGGGAACGTACGCGTCGCGGCGCCGTCGGCGGCGTGCGACCGGTGGCCGTCGGCCAGTGAATCGATGGCTAGCGCGCGAGCGCGTCGAGCCAGCCGCGTGCGTCGGGCCAGTCGCCGAGCCCGCTGTCCGCGTTGGGGTGGCCGCGCGGGCCGAGGTCATGGAACGCACTGCCCCACGCGCGTGCGCAGCCGCGCGCGAACGCGAGCGAGCCGTACGAATCGTCGCTGCTCGCGGCCACGCAGGTTGGAAACGGCAGCCGTTCGAGCGGCACGGGCCCGAAGCCGTGCGCGTCGGCCGGAAACCCGGGCCCGGCCGGATCGGGCAGCGCGACGAGCAGCGCGCCGCGCACCTTCGCAAGCGCGGCCGGCCGCGCGTAGCGGGTCGCCCACCATGCCGTGGTCAGCGTGCCGAGGCTGTGCGCGGCGATCAACACCGGGCCCGGCGCGGCCTCGACCGCGCGATCGAGCGCGAGACACCAGCCGTTGCGGAACGCACGGTCCCAGTCGGGCATCGCGATGCGCACGAAACGCGCGTCGGCGCGCTCCCAGCGGCTTTGCCAATGGAACGGACCGGAGTTGCCGTAGCCCGGCAGCACGAAAACGGGAAAGTTGCTCATGGAGGATTCGTCGACGCATGAAGTCGTGATGTGACGTCGACGAAGTGTCGCACACCCGTTCCTCCCTGATGTTGCCTGTCGAATCGCGGAAGGGATATGCGAGGTCGTGACGCGGGGCGAACCCCGTCACGACCGGCCGGCGCGCATGCGTGCCGGCGTCGATCAGCGCACGCCGGCGCCGACCAGGCCGCCTGCCGCCGCGCCGGCCACCGTGCCGACCGGGCCGCCCGTGATCAGGTAGCCGAGCGCGCCGCCCGCGGCCGCGCCGATACCGGCATTACGTTGCGTATGCGTCATCGCGCATGCGCCGAGTTGCGACAGAGCCGCGACGATCACCGCGGTACGAACGAGAAAAGTGGTCTTCTTCATCATGGATTATTGGCTTCCTCCCGCCGGCAAAAAGGCCCGCCGGCGGCATTGAATCGGTGAAGCCATCATAGGAAAAGCCGAACGCGGGGGGCAATCCGATTTACGTCGTGTTACAGCCGACACATTATCGAGATATTGCGGCACGCAGCGCTACCCGGCGCCTGCGGCGCCACAACCCGCGCGGGACGGACCCCGCTCAGGTAGAATTACAGGATTAAACCGGCGCGACGCGCCGACACAACCTGACGCCAACCGCATGAGCACCGAACGTAACGACGCCCCCGCGGCTTCCAACTTCATCCGCAACATCATCGACGACGACAACCGCACCGGCAAATGGGGCGGCCGCGTCGAAACGCGCTTCCCGCCCGAGCCGAACGGCTATCTGCACATCGGCCATGCGAAGAGCATCTGCCTGAACTTCAGCGTCGCGCGCGACTACGGCGGCGTGTGCCACCTGCGCTTCGACGACACGAATCCGGAAAAGGAAAGCGTCGAGTACGTCGACTCGATCGTCGACGCGGTGCGCTGGCTCGGCTTCGACTGGCGCAAGGATGCGGTCGATCATCAGTATTTCGCGAGCGATTACTACGACAAGCTGTACGAATTCGCCGAGTTGCTGATCCAGCGCGGCAAGGCGTACGTCGACAGCCAGAGCGCCGACGAAATGCGCGCGAACCGCGGCTCGCTGACCGAAGGCGGCAAGCCGTCGCCGTACCGCGACCGTTCGCCCGAGGACAACCTCGACCTGTTCCGCCGGATGAAGGCCGGCGAGTTCAAGGAAGGCGAGCACGTGCTGCGCGCGAAGATCGACATGGCGTCGCCGAACATGAACATGCGCGACCCGGTGATCTACCGGATCCGCTACGCGCACCACTACCGCACCGGCGACGCATGGTGCGTGTATCCGATGTACGACTACACGCACTGCATCTCGGACGCGCTCGAGGGCATCACGCACTCGCTGTGCACGCTCGAGTTCGAGGATCACCGCCCGCTGTACGACTGGGTGCTGAACGAACTCGCAGATGCCGGCGTGTTCACGCGGCCGCTGCCGCAACAGATCGAATTCTCGCGCCTGAACCTCACGTATGCGATCACCAGCAAGCGCAAGCTGCTGCAGCTCGTCACCGAAGGTCACGTCGAAGGCTGGGACGATCCGCGCATGCCGACGATCGTCGGGATCCGCCGCCGCGGCTTCACGCCGGAGAGCATTCACCTGTTCTGCGAGCGGATCGGCGTGACGAAGGTCGATTCCTGGATCGACATGAGCGTGTTCGAAGGCGCGCTGCGCGACGATCTCGACGACAAGGCGCCGCGCTCGGTCGCCGTGCTCGATCCGCTGAAGCTCGTGATCGACAACTATCCGGAAGACCTCGAGGAAGCGTGCACGGCCCCCGTGCATCCGCATCATCCGGAGCGCGGCGTGCGCACGTTCCCGATCTCGCGCGAGCTGTGGATCGAACGCGAGGACTTCGTCGAGAACCCGCCGAAGGGCTATTTCCGCCTGTTCCCGGGCAACAAGGTGCGCCTGCGCTACGGCTACGTGATCGAGTGCACGGGCTTCGACAAGGACGCCGACGGCAACGTGACGGCCGTGCACTGCAACTACTTCCCGGACAGCAAGTCGGGCACGGAAGGCGCGAACACGTACAAGGTCAAGGGCAACATCCACTGGGTCAGCGCGAAGCATGCGCAGCCGGCCGAAGTGCGGATCTACGACCGGCTGTTCAAGGAACCGCACCCGGACGCGGGCGGCGCGAACTTCCTCGAGGCGCTGAACCCGGATTCGAAGAAGATCACGCAGGCCTACGTCGAACCCGGCGCCGGCGATGTCGCGCCGGAAACGCGCTTGCAGTTCGAGCGTCACGGCTATTTCGTTGCCGACCGGGTCGATTCGAAACCGGGCAAGCCCGTGTTCAACCGGATCGTCGGGCTGCGCGACAGCTGGGGCAAGCCGGCCTGACGGCCTGCGGCGCGCGCGGCGTGCGGCATCGAGCCGACGTCGCGCGATGATGAAAAAAAACCGACCCTCGGGGTCGGTTTTTTTATTGCGTGCGCGGCATCGAAGCGATAACGCTCACGCGCCCGTCAACCGCCGATGCAGATCCGCGAGCGACAGCGTCGTGCGAAACAGCCGCGCAAGGCTGCGGCTCGCATACGTATCGACGTCGGCGGGCGCCGTCCAGCGATACGCGTCCATCTCGGGAATCAGCGAGCCGTCGCGACGGCTCGGGAACAGCGACGTGCACGTGCAGTGCGCGGGATCGATCTCGTCGTCGGCGACCTGCACCGCGAACAGGTGCAGGTCCTTGTCGTGACGGTACGCGAAGCGGCCCAGATCGACGAGGCGCGCCGGCGCGAATTCGATGCCGGTTTCCTCGCGCAGCTCCCGCAGCGCCGCATCCGCCGGCGACTCGCCGGGCTCGCCCTGCCCCTTCGGGATGTCCCAGTGCGTGGTATCCGTCGCATGCGCGAGGAATACGCGGCCGGCCCCGTCGAGAATCACGACGCCGCACGATACCGTGCGCGGCGCACCGCTGCGCTTCATCGCACCGCGCTCAGCGTTTCTGCAGCTGCCACTTGCCCGCGGCGGTCTTGCAGAAGACCGGCTTGAGCGTCATCGACTGACCCTTCGCCGAGATTTCGGTCGCGATTTCGCGGCAGGTCTTGCCGTCGGTTTCGGACGTCGACGGCGTGAGCTTCGCATCGATCTGCGTGCCGCGGCCGTTGCTCTGCCACGTCGTGGTCTCGCCGTCCTTGCCTTCGTCGCGCACCTGCGCGACAGCCTTGGTCAGCGACGCGCGGTCGGTCTTGCTGAAGTAGGTCAGCGGCGTGTCGCTCAGGAAGCCCAGGTTGCTTTGTGCGTGGGCGGGGAGCATCGCGGCTGCGCACGCGGCGCCGGCCAGCACGCGCGTGACGACTGAAAGGGATGCACGCATCGACATGTGTTGTTCTCCTTGGATGTTCGATCGAACGGCGTGGCGCGCGGCCGGCGAACCGGCGGCCGGCCATCCGGCACGCGCCACGCCCGTCAGCGAGCGAGCATAGCATGCGTGCCGCAAGGAACGTCTTCTAGCGCGCAGCCGACGCGGCCGCCGGCTGATATCCGTCAGTCAGTGTGTTCAGGAACGCGATCACGTCCTTGATCTCGGCCGCGTTCAGCGCGGGCGCGTCGCCGCGCTTGCGATCGAACGGCGGCTCGCGGTTGATGTTCGGCCAGTAGCGCTTCGGCAGATCGTCGTACACCTGCACCTTGCCGTGCACCACCGGATAGAACTTCTCCGGATGGATGTCGCGCTCGACGTAGAAGCGCATCACGTCCTCGAGCGAGTGGTACACGCCGTTGTGGAAGAACGTCTTGCGCAGCGCGACGTTGCGCAGCGACGGCGTGCGGAACAACCCGCAGAATTCGTCGCGGCCCTTCAGGTCGGTGCGCTCGGGGCCGCACGCGCCGAGATCGTGGAAGCGCGGATCGCGATTGACCGGCAGCGCGCGGTTGCGCGGCACCGCGATCGCGATCAGGCCGAAATCGCTGAACTGCGGCGGACCGCCTTCGAGCGTGCGCTGGCTCACGTGGCAACTCGCGCAGTTGCCCTTCTTCTCGTCGTTGAACAGCTGCAGCCCGTGCAGCTCCGCAGGCGTGAGCTGCGCGTGGCCGGCGAGATACGCGTCGTACTTGCTCGTGTACGGATCGAACAGCGCCGGCTGCTGCTGGAATGCGTCGAGCGCGCGCAGCACCGCGCCGAAGGTCGCCTGGTCGTCGGCGAGGACCCGGTCGCCGAACGCGTGGCGGAACGCATCGGCATAGGGTGCGGCGCGAACTGCCTTCGCGACCCGCGCCGGCGAGCTGCTCATCTCGAATGGCGACGTGAGGGGAATGCGCGCCTGCGCATCGCGCGTGTCGACGCGGCCATCCCAGGTCAGCCCACCGGTCGGACCCGCGTCGATACTTTCGTCACCCTCGTCCGGTGAATCGTGGAAGTGCTCGCTGAACGGAGGAATGCCGCGCAGGTACTTCAGCGACGGCACCGCGCGAAAGCCCGTGCGGTGCATGTCGTCGCCGCCGAGTTGCACCGACAGCGCGTTCGGCGGCCCGAACGCATGCTCGGCGCTATGGCACGACGCGCACGCGAGCTTGCCGGACCCCGACAGCGACGGATCGAAGAACAACTGCTTTCCGAGTGCCGTCATCTGCTTGACGCCCTCGAATACCTGCGCGCGCGTTTGCGGCTGACTGGCCGGCGCGACCGCCGGAGCGGCCGGAGCAGCCTGTGCCGCCGGGACGATGGGCACGGCCGGCACATTCGCTGCGGGCCGCGCATCGCAACCGGCGAGCGCCGCGCATCCCGCAATGAGTGTCAGCGTTGCCGCGGCAGAGATCAGCGATCGCGCGGACGCGACGGGTTTCAGAAGGGTGTGCATCGTCGTTCTTCGTGTAGCGATGGGCAATCGGCCGGAGCTTATGTCAGTTCCGTGACTGCCACATGACGTTCGACCGACAGTTAATCGAAAGCACCCCTACACCTGCCTGTCAAATCGATTCCAGATAATGCGCGCAGCCGGCCGATGCCTCGAAGATCGTGCGCCGGCCCTGCGCCAACCCGGTTCCCACACGCGACAAACGACGAAAGAGAGAACATCGCATGAAGAAGCACGCCTGGATTCGCTACACGCCGCTCGCCCTCGCGGCCGCGCTCAGCCTGACCGCCTGCGGCGGCGACGATGTCACGCAGCAAGGCCTGTCGGCCGTCAAGAACGTCGTCGTCATCTACGCGGAAAACCGCAGCTTCGACAACCTGTACGGCAACTTCCCGGGTGCGAACGGTCTGCAGAACGCGACGGCCGCGAACTCGGTGCAGAAGGATCGCGACGGTTCGACGATGGCGACGCTGCCGAAGATCTGGGGCGGCCTGACCGCGACCGGCATCACGCCGGCCGTCACCGAGGCGATGACGGCGAACCTGCCGAACGCGCCGTTCGCGATCGACGATCCGAACGGCTTCAACCAGTCGATGAGCATCGCGACGCGCGACATCGTGCACCGCTTCTACCAGGACCAGATGCAGATCGACGGCGGCAAGAACGACATGTATGCCGCATGGACCGACGCGGGCGGCCTGACGATGGGCCACTACACGGCGGATCCGTCGAAGCTGCCGCTGTGGAAGATCGCGCAGCAGTACGTGCTGGCCGACAACTTCTTCATGGGCGCGTTCGGCGGCTCGTTCCTGAACCACCAGTACCTGATCTGCGCGTGCGCGCCGTTCTACGCGAACGCCGACAAGAGCCCGGCGGCCGGCAAGATCGCAGTCCTGAACGCCGACGGCAAGTCGCTGAAGGTCGCCACGAACTCGCCGGCCTCCGCACTGAGCGGCCCGCCGAAGTTCGTCAACGACGGCGCGCTGACGCCTGACTTCTATGGCGTCAACACGATGCAGCCGGCGTACCAGCCGAGCGGCAACAAGGCCGCCACGGGCGGCGACCCGCTGCTCGCCGATCCGGCCAATCCGTCGACGATGCCGCCGCAGACGGCGACCAACATCGGCGACCTGATGACCAACGCGGGGGTCTCGTGGGCATGGTATGGCGGCGCATGGGGCCAGGCGCTGCAGGCGAGCCAGAACGGCACGTCGAACGTGATCTACGGCGCCGATCTGTCGACGCCGAACTTCCAGCCGCACCATCAGCCGTTCAACTACTTCGCGAACCAGGCGCCGGGCACCGCGAGCCGCGCGCAGCACCTGCTCGACGGCGGCGCGAACGGTGCCGAGTTCATCAAGGCGATCGACGCGGGCACGCTGCCGCAGGTTGCGTTCTACAAGCCGCAGGGCAACCTGAACGAACACCCTGGCTACACGGACGTCACCTCCGGCGATCAGCACATCGCCGACGTGATCGCGCACCTGCAGGCAAGCCCGCAGTGGAAGAACATGGTCGTCGTCGTCACGTACGACGAGAACGGCGGCTTCTGGGATCATGCCACGCCGCCGAACGCCGATCGCTGGGGCCCGGGCACCCGCATTCCGGCGCTGATCGTGTCGCCGTATGCGAAGAAGGGCTTCGTGGACCACACGCAGTACGACACGGGTTCGATCCTGCGCTTCATCACGCGCCGCTTCTCGCTGCCGCGCCTCGCGGGCCTGCAGCAACGCGACGACGCGCTTAAGGCGAACGGCGCGCAGCCGATGGGCGACCTGACGAACGCGCTCGCGCTGTCCCCGAACCTGTAACGGCATCACCATCACCGCGAACGGGCCGGCCATGCCGCCGGCCCGGACGAACGAAGGGCGACCCTGCTCACGCGGGGTCGCCCTTTTTTTCATACGCCGTATGCGCTACCACCCATACTTCAGCTCAACACCGACGTAGTCCGCGTTGTGCCCGCCCGCCTGCCGGATCGCGTCGCCGACCTGGAAATGCACGGCCTCGACCGCGCCGATCAGGTTCGCGGCGATCGTCCAGTCCGCGCGCAGCTGCACGTACATCCCCGTCCATGAGCCGCCCTTGCCCGCGGTGCCAGGCACCGCGACGTTCGCCTGCTGATAGACGGCGTCGCCGGTCGTCTCGCGCCACTGGAAGCCGAGCGCGCCGAGCAGCGACAGGTTCGGCGCCGGCTTCAGCGTCACCGACGGCTTCACGTGGATCAGGTTCGAGTAGCCCGTGAAGCCGGCCAGCGTGAAGTAATAGCCGTTCGGAAACAGCGGGTTGAAGGTGCCGACGCGGCCGTCGTGCGGATGCCGGTCGCCCGACGCCGCATCGACCTGGAGCGCGATGCGCGGTGACCACGGCGCGTCGAGCCGGTAGCCGGCGATCGAGCCGACGGCCCATGCGCCGATCGTGTTGTTGCCGACCGTGCCGCTCTGCAGCATCGTCTCGAGATCCCAGTCGAAACGGCCCTGCGTGCCCGAGTAGCGCAGGTCCCACACGTCGCGATGCTCTGGGCCGCTCGCATCGAGAAAGCGCGCGTTCTTGCGGTTGTATCGCGACCAGTAGCCGGACAGGTCGCCCGGCCCGATCGACTGCCGCTCGAAGCGCAAGCCGCTGAACGTGAGATTGCGATTGGACACGTCGTCGAAATCGGATGCGTTGCGGTTCTGTACCGGCTGCGTCGCATAGCCGATGAAGCGCCACTTCCCGTATTCGTAATCGGCCCACACCGCATCGAACGATTGCCGCACGTTCGGGCCGTCGCGCGCGGCGATGAAGCGCTGCAAGTCGAACGCCATCTCCTGCCGGCCGACGCGGGTCTTGACCGTGCCGCCGCCCAACTCATCCACATACGTCGCGAACGCCTGTTCGAGGTCGAGCTGATTGCGATCGACCAGCGAGACCGTATCCTTGCCGAACGCGCGCGCATCCTGCAATTGCTCGAAGAACTGCCTGTGATGGCCGAGATGCGCATCGGCATGCACTTCGACGCGCTGGATCAGGTAGGTATCCGATTGCGCGGAGCCGATCCCGAACAGCGGCGCGTCGTTGGTCTCCAGCCGCTCGCGCAGGTTCACGCCGAGCGAAAGATAGGATGCCGGATCATTGCCGAGCGGGATGTATTTCAACCCGTCGAGCGGCGCGCGCGGCAAGCATGGATTCGCGAGCACCGACCAGTCTTCCTGCCAGCGGTTGAACAGCACCGTCGGGCGCTTGGCCGTGCAGGTCGATGCAGTGGTCGCCGCGGGTGTCGTTGCCGAGGTAGAAACCGATGACGCAGCCGAAGCCGGCGCCGGTTCTTGCGCCGGCGTCGAAGTCGATGCCACCGCCGTCTCCGCGAACGCCGCGTCGGCGCCCGCGAACAACAGCCCCGCGACGATCGACAGGCGTGCGGCAACCTCGAAGCGGCAGCCGTGATGTGTCCGGTGCCTGCCCGGCCTCCGCCCGATCATGCGCGCTCCTGCGTGGCCGGTGCGGCTGCCTGGGCCGAA
The DNA here is from genome assembly GCF_049942845.1 of Burkholderia sp. R-40. Lineage (NCBI taxonomy): Bacteria > Pseudomonadati > Pseudomonadota > Betaproteobacteria > Burkholderiales > Burkholderiaceae > Burkholderia > Burkholderia sp. R-40. The sequence goes on along the minus strand of NZ_CP187967.1, from coordinate 1,501,314 downwards.
CCCAGCGCAAGCATCGCCAGCGCGCAGACAGGCGCGAGCAGCGCCGCAAAGCCGACGTAACGGAACCCGAGCGCACCGCCGGCCGCACCGAGTGCGAACGCGACGATCGCCGGCAGCATCTTGCCGAAGCGCGCGCGTGCCGCCGCTCGGACGCTGTCCGTCGTGCCGGCCGACAGCAGATCGACGACATCGAGAATCGCCTGCGTGACGTTGCCCGTCATCACCGTGTTCGGCACGCCGGCGCGCGCCATCACGCGCGGATGCGCGTTCTGCACGCCCATCGCGAACGTACCGACGATGCCGGCCACGAGCACCGGCAGGCTGTCGGATTGCGTGACGGGCGTCGCCCACAGGCCGGCCGCGCAGAAGCCGAGCAGCAGCACGGCCTGGACCGTGTGCAGCGCGCGCGTGCCCTGCCAGCCGGGCCGGCCGGACATCGACCGCGCGATCAGGCTCGCCGCAACGACGCCGCACACGAACGCGGGAAACACGCTGAGCTTCAGCACCACGCCTTGACCGAAGCCCGCGATGCCCGCGCCGATCAGCACGAAGTTGCCCGTCACGTGCGCGGTGAACAGCCCGAACAGCGCGACGAAGCTCAGCGTGTCGACGAAGCCGGCCACCGCGGCAAGGATCGTGTCCTCGTGCTTCATCGCGCCGCGCTCGCGTGGATCTCGGCGACGTAGCCGCCCGGGAACTGCACGAGCGCCGCGTCGCGGCCGTCCGATGCGAACGGCGGCACGAGCACGGTCACGCCGGCGGCTTCGGCCTTCTTCAACGTTGCGGCGAGGTCAGGCACTTCGTAGCCGGTCATCTCGCGCCCGAACGGGTACGGCAGGCTGCCGTCCGTCACGAGCACGGTCATCTTGCCGAAGCCCGATTCGATGCGGATGCGGCGGAACGTGTCGCTCGGACGACCGATTTCAACGCCCGGCGCCTTCAGGTTGTCGGACACCACCTTGCCCTTCGAGAACTTGACGAAGTCGTGCACGAACTTGCGCACGCTTTGCGGCGACACGTAGACGCGATTCTCAGGAATGGTCTGCAACGCGTCGTAGTGCGGCGCCTGGGTATGCCAGTAGAGCTGCATCTTCACGCCGCCCGTCCACGCGATGATCGCATCGCGGCCGATCGGGTCCGGGAACGTGTCGACGATCACGTCCGCGCCGTGCGCGCGCGCCGACTTCACCGCGACGTCCATGTCGGTGACGAGATAACCGGTGCGTTCCTCGCAGAACGGATACGGAATCGGCGTCTTGAAGCCGAACACCGACACCGTGCCGACCGGCGTGAGCACGAGCTGCGACATCGTCTGGCTCGGCGTCGGCGTGACCTGGAACACTCCCTGCTTCGACTTCTTGCCGCCGAACGTCGCGACGAAGCTGTCGGTAAAGCGGTCGAAATCTTCCGGCGCGACGCAGACGTGCGTCGTGTCGTACTGCGGACCGACTGCCAGCGTCGGCGTGACCGCGGGCGGCACCGGCGGTTTCGCGAACGCGACGGGCGCGGCGACGAGACCGCAGGCAATCGTCAGCGCCAGCAGCGCGGAACGAAGGGTTTTCATAACGGAAGTCCTTGTTGTTTCATCAGAGGATGGATCGGCTCGGGCAATTCCGGTCACCCGCGGCCGTCGTCGGCCGGTTGCCGCGCATCGTCGACGATGGTCGCGAGCACGAGTGCCGCGATCAGCCCGAGATGCTCGAAAAAGCTGTTCAGCGCCATGAAATGTTCGGCGCCCGAGCGATTCCAGAAATCGTTCGCCACGACCATCGCGACCAGCGTCAGCATCCCGAGGCTGCCCGCGCCGAGCCACGTGAAGCGGCGAAACACCACGCACAGCGAGCCGCCGATCTCGACCGCAATCGCCAGCGCCGCCCACAGCGCCGGCGGGTGCAGGCCGAAATGCGCCTGCTCCGCGACCGCATCGCCGAAGTGCATCGCCTTGTTCACCCCGCCGATCAGGAACGCGGAAACGAGCGCGAGCCGAACCAGCGAACCGACCCACGGCTGGGAAAGAAGCGCGCGAATCCACCCGGGGCTGCATCGGCCGGTCAGGGTCGTCATGTCAGACCGCCCAGCACGAACAGCCGAACGCGCCCCAGAAGCCCTTCGCGTCCGAGGTCGGCAACGTGCGACCCCACGCGCTCGCATGCGCATGGCCGTGCATCCCGCACGCGGTCGAACAGCCGCACGCGGCAGCGGCCGCTGCTGCGCGCTGCAGCGGCGCGCCCTCGCGCTGCGTCGCGCCCCAGCCGCCATAGCCGCCGTACGCGCGCACCGGCGACCAGTCCGGCATCGCCGGCGGAATCGGCATATCGTGCGACGCGAACGGCCCGGTACCCCACACGATCCGGCCGCCCACCACCGTCAGCAACGCCGTCGTGTCGGCGATATCGTCCTCCGCGCACGTGAAGAAATCACGATCGGGGACCATCAGGTCCGCCAGCTGACCGACCGCGATGCGGCCCTTCTTGCCCACTTCGTTCGAGAACCACGTCACGTACTCGGTCCACATGCGCAGCGCGGTTTCGCGATCGAGCAGGTTGCGCTGCGGATACAGGCGCGTGCCGCCGACCGTCTTGCCCGTCACGAGCCACGCGAGCGACACCCACGGGTTGTACGACGCCACGCGCGTCGCGTCCGTGCCGGCCGACACCTTGATGCCCTTGGACAGCATCTTCGCGACCGGCGGCGTCGCCTCGGCCGCCTGCGCGCCGTAACGCTCGACGAAGTACTCGCCCTGATACGCCATCCGGTGCTGCACCGCGATGCCGCCGCCGAGCGCCGCGATCCGGTCCATCGATCGCTCGGAGATCGTTTCCGCGTGATCGAAGAACCAGTTCAGCCCTTCGAGCGGGATGTCCTCATTGACCTTCTCGAACACGTCGAGCGCGCGGCTGATGGTTTCGTCGTAGGTCGCATGCATGCGCCACGGCCAGCGGTTCTGCGCGAGCACACGCACCACGCCTTCGAGATCGTCTTCCATTTGCGCGGGCAGATCCGGACGTGCGACGCGGAAATCCTCGAAGTCGGCCGCGGAAAACACCAGCATCTCGCCCGCGCCGTTGTGGCGGAAGTAGTCGGTGCCGTCGTGATACTTGACGCTCTTCGTCCAGTTCACGAAGTCTTCCTTCTCCGCGTTCGGCTTCTGCGTGAACAGGTTGTACGCGATGCGGATCGTCATCTCGCCCGCGTCGTGCAGCTGGCGGATCACTTCGTAATCGTCGGGGTAGTTCTGCGAGCCACCGCCCGCGTCGATCACGCCCGTCACGCCGAGCCGGTTCAGCTCGCGCATGAAGTGGCGCGTCGAGTTGTACTGGTACTCGAACGGCAGCTTCGGGCCCTTCGCGAGCGTCGCGTAGAGGATCGTCGCGTTCGGGTTCGCGAGCAGCAGGCCCGTCGGGTTGCCCGCGGCATCGCGCAGGATCGTGCCGCCCGGCGGCTCCGGCGTGTCCTTCGTATAACCGACGACGCGCAGCGCGGCCGCGTTCAGCAGCGCGCGATCGTACAGGTGCAGGATGAACACCGGCGTATCGGGTGCGGCCGCGTTGAGCTCGTCGATCGTCGGCAGGCGCTTCTCGGCAAACTGATGTTCGGTAAAGCCACCGACCACGCGCACCCATTGCGGCGCGGGCGTGATCGCGACCTGCTGACGCAGCATCTCCATCGCGACGGCAAGCGAGCGCACGCCGTCCCAGCGCAGCTCCATGTTGTAGTTCAGGCCACCGCGAATCACGTGCGTATGGTTGTCGGTCAGGCCCGGCAGCACCGCGCGGCCGTCGAGATCGACGACCTTCGTCGCGCGGCCCGCGAGCGGCATCACGTCCGCGTTGCTGCCGACCGCGACGAAGCGGCCGTCCTTGATCGCCACCGCGGCGGCGACGGGGTTCGCACGATCGAGCGTCGTGATGCGCCCGTTGTGCAGGATCAGATCCGGTTGGGTATCGGTTGCGCTCATTAACATGTCCTCGAAACAGTCAGAAGCCGAGCCAGTGACGCACGGGCCCGATGGCCTGCGCGCCGACCAGCATGCCGGCGAGGCCGATCAGTGCGATCAGCGGCGGCGCCGGCGAACGCACCTTGATCACGCTGTACACGACGCCGATCAGCACGCCTGCCGCCAACGACGATAGATAAGATTCCATAACGATTTTTCTCCCGACCGGATTAGAATGACCCGCATCGCGTCGGCCGCATGCTTCGCTGCCTTCGCTTCCACTTCGCTTCCCTGTCACCCTGTCCGGCCATGCAACATCTTCCTGATCTCGAAGCCTGGGCCATCTTCGCGCGCGTCGCGGAGACCGGTTCGTTCGCGAAAGCCGCGGAACTGCTCGGCATCTCGCAACCGACCGTGTCGAAGGCCATCGCGCGCCTCGAAAAACGCCTCGGCGCGATGCTGCTGTACCGCACGTCGCGCAAACTGTCGCTCACCCCGACCGGCGAACTGCTACGCGACCGCGCGATCCGCCTGCTCGCCGATGCGGAACTGATCGAGAGCGAGGCCTGCGCGCAAGCGCTCGAACCGCACGGTCTCGTGCGCGTGAACGCGCCGATGTCGTTCGGGCTGCGGCATCTGTCGCCGCTGCTGCCCGCGTTTCTCGAACGCTATCCGCGCGTCGACATCGACCTCGTGCTGACCGACAACATCGTCGACATCGTGTCCGGCGGGTTCGACATCGCGATCCGCATCGCCGAGCTGAGCGATTCGTCGCTGCGCTCGCGCCGCCTGTGCGCGGTGCGCCGTCCGCTCGTCGCATCGCCCGCGTATCTCGAGCGGCGTGGCCGCCCGACGCATCCGCGCGACCTCGAACAGCACGTGTGCCTCACCTACACGAACCTGCCGACGCCCGAGCACTGGCGCTTTCGCAATCCGGCTTCGGGCGAGGATGTCGGCGTGTCCGTGCAGGGACGCATCCGCACCAACAATGCCGACGTGATCGCCCCCGCCCTCCTCGCCGGTCACGGCCTCGCGCTGCAGCCCGAGTTCCTCGCGTGGGACGCGCTGCAGAGCGGCGAGCTCGAGGAAGTGATGCCCGAGTGGAAAATCGCCGACGTCAACGTCAACCTCGTCACGCCGCCCGGCATGCTGCGCGCCGCGCGCGTGACGGTGCTGCTCGATTTCCTCGCCGACCACTTCGCGCACGCGCCGTGGGCGTTGCCCGTGGCCTGAGCGAGCGGCGGCCTGCGAACACCGTGGCCGCCGGATGCGTCGATCGCAGCGGCCGCGGCGAACGCGGCCGGTTGCCGTTACTTCGCCGGAACGGGCGGAATCGACTCGTGCGGCGTCGCCGTGCGTTGCGGCGCCTTGTGGACCATCGTGTATGCGTAATCGACGCCCATCCCGTACGCGCCCGAATGCTCCTTCGCGATCGCCATCACCGCGTCGTAGCTGTCGCGGCGTGCCCAGTCGCGTTGCCATTCGAGCAGCACCTGTTGCCACGTGACCGGCACCACGCCTGCCTGCACCATCCGCTGCATCGCGATGTCGTGCGCGGCCTGCGACGTGCCGCCCGATGCGTCGGCGACCATGTAGATCTCGTAGTCGCCTTCGAGCATCGCGCACAACGCGAACGTCGTGTTGCAGACTTCGGTCCACAGGCCCGACACGACCACCTTCTTGCGGCCGTTCGCGGCCAGTGCGTCGCGCACCTTCTGGTCGTCCCACGAGTTCATCGACGTGCGTTCGAGCGTCTTCTGGTTCGGGAACACGTCGAGCAGCTCGGGATAGGTGTGGCCCGAGAAGCTGTCGCTTTCGACCGTCGTGATCGTGGTCGGGATGTTGAAGACCTTCGCAGCCTTCGCCAGGCCCACGACGTTGTTCTTCAGCACCTGGCGATCGATCGACTGCACGCCGAACGCCATCTGCGGCTGCTGGTCGATGAAGATCAGCTGGCTGTTCTGCGGAGTGAGTACTTCAAGTTTCGGATTGCTCATGGCGCGTGGAGTCCTGTGAACGAAAAAAAGGGAGGCCTGCCTCGGCCGTGAGAACGGGAGGAGCCGGAAATGCATCACGCCGGATCGTGACCCGGCGCGACGTATTTAATCGGCAAACGCTCGGCGTGACCACCCAAGAAACGGAATCGATGCCATTCTGGAAACGACGTGCGTTCGAGGCCCCGCGCTCTTTTTTTCTTCACGCAAACCCGATACGCTCTCAAGACTTTGACGGCGCCGTTGCGGCGTCGCTCGCCATCACCGGACGCTCCATCATGAAACCGTATGTCTTCTCGCTGCTCGCCGGCATCCTTGCCGGCGTCATCTACGGCGCGATCGGCGTGAACTCGCCCGCGCCGCCGATCATCGCGCTCACCGGCCTGCTCGGCATGCTGGCCGGCGAACAGATCCTGCCCGTTGCGCGGCGCATGCTCGCGGGCCATCGGCTGAACGCCGCATGGCGCGACGCGAAGTGCGGCCAGCACATGTTCGGCCCGCTGCCGGGCGGCAGCACGAACGAACGCACGCCGTCCTGATGCACGCTTCCCTCACGCGCCGCGCATGAGCAACGTCGAGCTGTTCCATTACCTGCTGTTGTTGATCTGCGGCGCGGGCGCGCTCACCTGGCTCGCCGAACGGATCTCGATTCCGCCGGCCGTCGTGCTGCTGCTCGGCGGCTGCGTCGTGGCCGTTGCCGGCAAGCGCGTGCCCGACATGGACCCGGCGCTACTGCTCGCGGCCGTGCTGCCGCCGCTCCTGATGTCGAGCGGCTTCTACACCGCGTGGAAGGAATTCCGGCACGAGCTCGCGTCAATCGCATCGCTCGCGCTCGGCGCGGTGGTGTTCACGACGGTGGCGGTCGCGCTCGCCGTGCATGCGGTCAATCCGGCGCTGCCGTGGGCCGCGTGCTTCACGCTCGGCGCGATCGTGTCGCCGCCCGACGCGGTCGCCGCGAAGGCGATCCTGCAGCGTCACCCGCTGCCCGCGCGGCTCGTCGCGGTGCTCGAAGGCGAAAGCCTCGTCAACGATGCGTCGGGCCTGCTGCTGTATCAGATGGCCGTATCGGCCGCGCTCGCCGTCACCATCACGACCGCGAGCGCCACCGGCCTGTTCTTCTCGCTCACGCTGATCGGCATCGCGGTCGGCCTCGCATGCGGCCATGCGATGTGCTGGGTGCTGCCGCGCCTGCGCGAGCCGATGCTCGGGATCGTCGTGACCTTCGCGATGGCGTGGGGCAGCTACGGGATCGCGGAAGCCGTGCACGGCTCCGGCGTGCTGTCGGTCGTGACCTGCGGCCTCGTGCTCGGGGTGCGCCAGCATCGCGTGTTCGACGCCGACCTGCGGATCAAGGCGAAGGCGACCTGGGAAGCGATCGTGTTCGTGCTCGACGCGCTGGTGTTCATCCTGATCGGCCTCGCGCTGCACGCGATCCTCGCACGCGTGAACCACGAAGGCGCGATGCTGATGGCCGGCCTGCGCGTCGCGCTGCCGGCGACGGCCGCCGCGATCTCCGCGCGCGTCGTGTGGGTGTTCGTCGCGATGTGGCTGCCGGGCCGTCTGCGCGCACGACGCGCGGGCCATCCGCCGTGGTCGTGGCGCGAGGCCGTCGTGCTCGGCTGGTCCGGCATGCGCGGCGTCGTGAGCCTCGCCGCCGCGATCGCGCTGCCGAGCGATTTCCCCGGCCGCGACCTGATCCTGTTCAGCACGTTCCTGCTGATCATCGCGACGCTGGTCGTGCAGGGCGGCACGCTCGCGCCGCTGATCCGCGTGCTGAAGCTGCGCCCGGCCACGCGGCACACGATGTCCGAGCACGCCGTGCGCGCGCATACGTTCGGCGCGGCGCTCGCCGAGCTCGACGCACGCGAGCAGCGCGGCTCGGGCCTCGAACGCGCATCGCTCGACCGGCTGCTGACCGAATATCGCAGCCGCGTCGCGTTCAACGAAAGCGCGCATCGCGACGGCGCGGAACCGGCGGGCGTGCGCGCGCGGATGCTGCGCGTCGAGCTCGAGCTGGTGGGCGTGTCGCGCGACGCGCTGCTCGACCTGCACCGCGACGGGCGGGTCGACGACGCGGTGCTGCACCGCATAGAATCGGAGCTGGATTTCGAGGAACTGCGGCTGCAGCGTCTGCTCGAACCGTAATGCCGGGCCGGCTACCGGCCCGCCTCCCCTTTCCCCACCTGGAACTGCAATGAGCGAACTGTCCGTCGAAGCGAGCATCGGCTCGGTCGATTACCTGGTCCATTTCACCGACGGCGTTCATCAATGGCGCGCCGACGAGCCCACAGCGCTCGGCGGCGGCGACGCCGCGCCGACGCCCGTCGCGCTGCTGTTGTCGAGCCTCGGCGCCTGCACCGCGATCACGCTGAAGATGTACGCGCAACGCAAGGGCTGGCCGCTCGCCGAAGTGCACGTGAAGCTCGCGCACGAATCAGGCAGCGCGGGCAGCACGATCGTGCGCCGCATCACGCTCGACGGCGACCTGTCGGACGAGCAGCGCGAGCGCCTGCTGCAGATCGCGAACGCATGCCCGGTGCACAAGATCCTCACGCATCCGATCACGATCGACACGGCGATCGCCTGACCCACCGAACACGAGAGCCTCACCATGTCCGCATCGATCAAGACCGTACTCACGCCGCGCGAAAGCGACATCGGCAACCTCGTCGTACGCCGCGTGCTGCCCGCGCGCGCCGCGCGCCTCGTCGGCCCGTTCATCTTCTTCGACGAAATGGGGCCGGCCGTGCTGCCGGCCGGCAGCGGCATCGACGTGCTGCCGCATCCGCACATCGGTCTCGCGACCGTCACCTATCTGTTCGACGGCACGCTGATGCATCACGACAGCCTCGGCTTCCGGCAGAAGATCGTGCCCGGCGACGTGAACTGGATGACGGCCGGACGTGGCATCGTCCACTCGGAGCGTTCGCCCGACGAGGACCGGCCGCTCGAGCAACCCGTGCACGGGATCCAGACCTGGGTCGCGCTGCCGGTCGAGCACGAGGACACGGCGCCCGCGTTCGCGCATCACGCGGCCGACACGATGCCGTCGTTCACGCGCGACGGCGCGAGCGTGCGCGTGATCGCGGGCACCGCGTTCGGGCTCACGTCGCCGGTCGCCGTGTTCTCGCCGACGCTCTACGCGTATGCGGAATTCGCGGCGGACGGGCAGCTCGCACTCGACGCGGAACACGACGAGCGCGGCGTGTATCTCGTCGACGGCGACCTCACGATCGACGGCGCGCCGCTCGCGCCGGCGACGATGGCCGTGCTCGAACCCGGCGCGAGCGTGTCGCTCGCGAGCGCGAACGGCGCGCGCGTGATGCTGCTCGGCGGTGCGCACCTGCCCGGCGAGCGGTTCATCGAATGGAATTTCGTGTCGAGCGAGCGCGCGAAGATCGAGGCGGCCCGCAACGCGTGGGCCGCGCAGACCTTCGGCAAGGTGCCGGGCGAGGAAAACGAATGGACGCGCCAACCGGCGCGCAAGGCGCAGTAAGCCGGCACCGGTCGGTCCATCCATGCAAGGCGGCCGGCATTCACGCCGGCCGCCTTGCGTTTACCGCTTCAATCCCATCAGCTTCGCGAGCGTCGGCCAGCGCTCGAGCGATTCGACGAACGCGCGCCGCGCCTGCTCGTCGACATAACGGGCCGGGTCCAGCGCGGGCAGGTGCCGCGCGAGGCCGAGCACGTCGTTCGGCTGCGACAGGCGATCGTCGTCACCTTCGCCGATGTTGATCACTGTTCGTCGATCCATACGCCATCCGGAGTCTTGACCGCGTAGCCCGCGCTCGTCTGCATCGTCACCGTGCCTTCGTTCTCGCCCACCATCCGCGTGCGCGGCAGGTCGGCCGCATATTGCGCGAGCGTCGTGCCGGGCTTGAACGGGCTGTTCGATACAAGGTTCGACAGCAGCTGCGAGAGCGCGAGGAAACTGGTCGGCTGGTCGATCACGGTCGTCTGGCCGTGATTGCCGGTGAAGCCGACGAGCCGCACACCGACCGGCCCGTGGACGATGCGCGGCGTCGGAATCTCGCGCAGGCCGGCCACCTGGTTCTTGTCGCCGCGCAGCGCGGCGCCGTGCTCGGGCACGAACACGATCACCGCGCGCCGGCCCGACTGCGCGATCAGATCGGCGAGCCGGTCGAAGTCGCTCATCAGCTTGTTGGCGCGCTGCGGATACGAATCGATGCTGGCGAGCGGGCTGCCCACCACGCGGTTGCCGTCGTGCAGGCTGATCGTGTTGTAGTACAGCGCGACCGGGCCCGGCACCGACGCGCGCTGCGCGTACCAGTTCGCGAGCGTGCCATAGTCGTCCTTGATCGCCGTGCCGTCGAACGCATGCATCGCGACCGGCGCGGCCGCGTTCGGGATCATCGGCGCGTCGGGCACGCCGATGTTGTCGTGAATGACTTGCAGGAAGTTGTCGAAGTGGCCGTCGTGGTTCAGCAGCGACTGCACCGTGTAGCCGGCGGACGCGAGCTGCGAGAACAGGTAGCACTGCTGCGGCGCGCCCTTGTACAGGTCCGCGTGCGCTTCCTGCCCGCAGCTCGCGCGCAGCACGCGGATCGCGGCCGGGCCGCTGTAGCTCGCGGCCGTGCTGAAGTTGTTGAACAGGTAGTCGAAGTGACTCAGCATCGGGTGGTTGCGCACCTTCGCCGCATCGAGATCGTCCCACGACAGCGAGCAGATGTGCAGCACGATCACGTCGAACTGCGCGGACGGATCGCTCGAGAGATGGCCGAACGCGACCTGCCGCTGCGACTCCTGCGCGCGGAACGTCGCGAGTGCCGCGTTGTGATCCTCGGGCTGGTCGGAGCGCCCGCCCGTCGCGCCGACCTGCTGCTGCGGCGACGCGACGACGCGCGCCATCAGCCCGTTGCCGGCCTGCCACAGCGGCATCACGATCAGCACGGCGAGCACGAAGGTCGCGACGCGCACCCAGCGATTGACGATGAAATAGACGATCAGCACGCCCACCACCGTCAGCACGAGCACCGGCGGCAACAGGCGCGGCAACAGCTCCATCCAGTAGTCGACGCGGAACGTGCTGACCTCGCGCGCGGCTTCGGCGAGGCGCGCGAGCGGCGGCGCATGCAGTTCGCGCGCGAGCAGCGGCACCGCGATCGCGATCGCGACGAGCTGCCGCACGATCCGCCATCCGCGCTGCCGCACCGGCGCGCTCGCCGCGAGCGCCAGCGCGAACGCGAGGTTCGCGAGCCACAGCGGCTGCAGGTGGCCGGTCGCGAACAGCGCGAACTTCAGGATGAAATACAGATTCCAGAACGTCATCTAAACCACTCCGTGATGGGCGCCGCGTCAGTCGCGCGCCCGATCGAGCTTCGGTGCCAGCATCGACTGCACGCCGCGCGCGACACCCTTCCACATCCGTACGTAACCGTCCAGGCCCACGCGCAGCACTTCCTTCAGCCCGCGCAACGGCGTGTCCGTGCGCGTGCTCGCGTGCCAGTCGAGCCACGCGTCCGCGCGGCCGAACGTGCATTGCACGAGCTGGCGCTCCTGCTCGAGCGTCAGCGCCTCGAAGCTCACGCCGACGTGGGTCGGCGTCACGCGGCTCACGCGCACCGGGAACGGGAACGGCCGGTCGCCGCGCGTCACGCACACCGTCAGCGTGTCGCCGATCGCGAGCGGCAGCCCCGGCACCGCCTCGAGGCCGAGGCCGCCGGTCGAGTAGTCGCTCGTGAAGCACGCGGCCGTCGAGCCGTCGGCGAGCAGCAGCGTCGCCGGCACGCGCATCGCGATCCGGTGCGTGACGCGCACCTGCTTGGTCTCGCGCGCAACCGCCAGCGCCGCGCCGAGCATCGCGAGGTTGTAGACGGTCCAGCCGAGCGTGATCAGGATCGTCGACGCCTCGTCGCCCTGGTCGGCCACGAGCCGCCACAGCCCGGCCGCGATCGCGAGCACGTTCAGCGCGAACAGCACGAGGTACGGCTTCGACGTCGACCAGTCGACGTAACCTTCGTCGATCTTGCCGCCTTTATCGGTCACGTTGAACTTGCCGTGCTTCGGGCTGAAGAACGCGACGGTGGTCGGCAGCGCGATGTACCACGCGAGCACCGATTCGTAGACCTCGGCCCAGAACGAATGGCGATAGCGGCCCTGCATCCGCGAGTTCGCGACGTTCGCGAGCACCAGGTACGGGATCACGTAGCTCGCGAGCGCGATCGACGACGCGTTGATGAAGTACAGGTGGAAGAACAGGTACGCGAGCGGAATCGTCAGGAACACGAGCCGCGGGATCCCGTAGAAGAAATGCAGCATCGCGTTGCCGTAGCAGATCCGCTGGATGAAGCCGAGCCCGCGCCCGAGAAACGGGTTGTCGATACGGAAGATCTGCGCCATCCCGCGCGCCCAGCGCGTGCGCTGCTTCACGTGGCCCGCGAGGCTCTCGGTCGCGAGGCCGGCCGCCTGCACGGTCGGCAGGTACGCCGACGTGTAGCCGCGGCGATGCAGCTTGAGCGCGGTGTGCGCGTCCTCGGTCACGGTCTCGACCGCGACGCCGCCCACCTCCTCCAGCGCGGTGCGCTTGAGCACCGCGCACGATCCGCAGAAGAACGTCGCGTTCCACAGGTCGTTGCCCGACTGCACGAGCCCGTAGAACAGGTTGCCCTCGTTCGGGATCTCGCGGAACGTGCCGAGGTTGCGCTCGAACGGATCGGGCGAGAAGAAATGGTGCGGCGTCTGCACCAGCGCGCATTTCGGGTCGCGCAGGAACACGCCCATCGTGGTCTGCAGGAACGAGCGCGTCGGCACGTGATCGCAGTCGAAGATCGCGATGTATTCGCCGTGCGTCTTCGGCAGCGCGCGGTTGATGTTGCCGGCCTTCGCGTGCAGGTTGTCATCGCGCGTCAGGTAGCCGATGCCGGCCTCCCGCGCGAACGCCGCGAACTCGGGGCGCTTGCCGTCGTCGAGCAGGTACACGCGCAGCTTGCCGGTCGGCCAGTCGATGCTCTGCGCGGCGAACACGGTCGGCTTCACGACCGACAGCGGCTCGTTGTAGGTCGGAATGTAGATGTCGACGCTCGGCCAGCTGTCCGGGTCGTCGGGCAGCGGCACGATCGGCCGGTCGAGCGGCCACGCGGTCTGCACGAAGCCGAGCAGCAGGATCATCCACGTATAGGCTTCGGCGCCGTACAGCAGGTAGCCGGCGACCGCCTCGATCGGGCTGCGGAAATCGAGCGTCTGGGTCGTGCGCCACCACACGTAGCGAAGCGTGGCGAGCAGCGCGAGCGACGCGAGCGCGAGGGTCGGCAGATGGCCCGGCAGGCGGCGCAGCGCGAGCGCCAGCACCGCGACGATCGCGAAGAACGCGAACTGCGCGCCGGGCATCAGCGGCGACATCGCGGCCGCGGCCCACATGAGGCCGCCCGCGCACAGCAGCAGCGGCGCGAGCCAGCGGTGCCGGCCGACGCCGTTCGCGCGCGCGTCGAGCCAGCCGCCCCAGCGCGCCCACGGCAAACGCTCGAGCTGTGCGCCGATGCGTGCGCCGAGCGCGCGCACGACGACGTACACCGGCACGACGAACGTGTCGAACCACGCGAGCGGATCGCGCGCGGGCTGCTCGCCGGCCGCGCGCGGTGCGCGCACGATCGCGCGCCACAGCCATTCACGCGGGCTCAGCGGCTGCAGCACGCCCCATTCGCGCGCGAGCCAGAGGAACGCGGTGCGCGCCCGGCGGCGGATAGGGTCGGGCCGGCCGAGCGGCGGCGCATGGAAGAACAGCCGCACGAGCCAGTCGAGCAGCGTGCGCTCGGCCGGCAGCCCGATTCCGCGCGCGCACCAGTCGGTCGCGCGTCGGACCGTGGCGCGCCAGCGCGACGCGAACGCGGCTTTCATCGCGACGCTCCAGCACGGCCGGCCGCGGCCGCCGTGAGCCATGCATCGACCCAGTTCGCGACGCCGTTCAGGTCGTGCGACGCCTGCGAATACGGGGCGTCGTCGAAGATCCAGCTGCCGCGCGCGAGCGTTTCGGGCACGGCCGCGTCGACGTGAATGCGCTGCTCGAGCATCGACTCCGGCCCCACGACGGCCCGCAGCATCGCGAGCGCATCGCGCTGCATGTCGCGCGCGGGGTTCAGCCGGTTCACGACGATCTGCAGGTCGCCGCGGCCACCGCGCAGCGCGTCCAGGCGCGCGGCGACGGTCGCGCACGCGGCCGGTTCGGGCGGCACGACGACGAGCGTCAGATCGGCGCGGCGAATCGCCTGCTCGGCCTGCGGCGACGGATAGCGGGCCGTGTCGACCAGCACGACGCCCTCGGCCGGCAGCGCGATCTCGTCGAGCGCGCGCGAGAGCCAGTCGGGATCGGCCGCGAGCCGCGCATCGCACGCGGCGGCGCCTGCCGCGTCGACCTGCCCATACGGAACGAACAGCACGCCGTCGGCATTGCGCCATGTGTGCGCGTGCCACGGCGCGGCGTCGGCAGGGTCCGCGAGCAGGCTGTGCGCGAGCCCGTGTTCGGCCAGCGTGTCGAGCCCGAGCGTCGCGCCCATCAGATTCTGCGCGTCGAACTCGACCGCGACGACCGGCCGGCCGCGGCGCGCGAGCAGCACCGCGAGCGCGCCGGCGAGCGTCGTGCGGCCCGCGCCGCCAGTGGTCGAGATGATGGCGATCGTCTTCATCGCGCGGCCTCGTCGGTGCGCTCGGCGTCGGGCAGCAGGCGTCCGCGCAGCGCGATCGGCACGAGTTCGCACGGCACCGCGTCGCGCCGGTGCAGCCCGCGCGGCGCATGAAAACCGCGGCCGATGCCGAGGTGCTGCGCGACGATCCACACCGGCACCGCGATCGCGATGCCGACGATGAATCCGATGACGAGTTCGGCGATCATGCGCCCTCCGGCTTGCGCAGCGGCATCGCGCTGCGGATGGCGCCGCGCGCACGCGCGGCGGGAATGTCGGCAGACGGTGCCGGTGCAGCGGCGGCTGGCACGGTTTCTTCGTCGCGCATGGGCGGCGGCGATATATCGATGCTCGGATCGGTCATGCCACCCGATTCGGCATTCTCCGCGCCCACGCCCCCGCCCGCGCGTTCGGCCGGCACGCGCGTCGCGCCCGCTTGCTTCGTAGCCGCGAACAGGTCGCTGTAGTCGGCGATCGGCGCGCGCCGGTTCTCGGTCTTCAGCGCATCGAGCTCGGTGTCGATGCTGCCTGCCCCGAGACACACGACGCGATCGGACAGCGTATCGACCGGCACGTCGAAGATCCGCGCGAGCGCGTCCTCGGCATCGACCGGTTCGCACGCGAACAGGAACACGTACAGGTGCGCGGCGTCGGCCGTCACGACGTCGCCGGCGCGGCGCGGCCGGCAGTGCCGCAGCGCGTCGACATGCGACACGCCGGGCAGCAGCGCGATCTTCGCGAGCGTATGCGGCAGCGCGAGCACGGCGCCGCGATCGAGCACCGCGCGAATGCGCAGGCAGAACGCGCCGACCGGCAGGTAGCCGAGCACCGAATCGCCGAGCGCGGCCGCGAGCGCCGCGCGATAGTCGGGCGCGACGGGCCGCGCATAGAGCTGCCCGTGCAGCGCGTTCACCGCGGCCTGCATCCGCGACAGCGGCAGGTCGCGCGCGACGACGCGGTTCGCGCCGACGCTCAGCAACAGCATCTCGAACTGCTGGCGGAGCACCTCGCCGCGTTCGACCACGGCGATCTTCAGCGCGCCGCCGCATTGGCGGCGCAGCGCGTGCACGGCCGCGCACAACGCCTCGAGCTGCGGATGCGAGCGGAACGCGAGCACCGCGGTCGCAGCCTGCGCGTGCGCACAGGCAGCAACGACCGCTGCGTTATCCTCGACGATTTCCCAGCCGGCGGGCACGCGGCCCGCATCGTCGAGCGCCGCGCGGCTGGCGACGACGCGATCCTCGTCGGTCGCGAGCTTCATTCCGCGCGACGGCTGGACGGCGCCACCGTCGACGATCGCCGCGAGCCGGCCGCCCGGCGCGAAGCGCAGCGGCCGCACTTCGCCGGCCGCGAGCGTGTCGCCCGCGCGCCAGAAATCGACGACCCACAGCAGTTCGCCGTGCGTGCGCTGCAGTTGCGCGACGCCCGAGCACACGCCGTGAAAGCCGCTGCGCGGCGCGCGATTCGCGACGCGCACGAGCGGCGGATCGTCGGTGTCGGGAGCGGCGCCGGTGCGCGCGATTTCAGGATCGACCAGCAGCACCAGCGCGATCCGGTGCGTGCGGCACCAGTCGGCGAGCGCGTGCGCCTCTTCCGCGAGCGCGGCCGGATCGTCCCAGCTGAACCAGCGTTGCGCGCCTTCGATGAAATACAGCGAGCGCGTGCGAAAGCCGTAGCGCTTCATCGCGCGCAAGCCACCCGCGAGCCGTGCGAACGGCGCGGTCGCCACATGGCGCGGCGTACCCGGTTCGATCGCGGCATCGCCGTCGGCTGCCACGGACGCGGACGCGGACACGGACGGCATCGCCAGCACGTTCAAATTGCGCGGCCAGCCGGCCGGCTGTGCGCCGCCCGCGAAACCACGCGCCTGCATCTGCGCGGCCACGCGCGCCGCGTCGCGTGACAGCACGACCGTCACGTCGCGCGTGCGCGACTGCCGCGCGCTTTCCCACACCAGCGCGTCACACGCCGGCGTGCCGGTGGCGGCATAGACGGCGTACAGGCCGCCTGCTTCCAGTTGCGTCCACGCATCGGGCAGCCCGTCGATCGCGAGCCGGCTCAGCGGGCCGGCGCGGCCGCGGGCCGGGCCCGTGCGCAGCAGCGCGCGCAGGCGGCCCAGCAGGCCGGCGGCGCCGAGCGCGGGACGGGTTGCGTCGATTTCGGTATTCACGCGTTCCATATGCAAGCAGACCCTAGTAATCCGAATAAAGCCGCACCGGCGTCGGCGTGACGAGCCAGCTGCGCTCCGCGCGCGCGTCGAACGCATAGCGCAGGTACACGAGCGCCGAACTCGGCGCATAGTCATGCGACCGGTCGACATGCAGTTGCGCGCCGACGCTCAGGTGCGGATTCACGCGATACTCGACGATGCCGTTCACGCCGTACGAAAACGACACGCCGCGCGTCGAACTGCCCGTATAGACCAGCCCGGCCGCCTCCTGCGCGGCGCGCTGGCCCGCGAAGGTCGGGTAGAACAGCGAATCCTTTTCATAGCTGTTCGAGATCCCGGCCGTGACGGTCAGATCCCACGACAGCGCGTCGCGCCGCCCCGCCCACTCGATCGGCACGCCGAGCGACAGGTAGCGCTGCGGGCTGTAGTAACCGCCCTGCCCGTACGTGTAGTAGCGCAGGTTCTGCGCGTAATGCCACGCATTGCCGACGAGCCCCGTGCTCACCCGCATCGTCGCGCGTTCGTACACGGGCACCGTGAAGCCCGAGCGCAGCGTGACTTCCGCGTTGCGCTCGACGTTGCGGCCCGACAGCACGCCCGCGCCGAGTTCCGCGAACAGGTTCACGCGGCCGACGTCGACCGCCGCACGCAGGTTCACGCCGTCGCGGCGCACGCCGCCCCACACCGCACCGGTCCACGGGTCGCGCATCCCCGCATACGACAGCACGCTGCTCGTTTCCGGCCGGCGCGACGCGTTCACGGCGAAGCTCGCCGGGCCCGCGTCGAAGTGGTAGCGCACGCCGCCGACCAGGTAATGCACCGGGAAACCGAGCGGCGACGTGCCGAGATCGACGCGCCACGCGTCCGTGCGATAGCCGGCGCCGAGCGCGACGCCCGTCGTCGGCTGGTGCAGGTCGCCGCGCGGATGCGCGATCAACTCCGCGGCCGACGGATTCGATGCGAACGGCGCAGGCAACCCGATCGGCGCGTTGAGCGCGGCGTAGGTCCCGAAGGTCTTCAGCGTATACGCGTTCGGGTTGCTCGTATCGAGCGTGCCTGCGTCCAGATGCACGGTGTCGAGCTGCAGGAACGCATGGCCGTCGTAGCGCACCGGCACCTGCAGGTAGATCGGCACCTGCTGCGCGCGGTACGCGGACACCCCTTCGTCGCCCGACTTGTACGCGGGCAGCCAGCCGGTCTCGATCTCCGGGTCGCGCCGCTGCTCGAGATCCGCGAACGCGGCCTGCGCGGGCGTGCGGCCGTCGCGACCCGGGCTCACGCCGCTCGTGCGTTCCTGCGACAGCGACAGCCGGTACAGCGACGCGGCATCGTCGTAGCGGCCCTGCGCCTCGGCCACGCGCCCGGCTGCCACCGTCACGTCGGCGCGCGCCGGATACGCGGCCTGCAGCGGGCCGGTCACCTGCGCGGCTTCGTCCGGGCGGCGCAGCGCGTTCAGGCGGCGCACGACCGACAGCCGCGTATCGACGTCGTCGTCCGGCGTGCGCGCGAGCACGGCCTGCACGCGCGCGAGCGCCGCGGCGCGATGACCGCTGTCCTCGTCGATCCGTGCGAGCGCGAGCTGCGTATCGGCATCGTCCGGCGTGCGCGCGACGACCGGCGCGAGCGCGTCGCGCGCCGCGTCGTAGTGCCCCTGCGCGCGTTCGAGGTCGGCCAGTTCCAGTGCGTAGCGCTTGTCCGCGCGACCGGCCTCGCTCGCCCGACCGAGCAGCGTGTGTGCGCGCGCATAGTCCTGCCGCGCGATCGCGTCGTCCGTCTGCCGCAGCACGAGCCGCAGCGACTGATCCTCGATGCGCGCGGTCTGTGCGGCCGTCAGCGCCGGCTCGCGGCGCAGCGCGTCGAGCCACGCGGCGAGCGCGTCGTCGCGCCCCGCGCTGCCGAGCAGATCGCCGTAGCGCAGCCGGACGTCAGTATCGGCCTCTCTTGGATGCGAGGCGATCCAGTCGCGCAACGGCGCGAGGCCGCGCTCGGGCTCGCCCGCGTCGATCCACTGCGCGCCGATCGCCGCGAGCATGTCGGGATCGTCGGGCGCGCTCGCCTGCGCATGCGCGAGCGACGCGGCGAACGCCGCGCGATCGCCGCGCCCGAGCGCGCCGCGCGCGTCGGCCAGCGCACCTTCCGCGTCGAGCTTGCGCGCGAGCGCCCGCATGCCGTCCGAGCGGTGCGCGTCGTCGACGCCCGCGAGCGCGGCCTGCGCGCCAGCGACGTCGTCGAGCGAGTTGCGGTACAGCGCGGTCGCATAGCGCATCTCGGGCGTGTCGCTCTGCGCGAGCCCGTCGTCCATCACCGTGCGGCCGAGCTGCGGCAGCCCGATGTCGCGATACAGCCGCGCGAGCGCGAAACGCGTCCACGGCTCATCGGGCGCCGCACGCACCGCGGCTTCGTAGCGTTGCGCGGCCGGCCCGCGTTCGCCCTTGTCGGCGAGCGCGCGCGCCTGGCTCGCGAGCAGGTCGGCGCGCAGCCCGTCGAGCGCGCGGCGATCGTCGCGGCCCGTCACGCGACCCTGCAGCGCGTCGAGCAGCGGGCCGACGCGATCCGTGCGGCCGGTGTTCTCATAGAGCATCGCGGTGCCGCGCACCGCCGACAGGGTCGGCGAACGGGCGGCCAGCAGTTCGCGCAGCAACGGCTCCGCGCGTGCCCAGTCGCGCTGCGCGAGCAGCGCATCGACAAGCTGCAGCTTCGCGTCCGGGCTGGCGGGCTGCATCGCGAGCGCGGCGCGCGCCGCGCGCTCGGCATCCTGCGGCCGCCCGGACGAAGCCGCCGCGCGGCCCTGCGCGAGCAACCCCCAGAACTGCGCGGTGCGCGCGAGGCCCTGCCACTTGCCGCGCTGGTCGGTCGAGCGCGCCGCAGCGCGCGTGAACAGCGCACGTGCTTCGTCGTGCCGGCCTTCGCGCAAGCGCAGCAGGCCGAGCCCGCCGAGCGCATCGGCGTCGTCGGCGCGCGCCTGCGCGGCGCGCGCGAGCAGCGGATCGGCGCCGGCCAGGTCGCCGCGCGCGAGCGCCTGCAGGCCGCGCTGCTGCGCGATGTAGTCGGGATCGCGTTCGAGCCGGCGTTGCGCGTCGCGCTGCCGGTCGAGGGTCGCGGCGCGATCGCGGAATTCGGTGTCGTCCGGCACGAGCGCCAGATACGCATGCAATGCGTCGAGATACGCGGGATCGGCGCCGGCGGATTGCAGCACGCGGCGCCACAGGGCCATCGCGTCCGTATGGTCGGTGTCGGCCCGCTTCGCGAGCGACCACGCGATCCGGTTCGCTTCCGCGCGCGTGTCGTCGCGCTGGTTCAGCAGCCGCGCGAGCGCCAGCGCCGCGCTCACGTCCTGCGGATCGGCCGCGACCGCGCGGCGCAGCGCGGCGATCGCCGGTTCGCGGCCGCCCGGCGCATTCGACACGATCTGGTAGTACTCGGCGCCGAGCGCGCCGGACGGCGCGCCGTTCGGAAACAGCGCGACGATCCGCCGGGCCGCTTCGTCGGCGCGGCCGCTGCGCGCGAGCAGGCGGATCTGCGCCATCTCGCCGCGCCCGCTCGTCGCGACGCGGTATTCGTCGGCCGCCCGCCGCGTGCCGGGTGCCGCGGGCGCACGCGCCTGCAGGCGCGCCAGCGCGGCCTGCGCGCCTTGCGCGTCGCCGAGCCGCAACAGCACGCGCATCTGCTCCGCGAGCAGTTCGGGATCGTCCGGCGCGATCAGCAGCCCCTTGCGCAGCGCGTCGCGCGCGAGGTCGTCGCGATGCTTCGCGCCCCACATGCGGGCGGTCGAGAGCTGGCGCTGCGCGTCGGCCCGATCGGTCGTGGCCGGCGCCGGCGCGGCTTTCGGCGCGACGGTTTTCGGTGGCGGAGCAACCGCGGAGGCGGTGGCGCCAGCAGCCGCGGCCGGCGCCGCCGCGCAGACCGACGACGCGAGCCACGCGAACCCGGCGACACGCGGTGCGGTGCGCTTCATCGGGCCGCGCATGGACGCCCCTCCCAGCGCGCGTCGAGCGATCCGTCCGCGCCGAACCGGTAGCGGCCCTCGCGCCAGCCGAGGCCGAACAGCGTCAGCACGCTCGTGTAGTAGCCGGGCGCCGACTGGCGCGCGAGCGTATCGACTCGCGCCGCCTGCGCATCGGCGAGCGCACGCTGGCCGCGCGCGTCGAGGAACGGCACGGCCGCCGCGGAGAAGCCGCCGTTGCCGTCGTTCGGCCCCGCTACGCCGGTCGTCGTGTCGACCTTCTCCGGCGGCGCGCCATGCGCGGCAATGTAGTCGGCAAACGGGGCGAACCGCGCGAGCAGCGGCGCGGCGAGCGGATCGGCGCGATCGAGCATGCCGGCCCACAGGTACACGCGGATCGCGTTGTACGCGCTTTCCGCGCGGGTTTGCGGATCGGGCCCGAAGCCGGCGCCCGCGCGATACAGCGCCCAGTCCGGCGAAAAACCCTTCGGCGCGGTGTCGAGCAGCACGCGCCCGGTGCTGGTAGCGAGCGCGGCCCAGCGCCGATCGTCGGGCAGGCGCGTGGCGAGCCCGCGAATCACCTGCGGCGGCGAATAGCTCGGGTTCACGCGCCATTGACCGTTGGCCAGCTTGAAGCCGGTCGGCCCGGGCAGCAGCGTGAGGCCGAGGCCCGGCACGCTGGCCGTCTCGTCGTTCAGCACGCGCTTCGCGAGCAGCGCGCCGCGCGCCGTGTAGCTGCGCTCGCGCCACAGCCGGCCGGCTTCGACGAGCGTGTACGCGATCCACAGGTCGGCGTCCGACGCCGCGTTCGCGTCGAGCACGCGCCATGCGCCGTCCGGCGCGCGGCCCCACAGCCACGCCGGCAGACGGGCGCTCAGGTCGCCCTGCGCGAGGTTGTTCTCGGTCCATGCGAGGATCGTGTCGAACGTGCGCCGGTCGTTCGCGACCAGCGCGAAGAACAGTCCATACGCCTGCCCCTCCGATACCGTGCGCGAATCGGCCGAGCCGACGTCGATCACCCGGCCGTCGGCCGACACGAAATCGCGCTTGAACGCGTCCCAGCGCGGCCACGCCGCGCCGCACTGCGCGTCGGCAGCGCCGCTTTGCGCCGCCTGCGCGCGCCCGGCGGTCGCGGTCGCGGTCGCGGTCGCCGCGCACGCCGCCGCGACGGCCAGCACGAGTGTCGTGCCGACGCGCCGCGCCGGCCGCGTTGCCCGTCGCCTTGCGAATGCCCACGCCATCCGTTACATCCCCCGTCGACGCGCGGCGATTCTCTGCAGCACGCTGAACACGCCGAGCGCGAGCAGCAGCCCCGCGGCGACGCCGACCACGCCGAGCACGACCGGATGCCGCGCCGCCTGCGTCCAGACGCGCGCATACCACGGCACGAAGCCGACCACGTACGGCTCGCCCACACGGAGGCTGTCCACCTGCCCCGGCCGCACCAGCGCGAGGTCGCCCTGCAGCTGCGACACGAGGCCCGGCTTCTCGAATACGTCGAGCAGATCGGCCAGGCGCGTCTGGTCGGTCGCCGTCAGCGCGACGACACTGCGGCCATGGCTGCCCGGCAGCTCGAAGCCGGCGAGCGCGGCGAGCGAGCCCGTCTGCTCGATATGCGCGCCGCCGTCGGCCATGCCGATGCCGTTGCGCCAGCGTTCCTTCACCGAGAAGGCGACCCGCGTCGCGCCCGTGCCGCCCTGCTGGTCGATCGTCAGCGGCAGCGCCGCGCGCCAGTGCGACAGCAGCGGCGACGCGGGCGAGCCGTCGATCACGAGCAGGTCCTTGCGGCCCGCCAGCGCAGCGACGTCGCCGGGCCGCGCAACCTCCACGCGCAGCGCCGGGAAACCGGTCCACTGGCCCATGTGGCCGAGCATCGTCAGGTAGGCTTCGAGCTCCTGCGGCGACGGCCGGTCCGGGATCACGACGGCCGTCTGCGACAGGTCGGCGAAGCGCGTGAACGGGAAGCCGCTGTTCGCGAAGAACGCGAGGTTCGGCAACTGCGCGTAGTGGACGAAGTGCGAGAAGTCGATCGTCGAATCGGGATCGATCGCCGCGCGCTGCGGCTCGGTCGCGGTGCTCGAGCAGAGCCCCGTCTTCTGCGAATCCAGCGTGAAGCGGAACTGCAGCTGATTGCCGCTGCCGACGCGAAACGCCGGGATGTCCACATCGCTCGTCACGCGCCCTTCCGGCACCGCGAGCAGCGGCAGCTGCATGCGCCCGCGCGCGTCTTCCGCATGTGCAGGCCCGAGTCGGTACGACTTCACGAGCTGTTCGTTGATCTCGACCGCGAGCGTCGAGTCGTCCTGCACCGTCGGCGCCGTATAGCGGTAGCGCAGCGTGATCGGCACGCCCGAACCGTTCCACGAATGGAGATCGGCCGGCACGCGCAGGTTCAGGCGGATCGCATCGGGCGTCGTGCCGCGCACTTCGAGCTCGCGCGGGTCCGACACGAGCTCGCGGAACGTGATCGGCCGGTTCACCGGCAGCCAGCGCGGCGCGTCGTACGGTTTGCGGGGCGCGCCGAGATCGACATGCGCGACGGTGGCCGCCGGGCCCGACAGCGCCGCACGGCCGAGCACCACCGCCGCGACCGCGTCGTCGACTTCGGCCGCCGTGCGGCCCGTCACGACCAGCAGCTTGCGGCCCGGCGCGGCCGGGTTGTCGGCCACCGCGAGCAGCGGGCCGTTGACCGACGGCAGCGCGAGGCCGGCCGGCAGCGTCGAAGCCGTGCCGACCACCACCGCCTGGTCGTCGGCAGGCAGCGTCGCCGCGACCGGGAAGCGCGCCTGCCGGTAGTCGGCTTGCGCGCCGAACCACGACGCGAGCACGCCGGCGCTGCGCAGCGTCGCCGAATCGGGCGACGCCGGCAGCACGAACGGCAGCCGCAGCAGCCCGTTGTCGCGCCGGTCGAAGAACGGCGCGGGCAGCAGCGCCAGGTCGTTCGGCAGGCGCAGCGGCGATTCGTCGAGGATCAGCTCGCTCGTCGGGCTCACGTCGGCCCACAGCGCCGAGTTCGACGGGTCCTCGCAGTGATCGAGCGTGTAGTGCGCGATCAGGCGCAGCCCGATCTGGTTGAAATCGGAGAAGTAGCGCGGATCGATCGGGATGTCCTGCGTGACCGTGCGGCCCGCGCGCGTCGCGTCGAACGGGACCGTCGCGATCACCTCGCCGTTCATCGACACCTTCAGGTGCGACATCGGGAACACCAGCGACGGCGAATACGCGTAGGTCAGACGCAGCCGCGCGCCGGTCACCACGCGATCGAGCCGCACGCCCGCATTGATCGTGCGCGCGTCGTCGGCGCCGCGCAGACGCACCGGATCGAATGCGCCGAGCGACGCGAACGGCAGGTGCACGGTCGTCGTCGGCAGCCCGGCGGACGCCGCGCTGGCGGCATTCGGCACGGCCGCGCCGCTGGCGGGCGACGGCACGGCCGGACTGCCGGCGGACGCCGAAGCGGCGGCAGGCACCGCCGGCATCGGTGCGGCCGACAACGCGGCCGCATGGAGCGCGCCGAACGTGGCCACCGACAGGACGAACAGCGAAACGGCCGGCTTCATGCGCGGCTCCGCATCGTCGTGATCGTCCGGTTATCAAGCGCGTCGCGACCGACGCGCGCACAGCAGTTCTGCCCGCGAGTGCACATCCCCACTGCTTCCCCTCAATGTCTGGCCTGAATGCAATTATCGAAACGACGCGGCGAACTCTCTGGCTGCCGATTCGTCAGACGGTGCGCACGCCTGGCACAGGCGCTCGCACATTCGTCACACTATCTCAAAATCAGGGCGAAACTCACCGTGATTCGCGCTGACGAAGCGAAAAACAACTCAATTCGGTCGGAAATGCTGCGCGCCGCGATTGAATGGCAAGAATTACGCCGTTGCTGCCTGCCGGACCGACCGGCATACTGCCGGCGCGCCGGGCTGGCGGTCGAAGACCCGACTACCGGCCGAATGCCGGTTGCGACCCCTTGCGGGCCGCCCGGATGCGCTGCCGCGCGAGCGGCGCGTATGCTACCGCAAGCTCGCACAGAGCGCCGCGCTTTCTTTATGGAAAACTGACTTGGATCAAATTGTCGACACTGCCACCCCGTCCCCCGACACGCTGCTGCGCATCATTGCCGCGCAGGCCGAAATCGCGAAACTCGGCCTCGATCTCGGCAGCGTGATGGCGTACGTGACCGAGCAGGTGCCGCAGCTTACGGGGGCGAGCGGCGCGGCGGTCGAATTCGCCGAAGGCGACGACATGGTGTACCGCGCCGCGTCGGGCTCCGCTGCCGGGATGCTTGGGCTGCGGCTGCGCCGCTCGGGCAGCCTGTCCGGCCTGTGCGTGACGCGCGGTGAATTGCTGCGCTGCACGGATTCGGAAACCGACCCGCGCGTCGATCGCGACGCGTGCCGCCGGGTCGGGCTGCGCTCGATGCTGGTGATGCCGCTCACGCATGCGGACACGACGGTCGGCGTGCTGAAGGTGATGTCGCCGGACGTCGACGGTTTTTCAGCCGCCGACGCCGGCACGCTGCGGCTGATGGCCGACCTGATCGCCGCCGCGATGTTCCACGCGGCGCGCAACGAAGCCAACGAGCTGTACCTGCGCGCGACGCACGACGCGCTCACCGGCCTGCCGAACCGCGCGCTGTTCTACGACCGCCTGCGCCAGTCGATGCACACGGCGCTGCGCGCGAACGGCCGGCTCGGCATCCTCAACATCGACATGGACGGGCTCAAGCCGATCAACGACGGCCTCGGCCACCGCGCGGGCGACGCCGCGCTGCGCGAGATCGCGATGCGGATGCTCGGCGCCGTGCGGCGCTCGGATACGGTCGCGCGGGTGGGCGGCGACGAGTTCGCGGTGATCCTGCCGAACGTCGGCGGCCGCGACGACGTCGACGCGCAACGCGCCCGGCTCGCGCGGCAGGTCGGCGAGCCGTTCGAATTCGACGGGCATCCGCTGCGGCTCGGCGTCAGCGTCGGCATCGCGATGCTGCCCGACGACGGCACCGACATGAACGCGCTGATCGAGCATGCGGATCGGGAGATGTATGAGGTGAAGCGCACGCGGAGGCGGCGGGAGGCGCAGGTGTGATACGAAGGCGGAATATCGCGTCTCCCGTCTCGGCATCCGGCGAAACAGAAAGCAGATCGACATACGATGACAGCAATATGTAATTTTATGGTTATCATTGCGATCCCAAGCACCGACACGCCCGACATCATGTGGCGCAACCGAGCAGGCAAAGAGTACGTGCCTTTGTCGCTCGATCGGTTCGCCACTTCACGCAATGGATCATCTGCTTCCGCACTACGAACGAGAGCTTGGCCTGCTGCGCGCATCAATTGCCTCCTTCTCGGCGCGCTATCCCAAAATTGCCGTCCGCCTCGGGATCAACGGAGATCGCTCTGAAGATCCGCATATCGAGCGAATGCTGCAGTCATTCGCTCTTCTTGCCGCGAATATCGGCACTCGGCTCAATGACGAGTATCCCGAATTCACCACGTCGCTCGCAGGCATGCTGTGTCCGCAATACCTGCGACCGGTCCCGGCATGTACGATTGCCCGGTTCGACATCGGCGACGTGTTCGACAAGCTGACCGAGCCGTCGTCGATTCGCCGCAACACCGAACTCTCGAGCAAAGCGGAGGACTGCCGCTTCCGTACTGTCTACGACGTTACGCTTGCGCCCATACGCATCGAGCACGCGCGGTACGGGCCGGCAACCAGCGTTCCGTCCTATGCGGTATTGCCACCGAGCACGTCCGGCCTCCTCTCGATCACTTTCGCGGTTACGCGGCCTGATTTTCGTATCGCGTCCATCCCGAGTCCGCTGCGTGTCCATATCCACGGCGCAGACGAAGTCGTCGCCACGATCCTCGATTCGATGACAATGCGGACCGCGGCAGCGTTCGTCGAAGACGCGCAACAGCGGTGGACCGCATTGCACGCTTCGCCGCTTGCACCGGTAGGCTATGACGACACCGAGCGGCTGATAGAGGAGGACGACGGAGCGCCGGCCCTGCGATTGCTCGGCGAATACTTCGCATACTCGAAGAAGTTCGATTTCGTTGACGTCGATCTCGGTGCGCTGACCGATGCAGCAGGCCCGGATCACAAACTGACGCTGCACCTCGCGATCGGCGGCATACATCCGGACTCGCGGGAAGCCCAGCGGCTGGGCGCGTTGTCGGCAGATAACCTGAAGCTCTTCTGCACGCCGATCGTCAATTTGTTCCGGCTAACGTCGGTGCCGCTCAAACGAGACTCGCTGACCGGCACGTATCCGGTGCAGTCGCAGAACACCGATGCAGCGCAGGTTGCGATCTGGTCGGTCGACACGGTACGGGCCACGACTGGCGTGTCGAGGGCGGCTGTCATTCCGCCGTTCACGTCGCTCATGCATGGCGGTGTCGGCGGCCCGACCGGCCCCTACTGGATTTCCGTCCAACGCGCGGCGACGACTTCTTCGGGAAAAGCCGAGGCTGCGATCAGTCTGGTGGGACTCGATGGTCGCCCTGCGTCCGACACCGGGATCGAGCAGATCACCGCGAACATGACGTGCACGAACGGCGATCTCCCCCGGACGATACGGGCGAGTGCGCCGAATGGCGATCTCGTCAATGAGCAAGGCGCAATCGTGTCGCGCATCGACATGCTCGACGCGCCCACCGCGGTTTCCCGTCTACCGCAAGAAGGCGACGCCGTATGGCGGCTCATCGCCCAACTCGCGCCGCATTCGATCGAACTGACCCGTTCGGGGCTTGCAGAATTGAAACGCCTGCTCCGCCAATTTGCGGTGCAGTCGGGCACGCACGCGAATCTGATCGATGGATTGACGAACCTGGGTCATCGCGTCCGGCAACTCTGGCTGTCGGGAGAGCCGATGCCGAGCTTTGTACGCGGTCTGGAGGTGACGCTGACCGTGGACGAACAGGCGTTCGCGGCAACGAGTCTGAATGCGTTCGTCGGTGTGATGGAGCGTTTTTTCACTGCACATATGTCCGCAACGAATTTCGTGCAGCTGGTCGTCATGTCCGCCAACAACGGCAGGGAAATTCGCCGCTGTGCGCCGCGACCGGGAGCGACGCCGCTTGTCTGACCTCGCGGTGCGACACGTCTCGTGGAACGTTCGCCGGTCACCTATGCCGATCAGACGAGGCTCGAAATCAAACAACATCCACAAGTCGCGCGATGGCCGTGCCGGGCAATCGGAATGCCATCGTCAGTCATCGATTCGTCGCCCTCGACGATCAGGTTCGGTTTGACCTCGGGATGCTGCGGACACGTCACTTCGTCGCCCTTGCGCGCCACGAATCGGCCGTCGAAGCGCATCTTCGACGAACCTGTGATTACCTTGCCGCCATGGTCGGTGTCGTCGCCGACACGGATGAGGTTCATCATGAATTCGATTCCTTGCTCGTAACGTGATCCGGATGCTTGTCAGTAGCGGAAATACAGGATGCCCAGTGCGGCGGGGTCGCCCGATTGCTTATTCTTCTTCGTGATGGCCGGTAGATCGATGTTTTTAACATCCTTCCAGCCGAATCCTTCGAAGATTCCTTCGGCCAGGCGAACAAAACCCATCATTTTTCGGGCAACGCGATAGGTAATGAGCGCGTAACCCAACGCGGACATCAGAGTCCCCAGTGCGCACGATATGGCCAAATCCTCGATTGGCACGCCGCCTTTACAAATAGCAAAGCACGCAATTATAAAATATGCGACAAATATCGCAGCCGCGAAAAACGCCCCACCCCATTTAAACGAAACTCGATAATGAGCAAAGCGTCCTCGACTACAATGCGGATGAAGCGCCACAATTTTGTCCGACAGTCGCCGGATACCGAAGGCCTGCCAAGTGTCACCCCAACGCTCAGCAACGACCTCTACCTCGTCGCCTTCCGTGAACACCGACCACCAAACCCAGGCCTTCACAGTCGTCCCATCGAGATCGAACTCGATCAGATCGGCATCTTCGGTCGTATCCATTGCCATACCGCCCAGCCCAACAGCAACTCCGCTCAATCCGACCAAGCCGGCCGCGACGGCCGTCGCGCCCATCTTGGTTCGGTCAGCATCGGTAAAGAAGAAGTCTTGACTGCAACGAGTCTTGCGAAGGTTGCAGATGCGCCCACGCAGCAACTGAGACTGCGGTCGTGATGTGAGGTTAGTAACGGAAATACAGCACCCCCAAGGCTCCCGGCTCGCCCGGTTGCTTATTCTTCTTCGTGATGGCCGGAAGATCGATATTTTTAACGTCCTTCCAGCCAAACCCCTCAAAAATTCCTTCGGCCAGCCGAACGAAGCCCATCATCTTACGGGCAACGCGGTAAGTAATGAACCCATAACCCAGCGCCGACACCAGAGTTCCCAGCGAAATCGATATAAGAAGATTTTCAACCGGCATTCCACCCCTCAATATTAAAAAACATGCCGATATAAAATATAGTACGGCCATTGCCGCCGCAAAAAATATCCCACCCCATTTAAACGACGCACGGTAATGCGCAAAGCGACCTCGACTGCAATGCGGGTGAAGGGCAACGATTTTATCTGAGAGTCGTCGAATACCAAACGCCTGCCACGCGCCATCGAAACGCTCTGCAACAACTTCTACTTCATCACCTTCCGAAAATATCGACCACCACACCCAGGCCCTGACTGATTCACCATTAAGATCGAATTCAAGCAAATCTGCTTCTTCAGTAGTGTCCATCGCCATACCACTTAGTCCAACGGCAATCCCACCCAATCCAACCAAACCAGCAGCAACGGCCGTCGCGCCCATCTTGGCGCGATCAACATCACTGAACAGAAAGTCATGACTGCAACGCGTCTTTTTAAGATGCTTAATATTCCCACGCAACAATACAGCAGAAGCAGCTTTATTTACACTCATATTCATCACACTCCGGCATCGGATTTCAAACCGACACTAGCAAGAGCCTTCTCAAATTCGTCCCGTTGCTTGTCCATAGCCCACGGCGGACTATCCTGCCCCTTGCCAAACGCGCATTTCTCGAACCATGTCTGCAATTCGTTATCGGTGAAATATGCAATCAAAAGCTGTAGTACCACGAGCGCCACGGCTACCTCCCAACCAGCAAGGAACAACACCATCCGGCCAATCACCAGTAGGCCAGCGCGCTCGGTAATTACAATTCCGGCCTCTTCGGCAGCTACACCAACTACCCTCATACCAACTTTGTAAGCCTCTCCGGTCGCGGCACCTGCAGCTATTGCTCCGGACCTGGCTGCTGCCCCTGCGATACCCGCGCCCATCTTTCCGATAAATACCACCCCACGCCCCCCTGTAATCCGGGAAACCAATGGTGCAGATGACGTCAATGCTGTAAGAAAATTGGCTGCCGTCGCCCCAAAACCGATCGACGCTTTAAAGAAATAGGCAGCCGCCATGGAGTACTGACTCTTGCTACCGCTATCAATGAATTTATATGTATCCAGCACCATCCCGATCATCGAAGACGCCCCGCCAAAATACCCGGTAATCGCCTTCAGATTGCTCAACGTCCGCGCCGCGTCCTTCGACAATCCCGTCATCAGCTTCGTCGAAGCCTGCAGGCAAGCGGACATCGACGAGAATCCCCCCGCCACCAACATCGCGTAGTCTTCGCCCTTCTTGTCCGCCTTCGCAAGCGCGCAACCGAAGCTCAGCAACTCGATCACGGCCAGCGTGCCGCCGATCCGCACACCGAGATTGACCGCCTTGCCTTCCTGCGTCAACTTGACCGCATTCCATTTCGCCCGATAGAGCTGGCCGCCTTCGTGTTCGGCGAGCGACTGAATCGTCCTGACGAACGCGTCTTTCGCCACGACGCCCTGACTGCGCAACGTCCGATATCCCTGCTGCAACCTCAGACGCAACTCCGGTTCGACCTTGATCGCCTGCCTGACGAGATCAATCGTGTCCGCCTTGCTGATGCCGATGCGCAACATCAGCGCACCGCGAATCATGAATGTACCGGCGCAATCGCCCAGAACGCCAAGCCCCGTCCATTTGAACAGTGCATTGCCCATCGTGATGACGAGTGCATCGCCCTGAAGGCTTTTCAAATACTTTTCCGACACCGATACGGGACTCTGATGCTCATGCACCTCCTGCATCTTGTCGCGGAAATCGACGAAGTTCTTCAACTGCTCCAGCACTTTGCTGACCTTGTCGGCGATGTCGCTGACCGTGTCGGTCTTGGTCGTCTTGTTCGCGATCGCCTGGGCCAGCAACTGCTTGATCTCGGCCTTCGGTTGCTTCTGGTTGTAGGCGAACGCACGCCACACGAGACTGGTCGGCAAAGTGGGATCCATGTTGTTGACCAGTTCTTCGACGACGGCCGCACCACGATCCTCCGACGGCAATCCGTTGATCGCCTCGATCACGACTTTCTCGAACGCCCGTCCGTCGTCCGCGTTTTCTTCGTGATAGTCATGCAGCGCGGCGATGAACGTGGGCGCCTTCAGCCATGCCTTCACGTCGGGGGTACGGCGCGCCTGAATTGCCTTGACCGCATCCTGAACAGACGTGAACCATGGCCGGAAGGCGCCGAGCTTGCGCAGATTCAGTTTGCCCTCGTACTTGGGCCACTCGGCATCGCCGATCGTCTTCGCTTCTTCGGGGCTGATCACGCCCGCTTGCTCGATGCGCCGGTCCGACGCCGCCTGCTGCTCGGGCGAGACGACGGCGTAACTCGGAATGCCGTCCATCGCGCCGGGGTTGTTCAGCATGCCTTCCCAGCCGGCCCGCAGGGCGGAGCGCATGCGGCTTTTGAACGCAACCGCCCCGTTGCGCACGGCCACCTCGGCTGCATCGATCGAGAGCATCGCGTCGATTTGCCGGCCCTGCTCCTTCACGTACAGCGACAACATGCTGCCTGCATCGTTACGAAAATCGTTCAGTTCGTGAACGTTGCCGATGCCGTCCCACAACGCGAGCATCATGGGCGGATGAGATTGCCCTTTCCCGGTCGAGCCGATCGTGTTCATCAGTTTGACCAGCGCTTCGCTCGTCGACAGTGGCGACGCCTGTCGGATATGCAGCGGGTAGCGGGTCGACTCCCGTCCCATCAGCTTCGGGTCGTAAGCGCCGGTCTCGTCGGTCAATCGCTGGTCCTGCGGGACGAGCAGTTTGGGGTCCAGCGCCGGCATGTACTCGATGACATCATCAATCCGCTCACGCGTTGCAACGACCGCATGCTTCTTCGGGTCGTTACCGCCGTTGATCCATTTGGACGGCTCGATCCATTGCATGCGCTGCTCGCGCAATGCCGGATTTTCCTCGTATCGCTTGAATGTATCCTCGACCCATGCGTGCTCGGAAAATGCGATGTAGACACGATCCGTGCATTTTTCCGGCCGCTCGATCGCGATCAAGTCCATCGGCACCGCAATCGCACACTGGGCGCACGCGGGATGCGTGGACGGTTCCTCAGGCAGCGGACGCGATTGTTTCCACAGTCGCCCGTCTTCCGTCACCTTGTACACCTCCCACCGCTTGGGACCTCGGGCACTCTGGACGTAATACAGGTACACCCATCCATCGCGGAGGGTGCGCAGCCCGTAACGGTGCGTCGTCAGTGGCACGTCGGTGATGCCTTTCCCGCCAATGCCGTCCGGAAGCTTTGCCGGAACCTTATTCGGCAAAACGGTATAGCGGACAGGCAGGATCGGCAGCCCGGTCTTCTGGCAATTCGCGCATTCTCGTTCAGTGGTCGCCATTTCTTTTATTCGTATCTCGTGTCGGGGCTCGGTCGGCGTTGCGGGTCGGATAGCGAGGCCGCCTGTCCGTACCACGCCCCTTGTCGAATTTCGTCGATGTCGTCAGGCTGAAGGTGGCCGATCGCCGCAGTATAAAAATCGTCGGGCGAAAAATGCTTCAACACCTTCTCAATCTCGGGATGCCGATCGAAGTGCGGATGCCAGTCGAGCGCGTGCCCGATGAACGCGATCAGGTCGTCACGATCCTGCAGCCCGTATTGCTCGGCCCGCGCCGCGGCCGCAACGGCCGCGTCTACTTCCGCAGGCGTCGGCTGACGGCCTGCCGCCAACGCGTGTAATGCGAGCGCACGGTTGACGAGGCCGTGGCGATGCACTTCCGGCCATTGCGCGGCCGTCAGCGAACACGCCCGGCTCGATCCAACGCCACGGCCATACGCTCGCGGTTTCGCGCACACGTCGAGTGCATGCCAGACAGTCACCGGCCCGAGTAGCGCCTGCTGCTGTTGCTCGGTCAATAGCGGCCAGATCAAACCCAACGCACGGGTATCGTAAAAGCGCAGCGCACATAGCCGCCCGCGCTCGTCGTACTGCAACACTTGCGTCGACCAGTGGCCGGCGACTTCGTCGGCGGAAGCGGTGCTCGCCAACCATCCGCCGATTCGCTGTCCGAGGCCCTGCGCCATCGACGCGGGACGCCGGTCTTCGAATGCGAGCCGCACGCTTTCCTTCAGCAGCATGGCGCCTGCCGGCGACCGCAAATCCAGTTCAACGAGGTAAGGGTACTGTTCAGCTGGAAATCCGTCGTGCGCGATCGTCACGATCGTGCGCCTCAGCTCGCTGAATGCCGATCCGTCGTCTGACAGCACATCACGCTGCGACGGATCGACAACCAGAAGACAACGCATTTCAGGGTGCTTGTCGAAATAGGCGTGCAGCACACTGGCGGTGGCGTCGATCACTGCGTTCTCGCTAGACGCACTCACGCCATCCGCACGATCCGCGACACGATTGTTCGGAGTATTCATCATGACTACTCCAGCACGACGCTCGACGCACTGTCGGCCGCCGCCGACGCCGTCTTCCATGCGCACCCTTTCTGTACACTCGCAATCGGCGACGGCAGGCGCATCGATGACGCACCGGGCTTGTCCCACGATGCACATTTCTCGAGGATCTGGCCGCTCGTGCCGTTCTCGATCAGGTCGGGCGCGATCTTGATATAAGAGCCGCCGGCACCGATCCAGATCTCTTTTTCCGCGGAGATCACGACACGCCCGCTCGAACTCGTGATCGTCACGTCGTTGAGCGCCGCAAGCTTCATCTCGTCGCTCTGCGCCTGAATCTCGACCTTCCCCTTGGCGGCGAAGAGCTTGATCCCCGCGTTCTGAGCAAACAGGCTGATCTTTTCCATCACGCTCGCGATCAGCGATTTCCCGGCGGCGACGTGCGTACTTCTGCCGCTGACGATATTGACTTGCTGGTTCGCCGTGAGCTGCGCCGAGTCCTGCGTCGATACGCCCACACCCGCGGGGCTCGCAATCAGCATGATCGGCGACGAGAACCCGTTTGCGCTACCCGTGCCGCCACCTCCCGTTCGCCCGCCGCTGCCTGCGCCACCCGCCACGTTGTACTGCGTTGCGTCGGTGAATCGCTTCAGCGCGTCGTGCCCTTCGTCCAGGCTCTCGGCCTGATTTGCCGCACTCGCCTGGGACGTCAGTTCCACCACGCTCTCCGCACTCGCCAATTGCTCGGTCGCGGCAGTCACGTTCAGAGGCTGGTGAGCCGTTGTCGAATGCGTCGAAACGAACAGCCCCTGCCCCGCACGAATGGCGCCGTACGCGTCCGATTTGAGATCGAAGCCATTGCCGAGGAATGCGCCGCGTGCATTGTCCGTATGCTGGATCAGGTAGCCGAGATGCAGATGGGACTGATAGCTGCTGGAATAGAGGTGAACGCGATTCTGCTGCGTCGAGTCGTCCATCACGAGCTGGTTGTAGCCCGTCCCGCCGTACTCGCGCGACCGGTAGCCCGACAGCAGTCCGTTCGAGTGCCACACCGGTTGGGTCGCGCCCCCGTACATCCTCGCAATGATGACGGGCCGGTCGCAATCGCCTTCCATGAAACCGACGACGACCTCATCGCCCTTGCGCAATGGCTGGATGCCACCGCGGTTCGCACCGGCATCGAGAAAAGTCGGCCGCACCCAACACGACGCGCGTTCGTCCTGGTCATTGCGGCGGTTCCAGTGAAACCACACCTTCACGCGATTCAACGAGTCGGTGTACACCTCTTCACCACCCGGTCCGGCAACGATCGCGTTCTGCAACTGCATGACCGGCTTCTTGTGCTCGAACGGACTGCGAAACGGAACGTTGCGCGGCTGTGCCTCGACCTTAACCTGAAAGAAGCCTTCGCTGCCGTCTGCATGCCGCACGGTTGCTCCGGCCTTCGCCTCGGAAACCTCGGCAGCCAGCCCATCGGGAAAGGCCTCCACACCATCGAGACCCGGCACGTTGTTGGATATCAGCCAGTCGACTCCAAGCAGCACGAACTCTCGATCGGCCTGGTTGCCCGCATCGTGAATCGGGTGACCGCGAAGTTCGAAACGCCTTCCCGGCATCGCGCAACGCAAGCCGCCCACACCGTGAAAGCGCTTCATTCGCGACATCTTCTCTTCAAGACGAATCCGCGCGAGGCGTTCGCCCTGCTCCCGATCGGACCACATGTAGGCACCCGGATAGTCGTAGACCTCGCCGTCCGTCGGCAAATTGCCGTGGACGTCGGTCACGCCTTGAACCTGTCGGGGAAGATCGGGCCGCTTGTAGTCGAACGAGCGCGACGTCAGTTGCGCACTCTCGATCTGAAGCTGCTCCTTCCATTGAGCGAATCCGTCCAGCTCGCCGCCAATTTCCATGCGGCCGAACTCGACGACCGGTTGCCTGAGCGCGGGAACGAAGTAGGCGTCGTCCGTCACGACCATCGTGTGGGATCGGCCGTCGTCCGCTTGTTCGAAGTAGGGAAATACACCCACCTCTTCCATGCTTCGGTGGACGAAATTCAGATCGTATTCCCATTGCACGCGATTCGAATACGACGGTAACGCACCATGCAGGTCGAAGCGGAACGCGCCGCGTGCCTGCGCATGCTCGTTGAATACGTCGGTGAGAATCTGTTCGCCGTTCTGCTCCTGCCAATCGCGCATGTCGCGACGCAGGCACAGGAAGTAAAGCCACGAGGAAAAGGCCAGCTTGTAGTACGTGAGCGGGCCATCGGATCCCAGCCGGCTGAAGCGGTGAACGTAACCGTGAATCGGCATGTACGTACCGTCGACCTGCTGAATCCAGAGCGTCACCGGCTTGGCCAGCAGCGCCTTGAGGTCGATCTGGCCACCGCGCGGCGACACGACGTCGATCACGAATTCATAGTCGCGTCCTAATCTGGCCGTTCCTTTAACGTACAGAGGCAGTAACCAGTCGACGCCGAGTGGCGTGTCCAGTTTGACAAGACGATTGTATTGCGCGTCGCCCAGACGCAACGTCTTATAAAGTGCGGTATGGCCCATGCAGCATGCCCTTGATTGTATTAAGGCGGGATTTCTGCCGAGCCGATATTATAAATACCTTTCACAATAAATTCGATTAGCCGACAGTCTTTGAATATTGTCAGGTTCAAAGCAACGACCATCGGGTAAATATTTCCGATATTCCGTATTTTGGTTTTGATTCGGCAATCATTACACGACACGCACCTTCTTCCATGCGTGGCTCTCGCTCGGTGGCACCCCGCCGCCTCGCGCACGCACGACTAACCCACCCACGGCACCGCGATCGCCAGCCCGACCACGATCCACTGCACGATCGCGACCAGCACGGCGGCACGGCACAGCCCGACCGCGCCGCGCACGCGGTCGTCCAAAGCGCGTCCAGCCTTCCCCGCATCGATCCAGCCGAGCTCGACAAGCGCGCGATCGAGCGCGGCGAGCCCGTCTTCGACCGACGCATCGCACGACGCCGCCCGCGCTAGCGCGGCGAACAGCCGCCGGTCGATCTCGATGCGCACCGCGTACCACAGCGCGGCAATCCCCGACCCGGTGCTGACCACGGCCAGCAGCACGCGCGCGACCGTCGCCGGCGCCCAGCCCGACGCGATCCACCAGCCGGCGCCGGCCGCGGCCAGCGCAGCCGCGATCGCCCACGCGCCGGCATCGAGCGCACCGCGCGCGGCGGCGATCCGGAACGGAGCAGATGGGTCGCGCATCACGGCCCTCCCGTCACGCGGCGGCGGTCGATCCAGTCCTGCAGCACGGCCACGCCGTCGTCCGACCATACCGCGCGCGGCCGCACCGCCCGTACCGCCGCGAGCGCGTCGCGCGCATCGCCGAGCCCCCGCCGCGCGGCGAGCCACGCGGCCGCGCACAACACGCTGCGCCCGTAGCCGAGCGCGCAGCAGACCAGCACGTCGCGCCCTTCCGCATGCAGGCGTTCGAGTGCCGCGACGGCCGCCGCGAGCTGCGCGGGTGTGGGCGCGACGAGGTCGAGTTGCGGCACCGCCACATACGCGAGAGACGCGTCGGCCGCGGCCCAGCGCGGCATCTCGGCCGTCAGGTCGACGAGCGCCGTGAAGCCGTGGCGCCGCACGTCGCGCGTGGTCGGCGTGCGGCCGATCCACACGCGCTCGTCGATCCGCACCGCCGCCGGCTGCCGGAACGTCCATAACCGCGAATTGACGAACGCCCCGGCGATCGTCGGCGCGAGCAGCCAGCGGACGGACATCGGCAAGCGGCCCGCATCGTCCTTCTGGAACGCGCCGGGCGCGCCGCGCCAATAGATCCACGCGACGCACGCGAGCGCCAGCGCCCCCCACCCGGCCGCCAACGCCAGGCCCGGCGCACGCGACACGCAGTAAAGCGCCGCGAGCGCGACCAGTGCAGCACCGAGCGCGTAGCGGCGCGCCAGCGCGCGTCCGGCGGCGGACGGGGAAGCGGCCGCACCCGGCAACCGCCCCGCGGCGTCACGCAACGGAAACAGGAACAGCGCGAGACAGCCGACAGCCGCACCGGTCGGCACGTCGATCGAGTGATGCTGGTAAGTCGTCAGCACCGACACGCCGATCGCCGCGAACCACGCATGCAGCACGATGCGCGCGGCGGTGCCGCGCAGATGCTTCGCATAGACAGCCCACAACACGACGAGCAGGCCGATGTGCAGCGACGGCGCCTGGTTGAACGGCTTGTCGAATCCCATCAGCAGCGTGAACAGCGCGCCGGCCGCGCCGCCCGCATCGGGCCGCTCGAAGCCGAAGCGCAGCGGCCATGCGATGAAGCACGCGACCGAGATCAGCTGCACGGTCAACAGCCGCTTCACGTGATCGAGCAGATCGTCGCGGCGGGTCCAGAAGAAGAACGACAGCGCGTACAGCAGGTCGATCGACCAGTACGGCACGATGGTCCACGGCACGAACGGAATCCCGTGCTCCCAGCCGAACGCGAAGGTCGGCACCTCGGCGCGGCGCGCGGCGAGCCAGTTCGCGAAGCCGTAGGTCGATAAGAACACCGCACCCATCGCCGCGAGCCAGCCGACGCGCAGCGCGAACGACGCATCGCGCGCGCCGGCCGCCGGCTCGGCCAGACCGCCGCCCGCGCCGCCGCCGAGCGCGCTCACGACGCGTCGACCCGCTGCGCGAGGCTCACCGTGAAGATGCCCATCTCGTCGATGCGCTGGTCGAGCTTGCGGAAACCGGCGCGCGCGACGAGCTCGTCCATCTCGGCCTGCGAGCGGCGACGCATCACCCAGGTCGCGTCGCCGCGATGGTTGTTCAGCGCACGCGCGATGAATTCGAGCTGCGGATGCCACGGCTGCCCCGTATAGACGAGATAGCCGCCGGGCGGCACCGCCTGCGCGAGCCCGCGCAGCGAGCGCTCGATCAGCGCGTTCTCGCCGAACAGTTCATACAGCCCCGACACGATCGCGAGCGTCGGGCGCGGCTCGAGCGTCGCGAGCGACGCCTCGTCGAACGCGTCGCCCCGCTCGAAGCGCGCGATCGGCTCGAGGCCGCGCTGCGCGATCAGCACGCGTCCGGCCTCGACGTTCGGCGGGCTGTAGTCGCGCAGCGTGATGTCGTCGGGCGCAGCGCCGTCGCGTTCGGCGGCCGTCGCGATCGCGTCGAGCACATAGCGTCCGTGCCCGGCCGCGATGTCGACGATCCGCACGGGTTCGCCGAGGCCGCGCAGCCGGCCGATCGCCGCGCCGATCAGCTCCTGCAGATGCACCTTGCGCTGACGGATGCCGACCCAGCCCGGCGAGTCGAGATAGGTGCGGTCGATCAGCGCGCCGACGCCGAGCCGGCCCTGCGCGCGGTTGCGGTACACGTAGTCGAGCGTCGAGCCCGAATCGAAGCCGAGCCGCAGCCCGAGCGCGATGCCGTCCGACAGCGCGCCGCCGGCCTTCAGCCCGGCTCGCGTGGTCGCCCAGTACGCGCGGGCGAACGGGTTCGCGGGCGGCCGGCCGAGCGCCGCGTATTCGTCGTGGAACGCGCCGCGCCGGTCGGCGTCGGCGAGCGACACGCGCGGGCTCGGCGTATCGAACTCGCGCAGCACGAACGTGCGCAGCGGCGCGAGCGCCTGCGCGCGGTCGCGCTCGCCGAGCGTGTCGTGATAGAAGCCGGGCAGCACGATGCGCTCCTTGCGCACGGCGCCGAGCCGCTCGAAGAAGCGGTCCTGCGGGCCGCGATGGACGACCCAGTCGGCGCCCGAGATCAGCAGCTGCGTCGGCACGGTGATCGCGGCCGCATCGGCGACGATCCGCTTCGCGGTGTCGTGCAGGTCGAGCAGCATGTTGACGGCGATCGGCCGCGTGATCAGCGGATCGGCCGCATAGCTCGCGATCCGTTCGGGGTCGTGCGTGAGGAATTTCGGTTTCACGTAGCTGTTCACGTAGAACAGCCCGCGCAGCTTGTGCATCAGCCGCAGCCCCGGCCGCGCGAACGGCACATAGAGCTTGATGTGGAACGCCGGCGACGCGACCACGAGGCAGCGGATCGGCGGCGCGTAATCGTGTACCCAGGTGGCGGCGAGCACCGCGCCGACGCTCTGCCCGATCACGGCGATGTCCTCGATCGCGATGCCGTGCGTGTCGCGGATATGCTCGACGAAGATCTGCAGGTCGCGCACCGACGCGGCCGCGCTCGGGCTGTAGCCGCGCGCGCCGGGCGAGCGGCCGTGGCCGCGCGCATCCCATGCGAAGAACGCGAAGTCCGGCAGGTCGAGCTCGTCGACGAGGTGCGCGACGCGCGCCGAATGTTCGTGGCCACGATGCAGCAGCACGATCGCGCCGCGGCAGCGCGGGCCCGTCGCGGGCCAGTGACGATAGAACAGCGTTTCGCCGTCGTGCGTGGTGAAGTCAGCCTCGCGGGCCGTGCGTGCGCTCATGCGTTTCTCTCGTTTCGTTGTTCGAATCATGCGGCGCCGCCCTCAGGCGCCGGCCCACCCGTTGGCCGTCAGCCGCCCGCTTCGGCGACGCCGGCCTGCACGCGGCGCACCACCGTCACGATCGACAGCACGATCAGCACACGCCACAGCCATGCGGCGACGCTGCCGACCGGCAGGCCGAAGCCGATCCACAGCGCGAACGCACCGAGCGCGAGCGCGCGGTCGCTCTTGCCGAACGGGCCGTCGTAGCGGCGCGTCGCACCGGCGAGCGGGCCGATCAGCCCTGCGCATTCGACGATGACCGCCATCAGCGCGAACAGCCAGACGTCCGCCGGAGCGAACGCGGGAATCGCGAGGAACGGCAGCACGAGCGCGACATCGGACACGACGTCGCCGAGCTCGTTCAGGTACGCGCCGAGCGTGCTCTTCTGCCCGTGTTCGCGGGCGAGCATGCCGTCGATCGCGTTGAGCGCCATCCGCGCGAACAGCCAGATCGGGATCAGCAGGAACAGCACGCGGGCGAATACGCCGAGCCCCGCGAGCGCGCCGACGACGATCGAGCCGCCGGCCGCGAACAGCGTGACCTGGTTCGCGGTGACGCCGCGTTCGGCAAGCGAATCCGCGAACGGACGCAGACGGTTCTGGAATTTCGGTTTGAGTGCGTAGAGGCTCATCGTTTTATTGGTTCTGCTCATTCGGACACGTTTCCAGCCGCCATGCCCCGGGCGGCGCAACCGTCGGCATCGACGGCTTTTCGACAGGTGGCCGTAATCGTCGCCGAGCGGCCCCGACGCGTCAAGCAGCACGCCGCTGGCGCCGCGCGGGCAATCTGGCGTTTTTGACGGAAACTCGCGATAATCCGCAGGCCCGATCGCAGCAAGATCCATTCGAACTGCAAACGGGCGCTCGTGCAACAGCCGATTATCACGCCGCCGACCGGCGACCGCGCCGCGACGTCCGCCGGCGCATCGTCCGATTATCGCGGCCCTGCGACAGGCAGCCACGAATTTGAAAAAACTTAAACAATGGCCGTCCGGTGCGCATCCTGCCGCGCCGGCATTCCGGGATTCCGCCTGCCGCGCGTGCGCGGCCGCGCGGGCATGCAGGCAGGAGGCGCGGCGCCGATGAACATCCTGAACGTCTGGCAGCGCGATTTCCTGCTGTCGATCGTCCGGCTCGTCGCCGGCGCGTATCCGGTCTGGCATCAGGCGCCGCCGTCGCCGACGCAGAAGATCTACTTCTCGAACCACACGAGCCACATCGACACGCTCGCGATCCTCGCCGCGCTGCCGCGCGACGTGCGCGCGGTCGTGCGGCCGGTCGCCGCGCGCGACTACTGGGACAGCAGCGACCTGAAGCGCCATATCGCGCAGAAGCTGCTGAACGTCGTGCTGATCGACCGGCATCGCGAAAACGGCGGCAATCCATTGGATCCCGTGCGCGACGCGCTGCGGCAAGGCCACTCGATCATCATCTTCCCGGAAGGCACGCGCGGCGCCGACGTGTTGCCGCAGCCATTCAAGAGCGGCCTGTTCCATCTCGCGACGGAGTTTCCCGACGTCGCGCTCGTGCCGGTCTATCTCGAGAACCTGCAGCGCATCATGCCGAAGGGCGCGATCTGGCCCGTGCCGCTGATCTGCAAGGTGCACGTCGGTGCGAACGACGCGCTCGGCGCCGGTGAAGACAAGCCGACCTTTCTCACTCGCATGCGCGACGCGATCGTCGCGCTCGCGCCGCCGCAGCGGCCGGCCGGCTGATCGCGGCGCCCTCCTCTCCCTTTTCCGGACCTCTTCATGCGAACTCTCTTCTGGGAACTGGTCGCGGGCGTCACCGGCGTGCTGGTGCTCGCGACGGTGATCGGCGCGATCCTCGGCGCGCGCAGCGGCGGCGCCAGCGCGACGGTCATCAACCTGAACCAGCGCATCCGCGCGTGGTGGGCGATGATCGCGATCATGGTCATCGCGATCAGCCTCGGCAACAACGTCACGTACCTGGTGTTCGCGCTGCTGTCGTACCTGACGCTGCGCGAATTCATCACGCTCACGCCGACCACCGCGAGCGACCATACGACGCTCTTCATCGCGTTCTTCGTCGCGATTCCGGTGCAGTACGTGCTGCTCGGGATCAACTGGTACGGGATGTATTCGATCTTCGTGCCGGTGCACCTGTTCTTCGCGATGTCGCTGGTGTCGGCGCTCACGCAGGACACGCGCGAATTCCTGAGCCGCAACGCGAAGATCAACTGGGCGCTGATGGTCTGCGTGTACGGGCTGAGCCATGCGCCGGCCGTGCTGATCCTCGACATTCCGCGCTACGCGGGGCAGAACGCGCTGCTGCTGTTCTTCTTCCTGTTCGTCGTGCAGATCAGCGACGTGCTGCAGTACGTGGTCGGCAAGCTGTGCGGGCGACGCAAGATCGCGCCGCGCCTGTCGCCGTCGAAGACGGTCGAGGGCTTCATCGGCGGCGGCCTGCTCGCGACGCTTTGCGGCGCGTCGCTGTATCGCGTGACGCCGTTCAGCTTCGGCGCGGCGTTCGGGATCTCGCTCGCGATCGTGATCGCGGGCTTCGTCGGCGGCCTCGTGCTGTCGGCCGTGAAGCGTTCGCTCGGCACCAAGGACTGGGGCTCGATGATCGCGGGCCACGGCGGGATGCTCGATCGCGTCGACTCGATCTGCTTCGCGGCGCCGGTGTTCTTCCACCTCGTGCGCTACGTGTACGTGTGACGGGCGGGCGGCGCGATGCCGCCCGGATCCGCGGTACCGTGGTTCC
Source organism: Burkholderia sp. R-40 (assembly GCF_049942845.1). Lineage (NCBI taxonomy): Bacteria > Pseudomonadati > Pseudomonadota > Betaproteobacteria > Burkholderiales > Burkholderiaceae > Burkholderia > Burkholderia sp. R-40. Next base: position 1,458,715 of record NZ_CP187967.1, on the reverse strand, counting down.
GCGCACGGACCGCTCAATACCCGTCGCGCACGGCCTTCGGCACGATGTAGCGGCCGCGCGCCGCGTCGAACTTCACCGTATGGCGCGCGTGAATCGCGCGATTGCCGCGCGTGCCGGTCTCGGTGACGATCAGCGGATACACGCTATCGTTGACGCTCGTGTCCGGCGCGATCGTGAAGCGGCGTTTCTCGCAGCGCGCCGGATCGTTCGCGCATTCGTTCGATTCCGCATTGTCGAGCGCTTCGTCGATGCGCGCCGCCGCCGGCACCAGCGCGTCGCCGTACGGCAGCCAGATCGAGCGCATGCTTTGCGTATAGCCTTGCCGCGAGTCGCTGTTGCCGAGGACGAAACCGAACAGGTGCGGCCCGAGCCGCTGGATGCTCACCGTGCCCGGCTCGCCGCGCCCGCCGGACACGATGCCCGTCTTCTTCAGCGCCGGTTCGAGCGTCGCGCCGTCCTGCGAAGGACGAAGCACGTACAGGTCGATGGTGCCCGGCGTCGCATCGGAATCCATCCCCGGCATGCCGTTCTGCACGGCGTCCTCGGTCTCGCCGCACATCGCGAGCAGCGTGCGCGGGCCGTCGGCCGTCGCGACGCGCAGCGATCCGCACGACGCGTAAATGAAGTCACCGGCGTCCGACTGCCAGCCTTTGCGATCGGCGCGCCAGTTGCCGTAGGTGTCGTGGATGAACTTTTGCAGCTGACGCTCGGGATGCGCCGGCTCGGCCGCATGGGCCGGTGATGGCGCGACGAGCGCGGTGAGTGCCGCGACGGCGGACAGTGCGGCGAGGGTCGCCGCGGGCAGCTTGATACGCGATTTCACGTTCCGGATGTCCATGTCTGAGTTCGATTGGGTGAGTCAGGCCGGCGATCACGGTTGCCGCGGCGCGATGCCGGTACCGTCGCGCTTCAGCCGCGCTGTCGGCACCCAGCCGTCGGCCCGGCTTTTCGTGCGGGGGTTCAGGTAGGTGACCGACGTGAACCGGCCGTATTCGGTTCGCGCGGCGACGTGATCGTGCTCGACGATGAATAGCCCGTCGATTCGGCATGCGTCATCCGGCGCGGAAAAGAACGGCAGTCGCCCCTTGCCTGTCACGATGCGTCCCGCGTCGCGGCTCGTCACGACGTCGCCCCGCTCCTGTGCGCGACGGTTCAGCGCGTCACAATCGATCGCGGCGGGAGCGGATGCGATGGTCCAGGCAGGCGCGGCCGGAGCGATACACGTCGATATGTAGCGCGACAGCGCCTGAGGGTCGACCGCCAGCACATCAGGCTGCGCCGGATCGCGCGTGACGTCGACCGCACGCAACGCATGTGCATCGAGCGTGACCCAACCGATCGTCGCGTCCCCGTTCGGCGTGCCCGGATGGTCGGGCTTCACGAACAGCCTGACGCCGTACACGCCTTCCGGTTGACCGGTCAGCTCCGCCGGCTCCGCATGGATCGCGCGCCGCTCGAACGCGGGATGCCGCAATGCCGGCACGATCAGTCGTGTCAGCCCTTCGTCGCACGACACAGGCACCGCCGCGTGAGCCGCGTGCACGGAACCCAGTCCCCCCAGCGCGACGCACCCCGCAATCGCCGCGAACCATCCACCGCGCATGGCCGCGCCCTTCACGCCCTCCAGCGTGACGATCTCGTTCTTCATTCCAGGATCCGGTCGATGCGCGCGGCCCCTGCCGCACGCGCGGGCGTTGCCCGCGAAGCCGTAGCGTACACGCACGGCGCGGCATCGCAAGCGCGCATCGCACTGGCCCGCCGCGCGCCGCGTCACACCCGCGCGGTATCGGCCGTTTGCGGCTGCGCCAGCTTGAATTCACCCACTATTTGCGCGAGCTGCGCCGCCTGCTCGCGCAACAGCGCCGCGGCCGCGGCGGACTCCTCGACGAGCGCCGCGTTCTGCTGCGTCGAATGATCGAGCTGCGACACCGCCTGGTTCACCTGTGCAAGGCCGGTACTCTGCTCGTTCGCCGCGACCGTCATTTCCGCGATCACGCTCGTGATGCCGCGCACGCCCTCGACGATCTCGTCCATCGTGGCGCCCGCCGTGTGCACAAGCCCCGACCCACCCTCGATCTTGTCGACGGACGCCTGGATCAGCTGCTTGATTTCCTTGGCGGCCTGCGCGCTGCGTTGCGCGAGCGTGCGCACCTCGCCCGCGACGACCCCGAAGCCTCGCCCGTGCTCGTTCGCACGCGCCGCCTCGACGGCCGCATTCAACGCGAGGATGTTGGTCTGAAACGCGATGCCGTCGATCACGCCGATGATGTTCGAGATTTCGTTCGACGCCGCCGTGATCTCGCCCATCGTCGCGACCACCTGGCTCACCACCTCGCCGCCGCGCATCGCGACACCCGACGCCGATTCCGCGAGGCGGTTTACCTGTGTCGCCGCATCGGCCGAGTTGCGCGCCGTGCCGGCAATCTCCTCGAGCGCCGCCGCGGTTTCCTGGAGGCTCGACGCCGCATGCTCGGTGCGGCCCGACAGGTCCTGGTTGCCCTGCGCGATCTCCGCGCTCGCCACGCTCACGGATTCGCTGAACCCGCGGATCTGCAGCAGGATCGCCGAAATCTTTTCCGCAAACAGGTTGAACGCGCGCGCGATCTGCGCGGCCTCGTCGTTGCCGTCCGCCCGCAGCCGCTTCGTCAGGTCGCCGCTGCCGCTGGCGACGTCGGTCAGCGCATCGCGCACCAGCAGCACGCGCTTGAATGCCGCGTTCGTCAGCGCGCCGACGAGCGCGGCCGCGATACAGGCCACGATGACGATGGCCACGAGCGTCGTCGTCGCGACGGCCCGCATGCCGGCCGTCACGTCCGACCGGTCGAGCGCCATCACGAGCGACCAATCCGTGCCGGCGATCGGTTGCGCGCGCAACAGCTTGGTCACGCCGTCCACCGCGGTCGCCACCGGCTCGCTCGCACTCTGCAGGCTCGCGAGGCGCTCAGGCGTCAGTTCCGGCGACAACTGCACGGCCGGTTTCATGATCAGGTCGGTCTTCGCGCCCGCGATGAGGCGCCCGCCGCGGTCGACGAGAAACGCGAAACTCGCCGGCGTCGGGTGCATCGACGCGACGATCGCGCTCGCGCGTTCCATATAGAGACTCGCCGCCAGCACGCCCTTCAGCGCACCGCCGCGCATGATCGGCACCGCGAATGCAAAAGCCGGCTTGCCGGTCGACGCGTCCTGATACAGCGCGGTGACGACCAGCCGGCCGGCCTCGACCGCCTGCTTGTACCACGGGCGCGCGGTCGGATCGTAACCGGGTGCAAGGGGGATGTTCGAGAAGGCCGTGTGGTCCGGCAGGCCGAGCGTCAGCACCTGGAACCCGCCCGACTTGCCGAGCAGCGTCAGTGCCGGCAGCGGATCGCCTTCGCCGAGCGGCAGCGTATCCGCCAGCGCCTGGGTCTGCTGCGCGCGGCCGGCGACCCACTCGTCGAGCGCCAGCGCGTGGCCGGCCAGGACCGACTGTAGGTTCCGGTCGATGGTTTCGTCGTTGTGTCGCTTGACGACCTGGTACACGAGGCCGCCGGTGACGGCGAGCGCCGTGACGACGATGGCGACGCAGGTCGCCACGATCCGGGCGCGAATTGATGACAGCATGATGACGACGATCTCCGGTTGCGCGTTGTTATCGGACAGTCAATGAGTACGCAAACGGGTTTAACGACCGGCCGTGCGGCAACTTGAGGTTAGACTGGTCAGACCATGCAAAAAAAATCAGCGGAGACACCCGGCTCGGCCTCCGGAGGCTCGCGCCGTGCCACGCCTGTACGTTACAGGCGAACCAGTCGAGCACGCAGGCGCGGCGCCGCAAACGCCCACTTCCGTAACCGGGACCCTGAGCGCACGCCCCGCCAGCGACGCACCCCGTCACATCATCACGCCGGCGCCGGCACCTCGATCGCCAGCAGCGCCGAACTGACCGACTTGCCGTGCGCGTCGAGCGCGAGCGAGCGCGTGACGCCACCGCCGAGCGCATCGCGCAGCACGAAGTTGAACGCGGCCAGCGCCGGCAGCTCGTAGCGCACGACATCGCCGTGCACGATGCCCGCGAGCCACATCTTCACCGCCCGCGCATCGAGATGCGCGCGCAGGTGCTCGTAGTGACGCGGATCGCGGCAGATGACCGACACGTTCAGCGTATTGCCCTTGTCGCCGGTGCGCGCATGCGCGAGTTCACGCAGTTGCATCAGGCCTCCACGAATGAAAACGACGGCGTCACGGCCGCGCGCGGCAGCAGCACCGACTGCACCGCGATCACCTCTCGGGTCGACTTGAACGCGCCGCCGCCGCCGGCCGGCCCGTTCGTATACAGCGTCTCGACTTCATTGCCGATCCGCGCGGCCTCGGCGGCACTCGCCGCGCGGCCAGCCACCCGCACGCGGACTTCGGCCGGCTCGCCGCGCACGGCGGGCGTCGCGTCGCCGTACAGCGCATCGACGCCGATCAGATCGAAGCGCAACTCGGTCGCGGCCACGCCGGTCAGCGCGAGCCGCTCGCGGACGATGTCGAGCGCGAGCCGCGCGCGCGCCAGCGCCCCCGGCCCGCCGTACGAGATCTGCCCTTCGCCGATATGGCCGTCGACATACGCGACCGACACCTTCAACGTGTCGGGGCGCGCGGTGCCGCGCCCGCCCGTCACGCGCACGCGGTCCGGCGCCTCCTCCGCGACGGCCACGCGCGTGAAATCCGCGACGACGTCGGGCTGCAGGTAGCGCGCCGGATCGTGGATCTCGTACAGCAGCTGTTCCTTGCAGGTCGCCGCGCTCACGCGGCCGCCCGCGTGCGGCACCTTGGTGATCACGACCGAGCCGTCGGCCGCGACCTCGCCGATCGGGAAGCCGAGCCGCGCGAGATCCGGCACGTCCTTGTAGCCGGGGTCGGCGAAATAGCCGCCCGCCACCTGCCCCGCGCATTCGAGCAAATGGCCGACGACCGTCGCGGCCCCCAGCGTGTCCCAGTCGTCCATCCGCCAGCCGAACGCATGAATCAGCGGCGCGGCGAACAGCGACGGATCGGCGACGCGCCCGGTCAGCACGACGTCCGCGCCGGCCGCGAGCGCGTCGACGATCGGCGCGGCGCCGAGATACGCGTTCGCGGATACGATGCGCTCGCGATACGCGGCGACTTCGTCGCCCGACTCCTCGAAACGCAACGCGCCGCGCAACACGACGTCGAGCACGTCGTCGCCTTCGACCGCCGCGACCTTCAGCCCCGCGAGGCCGAGCGACCGCGCGATCTGCGCGGTGCGCCGCGCGGCCGCGCGCGGGTTGGCCGCGCCCATGTTCGACACGATCCGCACGCCCTTGGCCGCGGCCACCGGCAGCACGGCCTGCATGCGCGCGTCGAGCAGCGGATCGTAGCCGAGCGACGGATCCTTGCGCCGCGCCTGCTGCGCGATCGCGATCGTGCGCTCGGCCAGGCATTCGAAGACGAGATAGTCGAGCTGCCCGTGTTCAGCCAGCTCGACCGCCGGCTCGATCCGGTCGCCCGAGTAGCCGGCGCCCGCGCCGATGCGCACGCGCCGTTCGTGTGGTGGCTTTGCTGTCATGTCGGTACCGTCATCCGGCGCGCGCGCCGGGAACAATCAAAAAACGCCCAGCACGACGCACGCGATCGTCATCACGATCGAGGCGCCGAACAGCAGCGGGAACGTGAACTTCTGGTGCTCGGCCAGCTCGATCCCGCACAGGCCGACGACGAGGAACGTCGCGGGCGTCAGCGGGCTGACCGGAAAGCCGGTCGTCATCTGGCCGAGCAACGCGGCCTGCCCGACATGCACGGCCGGCACGCCGAACTGGCCGGCCACCTCCGCGATCACCGGCAGCACGCCGAAGTAGAACGAATCGGGATCGAACAGCATGCTGAGCGGCATCGACGCGAGGCCGAGCGCGACCGGAATCTGGCCGGCCATCGACGGCGGCACGAAGCCGACCGCCGCCTGCGCCATCGCCTTCAGCATGCCGCTGCCCTGCATGATCCCGGTGAATACTCCGGCCGCGAGCAGGATGCCGGCCATCATCAGCGCGGCGCGCGCGTGCGCGTCGATGCGCTTTCGCTGCATGTCGACGTTCGGGTAGTTCACCATCAGCGCGACGCACAGCCCGACCATGAACATGATCGCGGGAGGAATTTTCTCCCCCATCACGACCATCGTGCCGAGCACGACGAGCGTCAGCACCAGGTTGAACCAGAACAGATGCGGCCGGCGCAGCGCCTGCTCGTCGGGCGTCAGCTCGCGTTTGGGCAGCGGAATCGACGCATCGTCGCGCGACAGGCCGAGCCGCTTCTCCTCGCGCCGGCCGAGCCAGTACGCGACGCCGAACACGAACACGAGCCCGATCGCCTGCACCGGAATCAGCGGATTGAACAGCGCCGACACCGGCAGGTGCAGCGACGCCGACGCGCGGATCATCGGCCCCGTCCACGGCAGGAAGTTGATCCCCGCGGCCATCGACACGGCCGCGGCCAGCACGCGCCGGTCCATCTTCAGGCGGTCGTACAGCGGCAGCACTGCGGGAATCGTCACGAGAAAGCAGACGGCGCCCGAGCCGTCGAGGTGGATCAGCAACGCGAGCAGCGTCGTGCCCATCACGATGCGCGTGGGCCGTGTGCCGACCGCGCGCAGGATGCGGTCGATGATCGGATCGAGCGTGCCGGCGTCGGTGATCGTCCCGAAATAGAGGATCGCGAAGACGAACATCCCGACCACGGGCGCGAGGCCCTTCAGACCGTCGATCACGAATTTGCTCGTATGCAGCCCGAAGCCGCCGATCAGCGACGCCGCGATCGGCACGATGATGAGCGCGACGAGCGGCGACATCCGCTTCGACAGAATCGCGGCCAGCAGCACGACGATCGTGCCAAGCCCGAGTAACGGCAGCATCCGTGTCTCCTACCTTGTCTTTTGTTGGAGACGAGCGTAAGGTCGCCGCAGCGATAGCACAATTGAAATGATTTGATCGCAGCAATCACGAATCGTTATGGATCTGAATCTTCGCGACATTCGCGCGTTCGTCACCGTCGCCCACGCCGGCAACTTCACGCGGGCGGCCGCGCGGCTGCATCTGTCGCAGCCGGCGCTGACCGTGCAGATCCGCCGGCTCGAGGAAATCGTCGGCGCGCGGCTGTTCGACCGCAACAGCCGCAGCGTCGCGCTCACGCAGACCGGGCGCGAACTGCTGCCGCTGCTGCAGCGCTCGCTCGACGACATGGAGCGCGTGCTGCGCGATGCGCGTGCGCTCGGCGAAGGCGCGAGCGGCACGGTACGGCTCGCGTGCCTGCCGACCTTCGCGTCGAGCCTGCTGCCGGAGCTGATCCAGTCGTTCCGGCACGACGTGCCGCGTGCGGGCTTCGAGATTCGTGACGGTGTCGCGAGCCTCGTCACCGCGCTGGTGCGCAACGAGGAAGCCGATCTCGGCCTGACGGGCGGCGATGCGTTCGATGCGTCGCTGGAGGTGCTGTACGTGGGCGCCGACCGGCTCGTCGCCGTGTGCCCGAAGGATCATCCGCTCGCGCGTAAGCGGTGCGTGCGCACCGCCGACGTCGCCGCCGTGCCGCTCGTGCTGACCGCGCGGGGCACGAGCGTGCGCGGCGTGGTCGATGCCGCACTGGACGCGGCCGGCTGCACGCCCGACATCGCGTGCGAACCGACCTACATGATGACGGCCGTCGCGATGGTGCGCGGCGGGCTCGGCGTGACGATCCTGCCGGCGACCGCGCGCGAGGTGCGCGCCGAGCCGGACCTCGTCGCGAAGCCGATCGACGATCCCGCGTTCGTGCGGCCGATCGCGCTCGTCGTGAAGCGCGGGCGCACGCTGCCGCGCGTCACGCAGGCGTTCGCCGACGCGATGCTGGCGGCGTTGAAAAAGCGCGCGTGAGCCGCGCGCCTGGAACTGCGGCCGACCACCGGCCGGCGGCTTACTGCGGGTCCGGCTGGCCCAGATCGACGTGCAGCGATTCGCCGATCGCATAGAAGTTGCCGCCCGCGATGTAATGCAGGCTGCGCAGCGCCGGATCGGCCGATTCGAAATACCAGTGACCGTCGCGGAACACACGCGTGTCGGACCACGCGCCGACCACCTCGCCGATGAACAGGTCGTAGGTCTGCTGGTTGTGCGGCTCGGGAATCAGCTTGCACGCGAGCCAGCCGGAGCAGCCGGCGACAAACGGCAGGTCGTGGCCTTGCACGTCGAACAGCGTGACGCCCGCGTCGCGCAGCTTGTCGGGCCGCTCGGCGAGACTGTGGCTGCCGACCGCATGCGTGAGCTGCAGCTGCGCGGCCGTCGGTACCTGGATCACGAACCTGCCGCTGCGCTCGACGAACTCGCGCGTCTTCGCGGACTTGTCGAGCACGACCGTCAGCTTCGGCGGCAGGAAATCGAGCGCGCAGGCCCATGCGGCGGCCATCACGTTGTCGACACCGTCGTGGCGGGCCGACACGAGCACGGTCGGGCCGTGGTTGAGGAGACGGTAGGCTTTCTGCAGCGCCACCGGCGCGATGTGACTGTCCATGCGGGTTCCCTGGTGAGCGGCGCGGCGCGCGCCGGCCGAAGCGCGAATTCTCGCACTCAATGCCGATCGGCGCCGACGCTGCGCGCCCCGCCCGGCACATGCCGGCGCGCCGCGTGGCATCAGCGCCGCCCCGCCGCCCAGTCGAGCGCCGCGTCGAATAGCGCGAGCCCGGCCGGCGACAGGTTCGCGAACGTGTCGTTGGCGAGGAAGAACATCACGCGGCGTGCGGGCGCGAGCGCTTCGTAGTCCATCGTCGCCCCCTTCTCGTACGCGAAAATCGCGGCCTTGTCCGGCTGCCCGTACACGGTCGCGATCGTGATCGCGCCGAGCCCCGGCCTGCCCCAGCTCATCGGCGCCTGCTTGCCGTACACGTCGGCCACGCCGGCCGGCAATCCGGCCGAGATCGAATGCGGCGCGTTGACGAGCCACAGATAGCGCTCCTTGCCCGTTTCGCCGAAGTCGACGTCGTGGCGCTTGCCCGTCATCGCGAGATCGTCGAGCAGGTCGTTCTCCCACGTGACGAGCGGCTTGTCGAGCGTGCGCCAGCCGGGCCGCACGTTCTTCGACGACACCGTCGACGAGATCACGACGAGGTCGGCATCGCGCGCCGCGTCGGGCGTCGCGCTCTCGTCGATCAATCGCACCGCGTAGCCGCGCTCGCCGAGATGCTGGCCGATCCGTTCGTCGATCTTCAGGTTCGGGCCGTGCAGTTGCACGAGCATCGCGACGCGCATGACGGGCTGCGCCGCGATCGCAGCCGCGGCATCGGCGGCGCGCACGGGCGCGCTGGCCGACAGGCCCGCGCACAGGGCGAACGCCGCACCCGCGAGCGAGCGCAACGCGCGACGCCGGGTGCCGGTAATCGCGGCGCGCGCGGCGGCCGTCTTCATCTTCCGGTTCATCAGGTTCTTCTCCGAAGCCGCGCGTCGTCATGCGCGACGCGCGGCGATTGCATGAAACAAGTGGGACACGTGCAATAGCATATTCGGGCCGCATCGCGCGATTCGATTCCATTAAATAATGAATTGACGAATCCATGACAAACGCCGTTTTAGCGAAATCGGATCGAAAATCCCACGGAATTATCACGAATCCGGCAATACGCCGCTCGCACTATCTTGAAATTCAGGTCGATTAGCACACAGCGCTCAATAATCTGAATCTCTCAACAGGCCTTTGCGCAGCATGCGGCTGTCTGCTTTAGGTCACATCGGAGAATTCCATTTTTGCCGTTCGACGGCGGCTCTGTAGTCTCCTGCCATTCCGGTTCACGCACCCCATGGCAAGGAGATGAAATGAAACGCACGACCCTCTCGCTGATTTCGCTCGCGTCGTTCGCCGCGATCCCCGCCGCGCACGCGCAGTCGAGCGTGGCGCTGTACGGCGTGATCGACACGTCGATCACGTACGTGAATCACGCGCAGGGCAAGGACAACGCATGGATGCTCGGCAACAGCAGCGCGGGCAACCTCTCCGGCAGCCGCTGGGGCGTGAAAGGCACCGAAGATCTCGGCGGCGGGCTGAAGGCGCTGTTCCAGCTCGAGAACGGCTTCGACCCGAGCAACGGTCGGCAGGGCCAGGGCGGCCGCCTGTTCGGCCGGCAGGCATTCGTCGGGCTGACGAGCGAGCGCTACGGCACGCTCACGTTCGGCCGCCAGTACGATCCGCTCGTCGACCTCGTGCAGGGCATCACCGCCGACAACTATCTCGGCAGCGTGTTCGCGACACCGGGCGACGTCGACAACTACGACAACAGCTTCCGCGTCGACAACGCGGTGAAGTACACGTCGGCCGTGTATTCGGGGCTGCAGTTCTCCGCGATGTACTCGTTCGGCGGCATCGCCGGCAGCACCGGCGCCGCGCAGTCGTATTCGGCTGCCGTGTCGTACAACAACGGGCCGTTCAGCGTCGCCGGCGGCTACTTCCACGCGACCAACAGCCCCGCGTCGAACGGCCTGCGCGACGGCTGGACCAGCTCGTCGGACGGCACCTTCGACGGCCCGATCAACAGCGGCTATGCGAGCGCGCACTCGATCGGCATCGCCCGCATCGCGGGCCAGTACGTCGCCGGCCCGTTCACGTTCGGCCTCGGCTACAGCAACGCGCAGTACCGTCGCGACGCAAGCTCGGCGTTCGACTCGAACGAGCACTACAACACCGGGCAAGGCTTCGTGAACTACCAGGCGACCGATGCGCTGCTCGTCGGCGTCGGCTACAGCTATACGCGCTCGGGCGGCGATACGTCGGCGACCTATCACCAGGTGTCGGCCGGCGCGGACTACAGCCTGTCGAAGCGCACCGACGTGTACCTGAGCGCCGCGTATCAGCATGCGAGCGGCCAGACCGGCGACGGCCACGGCGGATCGATGGCCGCGCAGGCGTCGATCGCGTCGTACGGCTATGCGGGCACGAGCTCGCAGACGATGGTCAACCTCGGGCTGCGTCACCGCTTCTGAGCGACGGGGGCCGGCTGCGGGCGGTGTCGTGATGTCGCGGTGTCGGGGTGCCGCGCGGCCGGCCGGTCGGTATCGGATCGCGGATGCCGGATTGCGGATTCGCCAAGACGGCGGCTACGGCCGCCGCCGCCATTTCCGGGCCCCGCAGCGGCGGCCGCACCATGTTCGTTTCACATCGCTGCATGATTCATCGCAGTATTCCGCATTCACGGCGCACCTGACGCGCGACGTCAGTATTGCGACTCCGCTCGAGCGTCGCCTGCGCGCGAAAATCAGCCGTTTTTACCGATCCCATCCGGTCCCGCGACGGTCCCCGCGCAGCGGAAAATGCGCGATAAACGCACCGGCAAATGCAAAGGAAAGTTTGACGCCAGCCATTTGACTGCGCGCTATGGCACACTTCGCGTCTGCGTAATTTCCTTGCACCGGGCGGCCGGATCCCGCCCCATCCTGCCATGCCGCGTCATACTGCCCGTTCGATCAGCCACGCCACGCCGAAGATCACCGCGACGATCGCGCTGTCGTGCGCGCTGCACGGCGCCGCGTGGGCCGATTGCCTCGACGATGCAGCCACGTTCCAGCACGTGAGCGTGAGCCTGCTGCGCGGCATCGCGCAGGTCGAATCGGGTATGAATCCGAACGCGGTCAACACCAACACGAACGGCACCGTCGACATCGGCCTGATGCAGATCAACAGCACCTGGCTGCCGACGCTCGCGCGCGAAGGCATCACGCGGGAAAGCCTGTTCGATGCGTGCACCAACGCGTACGTCGGCGCGTGGATCCTGTCGCAGAACATCCGCCAGCTCGGCGCGAACTGGACCGCGATCGGCGCGTACAACGCCGCGTCGCCCGACAAGCGCCTCGCGTATGCCCGCAAGGTCTATGATGCAATCCGGACCATGCCGGATTCGCCGGATACTCCCATGCCCATCCTGCCTCCTTCCTTTACGCCGCCGCAGCAGGTGCAGGCGTACAACCCGTTCGCGAGCCTGAGCGTATCCGCGCCGCCGGCCGCGCGGGCCCGCACGCTGTCGCCGGCCGCCCCGCCGCCGCCACCGCAAGGCGGTCCCGCCGGCCCGGCCGGCACGTACAACTTCGGCTGGACCGTCACGGGCGCCGACCAGGCCAAGCCGACCCAGGTGTTCGACGATGGCGCGCGGATCTACGTGCAGTTCAGCGACATGAAGCATATGCCGGCGATCTTCACCGAAACGTCGTCCGGCCGCGTGCTGATGTCGTGGGAGCTGCAATTCCCGTATGCCGTTCTGACGCGCCCCGCGCAAACGTTGATCTTCCAGCTCGGGCCGTTCGAGGCGCGCGCGCAGCGCGGCGCGGCGGGGGCAACGACGCAGGCAGGAGCTGGAGCGGCGGCGGGAGCATCACGTTCGGGGGCAACGACGGCTACCACGACGCCTGCGGGGAAACCGCCCGCGAATGCGTCGACCAAGCGCACGGCGTCGGCCGACGCGCTGTGGTATCTGAACACGCCGTCGACGTCGGGATCGGCCGCGACCGCGAACACGGCAAATACCGCGCCGGCGTCACCCTCGTCGATCTCGTCGAACACGCCGGCCACGTGGCCCACCGCGGTGACGTCGAATACGCCGCCGCCGGCCGCCACACCTCAGGCGCCGGCCGCGCGCGTCAGCACCGACGCGCTCTGGTATATCTCGAAGTAACGCGCACGGGTCCGCACGCCCGTCGCGGCCTGCCTACGATATGCGGCTCGGCCGGCCCCGCCGGCCCCATCCATCACCCGCGCCGCACCCAGATCACCTTGCCGTCGCGAATGCCGAGGTCGCGGCGCTCCTCGCGATAGTCCATCGTGCCCGGCAACGACTTGCCGTCGCGCTCGAGCACGCGCCACAGGCAACCGTCGAGCAGCGCGGCCGCCTCCGTTTCGGTCTTGCCGATCAGCGCATCGTCCGGCGCGGCGTCTGCGCTGCACATCGGCGCGGCGTGTCGCGCCGCGCCGCCGGCGGTTGCGTTGGGGTGCTTCGTGTTCATGTCCGCACATCCTGCAAAGGTTGCGCTCGCAACAAGTGCAACGAGCATCGCGATCGTGTTCTTCACTGGCTTCTCCCTGTCGCGGCCCGGCGGTCCATGTACGGCAGTCGTGCACGGCCGGGCATTGCATGCGTGATGGGTGTCGCGCGTCACCGGCCGTTTCCTGACGGATGCCGGCCGGCACACAGCGGCGTTGCGTGACGCGGTCGAATCGATTCGACACGCCGGCGTCGCAGGCCCGGCGTGGTGCCGGAACCGCCTGCATGTTACCGCACGCGATGCGCGGCAACGGCGCGACGCCGACGCTTCGTGGGCGGCAAGCGCGCGCCGGCCACCCGCTCAGAACTTGTAGGTCGCGCCGGCCATCCCGTAGTAGTTGCTGCGCGACTGGACGATCGGGCTGTCGCCATAGCGGCCGAGCAGCCGCGTCACGCCGCCCGTCGCGAGCACCGACCAGTGCCGCGACAGGTTCCAGTTCCATGCGACCGACACCGTCGCGCTGTCGATCCCGCCGCTCGTCGAATATGGCCGGAAGCGGCTCGTCATCGACTGCGCGTCCGTCACGCCGTAGAACGTCTGCGTATAGCGGCCGGTGCCGGCATGCACACTGCCCGTCACGACGATCTCGTGCTGCGCGGTCTTGAACACCGGCACCGCGAGATCGACATGCCCGGACACGCCGCGCGACGTATGCGTCACCGGCGTGTCGACCGTGACGCTCAGTTCGGCCGCGTCGAGCAGCGTCACGCCGGCCCGCACGCCGATGAGCACCGAGCCCGGAATCCGGCCCATCCCCTTCAGGTAGTCCGAACCCGGCAGGTCGAAGCGGTTCTCGTCCGCGCGGCCGGGGTCGTAGCTCACTGCCGCCGACACGAACGCACCATGCGGCAGGTCCAGCCGGTAGCCGGCGCCTTCGCGACTATCGATGAAGAAGCCTTTGCCGAACTTCGCGGAAAGCCCCGGTGCGACGATGCCGCGATACTGGTTGCTGCCCGGGTAGCGCGGCGCGAACCCGCCGCCGAGCGAAATCGAATACTGGTTCTCCGCGTGAGCGGCCGCGGCAAGGGTCAGGCCGGCAAGCGGCACGCAATAGCGGGAACGGCGAAGGGTTGAGCGCACAATATTGAGATATGAGTGACTGAGCCCGCAGTCTAGGTGCCTCCGTGCACCGGGGTTGTCCGTAATCTGCGGGGAATCTGTGCTCAATTGTGTTTGATTGTTCGCGATTGTCGTCCTGCTGCCCGGGGCGCCGGAACGCCGGCTAGAATTCGCGTGCCGCGCCGCGCGCCCGCGTGCGGGGAGCCGGGACGACGCGCGCATATCGAGGAGACCATGTACGACAATCCGCTCAAATACCGTGTGCTGCTGATCGAGGACGACGACCGCCTCGCGCAGCTCGTGCGCGAATACCTCGACAACTATGAATTCACGGTGACGGTCGTGCGGCGCGGCGACCTGGCCGTCGCGGCGGTGCGCGAGCACGAGCCCGCGCTCGTGATACTCGACCTGATGCTGCCGAATCTCGACGGGATGGAAGTGTGCCGGCGCATTCGCGCATTCACCAACGTCCCGGTGCTGATTCTCACCGCGCGCGCGGACGTCTACGATCAGGTCGCGGGCCTCGAAACCGGCGCCGACGACTACGTGACGAAGCCGATCGAGCCGCGCGTGCTGGTCGCGCGCGCCCGCGCGCTGCTGCGCCGGGCACGGCCGGCCGCGACGGAAACCCGCGCCGCCGCGCCCGACGCGCTGATCTTCGGCGAACTGACGATCTCGCCGCCGAACCGCACGGTCACGTGGCGCGGCGATCCGGTCGACCTGAAGACGGCCGAATTCAACCTGCTGCTGATCCTCGCGCGCGCGGCCGGCACCGTGCTGAGCCGCGACGATATCCTGAAGCAGTTGCGCGGGATCGAGTTCGACGGGCTCGACCGCTCGGTCGATTCCGGCATCTCGAAGCTGCGGCGCCGTTTCGAGGATGCGTCGTCGGAGCCGCACAAGATCAAGACGATCTGGGGCCGCGGCTACCTGTTCAGCCCTTCCGCGTGGGACGAATAAATGCTGCGTCCGTTGATCAGGCTGTACCTCATCGTGATCCTGTGCGGCGCCGGATCGATCGCGTTCATCCAGTTTTCGTTCGACCGGATCTTCTATGAACGCGCGGCGCAGGCGCAGCGAGACTCGCTGACCACCTACGCGTTCGTGCTGAACGATTATCTCGAACGCCATCCGGGCGCGCAGCGCACGCTCGCGCTGCGCGAGCTCGCGAAGCACGGCAAGGAAGGATTCGACTTCGTGACGATGGCAGAAGCCCGCGCGCAACTGAGCGGCGCGCCACTGCGCGACCTCGACGCCGGCAAGATCGCGATCGGCTACGACGGCAAGGATTACTACATGCCGCTCGCGGACGGTTCCGTGCTGCATGCGCGCCCGATCCAGCCCTTCGACCTCGACATCAAGATCTACGCCTACTTGCTGCTCGCGCTTGCCGCGCTGTTCGCGGTCGTGCTGTGGATCTCGTATCACTGGCGCGACCTGCGCAGGCTGCAGGCCGCCGCCCATGCGTTCGGCGCGGGCCGCCTGTCGACGCGCGTGAAGCTGTCCGGCCGGTCGAACATCTACGAGCTGTCGCAGCAATTCAACGACATGGCCGAGCGGATCGAGGCGTCGATCAAGCAGCAGCGCGAGATGATGCACGGGATCTCGCACGAGCTGAAGACGCCGCTCGCGCGCCTCGAATTCGGTCTCGCGCTGCTCGCCGAATCCGACGAGAGCGGCCGGATGCGCGAACGCCGCGACGAACTGCGGCGCGACGTGCGCGAACTCGACGAGCTGGTGACCGAGCTGCTGACGATCGGGCGGCTCGAACAAGGCGCCAGCGAGCTCGCGCCGATGGACGTCGTCGTCGATGCGCTGATCGACAGCGTCGCCGGCAACGTCGCGAACGACCTCGCCGATCGCGGCATCACGCTCGACGTGTCGACGACCGGCGCACCCGCCACCCACGTGTGCGATCCGAAACTCGTCGCTCGCGCGCTGCTCAACCTGATCCGCAACAGCGCGCGCTATGCGGCGCGCACGGTGCTGCTGTCCGCGACGCACGATGCGTCAGGGGCGCTGGTGCTGAGCGTCGACGACGACGGCCCCGGCATTCCGGCCGCCGAGCGCGCGCGCGTGTTCGAACCGTTCCAGCGGCTCGACTCGAGCCGCGACCGGCAGACCGGCGGGTTCGGCCTCGGGCTCGCGATCGTGCGGCGCGTCGCGCTCGTGCACGGCGGCAACGTGCGACTCGAGGATTCGCCGCTCGGCGGCGCACGCTTCGTAATTTCGCTGCCGGCGCGGACCTTGCCGGACTTCCGCGGCAACGCGCAGGCGAGTCCGGCATGCGGCCGGGCCGATCTGGCCGGCGCGGCTTCGTTGCTCCGCTGAGCGGATGCGCGGCGGAGCGGTGGCGAGGCGGCACGGCGGCACGGCGGCACGGCGGCACGGCGGCACGGCGGCACGGCGGCACGGCGGCACATGATGCGCCGCCCCGCTCCCGCCCGCCGCGCATCGGACCGCCGCCGCATGGTCCATTGTCAGCGTAATCACGCGTCCGGCAGAATCACGACCTTGCCCTTGACCTGCCGGTTCGCCATGCGCGCGATCGCGTCGACCGCACCCGACAGCGGCACGCGCTCGGTGATCGCCGGCCGCACCTTGCCGGCCGCGAACCATTGCGCCAGCTGGCGCATGTTCACCGCGTGCTCCGCGGGATCGCGCCGCACCGCATCGCCCCAGAACACGCCGAGAATATCGCGCTCCTTCAGCAGCGCCAGGTTCAGCGCGATCTTCGGAATCTCGCCGGCCGCGAAACCGACCACGAGGAACCGGCCTCGCCATGCGGTCGCGCGCAACGCCGCCTCGCTGTACGCGCCGCCGACCGGATCGTAGACGACGTCCGCGCCGCGCCCGCCCGTCAGTTCGTCGACGCGGCGCCGCAGGTCCTCGGTCGCATAGTCGATCGTGTCGTCGGCGCCGGCTGCGCGGCACAGCGCGAGCTTGTCCGCGCTCGACGCGGCCGCGATCACGCGCGCGCCCAGCGCCTTTGCGATCTCGATCGCCGCCAGCCCGACGCCGCCCGCCGCCCCCAGCACCAGCAGCGTCTCGCCCTGCAGCAGACGCGCGCGCTGCTGCAGCGCATGCAGCGACGTACCGTAGGCCAGCACCAGCGCCGCGCCCTGCTCGAACGTCATCCCCGGCGGTAGCGCCGCGATCTGGTGCACGTCGGCCACGCACTGCTCGGCAAAGCCGCCGTGACCGGTGAACGCGACCACCTCGTCGCCCGGCCGCCATGCGCTCACGCCGTCGCCGACCGCATCGATCACGCCGGCGAATTCCGCTCCGGGCGAGAACGGCAGCGCCGGCTTCACCTGATACAGCCCCTGGACGATCAGCGCATCGGGGAAATTGAGCGACGCCGCCTTCACGCGAATCCGCACCTGGCCCGCGGCCGGTTCGGGAATCGCGACGTCGTCGATACGCAAGCGGTCGATCGGGCCGAATGCGGTACACATCAGGGCTTTCATGCTTTCCTCTCTCCTTGCGCGACATCGCCGCGCATCGATACGGCAGCGGGACACGCCCGCGCAAGCGGCGCGCGGCGCACGCACATCGGCCTGCACCGCGGCACTGTCATCCGTGCATCGCGACGCTCAGAACCACGCGTCGCGCATCTCGAGCGTCGTCGTATCGACGCTCGCCAGCAGATCGAGCTGCGCATCCACCTTCGGCAGCTCCCAGCGAAAGAAGTAACGCGCGGCGGCGCGCTTGCCGTCGTGGAAATCGCTGTCGTGCCCGTGCGCGGCAAGCGTCACGTCGAGCCACAGCCACGCGACGACCAGATGGCCGAACGCCTCCAGGTAAACGCTCGCATTCGCGAGCCGCACCTGCGGATCGTCGAGCGCGGCCAGCGCGCGCGTGACCTCGACAAGCCGCGCCCAGCGCTGCGCGAGCGCATCGGCATGCGCGCGCGCGTCGCCGTCCACGGCCCGTGCGCGCTGGAGCGTCGCGCCGATGCGCGCATCGAGCCTGCGCAGCAGCGCACCGTCGTCCTGGCCGACCTTGCGACCCAGCAGGTCGAGCGCCTGGATGCCGTGCGTGCCTTCGTGGATCGGGTTCAGGCGGTTGTCGCGATACAGTCGCTCGACCGGATAGTCTCGCGTATAGCCGTAGCCGCCATGCACCTGGATCGCGAGATCGTTGGCCGCGAGGCACCACTGCGACGGCCAGCTTTTCGTGATCGGCGTCAGGATGTCCAGCAGCTGCGCGGCCTCCGCGCGCACCGCCGCATCGTCATGCGCGCGCGCTTCGTCGACGAGCCGCGCGCAGTACAGGATCAGCGCGAGCCCGCCTTCGACGTACGCCTTCTGCGCGAGCAGCATGCGCCGCACGTCCGGATGCGCGACGATCGGCGCCTGCGGCGCGGCCGCGTCCTTGCCGGCCGGTCCGAGCGCGCGCCCTTGCGGCCGGTTGCGCGCGTAGTCGAGCGCGTGCAGGTAACCGGTGTAGCCGAGCGCCACCGCGCCCGCGCCGACGCCGATGCGCGCCTCGTTCATCATGTGGAACATGTAGGCGAGGCCGTGATTCGGTTCGCCGACCAGATAGCCGATCGCGCCGGCGCGTCCCTGCGGACGATGGCGCGTGCCTTCGCCGAAGTTCAGCAGGCAGTTGGTCGTGCCGCGATAGCCCATCTTGTGATTCAGGCCGGCCAGCACCACGTCGTTGTGCTCGCCGCGCGCGGCGCCGTCGTCGGTCGGCAGGTTCTTGGGGACGATGAACAGCGAGATGCCGCGCGTGCCGGGCAGAAGCCGGCCCTGTTCGTCGGGAATCTTCGCGAGCACGAGATGGACGATGTTCTCCGCAAGCTCGTGCTCGCCTCCGGAAATCCACATCTTGTTGCCGGTGATCCGGTAGCGCGGGCCGAGCGGCGACGCACACTCGAAATCGGCGCGCGTGACGATGTCGGACAGCGACGAGCCGGCCTGCGGCTCCGACAGGCACATCGTGCCGAAGAAGCGCCCTTCCAGCTCGGGACGCGCGAACGCGTCGATCTGCGCGGGGCTGCCGTGCGCGAGCAGCAGGTTGGCGTTCGCGACGGTGAGGAACGGATACGCGGCGGTCGCGATGTTCGCGGCCTGGAAGAACAGGAACGATGCGGCTTCGACGAGCTTCGGCAACCGCATCCCGCCGAACGTTTCGTCCTGGCCCGCGGCGATCAGGCCGGCAGCCGCGAAGGCGCGCACGGCCGGCTCGACTTCGGGGATCAGCGTCACGCGCTCGCCGTCGAACCGCGGCTCCTCGCGATCGCCGCGCGCCGCATGCGGCGCGAACAGGTCGGAAGCGATCCGCTCGCTGGTATCGAGCACCGCATCGAAGGTCTCGCGGCTGTGCTCCGCATAGCGCGGCAGCGCGCCGAGCGCGTCGGCATCGAGCCAGTCGTACAGCAGGAACGCGAGATCGCGTCGCGACATCAGCAGGCTCATCGTGACGCCCTCCGCGTGGCCTGCGTTTTCCCCATCGTCGACGGCCGCTCGTGCGCGGCCCGGTCGTGCGCGGCCCGGTCGATCCGCGGGTGCTCGATCGATGCATGCTCCATCACGTCTGTCTCCTGTCGACCAGAGTTAGCGCTTTAGCGCTTACTCTGGTCCCATGCTTCGCGGTCGACCAGAGTTAACGCTTTAGCGCTTGCTCTGGTCCCATGCTTCGCGGTCGGGCGGCGCGTCGGCGCGCCCGTGGGCGCCGGTTGCCGGCACCGGATGATTGGGTCGGTGACTGCAAGTGCTGGCGGAGAATTTAGCACGGTCGTTCGCAAACAACAATGCTCCGGCTTCGCGCCGCCAATCGGCAAGCGCAGGCATTCGATGGATGCGCCGCCGGGGGTGCCGCACACCCGTACGCGCGCCGCCCTGCCCACGGCCCGGCGCGCGACAGCGTATCAACCGACCTTTTGCTTCGCGAGCTGATCGGCGACGGGCAGGCTGCGAATCCGCGTGCCGGTTGCCGCGAAGATCGCGTTGGTCAGCGCCGGCGCGACCGGCGGCAGGCCCGGCTCGCCCACGCCGCCGAGCGGTGTCGCATAGTCGTCCGGCGCGACCAGATGCACGCGGATTTCACGCGGCGCCTCGTTCATGCGGAGCACCTGGAAGCCGTTGAAATTGCTCTGCTCCGGTTGCCCGTCCTTGAACGTGATCTCGCCGTGCAGCGCGATGCCGAGCCCCATCACCACCGCGCCTTCGAGCTGCGAGCGCACGCGCTCCGGGTTGACCTGCGGCCCGCAGTCGATCGCGATGTCGACACGCGGCACCGAAATCGCGCCGTCCGCGCCAATCTGCACTTCGCACACGACCGCCGTGTACGACACGAAGCTGCGATGCGCGGCGATCCCCAGCCCGTGCCCCTTCGACAGCTTGCGGCCCCAGCCGGCTTCGCGCGCGACCGTCTCGATCACACGCCGCAGCCGTCCGGTATCGACCGGATACAACGCCGGATCCTCGCCGTAGTTCACGTTCTTCACCGTGATGTGCGGCTCGAACCGCCGCGCCGGCCCGATCAGGTCGAGCAGGAAATCCTTCGGGTCGCGGCCCGCCGCGTGCGCGAGCTCCGACACGAAGCTCTGGATCCCGAACGCGTGCGGAATGTTGTACACCGAACGGAACCAGCCGATCCGCGTGTGCGCTTGCGCGGCCGGGTTCTCGATCCGTACGTTCGGGACTGCGAACGGAAGATCGGCGATACCTTGCGCGAGCTCGCCCGCCTGCTCGTGCACGACGCCGGCCCTGAAGGTCGACTGGATCGACGGCGCGACCGTGCGATGCTGCCACGCGACCACCTTTCCCGCCGCATCGAGGCCGCCGTCGAACGCTTCCAGCGACACCGCGTGGAAATAGTCGTGCGCGATGTCGTCCTCGCGCGTGAACGTCAGCTTCACGGGCGCCCCCACTGCCTTCGATAGCAGCGCGGCCTCCACCACGTAGTCGGGTTTCGACTTGCGGCCGAAGCCGCCGCCGAGCAGCGTCACGTTGACCGTGACGCGCTCGCTCGGCAGCGCGAGCGCCTTCGCGATTTCGTCGCGCGTGGTCTGCGGCGCCTGCGTGCAGGTCCAGACTTCGCAGCGGCCGTCGGCCACGCGCGCGACGGCCGCGGGCGGCTCCATCGTCGCGTGCGCGAGATGCGGAATGTAGTACGTCGCACGCACCCGCTTCGCGGCGCCCGCGAGCGCCGCGGCCGTATCGCCATCATCGCGGATCACGTCGCCCGGCTGCGCGGCCGCCGCTTCGAGCGTCTTGCGGTAGGCCGCCGAATCGTAGCCTGCGTGCGGCCCATGCTTCCAGTCGATCTTCAGTCGGGCGCGCGCCTGGATGGCCGTCCATGTGTCGCGTGCGATCACGGCCACGCCGCCGAGCGGCTGGAACCCGGACGGCAGCGGCGTCGACGCGAGCTGCACGACCTTGACGACACCCGGCAGCTTTTCCGCGGCGGACGCGTCGAACGATGCGACCGTATCGCCATAGGCCGGCGGACGCGCGACGACCGCGTACAGCATGCCGTCGAGCCGCGTGTCGATCCCGTAGTGCGCGCGGCCGCCGACGATGTCGCGTCCGTCGATCAATGCCGTTTCGCCCTTGCCGATATAGCGGAACTCGGCCGGCGCCTTCAATGCCACGCTCTGCGTATCGGGTACGGGCAGCGCGGCCGCCTTCGCGGCCAGTTCACCGAAGCCGAGCTTGCGCCCGGTTTTCGTATCGACGACCTCGTGCACCGTCGCCTTCACTTGACGCACGTCGACGCCCCAGGTCGCCGCCGCGGCCTGCTCGAGCATCGAGCGCGCGGCCGCCCCCGCGCGGCGCAGCGCCGCGAAACTCTGGCGCAGGCTGCGCGAACCGTCGGTGTTCTGGTTGCCGTAGCGCGGCTCGTCGCCGACGGCCTGCGCGACCTTCACGCGTGCCCAGTCCGCGCCCAGCTCGTCGGCGACCACGAGCGCGACGCTCGTGCGCACGCCTTGTCCCATCTCCGAGCGAATGCAGGTCACCGTCACCGTGCCGTCGGGCCCGATCGCGACGAACAGGTGCGGATCGTCACGCAAGCCGTGCGGCATGCCCGCGCCGCCGTACTGCGGATTCGGGCTGACCGGCGGCTGCGCGGGCGCGGCCGCGCGCGCAAGCGACGGCACGCCGAACGCGAGCAGCAGTCCGCCGGACGCGAAGCCGAGCAGCAACGCGCGGCGGCTTTCATTGTGGACGGAGAGTTCCGGCGCGTTCATGCGGCACCTCCGCGGCGCACCGCCAGCCGGATCGCCGCGCGAATGCGCGTATAGGTACCGCAGCGGCAGATGTTGCCGGACATCGCGTCGTCGATGTCGGCGTCGCTCGGATGGGGATTCGTCTTGAGCAGCGACGCGGCCTGCATGATCTGCCCGGACTGACAGTAGCCGCATTGCGCGACGTTCAGTTCCTGCCACGCTTGCTGCAGCGGATGGTTCACGTCCGTCGACAGGCCCTCGATCGTCGTCACCTTCTTGCCCGCGGCGGCCGCGACGGGTGTGATGCACGACCGGATCGCGACGCCGTCGAGATGCACGGTGCAGGCGCCGCACAGCGCCATCCCGCAGCCGAACTTGGTGCCCGTGTGGCCGAGGACATCGCGCAGATACCAGAGCAACGGCATGTCGGGATTGCCGTCGAAATGCCGTTCGCCACCGTTGACGGTCAGCGTGATCATCGTTCACCTCCTGGTTGCGACGCCGCGTCGCGCGGGCGTCGTGTGGGGATTTGAACGGCGCTGGGCACATTCCGAACGACCAGGTGGGCCTGACGCCGTTTCGTTTTCCGGATTGCGGCGGGTGACGACGCAATCGGGGCGATGCTGCCGCCTGGTTGCCTGTGCAACGTTCGGCGGGATTCGCGCGATTGCTCGTTCGCGTGGATCGCCGCGCGTATTATCAGATGAATTGCGCTTTGTCGTCGGATGGTGGGCGATTTGGGGGTGATTCGGGGGGATTCCGCGACCTGCCGAACGCGAGATGAATACACGCGTTTCGGCTTTGCGCGCATGGCTGCGCGGGCCGGACGTCAGCGCTTTCGCGGGACCGATATCGGCGCCGTCAGGGCGCCGTCCCGTGCTGCAATGCGCCGCCGATCCAGCGCTCCTCCGACGCTTGAAGATGGGCGCGCATCGCGGTTTGCGCCGCGATCGGATCGCCCGCTTGCAACGCCTTCAGGATCTGCTCGTGCTCCCGCACGGCGGCAGCCCAAGTTTCCGGGCTTTCCGAATGTCCGCGAATCGCGGCGGCAATCGGATCGTGTCGGCTATCGAACAACTCGCCCACGAAGCGGCTCAACACGGAGTTGCCTGCCACCTCCGCAATGAGCATGTGAAACTGCCGGTCCGCATCGACCGGCGATTTTCCCGCGACGGCGAGCCGCTTCATGCGCTCGACCGTGCGACGCAATCGGTCCAGCGTGGCTGCCGAGAATCGCGCAGTGGCCAGCACGATCACCGAACCCTCGATGGCCCCGCGCGCCTGCATCAGCTCCGACGGGCTCTCGCCCAACGCGGGCACCCCGCCACCGTCGCTCTCGCCCGGATCGCGAACGTAGACCCCGGAGCCGAGACGTATCTCGATCTGCCCACCAATTTCGAGGGCGATCAAGGCTTCGCGCAACGACGGGCGCGAGACCCCGAGCGTGGTCGCGAGCTCGCGCTCGGGTGGCAGTCGCCCACCGGCGGGAATGCCACCCTGACGGATCAATGCAAGGATTTGCGCGGCCACGGATTGGTAAAGCCGCTTGGGTTCTGTCTGCTTCATGATCCGAAAAATGGTCGACCGAAATGGCCGGAGCTTCGCGTTCACGCGGAGTCTACCACGGCGGCGAAACCCCGGACCAGCATGGGATAGACGCGACACAAGGGTTAACACCATTGGTATGGTCACTTCAAAATAATCACAATTGGCTTGACCAGATAAGCGCCCGATACTCAAATTCATTGCAACTGGACTGGCCAGTTGCCGCTCGGCGACTGCGCCAGTGACCTACGGAGACACGCATGACCCCTGCCGACTTGCGGCAATCGCCACCCCTTTCGTGCGACGGGCCGACTACTCGAACCATCCTGCAGCTGCAGGGCGTGGGCAAGCGCTTCCCCGGCGTCGTGGCGCTCGACGGCATCGATCTGGATCTACGAGCGGGAGAAGTTCATGCCGTGTGCGGCGAGAACGGCGCGGGCAAGTCGACGCTGATGAAAATCATCAGCGGGCAATACCGCGCGGACGACGGCGTCGTCCTCTACGACGGGGCGCCCGTGCAGTTTTCGTCCGCCACCGACGCGCAAGCCGCAGGCATCGCGATCATCCATCAGGAGCTGAACCTGGTGCCCCACTTGTCGGTGGCGGAGAACATCTACCTGGCGCGCGAGCCCAAGCGCGGCCCGTTCGTCGACTACCGCGCGCTGAACCGCGCCGCACAGTTGTGTCTGCAACGAATCGGCTTGAACGTGTCGCCCACGACGCTGGTCGGCTCGCTCTCGATTGCACAGCAGCAGATGGTGGAAATTGCGAAGGCGCTGTCACTCGACGCGCGCGTGCTCATCATGGATGAACCCACGTCGTCGCTGACCGAATCGGAAACGGTCCAGCTGTTTCGCATCATCAAGGAGCTTCGCAGCGAAGGCGTCGCCATCCTTTACATCTCGCACCGACTCGACGAGATGGCCGAAATCGTGGATCGCGTGACGGTGCTGCGCGATGGGCGCCACATTGCCACGAGCGATTTTGCAGCGACGTCGGTGAACGAGATCGTCGCCCGCATGGTGGGCCGTCCGCTCGACGATGCCTACCCGCCGCGTCGATCCACGCCCACCGATCAGGTGCTGCTGAAGGTACGCGACCTGCAACGAACCGGCACGTTCGGCCCTGTGTCGTTCGAACTTCGCAAGGGCGAAATTCTCGGCTTCGCAGGGCTGATGGGTGCCGGACGCACCGAAGTCGCCCGCGCGATCTTCGGCGCGGAGCGGCCCGATGCCGGCTCGATCCTGCTGGGCGATACGCCGGTCGAGATCAACTCGCCGCGCGAAGCCATTCGCCACGGGATTGCCTACCTGTCCGAAGACCGGAAAAAGGACGGCCTCGCGCTGGCGATGCCGGTCGCCGCAAACATCACGCTGGCCAACGTCGCGGCGATCTCGTCGCGCGGCTTCCTGCGTTTCGCCGACGAAACGGCCATCGCCGAGCGTTACGTGCGCGAACTGGGCATCCGCACACCGACGGTCGCACAGATCGCGCGGAACCTGTCCGGCGGAAACCAGCAAAAGATCGTCATCAGCAAATGGCTATACCGCGGCTCGCGCATCCTCTTTTTCGACGAGCCGACGCGCGGCATCGACGTCGGCGCGAAATACGCGATTTACGGGCTGATGGACCGCCTGGCGGCCGATGGCGTCGGTGTCGTCCTGATCAGTTCGGAACTGCCAGAGTTGCTCGGCATGACCGATCGCATTGCCGTGTTTCACGAAGGACGTATCACCGCTGTGCTTGAAACCGGAAAGACCAATCAGGAGGAGATCTTGCATCATGCATCAGGAAGAAGTCATGCTTGACATCACATCGGGTCGCACGCCGGCCGTCGATAAACAGGCACGGCAGCGACGCCGCGACCTGATCCAGAAATTTGCCGCGCTGGGCAGCCTGGTCGTGCTGATCGTCGCGTTTTCGCTGACCAGCGCCGCATTCTTCTCCGTCGGCAACCTGATGACCGTGTCGCTTCAGGTGACGTCGATCGCGTATCTCGGCGTGGCCGCGACGTGCGTGATCATTACCGGCGGCATCGACCTGTCGGTCGGATCGGTCCTGGCACTGGCCGGCGTTGCCGCCGCGCTGCTCGTCAAGGCCGGCATTCCGGTCCCCGTCGCGATGCTGGGCGGCATGCTGGTCGGCGCTGCATGCGGATGGGTCAACGGGATCTGCGTCACGCACATGGGGCTGCCGCCGTTCATCGCCACCCTCGGCATGATGCTGGTCGCCCGCGGGCTCGCGTTGCAGATCACCGGCGCCCGACCCGTGTCGGGGCTCGGCGACGCGTTCGGCGAGCTCGGCAACGGCGCCCTCTTCAAGATCTCGCACGTCGGGGCCGACGGCTTTCCCGACACGATCTTTCCCGGCATTCCCTACCCCGTCGTCATCATGGTGGCCCTGTTCGTGGCGGTCTCGGTGCTGCTGTCGCGAACGTCGCTCGGCCGCCACATCTACGCGGTCGGATCGAACGCGGAAGCGGCACGTCTGTCCGGCGTGAACGTGCAAGGCGTCAAGCTGTTTACCTACGTCCTGTCCGGATTGCTCGCCGGCGCCACGGGTTGCGTACTGATGTCGCGTCTCGTCACGGCCCAGCCGAACGAAGGCGTGATGTACGAACTCGACGCCATCGCCAGCGCGGTGATTGGCGGCACGTCGCTGATGGGCGGCGTCGGCACGATCTCCGGAACCGCCATCGGCGCATTCGTGATCGGCGTGCTGCGCAACGGCCTGAACATGAACGGCGTGTCGAGCTTCATCCAGCAGATCATCATCGGCGTCGTCATTCTCGGCACCGTGTGGATCGATCAACTCCGCAACCGGAAGTTGTAATCACAAGACGAAGTTCCAACCACCAACAAGGAGCGAGACATGAAAAAACTATCCGTACTGGCAGCGGCGGCAATCTTGTGCGCGATGTTCGGCGCGCATGCGCAGGCCGCCGGAGGCGAAATTGCCGTGATCGTGAAGACGGCCAATTCGAACTACTGGCAGAACGTGCAGAAAGGCGCCACCGCCGCCATGACCAATGCGAAGGGATACACCATGACGTTCCAGGGTCCCGCCGCGGAATCGGCGATCGCCGACGAAGTCAACATGGTCGAGAACGCGGTGAACCGGCATGTCGCCGGCATCGTCCTCGCGCCGTCCGATCCGGATGCACTCGTGCCGGCCATGAAGAAAGCGTGGGAAGCGCATATTCCGGTGGTGTTGATCGACTCGACCGTATCCGATGCCGGCAAGCAGTACTACCAGTCGTTCCTGTCGACCGACAACGCGAAAGCCGGCGAACTCTGCGCGAAGGCAATGATCGACCGCGTCGGGCAGACCGGCAAGGTCGCGGTCATGTCGTACGTGCCGGGTGCCGGTTCGGAAGTCGGCCGCGTCGGCGGATTCCGCAAGTACATCGCCGCGCATTCGAAGCTGCAGGTGGTGGGGCCGTTCTATTCGCAGTCGCAGATGGCGAATGCGCTGAACCAGACGACCGACGTCCTGTCGGCGAACCCCGACCTCAAGGGCATTTTCGGCGCCAACGAACCGACCGCCGTCGGGATGGGACGCGCGCTGCAGCAGTCGGGCAAAGGCGGCAAGGTCGTGGCGATCGGTTTCGACGGCAATCAGGACCTCCAAGGATTCGTTCGGGACGGCACGATTCAGGCCATCGCCGTTCAGAGCTCGTACCAGATGGGCTACAAGGGCATCGAGACCCTCGTCAACGTGATCGAGCGCAAGCCTGTTTCCAAGCAGGTGGACACGGGCGTGCTGATGGTCGAAAAGCAGAATCTCGACTCGCCCGCAGCGAAGAACGTCCTGTACTGACGAACGCGGCGTCGCGGCGGCGCTCTGCCAGGCCGCCCGTCGGCATCTCCTCCATTCACATACACGCCATGAAAGCCATTGCAACGCACGCGCTACCCCGTAGCGGATTGGTCATGAGCACACTGGGCTTCGGTTGCTCGCAACTGGGCGGCCTCTACAAGTCGATGTCGACCGCCGAGGCCGATGCGCTCGTCGACTGGGCCTGGGATGCCGGCATCCGTTATTTCGACACCGCGCCGTTCTACGGCTACACGCTGTCGGAGCGGCGCATCGGACAATCGCTGCAGGCGCGGGCGCGCGAACGCTATGTGCTGAGCACCAAGGTCGGGCGGCTCATGCGGCCCGACGATACGGTTCAGCCCGGCGACGACGGTTGGGCGCACCCGCTGCCCTTCCGGCCTCACTTCGACTATACGTTCGACGGCATCATGCGTTCGTACGAGGACAGCCAGCAACGCCTCGGCATGCGGACGATCGACATCCTCTATGTTCACGATATCGGTGCCGCCACGCACGGCGATCGGCATGCCCACTACTGGGAACAGCTGACCCGCGGAGGCGGATTCCGGGCACTCGCCGAGCTGCGCGATGCCCGTGCCATTTCCGCCATCGGACTCGGCGTCAATGAGTGGGAAGTCGCCGTCGATTCAATGCAGGAAGCGGATCTCGACGTCATCCTCCTCGCGGGTCGCTACACGCTGCTCGAACAGGAGGCGCTGACGCCCTTGCTCGATAGATGCGTGCGCAACGATGTCAGGATCGTCGCCGGAGGCGTGTTCAACTCGGGCGTGCTGGTCGGAAACGGCAAATTCAACTATGCGGATGCGCCGGCCGAAGTAATCCGAAAGGTCGCGCGTCTCGCCGAGGTATGCGCCGGCTTCGGCATACCGCTTGCCGCGGCCGCACTTCAGTTTCCGCTGGCGCACCCCGCCGTCGTGTCCTGCGTGGTCGGGGCGCGCAGTATCGAGCAGTTGCAGAAGAACATCGCCTGGCTTGAAACGCCGCTCCCGCCGGAGCTGTGGACCGCGTTGCAACGCGATGGGCTGATCGCCGAAGCCGCGCCGGTTCCGGAGGTGTGCTCGTGATGTTCCGGATCGACGCTCATCAGCACTTCTGGCAGATGGCCAGTCGCGAAGGCTATTGGCCTCCGCAAACGCTGGATGCCATCTATCGGGACTTCGGTCCTCAGGATCTCGAACCGCTGCTTGCGCAGTCCGGCGTGCAGCGGACTGTCCTTGTCCAGTCGCTACCGACTCAGGAAGACACGCGCTATCTGCTCGACGTTGCATCCCGAACGAGCTTCGTATCGGCCGTCGTCGGATGGGTGGACCTCAAATCCACGGATGCGCCGGCCCATATCGAGTCGCTCGCTCGTGAGCCGAAATTCCGCGGCATTCGCCCGATGCTGCAGGATCTTGCCGATGACGACTGGATCGACGATCCGGTTCTCGAGCCGGCCATCGACGCCATGCTCGCGCACGACCTCGCGTTCGACGCACTCGTCACGCCGCGCCATCTGCCCGCGCTGCTCGCGTTCGCGCGCCGCTACCCTCGCCTGCGCATCGTGATCGACCACGCCGCGAAGCCACCCATCGCATCGGGCCGAAGTGAAGCGTGGCACGTCGCGATGAGCGAACTCGCCGCGCATCCGAACGTGCACTGCAAGCTCTCCGGACTGTGGACGGAAGCCGGCCCGCATCCCGATCTCCTGCTCGTCGAGCCGTACGTGCGCGCCGTATGCGAGTGGTTCGGCGCGTCCCGGCTGATCTGGGGCAGTGACTGGCCCGTCTCGCGCCTTGCCGGCCATTTTGGCGACTACGGCGCCTGGCTCGCATGGTGCGAACAATGCTGCGACCGCTTCCTCGGGCCCGACGCACGTGCGCGCGTTTTCGGCGGCAATGCATGCCACTTCTACAGAATCGATCGGCCGTCCGGCGATCAACACGCTCAATAACGAGGACGTCACCATGCTCAGTATCATTTGCGAATCGCCCGGCGTACTGCGCCACGAAGATCGCGCGCCGCCTTCCCGCGCCGACGGCGAGATATTGTTGCGCGTGCAACGAGTCGGTATTTGCGGCACCGACATGCACATCTATTCGGGCAATCAACCGTACCTGCAATATCCGCGCGTCATGGGCCATGAACTGTCCGCCATCGTGGCCGAGGCCGATCCCGGCGCGCACGTCGCGCCGGGAGACGCGGTCTATGTGATGCCCTACCTGTCGTGCGGACAGTGCATCGCGTGCCGACAAGGCAAGACCAACTGCTGCGTCAACATCAAGGTGCTCGGCGTGCATCGCGACGGCGCGTTGACCGAATATCTGTCGGTGCCCGCGCAGTTCGTGCACAAGGCCGAAGGGGTCACGCTGGACCAGGCGGCAATGATCGAGTTCCTGGCCATCGGTGCGCACGCGGTGCGGCGTGCCGCCGTGTCCGCCGGCCAAAGAATCCTCGTGGTCGGTGCGGGGCCGATCGGCATGGCGGCGATGCTGTTCGCCCAGCTGAGAGGCGCACACGTCACGTGCCTGGACACGCGCGCCGATCGCCTTGCGTTCTGCCAAGAACACTTCGCCGTTGCGACGGTGCAGACGGGGCCGACCGACGTCGACGCATTGTCGACGATGACCAACGGCGAGTTCTTCGATGTGGTGTTCGACGCGACGGGTAACGTGAAGGCCATGAATCGCGGTTTCGAGTTCATTGCCCACGGCGGCAAGTACGTGCTGATTTCGATTGTCCCGGGCGAGATCACGTTCTCCGATCCGGAGTTTCACAAGCGCGAAGCCACGCTGCTCGGCAGCCGCAACGCCACCGCCGAAGACTTCGAGACGGTCCTCGACGCGATGCGCGCCGGCCGCATTCCGGACAAGGCGCTCAATACGCATCGGATGAGCCTGTCGGACGTACCCGTCGAGTTCCCGAAACTGATGGAACCCGGGCAGACCGTCGTCAAGGCGCTGGTCGAGTGCTGACCGAATTCGCGGGAACCGTTCGAGATGAGTGAACCGATTCTTCAGTTTGGCACCAGCCGGTTTCTCCAGGCCCATGTCGCCCTGTTCGTATCGCAGGCGCTGGAGCGTGGCGATGCGATCGGCGGAATCCGCATGGTGCAGACCACCGACAATCCGGCAAGCCATGCGCGCATCGCCGCACTCGCCCAGTCAGGCAGTTATCCGGTGAAGATCCGCGGCAGGGAACACGGTGCGATCGTGGATACGGTCGTCCACTGCCGCGCGGTGCGCGCTGCATGGATCGCCGATCGCGACTGGGCGATGATCCGGCATGCGGTCACGCATGACGTCCGCGTGATTGTGTCGAACACGGGCGACGCCGGCTACCGTCTCGACGAGCGCGATTCACCGACCCTGCTCGCGCGGGACAGTCATGTCCCGCGCAGCTTCCCCGCCAAGCTGCTCACGCTGCTGCATGCACGATGGTGCGCACGGCCCGGTGCGGGCGTGTCGATCTTTCCGTGCGAACTCGTCGCGCGCAACGGCGACACGCTGCGCGCGCTGGTCATCGGCCTCGCTGAACAATGGGCGCTGCCCGCGCCCTTCGTCACGTATCTGTCGCAACAATGCATCTGGGTCAACTCACTGGTCGACCGGATCGTGTCCGAACCGATCGAACCGGTGGGCGCCGTGGCCGAGCCCTACGCGCTCTGGGCCATCGAACGACAACCGGGCATGGAACTGCCGTGCACACACGAACATATCGTCGTCACCGACGACCTGCTCAGCCATGAGCAGCTCAAGCTGTTCTTTCTGAACGTCGGGCATACCTGGCTCGCCGACCAGTGGCTGATGCAGCGCCGAAACAGCGCGCTGACCGTGTTCGAGGCGATGAACGACGCGACGCTGCGCGAGGGCATCGAGGCCGTCTGGGGCGAGGAAGTGTTGCCCGTATTCGATGCGCTCGGGATGCGCGTTCGCGCTGAGCAGTACGTTGCAAGTGTGCGCGAACGGTTTCTCAATCCGTATCTCGACCATCACATCGCGGACATTGCCGGCAACCATGTCGAAAAGGTCCGGCGGCGGATTCTGCCGCTGATCGAACTGGCCGATTCGCTCGGGGTCGCGCCTGATCAGACGCGGCTGCGCGATACGCTCGCGCGGCATGGCGTGACACCCTCAACCAAAGAGGCAAATGCATCATGAATGATCGGATGGTCGTCATGCTTCATGGCGACGACAACGTAGCGGTGGCATTGAGAACGCTCGAGGCCGGCACGACAATTGAAGTGAGCGGCCTGGCGACCACCGTTATGACGTCCATTCCGGCGGGCCACAAGATAGCGACCCGCCGCATCGTGCGAGGCAGCCCGGTGATCAAGTACCGGCAAACGATCGGTGTCGCGCTGAACGATATCGCGCCCGGCGAGCACGTTCACGTTCATAACGTCGGGATGCCCGAGCATCACGCGCATCGTGCCGCGCACGTCGATGCCGGTCACGCGCTCGCGCCAGCAGACCGGCAGGAAACGTTTCAGGGTTTCGTGCGGGCGGACGGACAGGTTGGCACACGCAACTACATCGGGGTTATCGCCAGCGTCAACTGTTCCGCCAGCGTCTGTCACGCGATTGCGGACGCGTTCAAGGGCGACGCGATGGCTCCGTTCGAATCGGTGGACGGCGTAGTTGCGATCACGCATCAGAGCGGCTGCGGGATGTCCGCAACCGGAGACGGCATCGCCGTACTTCGTCGCACGCTGACCGGCTACGCGTGCAATCCGAACTTCGCGGCCGTGCTGCTGGTGGGCCTCGGTTGCGAGGTGAACCAGGTCGGTGCCCTTGCAACGTCCGTTGAAACAACGCACGCTGCGCCGGTCAGGACCCTCGTCGTCCAGGATGAAGGCGGCGTGCGTGAAACCGTCGCGCGCGGCGTCGCGATCGTCCGCGAAATGTTGACGGCAGCCAATCGCATGACGCGTACCGAAGTTCCCGCCGCGCGGCTGAAAGTGGGCCTGCAATGCGGCGGCTCCGACGGCTACTCGGGGATCACCGCGAATCCCGCGCTCGGCGCAGCGGTTGATCTGCTCGTTCGCCACGGTGGCACCGCCATTCTTTCCGAGACACCGGAGATCTACGGTGCCGAACATTTGCTGACCGCACGCGCGTCCGGCGTCGTAGCCGAGCAGCTCCTCGACAAGTTGCGCTGGTGGGAACGGTATGCGGGCGAATCGGGCGGTGACATGAACAACAACCCTTCGCCCGGCAACAAGGCCGGCGGCATCACGACCATTCTCGAAAAGTCGCTCGGCGCGGTTTCGAAGGGCGGAAGCAGCCCGCTCAACGCCGTCTATGACTATGCCGACCGCGTATCGGAATCGGGCCTGGTCTTCATGGACACGCCCGGCTACGACCCGGTATCCGCCACCGGACAGATCGCCGGAGGCGCCAATCTGGTGTGCTTTACGACGGGGCGCGGTTCAGTGTTCGGCTCCAAGCCGGTTCCCACCATCAAGCTGGCGACCACCAGCGGCCTGTTCGAGCGGATGCGCTCGGATATGGACTTCAATGGCGGCGAGATCATCGACGGTTCGCTTTCCGTCGGGCAGGCAGGGGCGCAACTGTTCCGGTTGATGCTGGACGTCGCGTCGGGCGTACGCACCTGCAGCGAGCAGAACGGCATGGGCGACCGCGAGTTCGTGCCGTGGCTGCGCGGCCCGATCATGTGATGCCCTGCCCTGCTCCCACTCATCTCCGGCAATCGTCACCCATGGACATGAACCCGGCCGAATCGGCGCCGCACGATCGCACAAGCGAATTGCGGCTATCGGCGCAGCAACAAGATCTGCTCGATGAAGCGCTCTCGCTCTTGATCGACGTGCGTTCGCGCGCGCTGGACATTGCGGCTCAGGTCTGTCGACGCCAAGGCGGCGCCGTGCCCGATGTTCACGACTTTCAACTGCCCGCGATCATCGACCTGCAACGGCGGCTTGCACGAGCAGGAGCATGTGCACCACCCGACGCAACGGTAACGCATTCGGGATCACAAGCGTCCGTGCCAGTACTACACGGCATTCCGCGACGATCGGGCAAACGCGCGGCACGTATTTCGTTATCCGTTGATGTGTGATCCTGAGCAGTCGACGGTTCACGCTCTCCGAGCGCTTTCCAACATGAGGTCACCATGCGTTACTGTCTCGCACTGGATCTGAAAGACGATCCTGATCTGATCGCTCGCTATGAGGATCATCACCGTGCCGTATGGCCCGACGTGCTGCGGCATCTTCGCGAGCATGGGGTACGCGGTATGGAAATTTTCCGCGTCGGCACACGCATGACGATGGTGATGGACACCGATGACGCGGTGTTCGATGCCGAACGCATGGCCAAAGCCGCGGAAGCAAATCCGACGGTTCGCGCTTGGGAAGACGTGATGTGGACATTCCAGGCCCCGACGCCGTGGACACCGGCCGGTTTGAAGTGGACACCGATGACCTGCATATTCGATCTGCGAACGCAGACGTGAGCGTGCGACTCGCGGACCTCGTTTCCTGAAGTTTTCGCTACGATCACCTGAATGGCATTAGCCGGTGCCCTCTCGCATGGCGGGCGCCGGCTTCAACGGGCCGTGCCGCCTACACGTCGATCCACGCACCGGTGCCCTCCCGATACTGGATCACACCGCCGTTGAACCGCACCCGCAGGTTGCCGTCCGGCAACGGAACCCAGGTCGTCATGTCGAGGCTCTGCATCAGCCCCGCGAAGAAATCCCCCAGCTGTTGCGGCTCTTCGGCCTGCCAGACTTCGATGCGTCCGAGGCACGCACGCAGGTTGCCGGTCGGCTGCATGATCGCGCCGATCTGTCCGGCCACGTTCGACGCCGGATCGTAGACCGGCGTGCCGTCTGCGCTGACGATCGACAGATGGATCCCGCGTACCGACGCTGGTTGGCCCGGCGTCTGCTCGACGAGCGCGATGCAACTCGTCATCGCGCCGAAATCGATTTCCGTCGCATCTCCCCAGATGCGCTCGCCAACCGACAGCGGCGCGGGACCTTGTACGTTCTGAATGATGTAGGGCATGGGTTCCTCGCATGACTCGATGGGACTGCTGGTGGCGGAGCGGCGGCGTGTTCGGGAATGCGGACGTGCGTCGGCCC
This sequence comes from Burkholderia sp. R-40, assembly GCF_049942845.1. Classification (NCBI taxonomy): domain Bacteria; kingdom Pseudomonadati; phylum Pseudomonadota; class Betaproteobacteria; order Burkholderiales; family Burkholderiaceae; genus Burkholderia; species Burkholderia sp. R-40. The sequence goes on along the minus strand of NZ_CP187967.1, from coordinate 1,423,981 downwards.
CGCTGCTCACTTTCCGCATCCGGCCTGACGGCGCGGCGGATCGTGTCGATGGATTCTTTGTCGCTGCGCACACCGGAGTCAATCGACCTGTGTTCACGGGGATGATTGCACGGGACGTTCGTCTTCGACTCGGTAATGGATCGGCCTGTCGTGGACGATGGGGGCCGCTTCTCCGTCGTCGTGCGTGCAGGCGATTTCGCTGGTGCACACGGTAGCCATTTCTTGATCTGTCGGTGTACTCATTGTTTCTCCGCTCACTCCCGAGGACCGGCAGGTTGGAAATCCGCACACCTTAGTCTTGCTTCCTCATGGAAGTCCGCCGCCACCGGCTCGCACTACGCACCCTTCTTGTCCAGCAGCGCCTGATACTTCTGCAAGCTCTCGTCGATCTTGTCGAGCGCGACGCTCGCAGCCTCCCCTTCGATCGCTTCCGCGGCACCCGCGACGAGCGCCGCGGTCGCGACGAACAGGTCCGTCAACAGCAGACCCATCGCATCCATCGCCATCCCGGACACGTTCTCGTCGATGGTCTTCTGCGCGAGATCCTTCATCAGCACGCTCTTGCCCGCGATCGCCAGCGACGTCGACGCCTCGAAGTAGTTGGCCGCCGCCTGCGCAACCATCCCGCCCGCCTGCGTGATCAACATGTTCGGGCCGACCGCGATCTGCGTCGTCGCGTAGGACGCCGCTTCCGCGTTGATCGCCTGCACGGTCTGCAGCGCCGAGCCGCCTGACCCGGGCCCACCCGCGATCTGGTTCGGCGCCTTCAGCGCATCGGTGAACCTGCGCAGCCGGTTGACCGGCCACGCGCGCGCGCCGACCTTCGACGCCGCGGCGACCGGCGCGACATCGGCTGGCGTCGCGGCGTCGGCTGCGGCTGCGGCGTCGTCGACATCGCGCGGCGTCTGCGGCGCGTCGTCGCCGCGCCCGCCCAAAAGGCCTTTCATATTCATGGTTCAGGTATCCCGAGAGTCTGCACGTGCTAATGCGCGGTACCCGTGTGCGGCCCGCTCGTCGCGGCGTGCGGCGCGCTGCCCGAAGCACCGCCCGATGCGCCGCCCGACGCCCCCTTCGGCGACGCTTCGACGGACAGGATCATCGCCACCGCTTTCGACACGACGGCGTTCGAAATCTGGTTCAGCGCCGCCTGCTGCTGCGTCATGTTCTGTGCGGAGATGCCGACGGCCTGGCTGAACATCTGGTAAAGCGTGCCCAGCGCCTGGGCGGGCGATCCAGCCACGACGTTGACATTGGTCTGCGTCAGCGCGTCGGTAACCTGCTCATTGACTTTGTCTGCCACGAGGCCTCCTCGAATCTCGGCTCCGGCATGCGGTTGAAGGAACGGGCGGGCCGGCAGGCCATCGACACCGCGTATGTCGTTAGGAACGCTGCGTCCCCGCATTCGTGAACGCGCTCAAGCGAGTCCGTCGCGCAATTTCTTGCGCAGCAGCTCGACGCGCTTTCTGGCAAGCGGCTCGTTGATGCCGAGCGTCGCCGCGATATGCGGATACGGCATGTCCTCCTCGAACTTCAGCGTGAACAGCATTTGCTGCTGCTGCGGGAGCATCGACAGCGCCTGGTCGAGACGTCGCAGTTGCTGTCGGAGCAGCAACTGCTGCTCCATCGACGGTGCGTGGCCCGCCAGCTCGGCGATGTGATCGTCGTCCCAGGTCGAGTCGTATTCGAGCATGCCGTTTTCGCGCTGGCGCTGGCGCGCGCCAGAGAGGAACGCGTGGTTCAGCGCCAGAAAGAGAAAGCCGGCCAGGTTCCGAACGCGCTCGGGCGAACGCTGCAGGTAAATGTGAACCTTGAGTGCGGTATCCGAAAGCAGTTCGTCGGCACGGTAAATATCCCCCTTGCACAAGAGGCGCGCGCGCCGCCGCAATTTCCCCTGCATTTCACGCCACGTCCGATCGAGCTGCTGCGCCTGTGACGCGGCCGGCGGGGCAGCGTGTGGGTTCGACGTTGTCATTCCGTGCCCTCCGTTTTTATGGAAAACACAGAATCGATTTGATGCCGAGAACGGCGCTGTTACCCGCGTAACACCGTTATTGAGATAATCGTTTTGGTCAATTCTCTTGATTATTGTGAACGGAAATTTTTAACCCACGGGCGTCGCCCGTTCCGCCGTATCAGGCACTCCGCCGGGCGTAAATAACGGCATTGCGATGAAAAAAGAACGACTAGCGTCGCGACGCGTTCGCGCGCCGGCACGCCGCTATCGATGTCGGTCGCCCGAACATCATTGCCGCCAAAGTGCCGTCGCGTCCGGACTGCTCGTCGATTATTTCGGTATCTTCATTATTTTTTTCACGCAGTACCAGAAGCAGCGTTTTCCGCTAGGTGGCCGCATCGTCAAACAACCTCGCACGGAAAACATGCCTGCCCTTGCTAACGCTCGAACGCTGCGCAATATACGGATACTCACCGATCTTCCGGAAAGCCTGCTCGCTCACGTCGAGCGACATCTGATGCCGTGGCCCGAACACGGCAACCGAATGTTGTTCTTCAAGGGCGATCCGGAAGATTTCGTCGCGTTCGTGCACCGCGGCCGCGTGTACAAGACACTGCACGAACCCGGCGGACGCGAAATCATTCTCGGCCATTCGGTGCCGGGCGAACTCATCGGTGAAAGCACCCTCCTTCGCGCGCACCGGCGCAGCTTCACGGCCCAGTTGAGTCACGACTGCCGCATTTCGCTGCTGCATCGCCAGCACTTCGCACCGCTGCGGGCCAATGCCGATTTCATGGAGCGCATCTACGAGCAGCTGTGCCTGCACATCCACCAGCTGAGCGACTTCGTCGAGTCGGCGTGCCTGTACCGGCTCGAAGCAAGGCTCGCGCGCCATCTGCTGAATCGCATGCAAGGGAACGACGTCGAGGTGCCGCTACCGGAGAACCAGAGCATCCTGGCCGCGATGCTCAACGTCAGCCGTCCGCGACTGAACGGCACGCTGCAGAAAATGCAGCGCGACGGCCTGATCCGGCTTCACGAACACGGTGTGACGATCGAGAAACCGGAGCGGCTCCGGTATATCGCCGACGCCAATTGATGCCGCGGCGCGCACGTCGTCGTGCGGTGCCGCGGCGTGAGGAGGTTGCGCGCAGGAATACGCGGCGCGCGGCGAAGATCAACTGCGCCAGTGACCGATGGCGTTCATCAACTGCGCGACGGCGGCCAGTTGCGACACGAAGCTGTCGTTCGACGATCGTGCCGCGGCAGCCGCCGCCACCGGCGAGCCGGCATAGAGCTGCATGATGCCGACGGTCGTGGCGGCGAGGTTGGACGCCGCCTGGTTCGCCTGCATTTGCACCGCGTTGTGAAGCAGGATCGCGGACGCGTGGCTGTTCGACTGCATGAGCGTGCCCAAGGCCACGGCGGGCGCTTCGCCCACCACCTTGACGTTGGCTTGCGTGACTGCATCGGCAATCGCGGCGGAGGCCTGTTCCGGCATGTCGTTACTCCTGTGGTTGCTCGCCGCTGCGGCGCGGTCGACGCGGTCACGGCGAAAGCATGAGTGGGTCGGTCGGCGAAGCGCGCCGCGCGGCCGTCGATGCGGCGCGGGCGGCGGCCTTCGCGGGTGTCGGCACGACGTCGGGTGCCTGGCGGCAGCCACCGCGGCTGCCGCCAGGCGTCAACGCCGGGTTGCGCGTCAGGCGAGCGCCTTGCCGATCGCGAGCACGTCAGCCAGCACGGAAAGCACGCCGCTCGAGCCGATTTCCGTCGCGGCGGCGCCCGCGCTCGCCGGCCCGAGCGTGTAGAGCTGCATCGTCCCCACGTTCGTCGAGGTCGGCAGTTGCACCGCGGACTGCGACTGCTGCTGCACGGCGTTTTCGAACAGCACGCTGAGCGAATGGCTCTGGGCCTGGTACAGCGAGCCCGTCGCCATCGCGGGCGCTTCGCCCACGACCTTGACGTTGGTCTGCGTGACCGCGTCGGTGATCGCGGCATTGACCGCGCAGGTCTTGCAGTCGCAGGCGTCGGTCGGGTCGCCAATGATCGGATCGTTTTCGTTTCCCATCGAGTTTCTCCTGGTTTGCGATCGGGCGCCGCATCGAATCGGCTCTGCCCGTTCTGTCAGTTCTGTCAGTTGCTCCGGAACACCACACGGCACCGCTGTGCTGGTGGCGGCGGCCGTGCTGCGGATCCGCGGCGCGGCGGCGGCATTGGCGGTGCGTACCGCTTGCGCCGCCGCTCAACCACGGTGTTGCGACGGCGCCTTAACGTGCCACCGCCTTGCCGATCGCGATCACGTCGGCCAGCAGCGAGATGATCCCGTTCGAGCCGATTTCCGTGGCGGCCGCGCCCGCGCTTTCCGGCCCGATCGTGTAGAGCTGCATCGTCCCCACGTTCGTCGACGTCTGCGACTGGATCGCGGCCTGCGACTGCTGCTGCACCGCGTTCTCGAACAGGATGCTCAGCGAATGACTTTGGGCCTGGTACAGCGAGCCCATCGCCATTGCCGGCGCTTCGGCGACCACCTTGACGTTGACCTGTGTGACCGCATCCGTAATCGCGGGATTGACCTGGCACACTTGACACTTTTCAGTCATTTGTTGCTCCTTGGTTCACGTAGTTGAGAGGTTGCACATCGGGGCCGGCCGTCTTTCGCGTTCAGCCGCATGACCCGTGTGCTACTACATGGACGCTGGGCCGGGGGTGTCGTGAACGACCGCGGTGGCGGCGGCATCCGGCGCGGTTGATTCAGGCGATTCGGTCGGACTGGCGCCAATACTTTGGAGGCGGTCGTATATCGCGTCGAGCCGGACGGTGAGCAGGTCGACGTATTGCCGGAAGCACGCATCGATTTCCTGCCGGATGAGACCCGTCAGTTGTTCGCCGATCATCGCCATTGCCTCGCGTGTGCTGTCCTGGATGTCGGCCGCGCCGGATGCCTGAGCGTCGGCCGGCGGCTCGTGCGCGTCGAGTACGCCGGACACCTTTCGCTGTTCCGACGCCAGCATGCCGAGGGTTGTTTCGTTCTGCGCATCGATCGTCTGCAGGATGCCGCGCATCTTCTCGTACGCCTTTTGCTGGTTGAGTTGCATGAAATGTTTGATCTGCTCGCGCGCTTCCTGGCGGGTTTTCGGCTGCGGCTGTGGTGGGTTCGCGGGGTGCGCCTGCGTGGCGTGCGCCTGCGTTGCGGTGCCGGCGGTTGGCGCCGGCTGATTGGTGTGCCTGCTCGGTAGTCGCTCCAGCAGCGCCTGTTCTTCGCCCGGCTCGAGTGGCCGCCCCAATCGCTTTTCCGCGAACTGCCGCAGCAGCGGGTCAAGTGCTTCATTGCTCATGGCTCACACCTCCTCGATGTCCGGCTGTGGCGCCGGTGCGTGCGGGGCGGGGTCGAGGTCGGATGGATGCGGCGCAGACGCGCGTGCGTCGGAGTGCTGCAACGGATATCGCATGATGTTCTCCCGGGAATGGATGCGCGACGGCCTTGCCGGAAATTCGGCAGGACTGCTGCAGGGACGAACTATGCGAGGGGTCTGTGAAATCGGTTGTCGTTGCGCCGGTGCGTGTTGATTGATCAATGAATTGCGTGATCGCTACGCTCACGATCGTGGACAACTACACGCGGGAATGGTTAACTTCTCGCGTCCACGCGAGCCGACCGACATCGCGAAGAACGAATCATTCAAGGGGCGCTTCCGGGGAAGAATGCCTAGACCGGCGAGCCCACCAGCTGACGAAGGTGGACTCAGCGGGGTAAGGTCCGGTGCCAACGATGCATTAGCCAGAAGACAAATCCCGCCACTGGACCCAAGCATATGAACGCCAAGAATCCCAAAGCAGCCGATAAATCGGCCTTGAAAAGATCGTCATCCCAGATAGAGGTGTAAATCAGATAGGTGGAAATCCACGTCAAGAATCCGGTGATACCGCCACCCAAACACGATGAAATCAGAGAAATACGCCAGTATTTCAAGACCAGCAGATACAGCGGAATCGCAAACACTGCCGTTCCGAAATAAGCGATTGGGATGGAGTACTTGAGTGATGTCGGGTCGCCGGTAAAGTACGACCACAGTAGACCGGGCACGAGAGCCGAAAGTGCAAAGGCAAGAAAGGGTATCCGGTGCATCGGTGGAAGCAGCTACGTTGCTGCAAAAAGTTTATTGGTGCAGTGTGGGGTTCGTCAGGTACGACGCCCCACGGCTTTTCGACCATCAGAAATTGGGCCTTTTGTCATGTCACGGTCCGAAATAGTCATCCGTCAAGTTTTCGCCTACGTGACTGCGATTGGACGAAGGAAGCTCGGGTCGATAATGGCTGTGATCATTGTCGTGACGGAAGGTTGATCAACCCACAAACGATGAAGCCCAATCCGAAGACAGCGAAAAAAACCACATTCCCCCAGATCGCATCGAATCGATCGATTCTCGCTGTCTGAATCGGATTCTCGGCGAGATAACGCACCTGCGGTCGATCGCTGACAGCCATTTTCGACACGATCCCGCCCTGCGGATACGAGACGTGTTCCCCGGCCTTCGTCACGAACTCGATTTCCGGGTGATACCCGCCCGCGTTCAACTTCACCACTTCGCCGGGCACCATGATCGACGTCCGCATGAATTCGCGCGTCAGTTGGACGTTTATCGCCGCTGCGATCAAAAAACCGACTCCGATCACGACAAAGGCTACGGCTTTGTACATAAATGCGCTCGCTCGTTCGTCAGATAGCAGTCGAAATCATACACAACGAGGCCCTGCAAGCCGAACTACCTCACGACATCCCGTCCCGAAAAGGATTAGAACGCAAGCCTGTCGGAACGCACGATCGTCGGCCCGACGAAAATGACCTTTCGTAGCGACGATTGAGGGCCGTGCGGCTGCATCTTGAAATGCGGACGACACCAGTGTGGGCTCTTTTCGTGATGCGTATCGCCAGCCTCATCTTCCGCGCCAATTGGTTCCCAATCCAGAACGGCAGGTCCCACGATATGTCGATCGTATAAGTACTCGATCTCCGCGAGTCGCTCTCGATGCTTGCGCTGCCCTAGTCCCTTGAACTCCCTCGGCGCCCGACTATATGCAAGATCGGCCTCGACACGCGCATCCGGAAGTTTCAGATACTCAGTTCTACGACGTAATCGAAAACCTGCCGCCAGTACGCAAGAGCCGCCTCGCGCTTTTCGGGTGCACATTGGCTGTTTAGATCCTCGAGAATCTGTTTGACCGTGCGATCCGACTCATCCAGCGGCTAGCTGATTAATTGCGTACGAAAGTCGCCTGCTACTGAACTCTTGCCAAGTTGCCATCGTCAACTGGTCGCCGGTTCTGTTATATCTCCGGCGGCGCGCCGTCGATATCGTGCCATATCCCAGGCTAATCAGACACACAGCTGCAGCAGCTTCCCACACCAGCCTGCGGCGCCATCAATCGCTTTTAAACGACCCTTCTGACATGGATCGTGTCTGGATCTGCATTGATCGCAAACACCTACACGGCACCTACACGGAATTTTTTGAGGATTGGGGACAGGCTTACAGATTAAGCCAACCCATTGATTCGACTGGCCCGCCCTACACGATTCGAACGTGTGACCTACGGCTTAGAAGGCCGTTGCTCTATCCAACTGAGCTAAGGGCGGTCGAGGGAAAAGACACGGCCACAAAAACCCGGACCGCATTTAACGCACGAAGCTTCGAGCCAGCCACAACAACCACGAACTCAAAGCCCCGAAACGAAACGGGCCCGGCATGAAGCCGAGCCCGAAATTATACCCGATCATCGCGTCATACCACGCGCGACCGGCGCCGCAACCGTCAAACCGGCTGCGGATGCATCATGAACCAGCCGAGGAAGAACACGCCGGCGATCACGCAATACACGCCGAACGAAGCCAACCGACCGCGCCCTTCGAAATAGCGCATCAGAAACCGCACGCTCAGATAAGCGGCAATCGCCGTCAGCACGCCGCCGAGCAGCGCATCCATGAGCTGGTCGCGCGCATGAAAGAGCTTCGGCAACTCGAGCACGCCCGCGGCGAAGATGATCGGCGTGCCGAGCAGGAATGAAAACTCCGCCGCCTTCTCCGCCGTCAGCCCGGCCACATTACCGGCGATCATCGTCAGGCCGCTGCGCGAGAAACCCGGAATCAGCGCGCCGATCTGCGCGAGGCCCACGAAGAACGCCTGCTTGAACGTCATCTTCTCCGGCGCCTGGTGCGCACGGCTGCGCTGGATGCGATCGCCGACCCACAGCAGCACGCCGTTGATGATCAGCGCGACCGCGACGATGCGCAGATCGTGGAACACGCGCTCGAGGCGCTTCTCGAGCAGCAGGCCGACGATCCCGGTCGGGATCGTGCCGATGATGAGCGCCCACATCAGGTGCCCGTCGTCGTTCTTGCGGCCGCCGAGCTGCGCGAAGAAGCCGCTGATCAACGCGATCCAGCGCGCACGGAAATACCACAGCAGCGCGAGCGCGGTGCCGAGGTGCAGCGCGACGAGGAACGGCAGCAACTGCGGCGCATGCTTGTCGATGTGCATGCCGAACAACGCCGGCACGAGCAACGTGTGGCCGAGACTGCTGACGGGGAAGAGTTCGGTAACGCCCTGCAGGACGCTCAGGAATACCAGAAACCAGAGACTCACGCGTCGGTCCTTTTAGTGATGAGCAATCGGGTGAACAAGCGGACGACGCAGCGCGCGTCCGAAAAAACGCGCCCCGATTATGCCCAGCCAGGATTACCGCGCCAAGGCATTTGGCAGGTTATTGCGGCAATGCACACAAACGCTTGCAATTTGTAAGCATTCGGAAAGCAAAAAGCCCGCCATTTGCATGGCGGGCCTTTCGATTCCGGCAGAAATTGCCGTCAGCGGCCGAGCTGGTAAAAAAACAATACCGTGCTGCCGGTGAACATGCCGAACAGTGCGATTCCCATTGCCATTGCCAGATCCATGGCCGCTCCTCGAAGTGTCATGACCCGGCAACCTCACCGGTTTAGAGGCATTATCCCGACAGCTGACAATCTGAAAAACTCGCGATTTCCCCGAGAAGGGTTTTCCCGGACCGCGTCGCGGCCCGATAATGGAGCGCGCCATCGCGCACCCCCGCCCACCCCGTTCATACCGATTCGCCATGCCGATCTTCCAGCAGCACGACATTCACGAACTTCACGCCGGCCCGTCGCTCGTTCGGGTCGCCCCGCAATTCGGCGGCCGCCTGCTGTCGTGGCACGTCGACGGGGAGCCGATCATCTTCTGGCCGGAAACGGCCGACTGGAGCAACCTCGCGCGCGTGCGCGGCGGCAATCCGCTGCTGTTCCCGTTCCTCGGCCGCCACCGCGTCGACGGCGAACTGGGCCGCTGGCGCGATGCCGCCGGCGTGGTCCGCGACCTGCCGATGCACGGTTTCGCACGTGACCTGCCGTTCGCGGCACAACCGTCGGCCGACGGCGCCGCGCTGTCGATGACGCTCGAGGCAAACGAAGCGCTGCACGCGAGCTACCCGTTCGATTTCCGCTTCGAAACGACCTACCGGCTCGCCGACGCACACACGCTGGAGGTCGCGCTCACCACGACCAACCGCGGCGACACGCCGCTGCCCTACTACGCGGGCCACCACTTCTATTTCGCGCTACCGCACGGCGAGCGCGCGCAAACCACGCTCGAGCTGCCGCCCACGCACCGCTGCGCGCAGAACGCCGACGGCTCTATCAGCCCGCCCGAACGCGGCGACGCGCATTACACGCTCGACGATCCGGACATCCTCGACCGCTTCCACTGCCTCGACGGCGCGCCGTCCACGCCGGTGCGCATCGTGATGCCGGGTCGCCGCCGCACGATCGAGATCGCGCTCGACGTACCGGGCTCGATCCCGTGGTACGCGGTCACGACCTGGACCGAAAAGCCGGAATCGGACTTCTACTGCGTCGAGCCATGGCTCGGCCTGCCGGACGCGATCCACAACGGCCTCGGGCTGCGCATGCTCGCGCCGGGCTCGACCGAAACGGCCACGCTGCGCATCCGCGTGGTGCCGCTCGCCGGCTGACGCCCTCGCGCGCCGAAACGGCGCGCGAAGTGCGAAACTGCGGCGCTCGGGTCGAAATCTGACGTTTTGTATTGCTTGCCGCGTCGCGCGGCAGGGTTTTGCGAGGTTCAATGTTCGGAACAACAACGAAGCGACTCGTCGCGGCCGCCTGCGCCGCGCTGCTCGTCGCGTGCGGCTCCGCCCCCGTCGGCCCGGGTTACTACCGCGTCGAGCGCGGCGACACGCTCTACAAGATCGCACGCGCGAATCGCACGTCGATGGCGAACATCGTGCGCTGGAACCAGATCACGAACCCCGATGCGATCGAGGTCGGCCAGGTATTGCGCGTCGCGCCGCCGCCCGGCACCACGACCGCGTCGACCACCGGCACCGGCAGCGCGGGACGCAGTCGCCCCGCGCCTTCCGCGCCGGTCGAATCGGCCGTCAAGCCGGCCAGCAGCATCGCGCTGATCTGGCCGGCCGCCGGCAACGTGGTGCGCACGTTCGACGGTTCGAAATCCAAGGGCATCGATATCGCGAACGCGGCGGGCTCGCCGGTGCTGGCTGCCGCGCCGGGCACGGTCGTCTATGCGGGTAACGGATTGCGCGGCTACGGCAACCTGATCATCCTCAAGCACAACGCCGATTACCTGACGGCGTACGCACACAACCGTGCGCTGCTCGTGAAGGAAGGTCAGTCGGTCACGCAGGGGCAGACGATCGCGGAGATGGGCAACAGCGACAGCGATCGCGTCGCGCTGCATTTCGAGCTGCGTTACGGCGGCCGCTCGATCGATCCGGCACGCTACCTGCCGGCGCGCTGAACGCGCCCGGCATCGACAAGGCGACACGCGATGCCGGCATGCATCGCATGTCGTCGCGAGGAGAATCGGGAAGGTTGTGTCAGCGCTTGCGCAGACGGCCGGTGAAACGGCCGGACAACGGATCGACGCGGCTGGCGAACACCACCAGCGCCCCGATTCCGAACAGGCTGAACCCCGCAGCTATCAAAAGCAAATCCATGGTCACATCACTGTTTTGTCGTGATCTTATGCGTCATTGCGGAATCGTGCACTGAGCCGCCCCCGTTGGACGAGTCCGCACATTCCCTATCTCTCGCACGCCATTGTGGTTAGGTCGCGTGAAATGTTGATGTAAACCATCGACCGGATCCGTCGATCGACATGAAGGAGACCCGCGATGCTGCCTGCCGCCGAACGCTACGACGACCTGCTCTCCCGCTTCCAGTGGGAGGTTCCGGCCCGCTACAACATCGCGGTGGACGTCTGCGACAAGTGGGCCGATGGCAGCGGACGGCTCGCGCTGATCCACGAAACGTCGCAAGGCGACGTGTCGCGCCTCACATTCGACGACCTGAAGAATGCTTCTAACCGGCTCGCGAACAGCTTTGCGCGTGCAGGTTTGCAACGCGGCGACCGGATCGCCATCTTCCTCGCGCAGGGCCCCGAAACCGCGATCGCCCATCTCGCCGCGTACAAGCTCGGCGCGATCGCGGTGCCGCTGTTCACGCTGTTCGGCACCGACGCGCTCGAATACCGGCTCGCGAACAGCGAAGCCGCCGCGCTCGTCACCGACGCGGCCGGCTACGCGAAGATCGCGCCGCTGCGCGCGCAACTGCCGACGCTGCACACGTGCTACTGCATCGGCGACGACGTGCCCGACGCGCCGGGCGTGCTGCGCTACGACGCCGCCCTCGCGTCCGAATCGCCGGACTTCGTGCCGGCCGACACCGCCGCCGACGATCCGGCGGTGATCATCTATACGTCCGGCACGACCGGCAAGCCGAAAGGCGCGCTGCACGCCCATCGCGTGCTGCTGGGCCACCTGCCGGGCGTCGAGATGTCGCAGCAATGCTTTCCGCGTGACGCGCGCCTGTTCTGGACGCCCGCCGACTGGGCGTGGATCGGCGGCCTGCTCGACGTGCTGCTGCCGTCGTGGCATCACGGCGTGCCCGTGCTCGCGCGCCGCTTCGAGAAGTTCGACGGCGAGGCCGCGTTCGCGCTGATGGCGCGGCACGGCGTGACCCACGCGTTCCTGCCGCCCACCGCGCTGAAGCTGATGCGCGCGGTGCCCGCGCCCCGCGAGCGCTACACGCTGGCGCTGAAATCGGTCGCGAGCGGCGGAGAGTCGCTCGGCACCGAGTTGACGACCTGGGGACGCGACGCGCTCGGCGTGACGATCAACGAGTTCTTCGGACAGACCGAATGCAACATGGTGCTGTCGTCGTGCGCCGCGCTGTTCGACGCGCAGCCCGGCGCGATCGGCAAGGCCGTGCCCGGCCATACGGTCGCGATCGTCGACGAGCACGGCACGCCGCTGCCGCCCGGCATCGAGGGGCGCATCGCGGTGCGCCGCCCCGACCCGGTGATGTTCATCGAATACTGGCGCAATCCCGCCGCGACGCGCGACAAGTTCGCGGGCGACTATCTGCTCACCGGCGACACCGGCACGATCGACGCCGACGGGTTCGTGCGCTTCGTCGGCCGCGATGACGACGTGATCACGAGCGCAGGCTACCGGATCGGCCCGGGGCCGATTGAGGACTGCCTGCTCACGCATCCGGCGGTGCGGATGGCGGCCGTCGTCGGGGTGCCCGACCCGACCCGCACCGAGATCGTCAAGGCGTTCGTCGTGCTGAACCCTGGCCATGTCGGCGACGACGCGCTCGTCCAGGCGCTGCAGGCGCACGTGCGCACGCGCCTGGCCGCGCACGAGTACCCGCGCGCGATCGCGTTCGTCCACAGCCTGCCGATGACGGCGACCGGCAAGATCGTGCGCCGCGCGCTGCGCGACGCTTGAACCGCCGTGGGCCGCGCCGGGCGGCCAGCCGCCGGGATGGTTTATAGTGGCGCCACGCAGTCTTTCCAACGCACAACGATGTCCTCCGATCAACACGAATCCGCCGCGGGCGCGTCGCACAGCCCGCTCTACGCCAAACTCCTCGGCGAAACCGCCAAGATCGACTGGTGCGATCTCGAGCGCTTTTTCGCGCAGGGCAAGCTGCTGTCGGTCGCGCGCGATCTCGATCTCGTCAGCGTCGCGGAAGCGATTGCCAGCGACGATGCGCAACAGGTCACGCGCTGGCTGTCTTCCGGCCTCGTCGCGCGCATGCCGGCCGAAACGGCCGCCGACTTCGCGGCGCGCAATCCCGAGCTGTGGGCGGTCGTCGTGTCGCCGTGGGTCTGCGTGCAGGAACGCGCCTGACGCGTCCGCCATGTCCGATTCCGCATTACCGCACGCAGTCGGCACCGGATCGGCCACCGTCTCGCACCGGCGCGTCCTCACGCTCGCGTTCCCGATCGTCCTGGCGAACCTGACCCAGCCGATCCTCGGCGCGGTGGACACGGCCGTCGCCGGCCACCTTGACGGCGCGCAGTATCTCGGCGGCGTCGCGCTCGGCGGACTGTTCTTCAATTTCGTGTTCTGGGGCTTCGGCTTCCTGCGCATGGGCACGACCGGCCTCGTCGCGCAGGCGCACGGCGCCGGCGACGCCGCCGGCATCCGCCTGAACGTGCTGCGCGCGCTGATCGTCGCGTTCGCGCTCGGCGCCGTGGTGCTCGCGCTGCAGGTGCCGCTGCTGTCGTTCGCGCTGTCCGCGCTGGGCGGCAGCGACGCGGTCCGCGCAACCGCGCTGGCCTACGGCCACGCGCGGATCTGGAGCGCGCCGTTCGCGCTCGCGAACTACGTCGTGCTCGGCTATCTGCTCGGCGTGCAGCGCGTACGGCTCGCGCTCGTCGCGCAGGTCTTCATCAATGCGGTGAACATCGGTGCCGTGCTGTTATACGTGTACGGCTTCGGCTGGGGCATTGCCGGGATCGGTGCGGCGACCGCAACCGCCGACGCATGCGGCTTCGCGCTCGGTGCGTGGATGCTGTGGCAGCTGCGGCCGCGCGGCCTCGCGCCCATCGCCGCGCGTGCGCTGGCGGACCGTGCGGCGCTCAAGCGGCTGATCGTGCTCAATCGCGACATCTTTCTGCGCACGATGTGCCTGCTCGGCGCGTTCGGCTGGTTCGCGCATCTCGGCGCGAAACAGGGCGATGCGACGCTCGCGGCCAACGCATTGCTGCTGAATTTCCAGACGTTCATGGCGTACGGGCTGGACGGTTTCGCGCATGCGGCCGAGGCGCTCGTCGGCGCCGCGGCCGGCGCGCGCGACCGCGCCGGATTCCGGCGGGCCGTGCGCGTCACGTTGCTGTGGTCCGCGCTCGGTGCGCTGCTGTTCGCGCTCGTCTACTGGGCGGCCGGCGGATGGATCGTCGCTCGGCTGACCGATCAGGCCGAGATCCGCGCGGTCGCGCTGCAATACCTGCCGTGGGCGGCGATCTCGCCGATCGTGTCCGTGTGGGGATTCCTGCTCGACGGCGTGTTCATCGGCGCGACGCAGACGCAATCGCTGATGCGCGCGATGGTCGCGTCGTTCGCGATCTTCATCGCGGCGACGCTGACCGTCGTCGGCCCGTTCGGCAATCACGGGCTGTGGTTCGCGCTGCTGTTGTTCATGGTCGCGCGCGGCGCGACGCTCGCACGCTACCTGCCGGCGCTCGTGCGGCGAATCGGCGCCGACGCGCCCGCGGCCGGCCCCTGACCGCCACGCGGGTCGGACGTTATTGCGCGGGTGCGGGTGCCGGCGCGCCCAGCATCGACGGCGGCGTCATGTCGGTCGGCACGCCGTGGTAATCGGCCGGATCTTGCGGCGGGTGGCCGCGACGGGCCTGGCGGGGATCGCTGGAACAGCCGGCAAGAAGGGACGCGGCCAGCACGGCCAGCATGAAACGGGTCATCGGGAAGGCTCTCCGGAAAACGGCGCGCCCATCGCGCGCCAGGACGGCGCCGAGTCTAGCGGAATTCCGGGTTAGGGGTCGTCCCGCGGATGTTCTAGTATGAAGGCATGGCGCTGTGCCCGTTGAAAGGAGGCTGCCATGTCGTCTGAAGAGATCGCTGGCCTGATCGGCCTGTTCGTCGGCCTGATGGTGCTCGTCGCCCTGTCGTACTTCGAATCGCGCGAATACAAGCGCAGCCACGGCGGCGAAGGGATGGTCCATCACTGGATGGCCGAACACCATCTGCTCGACTGGCGGCGCAAGCACTAGGCAAGCCGCCCTGTCGTCCGGGTCGCCGCCTGCGGGACCCGCCCCGAACGTGCGCCCGCTCGCACGGTGGTTGCTGCGTACCGTTCAAATTAACAGGGCCGGATAGGCCGACCTCGTCCGAATAGCCGAACGCCGTCGCTGGCAGGCCGTGAGAGCCTGCCCACGCGACGGCGTTCGCATTCGTGCGCGCCGCGCGATCCGGTTTGCTCAGCCCAGGAAGTGGCGGGCGTAACGGGCGTTGATGTCCGAGAGCCGGAACAGCGTCAGGAAATCCGCGCAGTTGAAGTCGGGATCCCAGGCCGGCGCGCCGCAAATCTTCGCACCGAGGCGCAGATAGCCCTTGATCAGCGGCGGCGGCGCGACGACGGTGCCCGTCTGCAGTTCGTCGACCGGCAGCGCCGTA
The DNA here is from genome assembly GCF_049942845.1 of Burkholderia sp. R-40. Lineage (NCBI taxonomy): Bacteria > Pseudomonadati > Pseudomonadota > Betaproteobacteria > Burkholderiales > Burkholderiaceae > Burkholderia > Burkholderia sp. R-40. The sequence continues at coordinate 1,408,494 of NZ_CP187967.1, read as the reverse complement.
TGCGGGAACGCGCGATATTCGGGCGCCGTCAGCGCGTTGGCCGACAGCGACTGATACAGGTTCGCCGCATAGTGGCCGCCATCGGCCATCGACACGCTCGCGCAGCCGAGCATCGTCTCGTAGCCGTTCTGCATCATATAGGCGCCGAGGCCGCCCCACAGCGCCATGATCACGGCGCCGCTGCGGTAGTCGCTGTGCACGCACGAGCGGCCGACCTCCACCATCTTGCCGCGCAGGTGCGTCAGGCGCGATAGGTCGAATTCGCCTTCCGCGTACAGACGGCCGACACGCGCGGCCTCGTGCGGCGGCAGCACGCGGTACGTGCCGACCACTTTCAGCGTGTCGAGATCGCGCACCAGCAGGTGGTCGCAATAAGCATCGAACGGATCGACGTCGAGACCGGACGGGCCGCTGAGCTGCGCGCCCATCTCTTCGGCGAAGACGGTGTAACGCAGGCGCTGTGCCTCGCGCAGTTCGTCTTCCGTGCGCGCCCATGCGGCACGCAGACGGTACTCGGATGTGACGGTTTCAGCAGCGCGCGGCAGGTGACGCCGCGTCGTGTCGAGGGGAAGCGAGGCAAAAGGGAGCGTAGGCGTCGGCAGTTCTCGCATTAGGCTTTCCTGGTCGTAAGGAATAGGACGACATGCCAGCCAATGTAGTAACCGGCCGTTACCATTCTGTGGCACGACCGTGTCCATTCAATGACGTGTCGCCGAATTGACTTTAGCAGAAAGCTTGCGAAACCGTATGATCAATACGGTCAAACCCCGTCACACAAGGTCCGGCGGCAACAACGCACGCAGCACGGCCTGACGACTGCCGTCGCGCGTACGGCTTGCGATCCACACGATGCCGCCCTTCTTGATGCTCCAGCTGTCACCGTTGCCGGCGATCAGGTGCGCGACGACGCTGCCGAGCGTCGGCTGGTGTCCGACGATCATGACCGTCGGCGCAATGCCGTCCGGCCAGCCGGCGGCGGTCAGCACGTCGTCGACGCTGCCGCCCGGCGCGAGCGCATCGACGGTCCGGTACTGGTCGGTCAGCGCCTCAACGGTCTGCACGGTGCGGGCCGCCGGGCTCGCGAGAATCACGCTGTTCGACTCGAGCCGGCCGCGCAGCCATTTAGCCATTGTCTGCGCTTCCTTGCGCCCGCGGCTCGTCAGCTGGCGCGCGAGGTCGTTTGCCGCGTAGTCTTCGGCTTCGGCGTGGCGCCACAGGATCAGGTTCATCATGATGTCTCTCCATGCATCGGCGAACGATCCGGTCGCGCAGGTGCGTGCCGGACGCTCACACTCTGAATTGTCGCCAATCGTGAACGGTTCGGGATGATGTGCGCGATATGCATAACTTGATTGACCCGATCACCCATTAGACGATACAATCTTTGGCTCGTCGGAGCGTAGCGCAGCCTGGTAGCGCATCTGATTTGGGATCAGAGGGTCGTAGGTTCGAATCCTATCGCTCCGACCAAAGGAATCAAGGGGTTAGCGTAAGCTAACCCCTTTTTCTTTTTCTAGTCACGTTACCGTCGGGGAAAAAAATGGCCGCACGGCGCCGAATCGTAGCGGCCTTCATCGCATGCGCCCCGAGCGCGGTAGTGCCCGGCTATGAAACATCCGAGCACGCTTCCAGTCTGCTCCAACTATCCGCCCGGTTTACATTACTGCGGGAAGCGCGAACCAACACGGGTCAACATTATCGAACTCGTTAAGATCAAATCCAAGGTACCTGAAGTTCGTGGCGACACCATCTGCGACCCGTCCTTCTTGGCCCATGAACTGTTGAAATCCATACATGTGGACTTGGGCTAGTTGCATCGTTCCTCTAATGTCCGGGAAGCCCCTCCCTTATAACTTTGCGGGTCGCGTCACGACGTGCGAGTTGACGAAAAGAAAAAGCCGTCTGTCGGCTCTCCCCGATAAGCTCGTTGCGGTCGCGTATTTCTGATTTGTGACTCCCCATACGGAACACATTTCTCTCGCAGCAATTGACGCATTCAATAGTTTGGACCGAGCACATGTTTATTCACCTCGCGATCTTGCTCGGTCATGTTCAGACTACTGATGAAATCACCATCTTGGCACAGTCCGAATAGTGCGGTGAAGTATAAAACGACTTTAGATTCAGCATAAGACAATGCCAATTCATATTTGGACAAATTGGGCGATATCCGCCACGAACTCTGCCACTTTATGGCCCGCGGTGCTTTTTGTAAGCGAGGACACGCGCATCAATTACACTGCTGGAGCAAAAGCGGTCTCCGTACTTCTGCCACACAAGGCAGGGCGCCGGAGATACCGATTAGACGGGGGAATGGCTTTTCGAGAAAAGGACGCCCTAGCCCTCATCGATTGGGTTCATTAATTTTCTTTGGTTAGATAGGCGCGAACCTGCGAGGGCATACCTGCACGATACCGAATTGCCGGTCACCCCAACCTACCCCAAAATGGACCTATGCCGCCGCGATGAGGTCGGTAGATGGAATGAATGGGCTCATTGAGCACGAACAAGAGTGGCTTGAGACCAAGCGGCGGACATGAATTATTAGCATTCGGACGCATTTGCCCCCGCCCACCCACAATTACGTTGAATCAGCGGTCATTCGTCGGCAGGATAGAGGTTCAGCATCGCGCGCAAGGCCTCGGCGTTCTTCGTGTGCAACCGCTCGTCATAGTCGGATGACCGAAGGGTCACGACCGCCCGCTTCTCGTCGTTCGGCTTGTGCATGCGGGACATGGCCGGACGGCCATCGGCGTTGACCTTGAGTATGTACATACCAATCAACGTTCGGCCGTCAGCGCCCTTACAGTACCGGCAGATGATAGCGCGCGAGAAACTTTTCGTCCCCCGTGCCGAACATCTTTAAACGCCCCACCTAGCCACGAGAACTCAAGCCTGTCTTTTTCAACCTCGACGGGTTGCCCGAGTTTATTCGATCCCTATTTTCGCGTGGCAACGCATACGTTTCTCCTGATCGCGATATTCGCTTTATCGGCTGATTCCGCCGGAAGACTACCAGTCGATAGCATCGAACAAACCGTCAAGAATCGTCACCGTGCCTTTATTGTGCCGAACAGACTTTGGTATGATCTTTGGGGTTGGTGAGCTATATTCCGCAGTCTCCAGCTTTGAGCGGCTGCGGCATCCATCTGTAAGATTTATTTAATACAAAAGTTATTTATTTGTAATTTTAAGGCGTAAGACAGACGCAGTCTCGGCGTTGCAACCGGACGCGTTCTGCACGAAACGGGGTGACTGCATGAGCGGGGAAGTCTTGCTGAAGGTATTGCGCGGAGGCTACGCGCAGTTCGATCGCATCGTGAAACTTGACACGCCGCTTGGCGACGACTGGCTCACGCCGCTGTACGTCAAGATCAATGCGCGGCTCGGGCGCAATTTCGAGGTGACCGTGGATGCCTCGTCGGTCGTCGGCGACAAGATCAAGCTTAGCGCTCTCATGCTGCAACCCGTCACGCTCTGGATTCGCCAGACCGACGGCGGTTATCTGCCGATCCATGGCTATGTGCAGCGGGCGCGCCGCCTTGGAAATGATGGAGCCGTTTCGTATTTTCAGCTTCAGTTCTCTTCGTGGCTGAGCTTTTTGAAGCTCAGCAGCGATCGGCGCGACTGGCAGGAAGCCAGCGGCTGGCAGATTCTCGCCGACGTATTCGACAAGCATCCGCAGGCTTCCGGCAACTATGGACAGGAACTACGCGCGGCGATGCGCTCGTATTCGCACCGCGTGCAGTGGGAAACCGACTGGAATTTCGTGCACCGGAGTCTGGAGGAAGTCGGCGTGTTTCCGCGCTTCGATTTCGCAAAGGACGGCAAGTCGCACAAGGTCGTCATGATGGACGACCTGTATTTCGGGCCGCCGCTGCCGAATTCGGAGATGAAGTTCAGCCATGCAGGTACCGACGAGGATTTCGACGGACTCACCCAGTTGAGCGAACAGCAGGACGCACAAAGCGCGACGCTGACACTCGGCACCGCCGACTACAAGCGTCCGGACCTCGACAAACAGGTCAGTACGCCGGCGGCAGACCTGGAGGATTTACCCGGCCAAGGTGAAGACTATCTCTATACCGGCTCACAGACCTGGGCCGAATCCGACATCGGGCAACAGCAGGCCCGCATCCGCACCGAGGAATGGGCCTCGCGAGCAAAACGCTATTTCGCGATCGGCAGCCCCCGCTATGCACTACCCGGCTACTGGTTCAAGGTGTCGGGGCATCCGGTTCTCGATGCCCTGCCGGAGGAAGAGCGGGAATTGTCGATCATCGCGAGCGACTGGCTGATTCAAAACAACCTCCCGGGCCTGGATGCGCTGACGCGGTTTCCGCGCAGCCTGCGCAGCGAGATCGAACAGGTCCAGGCGGCTGGGACTGGTGCGACCGTCAGTCACCGCGATGGCGGCGTCGGATTTTTCCACGTCGAGATCGAGGCGCAACGCCGCAAGACGCCATTCCGCAGTCCGTTTGAGCACGAGAAGCCTGAGATGCATCTGCAGACGGCAATCGTCGTGACGGACAGCGACGAAGAAATCCTCACGGACGACGGCAATCGTGTTCGGGTCCGGACGTCGAACAGCCGGAACGACCGCAATACGAAGTCGACGTCATGGATCCGTGCGGCGATGCCGGACGCCGGCGCGAAGCGTGGCGGCTACTTCCCGTTACGCAAAGACGACCATGTGCTCCTGGGATTCGTAAATGGCGATTGCGACCGGCCGGTGATCATCTCGAGACTGCATGGTGGCGCGACGATGCCGGTATGGCACACGCACGGCCTGCTGTCCGGATTTCGGTCCCGTGAATACGGTGGCGACGGTTTCAACCAGCTCGTCATGGACGACTCGAGCGGTCAGAACCGGGTTCACCTTTACTCGTCGAGCTACAACTCCCACCTGCATCTGGGCTACCTGATTGAGCAATCCGACAACACACGCGGCACGTTCCTCGGCAACGGTTTCGACCTAAAGTCCGGAGCGCACGGCGCTGTGCGCGCCGAACAGGGCTTGTATATATCGACGCAGCCAGCCACCGCCCAGCCGCTGAACGTAACGGCCGCCACCGAGCCGCTCGCCGGCGCGGAAGCCGTGCTTGAGACGGTGTCGAAGGCCAGTGAAACGAACCGCGCCGAAAGCCTCCAAGACGGCCAGAACGCGCTGAAGTCATTCACCGACGCCACGCAGCGGACTGTCGCAGGCTCGACCAGCGGCGGCCGCACGGCCGGCGGCGGTACCGGTAATGCGAACGGTTTTGCGAAGCCGGTGATGCTGCTGTCGAGCCCCGAGGGCATCGCCGCGTCGACGCAACAATCAGTGCACCTCACGGCAAACCAGCATGCGAATATCGTTGCCAGCAAGAACGTCAACCTAGCAGCCGGCAAGTCGTTGTTGGTAAGTGTGCTCGACAAGATTAGCCTATTCGCCCAGAACCTCGGTATCAAGATTTTTGCGGCGAAGGGACCCGTGGACATCCAGGCGCAAAGCGGCACGGCCTCGCTAGTGGCTCTGCAGGATGTGAAGATCGAAAGTGCGGACGGACGTCTGATTCTGACGGCAGCGAAGGAAGTGTGGATCGGCGCTGGCGGCTCGTATATCAGCATCAAGGGCGGGCTGATCGAGAACGTGACGACCGGACAGATTTTGGAAAAATGCGGCACTTGGGACAAGCCCAGCGGAGGAAGCGGGACGATTCGCGATCCGTTGCAAGCGACACCGGTGGCGACTGACGGCGGGCGCGGTTCGCTGTTCTCTGGCTGACACCGAGACAGTCATCGTCCACGCGGCAAGAAAAACGAGAAACGAGAGATTCCGAGAAACATGAGCAAGAGCCACCATCCCCCGAAGCATGCCGCGCCGGCAAAGACGGCGGCCGCGTCTAGCAACCCGGCGACCACACAGAACACATCTGCGACACCGCCTTACAAACGGCTGCGATGGGCATTTCCGTTCACGCCGGTCGGGCAAGATGACCCAACTAATCCGATGACGTACATGAAGGCGCTAGCGGCTGCTGAAGATGGATTCTATCCGCTCGGTGCGAACGGCATGTGGCACGGCGGCATCCACTTCGGTCAGAACACTGGCGCGCATCTGAAGCAAGGTGACGGCATCCGTGCAATTGCCGATGGTGAAGTCGTTGCATACCGGCTCGACAGCAAGTATCCAGAACAAGACTACCAAGACGGTCGGCACGCGCTGTATTCGACGGGCTTCGTGCTGGTTCGCCATCGGCTGCAATTGCCGCCGCCTCAGCCACCGAAAACGGATACGTCCACGAATTCAGTTGCGCAGCCGGCGACGTCATCCCAATCAACTGCGACCGCGGCACCGGCATCGACACCCGCAGCGGCACCCGCAGCGGCAGCGAGTGCCAACAAGCCGGCATCAGGCGAAGTGTTGACATTCTTCAGCCTGTACATGCACACGATGGATCACGACAGCTACCAAGCGGCGGCAGAACAAGCGAAAGTAGCCCAGGTCGATCCGTCGAAACTGAACACGAATCCGATGCCGTATTGGGAAGGCGACCGTTACTATCGAGTCGGCGACAAGGCCAAAGACCCGCAGGAGGTGCCACGGCCGAAGATACCCGTGCCGAGCAATCGCGATGTGCTGGGGGAGTTCATCGAAAGCGATTTCAAGAAGGTGCCCGAGCCTGTAGCAGATACGAAAGACACGACGCCACTCCCATCTCCTATCACGGGCCTCCGCATCCGCGATCTGCCGAACGGGAAGATCATCGGCATTCTGCCGCGCGGAGCGGAATTAACTGTCGCTACCGACGACCAGACGAAAGCGAAGCCGGGCTGGGTTAAGATTAATGCAATCAAGTCAGGTACGCCGGCCAGCGCGGTCGTCGGTCAGCCGGTATCGCAACACGCACCGTACGGATATGTGTACGAGAAGGAACTGGACCCGATCGTCGACCCGAAGCCGCGGGATACAGTCGTCGTGCTGAAAGAGCCATATTCGGTCAAAGCCGGCGACGTCATAGGTCAACTCGGCCACTATCTACGCTACCCGGACGCAAAGCTACTACCGCCGAAGCCGACTCGGCCGTTGCTGCATCTTGAAGTGTTCGCTGGCCCTGAACTCGAAGCATTCATCAAGATGAGTCAGGCTCGAGCAAGTGAGCGCCCTCCGGAAAAAACATTTCTGGAAATTTCGCCGGGAGCACTGCTGATCACCGACTTGCCCCAACCGGACCAGAAACTGCAACCTGGCACCAAGCTTGTAGCTCTCGCCGCTGGCGCAAAGGGCAAGTGGGTCAAGGTGCAACCGAAAACGGCCGCACCTGTACATGGCGGCCGTCACGCGAAGCCGGCTTACAACGACGCCGGCGCACCCGTCTGGGTCGAAGCGAGCTTCGCCAACACGACAACGAACGCAATCGTGCCGGGCTGGAAGAGCTTCCCGTTAACCTTCTCGAACGCGAAAGGGCCGGGCGCAGATTTCCGCAATGTATTCCTACGAGTCAACCTCGAAAAGAACGGTGAGGCGAACAATGCGAAAGACGACAAGGGGCGCCGCTGGTACTACGTGACGATCGGCAACAAGGACGGCAGTACTCGCAACGGATGGGTGTGCGAGCAGGACCACCCGCTCGTGCGAATGTGCGGCCCATGGGACTGGCCGGGCTTCGAATTGATCGACAATAGCAGCATCAAGCCTGCGGACATGCTCAAACGCTACATCCACGTTGCCGAGCAGTTTCTGACCGACGAAGACAAAACCGAATTCGAAACGAGCGCCGCAACGGTCAACGCGAGCCCGCTGATCACAAAGCTCGAGAAGGCGATTGATGCGAATCACGACGGGAAGGTGACAGCACAAGAGCTGAAGCATGCGCAAGAAACACAGTGGACAGCAGAAGCCCTCTCCCATCTCGTAGTGCGCTGCCAAAGCGAATGGGGCGGCGGCCTGGGTAAATGGGAGGCGTTGTCCCCGCTCATGAAGAAACTACTGTGGCTATGGAAGGCCGAGATTGAGCGGATCGGAAAATTGCAGTGGTGGGAGCAGGTTGCAGAAAAAAAGATAGATGGTTTCCCGAATCAGCCAAGCCCGTGGCATTTCCATCCGATCGGACTGATCGGAAATTTCATTAATTCGTCATTTAGCGATAAAGCCCTCATCTTGACCGCGAAAGATGTGCTCGATTTGAAGAAAACACTGCAAACTGAGTGGGTGCAGTTCGCTGGCGATATGCAGGCGAAAGGAGTGATCGATACGATCTTGAATCGCGTAGCGTCTGGTCGACTCGGCCCTGGCCAAGATCATTTCGGAAGCACCGTTTCGGCGGTAGTCAATCAGTACAATCAATTCTCGGACGTCAATGGACCAATCGCACGAAAGCAGCATCACCGATCAACAGTCGAGCAAATTCCCGCCAGCGAAATAAGCCAGAGAGTGAATGATCTAGTGGATTCTTATTTGCGCGACCGAGAGAACGGGGAACCTTCGTCCGTGGGTACCAATCTAAACTATGCAAATCCGTATTATTCAGATGCGAATAATTTACCGTGGATCAACGCATTATCAGGGCCGCGTTATGGAAAAGGGAATGCAATGCATTATCACGGGACAACACCGGGACTGGAGCCATATCGCCCCGAACCGTATCCCATTGTTTTGATTGATTGATTGATTGATTGAGTAAAATAATAATCAATCATGCAATCAAGACCAAAATTCGCGCGACCTTGAAAATATTGATATTGAAAAATGAAAAAAATATTAACAGCAATTCTTCCTCTATTGCTTTTCTCTTCGACGCTCCCGGCGTCAGCCGAAACCATCCATGAAAAGAAAGCAATATTAGGTCGCTCTTATATATGTCATTTTGGAAAATACGGGATGGTCACGATCGACACTCGAGACCCGGGAGCTTCAATTACCATTGAAGGCATTCGCCACCCCGCAAAAGACGGCAGTTATTTCTATCAGACCGATGACGGAAAGTTTGCAATTGCATTCAACCCCAAAATGACCGCTTGGACGTATTTAAGCGAGGATGAACCGGATGGAATAACCGACTCTCACTGCAAGATTCGCACCAACAAGAAATAAGATATCCGTGGATGATGCGTTTACTCCAGACATGGTCCCTATAGTCGAGAAATTTTTTCACGTCAAGACTAGGGTTTTCCGGAGTCTTATGCTCCACATGGGCAAGATTTCGCCTACCTACGATGAACCCTATATTCCATTGACGGAAGCCCAACGGTCGTACCTGAAAGCCAAACTGAAAATGGAGTCCCACTCGTGATGAATTTAGTCCGCCTCAACGATGACACCGACCATGGTGGTAAGGTCATTACGGCGTCGTCCACAATGCGCTTCGGCGGCCGCTATGTCGCCCGCAAGGGCGATCGCGTGTCGTGCCCGCAGCATCCTGGTGTGTCGCCCAACATCATCGAGGAAGGCGATCCGTCGATGACGGATGACGGCATCCCGATCGCACGGCACGGCCATCGCGCCACGTGCGGCTGTCACCTGATCTCAAGTCTCGTTTGATCTTCAGTTCGAACAGGCGGCACGGTGTCGACAACTATCTTCAATTGGGGATCGAAATCAGGATTCGCAGATGTGTAATACGTCGTGCCCGGGCACCAGTGTCGGGCAGCATTGTTGGGTGGAACATGGCTTGTTATTGGCACCGAGTGCAGTCTTTATGGCAACCGGTCACATCGTTCCGGCGACGATACGCCCAAAGCGCTCCAATCGACCGCTCTTTGCAGAGCTTTTTCAGTGTGCCCCCACGCTTTCACTTCGTCCACCGCGCCATCCCCACCCCGCGCACGAATCTTGCGAGAACACGCGATAATATCCGTGACCAACCCGCAACCGAGCATGAAAAACAACGTCCTCAAGACTGCCCTGTTCGGCACGCTGCTCGCATTCGGCGCGTCCGGCGCCGCGTCGGCCAAGTCGCTCGACGACGCGCTCGACTGCCATTCGAACGGCCACAAGTTCGTCGCGCCGCTGCTCGCGGCCGGCGACATCCAGTCGGAGCCGATGCACGTCGAAGCGAATTCGGTGAACGCATTCCGCACGAACCATCCGCTGACCGCCTACGGCTTCGGCGTCTACGTCGTGCTTGGCTACCAGGCGAACGACCCGATCTTCCAGCCGGGCGACGGCACGCCGATCGGCAACTGGGCGTATGGCGTCGTGGTACGCGGCACGAAGAGTGCGGTCGAACAGGCCGTGCGCAAGGCGGGCAGCGACGCGACCGTCAAGCAGGCGTTCCCGTTCCTGACCGCGATCGTGTGCTCGGACTGAGCGCGTCACAAGGAAAGCGGCGCAAACTCGCCGCGCCGGTGTCGCTCGCCCGAAGCGCGCCTCGTTACGCGCCCGTATAAACCACGCGATACGGAATGCCGACCTTCTCCCACTCGGCCGCTTCCTGGCTGAGGCTGTAGTCGGTCAGCGGGTTCTGCTCGACCCACGCGCTCGGTAGGCGCACTTCATACCCGCCCTTCTTCATCTGCGACACGGAAATGTCCGGCAGCCCGGCATCGGTCCGGCGCCGGCACAGCAGCGCCGCGAGCCGCAGGCAGAACAGCAGCGGCCATTCGACGTCGCGCGCCTGCGACAGCTTGCCGAGCTTGCCCGCGTGTCCGAGCACGAGCGCGGCAAGCCGCGCCTGGTCGGTGCGCGAGAAACCCGGCATGTCGGCGTTGCTCGCGATATAGGCCGAATGCTTGTGATACGAACTGTGTGAGATCGACAGCCCGATCTCATGCAACGCGGCGGCCCAGCCGAGGAACATCCGGGCTTCCTCGCGCGCTTCGTCGTCGGCTTCATCGAGCTCGTCGTAGAACCGCACCGCCAGCGCACCAATGCGTTCGGCCTGCGCGCGATCGACGCCGTAGCGGCGCGTGAAACCCTCGACGGTCACCGCGCGCATGTCCTCGTGCTGGGTCCGGCCGAGCAGGTCGTACAGCACGCCCAGACGCAGCGCACCATCGGTGGTATCGACATAGTCGACACCCAGCTCCTCGAATACCGCGAGCATGATCGCGAGGCCGCCGGCGAGCACCGGCACGCGATCGGGCTTCAGCGCGATCAGCTTCAGCCGGTTCACGTTCTCGGACTTGATCAGCGCACGCTTCAGGCGTTCGAGCCCGCCGCGCGAAATGCCGTGCGTGATGCCCGCGTCGTTGAAGCCGTTCGCCTCGACGAGTTCCGCGAGCGCACGCGCGGTGCCGGATGAACCGATCGCCTGGTCCCACCCGGCCTTCTTGTACTCGCTGGAAATGATCTGGATCTCGCGCTTGGCCGCGAGTTCGGCCTGCCGCATCGTGTATTCGTCGACGTTGCCGGCCGGAAAGAACGCACGGCTGTGGCTCACGCAGCCGATGTAGAGGCTCTCCATCACGATCGGCGTGTAGTGCGAGCCGATGATGAATTCGGTCGAGCCGCCGCCGATGTCGACGACGAGCCGCTTGCCGGCGCTCGCCGGCACCGAATGCGCGGCACCCGCATAGATCAGGCGCGCCTCTTCGCGGCCCGCGATCACTTCGATCGGAAAACCGAGCGCCGCCTCGGCCTCGCCGAGGAATTCGGCCGCGTTCTTCGCGACCCGCAGCGTGTTGGTCGCCACCGCCCGCACATGATCCGGGTGGAAATCGCGCAGGCGCTCGCCGAACCGCTTGAGCGCCTCCCAGCCACGCTCCTGCGACGCGCGATCGAGCATCTTGTCGCTCGACAGGCCCGCGGCCAGTCGAACGGGCTCGCGCAGCGCATCGACGGGATAGATCTGGCTGCCCGCCGGGGTTTCCTCGACGCGCCCGACGATCAGCCGGAAGCTGTTCGAGCCGAGATCGACGGCAGCCAGCAAGTGGGGGGATGTAACCATCAGAAGGGGGCTCCGTGCGCGTTCGCCCGCGCCAGCCGCTGCGGCCACGCTGGACGATCAATCAAAGGCGATATTTTAAGCGTGGAACGCTTGCCGTAGCCACGCTTCACGGGCATGTACCCGGGTAGATTGTATATGGCCGAAACATTTATGAGATGAAACGGTTGCGGCGTAGAATTTCCCGATATAAATACATAATCGTCATCAGCACGTCATCGTACCGTGAGAGTTTCCGAGCGTCCTTTCGAATCATCGCCCGAATCATCCCCTACTCTGCCGATGTCCGTCCGTTATCCGCTTCTCAATCGTGAACTCGGCATCCTCGGGTTCAACGAGCGCGTGCTGGCCCAGGCTGCCGACCCGCAAGTCCCGTTGCTCGAACGCCTGCGCTTCATCTGCATCACCAGCAGCAACCTCGATGAATTCTTCGAAGTCCGGATGGCCGGCCTTCAGGAACAGATCCGCGACAACCCCGGCGCCCTGACGCCCGACGGCATGTCGTTACAGCATGCTTACGACCTCGTCGTCGAGCGCGCGCAGCGGCTCGTGCACCGCCAGTACACGATGCTGCACGAAACCGTGCTGCCGGCGCTCGAACAGGAAGGCATCTACTTCCACGCGAGCGACACGTGGAACGACGAGCAGCTCGAATGGGCGCGCCGCTACTTCCTCGACGAACTGCTGCCGGTGCTGACGCCGATCGGCCTCGATCCGGCCCACCCGTTCCCGCGCGTGCTGAACAAGAGCCTGAACTTCGTCGTCGAGCTCGAAGGCCGCGACGCGTTCGGCCGTCAGGCGGTGATGGGCATCGTGCAGGCGCCGCGCGCGCTGCCGCGCGTGGTGCGTATGCCGCAGGCACTGTCGGGCTTCGAGCATGGCTTCGTGCTGCTCAGCACGTTCATGCAGCGCTTCGTGGGCGAACTGTTCCCGCAACTCGTCGTGAAGAGCTGCAACCAGTTCCGCATCACGCGCAACAGCGAGCTGTTCGTCGACGAAGACGAAATCACCAACCTGCGCGTCGCGCTGCAGGGCGAACTGCCCGCGCGCCACCTCGGCAACGCGGTGCGGCTCGAGGTGTCGGCCGACACGCCGGCGCATATCGTGCGCCGCCTGCTCGAGGAAAGCCTGCTCGACGAGAAGGACTGCTATCGCGTGGCGGGCTCCGTGAACCTCGTGCGGCTGATGCAGATTCCCGATCTCGTCGATCGCCCCGACCTGAAGTTCGCGCCGTTCACCGCATCGATCCCGCCCGTGATCGCCAATGCACCGGCGATGTTCGACGCGATCGACGACGGCGACATCCTGCTGCACCACCCGTACGAAAGTTTCCAGCCGGTGCTCGAACTGCTGCAGCAAGCCGCGAAGGACCCGAGCGTCGTCGCGATCAAGCAGACGATCTACCGCACCGGCACCGATTCGCCGCTGATGGACGCGCTGATGGCCGCCGCGCGCAACGGCAAGGAAGTGACCGTCGTCGTCGAGCTGCTCGCGCGCTTCGACGAGGAAACCAACATCAATTGGGCGTCGCAGCTCGAAGCCGTCGGCGCGCACGTGGTGTATGGCGTGGTCGGTCACAAGTGCCACGCGAAGATGATGCTGATCGTGCGCCGCGTCGTGGAGGGCGGCAAGGCGACGCTGCGCCGCTACGTGCACCTCGGCACCGGCAACTATCACCCGCGCACCGCGCGCCTCTACACCGACTTCGGGCTGATGACGGCCGACCAGAAGATCTGCGAGGACGTCCACCACGTGTTCCAGCAACTGACCGGAATCGGCGGCGAGCTGACGCTGCACGAGCTGTGGCAGTCGCCGTTCACGCTGCATCCGCGCATCATCGAATCGATCCGCGCGGAGATCGACAATGCGCGCGCCGGCAAGCGCGCGCGCGTGGTCGCGAAGATGAACGCGCTGCTGGAGCCGACGGTGATCGCCGCGCTGTACGAAGCGTCGCAGGCCGGCGTCAAGGTCGACCTGATCGTGCGCGGCGTGTGCGCGCTGAAGCCGGGCGTGCCGGGGCTGTCGGAAAACATCACGGTGCGCTCGATCGTCGGGCGCTTCCTCGAACACCACCGCATCTACTATTTCCACGCGGACGGCGCCGAGGAAGTCTATCTGTCGAGCGCGGACTGGATGGACCGCAACCTGTTCCGCCGCGTCGAAGTCGCGTTCCCGATCCGCGAGCGCAAGCTCAAGCGCCGCGTGATCGCCGAGGGATTGTCGGTCTGTCTCGGCGACAACCAGTCGGCATGGCTGATGCAAAGCGACGGCCACTATCGGCGCCGCCGCGCGGGCAAGACGCTGCGCAACGCGCAACTCGGTCTGCTCGCGAAGTTCTGTTCGTAGGCAGGCGCCGCGCATCAAACGAAAAAGGCACAGCTCATGCGGGCTGTGCCTTTTTTGTTTCAGTCGTGCGCGGATCGATGCGCACGAACCGTATCAGACGATCACGCGCTCAAGCTTCGAACGCTGCCGGCCGGATCGCGATGATCCGCGACGCCGGGAAGCGCGCGGTGAACGTGCTGCCGCGCCCTTCCTCGCTCTGCACATACAGGTGCGAGTCGTGCCGCTGCAGCACGTGCTTGACGATCGCGAGGCCGAGCCCCGTGCCGCCCGTATCGCGCGAGCGGCTGCGGTCGACGCGATAGAAGCGCTCGGTCAGCCGCGGCAGGTCGGCGGCCGGAATGCCGAAGCCACTGTCGGTGACGGAGAACACGCCCTGCGCGCCCTCGCGCCGCCACGACACGAATATCTTGCCGCCGTCCGGCGTATAGCGGATCGCGTTGGTGACGAGATTCGCGAACGCGCTGAACACTTCGGTCTGCGCGCCCGTGACGCCGAGCGTCTCGTCGATCGCGAACGCGATCTCGTGATGCCCGTTCGACAGCGTCTGCGCATCCTCCTTCAGATGGTCGAACACGGCGCGCATGTCGATCGCGTGATCGACCGGCGGCCGGCTTTCGCCCTCGAGCTTCGCGAGCACCAGCAGGTCGGTGACGATGTGCCGCATCCGCGACGCCTGCTGCTCCATCATCTCGAGATAGCGCGCGCGATCTTCCTCGTTCAGCGGCAGCTCGCGCATCGTCTCGAGAAAACCCGACAGCACGGTGAGCGGCGTCTTCAGTTCGTGCGACACGTTCGCGACGAAGTCGCGGCGCATCGCGTCGGTCCGCTCGAGCTCGGTGATGTCCTGCGTGAGCAGCAGCTTGCGGTTCTCGCCGTACGGAAACACCTGCACCTCCAGCACGTTCTGCCGCGAGTCGCCCATCCCGCGCATCACGAGCGTTTCGTCGTAGTGCTGCGCGTTCAGGTAGCGGACGAATTCCGGATGACGCACGAGGTTCGTGATGTGCTGGCGCAGGTCGCGTTTCGCATCGAGGCCGAAATGCACCTCGGCGATCGCGTTGCACCACTCGATCTGGTCGTGGTCGTCGAGCATCGCGACGCCGTTCGGCGACGCCTGGATCGCCTGGATGAAGCGCGAATGCTGCTGCTCGACCTGCCGCACCTGCGCATGCCACTGCTTCGCGAGCTTGTGCAGCCGGTAATAGATTTCACCCCAGATGCCCGGTGCGCTCGGCACCTCGCCGTAGACGGGCGCATCGAGCAGACGCCACAGGCGTTGCGTATGGAAGGTACTGAAGAAGCCCTGCGCGACCAGCATCACGGCCGCAAACGCGCAGGCCGCGGTCGGGCCGGCGAACACGCCGACCAATACGCTGATCAGCACGAGCAGCACGAGCGACACGAGAAAGCGCGCCCAGATGATGTTCATGATTCAGCGCCCGAAAGAATGAACGGCATGCCGTGTCACACGGCATGCGCGAATACGTTACGCGTGCTTGGCGAGCCGGTAGCCGCTGCCGCGCACGGTCTCGATCATCGCATCGCAGCCGGCCGGTTTCAAGGCCGCGCGCAATCGTTTGATGTGCACGTCGACGGTACGCTCCTCGACGAACACGTGATCGCCCCACACCTGGTCGAGCAGTTGCGTGCGGCTGTGCACGCGCTCCGGATGCGTCATGAAGAAATGCAGCAGGCGGAATTCGGTCGGGCCGAGATCGAGCTTGATCTCGCTGCCGTCGCCGTGCGCGGCGACCCGATGCGTGGCCGGATCGAGGCGCAGCCCGTTGATCGACACGACGTCCTCGGTCAGCTGCGGCGCACGGCGGCGCAGCACGGCCTTGATGCGCGCCATCAGTTCCTTCGGCGAGAACGGCTTGGTCACGTAATCGTCCGCACCGATTTCGAGGCCGAGCACCTTGTCCTGCTCGTCGCCACGCGCGGTCAGCATGATGATCGGGATGTGCTTGGTCCGTTCGTTGTTGCGCAGGTCGCGCGCGAACGCGATGCCGGACTTGCCCGGCAGCATCCAGTCGAGCAGCACGAGATCGGGCAGCACATCGCTGATCAGGTTCTGCGCCTGCTCCGCGTTGTACGCGCGGATCGGGCAGTGACCGGCATGCTGGAGATTCACCGAGATCAGTTCGGAAATCGCGGGCTCATCTTCAACGACGAGAATGTTGCTGGGCATCGGCACCTCTGTTCTTCCTGTGCGTGGTGTTAACTGTTGGCTTCGCGCTCGAGCGTGTCGCGCGGCTGATGCCGCACGTCCGTGCCCTTCACGATGTAGATGATGAACTCCGCGATGTTCTTCGCGTGGTCGCCGATCCGCTCGATCGCCTTCGCGATGAACAGGTATTCGAGGCCGACCGAGATCGTGCGCGGATCTTCCTGCATGTACGACACGAGCTTGCGCACGAACGCGCGGAATTCGAGGTCGATTTCCTTGTCGTCCTTGACGATCTGCGCGGCGGCCACCGTATCGAGGCGCGCGAACGCGTCGAGCGCGCGGCGCAGGATCGTCACGGCCATCTCGCCCGACACCTTGATCTCGGCGATGTTCACCGTGCGCGCGGCCGGTTCGTCGACCAGGCGGCGCACGCGCTTCGCGATCTTCTCGGCCTCGTCGCCGGCGCGCTCGAGGTTCGTAATCGTTTTCGAAATCGACATCAGAAGGCGCAGGTCGCGCGCGGCGGGTTGTCTCCGCGCGATGATGTTGCCGCACTCCTGGTCGATGTCGACTTCCATCGCGTTCAGCGTTTCCTCGGCCGTGATCACCTTCTCGGCCGCATCGCGGTCGAATTCGTTCAGCGCATGCATCGCGCCGACGATCTGCGACTCGACGAGTCCGCCCATTTCCAGCACCTTCGACGACACGGCATTCAGGTCCGCGTCGAACTGGCTCGACAGATGTTTATCCGACATGGTTGTTGTTCTCCGTCATCAGCCGAAACGGCCGGTGATGTAGTCTTCCGTTTCCTTGCGCACCGGCTTGATGAAGATCTTTTCGGTTTCGCCGAATTCGATCAGCTCGCCCAGGTACATGTAGGCCGTGAAGTCCGAGCAGCGCGCGGCCTGCTGCATGTTGTGCGTGACGATCACGACCGTGTAGTCGCTCTTCAGCTCCGCGATCAGCTCCTCGATGCGGCCCGTCGAGATCGGGTCGAGCGCCGAGCACGGCTCGTCGAGCAGCAGCACTTCCGGACGGATCGCGATGCCGCGCGCGATGCACAGACGCTGCTGCTGGCCGCCCGACAACCCGTAACCGCTCTGGTTCAGCTTGTCCTTCACTTCGTTCCACAGCGCGGCCTTCGACAGCGCCCACTCGACGCGGTCGTCCATCTCCGAGCGCGTGAGCTTTTCGAACATCTTCACGCCGAACGCGATGTTGTCGTAGATCGACATCGGGAACGGGGTCGGCTTCTGGAACACCATGCCGATCCGCGCGCGCAGCAGCGAGATGTCGCGCTTCGTGGTCAGCAGGTTCTCGCCGTCCATCAGGATTTCGCCTTCGGCGCGCTGCTCCGGATAGAGCGCGTACATCTTGTTGAACGTGCGCAGGAGCGTCGACTTGCCGCAGCCCGACGGGCCGATGAACGCCGTCACCTTCCCTTCGGGAATGCGCAGGTTGATGTTCTTCAGCGCGTGAAACTTGTTGTAGAAAAAGTTGAGGTCGTTGACCTCGATCTTCGCGTTCAGCGGCGCCAGCGGGCTGCCATGCACCGCGTCGTGCGTGCCGGCGGGCGCAGCGGTGCGCTCGACGGAATTCAGGTGGCTTTCTGCCATATTCATCGGATCGCTCCGCCGTTACTTTTTCGAGAAGATCGAGCGCGCCAGGACGTTGAGTCCGAGCACCCCGAGCGTAATCAGGAACACGCCCGCCCATGCGAGCGACTGCCATTCGGCGAACGGGCTCATCGCGAACTTGTAGATCGTGACGGGCAGGTTCGCCATCGGCTGGCTCATGTCCCACGAGAAGAACTGGTTCGACAGCGCCGTGAACAGCAGCGGCGCCGTTTCGCCGGCGATCCGCGCGATCGCGAGCAGCACGCCCGTCACGATCCCGCCGACCGACGCGCGCAGCGTGATCTTCAGCACCATGCGCCACTTCGGCGTGCCGAGCGCGACGGCCGCTTCACGCAGTGCGTTCGGCACGAGCTTCAGCATGTTCTCGGTCGTGCGGATCACGATCGGAATCTGCAGCAGCGCGAGCGCAATCACGCCGGCCCAGCCCGAGAAGCGTCCCGACTTCGCGACGACGATCGCGTACACGAACAGGCCGATGACGATCGACGGCGCCGACAGCAGGATGTCGTTGATGAAGCGGATCGTGCTCGCCAGCAGGTTCTTCTGGCCGTATTCGGCGAGATAGACGCCCGCGAGGATGCCGATCGGCGTGCCGACCAGCGTGCCGAAACCGCACAGCAGCAGGCTGCCGACGATCGCGTTCGCCAGACCGCCGCCTTCCGTGTTCGGTGCCGGCGTCGATTCGGTGAACAACTGCAGCGACAGGCCGCCGACGCCGAGGTGCACGGTCGTGTAGAGAATCCACACGAGCCACAGCAGGCCGAATGCCATCGCGCCGAGCGATGCGGTGAGCGCGATCGCGTTGGTGAACTTGCGCCTGCGTTGCAGGCGGTTGCGCATCGCGTCGAGCGCGGCGCCGTTCGGCCCGGGGAAATTCATGATGGGCTCGCTCATTTCTTGCCCTCTCCCTTCTCGAGACGAAGCAGCAGCAGTTTGGAGACGGACAGCACGATGAACGTGATCACGAACAGGATCAGGCCCAGTTCCATCAGCGCGGACGTATGCAGGCCCGGCTGCGCTTCGGCGAATTCGTTCGCGAGCGCCGACGTGATGCTGTTGCCGGGCGCGAACAGCGACACGCTGTCGAGCAGGTTCGTGTTGCCGATCACGAAGGTCACGGCCATCGTTTCGCCGAGCGCGCGGCCGAGGCCGAGCATCACGCCGCCGATCACGCCGGTCTTCGTATAGGGCAGCACGACCTTCCACATCACTTCCCACGTCGTGCAGCCGATTCCGTACGCCGATTCCTTCAGCAGCACGGGCGTGACTTCGAACACGTCGCGCATCACCGACGCGATGTACGGGATGATCATGATCGCGAGGATCACGCCGGCCGCGAGGATGCCGATGCCGATCGGCGCGCCGGACGTCAGCGGACCGACCACCCACACGTCCTTGAAGATGCGGCCGATTGGCTTCTGGAAGTATTCGGCGAAGATCGGCGCGAACACGAGCAGGCCCCACATCCCGTACACGATCGACGGAATCGCGGCGAGCAGCTCGATCGCGATGCCGAGCGGGCGGCGCAGCCACACGGGCGACAGCTCGGTGAGGAACAGCGCGATGCCGAAGCTGACCGGCACCGCGATCACGAGCGCGATGATCGACGTCACGAGCGTGCCGTAGATCGGCACGAGCGCGCCGAAGACATCCGAGTTGGGATCCCACTCGGATTGAAACAGGAAGCCGAGGCCGAACTTCTGGATGGTCGGCATCGACGCAATGATCAGGGAAACGATGATCCCGCCCAGCAGCAGCAGGGTCACGATCGCGGCAAGCCATGCGAGGCCGCCGAACAGAACGTCGCCGAGGCGGCTCGGCGCGCGTTGCGACGCGGCGTCGGGGGACCGGGAGGACGTGTAGGAAATTTCAGACATGGGTGCCTGTTCTGGATCGCCGGGCGCCGTGACGCCCGGCCTTACCGCACACACTGCCCGACCGGCACGGCCGGGCAGTGAACCGCTGCAATGCTTACTCCGCGGCGACCGGCTTGCCCGATGCGTCCGTGACCTTCGTCTTCCACTGCTTGCGGATTTCCGCCTCGACTGCCGGCGGCAGCGAGATGTAGTCCAGGCTGTCGGCCGCCTTCTCGCCGTTCTTGAACGCCCAGCTGAAGAACTTCAGCGTTTCGGCGCCCTGCTCCGGCTTGTCCTGCTTCGCGTGCAGCAGCACGAACGTCGCGCCGACGACCGGCCATGCATCCTTGCCCGGCTGGTTCGTCAGGATCTGGTAGAACGACTTCGACCAGTTCGCGCCGGCCGCAGCGGCCTTGAACGTTTCCGTCTTCGGCTCGACCACCGTGCCCGTCGAATTCTTCAGCGCGGTGTAGACCATGTTGTTCTTCTTCGCGTACGCCCACTCGACGTAGCCGACCGCGCCCGGCAGGCGCTGCACGAAGGCCGCGACGCCGTCGTTGCCCTTGCCGCCCGTGCCCGTCGGCCAGTTGACCGTCGTGCCTTCGCCGACCTTCGACTTCCACTCGTCGTTCACCTTGGACAGGTAGTTCGTCCAGATGAAGCTCGTGCCCGAGCCGTCAGCGCGGCGAACGACCGCGATGTCCGTGTCCGGCAGCTTGACCTTCGGGTTCAGTGCGACGATCGCCGGATCGTTCCACTTCTTGATCTTGCCGAGGTAGATGTCGCCGAGCACCGGGCCCGACAGCGTCAGTTCACCGGCCTTCACGCCCGGCACGTTGACGACCGGCACCACGCCGCCGACCACCGTCGGGAACTGGAACAGGCCTTCCTTCGCGAGCTCTTCATCCTTCAGCGGAGCGTCCGAACCGGCAAAATCGACCGTCTTCGCGTTGATCTGCTTCAGGCCGCCCGACGAACCGATACCCTGGTAGTTCACCTTCGCGCCGCCGGACTGCTGGTAGTCGGCAGCCCATTTCGTATAGATCGGCATGGCGAACGTGCTACCTGCGCCCGTGATGTCGGCAGCGTGCGCGGCAACGGCGAAAAGCGCGCCAGCCAGGCCGGCAATCGCGGTTTGCATCAATTTCATGAGACCTCCAGTGTGTGAGCGGATGACTACGGCACCGCGAAGGTTAGGGGCTCCTCATGACGATAATGTGACAATCGATGAAACTGGCGTGACAGTAACATGACTGGTTGAAAGGGTGTATTCGGGGTGGTGCGATGGGCCGCGGAGGCCACGCGCGGCGGCGATGGTGGCAAGAATTGCCGGTCATGGAGGGACGGTATGGGCGCCCTTTCGCGGGGGTGCGCGGGCGATCCTGGCGCGGTGAAAAACAGGCGGGCAATGCCCTGCTCTGCACGCCGCTCCTGGTCAGAGTCGGATGATTTCTTCTGTCAGATGAAATCCGCGCCGAAGCCCCTTCTATTTAATAGCGCAAACCTTTGCGTCTGATGAATTGCGGCGCCCGAAGGCGCCGCAGGTCGATTCATTGCTGCGGCAGCGCGCACTCGGCCGACGCGTCGCGCGCCGTCCCCGGTTCGGCTCAGCTCGTCGCCATCCGCACCGCGTCGGCGATCGCTTCCGCGTGGCGGGTCGCGTCGGCCGCCTGCTGCGCCTCGACCATCACGCGCAGCACGGGCTCGGTGCCCGACGCGCGGATCAGCACGCGGCCGCTGCCGGCGAGCGCGCCTTCGGCTGCGTCGATCGCCGCGCGAATCGATGCGCTGCCCTTCCAGTCCGCGCCCGGCTTCATCCGCACGTTGATCAGCTTTTGCGGGAACAGCGTGACGCCGTCCAGCATCTGCGCGAGCGTGCGGTCGCTGCGCTTGAGCGCGGCGAGCACGAGCAGCGCCGACACGATGCCGTCGCCGGTCGAATGGCGGTCGAGCGACAGGATGTGGCCCGAGCCTTCCGCGCCGAGCTGCCAGCCGCGTTCGCGCAACTGCTCGAGCACGTAGCGGTCGCCGACCGCCGCGCGCACGAACGGCACGCCCTCGCGCTGCAACGCGACCTCGACCGCGAGGTTCGTCATCAGCGTGCCCACTGCGCCGTCGACCTTGCCGGCCGTCGCGATGCGGTCCTTCACGAGCACGTAGAGCAGCTCGTCGCCGTTGTACAGCCGGCCGGTCGAATCGACGACCTGCAGGCGGTCCGCGTCGCCGTCGAGCGCGATGCCGAGATCCGCATGGTTCGCACGCACCGCGCGCACGAGTGCATCGGGCGCCGTCGCGCCGACACCGTCGTTGATGTTGAAGCCGTTCGGCGCGACGCCGATCGGGATCACGTCCGCGCCGAGTTCGTGGAACACGTGCGGCGCGATCTGGTACGCGGCGCCGTGCGCGCAATCGATCACGAGCTTCAGTCCGCGCAGATCGTATGCGGCCGGGAACGTGCTCTTGCAGAACTCGATGTAGCGGCCGGCGGCGTCCTCCAGGCGGCGCGCCTTGCCCAGCCGGTCCGACGATGCGCATTCGAGCGGCTTGTCGAGCCACGCTTCGATCGCGGCTTCGGTATCGTCGGGCAGCTTGTTGCCGTCCGCGGAGAAGAACTTGATGCCGTTGTCCTGATACGGGTTGTGCGATGCGCTGATCACGACGCCGGCCGACAGGCGCAGCGCGCGCGTCAGGTAGGCGACGCCCGGCGTCGGCATCGGGCCGGCCAGCATCACGTCGACGCCGGCCGCCGAGAACCCGGCCTCGAGGGCGGCCTCGAGCATGTAGCCCGACACGCGCGTGTCCTTGCCGATCAGCACCGTCGGACGCGCACCGGCCGCGACGTCGGCCGTGCCGGCCAGTACCTTGCCGGCCGCATAGCCGAGACGCAACACGAAATCAGGCGTGATGGGCGCCTCGCCTACCGTGCCGCGAATGCCGTCCGTGCCGAAATATCGACGTCCCATGGCGAATCTTCCTCCTTCGTCTTTCTGAATTCTGACTTATCGTTGCCGCGCGGCTTCGCGCACGGCATTCCAGACCTTCAGCGCGTCGACCGTCGCCGCGACGTCGTGCACGCGCACGATCGCGGCGCCGCGCCCGACTGCGCACAACGCGGCCGCCACGCTTGCCGCGACGCGTTCCATCGGCGGCTTGTCGCCGATCACCGCGCCGAGCATCGACTTGCGCGACATGCCCGCGAGAATCGGATACGCGCGCCCGTCGGGCCGCGCGGGCGCCGTGTCCGCCAAGGCGGCCAGCAGCGCGTAGTTGTCGTCGACCACCGCCTTGCCGAACCCGAAGCCCGGATCGACGCAGATCCGCTCCGGCGCGATGCCCGCGTCGCGCAGCGCCTGCGCACGCGCGGCGAGAAAGTCGCGCACGTCGGTCACGACGTCGCCGTAGTCGGGCTCGCCGACCTGCATCGTCTGCGGCTCGCCGAGCATGTGCATCGCGCACAGTCCGCTGTTGCCCTCGCGCACCGCGTCGATCGCCCCCGGCTGGCGGAACCCCCAGATGTCGTTGATCAGGTCGGCGCCGGCCGCGAGGGCCGCGCGCATCACGGCCGGCTTGTAGGTGTCGATCGACAGCGGCACGTTCAGCGGCCGCAGCGCCTCGACGAGCGGGATCACGCGCGCGAGCTCCTCGTCGAGCGGCACCGGCGGCGCGCCGGGACGCGTCGACTCACCGCCGATGTCGATCAGGTCGACGCCTTCGGCGATCATCCGTTCGGCCTGGCGCAGCGCATCGTCGCGCGCGAGGAAGCGGCCGCCGTCGGAAAACGAATCGGGGGTTGCGTTGAGGATGCCCATCACGAGCGGGCGTTCGAACGTCAGCGAGAAGCGGCCGCACTGGAGCGGCGCGGGAATGAACGCGGAAACAGCGGAATCGGACACGGGCGGGAGGCGTTGATGAATGCAAAACGGGCCGGTGTGAAGCCACACCAGCCCGTGAACGGTGCTACAGCGGCGCTCAGGCCGGCGAAGCAGGCGCCGGCGCGTTGGCCGGCTTCACTTCGGCGGTCGTGCCACCACCCGACGAGTCGCCGCCGACAGCCGGCGAGCTCTTCGGCGAGCGCGGCGGACGCCCTTCCATGATGTCGTTGATCTGATCGGCGTCGATCGTTTCCCACTCCATCAGCGCGGCCGTCATTGCCTCGACCTTGTCGCGGTTCTCTTCGAGCAGGCGGCGCGCAAGGTTGTACTGTTCGTCGAGCACGCGACGGATTTCGCCGTCGACCTTCTGCTGCGTCGCTTCCGAGATCGTGCGCGTGAAGCCGCGGCCGAACGGGCCGTTGTCGCTCTCGTCGTCGACGTAGACCATCGGTCCGAGTGCGTCGGTCATGCCGAAACGGGCCACCATCGCGCGTGCCGTCTGCGTCGCCTTGTTGAAGTCGTCCGACGCGCCGGTGCTGATCAGGTTCAGGAACAGCTCCTCGGCCACGCGACCACCGAACAGGATCGCCAGGCGATCGAGCAGGTAGTCCTTCGAGTACGTCTCGTTGTCATGCTCCGGCAGCTGCCACGTGACGCCCAGCGCGCGACCGCGCGGGATGATCGTGACCTTGTGCACCGGGTCGGCCTTCGGCAGCAGCTTCGCGATCACCGCGTGGCCCGACTCGTGGTAAGCCGTCGCGCGCTTCGCTTCTTCGCGAATCACCGCCGACTTGCGCTCCGGACCCATGAAGATCTTGTCCTTCGCGTCCTCGAAATCCTGCATCTCGACGATGCGCTTGCCGCGACGGGCGGCGAACAGCGCCGCTTCGTTCACGAGGTTCGCGAGATCGGCACCCGAGAAACCCGGCGTGCCGCGCGCGATGACTGCTGCATCGACGTCGTTCGCGATCGGCACCTTGCGCAGGTGCACGCGCATGATCTGCTCGCGGCCGCGGATGTCCGGCAGGCCGACATAGACCTGGCGGTCGAAACGGCCCGGACGCAGCAGCGCCTTGTCGAGCACGTCGGAACGGTTGGTCGCGGCGATCACGATCACGCCGGAATTCGCCTCGAAGCCGTCCATCTCGACCAGCATCTGGTTCAGCGTCTGCTCGCGCTCGTCGTTGCCGCCGCCCATGCCGGCGCCGCGATGACGACCGACCGCGTCGATTTCGTCGATGAACACGATGCACGGTGCGTGCTTCTTCGCCTGCTCGAACATGTCGCGCACACGGGCCGCGCCGACACCGACGAACATTTCGACGAAGTCGGAACCCGAGATGCTGAAGAACGGCACCTTCGCTTCACCGGCGATCGCGCGGGCGAGCAGCGTCTTGCCGGTACCCGGAGGGCCGACGAGCAGCACGCCGCGCGGAATGCGCCCACCCAGCTTCTGGAATTTCTGCGGATCGCGCAGGAAGTCGACGAGCTCGGACACTTCTTCCTTCGCTTCGTCGCAGCCCGCGACGTCGGAGAAGTTGACCGCGTTGTTGTTCTCGTCGATCAGCCGCGCGCGCGATTTCCCGAACGAGAATGCGCCGCCTTTGCCGCCCCCCTGCATCTGCCTCATCATGTAGAACCAGAACACGATGATCAGGATCGTCGGCCCGAGGTAATACAGCGCGGACATCAGCGCGTTCGGCTCGTCGTCCGCCTTGCCGCTGACCTGCACGCCGTACTTCATCAGGTCACCGACCATCCAGATGTCGCCGGGCGACACGATCTGGTATTTCTGGCCATCAGACGGAGTGACGGTGAGGTTGCGCCCCTGCACGATGACGTTCTTGACCTTGCCGTTCTTGGCGTCGTCCATGAACTGCGAATAGGACACACCTTCCTGGACGCGGGGCTTGTCGAACTGCTTGAACACCGTAAACAGCACCAGTGCGATCACCAGCCACACTGCTGCCTTCGAAAACATATTGTTGTTCAAAGCACCACTCCTTCACTCGTAGACGAGCGCCTACATTTTCCTTGCGGCGCTCCTCGGTCATTCTAATCCAGTCCGACCACCCCTGCCATAAGCATTGACAACCGCCGCGATAGCGCTTCGCTTGTCTGGCAAGGGCCGGAGCCCGTTTGCGGCACCGCGCTCCGCGTCACCGCGGTTGCTTCAGTTGCCGGCCCAAAATGAATGTTTCGGACGATTTGTCGCGCGACGCCTTCGGCTTGCGGGGCGCGACCACCTTAAACTGCTGCTTGAACTTCTCGACGATCTGGCTGTAGCCGCTGCCGTGAAAGCATTTCACGAGCAGCGCACCATCCGGCTTCAGATGGTTCTGCGCGAATTCAAGCGCCAGATCGCACAGATGCTCGATGCGTGCTGCGTCCGCCGAGGCTACGCCGGAGAGGTTGGGGGCCATGTCGGAAATAACAAGGTCCACCGCGCGACCTTCGAGCACATCTTCGAGCTGCCGGAGGACGTCGTCCTCGCGGAAGTCGCCCTGGATGAAGTGGACGTCGGCGATCGGCTCCATCGGCAGCAGGTCGAGCGCGATGATCGTGCCGTCGATGCCGCCTTCGCGTTGCGTGTCGCGCTTCTTGCCCTGCGCGAGCTTGTTGCGGGCATACTGGCTCCAGCTGCCCGGCGTCGCGCCGAGGTCGACGATCACCTGGCCCGGACGGATCAGCTTGTCCTGCTCGTCGATTTCCTTCAGCTTGTACGCGGCACGCGCGCGATAGCCCTCCCGCTGCGCCATTTTGACGTACGGGTCGTTGATGTGGTCGTGCAGCCAGTGCTGGTTGAAGCGGTTTTTTGCCATTCGAGAGAGAGATTGCTGCTATTTGCTTCGTGAAGCCGTGCTTTTGGCGGATAATACGCGTCTTCTTCGCGCGGCTGCGGCCCCTTCTGAGGCCCAAGCCGCGATTTTACGTGGTTTCGGCGCGCGGCTGATGCGGTAACTTCCCGCGATTCGCTTCTGACGCAGCGCCCCTTATCTAGATTTCGACATTTCCATGCCCGCCCTTTCGCTTTCCCCCGCCGAGCGCTCCGCGCTGCGCTCCCAGGCCCATGCGCTCAAGCCCGTCGTGCTGATCGGCGCCGAAGGGCTCACCGACGCAGTGCTGAAGGAAATCAAGGTGCACCTCGCCGCGCACCAGCTGATCAAGATCCGCGTGTTCGGTGACGAGCGCGACGAGCGCGTCGCCATTTACGACGAGATCTGCGACCGCCTGAGCGCCGCGCCGATCCAGCACATCGGCAAGCTGCTGGTGATCTGGAAGCCCGAGGCCGCCGTGGCAACCCCGGCCCGCGGCCGTCGTGCCGGCACGCTGCCGAGCGCGGCCGAAGCCAGCGACGACAGGAAAGGCCGCGCACCGCGCACCGTCAAGGTCGTCAAGGTGTCGCCGAACGCGAGCCCCGTGCGTCGCCCGAAGCCGACCAAGGTCGTCGTGCGCGGCAACGAGCGCGTGACGGCGGGCGGCACGGTGAAGCGCGCGAAAAAGCGTCAGGCCAGCACGAAGCGGCCGCACCAGGACAAGTAATCCTGCCGGGCGGCACGGGGCATCCCGTGCCCTGCCCGTGCGGCGCTCAGGCTAATGAGGCCGTTCAGGCGTCGCGCGCCGGCAGACGCCAGATCAGCATCAGCCCCAGCACGCTCTCGACGAGATAGAACAGGCTCGAGACGCCGTGCAGCATCCCGAAGCGGCCCGCATACGGCGAGTTCGCGATATCGGTGCCCGCTTCCATCGCGGCCACGCGCAGCGCGTTCATGAACGGCTGCAGCGCAAAATACCCGACCAGCACGCACGCGACCATCGCCGCGACGATCCAGCGCACGCGACGATAATCGCCGCTGCCGCGCCGCACCTGCTGATTCGACAGCGCGAGCAGCAGCACGCCGCACACGACACCGAGGATCGCCTCGATGCGAAACAGCTGGGCGGCGACCGTACCGGCCGTCATCCGCTCCAGCGTCTTGAACAGCACGGGCGCGACCGCATACCCGATCGTCAGCAGGCTGCCGACCCACACGGCCGACAGCAGACGGAACACGCGATGCGGCATCACGTCGCCCGGCTTCAGATGTAGCTGACGGAAATGATTTCGTACTCGCGCACGCCGCTCGGCGCCTGCACGGCCGCGACGTCGCCTTCGGACTTGCCGATCAGCGCGCGTGCGATCGGCGAGCTGACCGAGATCAGGCCGTGATCGATATCGGCTTCGTCGTCGCCGACGATCTGATACTTGACGGTGTCGCCCGACTCGAGATCCTCGAGTTCGACCGTCGACGCGAAGACCACACGGCCCTCGGCATCGAGCACGGTGGGGTCGATGACCTGCGCGGCGGACAGCTTCGATTCGAGTTCCGCGATACGGCCCTCGATGAAGCCCTGCTTTTCCTTCGCTGCGTCGTATTCGGCGTTTTCGGACAGATCACCCTGTGCGCGGGCCTCCGCGATCGCGGTGATCACGGCCGGCCGCTCGACCGACTTGAGGCGCTGCAATTCATCGCGCAGTTGCTCTGCGCCACGCTTTGTCAACGGAATGGTGCTCATAAACGGCTCAATCGATAATAACGGCTATAAAAAAAATCACCGCGATTAAGCGCATTTCCGGTGAACCGGAAACACCGCTTAACCGCGGCACGTGTTGCTTCGACAGGAAACTGACTGCTTAGTTTAGGCGAGCGTGAAGACCTTGTAAATCATAGACTTCCAGATCCTTCAGGTAGCGCAAGCCTTCGACGGCCGCGCGCGCGCCCGACATCGTCGTGTAGTACGTGACCTTGTGCGCCTGCGCGCTCATGCGGATCGAACGCGAATCGGCGATCGCCTGGCGCGTCTCGTCGACCGTCGTGAACACGAGTGCGATCTCGCCGTTCTTGATCATGTCGACGATGTGCGGACGGCCATCCTTCACCTTGTTGACGACCTTTACCGGCACGCCGGCCGCTTCGATCGCGGCAGCCGTGCCCTTGGTCGCGACGATCGGGTAGCCGAGGTCGTGCAGCATGCGCGCGACTTCGACGGCCTTCGGCTTGTCGGCGTCCATCACGGTCAGCAGCACCGTGCCCGACTCCGGCAGGCGCGAACCGGCCGCGAGCTGCGACTTGAACAGCGCTTCGCCGAACGTCTGGCCGACACCCATCACTTCGCCGGTCGAACGCATTTCAGGCCCGAGGACCGGATCGACGGTCGGGAACTTGACGAACGGGAACACTGCTTCCTTCACGCTGAAGTACGGCGGCTCGACTTCCTTCGTCACGCCCTGCTGCGCGAGTTTCTGGCCGACCATCGCGCGCGCCGCGATCTTCGCGAGCGGCAGGCTGGTCGCCTTCGACACGTACGGCACCGTGCGCGAGGCGCGCGGGTTCACTTCGAGCACGTAGATGATGTCCTGCTTCGAGCCGTCCGCCTGCGGCACCTGCTGAATCGCGAACTGCACGTTCATCAGGCCGACCACGTTCAGCGCCTTCGCCATCGCGCCCGTCTGGCGCTTCAGCTCGGCCACGGTTTCCTTCGACAGCGAGTACGGCGGCAGCGAGCATGCCGAGTCGCCCGAGTGGACGCCTGCCTGCTCGATGTGCTCCATCACGCCGCCGATGAACACCGCTTCGCCGTCGCAGATGCAGTCGACGTCGCATTCGATCGCGTCGTTCAGGAAGCGGTCGAGCAGCACCGGCGAATCGTTCGACACCTTCACGGCCTCGCGCATATAGCGCTCGAGGTCGCGCGGCTCGTGGACGATTTCCATCGCGCGGCCGCCCAGCACGTACGACGGGCGCACGACGAGCGGGTAGCCGATTTCGGCCGCCAGCGCGAGCGCTTCTTCTTCGGCGCGCGCGGTGCGGTTCGGCGGCTGGCGCAGGCCGAGATCCTGCAGCAGCTTCTGGAAGCGTTCGCGGTCTTCGGCCGCGTCGATCATGTCCGGCGACGTGCCGACGATCGGCACGCCGTGCGCCTCGAGGTCGAGCGCGAGCTTCAGCGGCGTCTGGCCGCCGTACTGGACGATCACGCCGACCGGCTTTTCCTTGTCGACGATTTCCAGCACGTCCTCGAGCGTCAGCGGCTCGAAGTACAGGCGGTCGGACGTGTCATAGTCGGTCGACACCGTTTCCGGGTTGCAGTTGACCATGATCGTTTCGTAGCCGTCCTCACGCATCGCGAGGGCCGCGTGCACGCAGCAGTAGTCGAACTCGATGCCCTGGCCGATCCGGTTCGGGCCGCCGCCCAGCACCATGATCTTCTTGTTGGTGGTCGGCTGCGCCTCGCACTCTTCCTCGTAGGTCGAGTACATGTACGCGGTTTTCGTCGCGAACTCGGCCGCGCAGGTGTCGACGCGCTTGTAGACCGGGCGCACGTTCAGTTCCACGCGGCGCTTGCGGACGTCTTCCGGCGTCGCACCGAGCAGCTTCGCGAGGCGTCGGTCGGAGAAGCCGCTCTGCTTCAGGAAGCGCAGCTCGTCGAACGTCAGCGATGCGAGCGTGCGGCCCGACAGCGCCTTTTCCTTCAGGATGATCTGCTCGATCTGCGCGAGGAACCACGGGTCGATCGCGGTTTCCGCGAAGATCTCTTCGGCCGTCATGCCGATGCGGAATGCATCGCCGACGTACCAGATGCGATCCGGGCCCGGCTCGTGGATTTCGATCGCGATCTCGTCGCGGTCGGTCGACTTCTCGTCGAGACCGTCGACGCCGACTTCGAGGCCGCGCAGCGCCTTCTGGAACGATTCCTGGAACGTGCGGCCGATCGCCATCACTTCGCCGACCGACTTCATCTGCGTGGTCAGGCGCGAATCGGCTTCACGGAACTTCTCGAAC
This sequence comes from Burkholderia sp. R-40, assembly GCF_049942845.1. NCBI lineage: Bacteria > Pseudomonadati > Pseudomonadota > Betaproteobacteria > Burkholderiales > Burkholderiaceae > Burkholderia > Burkholderia sp. R-40. Next base: position 1,377,928 of record NZ_CP187967.1, on the reverse strand, counting down.
GCGAAACGCGGAATCTTCGTGACGACGTAGTCGATCGTCGGCTCGAACGACGCCGGCGTCTGGCCGCCGGTGATTTCGTTCTTCAGCTCGTCGAGCGTGTAGCCGACCGCCAGCTTCGCCGCGACCTTCGCGATCGGGAAGCCGGTCGCCTTCGACGCGAGCGCCGACGAACGCGACACGCGCGGGTTCATCTCGATGACGACCATGCGGCCGTCCTTCGGGTTGATCGAGAACTGCACGTTCGAGCCGCCCGTGTCGACGCCGATCTCGCGCAGCACCGCGAGCGATGCGTTGCGCAGGATCTGGTATTCCTTGTCGGTGAGCGTCTGCGCCGGCGCGACCGTGATCGAGTCGCCGGTATGCACGCCCATCGGGTCGAGGTTTTCGATCGAGCACACGATGATGCAGTTGTCGGCGCGGTCGCGCACGACTTCCATCTCGTATTCCTTCCAGCCGAGCAGCGATTCCTCGATCAGCAGTTCGCGGGTGGGCGACAGGTCGAGGCCGCGCTTGCAGATCTCTTCGAACTCTTCGCGGTTGTACGCGATGCCGCCGCCCGAGCCGCCGAGCGTGAACGACGGACGGATCACGATCGGATAGCCGCTGCCGCCGGTGTACGCCATGATCTCGGCGTGCACCTGGGTCGCCTCTTCCATCGAGTGCGCGATGCCCGACTTCGCCGAGCCGAGACCGATCTTGGTCATCGCGTCCTTGAACTTCTGGCGGTCTTCCGCCTTGTCGATCGCTTCCGGCGACGCGCCGATCAGCTCGACGCCGAATTTCTCGAGCACGCCGTGGTGATGCAGGTCGAGCGCGCAGTTCAGCGCGGTCTGGCCGCCCATCGTCGGCAGGATCGCGTCCGGGCGCTCCTTCTCGATGATGCGCGCGACGACTTCCCACGTGATCGGCTCGATGTACGTGACGTCGGCCGTATTCGGGTCGGTCATGATCGTCGCCGGGTTGCTGTTCACGAGGACGACCTTGTAGCCCTCTTCACGCAGCGCCTTGCAAGCCTGCGCGCCCGAATAGTCGAACTCGCAAGCCTGGCCGATGATGATCGGGCCGGCGCCGATGATGAGGATGCTTTTGATGTCTGTGCGTTTTGGCATGGCTTGTGAATTCAGTAAGTAATCTTGGTCGTGGCGTTGTCGCGGGTCGGCCGGCTGCGCTCAACTCATGGTGGCGAGCGCGAGCTTCACCGAGAAACCGATGAACAGGCCGCCCACGCTGCTCGCCGCGCCCGCCGCGAGCTTGCGGCGGCGACGGAAATGCTCGGCGAGCCGCGCACCCGCGAAGATCAGCGTGCTCAGGTACAGGAAGCTCGCGCATTGCGCGATCGCCCCGAGCACGACGAACGACAGCGCGGGATGCGGGAATGCCGGGTCGACGAACTGGATGAAGAACGAGATGAAGAACAGGATCGCCTTCGGATTCAGGAGGCTCACGATCAGCGCCTTGCGGAACGGCTTGTCGAACGAGCGCTCGCCGTCGACCGCGAGCGGCGCGTCGGCCGGCGCATCGGCGCGTGCGCGCAGCTTGCGCCACGCGCCGCGCAGCATCCCGGCACCGATGTACAGCAGATACGCGGCGCCGCCGTACTTGACGACGGAGAACAGCAGCGGGTTCGCCTTCAGCAGCGACGCGACGCCCGCGGCGGACAGCACCATCAGCACCGTATCGCCGACGAACACGCCGCAGGCCGCGCGGTAGCCGGCCTTCACGCCGCGCTGCGCCGCGAGCGACAGCACGTACATCGAGTTCGGCCCCGGCAGCAGGATGATGAAGATCACGCCGAACACGTAGGTCCAGATATCCGTGATGCCGAGTGCGTGGCCGAACATGATGCGAATCTCCCGTTCTTCGGTTGCTTCAGTGGCGTCAGGCGTTGCGCTGCTGCGCCGCGTCCATCAGGGCGGTGAAACGGTCGAACAGATAGCCGATGTCGTGCGGGCCGGGCGACGCTTCCGGGTGGCCCTGGAAGCAGAACGCCGGCTTGTCGGTCAGCTCGAAGCCCTGCAGCGTGCCGTCGAACAGCGACACGTGCGTCACGCGCGCGTTGGCCGGCAGCGAATCCGCGTCGACCGCGAAGCCGTGGTTCTGCGACGTGATCACCACGCGGCCGTCGCCGAGATCCTTCACCGGATGGTTCGCGCCGTGGTGGCCCGTCTTCATCTTCAGCGTCTTGGCGCCGACCGCGAGGCCCATGATCTGGTGGCCGAGGCAGATGCCGAAGGTCGGCACGCCGCGCTCGATGAATTCCTTCGTGGCCGCGATCGCGTAGTCGCACGGCTCCGGGTCGCCGGGGCCGTTCGACAGGAAGATGCCGTCCGGATTCAGCGCGAGCGCGTCGGCCGCGCTGGCCTGCGCCGGCAGCACCGTTACCTGGCAGCCGCGTTCCGCGAGCATGCGCAGGATGTTGTACTTGACGCCGAAGTCGTACGCGACGACGCGGTATTTCGGCGATTCCTGCATCCCGTAGCCGCCTTCGAGGCGCCATTCGGTCTGCTTCCACTCGAACGGCTTCGTGGTCGACACGACCTTCGCGAGATCCATGCCGGCGAGGCCCGGGAACGAGCGCGCGAGCTCGATCGCCTTTGCCTCGTCGTCCGAACCGGCCAGGATGCAGCCGTTCTGCGCGCCCTTGTCGCGCAGGATACGGGTCAGCTTGCGGGTATCGATGCCGGCGATCGCGACGACGCCTTCGTCGCGCAGGTAGTCGCCGAGCGTGCGGTCCATGCGGAAGTTCGATGCGAGCGTGGGCAGATCACGGATGATCAGGCCGGCGGCATGGACTTTCGTGGCTTCGACGTCTTCGGCGTTGATGCCGACGTTGCCGATATGCGGGTAAGTGAGCGTGACGATCTGACGCGCGTAGCTCGGATCGGTCAGGATTTCCTGATAGCCGGTAATCGCGGTGTTGAACACGACTTCACCGATCGTATGGCCTTCGGCCCCGATCGAATAACCACGAAAGACCGTGCCGTCGGCGAGTGCAAGCAAGGCGGGAGAAAAAGACGGCAACACGGGAGGCTCCTTGGGGAACACCCTGCTGCCGACCTGTTTACCCTGCCGCGCGAGCGCCGCGCTGCGTAGGCGCGCGGAGTCGCTAGCTGGACGCGACCTGCGTTGTCGAGACGCGAACCCGGCGCGTGGCGCACGAGGCTTCGCGGCATCGCCCGACAGGCGGCGTGCGGCGGATGAACGGGATGAGTGAGGTAGGCGCTAGGGTGCGAGGTTGATCAGCACAAACTTTCAAATTATAGCCCGAAAATGGCCCTATCTTCAATCGATATGGCCGTCCGATCATGCATGCGGCGCGTCTGACAGTGCCGCGACCGCGTGCCGCGCGCGCTGCTGCGGCCCCGTTTGCGCGGGCCGCCCTACCCGTCAGCGTACCGCCGGATCACCCTGCTTGCCAGTGCCGCGCGCAGGCCACGCGTACCAGACCGCGCTCGCGAGCTGCAGCGCGAGCAACGCGCTCCACGCGGTGAAGTGTGCGGCGGCCGGGTAATGGCCGTCGATCGCCGGCCAGTGCGACAGCACCCCGCCGATACCGATCTGGAACGCAAAGATCAGCACGAAGATCACGAGGGTGAGCGTCGTGTTCGCGCGGCCGATCAGATGGGCCGGGAAATGACGGGCCAGCACCGCATAGGTCAGGATCCCGACGCCGCCGAACATCCCGTACGCCGCCCATAATACGGCCGGCGGCAGCGGGACGCGCGCGACGATCGCGGCTTGCGTCGCGACGAACAGCGCCATGCCGACGCCGCAAAATGCCTGGACGGACACCCCGCGCCGCTCGAGCACGCGCGCCGCCGCGCCGAAGCCGACGCAGCCGGCCATCATCGCGAAGCCGAGCACCGACACGAGTTGCGCCGCGCGCTGCGCATCGAACCCCGCGACATCGCGCAGGTACGGCCCGACCCACAGCGACTGCATCGCATAGAACACGCCCTGCGTGACGACCGAGAACGACGAGATCTTCCAGAACGCGCGACTGCTCAGGATGTGCCAGGTGCCCTTGAACTGGCTGACGAGCCCGCCCTGGTGGCGTGGCTGTTCGGCTTCCGGCGCGCCGAAGCCGATCGCGGCAGCGACGACGATCGTCAGCACCGCGAGGCCGCCGCAGATCGCGCGCCAGCTCGCGAGCCCGAGCAGCCAGGTCAGCGGCGAGCCGACCGCGACGCCGCCGAGGCCGCCGACGGCCATCACGAGACCGTTGAGGAGCGGCAACCGGGCCACGGGAAAATGCTGCGCGAGCGCCTTGAATGCCGCACCGAGGCACACCGAGACGCCGACGCCGATCAGGAGCCGGCCGATCATCATCGTGCCGAGGTCGTGCGCGACGCCGAACACCGCGGCGCCGGCCGCCGCGAACAGCAGCATCCCGGCCGTCACGCGGCGCGGGCCGAAATGGTCGAGCAGCACGCCGGCCGGAATCTGCGCGCCGGCGAAGCCGAGGAAATAGAGGCTGGTGAGCAGCCCGAGATCGGCGGCCGACAGCCCGAGCTCGTGCGTGACGAACGGCGCGAAGCCGAGATTGACGCCGCGGAACACATACGACACGAAATACCCGATCGCAAACAGGGCGAGCACCCTCGCCTGCACCGATGACATCGCCTCTCCTTGTTATTCCACGTCCCGCGCGACAGCGGCCGCGCCGCCGCGCACAAATGAAAACGCCGTCACCTCGGTGACGGCGTTGCCTCGCGTTTCGTCGGATGATAACGCAATCGCGCGGCCCGGATGGACCGCCGCGTTGCGACCGCGACCGCGTTACTTCTTCTTGCTCTTGCTCGCAGCAACCTTGGCCGGCGCCGCCTTCGCGGGGGCCGCCTTCGCCGCGCGGGCTGCCGGCTTCGCGGCGGCGTGCTTCGCGCCACGCGACTTGCCGCCGACGGACAGGCTCGCACGCTCGATATGCGCACCGGCCGCCGACGTCGCGATCCGCTCCGGACCCGGCTCGGCCGGCACCGCACGGCCGACCGGCACGTGCAGCACGAGCGCCTGGCCCGGCATCACCATATCGCGGTGCGTTCGGTTCCATGCCTTCAGCTGGCCGACCGAGACGCCGTAGCGGCCGGCGAGTGCGGCCATCGACTGCTTGCGGCGCACGCGGATCAGCATCTTGCGCGTGTCGGGCACGTCGGGCTCCATCGCGAGCACGCCATTTTCGGCGACGTCCGCGCTGATGTCCTCGTCGTCGTCATCGCCACGCGGCACGACGATCGTCGAACCCGGTTTCAGGCGCATGCCGGCCGGAATCTTGTTGATCGACATCAGCGTATCGGCGTCGACACCGATCTTCTCGGCGATCGCAGCCGGACGCGCGCGCTCGCTGACCGTGTAGGTGGTCCACGACGACAGCTGGCCGTTGTGCGCCTTCAGGTTCTTCTCGAACGCCGCTGCATTGTCGAACGGCAGCAGGATCTGCGGCTCGGTCGCACCCAGGATCACCGGCTTCGCGAACGACGGGTTCAGCGAGCGGAATTCGTCGAGCGACAGGTTCGCGAGCTTCGCGGCCACCGCCACGTCAATGTCGCGCGACGTCGTGACCGTCACGAAATACGGGTGATTCGGAATGTCCGGCAGCGCGAGGCCATACTGCTGCGGACTCGCGATGATGTTCTTCACCGCCTGCAGCTTCGGCACGTAGTTGCGCGTCTCGTTCGGCATCCGCAGGCTCTGGTAGTCGGTCGGCAGGCCGGCCGCCTGGTTGCGCGCGATCGCGCGCTGCACGTTGCCCTCGCCCCAGTTGTACGCGGCCAGCGCCAGATACCAGTCGCCGAACATGTCATGCAGGCGCGACAGGTAGTCGAGCGCGGCGCTCGTCGACGCGAGCACGTCGCGACGCTCGTCCTGCCACATGTTGCGCTTCAGGTTGTACGTGCGGCCCGTGCCCGGCATGAACTGCCACATGCCGGCCGCCTTCGCGACCGACAGCGCCTGCGGGTTGTACGCGGATTCGATGAACGGCAGCAGCGCGAGCTCGGTCGGCATGTGGCGCGCCTCGAGTTCCTCGACGATGTGATACAGGTACTTCTGCGAGCGCTCGGTCATGCGCTGCACGTAATCGGGACGCTGCGTGTACCACGTGGTCTGCATGTCGACGAGGTCGCTCTGCAGGTCGGGCATCTGGAAGCCGCGACGGATGCGGCCCCAGAGATCGGAGTCCGCACTGGTCAGGTCGCCGACGGATTGCTTGTCGACGTCGACAGTTTCTTTGGCGGTGGCTGATTTACGGAGGTAGTTGGACGTCGCCTGCGAATCGGCGGCGTTGTTGGCGACAGGAGCCTGGCTCGCACAAGCGGCGAGTAGCAGGACCACCATCGCACTCAATATAAGTCGCATGAAAATCTCGGCTTCCGACGGCTGGAAATTGCAGGCGATACTACGGAAGTGCGTGCTTCACGTCAATAAAAACACCGAAAACTCAGCGAAATCCTACATTTGGAGCAATTTTTACAGGCGCCACCTGAGGTTTGGAGTCCTCCGGAATGCGTCATCGGAAACGATTTTTCCACTCGCGCATCAGCGTGAATGCCGCCAGACGATCCGGCACCGTTTCGTGCAGCTCGGCCTCGAGCGTCGCATGGATCGCCGCGCTGTCCGCGCGCATGAACGGGTTCACGGCACGTTCGTGCGCGATGGTGGTGGGGAGCGTCGGCACGCCGCGCGCGCGCAGCGCCTGCGCGTCGTCGCGCCACGCGGCGAGCGCCGCATTGCCCGGTTCGCACGCGAGCGCGAAGCGGATGTTCGACAGTGTGTATTCGTGTGCGCAATGCACGCGCGTGTCGCCGGGCAGCGCGGCGAGCGCGTCGAGCGATGCGAGCATCTGCGCGGGCGTGCCTTCGAACAGGCGGCCGCAGCCGCACGAGAACAGCGTGTCGCCGCAGAACACGTGCGGCGTGGCCGCGCCTACGCCGGCCGCCTGAAAATACGCGATGTGGCCGCGCGTGTGACCGGGCACGTCGAGCACGTCGAACGCGAGCGCCGGTGCGTCGAGCGTCACGCGATCGCCGCCCGTGAGCGGCCGCGTGACCACGCCGATCGCCTCGGCTGCCGGGCCGTAAACCACGAGCGGCACATCGTCCGGTTGGCTATCGCGCAGGGCGGCGACACCACCGACATGGTCGGCGTGGTGGTGCGTGAGTAAAATAGCGGTCAACCGCCAGCCGCGTTCCGCAAGAACACGGCGTACCGGCGCGGCTTCACCCGGATCGACGGCGATCGCATCGCGGCCGTCCGACACGAGCCAGATGTAGTTGTCTTCGAATGCCGGCACCGGCACGTATTCCAGCTCGTTCATGGGCGCGCAATCAACGTTATGTCCGATCCACAAATTATAGACTGGCCCGCCTGGACCGACTCGCCGCCCGGCCGCTACGTGCTGGGCTGGGAGCAGGCGCAGCTCGACCGGATCGTGTCCGACGTGTTCGGGTTTCACGCGCTCCAGCTCGGCCTGCCGCAGCTCGACGCGCTGCGCGAGAACCGCATGCCGTATCGCGGCCTCGTGCTCGATCCGGCGAGCGGCGCGAGCGCGCCCTACCAGTATCCATGGGCGCGCGAGGCGCGCGGGCCCGAACACGCGCCGGCCGATCGCAGCACGACGTGGTGCGACCTCCTAGACCTGCCGTTCGAGTCGCAGAGCGTCGACCTGATCGTGATGCCGCACACGCTCGAATTCACGTCGGACCCTCACCGCCTGCTGCGCGAGGCCGAACGCGTGCTGATGCCGGAAGGCCAGCTCGTGATCACCGGCTTCAATTCGCTGAGCCTGTGGGGCATGCGGCAATCGTTCGGGCGCATGGCGAACCGCCCGTTCGTGCCGGCCGCGCGCGACCAGATCGCGTTCATCCGGCTCAAGGACTGGATCAAGCTGCTCGGCTTCGATCTCGAGCGCGGCCGTTTCGGCTGCTACCGGCCGCCGCTCGTCACCGACAAATGGCTTGCCCGCTACGGCTTCATGGAAGCCGCCGGCGACCGCTGGTGGCCAATCTTCGGCGCCGTCTACATGGTCACGGCCGTCAAGCGCGTGCGCGGCATGCGCCTCGTCGGCCAGATCAAGATGAAGAAGCCCGTGCTCGCGCCGGGCCTGACGCCCGCGGCCACCCCGACCACCCATCAAGAACACTCATGACCACCGACACCATAGACATTTATACCGACGGCGCCTGCAAGGGCAACCCCGGCCCCGGCGGCTGGGGCGCACTGCTACGCTATGGCGACCGCGAAAAAGAGCTGTTCGGCGGCGAGCCCAACACGACCAATAACCGCATGGAGCTGATGGGCGTGATCGGCGCGCTCGAAGTGCTCAAACGGCCGTGCCGCGTGATCGTCCATACCGACTCGCAGTACGTGCAGAAAGGCATCAGCGAGTGGATCCACGGCTGGAAGAAAAAAGGCTGGGTCACCGCGGCGAAGACCCCGGTGAAGAACGCCGACCTGTGGAAGCGGCTCGACGCGCTCGTCGCGCAACACGAGATCGAGTGGCGCTGGGTGAAGGGCCACGCCGGCCATCCCGAAAACGAACGTGCGGACGCGCTCGCGAATCGCGGCGTCGAATCGCTCGTGGCCTGAACCCAGGCCGCCCTACTGTCTTTCCCGATTTATCCGACATGCGCCAGATCATTCTCGATACCGAAACCACCGGCCTGAACCCCCGCACGGGCGACCGCCTGATCGAAATCGGCTGCGTCGAGCTGCTGAACCGGCGGCTCACCGGCAACAACCTGCACATCTACGTGAACCCCGAGCGCGACAGCGATCCGGGCGCACTGGCCGTGCACGGCCTCACCACCGAGTTCCTGCGCGACAAGCCGAAGTTCGCGGAAGTCGTCGACCAGATTCGCGACTTCGTGAAAGGCGCCGAGCTGATCATTCACAACGCGCCATTCGACCTCGGGTTCCTCGACGCCGAATTCGCGCGGCTCGACCTGCCGCCGTTCACCGAGCATTGCGGCGGCGTGATCGACACGCTCGTGCAGGCCAAGCAGATGTTCCCCGGCAAGCGCAATTCGCTCGACGCGCTGTGCGACCGGTTCGGCATCAGCAACGCGCACCGTACGCTGCACGGCGCACTGCTCGACTCGGAGCTGCTCGCCGAGGTCTATCTCGCGATGACGCGCGGCCAGGACAGCCTCGTGATCGACATGCTCGACGACGCAGGCGCCGACGGCAGCGCGGCGAACGGCCAGCGCGTGTCGCTCGCGTCGCTCGCCCTGCCGGTTCTCGCGGCAAGCGACGACGAGCTCGCCGCCCACCAGACCCAGCTCGACGAGCTCGACAAGTCGGTCAAGGGTACGTGCGTGTGGCGCCAGTCCGACGAGGTGGACACCGCTGAAGCCGCTTGACGCGGCGTCCTGCGCGCTCGAAAGTCTCGAAAGTCCCGCCTGCAGCCGCGCTTACGCGCGCGGCTGCAGCGCGATGACGGCCATCCCGCCGAGCGCGAGCATCGCGCCCGCCGCATCCCAGCGCGTCAGCGCGACGCCGTCGACCACCCGCAGCCAGATCAGCGCCACCGCGATATACACGCCGCCGTACGCCGCGTACGTGCGCCCCGCGGCGCTCGGGTGCAGCGTCAGCAGCCACGCGAACAGCGCGAGCGACAGCGCGGCCGGCACCAGCAGCCATACGGGCCGCCCGCCCTTCAGCACGAGCCACGGCAGGTAGCAGCCGACGATTTCGGCCAGCGCGGTAACGGCGAACAGCGCCGCGATCTTCATCAATTCGGTCATCCGGTTCCTCGTGAATTCTCCCGTCGCCCGGCGGGCCGCGCGACCCCGCCGCGCGCCGCCGATCATACCGGAGCCGAGCGCGCCAGAAGCCCCGCCCCACGGGCGATTCCGGGCAATTTGCACGATCGTCTGTCATCGTGCTATCATGTCGCCTGTTTCAACATTCAATCTCTGTCTATTCGATTTCGAGAGAAGTCCGTCCGCACGTTGCGGGCCGGTGCTTCGACCGGAATTGCATCCACAGGAAAGCCCGCCCGACAGGCCCGCTTTTCTCGTTTCGTTGCCCCTCCGGGGCAGTTGCCGGAACACCGGACCCCGTCCGCACCGGCATCCGCCGCTCGCATCACGCGGCCCATTCTTCATGAGCGCACCGTCGCGACGGCCCACCGGGCCCGCGTCGAAGCAATCCCTTACGGCCTCTTGCTGCCCCCTGTGCAGTAAGCGCTTAAAGGCTTGCCCCGACGCGCAGCACTCGACATCGCGCTCGCCGGCAAACCGTGTCGGACGGCTCGCCCGTTCCGGCGCAGTCAAAGGAGTGCATGACCTTGACCGCAACACACGTCAGCCCGACCGCTGCTTCTTCCTCCGCTTCGTCCGAGGCCCCGCTCGCCGCGGACGACATTACCGTCGTCGACCAGAGCCTGCTCAAGCGCGCCGTCAGCGCGATGGCCATCGGCAATGCGATGGAATGGTTCGACTTCGGCGTCTACAGCTACATCGCCGTCACGCTCGGCAAGGTGTTCTTCCCGTCGAGCAGCCCGTCCGCGCAGCTGCTCGCGACCTTCGGCACGTTCGCGGCCGCGTTCCTCGTGCGTCCGCTCGGCGGCATGGTGTTCGGCCCGCTCGGCGATCGCATCGGCCGCCAGCGCGTGCTCGCCGCGACGATGATCATGATGGCCGTCGGCACCTTCGCGATCGGCCTGATCCCCAGCTACGGGTCGATCGGCATCATGGCGCCCGTACTGCTGCTCGTCGCCCGCCTCGTGCAGGGCTTCTCGACCGGCGGCGAATACGGCGGCGCCGCCACCTTCATCGCCGAGTTCTCGACCGACAAGCGCCGCGGCTTCATGGGCAGCTTCCTCGAGTTCGGCACGCTGATCGGCTATGTGATGGGGGCTGGCGTGGTCGCGCTGCTCACCGCATCGCTGTCGCACGAAGCGCTGCTGTCGTGGGGCTGGCGCGTGCCGTTCCTGATCGCGGGCCCGCTCGGCCTGATCGGCCTGTACATCCGGATGAAGCTCGAGGAAACGCCGGCGTTCAAGCGCCAGGCCGAAGAGCGCGAAGCGCAGGACAAGGCCGTGCCGAAGACACGCTTTCGCGAAACGCTGCTGCGCAACTGGCGCGCGCTGCTGCTCTGCGTCGGCCTCGTGCTGATCTTCAACGTGACCGACTACATGGTGCTGTCGTACCTGCCGAGCTTCATGTCGTCGACGCTGCACTTCGACGAATCGCACAGCCTCGTGCTGGTGCTGATCGTGATGGTGCTGATGATGCCGCTGACGCTCGCCGCCGGCCGCCTGTCGGACAAGATCGGCCGCAAGCCCGTGATGCTGGCCGGCTGCGTGGGCCTGCTGGTGCTGTCGATCCCGTCGATGATGCTGATTCATGCGGGCACCACCGCGTCGGTGTTCAGCGGTCTGCTGATCCTCGGCGTGCTGCTGTCGTGCTTCACCGGCGTGATGCCGTCGGCACTGCCGGCGCTGTTCCCGACCGAGATTCGCTACGGCGCGCTCGCGATCGGCTTCAACGTGTCGGTGTCGCTGTTCGGCGGCACGACGCCGCTCGTCACCGCGTGGCTCGTCGACGTAACCCACAACCTGATGATGCCCGCGTACTACATGATGGGCGCCGCCGTGATCGGCATCGTGTCGGTCGTCGCGCTCGCCGAAACCGCGCGCCAGCCGCTCAAGGGCTCGCCGCCGGCCGTCGCGTCGCATCGTGAAGCCCACCAGCTGGTGCGCCAGCTGCGCGAGGAAGAGGACACGGAGATCTATGGCGTCGTGTCGGCCGCCCGCGCCTGAGCGTCATAAATGAAAAAGCCCCGGCCGAAGCCGGGGCTCGATCGAATCCGATCGGCCCGACCGGCGCTTGCGCCGGCCGGGCTTTTTTTTCGTCTGTCCGGTGCACGGACGTTCATGCGTGCGCTTCGCCGTTGAGGGAGAAGATCAGTGCGCGCGAACGCGACATGGCAGCCTGTGCGCCGCGCGCGGCGACAATCATGCCGACCTGGCCGAGATTGAAATCGCGCTCGACCATCAGCTGCGTCAGCGCGGCAAGCGGCAACACGACGGACGGGTGGTACAGGCTCGATTCGATCAGGGCTCTCATCTTCGGCTCCATCAGGCAATGCGTATTCGATGGAGTGGATTCTAGGGACCGGGTGCATCCGGATAAATGGCACGAATGCGAAGTCACTTGTCAGCGGCCGAGAACAATCGGCCGGGCCTTTGCCGGCGCGGCCGAGCGGGTGCAGAGGGGTGACCGGGGGACCGTAAAACAGACGCACGCGCCGTGGTTTTTGCGTCCGCTGCGCCGAACGGCCGGGGAAAAACGGGCGGCCTGGCAGTCGACGACGCCCGGGGCGAGCCGCGCCGGACGCCGGCACGGGTCCCGATGCGGCCCGACGCACGCCGGTCGCGCCCCCGCCCCGTCGATCCCCGCGCCGCCGCGAGCGACGCCGGCTTCAGTCGAGCGGCGTCTCGACGAACGCCGGCAGCAATTCCGCGCGCGCCGAATGCGTGGCCAGCGCCGGATAACGGGCCGGATCGATCCGCGCGAGCGCCGGGTAATCGGCGGTCATGAACTGCGTGAAACGCCATGCGACGGCGACGGTCACGTCGGACTGCAGCAGGCGCGCGCCGCCGAGCCAGCCGTTCGCGGCCGCGACCAGCGGCTCGAGTTCGCCGTATGCGGCCTCGAGCTGGCTCAGCACCCGCTCGAGCCACGGTGCGTGCTGCTTGTCGGCCGGCCGCAGCGCCTGCTCGTACACGACCTGCACCGTCTTCTCGGCCGCCGCCAGCGCGAAACCGACCGGCACGAGCGCGCGCAGCCGCGCGTCGGCGGCATCGGGCAGCAGGCGCCGCTCCGGCGCGACGCGATGGTCGAGGTAGTCGACGATCAGCGACGAATCGATCAGCGTCGTGCCGTCGTCGGTCACGAGCGTCGGTGCCTTCACGACCGGGCTGAACGTCCGGAACCGGTCGAAGTGGCGGAACACCGACACCGACTCGTGTTCGAACGGCAGGTCGAGCAGCCTCGCCGATATGGCGACACGGCGCACGAACGGGGAATCCAGCATGCCGATCAGCTTCATTGCAACGCTCCGCTTGAGGGGAATGGGAGCGACGACTGTAGCAGCGCCGTGCGTCGCCGCCTAGCGCGACGCATGCCCGCTGCATGCTTGATCCACGTCACCCGGTGACGATTTTTTCGACACCCGCTGTGCGGCCGGAGTGACCATAATGCAGATTCACGCCCCTTCCGCGCCAGGTTTGCCATGTGGTACGCCGTCGTCGAGCAGCAGCGGGAATGGATGCGCGCGTGGCGCGAAGCGACGCGTCACGCGTTCGACGTGTGGCCCGCCGAGACGCTGCCGCACGCCGCGTCGTCGTGTTATGACGACCTGTTCGAGCCGCTGCTCGGGCCGGCCGTGGAGCCGCCGCGCTTCGAGATCCGGCGGCCGGCCGTCGCCGAGCGGATCGTCGCGCACACGCCGTTCTGCCAGTTGAGGCGCTTCGCGCGCGACGACACCCGACGCACGATGCTGCTGTGCGCGCCGCTCGCCGGTCACGCGGCCGTGGTGATGCGGGAGACCGTCGAGGCGCTGCTCGCGGACGGCGACGTGTGCGTGACCGACTGGGTGAATGCGCGCGACGTGCCGCTTGCGGCGGGCCGCTTCGGGCTCGACGAATACGTGGCGACGCTCGACGGCTTCGTCGACGCGCTCGCACGCGACGCCCGGCCGCTGCACGTCGTCGCCGTGTGCCAGGCCACCGTGCCCGCGCTCGGCGCGCTCGCGCTGCGCGCCGCGCGCGGCCTCGCGCCACCCGCGAGCGTCACGCTGATCGGCGGGCCGCTCGACGCGCGCATCAACCCGAGCTCGCTCGGCACGACCGCCGCGTCGCGTTCGCTCACGTGGTGCCGCCGCCATCTGATCGATATCGTGCCGCCCTGCTTCCCCGGCCGCGGCCGGCATGTGTTCCCGACCTATCTCCAGCAAGGCGAAATCGCGCTGCTGTATCCGCAACGCTTGCTGACGCTGATCGAGGAGTACGCGCGCGCCGCGTCGCGCTTCGACCTGACGGCGCTGGCGGACGCGCGGCGCGCGCTGCGCGAATACACGGCGCTGCTCGACATGCCGGCCGAATACTTCCTCGATACCGTCGATGTCGTGTTCCAGCGAATGTGTTTGCCGAACGGCACGTGGGACGTCGGCGGCCGGCGCGTCGAGCCGGCCGCGCTGCGCGGCGTTTTGCTGCTGACGGTGGAAGGCCGTTGCGACGCCGTCACCGGCGCCGGCCAGACGCATGCGGCACTCGACATGTGCGGCGGCCTCGCGGCCGGCGAGCGCCATCGTGTCGATATCGACGATTGCGATCACTACGGGCTGTTCACGGGCGACCGCTGGCGCGGCGACGTCCATCCGGCGCTGCAGCGCGTGTTCGCGCAAGCCGAAGCCGCTCGCCCGGCAGCGCGCCGGCGCCGGGTCAGGCGGACGTGATGTCGTCGTCCTGCGCGCGGGACGCCTCGAGCAGCGCACGCACCTCGTCGTCCCCGGTCTGGTCGAAACGCGCGTAGAACTGGCTGATCCCGAAGAACAGGTACGGCTGCGACACCGTCACGAACGCGTCGGCCAGACCGTCGAACACGTGCCGCGCGCCCGCTGGCGCGACCGGTGCGGCGGCCACGATGCGCGCGGGATGGCGCTCGCGCAGCGCCTGCAGCGCGACGCGCATCGATGCGCCGGTCGCGACGCCGTCGTCGACGACGATCGCGATGCGGCCGTCGACCGGCAGCGGCGCCCGGCCGCCGCGATACAGCGCGTCGCGGCGCTCCAGTTCGACGGTTTCGCGCGCGATCACGTCGGCCAGCTGGCCATCGGGCACGCCCATCGCGCGAATCGCCGCGTGTTGCAGGTGGATCACCCCGCCGGTCGCGATCGCGCCGATCGCGAATTCGGGATCGGACGGCATGCCGAGCTTGCGCACGACCAGCACGTCGAGCGGCGCGCGCAGCGCCAGCGCGACCTGGTATGCCACCGGCACGCCGCCGCGCGGCAGCGCGAGCACGACGACGTCGCGACGCCCCGCATAGTCGTGCAGCGCGTCCGCAAGCCGGCGACCCGCGTCGGCGCGATCGGCAAAACACTCGGTCACGATCGGCTCCCTGCGTGGCGCCGTATGCGCGATACCCGCGCCGGCGCCTGTCCAACGAGCATGGTTCATCGGACGCGCCGATGCAAGCGGGGTCACACCGGCGTGGAATGCGTGCGGATTGCGGCCGGGGCTTGCCGCGCGGAAAGGGATGGTGGCGTTCGCCCTGGCGGGCTCGCCGGTCAGAGGCCGCCGGCCTGCCGATACAGCCGCCAGAACGACTGCGCGTACGACTGCGCAAGTTCCGGCGCGCGCTGGAACACGTTCACCGTTTCCGCGCGCGCGGCGGCGTCGTCGGACAGCGTCGTCAGCGCGACGCTGTCGTCGACGATCACGAAGCGCGGTGCCGGATCGCCCTGTCGCGAGTCGATCGCGACATCGATGCCGGCCGACTTCAGATAGCCGGCGCCGCTGTACTTGCCGGCACGCGACGAACGCACCAGCACGACCCGCACTTCGATCCCGCGCGAGCGCGCCGCACGCAGCGCGGCGGCGACCGCGGGCGGCACGTACGCGTAGCCTGCCAGCAGCACGCGGCGCTGCGCTTGGCCGATCAGGTCGACGGTCGCGTCGGCCGCCGCATTGTCATACGAAAAGTACGTGCCGACCGACGCGGCGTCGGACGGAATCGGGCTGGCGTGGGCGCTCGCCGCGCAGCCGAGCGCGGCGAGGAGGAAGGCGGCTGGTCTCATGGCGGGCGCCATTGTAGCGACGCCAATTCGCGTGGCAAGCACCTGCTGAAACGGTGCTGCGCCGGCGCAACACCCGCGGCGGAATGGTTATCGAACCGAGCGGTTTACGAGGGCGATTTGCCGCGTTGTCGGGGCGCTTGTGGGACGCCTTGTGGACGCCTTGCGGGGCGCCCTGCGTGTGGCTGCCCGGTGGCTGCCCGGTGGCTGCGTGGTAGCTGCGTGGTGCCTGCGGGGTGCCTGCGCGATGGCTGCGTGGTGGCTGCGTGGTGGCTGCGTGGTGGCCGCGCGGTGGCCGCGCGGTGCCTGCGTGGTGCCTGCGTGGTGCTTGCGGGGTGCCTGCGCGCCGCCGGTCAGCCGGCCGCGACGCGCGCGAGCCAGCTCGCGATACCGTCGACGGAACGGAATTCCGCGACGCTGCGCGCCGGCAGCGCCGGATACGCGCCGCCCGCCATCTCGGCCAGTGCGCGACCGGGGCCGAGTTCGAGAAACGCGGTCGCGCCGGCCTCGACGCACGCGGCGAGGCAAGCCGCCCACTCGACCGGCTCCGCGATCTGCCGCGCGAGCTTGTCGAGCCCCGCGCCGACATCGAGCACCGACGCGCCGTCGATCCCCGAAAACAGGCGCGTGCCGGGCGGCGGCCGGCGCACGTTCACGGCGGCCAGCGACGCGCGAAACGCAGGGACCGCCGACGCGAGCCGTCGCGTGTGCGACGCGATCCGCACGCACACGGGCGCCACGCGCAGCGCGCCGTCGCGTGCGGCGTCGTCGGCCACCGCGGCGACGTCGGCCTGCCGCCCGGCCACCACGAACGCGTCGCCGGGATTGGCGATCGCGATCGCGGCATCGCGTCCGTCGCATAGCCGCGCGAGTTGCGCGCGGGTCAGCCCGCGCACGAACGCCATCCGTTCATCGCCGCCGCTCGCGGCGTCCATGGCGCGCGCCCGTGCATCGGCGAGATCCAGCGCGTCGTGCGGATCGATCATCCCCGCGACGCTCCACGACGCGACTTCGCCGACGCTGTATCCCGCGACACAGCGACGCCGCGGCCACACCGTATCGAGCAACGCGGCCGCCGCGAGCGCCTGCAGCGTGCAGAGAAGCTGCGCTGCGCGGTTCTCGTGCAGTGCGTCCGGTTCGGCGTGCCGCACCCAGTTGCGCGGATCGTCGCCGAGGAGCCGGCCGGCGTGCGCGAACAGCGCATCGGCCTGCGGCACCGCGCCGGTCAGCTCGAACATGTCCGCGCGCTGCGCGCCTTGCCCCGAACACAGGATCGCCAGCGTCATCGCCCCACCTCGTCCGCTTCGAGCGCATCGACGAACACGCTCATCGCCAGCAGGTCGGCCGCGCCGCCCGGGCTCAGCCGGCGGGCAACGAACGCGCGGTGTGCTGCCGCCGCGCGCAAGCGCCAGTCGCGGGCGCGTATGCCGCCGCGGGCGACGAACGCGCGTGCCGTGGCCCGCGCGAAGTCGAGGCCGGCCTGCCCGCCCCGGTGCAGCAGATTCGTATCGTCGAGCGCGGCGATCAGCGCGAAGCACGCGTCGACACGCGCGGTTTCCGGATCGCCCGGGACACTGCGCCGCGCGCGACGCAGGGCCGGCAACCCGACGCCGTACACGGTCGCGAACCCGTCGGCCGCTTCGCGACGCGCGCCGCCGACGCCGTAACGACGGCTCGCGCGCTCGCCATGACTGTCGGGCAGCCGCGGGCCGCCGAGGATCTCGGTGCCCCAGCGCTGCGCAACGAACGCGCCGAGCGTCATCGCGCGGGCCGCCGTGCCGGGCACGGTGCGGCGGCCGGCAGCCGCGCACAGCAGCCCGAGCCCGAAGATCGCGCCGCGATGCGTGTTGACGCCGCCGGTCGCGGCGAGCATCGCGTGCTCCGCGCGCAGCCCGATCTTGCGCAGCACGGCCATGTCCGCGTCGCGCGCGCCGGCTTCGGCGAGCTCCGCGAAGTACGGCCGCAGCACGGCCGCGCTGCGAGCGAAGGTTGCGGCATCCATGTCCGCATGGCTGCCGGTGTCGACGTGACTGACGAGCCCCGGTTTCGGATACGTGTCGATTTCGAGCACGAGGCTGCGCTCGGCCAGTGCGGCGATGCGCTCGGCGTCGGACGGCGCCGTTACGCGGCGGGCGGCTCCTGCACTCATCGCGCGCCTCCCGTGAATGCGTCGGCAGGCATCAATTCGACGGCGGTCGCCGTCTTGACCGCGACTTCAGGCAGCCGCGCATGCAGTTCGCGCCAGTTCACGCCGGCGCCGTCGTCGCGCAGCAGTTCGCCGTCGATGCGCATCGGCGCGCGCGCATCGAGCGCCGCCAGGCCGTCGAGCAACGCGGCGAGCGAGGCGGCGGCCGGCAGCGGAAACACGATGTCGAGATCGGAGGACGCGCTCACGTAGCGCTCGCCCGTCAGCGCCTGCCACGCGAGGCTGCCGAACACGCGGCCCGGCACGCCGCAGCGCGCGCCGAGCGCGTCCAGCTCGCGCAACGTCGCGTGCCATGCGTCGGGCGCGGCAGCGAGCACGTCGGCCAGCGCAGGCAGCGGGCCGACCGCCGCCACCGCGTCGGCGGCGACGTTCAGCGCGATGCGCCGCTTGCCCGCGGCAGGCGGCAGCGGCAAGCCGAGCGGAATGCGACCCGCGTCGGCCTCGTCGGGCGACGCGCGGCGCACGATCAGCGGCCGGCCGTGCGCGGCCCACGCCTGCACGAGCGGATCGGCGGCCAGCGCGGGATCGCGCGCGCATGCCGAGCGCCACCCGGCCGCCGTCAGCGTGACGAGCGTGTGGCGGCGCAGCGGTGTGTCAGCGTGCGGCACGCGCGAGTGCCTCGACGCGTCGCGCGACGTCGGCCGCGACCGGCCGGCCGCGCGCCGCACGACCGTCGCCGCGTTCGGCCGGCCTGCCGAGCCATTCGCCGACCTGCGCGTCGAGCGCGCGGGCCGGATCGAGCACGGCGTCGACGGCGCCCATCTTCACGAGATTGTCGAGCCCCGGCGCGAACACCGGCGTCGAGCGCGCCATCTCCTTCAGCACGTCGATCGGCAGCTTCGTCACGCGCGACATCGACGGCAGGTCCATCACCTCCGGCTCGGCGCCCGGCACCGCGAGCAGCGTACGCGTCGCGAGCGCGGTCGCGATGAACGCACCCGCGGCCGTATGGCCGTACAGCACGCCGATCGTCCGGTGCCCGGCGAGCTCCGCCTGCATCAGGCATTTCGCGAGATGCGACAGCCCTTCGTTCAGGCCGAGCAGTTCGTCGCGCTTGCTCATCCGCTGGCTGTCGCTGTCGACGAGCACGAGAATCGGCGTGTCGCCGCCGCGCTCGATCGTGTCGAGCACGTGCGACGCGAGCGTCAGCGCTTCGTCGATGCCGAACGGCAAGCGCTCGGCCACGCCGATCACGTCGACGCGCGTGCTGGCCAGCTGCGCGTGGCCCGTCAGCAGGCCGCCGCTGCGCGTAATCGAATGGCCTTGGGGAAACAGCGAGGTCAGGACTTCATCGAGCGTCATGCTGCCTCCCGCCGGGCCGCCCAAGAGAGGCAGACGCCCCCTCGGGGGGAGCCATGCATGGGACCGGAGTAAGCGCTGAAGCGCCAACTCCGGTCGACAGCGAACGAAGTGAGCGTGGGAGTCGTTTCATTTCTGCTCCTGCAGTTGGTCGGCGAGCTTCGCGAATTCGTCGTCGGGCATGCCGGGGATCGCTTCCGGCGTGTCCGCGCCGAGCGCGCGCCACACGTCCAGAGCGTCCTTGCAGCCACCGAACCGTTCGACGCGGGCTTCGAGACGCGCCTGCTCCGCGCGCAGCATCGCCACGTCGAATGTCGGCGCACGCTCGAGCAGCGCGAGCGCGGCCGCGCGAAACGCGTCGGGCGTGTCGGCCACGTAACGATCCGCGCCACCGATCAGCCGCCGATGCTTGCCGCCCATCGTGCGCCAGATCAGCGCGCGATCCTTCGCGTCGAACTCCTCGACACCGCGATTGGTCTCGATCACCTCGGGGCCCGACACGCTGATGCGCCCCTGCTCGGACACCGCGAGCGCTGAGCAGCACGCGGCGAGTAGCCCGCCGCCGCCGTAGCAGCCGGAGCGCCCGCCGATCAGTCCGATCACCGGCACGCCGGCTGCACGCGCGTCGACGAGCGCCCGCATGATCTCGGCGATCGCGAGCTCGCCCGCGTTCGCTTCCTGCAGCCGCACGCCGCCCGTATCGAACAGGATCAGCACCGGCGTGCCGAGTTCGCGCGCCGCCCGCAGCAGCCCGGTGAGCTTCGCGCCGTGCACTTCGCCGAACGCACCGCCCATGAAGCGGCCTTCCTGCGCGGCGACGAACACCGGCTTGCCGTCGAGCCGGCCGTGGCCGACCACCATCCCGTCGTCGAACTGCTGCGGCAGGTCGAACAGCGGCAGGTGCGGGCTCGTCACGCGTTCGCCCGGCCCGAGAAATTCCGTGAAGCTGCCCGCGTCGAGCAGCCCGTCGACACGCTGGCGCGCCGACGCTTCGTACCAGCTCGCGCCGTTCGCGACGAACGCGGGCGCGTCATGGATCATGTCGGTCGTCATGCGTCCCCCTCGATCGCGCGCACGGCCTGCGCGAGCCGCAGCGACACCATGTCGGGCCGCGCGCCGCCGTCGTTGATCGACAGCTTCAGGCCGCCCGGCGCGCGCCGTTCGACGAAGTCCGACACGACGGCCTGCCACACCGCGCCGAAACCGACCGCCGCGGTGCGGATGTCGATCTCGCATTCATTGCCCGGCAGCACGCGCTCGACGAGCACCTCCAGATTGCCGGACGCGACCACGCCGACGAGCGCCGTGACCCGTTCGCCCTGCGCGCGTTCGCGCGCGGTGAAGCGGTAGTTCAACTGTTCCATGCCCTCTTCCTCACCAGTTGCGGAACCGGGCCGGCGGCGCATAGAGGCCGCCCGACCAGTGCACGAGATCCTTGATCGAACGCGCGGCGAGCCAGCGGCGATCGGCGTCGAGCGGATCGATGCCGAGATCCTCCGGACGCCGAATCACGCCGCGCTCGCGCAGCCGCTCGACCATCCTGCGGTCGCGGCCGCGGCCGACCTCGGTATACCCGGCCACGCCGCGGATCGCGTGCTCGCGCTCATCCTTGTCGCGGCACATCAGCAGGTTCGCGATCCCTTCCTCGGTGACGATGTGCGTGACGTCGTCGCCGTAGACCATGATCGGCGCGAGGTCGAGCTGCAGCTTGTCGGCGAGCTTCAGCGCGTCGAGCTTCTCGACGAACATCGGCACGTTCTTGTCGCCGAACGTCTCGCCGATCTGCACGACCAGCTTGCGGCCGCGCCTGAGCGCCGCCGGCGTGTCGGGGTCGGCTTGCGCGCCGGCCTTCAGCCACGGCTCGCTCGGATGACGCCGGCCGCGCGCGTCGCTGCCCATGTTCGGCGCGCCGCCGAAGCCGGCGATCCGCTCGGCCGTGACCGTCGACGAATGGCCCGCCAGGTCGATCTGCAGCGTCGAGCCGATGAACATGTCGCACGCATAGAGGCCCGCGGTCTGGCAGAACGCCCGGTTCGAGCGCAGCGACCCGTCGGGGCCCGTGAACCACACGTCGGAGCGCGCGCGGATGTAGTCGTCCATCCCCACTTCGGAACCGAAGCAGTGAATCTGCTCGACCCAGCCCGACTCGATCGCGGGAATCAGCGTCGGGTGCGGATTGAGCGCCCAGTGCGTGCAGACCTTGCCCTTGAGCCCGAGCTTCGCGCCGTAGGTCGGCAGCAGCAGCTCGATCGCGGCCGTGTTGAAGCCGATCCCGTGGTTCAAGCGCCTGATCCCGTACGGTTCGTAGATGCCCTTGATCGCGAGCATCGCAGTCAGGATCTGCGTTTCGGTGATCGCGGCCGGGTCGCGCGTGAACAGCGGCTCGACGTAGAACGGCCGGCCGGCCTCGACGACGAAATG
Source organism: Burkholderia sp. R-40 (assembly GCF_049942845.1). NCBI lineage: Bacteria > Pseudomonadati > Pseudomonadota > Betaproteobacteria > Burkholderiales > Burkholderiaceae > Burkholderia > Burkholderia sp. R-40. The sequence continues at coordinate 1,356,201 of NZ_CP187967.1, read as the reverse complement.
CACGCGGTCGCCGGGAATGTCGACGCGCGGCACCTTGTCGACGATGCGGTCGACCTGCGCGATCACGATGCCATCCTTGAACGCGGTGGCCTCGACGACGGTCGGCGTGTCTTCCGTGTTCGGGCCGGTGTACAGGTTGCCGTCGCGATCGGCGCTGACCGCCGCGATCAGCGCGACCTGCGGCGTGAGATCGATGAAGTAGCGAGCGAACAGCTCGAGATACGTGTGCACCGCGCCGAGCGCGATCTTGCCACCGAACAGCAGCTTCGCGATCCGCTGCGACTGCGGGCCCGAATACGCGAAGTCGAGACGCTTCGCGATGCCGCGCTCGAACACGTCGAGGTGCTCGGGCAGCACGACGCCCGACTGCACCATGTGCAGGTCGTGGATCTTCGCGCTGTCGACATCGGCGAGCGCCGTCGCGAGCAGGTCGGCCTGTTTCTGGTTGTCGCCTTCGAGGCAAACGCGGTCGCCGGGCCGCAGCACCGCTTCGAGCAGCGCGACGGTGTCGCGCGCATCGACCCGCTTGCCCTGCGCGTACGCCGCGCCGGCCGCGAGGCGTGCATCGCGCGCCTGCCGCGCGTGATTCCATCCCGTCATGAACAGTTCTCCCGCTTCGATGGTCCAGCGGCATTCTAAGCCTGGCGCCGCCGTCGATTGATGATGTTGAAGAATGCGACTCAGAGGGCGCCGCGATGGATTCGGCGCGCCGGAAACCGCGCACACCGGCTACATGCGCGGCCCGCCCGAATCGCACGCGGCGGCTATGCGCCGACCAGCGCGCGCGTCGTGAAGAACAGCAGCGACGGGCCGAGCAGGCAGCCGACGCCCGTATGGAACGTCGCGACCAGCGCGCCATACGGCACCAGTCGGCGGTCGGTCGCGGCGAGACCCGCGCTCACGCCGCTCACGGTGCCGGCGAGACCGCCGAAGATCATCGCGGAGCGTGGCGTCTTCAGGCCCATGAAGTTGGCCGCGACCGGCGTGCCGACCATCACGATGATCGCCTTGACCAGCCCCGTCGCGATGCTGAGCGCGATCACGTCGGAGCTCGCGCCGATCGCCGCGCCCGTGACGGGCCCGACGATGTAGGTGACGGCGCCCGCGCCGATCGTCGTCATGCTGACCGCATCGGTGTAGCCGAACGCGCGCGCGATGCTCGCGCCGACGATGAACGGCAGCACGGTGCCGAGCAGCAGCGACACGACGCCGACGAGGCCGGCCTTGCGCGCCTCGGTCGGCTGCACTTCGAACGCGGTCGCGACGATCGCGAAATCGCGCAGCATCGCGCCGCCCATCAGGCCGACACCGGCGAACAGCCGCACGTCGGCGAGCCCCTTCTCGCCGCCGGTGAACGCGCCGCCGACATAGGCGAGCACGAGGCCGATCACGATCGCGATCGCGGAGCCGTGTACGCGGCCGAACGTGAGCTTGCGTGACGCGATCGACGACACCCACATGATCAGGCCGACCAGCGCGAACGACGCGACGAGCCCGTTGTGGGCGACGGTTTTTTCGAGCATCTGCAACATGGCGGCCTCCTTCACTGTTCTTCGAATTGCGGCACGCCCACGAAGGCCGTGTCGTCGCGCCCGGTGCGCACGAGTACCGCGATGCAGCATGCGCAGATCCCGACCGCGCCGACGGCGGCCAGCAGCGCGACCGGCCCGCCCTTCAGCGCGGCGACGACGTTCTGGTTCGCGGCCATCGCGACGACGACCGGGATGTACATCGCGCCCCAGAAACCGACGCCCGCTTCGGTCTCCTTCGGCAGCCAGCCGCGCCGGTGCAGCCACAGGCGCAGGCAGATCAGCAGCAGCATCGCGATGCCGACGCCGCCGACGTTGGTCTTCACGCCGATCGCGGCGCCCAGCAGGTCGCCGAGGAACAGCCCGGCCAGATGGCAGAACGCCAGCAGCGCGGTTCCGTAGATGATCATGAGTCGTCTCCAGTCTCTTCGTGACGGGCGCCTGACGCGTGCGGAAGCCAGGCCCGCACGCCGGTCCCGGGCGCGGACAGTCTGTCTCCTGCGGCGGGGCGCCGCGACCCGGCGGCTCGTCGTGCGAGCGCGTTCTCGGGCGGTCGATGGGATGATGCGGTTTCGGGCCGGACGCCGGATGGCTTAGACTGACCGATGGAGCTGGCGGCGCGACACGGGCTACGCGTCCGATGTGCCCCCTTCCATGGGCCGCATCAGGGCGTGATCCGATACTAGCGCCGCAAAATGCGGCCATTTATGAAGTTGTCGAAACCGATTCAGTGGATTTAGCAATGCGTCCCTTACCGCCCGAGTTGCTGCGCAGCTTCGTCGCCGTCGCCCAGTCCGGCAGTTTCACCGCCGCGTCCGAGCGCGTGAGCCTGTCGCAGTCGACCGTCAGCCAGCACATCCGCCGCCTCGAGGAGCTGCTCGACCGGCCGCTGTTCGAGCGTGACACGCGCAACGTGCACCTGTCGCAGCACGGCGACGCGCTGTTCCGCTACGCGGTGCGCATTCTCGAACTGATGGACGAGGCCGTCACGTCGGTGTGTGGGCCGCCGCTGTCGGGCAAGGTGCGGCTCGCGATGTCGGAGGATTTCGCGAGCGCGCACCTGACGGCCGCGCTCGCGAGCTTCGTGCAGCGCAATCCGGACGTCGAGCTCGCGATCTCGACGGGGCTGTCGGGCGACCTGTTCGATGCGCTCGACGAAGGCCGCCACGATCTGGTGTTCGCGAAGCGCGTCGCGGGCAGCCGGCGCGGCCGCGTGATCCGCAGCGAACCGCTGTACTGGTGCACCGGCCCCGATTCGCGGATCACCGGTCACGAGGCCGTGCTGCCGCTCGCGCTGCACCCGGAGCCGAGCGTGTCGCGCCGCCGCGTGCTCGAGTCGCTGGAGGCGGTCGGCCGCCCTTACCGGATCGCCGTGGTGAGCAGCAGCATCGCGGTGCTGCGCGCGGCCGCGAGCGCGGGGCTCGGCGTCAGCGCGTTCGCCGGCTACGTGATTCCGGCCGGGCTCGCCCGGCTCGACGCGGGGCTGCCCGAACTCGGCGAACTCGAATACGTGATCGACCGGCCCGCGGCTGCATCACGCTCGACGCTCGCGCTCGAGGCGACGCTGATCACGGCGGCCGCCGAACTGTAGCGAGCGCTCAGGGCAGGAAACTGCGCCGCCGCGCGTCGATCAGCTCGACGAGCAGCCGGTCGCGCTCGGCCGCCAGTTCCTGCATCGAACGCTCGCCCTGGATCGCGCGCAGTTCGTCGTTCAGCTTGCGATCGACGGCCGGATCGAACGATGGCGTGCCGAGGTCGTCCCACCACGTCGTGATCGGCCCCGACAGGTGTTCGAGGAAGTGCGCGATGCCGCCCGCGCCGCCGCCGAGGTGATAGGTCAGGCACTGCCCCATCAGCCCCCAGCGCAGGCCCGGGCCCCACGCGACGGCCTTGTCCGCATCGGCGACGCTCACCACGCCTTCGCCGACGAGGTGATACACCTCGCGAAACAGCGCGGCCGCGAGCCGGTTCGCGACGTGGCCGGTCATTTCCTTGTTGAGCACGATCGTCTGCTTGCCGAGCGCGTCGTAGAACGCCTTCACGCGCGCGATCACGGCCGGGTCGGTCGCGTCGCCGCCGACCAGCTCGACGAGCGGAATCAGGTGCGGCGGGTTGAACGGATGCGCGATCAGGCAGCGTTCCGGATGCTTGTCGCACGCGGTCTGGATCTCCGACATCTTCAGGCCCGACGAACTCGACGCGATCGGCACGCGCGCCGGCAGCACGTCGTCCATCTGCCGGTACAACGCGCGCTTCAGGTCGAGCCGTTCGGGGCCGTTCTCCTGCACGAAATCGACGCCGTCGAGCGCGCGCACGAGATCCGCGTCGAACGACAGCCGCGCGGAAAGCTCGGCGGCGCGTTCGCCGAGAAACCCGGCGAGTGCGTCGCGCAGCCGCGCGTCGGCCTGCGGCGCGGGATCGGTCGCGACGACGTCGAAGCCCTGCGACAGATAGAAAGCCGCCCAGCTCGCGCCGATCACCCCGGCACCAACGATCGCGATGCGTTGAATGTCCATGTCCGTCCCGTCTCCGTGGTCTGTGGATAGCGCGACGATTGTCGCATCGATTCGCATCGCCACGCATTGATGCCGGTTGCAATTTCCCTCTTGAAAACCGCCGCGGCGACCTCTAATTACCCGTTGCCAGGCAGTGCCCGTCACGCGCACTGCCCCCGTTTCGACTCAGCGGAAAACCGCGCATCGCACACGCCGTCGGCGTCGCGTCGTCGCGTCTTTCGCACTCATGTTCCGGAGGACCTTCATGAGCGGCATCCATTACGGCTACGACCTGTTCGACGAATTCGCCCGCGTGCAGCGGCAAGTGGCGAACCTGTTCGGCGAGCATCCGGCCGGCATCCGCGCGGTGCGGCCGAACGCGTTTCCCGCGCTGAACGTCGGCGCGACCGACGACGCGATCGAGATCGTCGCGTTCGCCCCCGGCATGGCCGCGGCCGACTTCGACGTATCGATCGACAAGGACCTGCTGACGATCAGCGGCGAGCGCAAGCCCGTGCCGCACGACGCCGGCGACGACCTGCGCACCTACGCGCAGGAGCGCTTTCACGGTGCGTTCCGTCGCGTCGTCGAGCTGCCGCAGAACGCCGACGCCGACAACGTCAGCGCCCGCTATGAAAACGGCTGCCTGCTGATTCGCGTCGGCCGGCGCGAGGCAGCGAAGCCGCGTGCGATCACCGTTCAGTAACCTTCAGGAGAACGACATGAATACGAGCCAGATGAGCCAGAACCTGACCGAACGCCGCAACGGTGCCCTCCATGCGGCAGCCGCCGAAGCCGCGCGCCGGCCCGCGCTCACGCCGGCCGTCGATATCGTCGAGGACGCGCGGCGCGTCACGCTGCGCGCCGACCTGCCCGGTGTGCCGCGCGAGAACCTCGACGTAAAGGTGCACGACAACACGCTGACGATCGAAGCCGACACGCGCATCGACACGCCGGCCGACCTGCGCGTGCGCCATGCCGAAGTCCGCGCGCCGCGCTTCGTGCGCACGTTCGTGCTGAGCCCCGATCTCGACACGTCGCAAATCGATGCGAGCCTGCGCGACGGCGTACTCACGTTGACGATTCCGCGCCGCGAGGAAACACGCCCGCGCCGCATCGACGTGACGGCCGGCAACGCGTAAGCGCCGGCGCGTGTTCATCGCGGCACGCGCATGACAAAGCCCCGCCAGGCATCACACCTGGCGGGGCTTTTTGCAACCTGCGGCGTGCTACGCGCGCGCCGCCGTCGCGTTCAATCGAAATCGAACAGGTCGAACATCGACTTCTTGCGACGCTGGCCGTCGTGCCGGTAACGGTCGTCGTGCGGGCGACCGTCGCGTCCCCAGCCATCGTCACGCCCGCGCGGCGCGTGGGCATCGTGACGCACGGGCGGCTCGTCGCGGCGTGCCGGTGCCTCGCCGGTTTCGCGTGCGATCAGCTTGTCGAGTTCGCCACGATCGAGCCACATGCCGCGGCACGTCGGACAGTAGTCGATCTCGATCGACTGGCGCTCGGCCATCAGCAGGTCGGGCGTCTTGCAGACCGGACATTTCATCGCGTTTCTCCTTTCGTTGAGAATTCCGAATCGAGGGCGGGCCCTCGCCCGCCCGCTTGCTCAGTGAGCTTCGCCGCGTGCCGCGCGCTTGGCCTTCGCACGACGCGCCAGCATGTTCATACCCTCGACGAACGCCGAGAACGCCATCGCCGCGTAGATATAGCCCTTCGGCACGTGCGAACCGAAACCTTCCGCGATCAGCGTCATGCCGATCACGACCAGGAACGACAGCGCGAGCATCACGATGGTCGGGTTGCGGTCGATGAAGCGTGCGAGCGGCTGGGCGGCGAACAGCATCACGCTCACCGCGACGATCACCGCGACGAACATGATCGGCACGTGCTCGGTCATGCCGATCGCGGTCACGATGCTGTCGATCGAGAACACGATGTCGAGCATCACGATCTGGCCGATCGCGGCCCAGACCGTCAGGCCGGCCGCGCCGCCGGACGCGCCCGAACCGTCGGCGTCATGCGACACGTGATGATGGATCTCGGTGGTCGCCTTCCACACGAGGAACAGGCCGCCCGCCAGCAGGATCATGTCGCGCCATGAGAACGCGTGATCGAACAGCGTGAACACCGGTTCGGTGAGGCTCGCGATCCACGCGACGCTGCCGAGCAGTGCGAGGCGCATTACCAGCGCGAGCGCGATGCCCAGACGCTGCGTGCGGGCGCGCTGCGCTTCCGGCAGCTTGTTGCTGAGGATCGAGATGAAGATCAGGTTGTCGATGCCGAGCACGACTTCCATCACGACGAGCGTCAGGAGCGCGGCCCAGACGGCGGGGTCGGCGGCAAGCGTCAGCAGATAGTCCATGAATAGGGCCGATTCGAATGTTGGAAAGTCCGATGATAGGCCTTCCATGACTTCGGAAAAATCAGCGAGAATCTGATCTTTGGTTCGGTTTTTCCGAAATCTCGCTCCGATGCTGAATTTTCGCCACCTGTACTATTTCTGGGTCGTCGTGAAGGAAGGCGGTTTCGCGCGCGCCGCCGAGCGGCTCGACATGGCCGTGCAGACGATCAGCGCGCAGGTGCGCGACCTGGAGAAGTCGCTCGGCCACCAGCTGTTGCGCCCGGCCGGGCGCGGCGTCGCGATGACCGATGCGGGCCAGGCCGCGTATGCGCGCGCGGAGGTGATCTTCGAGATGGGCCGGCTGATCCCCGACGAAGTGCGCGCGGCGGCGAGCCAGCCGACCGTGCGGCTCGCGGTCGGCCTCGCGGACGGGATCTCGAAGCTGGCCGCGCATGCGATCCTCGCGCCGGTGCTCGACACCCCCACGCTTCGCCTGCTGTGTCACGAGGGCGAGCACGACGCGCTGCTCGCGGAACTGGCCCTGCATCACCTCGATCTCGTGCTGGCCGGCCAGGGCGCGCCTTCAGGGTCGAATCTGCGGGTGACGAGCGAGCGGCTCGTCGCGTCGCCGGTCGACTGGTACGGCCCTGCGGCGCTCGTCACGCCCGCCGCGCGGCAGCGCTTCCCGCACTGCCTCGCCGAGCTGCCGGTGCTGCTGCCGACCGCCCATTCGGCGCTGCGCGCGCGCCTCGACCTGTGGCTGGAGCGGGAACGGATCGTGCCCCGGGTGGCCGGCGAATTCGAGGACAGCGCGCTGATGGCCGTGTTCGCGGCGCGCGGCCTCGGCGTGTTTCCGCTCAGCGAACTCGGCGCGAACGACGCGTCGCTGTTGCGCGGGCTGCGCCGGCTCGGCCGTGCGGGCGACGTGACCGAGGAAATCCACGCGATCCGCTCGCGGCGCGGCGAACACCATCCGCTCGTGTCGCAATTGCTCGCCGTCGCGCCGCCGGCGGCGGCCGGCTGAAGCAAGCGCGACATCAAACGAAACTATAATGACGCCCCGGCCATACGAGATTGCCAAGCGCCGTGCACCGGCACAGTCGTTGCGCGGCATCGCGTGGGCGGCGCCCGCCGCCCCGCCCGGCATTTCGCCGAGCCTTTTGAAAGACGCCATGCACAACCGATTTCGCCTGTTTTCCGTTTCGTGCGCGCTCGCGGCCGCGGCCGTGCTGGCGGCGTGCTCGTCGCCGCCCAAGCCGATCTACCAGCAGGAGCAGTTCGACGCGGCGACCAGCCCGTATGCGCACACGTTCCGCTCGAAATCCGACGCGGCCTGCGAGGCCGCGCGTCGCGCCCTGCTGAGCCAGGGCTATGTCGTGTCGTCGTCGCGCAACGATGCGGTCGACGGCAGCAAGAATTTCCAGCCGAACAACGACATGCACGTCGTGATCGAGTTTCACGTCGTATGCGCGGACGCGACCGCGGACGGCACGTCGAGCATCGCGTACGTGAACGCGGTGCAGGACCGCTACACGCTGAAGAAGTCGAATACGTCGGCAAGCGTCGGGCTCAGCGTGTTCGGGTCGCTGTCGCTGCCGATCGGCTCGAGCGACGACGCGCTCGTGAAAACGGCGAGCGAGACGATTCCCGCCGGCGTGTTCTACGAGCGCTTCTTCAATCTGGTCGAGCATTTCCTGAAGATCGATCCCGCCCGCCGCGATCGCGCCACCGTGAAAGCGGCCGAGAAGGAGCCCGTCGCGCCGCTGCCCGAACCCGCGCCGACGCCGCAGGGCGAGCCGATGAAGATGACGACGCCCGTCGTGCCGACACCGCCTGCGGCGCCCGTGCCGCTGTCGGTGCCGAGTGTCGCGCCGACGCCGGGCACGCCCGTCGTGCCGGCCGTGCCCGCGCCGGCTTCGGCCGTGGTCGCGCCGGGGGCGATGCGCGGGGTCGTGCCGGGGGCCGCGCCGGCTTCGGCTCCGGTGCCGGCTTCGGCACCTGCGTCTGCTGCTCCGACGCCGGCTTCTGCTTCGACGCTCGCTGCTTCGATGCCGGCTGCTTCGACGTCGGCTGCTTCGACGCCGGCCGCATCGACGCCAGTGGCTGCCACGACGGCGGCCGCAACGCCGGTATCGGCCACGCCCGTATCCGCGGCATCCGCACCTGTGCCGTCGAGCGCCACTTCGACGGCCGCAGACAAAGCGCCTGCATCGGCAACTGCCGCTCCCCTCGCCTCGTCCGCGCCGTCCGGCGCCAGCGCGCCCGCCGCGAACTAACTGCACAGGCGCCGTTACGGCTTCTTCTGCAGCGTCGTCCCGCTGCGCCGCGTGACGTACGCCGGGGCGTCAGCGCGTTACCGCAGCGTCGCGTTCAACGTCTGCAGTTGCTCGACCGTCGCCGTCACGCCGCCGCACACGATCACAGCGATGTCCGACGCCGACGCAAGCACCGGCACCGACTGCTCGAGCGCGGCCAGCGCCGCGCCGCACGCCGGCTCGACGACGATCCGGTGCTCGTCCAGGAACTGCAACGACGCCGCCACCGCCTGCGCATCCGTCACGACGACCGGATGAATCGGATGCCGCGTCGCCCATTCGACCGCCGCGTCGCACGGCCGCTTCGCGCCGAGCGTCGTCGCGATGCTCGTGATCGCCGGCAACTCGACCGGGCGCCCCTGCGCGACCGAGCGCGCATAGCTGTCGGCGCCCTCCGTCTCGACCGCGACCACCGGCACGTCGTGCCAGCCGTTGCGCGCGAGCCCCTCGAGCACCCCGCACAGCAGTCCGCCGCCGCCGACCGACAGCACGACCGCGTCGGGCTTCGGGCCGGTCAGCGCCATCTCGTCGATCATCGTCGCGTGCCCTTGCCACAGCACCGGGTCGTCGAACGGATGCACGAACGCGTCCTGCTCGCCGACGGCCGCCAGCGCGAACGCGTTCGCCTCCACCCAGCTCGCGCCGTGCACGACCACCTCCGCGCCTTCGACACGAATCAGCTCGCGCGCGCGGGCCGACGCGGTTTCCGGCACGACGACGAGCACCGGCACGCCGAGTTCACGACCGCAATACGCGACCGCGATGCCCGCATTGCCGCCCGACGACGACACGAACCGGCGCGCGCCGGCCGCATGGCGCGCTTCGCAAACCGCGCCGATGCCGCGCAACTTGAACGAACCGGACGGCTGCAGCGCGTCGAGCTTCAGCCGGATGTTCGTGCCGAGGCGGCGCGACGCGATTTGCGAACGGATATAGGGAGTCGGGATATGAAGCGGCATGGCGCGGGACACCGTGAGGACAGTCGGGACAAGGGAATCGCACGCAGCCTGTGAACAGGCCCGGCAATGGCGCCCATCGTACGGCACGCCAGCCATGCTTTCCAATACCATCGAATGGCCCTTGCTATGCTTGACAAGCATATCCACTGAATCGAAACCGGAGCCCACCCCGCATGCGCCAGATCGAACTGCGTCACCTGCGTTACTTCGTGGCGGTCGCGCAAGCCGGCAGCGTGATGGCCGGCGCCCGCGCGGCCGGCATCGTCCAGCCTGCGCTGTCGCGGCAGATCCGCGAGCTCGAGGACGCGATCGGTACGCCGCTGCTGATCCGCCGCACGACGGGCGTCACGCTCACGGCGGCCGGCGCGAGTTTCCTGCAGGATGCGACGGGCCTGCTCGCGACGTTGCAGGACAGCCGCGAACGCGCGTTGCGCAGCGCGGCCGGCCAGCTCGGCGAACTGCGGCTCGGCGCGCTGCCGAACTGCCTGCCGCTGCCGGTCGTCGCGAACGTGCCCAGGGCGTTTCGCGACGCGTGTCCGGACGTGAAGCTGTCGATCGCGCCGATGCTGTCGGCCGAGCAGGCGGCGGCGCTGATGCGCGGCCAGCTCGACGGCGGCATCATGGCGTGGCGCCGCGACGAGGCACCGCATCTGTCGGGCGTGCGGCTGCTGAGCGACCGATTCGTGCTGGCGATGCCCGCGCCGCCGGGCGGGCGCTTTCACGCGCCGCGCACGCTCGCCGACGTCGCGCACGAACCGTTCGTGTGGTTCGACGCGCGGCGCTCCGCCGCGCACCATCGCTTCCTGATGGCGCAGTGCGAGCGCGCGGGCTTCACGCCGCGCATCGCGCAGGTCGGCAGCGACATCCCGACGCTGATCGGGCTCGTCGCGGCCGGCATGGGTTGCGCGTTCGTGCCGGAAAGCGCGTCGCCGACGTGCCCGCGCACGGTACGGCTCGTCCCGCTCGACGAACTCGCGAGCCGCTTCGACATCGAGTTCGTGTTCGACGGCGCGGCGGCACCGGCTTCGCCTGTCGTCGCACGGTTTCTCGATGCCGTGCGCGACGCGGCCGGCCACGCGGACTGACCGAGCGCCGGCGAGCTCAACCCGCGTGCCTGCGACGGATTCCGCAGCATCGCGGACCGCCGATCGGGCCGCCTGGGGCGGGCGGCCGCGCCGCGCGACGACGGCCGGCTTCGCCGTCATCCCACGTAAACATCCGCCGGAACGCACGAAAATTCTTTCAGATTCATGACAATCGGCGCGGCCGCGTCGCTATTTTTAAATTGACACCAAAAACGACCGTTTAACGTCATTTCGAATCGTTATGCCCCGAAATATACTGCGCCCGCATCCAACCCTCGTGCCAAAGAGAGGATGCCTTTCCGCCCCGGTCACGGTCCCCCTGTGACCGGGGCTTTTTTTGCCGCAAGCCGCGGTGGTACAGGATCTGCGGGAAGGATCACGCACTTGCGTCATCACGAGTCGGCTGCCCTACCCCGTGGCCCGAGCGCCCCCACGCTGCCGACCTCACACCCACGCGGCCCCAACCCCGCATTGTTGACATGAAATCAAGATAATTTCGCCCGGATACGGCTTTTTCCGCAAAAGTCATGCAGGCACACTTCACCCTGTCCACAACGGCCGATGCCGTTGCCCCATGCTTACAGGAGCGCATCGCGTGAACCCCACGACTTCTTCTCCTTCCCGCCCCGGCGGCAGCGCCGCGCTGCCGCTGCTGGCGCTCGCCGCCGGTGCGTTCGGCATCGGCACGACCGAGTTCTCGCCGATGGGCCTGCTGCCCGTGATCGCCGACGGCGTCCACGTGTCGATTCCGCAGGCCGGCATGCTGATCAGCGCGTATGCGATCGGCGTGATGGTCGGCGCGCCGCTGATGACGCTGCTGCTCGCGCGCTGGTCGCGCCGCTCGGCGCTGATCGCACTGATGTCGATCTTCACGATCGGCAACCTGCTGTCGGCCATCGCGCCCGACTACACGACGCTGCTGCTCGCACGACTCGTCACGAGCCTGAACCACGGCGCGTTCTTCGGGCTCGGCTCGGTGGTCGCGGCCGGCCTCGTGCCGCGTGAACGGCAAGCCAGCGCGGTCGCGACGATGTTCATGGGCCTCACGATCGCGAACGTCGGCGGCGTGCCAGCCGCGACCTGGCTCGGCCAGATGATCGGCTGGCGCATGTCGTTCGCGGCCACCGCCGCGCTCGGCTTGATCGCGATCGCCGGCCTGTTCGCCGCGCTGCCGAAGGGCGAGGCCGGCAAGATGCCGAACCTGCGTGCCGAACTGTCGGTGCTCACGCGCCCCGTCGTGCTCGGCGCGCTCGCGACCACGGTGCTCGGCGCCGGCGCGATGTTCACGCTCTACACGTACGTCGCCCCCACGCTCGAACACGTGACCGGCGCGACGCCCGGCTTCGTGACCGCGATGCTCGTGCTGATCGGCGTCGGCTTCTCGATCGGCAACATCGCCGGCGGCCGCCTCGCCGACCGCTCGCTCGACGCCACGCTGATCGGCTTCCTGGTGCTGCTGATCGTGACGATGGCCGGGTTCCCGCTGCTCGCCCGCACGCATGTCGGCGCGGCGGCCACGCTGCTGGTGTGGGGTGTCGCGACGTTCGCGGTGGTCCCACCGCTGCAGATGCGCGTGATGCGTGCCGCGCACGAAGCGCCGGGCCTCGCGTCGGCCGTCAACATCGGCGCGTTCAACCTCGGCAATGCGCTCGGCGCGGCAGCCGGCGGCGCGGCGATCTCGGCCGGCTTCGGCTACGCGGCCGTGCCGCTCGTCGGCGGGCTGATTGCCGCGGCCGGGCTCGCGCTGGTCGCACTGCAAAGGATGCAACGCCGCCGCGCGCCGGTCGCCGCGAACTCGTAAGCGCACCGCGACCCGCAGGGTGCCGATACGCGGCACCCCAATTGAACAACGCCCGCGCCGGGATGCCGACGCGGGCGTTGTCGCTGATGGGCCGCGCATCGCGGCCGCCATGTCGACGTATCAGCGCGCGGCGGCGAACCCGCCGAAGAATGCTCGTGCATTCGCATCGAGGCTCTCGAGGTGATAGCCGCCCTCCTGCACGATCACCGTCGGCAAACCGAGCGCGCCGATCGCGCCGCCGAGCCGGCCGAACCCGTCGGTCGTGACGGCCACCTGCGATTGCGGGTCGTCCTTGTAGATGTCGAAGCCGAGCGCGAGCACGAGCGCATCGGGCTGGAACCGCGCGAGCGCGCGCAGCGCGTCGTCGAGCCGCTCGAAGAAGGTCGACTCGGGTGCACCGTGCGGCATCGGCAGGTTCAGGTTGTAGCCGTCGCCGGGCCCCGCGCCCGTCTCTTCCTCGTAGCCGGCTACGACCGGATAGAAATTGGTCGGGTCGCCGTGGATCGATACGTACAGCACGTCGTCGCGGCCGTAGAAGATCTCCTGCACGCCCTGCCCGTGATGCATGTCGGTATCGAGGATCGCGACGCGTTGATGGCGGCCGAGCAGCGCCTGCGCGGCGATCGCCGCGTTGTTCAGGTAGCAGAAGCCGCCGGCCGCATCGCGGCGCGCGTGATGGCCGGGCGGGCGGCACAGCGCGTACGCGTCGCGCGCGCCGTCGTTGACGTCCGCCGCGGCCGCGAGCGCGCTCTGCGCCGACCAGTACGCGGCGCGCCACGTGTTCGCGCCGACCGGGCAACTGCCGTCGGCGAGATAGCGCGCGGCTTTCGCGAGCACGCCGCGCAGCGGGTTCGGATCGCGCACGAACACGTTCGACATCACTTCGTCGCCCCAGTCGTCGGGCATCCGCTTCCAGTCGCGGTGCGCTTCCTCCAGAAAGCGCAGGTAGTTCATGTCGTGCACGGCCGCGATCGGGGCGGTGCCGCGGTCGGCCGGCTCGCGCACGTCGAAGTCGAGCGAACGCACGGCCGCGACCAGCCGCGCCGCGCGCTCGGGCACTTCCTGCGGCTCGCGCATCCTGCCGCGTGACAGGTAGGTGCGCGGATGGTGCAGCAACTGTTCGGGGTGGAAATAGGTGTTCATCGTCGGTCCTCGTCGATTCGTCGCGTCATGCATCGTGCGCGGCTGCCGCTGCAGCCACGCGCGTCGCGACGCCCGCCCGCGCGAGCACCGCGTTGAGCAGCACGTTCGTGCCGCGCGTCACGTCGTCGGGCAGCGCGTCCTCGGCCTCGTTGTGCGACAGCCCGTCGGCGCACGGGATGAACACCATCGCGGTCGGCACGCGGCGCGCGAGCAGGATCGCATCGTGACCGGCGCCGCTGACGATCCGTTCGTTCGTATAGCCGAATGCCTCCGCGGCCTGCGCGACCAGGTCGACGCAGGTGCGGTCGAACGGCGTCGCGGGGCTGCGCCAGCAGGTATCGATCGCGACCTGCACGCCGCGCGCGGCGGCCACGCGCGCGCATGCGTCACGCAGCGCGCGCTCCATCGCATCGACTTGCGCGTCGTCGTGATGGCGCAGGTCGACGGTGAACGTCACGTCGCCGGCGATCGTGTTGCGCGACGCGTTGCGGATGCCGATCTGCCCGATCGTCGCGAGCCCGCGCGGCGCGTAGCCGGCGACGATGCGTTCCAGTTCGAGCGCCATCTGCGCGCTCGCGAAATACGCGTCCTTGCGATACGGCATCGGCGTCGTGCCCGCGTGCGCGGCCACGCCCGTCACGCGCACGTCGAGCCAGCGAATCGCCTGCCCGCCCGTGACGATGCCGATCGTCGTGCCGTTCGCCTCGAGCACGGGCCCCTGTTCGATATGCGCTTCGAAATACGCATCGACCGCGCCGCCCGGCGCACGCGTGCCGCGACACCCGCATGCGTCCAGCGCGGCGCCGAGCGTGATGCCGTCGGCGTCCTGCTTCGCGAGCGCGTCGTCGAGCGGCAGCGCGCCCGTGAACACGGCCGAGCCGAGCATCGCCGGCGCGAAACGCGCGCCCTCCTCGTTGGTCCACGACACGATCTCGAGCGGCTTGCCGGTCGCGATGCCCGCATCGTTCAGCGTGCGCACGACTTCGAGCCCGGCGAGCACGCCGTACACGCCGTCGAAGCGCCCGCCTTCGGGCTGCGTGTCGAGATGGCTGCCGATCAGCACCGGCGCGGCCTGCGCATCGGCGCCGTCGCGCCGCGCGAACAGGTTGCCGACCGCGTCGACGCTCACCGTCATCCCCGCGTCGCGGCACCACTGCGCGAACAGGTCGCGCCCGCGCCGGTCGTCGTCGGTCAGCGCGAGGCGCCGCACGCCGCCGCGCGGCGTCGCGCCGACGCGCGCCATGTCGGCCAGGCTCCGCCACAGGCGGGCGCCGTCGATTTCCAACAGGTCTTTCATTTGCACTCCGATGAATTCGTTCGTCGAGGGTCAGTGCGAGCCGAGCGCTTCGGCCGCGGCCGGCCGGCCCGCGCGTCGCGCGTCGAGCGCGACGATGCAAATCAGCGAGATGCCGGCGAGACACGTGTAGAACACCGCGAGCGGCCACCACTGGCCCGCGAAGCGATGCGCGAGCCAGGTGCCGACGAGCGGCGTCAGGCCGCCCGCGATCGCGCCGCACACCTGGTACGCGAGCGAGATCGCCGAATAGCGCACGTGCGCGGGAAACACGCCGCTCACGAAGCCGGCGATCACCGAATAGAAGCCGGACATGCACACGACCGCGAGCGCGATGCCGGCGACGAGCGACCCGGACGTGCCGCCCTGCACGAG
Organism: Burkholderia sp. R-40; assembly: GCF_049942845.1. Lineage (NCBI taxonomy): Bacteria > Pseudomonadati > Pseudomonadota > Betaproteobacteria > Burkholderiales > Burkholderiaceae > Burkholderia > Burkholderia sp. R-40. Next base: position 1,340,855 of record NZ_CP187967.1, on the reverse strand, counting down.
CATGAACATCGGGTACGGCGACAGCATCGCGAGCAGCGCGGCGATCTTCAGGAAACGCGCGCCGCCGATACGCTCGGCGATCCACGCGGCGAGCGGCTGCGCGATGAACTGGATGATCGCGACCGCGAACAGGCTGTCGAGGATCAGCGAGCGCGACACGCCGACGTACTGCGTGGTGTACGCGATCATGAACGTGTTGGTGAAATAGACGCCCGCGATCCCGATCGTGTTCGCGCCGATACAGAGCAGCACGAGCCCCGACGCGGAGCGCAACACTTCGGCCACCGGCAGCTTCACGGTGCGGTTCGCTTCCTTCACGCGCGCGAATTCCGGCGACTCGTTCACGCCGAGCCGGATCAGGATGCCGACGACGAGCAGCACCGAGCTCGCGAGAAACGGCAGGCGCCAGCCCCATGCGAGGAAATCGGCCTTGTCCATCAACGTGACCGCGCGAAACGCAACCAGCGACAGGATCAGCCCGGCCGGGCTGCCGAGCTGCGCGAACGACGCGAAGAACGTGCGCCTGCCCTGCGGCGCGTGTTCGCCCGCCATCAGCACCGCGCCGCCCCACTCGCCGCCGACGGCGATCCCCTGCACGACCCGCAGCACGATCAGCAGCACCGGCGCGAGCATGCCGACCTGCGAATAGTCGGGCAGCAGCCCGACGCACACGGTCGCGACGCCCATCATCATCAGCGTCGTCATCAGCGCCTTCTTGCGGCCGATGCGATCGCCGAGGTGGCCGAACACGATGCCGCCGAGCGGGCGCGCGAAGAAGCCGACCGCGAATGTCGCGAACGACGCCATCGTGCTGACGAAGCGGTCATGCGACGGGAAATAGAGTTCGCCGAACACGAGCGCGGCGGCGGTCGCGTAGATGTAGAAGTCGTACCACTCGATCATCGTGCCGACGAACGCGGCCGTCGCGGCACGCGCCGGCTGGCGGGCGGAAGGAAGGGACTGGGTCATGCGGGCTCCTGACGCGCGCCGCGGCACGCGCAATATCGTGGTGGCCGGCCGTCTGTCGCGGCCTCGCGCCGCACGGTGCGGCGCCCCTCCTTTATCGGCGACCGCAAATCATTAGTCAAATTTCAAGTTATTATTCGGCATATAAGTTCAGCTAATGACTGATCCGATTCGAGCGGAGACCCGATGCGCGCCGACCTCACCCCCTTCCTCAACGACCGCCTCGACTGGAACCTGCTGCGCACCTACCTGGTGATCATGCAGGAGCGCAGCGTGAGCCGGGCGGCCGCGCGCCTGCACGTGACGCAGCCGGCCGTGAGCCAGGCGCTGCGGCGGCTGGAAGACACGCTGGAGCGCAAGCTGATCGAGCGGCGCGGCGCGCACTTCGCGCCCACTCCAGCGGGCGAAGCCGTGTACCGGATCGCGAGCGACATCTACGGCGGCGTGTCGCGGCTCGAAACGGAGCTCGACGACAGCACGGCCGACCTCACCGGTTCGATCCGGCTGCTGACGGTGAGCCGCATCGAGTCGCCCGTCTACGACGCATTCCTCGCCGACTTCCATCGCGCGTATCCGCGCATCGATCTGCAGATCGAAGTGATGCGCTCGTCCGACATCCTGTCGTCGCTGCTGCAGAAGACGGCCACCGCCGGGCTCGGCCTGTGCCGCACGCCGCACGACAAGCTGGAGATGCGCTGCTTCCTGCGCCAGCGCTACGCGATCTACTGCGGCCGCCATCACCGGCTGTTCGGGCAGACGCAGTTGCGGATGGAGGATCTGCTCGCGGAGAACTTCGTGTCGTTCACGAGCGACCAGATCGGCGACAGCCTGTCGCCGCTCACCGTGTTCCGCGACCAGAAGGGCTTCACCGGGCGCATCGTCGCGTCGTCGCCGAGTCTCGAGGAAGTGCGGCGGCTGATCTTCGCCGGTTACGGGATCGGCTGCCTGCCCGAGCACATCGTGCGCGACGACATCGCGCAGCAACGGCTGTGGCGGCTGCCGCCCGACGACGGCCTCGTCGACGTCGACGTGTTCCTGCTGTGGCATCGCGACCGCAAGATGAACGCGGCCGAGCACGCGTTCCTCGACGCGATGGAGCGCTGCATGCAACAGCACTCGCTCGCGGAACGGCTGGGGATGTAGGCACGCGACTGCGTGCATACGCGAAAGGACAGTCGTGTTCGCCGTCGCGTTCGACGGCCACTGCCCTGCGGCGAATACGGCGTGCTTGAATGAAACGACGCCGCGCACGGTGGTCCGCCCTGCCGGCATCGTGGATCACGAAGGTGTGATGTGCAGCGGGCTGCCGATGATGCGGGATTCGGCGGGCCGCTCAGGCCGGCGGAAAGCCGGCCCGACAAGCGACGCGATGCGTCACGCGTCACGCGTCAGTGGTGAACCTCGCCGCGCTCGAGCGGCAGGATCAGCCGCTCGGGGATGCTGCGTCGCGACGCACGCGCGCCGACGTAGTACAGCACGGCCGGCACGATGAGGCCGAGGATCCACGAGATGTCAGTGCCGCCGAGCGCATCGACGAGCGCGCCCGTGTAGATGTGCGTCGACATGAACGGCACCTGCACCAGGATGCCGACCACGTAGATCGTGATCGCCATCACGTTCCAGCGGCCGTAGCGGCCATCCGGATCGGACAACGCCGGCACGTCGTAGCGCGAGCGCGTGAAGCAGTAGTAGTCGACCAGGTTGATCGCGCTCCACGGCGTGAAGAACGCGAGCAGGAACAGGATGAACGCGGTGAATTCCTTCAGGAACGAATGACGGCCGGCCAGCGCGATCAGCGTCGACACGCAGATCATCCCGAAGATGTAGACGAGACGGCTGCGCGACGACACCGCGCCCTTGCCGCGGAAACCGCTGACGATCGTCGCCATCGACATGAAGCTGCCGTACGCGTTGAGCGCGGTCACCGTCACCTTGCCGAACGCGATGCTCAAGTACAGCAGTGCGGCGACAGCCCCCGTCGAGCCGAGCCCGACGATGTACGACACCTCGTGGTGCGCAAACTGGCTGCCGGCCAGCGCGGCCGCGAACACGCCGAACACCATCGCGGCCTGCGCGCCGATCACCGAGCCGAGGCCGACCGCGACGAACGTGGCGACCGACGACGTCGAGCGCGGCAGGTAGCGCGAATAGTCGGCGACGTACGGGCCGAACGCGATCTGCCACGACGCGGACAGCGACATCGACAGCAGGAAGCTCGCGAGCGAGAAGTGCCGGTTCGCGAGCAGCGCACCGACGTCGTGGTTCGCGAACAGCTGCGTGAACATGTAGACGAACGCGACGATGCCGACCACGCTCGCGATCCGGCCGACGAAGTGGATCGCGCGATAGCCGAACACCGTCAGCACGACGATCACGGCCGCGAACAGCAGGATGCCGGCCGCGTCGTCGACGTGCAGCAGTTGCGCGACCGCCTGCCCGGCGAGCACCGAGCCGCTGGCGGAAAAGCCGATATACATCAGGCACACGAGCACGATCGGGATCATCGCGCCGTAGACGCCGAACTGCACGCGGCTCGAGATCATCTGCGGCAACCCGAGCTGCGGCCCCTGCGCGCCGTGCAGCGCCATCACCGCGCCGCCGACGAACTGGCCGAGCAGCAGCGCGACCAGCGACCAGAACACGTCGCCGCCGAGCACGACCGCGAGCGCCCCCGTGACGATGGCCGTGATCTGCATGTTCGCCGACAGCCACAGCGTGAACTGGCTCAGCAGCCCGCCGTGGCGTTCGGCGTCGGGAATGAAATCGATCGAGCGTACCTCGATCAGGCCGCCGGCTTTTCCACTGGGATTCGTTGACACGGGGAAATCTCCAAGATACTGAGGATCGCGAATGGTTCGGACGAGACGGGAAACTTGCCGGGGCGGCCGGTCGGCTCGCCGCGTGTGGCGCGCCGTGGATCGCCGACCTGCGCCGACATTGCCAGCGGATATTCTTGTATATACAACTTGCGTGATATCGGTGATTTCCCGGGTGTTCGACGATTTATGAAACGTGTCGGAAAACGGGCCGCGTCCGACCTGCGGAGTCGCCGGTCGCGCGTAGGAAAAATGAAAGCTCAGGTGCCGGCGGGCGACGCCGGCTCGGGCTCGGCCACCAGGTCGTCGGCGGGAAGGAGCGTCAGCAAGCGCCGCACGGCTTCGACGTCGCGCGCGTGCAGCCATTCGTCGTAGTCGTCGCGGCGCAGGATCACGACGCCCCGCTTCTCGTCGCCGGGCCGATGCATGCGCGCGAACACCGGGTGATCGTCGGCGTTGACCGTGAGCATCGTCATGCCGATTCGCTCGCGGCCGTCGGCGGTGACGAAGCTGCGCCAGATACCGGCGACGCAGCACGGCTGCCAGCCGTCGACGCCGATCCGGTGCCACACGTTGCGGCCCGTCTCGTAGCACGGCTCGAAGATCCAGCGCACCGGAATCAGGCAACGCTGGCCGTTGCGCCAGGCCGTGCTGTAGAGCCGCGACGAGCCGACCGTTTCCGCGCGCGCGTTCACCGTATCGAGCTTCTTGCGCTTGCGGCCGTTCTCGTCGACACGCACGGGCTGCATGAACTTCGGCCAGAAGCCGAACACCGCGCTGACGACCGCGACGCCGTCGCCGTCGGCACGCGCGATGGGCGCCACGTAATCGGGATACACGTCGGGTTCCCACGGGTCGCGGCGAAACAGGTCGCCGATGCCGAGCTTCAGCTCGCTGATGCCCGGGTCTTCATCGGGGGCGCGGTAGTGAGTGCACACGGTTCGGCAGACGATGGACGCGATGTCTTCATCGTAGGTCAGCGGGCACGCCGTGTTTGTGCAATCGGTTGGTATGACGAAACAGTCTTACGCGTGCAAGTGGATCGGAGCGTCGATCGGTCATTGCTTCCACTCTTGCCGGCAGCAAGATGCGCAGGCTGCTCGCCAGCAAGCTGAGCCATGCGGTCGAATTCCAGCTCGCGACGCTGGGCAACAGCGACGGCGGCGAAGCGCTGGACGCGTTCCACTCGACGGCCTCGTGCTCGCATGGCCGGGGCGCACGTCCGTTCATTCACCCGTGCCGACAACGTCCGTCGGCAGCACGTCGCCCGTTCCGGTTCAGGCGAGCCGTTCCGATCCGATGACATGCACGCCCGGGCGCGCATCGATCGCCGCATCGAGCAGCGCGCGCGCGATGCGCGGCGCGGGATTCACGCGCCACTTCGGCGGCAACAGCGGCCCGGCGGCACCGAGCGCCAGCGCCATCATCCGTTCGCCGAGCCGGAACTCGTCGCGACTGCCGCCGATCAGGCCCGGCCGCACGCAGGTGAGCGACGTGAATCCGATGCCAGCGAGCGCACGCTCGACTTCGCCCTTCACGCGGTTGTAGAAGATGCGCGACGCCGGGTCCGCGCCGAGCGCGGAATTCAGCACGTAGGTCGGCGTGCCGGACCGGTGCGCGAGACGCGCGACCGCGAGCGGATAGTCGTGATCGACACGGCGGAACGCAGCCTGCGAGCCCGCGACCCGCATCGTGGTGCCGAGCGTGCAGATCACCGCGTCGGCCTGCCACCAGTCGGCCGCCTCGGGCAGGTGATCGAAGTCGACCGTCACGGCGCGCATCTTCGAATGCGGCGACAACGGCCGGCGCGCGAGCACGACGATCTGGTCGACCCGCGCGTCGGCCAGCGCGATGTCGAGGACGTGGCGCCCGACGAGTCCGGTCGCGCCGACGAGCAGCAATTTCATGTGCAGTTGTCCGTGTATGGCCGGTGCAGAGCTGGCCGTGAGCGGCAGTCGTGCGACGCTGCACATCACCATGCCGCATCGCGCCGGAGCCGCCCGTTCGAAGCCGATGAATCGGACGGGATACCGACACGATGAACGGTTCACGCGAGAGGGTCAACAACGACCCGCGAGCCGCGCATGCTCGAACGCGACCGCACCGACCGCGCGGATCTGCGACGCAGCCGGGCTTCGTCCGGCGACGGACAGCAACGGATGCCGACGCGCGTTCACACGTGCAACGCATGCCCCAGCGCGCGCAATGCCGCCTCCTGCACCGCTTCGCCGAGCGTCGGATGCGCGTGGATCGTGCCGCCGATGTCCTCGAGCCGCGCGCCCATCTCGAGCGACTGCGAGAACGCCGCGGCCAGTTCCGACACGCCGCGCCCGACCGCCTGCCAGCCGACGATCAGATGCGTGTCGCGCCGCGCGACGACGCGCACGAAACCGTCGGTCGCCTGCAGCGTCATCGCGCGCCCGTTCGCCGCGAACGGGAACGACGCGCTGATGCAGTCGACGCCGGCCGCCTTCGCGTCGTCGGGCGACCAGCCGGACGTGACGACCTCGGGATCGGTGAAGCACACGGCGGGGATCGACGCGGGCGTGAACTTGCGGCGCCGCCCTGCGATCAGCTCGGCCACCATCTCGCCTTGCGCCATCGCGCGATGCGCGAGCATCGGCTCGCCTGCGACGTCGCCGATCGCCCACACGTTGCGCATCGAGGTCCGGCATGCGTCGTCGATGCGCAGCGCGCGGCCGTTGCGATCGAGCGGCAACGCTTCGAGCCCGAAGCCGTCCACGCGCGGCCGGCGGCCGACCGCGACCAGCACGCGATCGGCCGGCAGCGTCTTCTGCGCGCCGTCGGGTGCCTGCACGCGCACCGCGCCGTCGCTCGCCAAACCGAGCACCGTGTGACGCAGCCACAAGCCGACGCCGAGCCGCGCGAGCGAATCTGCGACCGGCTTCGCGAGTTCCGCGTCGTACGCAGGCAGCACGCGCTCCGCCGCCTCGACGATGCTGACCTCGACGCCGAGCTTGCGATAGACGGTCCCGAGTTCGAGCCCGATGTATCCGGCGCCGACGACAACCAGCCGCGTCGGCAACGACGTGGGCGACAGTGCGTCGGTCGACGATACGACGTGCCCGCCGAACGGCATCGACGGCAGCGCGACCGGCTCCGAACCGGTCGCGAGCAACAGGTGTTCGCATGCGATGCGCGTCGTGTGGTCACCGGCGACGACATCGACCGTCTTGCCGTCGACGACGCGCGCGTCGCCCTGCAGCACGCGCACGCCGTGCTTCTTCAGCAGCGCGCCGACGCCGCGCGTGAGCCGCTCGACGATCCCGTCCTTCCACGCGACGCTTTTCGCGATGTCGATCTCCGGCGCGCGCACGCGAATTCCGAGCATGCCTTCGCCGGCCTGCGCGCACGCCTGCTCGAACGCGTCGGCGACATGGATCAGCGCCTTCGACGGAATGCAGCCGATGTTCAGGCACGTGCCGCCGAGCCGTTCGCGCTCGACGAGCACCGTCGGAATGCCGAGCTGCCCCGCGCGAATCGCGGCGACGTAACCGCCCGGACCGCCGCCGATCACGAGCAGCGTGGTGTGTTCGTTCGGCATCGCACTCACTCCACGAACAGCAGCGCCGGGCGCTCGAGCAATCCGCGCACGGCCTGGATGAATTCGGCCGCGTCCGCGCCGTCGACGACGCGATGGTCGAACGACGACGACAGGTTCATCAGCTTGCGCGCGACGATCGCGCCGTCGCGGATCATCGGCCGCTCGACGATGCGGTTCACGCCGACGATGCCGACCTCCGGATGGTTGATGACCGGCGTCGACATGATGCCGCCGAGCGCGCCGAGACTCGAGATCGTGATCGTCGAGCCGGTCAGCTCGTCGCGCTGCGCGCGGTTCGCGCGCACCGCGTCGGCGAGCCGCGCGATTTCCGCCGAGATCGACCACACGTCGCGCGCTTCCGCATGACGCAGCACCGGCACCGTGAGGCCGCTGTCCGTCTGCGTCGCGACGCCCATGTGCACCGCGCCGTAGCGCGTGACGACCCCGGCTTCGTCGTCGTAGCGCGCGTTGATCTGCGGGAAGTCGCGCAGCGCGATCACCATCGCGCGGATCAGCAGCGGCAGCGGCGTGAGCCGGCCGCGCGCGTCGCCGTGGCGTCGGTTCAGCTCGCTGCGCAGCGATTCGAGCTCGGTGACGTCGATCTCCTCGACGTAGCTGAAGTGCGGAATGCGGCGCTTCGCTTCCTGCATCTTGCGCGCGATGGCGCGGCGCAGGCCGATCACCGGCACCTCCGTTTCATCGTTGCGCTCGTCGTAGCCGCGCGCTTGCGCGCCACCCGCCGCCGTGCCGCCCGTGCGTGCGTACGCATCGAGGTCCGCATGCAGGATCCGGCCGGCCTCGCCGGTGCCGCGCACGTAGCGCAGCTCGATGCCCATGTCCCAGGCGCGCTGGCGCACCGCCGGCGACGCGAGCGGCCGTTCGCCCGGCGCGAGGGCCGCGCGCGGCGGCGCCGCGTGTTCCGTGCGACGCGGCTCGGCCGGTGCACGCTCAGCGGTGTGTCGCGCTGCCTTCGACGCGTCGTGCGCTTCGGTAGCTTCGGCCGCTTCGGTGACTTTCGAAGACCTGGCAGGCGCGTCGACCGCCGCCGGACGCGACGTTGCATCCGCTTCGGCATCGCGTGCCTTCGTGCCCGGCTTCAGGTTGCCGTTGCCTTCGACCTCGACACGAATCAGCTCGCTGCCGACCGCCATCATCTCGCCGATCCGGCCGCCGAGCGCCAGCACCTTGCCCGCCACCGGCGACGGAATCTCCACCGCCGCCTTGTCGGTCATCACGTCGGCGAGCGGCTGGTCTTCCTTGATCGTCTGGCCGACTTCCACGTGCCACGCCACCAGCTCGACCTCGGCGATCCCTTCGCCGATATCCGGCATCTTGATCACATGAATCCCCATCTCAGGCCTCCATCACGCGTCGCAATGCTTCGCCAACCCGGGCCGGGCCGGGGAAATACGCCCATTCCTGCGCGTGCGGATACGGCGTGTCCCAGCCCGTCGTCCGCTCGACCGGTGCTTCCAGATGGTAGAAGCAGTGCTCCTGGACGAGCGATACCAGTTCCGCGCCGTAGCCGCAGGTGCGCGTCGCCTCGTGCACCACCACGCAGCGGCCGGTCTTGCGCACCGACGCGACGATCGTGTCGAGGTCGACCGGCCACAGCGTGCGCAGGTCGATCACTTCCGCGTCGATGCCGGTCTCCTCGGCCGCGGCGAGCGACACGTGCACGGTCGTGCCGTACGTCAGCACCGTCAGGTCGTTGCCGGGCCGCACGACGGCCGCCGTATCGAGCGGCACCGTGTAATAGCCGTCCGGCACCACGCTGCCCGGATGCTTGAGCCACGACGTGACCGGACGCTCGTGATGGCCGTCGAACGGCCCGTTGTACAGCCGTTTCGGCTCGAGGAAGATCACCGGATCGTCGTTCTCGATCGACGCGATCAGCAGCCCTTTCGCGTCGTACGGATTCGACGGCATCACCGTGCGCAACCCGCAGACCTGCGTGAACATCGCCTCCGGGCTCTGGCTGTGCGTCTGGCCGCCGTAGATGCCGCCGCCGCACGGCATCCGGATCGTCATTGGCGCGGTGAACTGGCCCGCGGAGCGATAGCGCAGCCGTGCGCCTTCCGACACGATCTGGTCGGACGCCGGGTAGAAGTAGTCCGCGAACTGGATCTCGCAGACCGGCCGCAAGCCATACGCGCCCATCCCGACCGCCGCGCCGACGATCCCGCCTTCCGAGATCGGCGCGTCGAACACGCGCGACTTGCCGTACTTGGCCTGCAGCCCTTCGGTGCAGCGGAACACGCCGCCGAAGTAGCCGACGTCCTGCCCGAACACGACCACGTCGCCGTCGCGCTCGAGCATCACGTCCATCGCGGAGCGCAGCGCCTGGATCATCGTCATCGGCTGCGCCGATGCCGTCGTCGTTTCCTGTTGCGCCATGATCACGCTCCCAGTTCCTGGCGCTGACGGCGCAGGTGCGCGGGCAGCTCCTTGTACACGTCGTCGAACATCGAGGCCGGCGACGGAATCCGGTCGTCGGCCAGCGTGCCGAACTGCTCCGCTTCCTTCTGCGCGGCGATCACTTCGGCTTCCAGCTCGGCCGTCAGCGCATCGTGCGCGCTGTCCGACCAGATGCCTTTCGCGATCAGGTGCTGCTTGAAGCGCGCGATCGGATCGCCGAGCGGGAAATGGGCCCAGTCGTCGGCCGGCCGGTATTTCGTCGGATCGTCCGACGTCGAATGCGCGCCCGCGCGGTAGGTGACCCATTCGATCAGCGTCGGGCCGAGATTGCGGCGCGCGCGTTCGGCGGCCCAGGTCGATGCCGCGTAGATCGCGAGGAAGTCGTTGCCGTCGACGCGCAGCGAAGCGATGCCGCAGCCGACGCCGCGCCCGGCGAAGGTGGTCCCCTCGCCGCCCGCGATCGCCTGGAACGTCGAGATCGCCCACTGGTTGTTGACGACGTTCAGCACGACCGGCGCGCGATACACGTGCGCGAACGTCAGCGCGGTGTGGAAGTCGGCTTCCGCGGTCGCGCCGTCGCCGATCCACGCGGACGCGATCTTCGTGTCGCCCTTGATCGCCGACGCCATCGCCCAGCCGACCGCCTGGATGAACTGCGTCGCGAGATTGCCGGAGATCGAGAAGAAGCCGGCTTCGCGGTCCGAGTACATCACCGGGAGCTGGCGCCCTTTCAGCGGGTCGCCTTCGTTCGACATCAGCTGGCAGATCATCCGTTCGAGCGGCACGTCGCGCGCGATCAGGATGCTTTGCTGGCGGTAGGTCGGGAAGCACATGTCGCCGTGACGCAGCGCCATCGCGTGCGCGGCGCCGATCGCCTCTTCGCCGAGGCTCACCATGTAGAAGGAGATTTTCTTCTGACGCTGCGCGATCATCATGCGCGCGTCGAAGATGCGGGTCTTCAGCATCGCGCGCATCCCGGCGATCAGGCGCGCATCGTCGAGGTCCGGCGCCCATGGGCCGAGCGCTGCGCCGTGGTCGTCGAGCACGCGCACGAGGCTGCGGGCGAGATGGGCGGTGTCCGCGGGGGCAACGTCGATCGGCGGGCGGCGAACCGCGCCGGCCGGCGATAGATGCAGATAGGAAAAGTCCGTCTTGCAGCCCGGACGCCCGGTGGGCTCCGGCACATGCAGACGCAATGGCTCTGACAGGCTCATCGTGTCGTCTCCACGCTCGATTGTGTCTCACGCTGTTGGAACGCGCGGCCGGTTGCCGGCTCACGCGCGGGCTGGCGCACGGATAAGCACGCCAACCTTGAAAATCTATGCCTCGCGGCGCGCGACGTCGATGACCAAGCCGCTCGATTGCGGTGAGCAGATTTGCCATGGCGGGTGTCGGCGGGCGATCGGCGCCGCCGGCGTGGTGAATGAAGGCCGCGTGTGCTGCGATGCGTCAATGGCTGCGGAGCGTGCGGATCGCGGCCGCACCGATCGTTCCGCGTCGATCATGTCGGACGATACGAAGCAAGAGACCCCGCGAAATCCGGGATCTCGGCGGGGGTCTCTTCGTCCGGGCGCTTGCCGGTTCGTGCCGGCGCGATGCGTTACGCGTCGGGGCGCGCGATATCGAAGCGGCTGTCGGGCTTGACGTGCACGTAGGCCGACGGGCCGCCCGCGCGAAGAATGATGCCCGCGCCGAACGTGTCGAAGATGCCGTCCTTCAGCAGGTCGTGGCGAATGTGCACGGCGATGACTTCGCCGAGTACCAGCGTGGCCGGCGTGTCGACGCCTTGGTGATCGCGCAGCGGGATCACGTCGGTCACCTTGCATTCGAAGTTGACGCCGCTTTCCGCGACGCGCGGCACATCGACGAGGCGCGACGGAACCGCGGTCAGGCCGCCGAGTTCGAATTCGTCGACGCCGTACGGCACCGCCGCACACGTCTGGTTCATCCTGTCGGCGAGATCGCGCGTCGCGAGGTTCCAGACGAACTCGCCGGTCTCCTGCACGTTACGCAGGCTGTCCTTCGCGGCCGTGCTCGAAAAGCCGATGATCGGCGGACGATAGTTGAATGCGTTGAAGAAGCTGTACGGCGCGAGGTTGATCGTGCCGTCGCTCCCTCGGGAAGAGATCCAGCCGATCGGGCGCGGGCCCACGATCGCGTTCAGCGGATCGTGCGGGAGGCCGTGGCCTTGCGAGGGTTCGTAATAGTGATGGGTCGAGTCGGTCATGGCGGGTGGTCTTGAGGCAGGCAAGCTGCGTTGAAGTCCATCGCCCGGCGCGCGTGTGCCGAGGGCAGCAACGGTGTGCGGTGCGATGTGCGCGCCAAGTATCACATGGGGTCGGTTTCGTTGCAGTGAGGGTGCGGTCGCGCGCGAGACGTTGCAGCGGCGATGCATGTGGCACGCAACATAAAAAACCGCGAGCCCTTCATTCGTTTTCTCGCTCGCGGTTTTTTCAAATCTTCATTGAAGCGGTCGCCGTCGAACCGGGGATGGAGGCCGAAAAGGGCTCGTCAGTGTATATGTCCTGCGAACAGTCCGAGCAATCCTATGATGATCAAGTAGATCGCAACGATGAAATTCAGCAGGCGCGGCACCACCAGAATCAGAATGCCAGCGATCAGCGAGACCAATGGGCTCAAGTTCGTGAATATGTGCATGGCGTTGCCCCTTAACAATAGATCGCGAAATCGCCAACTGGAGCACCTCGAAACCGTATTGCACGACCCTGTGCTTCGTAGCCGCTCCTTTTCAACGCTGCATGCGATTCCGTGACGGGTGGGAGATTTTTACCGACGCAGGCAACCGGAACCCTGACCGGTTGTCAGTGCAACGTTTGTTTGCATGTCGCAGCGATTTTCGTGCCTGCTCCAGCGCGTGCGACCGATTCCGTCTGTACGCTGGAATCCGGTGACATCACTCGAGATGCCACGCTTATGCCGTACCGCACATGGAATTTCAATTTGCGCCGCGAGAATGCGCGTGAGAATGAAGCCCTAGAAATTGCGTGCCAAGCCGACCATGAACATATCCTGGTCCTTGTCGTTGCCGGTTGCGACACGATTGAAGCGCAAGCTCGCCGCCCAATCGTTCGTGACCTGATAACTCACCTGCGCGCTGAGCAACGCATTGACTCTCGTTTTGCTCGAGGCTTCGTCCCGGTCGTGCGAAAGATACGGACCTGCCCCTGCCGACAGCGTCCATTTGGTCTTGATCGGCGCGACGTACCAGAGTTGCGCTGCCACACCTCTGCGGCCGGCGACGCCATTGTTGCCTTCGTAGACGAAGCTCGCCGAATAGGCCCACGCATTGCCGAGCGGCCGTTTGACTTCGACCATATAGCCCTTTTCGATCGGCACTTGCGGACGGTTCGTCTGCGACGTCCCGGCCCAAATGCTGACCTGCGTCTTGCCGTCCGACAACGCCGGGCCGGGATCGCCGCCAAAATCCGAACCGATACCGAACAGCACCGCGTCGGAATTGAATCCGCCAATCATCTGCACGTGGTTGTACTGCAGCTTGAGGAAGAAGCGGTCGGGAACGATGTAATACCGCACGGCTGCTGACGCGCGCACTCCCCAGCGCTTTTCATTGCGCGCCTGGTTGTCGACATGGGTCGTGTCGATGCTGAAATACGGCCCCGCCGACAATTCGACCGCCACGCGATTGCCGAGCGGCCAACGAAACGAACCGAGCGCGGCGAAGCCGTCACGGTGGTGGTCCACCGGATGCCCCTCGTTCAAATAGGCGAGGTAGATCGAGAAGTAGTCGTTCAACACGTCGCCGAAGCCGACTTCGTAGGCGCGCCAATGCATATCGCCGCCGTCGGTCGCGCGTCCGTCGCCATACACCGCATAAGCGTTGATCGTTCTTTCCGATGGCTTGAACGCGGTCGGTGAACTCGCGGGACCGTCCTCGGCATGCGCGTGGCCAACGCCTGCCAGAATCGCCAGACCCGCGATCGAGCCAGTGACGACGAAACGTGAATAGATGCGACGGCACTGTCCCATTTGGCCTCCCCACCTGAGCTGAACCCGGATGCTGGACGACGGTTGAACGAACTGCCTGCGAATCGAATCTGGTACTGGACGTGGCCGCTGGCATTCCTCGAGCGACGATGACCTGGCCCCAGTTTTAGTCCGGACTGCAGTTAGAGTCCGAGGTTAAAACCTGCTGGTTTGCATCGGGCGCCCGGACGAACTGCACAAGCGTCAGACAGCCCAGTGAGCTATGAGCTCGATACGCCATTCCTCAATCAGCCGCTTGGCGTGGCGCATTGAGACGAACCAGTGCTCGTTCAGGCATTCATCGCGGAACCGCCCGTTGAAGCTCTCGATATAGGCATTCTCCACCGGCTTGCCAGGCCGAAGGAACGAAAGTGTGACACCGGCTTCGTAGGCCCATACATCCAGCACCTTACCAGCGAACTCCGGCCCGTTGTCGACCGTGATGGATGCGGGTAAACCTCGTATCTCCTTGAGTCGCTCGACCACTTGCTGCACGCGTAGGCCCGGCAGTGAAGTATCGACCTCGATGGCCAAGCATTCGCGCGTGTAGTCGTCGACCACGCTCAGGCATCGACACCACCGACCATAGGTCAACCCGTCAGAAACGAAGTCCATCGACCAGCTCTGATTGGGGCCTGTTGGTAACGGCAGCGGCGTGCGCTCGACAGCCGCAATACGCTTGCGCCGCCGCTTGCGCACGTTGAACCCCGCCTTGCTGTACAAGCGCTAGACGCGCTTGGGGTTGGTGAAGCAGCCATCCCGCTGCAACAGCATGTGAATCCGGCGATAGCCGTAACGGCGCTTCTGCGCGGCGATGGCCGTCATCCGGCCAGTCAGCGCTTCGTCGTCAACTCGGCGGCGTGATTCGTAGTGGAACAGCGAGCGCGATATCCCTACCAGCCCGCAAGCACGGGTAACGCCCATGGCGCGTTCGGTCATCAAGATTCGGACTGCTTCGCGCTGGCCTGCGGGCTTGCAACTTTCGAGCCAGCAGGTCCTTCAGCGCGGCGTTGTCGAGCATTGATTCGGCCAACAGGCGCTTGAACTTGTTGTTCTCCTGCTCCAGTTCCTTCAGGCGCTGCGCTTCGGAAACCGTCATCCCGCCGAACTTCGCTTTCCAGTTGTAGTAGCTAGCTTCCGAGATGCCGTACCTGCGGCACAGCGCCGCCGGCTTCAGGCCAGCCTCGGCTTCCTTCAAGATGCCGATGATTTGCTCTTCGGTGAATCGTTTCTTCATTGCCGTTCTTCTCTGGAACGGACTCCACACCGTCACCGTACTAAACGCGGGGAGCAGGTCACAAATTTGGTAAATAGAAATCAAGGCGCGTGGACGCCAGCGAGGCGCATGAAATTTCAAGCCGGAGTTCCGCTCGCAGGTTGTAGCGGAAACAGGTCGGCGATCGCTTCGCGGCCAACGCGAATGAGCCAACCGGCGCCCCTCCCGATCAGCGTATTAGGCGCATGAAACCGCCATTACCCCCAGCATGCCCAGCCCCCAAGGCTGCGAAATGATCCGGTAGTTTCCGATCAGCTCGCCGCGTGCGGAATACTCGTAGGCGACGGAGTGCCTAACACCATCGTTGTCGATGAATACCTTGATGCGCCTCGGGTCGCGAAGCAGCCCGCAGCCCACGCACTTGAGTACGGCTTCCTTGCACGTCCAGCCAAGCAGGAATGCGGTGCGCCAGTCGTCGCATCGCGACAGGCAATCCCGCTCGTCACGATCGAATACGATGTCCGCGAGCTTCGGCGGAATCGCGCGATCGCATCGCTCGATGTCCACCCCGATCGGACCGTCCTCTCTGATCGCCACGACGATCAGGTCGCCGGCATGTGACACATTGAAACCCAGCGATGCGTGGGGAGGCGGCAAACCGGGTTTCCCGAGCCTGTCCACGACGAATTCGCCGAGATAAGGTTCACCGTCGATGCGTGCCCCCAACGTGCGCCGCACGAACGTGCGCCCGGCGATGAACCGTGCGCGTCGGGCGGGATCATCGATAACCCGCGCCCGGACCAATTCGGCTTCGGACAACAGCTGTGCATCTCGATCAAGTGCGCTGGCCAAATTGGCCCACGCGAACGTCAATGGACTCGGGGCACCGGCATAGTGCACCTGCGCGCTCCCTGTCTGAGATGCACTCCACAGCGGCGAGCCGTCCGGCTCGTGCCATCCCAACCTAACAATCCCCGGCGTCTGCGTCGCATTCGCGCCCAAGACGGTCACGCGACCTCACCGCTCTTTTGCTTCGCTTCACGCACCCGCGCTTCGATATAGTCAACCATCCGCCCGAATGTGTTGAACGGTGAGTTCTCGACAGCCAGGTCACGCTCGTTGGCGAGCTGTAGACGCACGCCCAGGTTCTTGAAGACATTCTTTTCGAGATCGGCGATGATCGTGACAAGACTCAGGGAATCGAGCTGCCCTGCTTCCGCGTACAGCTTCGCGTCGCGCCCCTGGGATAGATCGACCGGTTGCTCGAGATACGGATCCTGGCTCTTGATCGCCTCGGTCAGCATTTTGTTCAGTTGATCCTGCATGGTTGTGATCCTTAGGTTCAAATTTCGGAAAATCATCCGGAGACGCGTTACTCCGCTCCGGCCGGAGCGAGCAGCGCCCGAATCTCGATGAACCGGCCGCTCGTCAGACGCTGATCCGGCTTCGGATGAATGAGATCGAACACATCTAC
This sequence comes from Burkholderia sp. R-40, assembly GCF_049942845.1. Classification (NCBI taxonomy): domain Bacteria; kingdom Pseudomonadati; phylum Pseudomonadota; class Betaproteobacteria; order Burkholderiales; family Burkholderiaceae; genus Burkholderia; species Burkholderia sp. R-40. The sequence continues at coordinate 1,324,395 of NZ_CP187967.1, read as the reverse complement.
CGCACGCTGCGCCGGCGCTACCGCATAGCCCGGCGTGCGGAACCGCTCCTTCAATCGGGCATGCTCCGGAAACTCCGCGATGCGCGGGCTGAACACGATCTCGCGCGACAGCGCCGTATCGACGTTGCACATGCCCAGCACGGCAAAGAACACGTCGGGATACTCCTCGGCGTAGACTCCGCATAACGCCAGCAACGCTGCCTTCGACAGGCTGTACGGCAGCATGCCGGCGCGAAACCGCACCCCCGCTATCGACGCGGACGCGACCACGACGTCGGGACGCGTCGGCAGCGCGAGGAACGCATCGAGCAGCAGCTTGTTTGCCACCGTGTTGACGGTCAGCGTCCGCTGAAGCTCGTTAGACGAGCATTCCCGCGCGCGCCTAGGCGCTGTCCCAGACACGCCTGCATTCAGGTAGACGACGGACACACCATCCTGCGCGATGGGTGCGAACACCCCGTTGAACAGGTCCGTCGCCTCGTCGAGTGTGAGCAGGTCGCACTGCTTGAACACCATATTTCCGGACGCCAGCAGCGCATCTGGCCGGCGCCGGGCAATGCCGTACACAGTCCAGCCGCGGTCCAGATAGTGAGCGGCAAGCGCATGACCGATTCCGTCGCTGACGCCGGAAATGAAAACGCTCGCCACGTCACCCTCCGTCGTTCCGAGGCTTGCAATCCCCTGCCTCTCCGGACGGTCTCAAAACTTGCCCGCCACGAAGCCTCCATCAACGGACAGCAGCGTGCCCGTCACGTACGAAGCCTGCTCGCTGAGCAGCCACAGAATCGCGGCGGTGATTTCCTCCGGTTTCGCGAAGCGCTTCATCGCGGTCGACTGGATCTTCTCCTGCGTCGATTCCGGGTTCGCACGCAGACGCTCCTCAGTGTTCATGCCGCCGAGCGTCGGGCCGGGACACACAGCGTTCACGCGCACCACGTTCTGGCCCTCCGGCGGATTCGCGCTCTCGATCGCGGCCACCTGGGTCAGCATGTTCAGCGCCGCCTTGCTGCTCGAATAGGCACTCTGACGCGGTTGGCCAAGCACGCCGCCACAGGACGACACGTTGACGATCGCCGCGTGCTCGTGCCGCGCCATCAGGCGGATTTCATGCGACATCAGCAGAAGCGGGCCGACCAGGTTGATGTCCAGCACGCGTTTCCATTCCTTCAGGTCCAACTCGCGCACTGCTGCGCGCTTGGTCGTCACGCCTGCGTTGTTGACCGCGAGATCGAGACGGCCGTGACGGGATTCGATCAGGTCGAAGAGACTGATCACCGCATTCTCTTCAGTGACGTCGACCGCCACGTAGCGCGCGTTTTCGCCGAGCAGTTCCTGCGCGCGGCGGCCGTCGTCTTCGTTGCGCCCGGTCACATAGCAGAACGCGCCCGCATCGACCAGCGACTTTGCGACGTTCAGACCGATGCCACGCGTGCCGCCCGAGATCAACGCAACTTTTCCGTCAAATGCCATGTTCAATTCTCCTGGTATTTCATCTGAATGAGTTGAGGTCGAAGGTAGCGGGGATTGACGCAGCAGAAGACCCGATCCGCCAGCGGCTCCTTCTTGTCTCGCAGACAATACGAATCCCATCGGCAGCGATCGACTTCGCCCGCACGTCCCGACAATTCCTTCAGTACAAAATGGTGATCCGCAACGATCGCGCGCCCGAAACCGATGAAATCGGCGTCGCCGCTCGCGACGATTGCCTCCGCCTCTGCCAGGCTGTCGAGGTTGGCCGCGAAACCGATGGGCAACCGCGTCGTCCGCTTCAGGAAGCGCACCGCGTTGCGCGACTGCGCCAGCGAGTAGTCGCGGTTCCCGAGAAACTTCCCGAACGTCCCGGCCACGCCGGTCGCGCAGGTAATCGCATCGGCGCCCGCCTCCTCGAGCGCCGCGACCACGTCGCCCAGCTGCTCGACCTGCAACCCGGCTTCGCCGAAACCGTCGTCGATCTGCAGGCGCACGAAGATCGTCGCGCGATCGGCCGCCAGCGCGCGCAAGCGCCGCACGATCTCCAGCAGGATCCGCGCCCGCCCGATAGGTGTACAGCCCCACCGGTCCATGCGGCGATTCGTCCGCGGCGACAGGAAACTGCTCAGCAGATAGCCGTTGGCCGCATGAATCTGCAGCATCGGTGCCCCGATCGACAGCGCCAAGCGAGCCGCCTCGAAAAAATGGTCGATGTACTGACCGATCTGCTCGTCGCTCAACGACGTGACGTCGCCTTCCACCGCACGTTCGTCGCCGTTCGCGGGCGCCCGGACGCCGTAATGCTGAAGTTGGACGCCCAGGGCAAAGCCGAGGTGCCGCGCGGTCTCGAACACCGGACGCAGATCGTCCGCGTACGACGGCGACGTCAGCATCAAGCTCCGATCCGTGTACTGCGAATCCGGGTCGACCGAAGAATTTCCGAGGAATCCGAAACCGCATCCGCCCCGCATGATCGACGCATAGATGTCGAAGAATTCGGGCAGCGGACGCCCTGTCGGATCGCACACGTCGAAGCCGACGGACGAGAAATACATTCGGTTCGGCAGGATCAGGCCAGACCCGATCGTGAGCGGCTTCATCAGGTTCGGAAAATGATTCATTGGCATCGCTGCGTGCTCGCTCGTCCGTTCAACACACCGTAAAGCCGCGCTTGATCATTTCCTTCAAGCGCTCCAGCTCCGCGTACTCGATGTGACCGAAATCCCACGTGACGCCGTCCTCGTCCTGGCCTGCGTGCGTGACGGGCGCCTTGAAGCAGATGTTGCCGTCATAGATCACCGTCAGAAGCGCGTTGGGCGTGTTGCCGATTTTCGCGGCGCTGGTCACGCACGACTGCTTGCCGATCTTCCTGAGCGAGACGATCGACTGTCCCGCCCCGTCCGACGTGAGCAGCGAGATGACCGGTGCGCTCGGCACCGGCGCGAAATACTCGGTGTCGAACAGGCACGCGTTGCGCGCAAGCCTGAACTTGTCGAGCCGGATGACGGGCGCCACCGACTCGATCCGCGCGATCAGCGCGCCGCGCTGATAGAACGACGACGCGTAGCGCACCTCGCACGGCTGCAGGTCGTCCGTTTCAGTCAGATCGTCGACCACGATCTCGATCGGATACATTAGCTCCGCATACCCGTGGAATTTCGCATTGAGTCCGCTGAGGCTCACCGTCACCTTGCCGAGCGCATGCTCCGAGTATGTGTACAGCTGGTAATAGATCGCCTGCCGCGCCGCTTCCAGCAGCATGATGCCGGGCACGTGCTCGTGCCGTTTCCGGTAGAAGAAGTAATGGTCCGCGAGATTGACGAACTCGAAGCTCGTCGAGCGCGCGGACACGCCGTGATGTGTCAGGAACCGCTCGATTGCGTCGTCGCCGACCGGTACGCTCACCGGCGCGCGCAGGCTGTCGATCACCTGGTGCGGCACACCGCGAATGACGTCTTCCTTTGCGACGTCGGCGAACGGCCGCCCGGTCGCGAACCCGCGCGCTGGCGCCGTGCGCAGAATGCGCGCCGACGCGCCTGCGGATTCGTAGAGATGCTCAAGCCCGGCCACGCCGCCGTCCGGGTGCTCGCCCGTTACCGGCGACACGAGCCGCGACGGCACCACCTTGCGCGGCCGCGTCAACAGGACGTCGTCGGCCGAGTCTTTATGGAGAAGGTTCGGGGAAATTATCGTCGTGCTGATCATCTTTCTGCTCTACAGGGCGATTTCAACGTTGTAGTCCTTGATCCAGCGATTCATCCATAGCGCCATCTCCAGACCGCCGCGGTTGTAGGGCTGGCTGACTTGGGTTGGCGCGCGCTCCAGCAGCGCACGGACCTTCGCGCGATCGATCAGGTCGTGAATCGGTGCCGCTGGGTCATCCAGCACGTCGGCCAGCTCCGCGCGCAGGCCCTGCTCATACGCACCGTCTTGCGTCGCCGGGTAGGGCGTCTTCACCCGATTGAGGACGCTTTCCGGCAGCAGCGGACGAACCGCCTCGCGCAGCAGACTCTTCTCCCGCCCGTCGAACGTCTTCATCTGCCACGGCACGTTGAACACGTACTCGACCAGCCGGTGGTCGCAGAACGGCACGCGCACTTCCAGCCCGACCGCCATGCTCATCCGGTCGTTGCGATCCAGCAGGGTCTGCAGGAAACGCGTCAACGCGAGATACGACACCTCCCGTATCCGGCGATCCTGCTCGGATTCACCATCGAGAACCGGCACTTCGCGTAGCGCGTCACGGTATCGGTCCGCCCGGTAAGTATCGCGGTCGAGCGACGCCACGAAGTCAGGCGCCAACAGTTGGACGCCGCCGAAATAGCGCGACGAGCCGGCCGTCAGCCACGGGAACGTCTCAGCCTTCAGCGCGGCCGGATTCCGGAACCACTGATAGCCGCCGAACACCTCGTCCGCCGCCTCTCCCGACAACGCCACCGTCGAATGTTCGGATAGCTCACGGAACAGCAGATACAACGATGGCCACATATCGCCCCAGTACGCCGGCGGTGCATCCACCGCGCTCAGGATGCTGCTGCGGACCGACGCGTCGAGCATCTGGTCGCTGCGCAGTAGCAGCTCCGTATGGCGCGTGCTCGCGTGCGCGGCAAGATCCCGCGCGAACGGCGCGTCGGGCGAGCCCCGCACGCCGTCGGCAGTGAACCCGTCGAGGTTGTGCTGGAAGTCGACCGAATACGATGACAGCGCACCATCGCCCATCTGCCGTGCCGCGATCGCGGTCACCGCCGACGAATCGAGGCCGCCGGACAGCAGCGTGCAGAGCGGCACGTCCGACACGATCTGACGCTGGACCGTGTCCGACAGGATGTCGCGCACGGTCTCGATCGTCGCCTGCTGGTCGTCGCGATGCTCGTTAGCCTGAAGGCGCCAGTAGGTCTCCTTCCGGAGGCCGCTACGATCGAGGATTACCAGATCCCCCGGACGGACTTCCAACAGGCCGTCGTAGACAGTCAGCTCTGGCGTCTTGATCATGTCCAGCAGCTCGCGCAAGCCGTTCGCCGTCACGCGCGGCTTGACGAGCGGATGCTGGAACAGCGCCTTCGGCTCCGACGCGAACACGAGCCCGCCGTCTGTCGGGAAATAATAGAGAGGCTTCACGCCAAGACGATCGCGGATCAGGATCAGGCGCTCGCGCTGACTGTCCCAGATCGCGACGGCGAACATGCCGTTCAGATGACGCGCGACGTCCTCCTTCCAGTGCAGATAACCCTTCAGCAGCACCTCGGTGTCGCTGTTGGTCTCGAACGCGTAGCCGGCGCGCTGCAGTTCGGCGCGCAGGTCCTTGAAGTTGAAGATTTCACCGCAGAAGGACGCCACCGCCTTCCGGCCGGCGGGATCGATAGCGTGCATCGGCTGCGCCCCATAGGCGAGGTCGATGATCGCGAGGCGGCGATGGCCGAGCGCGACGTTCTCGTCGAGCCACGTGCCGTGCCCATCGGGACCGCGATGCACGAGCGAGTCCGTCATCGCCTCGATGAGACGATTCGGTTCGGGGAAGTTCCGTTTGAAATCGATCCAGCCGGCAATGCCGCACATGTTATCTCTCAGAATTTAGTTTATCTAAATATTAATCGTACTCTCTGCTGCTGCACGACCCCGTTTTTTCCTAGCGAAACGCGATCGCCTGCTACTACCCTTCTGCCAGTCCTTGTATCGCCTCCAATGCCACTTCCACCGGCGCCAGCACGTGAGTCTTCGACAAATCCGCCAGCAGCGCGCCCCACGCGAGCCCCACACCGAAGCCGCACATCACGACGTTGCGACGCGCCTCGCCGCCTTTCTCGTGACGACGGGACAACAGCAAGGGGATGGACGTCGAATTCGTGTTCCCGATGCCGTCGACGTCGACGGGCAACCGCTCGGGTGCGACGCCGAGCCGGTTCCGGATGTAATCCAGGATAAATCGGTTCGGCTGGTGCAGCGCGAACAGATCGACGTCCTCAAGGCCTTTACCTTGGCTCCTGAGCAGCGAATCGATCACTTCGGGCACGCGGCGCAACGCGAAGCTCATTACCGCCGCGCCGTCCATCTTCAAGCAACTGATTGTGCCTGTACGCCCCCCGTCCTTCTCGTACTGGAGGTTCACACCGAGCAGGCTCCGGCCGCTGCCATCCGCGCCGGACACAAATTGCAAAGCCTCGTCGCCCACCGTGATCAGCGTGGCCGACGCCGCGTCACCGAACAGCATGCGGGCCTGATGATCGCGGTCGTCGACCAATCGCGTATTGATGTCGCCGGTACACAGGAGCACGTTCCGGCACGCGCCCGACACGACGAGCGAAGCCGCCTGAATCAGGCCGCTCACATACCCCGCGCACCCAGCGTTGATATCGACGACGACGCAGTCTGTCGGCAACTCGAGCTGGTGATGAACCGCGTACGCGCATCCCGGGCTCCAGTCGTCCGGCGTCTGTGTTACGACAATCAGCCCGTCGATCTCGCCCGCGGCGATTTCCGAGCCGCGCATCAAGTTCAGGGCGGCGGCGACAATGAGGTCGCTCGTCGCCATACCGGCCGCCGTGCGGATCGAGCCAATGCCCGTCCCCCGCACGATGCGTGCGACCTCGCGCTCGCCGTAGATCGCCGCGAACTCCGCCTCGCCGATCGTGCCGGACGGCAGCGCCGCGGTAATCGCCTTGATCGAAATACCGGAAATCGTTTTGGCAACCATGTTCAATTCCCTTTCAGCTTCTGGACTAGGCTGACGAGATCGGAAACAGTGCCCAGCTTTGCAACATCCGGCAGGGTCAGCTGTTTCCCCGTGTGCTCAGTCACCAGCGCCACCACCGACAAAACGGCGAACGAATCCCATTTTTCATTACCGCTCAAAATCGTGGTCGGCTCGAGGTCCGTGGTATTGATATCCAGCGCTCTTGCAATTTGTGGTCTCAGGTTCTCGAAATTCAACTCCATGGCAAGGCCCTCTCTCGAATAAGATTTCGATATTTCTGGCGGCATGTCACTACTCTCGCCGATTTTCCGTTCGTTGCGCGCCTGGAATATCCCGGCTCCGGGTTCAATCGACAGAAGTCAGCGCAGACTGTTTGTCGTCCACACCGAAACGTTCGTCGGTCTTCTGGACGGGCGCCGGCTTTTTACGACCGAATACGATGGCGGCAGCGAACCCGAGCACGAGCGGCGCAAGCGTTCCGTACAGCGTGACCCAACCGAAACCCAGTATCAGTGCCGCGCGCGCCGTGACGATCGGAATTCCACCGGCATCGGCCGCCGCGAAGCTGCCCGCCGAGACCGCGTCGACCAGATGACGAATATCTGTACCGGCCGGCAGCGCTCCCGCCAGGCCCACGGATACGCCGCTCACCAACACGAAGCCCATGATCGCGATGTTGATCGCCAGCGAAATCATCCGTGCGCTGAACTCCATGCCGGACGCCATGCCCGCCCTCTCCGGCGGCAGCGACCCGGTGGCGGTATTCGTCACCGGTGTGTTGGTCAGCCCGAGCCCGATGCCCGCCACCACGCAGCCGGGCAGCAGCGTGATCCAGCTCGCGTGTCCGGTCGTCACGACCAGGTGGAACAGCAGGAAGCCGGCCGCGATCGTGAACAGCCCGACCGGAATCACGAAGTTCGGTCCGCGCTTCAGCAACAGCCGCTCGGCGACGGGCGGCACGACGATCGTCGGCAGCGTGTAGGCAAGCACGGTTAAGCCTGCGGCGACGCTGCTGTAGCCGAGCACCGCCTGCAGGTAGATCGGGAAATAGATAACGAACGGCCAGAAGCTGAAGTTCATCCCGCACGCGCCGAGTAACGCGCCCGAGAAATTGCGAACGCGAAACGCCTTGAAGTCGAACATCGGCCGCGCGACCCGGCTCTCGACGATGACGAACAGAACGAAGCTGATCACGGCGATCGAGAGCGCGCCTACGCCGAGCGGATTGTCAGCCTCAGGCTTCTGCCCCTGGCTAATCAGATACACGAGGCAAAAGACAGACGCCGACAAGGTCACCATCCCGCCGACGTCGATCTTAAGCGCATGCGGATCGGACGATTCGACCACACCGGCACGCGCGAGCGACACGGCCACCACGGCGATCAGCACGTGAATCAGGAACACCCACTCCCAAGTGGCAAAGCTCGCGATCGAGCCGCCGACGACCGGCCCGAAGCCCAGCCCGAGTCCAAACACGACGCCCCACCAAGCGAACGCTACGCCGCGCTCCGGGCCGCTCTGAAACTGATGGGATAGCACCGCGACCTGGCACGACAGCATCGCCGCGGCGCTCACCCCTTGCAGAAATCGGGCCGCGATCAGAAGCGGCGCACTCGGCGCCAGACCGCAAATCAGCGACGCGATGCCGAACACCACGATGCCGATCGTGAACACACGCTTGCGTCCGAAACGATCGGCCAATGCGCCCATCGCCACGAGCGACGAGCACATTGCAATCGTATACGCATTCATAATCCACTGGAGCTGCTTAAAATCGGCCGGCAATACATGCTCCAGTGTCGGCAGAATAGAAGGGACACTGGTAATTTCCAGCCCGAGCATGACCGCCGACAGGCAAATTGCCGCGAGCGCGATCTTGTTTTTCGATGATACGTCGACCGACATTTTGTCTCAGCTCCACAATTGAATGATTCAGATATTAACAGCGAGCCTCCATATTCCGCCCCACCACAACAAATATTTCTGTGACAACAAAACTCGATAGACACTGCGACAACAAAATATAGATATTGGATATATTAATATTATATCAAATATCTATATCTCCATTTCAAAAAACCCAGCAGGTCATCAATACGATTAATTGGCCGATTCCATCGGCGCATCGATTCGCCCGGCAATAAAAATGCACTATTTTCATGACGGAGATCGCCTATTTATAAAATCACGATAACCGCCGCTGGCACGGTCGATCGGAACGGCGTGTCAAGAGAAAAGCCACTCGCCGCGATGCTGATCGAGCCGCGCTGGCGAGAGTACGGATCGGCGCGAGAGCCGACCGGTGAGAAATGGAAGGGGCGTTGTGCGACGGATGCGTTCGGGAATGACCTCCGGCAGTTGAGAATCTAGCGGTCGCGGCTGCGCCGCTGAAGATCCGGAAACTGCCCGCCCGTTCGGAGACTCGATGCGATGGAACGAGGGGCAGGTTAGTGTTGCGCGCGGGGGCGTCAGGAGCGCATGCCTCGGTGCGTGCGCCAATGTGCTTCCGGCATCATCGAGTCGCGCGTCGTCTCGGCCAGCATCGGCGCCAGCATCGCCTTGTCGAGCGGCACGCAGTACACCGGCCGGCGTCGCTCGAAACGCCACCCTTCCGCCAGCGGTCCGGCATCGACCGCGTCGTAGCCGAGGCGATCCAGCAGCGTGATCGTCGCGCTGCGCGCGTCGGCATCGTCACCGGCTATCGGCAGCGCGCGGCGGTCCGGCGCACCGGCGGGGCGTGCGTCCGGCACCACCTCCTCCACCAGGATCGCATTGAATGCCTTGACGACGCGCGACTTCGGCAGATGATGAGCGAGCACCTCGGCCGTCGTCATCTCCCCACTCTCGAGTTCGGAGAGGAGACCAAAATGCGGGAAATAGTTCTGTGGGTTGAGCACGATCTTGCCCTCGAGTGGCTCGGCCGGCACCGCCCGATACGCCTGCAGCGGGAGCGCCGCGAACACGATATCGCCGTATGAGGCGGCTTCGTCCACCCGCCCCACTTCGCAACCGAGCGGCTTACACAGCGCCTGGATGGTTTCCGGTCCGCGCGAATTGCTCAACATGACCTGATAACCGGCACGGGTGGCCAACCACGCGACCGACTGCGCCATACGGCCTGCGCCAATGATTCCGATCTTCACACTCTCTCCTTTTTGGAATTTTCATCCGTCCGCGACGCGACAGTAATGAACGGCGGGACGAACGACAACTCGCCGACCAAACCAACCATGTTGGCGGTCGAGTTGTCAACGGTACAAAACATAGCAACCATCAGACAATGATATGATTAAAGTCAATAATGACGACAATTCTTTATAGATCATGAGCAAATTGATATTGGACGTCGACGCCATCCAGGCATTCGTGACCATCGCGGAATTCCAGAGCTTCACAAGGGCGGCGGAAGCGCTCGGCACGCAGCAAGGCGCGATTAGCGTGAAGCTGAAACGTCTGGAAGAACGCCTCGGCCACAAGCTGATCGAGCGCACCCCGCGCCTCGTTCGGCTGTCTGCCCAGGGCGCGCTGTTCCTCAATGCTGCGCGCGAGTTCCTCGCCGCACACGACCGCGCGGTGGCCGAACTGTCCGCCGAGCGTCGCCACTTCAGGCTCGGCATCGCCGAGCACGTGGCCGGGCCGGAAATTCCAGTCTTGCTTGCGCGCCTGTACGAGCGCGATCCGGCATTGACGATCGAAGTGCGCCTCGAAAACTCCCGCACCTTGCTCGATGCCTTCGACCACGGCAACCTCGACGCCGTGATCATCCGCCAGGACGACGATCGTCGCGACGGCAGCGACCTCGGCCCGGAGAATTTCGGCTGGTTCGCCGCCCCCGGCTTCACTCACCGCCCCGGCGAACCGATGCGGCTCGCGGCGCTGGCGCCCTGCTGCGGCGTGCGCGACATAGCAATGCGCGCACTCGACGACGCGGGCATCAGCTGGACCGAGGTGTTCGTCGGCGGCGGGCACGCGGCGGTGATAGCTGCCGTGTCGGCCGGCCTGGCGGTGGCGGCCTTCTCGTGCCGGCTCGCGCCACCCGACACGATCGAGGTCAGTCAGCGCTTCGGCCTCCCCGACCTGCCGTCGTCGAGAATCGTCCTGCATTCGACGCTGTCGGACCAGCGCTCCCGCGAAGCGTTGCGCACGCTCGCCGCGACCTACCGGGAACATCGCCCCTCCCGCCGTACTCCGGTGCAACACGAAACGCCCATCATCGATCCCGAACCTGTCGCGGCGTATTCCACGAGCGCACACGCCCGCACCGAATTCCGGCATACCTGACGACAGCTCGCGCCCCATACCCGGCCCAAAGCCCGACGCCGACCCGCGCGTCCTCCCGCCCGCTTTCGCGATGGCGCTGGTCACGCGGGGCGGCAACCCGCTCATCCCGCGGTCGGCGTCGACTGCCATCCACCCGCGAGCGCCCTGTACAGCGCAATCGTCGCCGCCGCGCTGCGAATCTGACCGTCGGCCATCGCATCCTGCGCCTGCAGCAGCGTGCGCTGCGCGTCGAGCACCTCGTAGTAGTCGATCGCGCCTGCCGCGAAACGCGTCTGCGCGAGCTGCGCCGCGCGCGCGCTACTCGTCGCCGCGCGTTCCAGATGCGCGGTTTCGTCACGCGTGCGCGCGGCGCGCAGCAGCGCATTCTCGGTGTCTTCCAGCGCGAGCAGGACCGTCTGTTGATACTGCGCAAGCTGCCCCGCGGCGTCGGCACGGCTCTCCGCAATACGCGCACGCACGCGGCCGACGTCGAGGAACGACCAGTCGATGCCGAGCGCGATCAGGTTCGTATCGCTGCCCGCCCGGAAGAAGCCGTAGCTGTTCGTCGCGCTGCCGAGCATGCCGGCCAGCGTCAGACGCGGGAACAGGTCGGCCGTCGCGACCCCGATCCGCGCGGTCGCCGCGTGCAGGCGCGCTTCAGCAGCCGCGACGTCGGGACGCCGGCGCAGCAGGTCGGCCGGCGTGCCCGGATCGATGTCGGCTGCGAGCAGTGGCAGCGACGCCGATGAGTCGAGCTGAGCGATCAGCGCATCCGGCGCTTGCCCCGTCAGCACCGCGAGCCTGTGTTCGTCGACGCCGATCGTCGCTTCATGCACCGCGATGCGCGAGGTCGTCGATTCGAGCTGCGCGCGCGCGCGCGCCGCGTCCAGATCGGAACCGCGCCCCGCGCCGACCCGCGCGTCGACCAGCGCAAGCGTCTGCCGCTGGTTGCGGACATTCGCGCGCGCGATCCGCAGCCGCTCCTGCGCGCCGCGCAGGTCGACGTAGGTTCGCGCAACCTCGGCCGCGATCGACACGCGCACCGCGCGGATATCCGCCGCGCTGGCTGCGGTCTCCGTCTGCTGCGCCTCGATCCCGCGCCGCACGCGGCCGAACAGGTCGAGCTCCCAGCTCGCGTTGATGGCCGCGCTTGAAATCGGATTGTCGCGCGCGACGCGCGGCGCGCCGAAGGCCTGATCCTTGCTCAGCAACTGGTGGCCGATCTGCCCATTTGCGGTGATGGTCGGAAAGCGGTCGAACTTTGCATGTGCGAGCAACGCGTTCGCGGCGTCGTAACGCGCAATCGCGAATCGCAGGTCCTGGTTCGCGGTCAGCGCCTGATCGATCAGGCGGCCCAGCACGGGATCGCCGAACCCGCGCCAGAACGCCACGTCGGCGTCGGCCGATGCCGCCGCGGGCTCGCGTTGCCCCAACGCCAGCTTTTCGTCGCGCGCGAAGCGCGACGCTGCCGGGGTCGCCGGCCGCTCGTAGTCCGGACCGACCGCGCAAGCGGCCAAAGCAACGGTGGCGGCAATCATCGGGATACGCATCAGTACGCTCATTGGAGTTCTCCTTCGGGCGTCACCGGTTGCTCGACCCAGACGACCGATTGCGGCCCCCCAGCCAGTTTGCGGATCACGACGTAGAACACGGGCGTCAGGAACAGCCCGAACAGCGTGACGCCGAGCATCCCCGCGAACACGGTGACACCAGTGGCCGCACGCACTTCGCTGCCCGCGCCGGAGCCGATCATCAGCGGCACCGAGCCCGCGACGAACGCGACCGACGTCATCACGATCGGGCGCAGCCGCAGCTTGCACGCTTCGAGCGCGGCTTCGATCGCACCCTTGCCCTGAATTTCAAGCTCGCGCGCGAACTCGACGATCAGGATCGCGTTCTTGCACGCGAGTCCCATCAGCACAACCAGCCCGACCTGCACGAACACGTTGTTGTCGCCGCCGGACAGCCACACACCAAACAGCGCCGCGCACATGCACACCGGCACGATCAGGATCACCGCGAGCGGCAGCGTCCAGCTCTCGTACAGCGACGCGAGCACCAGGAACACGAGCATCACCGCGAGCGGGAACACGACGATCGCCGCGTTGCTCTGCGTGACCTGCTGGTAGCTGAGGTCGGTCCATTCGAGTGTAATGCCCGGCGGCAGCACGTCCTTCGCGATCTGCTGCAGCTTCGCGATCGCCTGCGCGGACGACAACACGGCCGGGTCCGCTTCGCCGATCAGGCCGGCCGCCGGATAGCCGTTGTAGCGCACGACCGGGTCAGGGCCGAAAGTCGGCGTCACGGTCACCAACGAGCCGATTGGCACCATCTCGCCGTTCGCGTTGCGCACGCGCAGGTTCGCGATGTCCTCGACGTTCTGGCGGTGCGCGGCGTCGGCCTGCACCATCACGCGATAGACGCGGCCGAACACGTTGAAGTCGTTCACGTAGACGGATCCCAGATAGACCTGCAGCGCCTCGAACAGGTTCGTCAGCGGGACGCCCTGCGCCTTCGCCTTCAGCCGGTCGATCTTCACTTCGAGCTGCGGGATGTTCGACTGATAGGTACTCACCGGATAGTGCATGCCAGGCGTCTTCGCGACGGCGACCTGGAACGCGTTGACGGCGTTCTGCAGCACTCCATAGCCGAGCCCTGCGCGATCCTCCAGATAGAGCGCGTAGCCGGAGCCGTTGCCAAGGCCCTGGATCGGCGGTGGCATCAGCGCATACGCGAAACCGCCCTTGATGCCGGCAAAGCGCGCATTCAGTTCTGCGTTGATCTGCGCGGCGCTACGCTTGCGCTCGTCGAACGGCTTCAGCAGGATGTACGAGCTCGTGATGTTCGGGGTATTGACAACCTGCAGCGCATTCATACCGGCGAACGCAGGCATCATCTCGACGCCCTCCGTCTCGTGTGCGATCTTCACCATCTGCCGCACCACCGAATCGGTGCGCGACAGCGACGCGCCTTCCGGCAGCTTCGCGCCTGCGAACAGGTACAGCTTGTCCTGGATCGGGATGAAGCCTCCCGGCACCGTCTTGAACAGCAGCGCCGTCGCCACGAGCAGGCCGACGTAGACCCCGAACACCATGCCGCGCCGCTTCACGGCACGCCCGACCACGCCGTGATAGCGGTCCGAGCTGCGCAGGAAGAACCGGTTGAAGCCCCGGAACAGAGGGCCGAACAGGCGTTCAAGCACGCGCGACAGCGCGTCCTGCGGCGCGCCGTGCGGACGCAGGAGCTTGGCGGCGAGCGCGGGCGACAGCGTCAGCGAGTTGATCGCGGAGATCACCGTCGAGATCGCGATCGTCACCGCGAACTGCTTGTAGAACTGGCCCGTAACGCCCGATAGGAACGCCATCGGCACAAATACCGCGCACAACACCAGCGAGATCGCAATGATCGGCCCCGACACCTCCTTCATCGCCTGGTGCGCGGCGTCGCGCGGGCTCAAGCCCTGCGCGATGTTGCGCTCGACGTTCTCGACCACGACGATCGCGTCGTCGACAACGATCCCGATCGCGAGCACGAGCCCGAACAGCGTCAGCGTGTTGATCGAATAGCCGAGCAGGTACAGCCACGCGAACGTGCCGACCACCGACACGGGCACCGCGACGAGCGGAATGATCGATGCGCGCCAGGTCTGCAGGAACAGGATCACGACGAGCACGACCAGCACGACGGCCTCGATCAGCGTGTGCTGCACCGCGCGGATCGATTCGCGCACGAACACCGTCGGGTCCCACATCGGCTTGTAGGCCAGCCCCGGTGGAAACCGTTTCGACAGTTCGTCGAGCTTCGCATACACCGCTTTCGCGACCGCGAGCGCGTTTGCGCCGGGCGCCAGAAAGATGCCGACCGTCGCGGCGTCGGATTGATCCAGATGCGCGCGCAGCGTGTAGTCGCCGGCCCCGAGCTCGATGCGCGCAACGTCGGCCAGCTTGACGACCTGGCCGTCGGCGCCGCTCTTCAGCACGATGTCGCCGAACTCCTGGGTCGTGCGCAACCGGCCACGCACGTTGATCGACATGAGGAAATCAGTCGCCTTCGGCGACGGCTCCGCGCCGAGCTGGCCGGCCGACACCTGCACGTTCTGCTCGCGCACCGCGGCGATCACGTCGCCCGCGGCCAGCCCGCGCGACGCCAGCCGGTTCGGGTCGAGCCAGACCCGCATCGCATAGTCGCCGGAGCCGTACACGCCGACGTCGCCGATGCCGGTCAGGCGCGACAACTCATCCTTCACGTGCAGCGTCAGGTAGTTGCGCAGGTACAGCGGATCGCGGCTGCCGTCCGACGAGATCAGACCAACATACATCAGCGGCGTCGGCGACTGCTTCTGCGTGGTCACGCCATACTGGCGCACCTCATCAGGCAGGCGCGACAGCGCCTGACTCACGCGGTTCTGCACGCGCACCGCGGCCGTATCCGGATCTACGCTCGGCATGAACGTGACGACGACCTGCAGGCTGCCGTCCGACCCCGCGACCGACTTCATGTACATGATGCCTTCGACGCCGTTGATCGCTTCCTCCAGCGGCTCGGCCACCGACTCGGCGATTTCCTTCGGGTTCGCACCCGGATACGTCGCCCGCACGACGACGCTCGGCGGCACGACTTCCGGATATTCGCCAGCCGGCAGCATCGGAATCGAAATCAGGCCGATCGCGAAGATGATGATCGACAGCACGACCGCGAAGATCGGCCGGTCGATGAAGAATTTCGAGAAATCCATCGCGCCTCCGATCGTCACCGGGCGACCGCGCGTACCGCCGAATCATCGGTGGTCTGCACGGCCAGCGGCTTCGGCTTCACCGACGCGCCCGAATAAAAGATCCGCTGCATGCCCTCGACGACCACACGGTCGCCGGACTTCAGCCCGCTTTCGACAATGCGCCGGCCGTCGAACTGGCGGCCGATCGTCACGTCGCGACGCAGCGCCTTGTCCCCCGGGCCGACCACGTACACGTACTTGCGATCCTGATCCGTCAGCACGGCCTTGTCATCGATTAGCAGCGCGCGATCGTCGCGGCCACTCGTGAGCTGCACGCGCGCATACAGCCCCGGCGTGAACACATGGTCCGGATTCGCGAGACGTGCGCGCGCGCGGATCGTCCCCGTTGCCGGGTCGAGCCGATTGTCGAGGAAATCGACGGTGCCCGCATGCGGGAAGCCGGTCTCGTTCGCGAGCCCGATGCGGACCGGGTTCGCGCCGATCGCGCGACCCCGCGGATCGATGCGCTGCGCACTGTAGCGCAGATAGCTCTGCTCGTCGCAGTCGAAATAGACGTACACCGGATCCTGGGACACCAGTGTCGTCAGCAACGTCTGATCTGCGCTGGCGAGATTGCCCGTCGTCACGAGAGCGCGGCCGACACGCCCGGCGATCGGAGCACGTACTTCGGTAAAGCCGAGATTGAGCTTCGCGTCCGCGACGGCCGCCTCCGCCGCACTCAGGTCCGCGCGCGCCTGCGCATCAGCCGCGCGCGTGCTGTCCAGCTCCTCCTGCGACGTCGCGCGCGACGCGATCAGCGTCTGCACGCGCTTGTATTGCAGTTGCGCGAGGTTCACCGTAGCGCGCGCGCGTTGCAGATGCGCGTTCGCGCGATCGAGCGCGATCCGGTAGGGACGTTGATCGATCACGAAGAGCACCGCGCCCCGGACGACGCGATCGCCTTCCTTGTAGGCGACCCGCTCGAGATACCCGCTCACACGCGGCCGAAGTTCGACCGCGTCGACCGCTTCGACGCGGCCATTGAATTCGTCGGTGACGTGAACCGTGCGCGGCGCGACCGTCTCGACGCCAACTTCGGGCGCGGGCGCCGCCGCATCGTGCGCTTCCCCGTGACAACCCGCCAGCAAAACCAGCAAGCCTGCCCACGACACGAGCCGACTTGCGGCCTGGGGTCGGCTGGCGCTTCCAATACCTGAATGGCGAACCATAGTGTTAACCAACGTCTTAATAAATTAGTTGATCTTAATATCCGGCTCTCTTCCGGATCGGTGGTGCCCGTCCTATGCGCGGCAGCCAGCCAGGACAGCTCCCATGCGCGCGTCGCCGCTCGTGCGGCGGCACGGTGCGGAGCCGATGCTCATCGTGCGAATGTGTTCTCCTCGTTCGTCGTTTCAGGGCTGCATGGTGCGTGAATCGCGATACGCCTCCGTGCCAGATTCTCTGGCAGCGCCGAGAATCCGTTCCAGCGCCAGTCCAAGTGCAAGCACGCCCCGGTCCCCGCCCGGCAACCCGGCGAACTCGATCCCGATCGGCATACCGTCGGTCGCTAGTCCGGCCGGCAGCACGACGCTCGCCATGCCGACGCAACTACCGAGCGCGACATTGCGGCCCAGCGCATCGAACGAGTCGATCATGCGTCCGCCGTCGATCGTCACTTCGGTTTCCTCACCGATCAGGGGCGCACGCACCGTGGCGACAGGAAATGCCAACGCGTGCACGCGATACGCGCGCATGCGGGAGGTAATAATCGACGCGATCTTGCCCCGTTCGAACAACGCCGCCTCATAGGCTTCGCGCGAAGGCGCACACGGCGGCAGAATCATCGAATCCATCAGGTTCTTCGTGTTCGACGCGAGCGTCGCATACAGATCGTCGAACGAGACCCCCGTTTCGTGGCGCCGGAGAAAATCGACGACGCTGCTCCTCAATTCGTAAGCGACAATCGTCCCGACGACGCTGGGTGCACGCATTACGTCGTTCATCGACGCGGCGATTTCCACGACCGATACGCCCGCTTCGCGCAGGCGCGCCAGCGCCCGCCGTGCGACCCGTTCGACTTCCGGATCGAGATCCGCCCAGAGCGCCGCCGGCAGCGCGATGCGAATCTCGTTCGCGAGGCGCGGCGCGATCGGCCGCGCATCGCGTGCGGCAATCTGGTCGAACAGCACGAGATCCTCGACGGAACGGGCGAGCGGGCCGACCTGATCGAAGTTCCGGCTCAACGTCATGATGCCGTCGTCCGGATAGCGCCCACGGCTCGGGCGAAAGCCCGCGAGCCCGCAAAAGGACGCCGGCAGGCGAATCGACCCCCAGGTATCCTCGGCCACGGCGAGCGGCGCCATCCTGGCCGATACGGCCGCTGCCGAACCGCCGCTGCTGCCGCCCGGGCTGCGCGCGATATCATACGGATTGCGAACCGCTCCGAAGGTTTCGTTGTTGCTGGTCCAGCCGAACGACAGCTCGTGCAAGTTGGTCTTACCCATGACGATCGCTCCTTCTTCGCCGAGTAGCCCAATCACGCTGGCGTCCGCTGACGGTCGGAAGTCAGTCAGCGACCGCGTGCCGTTCGACGTCGGTAGCATGCGTGTGTTGACACTGTCCTTCACCGGAATCGGCAGGCCGTGCAGCCGGCCAAGCACGCCGCCCTGGCTGCGCTGCACGTCGGCCGCGCGTGCCGCCTGCAGCACCGCATCGCGATCCAGCATGCGAAATGCATTGAGGACACTCCAACGGTCTACTTGCTCGAGGAGCGTCGTCGCATATCGTTCTGCGGTGAAATCGCCACTCTGCATCGCGGCGACGGCCTCAACCGCCCCCAGGCCAAGTAGCGCGGCGTCGCGCGGCGGCACGGCTGGCGTCACCCGGAACGACGCGCCTTCGGCCGCCGAATGAGCAGCAACGGTCGTCGTGAAGCGCACTGCGCTGAGCGTATCCATCACCTTCCTCCGCCTCGACTGTTCATAAATCCCATTCCGACGCCACGCCGCCCCCGCCCGGTCAATGCGCGGCCGTCCCGGCCACGCGCCGATCGCTCCAATGCCGCACGATCGTGAACACCAGACCCGTCAGCACCAGCAGAATCAATGCGTCGCCATACAAATGCGCGACCTTCAGCAAGCCGAGCCACGGCGTTGTGTATCCCGCGAGAATCGTCGGCGGACTGTTCGCGAATAGCAGGACAAACACGAGATGCAGCGGCGCCGGCGCCAGCTCGGCGAGGGCGGTCGCAACGCCTTGCAACATCCGGGCGACGATGAGCCAGCCCGGGCCGATGGTCGCCAGGAACAGCCCCCTCGCCCCCCATTTCGAGGACGAGCGCCGCGCCGATCACCGAACGCCGGCCGATATAATCGGACAGCGCCCCGCTACAATTCGCGCAGACAGCAGCGACAGCGCATACACGCCGAAGATCAGCGTCAACAGCGTCGGCGACAAATGCCATTGCTCCTGGGAGAGCCGATAGAGGCGTCGGCACGCTCGACGCGACGAGATGGCCCCCTGGCGTGATCGTGTGGGGGGCCAGTGCGGAAGCGGTCGCAGCGGACGCTGCTCCGGCGGGTACTGCGGTTTGGGTGACGTTCGACATAAGGCCAGCCGACCACTAAAGCAAAGAATTTGCTTTAATATAGCGACGGTCGCGCGCAAATGCAAACATTTTGCTTTAGTGGCGTTCGTTGTTCGATGTGTTGCATGAAGGAATCGAATCGACCATGACGACGAGAAAGGGATTGCGGCCGGGTGGCCGCAGCGCGCGCGTGCAGGAAGCCGTGCATCGCGCGGTCCGTGGACTCCAGCAGGAAAACGGTCGGGATGGCCTGACCGTGCCAGCGATCGCGGCGCGCGCCGGTGTGACGCCGTCCACCATCTACCGGCGCTGGGGTGACCTGCCGCAGTTGCTTTCCGACGTGGCGGTCGAGCATCTCCTGCCCGACAGTCTGCCGCCGGACACGGGTGAGTTTCGGCAGGATATGGAGAACTGGCTGGCCCAGTATCTTGAGGAGATGTCGTCTGAAGTCGGCCGGACACTGCTGCGCGACGTGTTGAGCAGCGCCGATCCGCTCAATGCGGGGCAATGCGCGCACTGTATTGAGGAACAGTTGGACGTGATCCGCGAGCAAGCGCTGGCGCGCGGCGAAACCCCACCGACGTGCCAGACGTTGATGGATTACGTCATCGCACCGCTCGTCTACCGGATCCTGTTTGCGGCGCAGACGCCAACGTACGAGTTTGCGCAGGCGCTCTTGGATCGAGTGCTGACGGGGATCGCCGCACCGGCTGATACACAATTTCCCGCATGACCGTCGACCTATAACTTCTGCAATGTCCTGGCGGCGACATGAACCTCTTTGAAGCCCGGCCAGATGGGCTTCGCTCTGGGTTCGCCGTCGCCCTTGCGGCAGAGGAAGCCCGCCCAAGCGCAGCACGTCGTTGAGCTAGGGCTTGGCCGGCTGCTCGACCTTCAGTTTGTGCCGCACACACAAGATTTCGGATAGGTTCGTCAGCCGAGTTACCGCCGGCTCTCATCGGCGGCAGTTTGCCCGTGACATACATCACTCGGGTTGTCAGATCAGCATCGATCGCGAGCACGCGGTCTAGTGCTCATCGGATGTCCCGCGCGACCTCACGCACATAGCTGCGCGGCGAGCCAATCGCCGTCTGCAGTTCGATTGCGTCCACAGCAATAGCATAGGGATGCGCTGCGAGGAATCCCGCCTGCCGCTGTGATGGAGAAAGGTTCGGATAGTAAATGTGATGCCTGATGCGCGCTTTGCGATCGGTAAATGCCATCGTCACCAGTACAAACAGGAGATTCTGGCGATTCATCAGGGCCGCAAACATCAGCGGATGAGGAATTGGTGCCGGGGACCGGACTTGAACCGGCAAGCCAATTAAGGCGGCGGATTTTCGTCACACTGCTTCTTTCAAAGCCGGCGTCGTCGAAACGATGCCGTTCGTGCGCTGGACTATGCCTTCACCGTCGCGCGCGGGCGTGATCGCCGCCCGTGCGCCTTAGGCGCCCCCCGTCTAGTCTCTACACCTTCCTCGCTGCGATCTCGCCGCGAGGCTTGGCTCGGCGTTGCCTCGATGCGCGCATCAGGGGTTTCGCCGAATTTGAAGGGTTCTGCACCGACCGTTTCCGGCCGGGCACTCAATCGTTTAAGTCCGCTATGTTTACCAATTTCATCACCCCGGCAAAAGGGCGGGACGCGATTCTACCATTGCTTCGCGCATGCGTTCCCTGATTCACGCGTGATGCATCGCGACGCGGCATGCTTGCCTGCGCCATTCGCGCCCGAATCGATACGCAGCCGACGCCCCCGCCGCCACAGCGTCATCGATTTCGTCCCGCGCCGCAATATCCCCCGATACAATCACTGCGCCCATTCTCGGGGCGCAAAAACGTCTGATGTTTGTATCGTATTTTTTACGAAACAGATGTCTGGCGAGTCATCGCGAAGTCACAAACATTTTCGATAATCCATCGGTCGAAAACGTTTACATCGCGTAACTTCATGACCCCGACCATCAAGGATGTCGCCGCGCTCGCCGGCTTTTCGATCGCCACCGTCTCGCGCGCGATCAACGCGCCGCACACCGTCAGCCCCGCCACGCTGACGACGATCCGCACCGCCATCGACACGCTGCAGTTCCGCCCGAGCCCGCTCGGCCGGCAGTTGCGCGGCGAGCGCACGCGCCTCGTCGGCGTGGTCGTGCCGACGCTGTCGAATCCGGTGTTCGCCGACTGCCTGCAAGGCATCGATGCACTCGCAACCGCGGCCGGCTTCAAGCTGATCGTGATGACGACCGAATACGACGAGGCACGCGAGCGCCACGCGATCGAGACGCTGCGCGAGCAGCGCGTCGAAGGACTGATCCTGACGGTCGCCGACGCGGACACGCATCCGCTGCTCGACATGCTCGACCGCGACGGCCCGCACTACGTGCTGATGCACAACGACACGCAACGCCGCCCGTCGGTGTCGGTCGACAACCGCCGCGCTGCCTACGACGGCGTCCGTCTGCTGACCGCGCGCGGCCATCGCCGCGTGCTGATGCTGGCCGGCTCGCTCGCCGCGTCGGATCGCGCCCGCCAGCGTCATCTCGGCTACGCGCAGGCGCTCGACGAAGCCGGCGTCGCGACGCTGCCGCCGGTCGAAGTCGACTTCAACGCGGCCGAGCTGCCCGACGCAGTGCTCGCGCACCTCACCGCACAAGCCACGCGCCCCACCGCCCTGTTCTGCAGCAACGACTTGCTCGCGATGGTCGTGATGCGCGGCCTGCGCCGCGCGGGTTTCTCGATTCCCGACGACCTGTCGGTGCTCGGCTTCGACGGCATCGCGATCGGCGAGCTGCTCGCGCCACCGCTCGCGAGCGTCGCGACGCCGAACCAGGACATCGGCCGTCATGCCTGGCGACGTCTCGTCGAATGCATCGGCGGCGCGACGATCGAGCGCACGTCGCTGATCCTGCCGCACACGGTGCGCGACGGCGCGACGGTCTCGCCGCCGGCCGCCAATCTGCAATTGCACCAAGCCTGAATGCGTGTGCCGCGCGAGCGCGCGGCGACATACCCTTACCTCGCCCGGAGACCCACCGTGTCCTTTCGCCTGACCTCGCTGCTGCGCGTGCTCGCCGCACCCGTCGCCTGCGCCGCGCTCGTCGCGTTCGCGCCCGCTGCCCACGCCGACGAATCCGCGATCTGCTACAACTGCCCGCCCGAATGGGCCGACTGGGCCGCGCAAATCGCGGCGATCAAGCAGAAAACCGGTATCCGCGTGCCGTTCGACAACAAGAACTCGGGCCAGGCGATTGCACAGCTCATCGCCGAACAGAAGAGCCCGGTCGCCGACGTCGTCTATCTGGGCGTGTCGTCGGCGTTCCAGGCGAAGGACAAAGGCGTGATCGCTCCGTACAAGCCCGCGCACTGGAACGACATTCCCGCGAACCTGAAGGACCCGCAAGGCTACTGGTTCGCGATCCACTCGGGCACGCTCGGCTTCTTCGTGAACAAGGACGCGCTCGACGGCAAGCCGGTGCCGCGCTCGTGGGCCGATCTGCTGAAGCCGGAATACAAGGGCATGGTCGGCTACCTCGATCCGTCGAGCGCGTTCGTCGGTTATGCGGGCGCGGTCGCCGTGAACCAGGCGCTCGGCGGCAGCCTCGACAACTTCAAGCCGGCGCTCGACTGGTTCCACAAGCTGAAGGCGAACGCGCCGATCGTGCCGAAGCAGACCGCGTATGCGCGCGTGCTGTCCGGCGAGATTCCGATCCTGCTCGACTACGACTTCGACGCGTATCGCGCGAAGTACAAGGATCACGCGAACGTCGAGTTCGTGATTCCGCAGGAAGGCACGATCGCGGTGCCGTACGTGATGAGCCTCGTGAAGGGCGCGCCGCACGACGCGAACGGCAAGAAGGTGCTCGACTTCGTGCTCTCCGACGAAGGCCAGAAACTGTGGGCCAACGCGTATCTGCGTCCGGTGCGCTCGCAGACGCTCGGCGCCGACGTCGCCGCGAAGTTCCTGCCGGCAAGCGAATACGCACGCGCGAAACCGGTCGACTTCGGCAAGATGGCGGCCGGCCAGCAAGCGTTCGGCCTGCAATACCTGCAGATGATGCAGTAAGCGGCCGGAACCACGCGATGCTCGATCTGACTTTCCCGCTACGCTGGCGCATCGCACTCGTCGCGCCAGCGCTCGCGGTGTTCGCCGCGTTCTGGCTGCTGCCGATGGCGGCGCTCGTGCACGTGTCCGCCGACGGCGCGTTCTTCACGCAGTACGCGGCGCTGCTCGGCAATGCGCGCTACATGAAGAGCCTGGGCGAAACGGTGGCGTTGTCGGCCGGCGTCACGCTCGCGACGCTCGCGCTGTCGACGATCTCGGGCCTGCTGCTCGCGCGCCGCGAATTCGCGGGCAAGCGCGTGCTGCTCGCGCTGCTCACGTTTCCGCTCGCGTTCCCGGGCGTCGTGGTCGGCTTCATGGTGATCATGCTCGCCGGGCGGCAGGGGCTGATCGGCATGCTGTCCGCGAAGCTGACCGGCGACAAATGGGTATTCGCGTATTCGGTTGCCGGGCTGTTCGTCGGCTACCTGTACTTCTCGATTCCACGCGTGATCGTCACCGTGATCGCGGCGGCGTCGAAGCTCGATGCGTCGCTCGAGGAAGCCGCGCGCTCGCTCGGCGCGTCGCCGTGGCGCATCTTCGTCGACATCGTGCTGCCGGCGCTCGCACCGGGCCTGATCGCGGCCGGTGCGATCTGCTTCGCGACCGCGATGGGCGCGTTCGGCACCGCGTTTACGCTCGCCACCGACCTGAACGTGCTGCCGATGACGATCTACACCGAGTTCACACTGAACGCGAACATCGCGACGGCGGCCGGCCTGTCGATCGTGCTCGGCATCGTCACGTGGGCCGTGCTCGCGCTCGCGCGCCGGTTCACCGGCCATACCGCCGCCGCCGCGGCCTGAGGATTCCTTCATGCAATCGCTTTCCGGTTCGTCCGCGCCGTCGCCGGCGCCCGCTCCGTCGCATGCGAACGGCGTCGCACGACGCGCGCCGCGCGTCACGGGCGCGCGCGCGATCGCCGCGCTGCAATGGAGCGTCACGCTGCTGCTGTGCGCGTTCCTGATCGTGCCCGTCGTGATGTCGGTGCTCGCGGGCCTCACCGTCAACTATTTCCGCGGACTGTCGAGCGGCCTCACGCTGCGCTGGCTCGAACAGGTGTGGCAGCAATACCAGGGCTCGGTCGCGCTGTCGCTCGGCGTCGCGTTCGCGACGCTCGCGATCGTGCTCGCCGTCGGCGTGCCGGCCGGCTATGCGCTCGCGCGCAGCAAGAGCCGCGTCGCCCGCGCGATCGAGGAAGCGCTGGTGCTGCCGGTCGCGCTGCCGGGCCTCGCGTCGGCACTCGCGCTGCTGGTCGTATACGGCGGCTTCACCGCCTTCCGGATGAGCCTGTGGTTCATCGTCGTCGGCCACGTCGTGTTCACGCTGCCGTTCATGGTGCGCGCGGTCGCGGCCGTCGCGGCCGGTGCCGACCTGCGCACGCTCGAGGAAGGCGCGGCGAGCCTCGGCGCGTCGTTCGTCACGCGCTTCGTGACGATCGTGCTGCCGAACCTGCGCCCCGGCATCGTCGCGGGCGCGCTCGCGGTGCTCACGCTGTCGATCGGCGAATTCAACCTGACGTGGATGCTGCACACGCCCGACACGAAGACACTACCCGTCGGACTCGCCGATACCTATGCGTCGCTGCGTCTCGAAGTCGGCAGCGCCTACACGATCGTGTTCCTGCTGATGACGCTGCCGCTCCTCGTCGCGATGCAGTGGCTCGGCGTCGATCCGTCCGGCACGCGCGCGCTCAAGCGCCGCCCGCGCTGACCCTGTGCTGACTTTACCGATCCCATGAAACTCGATTCCACGCCCATCACCCTGACCCACTGCGCGAAGACGTTCCGCGGCACGCGCGTGCTCGAACCGCTCGATCTGTCGATCGGCGCGGGCGAGACGCTCGTGCTGCTTGGCCCGTCGGGCTGCGGCAAGACGACGACGCTGCGCCTGATCGCCGGCCTCGACACGCCGGACGCCGGCGGCACGATCGCATTCGGCGGCGACGACGTGACCGCGCTCCCCATCGAGCGCCGCCAGGTCGGCATGGTGTTTCAGAACTACGCGCTGTTTCCGAATCTAACGGTGCGCGGCAACGTCGGCTATGGACTGAAGATCCGCAAGACCGAGCCGCGCGCGCTGCGCGAACGCGTCGACGAATTGCTCGCGATGATGCGGCTCGACGCGCACGCGGACAAACCGGTCGATCAGCTGTCGGGCGGCCAGCGCCAGCGTGTCGCGCTGGCGCGCGCGCTCGCGGTGCGCCCGCGCGTGCTGCTGCTCGACGAACCGCTGACCGCGCTCGACGCGAAGCTGCGCGACGTGCTGCGCCGCGAGATGAATGCGCTGTTGCGCGAGCTCGGCGTGACGACCGTGTACGTGACGCACGACCAGGCCGAGGCGATGGAGCTCGGCGACCGGATCGTCGTGATGGGCGCGGGCCGCATCGAACAGATCGGCACGCCGCGCGACATCTACTACCGGCCGGCGAACCGCACGGTCGCGCAGTTCATCGGCACGCTGAACCGGCTTGCGGGACAATGGCGTGACGGCGCGCTCGTGACGACGGGTGGCGCGATCGTCACGCCGCACGCCGCCGACGAGTGGTTCTTCCGCCCGGAAGACGCGCAGCTCGCCGATCCCGCGCATGCGCCGCTGCGCGGTGCGATCGGCGCGTGCGCGTTCCTCGGCGAGCGCACGCGGCTCACGATCGAGCAGGCGGCGCCCGACGCGCTCGTGATCGACGTGCCGGGCCGCATCGAGCTCGCCCGCGGCACGGCGGTCGGCATTGCGATCGCGGCGGAAGGCCTGATCGCGCTTGCCGCATGACAGCGCCCCACGATAATCCGACATTCCGAGGAACGACGATGCTGCTTGCTCAAATCAGCGATCTTCACATCAAGCGTCCGGGCCAGCTCGCGTACCGGCGCGTCGACACGGCCGCCGCGCTCGCGCGCTGCATCGCGAAGCTGAACGCGCTGGTGCCGCGCCCCGACGCGGTGCTCGTCACGGGCGACCTGACAGATTTCGGCCACGACGACGAATACCGCCATCTGCGCGACCTGCTCGCGCCGCTCGAGATTCCGTATTACCTGATGGTCGGCAATCACGACGATCGCGCGGGGCTGCGCCGCGCGTTCGCCGATCGCCCCGAATTGCAGGACGGCGAGTTCGTGCAATACGCGCTCGACGTCGGCGTGGTGCGCGTGCTCGCGCTCGACTCGCAGGTGCCCGGCGCGAGCCACGGCGACCTGTGCGACGCGCGGCTCGCGTGGCTCGCCGCTCAGCTCGACGCCGCGCGCGACCGGCCGGTGATCGTCGCGCTGCATCACCCGCCGTTCGTGTCCGGAATCGGACACATGGACGCGCTGCGCCTCGCGCCCGCCGCCGCCGCGAAGCTCGATGCGCTGCTGCGCGGCTATCCGAACGTCGAACGCGTGCTGTGCGGCCACGTGCACCGGACGATGTTCACGCGCTTCGGCGGCACGCTCGCGTCGGCCGTGCCGGCGCCCGCGCACCAGGTTGCGTTCGACCTGCGCGCGGACGGGCCGTCGGCGTTCCGGCTCGAGCCGCCCGCATTCGCGGTGCACGTCCATACGCCGGAGACGGGGATGACGTCCCATCACGTGTACGTGGACGAAGGCGACGGGCCTTATCCGTTCTATGAACCGAGCGGGGAACTGGTCGACTGACGATGTGCATCATGGAGCGCATGACGGGCGACGGCCCGTCGGCTCTCGTTGCGGCCGGGCGGTGCCGGTAGCGGCCGGTCGAGCGCCGATCACCGGCCACTTGATCGCTTGATCGCTTGGTCGCTTGGTCGCTTGGTCGCTTGGTCGCTTGGTCGCTTGGTCGCTTGGTCGCTTGGTCGCTTGGTCGCTCGGTCGCTCGGTCGCTTGGTCGCTTGGCCGCTTGGCCGCTTGGCCGCTTGGCCGCTTGGCCGCTTGGCCGCTTGGCCGCTTGGCCGCTTGGCCGCTTGGCCGCTTGGCCGCTTGGCTGCTTGGCTGCTTGGCTGCTTGGCTGCTTGGCCGCTTGGCCGCTTGGCCGCGTGGCCGCCCTCCCGGCATGATTCCCGGTGCTCCGGTATGATCGGCACGCTCGATCGGCGCCCGGCCGCCCGCGCAGCCGACGCCGCGCCGCGCGCCACGCCGCCCCACTCCGTTCCCCGTTGCCGCCATGTCCGCCGCCTCCACCGACCGTCCGACCGACGCCGCCTCGCCCCACTACTCGCGCAGCCTGCTGTTGCTGCTCGCGACGATCGCGGGCGTGTCGGTCGCGAACATCTACTACAACCAGCCGCTGCTCGACAGCTTCCGCTCGGCCTTTCCCGACAGCGCGTCGTGGATCGGCGCGGTGCCGACCGCGACCCAGCTCGGCTACGCGGCCGGCATGTTCCTGCTCGCGCCGCTCGGCGACCGGTTCGATCGCCGCGGGCTGATCCTGCTGCAGATCGCGGGCCTGTCGATCGCGCTGATCGTGGCCGCGGCCGCGCCGTCGCTGGCGGTGCTCGCCGCGGCGAGCCTTGCGATCGGCGTGCTCGCGACGATCGCGCAGCAGGCCGTGCCGTTCGCGGCCGAGATCGCGCCGCCCGCCGAGCGCGGGCATGCGGTCGGCACCGTGATGAGCGGCCTGCTGCTGGGCATCCTGCTGGCGCGCACGGCGGCCGGCTTCGTCGCCGAATATTTCGGCTGGCGGGCGGTATTCGGCGCGTCGGTCGCGGCGCTCGCCGCGCTGGCCGCGGTGATCGTGCTGCGGCTGCCGCGCAGTTCGCCGACGTCGACGCTGTCGTACGGCAAGCTGCTCGGCTCGATGTGGCATCTGGCGGTCGAACTGCGCGGGCTGCGCGACGCGTCGCTGACGGGCGCCGCGCTGTTCGCCGCGTTCAGCGCGTTCTGGCCGGTGCTCACGCTGCTGCTCGCCGGCGCGCCGTTCCATCTCGGCCCGCAGGCCGCCGGGCTGTTCGGCATCGTCGGCGCGGCCGGTGCGCTGGCCGCGCCTTACGCGGGCCGTTTCGCCGACAAGCGCGGCCCGCGCGCGATCATCTCGCTCGCGATCGCGCTGCTCGCGGCGTCGTTCGTGATTTTTGCGCTGTCGGGGACGAGCCTCGTCGGGCTCGTGATCGGCGTGATCGTGCTGGATGTCGGCGTGCAGGCCGCGCAGATCTCGAACCAGTCGCGCATCTACGCGCTGAAGCCCGATGCGCGCAGCCGCGTGAACACCGTGTACATGGTGTGCTACTTCATCGGCGGCGCGCTCGGCTCGTCGGTCGGCGTCGCCGCGTGGCATGCATTCGGCTGGATCGGCATGTGCGCGGCCGGCCTGCTGTTTACCGCACTCGCCGGCTGGTTCCACCATCGCGGCGCGCAGCGCGGCTGACCGCCGCCGCGCACGGCGGCGTCACGCGCGGGCGCGCGACTCGGCCGGTTCGTCGGCGGGTGGCGGCGTGAACGCCTGAGCAGGGTCCATGACCGCGGCCGGGTCCACGACAGCGGCCGGGGTCGGCACCGCAAGCGGTATCGCGGAAGGCGTGAGGATCGGCGCCGAATCCGGCACCGCGGCCTGATCCGGTGCAGGTACCGGTGCAGGCGCCGCCGCCGAGCCGGTCGCCACGGCCGGCGAAACGTCGACCGCCGCGCGCGCCGCGGGACGGCGCGCGGGATCGAACAGGAACGACAGCCCGACGCTGCCGAGAATCGCGACCGTCGCGATCACGGTCGCCATCGTCACGGGCTCGCCGAGCATCAGCGCGCCGAGCGCGACCGCGACGATCGGGTTCACGTACATGCAGCTGCTCGCGATGATCGGGCTCGTGTGGCGAATCAGGTAGCCGTACGCGACGTACGCCGCCATCGTGCAGAACACCATCAGGTACAGGAACGCGAACACCGGCGCCGCCGCGACCTGCTCGATGCGCTCGCCGAGCAGCCACGCGGCCAGCGTGGACATCAGCCCGCCGAGACCGATCTGCAGCGACGTCGACAGGAACAGGTCCGACGGCAGCTTGAGCCGCGTCGACAGATGCGCGCCGCCCGCCCAGAACAGCGCGCCGGCCAGCACGCAGATCGTGCCGAGCGCCGAGTTCGCGGCAGCCGCGCCGCCCGAATTCAGCACGACGATGCCGACCATCCCGAGCGCGACGGCCGACCACTCGCCCTTCGTCACCGGGCGCCCGGCGACCGCCGCGATCACGGTCGCGAACAGCGGCACCGTGGCGACCATCACCGCGGCCGAGCCGCTGCTGACCGTGCGCATCCCGAGCGCGATCGTGCCGGACGACAGCGCGACCAGCATCGTGCCGACGATCGCCGAGTTGCGGATTTCCAGCAGCGTCGGCCATTCGGGCTTGCGCCGCAGCGCGAAGATGAACAGGCCGATCCCGCCGAGCAGGTTGCGCAGCCCCGACAGCAGCAGCGGCGGGAACGACTGCAGCGCGAAATGCAGGCCGCTGTAGGTCGAACCCCAGACGAAATAGATGAATACCAGCGCCAGTGCGACACGGCCGCCGCGGCTTTGCGGCAGGCGGATCCGGAACGGCAGGCGGCCGAGGAAATCGAGGAGGCGGTCGAGCGGTGTCATCGGTCAGCCTGCCTGCACGACGTGCCGCGCGCTGCGCTGAAAGACGCCGGAGAAACCGGCAAACGGCCCTGACGGGACCGGGAAGGCGCAGACAAACGTGCGGAACGACATGGCGGTGCGAACGGCGACGAATAAGAACCGGCGAGCGGCGGCAGAGGGTCACGAAAACGTGCGTGAACGGCTTCGTCCACGCAATGCTCGGCATTATGGCATCACGGATTCGAAAGCATCGTCGGACCCGTCTGAAAGGATATCGACTGACGTTTCGGCGCGACATTTTCGGGCCGCCGCACACGGTGGATCCGGGGCCGGATACGCGCTGCACGGGCGTCGCGAGCACCGCACTCGAACCCTTCCCCCGCGTCACGTTCGATACCTCGGCCTGATGGCCAGTCATGCGCTGCAGGTGTCGCTTCGCGCTTATCGTGACGATCGGCCTGCCGTCCGGCCGCCGACGTTCCGTTCATTCGATTCGCACACCACCCATACAAAATTTTGTATAATCCAGCCATTCTTCCGCCGAAGCCGGTTGTCTTCGTCGGCGGCGCGCTTGACGCGCTGCGCGGCTTTCCACTGCCCGCGCGCCGCGAAGCCGGCCACCAGATCGACCAGGTGCAGCGCGGTCTGGCGCCCGACGACTGGAAGCCGATGCGCACCGTCGGCCCCGGCGTGCGGGAAATTCGCCTGCGCGATGCGAGCGGCGCATTCCGGATCATCTACGTCGCGACATTCGCCGACGCGATCTACGTGCTGCACTGCTTCCGCAAGCAATCGGCGCGCACCTGCCAGGCCGATATCGAACTGGCCACCCGGCGCTATCGCGCGCTGACGATCGAGAGGAAACGATGAGCAACGAACGCTATACGAATGTCTGGGATGCAATCGAGGGCCAGCCGGCCGAGGCCGAGAACATGAAGCTGCGCTCCGAACTGATGATCGCGCTCAAGCAGCGCATCGCGCAGCTGGAGCTCAGCCAGGCGCAGGCCGCGAAACAACTGGGCGTCACGCAGCCGCGCGTGTCCGACCTGCTGCGCGGCAAGATCAACCTGTTCGGGCTCGACGCGCTCGTGAACATGGCGTCGGCCGTCGGCCTGCGCGTCGATCTGCAGGTGCGCCAATCGGCGTAACGCATCGGCAAGCCCCGCCGCTCACGATCCGCCGAACCAGTTGTACCCCTGGTCGACCCAGTAGCCGCCCGGGAACGTATCGGTCACGAAGATCTCCATGATGTGCTTCGGATTCTTGTAGCCGAGCTTGGTCGGCATCCGCAGCTTCATCGGAAAGCCGAATTCCGGCGGCAGGCGCTGGCCGTCGTAGTCGAATGTGAGCAGCGTCTGCGGATGCAGCGCGGTCGGCATGTCGATGCTTTCGTAGTAATCGTCCGCGCATTTGAAGCCGACGTATTTCGCGTGCGTATCGGCGCCCGCGCGCGCCAGAAACGCGCCGAACGGCGTGCCGCCCCAGCGCCCGATCGCGCTCCACCCTTCCACGCAGATGTGCCGCGTGATCTGCTCCGCGTGCGGCAGCGCATACAGCTCGTCGAGCGTCCACACGCGCTTGCCCGTCACGCGGCCCGACAGCATCAGCCGGTACGTCGCCGCGTCGACGTGCGGCACCTCGTCGATGCCGTAATACGCGTTGAACGGGAAGGGCCGCGTAATGTCGGCTTCGGTATAGGTCGGCGCGAGCCGCTCGCCGCTGAAGATCCACGCCTGCACGCGATCGTTCAGCCGCGATACCCGCTCGAGAAACGTGTTGACCGACGCGTCGTCGTGCAGCGAACAGCCGGTCAACATCGTCAGGCCGCCGAGCGTCAGGATGCGGCGGTTGAAAAGCCGCCGCGACGGCATGTCGAGCGTGCGGCGTACGTCGAGTTCGAGCGACTTGCGGTCGAGCGTCCAGCGCGAACCGTCGCGCGTGCTTTCGGATTCCGACATGATGATCCCCTTTGCCCGCACGGTGCGGGTCAACGTCCGCGCAGCATCGCGAGCAGCGAGCGCGGCACGCGCAACGCCATCGCGACGTGCACGACGACGAATGCGACCAGCAGCGACATCGCCCAGAAATGCACGACGCGCGCCATGTCATAGCCGCCGAACAGCTCGCGCAGCAGCGGAAACTGCACGGACTTCCAGATGGTGAGCCCCGACAGCACCAGCACGACGAGGTCGACGATCGCGGTCAGGTACGCGGTGCGCTGCACCGCGTTGTAGACGCCGAGATCGTCATGCGCCAGCCGTCCGCGCAGCGCGGCACGCAGGTCGCGCCAGACGGACGCCGGCGTGACCGGCAACAGCATGCGCGCGAAGCGCCCGGTCGTGATCGACATCGCGAGGTAGAACAATCCGTTGGCGACGAGCAGCCACATCGCCGCGAAATGCCATTGCAGCGCGCCGCCCAGCCAGCCGCCGAGCGTGATGCCGTGAGGAAACGTGAACAGCGGATAGATCGGCGACGCGTCGTAGATGCGCCAGCCGGACAACACCATCAGGATCGCCGCGAGCGCGTTGAGCCAGTGGCTCACGCGCACCCACACCGGATGGATCG
This sequence comes from Burkholderia sp. R-40, assembly GCF_049942845.1. Lineage (NCBI taxonomy): Bacteria > Pseudomonadati > Pseudomonadota > Betaproteobacteria > Burkholderiales > Burkholderiaceae > Burkholderia > Burkholderia sp. R-40. The sequence continues at coordinate 1,292,015 of NZ_CP187967.1, read as the reverse complement.
GGCGCGCGGGCGGTGACGCCGCGTCGCGACCTGTGGCGGGAACGGTTTGCATGATGAAACCTCCGGAGATGCGGGAATGATGCAAACGCACGCATACGGCGCGGCGGGCGATGCAATGCACGCACCGCCTGCCGCGCCCGCCGGCGTCAGTTCGACGGCGCCATCTTGTCGCTCGGCGTCGTCTTGCCCATTGCGTCGTGGCCCATCGCGTCCTTCTTCATCGCATGCTTCTTCATGGTGCCCTTCTTCATCGCGCCGTCCTTCGCCATCGCGTCGTGGCCCATCGCGTCCTTCGACATCGACGTGCCGTCCTTCGACATCGCATCGTTCTGCGCATGCGCGCTCACGGCAACCATCGCGAAAGCGGCGACACAGACAGCCAGCAGTCCATTTTTCATGACATCTCTCCGGTACATGGGTGTAAGGAGCCGAATAGACGCAGCATGAGCCTGGAAATGACAGCCGATCGAATATTTTTTTCGGTCGGCGTTTCCGGCAGGAATCGAATGGCCGCGATGCCGCACCGCTTCGCCGCGGCGGCCGTGCTGGCGGCCGTGCTGGCGACCGGGGCGACGGCCGCGCGCGCGACCCGCGATGCTGCGGCCGCCCCGCCGCCTAAGTTCCGCCCCCGGTTGAAACCGCCGCGAAGCCGGTGTATCGTGTGCCCTTGCTAACGCGGGGGTCCTGCAATGCGTTCGGTCAAACAAACCGGCATTGCGGGTGAGAAATACCCTTTGAACCTGATCTGGATAATGCCAGCGCAGGGAAGCGTACGGATTTCGCCGCCTTCCTTCTGACGAAATCCGCCGCCTCACCAAACCTCGTCTCCTGCTTAGCTCGAGCCCCACATACGTCAAGGGCTCCGGGCAAGCGCCGTAGCGCGTGTCCGGCGCTCACACAGGAGATTGCATGAACGCCAATCCGAAGTTTCTGTCCGCCGACGCCCACGTCGATGCCGCTGCCGTCGCGCCGCTGCCCAATTCGCGAAAGGTTTATGTAACCGGCTCGCAGCCCGACATCCGCGTGCCGATGCGTGAAATCACGCAGGCCGACACGCCGACCGGCTTCGGCGGCGAAAAGAATCCGCCGATCTACGTGTACGACACGTCGGGCCCGTACACGGATCCGGACGCGAAGATCGACATCCGCGCGGGCCTGCCCGCGCTGCGCCAGGGCTGGATCGAAGCGCGCGGCGACACCGAAGTGCTCGACGGCCTGTCGAGCCAGTACGGCCTCGAGCGCGCGGCCGACCCGGCCACCGCCGACCTGCGTTTCCCGGGCCTGCACCGCAACCCGCGCCGCGCGCAGCCGGGCAAGAACGTCACGCAGATGCACTACGCGCGTCAGGGCATCATCACGCCGGAAATGGAATACATCGCGATCCGCGAGAACCAGCGCCGCGCCGAGTACATCGAGAGCCTGAAGTCGAGCGGCCCGAACGGCGCGAAGCTCGCCGCGATGATGGGCCGCCAGCACCCGGGCCAGGCGTTCGGCGCCGCGGCCTTCGGCGCGAACGCACTCGCCGAGATCACCCCCGAGTTCGTGCGCGACGAAGTCGCGCGCGGCCGCGCGATCATCCCCGCGAACATCAACCACCCGGAATCCGAGCCGATGATCATCGGCCGCAACTTCCTCGTGAAGATCAACGCGAACATCGGCAACTCGGCCGTCACGTCGTCGATCGGCGAGGAAGTCGACAAGATGACGTGGGCGATCCGCTGGGGCGGCGACACCGTGATGGACCTGTCGACCGGCAAGCACATCCATGAAACGCGCGAGTGGATCATCCGCAACAGCCCGGTGCCGATCGGCACGGTGCCGATCTACCAGGCGCTCGAAAAGGTCAACGGCAAGGCCGAGGATCTCACCTGGGAAATCTTCCGCGACACGCTGATCGAGCAGGCCGAGCAAGGCGTCGACTACTTCACGATCCATGCGGGCGTGCGGCTGCAGTACGTGCCGCTCACCGCGAACCGGATGACGGGCATCGTGTCGCGCGGCGGCTCGATCATGGCGAAGTGGTGCCTCGCGCATCACAAGGAAAGCTTCCTGTACGAACACTTCGAAGAGATCTGCGAGATCATGAAGGCGTACGACGTGAGCTTCTCGCTCGGCGACGGCCTGCGTCCCGGCTCGATCTACGACGCGAACGACGAAGCGCAGCTCGGCGAACTGAAGACGCTCGGCGAGCTCACGCAGATCGCGTGGAAGCACGACGTGCAGGTGATGATCGAAGGCCCCGGCCACGTGCCGATGCAGCTGATCAAGGAGAACATGGATCTCCAGCTCGACTGGTGCAAGGAAGCGCCGTTCTACACGCTCGGGCCGCTGACCACCGACATCGCACCGGGCTACGACCACATCACGTCGGGCATCGGCGCCGCGATGATCGGCTGGTTCGGCACCGCGATGCTGTGCTACGTGACGCCGAAGGAACACCTCGGACTGCCGAACAAGGACGACGTGAAGGAAGGCATCATCACGTACAAGCTCGCCGCGCACGCAGCCGACCTCGCCAAGGGTCACCCCGGTGCGCAGGTGCGCGACAACGCGCTGTCGAAGGCGCGTTTCGAGTTCCGCTGGGAAGACCAGTTCAACATCGGCCTCGACCCGGACAAGGCGCGCGAGTTCCACGACGAGACGCTGCCGAAGGACTCGGCGAAGGTCGCCCACTTCTGCTCGATGTGCGGCCCGCACTTCTGCTCGATGAAGATCACGCAGGACGTGCGCGAGTTCGCCGCGCAGCAGGGCGTGTCGGAAACCGAGGCGCTGAAGAAGGGGATGGAAGTCAAGGCGGTCGAGTTCGTGAAGACCGGCGCCGAGATCTATCACCGTCAGTAAGCGCGCATGGCGATCCGCACGGATCGCCTCGTGACGCCCGGCAGGAAGCCCGCTTTCGAGCGGGCTTTTTTTGCGCCCGCATCACGCATGCCCGCTCAGGCGCGGGAAACAATTGATTACGAAACCGTACCAGGCTTAACAAGTCCTTACAGCAGCGTGGGGGTACGGCGCGTAGATTGGGGTCATGCGCGACCCGGGGGTCGCGCGACTTCCGCCCACTACCACAAGGACAACGATCATGAACTCGATTCGGCGTTTTGGGGTATACGCGCTCCTCGTCGCGACTGTGGCCAGCCTGTCGGCCTGCGATTCGATGTCACGGCGCCAGCGCGATACGGCAATCGGTGCGGGTGTCGGCGGCGTAGCCGGCGCGGCGATCGGCGGCAACGCACTGTCGACGCTCGGCGGCGCGGCAGCCGGCGGCCTGATCGGCAACCAGATCGGCAAGTAAGCCGGTCCGGCGCGTGCCGTGCGACGCGCGGCACGTTTCAGTTTTGACCCGACGGCGTTTCCGCACTGCGGAAGCGCCGTTTTCGCATCCGGCGCAGCCGACGCGCGGAAATGATCCGTTACCGTTTTGCGCACCGCGTCATCGTCGTGCGGCCTAAGCTTTAAGCATCCGCCGATTGCCGGCTACGCCGGAGAAACATCATGAAAAGGACCCTCGTCGCCGCGGCGCTCGCGTGCGCGACACTCGCCGGTTGTTACTACCCTTACGGCTACTATCCGTCCGGCTATTACGCAGCGGCGCCGGTACAGACCGCGCCGGTGTATGTCGAGCCCGGCCCCGCGTACTACTATCCGGCCCCCGCGTATGCGCCGGCATGGGGCGGCTATTGGGGCCCCGCGCTGTCGCTGAACTTCGGTTTCGGCGGACGCGGCGGCCATCGCCATCACTGAGCCACCGAGCCGGCCATCCGGCCGGTTCGCGGCGGCAGCGAGCGGATTTCCCGTTTCTTGTCGTTTCATCCGATCGTGAAACGACGGCGTGGTAGCGCGGTGTAAGATTCAGCGCATCCCTTCCCCACGCCCGCCACCCTCGATGTCGCCCAAGAACGCCTTTCTGCTGACCGTACTCGCCGCCCTGTGGGGCGCGTCGTTCCTGTTCATCCGGATCGGCGTCGCCGAATTCGGCGTCGCGCCGCTGATGGCGTTGCGCGTGGGCATCGGCGCGCTGTTCCTGACGGGCCTCGCGCTGACGCGTTTCAAGCCCGCCGACCTCGCCGCGCGGCTGCGCCGGCATGCGTGGCCATTGTTCGTCGTCGGCCTGCTGAACTCGGGCGCGCCGTTCTGCCTGTTCGCCTATGCCGAACTGACGCTGTCGGCCGGCGTGACCTCGGTGATCAACGCAACCACGCCGCTGTGGGGCGCGCTCGTCGCGTACGTATGGCTGAAGGACAAGCTGTCGCTGCCGCGCGCGCTCGGCCTCGTGATCGGCTTTGCCGGCGTGCTCACGCTCGTCTGGGATCAGATCGCGAACGCGCACGGCAGCACCGGCGCCAGCGCGACCGCGCTGGCCGCCGTCGCCGCGCTCGGCGCGACGCTGTTGTACGGCATCGCGGCCAACTATACGAAGCGCAAGCTCAGCGGCGTCGATCCGCTCGTCAACGCGACCGGCAGCATGATCGGCTCGACCGTGCTGCTGCTGCCGTTTGCAATCGCGACCTGGCCCGCGGCGGCGGTCAGTGCACATGCATGGGGCGCCGTGCTCGCGCTCGGCATCGCGTGCACGGGCATCGCGTATTTCATCTTCTTCTACCTGATCGCGCATGTCGGCCCGGCCCGCGCGATTACCGTGACGTTCGTGATCCCGGTGTTCGGGCTGCTGTGGGGCGCATTGTTCCTCAGTGAACACGTATCGGTCGTGATGCTCGAAGGCTGCGCGATCGTGCTCGTCGGCACCGCGCTCGCGACCGGCGTGATCAAGCGGATTCCCGGGGTCCGCCCGCGGGGGGAGGAAGCTGCGTGAGCGGCCTGAGCTGACTGTGCGGCCGGAGCGGACTGCGTGGACTGAGCTGCCTGAGCTGCCTGAGCTGCCTGAGTGGTGTGAACGGTGTGAGCGTGTGAGCGGACTGAGCAGCCTGAGCGGACTGAACGGCGGTGAGCGTGGCGGCCGGCGCCCCACCGGTTCTCTGTTTCGCGTGACGCGCCCGTTGTCAGTTCTCGGTCTTCTTCAAGCACCGCGCGCGCGCCGATACGCGCCGAAGCACGGCGTCTTTCGCCCGACGCCGATGACCTCGCGCGGTGCGTAGCCTTCCGGCCCCACCGTTTTCGGAATCCCGCCGCATTCTTCGCACGCAATGCATGCGGGCCACGTTGCGCTGTCGTCTCGGGCTCGACCGGCGCGCCCTCGCGGGGTGCATGCTCCCGGCCGGACAACCCCGCCCCCGTGCTGTGTAGCGTTTGCGTCTGGAGTAACCCTGATACGCGCACCGCGCCATTCCCGTTACACTCGGGACACTCATCCGCAGAAGGCGGTCACGATGCGCCACGTTCTTTCGCGTCCACCTGCGCGTGCGACGGCTTCGGCGTGGCGGCACGACACGGCCCCCCGGAGCGCGCCAGCGCACCACTGACATGAAGGCCTCCCGCGAGCTCTCGCTCGAATCCCTGCTCGAACGCCTGACGCCGACGCCCAGCGGCTGGATCGCCACGTATCGCGAGACGACGCTGCGCAGCGTGTTCCAACCCGTGCTGTCGATCACGCACAAACGCGTGGTCGGCTACGAAGCGCTGCTGCGCGTCGTGGACGCGAACGGTACGCTGGTGTCGCCGGTCGCACTGTTCGACAAGACGCGCGCGGCCGCCGACGCGTTGCTGCTCGACCGGCTCGCGCGCTGCCTGCATACGGCCAACTTCGTCGCGCAAGGCATCGGCGACGGCTGGCTGTTCCTGAACGTGACGCCGCGCGTGCTCGATTCGGGCCTCGTGCAGCGCGAATTCGTCGAGGCGCTGTGCCGGCATTTCGCACTCCCGCCGAACCGCATCGTGCTGGAAGTCGTCGAGCAGCCGTCGCGCGACGAAGCCGCGCTCGCCCGTACGATCGACATGATCCAGCATCGCGACTTCCTGATCGCGATCGACGATTTCGGCACCGGATTCTCGAATTTCGACCGCGTGTGGCGCGCGCGGCCGGATATCGTCAAGCTCGACCGCTCGCTCGTCGAACGCGCGACCGGCTCGGGCGAGGATCGCCGCATCATGCATCACCTGGTATCGATGCTCCACCAGGCCGGCGCGATGGTGCTCGCCGAGGGTGTCGAAAACGACGACGCACTGCAGGCGCTGATGGACGCCGATATCGATTTCGTCCAGGGCTTCCAGTTCGGCCAGCCCGATGGATCGATCGCACATGCGAGCGCCGCGGCGCCCGCGATGCTCGATGCCGCGTGGCAGCGTTTCATCGCGCAGCGGCATACGCCGGGGAGCGCCGAGCAGCCGGGCTTCGACGCGATCGAGCGGCTCGTGCTCGCCGGCGCAGCCGCGTTTTCCGCGAGCGGCGACCTGAACGACGCCGCCCAGCGCGTCTTCACGGTGCCGGCCGCGCGCCGCGTGTTCGTCACGGACGAGATCGGCGAACAGTTCCTGCCGTCGATCGGCGCGCCCCCCGAGGACGGCCAGGCGGGCGGCACCCGGCTCTCGCCGTTGTTTCCGGAAACACACAGCAACTGGTCGCGACGCCCGTACTTCCAGCGCGCAATCGCTGCGCCGGGACGCGTCGCGCTGATGGGCCCGCACTTCTCGCTGACCGAAGGCCGCGACTGCTACACCGCGGCGGTCGCGATTCGCGCGCAAAGCCGCCTCGTCGTGTTCTGCGTCGACTTCGTGCTGGACAGCGCGGGCACCGTGATGCGGTAGCGCGCGCGACGGCCCGAAACCGTCAGCAATGCCGCCCGGCTGAGCCCTTCGTCAGTCCGTCACCTTCCCTCTTCCCGACTTCACCGCGCTGCGACGCGACTTGTGTTCGAGCCGCCGCTCCTTCGACGCGCGCGTCGGGCGTGTCGCGACTCGCGCACGCGGCGTGTACGCGACGCTGGCGATCAACGCATCGAGCCGCGCGAGCGCCGCGTCGCGGTTCTTCTCCTGCGTGCGGTATTCCTGCGACTTGATCACGACGATGCCGTCGCGCGTGATGCGCTGGTCGGACAGCGCGAGGAGCCGCTCCTTGATGACGGGCGGCAGCGACGACGCGCGAATGTCGAAGCGCAGGTGAATCGCGCTCGACACCTTGTTGACGTTCTGTCCGCCGGCGCCCTGCGCGCGCACGGCGGTCCATTCGACTTCGGCCGGATCGAGCGTGTAGCGGATCATCATCGCGACTGCTCCTTGCGACGCCGCGCGAGCGCCTCGTCGACGCGGGCCGCAAGGCCCGAATCGCGTTGCGTGCGCGTCGCGACTGCCTGCGCGAGCACGCGCCGCGGGCCGATCACCTGCACGCGCGTGCGCGCGCGCGTGACGGCCGTATAGACGAGTTCGCGCGTGAGCACGCGCCCGAACGATGCCGGCAGCACGAGCGCGGCCTCGTCGAATTCGGAGCCCTGCGATTTGTGGACCGTTAGCGCGAACGCCGTTTCGTGCGGCGGCAGCGCAGCGGGCGACACGGCGCGCGCGGTGCCGTCCGCGCGCCGGAACCACACGCGCAACACGCCGTGCGCGTCCGGCAACGCAATGCCGATGTCGCCGTTGAACAGTCCGAGCGCATAGTCGTTACGCGTGACCATGATCGGCCGCCCGGTGAACCAGTGTGCGCCGACCGCGAGCGGCACGCGCGCGGCATGCCGCACGTGCGTGGCCACCAGCGCATTGACGTGCTCGGCGCCGCGCGACCCCGTGCGCGTCGCGCAGAGGATCCGGAAGCGATTGAGCGCATCGAACAACGGCAACGGATCGGGCACCGGCTCGGACAACGCGGTACGCAATGCGTCGAGGTACGCGCCGAACCGGCGCGCGAGCCGCTCGACCGTCGACGCCGCAAGCGTATCGCCCGCATCGTCATGAAACGATGCGGCAGCGGCATCGTCGGTCGGCAACGCATCGAGCGCGGCCTGCACGTCGCCGCGGCGAATCGCCAGCGACAGGCGGCCGATCGGCGAATCGAGACCGAAACGGTAATTGCGTTCGAGCCACACGACGCAGTCTGCAAGCGGTGCGGGCGCGGGCGACGCTGCGGCGTGGTCGTCGGCTTGCGTTGCGACGGTCGATGCGAGCAACGAATCGGCTGCATTCGCCGCATCGGCCGGATCGAATGGCGCGAGCTCGACCGCGTCGAGCCACGCTAGGTCGTCGGCTTCGATCCATGCAGGATCGGCGGAAGCGCTGCTGATGTCGGTCAGCCCGGGCGCCGCAGGTGGCAACGACACGGCCGACGGCGCGACATCGGTAGCGGACATCGCTTCGTCCTGCAGATCGTCGTCGAACAGCGACGCCTGGCGCGTATCCACGTTCCGTCGCGCCGGCGGCTTGCGCGCGGCGCTCGTCGACACCGGCGCGGATGCCGGAGCTGGCGCTGAGGCCGGAGCTAGAGCGGGCGCCACAACCGCCGCCGCCTCGCCGTCCGGCACCGGCAACGCCGCGACGAAAGCCGCCTCGTCGATCCCGAGTGCACCCGCGATGCGCGTGCATGCCGCGGCGGTAAACGTCGGCCGTGCGCTGAGCTCGGCGAACACGGCGCCGGCCTCGACCGCGGCGAGCTGATCCTTGTCGCCCAGCAGCACGAGCCGTGCGCCGGGCGCGAGCGCATCGAGCAGATGCGCGGCGAGCGCGACGTCGATCATCGACGCCTCGTCGACGACGATCAGGTCATACGGCAACGGATTGTCGCGGTGATGGCGGAAGCCCGCCGCTCCGCCGCCGCCCAGCAGGCGATGCAGCGTGTACGACGTGTCGGGCAGGCGCGCGGCAAGTTCCGGCGGCAGGTCGCCCGCCCGCGCGTGCAGCGCCTCCTGCATCCGCTGCGCGGCCTTGCCGGTCGGCGCCGCCAGCGCGATGCGCAGCCCCGGATGCGCGTCGAGCAGACAAGCCAGCACGCCGACGACGGTCGTCGTCTTGCCGGTGCCGGGGCCGCCGCTGACGATCGTCACGCGCCCTGTCAGCGCAACGATCGCCGCGACGCGCTGCCAGTCCACCTCGCCGGTCGCAGGCCCGAAGTAACGCGCAAGACTGTCGCGCAAGCGCTCAGGCGACAGCGCGTCGCCCGGTGCGGCGACGCCGGCCTGCGCGACGAGCGCATCGGCGAGCCGCCGTTCGTAGTCGAAGTAGCGCGACAGATACAGATGGTCGAGCCGGTCGACGATCAGCGGCCGCTCGTCGCCGCGCGCGAGCGTACCGAACGCCACCACGCCGCTCGCGGCAAGCGCCGCGCGCACGTCGTCCACCGGCTCCTCGTAGCGCTGCGCGAGCGCGCCGAGCGACACGCACACGTGTCCGCCCGCGGTCGCCCGGCTCGTCGCGAACGCGGCACGCGCCGCCCAGCGGGCGGCCACGGCCGGCGCACCCGCGCGGCGCGACAGGTCACCCATGCGGCGCGCGAATCCTTCCGCGAGCGCGATGCCGAAATCCGCGGGCTCGGGCAGGCGCGCGACGAGGCCGCCGGTGAATTCGAGCGTATCGTCGGACACGTTCATGCGCGGCCCCCTTCCATCATCCGGTCGAGTGCGTCGACGAGTTCGCGCGCGGGCCGCCGCGCATGCACACCGGCCGGTTCGCCGCCGCTGCGCCAGTCGGGCCGCACGCCACGCACGAACAGATACAGGTAGCCCGCCATATGCGTGTCGTAGTCGTAGTCGGGCAGCCGCCCGCGCAGATAGCGATGCAGCGCGACCGTATAGAGCAGCGCCTGCAGGTGATATGCGTGATCGGCCATCGCGACGTCGAGCGCGCGCGGGCCGTAGGCATCCGGCGTATTGCCGAGATGGTTCGACTTCCAGTCGACGATCCAGAAGCGGCCGTCGTGTTCGACGATCATGTCGATGAAACCCTTGATGAAACCGGCGAGCATGCCCGAGTCGAGCGCAACGTCCGGATAGCCGTGCGCCACCAGCAGCCGGCGCAGCGCGCCCAGCTCGAGCGACGGCGCCGGGAACAGGAAACCCATTTCGTCGAGCCGCCTGGCGGGGTCGAGATCCGCAAGCCGCATGCCCGGCACGAGCTCCGTACGCACGACATCGTCGACGAGCCGCGCCATCATCGCCGGCAGACGCGTCGCGAGTTCGGGTTCGGCCTCGACCGGCCGGTCGTGCAGCGCGCCGAGCGCTGCCTGGTGCCATGAATCGGGCTCCGTGAAGCGGCTGAGTTCGAACAGGCGGTGCAGGCACTCGCCCGCTGCCGCACCGCGCGGAAACACGAGGATGTCGTCGTCCGACGGCTCGGCTGCAACTGTGTCGGCCGCGACGAACGCACCGTCCGGCGCCACGGCGGCTAGCGCATCGTGATCGGGCCGAAGCTCGTCGTCCGGCACGACCGCGACGCCCGCCTCCTCGCGCGCCATCGACGCCGTCAGCGAACTGAAGCTCGCCATCCGCCACGCGTCGCGTAGCACGCGGGTCGCATGGCGTGCCGCGAGCGTCTGCGTTGCATCGTGGCCGGCCGCGAGCCGTTCGCACCGAGCCGGCACCGGCAACGGCGCAACGCTCACGGGGCCGTCGGCCAGCGCTTGCCACGCCGCGTCGAGCACCGCTTCGTCGGGCGGCTCGTCGAGCCACGCGTCGAACGACTGGCCGGCGCCGGCCACGAGCCAGTTCAGCACGCTGCGCCGTGCCTCACGGGTCGAGCGCGACGACAGATAAGGCCCGGCGACGAGATAGCACCGATACACCGCGCGCGTGAGCGCCACGTAGACGAGCCGCGCGCGTTCCGCCGCCTGTTCGCGCAGCGCCTGGCGCGCGGCATGCTCGGCGGCTTCGTCGTCGCACCCGTAATGCAGCACGGCGTCGCCCGCGTCGTCGTGATACTCGCGCGCGTCCGGCAACCCCGACGCGGGCGGCTCGCGCAGCCCGCCGTCGTTCAGGAACGGACAGAACACGACCGCGTATTCGAGGCCCTTCGACTTGTGCACGGTCACGATCTGCACGAGATTGCGATCGGATTCCAGGCGCAGCTGGGCTTCCTCGCCGCCACCGTCGAGCCGTTGCGCGGCGAGCCAGCGCAGCGTCGGCGCGATGCCGGGCTGCGCGGACGCGCGCGCCTGCGTCAGTTCGGCCAGATGGTTGATGTCGGTCACGCGGCGCTCGCCATCCGCGCCGGCCATCAGCCGCTCGGCGATGCGCAGCTCGCGCGTGAACGTGCGCCACATCACCGCGAAGCCGCGTTCACGCCACAGCAGCCGATAGCGCGAGAAGCGCTCGACCCAGCTCATCGCGTCCGCGCCGTCAGCCGCTTCGCGCGACGCGTCGCCGTCGCCCTGCTCCATCCGCCACAGCGCACCGGCATCGAGGCCGAACCAGTCGGCGGCCAGCGCCGAACGCAAGCGCCGCAAATCGCCCGGCGCGTCGATCGCCGCCAGCACGCGCTCGAGCTGCTCCGCATCGCCGGTCGAAAACACCGACGCCTGCGCAAGCTCGACGCTGCCGATACCCCACGTGGCGAGCACGCGCTTCACGAGACTGCCCTGCCGGTGCGTCTGCACCAGCACCGCGATGTCGCCCGGCGACAGCGGCGTATCGCCAAGCCGCGCATGCCCTTCGCGCGCGCCGCGCATCAGCCGGGCAATCTCGGCCGCGCACGCCTGGGCGGCCTGCGCCTGCGCATCGCGCTTGAGCAGCGTGCCGTCGCCGCCCGGCAGCGCCCAGATCCGGAAATCGCCGGACGGGCCCGGATCGGTTGCGTCGACGAACGGTGCGCGCACGCGCGTGCCGGCGCGCACCGCGTAATAGTCGAGCCCGTCGAGCACGAACGCGCGCGGGTTCGACATGAAGAAGCGGTTGCACGCGTCGACGATCTCCGGCGTCGAGCGCTGGTTGACCGCGAGCGTATAGCACGCGCTCGCGCTTGCCCGTGCGGCGAGATAGGTATGCAGATCCGCCGCGCGGAAGCTGTAGATCGCCTGCTTCGGGTCCCCGACGAGAAAGAGCGGCCCGCCCGGCGCGAAGATCCGGTTGAAGATCGCGAACTGCAGCGGGTCGGTATCCTGGAATTCGTCGATCAGCGCGGCCGGATAGCGCGCGCGCAGCGTCTCGGCGAGCCACGGGTGCGCGTGCAGTGCGTGATACAGGTTCGCGAGCAGGTCGTCGAACGACACGACGCGACGCGTACGCTTGCGTTCGGCCAGCTCGCCCGGCGCGGTGTCGAGCCAGTCGGCGATCAGCGCGAGCCAGCGGGCGCGCTGCGTGGCCTCGGCCGCGGCCACCGCCGCTTCGAGCGCGTCGGCCACGTCGAAGAACGCGTGCTCGGGGGTCACGCCGCCCTTTTTCGTCGCCTTCGCGAGCGCGGTGCGCGTGAGCTTGAGCGCCGCCTTCGGCAGCGCGGCCGCGGCATCGCCCTGCGCGAAATGCGCGCTCCACGCGGCGAGTGCATCGGCGAGCGCGTCGGGCTTGTGCGAGCGCTGGTTGAGCGCGGGCTGCGCGGCGCGCAGCAACGCATCGATCGCATCGCGCTCGTCGGCCCACAGCCGCGCCGCCTCCGCAAAGCACTCGGCGGCAGCGGCCTCCGCCGATTCGTCCGGTTCGACGACGCCGTCCCAGCGCAGCGCGGCGAGCGGCTTCTTCAACCGGCGCGCAAGCTGGGCGTCGAGCGCGGCCGGGCCCGCGCCGGAATCGACGAGCCACGTCGCGAAGCCGGGCCAGCGCGCGGCTATCGGTTCGACGCGCGTGCGCCAGAAGTCCGCCGCGAGTTCGAAGCGCAGCGCTGCATCGTCGGCCTGCATGTCGAACGCGAACGGCATCGCGGCGGCGAACGGCGCTTCCTGCAGCGCACGCTGGCAGAACGCGTGGATCGTGTGGATCGCCGCCTGGTCGAACGCACGCAACGCGCGCCGGATCCGCTTCGCGGCGGTCTCGGGGTCGAGCGTGCCGGCGTCACCGAGTGTCGTCTCGAGCAGGCGCTCGACGAACGGATCGCCGCCGTCGTCACCGGTATCGAGTGCATGCGCGAGCTGCGCGAGCCGCCCGCGGATCCGCTCGTGCAGTTCGGCGGTCGCGGCCTTCGTGAAGGTCACGACGAGGATTTCGTCCGCGCCGAGATCCTTCTCGAGCAGCAGCCGCACGTACAGTGCGCAGATGTTCCACGTCTTGCCGGTACCGGCCGACGCCTCGATCTGGTTGACGCCGTCGAGCGGGCACGCGAACACGTCGAGTTCGAGCGCCGCCTGCGGCTGCGATGCGGCGCTCATGCGATCTCCTTCAGATGTTCCAGCATCGGCTCGAACACGATCCGCGCAAGTGTGCCGAACGGCTCGTCGAGCGACGGATGGGCGCCACGCCACGCGATCGCGATGGCCGGATCGTCGGCTTCGCTCACCACGCGCTCGTTGATCCAGACGCTCGCGGCCTTCGCCTCGCCGTCGGAAACGCGTGCCCATGCGCTGCGCGGGAAAAATCGCAGCGGCATGCGCCGCCCCGCGCGAAACAGCGCGGCGAGCGGCGCGAGACGCTCGAGCGGTGCAGCGACCGGCGTGAGTTCGAACGCGCCGCCGCTGCCGAACCACAGTGTGCGGCGCGGGCCGTCGGGCTCCACCGCGCAATAGACGAGGTGCGCAAGCCACGCGGACAGGTAGTCACGCGCGCTCGGCCGCGCATAGCGATAGATGATCTGGCCCGCCGGCGTCAGCCGGTTCAGCGTGCCGTGCAATTCGAGCGGCGCACTCACCGCGTCGCCCGACAGCATCGCGTCATCGGCGCCGAACAGTGCCTGATCGGTGCCGGGCCATGCGGGCGCGATCGCGAGCGTGAACGGCCGCCGCTCCATGCCGTCGGCCAGCGCACGGCGCACGTTCGACGCAAGCTGCATCATCGAGCCGAGCGCCTGGTCCCGCCAGACGGCACCCGTCGCGCCGCCGGGCAGTTCGGGGCTCGCGTCCGCGATGCGCAGCGCATGATCGTGCACGCCGCCTTCATCCGATTCGATCAGGAGCGGCAGCACGCGCTCGGCGAGCGCGTCACTGCCGGCGAAGTCGAGTGCGAACGGCTCCGTGTCGAGCAGTTCGGCCTGCGCGTCGGACAACACGATGCCGAGCCGCGCACGCAGCAGCGCGCGCGCCGGATGCCGCCAGAAACGTTCGAATTCGCTGAATGCAACGGGCTCGACCGGCTCGGCCGGCAACGGCTGCGCGAAGAACGGCTGCTCGCGCGTCGCGTCGCGCGCGGCTTCGGCCGCCAGCAGCGACGCGAGCGTCGCGCGCTCGGCGTCGTACGACGCCAGTTCGCTGCCGGGCCGGAAATACTCGGCCGCGAACGGTTGCAGCGGATGCTCGACGATGAACGCGCGCCGCGCGGCATCGACGGCGCCCGGTGCGGTGTCCGCGCCGGCCGTGACGAGCGCGAGATGGTCGAGCAGTTCGTCGACGAGCGCCGCGGGCGGCAACGGCGCGTTGTCGCGAATGCTTCGCCCCGTATAGGCGATCAGCAGCCGGTCGCGCGCCGCGAGCAGCAGATCGAGAAACAGGTTGCGCTCGTCGTCGCGGCGCTGGCGGTCGCCGAGCTTCGGCAGGACGGCCATCAGGTCGAACTCGTCCGCGCGCGCGAGGCTCGGCAGCACGCCGTCGTCCATGCCGAGCAGGCACACGACGCGGTACGGCAAGCCGCGCAAGCTCGTCAGCGACGAGAACGTGACGCCGCCCCACGGCACGCCGCCGCGCGCCGGATCGTCGAGCGCGGCCGTCAGCCCCGCGCGCACGACGGCCGCGGGCAACGCCTCGTCGGGCGCGCCTTCCGTCATCGCGGCGAGCATCGCGTCGAGCGCGTCGCGCACGCCCGCGAGCGCATCGGCATACGCGGCGCCGGAATCGAAGAAGCGCGCGAGGGTGTCGGCGAACAGTTCGCTCCATGCGCGCGGCGTATGCGCGCTGGCCAGCCGCCGCGCGAAGCCGTCGAGATCGTCGGTAAAGCGCGCGAGCCGGCCGAGCAGTTCGGCCTCGCTGCCGGTGGCCGCCTCGATCGGCAGCCACGCACCGACGGGTGCCGCGCCTTCGGGCATCGCATAGCCGAGGAAGAGCCGCGCGAGCGCATCGGAGAATGTATGGCGCGGCGCCGGCACCGCCGCATCGTCGCTCGCCGTCGGCGACAGCCCGCGCCGCGCGCCGGCGGCCGCGAGCCAGGTCTGCACCGTCTCGAGCGCGGCGGCGTCGATGCCGTAACGGGCCGCGACCGCGTCGACGCGCAGCCATTCGACCAGCTCCGGCGCGCCGACCTGCCGCTCCGGCAACGCGAGCCATTCGAGCAGCACGCGCGCGACCGGGTTCGCCTGCGACGGCGGCAGGCCGGTGATCCGGTAAGGCACGCGCGCGCCGCCGGCGCCCGCCGTGCCGAACACCGCATCGATCAGCGGCCCGGCCGCCGCGAGATCGGCGACCGCCACCAGCACATCGGACGGCTGCAGCGTCGCGTCGGCGTCGAACCACGCGAGCAGGCGGTCATGCAACACCTCGAGCTGACGCGCGAGACTGTGGCACACGTGCACCTCGATCCCGCGCTCGGCTGGCGGGTCGCCGAGTTCGGCTTCCGGCTGCAGGTCGAGGATCGCGTTCTGCACGCGCGCGAGCCAGGTCGGCGCGGGATTGCCGACGAAGCGCGACGCGTCGCCCAACGCGGCGCTCTCGGTCAGTTCGTGCAGCATGTGCAGTTGCGCCTGCGTCTGCCGGCCCCACTCCGCGAGCAACGGATGGCCGACTTGCTGGTAGTCGAGCCGGCCGGCCGCATCGAGCGCCTCGGCATGCGCGGCGGTGACGATGTCGAACCAGAATTCGCGGCACGGGTTGAGCGCATAGACGCGCACGTCGATCCAGCGCGACAGCTCGCGCAGCAGCGCGACGTGCAGCGGCGGCATCGTCGGCAGCGCGAAGACGCTGACCGATTCCGGCCAGTCGGCGCGCGCGACGGTTTCGGAATCGAGGTTGCGTGCCTCCACGAGGAACCGATGCGCGGGCGGCGTGCCGCTGTCGCTCAGCTCGGCGAGCAGCGCGCGCCACAGCGCGGCCTGCCAGTGCTCGTCGTCGCGTGCGGCATCGCTGATCCCGCGCGGCGCGGCGTCGCCCGCGAGCACCGACTCGCCGGCCTGCCACGCGGCCAGCCATTCGGGCCGATAGGTCAGGTAATGATCGAGCACGGCCGCGACGCGCTGCGCCAGCTCGTAGCGCATCGCGTCGTCGGACGCGGACAGATACGCGGCCAGCCGCGGCGACGCGAGCCACGGCGCATCGCCCGCGGCCTGCGCGAACAACCGGTAGCAGCGCCACACGAGGCGGTCGGGTGCGAACGGCGAACGCGCGGGCACCGTCAGCACGCGGCCGATCTGCGCCCACAGCCACTGCGCGAGATACGTGAACTCGACGTTCGCGCACACGCCGTGGCGCGCGGCGATGTCGAGCTCGAGCCGGCGGCGCAGCGCCGCGCTCGGCACGATGACCTGCTGCGGCGCCCACGGGCCGTTGCGGGCCGGGAACGCGGCGAGGTCGTCGAGCAGTGCGTCGGCGAGCGTTTCGTGACGGTTCGAATAGAAGAGATGGAGCATCAAGCGGGTGTCGAAGCGTCGCGCCGGCCGGGCCGGGCGTACAGGAGCACCAAGGATAGCAAAAGGACCGGCACCACGAAGCTCGGCCGAACGGCCAGGTTTTGCGGACCGCGAAATACGATAGACTCGTCGCCAGTCAATACGCCGCCCCGGCGTCTTCGTCTGTCATTCAGCCCATCGATGCGCTATTCGGTCGAAATCAGAAAGTTTCTCTACAGCCAGTACTTTTTCGGCGGCCTGCGGATCGCGGTCGGCGTGTCGCTGCCGGCCGTGCTGTGCCTGATCGTGTTTCACAACCGGGAGCTTGGCTTCACGATCTCGACCGGCGCGCTCGGCGCGTGCGTCGTCGACATGCCGGGCCCGCTGAAGTACAAGCACAACGAAATGCTCGCGTGCAGCGTGATCGGCTTCCTGGCCGCGCTCGCGACCGGCCTCGCCACGCCGAACATCTTCGGGCTGTGGCTGACGATCGTGCCGCTCACGTTCGTGCTGTCGCTGATCGTCGTCTACGGCAACCGCTGGCCGCAGATCAGCTTCGCGACGCTGTTCATGATGGTGATGACGCTCGAGGAGAAGTTCACGCCGCTGGAGGCGTTCGTCAACGCGGGCTGGATTCTCGCGGGCGGCCTCTGGTACACGTACTGGGCGACGCTCGTGTCGCAATGGCAGGCGCGCCGGATCGAACAGCAGGCGCTGGCCGAAAGCCTGTTCGCCTGCGCGGACTACCTGCTCGCGCGCGCGCAGTTCTACGATCTCGACGCCGATCTCGACGAGTGCTACCGCAACCTCGTCGCGAAGCAGATCACCGCGGTCGAAACGCAGGAAACCGCGCGCGACATCGTGCTGCGCAATCTGCCGAAGCTGCGTCGCGGCAAGCTCGATCCCGGCCGCGCGACGATGTACAACCTGTTCATCAACAGCGTCGACCTGCACGAGCTGTTCGTGGGCGCGCACACCGACTATCCGCTCGTGCGCAACACGTTCGGCGGCTCGGATCTGATCATTTTCTATCGCGACCTGATCCGCAAGGCCGCCGCCGATCTCGAGCAGATCGGCCTCGCGGTGCTCGAAAACCGCGCCCCGCATTCGCGAATCAGCGTGAAGGCGGAACTGCGCGCGATCGAGTACGAGATCGAGCTGATGCGCAAGAAGAACTTCCCGGCCAGCAATGCGGAAGCGTACGCGGCCGTGCTCGCGACGTTCCGGCGCATCTGGAGCGCGACGCGCCTGATCGACCGGATGCGCCGCAACCTGTCGGGCCATGCCGACCCGCAGCAGATGGAACTGAAGATCGACAAGGCGCTCACGCGCTTCCTGCAGCGGCGCCGGATGTCGCCGCTGCTGATCTTCTCGAACCTGAACATGCGCTCGCCGAGCTTTCGCCACGCGCTGCGCGTGACGATCGCGGTGGCGGTCGGCTTCTGGCTCGGCCGGCTGCTGCCGCTCACGAACGCATACTGGATCGTGATGACGACCATCATCATCCTGAAGCCCGGCTACTCGCTCACCAAGCAGCGCAATGCGCAGCGTATCGTCGGCACGCTGATCGGCTGCGCGGCGAGCATCGCGCTGATCTACACGGTGAAGGAGCCGCACCTGCTGATCGCGATCATGTTCGGCTCGATGGTGATGAGCTACAGCCTGCTGCTGTTCAACTACGCGGCGAGCGTCGTGTTCACGTCGTCGTACGTGCTGCTGATGTTCCACCTGCTCGCGCCGGGCAGCATGCGGATCATCGGCGAGCGCGCGATCGACACCGTGGTCGGCTGCATGATCGCGATCGCCGCGAGCCGCCTGTTCCCGTACTGGGAATACCGGCTGATGGGCAAGCTCGTCACCGACATGCTGACGTCGACCCGCAAGTATTTCGAGGCCGTGTGGCGTGCCGGACGCGGCGCATCGCCGCCGCCCGTGCCGACCGCCGACGGCGCGGCGGTCGTGCCGGTCGTCGCCGCGGCGATCGAAGCGCCCACCACCGCCCTCGACGACGACTACCGCTACCGCCTCGCGCGCAAGGACGTGCACATCGCGTTCGCGAACCTCGGCCAGGCGTTCCAGCGGATGATGATCGAGCCGAAGGCGCACCAGCGCTTCGTGCCGGAGCTGAACGACCTGCTCGTGCAGACGCACGTGCTCGGCGCGCAGATCACCGCCGCCGCGCCGCTGATCCGCAGCGCGTGCGCGGCCGACGAGACCCTCGTCCACGACGACGCGCTGCACCGCGGCCTGTCCGCCGTGCTGGAGAACCTCGAGAAGGCGGAAGCCGGCGAGCCGCCGCCGGCCGACCAGCTCGACGCGACGAAGCAGATCACGCGCGAGCTCGACGCAATGGTCGTGTCCGCGGAAAAATCCGACGCGGTGGGTGCCGAGCTCACGCACGATCTGAAGGTGCTCGCGCACCAGTGCAAGCAGATGCTCGCGTCGTCATTGCTGATCCGCAAGGACGCGAGCGTGATCCGCCTGCCCGCATGACCGCATGACGCCGTTCCCGCCGCCGGCCGGCCGCGCATGCAAGCGGGCCGGCCGGCGGCGCTCCACCGCTTCCCCGCTCCCGCAATACCGTTCCGCAGCATGACCCGCCCGCCCCACCCGGCCCGTGCGCGCGCCGCGCGTTTGTCCCACCCGCGATTCAACCGGTTGCGCCAGTCAGGGAATACCCGATTCCGGTCACATGGCCGGGCTTGTTATCATTCGTTCACATTCAAGTTGTATAGACAACTTGAGCCGACCGGGCCGGCCCTGCTCGCCCGGTCCGTCGCATAACGATATCGGAGACTCGATGAAGAACCTGCAGCGCCACCTGAGCGCACGGCACATCCGCTTTCTCGCGCTGGGCTCGGCGATCGGCACCGGGCTGTTCTACGGCTCGGCGTCCGCGATCCAGCTCGCGGGCCCGGCGGTGATCCTGGCCTACATCCTGGGCGGCGCGGCCGTCTACATGGTGATGCGCGCGCTCGGCGAGATGGCCGTGCGCGAACCCGTCGCCGGCTCGTTCGGCCACTACGCGACCGAAAACCTCGGCCCGTTCGCCGGCTTCGTCACCGGCTGGACCTACACGCTCGAAATGGTGATCGTCGCGATCGCCGACATCACCGCGTTCGGGATCTACATGAGCTTCTGGTTTCCGGACGTGCCGCAATGGATCTGGGTGCTCGGCGTCGTCGCGGTCATCTGCGGGCTGAACCTGTGCCACGTGAAGGTGTTCGGCGAGCTCGAATTCTGGCTGTCGATCATCAAGGTCGGCGCGATCGTCGCGATGATCGGCGGCGGCGTCGCGATCCTGCTGACCGGCATGCACTTCGGCCATTCGGCCGACGTGCCGACATTCGCGAACCTGTGGAACCATCGAGGCTTCTTCCCGAACGGGATCGGCGGGCTGATCGCGTCGCTGTCGGTCGTGATCTTCGCGTACGGCGGCATCGAGGTGATCGGGATGAGCGCCGGCGAGGCGAAGGATCCGGAGCGCGTGATTCCGCGCGCGATCAACGCGGTGCCCGCGCGCATCCTGCTGTTCTACGTGCTGACGATGGTCGTGCTGATGTCGATCAGCCCGTGGACCGGCGTCGGCAGCGACGGCAGCCCGTTCGTGCAGATCTTCTCGGCGCTCGGCGTGAAGTCGGCCGCGACGATCCTCAACCTCGTGGTGATCAGCGCGGCGATCTCGGCGATCAACAGCGACATCTTCGGCGCGGGCCGGATGATGTTCGGGATGGCGCGGCAGGGTCAGGCGCCGCGCGTGCTGATGACGACGTCGCGGCACGGCGTGCCGTGGGTCACGGTGCTCGTGATGGCCGGCGCGCTGCTGGTCGGCGTGGTGCTCAACTACCTGATGCCGAAGGACGTGTTCCTGGTGGTCGCGGCGATCGCGACGTTCGCCACCGTGTGGGTGTGGCTGATGATCCTGCTGTCGCAGGTCGCGATGCGCCGTCGCCTGTCGGGCGCGGAAGTCGCCGCGCTGAAGTTCAAGGTGCCGCTGTGGCCCGTCGCGCCCGCGCTGACGATCGCGTTCATGGGTTTCGTGATCGTGATGCTCGGCTGGTTCGATGACACGCGCGTCGCGCTCTACGTCGGCGCGGGATGGCTCGTGCTGCTCGCGGTCGTGTTCTACGCACGGATCCGCCCGAAGTTCGCGCCTGCGTCACGTTGACGCACGACTGACCTTCCCATGCGGCGCGCCGGGTCCGGCGCCCGCGTCTGTCCCGGCGCGACGCGGCGCATCGCGCGTCGTCCGCCGGTTCCCTGCTCCTCCCGCCGTTCCCACACGTCCCTTGCGCCCCCAGCCAACCGGCCCGCAGCGATCATGCCGGCCGTGCCGGCGTCAGTGCGACGCGGCGCTCGCGGCCTCGGCCGGATGGGCCTCGTCGTACGCGTGCTTCTGCGAGATCGCGTTGTACGCGATCGTCCCGATCACGAGCAGCACGGCCACGACGATCAGGATGCTCACGTTGCGGACAGGGTTCTTCTTGCGCTGATCGTTCATGGTCGGTCCGGCTCCGTCGAATTCGTTGAAGCGGGCATTCTACGCGCTTGCGCCCGCGCCGCGACGCGCCGTTACGCCCCCCTCATCCCGCCTTCCGCCCAGCTTTCCACCACCTTTCATTTGATAATCATTCCCATTTCGATCTAGAATCGAAAGTCTTTCGTTTTGTAATGTTTCGGGTCGCTCGGGCGGCAGGCACGCCCCGGAACGCCTCTTCGTCCGCCTGCCTCACCGGAGTCTCCATGTCGAATCCGCGCACCCGCCTGCTGCCGCTCGCCGGCGCCCTCGCCGTTGCCGCCGCCGCGTTCGCGCCGCTGGCCCACGCCGCCGAGGAAGTGAGCCTGTACACCACCCGCGAACCGAAGCTGATCCAGCCGCTGATCGACGCGTTCACGCAGCAGAGCGGCGTCAAGGTCAACACGGTATTCGTGAAGGACGGCCTGCTCGAGCGCGTGAAGGCGGAAGGCGCGCAGTCGCCCGCCGACGTGCTGATGACGGTCGACATCGGCAACCTGCTCGACCTCGTCGACGGCGGCCTCGCGCAGCCGGTGCGCTCTAAGGTGCTCGACGACGCGATTCCCGCGAACCTGCGCGGCGCGCAGGGCGACTGGTACGCGCTGTCGCTGCGCGATCGCGTGCTGTATGTGGAGAAGGACCTGAAGGTCGACGCGTTCCGCTACGAGGATCTCGCCGATCCGAAATGGAAGGGCAAGGTCTGCATCCGCTCGGGGCAGCATCCGTACAACACGGCGCTCGTCGCGGCGATGATCGCGCACGACGGCGAAGCCGCGACCGAAAAGTGGCTGCGCGGCGTGAAGGCGAACCTCGCGCGCAAGGCGACGGGCGGCGACCGCGACGTCGCGCGCGACATTCTCGGCGGGATCTGCGACGTCGGCCTCGCGAACGCGTACTACGTCGGTCACATGAAGAACGCGGAGCCGGGCACCGATGCGCGCAAGTGGGGCGACGCGATCAAGGTCGTGCGGCCGACGTTCGCGAACGCGAAGAGCGGCGGCACGCACGTCAACATCAGCGGCGCGACGGTCGCGAAGCACGCACCGAACAAGGCCAACGCGGTGAAGCTGCTCGAATACCTCGTGTCGCCGCAAGCGCAGGCGCTCTATGCGCAGGCGAACTACGAATACCCGGTGCGCGCGAACGTGAAGCTCGATCCGGTGATCGCGAGCTTCGGCACGCTGAAGGTCGACCCGCTGCCGCTGACCGACATCGCGAAGCATCGCAAGGCGGCCAGCCAGCTCGTCGACAAGGTCGGCTTTGACAACTGACGCATCGTTCGTCCGCGCGCGCCGCCGGTCGTTGCGTTCGCGCGCGGGCAGCCTCTGGCTCGCCGCGGCCGTCGCGATCGCCGCGGCGGTCGCGGCGCCGCTCGCGGTGCTGGTCGCCGCCGCGTTCGGCGCCGATCTCGCGCACTGGAAGCATCTCGGCGCGTTCGTGCTGCCGCAGGCGCTCGCCAATACGCTGCTGCTGCTCGCGGGCGTCGGCGCGATCGTCACGGTGGTCGGTACCGGCTGCGCATGGCTCGTCACCGCGTACGACTTTCCCGGCCGCCGGATACTGACCTGGGCGCTGCTGCTGCCGCTCGCGGTGCCCACCTATATCGTCGCGTTCGCGTATCTCGACCTGCTCCACCCGATCGGCCCCGTGCAGGGCGCGATCCGCTGGCTGCTCGGCTTCGACAGCCCGCGCCAGTTCCGCCTGCCCGACCTGCGCTCGCTGCCCGGTGCGATCTTCGTGCTCGGCTTCGTGCTGTATCCGTACGTGTACCTGAGCACGCGCGCGATGTTCGTCACGCAGTCCGCGAGCCTGCTCGAGGCCGCGCGCACGCTCGGCGCGGGACGTATCGCGACATTCTGGCGCGTCGTCGTGCCGCTCGCGCGGCCCGCGATCGCGGTCGGCGTGAGCCTCGCGCTGCTCGAAACGCTGAACGACATCGGCGCGTCGGAATTCCTCGGCGTGCAGACGCTGACCGTATCGGTCTACACGACGTGGATCACGCGCTCCGATCTCGCCGGCGCCGCGCAGATCGCGCTCGCGATGCTCGCGATCGTCGTCGGCATGATCGTGCTCGAACGCTATGGGCGTCGCCGCCAGCGCTACGCGCACGGCCGGCGCATGCGTCCGCTCGCGCCGCGCAAGCTGACCGGCGCGGCCGCGTGGAGCGCCGCCGTGGCCGGCTGGCTGCCGGTGCTCATCGGCTTCGGCGCGCCGGCCGCGTACCTCGCGGTCGAGACGGGCAAGCGGCTGCATCTCGTCGGCGGCGTGTCGGCGCAATTGCTGACCGGGCTCGCGAACACGCTGACGATCGCCGCCGCCGCGACCGTCACTACCCTTGCCTGCGGGCTCGTCGTCGCCTGGGCGGCACGCGCGCGGCGCGACAGCGCCCATGCGGGCCCGGCCCGCGCGTGTGCACGCATCGCGAGCCTCGGCTACGCGGTGCCGGGCACCGTGCTCGCGATCGGCCTGCTGATCCCGTTCGCCGCGGCCGACCGGCTGCTCGGCGCGGCGCTGGGCCGCGACGGGCTGCTGCTGATGGGTTCGGCCGCCGCGCTCGTGATCGCGTACACCGTGCGCTTTCTCGCGATCTCGACCGGCAGCATCGAAGCGGGCCTCGCGCGCATTCCGCCGTCGCTCGAACAGGCCGCGCGCTCGCTCGGCGAGACGGCCGGCGGCACGCTGCGCCGCGTGCACCTGCCACTGCTGCGCCCCGCGCTCACGACGAGCGCGCTGCTCGTCTTCGTCGACGCGATGAAGGAGCTGCCGGCGACGCTGCTGCTGCGCCCGCTGAATTTCGACACCCTCGCTACCTGGCTGTATGCGGAAGCCGCGCGCGGCACCTATGAGGAAGGCGCGGTCGCCGCGCTCGCGATCGTGCTGGCCGGGCTCGTGCCCGTGATCCTGCTCGCGCGCACCCGTCACAAGATCGGAGCCTGACATCGTGAACCTGCTCGAACTCGACGACCTCTGCGTCGCCTACGACACGCCGCACGGCCGCCGCACGGTGGTCGACGGGCTGAGCCTCGCGCTGCCGCGCGGCGACATCGGCTGCCTGCTCGGCGCATCGGGCTGCGGCAAGACCACCGTGCTGCGCGCGATCGCGGGCTTCGAGCCCGTGCGCATGGGGCGCATCGTGCTGGACGGCACGCCGGTCGCGGCGCCGTCGCTCGACGTGCCGCCCGAGCGGCGGCGCATCGGGATGATGTTCCAGGACTACGCGCTGTTCCCGCATCTGAGCACGGCCGACAACGTTGCGTTCGGCCTGCGGCGCATGCCGAAGGCCGAACGGCGCACCCGCGTCGCGGACATGCTCGAACTCGTCGGTCTCGCCGATGCGGGCAGCGCGTATCCGCACGAACTGTCGGGCGGCCAGCAGCAGCGCGTCGCGCTCGCCCGCGCGCTCGCGCCGTCGCCGGAGCTGCTGCTGCTCGACGAGCCGTTCTCGAATCTCGACGTCGATACGCGCGAGCGGCTCGCGTTCGAACTGCGCGACATCCTGAAACGCACGGGTCATACCGCGATTCTCGTCACGCACAACCAGGCGGAAGCGTTCGCGATCGCCGACCGGATCGGCGTGATGAAGGATGGCCGGCTCGCGCAATGGGACACGCCGTACGCGCTGCACCATCATCCGGCGAGCCCGTTCGTCGCGGAGTTCGTGCGCAGCGACGCGCTGGCGGACGAACGCGCCCGGGCGCTGGCGCGCGGCCGCTGAGCGCGATGACGAGGGCGGCGTGCTCCGTGCGAGCCGCCGTACCGCGCTACGCCGGCTCGGACAGATCGCGCACCGGCAGCGCGGTCGAATACTTGATCTGCTCCATCGCGAACGACGAGCTCACGTCGAACAGCGGCACCGCGCGGATCAGCTGCTTGTAGACGCGATCGTAATCGTCGATGCCGGCCACCACGACCCGCAGCAGATAGTCGGTCTCGCCGCTCATCCGGTACACCTCGACGACTTCCGGCATGTCGCGCACGGCCTGAGTGAAGCGCTGCGCCCACTCCTCGGTGTGCTGGTTCGTGCGAATCGCGACGAACACGGTCGTGCCGACTCCGAGCTTGCGTGGATCGCACAGCGCGACCTGCGCGCGGATCGCGCCGGTTTCCTTGAGCCGCTGCACGCGCTTCCAGCAGGGCGTCTGCGACAGGTTCACGCGCTGCGCGAGTTCCGCGATCGGCAATGTGGCATCTGCCTGCAACAGCTCCAGCAGCTTGCGATCGATGGCATCCATTTCCCCAGTCCTTCGTAGATAGAAATTTTTTCTATACATCCTGCATGACGGGGAACGATATGGAAACCGCTGCGCGGCGTCGACCGGGATAAATACCAATCAGCGAGGGATACGCGCGCGATGTGCGGAATCCCGCGCACGTTGGCCTAGCGATGAGCGGCACCCCAAACGAAACAGGCGATTCCACCCGTCAAGGTGGAATCGCCTGAAGTCGTTGCGACCGCGTGAGCTAAGAGCCGCTCACGGACGTTCACGGAAAACGCGCCGCGCGCGCACAGCCTCGCCGTGATGTCGCGATGTCGCTCAATACGCGACCGTCGCGATCTCGCGCACGAAGCTGTCTTGCTCGAGCGCATCGACGAACGCGACCGCGTAGTCTTCCGCCGAGATCTTGCTGTTGCCCTGCGCGTCCACGATCAGCTTGCCGACGCCCGTGCGGAACGTGCCCGTGCGCTCGCCCGGCGCGATCAGCGCGGCCGGCGCGAAGAAGGTCCAGTCGAGATCACCGGCCGTTTCCAGATAGTCGAGCGCATCGCGGTGCGCGAGCGCGACCGCCTTGTACGCGTCCGGGAAGCCTTCGGTGTCGACCAGCTGCTTGCCCGGCGCGACTTCGAGCGAACCGGCGCCGCCCACCACCACGAGCCGCTTCAGGCCCGCCTGACGCGTGCCGGCCACCAGCGCCTTTGCCGCCGCGACGACCTTCGCGGCATCGTCCTGCTTCGGACCGTACGCGCTCGCGACGACGTCGTGACCCGGCAGCGCGGCCGCGATGCTGGCCGCATCGAACAGGTCGGCCGCCTTCGCGACGATGCCGTCGGCGGATGCGCCCGGGTGGCGCGACAGCGCGGTCACGCGATGGCCGCGGCGCGCGGCTTCCGCGGCGATGCGCGAACCGATCATCCCGGTGGCGCCAAACAGTGCAATGTTCAGGGTACGTTGCGTCATGTCGATTCTCCAGAAAGAAAAAGTAACTAAAGTGATTACATATAAGACCGAAAAAAAAACGGAGCGAAACTCCGTCGTGCCGGCCGCCGCGCGTGCGCGCCGCCCGGCCTCCTGCCCTGCATCATCCGTCGCCTGTCACCCGCCGGCGCTTCCCGCGGGCCGGCTGCGGTGCTCCGATTCAAGCACGTCGGCCGTGACGTCCGCGAGCGTGCGCGTGGCAAGCGATGCTTCCATCGCGCGCTGCGCGTCGCCGATGTAGTCGATCAGCACGCCCTGAATGTGCCGCCCGACGAGACACGCGGGGTTCGGCGCCTCGCGATGCAGTGCGAACAACTGCGCATCGTCGACCGCGCGATACACGTCAAGCAGCGTGATCTCGCCCGGCTCGCGCGCCAGCAGCGCACCGCCGCCCGCGCCGAGCTGCGACGTGGTCAGCCCCGCGGCCGCCAGCATCGACAGCAGACGACGAATCAGCGCCGGATTCGTGTTCACGCTGCCCGCGATGATGTCGGACGACAGCGGCGCGCCTTCCTGCATCGACAGCAAGGCAAGCACGTGAACGGCAAACGCGAACCGGCTGCTGGTATTCATTCCTCACTCACCTGACGACGCCGGCCCGTACGGCAGCCGGCGACAATGTGTAACTACTATAATTACATTTCGCGGATTGCGCAAGTGCCGGGTTACTCGCCGCTGGCAGGCTTCGCGCCGGACGCATTCTGCTGGCTCCACTGCTGCAGCTTCTTGCCGGCCTCCGCCATTTTCGCGCCCGCTTCGGACGCCGCATGCGCGACGACCGCGGACGCGGCCGCATCGAGCTGCGCTTGCGCGGCCGACGCGAGACCGCTCGCGGACAGCGGCGGCACGGCCGAGGCCGCGCTCGCGATGCCGGCCTTCGCGGCATTGAGCTGCTGGTTGACGGTGCTCGCCACCTGGTCGAGCGCCTTGGCCGCGCTGTTGGCGGCGTCGGTGGCCGCGCTTGCGGCCGTATCGGCTTGCTGGGCCGGCGTGCCGGACTTCTCGCAGCCTGCGAGCAACAGCAGCGCACCGACGGCCGCGGCCGCCAGCACGAACCCGGGCGCGCGACGCGCCCGCGAAGTCTTCATCTTCATCAGCAATCTCCGGCCGTGCGCCGCACGGCCTGAATGGTTGGACCGATGCCGATGATACCGCTTGTGGAACAGGGCCACTGACCACTCCCGTTTAAAAATGCCTTTCAATTTCGGACTCGTCTGATTCAATCGCACACGCGCCGACACTAAAGTGGGCAGCCTTCCATCCGCTCCGTCCGCTTCCCGCTTTTCATGGCTTTCCTCATCGACTGGTTCATCGCGCTGGCCGCCGTGCTCGCCGCTACCCTGTTCCTGTGTCTTCGCTCGCCGTCCGCGACGCGCCTGCGTGCCGTCGGGCGTGCGCGCCGGGTCGCGTGCGCGCGCCTGCTAGTTCAAGCGGTGATCGGCTTCTGGACGGCCGCACTGATCGTCGCGCAAGGCATCCTCGGCCCCGACGGCGACGGCCAGTCGCACGCGGGCGTCGCCGCGCTCGCGTTCGCTGCAATCGGGCTCGCGGCCGTCGCCGCCTACTGGTGCGCGTGCGCGCTGCGGCTGCGGCGGCCGCGCACGCTGTTCGCGCGTCGCTGACGCGCCAGACCGGTGCATCGCGGCACATCACGCCGCCCCGCGCCGCGCGTCGCGCACCAGTTGCGCACGTTTCGCACCACGCGCGTGCATCGGGTGCGCTCCTCTCGCGCATCCAGCCCGCCCCGCGACCGTGCATGCTTCACCGGAATGCCGCACCGCGCGGCCTTTCGCACCATTTGCACGCAGTAATTCACCACGTTGGCTCGATACTTGCATTCCTCGCGCATTTTTTGCGCAAGGAAGCCACGGCATGGATGGTCTGAAATCCGGCGTCGATACACTGTTCCTGTTGATCGGCGCCGTCATGGTGCTCGCGATGCACGCGGGCTTTGCATTCCTCGAGCTCGGCACGGTCCGCAAGAAGAACCAGGTCAACGCGCTCGTGAAGATCCTGGTCGACTTCTCGGTGTCGACGCTCGCGTACTTCTTCATCGGCTACACGATCGCGTACGGCGTCGAATTCTTCGACGACATCGGCACGCTGTCGCAGCACAACGGCTACGCGCTCGTGCGCTTCTTCTTCCTGCTGACGTTCGCGGCGGCCATCCCCGCGATCGTGTCCGGCGGCATCGCGGAACGCGCGAAATTCAATCCGCAGCTCGTCGCGACGCTGATCATCGTCGGTTTCATCTATCCGTTCTTCGAAGGGATCGCATGGAACGACCGCTTCGGCGTGCAGAACTGGCTCACGCATGCGTTCGGCGCGCCGTTCCACGATTTCGCGGGCTCGGTCGTCGTGCACGCATTCGGCGGCTGGGTCGCGCTGCCGGCCGTGCTGCTGCTCGGCGCGCGCCACGGCCGCTATGCGAAGGACGGCCGGATCGCCGCGCATCCGCCGTCGAACATTCCGTTCCTCGCGCTCGGCGCGTGGGTGCTCGCGGTCGGCTGGTTCGGCTTCAACGTGATGAGCGCGCAGACGCTCGACAAGATCAGCGGCCTCGTCGCCGTGAACTCGCTGATGGCGATGGTCGGCGGCACGCTCGCCGCGTGGATGGCCGGCCGCAACGATCCGGGCTTCACGTACAACGGCCCGCTCGCGGGCCTCGTCGCGGTGTGCGCGGGCTCCGACGTGATGCACCCGATCGGTGCGCTCGTCACGGGTGCCGCGGCCGGCGCGGTCTTCGTCGCGATGTTCACCTGCGTGCAGAACAAATGGCGCATCGACGACGTGCTCGGCGTGTGGCCGCTGCACGGGTTGTGCGGCGCGCTCGGCGGCGTCGCGGCCGGGGTGTTCGGGCAGCCCGTGTTCGGCGGCCTCGGCGGCGTGTCGTTCGTGTCGCAGCTCATCGGCACGCTCGGCGGCATCGCGATCGCCACCGCGGGCGGCACGCTCGTGTATGGCGCGCTGAAGGCGACGGTCGGGCTGCGCCTCGATCGTGAAGCCGAATTCGACGGCGCCGACCTGTCGATCCACCGCATCTCGGCGACGCCCGAGCGCGATTGAACACCATCAAGCACGAAACCGGCGTCCGCCAGCCCACCTGACGGACGCCCGGTGCGTCATTACGTTTTCTATTCAAAAAACTTTCATCTAGCGTCCCTACACTTCGGTCCAGTTTTCAACTTGCCTTCGCCTTGCTTGCCGAGAGCCTGCTTCGCGACGGCCATTCTTCCAACATCTGAAACTGGACTCCACATGCCCGCGTTGCCCAATGCTTCCCGTCGTCAGGCCCTGAAGATCCTCGCCGGCGCGCCCATGCTGCCCCTCTCCGGCCTCGCGCTGCCGGCTCTCCTGACCGGTTGCGGCGGTGACGACAATCCGACGGCGACGCCGGCCGCCGCCGCGTACACGTCGGCGGCGTTCTCGGCGATGGCCGCGCCCACGCTCGACAACGCGGCCGCGATGGCCACGACGACGGTCGGCTCGACGCTGTCGGTGTCGTTCTCGGACGGCTCGTCGCGCAACTTCAAGCTGGCGTACCGGCCGTTCTTCGTGACGGGCGACATGGTGCCGGACGGCAAGGGCGGCACGACGCTCGCGGGCGGCTACTACGACATCAACAACCAGCCGATCATCGACCGCTCGGTGGCCGGCAAGGAGCGCCAGTTCTATTCGGACTGCCCGGACGGCAGCTCGCTGCTGACGCTGAAGAACGCGAACGTCGCCGGCGTGAAGGGCAACACGGTGTTCGCGGTCGTGCAGTTCGAATACACGACGCGCGACCAGGCGAGCGCATCGCAGTACGGCCAGCTGCCGTCGCCGATCGCGGTGATCACGCTCGACCAGGATCCGTCCAGCGGTGCGCTGAAGGTCGTCAAGTATCACAACGTCGACACGTCGAGCGCGCACGGCCTGTGGATCACCTGCGGCGCGAGCCTGTCGCCGTGGGGCACGCACCTGTCGAGCGAGGAATACGAGCCGGACGCGACGAAGGCCGCGACCGATACGCAGTTCAAGGCATTCAGCAAGAACACGTTCGGCGACGAGACGAAGGCGAACCCCTATCACTACGGCCACCTGCCCGAGATCACGGTGAACCCGGACGGCACCGGCACGGTGAAGAAGCACTACTGCCTCGGCCGCATCTCGCACGAGCTGATCCAGGTGATGCCGGACCAGCGCACCGTGATGATGGGTGACGACGCCACCAACGGCGGCCTGTTCATGTTCGTCGCCGACAAGGCGGCCGACCTGTCGGCCGGCACGCTGTACGTCGCGAAGTGGACGCAGACGTCGTCCGCCGGCGCCGGCAGCGCGACGCTGACGTGGATCCGGATCGGCCACGCGACGAGCAGCGAGATCGAGACGCTCGCGAACACGCTGAAGGCGTCGGACATCATGGACCTGACGACGACCGACCCGAGCGACGCGAGCTACACGAAGATCCACTTCGGCGGCAAGTTCAACTGGATGCGCGTGAAGCCCGGGATGGAAAAGGCGGCCGCGTTCCTCGAGACGCACCGCTATGCGGCGCTGATCGGCGGCAGCATGGCGTTCACGAAGCTCGAAGGCACGACGGTGAACGCGAAGGACAAGATCGTCTACACGGCGATGTCGCGGATCGAGACGTCGATGGTCAAGGGCAATGCGGTGTCGCGCGACGTCGCGGTGGACAAGAAGATCGCCGCGGGCGCCGTCTATGCGCTGAACCTGAAGGCCGGCCAGCGCGACACGTCGGGCGGCGCGATCGACAGCGAATGGGTGCCGGTCGACATGGCCGCGCCGGCGGCGCTCGTCGGCGAGGACCTCGCCGCGGCCGACGCGCTCGGCAACCTCGCGAATCCGGACAAGATCGCGAACCCCGACAACCTGAAGTTCTCCGAAAAGCTGCGCACGCTCTTCATCGGCGAAGACTCGGGCATGCACGTCAACAACTTCCTGTGGGCGTACAACGTCGACACGAAGTCGCTCTCGCGCGTGCTGTCGTGCCCGGCCGGCGCCGAATCGACGGGACTGCACGCGGTCGACGAGATCAACGGCTGGACCTACGTCATGAGCAACTTCCAGCACGTGGGCGACTGGGAGACGCCGCTGCACGACAAGGTCAAGTCGACGCTCGACCCGCTCGTGCGCGCGAACTACAAGGACCGCTTCGGCGCCTGCGTCGGCTACCTGACGGCCGAGCCGACCAGCATCAAGCTCGCGAAGGCCTGAGCGGCCGGGGGTCCTGACCGGGCGTCCCTGACCGGGCGTCCCTGACCAGCCCCACTCTCTTCATCACGTTTCATTCGTCGGCGCTCCACGCCGGTTCATGCGCGATGCCCACTGCGGGCGTCGCGCTTTTTTTTGCGCGCACGCCGCACCGACGCCACTCGCCGCACTGCTCACATCGGCATTGGAGGTCGCCCTCCTCCGAGGAACACTTAATCGTCATTCAGAACAATTCATGCGACTGGCCATGTCGCTTCGCCTATGCTCGGACAGCACTCGCGCGCACGTCGCTCCGATGGCGCGTCGTCCGAACCGAAATGGGAACCGACACATGTCCACCACCACGCCTTCGATCGTTCACCACACCGTCACCGCGAACGGCATTCGACAACATTTCATCGACGCGGGCAGCGGCCCTGTCGTGGTCCTGCTGCACGGTTTCCCGGAAACCAGCTTCGCATGGCGCTTCCAGATTCCCGTCCTGGCACAACGCTACCGCGTCATCGTGCCCGACCTGCGCGGCTACGGCGAAACCGACAAGCCGGCCGCCGGCTACGACAAACGCAACATGGCCCGCGATCTCGTCGCATTGCTCGACACGCTTGGCATCGGCCGAATCGCGCTGGTCGGGCACGATCGCGGCGCACGCGTCGCGACACGCTTCGCGAAGGACTTCCCCGAGCGCCTCGAGCGCCTTGTCGTGATGGACAACGTGCCGACCCGCATCGTCGCGCAGAACATGACAGCCCAGACGGCACGCGCGTACTGGTTCTTCCTGTTTCATCAGGTAGCGGACCTGCCCGAAGCACTGATCGCCGGCAAGGAAGCCGAGTGGCTCAGCTACTTCTTCTCCGACTGGTGCTACAACCCGCACGCTATTTCCGGCGAGGCGTTCGACACGTATGTGCGGGCCTATCGTCGTCCCGGCGCCGTCCGTGGCGCACTCGCCGACTACCGCGCGAACGCGGAAGACGTCCAACAGGATCTCGCCGACGCCGATGTGAAGATCGCATGCCCGACCATGGCGATCTGGGGTGAGGATTTCTACGCGGTCGGCAAGATGTTCGACATGAAATCCGTCTGGGAAAGCATGGCGACACATCTTCGGGCCGAGCCCATCGCGCAATGCGGCCACCTTCCGCAGGAAGAACAGCCGGAACGCGTCAACGCGCTGCTGCTCGATTTCCTGAAGAGCTGGGAAGGTTGAATCCGCGGCGCACCGGCATCGACGCAGCAGGGAATCGGACGCGCGGCACGCGCGATCCACTGGCTGACAGGAGCACTTCATGAATGACGTATCGACGCCGCGGGCACTCGTGATCGGCGGATCGGTAGGCGGACTCTTCACGGCAACTGCGCTGCGTGCGGCAGGATGGCACGTCAGCGTGTTCGAACAGTCGCCGAGCGAGCTCGATAGCCGCGGCGGAGGCATCGTCCTGCAGCCGCCGATCGTCCGCGCGTTCGCATTCGGCGGAGTACCGATGCCGGGCGATACCGGCGTGGATTCGAGCGAGCGGATCTATCTCGACGAGGGTGACCGGATCGTGCAGCAAATGCGCATGCCGCAAACCCAGACTGCGTGGAATGTGATCTATACGGCGCTGAAGCGCGCGCTGCCAGCGGGCGTCGTCCATGCAGGCGAGACGTTCGAGCGACTCGATTCCGATGGCGCGCGCGTTACCGCGCATTTCGCGAGCGGCCGGGTAGAACACGCGGATCTGCTCGTCGGCGCGGATGGCGGGCGCTCCGGCGTGCGCGCGCAACTGCTGCCCGATTCGCAACCCACCTATGCGGGCTACGTTGCGTGGCGCGGGCTCGTGGACGAACATGACCTGCCCGATCAGGTACTTCGCGTGCTGCGCAACCGCTTTACGTTTCAGCAGGGTGACGCACATCTGTTCCTGACCTACCTGGTGCCAGGTCGCGACGGAACCGTCGAGCCCGGCAAACGGCGCGTGAACTGGGTGTGGTACCGGCGTCTCTCGTACGACAAGCTACCTGAACTGTTTCTTTCCCGGGACGGCACACAGCGAGACGGATCGCTGCCGCCCGGTGCAATGCGCGACGACTATCGGTCGGAACTCGTCGACGCGGCCCGCAACCTGCTCGCGCCGACGCTCGCCGCGCTCGTCGACGCAACGCACGCGCCGTTCGCACAGGCAATCCGGGATCTTGTCGTCGAGCGAATGGTGTTCGGCCGCGCGGTATTGCTTGGCGACGCGGCTTGCCTTGTCCGCCCCCATACCGCCGCCGGCGTGGCAAAGGCGGCGGACAATGCGGTTGGACTCGCCGAAGCGATGCAGGCTTTCGCGCGAGGCACGGCGTTCGACGCCGCACTGTCGCGTTGGGAACGCGATCAGCAGAAGATCAACGCTTCGCTATCGGCGCTC
This sequence comes from Burkholderia sp. R-40, assembly GCF_049942845.1. NCBI lineage: Bacteria > Pseudomonadati > Pseudomonadota > Betaproteobacteria > Burkholderiales > Burkholderiaceae > Burkholderia > Burkholderia sp. R-40. Next base: position 1,258,221 of record NZ_CP187967.1, on the reverse strand, counting down.
GGTATTTCACTGGGTACGCGCATCATGGGATCGACGTGACCACCCAGATAGCCCCGAGGTAGTCGAACCGCCGGACATCACGTGGATGAGGAAATAGCGCTCCAGATCGGGCGCCGAACAACAACCTTCGGCAATGCGGCATACTTTGACGTTTTTGAAACCGCTCTTGCTAGCTGCTGCAAACTTTGTTGCGCGCCGATAACGGGCAAAAAAAAGCGCCACGGAGACCGTGGCGCTAAAAAAGTTCTAGCCATTCCGAGGGCCGTGCTAGAACCTGAGAGACTGCGCGAAACACCGTTGCCGGTTAAACTCCTGAAACGATGTTTCGAAAACGTGAGACATTCTTTCCGTTTCCGCCCGACAAGTCAAGCGGTATTTGCACCGGCTCCTGCACTTTCCGGCAATGGTCATTTGAGAACTTTCCTAATAAACCAAGGGTGAACCCGTAAAATCCCATACGATGAACGATTCACCCACGGAACATGCATCTTTTGACAATCATCTTACGATACCAACAAAATTGAAATCGAGTTTCGGAAATAGAGAGAATTCCTCGTGTCGATATCTGTAACGCCTCCCGCACCCCGGGACCGTGAATCGGCGCCGGACGAGATCACCGCGCTCGCGCGCGGCCTCGCCGTGCTGCGCCGCATCGCGGCCGCCGACGCCCCCGTCAGCAACCGCGAGCTGACCGAATTGACGGGCATCCCGAAGCCGACCGTGTCGCGCATCACGGCGACGCTCGTCAGCGCCGGCTTCCTGTTCCAGCTGCCCGACAGCGAGCGCTTCGTGCTGACCGCGTCGGTGCTGGAGCTGAGCCACGGGTTCCTGCGCAACTTCGATATCCGCGCGCGCTCGCGGCCGTTCATGATCGAACTCGCCGAGCGCACGTCGCTGTCGGTGCACCTCGCGGTGCGCGACCGGCTCGACATGGTCGCGATCGACGTGATCCGGCCGCGCTCGGCGGTGCTGGTCACGCGCCTCGAGATCGGCTCGCGGATGGACATCGCACGCACCGCGGTCGGCCGCGCGTATCTCGCGGCGCTGGAGGACGACGAGCGGCGCACGCTGCTCGACGCGCTGCGCGCGACGGCCGGCGACGATTGGCCGCACGTGTCGGCGCGCCTCAACCCCGGGCTCGAGGACGCGATGCGCGCAGGCCACGCGATCGCGATCGGCGAATGGCGCGAGGGGCTGAACGCGGTCGCGGCCGGCTTCGTCGGCCCGTCGGGCCAGCGCTACTCGGTGAACTGCGGCGGCGCATCGAGCCAGTGTTCGGCCGAATGGCTGCAGGAACACGTGGTGCCGGCGCTGCACGAATGCATCGCGAAAATCACCCGCGAGATCGGCGGCGCGCCGGCCCGGCGCAGCGCCGCGTAATCGATCCGTCATCGTCCCGTCGCGTTATGTAACGACCGTAACCCGTTGAAAGATAGACCGCTGGACTGTAACGGGGACGGGACGTAGCATCATGCCCATCGTCGCGCCGCATTCGCGGTGCGCACCGCTCTTTCCCGCGCGGACCGCCAGGGCCGGACCGAGCCGGCCCTCGCGGCATCGCATGCCCACGCGCCGCTCCACCCCCGTTTTCCGGCACGCCGCGCCGTCTTCCTGACAGAACACGATGGACAACCAACAAAAGCCCACGCCCCCTTCGAAGGATCCCGCCTCCCCTGCCGCCCGTCGCCCGCGCCGCACGCTGGTGATCGGGACGCTCGCAGTCGTCATCGGCGGCCTGCTGTGGTGGCACCCGTGGAGCCGCACGCCGGCCGGCACGCAGGCCGCAGGCAGCGCGGCCTCCGGCGCGAGCGCCGGCGGCGGCCATCGCGGCCGCGGCGGCCCGGCCGCGATGGCGAACATTCCGCAGCCCGTGTCGGTCGCGAGCGCGACGCAAGGCGAGATGCCGATCGTGCTGTCCGCGCTCGGCACCGTGACGCCGCTCGCGAACGTGACGGTCAAGACGCAGCTGTCGGGCTATCTGCAGTCGGTCGCGTTCCAGGAAGGCCAGCTCGTCAAGAAGGGCGACCTGCTCGCGCAGATCGACCCGCGTCCGTACCAGGTCGCGCTCGAAACCGCCGAAGGCACCTACGCCCGCGACGCGGCCTTGCTCGCAACGGCCCGCCTCGACCTGAAGCGCTACCAGACCCTGCTGTCGCAGGACTCGATCGCGTCGCAGACGGTCGACACACAGGCGTCGCTCGTCAAGCAATACGAAGGAACGGTGAAGACCGACCAGGCGGCGATCGATTCCGCGAAGCTGAACCTCACGTACGCACGCATCACGGCGCCGGTGTCGGGCCGCGTCGGCCTGCGCCAGGTCGACCCCGGCAACTACGTGACGGCGGGCGACACGAACGGGATCGTCGTGATCACGCAGATGCAGCCGATGAGCGTGATCTTCACGACGTCGGAAGACAACCTGTCGCAGATCCTCAAGCAGGTGAACGCGGGCAAGAAGCTGTCGGTCACCGCGTACAACCGCAACAACACGGTGCCGCTCGAGACGGGCGCGCTCGAAACGCTCGACAACCAGATCGACACGAGCACCGGCACGGTCAAGCTGCGCGCGACGTTCGATAACAAGGAAGGCCTGCTGTTCCCGAATCAGTTCGTGAACACGCGCCTGCTCGTCGACGTGCTGCGTAATGCGACGATCGTGCCGACGGCCGCCGTGCTGACGGGCTCGATCGGCCAGTTCGTGTACATCGTGAAACCCGACAACACGGTGACGGTGCGCAAGGTCACGATTGGCCCGGTCGACGGCGAACGCACCAGCATCGTCAGCGGCGTCGCGCTCGGCGAGCGCGTGGTCACCGACGGCTCCGACCGGCTGCGCGAAGGCGCGAAGATCACGATCCCGGCCGACAAGCCCAAAGGCGCGTCGGGCGCGCACGGCGCCGGCGCGGCGTCCGGTGCATCGGGCGCATCGGGTGCGGCCGGCCATCGCGGCGGACACAAGCGCGGCGCGTCGCAGGCCGCGGCCCCCGCGGCCCAGTAACGCGCGGGCCGCTCGATGAATCCATCCCGCCTCTTCATTCTCCGGCCGGTCGGCACCGCCCTCCTGATGGCGGCGATCATGCTGGCCGGTCTCGTCGCACTGCGCTTCCTGCCGCTCGCCGCGCTGCCCGAAGTCGACTACCCGACGATCCAGGTCCAGACCTTCTATCCGGGCGCGAGCCCCGAGGTGATGACGTCGTCGGTCACCGCGCCGCTCGAGCGGCAATTCGGGCAGATGCCGTCGCTGAACCAGATGTCGTCGCAAAGCTCGGCCGGCGCATCGGTGATCACGCTGCAGTTCTCGCTCGACCTGCCGCTCGACATCGCCGAGCAGGAAGTCCAGGCCGCGATCAACGCGGCCGGCAACCTGCTGCCGTCCGACCTCCCGGCCCCGCCCATCTACGCGAAGGTCAACCCGGCCGACGCGCCGGTGCTGACGCTCGCCATCACGTCGAAGACCTTGCCGCTCACGCAGGTGCAAGACCTGACCGACACGCGCCTCGCGATGAAGATCTCGCAGATCGCCGGCGTCGGTCTCGTCAGCCTGTCGGGCGGCAACCGGCCGGCCGTGCGGATCCAGGCGAACCCGACCGCGCTCGCGCAGTACGGGATGAACCTCGACGACCTGCGCACGACGATCTCGAACCTGAACGTGAACACGCCGAAGGGCAACTTCGACGGCCCGACGCGCGCGTACACGATCAACGCCAACGACCAGCTCACCAGCGCCGACCAGTACAACTCCGCGGTCGTCGCGTACAAGAGCGGCCGCCCGGTGATGCTGACCGACGTCGCGAAGGTGGTCGCCGGCTCGGAGAACACCAAGCTCGGCGCGTGGGTGAACGCGGAGCCCGCGATCATCCTGAACGTGCAGCGCCAGCCGGGCGCGAACGTGATCGCGACCGTCGACGCGATCAAGGCGCAGCTGCCGAAGCTGCAGGAGACGCTGCCCGCGGCGCTCGACGTGCAGGTCGTCACCGACCGCACGACGATGATCCGCGCCGCCGTGCGCGACGTGCAGTTCGAGCTGCTGCTCGCGGTCGTGCTGGTCGTGCTGGTGATGTACCTGTTCCTCGCGAACGTCTACGCGACGATCATCCCGAGCCTGTCGGTGCCGCTGTCGCTGATCGGCACGCTCGCGGTGATGTACATGGCCGGCTTCTCGCTGAACAACCTGTCGCTGATGGCGCTCACCATCGCGACCGGCTTCGTCGTCGACGATGCAATCGTGATGATCGAGAACATCGCCCGCTACGTCGAGGAAGGCCACACGGGCCTCGAGGCCGCGCTGAAGGGGTCGCGGCAGATCGGCTTCACGATCATCTCGCTGACGGTGTCGCTGATCGCGGTGCTGATCCCGCTGCTGTTCATGGGCGACGTGGTCGGCCGCCTGTTCCACGAATTCGCGATCACGCTCGCGGTGACGATCGTGATCTCGGCGATCGTGTCGCTCACGCTCGTGCCGATGATGTGCGCAAAGCTCCTGCGCCATTCGCCGCCGCCGGAAAGCCACCGCTTCGAGGCGCGCGTGCACCGCGTGATCGACGCGGTGATCGCGCGCTACGGGGTCGCGCTCGAATGGGTGTTGAACCGCCAGGGCTCGACGCTCGTCGTCGCGCTGCTGACGCTCGCGCTGACCGCCCTGCTCTACGTGTACATACCGAAGGGCTTCTTCCCCGCGCAGGATACCGGCGTGATCCAGGCGATCACGCAGGCGCCGCAGTCGATTTCCTACGGCGCGATGGCCGAACGCCAGCAGGCGCTCGCGGCCGAGATCCTGAAGGATCCGAACGTCGAGAGCCTCACGTCGTTCATCGGCGTCGACGGCACCAACATCACGCTGAACAGCGGCCGGATGCTGATCAACCTGAAGGCGCGCGACCACCGCTCCGAGTCGTCCGCGCAGATCATCCGCGACCTGCAGCAGCGCGTCGCGAACGTGACCGGCATCACGCTGTTCATGCAGTCGGTGCAGGATCTGACGATCGACTCGACCGTGAGCCCGACCCAGTACCAGTTCATGCTGACGAGCCCGAACCCCGACGAGTTCGCGACCTGGGTGCCGAAGCTCGTCACGCGGCTGCAGAAGGAGCCGTCGCTCGCCGACGTCGCGACCGACCTGCAGAGCAACGGCCAGTCGGTGTACATCGAGATCGACCGCGCCAGCGCCGCGCGCTTCGGCATCACGCCGGCGACCGTCGACAACGCGCTGTACGATGCGTTCGGCCAGCGCATCGTGTCGACGATCTTCACGCAGTCGAACCAGTACCGCGTGATTCTCGAGTCGGAGCCGAAGGAGCAGCATTACGCCGAATCGCTGAACGACATCTACCTGCCGTCCGCCGGCGGCGGCCAGGTGCCGCTGTCGTCGATCGCGTCGTTCCACGAACGGCCGTCGCCGCTGCTCGTCGCACACCTGTCGCAGTTCCCGTCGACGACGATCTCGTTCAACCTCGCGCCGGGCGCGTCGCTCGGCGAGGCCGTGAAGGCGATCGGCGCGGCCGAGAAGGACATCGGCCTGCCCGGCTCGTTCCAGACGCGCTTCCAGGGCGCGGCGCTCGCGTTCCAGGCGTCGCTGTCGAACCAGCTGTTCCTGATCCTCGCGGCGGTCGTCACGATGTACATCGTGCTCGGCGTGCTGTACGAGAGCTACATCCATCCGATCACGATCCTGTCGACGCTGCCGTCGGCCGGCGTCGGCGCGCTGCTCGCGCTGATGATCACCGGGCACGACCTCGACATCATCGGGATCATCGGGATCGTGCTGCTGATCGGCATCGTGAAGAAGAACGCGATCATGATGATCGACTTCGCGCTCGAGGCCGAACGGGTCGAGGGCAAGCCGCCGCGCGAGGCGATCTACCAGGCGTGCCTGCTGCGCTTCCGGCCGATCCTGATGACGACGCTCGCCGCGTTGCTCGGCGCGGTGCCGCTGATCGTCGGCGCGGGCGCCGGCTCCGAGCTGCGCCAGCCGCTCGGGATCGCGATCGCCGGCGGCCTGATCGTGTCGCAGGTGCTGACGCTGTTCACGACGCCGGTGATCTATCTCGGCTTCGACAGCCTCGCGCGCCGCGCGCGCGGCTGGTTCGAGCGGTACGGCCCCGGCGCCGATTCCGGCAAGCACACGGGTGCCTAAGCGATGAACCTGTCGCGCCCCTTCATCACCCGCCCCGTCGCGACGACGCTGCTCGCGCTCGGCGTCGCGCTCGCCGGCCTGTTCGCGTTCATCAAGCTGCCGGTGTCGCCGCTGCCGCAGGTCGACTTCCCGACCATCTCGGTGCAGGCGTCGCTGCCCGGCGCGAGCCCCGAGACCGTCGCGACCAGCGTGACGAGCCCGCTCGAGCGGCACCTGGGCTCGATCGCCGACGTCAGCGAAATGACGTCGACCAGCACGGTCGGCAACGCGCGGATCATCCTGCAGTTCGGGCTGAACCGCGACATCGACGGCGCCGCGCGCGACGTGCAGGCCGCGATCAACGCGGCGCGCGCCGACCTGCCCGCCTCGCTGAAGAGCAACCCGACGTACCGCAAGGTCAACCCGGCCGACTCGCCGATCATGATCGTGTCGCTGACGTCGGAGACTTCGTCGCCCGCGAAGCTGTACGACGCCGCGTCGACGGTGCTGCAGCAGTCGCTGTCGCAGATCGACGGGATCGGCCAGGTGTCGGTGAGCGGTTCGGCGAACCCGGCCGTGCGCGTCGAGCTCGAACCGCATGCGCTGTTCCACTACGGGATCGGACTCGAGGACGTGCGGGCCGCGCTCGCGTCCGCGAACGCGAACAGCCCGAAGGGCGCGATCGAATTCGGCCCGAAGCACTACCAGCTCTATACGAACGACCAGGCCTCGCATGCGTCGCAGTACAGCGACCTGGTCGTCGCGTACCGCAACGGCGCGGCCGTGCGGCTGTCCGACCTGTCCGAGGTCGTCGACTCGGTCGAGGACCTGCGCAACCTCGGCCTGTCGAACGGCAAGCGCGCGGTGCTCGTGATCCTCTACCGCTCGCCCGGTGCGAACATCATCGAGACGATCGATCGCGTGCGCACGGCGCTGCCGCAGCTCACCGCGTCGCTGCCGGCCGACATCACCGTGACGCCGGTGCTCGACCGTTCGACGACGATCCGGGCCTCGCTGAAAGACACCGAGCACACGCTGCTGATCGCGATCAGCCTGGTCGTGATGGTCGTGTTCCTGTTCCTGCGCAACTGGCGCGCGACGCTGATTCCGAGCGTCGCGGTGCCGATCTCGATCATCGGCACGTTCGGCGCGATGTACCTGCTCGGCTTCTCGATCGACAATCTGTCGCTGATGGCGCTGATCGTCGCGACCGGCTTCGTGGTCGACGATGCGATCGTCGTGCTCGAGAACATCACGCGTCACATCGAGAACGGCAAGCCGCGGCTGCAGGCCGCGTTCGACGGCGCGCGCGAGGTCGGCTTCACGGTGCTGTCGATGAGCATCTCGCTCGTCGCGGTGTTCCTGCCGATCCTGCTGATGGGCGGCATCGTCGGGCGCCTGTTCCGCGAATTCGCGCTGACGCTGTCGCTCGCGATCGCGGTATCGCTCGCGGTGTCGCTGACGGTCACGCCGATGATGTGCGCGCGGCTGCTGCGCGAGCCGCACGACGCGCACGAGGAAGGCCGCCTCGGCCGATTCCTGGAGCGCTTCTTCGCGCGGATGCAGCGCGGCTACGAGCGCTCGCTGTCGTGGGCGCTGCGCCGCCCGCTGCTGGTCCTGCTGATCCTGTTCGCGACGATCGGGCTCAATGTCTATCTGTACATCATCGTGCCGAAGGGCTTCTTTCCGCAGCAGGACACCGGGCTGATGATCGGCGGCATTCGGGCCGACCAGTCCACGTCGTTCCAGGCGATGAAGCAGAAGTTCACCGAGATGATGCGGATCGTGCAGAGCAACCCGAACGTGCAGAGCGCCGCGGGCTTTACCGGCGGCACGCAGACCAATTCGGGCTTCATGTTCGTCACGCTGAAGGATCGCACCGAGCGCAAGCTGTCGGCCGACCAGGTGATCCAGCAACTGCGCAAGCCGCTGGCGGATGTCGCCGGCGCGAGCACGTTCCTGCAGGCGGCGCAGGACATCCGCGTCGGCGGCCGGCAGAGCAACGCGCAATACCAGTTCACGCTGCTCGGCGATTCGAGCGCCGACCTGTACAAGTGGGGGCCGCTGCTGACCGAGGCGCTGCAGAAGCGCGCCGAGCTGACCGACGTCAACTCGGACCAGCAACAAGGCGGCCTGGAGGCGATGGTGACGATCGACCGCGCGACCGCCGCGCGGCTCGGCATCAAGCCCGCGCAGATCGACAACACGCTGTACGACGCATTCGGCCAGCGCCAGGTCTCGACGATCTACAACCCGCTGAACCAGTACCACGTCGTGATGGAAGTCGCGCCGAAATACTGGCAGAGCCCGCAAATGCTGAACGAAGTGTGGATCAGCACGTCGGGCGGCAGCGCGAACGGCTCGCAGTCGACCAACGCGGCGGCCGGCACCTTCGTCGCGACCTCGGCCGGCACGTCGAGCGCCGGCACGGCTGCCACCAGCGCCGCGGCGATCGCGTCCGATTCCGCGCGCAACCAGGCGTTGAATTCGATCGCGTCGAGCGGCAAGTCGAGCGCGTCGTCGGGCGCGGCGGTGTCGACGTCGAAGTCGACGATGATCCCGCTGTCCGCGATCGCGACCTTCGGCCCGAGCACGACGCCGCTGTCGGTCAACCACCAGGGCCTCTTCGTCGCGACGACGATCTCGTTCAACCTGCCGCCGGGCGTGTCGCTGTCGCAGGCGACCCAGGTGATCTACCAGACGATGGCGCAGATCGGCGTGCCGCCGACGATCGTCGGCAGCTTCCAGGGCACCGCGCAGGCGTTCCAGCAATCGCTGAACAACCAGCCGATCCTGATCCTCGCGGCGCTGCTGGCCGTCTACATCGTGCTCGGGATCCTGTACGAGAGCTACATCCACCCGATCACGATCCTGTCGACGCTGCCGTCGGCCGGCGTGGGCGCGCTGCTCGCGCTGCTGCTGTTCAAGACGGAATTCAGCATCATCGCGCTGATCGGCGTGATCCTGCTGATCGGCATCGTGAAGAAGAACGCGATCATGATGGTCGACTTCGCGATCGACCAGACGCGCAACGGCAACAAGTCGTCGTACGATGCGATCCACGAGGCGTGCCTGCTGCGCTTCCGGCCGATCATGATGACGACGATGGCGGCGCTCCTCGGCGCGCTGCCGCTCGCGTTCGGCCACGGCGACGGCGCCGAGCTGCGCGCGCCGCTCGGGATCGCGATCGCCGGCGGGCTGATCATGTCGCAGGTGCTGACGCTCTATACGACGCCGGTCGTCTATCTGTACATGGACCGGCTGCGTGTGTGGGGCGAGAAGCGCCGCAACCGCCGTGGAAATTCGGGCGGGCCGGCGGTGGCTGGGGAGTAACGCGTAGCGGGACGTGGGACGCGGCGGGACGCGGCGGGACGCGGGACGACGGAGCGTGGAGCGGCGCGGCGGTGCTCGACAGCGATTCTTGGCGGCGCCAAAAACCGCGCCAACGACCTTGGCTCCCGAACAAGTAGCCGATCGTCCAGATCGTTTCAGACGACGATTCACGCGCGGCCGCCGGGGCCGCCGGGGCCGCCGACAACGAGGCGGCGCATTCGCCCGGGATCGGGCTTGCGCGCCGGCGGCGATCGACTATCGTGTGTCCATGCCCACCCTCGCGCCCGTTTCCGGGAGCCCGCCATGAACGTCCAGCTGAACCATACGATCGTCTGGTGCCGCGACAAGCACGCGTCGAGCCGCTTCCTCACCGAGCTTCTGGAGTTGCCGGCGCCGACGCCGTTCGGCCCGATGCTGGTCGTCCCGCTCGAGAACGGCGTGTCGCTCGATTTTTATGAAACGGACGGAGAGATCGCGTCCCAGCACTACGCATTCCTGACCGACGAGGCCGGCTTCGATCGCGTGTACGCACGCATTCGCGAGCGCGGTCTGCCGCACTGGGCCGATCCGGCGAAGCGGCAGCCCGGTGAGATCTACCGCCATCACGGCGGGCGTGGCGTGTATTTCGACGATCCGGACGGTCACTTCCTCGAAGTGATGACGCAGCCGTATGTGCTGAACGGATAACGGGACGCGTCGGCCGGCGTTGCACCGGCCGACGGGGTGAGACAGGCGGCGCCCTCGGTCGGACGCCGCCCCCGCGCGGCCGGCGCAGTTGGCGCGCAGTTGGCGCGCGGTTGACGCGGTTGACGCGGTTGGCGCGGTTGGCGCGGTTGGCGCGGTTGGCGCGGTTGGCGCGGTCGGCGCGGTCGGCGCGGTCGGCGCAGCCAGCGTTACTCGGCAGCAGCGGCCGTCTTGCGCGGACGACGCGCACGGGGAGCCGTCTTGCGGGCCGGTTTTTTCGGCTTTGCAGCGGCGGCTTCGTCAGCCGCCTCGCCGGTCGATTCGACAGCCGGTGCCGCTTCGTGCGCCGGCTGCGCGGCAGCCGCCGAAGCGCCGTACTCGCCGGCCGTCGGCGCCGCGACGTGCCGTTCCTCCCGATGCTCCGCGTCGCGATGCGTCGCTTCGGCAGGCTGGCCTTGCGCGTGCTTTTCACCACCATGCTTCGCACCGCCGTGCGCGGCCTCGTCCGGCTTCGCCGCCGCTTGACGGCCTGCGCCCTTCGCCTCACCGCCCTTTGCCTCGCCGCCCTTCTTGGCGCCGGTCTTCTTCGCCGCGCTCTTGCGCGCGCGCTTGCGGCCGTCCTTCGCTTCACCGTGCGTATCGGCCACTTCAGTCGCTGCAGTCGCTTCGGCCGTCGCTGCCGGCACGAGCGCCGCTTCGTCCGTGACATCGACGACGGCCGCCTCTTGCGCTTCGGCCTGCACGCTTTCCTGCACGACTGCTTCCGCCCGCTGCCCGCGACGCCGCGACTGGCGCTCGGCCGGTGCTGCCGCTTCCGCATGACGCCCGCCGTGACCGTGATGCGTGCCGTGCCCATGGTGCGCGCCGCCCGTATCACGTGCCGTCGCCTGCTCCACCGCGGACGACTGGCGCGGCCGCGACACGAACGCACCCGACTTGTCGTCGCGCCCCACTTCGAGCAGCCCGCGCGCCTGCGCTTCGTCGAGCAGGTTGCCGAACGCGCGGAAGCCGTAATACGACTCGTTGAAATCCGGCTTGCGGCGCTTGATCGCGCTCTTGAGCACCGACGCCCAGATCTTGCCGACGTCGTCGCGCTCCGAGGCCAACGCATCGAACGTCTCGACCGCGAGCGCGATCGCCTCGCTGCGGCGCGCTTCCAGCTCCGGCTTGCGCGACGGTTCGTCCGGCCGCTTCGCGCCGCCGTTACCGGCGTGCTGCTGTTCGCGCTTCGCCTGCGCGCGCTGCTGCTCGCGCACCAGGTCGTCGTAGAAAATGAATTCGTCGCAGTTCGCGACCAGCAGGTCCGACGTCGACTTCTTCACGCCGACCCCGATCACCTTCTTCGCGTTCTCGCGCAGCTTCGACACCAGCGGCGAAAAATCCGAGTCGCCGCTGATGATCACGAACGTGTCGACGTGCGACTTCGTGTAGCAGAGATCGAGCGCGTCCACGACGAGCCGGATGTCGGCCGAGTTCTTGCCCGACTGGCGCACGTGCGGAATCTCGATCAGCTCGAAGCTCGCCTCGTGCATCGACGCCTTGAAGCCCTTGTAGCGCTCCCAGTCGCAATATGCCTTCTTCACGACGATGCTGCCCTTCAGCAGCAGCCGCTCCAGCACGGGCTGGATGTCGAATTTCTCGTACTTCGCGTCGCGCACGCCGAGCGCGACGTTCTCGAAGTCGCAGAACACGGCCATGCTGACGTTGTCCAGGGGTAATGCCATGTGTACTCCAACCGGTTGGTCGCCGCGCTGCATTGCGTCGCGGCGAAAAATGCATCGCGCACATGATAGCCGGTCAGCGGGTCGATTCCGCAATCGATGCGCACGATGGCGTCCCGACGGGGGCCGCGCCGGCAAGCCTCGAGCGGTGCGTCCCTCATTACCTGCACGCCGCCGGCCCAAATCGACATACACTTGAGTATCGGTCGTCCGTCCCTATCTGGGAGGATGACGCATCGTGCAAGGAGCGGTTTCATGACGACGAAGGTACTGCTGATTGGCGCGACCGGCCGCACGGGCCAGGCCTGCGCGGATCTGCTGCTCAAGCAGCCGGAATTCGAGGTGACAGCGCTGGTGCGCCGGCACGGCTATGCGCTGCCGGGCGCGAAGGTCGTCGAGGCCGATCTGACGGGCGATTTCTCGCACGCATTCCAGGGCATCACGCACGTGATCTACGCGGCCGGTTCGGCCGAATCGGAAGGCGCCGCCGAAGAGGAGCAGATCGACCGCGACGCGGTCGCGCGCGCGGCCGAGCATGCGCTCGCCTACAACGTGCAGAAGCTGGTCGTGATCAGTTCGCTGACCGCGTACTGGCCGGAGCGCAGCGGCGACGCGCTGCGCCACTATTCGCAGATGAAGCGCGAAGGCGACGAGCGCGTGATCGCGTCGGGCATCGACTACGTGATCCTGCGCCCCGGCCCGCTGTCGGACAGCCCGGGCGTCGGCAAGATCGCACTGACCGAGGAGCCGCTCAACGCGGCGCCGCCGGTGTCGCGCCAGGATGTCGCATGGGCCGCGATCGAGGCGATCAAGCTGGGCATTTCGCGCAAGATCATCGGCTTCGTCGGCGGCGGCGTGCCGATCGAACAGGCATTGCGCGCTTAACGGACATCCGGTACGTCCGGTGCGCCCGCGCCGCCACCCGGCGGCGCGTTCCATCGTGCTTGCGGCCCGCACAGCGGGCCGCTTTACCACCCGCTCACCCCCTGCGGCTTACTGCTTCGGATGCGCGTCGGCCCACGCCTTGACCGCGGCGAGCGTGTTCTCCACGTGCTTGTCCGGTGACAGGCTCGTGTACTCGTACAGCACCTTCCCTTCCGGCGAAATCACGTAGGACACGCGGTTCGCGCGATCGAGCGCGGGCAGCTTCGCGTCATATTCGCGGATGATCTTCGCGTCCGGATCGGCCGCGACCGGAAACTTGCTGCGGCACTCGCTCACCGAGAACTTGGTCAGCGTGTCGATGTTGTCGGCGGAGACTCCAATCACCGTTGCACCGTAAGCTTTGTAACGATCGACCGCATCCGCGAACGCATGCGCCTCGATGGTGCAACCCTTCGTGAACGCGGCCGGGTAGAAGTACAGCACGACCGGCCCATGCTTCAGCGCATCGGCGAGCGCGTACGTGTAAGTCTTGCCGCCTAGCGACGCCTGCGTCGTGAAATCGGGGGCCGTAGCGCCCGGCTTCAGTTGCGCCTGCGCGACCAGCGCATGACCGGCCACCAGCAGCGCCGCCGCGGCGCCCACCAATAGTTTTCGCTTCATCTGTGTCCTCATTTCTTATACAGTCAGCCTCGATGTGGGCCATGCGGCGTTCGACCGTCGAACGCCGCATGCACGACCCGGTCCGGCGGCAGCGCAAGCCGCTGCCGGCCGGCCGGTTAAAGATTCCGCGCAACCTGCCGTTATTCCTTCCGGACAACCGGTTCCAGCCCTTCACGTCAGCGAGAAACATGGAAGCCAACAGGAAACAGACGCCACGCAAGGGCTCCTGGCGCAATGCCTTGCATACGCTGCGCCGCTTCGCCTGGTCGGGCGGCGCGCTGATGCCTGCGCGCGCCGGCGCGCCGCGCCGCGACGACACCGTGCGCAACTGGCTGGAACAGACGGTCGGCACGGTGGATTTCCTCGCCCATGTCGACCGCGAGCTGCGCTTTCTGTATGTATCCGACGCGAGCCTGCGCTTCATCGGTTATCACCGCGACTACCTGCACACGCTGACGCTGCGCGACCTGATCGCGGAACAGGATACCGCGACGCTCGAAGGCCTGCTCGCACGTGCCGCGCGTTCCGGCCAGGTCGAGAAGGCGACGATCTGCATCGTCAAGTCGCTCACCTACCCGCTCGACGTCGAGATCCGCGCGTTCAAGAGCCGCCACCACGGCGTCGACGGCTTCGCGATCGCGGCGTTCGACGTGACGGCCTGGCGTGCGCTCGAAGCCCGCCTGACGTACGAGATGCACCACGATCCGATGACGGGGCTCGACAACCTGTCCGCGCTCGTGCCCGCGCTGATGCGCGCGCAGCAGGCGGCCGACGAGAGCGGCACGTGCGCGGCGCTGCTGCTGCTCGATCTCGACGATTACCAGCGCATCAACCGCGCGCTCGGCTACGACGCCGGCGACACCCTGCTGCGCGACACCGCGCAGCGGCTGCGGGCGCTCGTCGCGCCCGGCGAGCAGCTCGCGCGCGTCGCGAGCGACAAGTTCGCGGTGGTGTTGACCGCATCGAACCGGGCGCGTGCGAGCGACGCCGCTGACGCGCTCGCGCGCCGGCTGCAGGCCGCGGTACGCGAACCTTACGTGTTTCAGGGGCAGACCGTGCACTTGTCCGCGAGCATCGGCATCGCGCTGTACCCGGACGAGCGCGCGGCGCCCCATCGCGCGCAGCACCACAGCCCGCTGCTGCGCCGCGCCGACCATGCGCTCGCGCAGGCGAAGGCGTCGGGCGGCAATGCGCTCGCGTTTCACGAGCCGGTCGACGACCCGGCCGACGCGGAGCGGCTCAAGCTCGAGGCCGACCTGTACGACGGCGTGCGCAACGGCGAGTTCTCGCTCCACTTCCAGCCGATCACGCGCAGCCAGTCGGGCGCGGTGGACGGCGTCGAGGCGCTGATCCGCTGGCGGCATCCGGTGCACGGCCTCGTGCCGCCGGCCACCTTCATTCCGCTCGCCGAATCGATCGGCCTGATCAACTATCTCGGCAACTGGGTGCTCAAGGCCGCGTGCATGCAGCTCGTCGCGTGGGACCGCCAGGGGCTCGCGCTCCAGTACGTGGCGGTCAACGTGTCGCCGCAGCAGTTTCGCGACCCGCGCTTCACGCAGAGCGTGCGCGAGGCGATCGCGCTGACGGGCATCGACCCGCGCCGCATCGTGCTCGAAATCACCGAAAGCCTGCTGATGCACGATCCCGCGCAGGCGAAGGTGCTGCTCGAGGAGCTGACCGAGCTCGGCATCCGCTTCGCGATCGACGATTTCGGCACCGGCTATTCGAGCCTCGCGTACCTGCAGCGCTTCCCGCTCGCGAAGCTGAAGATCGACCGCAGCTTCGTCGAGAACCTGCTGACGTCGCGCAACGATCGCGCGATCGTGTCGGCGGTGGTCGGCCTCGCGCAGACGCTCGATCTCGAGCTCGTCGCGGAAGGCGTCGAGACCGAGGCGCAGCGCGAACTGCTGACCGAAATGGGCTGCAACCACATCCAGGGCTGGCTCGTGTGCCAGGCGCTGCCGTCCGAGGAGCTCGCGCGGCGCTTCGAGGCGCAGCAGTTGCGCCTGCACGCCGCCTGACGCGCGCAGCGAACCGGACTGATCCGTATGTCAATCACCGCACACCTGCCCCGCACGGCGCTGCTCGACAAGCTGTGGGCCCGGATGAACGAACGGGGCGACTTCCCGCTGCTGTCGGAATCGCTGCGCGCGACGATGGCCGCGATGAAGAACGACGACCTCGACTTCACCGCGCTCGTACGCGTCGTACTGTCGGATTTCGCGCTCACGCAGAAAGTCCTGCGGCTCGCCAATTCCGCGATGTACATGGCGTTCGGCGGCAACATCACGACCGTCACGCGAGCCCTGATGGTGCTCGGCATGGACACGGTCGGCCATCTCGTCGTCGGGCTGAAGCTCGTCGACCATTTCCATCACAGCACGCCGCGCCGCATCGACGCGAAGCTCGAGCTGAACCGCGCGCTGCTGTCCGGCTGCGTCGCCCGCAAGCTGACCGAGCATGCGGAACTGCGCGGCGGCGAGGAAGCCGTCGTCTGCACGCTGATGCGCCAGGTCGGCAAGCTGCTCGTGGTCTGCTATCTCGACAGCGAATGGGACCGGATCCGCCGCCGCGCCGCCGAGCTGAACGGCGATGACGCAGCCGCGTGCGTCGACGTGCTGGGCGTCGGCTTCGACGAAATCGGTCTGGAGGCCGCCGCGAGCTGGCGCTTGCCCGACGTGATCCGCGCCGGGATGGCCGACGGCGACGGTCGCGCCGCGCACGCCGCCCACCGCGACGAACGCGAAGAAGACGACGAAGACGAGCGCGCCGACCGCCGGCGCCCCGCGGCCTGTGCCGACGAAGGCGCCGACCGCGTGCGCTGGCTGCGTTCGGTGAGCCGCTGCTCGACCGACGTCGCCGGGGCGCTCGCGATGCCCGCGGGCCCGCAGCGCGACGCGCACATCGCGGTGCTCGCGCAGCGCTACGGGCAGGAGCTGGAGATCGATGCCGACGCGCTGGTGGAGATCGCCGACCGGCTCGCACGCGAGGAAGCGAGCGACACCGTGATGCGCGAGATCGTCGAGCTGCGTGCGAACGCCGACGCGATCGCGCGGGCGCAGCCCGAACCCGAGGCATGCCTCGAGGCCGGCCTCGCGGACCTGCGCGCGCTGCCGTCCGAGCACGTGCTGACGCCGGTGCTCGCGCTCGCGTCGGAAAGCCTGCTCGCGGGGCTCGCGTTCACCCGCACCGTGATGTTCGTGCGCCGTGACGACGGCATGTTCGCCGCGCGCCTCGGCTTCGGGCCGGACGTCGATGCGGCGCTCGACCGCCTGTGCTTCGACGAGCGCTTCGAGCCGGACGTGTTCCATCTCGCGATCACGAACTCGGTCGGCATCTTCATCGAGCAGGCGCAGGAGCCGAAGATGGTGAAGCGCCTGCCGGCGTGGTACCTCGATGCGCTCCCCGACACGCGCGCGTTCGTGCTGCTGCCGGTGCGCGTCGGCACGACGACCGTCGGCCTGCTGTACGGCGACTGGGCCGGCGCGCAGCCCGCGCGCAAGATCACGCAGCAGGAAATGAGCGTGCTCAACGAGCTCGCGCGCGAACTGGGGCGGTTCTTCCCCGCGTGACGCACGCGGCACGCCGGCACGTGTGCGAGAAGCGGCGCCCGAAAAGCAAACCGGCCGCGAAAGCGGCCGGCTGCATCGTGCGACGGATCGAAACGCTTACTTGAGCGTGACCGGCACGCTGAAGTACTTCTTCGCGAGGGTGTCGATCGTGCCGTCGGCCTTCAGCCCCTTCAGCGCCTGATCGAGCGCGGTCTTCAGCGCCGCGTCGTTCTTGCGCAGGCCGAAGCCGACGCCCGAGCCGAGGATCTCGGCATCGGCCACCGTACCGCCGGCGAAGCCGAAGCCCTGGCCTTGCGGCTTCGACAGAAAGCCCTTCGAGCCCGCTTCCGAATCCTGGAACGTCGCGTCGAGACGGCCCGACTTCAGGTCGGCGTAGGCCAGGTCCTGCGTCTGGTACGGCACGACCTCGACACCGGCCGGCGCCCACTTCTTCTTCGCGTACGCTTCCTGGATCGTGCCCTGCAGCACGCCGACCCGCTTGCCCTTCAGCGCTTGCGGGGTCGGCTGGAGGCCGCTGCCCTGCTTCGCGATCAGCTGGTTCGGGATCGTGTAGATCGGATCGGTGAACGCGATCGCGTGCTTGCGCTGGTCGGTGATCGTCATGTCCGAGTTGATCGCATCGAACTTGCGCGCCTGCAGCGCGGGGATCAGGCCGTCGAAGTCGTTCTCGACCCACACGCACTTCACCTTCAGCTTCGCGCACACCGCGTTGCCGATGTCGATGTCGAAGCCGGTCAGCTTGCCGTCGGGCGTCTTGTATTCGAACGGCGCGTACGAGGCCTCCACGCCGAACCGGATCTCCTTCAGATCCGCAGCCATCGCGCTGCCTGCCGCCACGGCCGTTGCCGCCACTACCGCGTGCGCGGCCACTTTACGCCAATCCAACTTCATCAGGTGTTCTCCTCGATACTCGAATGTTCCGGAACTACGGGCGCTTGCATCATTGCAGGGTCGGATGACAACGACAATCCCGATGCCGCGCCTTGATGCGGCGCAACAGCCGCAAGGCGGCGATTGTACCAATCCGCGCGGCCCGATACGGCAAAGCGGCCGCCGGCACGCGATGCTGCGCTGCGTGCGCCGGCATCGGCCGGGCCTTCGTCGAACTTGCAAGACGATGTCGCAAATACGCAAGGGCCGATGCGCGGGCCTCTGCGCGGCAGGCGGACGTACGTCAACCCCAAAATGCGAATGCGGCGCGACGATGCGCGGGCTGCGATCACCGCAGCCGCGCGCAACCGCGCATCGCTCAGACGAGCGCGGCGAGCGTGTCGCGCGTCGTGTCGACGACGAGCAGGCCCGCGCGCAAGCCCGGCTTCACTGACGGATTCGGGAACACGATGCGCTCCTCGTCGTGCTTCACCGTATAGCGGTAGTCGCCGTCCTGCGCGAGCACGGTGCCGCGCGCGAACGCGGTGAAGTTCGCGACGTCGGCCGCGACGAACAGCTCGAGCGCGTCGCTCTGCTTCGTGATCTGGTCGATCACGGTGAACACTCGCGGCAACGGCGGATGCCCCCCCTGCGAATCGACATCACGCGGCGCGCCCGACACGAGCTTGCGCACCGCACGGTCGGCCGGCGCGAAGCGCGACAGGTCGTTCTGGCCGAACGGCCGCACCTTGCCGAGTTCCAGCGTGCATGCGAGCGCGCCGCACTGCTCGGCCGTGAAGTGCGAATACGTGTTGCCCTTCGCGGTATGCAGCAGCACGGCCGCGATGCGCGCTTCGCCGAGCCATTCGACCATCGCGCGGGTCGGCGGCGTGCCCGTGTGCGGCAGCAGCGCGAACTGCTCGAACACCGATGCGCGAATCGCCGTGTGCATGTCGATGTGCCAGCGTGCACCGCCCGCCGGCGCGGCCGCGAAGAACGCGGCGGCCGCCGCTTCGAGCTGCGCCGCGCGCGGCGCTTCGCGGCTCGTCGGCACGTGCGCGTGACGCCCGCTGAACAGGCGGTTCAGGTCGTCGTCGAGATAGCGCTCGCCCGCGCGCATCGCCGGCACGTTGCCGAGCACGACGAGTAGCCGGCACGCGAGCGGCAGCGTACCCGCCGCGAGATCATGCACGAGCATCGACAGCAGCTCGATCGGCGCGGTCTCGTCGCCATGCACGCCGGCCGACACGAGCACGCTCGCGCGCGCCGCAGCGTCAGCATCGGCATCGCCCGCCGCATCGCGTGCGGCCGGCTCGAACGCGAGCAGCCCGTCGCCGAGCCATTGCCAGCGCACCGCGCCGTCCGCGCACGCGCCGTCCTTCACGGCCGGCGGGTCGCCCGCGAGCGTGAACGCGAGGAAGTCGTCGAGCAGCGCGGCGGCCGGCATGCGGGACTCAGCGCTGGAAGTCATACAGCGACCCCACACGCAGGATCTGCGTGAGCTCGTCGAGCGCCGTGCGCGATTCGTCGAGCAGCGTCGGATCGGCGAGGTCTTCCGGTGCGAGACGGTCGCGGTAGTGCTTTTCGATCCACGCGTCGAGCGACGCGAACAGCGTGTCGTTCATCCACACGTTCGACGTGACGGCCGCCCGCTCGGCGTCGTTCAGCACGACGCGCAGGCGCAGGCACGCAGGTCCGCCGCCGTTCTTCATGCTTTCGCGCAGGTCGAACACGAGCACGTCGCGGATCGGGCCGTTGCCGGCCGCGAGTTCGTCGAGATAGGCCGCGACGTTCGCGTTCTCGCGACACTCCTGCGGCACGACGAGCACCTGCGAGCCGTCGGCGCGCGACAGCAGTTGGCTGTTGAACAGGTACGACGTGACCGCGTCGTTCACGCTCACGGCCGCCTCGGGCACCTCGATCACGTTCAGCCGCGCGCCGCGCGCGTCGAGCGTGGCCGTCAGCGTGTCGTAGATCGCCTGCTTGTTGACGAATGCGCGCTCGTGCGTGAACAGCGTGTCGCGGTTGCCGACCGAGATCACGTCGTTGTGGAACACGCCCGCATCGATCACGTCCGGATCCTGCTGCGCATAGACCGTCGCCGTTTCATCCAGGCCGTGGCGATGCGCGACCGCGCGACTCGCCTCGAAGGTCTGGCGCGCCGGGAAGCGCTTCGGCTCCGGGCCGCGGCGGTATTCCGCACGGCCGTACACGAAGAACTCGACGCCCGGCTTGCCGTATTCGGCGCAAAAGCGCGTATGGTTCGCGGCCCCCTCGTCGCCGAGCGCCGGCGTGCCCGTGAGCGCCTCGTGCACCGCGAAGTGCGCGGGATCGGCGAACAGCGTCGACAGCGTGCGGCGCGTCGCTTCATGCTCGATCGCGCGATGCAGCTTGCTGCACAGGTTGGCCGGCGTGAAGTGCACACGGCCGTCGCCGGTGTCGGCCGACGGGCTGACGGTCGCCGCGTTCGCGGTCCACATCGCCGATGCCGAGCTGGCCGCGGCGAGCAGTTCGGGCGCCTGCTTCGCGGCCTTCGCGATCACGTCCGCGTCCTTGCCGGAGAAGCCGAGCTCGCGCAGCAGGCGCAGCGACGGCCGCTCCTGCGGCGGCAGCACGCCTTGCGCGAAGCCGAGATCCGCGAGCTGCTTCATCTTGCGCAGCCCCTGCTTCGCGGCCGCCTTCGGGTTGGCCGCCGACTTCTCGTTGTTGAGCGACGCCACGTTGCCGAACGACAGCCCGGCGTAGTTGTGGGTCGGGCCGACGAGTCCGTCGAAATTGGCTTCTTGTGCGTTCATCGTCGTTCCCTCGATCAGAAGTGCAGGCCCGGCGACAGGCTCGCGGGCAAGGTCAGTTGCGTGCTTTCCACCGACGCCATCGGATACGCGCAATAGTCGGCCGCGTAGTACGCGCTCGGACGATGGTTGCCCGAGCGACCGGTGCCGCCGAACGGCGCGGCGGACGATGCGCCGTTGGTCGGGCGGTTCCAGTTGACGATCCCCGCACGGATCGTGCGGCGGAAGTGCTCCCAGGCGTGCGCGTCGTCGGCCAGCAGGCCGGCGGACAGGCCGAACGCCGTGTCGTTCGCGCGCTCGATCGCTTCGTCGAACGTCGCGTAGCGGACGATCTGCGCGAGCGGGCCGAAGTGCTCTTCGTCGGGCAGGTGCGCCACGCCGGTCACGTCGATGATCGACGCGTTCACGAAACCCAGGCGCGGATCGCGCTGCGTCATCTCGATGATCGGCTTCGCGCCCTGCTCGACCAGGCGCGACTGCGCATCGACGAGCTTCGCGGCCGCGCGCGCCGAGATCACCGCGCCCATGAACGGTTGCGGATCGGCATCGAACACGTCGGCCGTGATCTTCGACGTGACGTCGGCCAAGCGGGCGAGGAAGCGCTCGCCGAACGCGCCCTGCGGCACGAAGATGCGGCGTGCGCACGTGCAGCGCTGGCCGGCCGACAGGAACGCCGACTGGATCGTGTGGTGCACGGCCGCGTCGAGGTCCTCGACTTCGCCGATCACGAGCGGGTTGTTGCCGCCCATCTCGAGCGCGAGCACGATTTCCGGACGGCCGCCGAACTGCCTGTGCAGCAGCGTGCCGGTATCCGAGCTGCCGGTGAAGAACAGGCCGTCGATCTGCCGGTGATTCGCGAGCGCGATGCCCGTGTCCTTCTCGCCCTGCACGAGGTTCAGCACGCCGGCCGGCAGCCCGGCTTCCTGCCACACCTCGACCGTCGCGCGCGCGACGCCCGGCGCAAGCTCCGACGGCTTGAACACGACCGTGTTGCCCGCGATCAGCGCCGGCACGATATGGCCGTTCGGCAAGTGGCCGGGGAAGTTGTACGGGCCGAACACCGCGACGACACCGTGCGGACGATGACGCAGCACCGCGACGCCGTCGGCCATGTCCTGGCGCTTCTCGCCGGTGCGTTCCTGGTATGCCTGGATCGAGATGCCGACCTTCGCGGCCATCGCCGCGACTTCGGTGCGCGCTTCCCACAGCGGCTTGCCCGTCTCGCGGCCGATTGCCGTCGCGATCGCTTCCTTGCGCTCGGTGAGCAACGCCGCGAAGCGCTTGACGATTTCGCAACGCGCTTCGAAGTCGAGCGCCGACCAGCCGGCGAACGCGCGGCGCGCGCTTGCGACCGCGCGGTCGACGTCTGCTGCCGACGCGCTGTCGCCCTGCCACGCGATCGCGTCGGTGCCCGGGTTGCGCGAAGCGAAGGCGGGGCCCGAGCCTGCGATCCAGGCGCCGTCGATGAAGAGTTCCGTCATGATTCGTTTATCCCTGTTTGACTTTGAGCGGCAGCACGCGCACCGGATCGCCGGCCTTCACGTCGAGCGCGACGGCATCGTCGGCCGACAGCACGAACGTACCGTTCGCGACCACGCCCGGCGCGACGCCGACGCGGAAATCGTTCAGCGACGTGTTCGACACGAGCGACTTCGGCGAACGGTCGCCCCGCGCGTCGTCACCGGTGTCCGGCTCGCCGATCGTGACCGGCACGACCACGCTCTCGCGCACCGTGCGCAGGTCGTTGATGTGGCATTCGAGCACCGGGCCCGCGTCGAAGATGTCGACGTGGTTCTGATAACGCAGCCCTTCCGCCTCGAGCATCTTGCGCGCCGGCAGCGTGTCGCGGTGCGTGAGGCCGACCGCGTCCTGCGCGTCCTGCGGCAGCAGGTCGACGTACACCGGATAGCGCGGCATCAGTTCCGCGAGGAACGACTTGCGGCCGTGCGAGCTCAGGTAGTCCGCCGCATTGAAATCGATCTGGTAGAAGTGCGAACCGACCGCGCGCCAGAACGGCGACGTGCCGTCTTCGTCGAAGTGGCCGCGCAGTTCCGCGCAGATGCGTTCCGGGAACCGGTCGCGGAACTGCGCGATGAACATGAAGCGCGAGCGCGACAGCAGGCCGCCGACACCGCCCGTGCGATAGCGCGGGCTCAGGAACAGCGAGCACACTTCCGCGTAGCCCGTCAGGTCGTGCGAGATATTGAGCGCGGACATCCGCGTCCACACGCCGAGCTCCTGGCTCGCGTGCACGACCGTGCTCACGCGATAGTTGTAGAACGGCTGTTCGAGGCCGACCTGCGTCTCGATCCCGCACACGCCCGCGATGTCGCCCGTCTTCGATTCTTCCATCACGAAGAAGTAGCCGGCTTCGCCAGGCGCGGCGTTGCCCTCGAGCGTGCGGCGCGAGCGTTCGATGCGCGCGGCGAGCGCGTCGCGGTCGGGCTTGAACGTGGTCAGGCCCGGCCCGGTTTCCTGCGCGAGCGACACGAGCGCGTCGACGTCGCCCGTTTGTACGACCCGAACGACGATCATGCTGCGCCTCCCTTCGTTTCTTCATCGTCGCGGCGGTGCAGCGGCACGCAGCGCACGACATCGCCATCCTTCACATCGAGCGCCGCGCGCACGTCGCCGGACAGCGGCGCCAGGTCGCCGTGCGCATCGTCGTCCGGCAGGTCGGCCAGCACGCAGCGGAACGATTCGCCGCTGCCCGTCGACACCATGTACGCAGCGTCACCCTGCTGCCGCGCGGCTTCGCGCACGGTGCGCTCCGCGGCGTGCTTCACGCATGCGATGCGGTCGACCTGCGCGGTCAGCACGGGGCCCGCGTCGAAGATGTCGACGAAGCGGTCCGGCTCGAAGCCTTCCTCGAGATGGATGTCGTACGCGAGCAGCGCCGTTTCGTTCGGCTCGCCGAGCACGCGCTGCGCGGCTTCCGGCAGCAGCGGCACGTAGAGCGGATAGGCCGGCATCACTTCCGCGATGAACGTGCGGCTGCGGCCGCCCGATGCGATGTCGACGTCGGTGAAGTCGCGGCCGAAGAACTTGCGGCCCACTGCTTCCCAGAACGGCGATGCGCCCGTGTTGTCGCTCACGCCGAGCAGCAGCGTGAACACTTCCGGCGTGAAGCGGCGGCGGTTCGCGGCGATGTACATCATCCGGGCACGCGAGATCAGGTGCGCGGCCGCGTCGCCGCGCAGCGACGGATCGACGTAGAAGCCCGCCAGCCGGCTCTTGCCGGTCAGCTCGTGCGACATCGTGAGCGCGTGGATCTTGCGGTTCACGTGCAGCTCGCGCGACGCGTGGATCAGGGCGTCGTTGCGGAACGCGTAGAACGGTTCCGAGTAGCCGGCCGCGGCCACGATGCTCGCCGTGCCGAGCAGCTTGCCCGTCGAGGAGTCTTCCAGCACGAAGAGGTAGAACTCTTCGCCGGCGAAGTCGACGTCCGCGCGAAACGAATCCTCGGAGAGCGCCACGCGCGCTTCGAGCGCCGCGCGGTCATGCGGCAGCGAGTGCAGGACCGGCTGCGCGGTGCGCGCCATGTGCGCGAGCGCATCCAGATCCGTGAGTTTGCCAGGGCGAACAAATAGCATCGTCGTTCCTGTCTGCGATGGGTGCGCCGATCAGCGCGCGGTGGCTTCCTGGGCCGCGAGCACCTGTTCGACTGCCTTCTCGAAGCGCTTCATGCCTTCGTCGAGCAGGTCGAACGGAATCACGAGCGACGGCACGAAACGCAGCACGTTCGGGCCTGCGATCAGCATGATCAGACCGTTCTCGGCGGCGGCGGTGACGAAGTCCTTCGCGCGGCCGTCGAAGGCGGCGGTCAGTTCCGCGCCGACCAGCAGGCCCTTGCCGCGGATGTCCTTGAAGATGCCGAAGCGTGCGTTGATGCGTTCGAGCGCGCCCTTCAGTCGCACGCTGCGTTCGCGCACGCCTTCGAGGAGAGCCGGGTCGCCGATCAGTTCGACGACCTTGTCGGCGATTGCCGATGCGAGCGGGTTGCCGCCGTACGTCGTGCCGTGCACGCCGACCTTGAAGTGGGCGGCCAGTTCGTTCGTCGTCAGCATCGCGCCGATCGGGAAGCCGTTACCGAGCGCCTTCGCGGTCGTGAGGATGTCCGGCGTGACGCCCGTGTCCATGTATGCGTAGAACTGGCCCGTGCGGCCGACGCCCGTTTGCACTTCGTCGAAGATCAGCACTGCGTCGTGCGCGTCGCAGGCTTCGCGCAGTGCTTTCAGGAAGGCCGGATCGGCCGGGATCACGCCGCCTTCGCCCTGCACCGGCTCGACGATCACCGCGCAGGTTTGCGGGCCGATCGCGGCCTTGGCGGCTTCGATGTCGTTGAACGGCAGGTGCTTGATGCCGGCCGGCACCGGGCCGAAGCCTTCCGAGTATTTCGGCTGGCCGCCGACGCTGACCGTGAAGAACGTGCGGCCGTGGAACGACTGGACGAACGACACGATTTCGTATTTGTCGGCGCCGTGGCGGTCGAAGGCGACGCGGCGCGCGAGCTTCAGCGCGGCTTCGTTCGCTTCCGCGCCCGAATTCGCGAAGAATGCGCGGTCGGCGAAGGTCAGCGATTCGAGGCGTTTCGCGAGGCGCAGCACCGGTTCGTTCGTGTAGCCGTTGCCGATGTGCCAGAGCTTGCGGCCTTGTTCGTCCAGGACTTTCAGCAGTTCCGGGTGGCCGTGACCCAGCGACGTCACCGCGATGCCGCACGCGAAATCCACGTATTCGCGGCCGGCCGTGTCCCACACGCGGGAGCCCTCTGCACGGTCCGGCACGAACGGCGCGGGGGAGAATACCGGCACCATCACTTCGTCGAATGTCTGGCGGGTCACGGTCGAGGTCGTCATGGTCGTTCCTTTCGGTTTCGTAAGAGGGTTCAACAGGATCAAGTTTAGGTAAGGGTGACGCAAGCGTCTTGCGGATTTGCGACGGGTTCTATCGGAAGCGGCTTCCTCGCTTTATTTTGACTCTTTTGCGGTGGGGGTTCCTTCGTTCGGTGCATCTGTGTTTGGTGGTGCGCCCGCGTTTTCGTGAAGCACCCGCAATCGTGTCGGTCTATTAGCGTCGCCCCTGCGCGGGGCGGCGGTTACTTTTCTTTGTCTTGCCAAAGAAAAGTAACCAAAAGAAAGGCGCTCAGACAGCGCATGACCTCCCGGTGCCATGGCCAACATAGTGGCACTCGCCTAAGTGTCCGCGCCAGTAAAGAACCCGGAGTGGTTCGAGCAATAGTTCTGACACCCCTCACCACCCCGCGGAGCGGTATACCGCCCGCTAGCTCCATCCTCGCTTCGCTCGGCTGCAAGGTACTTCACCGCAATTCACACGCCTGCGCATTCCGCACCCGCCCCACTAATCAGGTCCCCCAATCAGTCCATGTCCGCCTAGAGCAACGGGGATTTCATTAATTGCATGCATGTGCTCTGGGCGACGATTGCGTTAGCCAATCGAGATTGCGCTGAGAAGGAGGAAGTGGACCTATCGGCCGAGCGAAGCGAGGACGGAGCTAGCGGGCGGTATACCGCTCCGCGGGGTGGTGAGGGGTGTCAGACCGCTTGCTCGAACCACTCCGGGTTCCCAACTTGCGCCGACACTTAGGCGAGGGCCACTCTGCTGGCTATGGCACCGGGAAGTCATGCGTTGTCTGAGCGCCTTTCTTTTGGTTACTTTTCTTTGGCAAGACAAAGAAAAGTAACCGCCGCCCCGCGCAGGGGCGACGCTAATAGACCGACACGATTGCAGGTGCTTCACGAAAACCTAAGCGCACCACCAAAAACCCAGCCCTTAATCCTTCCGCCGCTCAACGAGCGCCCCCCCCCGAGGCTCACTCCCGCCCCCAGTCTGCTTCTCGAGCCATGCCCGCCGATCTTCCCGAGGCGTAACCCCAAACCGCTCCCGATACGCATTAGAAAAATGCGCAGCAGAAGAGAACCCACAGGCGAGACTGACTTGAACGACCGACTTACTGGTCCGCTGCAACTGAGTGCGCGCCTTGAGCAGTCGAAGATTGAGGTAATACTTGGAGGGCATGGCCCCGAGATACTGTCGAAAGAGCCGCTCGAGCTGCCGGCGTGAAACGCCCACCAGCCCGGCAATCTCATCGGTAGTCAAAGGATCCTCGATATTGGCTTCCATCAAAAGCAAAGCATCATTCAACCGAGGATGTCGCTCACCGGGCGCGGTAACAAAAGGAATCCGTTGGCGCTCCTCACCACTCCTCAGAGTCCCGGCGCCGAGCGCATCGGCAATCCGCTCCGCGAGATCCGCCCCATGTTCGCGGCCAATCATGGCCAGCATGAAATCGACAGTAGCCTGCCCACCGGCACAGGTCGCCCGATCGCGATCGATCTCGAAGATCTGCTGCGTGACGATCGACCGCTCGAACTGCTCGGCGAACTGCTGATACGTCTCCCAGTTCACGCTAACCCGATACCCGGAAAGCTGCCCGGCCATCGCGAGCCACCACACGCCGTGGTGAATCCCCGTGACGACCGGCGTGCGCTGCCCAATGCGCGCGAGACTCGCGAGAAACAACCGGTAGTCGGCAAACTGCTGAAACCGCTCCGACACGACGATCAGCCAGTCGCACGCGACAGCATCGTTGAACGCCGCATCGGCATGCCACTGCGCGCCGCCGGCGAGCGGCACGGGCCGCCCGTCCCACGAACACACCTGCCAGCGATACAGCAAGCGCCCGTCGATCTCGTTCGCGAGATTCAACGCATCGACGATCGGCCCCACACCCGACATCGACACGGGCGGCAATGCAACGATCGCCACCTGCGTCGTGCGGGTGGCGCCTGCGGGACGAGTCACCGGTACCACGTATGAAAACCCGCCCGTCGCGTTACTTGAGGCTGCCCGACAGGAACTGCTTCAGACGCTCGCTCTGCGGACGCACCAGCACCTCCTTCGGATCGCCCTCTTCCTCGGTCCGCCCCTGATGCAGGAACATCACGTGGTTCGACACGTTGCGCGCAAAACCCATCTCGTGCGTGACGACGATCATCGTGCGGCCTTCCTCGGCCAGCTTCTGCATCACCTTCAGCACTTCACCGACGAGCTCCGGATCGAGCGCCGACGTCGGCTCGTCGAACAACATCACGTCCGGATGCATCGCGAGCGCACGCGCAATCGCGACACGCTGCTGCTGGCCGCCCGACAGATGCGACGGATACTGCTTCTCGACACGCGGCGCCAGCCCGACCTTCTCCAGGTACGCACGTGCACGCTCCTCGGCTTCCCGCTTCGAAATGCCGAGCACGTGCACCGGCGCTTCCATCACGTTCTCGAGCACGTTCATGTGCGCCCACAGATTGAAGTGCTGGAACACCATCGCGAGCTTCGTGCGGATGCGCTGCAACTGCTTGTGATCGGCAACCTCGAGCGCGCCGGCGCGGTCGGGCTTCGTGCGCACGGTCTCGCCGTCGACGACGATCTGCCCCGCATTCGGCCGCTCGAGAAAATTGATGCAGCGCAGGAACGTGCTCTTGCCCGACCCGCTCGCGCCGATGATGCTGATGACGTCGCCGGCCTTCGCGTTCAGCGACACGCCCTTGAGCACCTCGTTATCGCCATAGCGCTTGTGAATGTCGACCGCGGCAAGCTTGGTGGAAGCGGACGCGCTCGTTTGAGTGATCTCGGCCAACTGGCTCTCCTCGAAGTGAAATCAATGACGGCCGGCCGCGAGATACGCGAGCCAGTGGCGCTCCGCCCGGCGAAATGCCGCGACGAGTGCGAACGATACCGCAAGATAGATCAGCGCGGCGATCCCGAACGACTGGAACGCCATGTAGGTCGCGGAATTGGCGTCGCGCGCGACCTTCAGGATGTCGGGCACGGTCGCCGTGAACGCCACGGTGGTCGCGTGCAGCATCAGGATCACCTCGTTGCTGTACAGCGGCAGCGCGCGGCGCAGCGCCGACGGCAGGATCACCCGGCGGTACATCGTGAACGGCGTCATCCCGTACGCACGCGCCGCCTCGACCTCGCCGTGCGGAATCGCACGAATCGCGCCGGCGAAGATCTCGGTCGTGTACGCGCAGGTGTTCATCGCGAACGCGAGAATCGCGCAGTTGAAGCCGCTCCTGAAGAACGCGTCGAGCAGCGAGTGCGAACGCACGAACTCGAGGCTGTACATGCCCGTGTACATCAGCAGCAACTGCACGTAGAGCGGCGTGCCGCGGAACACGTACGTGTAGAACCGCACCGGCATCGACAGCCACTTCTTCTTCGACACGCGCGCGACCGCAAGCGGCACCGCGCACACGAAGCCGAGCGAAATCGACGCGACGAGCAGCCACAGCGTCACCGCAAGGCCGGAGAGGCGCTGGCCGTCCCAGTAAAGGAACGCCCGGCCGAATTCCTGGAGGATCTCGATCATAGTTCTGCGTGGCGCACGCCCATGGAATAACGCTTCTCGAGCTGGATCAGCACGAGGTTGGAGACGGTCGTGATCGCGAGGTAGATCAGCGCCGCGATGAGGATGAAGAAGAACATGTTGAACGTGCTCTTGCCGGCGTCCTGCGCGGCCTTCACGACGTCCGCGAGGCCGATGATCGACACCAGCGCGGTCGCCTTCACGAGCACCTGCCAGTTGTTGCCGATGCCCGGCAGCGCGAAGCGCATCATCTGCGGAAACATGATCCGCACGAACACGCGCATCCCGCTCATCCCGTACGCCGCGCCGGCCTCGAGCTGGCCGCGCGGCACCGACAGGAACGCGCCGCGAAACGTCTCGGTGAAGTACGCACCGTAGATGAAGCCGAGCGTCAGCACGCCGGCGACGAACGGATCGATATCGATCTGCTCCCAGCCGACGAGGTCGGTGAACTGGTTCAGCCAGATCTGAATGCTGTAGAACAACAGCAGCATCAGGACAAGATCGGGCACCGAGCGGATCAGCGTCGTATAACCGGTCGCGATCGCTCGCAGCACCCGGTTGTGCGACAGCTTCGCCACCGCGCCGATCAGTCCCAGCGCCACCGCGGCAGCGAGCGACAGCACCGACAGCTCGATGGTCTGCACGGTGCCGGCCCAGAGGACGGGACCAAAGCCGTAAAGGAACACGCGCGTCTCCAGTGTTGAATGAACACCGGCACGCAAACTTCTGTCGCGCCGGGCTGACGCGGATAGTCGCAAGCGAAAATGATTGCCTCAAATCACCGTGCGCGCGACTGTTGCAGCGCAACAATTCGCTCGATCATTTGCAGGCGCGGCCTACGCCCCTGTTTCAAAAGGAAAAAACCCGCTTCCTGACAGTCGGATGACACGCAGGGAAGCGGGCTTTTTGCAATTTTCCGGTCGCTTTTTCGATATAGCAGCGGCGCCGGAAGGCGGGTTCAGTGCCCCTTCAGGATATCGGAGCGCGAAGTCGTATAGACGAGCCCGTCCGGGCCGAAATGGACGTTGAAGAACGCGTCGGTGTTCACGCCATCCTCGAGCCAGCGCCAGCTCCACACCGTCTCGGGCTTGAGGGGATATTGCGCGATGTCGCCCGGCTTGCCGAGCAGGCGCCGCACCTCGTCCTCGTCCATCCCGGGGCGCACCTTCGCGAAGTTCTCGGCGGTCAGCACCTGTGTGGCGCCCGCGTAGTGCCCGCTCGCGTCGAGATCGACGAACCAGGTCTGATTGCCCATCGGGCCACGCGGATATTCGAGACGCTTGGAGCCATCGGTGAAGGTGCGCTCGGTGTCGGGCTTGCCCATCGTGCCGCGCACGTCGGCTTCGGTCGATACGCCGACCTTCAACCCCTTGAGCAGCAGCGGCGCCGGCTTGATCGCGGTGAAAAAGTCCCTGATGCGTTGCACGTCGAGATTGCCTTGCTTGTCATCGCAGCCGGCAAGCGCCAGCGCGGCGGCCAGCATCGTGACGGGGAGCAGCCGGAAACGAAAAATCATCTGAGGAATTGCGCGTCGAGAAAACACGCGCCAAGGATACCCGCGCAACGCCAAAAGCGCGAGACGGGCGCGGTCCGTCCCGTGTTCAGTGCGTCGTTTCGGTGTGCGCGTCGGACTCGCGGCGCGCGTGCGGTGCATCATCCGACCCGGCCGACACCCCACGGATGTGGCGGCGCGTGCGCACGAGTTCGGCAAGCTGCCACGAACCGAGCGCCACGCAGCCGAACAGCACCTCGCGGCCGCGCTTGACCAGCGCGAGCGACAGCGCCGTCTCGCGATCGACGCCGAACATCTGCGCGAGCAGCACGACGGTCGCCTCCTGCACGCCGAGGCCGCCCGGCACCATGAACGCCGCATGGCGCACGGCCTGCGTCATCGCCTCGATCGCGATCGCGCCGCCGATCGAGACCGGATGCCCGAGCAGCGCGAGCGCCCAGTAAATTTCGAGCGCGCCGAGCACGTAGCCGGCCAGTTGCCAGAAGAACGCACTGAACAGCAGCGCCGTGCGCGACATCAGCGCGTCGATGTCGGCATCGAGCCGGCGGCCGTCGACGCCCTGCAGCAACCGGTGCGAATCGCCGAGCAGACGCCCCGCGAAGCGCTCGATCGCGTGGAAGATTCCGCCGCGCCGCATCAGCACCACGCCGAGCACCGGCAACGGCAGCGTCAGCAGCAGCGCCAGGCCGATCGTGCCGCCGCCCATGTCGTGCGTGGTCGCGAGCAGCAGCACGAGGCCGAGCGCCGCGAACGCATACTGGACGACGATCGTCACCAGCACCTCGACGATCACCGACGCGGTCACGCGGCTCGCGTCGGGCACCTGCCAGCGCGCGATCCGGATCCCGACCAGCTCGCCGCCGATCCCGACCACGGGCAGCAGCCGGTTCACGGCTTCGCGCACGGTCGCGATCCACCACAAAAATGGCAGCGACGCGCGCCGGTCGAGCAGCTGATGCCACGCATACGCGTCGAGCAGCAGCGGCAGCGCGTGGAACGGCACGAGCCACAGCAGCGTGAAGCCGGCGCGCTCGAGCATCCGCGACACGTCGCCGATGCCTTCGTGCAGCCCCAGCGCGAGCAGGATCCCGATGCCGATCGGCCAGCCGAGCCATTTGATCCACCGGGTCATGACGGCCGCGCCCCCGCTTCGCGCGACGCACGCGTGCCGCGGCGCATCGCGGGCTGGCCGAATACGTCCGCAAACCCGCCGGTCGCGACGTCGGCCGCCTTCAGCGCGGCCGCGACGCGCGGCGACAGCAGCGCGTCGAGTTCGTCGACCGGGCGGTAATCGGCCATCGTCGGCGTGATCGGGCCGTCGCCGGCCTCGGCCGGATGACAGTAGATCTCGCCGACACCGGGCGGCAGCGCCGCGAGCGCGTCGAGCAGCACGCGCTCGTCCATCGCGCCCGTATGCGCGATCCCGACCACGTAGTCGTTGTGCGCGAGCCCCGCGCGATCGAGCCGGGCGCGCACCAGCGCGATCCACGGCTTGAGCAGCGCGGGCGCGCTCGTTTCATACGGCAGCCGCACCGCGCGCAACCCGTAGTCGCGGCCGATCTCGATGATCAGCGACAGCACGGTCGGATGCAGGTGGAAATGCTTGTGCGCGTTCACGTGATCGAGCGGCAGGCCGCTCGCCGCGAACGCGTCGAACTGCGCGCGGATCTCGCGGCGCAGTTGCGCACGAACGTGCGGCAGGAAGAAGAAGCGGCAGCCGTCCTTCGCCATCGCGTCGCCGAACCGCCCGTCGGGGCCGACGAGCGCGGGGATCTCATGCGCGGGCAGCATGGCCGGCCCGTCCGCGAGGACGAGATGCAGGCCGACCGCGAGCGACGGCAGCCGCCGCGCGCGTTCGATCGCATCGTGCGCCGCGGGCGCACCGACCATCAGGCTCGCGGCGTTCAGCACGCCGTCGCGATGCGCGCGCTCGACCGCCGCGTTGACGCGCGGATGCAGCCCGAAGTCGTCCGCGGTGAAGATCAGCGCCCGCGCCGCCCGCTGCGTCGTCACGAATCAGGCCTCGTGCGCGCGCAGGAAGCGGAAGAACTCGACGCCTTCGCGCAGACGGCGCTTCATCATGTCCCAGCTCGTCAGCATCTCGCGGACGATCTCCCAGATCTTCGACGGACGGAAGTAGAACTGACGATAGAACTGCTCGAGCTGGTGATAGATCTCGTCGCGCGACAGGTGCGCATAGCCGATCGCCGCGAGCTGCACGCCTTCCTTGCTGACCAGGTTGATGGTCTTGTTCTCTTCCATCCAGCCGTTCTCGACGGCCTGCTTGTACAGCGTCGTGCCCGGATACGGCGCGGCGAGCGACACCTGGATCGTGTGCGGATTGATTTCCTTCGCGTACTCGATCGTCTTCTTGATGGTTTCCTGCGTCTCGCCCGGCAGGCCGAGGATGAAGGTGCCGTGGATCTTGATGCCGAGCTTCTTGCAGTCCGCGCTGAAGCGGCGCGCGAAATCGGTGCGCACGCCCTTCTTGATGTTCACGAGGATCTGGTCGTCGCCGGATTCGAAGCCGACCAGCAGCAGGCGCAGGCCGTTCTCCTTCATGACCTTCAGCGTCTTGTACGGCACGTTCGCCTTCGCGTTGCACGACCACGTGATGCCGAGCTTGCCCAGGCCGATCGCGATGGCTTCAGCGCGCGGCAGGTCGTCGGTGAAGGTGTCGTCGTCGAACATCAGTTCCTTCACTTCCGGCATGTTGTCGCGGATCCACTTTGCTTCCGCGAGCACGTTCTCGACCGAGCGCGTGCGGTAGCGATGGCCGCTGACCGTCTGCGGCCACAGGCAGAACGTGCAGCGCGACTTGCAGCCGCGGCCCGTGTAGATCGATACGTACGGATAGTTGAGGTAGCCGATGAAGTAGTTGTCGATCTTCAGGTCGCGCTTGTAGACGGGCGCGACGAACGGCAGCTCGTCCATGTTCTCGAGGATCGGACGCGCTTCGTTGTGCTCGATCGAGCCGTCCTTCGCGCGCCAGCTCAAGCCCTTGATCTGCGAGAACGGCCGGCCCTCGGCGATTTCCTTGCAGGTGAAGTCGAATTCCTCGCGGCACACGAAGTCGATGGCGTCGCTCGCCGTGAGCGAGTTGTGCGGATCGACCATCACCTTCGCGCCGACCATGCCGACCAGCATCGACGGCTTCATCTTCTTCAGGTCCTGCGCGAACATCGCGTCGGTCGGGAACGACGGCGTGCTCGTGTGGATGATCACGAGGTCGTAGTCGTTGGCGATCTTCAGCGTTTCCTCGACCGACAGCCCGTCGGCCGGTGCGTCGACGACGCGGCTGCCCGGCACGAGCGCGGCGGGCTGCGCGAGCCACGTCGGGTACCAGAAGGAACGGATTTCGCGCTTCGCCTGATAGCGCGAGCCGGCTCCGCCGTCGAAGCCGTCATACGAAGGGGCCTGCAAGAACAGCGTTTTCATGATTGCTCCGGTAGCCTGCATAGTTCGATTCGTTTCAACGATTCAGTCAATAACCCGCGGGCCGCCGTGCCGGCGCCCGCCGCTCTATCATGTCGCGTCGCGCGGCGTGGCCGCGCGGCGCGTTCTCGGCCCTCAGGCCGAATTCGATCGGGGAACGCGCGCACGGCCGCTCCCTCGGGCAACGTGCGTTAGCGGCCGTCCCCGCCTTCCACCGCCGCCGTCGCGCGCTCGCCGCCGACGACCGTCATCCGCGCGCCGCGCCACACGACGTGCGTGCCGAACGCGGCCGCGAGCCATTCGAGCGTGAGCAGCGTGTCGCGCACCGCGACGAGCGGCAGATCGCGCCAGAACGCGCGCCAGCCGTCCTCGCCGCGCGCGTGCAGCACCAGCCGCCCGAACGTGCCCACGATGGCCGCGCCCCCCGCCAGCGTGCCGGCGAAGGTGCCGTCGAGACGCAGCGCGAGCGCCGCGCCGATCGCGAGCCACGGCGCGGTAAACGTGATGAACAGGAACGTGAAGCCGGCCGGGTTCAGCGAACGGATCGTGCGCAGCCAGCGCGTCTCGCGGTGCCAGAGCGGCCCGAACGACGGTTCGATCACGTCGGTCGCGACCTCGACCTCCGACAGCACGGTGCGTCGCCCGAGGCGGCGCGGCAGTTCGGCGAGCCAGAAATCGTCGGCCAGCTCGTCCTTCAGCGCGAGCAAGCCGCCGATCCGGTCGAGCGTGTCGCGCGTCAGCGCAAGTGTCGCGCCGAAGCCGAAGTGGCTCGAGCGGCCCAGGTGCGCGATCCGCACCGACGGCGCGAACCACGCATCGACGAACTGCGCGCCGATCCGCGTCCAGAACCCGCCGACGCTGCGCGCATGATACAGACACGTGACGACCCCGACCGACGCGTCGGCGAGCGGCGCGGTCACGCGTTCCAGATAGTCGGGCTTCACCGCGATGTCGCTGTCCGCGATCACGATGCGGCCGTACTTCGCGCGTTCGGCCAGATTGATCAGGTTGCTGACCTTCAGGTTCTTGCCGTGCACGCGCGCGTCGACCACGAGCGTGATGTCGCACTCCGGATAGTCGGCGCGCAAGCGCTCGACGACGGCGACGGCCGGATCGGCCGCCGACGCGACGCCGAACAGCACTTCATGGCGCGGATGGCGCTGCTCGCAGAACGTCGCGAGGTTCTCGTACAGGTGCGGCTCCGCGCCGCACAGCGGCTTGAGCACGCTGACGGGCGCGAAGCCGTCGCGCGCCGCGGTGCGCGGCGTGCGCGGGCGCGGCGCGAAGGCCGCGGCGAGCGCGTAGCCGGACGCAGCCAGCGTGAATGCGAGCA
Organism: Burkholderia sp. R-40; assembly: GCF_049942845.1. Taxonomy (NCBI): domain Bacteria; kingdom Pseudomonadati; phylum Pseudomonadota; class Betaproteobacteria; order Burkholderiales; family Burkholderiaceae; genus Burkholderia; species Burkholderia sp. R-40. Next base: position 1,222,922 of record NZ_CP187967.1, on the reverse strand, counting down.
GGAGCCAGTCGAGCAGCGTGACGATCGGCGTCATGCGCGCGCCTCCCCGGCGACGCGGGCGCCGTGCCGATCGATTGAACCTGGTTGAACGCGATTGGGTATTCCGACAGCAACGAACGCGGGCACGACCCGACTCCTTGTTCCAGCAGCGTCTGTAATGGCGAGGCTCGGCCCATTCCCCGAATGCGACCGGCACCGGCTTCGCGTGGCACATTTCCGCGCGATGCCCGGACGGGATGCGGGAAGATTCGAATGGCGAACATCGGCACAACATGAACAGGCGCCGGATTTTAGCAGCGCAAGTCGGCCCGCGCGTGACGGCGCGCGAAACGGACTTGTGCGATTTCGGCAAAGCTGTGCGATCGGCAAACCATTCGGGTGCCACTACGTTCACGCTAGCGTAAGCACTTTGCAGGCGTATTGCAGTCTTGAAAATCAGACGTTTCGTGGAATTTTGTATGTCGATGCGAAGACATATCCAATCCCCGTAAAGTTTGGTCATTATTTGGGGATTGAATTGATTTATGCAACGATCGCGACCTCCCATCCTATGCAACCTTGCACCCCTGAAAGGCGCATGGGTATCCGTGCGTCGCCAGCGCGTTCCGGAACCCTTTGGCAAAATCGTCGACATCTGTTGCGCACGCGCATCACCGCGCCCCTCCCTTTAGAAGGCCACCGATGATTCCGTTTTCCGTACTCGATCTCGCCCCTATTCCCTCCGGCGCGGACGCCGCGCAGGCTTTCCGCAACACCGTCGATCTCGCGCAGCATGCGGAGCGCCTCGGTTACCGGCGCTACTGGCTCGCCGAACATCACAACATGCCCGGCATCGCGAGCGCGGCGACGGCCGTCGTGATCGGTCATGTCGCGGGCGCGACGAAGACGATCCGCGTCGGCTCGGGCGGGATCATGCTGCCGAACCATGCGCCGCTCGTGATCGCCGAACAGTTCGGCACGCTCGCGTCGCTGTATCCGGGGCGCATTGACCTCGGGCTCGGCCGTGCGCCCGGCACCGACCAGACCACGTCGCGCGCGCTGCGCCGCGACCTGATCGGCAGCGCCGACTCGTTTCCGGACGACGTCGCCGAGCTGCAGCGCTACTTCGCGGAACCGGTGCCCGGCCAGCGCGTGCGCGCGGTGCCCGGTGCGGGGCTGGACGTGCCCGTATGGCTGCTGGGTTCGAGTCTGTTCAGCGCGCAGCTCGCCGCGATGCTCGGGCTGCCGTTCGCGTTCGCGTCGCACTTCGCGCCGGATTACCTGATGCGCGCGCTCGAACTCTATCGTGCGCAGTACCGGCCGTCGGCCGCGTGGCCGAAGCCGCATGCGATGGTCGGCATCAACGTGTTCGCGGCCGATACCGACGACGACGCGCGGCGCCTCTTCACGTCGCTGCAGCAGCAGTTCATCAACCTGCGCCGCGGCACGCCGGGCAAGCTGCCGCCGCCGGTCGACGCGCTCGAGGCAAGTGAATTCGAACTCGCGAACGTCGCGCACGCGCTGTCGTTCGCGGCCGTCGGCTCGCGCGACACGGTGCGCGACAAGCTGCGCGACCGGATTGCACAGACGGGTGCGGACGAGGTGATCATCACCGCGCAGATCTACGATCACGCCGCGCGGGTGCGCTCGTTCGAGCTGGCGGCGCAGATCCGCGACGAACTCGCGAACGAAACCCGCTGACCGGACGGGCGCGGCCGCCGGCGCGCGCGCCCGCCGTCACGTCACTACGGGTGCACCGCGTCCAGCCCGTCGAGCAGCGCCTTGTGGAACGCGTCCGGATCCTGGATCTGCGGCGCGTGGCCGAGCGCCGGGAATTCGACGAGCTGCGCGCCGGGGATCGCCGCCTGCGTACGCTTCGCGAGTTCCGGGTAATGGCCGAGCTTCGCGTGCACGTCGGGCGGCGCCACCTCCTTGCCGATCGCGGTCGTGTCCTTGTCGCCGATCAGCAGCAGCGTCGGCACGCGGATCGCGCCGAGTTCGTAGACCACCGGCTGGGTGAGGATCATGTCGTAGATCAGCGCCGAATTCCACGCGACCGCGTCGCGACCCGGGCCGCGATACATGCCGGCGAGCATCTGCACCCAGCGCTCGTAGGCGGGCGACCACTTGCCCGCGTAGTAGGTCGCCTGTTCGTAGCGGCGGATGCCGTCGGCGTTCGTCTTCTGTTCGCGCGCATACCAGTAGTCGACCGGCAGCGGCGGCACGCCGAGCGCCTTCCAGTCCTCGAGGCCGATCGGGTTCACCAGCACGAGCTGGTCGGTCGCCTTCGGATACATCAGCGCATAGCGCATCGCGAGCATCCCGCCCGTCGAATGGCCGACGATCGTCGCCGATTTCACGCCGATCGACTCGAGCAGCGCATGCGTGTTGCGCGCGAGCTGCTGGAAGCTGTACTGATAGCGTTCGGGCTTCGACGACTTGCAGAAGCCGATCTGGTCCGGCGCGACCACGCGATAGCCGGCGCGGCTCAGCACCCCGATCGTGTCCTCCCAGGTCGCCGCGCAGAAGTTCTTCCCATGCAGCAGCACGACCGTGCGGCCGTTCGGGTGCGTCGGCTGCACGTCCATGTACATCATCTCGAGGGTTTCGCGCTGCGACACGAACGCGTAGTGATGCACCGGCTCCGGATAGTCGAAACCTTCCAGGCGGGGGCCGTACGCGGGTCCGTCGTTGCCGGCCGGCGCCGGCGCGGCGGCCACGGCGGAGGTCGCGCATGCCGCGGCGACGCCGGCGCCGAGCACGGCGGCGCGCGCGAGGGACAACATCTTGCAAATCGAGAGCATGGCGATCACGGTAAGGGGAAATACACGCGCGCAACCGGGCGGCTTCGCGCCCCGCGATTCTACGCGGTCGGGCTGACGACGGCGCGCAACACTCGATGGGCGTGCGACTTCCGCGCGCGCGACGAACTCGGGTATCGTGTGTCGTGACCCTGAAACGCCTGCAGGCGAACACTCATGAAAAACGTCCTCAGCATTCAGTCGCACGTGATCTACGGACACGCCGGCAACAGCGCGGCCGTGTTTCCGATGCAGCGCCTCGGCGTCAACGTCTGGCCGCTCAACACCGTCCAGCTGTCGAATCACATGCAGTACGGCCACTGGGCGGGCAGCGCGATCGACGCCGCGAAGATGGAGCAGCTCGTCGACGGCGTCGCCGCGATCGGCGCGCTCAAGCGCTGCGACGCGGTGCTGTCCGGCTTCGTCGGCTCGCCGCCGCAGGCGCGCGCGACGGTCGAGATCGTGCGCACGGTGAAGGCGATGAACCCGAACGCGTGGTACTTCTGCGATCCGGCGATGGGCCAGACGGGCGGCGTGCGGCCCGAACCCGGCGTCGAGGAATTCATCGTCCAGGAGATGCCGGCGCTCGCCGACGGCATGTCGCCGAACCACACCGAGCTGCAGAAGCTCGCCGGGCGGCGCATCGAGACCGTCGCCGAAGCCGTCGACGCGTGCCGCGCGCTGATCCGCCGCGGCCCGAAGATCGTCCTCGTCAAGCACCTGCACGACCGCAACAGCCCGGCCGACCGTTTCAACATGCTCGCCGTCACCGAGACCGAAGCGTGGATCGGCCAGCGCCCGCTGTATGCGTTTCCGCGCCATCCGGTCGGCGTGGGCGATCTCACCAGCGCCATTTTCGTCGCGCGCCGGCTGCGCGGCGACTCGGTGCGCGCCGCGTTCGAGCACACGCTCGCGGCCGTGCACGCGGTCGTGAAGGCGACCTACGACGCGCGCCGCTACGAGCTCGAACTCGTCGCCGCGCAGGACGAAATCGCGCGCCCGAGCGAATGGTTCGGCGCGTGGGTGACCGACGCGTGATGCGCCCGCATCGGCCGCGAACCCTCCGCATCTCGTCGAATCCCCCGGTATCCCCCGCTTTTCCGGCGTGCCGCGCGCGCTGCCGCCCTCGCCTCTCCCCCGCAGTTCGCTCGCCGGCGCCATGCCGTTCGGGTTCTGTCCGGTCCGTGCGTGCAAACGTTTCCGGACTTCACATGAATGACACCGATTCCCCGCTATGCTCGCGACGGCACGACCGGCGCAGCCGCATCCTGCGCCCGGACGCGCCGAATTTTTCCCGCATGTCCCGCCAATCGGCTCCCTTCCTTGACCCACGATAACGACCATGACCCGATCGAACCGTCGTGACTTCCTGCGCGTCGCCGCCGGCACTGCCGGCGCCGCCGCGCTGAACCTGTTCCCGCCCGTGATCCGCGATGCGCTTGCGATTCCGGCGAACCGCCGTACCGGCACCATCCGCGATATCGAACACATCGTGATCCTGATGCAGGAGAACCGTTCGTTCGACCACTACTTCGGCACGATGCGCGGCGTGCGCGGCTTCGGCGATCCCCGCCCGCTGCGCCTCGCGAACGGCAAGTCGGTGTTCCATCAGCCGGTCGGCCCGGCCGAGCTGCTGCCGTTTCACCCGGGCGCGGACAAGCTCGGCCTGCAGTTCCTGCAGGACCTGCCGCACGGCTGGCAGGACATGCACGCCGCGTGGAACAAGGGCCGCTACGACCAGTGGGTGCCGAACAAGGGCACCACGACGATGGCGTACCTGAAGCGCGACGACATCCCGTTCCACTACCAGCTCGCCGACGCATTCACGATCTGCGACGCGTACCACTGCGCGATCCCGAGTTCGACCGACCCGAACCGCTACTACATGTGGACCGGCTACGTCGGCAATGACGGCACGGGCGGCGGCCCGGTGCTCGGCAACGAGGAAACGGGCTACGGCTGGACGACCTATCCGGAAGTGCTCGAGCAGGCCGGCGTGTCGTGGAAGATCTACCAGGACGTCGGCACCGGGCTCGACGCGAAGGGCTCGTGGGGCTGGACGCAGAACCCGTACATCGGCAACTACGGCGACAACGCGCTGCTCTACTTCAACCAGTACCGCAGCGCGCTGCCCGGCACGCCGCTGTACGACAAGGCGCGCACCGGCACCAACATCAGCGCCGGCGGTACGCTGTTCGACGTGCTGCAGCAGGACGTGAAGAACGGCACGCTGCCGCAGGTGTCGTGGATCTGCGCGCCGGAAGCGTACTCGGAACACCCGAACTGGCCGGCCAACTACGGCGCGTGGTACATCGAGCAGGTGCTGAAGGTGCTCGTGTCGAATCCGGACGTGTGGAGCAAGACCGCCCTCTTCATCACCTACGACGAGAACGACGGCTTCTTCGACCACGTGCCGCCGCCGTTCGCGCCGCAGTCGCGCGACAACGGGCTGTCGACGGTCGCAACGACCAACGAGGTGTTCGCCGGCGACGCGTCGCACATGGCCGGCCCGTACGGGCTCGGGCCGCGCGTGCCGATGCTGGTCGTGTCGCCGTGGACCAAGGGTGGCTGGGTCTGCTCGCAGACCTTCGATCACACGTCGCTGCTGCAATTCATCGAAGCGCGCTTCGGCGCGCAGTATCCGGTGACGGCCGCCAACGTGTCGCCGTGGCGCCGTGCGGTGTGCGGCGACCTGACGTCGGCGTTCGAATTCGCGACCGCCGACACCGCATGGCCGACGCTGCCCGACACGAGCGGCTATGCGCCGCCCGACCGCGTGCGCCACCCCGACTACATCCCGGTGCCGCCGGTGCTGCAGAAGCTGCCGAAACAGGAGGCCGGGCTGCGTCCGGCGCGCGCGCTGCCGTACGAGCTGTTCGTGCACGGCCGCGTCGAAGCCGCGAACGGCCTGTTCCGGCTGACCTTCGCGAACACCGGCCGTGCGGGCGCGGCATTCCAGGTGCAGTCGCGCAACCGCCTCGACGGCCCATGGGCGTACACGGTCGAAGCCGGCAAGCGGGTCGCCGATACGTGGAGCGCCGCGCCGTCGCTCGGCCTGTACGACCTCGACGTGTACGGCCCGAACGGCTTCTACTGCCATTTCCGCGGCCCGTTCGCGACCGGCGTCGGCAGCGCGAGCGTGAACCCCGAGGTGATCTACGGCTACGACGTCGCCAACGGCAACATCACGCTGCGCCTGATGAACCGCGGCCACAAGGCCGTGCAGCTCAAGGTGACGAACGCGTACGGCCACGGCCGCGCGCGCACGTTCGACCTCGCCCCGGGCGCGCACGTCGACGACTACTGGGATCTGCGCGGCAGTCACGGCTGGTACGACCTGACCGTCAGCGATGGCCGTCCGCTCGGCTTCCTGCGCCGCTTCGCGGGCCACGTCGAGACCGGCCGCCCGAGCACGAGCGACCCGGCGATCCGCACGAACGCGTCGCACGACGACGCCGAAGCCGCATCGGACGCCCTGTCCGACTGACGACGTCGAACGCGGCGCGGCCCCGCCGGGGCCGCGCCGCCCAGCCTGCCTCCCGTCCGCTCGTGACGGGAAACTCCCGATACCGGCCGCCCGCGCACGCGCGGAAGCTATGCGCAAATCCGCATCGAATGCGCGGCAAATTGCCAAGACCCGTGCATATCGGCGACCTATATATCGAGACGATCGGGGCTCCTCGCCGAGCCTGACGGGAGATTCTTCCGGGAATCATCAACATGCCGACCTCCCCGCCCGATTCCGAGAAGCGGTCGAACCGCCCACCCGTCGCACGCGTCCGGCCCGCCGGCTGCGTGCGGTATCCACCCGCTGGTGTAGAACAAGAGGAACGAACATGAAATTCCGTCATTCCCTGCTGTCGGTGTCGGTCATCTCCGCCTTTGCCCTCCTCTCGCAACAAGCCGCCCGGGCCGCCGACGCGACCGACGTGAAGGTCGGCTTCGCCGCGCCGCTCACAGGCGTGAACGCCGGCTACGGCAAGGATCTTCAGAACGGCGTGCAGCTCGCGCTCGACGATGCCGCCGCGCAGAAGATACAGATCGCCGGCAAGCCCGCGCACTTCAACCTGATCGTGCAGGACGACCAGGCCGACCCGCGCATCGGCGTGCAGGCCGCGCAGGCGCTGATCGACCAGAACGTGTCGGTGGTGGTCGGCCACTTCAACTCCGGGACCACGATTCCGGCGTCGGTCGTCTACGACAAGGCCGGCATCCCGGTGATCGATCCGGCCGCGACCAACCCGACGCTCACGTCGCGCGGGCTCGCGAACATGTTCATGGTGATCGCGACCGACGGCCAGAACGCCGGCAACGCGGGCAAGTACGCGGTCGACGTGACCAAGGCGAAGCGCATCGCGATCATCGACGACCGCACCGCGTTCGGCCAGGGCGAGGCGGACGAGTTCGAGAAGGCCGTGAAGGCGGCCGGCGGCAACATCATCGGCCGCGAGTTCACCAGCAACCAGGCGGTCGATTTCCGTGCGCAGATCACGAGCCTGAAAGGCAAGAACCCCGACCTGATCTTCTTCGGCGGCCTCGATTCGCTCGCCGCGAACTTCGTCAAGCAGATGCGCCAGCTCGGGCTGAACGCGAAGTTCGTCGGCGGCGGCGGCGTGAAGGACAACGAGTTCATCAAGATCGCCGGCCCGGCCGCGGAAGGCGCGATGGCGTGGGAATACGGGCGTCCGCTCGACGAGCTGCCGCAGGGCAAGGATTTCGAGCAGCGGTTCAAGAAGCGCTTCGGCGTCGACGTGCTGTCGTACGCGCAGTTCGGCTACGACGCGACCTGGGCCGCGATCAAGGCGATGCAGGCAGCCAACTCGACCGATCCGAAGGTCTACCGCCCGGCGCTGAAGAAGATCGATTTCGAGGGCATCACCGGCCGGATCTCGTTCGCGAACGACGGCTCGCTGAAGAGCGGGATGTCGACGCTGTACCAGGTGAAGAACGGCGCGTGGAAGACGATCGTGACGAAGGGGGGCTAATCGAACCGGATGGGCGGCCTGGGTAGCCGGGCCGCGCCGGGCGTGACGGGCGGCGGCGGGAACGCCGCCCGGTCCGCCCTTCACACGATGCGGAGCAGTCGAAGGTGCTGCGGCCGCGAAACGATCGGCGCAATGACGCCGATCTCATACGATGTCTGATGTTGAGGTTACGGCCCGTCGCGACGCACGGGCCGTGTAGGCGGCGTCGCGTCAGTTGGTCTGCGTGTCGCGTTCCGCCTCGGCCGCCTCGTGTGCGCGGCGCAGCCGCTCGCGACTGTTGGTCAGGTGCGTGCGCATGGCAGCACGCGCGGCTTCCGGATCGTGACGCGCGATCGCCTCGTAGATGTCCTCGTGCTCGTGATTGAGCCGGCCGACATAGCGCTCGAGGTCGTCGCCGGCGAAGCGCGCCGAATTCACGCGCGTGCGCGGGATGATCGACGCACCGAGCTGCGTCATGATGTCGACGAAGTAGCGGTTGCCGGTGGACTGCGCGATCTGCAGGTGGAAGTTGAAGTCGAGCTGCGCGGTGTCGCGCCCGCCGCCCGCCCCCGACGCGATCGCGTCGAGCGCACGCCGCAGCGCGGCGAGGTCGGTGTCGTTCGCGCGCTGCGCGGCGAGGCTCGCGCATTCGCTTTCGAGGCTGATGCGCAGCTCGAGCACCGCGAGCACGTCGCGCAGCGTCATGATGGTCGCGGGATCGATGCCGAGCGCCTGGCGGCGCGACGGTTCGAGCACGAAGCTGCCGATGCCGTGGCGCGTCTCGATGAGGTGGCTCGCCTGCATCCGCGAAATCGCTTCGCGCACGACCGTGCGGCTGACGCCCTGCGCTGCCATGACTTCGGTTTCGGTCGGCAGCTTGTCACCGGGACGCAGCGTGCCGTTTTCGATCTGCGCGGTCAGCGCGTCGACGACATCTTGTGCGAGGCTGCGTGCGCGACGGCGCGGCGCAGCGGGAAGCGTGGGCACGGACATGAGGCCGGTTCCTTTTTGAATGATCGTAATGTGAGCCGAGGGTTTACGCGGGGTTTGAGCGAACGCCGATGATTCATTATACTGCGTCACAAGTCATCCGACGACTGATGATCGCCACACGGATCTCCTGTTGACCGAGGCTGGCACATCGGCGCCTACCCGGTCCCGTGGTTCGCGATCGACCGACCTTCGCGCTTGCGCGCGATATCGGCATCGAGCTGGTCGCTCCCGCCCATTCGGGTTGCTGTCGACATGCGGGGCTTGCGCGCCGCGCACGTCGGTTGTCGAATGATCGCACCTCCCGCCGCGCGCGGCAAAGATTTTGCCGCACGGCATCGCCCACTCTTCTGCCATCGCCGCCATGAACGCCGTCACTGCCTCGCCTTCCCACGACACGCCGCGCATCGTCGAGCTGCAAGCCATTCCGGTCGCCGGCCACGACAGCATGCTGCTCAACCTGAGCGGCGCGCACGGTCCGTTCTTCACCCGCAACCTCGTGGTCCTGAAGGACAGCGCGGGCCGGACCGGTGTCGGCGAAGTGCCGGGCGGAGAAAGCATCCGCCGCACGCTCGAAGATGCGCGCGCGCTCGTCGTCGGCCAGCCGGTCGGCAACTACCACGCGGTGCTCAACGACGTGCGGCGCACCTTTGCCGATCGCGACGTGAGCGGCCGCGGCCTGCAGACGTTCGACCTGCGCACCACGATCCACGCGGTCACCGCGCTCGAGGCCGCGCTGCTCGACCTGCTCGGCCAGCATCTCGGCGTGCCTGTGGCCGCGCTGCTCGGCGAAGGGCAGCAGCGCGAGCGCGTCGAGATGCTCGGCTACCTGTTCTACGTCGGCGACCGCGGCAAGACCGCGCTGCCCTATCGCGACGGCCGCGGCGCGACCGACGACTGGACCCGCGTGCGCGACGAGGCCGCGCTGACGCCCGAGGCGGTCGTGCGCCTCGCCGAAGCCGCGCACGCGCGCTACGGTTTCAACGACTTCAAGCTGAAGGGCGGCGTGTTCGAAGGCGCGCGCGAGGTCGAAGCCGTGACGGCGCTGGCCGAGCGTTTCCCCGAAGCGCGCGTGACGCTCGATCCGAACGGCGCGTGGTCGCTCGACGAGGCCGTGCGGCTGTGCCGCGACCTGCACCACGTGCTCGCCTACGCGGAAGATCCGTGCGGCGCGGAGAACGGCTACTCGGGCCGCGAGGTGATGGCCGAATTCCGCCGCTCGACCGGGCTGCCCACGGCCACCAACATGATCGCGACCGACTGGCGCCAGATGGGCCACGCGGTGCAGCTGCACGCCGTCGACATCCCGCTCGCCGACCCGCACTTCTGGACGATGCAGGGCTCGGTGCGCGTCGCGCAGATGTGCCGCGACTGGGGCCTCACGTGGGGTTCGCATTCGAACAACCACTTCGACGTGTCGCTCGCGATGTTCACGCACGTCGCGGCCGCGGCGCCCGGCCAGGTCACCGCGATCGACACGCACTGGATCTGGCAGGACGGCGAACGGCTCACGCGCGAGCCGCTGAAGATCGAGAACGGGCTCGTTGAAGTGCCGAAGCGGCCGGGCCTCGGCATCGACATCGACATGGATGCGGTCGCGGTCGCGCACGAGCTGTACAAGCAGCACGGGCTCGGCGCGCGCGACGATGCGGCGGCGATGCAGTATCTGATTCCGGGGTGGACGTTCAACAACAAGCGCCCCTGCCTCGTGCGCTGAGCGCGGGACGAACCGGGCGGCGGGTCCGCTCGGCCGGAAGGCGATGCGTCGCTTCGCCCGCGCATCGGCGGGTTGCGGGGCGGGAAAAGCCGGCCGGCATCGAACGGAAACGGAATCGGAATTCGCGCGGCCACGGCCCGCCGGTCGGTCGGTCGGTCGGTCGGTCGGTCGGTCGGTCGGTCGGTCGGTCGGTCGGTCGGTCGCTCGGTCGCTCGGTCGCTCGGTCGCTCGGTCGGTCGCTCGGTCGGTCGCTCGGTCGCTCGGTCGCTCGGTCGGTCGCTCGGTCGGTCGGCCCGTCGGTCGGCCCGTCGGTCGGTCCGTCGGTCGGTCCGTCGGTCGGTCCGTCGGTCGGTCCGTCGGTCGGTCCAGTATGATCCGGCCCGGCAACGGCACCCGGCGCTATCAGCCCGTCAAAGCTGCCCGGCGGCCCAGATCCCCCGCGCCATCCCCGACGCGGCCAACACGATCACCATCACGAGCACGGCCTGCCAGTGACCGATCCGCACATAGGTCCGTGCGCGGCCGAGATCCGGCATCTGCTGCCGCCGCGCGGCGATGCGCCAGCGGATCAGCCCGAGCATCGGCACGATCTCGAGCAGCAGGATCAGCACGAGCGCGGTCATCTTGAGGTGAAAGAGCGGCTCGTGAAGGTAATACGCGGCGCCTTTCTCGAAGCCGCCGAACGCGCGCGTGAGCCCTGTCGCGATCAGCACCAGCGCGGACAATCCCCACGCCGCATCGGCCTTGAACACGCCGCGCAGGTCGGCGGCCTGCGCCGACGCGATGACCCGCCGCAGCGCGCGGTTGCGCCCCACGATCGCGGCGAACGCGACGCCGAACGCCATCAGGTGAACGGCTGCCAGCAACCAGCGGACGATCATTGCGCCTCCTTGTCGCCCGCGCGCCGCGCAGGCGTGGTCAGACGATCTGCTTGAGCGCCGCGTCGAGCGCGAGCACGGCGACGCGGTCGCCCTCGGTCACGAGCGGCGCGCGCATCACGATCTGCCGGTTATGGCCGACGGCTGCCGGCGAATCCCACAGCAGCTCGACCTTCGGCCGCCGGAACAGGCTGCCGCGACGCGGCGGCACGGCGGCCAGCTGCGCCCCCTGCTCACCCGCTGCCGGCGCAACCTGGCCGGGCCAGCGCACGGAGAGCTCGCGCGCATCGTACTGGCCGACCTTGCGGCTCTCCATCCAGACGATCGCGGTACGGGTGAGCGTATCGAGCGAGATCGCGTAGCGGCCGACCGCGAAACGGCGCGCGGCCACGTTGGTCCGCCACAGCGGCCGCGGCCGGCACATCCACACGATCGCCGCATACAGCGCCGGCGCGGCGATCAGCCAGCCGTTGGTCGCCGTCACCGCGTGCAGCGCAGAACGCCAGCCGGCCGCCCACGCGAACGCGCCGATCGACCAGACGGCAAACAGGAAACCGATCAGCGCGAACACGCGCAGCGCTTGGCGCAGCCACTGCGGCAGCGGATGGAACGGCCGCTCGGCGCGCGCGGCGGCGCCCGGCAGCGCGAGCAACAGGAAGATCAGCACGAGATAGACGAACGCCCAGGGCGACGACACCATCGCCGACAGCGACGCGCGATAGCCCATCTGGGACATCGAGAACAGCCAGCGCGCGAACAGCACGAGCCCGATCGCGCGCAATGCGAAGATCACGCCGGCGCCGGGGGCCGGCGCTGCGCGCGTCGTTTTCGTTCTCGCCAAGACTGCTCTCCTCTCGATGTTCGTGCGGGGCCGGATTTCACGGCACGGCCATTATAGGGACATTACCGTCTGGACAGATTGCCGGATGGCGTGCCGGCCCCGTTCCGGGGCCGTTCGCGGCGTCGGGCGCGGCGAGAATACAACAGATCCGCGCCGCGGATGTGACAACGCCCCGCCGGGGTCCCGGACGGGGCGTCGCTGAGGGCCTCAACCGCGGTGCGGCCGGCAGCCCGGCATCAGTTTGCGTTGACTTCGCGCAGCACCGTGCGGTGCTTCTGGCGCAGCAGTTCCTCGTAGCCCTTCACGTAGTTCTGCGCCATCACCTTCGACGAGAAGCGCGCTTCGAACGCGGCCCGCACCTTCTCGCGCGGCAGCGTATCGAGGCGGTTGAGCGCCGCAACGGCCGAGAGTTCGTCTTCGACAACGAAGCCCGACACGCCGTTGTCGATCACTTCCGGCACCGAGCCGCGCTTGAACGCGATCACCGGCGTGCCGCAGGCCATCGCCTCGATCATCACCAGGCCGAACGGCTCCGGCCAGTCGATCGGGAACAGCAGCGCGTGCGCGTTGCCCAGGAATTCGGTCTTTTCCGACTCGCTGATTTCGCCGATATACTCGACGTGCGGCAGCGCGAACAGCGGCTTGATCTTCTCTTCGTAGTACGCGCGGTCAGCCTTGTCGAGCTTCGCGGCGATCTTGATCGGCAGGCCGGCCTGCTCGGCGATGCGGATCGCGGTGTCGACACGCTTTTCCGGCGAGATGCGGCCGAGGAACGCGAGATAGCTCGGCTTCACGTTCGGGATCGGCGTCAGCAGGTTTTCCGGCAGGCCGTGATACACGGTCGACAGCCAGTTCGCCTGCGGCAGCGGGATGCGCTGGTTGTCGGAGATCGACACGACCGGCACGTCGCTGAACGCGTTGAAGATCGGCTGCAGTTCCGGCAGGTCGAGACGGCCGTGCATCGTCGTCAGATGCGGGACCGGCTGGCGCGAGAACAGCGAGAACGGGTAGTAGTCGATGTGGCAGTGCAGGACGTCGAACTCTTCCGCGCGGCGGCGCACCTGCTCGAGGAGCAGCATGTGCGGGGCCATCACGTCGCGGATCGTCGGGTCGAGGCGCAGTGCCTGCGGCCAGCACGCTTCGAGCTTCGCGGAGGTCTGCGAATCGCCGCTCGCGAAGAGCGTGACGTCATGCCCCATCTCGACAAGTGCTTCGGTCAGATAGGACACCACTCGCTCGGTACCACCGTAAAGCTTCGGGGGGACTGCCTCATGCAACGGAGCGATTTGGGCGATTCGCATGCGTAACTCCTAAAAAATCGGCTAAAAACCAGGTATGGGTCGGCAACCTGCCAGCGGTCGGGCTGGATGCATTTCGTCCGACGGTCGGACGAATCAGCCTGCCGGGGCGTCGAACCCGCGCTGCTCAAGGAGCGTCGGCGACGCGACAGGCATAGAACGTTCGAAACGAAGACCCGTTGACAGGGGTTCGTAAAAAAACCTGGGATCGACCCCGGAGCCGATTATCTAGGGTTAATCCCGAGACGGCCCCCGACATTTCAAACACTTTACTTTGTTACAAAGGCGCAACACTTTGCAACCCGCGGACTCGGGTGTCCGTTCTAGAGTGGAAGGCCCTTTTGGCGATCCTTGTCACCCGTGCGTGCCGGCAGCGTGATTCCGGCACATGAAACAGGACGGGATGCCAGATTTTATCTCAAAATCGCTCGCGAGCCTCTGGCCCAGGCAAGATTCGCGCAGCGCGACGCAGGCCTTGTTTACAATGCCGGATTATTCAGTCCGAGCGCACGCCGGCATGCGATCCAGCCGCCACGCTCAATCACCGAATCACCGCACGCATATTTTGGAATCTCTTACCCCCGCCCAGCGCAACGCCCACAACGCGAAGCTCTCGAGCTACGCGCACCGGCCGATCGCGTTCCTGTTCCGCTACATCCGCCTGCATCCCGTTGCTCACCTCGTCGTGCTCTGCAGCGTGCTGGCTGCCGTCGGCTGCGCGCTCGGCTCGCAATACGCGATCAAGCACCTGATCGACGTGCTGGCGACCGGGCGCCATCATCCGGGCCCGCTGTGGAGCGCGTTCGCGCTGCTCGTCGGGCTGATCGCGGCCGACAACCTGCTGTGGCGGGTCGGCGGCTGGGCTGCCGCGCACACGTTCGTCGCGGTCACCGGCGACCTGCGGCGCGACCTGTTCCAGTATCTGATCGGCCATTCGCCGACCTACTACTCGGAAAAGCAGCCGGGTACGCTCGCGAGCCGCATCACGGCCACGTCGAACGCGGTCTATACGTCGGAGAACACGATGGCGTGGAACGTGCTGCCGCCGTGTATCGCGGTGATGGGCGCGATCCTGATGATCATCGTCGTCAATCCGCTGATGGCCGCCGGCCTGCTCGGCTGCTCGGCCGTGCTGTCCATCATCCTGTTCAAGCTGGCCGGGCGCGGCTCGGCGCGCCACCACGCATTCGCGGCGAAGGCCGCGGCGGTCGACGGCGAGCTCGTCGACGTGATCGGCAACATGGGGCTCGTGCGTGCGTTCGGGATGACGGTGCGCGAACAGAAGCGCTTCAGCGCAACGATCAAGGCGGAGATGGACGCGCGCCAGCAGAGCCTGTTCTATCTCGAAAAACTGCGGCTGCTGCATGCGGTGATCACCGCGATGCTGTCGGCCGGCCTGCTCGGCTGGGCGCTGTGGCTGTGGGACCAGGGCCGCGCGACGTCGGGCGACATCGTGCTCGTCAGCTCGCTCGGCTTCACGATCCTGCACGGCACGCGCGACCTCGCGGTCGCGCTCGTCGACGTCACGCAGCACGTCGCGCGCCTGTCCGAAGCCGTGAAGACGCTGCTCGAACCGCACGGGATGCCCGACCACTCCGACGCGAAGCCGCTGGCGGCCACCGGCGGGCGCGTCGACTTCGAGCGCGTGACGTTCGCATATCCGCACCGCCGCGCGATCCTCGACCACTTCGACCTCCATATCGAGCCGGGCCAGCGTGTCGGCCTGATCGGCAAGTCGGGCGCCGGCAAGTCGACCGTGCTCGCGCTGCTGCAGCGCTTCTACGACACGCAGGACGGCGTCGTGAAGGTCGACGGCCAGGACGTGAAGGTGATCACGCAGGACAGCCTGCGCCACGCGATCGCGCTCGTGCCGCAGGACATCTCGCTGCTGCACCGGACGATCTACGACAACATCGCCTATGGCCGCCCCGACGCGACCCGCGAGCAAGTGCTCGCCGCCGCGCGCGACGCGCGCTGCGCGGAGTTCATCGAAGCGATGCCGGAAGGCTATGACACGATCGTCGGCGACCGCGGCGTCAAGCTGTCGGGCGGCCAGCGCCAGCGCATCGCGATCGCCCGCGCGATCCTGAAGGACGCGCCGATCCTGCTGCTCGACGAAGCGACGTCCGCACTCGACAGCTCGTCCGAGGAAGCGATCCAGAGCGCGCTCGACCGCCTGATGGTCGGCCGCACGGTGATCGCGATCGCGCACCGGCTGTCGACGCTGCGCAACTTCGACCGGATCATCGTGATGAGCAACGGCAAGGTGATCGACGATGGCAGCCCCGACGTGCTGCGCAACCGCCCTGGCCTGTACCGCGACTTGCTCGCGAAGCAGCACGGCCGCCATCACGCGCCCGACGGCACCGCGCCGACCGGCGAACGCGTGGCCTGACGCCGCGGCACGCAACCGATAAAAAAGCCGCCAGTGCGAAGCACGGCGGCTTTTTTCATGGCATCGCGCGGCATCCGCCGCGCGGCGCGCCCGCTACACGCGCTGCAGGTCGCGCAGGAAGTTGTCGCGCCACACCGACACGTTGTTCTCGCGCAGTTGCGCGATCATGTCCGCATAACGCGCGCGCCGCTCGGCGAGCGGCATCGTCAGCGCCTGCGACAACGCATCGGCCATTCCGTCGATGTCGATCGGATTGACGATCAGCGCGCCCGTCAGCTCACGCGCGGCCCCCGCGAAGCGCGACAGCACCAGCACGCCCGGATCGTCCGGATTCTGCGCGGACACGTACTCCTTCGCGACGAGGTTCATGCCGTCGCGCAGCGGCGTGACGAAACCCACGCGCGCCAGCCGGTACAGCGCGGCCAGCACCTGCCGGTCGTACTGGCGGTGAATGTAGAGGATCGGCGCCCAGTCGAGTTCCGCGTAGCGGCCGTTGATGCGCCCCGACTCCGCTTCGAGCTGCAGGCGGATGTCCTGGTACGCGCGCAGGTCGGCGCGCGTCGACGGCGCGATCTGCAGGAACGACACGCGGTTGCGAATCGACGTCTGGTGCTCCAGCAATTTCTCGAACGCGCGGAACCGCTCGACGAGCCCCTTCGAATAATCGAGCCGGTCGACGCTCATGATCAACTGGCGCCCGCGCAGCGACGTCGCCAGCGTGCGCACGGCCTTGCCGTTCTCGGCCGCCTGCGCGAGCGACGCGATCTCGTCCGGATACACGCCGATCGGATAGGCGGCCGCGCGCAGCGTGTTGCCGAACGCGTTCACGCGCACCGTGTGCCCTTCGCGCGCGACTTCGCCGCCCGCCTCGAACTCGATGTAGTCGCAGAACGCGCGCAGGTCGGGCTCGGTCTGGAAGCCGAGCAAATCGAACGCGCACAGCGACTCGACGAGCTCGCGATGCGGCGGCACGTTGACGAGCACCTGCGCGGCCGGAAACGGAATGTGCAGGAAAAAGCCGATGCGGTTCTTCACGCCGGCCTCACGCAGCGCACGCGCGAACGGGATCAGGTGATAGTCGTGCACCCAGATCACGTCGTCGTCCTGCAGCAGCGGCACGAGCTGCTGCGCGAGCCACACGTTCACGCGGCGGTAGCCGTCGAACTCGTGGCGGTCGTACTGGATCAGGTCCGCGCGGTAATGGAACGCGGGCCACAGCGTCGCGTTCGAGAAACCGCGGTAGTACTGGTCGTAATCGCGGCGCGACAGCCCGACGGTCGCGAACGTCACGGGGCCGCGCTCCTCGATGCGGATCTGCGGCGCACCGGATGCGACCACCTCGCCGCTCCAGCCGAACCACATGCCGCCCGTCTCCTTCAGCGCATCGTAGACACCGATCGCGAGGCCACCCGCCGCCGGTTCGCCTTCCGAAATCGGGGCGACGCGGTTTGAAACGATGATGAGTCGACTCATGCGCCCCGCTGCTCCGCGCCAAGCCAGCGGGCAATCTGCGCGTGCAGCGCGTCGACCGAGTCGAGCCGCATGCGGGCCGACGTCTCGCCCGCGCCGACCTTGATCGACAGACCGCCCCGCGCGTTGACCACCGCGAAGCCCTTCTCGTCGGTCAGGTCGTCGCCCGCGAACAGCGGCACGCGGCCCGCAAACGGCGGCTCGTCGAGGAACGCAGCCAGCGCGCGCCCCTTGTCGACACCCTTCGGCTTGATCTCGAACACCATCTTGCCCGGCTGCAGCACATACGCATCCGCATATTCGGCGACGAGGCGCTCGGCCGCTTCGCGCGCGGCCGGCTCGCGCTCGGGCGCATTGCGGTAGTGCAGCGCGACGGCCGCGCCCTTGATTTCGAGCAGCATGCCCGGATGACGGTCGACGACGGACGCGAGTTCGCGCTCGATGCGCAGCAGCCGGTCGTCGTTGAAGCCGATGCGCTGCGTGTCGCCGTTCGCGTCGCGACGCTCGGCGCCGTGCAGGCCGGCGATCGGCAGGTCCGGCATGTTCAGGAACGCGTCGAGGTTGTCGATGCCGCGACCCGACACGACGGCGAGCGCGCCATGCGAGCGGCGCCGCAGTTCATCGAGCAGCGTCAGCAGCGACGGCGGCACGTGAATGCTGTCGGGCGTCGGCGCCAGTTCGACGAGCGTACCGTCGAAGTCGAAAAAGAACGCGGTATCGGTCAGGGACAGGGAAGCCGGAACGGATTGCATCGATTCGATGGTCTGAGGAGCGGCCTGCACACGCCCGGCCGCCGCTGCGAGAATGGAATTGTGCGCATCTTACCGCGCCTGCGTACCGAGATGGGCGAAACCGGCGCATGGCGGACCTCGCGCCACCGTGCGCGCCAACTGCGACATATTGCCCCGCTCGCCCGTGCCGTGCGGGTTTCGAAAGGACGCGGGCGCGGGAATTGCGCTACAGTCGGCAACCGCCGGCCGCGCGACGCATGGCGCCGCGCCGGCCGACGACCGTTCCGTCCGATCGAGCCCCAGGATGTCGTCTGCCCGTCCCGCGCCGCACCGGCGCCACCTCATCACCCGCTTCGTCCGCACGGCCGCGGCGCTGACCGCCGCCGTCGCGCTCGCCGCCTGCACGCACGACGAGCCGAACTGGCACCTGACCAACGTCACGGGCCACCTGCCCGACCTGTCGTTCACGCTGACCGGCGGCGACGGGCATCCGGTCGACGCGAACGCATTCCGCGGCCGCATCGCGCTCGTCTATTTCGGCTATACGCACTGTCCGGACGTCTGCCCCGAAACGATGGCGCGGCTGATGGAAGTGCTCGCGAAGCTCGGCCCGCAGGCGAACGACGTGCGCATCCTGTTCGTCTCGGTCGATCCCGCACGCGACACGCCGCAGGCGATGCAGTCGTACGTCGCCGCGTTCGACGCCGCGCACGCGCGTGGGCTGACCGGCACCGACGGCCAGATCGAATCGCTCGCGAAACGCTATCGCGTCGCGTACCAGATGGAAAAACGCGATCCGTCCGGCGGCTACGAAGTCACGCACAGCTCGGCCGTCTACATCTTCGACGCGAACGGTCGCGCGCGTTTGCTCGCGACCGACCGCGATTCGCCCGACGCCATCGCCGCCGATGTGCGCCGGATCATCGACACTGCCTCCCCCTCCCGAACTCCGACATGAAGACGACCCTCAAGACGTTCGCCCTCCTCGCCGCCCTGTGCACCGGCGCGCACGCCTATGCCGCCGGCGCGATCACCGCGCAGAACGCGTGGGTGCGCTGGCTGCCGAACCAGCTGCCCGCGGGCGGCTACGTGACGCTCGTCAATACGGGCGACAAGCCGGTCGATCTCGTCGACGTCGACAGCCCCGACTACGGGATGGCGATGCTGCACCAAACCGTATCGAACGGCTCGACGCAGAAGATGGAAATGGTCGACAAGCTGACGATCCCCGCGCGCGGCAAGGTCGACATCGCGCCGGGCGGCTATCACTTCATGCTCGAGGAACCGAAGCACGCGATCAAGCCCGGCGACACCGTGCGCCTGCGCCTGAAGTTCTCCAACGGCGAAACGGTCGACACGCCGTTCACCGTGAAATCGCCGGCCCAGGCGAAGTGATGCGCGCGCGATGAACGTCCTGTACTGGCTCGATCCGTGGGAACCGTCGCCGACCGTGGTCATCGCGGTGCTGACGGCCGCCGTGCTGTTCGCGCGCGGCGTGAAGAAGGCGAAGGTGTCGCCGCTGCGGCAGTTCTCGTTCTGGTTCGGGCTGACGGCGCTCTACATCGCGCTGCATACGCGGCTCGACTACTTCTTCGAGCATGAATTCTTCCTGCACCGCGCGCAGCACCTCGTGCTGCATCACCTCGGGCCGTTCTTCATCGCACTGGCGTACCCGGGCGCGGCGATCCGCGCAGGCATTCCGTTTCGCTGGCGGCAGCGCTTCGTGCGCCCCGCGCTCGCGTGGGCGCCCGTGCGCGCGACGCTCGACGTGGTGTTCCATCCGGTCGTCGCGGTCGTGCTGTTCGTCGGGCTGATCTATTTCTGGCTGCTGTCGCCGATCCACTTCGTCGCGATGCTCGACTGGCGCCTGTATCGCGTGATGAACTGGAGCATGGTGATCGACGGGCTGCTGTTCTGGTGGCTCGTCGTCGATCCGCGTCCCGCGCCGCCCGCGCGGCTGTCGCCGGGCCGCCGGATCCTGATCGTCGTCGCGGCGATCCCGCCGCAGATCGCGCTCGGCGCGCTGATCTTCTTCACGCCGCACGAGCTGTATCCGATCTACTCGATCTGCGGACGCGCGTTCACGTGGCTCAGCCCGCTGCGTGACCAGCAGATCGGCGGCTTGCTGCTGTGGATTCCGGGTTCGATGATGAGCGTGATCGGCGCGCTGATCGCGCTGCGGCACTGGCTGCGGCTGTCCGCGCGCGGCCGATTGCTCGACGAGCGCGCTGCCGCCCGGCGCGCGGAGCGCCCGTCGGTGACGCGCGCCGCCCACTGACGGCACGGCGCGCCGCGCGTCAGCCGCGCGCGCTGGTCATCCACACGTGCGGGATGCCGTCCTCGTCGTGCACGTCCGAGTTCGGCGTGAAGCCGAATGCCCCGTAGAAACGCTGCAGGTGGGCCTGCGCATGCAGGCTCACCTGCGTATCCGGCCACTGCGCGCGGATGTGCTCGAGCGCGCGCGAGATCAGCGCGTTGCCGAGGCCCGCGCCGCGAAACGGCGCGGTCGTCAGCACGCGGCCGATGCGCACGTCGGTATTCTGCGCATCCGGCAACAGCACGCGCAGGTAGCCGGCGAGGCGGCCCGCCGGATCGTACGCGGCCAGATGCCACGCCGCCTGATCCGCATCGTCGATGTCGCGATACACGCAGTTCTGCTCGACGACGAACACGGCGCTGCGCGCGTCGAGGATCGCATAGAGTTCACGCGCGGTCAGCGCGTCGAAGGATTTCCAGCGCCAGTCGAGATCGTCGGCGCGCGCGGAGGCGGCAGGTGCGGAAGCGGTCATGGTCGTCCTGATTCGGGGCGCGCCGGCCGGCGCGCGGCAACCGTCGATTATGCCTCGAAGCACACGCAGCACGCACGCGCCCTTCCGCGCACGAAAAAAGGCCCCGCAATGTGCGCGGGGCCTGTCCGTCATGCCGGCATCTGGCCGAAGCGGCCGTTGTTGAAATCGTCGATCGCGGTCCGGATTTCCTCTTGCGAGTTCATCACGAACGGCCCGTAACCAACGACCGGCTCATCGATCGGTTCGCCGCTCAAAATCAACAGCTTGGCGTCGCCGTTCGCTTCGATCTCGACGTCGCGGCCGTCGCGGCTCAGTTGCACGAACTGCGCTTCGCGGGCGACCGTCTCGCCGTTCACCAGCAGCGTACCGTCGAGCACCACCACCGCGAGCGTCCGCCCTTCGGCGATCGGGAACCGCGCGCGGCCGCCGGCTGCGAGCCGCACGTCCCACACGTCGATCGGCGTGTGCGTGCGGGCCGGGCCGCGCCGTCCGTCGAATTCGCCCGCGATGATCCGCGCACGCCCCGCACCGTCCGGCAGCTCGACCACCGGGATGTCCGCGTTCAGCAGCGTCTGGTAGCCGGGCGTGCCCATCTTGTCGGCGGCGGGCAGGTTCACCCACAGCTGCACCATCTCGAGCGGACCGCCGCGCTTCGTGAACGCATCCGAGTGGAATTCCTCGTGGAGGATCCCGCTCGCGGCCGTCATCCACTGCACGTCGCCCGGGCCGATCACGCCGCCCGCGCCGGTCGAGTCGCGGTGAGCGACTTCGCCGTCATAGACGATCGTCACGGTTTCGAACCCGCGATGCGGATGCTGACCCACCCCGCGCGGGGCCGAAGCCGGCTCGAAGTTCGCGGGGCCCGCGTAGTCGAGCAGCAGGAACGGGCTGAGGTGCGCCCCGTGCGACTGATAGCTGAACATCGAACGCACCGGGAAACCGTCGCCGACCCAATGGCCACGCGGCGCGCTGTAAACACCCTGGATCTTCTTCATTTGCCTTCTCCGAATTGCGGCGAAACACGTGCTTCGCATCCTGGGTACGAATATAGAGATGGAACGATCGATCCGGTAGACTGCGAAAATCGCACTCAGCGTTCTATTTGATGAACGATCAAGAACGGGATCTGAACGATCTCTATTACTTCGTGCAGGTAGTCGAGCACGGCGGCTTCGCGCCGGCCGGGCGCGCGCTCAACCTGCCGAAATCGAAGCTGAGCCGCCGCATCGCGCTGCTCGAGGCGCGGCTCGGGATGCGGCTGATCCAGCGCTCGACGCGCCGTTTCACGGTCACCGACGTCGGCCAGACCTACTACGCGCACTGTCGCGCGATGCTCGTCGAAGCCGACGCCGCCGACGAAGCGATCGCGCTGTTGCACGAGGAGCCGCGCGGCATCGTGCGCGTGAGCTGCCCGGTCGTACTGCTCGATTCGCTGGTCGGCACGATGATCGCCGCGTTCATGGCCGCGTGCCCGCGCGTCGAGATTCACCTGGAGGCGACCAACCGGCGCGTCGACGTGGTCGGCGAAGGGATCGACGTCGCGATCCGAGTGCGCCCGCCGCCGCTCGAGGACAGCGATCTCGCGCTGCGCGTGCTGGCCGAGCGCGGCCAGTGCCTCGTCGCGAGCCCCGCGTTGCTGCGCGAGCTCGGCACGCCGGCCGTCCCCGCCGATCTGACCCGCCTGCCGAGCCTCGATCACGGCGTGCCGCAGGCCGCGCACGTCTGGCGGCTGCGCGGCCCCGACGGCGCGCAGGCGGAAATCCACCACCAGCCGCGCCTCGTGACGGGCGGCA
Organism: Burkholderia sp. R-40; assembly: GCF_049942845.1. NCBI lineage: Bacteria > Pseudomonadati > Pseudomonadota > Betaproteobacteria > Burkholderiales > Burkholderiaceae > Burkholderia > Burkholderia sp. R-40. Next base: position 1,200,276 of record NZ_CP187967.1, on the reverse strand, counting down.
TGCTCGCGCTGCGCGCGGCGGCCGTCGCGGGTGTCGGCGTCGTGCAGCTGCCGACGATGATGGTGCGCGATGAAGTCGAGCGCGGCGAACTGGTGACCGTGCTGCCGAACTGGGCGCCGCGGCGCGAGATCGTGCACGCGGTGTTCGCGTCGCGGCGCGGGCTGTTGCCCGCGGTGCGCGCATTGCTCGACTTCCTGACCGAACGGTTCGCCGAACTCGCACCGGATTGAGCGGGCTCGCGTGCCCGTGCGTGGCGCATTCGGCATCGCGCTCCCGAACCGGACGCTGCAGACGGGCCGCGCGTGCCGTAGACTGCGGGACGCGCATCGCGCTTTTCACAACCCAGCCGTTCACCACCCTTATCGCATTTCAGCCATGTTCACGCTGTCCAACGATCCTCACGCCTCCAAGGCCGAACTCTATGCGACGCTCGTCGAGCAGGCACGCGCGCTCGTCGAATCGGAACGCGACCTGACCGCGAACGCCGCGAACTTCTCCGCGCTCGTCTATCACTCGCTCGACCGCCTGAACTGGGCCGGCTTCTATTTCTTCGACGGGTCAGAACTCGTGGTCGGCCCGTTCCAGGGCAAGCCCGCGTGCGTGCGGATCGCGCTCGGCAAGGGTGTATGCGGCACGGCCGCGCAGACCCGCGAGACGCAGGTCGTGCGCGACGTGCATGAATTCCCGGGCCATATCGCCTGCGATGCCGCGTCGGAATCGGAAATCGTCGTGCCGCTGGTGGCCGCCGACGGCACGCTGATCGGCGTGTGGGACGTCGACAGCCCCGTTGCCGCACGTTTCGACGACGAGGACCGCAACGGGATGGAAGCGCTGTGCCGCGTGTTCGTTGAACATGCGTGGCAGAAGACGCGCGGTTAAGCGGCGTTCGCAGCGTGACGCTGCCGGTCGCGGCGGTCGAAACGATGGCCTTGCTGACCGTCCCGCGCGACTGCCAATGAATGACACGGGCCCCACGACGGGGCCCGTTTCGATTGCGCCTTTAAGTGCGGGCTGCCGCGCGTCAGGCCGCGTGCGTGCCGGAGAGCGCCGCGAACGCCTGCGGCTTCACGTCGTCCGACAGGATCTCGACGCCCTGCTCCGTCACCACGACCATATGCTCCCATTGCGCGGACAGCGAATGGTCCGTCGTGACGACCGTCCAGCCGTCCGCCAGCACGCGCGTATCGCGCTTGCCCGCATTCAGCATCGGCTCGATCGTGAAGATCATCCCCGGCCGCAGCGGCACGCCGGTGCCCGGGCGGCCGTAGTGCAGCACCTGCGGCTCGTCGTGGTACACGTCGCCGATCCCGTGCCCGCAGTACTCGCGAACCACGCTGAACCCTTCACGATGCGCGACCTGCTGGATCGCATAGCCGACGTCGCCGAGCGTCGCGCCCGGACGCACCGCGCGGATGCCCGCATGCATCGCCTCGTAGGTCGTCGCGACGAGGCGCCGCGCCAGTTCACCCGGCTCGCCGACGAAGTACATGCGGCTCGTGTCGCCGAACCAGCCGTCCTTGATCACCGCGATGTCGAGATTCACGATGTCGCCGTCGCGCATCGGCCGCGACGATGGAATACCGTGACAGACCACATGGTTGACCGACGTACACAGGGTTTTCGGATAACCGTGATAGCCGATGTTCGCCGGGATCGCGCCGAGTTCGTCGACGATGTATTCGCGGCAGCGGGCGTCCAGTTCGTCCGTGGTGACGCCCGGCTTCACGTGCTCGGTGATCATCGTCAGCACGCGGGACGCGAGCTTCGCGGCCTCGCGCGACTTGTCGATTTCCGCGGCGCCGCGGATCGGGATTTCTCGCTTCGCCATTACGCCACCTGCTCGATGTCGCGCGCCACCGACTCGGTCGGCCCCGCATCGCCGCCGCGCGCTTCGATCTCGATCAGCATTCGGCAGATATCGCCGTAGGACAGCGACGGATTGAGTTCCGACAGCATCCCGACGCGCAGCCAGTGTTCCGCCTGCGCATTGATCGAACGGCTGAGCGCGGTACTGGTCGAGCGCAGCCGTTCATGCATGTGCTCGGATATCTTGATGATTCCCATATAACCCTAATTAAACGAAGTGTAGTCGTTTCGTATATTACGCTCGGGCCGGCCCACGGGCAAGCGTTCCGACTCCGCCGAAACCCCGTTGACATCGAATTCCAGCTTGCTGGACAATAAATCCATCATGCAGGAATTCACCCGCCCGCCCGTCGACGACACCGGCATCAACGAACGCATCGCCCGGCGCGTGCGCGACTTGCGCACGCTACGAGGCTACACGCTCGATGCGCTCGCCGCGCGTTCGGGCGTCAGCCGCTCGATGATCTCGCTCATCGAGCGCGCGTCGGCGAGCCCGACGGCCGTCGTGCTCGACAAGCTCGCGGCGGGTCTCGGTGTGTCGCTGGCCGGGCTGTTCGGCGGCGATCGCGACGACGCCCCGGCGCAGCCGCTGGTGCGGCGCGCGCAGCAGGCGGAATGGCGCGATCCGGCGTCCGGTTACGTGCGGCGCAATCTGTCGCCGCCCGGCTGGCCGTCGCCGATCCAGCTCGTCGAGGTCGATTTCCCGCCCGGCGCGCGCGTCGCGTACGACTCCGGCGGGCGCGAAAGCGCACTGCATCAACAGGTGTGGGTCGTCGATGGGCGCGTCGACGTCACGCTGGGCAACCAGCTTCACGAACTTCACGCCGGCGACTGTCTGGCCATGCGTCTCGATCAGCCGCTGATTTTCAGCAACCCGTCGTCGCAGGCCGCGCGCTATGTCGTCGCGATCTGCGATGTTCCCGCCGCCGCCGGCGCGCGGAGTGTGTCATCCGTTCAAAGCCGCCAAGCGCAGGAGCCCGTATGAATTCCCCGAAACAGCGTGACGACGTGCGCCTGATCGATTGCAGCGAGGCCGAGCATGCCGCGGCCATCCTCGAGATTCTGAACGACGCGATCGTGAACTCGACCGCGCTGTACGACTACCGGCCGCGCCCGCCCGAAGCGATGGTCGCGTGGTTCGCGACGAAGCGCGCCAACGGTTTTCCGGTCGTCGGCGCGGTCGATGAATCGGGCACGCTGGTCGGCTTCGCGAGTTGGGGCACGTTCCGCGCGTTTCCGGCGTTCAAGTACACGGTCGAACACAGCGTCTACGTGCACCGCGACCATCGCGGCCGCGGGCTCGGGGAGCTGCTGCTGCGCGAATTGATCCGGCGTGCACGCGAAGCCGACGTGCACGTGCTGGTCGGTTGCATCGACGCCACCAACGGCGGCAGCGTCGCGCTGCATACGCGCCTCGGCTTCGTGCATTCGGGCACGATCACCGAAGCGGGCTTCAAGTTCGGCCGCTGGCTCGATGCGGCGTTCTATCAGTTGACGCTCGACACCCCCGCGCAGCCGGTGGATGGCTGATCGGCATCGGTGAGCGTTCGGCAATCTCCCGCTGACGCGGGCGATGCAGACGCCCCCGCCACGACGACCACCGCCCTTGCAGCACCAACGCGATCAAGCCAGCGTTGTCGCCACGCCTCCAGGCTTACGCGTCCCGGGCCCCGCACCTTCGTCCCGTGACGACGAGCGTGACGTTCGCCGCATTCTTGCGCGAGAACGGCAGCGATACGGTATTCCCCAGCGGCCGCAGCGCGGTCGCATACCGATCCATCACTCGGAGGATGCCGTATGAAAACGCCCCATGCCCTGCCGTACCATCCCGATTCGCGACACGACGCCGGCCTCGCGCGACGCGCGCTCCGCTGCGTGGCGTGCTCGCTTGCCGCCCTTCCGCTTTTTTGCGGACAAGCGTTCGCGGCCGGCGCGTGTCCGACGCCGCTCGTATTGACCGGCAACACCGATCTGCTGTGGAAGGAAGTCACCAACAACCAGTGGCGCAACATGCTGCCGCGCGGCTGGACCGACAACGGTTTTCACTTCTACAGCCGGGTGCGCAGCCGCGGCCCGGAGAACGGCATCAACACGCCGTCGGATCTCGAGTCCGAAATCCGCAAGCAGAGTGCAGACGAGCCGGCCGGTGGCAACAATCCGAATCGCCGGGCGATCACGCTGCCGATCTTGAACAGCAAGGGCCAGCATCTGCTGGTGATTTACGACTACGACGGCAAAAGTACGTCGAAGTGCGAGCTGGTGACGTTGACGTATCCGGCGGAATAGATGCGTGAATGACGTGCTGGAAAAGGAAAAACCCCGCCGAAGCGGGGTTTTTTCTTTCTTGGCGGGCGACACGTTCGACCCGGCGCGAAAGCCTCGCGATCACGGTTCGCGCGTCCGCAATTGGCGAGTACACTGAAAATTCAATCGCAGCAGGAGAATGTGATGATTGACGCTGGCCCTCAAAGCACTTTCCGAGGCCTGCCGCTTACGGTGGAGCAGGACGCGGAAGTGAAGCACTACATAACCGATCGAACTCGGCGCGGGCTGCCCTGGGACACGCCGGAGTTGAGCGCGATGCTCGAGGACATGCTGCATCCCCCGGGTGACGGGGACGAGGACGGGGACGACGATGTCGCATCCCCGGCAGACGAAGCTCGAGCCGCCGCCGAACGTGCAGAGGCATCGATTGACGATGCGATGGATCCCATCGAGGCGAATGAGGAGTGGAACGCGGCCATGGAGTCGGAAGCCATGAAAGGGCCCCGACGATAACCTGCAGACGTCACGCCGAGGATGAAGCAGCACCTGCGTGCCTTATCGGATGGCGCGCGGATACGAAACCTTGCGCGGCCATTGTCCCCGCCCCTGAGGCAAGAAATAGTCCGGTCCGGAAGTAGAGAAATTCGGCATGATGTGTCCATCACGGACACCAAGGCCATGCCCTGGTCAATGCGCGTCGATTGCCAACTGGATCCACAGATGGTCAGTTTGCAGGCGTGGTAAGCGCGAGCCTTATCCTGCAAGACTCCCGCCCCTTGCCGTAGCAAATTTGCAGCACGCAAAAAAGCCCGCCTTCAGCGGGCTTTCGCGTTTGTGGAGCGGCAAACAGGCATCCCCGTCACTCCAACGGCTGCAACGCGGCAACCCGGTTCCGGCCGATCGTTTTCGCATAGTACAGCGCCTCGTCGGCCGCCTTGATTACCGCGTCGGGCTCATTGTCCTGTTCCGGCGTCCAGCTGGCCAGCCCAATACTGGCCGTGACGCGCCCATACTCGCTGCCGGCATGTTCGAGTGCCAGTTCGTCGATTGCCGCGCGAATCCGCTCGGCGATCTGTGCGGCGCCGGCCGGCGGCGTATCGGGAAGCAGCACGACGAATTCCTCCCCGCCGTAGCGCGCCGCGGTATCGACCGGCCGGCGGATGTTTTCGCCGATGCAGCGGGCGACCGCCGCCAGCGCGTCGTCCCCGGCCTGATGCCCGTAGGTGTCGTTGTAAGCCTTGAAGCGATCGACGTCGACGAACAGCAGCGAGAAGACGGAATGCGTGCGCCTCGCGCGACGCCATTCCCGGTCCAGAACTTCCCCGAAACTGCGTCGATTGTTCAAGCCGGTGAGCCCGTCGGTACGCGCCAGCAGCACCAGCTCGGATTCGGCCCGCATCCGGCGGCGCAGTTGCCCGCTGAGCAGGAATGACAGCGCGATGAACGCGACGCCGAACGTCGCCACCAGTGCGCCGATCGTCACTGCGCGGTGCCGCCACGCGGCATAAACGTCCTGCTCGCCTTCTGCAACCATGATGATCAGCGGCAACTTCGGCAGGTGCTTGAAATAGTAGAGGCGACGTACACCGTCGATTGAAGCCGTTTCCGAGAATACGCCCTCCGACGCACGCTGAAATCGTCGAAAGGTCGTAGCCTTGCTGATATCGCGACCGACGATGCTGACGTTGTACGGTTGACGCATCACCATGATGCCGTCCTTGCCGATCAGCGACATCGAACCGTGCTGCCCCAGCGACAGGCCCGCAAACAGGTGGTGGAAGTACTCGAGATTGATCGCAATCAGCGCGACGCCGCCGAACGATCCGTCCGGGTTCGAGATGCGCCGAGACAGCACAATGCAGAGCATGCCAGCGCGCAGGCGCGACACGAACGGATCGCTCACATAGAGGCCAACGTCGGGATTGTCGCGATGCACGGTGAAGTATTTGCGATCGGCGAAATTGCCCTTGCGGGGCACGTCGTTGGCCGAATCGAGAACGATATCGCCGTTCGCGTCGAGTACCAGTTGCGAACCAATGAAGGGGGCACTCATCGCATGATCGAACAGCACGCCGCGCCGCAGCGCCGGCGCTGCCGACATCACATCAGGCCGTTGCAGACCCTGAATCACCGCCTGCAACGACAGGTCGTAGAGTTCGAAGTTGCGCTCGATGTCGCGCTCGGCGATCAGGCCGAGATTGCGCGAGGTTTCGCTTGCGCGCTCCAGTGCGTCGTTCCGGCTCTGAAATAGCTGCAGCACGCACAGGCCCATCAGTGCGCACGCGATCACGATGCCAACCGCCACGATGACGTAGGGGGCCGCCGTACGACGATGCATGGTGTCCTCAGCGCAAAATGAGCCGCGCCCGTCGTTCGGCGCGTGGTTTCCGCATACTAAATCGGACGGGTACATTTGAACACTCGGCGCGTACCCGACCAGAACCCGAACAGCAAAAAGCAACTTTGTGTCCGACTGATGACAAACCCCGCCCCACTACCCCAGGCGGCTTTCCCAAGGATGAAAACGGCGCCGGAAAAAGAAAAAGCCCTGATTTCTCAGGGCTTTTTCTTTTCTTACTTGGAGGCGCGAGCCGGAGTCGAACCGGCCTAAACGGCTTTGCAGGCCGTCACTTTACGCACAAAATCAATATTTTGCGCCAATTGACCATCCAAATTGACCGCTCTGCCGATCGCCCCAGCTCCAAAGATGGCATCGGATCAAAAACGCTTGCCGATGGATATCGAAACGCCGACCGTGTTCAATGGACTATGCTCGCTCGCAGGCGCATCGGTGTACTGGACGTTGGTGAACTTGATCTTGGCGGACTTCAAGGCGTTCATAATCCGCACCTTTTCCGGAATGTCCGGGCCACCGACCTCGATTCCAGTAGTGGAGTTCGTCAATCCGCCGAACCACTTCACGTCCAGACCCGCAGCCGTCATGGCGTCGTATAGTTGTGCGTGAAATGCCGCCGGTTCATCTTCGTGGCGGTTGTGGTTGAGCCATAGCGAAAAGCTTGGGCCCTTGCGAAGCTCAGTTTGCAGCGCCGCGGCTTGTCTAGTTGAAAGCATGCGCGGCGCGAAGGCTAGCTGACCGCTCGTCCATCTGTTGATAATCGGCGTTACCGCAGCGATACAGCCTGCCGCTATGGCAGTCCGTGTCCAGGAATAGCCGCCCGCAACTGCTGCAACGGTGCCGCTAGAGACAGACACGATGAATGCGAGTTTGTCCAGAAACTTGACGGATGACACCTGTTTCTCCTTGTCTTCTCTACTTTCCTGCGCCTTTCACCCCGTCGGCAGCTAGCAGAATCCATAGGTCAATTTTGCGCTGTGTGTCCTCAGGCAATTTCATGCGCAGCTCTGGCCAGAGCTGGCCCATGCCTTCGATCGCCTTTGCCATGAAGGGCATACTGTACTGGAGCGGTAGCGACATTATCTGCAATGCGCCGGGATCGCCGGCGTGAGTTAGTCGCAATTGGCTCAACGCGAACGGCAGCGTATGCACGTACTGAGACAACTGCATGATCACGCTAAGGTAGTAATCGTGATTGATCCCGCTCGACTGATTGCGATCGCTTTGGATGCGGATGTACGCGGGAGCTTCACCAGCAGTTATTTTCTGCTGAACTTTTTTTGATAGTTTTCCGTAGAATGGATGGACCATCGCAGCGTCACGTAGCATTTTTGCGTCATCCCGGAGTTGATCAATGTCCGGACCTGCCGCGCCGATACCATCCAACATGGTCAACCGATGTTCCTTGTCATGAAGCTCCCATAGCAGAATTCGCATTTCACGTTCGCGATCAGTCACAGGTTGCAATGCGATATACGCGAGCGCACCGAATGACTCGACCAGTGTACGAGCGATCGCGCATGCGGCACCGATATCCCATAGCTCAGGATTCGAACTGTTTTGAAGCGTCGGCGAGATACGTCGCAGGCTTATTGCATGGCAGACCATCTTTGTGAAGATGACTTCGGCATGTATCAGATGCTCTTCGACGACCTTTCGCCCAGTCAGACGTCTGGAAAAGCCGCAGGCTTCGTCCAGAATCAGGTCGTATTCAGCCAGTATCGCCGTGTATCGGCTGATGGTCATCTGACTCTTGTTCGCCATATCCTCCGTCCATGGTGGAATGCACCTCCGGAAGTATATCGAGTTGTAGTTTCTGATCGAAATGGAAACGATCGTAGATTGCTGACGATGTTCGTTGCTGTTTCGGATGTCCGCAGTTGGCCACTTTCGGCCCGTCAGGTACGCCGCTGCCTCAAAGCTGCTTTGCCGAACCGTCAGCTTTCTTTCGAATTCTGTACTGCAGAGGCAGTTACCATCCCGTAGTTCAGGGGATGGAATGACAGGCGCGAGGCTTGTCCAGCAAGGCTCCCATCCCTTGCTGTAGCAAATTTGTAGCACGTGAAAAGCCCGCTCTCAGCGGGCTTTTGTGCTTCCGGGCCCCCGATTTCGCCACCTGGTTGCAAAGCAACTTGCACTGCCTGATCATGCAGCAGTACCTGCGCCTTATCTGACGTGGCTCTCGCCCTTTTTTGAGGATCGTCCGCTAACGACCCTGAGCAGCCTGTCAGGCCCTCGCGACACGAACGACCACTTCCGAAGTCAAACGGACGTCCGTCGACACCGGAGAGCAGCGGCTTCTCGGCCCGAGCCGACATACGAGGACGTGCCTCGTTGAAGCAGCTACTCACTTGAATCTTACCGGAATGGATGCTTGTATTGCTCGACAAACGCGAAAACGATAAAACCAAATAGGGCAAGCCAAAACAAGGCCTCCATAGATCGATATTCAATTCCGCTTAGATAAGCAATCTGTCCATGAACATCGTGATAGTAAATCCTGCCGGCAGACGGTACGGGTGCGCGCGGCCGCGTGTTAACAAAATAGATAGACAGAAATATTGCAGAGAAAAATGATGTTACCGATATTGTTAGGGCGATCACCTCACAAAACCTCCACAATCCTCTCGCCCTATCGTCAACCATGATATTAATTCCTTTCGTCTGGGTCGCCGCCACAGCGCGTCGTAGTCAAAGCTCTCGGTATTTAATCGCCAAACATCGTAATGGCTCGTTCACAGCTCTATGAATGACCTATCTTAACCGGACATGTGACGCTCGCGCGTCTGAATTGTGACGGCATGGAACGTCCATAGTTGACTAGGAGCTGACACTCGGATGTCGGATTCATGCCCGGGGCGAGCGTCGCTTTTTGGCCGGCAGCCGCCAGTCGTAGTCTCCGGCAACTGGCCGAACGGCGAACTTCAGCGATCCGGTGCGGGGCGCTGGTCTCCTCGGGTAGGCTTGGCGAGCAGCAAACCTACTTTGCCTCTACAACCATCTCGTCAGCCGGGTAGAGTTGCAGCATCGCTCGCGCTGCCTCGACGTTCGACGTTGTCAGCCATTCCTCCCAGTCGTCCGGGCGCAGGATCACGACTGAGCGCTTCTCCTCGCCCGGCTTATGCATGCGCGACATGATCGGATGGTCGTCTGCATTAACCGTAATCATCGACATTGCATGACGCACGGTCCCGCCCGGGCCCTTCAACGTCCGCCAGATACCGGCCACGCACATCGTCGGACGGCCGGCCACGCCGACCTTTTGCCACACGCACGGGCCGAGGACCAACCTTCCGTCGCCTGCCTGCCGCGCGTCCGGGTACGACGGCTCGATCACATACTGCGCTGGAATCAGACAGCGGCTACCTGATCGCCATGCAGGGCCGTAGAGGGCCGATTTGCCAAGATTGTCGTCGCGCACATTCATCGTGCTACGCATCGGAGGCGGCTTCCGCCCCTGCTCTTTCGCCTTCTCGATGTTCGCTTTCTGCAGTTGCCGGGGCCAGAACCCAAATCCCGCAATCAGCGGTCTGAATTGTCCGTCAATGCTCGCGACGATAGGCGCGTCATAGTCTTGGTAGATCTCCGGCTTCCACGGGGTCCAGCGATACAGGTCTCTGAAGCTGTCGATCTTCAGTTCGCTCAATCCCGGATCCTCGCCGGGAGCCACGTAGTTGGTGCACATCCGCTGTCCCCGCTTTCCGTGCTTGACCAAACCATCTTACCGCGCGATACACTGTGTTTTTATACAGTGTCTCAGCCGTGATCAAGCCACAGTGGGCCTACATCTGGGAGTACGGATTCCAAGGCGACAAGGCGCGCCTGAGGACACCGATCGAGCTCACGAAACGCGAATTTGAGTCGTGGGTCGACAAGGATCCGAGGTCGGCGTTCCTTGGCACATGCGCGCCGATCGAGTCGACCAGGATCGACCGCAACCGCGTTCCGCTCACGGATCCGCGATTCAAGTTGCGGCCAGTGGTACCGGAATTCGACGCGCCAACCGAGGACGAACTTCGCGCGCTGTGGCGCGAGTACACCGACCTTCAAGTCCGATGGTTGATTCTGGAGATCCGCGCCCTACGAAAATCGCTCGAGCGCATCGAGGCGTGGTACGCGTACACCGACAAGAACGTCGCGAACAAGGGTGATCTAGCCGGGGCGCAGGGGCAGTTGCATCGGCTGATGCATCTGCTGCGCGAGGAAATGAGGCGCGCGAGGATGAGCTAAGGCCAAGTCAACAGCTGGCTAGTAGTCTGGGCGCCCCCGGCCGCGATCCTGCGTCACATTCAATGACCCCGCGATCGCTCCACTTGTTCGATGGACGCTCTAACTACCTCAAGAATATGCCGAACCGTTTCTTCGCTCGACATGCCAGAATCGAGGTATTCCTGAACACTCATCGTTCGCGGCTGATGCGAGCTTCCGTCGTTGTTGACGATGTAAATCTTGGCTGTCGCGTCCTCGACCAGTAGGACAATTTGAACGATTTTTTCGCCGACTATAGCCTGCATGGTTACCGTCGACATTGCTCTCTCCCGTTGGGTCACGATGTACGGAAGTATGGTCCGCAGCGTGAGGCATTGATAGATGGTTTACGACTGGGTAACTGCATTTAAGCGTGGTTCGATCACGTCGAAAAGAACGTCCTCGATCGTGGAGCGCTTGGCTTCGGACAGGGCGAAGTTCAGCGCCCGCGGCATCTGATGCGTGCCGAGAAGGGTCGGGCCGGGATGCTCTGACGCCAATGCTGCCCCACTCGATTGACAATCGTTGACCGACTGCGAGACGGCCAGCGGCTGACTACTCTTCCGGAAATGGTAAATTCATACGAAAACCACATCTACGAGAGAGCATATGGCCCGAGCCATGATCTGCGTCGGCGACACGACGACGCACGGCGGTCGCGTGCTGGAGGGCACCGCGACCGCCACCATTGACGGGAAACCCATCGCCGGCGTCGGACACAAGGTACTTTGCCCACAATGCAAAGGCGTCTTCCCGATCCTGCCCGCGACAGGGCGGCGCTACCCGCATCAAATCGCCGGCCGGGAAACGGCCATCGAAGGCATGAAGACCGCTTGCGGGGCAACGCTGATCGCCTCGCAATCGTCCGCGACACTCGACGACGTCGGAGCCGGCGAAGCGACGACGGGCGGTGCAGTCGCCAACGCTGCAGCAGCGCTGGCCCCTTCGCCCACGCTTTGCCTCGAATGCCTGAAGTCCGCGGCCGAAAATGCTGCCACGATGATCGCGCGCGGGTAGAACCATGACCGGCAATTCGATCGAAGCGTTCTACTTCACGCGGCAACAGCAGTTGACCATGCAGGTGCACTTGTACGCGCTGGTCGATGGTCTCCTGTTCGCAGATGCGGCCGGCGGGTCCCCGCCTCAGCGATCGCAAGCGGCCGTGGCGCTGTTCGATGGCACACCGGACGCATCGCTCGCCGATGCAGGCCCGTGGCTGCTCGACTACGAGCGTGCGGGCGGCAACGTGCGACGTTCGCTCGCCGCGATGGCCGGTGGCCCGACAGGCGTGTCGTGGCTGATCAGCGCCTATCCAATCGAGTCATTGGCCGACGATCTGCGCCGTCGACTTGACGTGCGCTTGCCGGATGGCCGTACAGCCCTTTTCCGCTTCTACGACGCCCGCATCATGGCCGACGTGGCATCGCTGATGGAATTCACGCAGCGCATGCAGTTCTTCGTCCCGACATTTAACTGGCTCGTTGAAGTGAATGGAAAACTGAAGGGAGTGCACCCGCATGCTTGAGCTGACAAGCGAACAGGTCGCCGGCCTTGCCGAGATCGACGCACGTGGATACGTCGAACGCACACGGCAGGATCTCGTCAAAGCGGATCCGAAGCTGGCCGACGACGACACGCTACCCACGCGCCTCTGGAACGCGTACATCGCTGCTCGACGACTCGGCATCCAGTCCGATGAGAATGTCGCCGCGTTTCTCCGGATCGAGGCATACGCGCCAAAGTTTTACGAGAAACCGGCGACACGCGCATGGATTACGCGCCCCGGACGCTCGGCCGACGAACGCTTTCACGATTACCTACGCGTCATCAAATGGCGCATCGAACATCAGAACGACAACGGAGGGGCTGAGCATGGCGGGATTGGTGGTGCCGGCGATCGAGGCGGCGATAGTGGAACTCGGACCAGTCTTGGCGCGCGCTGGCGTCGCCTTATTGGGTGGGGCGGCAGTCGCGGGAACGGGGAGCCTGTCGGGTGATACACCAAAGGATGAAAGCAAGGCGAAGCCGGACGTCCGGGCGATTCCGCGTACGGGTGAGAGCTGCAAGAAGTGTCCGCCCGAAGCTGGCGCCTCGATGCGTCGCAATCATGGTGTGAATTGGAACGCCTATCGCTATCAGGCCCGCATCACCGGCTTCCCGTTCGATATTGAAGAGTGCCGCTGGAGCGATGAATGGGAATGGCTTGGCACGTTCTTTGATGGCTTCCAACCCGCCGCATGTATGCTGCAGGAGGCAAAGGGGAATTACGATCAGTTTCTCGACGGATCTATTCCGAAGGCCGATAAATGGTTCGATGGCTTTCGGACTATGGAGGACCAGATCATCGACCAAGGCTCCGTCGTACGGGCAAATCCGCCTGCACGCCTGACGTGGTATTTTCAGACCCCGCTCACCCACAGGAAAATGGCCCCGCTGTTGGCTCGCATGGGTGTGCAATCCGTCTATCAACCGTGACCGATCATGGAAATCAATGCGATGTTTCGGGACGCTTCCCTCTCGTCCCAGGATTTTCGGGAAATGCTGGTTAGAGAATCGCGGCTCGTCGCGGCACTGTCGGCAAAAGAGCCATTGATGGCTCATGCAAACTGGCGACTGACTGGCGATTCGCTGGAAGAAGCGAGCCTCTACCCGGCGTTCGACGAATCCGAAGCACCGTCGACGGCAGCGCTCGCAGTTCTGACGGAACGCGGAAGTACCAAGAAGCGCGGCGCATCGCACGCCGCAATCTGGAACGTCGCCACAAGCGACAATGAAGGAGCTGCGATTTCATGCCACGTATCAGACTTGAAGGTGCTGCCCGATCGGGTCACGATCGACATTGACGCACCGCGCTGCTATCAATCCGTGGACGATCTCGCTGACTCGATTCAGACGATCGTCGCTACGTTCCATCCGTTGGTCGTAGAGGCTTCGCCAAGAGGTTATTTCGAAAAGCAGGTGTTCGATGACAAGCCGGGTGTCGGCGCGATGCTTTATCTGCCGAAGGTCATCACACAACAGCAGGTCCCCGAGGCACGCGCCCTGATCCCTGTTCCCGAAGCCGGCAAAAACCAGACCGGTACAATCATCGTCAGCGTGACCGATGCCCCGTTCTCGATTGACAATCCCGAGCACGTCGAGGTTGCCAATCGCATCGAGATCCGCCTCGTCGATCAGGATCTTCTCCCAACCTACGCGAGTATCTAAGTCAGGTGGGGGCGATCGCCCCACCCACTATCCGTCTTCAAAACAGTCCGACCGGCTGCGCCGCGTCATCCCAACTGAAGATAATCAGCTCGTTTCGCTCGACGCCCCTCCCACCACCGACCGTGTATTGAATCGGCACGGTCTCGATATGAAATCCGTCGAACACGCGCCGAATGTCGGGATGGTCGTTGAGGCTCACGATCGCGTGCCCCTTGATCGACCGCAGACGCTGCGCCATCTTCTCGTACTCCGAGAACGGAAACGCCACGCCATACCCTTCCGTCTCGTAATACGGCGGGTCCAAGTAGAACAGCGTATGCGGCCGGTCGTATCGATCGATACAAGCCGCCCAATCCAGACGCTCCACGAACGTGTTCGCCAAACGTAGGTGTGCCGCAGACAGTTCCTCCTCGATGCGCAACAGGTTCAGGCCCGGCGGGGTTGTGGTCGCCGTGCCGAACGTCTGCCCTTCCAGCTTTGCCCCAAAGCAACTTTTCTGCAGGTAGTAGAACCGGGCCGCACGCTGAATATCCGTGAGGGTTTCCGGGACCGTTTGCTTTAGCCATTCGAACACCTGCCGGCTGCTCAGCGCCCATTTGAACTGCCGCACGAACTCTTCCAGATGGTGCTGCACAACGCGGTACAGGTTGATCAGCTCGCCGTTCACATCGTTGATGACCTCGACCTTGGCCGGCGGCCGGAGAAAGTACAGCGCTGCGCCGCCTGCGAACACTTCCACGTAGCAGTCATGCGACGGGAAACGCGGGATGATGTGATCTGCGAGACGGCGCTTACCGCCGATCCAAGGAATGATGGGATTTGCCATTGTGAAAGCCGTTTTTAAACTTGGTGTAGAATCCGGCCGGCCTACGTAGGTAAGCAGGGCCTTGGCTGATTCACTGGCTCAGACAGTGGAAAGGCGACCGGGGAGCGTGTTGCTGCACGCCGCTCGGTCGCCCTGTTTCTCTCGAGACCGCCCGGTCTCGGTGCCGCGTTATCGCGGCTGTTTGAATTGCTTGTCGCCGATCAACGCGCCGTAACTGCGCTCGCACTGTTGGCCGGCGCTGCCGCGTTCGTCAGCGATTCGCGCCAACTCTCCCGCAGCTTCGTCAGTCCGGCCGAGCAGGTCGGCGAGCAGATCGAAGGCGTTGCCGGTTGCCGGGCTTCCGGCCGAAGCGCCGGCACGTCGGACGTCGGCGACAAGTGCGGCGACTTGCTTGCGCAGGCCGTCAGCAGCGCCATCGGCAGCAGCAGCATCGCGGCGTGCCTGATCACGTTCTTTCGCAGCATCGGTTGCGATCTCCTGTTGTGCCGCCAACTGACGGCGAAATTCGTTACGCTCGATCTTCAGCTCGTCGATTTGCCTCGCCTGATCCGCAACCTTCGCGGACTGATCGGCATCGTGATGCCCCTTGAAATACCCGCCCGCCGAGCCGGCAATAACACCAGCAACGACGAGCAGCCAGATGCGCGGATCGATCCACGTCATGCGAGCACCTCCCCGCCGGCCGCGCGGTATGCAGCCAGCAAATGTTCGATCTTGTTTTCGTGCTGACCGTAGCCAGCACCCGGCAAACTGGCCCATACATTCGAGACCTTCGCGACAGCCTCGCGAAACCGCCCTGCATCGATCAACGCCAACGCACCGCGCTCGCGCAGTTGCTGCAATGCGTACAGGTCCTGTGAGACCGGACCGAAGTCCGGCAGCTTCATCTGCGCCTGATAGATCCGCCACCAGCGCGTGAGGATTTGATAGCGGCCGGCGGCCGTCGACGGCACCGGAATCTGCCGATTGAGCACATTCGGATGCGCCGCGTAGCTCGCGAACAGCAGCGGGCGCGACGACGTCGAGCCAACCAGCACGTTGTACCCATCGTCCGACTTCGCCAGCAGATCGGAGCCGATCTCGCTCACCGCAATCATGTCGAGGAACGCGATGCGATTCCGACCGCCTGCAGCGGTAACACTGATACGCGCCATCGTCACTTCTCCCCGAACAGTCGCTTCGCGTTTCGACGCAGCAGCACTTCAAGGTACTGCGATCCGATGATGCCCAACGCACTGCCCAGCCCGAGCAGCGCGATCGGCGGCAGATCCGGGATCTGCAACAGCGCCAACCCGGCGACCATCGACGTCGCCGAACCCAATACCGCCCTGCCGGCGACCAGCCGAAACGTCAGCTGCTCGCTGCCGACCAGCACCTTCGCCACACCAATCAGACCGCCCATGATGATCAGCTCCAGAATGGTTTTCTCGTGGTCCTGCATTCCACCCCCGCAATAAAAGAAAAAGCCGCCCGAGTTGCCCCGAGGCGGCTACCAGAATCGACGCACGCGCGTGTTACTTCGGCGGCGACGGTACGACCAGGTCGACCTTCTTCGTCGGCTTCTTGCGATGACCCACCTTCGCCTTGCCCTTGTTGCCGGCGTTCAGCTCGACCGACGTCTCCCACCCGTTCCCGGCATACGTGTGCCGGACCAAGTCGACGAGAAAATCCCCATCCGCTTCCTGCTTGAAACCCGAGAGCTTCACGGTCTTCTCGGCCGAGATGTCCGAGCGGCCCTTCATCCGCAACACGCTGCGCGCGGTGTGCCGATTCAGCTTCTCAAGACGAGACTTCGCGCCGGCCTTCGCTGCCTCCGGACTCGCGAACGCGTGACGCTCGGTGTGGACCGCAGCGGCGCCCGGAGGCGCATCGGGATTCGGAATCGTGAGGTCGATCTTCTTCCCGGATTTCTTGTCGTGCACCTTCGCCCGTACTGCAACGAAGCTCGCGCGATCGGGAAACGAGATCTCGTAGTCGGTCAGATCGCTCGGCGTCAACGTGATCGCCGGCAGCGTCTTGCCGCTCGCGCTCTTGCCTCCGCCGATCGGCCCAACGATCAGCTTGCCGGCCTTCACCGTTGCGGTCGCGCCATACTGCCGCGCGATCCGCGTGATGAAGTGCAGATCACTCTCCCCGAACTGATCCGCGCGCGGAATCGCCGCGTCGACCGAGCACGCGGCAATCCACTTGTTGCGACGAGCGACGTCGCCCACGATGTCGGCCAGCTTCACGTTCGTCCAGCTGCCATTGCGCTGCGTCTTCGACGTCGCTCGCATGTTGGCCGGTCGGCCGCGGATGACGATCGTCGCCGGCGGTCCGCGCAGCACGATCTCGTCGACGGCATACTCGCCGAGCATCGACAGCCCCTGCCCCTCCCATCCGAGCGAGATCTTCAACGTCGCGCCCTTCGGCGGGAAGCGGACCTTGCCGTCACGGTCGTCCAGCTCCAGCTCGCATTCGTCCGCTTCGAGGCCCGGCTTGTCGGTTGTCTGGATCCGCAGCACACGGTCCTGAATCACGCGCGTGATGTCGTCGCCGTTCGCGACGACCTGAAAAATTGCCTGCATAGCCCCTCCCTCACGACCAGAGCTGAATCGGCTCGTCACGCGGCGTGTCGAGATCGGGCATCGTGATCAAGACGCCCGATCGAAACGGCTGCGCCTCGCGCGCGAGCCCCGGATTGGCTTCGTACACAGCCTCGACGGTGCCCTTCAACGTCCCGTAATGGGCGTAGCAGAGCGTGTCCAGGATGTCCCCGTCAGAGGTTCGCAAAATCTTCGCCATAGCGGCCGAACTCCAGGCTGTAGGTTTGCTTGCGCGGCGCACCGTCGGACATCAGCGCCTCCTGCTCTTCGTCGACGCTGTGCAGATACCAGCGCCCGAGCACGTCGCCCGTGCCGGCCGTCAGCTGCACCGGCTTCAACTTTGCACCGATCGAGCGCAACGCTTCGAGCTGACGAAAGCCGGCACCGAGCGACGGGAACACGACGCCTGACAGCGTGATCGTGTCGCCGCCCTGACTCACGGGTTGCTGCGCCTCTTCGCGATTCAAGCGCTCCTGCGATGCGATCTTGAAGCGCGTCGAACGCCGCAGCTTGTCGTACGCCGCCGTCGACAGCCCGAAGTGGAACGCGCCCCCGTCATCCGTTGATAGCGTCAGCAGATGAGGGGTGGAAGACGTCGCGCTGTCGAACAGGCCGGAAAGGACCGAGCTGAGGCCCGTCGTCTGCGCAAACGACTGCAGTGCGCCCGTCGTCTGCTCGCCGACCAACGCCGAGAACTGTGTTTTCGCATCGCCCAACGCGCCCATGACCGACTGCGCGGCCGACTGGATCAACGGATGATTGATCCCGCCAACCATCTTGACGATGCCGCTCACGGCCGCCCCCGTCGCCGAAAAGCTGCGCATCACCGTTCCGATCTGCGGACTCAGATCGCCGGCCACCGACAGCAGGCTCGTCGCCCCGCGCAACAGGTCAGCGGCCGACGTGAGATTCCCCGTCGCGAGCTTCGTCAACGTGTCGACCGTGTTCTGACTGGCGCTGCGGTTTCGATCGAAAACCCGCACGACGTGTCGAACGCGTTCGGACGCGATGCTCGCCTGCGTCGCCGCCTGCGTCACACTGGAAATGAAGTCCATCTACCCCCCTTACAGATGCGGCGCATCGAACATCGCCGATCGGTTGCTCTTGTCCAGCGACTCGGTCATCGTCCGCTGAATCAGCGGATTGATGCGCGCGAGCAGCTTGTCCGCAATCTCCGTGTCCGTGCTGCCCTCAACCTTGATGTGGAACACCGGAGCAAACGAGTTTTGTTGCTCGACCTTGAACGGCCGCGACTGCGGCGAATCCGGGCCGGCCGCCACCTTCGCGGCCGCCTTCGCCGCATCACTGTCGCCGTCCTTCGAGCCCGTCGCCCACCGCGCCATCGCCCCAAGTAACTTTCCGCCGGCAAACGTGCCGACCGCACCGCCTAGAACGCCACCAATGGCCGCCCCGATCGGCCCGCCGAGCATCCCGATACCAGCGCCGAGCTTCGCCCCGACGACGCCCCCGGCCAGCGAGCCGCCGATGCTTGCGTACCCTTCCGCCTTCCGCGCGGTCGGCTGATCACTGCGCGCGACCGCATACGCATCCTTGGCTGCGAATGCGATCTTCAGGACACTGCCGGCGACCGCCAGTCGCCCCGCGTAGGGCGCGAAACGGCCGGCGACCGTCCGAAACGCACCGATGACACGACCGAGACGACCGCGCGGAACGCGACCACCGCCAGAGCCGCCGCCCGCCAGATCGCCAAGCAGGTCGCCTGCAGCACCCGCGACGCCGCCAAGACCGCCTCCCGGCAAGTTGACAACGAATACGCGCTGAACGCCCCCGGCAGCCCCGCTCAACGCGTCGAGCGCCTTACCGAGCCGCCCACCGGCCGCACCGCCCCCGGCAGCTCCGCCACCACCCCGTCGCGCCATCCAACCGCCGCGCAGGATGTCGAGCACACC
Source organism: Burkholderia sp. R-40 (assembly GCF_049942845.1). NCBI lineage: Bacteria > Pseudomonadati > Pseudomonadota > Betaproteobacteria > Burkholderiales > Burkholderiaceae > Burkholderia > Burkholderia sp. R-40. Next base: position 1,181,013 of record NZ_CP187967.1, on the reverse strand, counting down.
ACGCCCCATATTCCACGCGGCACGTGCGCCACGAACGGCAATCGCGGTGCCGATAACGCCGACGACGGCCGCCGTCGCGCCAGGTGCGGCGTCCGACGCGTGCTGCACCGTCTCGCCCGCCCGCTTCGCGACCTTGCCGGCAAGATCCGTCACCGGCCGCAGCGCGTCGCCGATGCTGCGCATCGCGTCGTCCCACTGCTGGACGACCTCGCTCCAGATCTGCTTCGACGTTGCGCGGCGATCGGCCAGATCCTTGTCGATCTCGCCGTTCGCGTCGGCCGCATTGCGCTTGAGCTTCTGATAAAGGTCGGCGTTCTGCATGTAGGCCGTCAACGCCGCCTTGACCTGCATGTCGTTGAACAGATCGCCGGTCTTCATCGTGTCCTCGAAGGCCCGCATCTGCGCCTGACGCTTGGCGGGATCCAGCTCGCTGTTCAGCTGCTTCGCCACCGCCGCGAGCTGCGCGGCCTTCTTCGGATCGACGCGTTCGATGTAGGCCCGCGCGAGAACGAACGACGCCTCCAACGTCGACCATCCCTTGCCGATCGCCTCCTTCATCTTCCCTTCGTAGTCGACGCCAGCCTTCTTGTAGTTGCGCTCGGTCTCGCCCGAACCGATCTTCGAGAACCAGTTCTTCAGGTTGTTCGCCGCCTCGTCGGCGTTGCCCGCCGTCTTCATCTGCACCTGCAGCATCGCGCCGAGCTGCGTCACGGAGTCCTGCCCCGTGATGCCGATCTTCTTCATTTCGGCGAGCAGCACGGGGAACCATCGGGCCATGTCAACGGATTCGAACGAGCCCTCCTTGCCGAGGTACGCGATCGCCTCAAGCGCCTTCATCATCGCCTTGGGATCCGCGATGTTGGCGTTCTGCTGCAGCGCCTGAATCATCTGTGCCGTCTCAACGCTCGACGCACCCTGACCGACCGAGAATTTCGCGACGGCCGGGCCAAAGTTCAGCGCCCGGTCGACGTCCATCCCGGCCGCGACCATCTGGTTGACCGCGTCGGCCAGCTCGTTGCGTCCCATGCCGTTCGACAACGCGTCACGGCGGATGCGCTCGGACATCACGCGCTCCTGCTCGGTGCGCGCGATGCCGGCCTTGATGGCGATATCCCGGATGATTGCCTGATACTGCGCGGACACAACGGTCGGAACAGCAACAGCGGCCCCGAGCTTCACCGCGTCGCCTGCCGCACTGCGCATACCCTCGCGGCCGGCCGCCAGACGCTCGTGACCGGAGGCTTTCAGCTCAAGTCCCCGCACGGTGCGCCCAAGCCGCGCATACGCGCGGTCGAGCCGATCCACCTCGAAGCCGGCATCACGTAGCGCACGGACGTTGTTGTCCAGCTTGCGCCGGATCCCGTCCGCAGCGCTGTCACCGGCAAGATGTAGTCGGCGAAACTCTTCCTGCAGCTTGATGGTCTCGCCAATCTGCCGCTGCCACATGCCGCGTTCGCTTGCAGTCTTGCGCAGTCCGACGATCTTCGAATTCGTATCGGCAAACGCCTTACCGAGCGTTGCCGACACGGCACCGCCGATGACGATGCCAAGTGCAATATCGCGTGCCATGTCAGTCCTCGCTCAATCGGTCAGCCACCACAACAAATCGTCGATCGTCATGTCGTCAACCGACTGCGGCTGCGTTCCGTACTCCTTCATCATTCGCCGAGCCAGCGCCTTCACCGTCGCGATTGGAAGCCGGACGAATCGATCGAAAGGATTCGTACGCACGCTGCATGGCGTCGTAATCGACCATGTCCATTCCTTCGATATCGTCGGGAGCCACTTGGGCCAGCGTCGCGAACAGCACGATTTCGCGCAACTCATCGTCGCCTTGCGCCTGCTTGCTTGCGGTACGCATATCGCGCACCTTCGGGCGGCGCATCACCAGCTCGTTGCGCACAACGCCGTCGAACGAGACGGGATACTTCAGCGTGATCTTCACGGTTTCCATTCAGCACCTCAGAAATGACAAAGGGGCGGCCAACGGACCGCCCCTCGGGTTATCGAAAAGTTACTTTGACCGGCGCATTGGCCGGCTGCAGCGCTCACATGCCGAGCGCCTTGCGCACGTCGGCGAGTTGATCGACGCCGTCGATGATGCGAATCATGTTCAGCACGTCGATCTCGCAGATCACTGCACCGTCGATCTCGGCCTTGTAGTACGTCAGCTCGGCCGTGTACTTCAGCTCCGACGTGGAACCCGGCTTCCAGCTGCCGGGATCGTATTCGGACAACATGCCGCGCATGATCAGCGCAACCGACTTCACCTTGCCGCGAGTGTCACGGAATGCGCCGCGAAACGTCGCGTTGAACGCGTTGTTGTCGGCCAGCCCGAAGAACTTCAGCACGTCGCGCTCGACGCTCCCCATCGAGAACGCCGCCTGCAGGCCTTCCATGCCCTGATCGACCTTGACCGGTGCATCCATGCCGCCCGCGCGGTAGTCCTCCGTCTTGATCTTCAGCTTCGGCGGACTGAGTTCAGGAGCGCGGCCCGCAAAGCCGCGTCCGTCGACGTACAGCGCCATGTTATTCAGAGTTTCCGGGACCATGCGTCACCTCTTACGATTGCGTGTCGAGAACTTCCGTCAGCCACTCGTTCGTGACTTCGAAGCGGAAGATCGGGTTTTCTGCCGGCGGAACGTCCGTGAAGCGGATGTTCCAGTACACCTTGCCCTGCTCCAGCTGCGTCGCCGAATTGAGCTTCGGATCCGGGTACACCTCGAAATTGATGACCGCGCCCTGCATGCGCAGATCGCGCATGAACGCTCGCAGCCCCTCGGTGACGTCCTTGACGTACGTCGCGGTGATCCCGCGATCGACCGCCCACTTGTGACCGGCCTGCACCGCGTCCATCACGATGTCAAGAGTGCGAACGCGCGTGACGAACGACCACTTCGGATCGGCCGACAGCGTGCGGTTACCCCACAGGCGATATCCACCGTCGCGGATGATCGTCGTGATGAACGAATTGTTCAGCAGGTTCGCGCGGCAGGTCTCGTCACCGTCGAGAAATTCGATCGGCCGCTTCGTGCCGCTGATCCCGACGATCTCCTTGTTCGAGGGCGACGCCCAGAAGCCGATCGCCGCATCGGTCTGACAGAACAACCCCGCAGCGTACGCGGATGCCGGCGCGTCGACGTCAGCGTTCTTCGCCGTGTCCCAATACCGTACGCCGGGATCGACCAGATACAGGCGCTTGCTGCCGAAATTCTTCGCGTACGCGATCGCGTCCTCGTCGGTCTTGTTCGGCCCGTCGAGAATCGCGATTGCGCGCAGCTTCGCTGCCAGCTCGTCGGTCGCTGTTGCGACCGGCTGCTTGGCCGTGTGTCCGGGCGCGATCAGCAACCGCGGCTTCAGGTCGAACAGCGATTTGCCGTCGAGCAGCGCCTGCATGCCGGTGCGTACGCCGCCGGCCGACACGCCACCGATGATTGCGGACGTCAGCTCGGCGTCAGTTTGATCGGCCGGGACGCCAACCGCCACCATGACCGTCTTGCTCTGCTTGTAGATGCCTTGAATCGCGCGCGTAATCGCGCTCGCCTCGCCGAACGCAGCGACGGCGTCGTATTCGCTGGTGATCCGCACGGGCACGTTCGGTGCAACGAGGTCCGCGCCCGGCGTGTAGGTGTCGGCAATACCGACAACCGACGTCGACGGCACTGCGATCGTGCGCGGGCCGGTATCGACCAGCACGGTCGTCACGCCATGATAGAAAGAAGTAGCAGCCATTCAGATCTCCGAGAAAGCTACAAATAGAAAGGCCGCTCGAATTGAGCGGCCTCACATAGGTTTGAATCGGAAGTAGCGTTACACCGTCACCTTGGGTTGGGTCGTCGCGAACGGCGGTGGCGCCGGCAGGTCCGCATTCGGCCAGCCCGGAAGATCGCTGGCTTCTCGCAGCGACTGGCGATAACGGAGTAGCATCGCAAACTGATCCGCCGTCAGCGTCGTGCCATCGCCCAGTAATTGTTCGTCCTGGTGCCGGGAAACAAGCCAGTCCGTTGCCTTCAAAGCGGTATCGCGCTGCGCGCGTTTGACGTTGGCGAACTCCGCACGCGTCGGCGGTGGCGGATCGACGGCGATCGGCGCTCCGTTTTTGACCGCAAGGCGCTTTCCGGTGGCCTGTGCGCGCATGAGATCGTGCCATTGGTCGGCAGTAATTTCGATCACTGCGACTCCATCGGGAGCGGGACTATCGACCGTGTCGTAAATGGCCGTGATGTAGCCTTCCGCGTTGTACGCGGCGAGTTTTTGTCCCATGTCACTTTCCCCAGCAAAAGATGCGGCCGGCAATACCGCTGGAAGAGCTCGGCCCGTTTGTTCTGTCGATGCTGCGTACCCGAGCCAATGCGGTCGATAGTGTCGATCCCGCAATGTCGAAGGCCCAGATGGTCGTGGTGTTTACACCCCATCCGCCCGGAAAACCCTCGTTCGCGATTCCTCCGAGCACTGCGTTTGGAAACGCGATCGGAAGCGTCACGTTCATGTTTCCATTCGCATCGCTTCCACCCGTGACCCACTGAAAAATCATCCCGCCCGACAGTTTCTGGTAACCGGTTGTCCCAAGCGAACTGGCGAAGGTTTGCCCCATGCGCTGCGTATAGGTCCCGAACGCCTGCCAATACGTGCCGCTCCATACCAGCACGACGAACTCGCCGGCAATGAGTGTGATCGACGAGGCAAGACCAGCGGTGGTATCAATGATCGCGTTCGCCTTCTTGGTGCCGATCGTCAATCCGGCTTGTGCGCCGCGTTGAAACGCAATCGCAGCCCCCGGAGGCAAGCCCGTTTCGCTCGGCAATGTGACGGTCTGGCTAGCCGCACCGTTGAAGTAATGAAAACCTCCGATGTCGTCGTTCGTGAGTGCCGTCGCAGCGACGCTGATACCGGAGCCCGTCCCGCTGCTTAGATTGAAGTTCCCCAGCGCACGCTGCAAGAATTCGTTGGTTGTAAGCCGCGCGCTGTTGTCGAACTGCGGCGCAGTTGTCCCCTTCGGCACGCCCGTGAATATCGGCGAGTCAAGCGGCGCTTTCAGCGCAAGCTGATTCGTGATCGTCGTCGCGAAGTTCGGGTCATTACCGAGCGCCTTCGCGAGTTCACTGAGCGTATCGAGCGTTTCCGGGGACTGCGCTACCAGCGCGGCCAACTTCTCCGCCAGATCAGCATGCGTTGCGTACTGCGGATGCGGATCGACCGCCGCAACGTGCTCGTCAAAGTGACTTTGACCCGCCTCAACCGCCTTTTTCAGGTAACGGGTCCGGTTCGCGAGTTGTTTCGCCTGCAGGTTGTCGATTCCGTCCGGACCGCCGACGACGGGATCCGATGTTTCGAGCTGGTAAACCCCATCCTCCCACCGCTCAATCTCAACCAAATTGGTCATGTTGTAATACTCCCTCTCGTGTATTGCCCGTCCCGCCGCGCAACGCCGTTGTGTCGGATCGGAACGGCCGCATAATCGAGCGCAGCAAGCTGGCTGCGCGCAGGCGCGTAACGCTCAATTGCTCGCCACAGCTTGTCGGCCTGATCACGGGTAATCGGCACCCCAAGCTTGACGATGTACTCGGCCCATGCGCTTGCCTTCCCGTGCAGTTGCTCGCCGTTACGCTGGATCGAGCCGTCACGACGACGGCCACTGCGCCCTTCGATGATCGTCACTTCGCCGAATCCGAGCCGCCGAATCACTTCGCGTACCGCCCACGGCGTTCCTTTCTTCCGGTGCAGCGCCATCGAGCCCTTCACCAATGCTCGCCGGGCGTCCTCAGATTCGGCCAGCTCCCAGCCATCGACAGCGAGCGCCCATGCGAGCCACGGCAACCATGCGGCCGGACAACGATCCGCGTCCCATAACGTGCGCAAGATCTCTGGATCAATACTCGGCCGCAGCACGCGCGCGAGCGCGGCCTCCAGCGGCGTCTGGTTGGACGGCAGCAGTGGCTCACGCGTCATCGGCCTTGACCTCCAGATTGATGCTCGTACAGTGCGCAAATTCGCGCGAGCCACACACGACATCGGCAACCGGTGCACGCAATTCGATTCGCGTGACTCCACTGTCCGGCGCGTGCAGCGCTCCCTCGATCGCGGTTCGTGGCATGCCGGCTCGAAGCCGGCGTGACTTCAACACCACGCCGTCGAGCGCCTTGCGCCGTGCGTCGAGCACAATGGTTGGATCTGGTCCGCTACCGACATAGATCAGCCCTTCGATCTCATACTCGACCTTGATCGCCGGCTCGACCAGAACCGTGTCGTTGAGTGGCCGTACGGTCTCGGGCGACACCTTCGAGCGGACCAGATCGAGTAATGCCTGATTCGGGACCCCATCACCACGCGCGGACATGATCGTGAGCCGCACCGTGCCCGGTTCCGGCCGGTCGACAGCGACATCGAGGACGTCAGCCGACGCATCCATCGCAAGTGCGCGATATGCCGCGAACGGCCCGGCAACCGTCGCACGTTCCATCGACATCTGCGTGCGAAGCTTCAGCCGGTCATCCGATTCCATCCGTCGGTCGATCGGCGGGTTCGCCTCCGGATCGCCGGGATCGACCACCGCCCGCTCTGTATCCAGCAATGCAGCCAGATGCTCCAGGTCGGCGCCTGTCGAGAATGCGAGCATCACTGCGCGGGCAGTGTCGTTCACCCGCGCTGCCGCACGGATCTCGTCATACGCTGCCAGCTCGATCAGCTTCACGACGGGATCCGATTTCAGCGCCGCCGTCCAGTCGGGATAGATGGATTTGAAATACTCCAGCTTCTTCTGGAACGCCGCCTCGAAGTCGAGCACCTCGACGAGATCGGGCGGATCGAGTGAAGCGAGGTCAATGATCGTCATGTTGGTACCTCGATTTCAACGGCCGTACTGTCGTATTCGCCACGGATCGCGAACGTTGGCTTGCCGTCAATGACCGACAACACCTTGACCTGAGAGAGCTTGATTCGCGGCTCCCATCGGCCAATCGCGCGCGCGGCCTCGGCCTGTGCCGCCGATATCCAGCCGCGCGTGATCGGAAGGTCGACCATTAGCGGCAGATCCGAGCCGTAGTCGGGCAATTCCCGCCGACTGCCCCTGCGCGTGCTGAGGATGTCGCCGAGGCTCTGCTTAAGGTGCGCGACGCCACTGATCGGCGCACCGGTCCATCGGTCCATGCCGACGAGCGCACCAGTCCGGCTCATCCGCGCTCCTCAAGCCGCTTGAAGTCCGGATGCGCTTCGAGGTATTCGATCTGCGTAGCCGTTTTCGCGATCGCTTCGCCGGACAGGACGTGCAAAACCTCGCCGCTCGGGAAGACGATCACGCGACTACGGAAGCGCGTGTCAAGAAACGTCGCGACGGACGGAATTGGCCGGGTTGCAGCCTGCGGAGTGTCTTTTGCCATGATGAGCCCCTTAAAAACAAAACCCCGCCGAAGCGGGGCAAAGCAACTTTGCGAATGTGCGCGTTACAGCGGAGGCGACACCGGTGCACCGTCGCCCTCTTCCATGTGACTATGTCCGAGGAACGACTTGCCGCCGATTTCGACGTCGTCCGTGTAGCTCGCCCCGCCCTCGACCTGGACGGCTGGGCCACCGTCACCGCCGCCCTTGCCCTGCATCCCGCCGTTGAAAGTCAGCAACTTCTCCGTCGTCGTGTTGCCAGTGAACGTCGAATCAGGTACGTCGCCGAGCAGCTGCTGCGTACGCAACGTCACACCATCGGCCCGCAGCTCCAGTTCCGTCTCGCCGATGCGAAACACAATGCGACCGCCGGCCGGCACGTCGACGCGGTATTCGTGCTTGTCATGGTCATAGACCTCCGAAGCACCGTCCGGGTAGTCCCATGCAGTCTCGTTCGGGTTGGACCGCGCCGACCCACCGTGCTGATCGGAGTAATAGCCCGGAGCCGCGTACGCGCCGGCCAGATCGCCTGACGGCGCAAACATCGACGCCTGCTCGCCAACGGAGGGAGGACGCCAGAAGCGAACAACGCCCGCTGCCGCAGTCTTCCACGGCATCCAGTCGCTGACCCAATCGCCGATCCGCACGCGGCACTGTGGCGGCTGATACGAGACGTTCTCGACAGTCCCGTGCTGCACCATGCAGGCCATGCGGCGATCAATTTCGCCCAGCTCGTAGTCGCTCATGGTCCATCGCCTCCTTCTTCCGCCGGATCCCAGTACTGACCTTCATTGCCGGGGCCAGTGTCGGGGTCCACACCCCACACGAGTGCTCGCCCATCCGGGATCTCGTCCAGGTCGATCCCGAGCCCGAATTCATGCGTCCACTCGACGAGCCAGACGCAGTACGTATCGAGCTGCGGCCGGAACGGATCTTCTGCGACTTGCACGACTTTGCCCGGCGTGATGGGCAGTTCCCATGTATTGCCATGCACGACCATCGCAACGCGAGCCGCGACTTCCCGCACGGTCAGCTCCGCGCCGTCCTCAATCGGATCGAACACCACACGGGCCTGCATGCGCGCGATCAGCGCCACGTCGCCCGTTCCGTCATCGTGACCGGGTTCGAACTCGCTCAGCTCGATCGCGATCAGCGGCGTCTCGATCTTCTGGCCGAGACGCGGGTATGCCTCGATCCGCTTCATCGCCGGCAGCTTCGCGCGCATGCCGCGCTCAATCGCCTCATGTAGCGCTTTCAGGTTCTCAAGCACGTCGCATCACCTTCTGCAGTTCGTAGTTCACTTCCTGACGGAGAATCACCATCAGCCGTGCCTCACATGCCTTCGCGGCACGGCGAAAGGCCGGCTCGCCCGATTGCTGCCACGCGACCGTCACCATCCGGTAAGGCATCCGTTCCTTGCCGACGCGCTCGTAGATTGGTCCGTCAGGTTTTCGAGTGGTTTGCCGCCATGCGCCCTCGAACGACTGGCGACCGACCCGCATCCCCTTGCGCGTCCTCGTCGCGTTGCCGAGGCGATGCGCCTCGATCGGGTTCAGACCGAGCCACACCTTGCCGGTGTCAGCCGAGCGAAGAAAGAAGTAGAGGCGGCGACGGATCACCTTTTGCGGGATCTTCGTCGCGCCCCCGACCTCCTTCGCCGTCTGGCTCTTGATCCAGCCCGCCGTCTTGCGCAACGTCCGTCGCCACGCTGCCTGCATCGCGGACGGCGACAACCCTTGCAGCACGGTCGTCGCCTCCTTGATGTCGATTTCGATCTTCAGATCGTCCATATCGGCTACTGGAGAATGAGAACCGTCCAGCCGGTGCCGTCCGGATGCGCTTCAAGCACACGATAGCGGTCTCCGTTCGCGATCAGGATGCTGCCCTGCCGGACCGCAGCAGCATCGCGATCACGCACATGGAATACCGGTGCAACCAGTTGCGTGCGTTGGCTGCCGAGATCGGGGCCAAGCCAAGGTGACGCGAACATCCCCTCGACGGGTCGGCCGTCGATCGTGACATCCGCGTCGCCCAGGTCGCGCAGCACGGCCGCGTCGACGTCCGAGATCAGATCCCGGAACGCCATGTCACGCCTTCAGCTTGATGAGCGCCTTCGGGCGGGTGCACAAGTGCACCGGGTTCGACTGCGCCTCGATGTCGACGCCCTTGCCGAACTGCGCCAGTTCCTGCTTCGCGTAGTACGGCAGGCCCGTCGTGTTGACCGCCTCGACATAGTCGGCCGGCGCAAAGCGCGTGATGAACAGCTCCGGCACGCCCTCCGGCACCGCATACGCTTCGTCGTCGGCCACATATCCGACGTCGCCGACGCGACCGCGATAGCGCTCGAACGTGCAACCGCCGAAGTCAAGCGCGTCGCGCGCATCGCCGCGCAGAGACGCGGCCATCGCGGTCGCGAGATACGTCTCTTTGACAGTCTTCGCGACGATCAGCTTGTTCCAGAACGCCCGGCCGCAGAGCACGCGCACGCCGGTGTATGTCGTCGCGCCCAGCGCATCTTCGATGGCGTCCTGCACCTCGACGCACTTCACGCGGATCTCGGTGTCCGCCTTGCCCAGCTCGAACGGAATTACGGTCTGCTCGATGCCGAAGTACTGGAGCAGATCGATCAGCACCGTCTTGCCGTCGGCGTCGAGCACCGCGCCCTTGATCGCGCCGATGCGGTGGAATTCGTGCGTCGCGTCGAGCTGGCGGCGCAGCTTGGCGAGCCGCCGGTTCACGACCGTCTGCAGCGCCTCCAGCTCCGTTTCGGAACCGAACGCGCGGAGATTCTGGATCTCGTCGGCCTTAACGAACGCGCGCTGCGGCAGGTGCACGGTGTTGAACGGGATCATGGTGCGCTTGCTGCCGACCACGATCGCCGACGGAGAGCCGCGCTCGCCTGCCGAAACCAGCGACAGCGTGTCACCGTCGCGCTCGATCTGGATCGTCGTCGTGGTGATGCCGTCCTCTTCGAACAGACCGAGTGCGCCGACGCGGCCGGGTACGTGCGGCTGCTCGTTGATCGCGGCCGTGAGCGACGACAGCGAGAACGCGTCATCTTGAAACAGGGCGATGTCCGCCATACAACCTCCAACAGGGAAAATGGATACAAAAAAGGCCACGCGGTCGGCGTGGCCTTGAATGGGGTGTGTTGCGATCAGCGGACGATCACGTGTCGCTCGGCGAGATCCCCGCGACCGGCTGCATCGAGTCCCGTGAGCAGCCCGCCAGCGACTTCGGCGAGCCGGACGATCCCCGTCGCCGGGCGCGACGCTTCGGACGCCGCCAGCGGCGCGTAGAGCACGGCTGCTGCGACTTCGGAACCGTCGTTCGCGGCGTTGTCGTACGGCGCGTATTCGCCGGTGCTGGTCACGCCGAGCACCTGCCCGGCCGGCAGTGCCGCGCCTGCCTTCACGACGATCCGCTCGCGCGAGATCTGCCCGTTACCCTCCGACACGAGAAATTCGGCCGGCAGCACGCCTTGTTGCTTCACGTTCGACATGAGTGTTCCCTCCTCGGGTTACGTCAAAGTTACTTGCCGCTCTTGCGAGCCGCGTAGATGGACGCCGCACGCGGCGCATTCGCGACCACGGGCGCGTCTTGCGACGCAACCGGGGCAGCACGATGGTTGATCGGCTTCTGCGAGGCCGTGACACGCTCGAACAGCCGCGCGCGCACCTGATCCGGCGTCAGGCCGTCGGCAACAAAGCCGGCCGTCAGGTCGGTCAGGCTCGCAGCCAGACAGATACCGGCGATGTCCTGTGCGTTTCGGATCGCGGCATCGACTGTCGCGCGATCGCGCAGACCAGTCGCCAGTACGATGCCTTCGGCGCAGTGCTCGATGCGCGCGTCGCGGCACGCCGCATACACATGTGAAGCCAGCGCCGCCACATCTGGCCCAGCCTGCGGCGCAGGCTTCGCCTTCGGCTGGGTCGCAGGAACAGGCGGCGACTCGATGTCATCGGCGAGCAGCGCGCGGATCGGGTCCGGCACGGCCGAGAAGCGCGCGACGTGTCGGGCTGCACCCGCATACGCGGCGATGCGAATCGGCTCGGCGATCGTGTCGCAAAACCCTTGCTCCTTAGCTTGCGCCGCCGTCAGCCAAGTTTCGGCATCCATGATCGCGCGGACCTCCTCCTCGGTCCGGCCGCTTCGCTCCACGTATGCCGCCAGCATGTTGTCGGACGTGCTGTCCAGCAGGTCCGCAAGCCTGCGCAGGTCGGTAGACTCGCCGATCGCGACCGTATGCGGGTTGTGAATCATCAGCATCGCGTTCGACGGCATCTCGATCGTGTCGCATGCCATCAAGACAAGCGATCCGGCCGACGCAGCGACACCGTCAACACGACCCGCCACCTTGCCAGCATGCCGACGCAGTGCGTTGTAGATCGTGAACGCATCGAATACGTCGCCACCCATCGAATTGATGGCCACCACAATCGACGTCGCCGTCGCAGCGACCTCTTCCAGCATCGACGCGAACTCTTCTGCATCCGTGCCCCAAAAGCCGATGTCGCCGTAGATTCGGATCTCGGCGACTTGCTCACCGGCCGCGTTCGCTTGCGCACGGATGTCCCACCACCGCTTCTTCCCTTTCATTCGCCATCCCCATTAGAAAGATCGCCCGCCCCGTCGACCGGATCGAGCGTGTCATATCGAATTCCGAGCCGGCGCTCGCGCGCGAGATCGTCCGCGTTCTCCTGATCGACCTGCTCCGGATCGTCACCACGCGAGAGCACTGCACCTGTCCGGCTCGCGAGCCCGGACCGGATCTCCATCCGCTTCGCCGTGACGTCCTGCACGGGATGGATATACGGCCAGCCCTGCGGCACCCACCGCACCCGCAGATAGTCGCGACGGCGCCGGTAGTAATCCGCCATCGGCATCGCGCCTGATAGTGCGCAGGCATCGACCCACCAGCGCCAGACCTTCCGGCAAAACTGGTGAATGAACACGTTCCACTGGAACTGCTCGATCGACCGCCGGAACTCGTTCAGGATCACGCGCAGCACGCGATCGCTCACGTCGCGCAGATCGCCCGTCAGGACTTCGTACGGCATGCCGACCGACGCCGCAGCAGCCATTAGTTGCTGACGCATGAAGGGGCCGTAGTCGGTCCCCGCGCCCGGCGGCTCCGCAAACTTGACGTCCTCGCCGGGGGCCAGCTCCTGCATGCTTCCCGGTTCGAGCGATACGATCGGCGAGAAACCGTCGACGTCGTACTGCATTTCGCCGCCGGTCACCGGATCGCTCATGAGGCCCGGCTCGGCGGGCGGCTTCGTGATGAATCCGGCAAAGAGGTTGCTGACCTCCTGCCGGAACAGCACCGCGTCGTCGAAGTTGTCCAGCGACTTGAGCCGCAGCAGGACGGTCGACAGCTCGGGAACACCACGCACCTGGCCGGGCCGCAGCGCGAGGAACACGTGCGCGATCTCGTCGGCCGGCACGCGAACGGTCTGCATGCTGGCCGTCGACGCACGCCCGTACTCGCCGGGATGACGCTGCAGCAGGTGATACGCAACGCGTCGACCGTCCGCATTGAACTCGACGCCGTTGACGATCTCGCCCCCGCCGGGGACGATCTCGTTCTTCTCCATCGGCAGCAGATCGCCTTCGAGAAGCCGGATCTGCATCGGGACCGCCAAGCCCTCGCTCGGACTGCGGAACTGGCGACGAACCAGCACCTCGCCGTCACTGAAAAACGCCCGTGCGGCAAGCGTCTGCACACCCGCCATGTCGAACAGTTCGTCCGCGTCGATCTCCTCGCAGCTATCCTCCCAAAGTTGCTTTTGCATCTTCCGCACTGCGTCGTTCGGATGCTTTGGGTGCGCCTGAATACCGTTCCCGATCGTGTTCGATACGAGTCGTGCAATCGCCGTTTTCGCCCACGGATCGTTGCGAATCGCGTCGCGAGCGCGCGAGCGCAGCAACGGCAAGTTTTGCGCCGCCGCCGCGTTCGGTCCCGCGCTCGACGCACGCCACGACTTCGCCCGTGCGCCCGTCGTGCTCGCCGACTCATATGCCGCCGCCTTCAGCCGCGTCGGCACCACGAATCCGCGCCGCGCGAGTGACGGAAAGCCCGCCTTCATCGCACCCCCTTGCCGGCGTGGCGAATCCGGACGATCGACGAACGCCCGGCCGCGCCGTTCAGGTCGCGAATGATCTCGGTGCGTGCCTCGCGCAGCTCGCCGATCGAGCGATATTTCACGCGCCGGTCGGCATACTGGACTTCCAGCTCGCCCTTCGCGATTGCAGACTGGATGTTCTGCAGATCCTGTTTTGTGTATGCCATGCCATTCCCTCGTTTAGCGCCGCTTCAGGTACGTCGAGCGACCAACACGACGCCCCTGAATGCGCGAAACCCCGCTCGGAGGCGGGGTTTCGGTGGGTTTTGCTACCTGCGGCGACGGCCGCGGCGTCTCGATAATCTCTGGCACCTCCGGCGGATCGGGCGGTACCTCGGCCGGCAGCGCCGCAGGCAATGCCTCCAGCACCGGGACCGCATCGAACAGTGAAACCTGCGATGCACGATGCTGCTCGACCTGCCAGTGCGCCTCGGTCATAAGGTGTACTTTCACGCTACGGGCCGCGTGCAGCGCGTACGCTTCGCAGTCCAGCGCCTCGTTGCGCGAGCTGATCTTCTTCCACACGCGCTTACCTCCACGCGGCCCCGGCACCTTGACCTCCGCCGTGAGCTGCGACAGGTAGTCGCTGCGCACGCCGCTATACCAGTGCATGCGGCCCGGCCCATCGCCTTCGAGCTTCAGCCGGTTTTCGAGGATCAGGTCCTTCGCGCGGCTCACGCCGACCATATACGGGCGCAATCCGTACTTCGCCGCCTTGCTGTTGTTGCGCGTCGAGTCGATCGACGCTTTCGGCACGCTGAAGATCTCCGCGTCTACGTTGCTGCTGCCCTTGGCGGCCATGACGTTGTAACCAGCCTTCTGCGCCGCGCGCACGTACTTGTATACCGCGTCCGACGTCGCTCCGTCCGACGAGTCAATCGACGTTGCCCGTACACGCATCAGCCAGCCGTTCTCATGGCGGTATGCGTGAGACAGCAGCATCGTCAACGCGCCCCAAACACCGCCCGTCATCGGGTCTTGCTGCTGCTCCGTCACGTTGCCGTAAATTTCTCCCCACACGACGAGCCAGCTTTCCTCGCCGCGTCCCCATGCACGCACGACGACCGCGAGCCGGTCGTGTTGCACGTCGACGCCGAGCGTCAACACCAGACCTCCGAGCGGCACCGTCAGCTCCGCGTATGGCAGCGCACGTTGCGCGAGCACGTCCAGCTCGGGCAGATCGGTCTTGTACTTGTACGCCCGGCCCTGCGAGTTGTTCACGAACGAACGCATCTTCGTATCGTCGCCCTCGCGCAGCGCCTTGTCGGCCGTCAGCCACTTCTTGACCAGCTCGGCCATGTTCGAGCCGGGGAACGGCGACACCAGCTCGTTGATGCGGAAGCCGGCCACGCCGTGAAACGGTGCCGTCGCAACCCATCGCCCGCGACGGACCGCACGAATGCGCGTCGCGTCATCCCACAGAGAGCCGCAATGCGGGCAGGTGTAACGAGCCGTCTCCGGTTGTGCGCGGCCGTAGACCTCATGTACGACTTCGGCGTCCTCGCTCCACGTGACGTTTTCCCACGCCAGCTCATGCTCCTCTTCACAATCAGGGCACGGCACCAGATACACGCGCTGATCCGATGCCGCGTAGGCCTGCTGGATGCGCGATAGGCCGTCGATGGTCGGCGTGCCACCCAAGATCATCTTGCGTCGCCGCGCCGAATAGCTCTTGTTCCGTTCCTCCAGCAGCGTGATCGAATCGCCCTGCTCGCGCACGTTCGTATTCGCGTCGTCCGGCTCCTCGACCGCAACCACCGGGGCCGGCGTCGACTTCACTTCGTCCGGCGCGTTCGACGTGATGAACTTCAGGAAGCCGCGCGCGAACGTCTTGTGATCCCACAAGTTGTTTTTGTCGCGGGCCGCGTGAACCGGCAATTTCGCCGACAGGCGAGGCGTCACCTCGACCATGGGCTCGAACTTCTCCAGGTTGAACTTCTTCGCCGTCTTCTCTTTCGGGAACATGACGATCATCGGGCACGGGTCAACGTCGATCCGCTTACCGATGTAGTTCAGCAGCACGCCATCCGTCCACGCGACCTGCGCCGACTTCATGCACACGACCTTCTGCACGGTCGGATCGTCCAGCGCGTCGTGCATGCCGAACACCCACGGCGTGATATTCGGGTTATAGCGGCCGGGGCTGGCCGATCCCTTCGCGCTCAACCTACGATTCTTGCGCGCCCACTCCGTCGTCGCAATCCGCTCCGGCGGACGCAGCATCTTCGCGATTCGACGAATCACCGCGTGGACTGTCTGGGTCGTATTCAGAAAGCTGCTCAAGGCATCCATATATATGCTCGTTCAACCATTCGACGTCCACCTCGACGCCGTAGAGCGTGCGCAGCTCCTGCACCAGCTTGTCGGACAGCGACAGCAGCTCCGTTTGAAATGCGCCGACCATCAGGCCGTACGCCTGTTCGAGCTGCGCCGCATTGACGAGCTGCCCCTTCTTCTCAGCGAGCGTCAGCAGCTTGATCTCGCGATCGACGCGCTCCGTCATCGCCCGCTCGGCGACGAGATCAATCCCGGTCTCGCTGGAGCGCCCGGCTGCGACCTCGCGCAAGTGACGAATGTAGGCGACGCGGATCTCGTCGATCGACACCGCTCGGTAATCGAGCCGAACCTTATCGACGAATCGCGAAACGGCCGACTGGTCTAGGTCTAGGTGCTCGGCAATCTGCTGCTGAGTCGGCATGAATATGACCCCCTATGGAGACTCGCCAGTAGAGAAAAAACGCGGGTGCGAGCCCCCGCGTGTGGCGATGCCCGTAGGGTCCCCGCCTGCACAAAAACTAGGTAGGCGCAACGAGATCGCACCAGAATCGCACCGCGCCCCGAGCCAAGACGGCTGACACCGACGTGCTGAAATCTTCCGACGCGCTTAGCGCCGCTGACAGCACCCTAAGCGCATCTAATTCTTCCTCTCCCGCTATCCCGAACGAACGCAGATCGTTTTGAGCCGCTTCGTCGATGGCCGCTGCGATCTGCTCACCAACAATAGCGACCGCCGAGGCATCTCCTGACCTTGTTCGCATTTCGCGCTCCAATGCAAAAAGCCCCGAGGCTTTCGCACTCAGGGCTTAGGAATTCATTCAAATGTCAACTTACATCGGACTGCGCTGCTGTTGCTTCACGCACCGGCTTCCCGTGTCGCCAACCTCTACTAATGACCTATTCTGTTCGCCTCATCTACCGCCTAAGTTTTACACGTCCGGGCATTCCAGAATGCTCTCGACGATCGATCAACCATTCAGAAGGAGTCGACACCATGCCCAACATCACAGTGCACGTGACCGGGAGCGAAAAGGAAGACGTAACTTCAGTCGCCATCGGAACGAAAGGCTGGGGAGGAGTCAACGCAATGACTAAAATTGGGGAAGCTCAGGCAATAAACGCTGGCACTTACACCGCGACCGTCCGCAAAGCCACAGACCCGAAACAGGTCACTACCCAGGTCCAGATTTTCGAGAACAGCAGCGCAGTCCATCTGACCGTGACGGTTAACAATGTCACCGCAATAGTTGCCTGAGGCCGCAAACAAAAGCCCTGAGGGCTTTCGCACTCAGGGCTTCGATATTCATTTCGTAAGGGCGAACGCCCTCCCAACAGATCCCGACAGACAGTTATCGTTGTTGGTCGCGGCGCTCCCGCGATTCAGTACGCCTGTCAGGCGATGGTTGCGACACGAGTATGCGGCCGCTCATTTATCCAGTGACGCGGTAAAGGATGTGCAGAGTTTAAGCGATCCGCTCTTGAAATGGAATACGTTTCATCCTCGCAATTGACGACGCAATGTGTCGTACACCGATCCATCCACCGTATCCAACAGCGCGAGCATGTCGTGAAAGCGCCACGACCAATTCTTCCGGTACTCATCGAGCGATACGCCGAGCGCGTGCGCCCGGCCAGCGTCGTCGACCTGCCGCTTGCCGGAACCGGAACAGTCGGGGCAAATGTGCCGGCCCTTCGCATCCGAAACCGGCGACGCAGCGATCCGCCCCATCCCACTGCAGTCGTCGCATGGTTCGTATTCCCGAAAGACCAGCGGTCCGTTACGCCCTTCGAAGAACGGGATGCGCTCCTCCGATACACACACCTTCCCGCTGCCCCCGCATACGTCACATGCGTGCGTTGACGTCGTGACGGGACGCGCGCGACGCACGACGCCGCGCCCTTCGCACTCGACACACTGATCGTTCACCCACTCGTCCAGCAATCGCAGCGCGAACCGCTCGACGATGTCGACCTTCGAACGCTCGACAGCATGGCCCGCACGTTGATCGCGCCGCTCGTCGCGCGACAGGCCCGTGAACCGCGCACGCTTGAATCGGCCCGACGTCCGGATCATCTGCGCCAACAGCAACGTCGCGCGTCGAACCATCGCAGACGTCGGCATCGGCCCGGCCTTGATTCGGGTCAGCAAGCTCCCGAGATCGTTCGCAAAGGCGAGCGCGCCCAAAGTAACTTTAGGATCGGCAATCGGGTCGGTGAACTGACCACGAACGCTCATCGCAACGCCCACCCGCTCTTTCAAATCGATCATCACTCTCTCCTACTCGTCCTAATGTCTCAATGTCCCAAGGGAAAAGGCTTGCAGGGGTGCGCGCCTGCGACATGCGCGACATGCGCCGCTGACGTCGCGCATGTCGCGCCCCCGCACCCGCGCCCGAGACCGCGCCTTGGGACATTGGGACATGGGACGTCCACAGCGCGCCAAGACGGGGCAAGTGGCGCGCTTGCCGTGCAGGCACAGCGCGCCACGCGATCACAGCGGACTGTCGTCATCACCCGCTGCGACCAGTTCGCGCTCCGCTTCCGGCTCCTGCTCTTCCTTCACGTAGTACCAACCGCGCGATCCGGTCGACTCGCGCTTGCGCACCCACCCGAGCGACTTCAACGCCTTGCCGATGCGGCGCTGCTCGGCCAGCGTCCACTTCGACGTATCGAGCTTCAGAATGTCCGCGAGGATCTCTTCCATCGTCGTGCGCGACACAAATTCCAGGGCCTTGGCGATCTTGTCCTCGTACACGTCGCCCTCATAGCGCTCCGCCTGCTCGATCTCGAACAGCGGGCGCTCATGCTCTTCTACGTGCCACACGACGCCCGAGCGATACAGGTGCACGGCTTCCGCCCAGAGCTGTTCGCGGACAGCCACAATGCCGTCGATGTCGACCAGGCCGCCGACACGCAGCGGCCAGTAACGCCGGTTGCCTGATTCGTCTTTCAGGTACGTGTCGAAGTTGACCGAGCCGGCGAACACGCACTGACGCGGGACGTCGGTCGCCCGCTTGCCGTAGAAGTTGCGGAACCGATCGACGGCCGTCGCGAAGAAGCTCTTCACCGCCGAGGAGTCGGCCTTGTTCAACGAGTCCAGCTCGGCCAGCTCGATCACCCACTTCCCGGCCAGCACCGCGTACGTGTCTTTGTTGCCGATCTGGATCGGCGTATCGGTGAACCACGGTGCACCGGCCAGCACCTTCAGCGCCGTCGATTTGCGATGCCCCTGCTTGCCTTCGAGGATCAGGACGTTGTCGACCTTGCAGCCCGGTTCCATCACGCGCGCGACGGCGGCGATCATCCACTTCATGAACGCGAGCTGCACATACTCGCTGTCGGCCACACGGAGGTATGTCGACGGCATCGATCGCACGCGCGACACGCCGTCCCATGTCAGCCCTTCGAGGTATTCGCGCACTTCATGAAAGTGCGTCGCGTCCGCCACCAACAGGACTGCATTCATCACGATATCGGTACGCACCGAGAGGCCGTATCGCTGCGACAACCAAAGCGCGCAGCGCTGATCGTCCATGTCAGTCCACTCGCCCTTCACGCCCTGCGGGAAGGGCGGCGCTTTGCGCTTCATCACGCGGCCACCGAAGTCGTCCTGCTCGATGACCCCCTGCCATGCCTTGTGATTCGACAGGATCATGTGCACGTTGCCAAGCGTCGGCAGCAGCGTGCCCTTGTCCGAACGCGCGAGATCCTGCTCCCACGTGTGCGCGCCGTTCTCGGCCTCGCGGCCATCCCATTCCGGCTGTTTCGCGGCAGCGGACGTCGCGACGGATTTCGTCGGCGTGTCGTCCGCGGTCGACACCGCCACCGTCGCTGGCCGGATCTCTTCGTTCGCTGGTGCGATGACGCGCAAGATTGCCGCCTGCACTTGCGCCTGGACAGGGTCGATGCCCTCTTCGACGTGCAGGTCGTTGAAATCGGTCAGCTTGCGCTCGCCGCGATTGGCGAATGCTGGATAGACGACGCTGACGTCGGCGACCGTCGCTGCCGCCTCGTACGCACGCTTCAGGCCCGTGTTCTCGAAGCGCTTACGGCGCAACGGCATCACGTCATTTCCGTAGCTCACCTCGACATACGGCACGCCATTGTCGTCACGACGGCGTGACGCGGCGACCATGTACCACGTGTTCTTCGCCTCGACCCGCACCGGGTCGGCACCAAACACCAGTTCACCCCGGAAAGCGAATTCGTCGGCGAGCCAGTCGCGCATGCGCTGCTCGATCTTCCAGTCGTCGTCGGCGCAGACCAGCACGTGCACATCCGGATACGTCGCACGCAGGTAGCGCACGGCCGGGAGGATGCCACCTGCGTCGAAGCAGACATTGACTGCAAACGCCTCGTCGATTGCCATGCGGATCGAGCGCGCGGTCGCGTAGCCTTCGGCGACCAGCACGATCTGGTCGTCTGCGCCGACCTCGCCGAGCAGATACGACGCGCCCTTCTTTTCCATGCCCTTGTTGAAACGCTTCGCGCCGTCCGGCGTGATCTTCTGCAGGCCGACAAGACGAGCGTCGTCGCCGTACTGATACATCGGTACGAAGATCGTGCCGTCCGCATCGAAACGCACGCCTTCGGCCGTGATGCGCTTGCGTTCTAGATAGGCGGACTCGCCATGCTCTGCCGCGCGGTTCCACTGATCTCGCGCGCGGTTCGCGGCGAGCTTCGCCTGACGCGCATCACGCTCTGCCTGCTCACGGTCGGCGGCTTCCTGTCGGCGACGCGTCTCCGCGAGCACTTCCTCGCTCATCGGTGCGCCGCTCCACTCGAATCGCTCGGTGCCCGGATCGTCGCCCGAGAAATGGCCGAATGTGCCGCCATAGCCGATTACCGCGCCCTTGCTGACAATCTCGCGAAGCTGATACCAGTATTTCTTGCGCGGCCCGTACCGGTGATGTTTGCCGTCCGCGATCGGATGCCCGGCGGGCAGGTCGGGATGACCCGCAGCACGCAGTTGCTGAATAATCTGGTCCAGTGTCGCCATACAAAAATTCCCTCGATCAAAGTTACTTTGGCCGCTTGTCGCGGCCAGATCACAATTCGTTGAATGGTTCCCTGCTAACTCGCACGCCGAGCGGTCTCCAACTCGACGAGACGACGGTCGCGCTCGACCTTGTGAGAAAAGCTTCGCCATGAGGCCCGCCCGGCCGCATAGCACTGCCGTCCGCTCGGTGAGCGGCTGTACTGCGATGCGCTGCGTCGCAACGCGCTACTGATCCCGTTCACGTTCACATCTGTCTCCGGTTATTTGCCGCGCAGTCGACGCCATTCCGCCGACATGAGATCGTCGAACGCGGCAAGGTCCAGCGCGCAGAGACGATCGGTAAGCTGGTCGCGGAACGCGTGACGTTCCGCCTTGGTCGCAAGCGCGGCGCATGCGCGCGCAGCTCGCTCGATGAACAAGCGCACGCGCCCGGCTGCGCTCGCTTCCGCGAGAATCGGAGCGAGGCGATCGGGGAAGGCGGCGATCAGTTCGGATAGCAAGCGCCCCGCTTCGGCGGGGGCATACTCGAATCGGGATGCGAGCGTCGTGACAGCGCACGCCGATTGCTGCTCAAGCGAGCAGCAAAGGCCGATATGCTCACGGTCCGGACGACAGCACTCCATGCCGGGCTTAAACCGCTCCATGACGACGACGGCGACGTGCGGCCAGGTTACGAGCAGCATGGATCAAGCGCTGGAACAGACGCTGACCCTTGCGACCGGTCGCGATGATCTGCTCCGCCCTGCCGTCATCGATGCGCTGCTCCCCAAGAACGCGCGTCACGTCGTCTGCGACGCGGCCGACGTGAGCCTGAAGGTGCAAGGCGGTCGAGACCAGATGCACGTCGACACCCGGCCCGATGTCGTCATCAGCGCCATGCTCGTCGACGTATTCGGCAACCAGCCCGAAACGCGCATTCAGCGCATGGAGCGCATCGAGCGCGTGCGCCTTTGCCTCGGTCTTTTCTTGCATCCATTCGATCAGCAGCTCGAACATTTCCATCGACAAGCGACTGTCGCCTACACCACGCAGGCGCAGACGAAGCGATTCCGGCGTGATGTTTTTCCCGCGCCGGACCGTGAGGTGGTTCGCCGCGTCGGCGACACCACCGGGCGTGTTGCGAACGGACGTATAGAGCACGTCCAGCCATTCGGTACTGTCGTATCGGCAGGTCATATTGGGTATTGAGCGGAAGCGGCTTTCATCCTGTCGCGGCGCACGAGCCACGATTACGATTCGGCCAATGGATAAACGGACGAAGTCAATGCACCGCAGGTTGTGCCGCGCGCGATACCGGGTGATCGGCGAAGTGGTCGTAGAGCGCCTGGACGGTCGACACGCGCGGATCACGATGGATGCGCAGAGCGATCTTTGTCAGCGTTTGGTAAGGGATGCCGCATTGGCGGGAAATTTCCGGCCACGCGCCTTTGGCTGCGTCAAGGTTGCGCAGCACGGTTGCGAGCATCGGTTCTTTGTTGTTCCGCATCGGACGATCCTTGGATGATGACCGCCCCAATAATATCCCATTCGGGATATACACTCAACGCCTACCGCCAGGCCAATATCTCGCAAGGGATTGCTCTTTCGCGGCAATATGCAGCCATGAATAAGATGCCGCTTCGGAAAATCTTGGCGCGGAACATTCGCCGGCACATGGAGGCGAACGAAAACATCCGCACGCAAGTGCAGCTCGGCAAAGCCGCTGGCGTGGCCCAGAGCAGTATTGCCCGCGTACTTAAGGGTGAAGTCGACACCCAGCTCTTCGTTATTGAAGCGATCGCCGAGGCTATCGGCGTGCCACCCGGATCGCTCCTCATGGATGACGAAGTCGAGCAGGAATTGCTGCGCTTCAATCGATCGCTTGTGGCCGCGCTACCGCCCTCCGAGAAAGCCAAGATCGAGAGCTACATCGAGTTCGTTTTGAGCCAGACGGAAGCCGTTCACGTTGAAGACGACGGCTCCCTCAGCATCTCAGAAGAAGTCCCGGCGACAAGCGAATCTAGACGCCGCGCCGGTGTGGCTGCTCAACGTCCATTATCAAATGAAACGGTGAGCAATGAGAAACCACGCCGCGAAACAGCATTCCGAGAGACCAGAAAGCAGCGCCGATAACGTCTACCACCTTTCGAATCACGACCTCAATCTTCGGCACCGCGCAATTCGCGAACATCTTCGCGACCAGCTAGCCCGGCACGCCGAAGAGTCGATCGTTGCAATCGCCTGCGTGACCATGCAGGCCGACGGAACGATCAGCATCTCCGCCAAAGGAATCGAAGCCGATCTCGCCGACGACATGCTCGACGGCCTGGGACACTTGTCGGCCCGAATTCGCCACCACACAAAGGGAAAGCCAAAGCCCGGCGGCCGGCAGCGCGGATATGCTGTAGTCGGCTTAATGGCAGCCGTTGCGCTACTCGCCTTCGCGTACGTCAACGAGATACCGTGGCTCGATTGCGCCACCGTACTCGCGGGCCAGCTACTCGCCCCCTTTAGCAGTCGCACCCGCGCCTCACGCCAATAACCCCATCGCCCCGCCATCCCCTGCGGGGTATTCTCAGGCATAAATATCCCGATGGGGATTGACATACAAATATCCTAACGGGGATACTTCGACTGTCGCGTCGCCCGACGCTCAACCGGAGATCCCACCATGAAACCCAATGATCTGAACGCGGAAGCCCGTCAGGACTGGCTCCGCGACGAGCAGGCACCCCGCGTCACCCCATCCGAACCCGCCCGCCAAAGCAACTTTGAGAAGTCGCCGATCTTCCGCTGGACGGTCGTTGCCGCCCTCTTGTTCGTTGCGGTAAACGTGTTCCAAGACGATCCGGTCGTCGTCCCGACGACCGCTTACCAAGTCACAGTCTGAACCGCCCCGACCCTGCCGGGGCAAGCGACCCCGGCGTCATGGAGACCACCATGCCGCGCATCAAAATCAAAGCCGAACCCCTCTTCGATGTCGAACGTCGAGATACCCTCTCGCTTCGCACCATCACGCGATACGACCGAAACGCTCGCCGTCCGTCGACCCCGATTCTGATCGGGAAGTACATAGTCGGACGCCGCCCGCTCCCGGACAGCGTACATACGGAATATTTGATCCTCGACGGTACAGAGATCGCCCGCCGGCAGATATCGATTCCGGACGAAGGCAACTGCGCCGACGCAATCAAGCGCCTGCGCGACGCCAAGCGCGCAGCGGGTGTCGAGGCGTCGAGTGCGATCGATAAAGCGAAGACGCGTAGCAAGACGCGGACGGCGGCGACGCAGGAGGTCGCGTAATGGACGACCGCACGCAACAGCTCGACCTCACCGCGCCGATCCCGACCGGCAACATCAAGGCCGCAGCCGCAGCGGCCGGCGCAACGTCTGCGGATCTATGGATGGTCCCGTACGAACAACTTCACTATGACCCGTCCGACAACATCCGACCGGTCGATCCCGAATGGGTGACGCACCTCACTGCACTGATGATGGAGAACGGGTACGACAAAGGTTCGCCGCTCCATTGCTACGCACGAAAGGTCGCCGGCAAGGATCTGCTGTACGTGTATAAGGGACAGCACCGCTATCTTGCGGCCGGCAAGGCAATTGAAGCAGGCAAGGACATCGGCAAGATCCCGGTCGTTGTCCGAGACGCCAAGACGGTCAACCGTGCCGAAATGGTGATCGACGGCTATCTCAGCAACAACGGCAAATCGTCGTCGCCGCTTGATCTGGCCGCTGCCGTTGCAGAGCTGCGTGACATTCACGGTATGACGCTAGCCGCCATCTGCAAGCGCCTGAATGTCACTGACCAAACGATCCGCGACGTCGGTCTGCTCGAACGGGCACCGGCTGAACTGCATCAGCTCGTACGGAAGGGCCAATGTACCGGCACACTGGCGATTGAGCAGATCCGCCTGCACGGCGGCGACAAGGCGCTCGAACGCATCGTCGTCGGGATCGCCAAAGCCGCTGAAGCCGGCAAGACGAAGGTGACGAAGAAGTACCTCGAAGCAGCGCCCCTGCTCGATAGGCAGCCCAAGCCGGAACCCTCGCCCGAGCACGCAGCCCCCGCCAACGCCGCACCGCTCGCCGCGTCGACGACCGCGGAAGCCACCATCGAGCCGCAGGCGCCGATGCAGGCAGCGTCGCGGCAAAGCGCCCCCGCCAAGATCAGCGAGAAGCAGTCAAAGCAACTTTTCCAGGCCCTGCAGGTTGTACTCCATGACAAGAATTTTGGCCGACTGGCAAAGCCGACGATCGAAGCAGTTCATGCAGCGCTGCTGCCTCTCACTGAGCTACTGGACGACCCCACATCGCGAAAGGTCTGGCCGGTCACGGAGCCGGACGAGAACGGCGGGTGCAAGCCCGTCGAGTGCGTGCGTGGACCCGAACGATCCGGTCGTATCAAGGGCCCCCTCGCTCATATTCGCATCGCGCAACCGAGTCCCGGAGCATGGATTTATGCGATCGAATACAACACCGGGACCAGCTTTGCGAGCGAACCTCTGAAGGTATCTCCGCAAACGCGCGCAGTGTGGACACGCGTTCAGGCCATTCGCTCTGGCGCTGCGCGGCTGATCGACACCATCAAGTCACCCGTCCACGGGCAGACCAAGGCAGAGCAAGCCGCGTTTAAGCAGATCCTCGCGTGGGCGCACGAGATCATCGCCATGCCCGACCCCGACATGACCGCCGAATTCTCCGCAGCCACCGCCAAAGGGGAACGCCCGGACCTCAGTGACGTATTGACGGCCATCGAGCATAAGCGTCGGATCAAATCGAACTCGGAGCTGCTGACAGCTGCATTCCCGGCGCGAAAAGCGAAGCCCGGTCTAGATCCCGCGTCCGCATGGCCGTTCCCGACAGGAGCCGCAAATTGACCTCGCGCCCGGCCCTTTCTACCCCACGTCCGCTGCCGCGAAAGCGGGAACACGCGAAGAAGCGCCCGGCTATCGCACTGGCGAGCGTCAACGGTACGTCGATGCAGTCGAACAACGACGGGCTGACGCCCGCAACAGCTATCCAGAAAGACGAAGCGCCGCTCGCGCGGCGCAAACCTATCCAGATGAACGAAGCCTTGGCGGATACCCGCCAAGGCAGACTCGCGCGATTCGACGCCCTTCGCGTCGAAATCCGCGCGTTGATCGCTGAGATCTCGCACGCGGCCGACATCGAACTGCTTGACCTGATGTCCGACGAGATCGGCTCGTTCGCCCGCCACAAGGCCGCGCAGGATGCGCGCACCTGGGCAGCAACCGCCGGGATCACGCTGGAAACCGGCCTGATGCAGCTTGGCCGTGCACTGCCGCAACGTGAGCCAGATTCAAAGAACCAAGGATTCGAATTGAAATGATCCCATCACGGAACAATCCGGCCGAAGTGTACGGACTTAAGCCAATCAGGCAAGACAGCAAAGGCCCTCTTTTTAGCAACCTCGATACGCTGACGATGGTTGCGAATTACATCAACGCCGACTCTCACTACTTTCAACGCCGACTTAAAGACATGAACACCGATTTCGCAAAGGCTGAATCCACCACGCAAGATGCAATCGCCCTCTTCGAACGCTCGCTGTCCCGCATGATCGATGCCGAGAAGCAAGTCTCTGAGTCGACGAAAAAAGCGGCGGGGAGTGTTCGGAAGTCGGCAAACGAACTCGGCGACACGATGCAACGTCTCCTGAAAACGGCCGACATTGACCGCCTTGAACGTTATGCCACCGTCCTCGAACGCATGGCAACCGCAATGCAAGCATTGGCGATCTTGGAGATCGACGGCAAGCTCGATCGTATCGTCAGCGCCATTCGATAATGGGGAGCGTTAGCCGATGACAACGCCTCCGAAGCGCGCAGTCCAGTTTCGTCTCGAACTGCAGGCAAACACAGTTGATCACCTTGTCACCGCACTTACCGATCTCGCCGCGCAGATCAGTGCTAACCGGTTGAGCGCACATGCGATCAGCGGCGGCGCCTTCAGCAGCCACGAATGCTGGCTTACCGTCGCGGATCACCCGACGCACGCCGAATACATCGAGCAACTGGAGCAATGGCGCGACCGCATCACTGCAGATCGAGGAGGTAACGCGTGAGGACGCTTGACCTGATCGAGTGCGCGGAATTCCTGAAGATCGACCGCACGACGCTGCTCGACATCGTCCATCGGGGCGACATCCTTGGTGCCAAGATCGGCCGAGCATGGGTCTTTCTGGAGGACGACGTCGTGGCCTACCTACGTGAACAGGTGCAGGCGCAAACGCAGAAGCGGATCGAACAGATCCGGTGCGGATCGCCAGCAACTGACGCCCGAGTCGACAAGGCAATCCGAAAGCAACTTTCGCAGACGGACCCGCGCCGGCCCGGCCGCAAAGCACGCCCCCTTCCACGCCTCCCCGAAATGGACGCACCGGCCGCAATGGCCGCGTGATCGCTCCAGACCCACCCCGGCCACCCGGCCGGGGTCTCACCAAAGCCTTTCGGCGAGATCGCTCCCCCGCAGGTTTGCGTACCGCATCAAGACCTTGGGATTCGTGTGTCCCGTGATCTTCGCGATCTGAACGTCACTCAACGTCGTACGCTCGTACAGCCTCGACGTCGCCTCGTGCCGCAGGTCATGGAACACAAGATCCGAGCAACCTGCCGCGTCGAATATCCGCCCGAACTGCGCCGATAGCCGGGACGAGACGCGAGCAAGCACCTTGCGCTTGAGCAGCTGCACGCCCTCGGCCCGCATCGACGCCTCCATAGCGCCAACCCACGGGAACAAGCGGCCGGAGTCGAAGGTGAAACCGTTCATCTCTGGATCGCCGCCATTCACGGCGACGATGTACCGCTCGTACGCGGCTATCGCGATCGTCGTGAGCGGCACCGAGCGCTTGCTGCCGTTCTTCGTCTTCTCAAGGGAGACCGTCCGCCGAGCAACATCAAACTGGTCGACCTCCAGCGTGTACATTTCCCGCATCCGCATGGCGGACTCGATGCCAAGCTCGAAAAGGAACACCAGCGCCGGCCGGTACGGGAGATCGAACGCACGCTCGCGGCCGTTTGGCTTCCCGCCGGCCATCAGTCGTCGAATCTCGGCCTGCTCCGCCTCGCTCGGCCGCCGATCCCGGTGTACGTCCTCTTTCGCGTCGACATCCTGCGCCTCGACCGCGACCCGATCTTCATCAGTGTAGGTTGCGTATCGCTTCGGGAGCAGGCGGAGAGGGTTAGTCGCCAACATCGGCGTGCCCGATCTCACCACCCAATCGAAGCAGCGAGCCAACGCACCGACGTAGTGCCGGATCGTTGACGGCGAAAGGTGGTCATGTCGCTTCATGGCGGTCACCCACTGCTCGACCCACTGGTAATCGAGTGTCGCAAGCGACTTTGCTTTGATGGCCGCTCGTCCGAGGAGCGCATTGAGCACCTGGACGTCGGAATCAGGGACCGATACGCGGCGCAGGTACGCTCGAATGGCGTCCCCCGTTGTCGCGATCGCTTCGCGTTGCTCGACCACTTCGTCCGGCACGATGCCGGCGTCCAGCAGCTGCTCCAATCGGGCGACGTACGCGTCGCCTTCTTCCTCAGTGTCAAAGGTCAGGGAAAGTGGCTTTGGTAGCAGCTTCGCCCGTTTGATCGTGTATTCCCACGTGCCGGACGGCCGCAGTCGTTTGTTCGCCATGCCTAGATGAACTCGCCTCGATTGCCAATTAGCCGATTGACGGGTGGTTGGCGTCGGTTTTTAGTTGGTTACAGGCGACTTTTTACCACTCTAGGCAACTCTATTACAAGAATGAAAGCGACGCAGAAAAAAGAAAAGCCCTGACGAATCAGGGCTTTATCTCGTTCTACTTGGAGGCGCGAGCCGGAGTCGAACCGGCCTAAACGGCTTTGCAGGCCGCTGCATAACCGCTTTGCTATCGCGCCAAAAGCGGACTGTCCGGATGCCGTGAAGGCAAGCGACAGATTTTTATTCGAGGACCATCAGTCCATCAAATAAAAAGGGAAGCGAGGCTTCCCCATTACCTGGAGCGGGAGACGAGTCTCGAACTCGCGACCTCAACCTTGGCAAGGTTGCGCTCTACCAACTGAGCTACTCCCGCATTGTCCTGCACCTGCAGCGCTTTGCCGTACAACGCGCTGCCAGAAAATCTGGAGCGGGAGACGAGTCTCGAACTCGCGACCTCAACCTTGGCAAGGTTGCGCTCTACCAACTGAGCTACTCCCGCATATGTCCTGCATCTGCAGCGCTTTGCCGTACAACACGCTGCCAGAAAAATCTGGAGCGGGAGACGAGTCTCGAACTCGCGACCTCAACCTTGGCAAGGTTGCGCTCTACCAACTGAGCTACTCCCGCGTATTGCTGCCTACTGCTTCCGTCACACACTTACTTCGTCGTGCAGCGGAGAAGCGAGATTATGGCGAAGGCACATTCGTGTGTCAAGAGCTTTTCCAGCCCTTTTTACAAAAACCGGTGCGATCGAATCGGACGATCACGTCATGCGCCGCCGCGCTCGCGGATCTGCGGCCATGCGAGCTTCATGTAGTACAGCATCGACCAGATCGTCAGCACCGCCGCGAGATACATCAGCCACTCGCCCCACACGCGCGTGTCGATCGTCGCGATGCCGAGCGGCAGCGGGCCGTAGTACAGCAGCATCGGAATCGCGACCATCTGGCACGCGGTCTTGAACTTGCCGAGCTGGTTCACCGCGACGCTCTTCGACGCACCGATCTGGGCCATCCATTCGCGCAGCGCCGAGATCGCGATCTCGCGACCGACGATCACCAGCGCGATCGCCGCATCGACCCGCGAAATCTGCACGAGGATCAGCAGCGCGGCCGTCACCATCAGCTTGTCCGCGACCGGATCGAGGAACGCGCCGAACGACGACGTCTGGTTCCACTTGCGGGCGAGAAACCCGTCGAACCAGTCGGTCAGCGCGGCGAGGATGAAGATCGCCGCTGCCGCGAGGTTGCGGTGCGCGCCGCCCATCACCGTGTCCGGCAGATAGAACACGCCGACGACGAGCGGAATCAGCACGATCCGGACCCACGTCAGGAAAATCGGGAAATTGAACGGCATGGCATGCGGGTCAGTAAGGGATTCGCAATTGTGCCGTGTCGACCGGCCTGCTACAAGGACGCAAGAACGCGAGAGCGCGGGCAGGCGCGGCCGGTCGCACGGCCTGGATCAGTGAAGCTGCTTGTAGATCTGCTCGGCGAGCGCGTGCGAGATACCCTCGACGCTCGCCAGTTCCTCGACGCTCGCGGCGACCACGCCGCGCAGCCCGCCGAATCGCGCGAGCAGCCGCTGACGGCGTTTCGCGCCGACCCCTTCGAGCTCCTCGAGCCGCGACGTCTGGCGTGCCTTCGCCCGCTTCGCGCGCATCCCGGTGATCGCAAAACGGTGCGCCTCGTCGCGGATCTGCGCGACGAGCATCAGCGCGGCGCTCTCCTTGCCGAGTTCGAGCGGCGTGCGGCCGTCCGCGAACACGAGCGTCTCGAGGCCGACCTTGCGCCCCTCGCCCTTCGCGACGCCAACCAGCATCGACGTGTCGAGCCCGAGCTCGGTGAATACCTGCCGCGCGATCTCGACCTGTCCCTTGCCGCCGTCGATCAGCACGATGTTCGGCAGCAAACTCGACGCCTCGGCCTCGCGCGTCGATTCGCCGTCGATGCCGGCTGCCGCGTCGGCGGCGGCCGCCTGCGCGGCCTGCTCGACCATCTTCTCGTAGCGGCGCGTCAGCACCTGCCGCATGGCCGCGTAATCGTCGCCCGGCGTGATGCCGGTGATGTTGTAGCGACGGTACTCGCCCGACTGCATCTTGTGATGGTGGTAGACGACGCACGACGCCTGCGTCGCCTCGCCCATCGTGTGACTGATGTCGAAACACTCGATCCGCAGCATCGCGAGATCGTCGCATTCGAAGCTGAGCGTCTCCGCGAGCGCGCGCGTGCGCGCCTGCTGCGAGCCCTGCTCGGACAGCAGCCGCGCAAGCGCGAGCCGGGCATTCTGTTCGGCCATCGACAGCCATGCGCGCCGCTGCCCCTGCGGCTGCCGCACCAGCGAAACCTTGTGACCGGCCTGCTCGGACAGCAGCTCGAGCAGGTCGCGGCTCGCGGGCGCATGGCTCACGACCAGCACGGGCGGCACGCGATTGCCGAGATAGTGCTGCGCGATGAACGCATCGAGCACCTCGGCCTCGACCGATGCCGACGATGCGCCCGACGCCGACGGCGCCGCGTCTCGCGCGCCAGCAGCTTCGTCCGCGGGCTCGCCGGGCAACGCCGCGGCGGCTTCGTCGGCACCATCCGCGCCGTCGGTTTCGTCGCCGAGCCCGCCCTCGGCAAGCGTCAGCGCACTTTCGACATGCGCCGGGAAATAGGCCTTGTCGCCAAGATGCCGGCCGCCGCGCACCATCGCCAGGTTCACGCACACGCGTCCGCCCTGCGCGACCACCGCCAGGATGTCGACGTCGCTGTCGCTGCCGACCTCGATCGCCTGCTGGTGCAGCACCGTCGCGAGCGAACTCATCTGGTTGCGCACGGCCGCCGCCTGCTCGAACTTCAGCTCGGCCGCGAACGCGTGCATCTTCTGCTCGAGCTCCTTCATCACTTCCGACTGCCGGCCGAGCAGGAAGCGCGCGGCGTTCGACACGTCGATCGCGTAGTCGTCCGCGGAAATCGCGCCGACGCACGGCGCCGTGCAGCGCCCGATCTGATGCAGCAGGCACGGCCGCGTGCGGTTGTTGAAGACCGAATCCTCGCAGGTGCGCAACTGGAAGACGCGCTGCAGGATCTGGATGCTCTCGCGCACGGCCCACGCGCTGGGGAACGGTCCGAAATACTGGTTCTGCTTGTCGACCGAGCCGCGGTAGTAGGCCATGCGCGGAAAGCGGTGCGCGGTGAGCTTCAGGTACGGATACGACTTGTCGTCGCGAAACAGGATGTTGTAGCGCGGCGCGAGCGCCTTGATCAGGTTGTTCTCGAGCAGCAGCGCCTCGGCCTCGGAGCGCGTGACGGTCGTCTCGATGCGCGCGATGCGCGTGACCATCATCGCGATGCGCGGCGACAGCTGCGTCTTCGTGAAATAGCTCGACACGCGCTTCTTCAGGTCGCGCGCCTTGCCGACGTAAAGCACGGCGCCCGCCGTGTCGTAGTAGCGGTAGACGCCCGGCATGTGCGGCAACTGGGCGAGGATCTTCTTCGGTTCGAACGGGATGTCGACGGCTTCTGGGGATGTCATGCGTGATCCGGGGGCCTTGTGGCGCGGAACGGGTCCATTAGAATCGCCAGTTTAGAGCATTCACCGCCCGCATCGATGCCCCGCACCGCCCCTGCCCCCGCTTCCGCTTCACCGCTCGCGCCCGACGAGCCGATCGCATGCGACCTCTTCTGCACCGTGATCGACAACTTCGGCGACGTCGGCGTGTGCTGGCGCCTCGCGCGCCAGCTCGCGCACGAACACGGCTGGCAGGTGCGCCTCTTCATCGACGACCTTCACACGTTCGCGCGGCTGCAGGCGGGCGTCGATCCCGAGGCGCCCCGGCAGACGCTCGACGGCATCGTGGTCGAACACTGGCATGCGGAAGTCGGCGATGCGCTCGAGATCGCCGATGTCGTGATCGAGGCGTTCGCATGCGAGCTGCCCGGCGCGTATCTCGCGGCGATGGCGCGCCGCACGCGCCGCCCTGTGTGGATCAATCTCGAATATCTGAGCGCCGAGGACTGGGTCGCCGATTTCCATTTGCGTCCGTCGCCGCATCCGCGCTACCCGTTGCTGAAGACGTTCTTCTTCCCGGGGCTGTCGGCCGGCACGGGCGGCGTGCTGAAAGAACGCGACCTCGACGCGCGCCGCACAGCCTTCGACGCGGACGCGGCGGCGCGTGCCGCGTGGTGGCGGCAGGCGACCGGCGACGCGCCGCCGGCGCCCGGCACGACGGTCGTCAGCCTGTTCGCGTATGAAAACCCGGCCGTCGACGCACTGCTCGCGCAGTGGCGCGACAGCCCGTCGCCCATCGTCGCGCTGGTGCCGGCCGGCCGCGTGTCTCCCGCCGTCGCGCGCTTTTTCGGGGTCGAATCGTTCGGCGCCGGCGCACGCGCGACGAACGGCAACCTGACCGCATACGGGCTCGCGTTCGTCCCGCAAGCCGACTTTGACCGGCTGCTGTGGGTAGCCGACGTCAATTTCGTGCGCGGCGAGGATTCGTTCGTCCGCGCGCAATGGGTTCGCAAGCCGTTCGTGTGGCACATCTACCCGCAGGCCGACGATGCGCACTTGCCGAAGCTCGACGCCGCGCTCGCGCACCTGTCGGCCGGCCTCGCCGACGCGCCGCGCACGGCGCTCGAGCGCTTCTGGCATGCGTGGAACGGCGTCGGCACGCCCGACTGGGGCGATTTGCTCCAGCATCGTGCCGCACTCGACGCCAACGCGGCCCGCTGGGCCGATGAGTTGGCGAGCGTCGGCGATCTCGCCGGAAAGCTGGCGGAATTCGCAAAATCTCAGTTAAAATAAGCGGTTATCCGACGGCTGACCACGCAAGCGCTCGCGTTCAAGGGGCGCTTGGCGCCCATCGGAACCCTCCCGCTTGCGCCGTCAGCCGTTGCGCAACGCTCAAGCATCTATTTATTTGATTGGATCAGGACAGTTTTTTATGAAGACCGCACAGGAACTCCGCGTAGGCAACGTCGTGCAGATCGGCAGCGACGCATGGGTCATCGCAAAGACGGAATACAACAAGTCGGGCCGTAACGCCGCCGTCGTCAAGATGAAGATGAAGAACCTGCTGACGAACGCAGGTCAGGAATCGGTCTACAAGGCCGACGACAAGTTCGACGTCGTCATGCTCGACCGCAAGGAAGTGACGTACTCGTACTTCGCGGACCCGATGTACGTGTTCATGGACGCCGACTACAACCAGTACGAAGTCGAAGCGGAAATGATGGGCGAAGCGCTGAACTACCTCGAAGACGGCATGGCTTGCGAAGTCGTGTTCTACAACGAGAAGGCGATCTCGGTCGAACTGCCGACGATCCTGGTTCGCGAGATCACCTACACGGAACCGGCCGTCAAGGGCGACACGTCGTCGGGCAAGGTGCTGAAGAACGCCAAGCTCGCAACGGGCTTCGAACTGCAAGTGCCGCTCTTCTGCAGCACCGGCGACAAGATCGAAATCGATACGCGCACGAACGAATACCGCAGCCGCGCGTAATCGCCTGCGATTTCCGTATCGAACAAAGCGCCCTGCGGGGCGCTTTTTATTTGCCTGCCGTCAACGGCAACAGAGGCTCCGGCACCATAGGCAACACAAAATCCAGCACTAAAGGTATTCAATTTGTATCATCGGTAACTGTTTTATAGCGATGGAGAAATAATGCCCGTCAGGCGTGCAGCGGGGCATAAAATCAGTCTTTAATCTGACATGCGGCTGCGGCTGGCTCGACGGCCGACAGCCCGCCTCTCTTGACTCGACTCGCGTCCACCATGCCACACGCCCTGATTGTCGAAGACGATCCCAACAGTCTGTCCGGCCTGACCGCGCTGCTTGCCGCAGACGGCTTCTCGGTCGACACGGCCACGTCGCTCGCCGAGGCACGCACGGCGCTCGGCCGCTCGATTCCCGACGTCGTCCTCGTCGACCTGAACCTGCCGGACGGCAGCGGGTTCGACCTGCTCCAGCATCTGCCGCAGCAGCAGCCGAACGGGTCGCTGCCGGTGATCGTGCTGACGGGCAACGCGACGGTGGAGAGCGCGATCGAGGGCCTGCGTCACGGCATCTGGGACTACCTGCTCAAGCCGATCAACATTCCGCGCCTGCGCAGCCTGCTGGCCCGGATTCCGCGGCCCTACGAACTGATCGACGAAGTGCGGACGCTGCGTGCGTCGCTGCGCCACCTCGGCCGCTTCGGCGCGCTGGTCGGCCGCAGCGAGGCGATGCAGCACGTGTACGACATGATCGAGCACAACGCCGGCACCGAAACGGCCGTGCTGTTCGCGGGCGAGGCCGGCACCGGCAAGAAGCTGGCCGCGCGCACGCTGCACGACCTGAGCCGGCGCCGCAAGGGGCCGTTCGTGTCGTTCGACTGCCGCACGATCGCGCAAGCCGGCCGTCACGGCGCGTCGCTCGACAGCATCCTGTTCGGTCATGAGCGCGGCGCGTTCGACGGCGCCGAGCGGCGCGAATCGGGCCTGTTCGAACAGGCCGGCGGCGGCACGCTGTGCCTCGACGAGATCACCGCACTGCCGCTCGTGCTGCAGGAGGCGCTGCTGCATGCGCTCGACTCGCAGAACTTCATGCGGATCGGCGGCACGAGCTCGATCGCGAGCGACTTCCGGCTGATCGCGACCACGCGCCGCTCGGCCCGCGACGCGGTCGCGAACGGCCTGCTGCGCGAGGATCTGTGGCTGCGTCTCGATGCGGCATCGATCACGATGCCGCCGCTGCGCGAGCGCGACGGCGATGCGCTCGCCATCGCCGATTCCCTGATCGACGAACTGAACCGCGACGCGCGCGCCACCGGCCGCGGCACGACCGACAAGCGCGCGGCGCAGGGCTTCGTGCGCGAATGCCTGTCCTACGAATGGCCCGGCAACGTGCGCGAACTGCAGGAGCGCGTGCGCTTCGCCTATGACGCGTCCGGCGACTTCATCGAGACGCTGCGCGCGGGCGAAGCGAGCTTCGCGGCCGGCGCCGCACTGAACGGCAGCAGCGTGCAGATCAAGGTCGGCACCCCGCTGTCCGACGTCGAGGATCTGCTGATCCGCGCGACGCTCGACGCGGTCGGCGGCACGCGCCATCGCGCGGCGACGCTGCTCGGCATCAGCCCCAAGACGCTGTACAACAAGCTGCAGCGGATGAAGGTCAACTGACCGGGCCGCCGTTGTCGGGGGCGCTAGCGAGAGTTGACGGTTAGTTGCGCAAAGACGTATCGCCCCGCGCTTCACGCCCCGATGAAAAAAGCCGCGCTAATGCGCGGCTTTTCGTTTTCAGCAACGGAAGAGCGGCATCGCGCCGCCCTTCCCCGCTTACGCCAGTGCGCTGCTCAACAGCGCCTGCGCCTGCAGATACTCGGGCTGCGCGATCAGCTTGTCCCACTTGAGCGGCTTGCCGCGCGCGCGCATCCGCTTCAGGCGTCGCACCGACTCGGCCGACGCGTGCGCCTTCAGCCCGTTCAACACGACCTCGGCCGCCTCCGGCTGGTTGCAGACGAGCACCATGTCGCAACCGGCGGCGAGCGCCGCGTCGGCCGCCTGCGTGAGCGTGCCGCCTTCGCGGGCCGCCTCCATCGACAGGTCGTCGCTGAAGATCGCGCCGGTGAAGCCCAACTGCCCGCGCAGGATGTCCTGCAGCCACACGCGCGAAAAACCGGCCGGCCGCTTGTCGACCTGCGTGTAGATCACGTGCGCGGGAATCACGGCGGACAGCGACAGCCCGAGCCAGTCGTACGGCGCGACGTCCTGCTTGAGGATCGCATCGAGCGGCCGGTCGTCGGTCGGCAGCGCGACGTGCGAATCGGCTTCCGCGAAGCCGTGCCCCGGGAAATGCTTGCCGCAGTTCGCCATGCCCGCGAGCGACAGCCCGTGGTTCAGGCTCTTCGCGAGCAGCGTGACGACGCGCGGGTCGCGATGGAACGCGCGATCGCCGATCACCTTCGAGTGCCCGTAATCGAGGTCGAGCACCGGCGTGAAGCTCATGTCGATCCCGCACGCGCGCAGCTCGGCGGCCAGGATGTAGCCCACCGCGGTGGCGACCTTCGTCGCGAGCAGCACGTCGCGGTCCCACAGTTCGCCGAGGCGGCGCATCGCGGGCAGCACCGTGAAGCCGTCGGTGCGGAACCGCTGCACGCGGCCACCCTCGTGATCGACGGCGATGAGGATGTCCTCGCGCACCGCGCGGATCGAATCGGTCAGCGCGGTCAGTTGCGCGCGGTTCTGGAAATGCCGCGCGAACAGGATCACGCCGCCGGTGTTCGGATGGGCAAGGCGCCGCGCATCGTCGCGCGACAGGGCCGTGCCGACGACGTCGAGCATGACCGGGCCGGGAGTCGTTTTCATCGAATCGGGAAGTCCGTCAGGAAGTGGTTCGGGAAACAGATGTGGGGGCAGGCGGCGGTGCGGCGTCGGTCTCGGTGACTACGAACGACACCGCGTAGTCGCGTTCGTCGCTGACCGTCACGCGTGCGGTGATGCCCCGCGCGGCGAGCCAGTCGGCCAGCTCGCCCGACGCGACGACGTACGGTTCGCCGCTGCGCTGGTTGAGGGTCTGCAGTGCGCGCCAGGTCATCGGCCAGTGCATGCCGAGCCCGATCGCCTTCGAGAACGCTTCCTTCGCGGAAAAGCGCGTCGCGAGGAACGCGATGCCGCGCGCCTCGGAGCGCGCGCGGCGCGCGTGGAACACGCGCAGCTCGTCGGGGCCCAGCACCTTCTCGGCAAACCGTCCGCCCGTGCGCTCGAGCACGGCCGCGATGCGGCTTATCTGGACGACGTCGGTGCCGATGCCGTAGATCGCCATGTCAGCGCCCGCCGTGATACGCGGACGATGCCGGGTGGCGAGCGAAGCGTGCGCGGAGGAAACGCATCGTCAGCGCGCGCCGCCGTGCAGCGCGGCGACACGCGCGGCGACCATGATCGCCTTCATCTCGCGCACGGCGTTGTCCCAGCCCGCGAAGATCGCGTGCGCGACGATCGCGTGGCCGATGTTCAGTTCGACGATGCCGTCGATCGCGGCGATCTGCTGCACGTTCGTGTAATGCAGGCCGTGGCCCGCGTTGACCTTCAGGCCCAGTCGCGCGCCGGCCTGCACGCCCGCGACGATGCGCTCGTATTCGCGCTGCTGCTCGGCTTCGTCGTGCGCATCGGCGTAGCGGCCCGTATGCAGCTCGACCACCGGCGCACCGGCTTCGTGCGCGGCGCGGATCTGCGTTTCGTCCGGATCGATGAACAGCGACACGCGCACGCCGGCGTCGGCGAGCTGCTTGCAGGCCGCACGCACGGCCTCGAAGCGGCCGGCGACGTCGAGACCGCCTTCGGTCGTCAGCTCCTCGCGCTTCTCGGGCACGAGGCATGCGTCGTGCGGACGCACGTCGCACGCGATGTCGAGCATCTCGGCCGTCACCGCGCATTCGAGGTTCATGCGCGTCTTCAGCAGCGGGCGCAGCTTGCGCACGTCGGCGTCGACGATGTGGCGGCGGTCCTCGCGCAGATGCAGCGTGATCACGTCCGCACCGGCCTCTTCGGCGGCGAGCGCCGCGCGGATCGGATCGGGATAGGCCGTGCCGCGCGCGTTGCGCAGCGTCGCGACGTGGTCGATGTTCACGCCGAGATCGATGGCGGTGGGCGTTGTCAGGAAGAAGCTCATAGGTTTTGCAGGTCGATCAGGATCTGACGCGTGGCAAGCGGCGTACCGCCGAGATAGGTGTTCAGCAGGAAGCGCATCAGCGTCTTGCTTTGCGCAACCGTCTGGGCTCGATGGTAATCGTCCTGCTCCATGTCGAGCAACGTCTGTCCGGTAATCACCGGCCAGTGCGACGGCACGTCGTCGTCGGCATTGCGCACGCCGCGCTCGGGATCGAACACGTAGCGTCGATCGGGTTCGACCGCGCGGCGCGCGACCGTGCGGTTCAGCGCCATCGCATAGCCGGTCTCGCGCAGCAGCACGCGTTCGAACGAGCGCAGCACCTGCACCGCGGGTTCGCCGTGCGCGAGGCGCGTGAGCGTCAGCACGTAGTGATTGAAAAGCGGCGGCTGCGGATCCTCGCGCGCGCAGAATTTCACGAGCAGCTCGTTCACGTAGAAGCCGCACAACAGCCCGTCGCCGCCGAGCGGCAGCATCCCGCCCACCCACTCGGCGCCCGTCAGCGTGCGCACTTCGGATTTGCCCGACCAGGACAGCAGCAGCGGCTGGAACGTCTGCAGCACGCCGCGCAGCGCGGAGTGCGGGCGCTTCGCGCCCTTCGCGACGAGCGCGAGGCGGCCGTGATCGCGCGTGAGCACGTCGATGATCAGGCTCGTTTCCCGGTACGGATAGCTGTGCAGCACGAACGCCGGCTGCTCGGCGACGCGGAAATCGGACGTGCGAGACGTCGCGCGCCGCGCCTTGCGACGCGGCGGTTCGGGCGGTGCCGGCAGCGGCGCGTCGTTCGCGCCGGCGGTCACCGCATCTTCGGTCGACGTCGGCGCGTCATTCGTACCCATAGGCGCGCAGCCCCGCCTCGTTGTCGGCCCAGCCGCTCTTCACCTTCACGAAGGTCTCGAGATACACGGGGCCGTCGAACAGCCTCTCCATGTCCATCCGCGCCTCGGTGCTGATTTGCTTGAGCTTCTCGCCCTTCTTGCCGATCACCATCGCCTTGTGCGAATCGCGTTCGACGAGGATCGTCGCGAAGATGCGCTTCAGCCGCCCTTCCTCCTCGAACTTGTCGATCAGCACGGTGCTCGTGTACGGCAGTTCGTCGCCGGTCCAGCGGAACACCTTCTCGCGCAGGATTTCGGCCGCGAGGAAGCGCGAGCTGCGGTCGGTCAGCTCGTCCTCGCCGTAGATCGGCTCGCCTTCCGGCAGGTACGGCTTGATCGTGTCGAGCAGGCGCTTGATGTCTTCCGGCCGCTGCGCCGACAGCGGCACGAGTTCGGTGAATTCGCGCAGCCCGCTCATCTGCTGCATGAACGGGAACAGCGTCGCCTTGTCGGTCACGCGGTCGATCTTGTTCGCGATCAGCAGCGTCGGCATGCCGGGCGGGATCAGGTCGAGCACCTTCTGGTCGTCGGGCCCGAAGCGGCCGGCCTCGATCACGAACAGGATCACGTCGACCGACGTGAGCGTCGACGTGACCGCGCGGTTCAGCGAGCGGTTCAGCGCGGTGCTGTGACGGGTCTGGAAGCCCGGCGTGTCGACGAACACGAATTGCGCGTCGTCGAACGTGTTGATGCCGGTGATGCGGTGGCGGGTCGTTTGCGCCTTGCGCGACGTGATGCTGATCTTCTGGCCGACGAGTGCGTTCATCAACGTCGACTTGCCGACGTTCGGGCGGCCCACGATCGCGATCATGCCGCAACGGAAACCGGTAGGAGCGGGAGTGTTCATATCGTTTGGGAGACAGGTTCTGAACCGGCCGCGCGGCGCGCGGCACGATCGGTGGGCAATTCAGTGGTCGGCATCGGCCGCGCGCGCCTGCGCGGCGGCGAGGGTCGCGCCGCCCGGCGGCGTGTCGGCATCGGGCGCCGCGGCGTCGCGGGCGCGCAGCGTCGCGCGCGTGGCGGCATCGGAACCGGCAGCCGGCTTGTCCGTGGACGACACGGCCGGATCGGCCGCCTGGCCCGCCGGCTTGTCGGCTGCACGCGGTGCGCCTGCGCTTTCCGCGGGCTTGTCGGCACGCTCGGCCGGCTTGTCCGCCGCGCGCGAGCCGGTTTCGCCGCGATCCGACGGCTTGTCGGCCGCCTTCTCGGCAGGTTTGTCGGCCGTCGGCTTCGCGGCACGGTCAGCCTTGTCCGCGGTCGTTTCCACATGCGCCGCGCGAATCGCGGCCATCGGCGTCGGCGTCGGTCGCTCGCTCGGCGGAGCGTCGGCGTCGGTCGCTGCAAGCGTAGCCGCGGCCGCCTTCGCATCGCGCGCCGCCGCACGCTCCTTGCGTTCCGGAGAACGCAGGTCAAGCGCTTCCTGCACACCCTTCACGCCCGGCACGATTTCGGGCTCGACGTGCTTCGATCCGCGTGCGTTCTTCGAACGCTTCGGCTTCGCGGCCAGCATCGGCGCGGCCGCCAGCACCTCGTCGAGCGCCTTCTTCGCGGCAGCCTGCTCCGCTGCCCGCCGGCTCGCGCCGGAGCCCGACACCTTCACGTCGAGCTTCGGCACCGTGCATTCGACCTCGAACTGCTGATTGTGCGCCGCACCATGCGTCGCGACGACCGTGTAGGTCGGCAGCGCGATCTTGTGCCCCTGCAGGTACTCCTGCAGCAGCGTCTTCGCGTCCTTGCCGAGCGTGCGCGGATCGATGTGGTCGAGAATCGGGATATAGAGGCGCTTGATGACCCCTTGGGCGGCTTCGAAGCCGCCATCGAGGAATACGGCCCCGATGATGGCTTCGAACGCGTCCGCGAGGATCGACGGGCGGCGGAAGCCGCCGCTGCGCAGCTCGCCCTCGCCCAGCCGCAACCCTTCGGAGATATTCAGGGCCTGAGCGATTTCATACAGCGACTGCTGCTTGACGAGATTGGCGCGCACGCGCGACAGGTCGCCTTCGTCCAGCTTGCTGAAACGCTGGAACAAAAGGGCGGCCACCGCGCAATTCAGAACGGAATCGCCGAGAAACTCGAGCCGTTCGTTATGCGTGGCACTGTGACTGCGGTGGGTCAAAGCCTGGCGCAACAATTCCGCATTGCGAAATTCGTAGCGCAGCCGGCTTTCCAACTGGGATGGGGGCATGTGCAGGAGTATAACGCGGGCGCCGGTCGGGCCGAAACGGCACGGCCGGACGCGAAAAGGCGTGACGGAGCGGTGTTACCGCCGGTTCTTAAAGTAGTCCGGCAATACGCGACGCGGCCCGTGCGTCACGTATTGCATGTTGGATGCGAGTCGAACGCGATCAGTTGAAGGAACCGATCCGCTTCAGGTCGCCGAAGTTCATCCAGATGAAGAACGCGCGGCCGACGATGTTGTTGTCCGGCACGAAACCCCAGTAGCGGCTGTCCGCGCTGTTGTCGCGGTTGTCGCCCATCATGAAGTAGTGACCCGGCGGCACCTTGCAGATCACGCCGCGGCTGTTGTACGTGCAATTGTCGCGATACGGATAGTCGTATGCGCCCATCACGAACGGCGGCACGGCGGGATTGTTGAGGATCGCATTCTTCTTCGTGCCGATCGTTTCCTCGAACTGCTTCGCGTAGTTCTGGCGCTCGTCATCGAAGAAATCCGGCAGCGGCGCCTCGGGCACCGGCTGGCCGTTGATCGTCAACTGCTTGTCCTGGTAGGCGACCGTGTCGCCCGGCAGGCCGATCACGCGCTTGATGTAATCGACCGACTCGTCCTTCGGATAGCGGAATACGACGACGTCGCCGCGCGACAGCGGGCTGCCTTGCGTGATCTTCGTGTTCGTGATCGGCAGGCGCAGGCCGTATTCGAACTTGTTGACGAGGATGAAGTCGCCGACCAGCAGCGTCGGCACCATCGAGCCCGAAGGAATCTTGAACGGCTCGACGATGAACGAACGCACGACGAACACGGCCAGGATCACCGGGAAGAAGCTCGCGGTGTACTCGAGCCACCACGGCTGGCGCAGCTTTTCGTCGCGCAGCTTCGAGCGCGTCTGCACCGCGTTTTCGTCCGCGAAACGCTTGTCGATGCGCGACTGCTGGCGATCGAACTCTTCGATCGCCAC
This sequence comes from Burkholderia sp. R-40, assembly GCF_049942845.1. NCBI lineage: Bacteria > Pseudomonadati > Pseudomonadota > Betaproteobacteria > Burkholderiales > Burkholderiaceae > Burkholderia > Burkholderia sp. R-40. The sequence continues at coordinate 1,138,900 of NZ_CP187967.1, read as the reverse complement.
GTCGGCCGCCTTGCGTCGCCGCGGCAGGAACACCAGTTTGTCCAACACCCACGCTACGCCCGTCACGACGACGAGCACAAAAAGAATCAGCGCAAAATTCATAAAAGGAACAGTCCTGTTATTTGTCTTCGACGCGCAAGATCGCGAGGAACGCTTCCTGCGGGATCTCGACCGAACCCACCTGCTTCATGCGCTTCTTGCCTTCTTTCTGCTTCTCGAGCAGTTTCTTCTTCCGCGTGATGTCGCCGCCGTAGCACTTCGCGAGCACGTTCTTGCGGAGCGCCTTGATGTTCTCGCGAGCGACGATGTGCGCGCCGATCGCGGCCTGGATCGCCACGTCGTACATCTGGCGCGGAATGATCTCGCGCATCTTCGCGGCGACTTCGCGGCCGCGATACTGCGACTGCGACCGGTGCACGATGATCGACAGTGCATCGACCTTGTCGCCGTTGATCAGCATGTCGACCTTCACGACGTCCGACGAACGGTATTCCTTGAACTCGTAGTCCATCGACGCATAGCCGCGCGACACCGACTTCAGGCGATCGAAGAAGTCGAGCACGATCTCGGCCATCGGGATCTCGTACGTGAGCTGCACCTGGCGGCCGTGATACTGCATGTTGATCTGCGAGCCGCGCTTCTGCTCGCACAGCGTGATCACGGAGCCGACGTAATCCTGCGGCATGTACAGGTTCACGGTGACGATCGGCTCGCGAACTTCGGCGATGCGGCCGGGCTCCGGCATCTTCGCCGGGTTCTCGACCATGATCGTCGAGCCGTCGCTCTGCACGACCTCGTAGACGACCGTCGGCGCGGTCGTGATGAGATCCATGTCGAACTCGCGCTCGAGCCGCTCCTGCACGATTTCCATGTGCAGCAGCCCGAGGAAGCCGCAGCGGAAACCGAAGCCGAGCGCCTGCGACACTTCCGGCTCGTACTGCAGCGATGCGTCGTTGAGCTTCAGCTTCTCGAGCGATTCGCGCAGCGCATCGTACTGGTTCGCCTCGACCGGATACAGCCCCGCGAACACCTGCGGCTTCACTTCCTTGAAGCCCGGCAGCGGCTCGCTGGCGGCCTTCGCCACATGCGTGACCGTGTCGCCGACCTTCGCGGCCGTCAGCTCCTTGATGCCGGCGATGATGAAGCCCACCTGCCCGGCCGACAGCGATTCGAGATTGCGCGACTTCGGCGTGAACACGCCGACGTGCTCGACCGGATACTGCGCGCCGGTCGCCATCATCTTGATCTTTTCCTTCGGGCGCAGCGTGCCGTTGACGATGCGCACGAGCATCACGACGCCGACGTAGTTGTCGAACCAGGAATCGATGATGAGCGCCTGCAGCGGCGCGGCCGGATCGCCCTTCGGCGGCGGCACCTTCGCGATCAGCGACTCGAGCACGTCCTCGACGCCGAGGCCCGTCTTCGCGCTGCAGCGCGTCGCGTCGGTCGCATCGATGCCGATCACGTCCTCGATCTCCTCGATCGCGTTTTCGGGGTTCGCGGCCGGCAGGTCGATCTTGTTCAGCACCGGCACGACCTCGACGCCGAGCTCGATCGCCGTGTAGCAGTTCGCGACCGTCTGCGCCTCGACACCCTGGCTCGCGTCGACCACGAGCAGCGCGCCTTCGCACGCGGACAGCGAACGGCTGACCTCGTACGAGAAGTCGACGTGCCCCGGCGTATCGATCAGGTTGAGGTTGTAGACCTTGCCGTCGCGGGCGCGATAGGACAGTGCCGCCGTCTGCGCCTTGATCGTGATGCCGCGCTCGCGCTCGATATCCATCGAGTCGAGTACTTGCGCCTCCATTTCACGGTCGGCGAGACCGCCGCATACCTGGATGATGCGATCCGCGAGTGTCGACTTGCCATGGTCGATGTGCGCGATGATCGAGAAATTGCGAATATGATCCATTCAGTGCCGATCAAGCGAAAAAGGCGCGCTCGACGACTGCGGAGCACGCCTTGTGTAAGTCGGTGAAAAAACGGCTTATTTTAGCCGAAAAGGCCTTTGCCGGGCGGTAATTTGGGACGCCCCGGCCCGGGGCACCCCGCTGGAGCCTTTGTGGTAAGGGCCCGCCGACGAAAGCCCCGCGCGCGGGGCGGCCGGCCGACGCCCGGGGTCGGTTCAGCGCCGCGCCGCGAGTGCGCCGCGCACCCTCGCCTCGTCGAACCGGTGGCGACACACTTCCGCGCCGTCCAGCAGCAGCACGGGCACGTCCTCGTCGTAGCGGGCAACGAGCGCCGGATCGGCATCGATGTCCACGTAACGGACCTCGATGCCGGATTCGGCCGCCACCGGCGCCAGCGCGTCGCGCATGTCGTCGCACAGATGGCACCAGCCGCGGCCGTAGAGCGTGAACATCGGCGCGTTACTTCTGGGTCGGGCGCGGGCGCACCGGCACGAACTGCGTGTTGTCGCCGCGCCGCACGAGCACCGCGACCGCCTTCTGCGAATCGAGCTGCGCGGTCACTTCGGCGAACTGCTTCGCGCTCGTGATGTCGGTGTCGCCGACGCGCAGCACGATGTCGCCGCGCTGCAGGCCCGCACGGGCGGCCGGGCCGTCGACGGCGTCGATCTGCACGCCATTCTTCAGCTTCAGCGATTTCATCTGATCCGCCGGAATGTCGCTGACCGTCAAGCCGAGCGAATTTGCCTGGCGCGGCTTCTGCGGCGTGTTCTTGCGCTGCTCGGCCTTCGCCGTCGTCTCCGCCGGCGTCTCGGCGATCGTGATCGGCAGATCGCGCGCCTGACCCTTGCGCCATACGCTGACGGTCGCCTTCGTGCCCGGCTTCGTGTCGCCGACCATGCGCGGCAGATCCGACGCCGTCTCGACCGGCCGGCCATTGAACTTCAGGATGATGTCGCCCGGCTGGATGCCCGCCTTGTCGGCCGGACCGCCCGGCTCGACGCTGCTGACGAGCGCGCCCTCCGCCTTCGGCAGCCCGATCGAGTCGGCCACGTCCTTCGTCACCTCGCCGATCGCCACCGCGATGCGGCCACGCGTGACCTTGCCGGTCGCCTTCAGTTGGTCGGCCACGCGCATCGCCTCGTCGATCGGGATCGCGAACGAAATGCCCATGAAACCGCCGGTGCGGCTGTAGATCTGCGAGTTGATGCCGATCACCTCGCCCTGCATGTTGATCAGCGGCCCGCCCGAGTTGCCGGGGTTCACCGCGACGTCGGTCTGGATGAACGGCAGGTAGTCGCCCGTGTTGCGGCTCTTCGAGCTCACGATGCCGGCCGTCACGGTGTTGTCGAGGCCGAACGGCGAACCGATCGCGACGACCCACTCGCCGACGCGCACCTTGTTCGAATCGCCGATCGCGACGACCGGCAGGTTCGACGCCTGGATCTTGACCACCGCGACGTCCGTGCGGTCGTCGACGCCGATCAGCTTCGCCTTGAATTCGCGCTTGTCGGTCAGCGTCACGTAGATGGTGTCCGCATCGTCGACGACGTGCGCGTTCGTCATCACGTAGCCGTCCGCCGACACGATGAAGCCCGAACCGACGCCGCGGTTCTGCTCGGCGTCGGGCGGATTGTCCGGCGCCGGCGCGTTCTTCGGATTGCCGTTGCCGCCACCGTTGCCGGGCGCCTGCGGCAACGGAATGCCGAAGAAGCGCCGGAAGAATTCCGACATGTCGCCGTTGTCGAAGCCCGGCGGGAGCGCACCGCGCGGGCCGGGAATCGGCACGTTCGCGGTAGTCCGGATGTTCACGACGGCCGGCCCGACCTTTTCGACCAGATCGGCGAAGTCGGGAAGGCTGGCGGCGGGCGGCGTGACCGCCACCGCGGTATGCGGGATGAGGGGCAGGCAGGCACACAGCACCGCCGCCGCGAACACGTTGCGCAGCGTGAGTTTCGTCATGTCGGAAGCCGTAGCGTTACTTGGAAGCCTTGTATTCTATGGCAGCCGCGAACTGCTGCAACGTGGCCGGCGGCACTTCGCCGAGCACGGTGATCCAGTAGTCGCCGCGACGCTTCACGAGAACGTGGGTCGCACCGGTGCTGCCCGCGCCTTCCTTGCGCGTGTTCTTTTCGGCCGGCTCGATGAAGACGGAGATCGTCGCGAGCCCGTCGGTGAAGACGGCCTGGTCGACCGGAATCGGCGGATCTCCGGCGTCGCGCGCGGCCATCGGGCGGCGCACCTCGCGAATCTTCCGGAAGCCGGCGACGTTCGGCGCGATCTGCCAGCCCTGCGCTTCCATGTCGACCGTCGCGACCGGCGGGCGGACCACCGTCCAGCCGCTCAGGTTGCGCATGCCGGCCGCGATCGCGGCCTTGTCGCCGGACGTGCCGCCCGTCTGGACTTGCGAGAACGCGATCTGCTCGAGCACGTGATCGGTCGCGTCGAGCGTCTGCGAACGCAGCAGCAGGCCCGTCCGGGCATCGGCCCACAGCTTGTACGTGAAGCGGTACGCATCCTTCGGCACGAGTTCGACGACTTGCGCATCGAGCCCCGCCACACGGTCCTTGCCGAGCAGCTTCGCGTCGTAGACGGACATCACGTGGTCGCCGCCCGCGCCGAGCAGCGAAGGAAACGAGTCGCGCGTCTGGCGGCGCTCGACCACGCACAGCTTGCGCTCCGGCACGAACGTGTACAGCTCGTCGTTATGCCGCAGCACCTTGCGCGGCTTGCCGTCGAGCGTTTCGATCCGCTCGAACTCGCCGTCGCGGGACGCCACGTGCGCGATGCGCGACGACTGGACATATGCGCCGCGCTGGTAGACGAAGGTGCCCTCGTAGCTCTGCTGCTGCGCCGCCTGCTGGATGCGGTCGAGCCACTCCGCCGCACCCTTGCGGGTCGCGACGGGATCGTCCGGTTGCTGGGCGCTGGCAGGAAAGGATTGAACGGACAACAGGGCGGCTGCGCAAAGCAGGAGGGCCGGCAGCCGCTTCCATCCGGAGATGGCGTGATTCAACTGCAATGTCCGCATCGAGTTTATTGGCCTGGCGTGGTGGTCACGGCAGCGCGGATCAGCGGCATCGAGCCTGTGACGACGGGCTGCTGCGCGAATTGCTGGTGCGCTTCAAGGTATTGGTCGAGACTTGCGTCGCGGATGATGTTGACGTCCTGCAGGCCCGGCTGCGCCGATGCCTGTGCAACCGTCACGCGCTGCAGGTTGCCGCTCTGCGGCGCGCCTGCCGACGCGACCTGGACGGCGCCGGGCGCACCGGCCGTCTGCAGTTGCGGAACGACGATCCACGTGAGCGTGGCGGCCGCGGCGGCCACCGCGAAAGCGGGCACGACACGGCGGCGCAGCGACAGCAGCTTGCGCGCGACCGGCGCGGCGGCCGGTGCAAGCAGGTGCGGCTCGCTTTCGAGCGCGGCGGACATGCGCGCGGTGAACGCGACGCTCAGCGCGGGCGACAGCGCGAGCTCGTCCGAGCGCAGCGCATCGCCGATCAGGTGGTAGTGGGCCCACGTCGCGCGATCCGCACGATCGAACTCAGCCAGAAACTGCCCGTGATCCGGGCCGTCGAACAGCTCACCGTCGACCAGAGCGGAAAGACGCTCGCCGCGCGAGTACGCTTGCGACTGCTTATTGACCGACCCCATGATGCTCCCCATCTTGCACACACCCCGTCGTGAATTCACGACTCTATCCGTAACTAGACCCTGACCGCGCCGTTACACCCGTCGCGCTTACCAGCGCTTGCCTTCGGGCGTATCGAGCAGCGGACGCAATTTAGCAGCGATTGCCTCGCGCGCCCGGAAGATCCGCGACCGGACCGTCCCGATCGGACAATCCATCATTTCCGCGATCTCTTCGTAGCTCAGGCCCTCGATCTCGCGCAGCGTAATCGCCTGGCGCAACTCTTCGGGCAGGACGGCCATTGCAGCGTTGACCGTCTCGGCAATCTGCTTGCTCATCAACATCGACTCAGGCGTGTTGATATCCCTTAGTTGGTCTGCGTCGGAGAAAGTTTCCGCTTCCTCGGCATCGGCCTCCGTGGAGGTCGGTGCCCGGCGGCCCTGCGTCGCAAGGTAGTTCTTCGCCGTATTGACGGCAATCCGGTACAACCACGTGTAGAACGCCGACTCGCCGCGGAACTGCGGCAACGCACGATACGCCTTGATGAACGCATCCTGGGCCACATCCTCGACCTCGGCGGGATCCCGCACGAGGCGCGAGATCAGCCGAATGATCTTGCGGTGGTATTTGGAGACCAGGAGTTCGAACGCCGCCTTGTCGCCTTTCTGTACGCGCTCGACCAGAGCCTGATCGATTTCTTTTTCACTCACCTGACAAATCCGTTAACTAGGGATGCAACGCGGAGCGTTATTGTAGCGTTCCGGCGCCGGGCGCTGGTTACGGTAGGTAACCAAGCCGCCGTCATGCCCGCGCCGCCGTGCCCGCGGTACGCGCCAGCACGGATAGCGCGCTGAACGACGCGGCGTCGAGCGCATCGGCCGGAATCAGCAGCGGCCGGGCGCGCCGGGCGCCCTGCCCGACCGACAGCACGAGCAGCAGGCTGCTCCAGTGCGCGTGGCCGGTCACGCGGCCGCGGGCCAGCAAGCGCCCGGTGCGGCCAAACGCCGCAATCTCCCCGAATGCATCGATCCGCAATTCGGCCGGCAGCCGACGGGCACAGGCCCGCGCGGCACACACGGCAAGCAGCGCGGCCGTCGCCGCGGACACGCACGCGCCGGCGGCGGCGCCGGCCCGCGGCGCCCAGAACAGGTACACGGACGCGGCAGCCGCCGCGACGAACGCGGCCAGCACGACATACGACACGGCCGAGGCCCGCAACGCAAAGCGCTGCGGACGCCCGGCCGGAGCATCGATTGGACTCGTCAAGCGATTTCGACGTCAGACGCGCTTGAACACCAGCGTGCCGTTGGTACCACCGAAGCCGAAGTTGTTCTTCACGGCCACGTCGATCTTCATGTCCCGCGCGGTGTTCGCGCAGTAATCGAGATCGCACTCGGGGTCCTGGTTGAAGATGTTGATGGTCGGCGGCGACACATTGTTGTGCAGCGCCAGCACCGTGAACACCGACTCCAGACCACCCGCGCCACCCAACAGGTGGCCCGTCATCGACTTCGTCGAGTTCACGACGAGCTTGTACGCGTGCTCGCCGAATGCCGCCTTCACCGCGTCGGACTCGTTCTTGTCACCGAGCTGCGTCGACGTGCCGTGCGCGTTCAGGTACTGGACCTCGTCCGGGTTCACGCCGGCGTCGCGCAGGGCCGCGACCATGCAGCGGCGCGGACCGTCCATGTTCGGCGCGGTCATGTGGTACGCGTCGCCCGTCATGCCGAAGCCCGAGACTTCCGCATAGATCTTCGCGCCGCGTGCCTTCGCCGCCTCGTACTCTTCGAGCACCATCACGCCCGAACCCTCGCCCAGCACGAAGCCGTCGCGGTCCTTGTCCCACGGACGGGACGCGGTGGCCGGATCGTCGTTGCGGGTCGACAGCGCCCGCGCGGCCGCGAAGCCGCCGATGCCCAGCGGCGACACCGTCGATTCGGCGCCGCCCGCGACCATCACGTCGGCGTCGCCGGCCTGGATCAGGCGTGCCGCGAGGCCGATGCTGTGCAGGCCGGTCGTGCAGGCCGTGACGGCCGCGAGGTTCGGGCCCTTCAGGCCGAACATGATGCTCAGGTGACCCGAGATCATGTTGATGATCGAACCCGGCACGAAGAACGGCGAAATACGGCGTGCGCCGCGATCGACGTAGGTCTGGTGCGTGTCTTCGATCATCGGCAGGCCGCCGATGCCAGAGCCGACCAGCACGCCGATGCGTTCCGCATTGGCTTCGTTCACCTCGAGGCCGCTGTCCCGGATTGCCTGGACGCCGGCTGCGATGCCGTAATGGATGAACGTGTCCATGTTGCGGGCTTCCTTCGCCGGGATGTACTCCTCGGCGCTGAAACCCTTCACCTCGCCCGCGAAATGCACGGCGAGGTTCGACGGATCGAACTTCGTGACGGTGGCGATGCCGGACTTGCCGGCGACGAGATTGGCCCAGCCGTCGGCAACATTATTGCCAACGGGCGAAATCAGCCCCAGGCCTGTAACGACAACACGACGGCGGCTCACGGTAACCTCTTTTCCATTGGATGACAAAAACAAAAGCCACAGTGGCCCCAGGAACCAGCCCTGCGAGCCCTGCGGCTGTTAGTCCGTCCGGCGCGAATGCCGGCAGGATGGCGCGTCAATCGCGAAGATCGCGGCGACGTTGCGGACAAACGCGAAAGGCGCTTATGCCTTGACGTTTGCGCGAGCGTAGTCGATCGCTTGCTGAACCGTCGTGATCTTCTCTGCTTCTTCGTCCGGGATTTCCATGCCGAACTCGTCTTCGAGCGCCATCACCAGTTCGACCGTGTCGAGCGAGTCAGCACCCAGATCGTTCACGAACGATGCTTCGTTCTTGATCTCGGCTTCCGCGACGCCCAGTTGCTCAGCGACGATCTTCTTGACACGTTGTTCGATGTTATCCATTACCCCTCCGAGGGAAAGTTCAGATTTACAAGTGCGCGCATTTTATCAGGTTTGCTGACGCCAAAACGCGCGTTGGCTTGATGGTCGATCCAGCACCGATCCGCCTGAAAAACGGGATACGGCGCGGATGGTAAACGAAAACCGTTACGACATGTACATGCCGCCGTTCACGTGCAGCGTCGTGCCGGTGATGTAACCGGCCTGCGGCGATGCGAGGAACGCGACGGCATGGGCGATGTCTTCCGGGCTGCCGAGTCGGCCGAGCGGAATCTGGGTCTTGAGCGCGGCCTGCTGTTCTTCCGGCAGGGTCTTCGTCATGTCGGTATCGATGAAGCCCGGCGCGACGCAGTTCACCGTGATGCCACGGCTGCCGATTTCGCGCGCGAGCGCGCGGGTCATGCCCGCGACGCCGGCCTTCGCGGCCGCGTAGTTGGCCTGGCCCGGGTTGCCGGCCGAACCGACCACCGACGTGATGTTGATGATGCGGCCGCCGCGGGCCTTCATCATCGGGCGCAGCACCGCGCGCGACAGGCGGAACACCGACTTCAGGTTGGTGTCGATCACCGCGTCCCAGTCCTCGTCCTTCATGCGCATCGCGAGCTGGTCCTGCGTGATCCCGGCGTTGTTCACGAGCACGTGGAGCGCGCCGAATTCCTTCACGGTCGCGTCGATCAGCGCTTCGGCGGCCGCCGCGTCGTTGACGTTCAGCACCGCGCCTCGGCCCGTCACGCCCGCTTCCGCGAACCCGGCGGTAATCGCGGTGGCGCCCGATTCGCTCGTCGCGGTGCCGATCACCGTCGCGCCCAGGCGCGCGAGTTCGAGCGCGATCGCCCGGCCGATGCCGCGCGATGCGCCGGTCACGATCGCGACCTGTTTATCGAGAGTCTTTTCCATGAATCGAATATCCGTCTCTTGAGGAAAGGCGCCGCGTCAGGCGGTCGCCAGCTTCAGTGCTTCGTCGAGCGAAGCCGGATCGAACACCGAGGCGCCGACCAGGTTGCCGTCGATGCGCTTCGTGAGGCCCGCCAGCACCTTGCCCGGACCGCATTCGATCACGTGCGTGACGCCCGTGCCCGCGATGTGCTGCACGCATTCGACCCAGCGCACGGGGCCCGCGGCCTGGCGCACCAGCGCGTCCTTGATCGCGGCCGGATCGCTGACCACCGCGACGTCGATGTTGTTGACGACCGGAATCTGCGGCGCCTTCACGTCGACGTTCGCGAGATAGTCGCGCAACTGGTCCGACGCCGGCTTGAGCAGCGACGAATGGAACGGCGCCGACACCGGCAGCGGCAGCGCGCGCTTCGCGCCCTTCGCCTTCGCGATTTCGCACGCCTTCTCGACGGCCGCCTTCGCGCCCGCGATCACGACCTGCGCCGGCGCGTTGAAGTTCACGGCTTCGACGACGCCCGCTGCCGCGGCTTCGGCGCACACCGCGCGCACCGTATCGTCATCGAGACCCAGGATCGCGGCCATGCCGCCCTGGCCGACCGGCACGGCCGTCTGCATCGCCTGCGCACGGAAGCGCACGAGCGGCACCGCGTCCTTGAACGCGATCGCGCCCGCCGCGACGAGCGCCGTGTATTCGCCGAGGCTGTGGCCCGCGACGATCGACGGCGCCGGCCCGCCGGCCTGCTGCCACGCGCGATAGCACGCGTAGGCGGCCGTCAGCATCACGGGCTGCGTGTTCGTGGTCAGGTTCAGCTCTTCGGCCGGACCTTCGGCGATCAGCTTGCCGAGATCCTGATTGAGTGCATCGGATGCTTCCTGGAGCGTCTCGCGCACGACGGCCAGATCGGCGAATGCGTTGAGCATGCCGACCGACTGCGAGCCCTGCCCCGGAAAAACGAATGCAAATTTCATATCGTCCCCAATTGAATCGATTCGAACGGCGCGCGCGAACGGCGCGCCGGTTTGGGAGCCGCGCGCGGCAGTCGCGCGCCGCGGATCAGAAGCGGAAGACCGACGCGCCCCAGGTGAAGCCGCCGCCGACGCCCTCGATCAGGACGTGCTGACCACGCTTGATACGACCGTCGCGCACCGCGGTGTCGAGCGCCAGCGGGATCGATGCAGCCGACGTGTTGCCGTGCTGGTCGACCGTCACGACCATGCGCTCCTGCGGCAGGCCGAGCTTGCGGCAGGTGCTGGTCATGATGCGGATGTTGGCCTGGTGAGGAATCAGCCAGTCGACCTGCTCGGGGGCGAGATTCGCCTTGGCGAGTGCCTCGATCGCGACCTTTTCGAGCACGTTGACCGCGAGCTTGAACACGGCCTGCCCGTCCATGTACAGGAACGCGCTGCCGTCGATCACGCCGCGATTGACGTTGCCCGGCGTGCAGAGGATGTGCGAGTAGCTGCCGTCCGCGTGCAGCGCGCTGCCGAGCACGCCCGGCTCTTCCGAGGCGGACAGGATCACCGCGCCCGCGCCGTCGCCGAACAGCACGCAGGTGGTGCGGTCCTTGAAATCGAGAATGCGCGAGAACGTCTCCGCGCCGATCACGAGCGCCGTACGGTGCTGGCCGCTGCGGATGAAGCTGTCGGCCGTCGCCATCGCATAGGCGAAGCCGGAGCACACGGCCTGCACGTCGAATGCCGCGCCGCCGTTCCTGATGCCAAGCTTGTTCTGCAGCAGGCACGCCGTGCTGGGGAACACGAAATCCGGGGTCGAAGTCGCGACAATGATCAGATCGATCGATTGCGGATCGATGTCGGCCGCCTCGATCGCACGACGCGCCGCTTCGAGCGCGAGATCGCTCGTCGTGACGTCCGGTGCGGCGAAATGGCGCGCATGGATGCCCGTGCGCGCAACGATCCACTCATCGCTCGTCTCGATGCCTTCCTTCGCGAGACGGTCGGCGAGCTGCTGGTTCGTGACGCGGTCGGGCGGCAGGTAGCTGCCCGTGCCGAGCACGCGGGAATAGAGAGTCGATTGGGCCATTTATGCTTTAGAGGATTGCGCAGCGGAAGGTTCAGCGTGATGGCCTGGGGCCGGGCTCGTCGGGCCCGCGCCGCCCGCGTCGTGTCCGCCGTCGCCGAGCGACACCGAATTATCCGCCATCGCGCGCGCGAGGCGCTCCAGCACGCCGTTTTTGACGGCATCATAACCCCGTTTGACCGCCCACTCAAACGCGTAGGCATCGGCCGAACCGTGGCTTTTGATCACGAGGCCCTTCAGCCCCAGCAGCGCCGCGCCGTTGTACTGGCGATGGTCGACGCGCTTCTTGAAGCGCATCAGCACCGGCAGCGCGAGCAGCGCCATCAGCTTCGACATCAGCGAACGGCCGAACTCCTCGCGGATGATGTCGGACAGCATCTGCGCGAGCCCCTCGGACGTCTTGAGCGCGACGTTGCCGACGAAGCCGTCGCAGACGATCACGTCGACCGTACCCTTGTAGATGTCGTTGCCTTCGACGTTGCCGCGGAAATTCAGCGTGCTGGCGCGCAGCAGTTCACCCGCGCGCTTGATCGTCTCGTTGCCCTTGATGACTTCTTCGCCGATGTTCAGCAGGCCGATCGTCGGACGCTCCTTGCCTTCGAGCGCGGCGACGAGCGCGTGCCCCATCTCCGCGAACTGCAGCAGATGCTGCGGCTCGCAGTCGACGTTCGCGCCGAGGTCCAGCATCATCGTGTAGCCGGTCGGGTTCGGCAGCGCGAACGCGATCGCAGGCCGCTCGATGCCGGGCAGCGTCTTGAGCACATAACGGGACACGGCCATCAGCGCGCCGGTGTTGCCGGCGGAGATACAGGCCTGGGCCGCGCCTTCCTTGACCTGGTTGAGCGCGACACGCATCGAAGAATCCTTCTTCTTGCGCAGCGCGACTTCGACAGGGTCGTCCATCGCCACGACTTCGGTGGCGGGCACGATGGTCAGCGCGGGATCGTCGAGGGCTTTCAGCTTTTTCAGCTGAGCGCGGATCGCGCTTTCGATGCCGACGAGCATCAGGTGCGCATCAGGATGCGCGCGGACGAACTTGACTGCCGCGGGAACGGTCACGGACGGGCCGTGGTCGCCTCCCATGCAATCGATTGTGAGCTTTACGGTCATGGAATGCGACGAATTTCAGGCACAAAAAAGCGGCAGTTGAATGCCGCCTTTTTGTTGAGCCAGGAAAGTGTCAAGCGAACCAGTTGTCACGCGAACGGCGAGCGTAGCGCGCAACGCGTGACTTGACGCTTAGTCGTTCTTCGTCTTGACGACTTTCTTGCCGCGATAGTAGCCGTTCGGGCTGACGTGGTGACGCAGGTGCACTTCACCCGTGCTCGGCTCGACTGCCAGCGGCGCTGCCGTCAGGAAATCGTGCGAACGATGCATGCCGCGCTTCGACGGCGACTTCTTGTTTTGCTGGACTGCCATGACTAACTCCTAATTGATTTTCCGGATTCTAACACAGCCCGATCCGGCGCTTAACTACCCTGGCCCAAAGCCTTTACGCCTTCCCGCGCCACAACTGCTTAGTGTTTCTTGCTGCCGTCCCCGTCCTTCTTCAACGCTTGCAGCGCTGCGAACGGATTCGGCCGTTTGCCTTCGTCCTCGTCTTCGGCGGACTCGTCGTCCGCCTCTTCCGAAGGACCGCTCACACCCGACACGAGGCTTTCGTGAACTGCCGGGCAAACCTCGTGCTTGGGCACGAGCGGCAACGAAAGCAGCAATTCCTCTTCGATCAAGTCGACGAGATCGAACTGGCGTGTGCCCACGATCACATCGGCTTCATCGTCGTCGAGCGGAAATTCTTCAGCTTCTTCTTCGGTCGCAACGACCCGGTACGTCATGTCGACGTCGAACGTCTGGTCGTACGGGGTCATGCAGCGCTGGCACGTGAGCCACGCATGGCCGTGCACCGCGAGTCGCAGATACGGCTGCTGCCCATCGGCGCCGTCGTCCTGCAACTCCTTCTGGGTGAACCCTTCGGCCTGCCACGTGAAGACCGTGTCGCGATCTGGCGCGTCCACCGGCACTTCGTTTAACATGCGCGGCAGCTGCGACAGACGCACCGCACCCGCTGCCTGCCGCCCGCTGCGGGCGAATTCGAACAGGTCGACTGCGTGCGGATCAAGCGATGCCGCCGGCTTGCCAGAAGAAGTGTTCATGTTGCGCTCCTGCCTACAGGCTGACTTGCGGGATCCGGCTTGCCGGCGCCGCTTATCTGGCGCCGCCCACGGACGTGATCTACGCCACGTACGATTACGTAACTTTACTTCCGAAGACCCGGCAGGCGCCACCACAGCGAAAGCCTGCCGACGAAAAGCGGGAAAGCATACCTGTTTTACCTTTTGCGGTCAATCACTTATGCTTGCGCCCTCGCAACGCCGTGCCACACCTGACGATTCACCGACCCAATCGACCATGCCGCATACCGTTTGCCGCCCGCCGCGGCTGATTCTCGCCTCCAGTTCCCGCTACCGCCGCACGCTTCTCGAGCGCCTCGGCCTGCCGTTCGACGTCGTATCGCCCGACCTCGACGAAACCCCGCTCGCGGGGGAAACGCCCGCCGCGACCGCGCTGCGTCTCGCCGGCGCGAAGGCGCGCGCGGTCGCCGCGACCATCGACGCGCCGGACGGCGTGCTCGTGATCGGGTCGGACCAGGTCGCGACGTTCGACGGCCTTCAGATCGGCAAGCCCGGCACGCACGAGCGCGCGCTCGCGCAGCTGCTGTCGATGCAGGGCCGCGACGTCGAGTTCCACAGTGCGCTCAGCCTGTACGACAGCCGCACGGGCGAAACGCAAAGCGAGGACGTCGTCACGCACGTGCGCTTCCGTTCGCTGCCCGAAGCCGAACTCGATGCGTACCTGCGCGCGGAAACGCCGTACGACGTCGCCGGCAGCGCGAAGTCCGAGGGGCTCGGCATCGCGCTGCTCGACGCGATCGACTCCGACGACCCGACGGCGCTCGTCGGCCTGCCGCTGATCGCGCTCACGCGGATGCTGCGCACCGCGGGCTATCCGCTGTTCACTACTCACGGAGACCGCGCATGACGGCCGGCACGCTTTATCTCGTCCCGAACACGCTCGGCGAAGGCGACGAATCGATGCTCGCCGCCGTGCTGCCCGCGGCCGTGCAGGCGCGCGCCGGCACGCTCGGCTATTACATCGGCGAAAACGCGAAAACGACCCGCGCGTTCCTGAAGAAGATCGGCACCACACGGCCGATCCAGGAAATCGCGATCCGCGAACTGAACGTCAACACGCCGGCCGGCGAGATCGACAAGCTGCTCGCCCCGGTGCTCGCGGGCACGGACGCCGGGCTCGTGTCCGAGGCCGGCTGCCCCGCCGTGGCCGACCCCGGCGCGCTGCTGGTGCGCCGTGCGCATGAACGCGGCGTGAAGGTCGTGCCGCTCGTCGGGCCGAGTTCGATCCTGCTCGCGCTGATGGCGTCGGGCCTGAACGGCCAGAGTTTCGCGTTCAACGGCTATCTGCCGGTCGATGCGGCCGCGCGCGCGAAACGCCTGCGCGAGCTCGAGCAACTGTCGCGCAAGGGCCGCCAGACGCAGATCTTCATCGAGACGCCGTACCGGAACCACGCGATGCTCGACACACTCGTCGCGACCTGCGCGCCGTCGACGCAGATCTGCGTCGCGGCCGACCTGACCCTCGAAACCGAGACGATCGCCAGCCGTTCGGTGGCGGACTGGAAAAAGGCGCCGGCGCCGAATCTGCACAAGCGCCCCGCCATCTTCCTGCTGCTCGCGAACTGACGCGCCGACGCCCGCAGCCGCCTCGCGGCACGGAGCGCGCGGCTGCGTTCGCCGCGGCGCGGGCCCGCGCTCAGCGCAGGCTGAACGACGTGCCGCCGGCGGCGAGCGCCTTCATCGCGGCACCGCCGACCGCCGCGCCGAATTTGCGCGCGACGCGGTTCGTCAGGCTTTCCTTCACCGTGTAGTCGACGAGATCCGGCGCCTTCAGCACGTCGCGCGCGACCGTGTCGGTCGTGCCGTAGCCGTCGGCGAGGCCAAGCTCGACGCTCTTCTCGCCCGTCCAGAACAGACCCGAGAACATGTCGGGCGTTTCGTGCAGCCGCTTGCCGCGACCGTCCTTCACGGCCTTGATGAACTGCGCATGGACCTGGTCGAGCAGTGCCTGCGCATGCGCGTCCATCTTCGGCGTCTCGGGCGAGAACGGGTCGTAGAAGCCCTTGTTTTCGCCCGACGTGTGCAGACGGCGATCGACGCCGAGCTTGCCCATCAGGCCCGTGAAGCCGAACCCGTCCATCAGCACGCCGATCGAGCCGACGATGCTCGCCTTGTCGACGAAGATCTTGTCGGCGGCGGACGCAATGTAATAACCGCCCGATGCGCACATGTCGGTCACGACGACGTACAGCGGCTTGTTGGGATATTTCGTGCGCAGCCGGCGGATCTCGTCGTAGACCATCCCGGCCTGCACCGGGCTGCCGCCCGGGCTGTTGATCCGCAGCACGACGCCGGCCGCGCCGTCGTCGTCGAACGCGGCGTCGAGCGCCGTATTGATGTCTTCGCCGTTCGCGTTGGTGCCTGCCGCGATCTCGCCGTCGATCGTCACGAGCGCCGTGTGGCGCCCGGTCGACGCGAACTTCGCATCGTTCGAGAAATCGATCAGCGCGAACGCGAGCAGCAGGAACACGCCGAGGAACGCGAAGCGGAAGAAGATCTTCCAGCGCCGCGCCGCGCGCTGTTCCTTGACGGCCGCGAGCGCGATCCGCTCGAGCGCCGCGCGCTCCCAGTTCGGCTCGCGGCTGTCGGGACGGGACGAGGAATCAGGGATATTCGGTTGGTCGGCCATGCAGTGGTGTCGTCAGTCGGTCGTGGCGGGAGGAGTCGAAGCGGCGGGACGCAGGTCGGCATCGGGCACCCAGAATACCGCACGGCCATCGGGCATGTCGCGCTCGTCGACCTCCACCGGCCGCAGGCGGCCGCCGCGGCACGGGCCGCCGACGCACTTGCCGGTGTCCGGCGCGTAGATCGCACCGTGCGTCGCGCACATCAGGTAAAGGCCCGACGACTCGAAGAACTGCCCTTCGGCCCAGTCGAGCTCCATCGGCACGTGTGCGCAGCGGTTCAGGTAGCCGTACGCACGGCCGTCGTAGCGTACGAAGAACACGACCGCCTGCTCGCCGCGCAGCGTCGCGTCGACGCGCACGCCGGCGCCGCCGTCGGTCAAGGCGTCCGATGCGCACACGCGCACGGCTTCCGGCGCCGCGCTCATGCGTGCTCCCGCAGCCACGCCGCCAGCGCGACGACGTCCGGCGCGACGAAGCGCGGCGTCAGCGCGGCCAGCGCCTCGGCCGTATGCGCGCCGTAGGACACGCCGACGCCGGCTGCGCCCGCGCTCGCCGCCATCTGCAGGTCGTGCGTGGTGTCGCCGATCATCACGGTACGCGCCAGATCCTGCCCCAATTCGCGGGACAGTTCGTGCAGCATCGCCGGGTGCGGCTTCGAGAACGTTTCGTCCGCGCAGCGCGTCGCATCGAACAGGCTCGTCAGCTTCGACTGGTCCAGCACGCGATTCAGCCCGACCCGGCCCTTGCCGGTCGCGACCGCCAGGAGGTAACCCGTATCGCGCAATTCCGCGAGCAGTTCGCGCACGCCGGCGAACAACTCGATGCGCTGATCGTCCAGCAGGTAGTGAAAGCGGTAACGCTCGGCCAGCCGCGGATAGTCGGACGGATCGAGGGTCGGAGCAGTAATGCGCAGCGCATCGCGCAGCCCGAGGCCGATCACATAGCGGGACGCCTCGTCCGACGGCGTGGGCAGGCCGAGATCGCGGCACGCGGCCTGGATGCTGTGCGCGATGTGCGCAGTCGAATCCATCAGCGTGCCGTCCCAGTCGAAGACGATCAGGTCAAATTGCTGTCGGGCCATGCGAGTCATGCGTTATCGCGCAAAGCGCTGAGTTGATCGAGGAAGCGGCGGCATTCGTCCGGCAGCGGCGCGTCGAACTGCAGCGGCTCGCCGGTCAGCGGGTGCGCGAGCTTCAGCCGGTGCGCATGCAGGAACATCCGTTTCAGCGACGGCTGCGCGTTCGCGCGCGCCAGCGCCTTGTTCAGTGCGAAATCGCCGTACTTGGCGTCGCCGGCGATCGGCAGGCCGAGATGCGCGAGGTGCACCCGGATCTGATGGGTCCGGCCCGTTTTGAGTTCCGCTTCGACCAGCGCGTAATCCGGCCAGCGCTCGAGCAGGTTGAACACCGTGTGCGACGGCAGGCCGTCGTCCTGCACGCGCACGCGCCGCTCCCCTTCCGCGGTCGAATACTTGAACAGCGGCGCCTTCACCGCGCGGCGGCGGCCCCAGTCGGCCTGCCACTCCCCGTGTCCGCATGCGAAGTAACGCTTGTCCATCCGGTTTTCGCGGATCTGCTCGTGCAGGCCGACGAGCGCCGTGCGCTTCTTCGCGAGCATCAGGATCCCGGACGTCTCGCGGTCGAGCCGGTGCACGAGCTCGAGGAATTTCGCGCGCGGACGCGCCTGGCGCATCTGCTCGATCACGCCGAACGCGACGCCGCTGCCGCCGTGCACCGCGACGCCGGCCGGCTTGTTGATGACGAGCATCGCATCGTCTTCGTACAGCACCTCGAACTGCGCGGGCGGCACGATCGGCGTGTCGGCGCGCGCGAGATCGGCCGCCGCCACCCGCACCGGCGGCACGCGGACGATGTCGCCGAACGCGAGACGATACTGGGCATCGACCCGACCCTTATTCACGCGCACTTCGCCGCTGCGCAGGATCCGGTAAATATGGCTTTTGGGCACGCCTTTACAGACGCGCAACAGGAAGTTGTCGATCCGCTGACCGGCCGAGTTTTCGTCGATCTCGAGCATCGATACCTGGCCGCTTGCGACTGAATTCTGGGATATTTTGCCTAACTCATTCATACTGAATATAATTTTGCCCAGCCTGACGTTGAGGGTAGCCTGACAGGCCGGCCCCGGCTGAATCGGGCAAGGCGCAAGCGCAAACCGCTATTTTACTTGCGCCGGGGGTCCGCTGCTCGCCCCTAATCAAAGAGATGCAGCAAGTTGCACGCACGGCGCCGCCCGTCGGCAAGGATCGCGCCCACAGGCGGATTCGGTCGGCAAGGCGCCGCGGTAACGGAAAGTTGGTTGAAAAGAATTTGATCGGTAGCCCGACGGCGCGAAGTGCGTCCGCAGGCTGCCGGTTGCGAAAATTACGGCGTTGCGCCTGATTTGGCCCCGCGAAGGTGCGGGGCTTGGCGACGTCAAACCAGGGAAGTACACCCCAAGCGGGAAAGTCGGGTTGGATTCGATACTCCCCGCTGCGGCCCAAGCCGCAGCATCTGCCGCCCGTCGGCGCGCGCGACGTATTGTGCGCGCCCGTGGCGATGCCCGGACTCAGGCTTAGCGCGCTTGTGCAGCGTGCGGTGTGTGAACGCCGTGCTTTGAAACCGTATTCGCAGGTGCCCAACGGCCGCCGGCCCCGTCTTTCGGGCCCAAGCGCCTCTTCAGGCAATTCTCCCCGCCATCCTTCCCGCTCCAGCGTGCTTGTGACAACACAACAAGGTGCGGCCTGCCGTCGTTCCCGCCTTCGCGACTGACAACCGCGAGGCGCCGGCAGCGGAGCCGCCTGGAGTCGTTCATGAAACGCATGCTGTTCAATGCGACGCAGCAGGAGGAGCTGCGCGTCGCCATCGTCGATGGGCAAAAGCTCATCGACATCGACATCGAGACAGCCGGGCGCGAACAGCGCAAAGGCAATATCTACAAAGGTGTCATCACCCGTATCGAGCCGTCGCTCGAAGCGTGCTTCGTCAACTACGGCGAAGACCGCCACGGCTTCCTGCCGTTCAAGGAAGTCGCCCGCCAGTACTTCAAGGACGGCATCGACATGCGCTCCGCGCGCATCCAGGATGCGCTGCGCGAAGGCCAGGAACTGATCGTTCAGGTCGAGAAGGAAGAGCGCGGCAACAAGGGCGCCGCCCTCACGACCTTCATCTCGCTCGCCGGCCGCTACCTCGTGCTGATGCCGAACAATCCGCGCGGCGGCGGCGTGTCGCGCCGGATCGAGGGCGACGAGCGCCAGGAACTGCGCGAAACGATGGCGCAGTTGCAGATTCCGGACGGCATGAGCATGATCGCCCGCACCGCGGGCATCGGCCGCAGCGCCGAGGAACTGCAGTGGGACCTGAACTATCTGCTGCAGCTGTGGCGCGCGATCGAAGCGGCGTCGCAAAGCGGCAATGCCGGCCAGCCGATGCTGATCTATCTGGAATCGAGCCTCGTGATCCGCGCGATCCGGGACTATTTCCAGCCCGATATCGGCGAAATCCTGATCGACACGACCGAGATCCACGATCAGGCCCGTGCGTTCATGGACATCGTGATGCCGGACAACGTGTCGAAGGTGAAGCGCTACCACGACGACGTGCCGCTCTTCTCCCGCTTCCAGATCGAGCACCAGATCGAGACGGCCTACTCGCGCACGGTACCGCTGCCGTCCGGCGGCGCGATCGTGATCGACCACACCGAAGCCCTCGTCGCGATCGACGTGAACTCGGCGCGCGCGACCAAGGGCGCGGACATCGAGGAAACGGCGACCCGCACGAACCTCGAAGCGGCGGACGAAGTGGCCCGCCAGCTGCGCCTGCGCGACCTCGGCGGCCTGATCGTGATCGACTTCATCGACATGGAGTCGGCCAAGAGCCAGCGCGAAGTCGAGCAACGCCTGAAGGACGCGCTCAAGCACGACCGTGCGCGCGTGCAGATGGGCAAGATCTCCCGCTTCGGCCTGATGGAACTGTCGCGCCAGCGCCTGCGTCCGGCGCTGTCGGAAGGCAGCCACGTGACGTGCCCGCGCTGTAACGGCACCGGCCACATCCGCGATACCGAATCGTCCGCGCTGCAGGTCCTGCGGATCATTCAGGAAGAAGCGATGAAGGAAAACACCGCGGCGATCCACTGCCAGGTGCCGGTCGAGGTGACCGCCTTCCTGCTCAACGAGAAGCGTCAGGAAATCAACAAGATCGAGTCGCGCTTCAAGGTCGGCATCGTGCTGATCCCGAACAAGCACCTCGATACGCCGCACTACAAGCTCGAGCGCCTGCGTCACGACGACGCGCGCCTCGACGATCCGCGCGCGTCCTGGAAGATGGCCGAGGAAGCCGCCCGCGAACTGGAGTCGGAAACCGGCTACAGCAAGCGCACGGCCGACGTGAAGCCGAAGCAGGAAGCGGCGGTCAAGGGCATCACGCCCGAGCGCCCGGCGCCGAGCGCGGCACCGCAGCGCCCGGCCGAGCCGGTTGCGGCGGCGCCCGCCCCGGTCGCCGTGGCAAGCAACGGCGGCTTCATCGGCTGGCTGAAGGGTCTGTTCGGCATGTCGCCGGCCCCGGCGCCCGCGCCGGTTGCACCGGCACCGGCGAAGGAACAGGCTGCCCGCCCGGCCCGCGAGCGGACCGAGAAGACCGAGCAGCGCGGCGGCGATCGCAACCGCAACCGCCGCGGCGGCGCCCAGCAGGCTCAGGGTGGCCGCGACCAGGCAGCGACAGGCCGTGGCCAGTCGCAACGCCAGGAACGCGAAGGCAAGGAAATTCGCGAGCCGCGTGAACCGCGTGAACCGCGCGAGGGTCGTGAACCGCGTGAAAGCCGCGAGCCGCGCGAAAGCCGTGAGGGTCGCGAAGGTCGTGAGGGCCGTGGCCCGCGCGAAGGCCGCGAGCCGCGTGAAAGCCGTGAGAGCCGCGAGCCGCGCGAGAACCGCGAACCGCGCGAGCGCGTCGAGCAGCCGGAAGCCGTCGAGGCCGGCGGCCGCGGCGAGCGCCAGGAACGCGGCGAACGTCGCGAGCGTGGTGAGCGCCGCAAGCCGGTGCAGCACGCGGCGACGCTCGAGACCGTCAACCGTGGCGAAAACCATCCGGAAGCCGAAGCCGACCAGGCCGTCGCGGCCCTGCCGGGCGCCGATGTCGGTGCCGACGCGGAAGCCGGCGCACGTGACGGCGAGGAACGTCGCCGTCGCCGCCGCGGCCGCCGCGGTGGTCGTCGCGAGCGCGAGGACGAAGGCTCGGTGGTCGAGCATGCCGAGCAAGGCGCGGACGGCGAAGGCCCCGTGCACGCCGTGACGACGGAAGCCCCGAACGCGGTCGAGCCGGCCCGTACGGCCGCACCGGTCGCCGTGGCGTCCATGGCAGCCGTTTCGGCAGCAGGCGCCGCGGTTGCGGAAGCCGAAGTCGAGGAGCGTGCCGAAGCGGTCGCACCGGCCGCGGTCGAGTCGCAAACGGCACCGGTTCGTGTCGAAGCGACGCCGGTCGCACCGCTCGAGCCCGCCCCGGTCGCACCGGCAGCCGAACCGGCACCGGTCACGCCGGCCGCTGAATCGGAAGCCGGCCCGGCTCCGGTCGCGGTTTCGCCGACCGATGCGTTCGAAGTGCCGGCCGCACCGGCTGCTGTCGAAGCGCCGCAGTCCGCGCCCGTCGAGCAAGCCGCACCGGCACCGGTCGTGGCAGCTGAGGTCGCTCCCGCACCCGTTGCTCCGGCACCGGTCGCACCGGCTCACGTCGAACCGGCTCGCGTCGAAGCCGCACCGGCCGAAACCGTTGCCGCACCGGCTCCGGCTCCGGCGCCCGCCCAGCCGGCCGCCGCGCCTGCTTCGGCGAGCCTCGATGCCGTGCTGGAGCAAGCCGGTCTCGTGTGGGTGAACACGGACGCCGACAAGTTCCGCGCTGCCCAGGAAGCCGCGTCGCGCCTGCCGCGTCCGGCCCGCGTGCCGCGCGAGCGCAAGGCGCAGCCGCCGGTCGACCCGACCCCGATGCAGCAGGTCGAAACGCACCGCTAAGCGGCGCATCGCACGACCAGGAAAAGCCCGCCTCCGGCGGGCTTTTTCATTTCCGCGCTGCGGGTTTCCGCCCCCCGGCCCGGCCGGCCGCTTGCGGCTAAAATAGAGGCCTGACTCGCACTTCTTTCAACATGTCCCGACGCATCATTCCCCTCGCCGACGTCAGCGGGATGCCGGATATCTCCGGCGTCGCGCATACCCCCGACGGCGCGCTGGCCGACAGGTTCGCCAGGCCGCTGCGCGACTTGCGCATCTCGGTGACGGACCGCTGCAACTTCCGCTGCGTGTACTGCATGCCGCGAGACGTGTTCGACAAGGACTACCCGTTCCTGCCCCACAGCGCGCTGCTCACGCACGAAGAGATCGAGCGGGTGGCGCGGTTGTTCGTCGCCCACGGCGTCGAAAAGATCCGGATCACGGGCGGCGAGCCGCTGCTGCGCAAGAACCTCGAATTCCTGATCGAGCGTCTCGCGCGCCTGACGACTCACGACGGCCGCCCGCTCGACCTGACGCTGACCACCAACGGCTCGCTGCTCGCGCGCAAGGCGCGCGCGCTGAAGGACGCCGGCCTCACGCGCGTGACGGTCAGCCTCGACGCGCTCGACGACACGCTGTTCAAGCGCATGAACGACGCCGACTTCGCGAGCGCCGACGTGCTCGAGGGCATCTTCGCCGCGCAGGCCGTGGGCCTCGCGCCCGTCAAGGTCAACATGGTCGTGAAGCGCGGCACCAACGATAGCGAAATCCTGCCGATGGCCGAGCGCTTCCGCGGCACCGGCGTGATCCTGCGCTTCATCGAATACATGGACGTCGGCACGTCGAACGGCTGGAACATGACCGAGGTGCTGCCGTCCGCGGACGTCGTCGCGCGGATCGCCGAGCGGTTCCCGCTCGTGCCGCTCGACGCGCACACGGCGGCGGAAACCGCGCAGCGCTGGGGCTATGCGGACGGCGGGGGCGAGATCGGCGTGATCTCGAGCGTCACGCAGGCATTCTGCGGCGACTGCACGCGCGCCCGGTTGTCGACCGAAGGCAAGCTGTACCTGTGCCTGTTCGCATCGACGGGCCATGACCTGCGCGCACTGGTGCGCGGCGGCGCCAGCGACGCCGAGATCGCGACCGCGATCGCCCGGATCTGGCAGGCCCGCACCGACCGCTATTCGCAGCTGCGCGGCAGCGCGGCCGCCGACGCCGCGCCCGACGGCGCCGGCAAGCGCGTCGAAATGTCGTACATCGGCGGCTGACGCGCGCCGCCCCAGCCGACTTCCCGAGATGTCCGCTTCCCCGTCGCCCTCCATCACCGGCCTGCTGCTCGCGGGCGGCCGTGCCACGCGCATGGACGGCGCGGACAAGGGCCTGCAGCTGCTCGACGGCACGCCGCTCGCGCTGCACGTGCTGCGCCGGCTCTCGCCGCAAGTCGACGAGACGCTGATCAGCGCGAATCGCAACGCCGATCGCTACGCCGAGCTCGGTGCGCCTTTCGACGCGCGCATCGTCGCGGACGAAACAGCCGATTTCCCCGGCCCGCTCGCGGGGCTGCTCGCCGGCATGCGGGCGGCGCGCGCCCCGCTCGTCGCGTGCGCGCCGTGCGATACGCCCTATTTGCCGGCCGACCTGGTCGCGCGGCTGCATGCGGCGCTCGACGCGCAGCGGGCCGACATCGCGATGGCCGTGACCGTCGACGCGCAGCACGCGCGTTCGCCGCAGCCGACCTTCGCGCTGCTGCGCACGTCGCTTGCCGACGATCTCGCCGCCGCGCTCGCGGCCGGCGAGCGGAAGGTCCGTGCGTGGTACGCACGCCACAAGACGGTCGAAGTCGAGTTTCGCGACGAGCGTGCGTTTTACAATGCCAATTCCTGGCATGAACTCGCCGCGCTTGCCCGCCGCTGACGGCACCGGCATCCGTTCCCGCCCGCCGCATGCGCCTTCGCGCTCAGGCGCCGTCCGCGCGCCACCGGCCACGAACCCGATACGCCTTGCGGCGCAGTCCGACTGATGATCACGCAATCCTCGCCCGCCTCCCGAACCGCACCCGATTCCGCCGCCCCGCTGTCGCTCGCCGACGCGCAGGCGCTCGCGTGCCGGTTTGCGGTGCCGGTCGACGCGTGCGACACGGTGTCGCTGCATGACGCACTCGATCGCGTGCTCGCGGTCGACGTGAACGCGCCGTTCGACATCCCCGCGTACGACAACTCGGCGATGGACGGCTATGCGTTCGACGGCGGCGCAGGCGCGCCGGCAGCGGCCGCCGATATCACGCTGACGGTCGCCGGCACGGCGTTCGCCGGCCATCCGTTCGACGGATCCGTGACGGCCGGCACGTGCATTCGCATCATGACCGGCGCGCCGATGCCGGCCGGGTGCGACACGGTCATTCCGCAGGAGCGCGTGCGCGTCGACGGCGACGTGATCCGCTTCGCCGCACACGACGTCGCACGCGGCGCAAACTGCCGCCGGGCCAGCGAGGATCTCGCGCGCGGCGCCTGCGCGCTCGCCGCCGGCCGCATCCTGCGCCCGTCCGATCTCGGCCTGCTCGCGTCGTTCGGGTTGCGCGAAGTCACGGTGCGCCGCCGCGTGCGCGTCGCCGTGTTCTCGACCGGCGACGAACTGCGCGAACCGGGCGAGCCGCTCGGCCGCGGCTCGCTGTACGACAGCAATCGCGCGATGCTGGTCGCGATGCTCGAAAGGCTGCACATCGACGCGCTCGATCTCGGCATCGTCCGCGACGATCCGGCCGCGCTCGAACGCGCGCTGCGCGATGCCGCCGACGCACGGGCCGACGCGGTGATCACGTCGGGCGGCGTATCGGCCGGCGAAGCCGATTTCACGCGCGACGTGATGGCGCGGCTCGGCGACGTGACCTTCGCCAGCCTCGCATTGCGACCCGGCCGGCCGCTCGCGTGCGGCACGCTTTCGCGCGCGGGCGACGGCGCCGGCCCCGTGCTGTTCTTCGGGCTGCCCGGCAACCCGGTCGCGTCCGCCGTGACGTTCTACGCGATCGTGCGCCCCGCGCTGCTGACGCTGGCTGGCGCGCACACGCCGCCGCCGGCGACGTACACGGCGCTCAGCACCGTGGCATTGAAAAAGCGTCCGGGCCGCACCGAATACCTGCGCGCCATCGCGACGCGTGCCGCCGACGGCCAGTGGCACGTCGCGCCGGCCGGTTCGCAGAGTTCCGCATCGTTGAGCGGTCTCGCGGCCGCCAACTGTTTCATCGTCCTGGGCCACGATTGCGCGACAGTCGACGCGGGCGCCCCGGTCGACATCCTGCCGCTCGACGGCCTGATCTGAATTCCAATCGATATATCTCTACGGGGGCAATCCGCACATGAAGAAACAAATCTCGTCGATCGCCGCGGGGCAGACCGCAAAGGCGCTGATCCTCGTCTACCTGACGTTCAGCGTGCCGATCGTGCTGCTCGGCATCCTGGTCGCGTACGTCCGCTACGGGATGGTGGAGCTGAGCACGATCCTGAGCGCGCTGCTGCTGAACGCGATCCTCGGTTTCGTGCTGCTGTGGATCGCCTGCCACGCCTACAACTGGGTCGCCTCGCGCTTCGGCGGCATCGAGATCGTGCTGTCCGATCCGCCGGAGGAAGCTTGAGCGGCACGCCGCTGATCCGCGCGGCCGAAGCGCGCGACGTCGGCGCGATCCTCGCGCTGATGCGCGAGCTGGCCGAGTTCGAGAAACTCACGCACCTGTTCGTCGCGAGCGACGCCGATCTGGCCGACGCACTGTTCGGCGCGCACCCGGCCGCCGAAGCGCTGGTGGCCGAGCGCGACGGCGCGATCGTCGCGTATGCGCTGTTTTTCCACAACTATTCGACGTTTCTCGGCCGTCGCGGGCTGTATCTCGAGGATCTGTACGTGCAGCCGTCGCAGCGCGGCACGGGTCTCGGCACCGCGATGCTGCAGCACCTCGCGGCACTCGCCGTCGAACGCCGCTGCGCGCGCTTCGAATGGTCGGTGCTCGACTGGAACCAGCCGGCGATCGATTTCTACGAGAAGATGGGCGCGACCGTGCTGCCGGAGTGGCGCATCGTGCGCGTAACCGGCGACGCATTGGACGCGCTCGCCGCACGCTGAACGCGGGCCGGCCATGCCGGTCGCCGCTGCAAAAAAACGGGCGCCACGGCGCCCGTTTTTCGTTTCAGCCGGTTACGGCCGCACACGTCATGCGTCATGCCTCGTCCGCATCGGCACCGTCTGCGCCGTCCGCGACTTCCGCACCCAGCAGCCCGGCCGCCGTATCGCCCGGTAACGCCTCGACCTGCTTCAGCTTGCGGTTCATCACGCGCGTGCGCTGCTCGGCCGCCTCGATCGAGCGCGTGACCGTTTCGAGCTGCGCCTTCGTGCGCGCAAGCACATCGCCGAACTTGCCGAACTCGGTCTTCACCGCGCCGAGCACCTGCCACACTTCGCTCGAGCGCTGCTCGATCGCGAGCGTGCGAAAGCCCATTTGCAAGCTGTTCAGCAAGGCGGTCAGCGTAGTCGGCCCGGCCACCGTCACGCGATAGTCCCGCTGCAGCATGTCGGTCAGCCCCGGGCGGCGCAGGATCTCCGCAAAGAGCCCCTCGGTCGGCAGGAACAGCAGCGCGAAATCGGTCGTATGCGGCGGTGCGACGTACTTCTCGGCGATCGTCCTCGCCTCCATCCGCACGCGCGCCTCGAGCGCACGGGCCGCTTCCTCCACCGCCACCGAATCGGCACGTTCCTGCGCATCGATCAGCCGCTCGTAGTCCTCGCGCGGAAATTTCGCGTCGATCGGCAGCCACACCGGCGGCGCGTCGCCCGTCCCGGCGGCGCGGCCCGGCAGCCGGATCGCGAACTCGACACGTTCGCTGCTCCTCGGCACCGTCGCGACGTTCTTCGCGTACTGGTCGGGCGTGAGCATCTGCTCGAGCAATGCCTCGAGCTGCACCTCGCCCCAGGTGCCGCGCGTCTTCACGTTGGTCAGCACCTTCTTCAGATCGCCGACGCCGGCCGCGAGCGTCTGCATCTCGCCGAGCCCGCGGTGCACCTGCTCGAGCCGGTCCGACACGAGCTTGAACGATTCGCCGAGCCGGTGTTCGAGCGTCGCATGCAGCTTCTCGTCGACGGTGCGGCGCATCTCCTCGAGCTTCGCCGCGTTGTTCGTCTCGATTTCCTTCAGCCGCTGCTCGAGCGTCGCGCGCACTTCGCCGATCCGGCGATCGTTGGCCTCGGTAAGTTGCGTGAGCTGCCTGTTCAGCGTGTCGCCGAACAGGCGCAGCGCGACCGTCTGCTCTTCGCGCGCCTGCTGCGCCTGACGCTGCACGCTCTCGCGCATCGCGTCGAACTGCTGCGCGTTGCCGGCGACGAGCTTGCCGAGCTGTTGCGCGAAACCGTCGATCTGGTTGTTCTGCACGGTCGCGATGCTCGTCAGCTGGGTCGCGAGCGTCTGCTGAAGCTGCGAGAAACTGCCGGCCAGCTCGGTGCGCGAGCCGCGCGCGTTCTCGACGATCTCGCCGCGCAGCTCGCGTTCGAGCCGTTCGACCGCGAGCGCCTGCGCGTGCGCGGCGTCCTCGATCTGGTCGCCGAGCACGGCCGCATCGTCGTGGCGGCCGCCGCCGCGCACGAGCGCGACGATCGCCACCGCGAGCGCGATGGCCAGCACGACGACCGCCGCCAGCAACAACATCGTCGTCATGCGCGCGACTTCCCGATCACGTCAGGGTTGATCGGATTCGGCGGCTGCCCCGCGCGCGGCCCAACGCCCAGTGCGGCGATCAGGTTGTCGGCCGCGAGGTTCGCCATCGCGCGGCGTGTCTTCTCGGTCGCGCTCGCAATGTGCGGCGTCAGCACGACGTTCGGCACCTCGAGCAGCGCCGGATGGACGCTCGGCTCGCCTTCGTACACGTCGAGGCCGGCCGCTGCGATCGTCCCGTCGCGCAGCGCGGCAGCCAGCGCCGCGTCGTCAACGATGCCGCCGCGCGCGATGTTGGTCAGCGTCGCGGTCGGCTTCATCTTCGCGAGCTCGGCCGCGCCGATCGTGTGATGGTTCTCCTTCGTGTACGGCAGCACGAGCACGACGTGATCGGCGCGCGCCAGCAGCGCGTCCTTCGCCACGTATTCGGCGTTCAGCTCAGCCTCGATCTCCGGTGCGACCCTCGACCGGTTGTGATAGATCACCTGCATCCCGAAGCCGCGCGCGCGGCGTGCGAGTGCCTGGCCGATGCGCCCCATGCCGATGACGCCGAGCGTCGACCCGTAAATGTCGCTGCCGAGGAAACCGTCGTACGCCCACTTCTGCCAGTGCCCGGCGCGCAGCCAGTGCTCGGATTCGGCGATCCGGCGCGCGGCCGCCA
This sequence comes from Burkholderia sp. R-40, assembly GCF_049942845.1. Taxonomy (NCBI): domain Bacteria; kingdom Pseudomonadati; phylum Pseudomonadota; class Betaproteobacteria; order Burkholderiales; family Burkholderiaceae; genus Burkholderia; species Burkholderia sp. R-40. The sequence continues at coordinate 1,110,371 of NZ_CP187967.1, read as the reverse complement.
TCATCAGCGCCCAGCCGAAATCCGCGGTGGACTCGTTCAGCACGTCGGGCGTGTTGGTGCCGAGCACGTTCGCCGCGTTGAACGCGGCCATGTCGAAGTTGTTGTAGCCGACCGCCATGTTCGACACGACGCGCAGGCGCGGCGCCGCCGCAAGCGCGGCCGCGCCGATCGGGTCGCCCGCCGTCAGCGCGCCGTCCTTGTCGGCAAGACGCGCGGCAAGCGCGTCGGGGGCGAGCGCGTCGCCGTTGTTCCAGTCGACTTCGAAATACTGTTCGAGCCGTTCGATCACGTCCGGAAAGATCGGACGTGCGACCAGGATCTTCTGCATCGCCATCTCCGCATGCCGCGGCCGGAACGCGGCGCATCGTGCGCCGCCGGAACCGTCCACGCTTGGTTGAAAATCGTCAGCCTACGCCGGGAAGAAGAGCCACGACGTCAGCAGGAATACCGGTACCAATATCACGAGCGCCCAGCCGAGATACGCGAAGAAGCTCGGCATCCTCACGCCGCGCGACTCCGCGATCGCCTTCACCATGAAGTTCGGCGCATTGCCGATGTAGCTGTTCGCGCCCATGAACACCGCCCCCGCGGAAATCGCGGCAAGCGTCGTCGCGCCCGTCGTCATCAGCGCTTGCGCGTCGCCGCCCGCGAGGTTGAAGAACACGAGATAGGTCGGCGCGTTGTCGAGGAACGACGACAGCAGGCCCGTCGCCCAGAAGTACATCGCGTCGATCGGCTTGCCGTCGGGGCCCGTGACGAGATGGACGATCTGCGCGAACGCGCCCTGCGCACCCGCGCGCAGGATCACGATCACCGGCGCGATCGTCACGAAGATCCCGGCGAACAGCTTCGCGACCTCCTCGATCGGCGCCCAGTTGAATGCGTTGCCTTCGCGCGCCGAGCGCGGTGTCAGCGCGAGCGACGCGAGCGCCACGACGATGAGCGCAACGTCGCGCACGAGATTCTGCAGCGCGACGTGCGTGCCCCACACGTCGAACGTGATGCCCGGCTTCCAGATGCCGCTCATCAGCACGAGGCCGATCACGGCCGCGAGCAGCACGAAGTTGACCTTGCCGTCGATCGACAGCGCGCCGCCGTCGGGCGTCGGGTCGAGCGCGGCCGGCCGCTCCTCGCCGCCCTTCCGGTAGAAGTACGTATCGAGCACGAAGAACAGCGTCAGCAGCACCGCGCAGATGAACAGCATCGGCAGCGCGAGATGCGTGGTCGTCCAGAAGAAGCTCACGCCGTTCAGGAAGCCGAGGAACAGCGGCGGATCGCCGAGCGGCGACAGCGAGCCGCCCGCGTTCGCGACGAGGAAGATGAAGAAGATCACGACGTGCACGACATGCTTGCGGTTGTCGTTCGCGCGCAGCAGCGGGCGGATCAGCAGCATCGCGGCGCCCGTCGTGCCCATCACGCTCGCGAGCAGCGTGCCGAGCGCGAGGATCGCGGTGTTCAGCTTCGGCGTGCCGTGCAGGTTGCCGTTGACGCAGATGCCGCCGGCGACCGTATAGAGCGCGGTCAGCAGCACGATGAACGGGATGTATTCCTCGAGCAGCGCGTGCACGAGCGTACCGAACGCCGTGCCGGCGCCGAATGCGACCGCGAACGGCGCCAGGAACGCGATCGCCCACGCCGCGGCGATCTTGCCGAAGTGGTGATGCCAGAACACCGGCGCGACGAGCGGGAACACCGCGATGGACAGCAGGATCCCGGCGAACGGGATACCCCAGAGTGCGGACAGCGTGGCACCGTCGAGCGTGGCGGCCGATGCGAGCGCGGGAAGCGCGCCAAGCGCGGCTCCCGACGCCATGCCCGCCCAGGCGGCATGTCGTTTCATGCAGAACTTCCTTGTGCGAGTGAGTCGAGTGAGGATGAAGCCGGCGCGCGCGTCATGCGCCGCGCACGACGATCGCGTGAACGCGGTACGGGCCGTGTGCGCCCAGCACGATGGTCTGCTCGATATCGCCCGTGCGCGACGGCCCCGATACGAAATTGACTGCACGCGGCAATTCGCCGCGCTCCGCGCGAATCAGCGCGAATGCATCTTCATGGCCCGCGACGATCCGCGACGCCGGCACGATCGCGATGTGCGTCTCCGGCAGCAGCGCGGCCGACGCGTAGGTGTCGGGGCCGGACAACAGCACCAGCGCACCCGTTTCGGCGGTGGCGCAAAAGCAGCCGGTCAGGCCGACGAGGTCGCCCTCGCGCGGCTTGCGGCATTCGACCGACAGGCCCGCGCCGGCCCAGTCGAGCTCGGCGAGCGTGCGCCAGGCGACGGCCTGCATCGGCAGGCCGTGAGCGGCAAGATAGCGGGCGGCGGCGGCGGGCGCATCGGCCAGCGTCGCGACTTCGTCGACCGTCGTCGACAGGCGCGCCGCTTCGTCGACGAATGCGGCGACGAGGTCGGCCGGCATCGGCGGGCGCGGCCCTTCGGGATGGCGAGCGAGATACTCGGCGACGCCGTCGCGCTCCGCTGCATCGGGTTCGGGCGCGCGTCCTTGCGCCGCGCGAATGCGTGCGAGGATCTGGCGACGGGCAGCGGAAGTGTCCATGAACGGTCCTCGTGACATGAGCGTGCGATATCGTCGGATTATACCGGCCGCCCTCGCCGCGACGCACCAGGCCGAACGGCCGACGCCTACTGCGATGCGTCGTCGTCGGCCGGCTGCGCGATGCCGAACACCTGGCGCAGGTACGCGAGATACGCGCGGTCGTCGCACATGCTCTTGCCCGGCGAATCCGACAGCTTCGCGACCGGCTGGCCGTTGCACCGGACCATCTTGATCACGATCTGCAGCGGCACGTAGCCGAGATCGTTCGTGAGGTTGGTGCCGACGCCGAACGCGAGCTTGCAGCGGTTGCGGAATCGTTCGTACAGCTGCATGACCTTCGGAATGTCGAGCGCATCCGAGAACACGAGCACCTTGGTGCGCGGGTCGCAGCGGTTCGCCTCGTAGTGGCGCAGCATGCGCTCGCCCCACTCGAACGGATCGCCCGAATCGTGGCGCGCGCCGTCGAACAGCTTGCAGAAGTACATGTCGAAGTCGTTCAGGAACGCATCCATCCCGTAGACGTCCGACAGCGCGATCCCGAGGTCGCCGCGATACTCCTTCGCCCACATCTCGAAACCGTAAGTCTGCGAATCGCGCAGGCGCGGGCCGAGCGCCTGGCATGCCTGCAGGTATTCGTGCGCCATCGTGCCGAGCGGCGTCAGCTCGTGCTTCATCGCGTAGAACACGTTGCTCGTGCCCGCGAACTGCGGCCCGAGCCCGTCGCGCAGCGTCAGCGCGACCTCCTCGTGCCACACCTTCGAGAAGCGTCGGCGCGTGCCGTAGTCGGCGATCTTGCAGTCGGCGAACTCGGGCTTCGCGCCGAGCAGCTTGATCTTCTCGCGCAGCCGCTCGCGGCCTTCGCGATAGTCGGGCTCGCGCTGCGTGTTGCGGAAATAGACTTCATTGACGATCGCGAGCACCGGGATCTCGAACAGGATCGTGTGCAGCCACGGCCCCTCGATCACGATGTCGATCTCGCCGTTGCCCTTCGGCGAAGGCGTGATCGAGATGTACTTCTCGTTCAGGTGGAACAGCGCGAGGAAGTCGACGAAATCGCTCTTGATGAAGCGCATCCGCCGCAGGTAGTCGAGTTCGACGTCGGTGAAGCGCAGCGAACAGAAGCCGCGCACCTCGTCGCGGATCTCGTCGATGTACGGGACGAGATCGACGCCGGGCGTGCGGCACCGGAACCGGTACTCGACGTTTGCGGCGGGAAAGTGATGCAGGACGACCTGCATCATCGTGAACTTGTAGAGATCCGTGTCGAGCAGCGAAGTGATGATCATGATTACGGCACCGCCAATATCGAGACAGGGTCCGGCACACCGCGCGCCGCCCGGTCTGTCGGCCATGTTACCCGAATGCGGGCCGGACCATCGTGAAAGCGCGCCTGCCCGCTCCGGGCGGGCCGCGGCCGGCGCACGCGCGGCGCCCCCCGTCGGCCCCATAAACTAATCACGAAACGATATAAGCCGGAAAGCCGACCACGTCATGCGGGTTTTGCGCTTCAGTTACAATGCCGCTTTTGGCGCAAACGCCACCCCATATATACCGCCAAGCAGGAGCGTTTTAATGACTCACGTTGTGACCGAAGGCTGCATCAAGTGCAAATACACGGACTGCGTGGATGTGTGCCCGGTGGATTGCTTCCGTGAAGGTCCCAACTTTCTCGCCATCGATCCGGACGAGTGCATCGACTGCGCCGTGTGCGTCGCCGAGTGCCCGACCAATGCGATCTATGCCGAAGAAGACGTTCCGGGCGACCAGCAGCAGTTCACCGAGCTGAACGCCGAGCTGGCGAAGAACTGGCCGTCGATCACGAAGACCAAGCCGGCACCGGCCGACGCGGACGAGTGGAAGGACGTGCAGGAAAAGCTGCACCTGCTCGAGCGCTGATCGCGCAGCGGCGCCGCGCAATATTTTTTGCGCCCCGCCGCTCAAAGGTGTTGACAGGTTAGCCAACGCTCCATACAATCTCGTTTCTCTGCTGTTGTTGTTTGTTCCCCGATAGCTCAGTCGGTAGAGCGCCGGACTGTTAATCCGTAGGTCCCTGGTTCGAGCCCAGGTCGGGGAGCCAAAAAAGCAAAGGCCCGTTGAATGTGCGCGGGTTTCTTGTTGGAAACAAACCAAGCAGATGTACCGATTTATTCCCCGATAGCTCAGTCGGTAGAGCGCCGGACTGTTAATCCGTAGGTCCCTGGTTCGAGCCCAGGTCGGGGAGCCAGACAGCGAAAGGCCCGTCATTCGACGGGCCTTTTGTTTTTCCGGCGCCCGTCGCTCACCGCCGCGCATGCTAGAGTCTTTATCCCGCATTCGCATCCGGTTCCGTCGATGAAGCACCGCCTCCTTTCCGCCTTGCCGTTCACCCTCTTCCTCTCGGCCTTTGCCGCCGCGCCGCTCGCGCACGCGGAGGAAGTCGGCAGCGTCAACACCCATTTCCGCGTGACGGGCTCCGACCGCGTGGTCGTCGAAGCGTACGACGATCCGCTCGTGACCGGCGTCACCTGCTACGTGTCGCGGGCGCGCACCGGCGGGATCAAGGGCTCGCTCGGCGTCGCGGAGGATCCGAGCGAAGCGTCGATCGCGTGCCGGCAAGTCGGCCCGCTCAGCTTCAAGGAGCCGCTCAAGCAGCAGACCGACGTGTTCAGCGAGCGGATGTCGTTCATCTTCAAGACGCTGCATGTCGTGCGCGTCGTCGACAAGAAGCGCAACACGCTCGTCTACCTGACCTACAGCGATCGCATCGTCAGCGGCAGCCCGAAGAACGCCGTCACCGCGGTGCCGATGCCGGCCGGCACGACGATTCCGGTCAAGTAAGCGCGCGCCTGCCGGGTGCGCGAGCGCTACACTTACCCATTCGACCGCTCCGCGCCCGATCATGTCCGCCACCCGCCTTCCCGACGCCGCACGCTACTGGCGCACGCCGCTGCTGCCGGATGCGGATCTGCTCACGGCCACCTATCGCAACCACGCATTCGCGCCGCACTGGCACGACGCCTATACGATTCCGGTGATCCTCGAAGGTGCGGAGCGCTACACGTGTCGCGGCAGCGGCCATGTCGCCGAAACCGGCACGGTGCCCGTGATCAATCCCGGCGAAGTGCACACAGGCTCGCGCGCGACCGACGAAGGCTGGTGCTATCGCGTGAGCTACGTGCCGGTCGACTACATTCGCGCGCTCGCCAGCACGATCGCCGGTCGGCCGCAGGATGCGCCGTGGTTTCCGTCCGACGTGATCCGCGACCCCGATCTCGCGGCGCGGCTCGCGCTGGCCCACCGGATGATGGAGGCCGGCAGCGAACGCATACCGTCCGCCCACTCGCACGACCAGCCGGCCGATGACGCTCCGACGGCCGGCGCTCCGGCAGCGGGTGCACCGCGCCTCTACGATCCCCTCGCCGCCGAAACGGCGATGCTCGACGCGCTGTCGACACTGATCGCGCGCCATGCCGACGCGCGGCTGCAGCCTGCGGCGCTCGCGGCCGACGAGCCGCGCGTCGAGGTGATGCGCGAACGGCTCGCCGCCGATCTCACGTGCCCGGTCACGCTCGGCGACGTCGCGCAGGCCGCCGGCCTGTCGCCGTTTCATGCAGCGCGGCTGTTCACCCGCACGACCGGGATGCCGCCGCATGCGTGGCGCAATCAGTTGCGGCTGCAGCGTGCGCTCGCACCGTTGCGCGCGGGCGTGTCGATTGCAGAGGTCGCCGCGGCCAGCGGCTTCGTCGACCAGAGTCACTTCACGCGACATTTCAAACGGATGTTCGGCGTACCGCCCGGACGCTGGCAGGCGCGCTGACGCGCCCACACCCCTCCCTGCATCGACCACCCGCTGCAACCGGCACGCGGATTGCGCCGCCGGCCCCCGCGGGCGCAAGAACATACAAGCCGCCACGGCATCGGCCCGCTATCCTCCCCGTCATGGAGAAGCGTCCCTTGAATCCCCCATCCACACCGTCGCCCCCGCCGCGCAGTCCATTCAACGAATGGCTCGACGGCGCGCGCGACACGATCCCGATGATGATCGGCGCGGCGCCGTTCGGCGTGATCTTCGGCACGCTCGTCGCCGGCGGGCCGCTCGCCGCCTGGCACGGCGCGCTGATGTCGCTCGCGGTGTTCGCGGGCTCCGCGCAGTTCATCGCACTCGGCCTGATCGCCGGCAGCGCGAGCTTCGTCGTCGTGCTCGCGACGACGCTGATCGTGAACCTGCGTCACCTGCTGTACAGCGCGACGCTCGCGCCGTACGTCGCGCACCTGCCGCTGCGCTGGCGCGCGACGCTCGGCGCGCTGCTGACCGACGAGGTGTTCGCCGTCGCCTACTCGCACTACCGGCACTTCCCGCCCGGCGCGATCGGCCCCCACTACTTCTTCGGTTCGGGCCTCGCGATGTACCTGAACTGGCAGGTCTGGACGCTCGCGGGCATCGGCTTCGGCGCGGCCTTCCCGGGCCTCCAGTCGCTCGGCCTCGATTTCGCGATGGCGGCGACCTTCATCGCGATCGTCGTCCCGCAGCTCGGCAAGCTGCGCTATTTCGCTGCCGCCGCGACAGCCGGCACGCTCGCCTACTTCTGGCAGGGCTGGCCGTACAAGCTCGGGTTGCTGGGCGCGGTCGCCGCCGGCGTCGCGGTCGGTGTCGCGCTCACGCTGCGGCACGAGCGCTCGCGCACCGGTTCACGCACGGAGGCCGCCTCGTGAGCTACGCGCTGCTGATCCTCGGGATGGCCGCGATCACCTATGCGATCCGGACGACGTTGTTCCTGTTCGGCGAGCGGCTGACCTTCCCGCCGCTCGTGCGGACCGCGCTCGGCTTCGTGCCCGTCACCGTGCTGACCGCGATCATCGTGCCGATGACCGTCTCTCCGCACAGCGGCACGGCCGAGCTGACCTGGCGCAATCCGCAGCTCGTCGGCGCACTCGCCGCGGTGCTGGTGTCGGCGACGACGCGCCGGCCGCTCGTGACGATCGCCGTCGGGCTCGCGGTGTTCTTCTTCTGGCAAGGGATCGTGATGCCGCACTGGCTGCCGGCCTGAGCGGAGTTGCCGGCCGCGCTCAAGTTTTCGTCCGGCGCGCCGATATAGGGGATGAAGACCCGCCACAGCCTCGGCGCGAACGGTCCGTCGACGCTGCGCCCGTACCGGTGCACGACGCCGGGCGCCGACACGCGCGGGCCGCCATCGAGACGATTCATGGGCCAGATCACCCTTTCCCTCAAGGACGACACGCTTGCGTCCTTGCGCAAGGACTACGACGCGTTCGTACGCGTATCGCTGAAACTCGACCCGCAGTTCGCGACGCCGTCGTTCGAGGATTTCCTGCGCGCCAAGCTGCTCGACAACATGGTGCCGCTGACCGAGCATGCCGTGCAGCGGATGCTCGAAGGCGGCCAGTACGCGTGGGCGAAGCGCACGCTCGACAAGGAATTCCCGGACGTCGTCGCGATCCTGATGCGGCAGGCCGCCGAATTCGGCTTCGGCTTCGCGTCGCGCGCCGAGTGGACCCCCGACGAGCTCGCGAAGGCGTGCCGCGACTGGGCCAAGGCGATCGTCGCCGAAGCGCAGGGCGACGCGTCGCTGATCGATCCGCTCGCCGCGCAGATCAAGAGTGCGGTGCACGACATCCAGGCGCTCGAGGAAATGATGCAGACGCCCGCGTGGCGGCTCGCGGAATCGCTGCGCCAGCGCATCTACGAGGCCAAGCTCGCGTGCGAGATGAGCGTCGGCAGCGCCGCGCGCGACAAGCTCGGCGAATTGCGCGGCCTGCTGCGGCTCGGGCTCGCGCACGGTTCGTTCCAGAAACAGGAAGCGCAGCAGATCATGGAATACCTGCGGCTCCTGAAGCCCGAGATCTTCATCGAGGAACCGTACGACGTATTCGCGCGGCTCGCCGCGTGGCTGCGCGGCGTGTTCGCGCCGGCCGCCGCACGACCGGCGCACGGGCCGGGGCCGGAACAGCGCCGGCCATGACGATCGGCCCGCACGCATGAAGAACGGCCCGGTTCGCGCGAAGCGAACCGGGCCGCCGTTCGATCGCCGTCACGACGCGCCGTCCGGGACGAACATCGTGACGGGCGGGCGCCGCTTACTGCGTGCCGCCCGCGGCCGATGCACCGCCCTGCACACCCGTCGACGCACCGCCTTCGACCGCCTCGTCGCCGACCTTCGACTTCGTCGAGCGGGCTTGGTGCTTGGCCGACTTCGTCGCATGCTTCGCGTGCTTCTTGGTCGAATGGACCGACGACGCCGCCGTATCCTTCGCGCCGTCGGCTGCCGCACCGACCGCATCGGTCGCGCCACCGACCGCGCCGCCCGACGCATTCGTGCCGGCACCACCCTGCATGCCCGCGCCGGCGCCGGCCCCTGCTGCCGGGGTCTGCGTCTGCACGCCGGCGCCTGCGGTACCCTGCGTTGCGACGCCCGTCTGCGCGAATGCGGCCGAAGTTGCGAACGCCGTCAGCGCGGCACCGATCAGCATCGTACGAATCTTGGACATGACTATCCTCCTCGAGAAGTTGTGGGCGCGGAGCACATCGATACGCTCCGTCGCGTCCCCTGCCGCAACACGCAGCAGGTACGACAGAAGACCCGCGCGCCGCCCGGCCGGTTCTCGAATCTCTCAGACTGTTACCCACCGTTTCATTTGCTGACGAATCGCTCACAGTCCTTAACAACTGCACGCGAACCCGTACGAACCGGCCCGGATGTCCGCGCTCGCGCGCCGGGCCGCGGTGCCGTATGATGCGGAGCGATTCCTCCCGCGCATCGCGCGCCTCCTTCGTCATGCCCAATCTGGATTTCACGCTGACCGGCGACTACGTCGAACTGCACAACCTTCTCAAGATCACCGGTCTCGCCGACAGCGGCGGCACCGCGAAGATGTTCGTCGCGTCCGGCGCGGTGAAAGTCGACGGCGTGGTCGAGCTGCGCAAGACCTGCAAGATCCGCGCGGGCCAGGTGGTGCTGTTCGGCGATACGCGGATCGCGGTGCACGACGCATAGCCGTTCCCCTGACCGTGGCATGGCCATCAGCGCGCGCGTTCGACACCGTTCGAATAAAGCCGTAAGCTAGCTGTCTCTCAAAATAAATACAGACAGCGCGGGCCCGCACCCGCGCGAGCGCCCATTCCATGTCGCATTCCGGTCTTACGCGGACGGCCGCCGCGCCGCCCTCCCTGTCCAGTCATGCCGCCGATACCGCGCGCCTCGCCGCGCCGCTCGCGATCGCACAGCTCTCGCAGATGGCGATGAGCGTCACCGACACGGTGCTGCTCGGCTCGCTCGGCCCCGATTCGCTCGCGGCGGGCGGCCTCGGCGCGAACTACTTCTTCGTCATCGTGACCGTGCTGCAAGGCGTGCTGTCGTCGGTCAGCGTGAGCGTCGCGCATGCGCGCGGCGCGCAGGCGGAGCACCGCGTGCCGCACATCTACTGGACCGGCTTCGTACTGTCGTTGCTGCTCGCGATTCCGGCGATCGTCGCGCTGTCGCTGTCGGAGCCGATCCTGCTGATGTTCCACGAGCCGCCGACGCTCGCGCATCACGTCGGCGAATACACCGGCATCCTGCGGTTCGCGGCGCTCGGCAGCCTGATCGGCGTCGGGCTGATGCGCGCCTTTCTCCCCGCGATCGGCGCCGCGCGGCGGCTGCTGTGGGTGTCGATCGGCGGTGTCGGTGTCAACGCCGTGCTGAACTACGGGCTGATCCACGGCGCATTCGGCTTGCCGCGGCTCGGCTTCCTCGGCTCCGCTGTCGCGACGACCATCACGATCTGGCTGACCGCGCTCGCGCTGATCTGGCTGCTGCACGGCCGCGAGCGGTTCCGCCATTTCGTGACCGCCGCCCGCCCGAAACTGCCCATGATGGGCGAGCTGATCGGCATCGGCTGGCCGGTCGCGATCACGTACGGGGTCGAATCGACGCTGTTTCTGGCGACGGGCCTGACCGTCGGCGTGCTTGGCGCGACGTCGCTCGCCGCGCACCAGATCGCGCTGAACGTCGCATCGCTCGCGTTCATGGTGCCGCTCGCGATCGGCCAGGCCGCGAACGTACGGGTCGGCTACTGGGTCGGCGCCGGCGAGCCGGTCGCCGCGCGGCACGCGGGCTTCGTCGCGCTCGGCCTCGGCGTCGCATTCATGTCGCTGTCGGGGCTCGTGCTGATCGTCGCGCCGCATGCGATCGTCGGCCTGTACCTGCACCTCGACGACCCGGCCAACGCGGCGACCGTATCGCTTGCCGCGTCGCTGCTCGGCATCGCCGCGGTGTTCCAGATCGTGGACGGGATGCAGACGGTCGCGTCGGGCGCGCTGCGCGGGCTGCGGGATACGCGCATCCCGATGCTCGCGGCCACCCTCGGCTACTGGGGCATCGGCTTCCCGACCGGTTACTGGCTCGCGTTCCACGCGGGCCTCGGCGCACGCGGCCTGTGGTGGGGGCTCGCGGCCGGCCTCGCCAGCGTCGCCGTGCTGATGGCCTGTCGGTTTCACATGAAGACCGCGTCGCTCATCGCGTCGGCGCGCTGAGCGCGACACGACGCGAATTCGCGGCCGGCGCTATGCTTGTCGGCTGAAGACCCAAGACGCCGCGCCAGCGGCGCGCCTGCCTCACGATACGCCCGACGCCGCGCGACGCGCGGCCTTTCCCCTTCCCAAGAGGAGTGCATCATGAACGAAGCAGTTCGGATGGAACGCGACACATTCGGCGAGATCGCCGTGCCGGCCGACCGGCTCTGGGGCGCGCAGACCGAGCGCTCGCTGCAGAATTTCCGGATCTCGACCGAGAAGCAGTCGCCCGAGCTGATCCACGCGCTCGCGATCGTCAAGCGCGCCGCGGCCGCCGTGAACCAGTCGCTCGGCGTGCTGGCCGACGACAAGGCGCGCGCGATCATCGACGCGGCCGACGAGATCATCGCGGGCAAGCACCCGCGCGAATTCCCGCTCGCCGTGTGGCAGACGGGATCCGGCACGCAGACCAACATGAACCTCAACGAGGTGATCGCGAACCGGGCGAGCGAGCTGCTCGGCGGCGAGCGCGGCGAAGCGCGCAAGGTCCATCCGAACGACGACGTGAACCGCGGCCAGTCGTCGAACGACGTGTTCCCGACCGCGATGCACGTCGCGGCCGCGTACGCGATCGTCAACCACCTGCTGCCCGCGCTGCGCACGCTGCGCACGACGCTCGACGCGAAGTCGAAGGCCTTCGCCGACATCGTGAAGATCGGCCGCACGCACCTTCAGGACGCGACGCCGCTTACGCTCGGGCAGGAATTTTCCGGCTATGTCGCGCAACTCGACCAGAGCGTGCGGCACGTCGAGTCGGCACTGCCGCACCTGTACGAGCTCGCGCTCGGCGGCACCGCGGTCGGCACCGGGCTGAACGCGCATCCGGAGTTCGCGGTGCGTGTCGCCGACGAGATCGGCCGGCTGACGAAGCTGCCGTTCGTGACCGCGCCGAGCAAGTTCGAGGTGATGGCCGCCGCCGACGCGCTGGTGTTCGCGCACGGCGCGCTGAAGACGGTCGCGGCCGGCCTGATGAAGATTGCCAACGACGTGCGCTGGCTCGCGAGCGGGCCGCGCTGCGGCCTCGGCGAACTGTCGATTCCGGAAAACGAGCCGGGCAGCTCGATCATGCCGGGCAAGGTGAATCCGACGCAGTCGGAAGCCGTGACGATGCTGTGCTGCCAGGTGTTCGGCAACGACGTCGCCGTGAACGTCGGCGGCGCCAGCGGCAACTTCGAGCTGAACGTGTTCCGCCCGATGATCGCGCACAACGTGCTGCAGTCGGTGCGGCTGCTCGCCGACGGCGCGCAAAGCTTCAACGATCACTGCGCGGCGGGCATCGAGCCGAACCGCGCGCGCATCGACCTGCTGCTGAACGAATCGCTGATGCTCGTGACGGCGCTCAATCCGCACATCGGCTACGACAAGGCCGCGCAGATCGCGAAGAAGGCGCACAAGGAAGGCACGACGCTGAAGGCCGCCGCGCTCGCGCTCGGCTACCTGACCGAGGCGGAATTCGATGCGTGGGTGCGACCCGAAGAGATGATCGGATCGCGATAATCGCGGGTGTGACGCGATGACGCGACGGGCGCGGCGCGAACGCTGCGCCCGTTACCGTCAGACGGTGCCCTTCGCCACTTCCTCGGGCTTCATCTCGACGATCTTGTCGAGCGCGGCGCGCACGTCGGCCGCATATTTCGCGAGGATCTTCTGCTCGTCGGTCTCGGGCACGAACGGCGGCACCGGCACTGGGTTGCCGTTCTCGTCGACCGCGACGAAAACGACGAGACAGTCGGTCGTCTGACGCAGCACGCCCCCCTTCGGATCGCCGGCATGCACGGACACATGGATGTGCATGCTGGTGCGGCCCGTCGCGACGACGCGCGCCTTCAGCTCGACCAGGTTGCCGACGAGGATCGGACGCTGGAAGCGGATGTTGCCGACGCTGACCGTCACGCAATAGCGGCTCGACCAGACTGCCGCGCACGCATACGCGACCTCGTCGATCCACTTCATCAGCGCGCCGCCGTGCACCTTGCCGCCAAAGTTCACGGACGACGGCTCGGCGAGGAAGCGGAATACGGTTTCGGTGCGGTCCAGGGCGGCCGGTACGGGGGACTGTGGGGACATCGTGGTAGCTCCAGGCGGCGGGGTACTGCAATCGGCGCATTATACGTTGCACTGCGGCAACCCGTGGCTGGGCCGCCGCTCGGTCGCGACCGCACGCGCACCCGCACGTCGACCCGGCATCGGAACAGGAAACCGGCGCCCGTCAGCGGCGCACCGTGATTCCCTGATCGATCGTCCCGTACATCTCGAGGCTGCCGCCCCGCTCGCCGGCGGCGCCCGCGCCACCCTGCGCACAGGCCGCGCATACTAACGCGGCCGCCAACAGGCAGAAAATCGTCTTCATCGTTGCATCGTGTCGCATCCGGCGGCCCACTGCCGCCGCGTCCGGCCATTCTACGCGTGCGCGGCCGGCGACCGCGGCTGGGCGCCCCGCCGCATCCGACATTTCATCCGGACGCGAAACATCGAATGTGCGCAGCGCCTACACTGCTGTCATTGCGCCTGACGAGAAACGACGATGACCGATCAAGACGACCACCACTTTCCGGGCCTGAGCCGGATCGGCGCACTGCTCGCCGATCCGGGACGCGCCGCGATGCTATGGGTGCTGATGGACGGCAGCGCGCGGCCGGCCGGCGAACTGACGATGATCGCGGGGCTGTCGCCGTCCGCGGCGAGCGCGCACCTCGCGCGCCTGACCGAAGGCGGCCTGCTCGCGCTCGACGTGCGCGGCCGGCACCGCTATTACCGGCTCGCGTCGGCCGACATCGCGGCGTCGCTCGAAGCGCTCGCGAACGTGGCCCGGGCGGCCGCGCCGAACCGTCCCGTGCCGCCGCCGGCCCGCACGGTGCCGGCCGAGCTGCGCTACGCGCGCACCTGCTACGACCACATGGCCGGCGAACTCGCGGTCCGCATCTTCGACGGGCTCACCGCGCGCGGCTGGCTGCACGCGGACGGCGATGCGATCGAGACCACCGAGCTCGGCACGCAAGCCCTCGCGCGCTGGGGCATCGACGTCGCGCAGCAGCGCACGCGCCGGCGCCGCTTCGCATGCGGCTGCCTCGACTGGAGCGAACGGCGTGCGCATCTCGGCGGCGCGCTGGGCGCGGCCCTGCTCGACAGCTTCTGCGCGCACGGCTGGATCGAACGCACGGCGCGGCCGCGCGTGCTGCGCGTCACCGTGCCCGGACGGCAGGTTTTCGACAACTGGCTTACGTCCGCTTGACACGCGGATTGCGACCGGACGACAACGGCGCGCGACGGACAGGTTTTGTTACATCGCGTGCCATTCGACTTACAAAACACCGAGCACGGAAACAGGCCGAGCGGATATCGTGAACTCGACGGCACGAATCGACGCGCCGCAATAACGACGAAGACGCTCAACATGGCTCCCCTGTTCACGCTCAAGCGAACCGCCCGCTGCACCCTGCTCGCGTTCGCCGCGCTGGCGACCCTGCCTTCCGCATTCGCGCAAGCGACACAGGCCGCGCCGTACGCGGCCGCCGCCCGGCAACCGGGCGGCGATCCGCCGAGCCGCGTCGCCCGGCTCAACTACATGTCGGGCGCCGTGACGACGGAGCCGGCCGGCAGCGATACATGGTCATACGCCGCCGTGAACCGGCCGCTGACGACGGGCGACCAGCTGTGGAACGACGCCGGCGCGCGCTCCGAGCTGCACATCGGCTCGACCGCTGTGCGACTCGGCGAATCGACGAGCCTGTCGGTTCTGAACCTCGACGACACCACGACGCAACTGAAGGTCGGCCTCGGCACCGTCTCGACGCACGTGCGCGACCTGCCGCCCGGCGGGTCGTACGAAATCGATACGCCCAATCTCGCGCTCGGCCTCACGGGCCCCGGCGACTATCGCGTCGATGTCGCGCCGAACGGTGCGAGCACGACGGTCACCGTGCGCAGCGGCAGCGCGACCGTGTACGGCAGCAACGGGCAGTATCCGCTGTCGCCCGGCCAGCAGGTCGTGTTCACCGGCACCGACCTGCAGGTCGCGCAGCAATCGGCCGCGCCGGCCCCCGACGCGCTCGACCAGTGGGCCGCCAGCCGCGATGCGGCCGAGCAGCGCTCGGTATCGGCCCGCTACGTGTCGCGCGACATTCCCGGCTACCAGGATCTCGACGCGAACGGGACGTGGCGCGAGACCCCGAACTACGGTGCGGTCTGGGTGC
Organism: Burkholderia sp. R-40; assembly: GCF_049942845.1. Taxonomy (NCBI): domain Bacteria; kingdom Pseudomonadati; phylum Pseudomonadota; class Betaproteobacteria; order Burkholderiales; family Burkholderiaceae; genus Burkholderia; species Burkholderia sp. R-40. The sequence continues at coordinate 1,095,075 of NZ_CP187967.1, read as the reverse complement.
CGAACGACACGCCGGCCGACTGGGCGCCGTATCACGACGGTCACTGGATCTGGCAGGCGCCGTGGGGCTGGACCTGGGTCGACGACGCACCGTGGGGCTTCGCGCCGTACCACTACGGCCGCTGGGCCCATGTGGACGACAGCTGGGCGTGGGTGCCCGGCCCGGTGGCCGTCAGCCAGCCGCCCGCCTATGCACCCGCGCTGGTCGCGTTCGTGGGCGGCGGCAGCGGTCCCGACTGGAGCGTCGCGCTGACGGTGGGCGGCGTCGCCGCAGCCGGCTGCGCATGGTTCGCACTCGGCCCGGGCGAAGCGTGGCATCCCGGCTGGGGCGGCTGGAGCCCGCATTACTACGAACGCGTGAACCGGAACATCGTGGTGAACAACGTCACGGTGAACAAGACCGTGAACGTGACGAACATCACCAACATCACGAACATCAACAAGACGTACGTGAACTTCCGCGCGCCGCACGCGATCACGGCCGTGCCGGCGTCCGCATTCGTGCACGGCCAGCCGGTCGCGCACTTCTCGCAGCACGTCGATCCGCAACAGTGGCGCAACGCGCACGTGATGCCGGGCACGCCCGGCATTGCGCCGGTACGCCAAAGCTTGAACGGCGGATTGCGCACGGCCAGCTACCGGCCGCCGGCGGCGGTCGGACAGCACCCGTTCGTCGCGACGCGCAATCCGGCGGTGCCGGCCGCGTATCGCGATCAGGCGGCCGTCCATCTCGCCCGGCAGGGCGCACACGTGCCGGGCGCGGGCGCGCCGATCGCGAGAACCAGCGTGCCGGCCGACTATACGGCTCGCCCGGTCCGTATTCCGGGCAATCCGAAAGCCGGTGCGTGGGCGATGCGCAACGTGCAGCTCGTGAATCCGCACGGCCCCGTCGTGCAGCCGGCGCACGCGCCGCGCGAAGGCCAGCCTGCGCTCACACAGGCGGCCCGGCCGGGCGCGCCGACGCCGGTCGTGCCAAATGGCGCGCGACCGATGAACGCCCAAGCCCCCAATGCGCCGCGCTTCGCCAACGGCGCGATGCCACCAGCGCCGGGCAATTCGGCTCCGCATCAGGCCTTGAGCCCGGGTAATGGCGTCCCGCACCCGCCGACGGCCGGCAACGAGCCGACCCGGCACGACAACGCGCATGCAGCCGCGGCGCCCGCCCCGGTCTGGATGCAGCCGCACACGCCGATGGAGCGTCAGCGCCCGACGCCGCCGAGCGCCCTCCACGCGGCGGGCCAGAATGCGCTGCCGCCCGTGCGCAGCGCGGCGGCGGTCCCGCATCCGGACGGCACGCCCGGAATCCAACCCGGCGGCCATCAGGAAGCGCCGCGCGCGCGGCCGCAACCGCGGCCCGACACGACCGCGCAGATTCCGCAGCCGCATCCGCGCCCCGATTTCCCGACACCGGCCCAGCCAGCGCAGCCGCGTCCGGAGCGCGCTGCGCCGGCGCCGCAGCCGCGCCCCGACTTCGCGCAACCGGCACCGCACCGCGAAGTCGCACCGCCGCACGTGAACGAGTACCGGCCGCCCGCGCCCGCGGCGCATGACATCCCTCGACCGCAGCCGCAGGCCCCGCGGATGGAGCCGCGACCGTCGATGCCCGCGCCGCACATGGAGCCGCGACCGTCGATGCCCGCACCGCACATGGAGCCACGGCAGTCGATGCCGGCGCCGCACATGGAACCCCGCCCGTCGATGCCCGCACCGCATATGGAACCGCGGCCGCAACCGGCGCCCCACGTCGAGGCGCCGCGCCCGAGCAACCCGCCGCCCGGCGGCCACGACGAACGACGCCATCAGTGACCGTCGCCCGATGAAACAGAAAGGCCCGAGCCGGCAGGTGCCGTTCGGGCCTTCGACATCGTGCCTGATGCGGGTCGCGTCACCCGCGCCGCCGGCGACCGCCGGTGCTCAGACCGCCATCGGCGCGGTCAACGGCTCATGGTGCCGGTAGCCGACGAGCGAGAAATCGGACGGCTCGATCTGCTCGAGCCATTCGGGTGCATACACGCCCGTCTTCGCGTAATCGGGCACGCGTTCGGCGATCTCGAGCCGCGGGCTCTCGTACGGCTCGCGCGTGAGCTGCTGCTGCAGCATGTCGAGCTGGTTCTCGTAGATGTGCGCATCCCCGATGAAATACGTGAACCAGCGCGGCGTGTAGCCCGTCAGCCGGCCGACGAGCGCCAGCAGCGCGGCGCCTTCCGTCAGGTTGAACGGCGTGCCGAGGCCGACATCGTTGCTGCGGATGTACAGGCACAGCGAAATCTCGCGCTTCGTGACGTTCGGCAGGAACTGGTACAGCAGATGGCACGCGGGCAGCGCGATCTGGTCGAGCACGGCCGGATTCCATGCGTGAAACAGGATGCGACGGTCGGCCGGGTTCTCCATGATCGTATCGAGACACTGGCGCAGCTGATCGATCGCCTTGTACAGCAGCACCTTCGGCGCACCGTCCTCGTCGAAGCGCGTGACGATCCGGAAACCGCGGCGCGTCGCGTCGGCGATCTGCGCGTCGGCGCCCGCGTCGAGCACCTTGTAGCCGGGCCACTGGCGCCATTGCACGCCGTACACGTCGCCCAGGTCATCGACGCCCTGGCGGTACGGGTTCGCGAGCCACTGCGCGTTGTCGTTCGCGTTCGCATCCCACACCTTGCAGCCGAGCGCGCGGAACTCGGCCGCGCTGCGCGACGCGCGCAGGAAACCGACCAGTTCGCCGATCGCGGACTTGAACGCCAGCTTCTTGGTCGTCACGGCCGGGAAGCCCTGCTGCAGGTCGAACCGCAGCATCGCACCGGGCATGCTGATGGTGCGGATGCCCGTGCGGTTCTCCTGCCAGGTGCCGGTGTCGAGGATGGTGCGAACGAGGTCGAGGTACTGTTTCATGCGGGTTCCTTCGGCCGCGAGGGCGGCCGTCACCCGCCAATTTTAGCAAGCGTGACGCGGAACCTCCGGCGCCGGCGCCGAAAACCCTGCCAGCGTGTCGCCGCGATCGCGCATGCCATGCGCGCACATCAGCCTGTACAGCGTGACGCGCGACACCCCCAGCTCACGCGCCGCATCGGCAAAACGGCCGCGATGACGCAGCAGCGCCTGCTCGATCGCCTGCCGCTCGGCCGCTTCCCGCGCCTCGGTGAGCGAGACGGGCGCCAGTATCGCGAATTCGTGGAGCTCGAGATCGGCTGCGGTAATCATCCGGCCCTCCGACATCACGATCGCGCGGCGCACGCGATTGATCAGCTCGCGCACGTTGCCCGGCCACGAATAGCCGTACAGCGCGGCGATCGCGTCCGGGGAGAAGCCGCGCAAGCGACGATGCGCATCGCCCTTGAAACGCTCGAGCATGTGGCGGGCGAGCACCTCGATGTCCTTGCCGCGCGCGCGTAGCGGCGGCTCCTCGATCTTCAGCACGCACAGACGATGGAACAGATCCTCGCGGAACCGCCCTTCGCGCAGCGCCGTTTCCATGTCCACATGCGTCGCGCAGATCACGCGCACGTCGACCGGCACCGATACATGCGCGCCGAGCCGCTCGATCTTGCCTTCCTGCAGGAACCGCAGGAGGCTCGCCTGGCTCTCGAGCGGCAGGTCGCCGATTTCGTCGAGAAACAGCGTGCCGCCGTTGGCAGCCTCGACGCGGCCGATCTTGCGCTGGTTCGCGCCCGTAAACGCACCGCGCTCATAGCCGAACAGTTCGGCTTGCAGCAGCGTCGACGGAATCGCACCGCAGTTGATCGCGACGAACGGCGCGTGCGCGCGCGCCGAGCGCTCGTGAATCGCGACGGCCGTCAGCTCCTTGCCGGTACCCGATTCACCGGAGATGAACACCGGCGCATCGGTGGTCGCGACGCGCCGGATCGTCCTGAAAAGGCCGAGCATCGCATCGCAGGTGCCGACCATCTCGCCTTCGGTACGCCCGGCGCCGACCGGCGACGCCACCGGGTCGGTCAGCGCGATCATGCCGTGCGCGTGGCCGACGGTCTCGACGATGCGCGACGTCTCGTACGGCATCGTCACGTAGTCGAAGCAATAGTCACGGATGAGATGGCGCAACGTGGCGTCCTGCAACTGGCCACGCCGGGTCGCCGCGATCCAGCCGATGTGCTGGATGCTCAGACACGCTTCGAGTTCGCGCAGATCTGCGGGCCTGAAACCCGGCGAGAAATCGAGCAGGCCAGCGGATGCCACGCCGTGCTGCACGACACGCCGCAAGTCGCGTGCGCTTTCCGCGAGATCGACACACCATCCGCATTCATCGAAATGCCCGCGCAACGCGTCGTTCGGCTCGCGCGAGAAATAGATCACATGCCGCTGCTCGGCTCCCATATACCCACCCCGTTCATCAACCGTCTAACGATTGCCGCACGTGCGAAGTCACGTGCAAAAGGATCGAACCGGGTCAGCCGAAGCCGCTCGATTCGCCATGCCGATGCGCGGCAACGACAGAGCCTCGCATGATGGCGCTTATCTCGCGTCCAGTTATTTTTTGATCAACACAGCTTATTGAGTTATAGGCGCTGAATACGACAAACGGATTGCAGCGCGAATGGGCGAGCGGCCGAATCGCTCAGCGGTCGACGTTCATCAATCATCTGCACAGAACACTTGCGCAGCGACCCGTACCTGCATCGACACACGCGCCGATTTTCATCCTTGCAGCGTATCGATTGAATCCGCAGTATTCCCAAGCCCCATCGTTTCAAGCCTGAAACATTTTCCGGCACTTTCGATCGCGATTCACAACGCGCGCTCCTGAGTCGCAGGCGCGATAACGCTTGCGGCGCGATGGCATGCATTTCGCTGAATTCATCACAGATCGGGAGCACGCGACCATGCGCAAACTCATTTTGCTTTCTTTCCTGCAGACAACGTTTGCGCTCTCCGGCGCGCTCCCGTTCATGTCGATACGTGCAGACGAATGCGTGACGCCCGCACATGCAGCGCTGCTCGTCGGCAGTGCACCCAGCATGCAACGGGACAACGGCTTTGGCATCGTGCCCGTAGCGGTGCCGCAACCGCATTCGGCCGACAAGGCATCGGTGACGCTGTGGGATGAAATCGCTCCGCGGTCTCCGTTGCCGATACCAATCCCTGCGCCGCGGCCCGGCCACGTGCAGCATGCGATGGCAGGGCATGCCCGCAACGGCACGGTGCAATGATATGCATGCGATACCGCGCACCCGAAATTGCCAAGGAATCCATATTGAATTGATGCGCGGCAGACAATCACGATCGCGCCCGGCGTCGTCGACGTAACGATGCGAACCGTTTTTGTGTCCGTCCCCCGGCGGGCACTCTTTTTATTCTGGACGTCGCGATGCGAACGCCGCAGTGCATACGCGCCGGCACGGCGAATGTGCCGGCGCATCCGCGCGAAGCCGGCGCGCGCCGCCGTTCCGGTAGAATCGGCGCCATTCCGGTTCTCCTCTTCCCCGACCTTCATGACGACGTTGACCCTGATCGTCGCGCGTGCCCGCAACGGCATCATCGGCCGCGACAACCAGTTGCCCTGGAAACTTCCTGAAGACCTCGCATTCTTCAAGCGCACGACGATGGGCGCGCCGATCGTGATGGGCCGCAAGACCCACGAGTCGATCGGCCGGCCGCTGCCGGGCCGCCGCAACATCGTCGTCACGCGCGACGCAGCGCGCCGCTTCGACGGCTGCGACACCGTCACGTCGCTCGCCGACGCGCTCGCGCTCGCCGCGCGTGACGGAGCGGCCGAAGCATTCCTGATCGGCGGTGCGCAGCTCTATGCGGAAGGCCTCGCGCTCGCCGACAAGCTGATCGTCACAGAGATCGACGCAGACTTCGACGGCGATGCGTCGTTTCCGGCGCCGGATCCCGCGCATTGGCACGAAGTGTCGCGCGAACCGCATCAGGCCGCCGCGCCGAACACGTTCGGCTATGCGTTCGTCGTCTACGCGCGCAAGCGCGACTGACCGACACGCGGCACGCGATAAAAAAGCCCGACCGGCTCACTCGCGCCGGTCGGGCTTTTGCGTTTCCTGGCGGCCGATGCCGCGCCGCTTACTGCCCGGCGATCGTCATCTGCTCGATCAGCACCGAGCCCGTTTCCTTCGTCCCGCGCACGATCGAATCCGCGCCGATCGCGACGATATGCCGGAACATCTCCTGCAGCGTGCTCGCGACGGTGATTTCCTCGACCGGATACTGGATCACGCCGTTCTCGACCCAGAAGCCCGCCGCCCCGCGCGAATAGTCGCCGGTCACGTAGTTCACGCCCTGCCCCATCAGCTCGGTCAGCAGCAGGCCCGTGCCGAGCTTCTTCAGCATCGCGTCGAAGTCGTCGCCCGGCTGCGTGTCCGAGCTGCGCAGCGCGAGGTTGTGCGAGCCGCCGGCGTTGCCGGTCGTCTGCGTGCCGAGCTTGCGTGCCGAATAGGTCGACAGGAAGTAGCCTTCGACGACGCCGTCCTTGACGACGCTGCGCGCACGCGTGCGCACGCCCTCCTCGTCGAACGGTGCGCTGCCCATCGCGCGCGGCACGTGCGGATCCTCGACGACCTGGACGTGCGGTGCGAACACCGGCTTGCCGAGGCTGTCGACGAGGAACGACGTCTTGCGATACAGCGCGCCGCCGCTGACGGCCTGCACGAACGCGCCCAGCAGGCCGGCCGCGAGCGGCGCCTCGAACAGCACGGGTACCTTGCGGGTGTCGAGACGGCGCGCGCCCATCCGCGCGAGCGCACGCTCGGCCGCGTAGCGCCCGACGGCTTCCGGCGCCGCGAGATCGACCGCGCTGCGCTTCGACGAATACCAGTCGTCGCGCTGCATGTGGCGACCGCTGCCCGCGATCGGCGCGCAGGCGATGTAGTGACGCGAGTACGGATAGCCGGCGAGGAAGCCGCGCGACGTCGCGAGCACGAACTGCGAATGCTGCGCCGACACGCTCGCGCCTTCCGAGTTGCGGATCTGCGGGCTGACCGCGAACGCGGCGTCTTCCGCGCGGCGGGCGAGCTCGACGGCCTCGTCGGCCGACAGCGCCCACGGGTGATACAGGTCGAGGTCGCGCGGGTCGGTTTCGAGCAGCTCGGCCTCGGCGAGGCCGGCCGCGTCGTCCTCTGCCGTGAAGCGCGCGATGTTGTACGCGGCGGCGACGGTATCCTTGATCGCGGCCGGCGAGAAGTCCGACGTGCTCGCGTTGCCGCGCTTCTTGCCGATGAACACCGTCACGCCGACCATCTTGTCGCGGTTGTGTTCGATCGTCTCGACCTCGCCGCGGCGCACCGACACCGACAGGCCGTCGCCTTCGGAGATTTCGGTGGCGGCGTCCGTCGCGCCGAGCGCCTTCGCATGGCGGAGGATGTCGGAGGCAATTTCTTTGAGCTGGTCCTGCGTGTGCGGGAAATAGCGCGCTTGTACGTCGAGATTGGCTGCCATCGTCGTCTTGGTATCCGGTGGCGGGCGGGCGCCCGCATGGTCAAAATGTTACGTATCCCGCGATCATAGCAAGGTCCGGCGCCGGGCACAGACAAGCTTGGGGTGTCCGCACCGCGATACAATGCCGCCCATGACACGCAAAACCCGAATCCAGCCGATCGAGCATGCCGCCGAAGTCGACGACAATGGCTACGATCGCCCCAGCAAATCCCAACTGAAGCGCGAAATGCACGAGCTGCAGGTGCTCGGCCAGGCGCTCGTCGATCTGCCGAAAGACGCGCTGAAACGCATGCCGATGCCCGAAAGCCTGTCGGACGCCGTCCGCGAAGCGCGCCGGATCACCGATCACGAAGGCAAGCGCCGCCAGCTCCAGTACGTCGGCCGCGTGATGCGCACGCTGACCGACGACGAGACGGCCGCGCTGCGCACCGCGCTCGACGCGCAGCGCGGCGTGAACAAGGCCGCGACGGCCCGCCTGCACTGGATCGAGCGCACGCGCGACCAGTTGCTCGCCAACGACGACGCGCTGACCGAATTCCTCCGCCAGCACCCCGACGCCGACATCCAGGAAGGCCGCACGCTGATCCGCAACGCGCGCAAGGAAGCCCAGCAAGGCAAGCCGCCGCGCTATTTCCGCGAGCTGTTCCAGTGGATCAAGACCGCAAGCGGCACGCCAGGCGGGGATGACGAAGCGGCCGACGAGGCCGGGGACGACCATGACGACGAAGCGTAACCACCCGGACGAGCTCGTGGTCGGCCTCGTGTCGATCAGCGACCGCGCGAGCACGGGCGTCTACGAGGACAAGGGCATTCCGGCGCTGCAGGAGTGGCTCGCCGGCACGCTGGTGTCGCCGTGGCGCGCCGAAACGCGCCTGATCCAGGACGACGCGCCGACGATCTCCGCCACGCTGACCGAACTCGTCGACATCGCCGGCTGCGATCTGGTGCTGACGACCGGCGGCACCGGCCCCGCGCGCCGCGACGTGACGCCGGAAGCCACGCTGGCCGTGGCAACGAAGGAAATGCCGGGATTCGGCGAACAGATGCGGCAGATCAGCCTGAATTTCGTGCCGACCGCGATCCTGTCGCGGCAGGTCGCGGTGATCCGCGAGACGGCCGACCACGCGGCGCTGATCATCAACCTGCCCGGCCAGCCGAAGTCGATCCGGGAAACGCTCGAAGGGCTGCGCGACGCCGACGGCAAGTCGACCGTGCCCGGCATCTTCGCCGCGGTGCCCTACTGCATCGACCTGATCGGCGGCCCGTACATCGAGACCGACGCCGCGGTGGTCGCGGCGTTCCGGCCGAAGAGCGCGCGGCGCTGAGCCTGTAGCGAGCGCCGGGTGCGTGCCGGCCCGCTCAGGCGGCCGGTGCGGACTCGCCTGCCGGCGCCGACGCGGCCGGAATCAGGAAATGTTGGCGGTAGTACTTCAGCTCGTCGATCGACTCGTGGATGTCCGCGAGCGCCGTGTGCATCGCGCGCTTCTGAAAACCCTTGTAGATCGCGGGCTGCCAGCGGCGGCACAGCTCCTTGAGCGTGCTGACGTCCAGGTTGCGGTAGTGGAAGAACCGCTCGAATTCCGGCATCCAGCGCGCCATGAAGCGGCGATCCTGGCAGATCGAGTTGCCGCACATCGGCGACTTGCCGGGCGACACGTACTGCGCGAGGAACGCCTGCAGCTGCGCGGCGGCGTCCGCCTCGGTCACGGTCGACGCGCGCACGCGATCGATCAGCCCCGAACGGCCGTGCGTCGACTTGTTCCAGTCGTCCATCTTCGCGAGCGTTTCGTCGCTCTGGTGGATCGCGAACACGGGGCCTTCCACCGCGATGTCGAGGGTGGAATTGGTGACGACGACCGCGATTTCGATGATGCGGTCGTTATCCGGGTCGAGGCCCGTCATCTCCATGTCGAGCCAGACGAGGTTCAACTCGTTGCGCACGAGCGCGGGCTGGCTGGCGGAAGCGGCGGTATCGGTCATGAGTCATCCTGGAAAATGGCGGACGGCGGGCGGCATCGCGTAAGCGGGCCCGGTCCGCAAGAACATATAATTCTCGCATAGAACCCTTTGGCGCCTTCGATGTCACCCTTTTCGTTCACCCTGCTGTTCGCGGTCGCCGTGCTCGCGATGGTCGTCACCAAGCTGTGGCTCGCGTCGCGGCAGATCCGCTTCGTCGCCGCGCACCGCAACGGCGTGCCCGCGCAGTTCAGCGCCACCATTCCGCTGACCGCCCACCAGCGCGCGGCCGACTACACGGTCGAGCGCACGCGGCTGGCGATGCTCGAGATCGTCGTCAGCGCGGCCGTGCTGGTCGGCCTCACGCTGCTCGGCGGCGTCGGCGCGCTCGACACGCTGCTGACGGGCTGGTTCGGCCGCGGCTACGGGCAGCAGGTCGCGCTCGTCGCCGCCGTGCTCGTGATCACAGGCGTGATCGACGTGCCGTTCGAGTATTACCGCCAGTTCGGAATCGAACAGCGGTTCGGCTTCAACCGGATGACCAAGCGCCTGTTCTTCACCGACATGCTGAAAAACACGCTGCTCGGCGCGGTGCTCGGCCTGCCGCTGCTATTCGTCGTGCTGTGGCTGATGAACCAGGCCGGCGGCCTGTGGTGGCTGTGGACCTGGATCGTCTGGGTCGCGTTCCAGATGCTCGTCCTGCTGATCTACCCGACCTTCATCGCGCCGATCTTCAACAAGTTCGAGCCGCTGAAGGACGAAGCGCTGCGCGCGCGCATCGAGTCGCTGATGAAACGGTGCGGCTTCGCGGCGAAGGGCCTGTTCGTGATGGACGGCAGCCGCCGTTCCGCGCACGGCAACGCGTACTTCACGGGCTTCGGCGCATCGAAGCGGATCGTGTTCTTCGATACGCTGCTCGCGCGGCTGTCCGGCGAGGAAATCGAGGCCGTGCTCGCGCACGAACTCGGCCACTTCAAGCGCCGCCACGTGATGAAGCGGATGCTCGTGTCGTTCGTGCTGAGCCTCGTGCTGCTCGCGCTGCTCGGCTGGCTCGCACAGCGCACGTGGTTCTACACGGGGCTCGGCGTCACGCCGTCGCTCGACTCGAGCAACGCGGGCGCCGCGCTCGTGCTGTTCTTCCTCGCGATCCCCGTGTTCCTGTTCTTCGCGACGCCGTTCAGCAGCCTCACGTCGCGCAAGCATGAATTCGAGGCGGACGCGTTCGCGGCCAGCCAGACCGACGCGCAGGATCTCGTCAGCGCGCTCGTGAAGCTCTACGAAGACAACGCGTCGACGCTCACGCCCGACCCCGTCTATACGGCCTTCTACTACTCGCATCCGCCTGCGTCGCAGCGGATCGACCGCCTGATGCAGCACGCATGAGCCGGCCGACCTCCCGCAAGCCGGCCCCGCGCGCATCGGGCGCGCAGCGTGTCGAAGGCCGCGTGATCGCGGCGCACGGCCGCCACTACATCGTCGCGCCCGACGACGGCGGCCCGATGCTGCAGTGCTTCCCGCGCGGCAAGAAAAGCGAGATCGCGGTCGGCGACCGCGTCGTGTACGAACAGGCATCGGCCGACCAGGGCGTGATCGTCGAGATCGGCGAGCGGCGCAACCTGCTGTACCGCTCCGACCAGTTCAAGTCGAAGCTGTTCGCAGCCAATCTCGACCAGTTGCTGATCGTGCTCGCGACCGAGCCCTATTTCAGCGAGGATCTGCTCGGCCGCGCGCTGATCGCGGCTGAAGCGAACGAACTGAAGCCCCTCGTCGTGCTGAACAAGATCGACGTCGAAGCCGCGCTGCCGGTGGCCCGCGAGCGCCTGGCGCCCTACCGCGCGCTCGGCTACGACGTGCTCGAACTGTCGGTGAAGGGCTCGCCCGACGATGCGCGCGCGCAGCTGATGCCGCACCTGGCCGGGCACTCGACGATCCTGCTCGGTCAGTCCGGGATGGGCAAGTCGACGCTCGTGAACCTGCTCGTGCCCGATGCCGAGGCCGCGACCCGTGAAATCTCGGCCGCGCTCAACAGCGGCCGCCACACGACGACGTTCACGCGCCTCTACCCGCTCGAAGGCGGCGGCGCGCTGATCGATTCGCCCGGCTTCCAGGAATTCGGCCTGTACCACCTGACGGAGGGGCGTCTCGAGCGCGCGTTTCCGGAATTCCGCCCGCTGCTCGCGGACTGCCGTTTCTATAATTGTCATCATCTGCACGAGCCCGGCTGCGCGATTCTCGAAGCCGTGGCCGACGGCCGCATTGCGCCGTCGCGGCATGCGCTTTACGCGCAGCTCGTGCACGAGGCGAGCCAGATCGTCCGCTGACCATACGGCGGGCAGACAGCCGCCGGCCCGGCCTTCACCGACAGGAGCCGCGATGCGTTTCAAGGCCCCCGACCTCGCCACGGCGCAGCATTGGGCGAACGTGCTGCAGGTGGCCGGCATCGGTTGCGAGCTGCACAACTGCTATGCGCCCGGTGCGCTCGGCGGCCTGCCCGCCGACGCATGCGCGCCCGAGCTGTGGCTCGACGACGAGCGCGACGATGCGCTCGCGCGGCGGCTTCTCGATGCGGCATCGCACGGCCCGTCGGCCGGCGCCGCGCCATGGCGCTGCCGCCAGTGCGGCGAGACGCTCGAGGCGCAATTCACCACCTGCTGGCAATGCGGCGCCGTGCGCGATCCGCTCGACGACTGACCGGAATCACCGGATTGACCGGATTGACCGACGCACAGCAAAAAGGCCGGCATCGAGCCGGCCTTGTCATTTCATCGGGCGCCGCGCAAGCGCGTCACGATACCCAGACCGCCAGCGTCAGCATCAACAGCAGGATCATCCACAGGATCACGGCGCGCCACACCAGGCCGACCGCCGACTGCAGCGTGCGCGGCGTGCAATCGTCGCCGACCGTCAACGGACCGCTGTCGCCGACCGCCAGCGCGTCGAGGCTCGACGGTTCCGCGAGCGGCCCTGCGAGGCGTGCGCCAAGTGCGCCGCTACCGGCCGCGAGCAGCACGCCGTCGTTCGGGTCGGGCCATTGCCGCGTGTGATTGCGCCACGCGTAGATCGCATCCTCGAAGTTGCCGACGATCGCGAAGCCGAGCGCGGTCAAGCGCGACGGAATCCAGTCGATCACGAAGAACGCCCGCTGCGCGAACGTCGAGAACGCGGCCGTGCGATCGTCGCCCGGCGTCGACCAGCTGCGCGCGAGATATTCGGAGATGCGATACAGCACGGCGCCTGCCGGACCGATCGGCAGCACATACCAGAAGAACACGCCGAACACGTGGCGATGCGACGCAACGACCGCATGAATCAGCGTATGGCGGACGATTTCACCGACCGGCATGTCGACCGTGTCGAGGCCCGTCCATTCATGCAGGATTTCGCGGGCGCGCGGCACGTCGTCGTTGTTGAGCGCGAGATGGATATCGGTGAAGTAGTGGCTGAACTGGCGGAAGCCGAGCGTGAAATACACGACGACGACGTTCCAGATGAACGCGAGCACGAAGCTCACCTTGTACAGCAGGAAGTAGATCAGCGCGACGATCAACACCCACGGCAGCACGACTGCGAGCCATGCGAGCACGCCATGCTTTTGCTTGCCGGCGTCGAGGCCATGCGCGACGGTTTCCGCATGAAACTGGAACAGCGCGAACACCGGATTGCTTGGCGACAACGCGCGGACCTGTTCGATGATGAGAGCGAGGAGAACCGAAAAGAAAGTCATGCGTGGCGCCGTCTTCCGAGTTATGTCATTTTTTGCATAACGATAGCACAGCGTAAGCGACGGATGGCTGCTGGCGCGACGGCCCGCGAGCCGGCCGCGTGGGCACGCTCGGGCGGGATGCTAGCCGGCTGCCAAGAAGCGGTACAGATTGCGCAACATGCCGGCAGTTGCGCCCCAGATGAAGTAATGCCCGGCCGACTCGCCATTCGGATAGGGCATCGCAAAAAAACGACGCTCGCCGCCTTCCCAACGGAACACGCGCACCTGGTGGTTCGCGGGACTCATCAGGAACGCGAGCGGCACCTCGAAAATCTCGGCGACTTCGAACGCATCGGCCTGCACGGTGAACGGCGGATGCACGAGCCCGACGACCGGCGTCACGCAGAAGCCGGTACCCGTCAGGTAGTCGGGCAGCGCGCCGAGAATCTCCACCCGCTCGGCCGTCAGTCCGATTTCTTCCTTCGCCTCGCGCAACGCGGTCGCCGTCGCATCGCGATCGTACGACTCGCGACGGCCGCCGGGGAAGCTGATCTGTCCGGCATGGTCGTTCAGGTGATCGGCGCGCTGGGTCAGCAGCACCGTGAGGCCGCTCTCGCGCACCACGAGCGGGATGAGGACGGCGGCGCTGCGCGGATCGACGCCTTCCACCAGGCGAGCCTCGCCGGGCTCGACGTTCCATTCGAGCGTGCGCGCGAAACGTTCGCGCAGCCCGGGCGGCGTCAGCAGGCGTGCATCGATGGACGGCAGGCCGGCGCCGGTGCCTTCGACCGGCAGCACTTCGGGATCAACGATGGGGCGGCGATTCAATGGGACTCTCGGTTCGTGACGTATCGAGCATATTGTCGCGCCAGAATGAAAAAAGCACCCGGGAGGGTGCTTTTTCCTTACAGCTCTTACTCTTGGGAAGCTGCTGCGGTGCGATCCTTCGACACCAGCTTTTCCTTGATTCGAGCCGACTTGCCCGAACGCTCGCGCAGGTAGTACAGCTTCGCACGACGCACATCACCGCGACGCTTGACGACGATGCTCGCCAGCAGCGGCGAGTAGGTCTGGAACGTACGCTCGACGCCTTCGCCCGACGAAATCTTGCGGACGATGAAGTTCGAGTTCAGGCCACGGTTGCGAATCGCGATCACGACGCCTTCGTAAGCCTGAACGCGCTTGCGGTTACCTTCAACCACGTTCACGTTCACGATCACCGTGTCGCCCGGGGCGAATTCGGGGATCGTCTTGCCGGCGAGCGCGCGCTCGATCTCTTCCTGCTCAAGTTTTGCAATCAGATTCATCACTGACTCCTAAAGCCATCGTGTCGGCGTTTGCGCCCGCCTGCTTCCAGGCCTGGCCCCGACAGAGGATGGATTCACATCAGGCGCCGCGCACGCATGCACGGCACCGCCATTTCCCGCCCGCGACGCCGCCTCAGGAGGCGTTCTTCGCTTCGCGTGCGAGGTTCGCAAGCCACGCCTCGTCGGCCCGGCTCAACAACTTTTCGCGGCGCGCCCGGACGATCAGATCCGGCCGCTTCCGCAACGTATTCTTCAATGCTTCCTGGCGGCGCCACCGCTCGATCTCGGCATGATGCCCACCGAGCAGCACGTCCGGCACGCGCATTCCCTCGTATTCCTCGGGGCGCGTGTAATGCGGACAATCGAGCAGCCCGTCGACGAAGCTGTCCTGTACGGCTGACTGCGCATCGTTCAGCACGCCGGGCAGCAGGCGCACGACGGCATCCATCATCGCCATCGCCGGCAGTTCGCCACCGGACAGAACGAAATCGCCGAGGCTGATTTCCTCGTCTACACAACGGTCGAGCAGACGCTGATCGATCGCCTCGTAGCGGCCGCACAGCACGATGACACCAGGCTCCTGCGCCATCCGCACCGCACGTTCGTGCGTGAACGGCGCACCTTGCGGCGACATCATCACCACACGCGTGCTCGCGACGCCCTGCTCCGCCTGCGCTGCCTTCGCAGCGCCGATCGCGGCCTCGAGCGGCTTGGCCAGCATCACCATGCCCGGACCACCACCATACGGACGATCGTCGACCGTGCGGTAGTTGTCCGTCGTGAAATCACGCGGGTTCCAGGTGCGCAACCCGAAGCGCTCCTGCTTCACGGCCCGGCTGGTGATACCCCAGTCGGTCAGCGCGCGGAACATTTCAGGAAAGAGCGTGACGACGTCGAACTGCACCGCGCTCTCCGTAACCTGGTTCATGAGTAATCGGCTTCCCAGTCGACGACGATGCGACGTGCCGCCTGATCCACCGTCTTGACGTATACGCCGACGAACGGAATCAGCCGTTCGTCGGTGGTCGGCCGACCATCCTTGCCGACTGCCGGATACTCGACGCGCATGATCGAATGCACGCCGTTGTCGATCATCCCGCTCACTGTCCCAAGCGCCACCGATTGCTCGTTGACGACCTCGAGACCGATCAGGTCGACCCAATAGAATTCGTCCGCGGCCAATGCCGGGAAATCTTCCCGGCGCACGAACACGCGAAAGCCGCGCAAAGCCAATGCGGCATCGCGGTCGCTGACACCCGCGGCATGCGCGACGACTGTGTCGCCGTGCGTTTTCGACTGCAGGATGCGGGCGGACAACCGCTCCCCACCCCGTTCCAGCCACCAGCGGCGCGCGTCGAGCAGCGCATCGCCGCCGCGACCGGCGTCGGCATGCGTCGCCACCTTGATCCAGCCTTTCAGGCCATAGGCGTCGACCACTGCCCCGACCTCGACAGCATCGTCGGGCCAGGCTTGCACCGCTTCGAGACTGCCCTGCTCGGCAGCCTCACCGGCGCTCGCGACAACGTCGCGCTCGACCGGCTTGCGGACGAATGCGCCAAACGACGCTCGCCCGCGCTTTGCGTTACCGGAATCGTGACCGGACATCAATGCTCCTTGCAGCCGGCACGACCGGCACACCGCGCCATGTTAGGCGGCCGGTTGCGCCTTTTGCGCTTCCTTCACGAGACGCTGGACGGTCGGCGACAGTTGCGCGCCAACACCTTGCCAGTACGTCAGGCGATCCTGAGCGATACGCAGCGATTCGCCCTTCGTGGCGACCGGGTTGTAGAAGCCGACGCGTTCGATGAAGCGGCCGTCACGACGATTGCGCGAATCGGTAGCAACGATGTTGTAGAACGGGCGCTTCTTCGAGCCGCCGCGAGCCAGACGGATGATAACCATATGAAATCCTTCGGGGAAACCGGGTTCGAAACTACTGAAACGTGCGATTATAGCCGGAAACCAAAGCCACAACAAACACTTACGCGCAAAAATTCCGCAGGCGCCGTGTTCGCCGGGCCTACAATCGTCGTGTTCACGACGCTCCCCGCCGCCATGCCGCTATTTTGCGCCGCCCTGGCGTACCGCGCGCAGCATCGCCTCACGGGCCTGCTGACCGGCTTCGCCATCTGCCTCGCAGCCACCACGGCGTGCGCCGCGCCGCCGGTGGGCGAACTCGTCGTGCCGCCCGGCTTTCACGTCACCGTACTGACCGACGCCGTGCCGACCGCCCGCGAAATGGCGTGGTCGCCGCGCGGGATCCTGTATGTCGGCTCACGGGAAGGCCGTGTGCATGCGTTCGTGATGCACGAGGGCCGGATCACTGCTCGCTACGTGGTCGCTTCGGGCCTCGACATGCCCGTCGGCGTCGCGTATCGCGACGGCGCGCTCTATATCTCCGCGGTGTCGCGCATCTTGCGCCTCGACCACATCGACGACCGGCTCGACCGGCCGCCCACGCCGGCGGTCGTGACGGACGCGCTGCCCACTGATCATCACCACGGCTGGAAATTCATCGCATTCGGCCCCGACGGCAAGCTCTACGTGCCGACCGGCGCGCCGTGCAACGTGTGCCTGGCCGATCGCAGCCGCTACGCGATCATCGCACGCATGAACGCCGACGGCAGCGGCCGCGAGGTATTTGCCCGCGGCGTGCGCAATACCGTCGGCTTCGCATGGCACCCCGACTCGGGCGAGCTGTGGTTCACCGACAACGGGCGCGACCTGATGGGCGACGATGTACCCGACGACAAGCTGAACCGCGCGCCGCGCGCAGGCCTCGACTTCGGCTTTCCATATTGCCATGGCGGCGACACGCCCGACCCCGAATTCGGCAGCGCCGACGTGTGCCGCCGCCATGTGCCGCCCGTGCTGAAACTCGGCGCGCACGTCGCGGCACTCGGCATGCGCTTCTATACGGGGCCGATGTTCCCGGCGTCGTATCGCAACAATGTGTTCATTGCCGAGCACGGTTCGTGGAACCGCAGCACGAAGGTCGGCTACCGCGTGATGCGCGCGGTCGTGTCGGCCGACGGCAGCCACGCGCGCCAGACGCCGTTCATCACCGGCTGGCTGCGCGCGGACGGCACCGCGTGGGGACGCCCGGCCGACGTGCTGCCGCTGCCCGACGGCTCGCTGCTCGTCAGCGACGACTATGCAGGCGCCATCTACCGCGTCACCTATGCGGCACCTTGACGCAGCCGAGGGGTGACCGGGCCCGACCGCGCATCGTAGAATGCGTGCCGGGCCGAGCGCCCCGCGCCGGCCTGCCGCCCGCCACGCCAACGATAATCCGCCGCCACCCATGTCCAGCAGCACCGCACCGTCCCGCCGCTTCCGCTCCAAGACGCTCACTGCCGCCCTCGCGTTCCTGTTCGGTTCGCTCGGCGCACACCGCTTCTACCTGTACGGCCTTCGCGACGTGTACGGCTGGGCGCACCTGCTCGCGACGATCGTCGGGATTCCGGGTTTCATGCTGCTCGCCGCCACCCAACGCACAGCCAGCCTCGGCTGGTGGCTCGCCGTGCCGGGTGCGATCTCGCTGCTGGCCGCATTCCTCGCCGCGCTCGTCTACGGCCTGCGCCCCGACGAGAAATGGGACGCGCAATTCAATGCCGATACGGGCAAGCAGAGCCGGTCGGGCTGGACGGTGATCTTCATCGTGATCTTCTCGCTGCTGATCGGCGCGTTCCTGCTGATGACCGCGCTTGCGCTGTCGTTCCAGACGTATTTCGAATCGCAAGTCGAAGCGGCAAAGCAGATTTCGCAGTAAGCGCCGACGCACACCGGTCAGAACAGGCTCAACTGCGTGTCATCACGCGACTTCGTGCCCGTTGCGCCCACCACGGTGCGCCGCGCTGCCACCGCGCCGGCCGGCGCGCCGCGAAACTGCGACAGATCCAGAATGCCGTTCCTGCGCTCGTTCAACCCGAGCCGCTTCACGGCCTGACGGAAACGCTGCCGCAACAGGTCGGCCCAGATCCCCTCGCCCTTCATCCGTTTCGAGAAATCGGAGTCGTAGTCCTTCCCGCCGCGCATGTCGCGCACACGGTTCATCACGCGCTCCGCGCGATCGGGGAAATGCGCGGCGAGCCAGCTCTTGAACAGCGGCGCGACCTCCCACGGCAGCCGCAGGACGATATAGCTCGCATGCGTGGCGCCTGCTTCCGCGCAGGCTTCCAGCACGCGCTCCATGTCCGGCTCGGTGACGAACGGGATCATCGGTGCAATGCTGACACCCACCGGCACACCCGCGTCGCGCAACGCGCGGATCGTACGCAGCCGGCGTGCCGGCGTCGCCGCACGCGGCTCGAGCGTGCGCGCGAGATCGGCGTCGAGCGTCGTGATCGTGACCGCCGCCATCACCTGCCCGCGCTCGGCCATCGGGGCAAGCAGGTCGAGATCGCGCTCGATCAGCGACGATTTCGTGATCGCGGCGAACGGCAGCGCATGATCGTGCATCACCTGGATCACGCTGCGCGTGATGCGCAGGTCGCGCTCGACCGGCTGGTATGCATCGGTGTTGACGCCGAGCGCGATCGGCTCCGGCACGTAACGCTTGCGTGAAATCTCGCGCTCGAGCAATTCGGCCGCATTGACCTTCGCATAGATGCGACTCTCGAAGTCGAGCCCCGGCGACAGCCCGAGATAGCTGTGGGTCGGCCGTGCAAAGCAGTAGATGCACCCGTGCTCGCAGCCGCGATACGGATTGAGCGACACGCTGAACGGAATGTCCGGCGACTGGTTGTGCGTGAGGATGCTCTTCGCACGCTCCTCGAACACCTGCGTGCGCAGCGGCGCGGGCAGATCGGCGTCGTCAGATTCGTGGGCCCAGCCGTCGTCGACCGCTTCGCGCAGCGCCGTTTCGTACCGCCCCTGGAGGTTGTCGACCGCACCGCGCCCCTTGCGGGGCGCCGGCGGCGCTATCGGAAATTCGTTGTCGGACCGGCCGTCCATGCGCTCACCCATTCGCCTGCACCCAATACTGTATATTTATACAGTATTGGGTGCAGCATGCCAAGGGCGAGATAAGGGGCCCGACAGCGGCGCCGGCAACCGGCCGCCGCAGCGGTCATTCGCCGACCGAAATCGTCAGCGTCTCCTTGATTTCCTCCATCACGACATAGCTCTTCGACTGCACCGCGCCGGGCAGTTGCAGCAGGATGTCGCCGAGCAGCTTGCGGTAGTCGGCCATTTCACCGATCCGCGCCTTGATCAGGTAGTCGAAGTCGCCGGACACCAGATGGCACTCGAGCACCTCGTCGATCTTCATCACTTCGCGACGGAACTGCTCGAACATGTTGCCGCCCTTGTGGCCGAGCGTGATCTCGACGAACACCAGCAGCGCGGCGCCGAGCTGGCCCGGATCGACGCGTGCGTGATAGCCGGTAATGACGCCGTCGCGCTCCATGCGCCGCACGCGCTCGATGCATGGCGTCACGGTCAGGCCGACCTGTTCCGCGAGGTCCTTCATCGCCATCCGGCCGTCGTCCTGCAGCAGTTTGAGGATGCGGCGGTCGAGCTTGTCGAGCGAGCGTACTGGCTGGCGTTGCGTTCTCATTTGTTTATTCTGAAAACCTGAAAAATACGATAACAAAACCTGCACATTCGACAATACCATAGCTCAAAAAACTAGATCAGCTAGAGGTTACACGGAGACGCAGGTGCGCCCGGCCTCGACCTGATCCCTTCCATCTGGAGCAGCTATGCGAGTCGTCGTTCTGGGCAGCGGTGTGGTGGGCGTGGCAAGCGCGTATTACCTCGCGCGCGCCGGTCATGAAGTCACGGTGATCGACCGCGAGGCCGGCCCGGCGCTCGAGACGAGCTTCGCGAACGCCGGCCAGATCTCGCCCGGCTATGCGGCTCCGTGGGCCGCGCCCGGCGTGCCGCTGAAGGCCGTCAAGTGGATGTTCGAGAAGCACGCGCCGCTCGCGATCCGCCTCGACGGCACGCGTTTCCAGCTCCAGTGGATGTGGCAGATGCTGCGCAACTGCACGGCCGACCGCTACGCAGTCAACAAGGGCCGCATGGTCCGCCTCGCCGAATATAGTCGCGATTGCCTGCAGGCGCTGCGAGCCGATACCGGCATCCAGTACGAAGGGCGCACGGGCGGCACCCTGCAACTGTTCCGCACGCAACAGCAACTCGACGGCGCGGCGAAGGACATCGCGGTGCTGCAGGAAGCAAACGTGCCGTTCGAACTGCTGTCGCCGGCCGAATTGAAGAACGCCGAACCGGCGCTCGCCGCCGTATCGCACAAGCTGACGGGCGGCCTGCGCCTGCCGGGCGACGAAACGGGCGACTGCCAGCTGTTCACGACGCGCCTCGCGGCGCTTGCGGAATCGCTCGGCGTGAAGTTCCGCTACAACACGCCGATCGACGCGCTCGCGATCGCAGGCGGCCGGATCGCCGGCGTGCAGTGCGGCAGCGAGACGGTGCGCGCGGATGCATATGTCGTCGCGCTCGGCTCGTACTCGACCAGCTTCATCTCGAACTTGATGAAGATCCCGGTCTATCCGCTGAAGGGCTATTCGATCACCGCGCCGATCGTGAACGAGGCGGCGGCCCCTGTATCGACGGTGCTCGACGAAACCTACAAGATCGCCATCACGCGTTTCGACCAGCGCATCCGTGTCGGCGGCATGGCCGAGATCGTCGGCTTCGACAAGAACCTGCGTGCCGCGCGCCGCGAAACGCTCGAAATGTGCGTGAACGACCTGTTCCCCGGCGGCGGCGATACGTCGAAGGCAACGTTCTGGACGGGCCTGCGCCCGATGACGCCGGACGGCACGCCGATCGTCGGCCGCACGCCGGTCTCGAACCTGTTCCTGAACACCGGCCACGGCACGCTCGGCTGGACGATGTCGTGCGGGTCGGGCCAGTTGCTCGCCGACCTGATCTCGGGCAAGAAGCCGGCGATTCAGGCCGATGACCTGTCGGTGCATCGCTACCTGAAGGACGTGGCCGGCCAGACGCGCCCGGCATACGCATAAGCCGGAACGGCACGCGGCGACGCGGGCGGTCGGCATCGATCGAAAGGCGCCCCTTGCGGGGCGCCTTTTTCGTTGCAGCGAACGCGTTGCCGGCGCCGGAGCGGGCTTGCGCAAGCGCGCCCACATTCGTTGCTCTTCGCGCCAACGATCGACGCTGCGGGGCTGCCTGCACAAGAGCATGCTCCCCGCAGCGTTGCGCAATCGCGGCTCGGTGCATCGCAGAACACCCCGCCCTCACCTGCACGCCACAAAAAAAGGGGCGCTCATCGCGCCCCCTGTCTTGCTGCATGCTTACCGCCGAAGCGGCCTGCCGCGTCAGCCGAGCTCGCTCACGAGCTCCGGCACCAGCGCGAACAGGTCGCCGACGAGGCCGTAGTCGGCCACGCTGAAGATCGGCGCTTCGGGATCCTTGTTGATCGCGACGATCACCTTCGAATCCTTCATGCCGGCCAGATGCTGGATCGCACCCGAGATGCCGACCGCGATGTACAGCTGCGGCGCGACGATCTTGCCGGTCTGGCCGACCTGGTAGTCGTTCGGCACATAGCCGGCGTCGACTGCCGCGCGCGATGCGCCGAGTGCCGCCGACAGCTTGTCCGCCAGCGGCTCGAGCACCTTCGTGTAGTTCTCGCCGCTGCCCAGACCGCGGCCGCCCGACACGATGATGTTCGCGCTGGTGAGTTCCGGACGGTCCAGCTTCGTCACTTCCCGGCTCACGAATTGCGACTTGCCTGCGTCTGCCGCCGCTTCGATCTTTTCGACCGATGCGCTGCCACCTTCGGCTGCAACCGGATCGAAACCCGTCGCACGCACCGTGATGACCTTGATCGGGTCGCTCGACTGCACCGTCGCGATCGCGTTGCCTGCGTAGATCGGGCGCTCGAACGTGTCGGCCGAATCGACCGCCGTGATGTCCGAGATCTGTGCAACGTCCAGCTTCGCGGCGATACGCGGCGCGATGTTCTTGCCGTAGGCGGTCGCCGGCGCGAGGATGTGCGAGTAATCCTTCGCGATGTTCAGCGCGGTCGCTTCGACGTTTTCCGCCAGGCCCGCTTCGAGCTGCGGCGCGTCGGCCAGCAGCACCTTCGACACACCCGCGATCTTCGCGGCCGCGTCGGCTGCGGCTTGCGCGTTGTGGCCCGCGACCAGCACGTGAATGTCGCCGCCGATCTTCGCGGCCGCCGCCACCGTGTTCAGCGTCGCGGCCTTGATCGACGCGTTGTCGTGTTCTGCAATCACCAGAATCGTCATTTCTTTCCGCTCCCTCTTACAGCACCTTGGCTTCGGTCTTCAGCTTCTCGACCAGCGTCTTCACGTCCGGCACCTTCACGCCGGCCGCGCGCTTCGGCGGCTCGGCCACCTTCAGCGTCTTCAGACGCGGCGTCACGTCCACGCCGAGGTCTTCCGGTTTCACGTTTTCCAGCGGCTTCTTCTTCGCCTTCATGATGTTCGGCAACGTCACGTAGCGCGGCTCGTTCAGGCGCAGGTCGGTCGTGACCACCGCCGGCAGCGTCAGCGACAGCGTTTCCGCGCCGCCGTCGACTTCACGTGCGACCGTGGCCTTGCCGTCGGCGATCGTCACCTTCGACGCGAACGTCGCTTGCGGGAGACCTGCCAGCGCGGCCAGCATCTGGCCCGTCTGGTTCGAATCGTCGTCGATCGCCTGCTTGCCGAGGATCACCAGTTGCGGCTGCTCCTTGTCGACCAGCGCCTTGAGGATCTTCGCGACGGCCAGCGGCTCGACGCTGTCGTTCGATTCCACCAGGATCGCGCGATCCGCACCGATCGCCAGCGCCGTGCGCAGCGTTTCCTGCGCTTGCGCGACACCGACCGACACCGCGATCACTTCGGTCGCCACGCCCGCTTCCTTCAGGCGCACCGCTTCTTCCACCGCGATTTCGTCGAACGGGTTCATCGACATCTTCACGTTCGCGATGTCGACGCCCGTGTTGTCCGACTTCACGCGGACCTTCACGTTGTAATCGACCACTCTTTTCACTGGCACCAGGATTTTCATGCACACGCTCCAAAGTTACGAATACGACCAGAGGCCATTCTATAGCGAGGCCTCGTGACTGCGCGGCCCAGCGGACCCATCCATCGCGGCTATCGAGGATAGCGCTCCTCGTCGGCGCGCCGGCAATAGCGAACGGTCGTTCTATTTTAAAAGAGAAAAAACCCGGACGCAAAGCCCGGGTTTTCGATCATCGACTCTAATCGTCGCCGGGCGCGCCCTGTACCTCGTGTTACCAGGCGGCGATGACCGCCCCGCCGAACTTCTGTTCGATGAACTGCTTCACTTCCGCCGAATGGTAGGCCGCCACCAGCTTCGCGACCCACGGCTTGCTCCGGTCGGCGTCGCGAATCGCGAGAACGTTCGCGTACGGGCCGTTCGGGCCCTCGATCGCGATCGCGTCCTGCTTCGGTTTCAACCCCGCTTCCATCGCGTAGTTGGTATTGATCGCGGCCGCATCGACGTCGGCCAGCGAGCGCGGAATCTGCGCCGCATCGAGCTCGACGATCTTCAGCTTGCGCGGATTGTCGACGATGTCGAGCGGCGTCGCCTTGAGGCCAGCGTCCGCGCGCAGCTTCAGGAGCGCCTGCTTCTGCAGCAACAGCAGCGCGCGGCCGCCGTTGGTCGGGTCGTTCGGCACCGCGATGCGCGCGCCAGGCTTGAGTTCGGCCAGCGACTTCACGCGCTTCGAATAGATGCCCATCGGAAACGTGACCGTGTCGGCGACCTTGATCAGCTTGTAGCCGCGATCCTTCACCTGCGCCTGCAGATACGGATCGTGCTGGTAGCTGTTCGCGTCCAGATCGCCCGACGCGAGCGCCGCGTTCGGCTGCACGTAGTCGGAGAATTCGACGACGCGGATGTCGAGGCCGCTCTTGGCCGCGACCTTCTTCACCACGTCCATGATCTGCGCGTGCGGGCCGCCCGTCACGCCCACCTTGATGGTTTCGGCCTGCGCATGTGCGCTCACGAACAGCGCGGCCGCGCCGAGTGCGGCCGCGAACTTCAGCATGAAACGTCGTTGCATCGTCTCCCCCAAATGGATGAATGTCGTTTTACTTGTGGCTCAGCCGGCGCACGAGCCAGTCGCCGAACGATTGCACGATCTGCACGAACACGATCAGGATCGCGACGACCGTCCACATCACTTCCGGCAGATAGCGCTGATAGCCGTAGCGGATGCCCAGATCGCCGAGCCCGCCGCCGCCGATCGCACCGGCCATCGCCGAATAGCCGACGAGCGACACGAACGTGATCGTCAGGCCCGCGACGATGCCCGGCAGCGATTCGGGCAGCAGCACCTTGAACACGATCTGCGACGTCGTCGCGCCCATCGACTGCGCGGCCTCGATCAGCCCGCGGTCGACCTCGCGCAGCGCGGTCTCGACCAGCCGCGCGACGAACGGCGCGGCCGCGAGCGTCAGCGGCACGACCGCCGCGGCCGTGCCGATCGACGATCCCGTGACGAGCCGCGTGAGCGGAATGACCGCGACCAGCAGGATGATGAACGGCGTCGAGCGCACCGCGTTCACGATGCCGCCGAGCACGCGATTCAGGCCGAGGTTCTGCAGCACGCCCTGACGGTCGGTCAGGTACAGCAGCACGCCGAGCGGCAGCCCGACGAGCGCGCCGACCGCTCCCGAGATGCCGACCATGATCAGCGTCTCCCAGAACGACTGCACGAACATATCGAACATCTCACTCAACATACGAAAGCTCCTCTACCACTACACCTTGCTCGCGCAGGAACGCGAGCGCCTGCCCGACCTTGCCCGGTTCGCCGCCCGCGAGCACCGCGAGCGACCCGAACGCCTGACCCTGGATCTCGTCGATCTGGCCGTGCAGGATGTTGAAATCGAGTTCGTACCGGCGGATCGTCTCCGACAGGATCGGCTGGTCGACACCCGAGCCGGTGAACGCCAGCCGCAGCAAATGCCCGCTGCCCGTCTTCAGTCGCTCGGCCACCCGTGCCTTCAGCGCCGGCGGCAGCTCCTGCGCGATCACGTCGCCGATCAGCGCGCGCGTCACTTCATGATGCGGCTGCAGGAACACGTCGATCACGCGGCCTTCTTCGACCACGCGGCCGGCGTCGAGCACCGCCACGCGGTCGCACACCTGCTTGATCACTTCCATCTGGTGGGTGATCAGCACGATCGTCAGGCCGAGCTCGCGGTTGATGCGCTTGAGCAGATCGAGGATCGAGCGCGTGGTCTCTGGGTCGAGCGCCGACGTCGCTTCGTCCGACAGCAGCACCTGCGGCTTGCTCGCGAGCGCGCGGGCGATGCCGACGCGCTGCTTCTGGCCGCCGCTGATCTGGGCCGGATAGCGGTCCTTCTGCGCGGACAGCCCGACGAGGTCGAGCAGCGGCAGCACGGCCGCCTCGATGTCGGCGCGGCCTGCACCGGCCAGCTCGAGCGGCAGCGCGACGTTGTCGAATACCGTGCGTGACGACAGCAGGTTGAAGTGCTGGAAGATCATGCCGATTTCGCGGCGCGCTTCGCGCAGCGCGCCCGCCGGCAGCAGCGTGAGATCGCGTCCGCCGACGACGACGTTGCCTTCGGTCGGCCGCGTGAGCAGGTTGATGGTGCGCACGAGCGTGCTCTTGCCGGCGCCGCTTCGGCCGATGATGCCGAACACCTCGCCCTGCGGGATCGTCAGGTTGACGTTGTGCAACGCGTCGACCCAGCCGGTCGGGCCGGGGAAACGCTGAGACAGATTGCGTAATTCGATCATGTAAACAGAACGGCGGCCGGCTGGCGAGGCCCGCCAGTCGGCCGCCGATGCATCTGGAATAGCCGGCGATTTTACCGCAAACGCCTCATTCCCCTTAATAATCGATTTCGATCTTTTCATAACCAGACGAAATTAGAGGGGCGCTGCTGGCCCGCCTCCGGAATGCGGCGACTATGATCCGGAACACCGATGCCAACGAACCGGGGACCCGCCAGATGAACGCCACCACCACGCCGACCGCCGTACCCGCCACCCCGGCACTGGAGCCGGCGTCCCTGCCCGCTCCGCGCATGGGCCGGCTGCGTACCGCGGACGGACTCGAACTGGCGTCGTACCGCTGGCCGGCCGGCGACGGCACGGTGCCGCCGCGCGCGACGCTCGCGCTCGTGCACGGCCTCGCCGAGCATGCGGGGCGTTACGCGGCGCTGGCGGCCAGACTGAACGCGGCCGGCATCGACGTGCTGGCGATCGATCTGCGCGGGCACGGCCAGTCGCCCGGCAAACGTGCGTGGGTCGAGCGTTTCGACGGTTACCTGAACGATGCGGATGCACTCGTTGCCGAAGCCGCCTGCGGCGATACGCCGCTCTTCCTGATGGGACACAGCATGGGCGGCGCCGTCGCGGCGCTGTATGCGATCGAACGCGTGCCCGCCCGCGGCCACGCGCTGGCCGGTCTCGTGCTGTCGAGCCCGGCGCTCGCGCCGGGGCGCGACGTGCCGCGCTGGATGCTCGCGATGAGCCGCTTCATCAGCCGTGCATGGCCGAGCTTCCCCGCGATCAGGATCGATGCGGCGCTGCTGTCGCGGGATCCGGTCGTCGTCGCGGCCAATCGTGCCGATCCGCTCGTACACCATGGCGCGGTGCCGGCGCGCACAGGTGCCGAAATCCTCGACGCGATGGCGCGCGTCGAGCGCGGCCGCGGTGCGCTGCGCATGCCGGTGCTCGTCTATCACGGCACCGAGGACAAGCTGACCGAGCCCGACGGAAGCCGCGCATTCGGCGCCCACGTCGGCTCGCCCGATCGCACGCTGACGCTATACGAAGGCGGGTTCCACGAGACGATGAACGATCTCGAGCGCGATCGCGTGATCGATGCGCTGATCGCGTGGATTCACGCGCGCGTGCCGGCGCGCTGAACGCGCGCGGCCGCGCTGCCTGCCGGTCAAATGCCGGCCAGCACGCGCAGGTGCGCGACGACGCTGCGGCCGAGCGCGGACAGGTTGTAGCCGCCCTCGAGACAGCTCACGATGCGGCCCTGCGCATGTCGGCGCGCGACGTCGACGACCTGCGCGGTCAGCCATTCGAAATCGGCCTCGACGAGACCGAGGTTGCCGATGTCGTCCTCGCGATGCGCATCGAAACCGGCCGACACGAACAGCATCTGCGGCTTGAACGCGTCGAGACGCGGCAGCCAGAACATGTCGACCGCTTCGCGGATCGCCATCCCGTTGCTGCGTGCCGGCATCGGCAGGTTGACCATGTTCGGCGCCTGGTGATCGGCGCCCGAGAACGGGTACAGCGGATGCTGGAAGAAGCTGCACATCAGCACGCGCTCGTCGTTCGCGAACGCGGCTTCGGTGCCGTTGCCGTGATGCACGTCGAAATCGATGATCGCGACGCGCTCGATGCCGTGGACGTCGAGCGCATGCCGCGCGGCGATCGCCACGTTGTTGAAGAAGCAGAAGCCCATCGCCCGCGCGGGTTCCGCGTGATGGCCGGGCGGCCGCACGCTGCAGAACGCATTCGCGTAGCGGCCTTCGATCACCGCGTCGGTCGCCGCGATCGCCGCGCCGGCCGCCCGCAGCGCGGCGCGCCACGTGTCGCGGTTCATCAGCGTGTCGGGATCGATCTCGACGTAGCCGTCGACGGGCGTCATGCTGCGGATGTAGTCGATATGGGCCTGCGTATGCACGCGGCCCAGCGCCACCTCGCTCGCGAACGGGGCGGTTTCGTGCACGATCAGGTCGTCGATGCGGCTCGCGATCAGCTGATCCTGGATCGCCGACAGTCGGGCCGGGCATTCCGGATGCCATTCCCCCATCTCGTGCAGCATGCAATCGGGGTGCGTATAGAAGGCGGTTGCCATAAGCTGTCATCCGCGACGCAAGGTGCGCCACGAGTCTCCATCAATGATGTCCATCGTCTGCCGCGAATTCGCCGCTAACTTACCACAACGGTGCGCTGCATCGCCCCGGCACGCAGGGTGCGTCGGGTATACTGCGCCGAACCCCATCGCCCTGTCAGCCCGCTTCGACATGAATTCCAGCAAGCCTGCCGCCCTTCTCTCCGCACTGTCGCGCGTTCGCGTTCCGCTCGTTGCCGCTGCCGTCGCCGCTACGCTGGCCGCCGCACCCGCCGTCGCGCAGACGCAGCCTGCGAAGTCCTCCGGCACGCGCGTCGCGCAGGAGCAACCGCCGCAGCAGCCGTCGCAAGGCCAGACCTTCGAAGAGGAAATCGTTCCGCAGCGTTACGCGAACAAGGCGAAGGTCGATGCGTTCATCGACGAGATGGTGAGCCGCAACGGCTTCGATTCCGCGAGCCTGCATGCGCTGTTCTCGCGCATCAGCTACTCGGCCACCGCCGTGAAGCTCGTGAAGCCGGCACCGACGCCTTCGGTGAAGAACTGGAGCGTCTATCGTTCGCGCTTCATCGAGCCGATCCGCATCAACGCGGGCGTGAAATTCTGGAAGGCGAACCAGGCGACGCTGCAGCGCGCGTCACGGGAATTCGGCGTGCCGCCCGAAGTGATCGTCGGCATCATCGGTGTCGAAACGATCTACGGCCGCTACATGGGCAACTTCCGCGTGCTCGATACGCTGACCACGCTCACGTTCGACTATCCGGACACGCCGAATCGCGACAGCCGCCAGGCAACGTTCCGCAAGAACCTCGAGGACTTCCTGGTCTGGACTCGCGACAACCAGCTCGACCCGACCACCGTGCTCGGCTCGTACACGGGCGCGATCGGCATCCCGCAGTTCCTGCCGAGCAGCATCCGCCAGTATGCGGTCGACTACGACGGCGGCCACGTCGATCTGCGCAGCAGTCCTGCCGATGCGATCGGCAGCGTCGCGAACTACCTGAAGCAGCATGGCTGGGAGACCGATCGCCCGGTGGTCTGGCGCATCACGCCCGACACGGGCAGCCTCGGCATCGCGCAGGCAGCGGCGGACGGTCAGCCCGAGCCGCACTGGGCGCTGTCGCAACTGCTGCGCGCCGGCCTGACCCTCAACGAGCCGACGGTCAACATCACCACCGAAGGCGGCACGCCGGTCACCGTGGTCGACCTGCCGTCGCCGGGACGCGCGACCGAATACATGCTCGGCCTGAAGAATTTCTACGTGCTGACGCGCTACAACCGCAGCTTCTTCTATGCGCTCACCGTGTACCAGCTCGGCGAAGCCGTGAAGGCGCAGATGGAAGCGAGCGGCGCGCTGCCGCTGCCTGCCGCGGATACGGAGACGCCGGCGCAGTAATCAACGGCCCGCGCAAAGAAAAAAACGCCGCTCATGCGGCGTTTTTTTATCGTTCGACGCTGCGGACGCCGATCGGGCTCAGGCAGGAAATACACCGGTCGACAGATAGCGGTCGCCGCGATCGCAAACGATGAACACGATCGTCGCGTTCTCGACCTGGCGGGCGATGCGCATCGCGACTTCGCATGCGCCGCCCGACGAAATGCCGGCAAAGATGCCTTCGACGGCCGCGAGCCGACGCGCCATCGTTTCCGACGCGGCCTGGCTCACGCTCTCGACGCGATCGACGCGGCTGCGATCGAAGATCGTCGGCATGTAGGCTTCCGGCCATTTGCGAATGCCCGGAATGCGCGACCCTTCTTCCGGCTGCGCGCCGACGATCTCGATCGCCGGATTCTGTTCCTTCAAATAGCGCGACGTGCCCATGATCGTGCCCGTCGTGCCCATCGCCGATACGAAGTGCGTGATGCGCCCTTCGGTGTCGCGCCAGATCTCCGGGCCCGTTCCTTCGTAGTGCGCGACCGGATTGTCGGGGTTCCCGAACTGATCGAGGATCACGCCCTTGCCTTCGCGCTGCATCTGCTCCGCGAGGTCGCGCGCCAGTTCCATCCCGCCCTTTACCGGCGTCAGGATGATTTCGGCGCCGTAAGCGGCCATGCTCTGGCGACGCTCGACCGACAGATCCTCGGGCATGACCAGCACCATCTTGTACCCACGGATGGCCGCGGCCATCGCGAGCGCGATGCCCGTGTTGCCGCTCGTCGCCTCGATCAGCGTATCGCCCGGCTTGATGCGACCGCGCTCCTCGGCCTTGCTGATCATCGACAGCGCCGGGCGATCCTTCACGGACCCCGCCGGATTGTTGCCTTCCAGCTTGGCGAGCACCACGTTGTTGCGTGCGCGAATCTCGTCGTCCGGCAGGCGGACCAGTTGCACGAGCGGCGTGTTGCCGATCGTGTCTTCGATAGTTTTGTAAGCCATGGAGATACCGTGAGTGCGAGGCCGATCAATCAATCGATTGTAAACCAGCGCGGGGGCGCGCGCCGGCAACCCCATCGCGACGATGGAATAGGTCTGCCGCATGACGCATGACGCATGACGCAAAAAACCCGCGGCATGCCGCGGGAAGCCGTCGCAAGACGGCGACTGAAGGAGCCTTTCGTCTGGTGTGCGTTACTTCTGCGCGGTGCGGGCAGGCGCAGCGGCAGGTTTCGCCGCAGCGGGCTTGCCCGTGGCCGGGGCCGTCGCGACCGAAGCGGCCGCGCCGATCGTCAACCCTTCCTGCTGAAGGCGCTCGACCGTATGGCCGCCCATGCCTTTCACACGCGACGCGAGATCTTCTGCATTCCTGAACGGCCCGCGTGCGCCGCGCTCGTCGAGAATCGCCTTTGCCCGCGCGGGACCGATGCCCTTGATGCCGACCAGTGCATCTTCATTCGCGGTGTTGACGTCGACGGCCGCCCATGCCGACGCGATCGCGCCGAGCATCGCGGCCGCGGCAAACCATTTTTTGATCATGTGCTGGATCTCCGATGAAAACGATCGGCGGCTGCCGACCGTGAGACCCAGTCTAGCGACGCAGCGCGTGCGTTTAAACCTGGCCGGACAGCCAACGCACGTAGCGGTCGACACCTTCCTGCACCGTCAGGAACGGCGCATCGTAGCCGGCACCACGCAGCTTCGTCTGGTCGGCCTGCGTGAAGCACTGGTACTTGCCGCGCAGCGCGTCGGGGAACGCCACGTATTCGATCAGCCCTTGCTCGACCTGCTGCGCGAGCGTCAACGGCGGCAGGTTGTCGAGCGCGCGCAACGTGTTCACGACCGTCGATGCGACGTCGTTGAACGGTTGCGCACGGCCGGTGCCGAGGTTGAAGATGCCCGACTTCTCCGGATGATCGAAGAAGAACAGGTTCACTTTCGCGACGTCCTCGACCGATACGAAATCGCGCGTCTGCTCGCCCGGCGCATAACCGTTGTACTCGCCGAACAGCTTGACCTTGCCTTCCGCGCGGAACTGGTTGAAGTTGTGGAATGCGACCGATGCCATGCGGCCCTTGTGCGTCTCGCGCGGGCCGTACACGTTGAAGTAGCGGAACCCGGCGATCTGGCTCTTCGCGCTCGGCAGCACGCGGCGGATCACCTGGTCGAACAGGAACTTCGAATAGCCGTAGACGTTCAGCGGCGCCTCGACCTCGCGCTCCTCGACGAACCGCGTCGAGCCGCCGTAAGTCGCGGCCGACGACGCGTACAGGAACTGCGCGCCCTGCGCGAGACATGCATCGAGCACCGCGCGGCTGTAGCGGAAGTTGTTGTCCATCATGTAGCGGCCGTCGGTTTCCATCGTGTCCGAACAGGCGCCTTCGTGGAACACCGCGCGTACCTTGCCGAAATCGCCGCGCGTGAAGCGCTCGACGAATTCCGTCTTGTCGAGATAGTCGTCGATCTCGCAATCGACGAGGTTGCGGAACTTGTCCGCGCGCGTCAGATTGTCGACCGCGATGATGCGCGACTCGCCGCGCTCGTTGAGCGCCTTGACGATGTTCGCGCCGATAAAACCGGCTGCGCCGGTGACGATGATGGTCATGATCGTTCTGCCTGAAAAATTACGAGACATCCGTGCGGCGCGCCGCCGAATGCGCTCAGTGAAACAGTTCGTCGTAGTCTACCGTGGCCGTACCGAGCTTGCCGACCACGATGCCTGCCGCACGGTTCGCGAGCACGACGGCATCGACGAGCGGCACGCCGGCGCCGAGCATCGTCGCGACCGTCGCGATCACGGTATCGCCCGCGCCGGACACGTCATACACCTCGCGCGCGAGCGCCGGGGCATGCAGTTCGCCGTTTGCGGAAAAAAGCGTCATCCCCTCCTCCGAACGCGTGAGCAGCAGCGCGTCGAGATCGAGATCCGCGCGCAGCCTGGCGACGCGCGCGCGCAGGTCGTCTTCCGATTGCCACTGACCGACGACTTCGCGCAGCTCGGCGCGGTTCGGCGTGATCAGCGACGCGCCGCGATAGCGCGCCCAGTCACCACCCTTCGGATCGACGAGCACCGGCTTGCCGGCCGCACGGGCCTTGTCGATCATCGTCGTCACGTGCGTCAGGCCGCCTTTCGCGTAGTCCGACATCAGCACGACGTCGTGCTGCGGCAGCAGTACATCGAAACGCGCGAGCCCGGCGAGCAACACCTCGTGCTTCGGCATCGCCTCGAAGTCGACCCGCAACAATTGCTGCTGACGCGCGAGCACGCGCAGCTTGATCGTCGTCGGCAGCGACGCATCGCGCTCGAGATGAGGCGTCACGCCGCTGCTGTCGAGCAACTCGACAATCCGCTCGCCCGGTTCGTCACAGCCGACCACGCACAAGAGCCCGGCCTGACCGCCGAGCGTCACGGCGTTGCGCGCGACGTTGGCCGCGCCGCCGAGGCGCTCCTCCTGACGCTGCACATGCACGACAGGCACCGGCGCTTCCGGCGAAATGCGGTCGACGTTGCCGAACCAGTAGCGGTCGAGCATCACGTCCCCGACGACGAGCACGCGCGAACCCGCGAGCTGCGCGCGCGGTACCGGCACCACTTCTCGAAGGGTAGTCATCGTGCGTTCATCCACGGGAGGAAGACTGGGGAGCGACATGCGGACGCCCGATCGCATGGTAGTCGATGCCGAGTTCGGCCATCGCGTCCGGCTCGTACAGGTTGCGCCCGTCGAAGATCACCGGCGCCTTCAGCTCGGCCTTCAGGCGCGTGAAATCCGGGCTCCTGAATTCCTTCCACTCGGTGACGATCACGAGCGCATCCGCGGCGATCACAGCTGCGTCCTGGGTATCGACGAAATGGAGGCGCGCAAGCGCGTCGGAAGCCTCGCCAAGATCGAGCGCGAACACACGGCGCGCTTCGTCGATCGCGACCGGATCGTACGCGCGCACGGTCGCGCCACGATCGAGCAGCGCGGCGATCAGCCGGCGGCTCGGCGCCTCGCGCATGTCGTCGGTATTCGGCTTGAACGCGAGGCCCCAGACCGCGAATTCGCGGCCGGTCAGGTCCGCGCCGAAGCGCTGTTCGATCTTGCCGATCAGCACATCCTTCTGCGCGGAGTTGGCGGCTTCGACAGCCTCCAGGATGCGCAGCGGCTGGCCGTTTTCGCCCGCGGTGCGGATCAGCGCCTGCACGTCCTTCGGGAAGCACGAGCCACCGTAACCGACGCCCGCGTACAGGAAGTGATAGCCGATGCGCGGATCGGAGCCGATCCCGCGGCGCACGGCTTCGATGTCGGCGCCGACCTTGTCGGCGAGATTCGACATCTCGTTCATGAACGAGATGCGCGTCGCGAGCATCGCATTCGCCGCATACTTCGCGAATTCCGCCGAACGCACGTCCATGTAGATCGTGCGCTCGTGGTTGCGGTTGAACGGCGCATATAGCTTCTTCATCTTCTCGCGCGCCACCGTGCCCGTCTCGTCGTCGTCGACGCCGATGATGATGCGGTCCGGGCGCATGAAGTCCTCGACTGCCGCGCCTTCCTTCAGGAATTCCGGATTCGATACGACCGAGAACCGGTGCGCGACGCTGCCCGCGAGCCCGCGGGCGCCGAGCGCCTCGTCGACCACCGCACGCACGCGCTGCGCGGTGCCGACCGGCACCGTCGACTTGTCGACGATCACCTTGAAACCCGTCATGTGACGGCCGATGTTGCGCGCGGCCTCGAGCACGTATTGCAGGTCGGCCGAGCCGTCCTCGTCGGGCGGCGTGCCGACCGCGATGAACTGGATCTCGCCGTGCGCGACGCTCGCCGCGATGTCGGTCGAGAAGCGCAGACGCCCAGCCGCGCGGTTGCGCGCGATGATGTCCAGCAGGCCCGGTTCGTGAATCGGCATCCCGCCGTTGTTCAGGATATCGATCTTGCGCGGATCGACATCCAGGCAAAAGACGTCGTGGCCGATCTCGGCGAGACAGGAGCCCGTGACAAGACCGACATAGCCGGTGCCGATGATGGTGATTTTCATAGATGTTCCGGTACGTCCCGGTAATTGACTAACTTGGCCGCCGGGCCGGACCCGGCGGCAACCGCAGCGCGTCGGCGCCGCACGCCGGGATCAGCCCGGCATCGCAGGTTCGACGCGGCGCGGCGCATAGGTTTCCCAGCCGCTGCATCCGGGGCACTGCCAGTAGAAGAGCCGTGCCCGGAAACCGCAATTCTGGCACGTATAGCGTGGCAGATTTTTGGTGCGCTGCTTGATCAGCGCGCGCATCATTTCAAGTTCCTTACGGCGCGGCTCGTCGGCGGCCGCGATCTGCGCGTCGAGCAGGTGCAGCATGCCGGACAGGTTCGGCGACTTCTCCATCTGCGTGCGTGCGAGCGTATGCGCGGCCTCCTGGCCGCGCAACCCGGCGATGTGCTGATACGCGATTTCGAGCAGGTCGTTCGACGGATAACGCTCGACATAGCCCATCAGCAGCTCGGCGCCCTCGACCGGCTGGCCGAGCGCGACATAGGCCTTCATCAGCTTGTCGGCGACGAGCGGCAGATACGCCGGATTCTGCGCTTCGACGCGCTTCCAGTGCTCGATCGCGGCCGCGTGATCGGCCGCTGCCGCCGCGGCGTCGCCCGACAGTATCGTCGCGCGCACGTTCTGCGGGTTCGCGGCAAGCGCGAGCTTCAGCTGTTCGGCCGCTGCCGCGGCGTCCTTGCGCTGCAGCGCGTCCTGCGCGAGTTCGCAGTGGAACTGCGCGATTTCGATGGCGAGTGGCTTGTCGCTCATCGACTCGATCCGCTTCGCGGTATCGATCGACTTGTTCCAGTCCTTCTCGATCTCGTAGATCGTCAGCAGCGCCCGCTGCGCACCCAGCGCGTAGTCGCCGTCGGCGAGCCGGTGGAAGGCCTCTTCGGCACGATCGAGCAGGCCGGCTTTCAGAAAATCCTGGCCGAGTTCATACAGCGCGTGGTCGCGCTCGTTCACAGGCAGGTCCGTGCGACTCAGCAGATTCTGGTGCACGCGGATCGCCCGGTCCGTTTCACCGCGGCGGCGAAACAGGTTGCCGAGCGCGAAGTGCAGTTCGACCGTCTCGGGGTCGAGCTTCGCGACCTCGATGAACGCGTCGATCGCCTTGTCCGGTTGTTCGTTCAACAGAAAGTTCAGGCCGCGGAAATACGATCGCGGCAGGTTGGCGCTCTCCGACAGGAGGTTCTTCAGGTCATAGCGTGACGCCGCCCAGCCAAGCGCGAACGCCACCGGAATTGCGAGCAACCACCAGAAATCCAGATCCATGCGAAATATCGAAGCAGAGACGAAAACCGCGCGGGATTCGCGCGGCGTCCGTATTAAATGACGGGCGGCATCGGCGGCTGATCGACGACGACCGGAGTTTCGCGCACCGCGCGCAGATCGCGCTTCAGGCGCCCGTTCTCGAGGCGCAGACGGAAGATCGCCGGCAGTGCGGACAGCAGGCCGGCCAGCAGACCCACGACGAAGAACGCGAGGCCGATCAGGATCAGCGGCGCTTGCCATGCGTAGCCGGCAAGGAAATTCAGCGTCGCGGTTTGCGTATTGGCCAGTGCGAGCACCAGCAGCAGCACGAACACCAATACCCGGATCAGCCAGACGATAAACTTCATGTAGCCCTCTCTTTGTTGAGGTTTGCCGTGACGCGCGACTCCCCTTCGCGACGCCGAATCGACCCGTATTGTAAAGGAAGCGTTTCCGCGTCACCGCACATCCTGCGGATGCGCGTTGCCACACGGCCGCCGAAAACGAAAAAAGCGCCCGCTAGGGGCGCTTTTTTCTTCAGCCTTCGCCGGACAGGTTCCGGGCAAGCCGAACGACGCTCAACGCTCGTCGTCCGGATCATCAGCTTTCAGCGGCTCGCCGGCGCGACCGTCGACGCGTTCGCGCAATTCCTTGCCGGGCTTGAAGTGAGGCACGAACTTCTCGGGCACCTGCACTTTCTCCCCCGACTTCGGGTTGCGTCCGACGCGCGCCGGGCGACGGTTGAGGCCGAAGCTGCCGAAACCCCGAATTTCGATGCGATGCCCTTTCGACAGGGCGTCGGACATCGCATCGAGCATCGTTTTCACCGCGAAATCCGCATCCTTGAGGACAAGTTGCGGAAATCGCAGTGCCAGCTGCGCGACCAACTCGGATTTGGTCATACTTCAGCAGACCTCGTGAGGCTTACTGGTTCTGGCCGTCGAGCTTCGCCTTCAGCAGCGCGCCGAGGTTGGTCGTACCGGTCGCGGCAGCGCTCGAATCGGACTGCAGGCCGCGGATCGCTTCCTGTTGTTCAGCCGAATCCTTCGCCTTGATCGACAGGTTGATGCCACGCGACTTGCGATCGATGTTGATCACCATCGCGTTGACCTTGTCGCCTTCCTTCAGCACGTTGCGTGCGTCTTCGACGCGATCCTGCGAGATTTCCGATGCGCGCAGGTAGCCTTCGATGTCGCCCGTCAGCGTAATGACAGCGCCCTTCGCATCGACCGACTTCACCACGCCGTCGACGATCGAGCCCTTGTCGTTCATTGCAACGTAGTTGCTGAACGGGTCGCCTTCGAGCTGCTTGATGCCGAGCGAAATACGCTCCTTCTCGACGTCGATACCGAGCACGATTGCTTCGACTTCGTCGCCCTTCTTGTACTTGCGAACGGCTTCTTCGCCGGCTTCGCTCCACGACAGGTCCGACAGGTGGACCAGGCCGTCGATGCCGCCCGGCAGACCGATGAACACGCCGAAGTCGGTGATCGACTTGATTGCGCCCGTGATCTTGTCGCCCTTCTTGAAGTTGCGGCTGAAGTCATCCCACGGATTCGGCTTGCACTGCTTCATGCCGAGGCTGATACGACGACGGTCTTCGTCGATCTCGAGGACCATGACTTCGACTTCGTCGCCCAGCTGGACAACCTTCGACGGAGCAACGTTCTTGTTGGTCCAGTCCATTTCCGACACGTGGACGAGGCCTTCGATGCCCGATTCCACTTCGACGAATGCGCCGTAGTCGGTGATGTTCGTGACCTTGCCGAACAGGCGCGTGCCCGACGGGTAACGGCGCGAGATGCCTTCCCACGGATCGTCGCCCAGTTGCTTGATGCCCAGCGAGACGCGGTTCTTCTCTTGGTCGAACTTGAGGATCTTCGCGGTGACTTCCTGGCCAACCGACAGGACTTCGCTCGGGTGACGCACACGACGCCATGCGATGTCGGTGATGTGCAGCAGGCCGTCGATGCCGCCGAGGTCGACGAACGCGCCGTAGTCGGTGATGTTCTTGACCACGCCGTTGACGATCGCGCCTTCCTTCAGCGTCTCGAGCAGCTTCGCGCGCTCTTCGCCTTGGGTTGCTTCGATCACTGCACGACGCGACAGCACGACGTTGTTACGCTTGCGATCGAGCTTGATCACGCGGAACTCGAGCGTCTTGCCTTCGTACGGGGTCGTGTCCTTGACCGGACGCGTGTCGACCAGCGAACCCGGCAGGAACGCGCGGATGCCGTTGACCATCACGGTCATGCCGCCCTTCACCTTGCCGGTGATCGTGCCGGTGACGAGTTCGTTGTTGTCGAGGGCCTTTTCCAGCGACAGCCACGATGCAAGGCGCTTCGCCTTGTCGCGCGACAGGATCGTGTCGCCGTAGCCGTTTTCGAGTGCGTCGATCGCGACGGACACGAAATCGCCCGACTGCACCTCAACCTCGCCCTGATCGTTCAGGAATTCCTCGATCGGAATGTAAGCCTCGGACTTCAGGCCTGCATTGACGACCACGAAGTTGTGGTCGACGCGCACGACTTCGGCGGAAATCACTTCGCCGGCGCGCATGTCTTGACGGGTCAGCGACTCTTCGAACAGAGCCGCAAAGGATTCGGTATTCGGGGTGGAGGTTTGCAGGTCGGACATAAAAATCTGATTGTGCATGGATCGCTGTGCGCCACGCCGGCCGAAATGGCAGGCTGAAAGGGCCAGATCGAATTCCACACGGGGTTAAGGGTTCGAAACACGCTTCGCGCTCCAGCGCGAAGCACCTACAACCACCCGCCTTTTCAGGCGGGCTGGCCAAGCGCCCGGTACCACTGCAGCACCTGGTCGACAGCTTCATCGACCGAAAGCGCCGACGTATCGAGCAGCTCGGCATCTGCCGCGGGCTTCAGTGGCGCCGCTGCGCGATTGCTGTCGCGCGCGTCACGTTCACGAAGATCCCGGAGCAAGTCATCTATATTAGCAGAAAAACCTTTTTGCATCAATTGCTTATGCCGTCTGGCCGCGCGTGCCTCGGCGCTGGCCGTCAGGAACACCTTCAGCACGGCGTCCGGGAAGATCACGGTGCCCATGTCGCGCCCGTCGGCGACGAGGCCCGGCGTCTTGCGGAACGCGCGCTGGCGCGCGACGAGCGCGGAACGCACCGGCCCGTGCACGGCAATCGCCGACGCGCGGTTTCCGACCGCTTCGGCGCGAATGTCGTTCGACACGTCGACGCCGTCGAGCTGCGCGCAGCCCTCGCGGAACGTGATGTGAAGATCGTCGATCAGCTTCACAAGGGCATCGATGTCCTCCGCCGCGATGCCGTAGCGCACGCTCGCGAGCGCCGCGAGACGGTACAGCGCGCCGCTGTCGAGCAGGTGGAAACCAAGATGCGCGGCGACGAGCGCCGCGACGGTCCCCTTGCCGGAAGCGGTCGGGCCGTCGATCGTGATGACGGGGGTCGGGTGAAAGGGTCGGGTCGATTTCATCGGGTGAGTCGGGTCAGGCTTTGGCGAGCGCGGCGAAGCGGTCGAAATAGTCGGGGAACGTCTTGCCGACGCACTTCGGATCGTTGATCCGCACGGGCACGCCGCCCAGGCTGACGAGCGAGAAGCACATCGCCATGCGGTGATCGTCGTACGTGTCGATCGCGGCATTCGGCGTGAGCCGTTGCGGCGGCGTGACGACCAGATAGTCGGCACCTTCCTCGACGATCGCGCCGACCTTGCGCAGCTCGGTCGCCATCGCCGCGATGCGGTCGGTTTCCTTCACGCGCCAGCTCGCGATATTGCGCAGCGTGCTCGTGCCGCTCGCGAACAGTGCCGCGACCGCGATGGTCATCGCCGCGTCGGGAATCAGGTTGAAGTCCATGTCGATCGGATCGAGCTTGCCGTGGTCGTGGCCGATGCCGCGCACCTCGATCCAGTCGTCGCCCATCGACACGTTCGCCCCCATCTGCATCAGCGCATTCGCGAAGCCGACGTCGCCCTGGATGCTCGCGCGCCCCACGCCCTCGACGCGCAGCGGACCGCCGCCGAGCGCGCCGGCCGCGAGGAAGTACGAGGCCGACGACGCATCGCCCTCGACCATGATGCGGCCCGGCGACCGGTAGCGGACGCCGGCCGGCACGACGAAGCGCTGCCAGCCGTCGCGCTCGACGGTCACGCCGAAGCGCTCCATCAGCCGGATCGTGATGTCGATGTACGGCTTCGAGATCAGCTCGCCGTCGATTTCGACGACGGTCCTGCCATCCTTCGCCTTCACGAGCGGCAGCGTCATCAGTAGCGCGGTGAGGAACTGGCTCGACACGTCGCCGCGCACGCGGATCGGCGCGTCGACCGAGATCGTCCCGGGCTTGATCCGCAGCGGCGGAAAGCCTTCGTTCTGCTCGTAGTCGATCTGCGCGCCGATCTGGCGCAGGCCGTCGACGAGGTCGCCGATCGGCCGTTCGTGCATGCGCGGCACGCCGTGCACGCGATAGTCGCCGCCGTTGATCGCGAGCGCCGCCGTCAACGGCCGCACTGCCGTGCCCGCATTGCCGAGGAACAGGTCGGCAGTCTTCGCGGTGAACGCGCCGCGCGTGCCGGTGACGACACAGGTGTCGCCGTCGCGCGCGAGCTTCACGCCGAGCTTGCCGAGCGCATCGAGCATCACGCGCGTGTCGTCGGAATCCAGCAGGTTGGTGATCGTCGTGTCGCCTTC
This sequence comes from Burkholderia sp. R-40, assembly GCF_049942845.1. Taxonomy (NCBI): domain Bacteria; kingdom Pseudomonadati; phylum Pseudomonadota; class Betaproteobacteria; order Burkholderiales; family Burkholderiaceae; genus Burkholderia; species Burkholderia sp. R-40. Next base: position 1,054,574 of record NZ_CP187967.1, on the reverse strand, counting down.
GGCAAGCGCCGCGAGCAGCAGCACGCGGTTCGAGATGCTCTTCGAGCCGGGCAGCCGCACGGTGCCCGAAGCGCTGGAATACGGGCCGAGATCGAGATAGTCCATGGGAATCGTCCTGTTATTTCTTGACCGGTTCGGCAGCGGGCTGCGCGCCGCGCTCCTGCCATGCCTTGCGTGCGGCGCGCGAGCGCGTGAACACGGCTTCGAGCGCCGCGCCGTCGCCGGCGTCGATCGCAGCACGCAGCCGTGCGAGCACGCGCGTGTAGCCGTCGAGCTCGTCGAGCAGCGCCGCGCGATTCGCGACGCACACGTCGCGCCACATTTCCGGACTCGACGCCGCGATCCGCGTGAAATCGCGAAAGCCGCCCGCCGCATACGAGAATTTCAGTTCGGCATCCGCCTCGCCGAGAATCTGCTCGACGAGCGCGAACGACAGCACGTGCGGCAGATGACTGATCGACGCGAACACGCGATCGTGCTGCTCGGTACTCATCGTGCGCACGTCGGCGCCGGTCGCCCGCCACATCGCGTCGATCCGCGCGACCGATGCGGGCGCGTTCTCCGGCAGCGGGCACAGCACGACGTTGCGGCCGACGTAGAGATCCGGCAGCGCGGCTTCGACGCCACTCGACTCGCGCCCGGCGATCGGATGCCCCGGCACGAACTGCGCGATCCGCGCACCGAGCGCTGCGCGCGCGGCCGCGACGACATCGGACTTCGTGCTGCCCGCGTCGGTGACGATCGTCGCGGCGTCGAGCCACGGCGCGATGCGCGCGAGCAGCGGGCCCGTTTGCGCGACGGGGGCGGCCAGCAGCACGAGATCGGCGCCGGCCAGTGCGTCGCGCAGTTGCGCGTCGTCGTCGAGCGCCGCCGCGCGGTCGATCACGCCGAGTGCCAGCGCGCGGTCGACCGACGCACGCGACCGGCCGACGCCGATGACTTCACCCGCGCCGCCCGGCGCGCGCTCGCGCAGTGCGCGCGCCAGCGATCCGCCGATCAGGCCGACGCCGAAAATGACCAGTTTGTTGAATGCAAAGCCTGACACGACAAGAGCCAAGTGACGCGCGCGGAACGACGCCCCGCGCACGGAAGTCCAGATCCCGGGCAACGGGCCCGCACCCGGCGCGCCCTGCACCGGATACCGCCCGAGCCCGCCTTCGGCAGTGCCACCCGGCCTGCCCTGCCCGCTGCACCCGCCGCCCGCGCGGTGCGGGTGACGGGCCGCCGCGCGTCAGCGCGCGCGCGGATACGAACCGAGTATCTTCAGGAACGCGGCCTTCTGGCCGAGCTCCGCGAGCGCGGCGGCCACCGCCGCTTCGTCCCGGTGCCCTTCGATGTCGATGTAGAAGTAATACTCCCACGTGCCGACGCGCGCCGGACGCGACTCGAAGCGCGTCATCGACACGCCGTGCCGCGCGAGCGGTTCGAGCAGCTTGAACACGGCGCCCGGCTCGTTCTTCACCGACACGATCAGCGACGTCTGGTCATGGCCGCTCTGCCCGGCCGGCTCCTTGCCGATGATCACGAAGCGCGTGCGGTTGTGCGGATCGTCCTGGATCAGCGAGAACGCGATCTGCAGCCCGTAGTGCGCGGCCGCGCGATCGCCCGCGATGGCCGCGACGCTCGGGTCGGCCGCCGCGAGGCGCGCGGCCTCCGCGTTGCTCGACACCGCTTGCCGCTCGAGCTGCGGCGCATTCGCGGCAAGCCACTGCTGGCATTGCGCGAGCGCCTGCGCATGCGCGCAGACGCGCGTCACGCCGTCGAGCGTGCCGCTCTGCGTGAGCAGGTTGTGATGGATCGGCAGCGCGAGCTCGCCGCTGATCAGCAACTGGGTTTGCAGCAGCAGATCGAGCGTGCGCGAAACCGCGCCTTCGGTCGAATTCTCGACGGGCGCGATGCCGAATGCGGCCGCACCGGCCTCGACCGAGCGGAACACCTCGTCGATCGACGGACACGGCAGCCCTTCGATCGACTGGCCGAAATACTCGAACATCGCCTGTTCGCTGTACGTGCCGACCGGCCCGAGGAATGCGACGTGGATCGTCTGCTCGAGCGCGCGGCTCGCGGCCATGATCTCGCGCCAGATGGCGCTGATGTGCTCGCCCGCGAGCGGCCCCGCGCTCATGTCCTGCAGGCGCGCGATCACTTGCAGCTCGCGCTCCGGCCGAAACACCGGCGCGTTGAAATGCTTCTTGACCTCGCCTACCTCGAGCGCCACCGCGGCGCGCTGGTTGAGGAGCGCGATCAGCTGCGCGTCGATCGCATCGATGCGGTCGCGCAGCGGTTTCAGGCGGGAATTCAGTTCGTCGTCCATGCGTAGTTGCCGTGCTGTTTGAACAGCGTCGCGCTCAGGCGCCGCGCTGTTCGAAGTCCTTCATGTACTCGACGAGCGCCTTCACGCCCTCGAGCGGCACCGCGTTGTAGATCGACGCCCGCATGCCGCCGACGGACTTGTGGCCCTTCAGCTGCAGCAGCCCGCGCGCCTTTGCGCCGGCAAGGAAGTCTTCATTGCGCGTTTCGTCGGCCAGGAAAAAGGGCACGTTCATGCGCGAACGCACCGCCGGCTCGACCTTGTTCAGGTAGAAGCCGCTCGCATCGATCGTGTCGTAGAGCAGCTTCGCCTTCTCGGTATTGCGGGCCTCGATCGCCTCGAGGCCACCCTGCCGCTTCAGCCACTGGAACACGAGGCCCGCGATGTAGATCGCATAGGTGGGCGGCGTGTTGTACAGCGAGTTGTTCGCGGCGACGGTCTTCCATTCGAATGCGGACGGGCAGATCGACAGCGCGCGATCGAGCAGATCCTCGCGAACGATCACGACCGTCACGCCGGCCATCCCGATGTTCTTCTGCGCGCCGCCGAACAGCACGCCGTACTTCGCGACGTCCATCGGGCGCGACAGGATGTGCGACGACACGTCCGCGACGAGCGGGATGTCGCCGAGGTCGGGAATCTCGAACGTCTCGACGCCGTCGATCGTCTCGTTCGTGCACAGATGCACGTACGCCGGATCGTCCGACAGTTGCCACTCGGCGCGGGCGGGCGCGCGCGTGAAACCGTCGGCCGTCTTGCCCGATGCGGCCAGATGCGGCGTGCCGTATTTCTTCGCTTCGTTGAACGACTTCTGCGACCACGAGCCCGTCACGACGAAGTCGGCGGTCTTGCGCGAACCGAGCAGGTTCATCGGCACGATCGCGTTCTCGGCAATGCCGCCGCCCTGCAGGAACAGGATCCGGTGGCTGGCCGGCACATCGAGCAGCTCGCGCAGGTCGGCCAGCGCCGCCTCGTGGATCGACATGAATTCCTTGCCGCGATGGCTCATCTCCATCACGCTCATGCCGCTGCCGTGCCAGTCGAGCATTTCGTCGGCGGCCTGCCGCAGCACTTCCTCGGGCAGCGCCGCAGGACCGGCGGAGAAATTAAAGACGCGCATCGTGAAAACCTCGGGAGGGACGCGACCGGCTTGCCGCCGGCAGTAAGAACCGCGCCAGAAAAGGAATGGCCGCTTGCGCTCGCGCGCAAACGGCCATTATCGCACTGTCATCAGGCTCCCGCCAAACCCGGCCGAATGGCCGGGCGGCGTGCCCGGACGGCTTACTTGCCCGGCTTGACTGCCGCGACTTCCTTGTCAGCCTGCGCGCGCGTCGCCTGGATCGCTTGCGGCATGTACTTCTGCATCAGGCCATTGACCACGTCGCGACCGACCTGATCCTGAACCTGGATGAACTTGCGGCCCGTCGGGCTCTTGTAGAACGTCGTCAGATCCTTGATCTCCGACGTGCTGTAGTACTTCGCGTAGGCGTCGTACTGAGCCGACATCGCGTCGCTCTGGAACTGCTGCGTGCCGAACACCTTGCCTGCGCCGTCAACCAGCTTCGGCACCGCGTTCTTCTGCAGCGACGGCACGGCCGCCTGCTTCTGCTTGTCGTTCAGCGACTTGTTTTCCGACAGCGCGTCCGACAGGATCGCCGGCACGAGCTGCTTCGCCTGCATTTCGGCGCTGTTGCCGATAGCCGACACGAGCTTCGGCGCGTCGATCGCGTCGAGCAGATCCTTGATCGCAGCCTTCTTGTCGGCGTCGATCGGCGCAGCTGCCGCGGTCGCAGCCGGTGCGGAATTCGACAGCGCTTGCGCCATCGCGAACGTCGGCACCAGTGCAGCCAGCAGAACCAGTTGCTTGAATTGCTTTTGCATCATCACTCCCTTTTGGAAATATGAATGGTTGCTCGCCGACCGCGGCGCGTAGCGCCCGCGGCGGCTCGAGTCTCATCCGTTATTCAGGCTTCGCCGTCCGACGCCTCGTCGGCCTCGCCTTCGCCCTCTTCGGCTTCCGCGACCTGCTGCAGGCCGGAGAGCTTGGTACCCTCATCGAGACTGATGAGTGTAACACCTTGCGTAGCGCGCCCCATCTCGCGTATCTCGGAAACGCGGGTACGAATCAACACGCCGGCAGTCGTGATCAGCATGATCTGATCCTCGGCGTCGACGAGCGTCGCGGCCACGACCTTGCCGTTGCGCTCGGACGTCTGGATCGCGATCATCCCCTTCGTGCCGCGGCCGTGACGCGTGTACTCGGCGATCGGCGTGCGCTTGCCATAGCCGTTCTCGGTCGCGGTGAGCACGGTCTGCTCCTCGCTGCCGGCGACCAGCAGCGCGATGACCTGCTGGCCGTCTTCGAGCTGCATGCCGCGCACGCCGCGCGCCTCGCGCCCCATCGGGCGCACGTCGTTCTCGTCGAAGCGCACGGCCTTGCCGGAGTCGGAGAACAGCATCACGTCGTGCGCGCCGTCGGTGATCGACGCGCCGATCAGGTAGTCGCCCTCGTCGAGGCCGACCGCGATGATGCCCTTCTTCATCGGGCGGCTGAATGCCTCGAGCGGCGTCTTCTTCACGGTGCCGAGCGACGTCGCCATGAACACGAACTTGTCGGCCGAGAATTCCTTGACCGGCAGCACGACGTTGATCTTCTCGCCTTCCTGCAGCGGGAACATGTTGACGATCGGGCGGCCGCGCGAGTTGCGCGAGCCCTGCGGCACTTCATAGACCTTGACCCAGTACACGCGGCCGCGGTTCGAGAAGCACAGGATGTAATCGTGCGTGTTCGCGATGAACAGCGTCTCGATCCAGTCGTCTTCCTTCATCTGCGTCGCCTGCTTGCCGCGACCGCCGCGCTTCTGCGCGCGATACTCGGACAGCGGCTGCGACTTCACGTAGCCCGCGTGCGACATCGTGACGACCATGTCCTGCGGCGTGATCAGGTCTTCCGTATTCAGTTCGGTCGCGTTCAGCTCGATGCGCGAGCGGCGTGCGTCGCCGAATTCGGCCTTCACCGACGTCAGCTCGTCGCCGATCATCGTCGTGATCCGCTCCGGGCGCGCGAGGATGTCCAGCAGGTCGGCGATCTGTGCCATCACTTCACGGTACTCGCCGATGATCTTGTCCTGCTCGAGACCGGTCAGGCGTTGCAGACGCATCTGCAGGATTTCCTGCGCCTGCGTGTCGGACAGACGGTAGAGCCCGTCGGTCTGCATCCCGAACGCGGGGTTCAGGCCTTCCGGACGATACGCGGAGCGGCCGCCCGCCGACGCGTTCTCGGTCTCGGCGCGCGTGAGCATCTCGCGCACGAGCGACGAATCCCACGGCTTCGCCATCAGTTCCTGCTTCGCGATCGGCGGCGTCGGCGCGGCCTTGATGATCGCGATGAACTCGTCGATGTTCGCGAGCGCGACCGCCAGACCTTCGAGCACGTGGCCGCGTTCGCGGGCCTTGCGCAGTTCGTAGATCGTGCGGCGCGTCAGCACTTCGCGTCGGTGCGACAGGAAGCACTGCAGGATTTCCTTCAGGTTCAGCAGCTTCGGCTGGCCGTCGACCAGCGCGACCATGTTCATGCCGAACGTGTCCTGCAGCTGCGTCGCCTTGTACAGGTTGTTCAGCACGACTTCCGGCACTTCGCCGCGCTTGAGCTCGATCACGACGCGCATGCCGCTCTTGTCGGACTCGTCGCGGATGTCGGAGATGCCCTCGAGCTTCTTCTCGTTGACGAGCTCGGCGATCCGCTCGAGCAGCGAGCGCTTGTTCACCTGGTACGGCAGCTCGTCGACGATGATCGCCATCCGCTGGCCGCGGTCGATCTCCTCGAAGTGCGTGGTGGCGCGCATCACGACGCGGCCGCGGCCGGTGCGATAGCCGTCGCGCACGCCGGCGACGCCGTAGATGATGCCGGCCGTCGGGAAGTCCGGGGCCGGAATGATCTCGATCAGCTCGTCGATCGTCGCTTCGGAATTGTTCAGCAGGTGCTGACAAGCGTCGACGACTTCGTTCAGGTTGTGCGGCGGGATGTTGGTCGCCATGCCGACCGCGATGCCCGACGAGCCGTTGATCAGCAGGTTCGGAATGCGCGACGGCAGGACCGCCGGCTGCATTTCGTTGCCGTCGTAGTTCGGCTCGAAGTCGACCGTTTCCTTGTCGATGTCGGCGAGCAGCTCGTGACCGATCTTCGCCATGCGAATTTCGGTGTAACGCATCGCCGCGGCATTGTCGCCGTCGATCGAGCCGAAGTTGCCCTGCCCGTCGATCAGCATGTAGCGCAGCGAGAAGTCCTGCGCCATCCGGACGATCGTGTCGTACACCGCGGTATCGCCGTGCGGGTGATACTTACCGATCACGTCACCGACGATACGCGCCGATTTCTTGTACGCGCGGTTCCAGTCGTTGTTCAGTTCGTGCATCGCGAACAGTACGCGCCGGTGCACGGGCTTCAGGCCATCGCGGACATCCGGAAGGGCACGTCCGACGATCACGCTCATCGCGTAATCGAGATACGAACGGCGCATTTCCTCCTCAAGGGAGGTGGGCAGGGTCTCTTTGGCGAATTGATCCATGTATCCGTATCGTTTCGGAGCGAAGACGGCGACCGCCTTTCGCGTGGGCGCTGCATGCGCAACGCAACGCGAGATTCTAACATGCGCCCATCAGCCGCCAGTTCGCCACCCCCTCTATATGTAAACAGCAAGAAACGTCGTCAAGGGCGGGCCACCCCGCCCCGCCCTGATCGCGCCCCTTCACTGCCCTGCGCGGCCGCTCGAATCAATGACGCGCACGCGAGTAAACATATGCAGCCTTTCGCGCAATTTCGCCGACCCGCTCTTGACAATCCCTAAAACTTACGGCAGGCCGGTGTTGCGCATGCACCACAAACGTTGAGGCGATCTTGGGGTGGGGAGGATTTTTTTTCGTAGGAAGGGAACGATATGGCAAAATGCCAACGCACTGGAAGTTAGACGCTGCTCGAAGTCTACACAGAGCGGTGCCGCGTTTTTTGTGCCGCACCAATGTTATACTTCGAGCAATGTATGACTTGTCACCGTCAACAGGCTCGCAGTAAACCTGCGGTAATCTCAATTTCGAGAGGAGAAATATGAATAAACTTTCAAAGCTCGCGTTCATTGCAGCTACCGCAGTTATGGCTGCATCCGCTTCGGCACAGTCGGTGCCGGCGTCGCGTCAAGCCGTCAACGACAACTGGGTGAACGGCACGGGCGAATGGGTGTGGATGAACGGCACGAACGAGCTCTGCTGGCGTGACGCGTTCTGGACGCCGGCCACCGCCAACGCAAAGTGCGATGGCGCACTGGTCGCCCAGGCACCGCAGCCGCCGGTCGCTCCGGTCGCTCCGGCCATCTCGAGCCAGAAGATCACGTACCAAGCCGACGCACTGTTCGACTTCGACAAGGCAACGCTCAAGCCGCTGGGCAAGCAGAAGCTGGACGAACTGGCTTCGAAGATCCAGGGCATGAACACGGAAGTGGTCGTCGCAACGGGCTACACGGACCGCATCGGTTCGGACAAGTACAACGACCGTCTGTCGCTGCGCCGTGCGCAAGCAGTCAAGTCGTACCTGGTCAGCAAGGGTGTCCCGGCCAACAAGATCTACACGGAAGGCAAGGGCAAGCGCAACCCGGTCACGACGGGCTGCAACCAGAAGAACCGCAAGCAACTGATCGCCTGCCTCGCACCGGATCGCCGCGTGGAAGTGGAAGTGGTCGGTACGCAAGAAGTCCAGAAGACGACCGTTCCGGCGCAGTAAGCCACGGTTTTCGACTGCTTCAAAGCCCCGCTCCGGCGGGGCTTTTTCGTTGCCGCCCGTCCACGTGCTCGTCGCTTCGCCGCTCGCCCGCATCTTATATACTCGGGGCTGACGCACCGTTGCACCGCCCTCCTCCCGTAGCCCGTTTGCCGACATGACCAACGCCGATCCGCACGAACTCCAGAAATTCAGCGACCTCGCCCATCGGTGGTGGGATCCGAATGCCGAATTCAAGCCCTTGCACGAGCTGAACCCGGTCCGGCTCGGCTGGATCGATGCGCATGCGCACCTGGCCGGCAAGCGCGCGCTCGATATCGGTTGCGGCGGCGGCATCCTGTCCGAATCGATGGCCGGGCTCGGCGCGCAGGTCAAAGGCATCGACCTGTCGACCGAGGCGCTCGGCGTCGCGGATCTGCACAGCCTGGAAAGCGGCGTCACGGTCGACTACGAGGCGATCGCCGCCGAAGCGCTCGCCGAACGCGAGCCGGGCACCTACGACGTCGTCACGTGCATGGAGATGCTCGAGCACGTGCCGTCGCCGGCCGGCATCGTCTCTGCGTGCGCCACGCTCGTCAAACCGGGCGGCTGGGTGTTCTTCTCGACGCTGAACCGCAACCTGAAGTCGTACCTGTTCGCGGTGATCGGCGCGGAATACATCGCACGAATGCTGCCGAAGGGCACCCACGACTACGCGCGCTTCATCCGGCCGTCGGAACTGGCGAGCTTCGTGCGCGGCACCGATCTGCACATCGTGGAGATCAAGGGCATTACCTATCACCCGATCGGCAAGCGCTTCGCGCTGTCGAACGACACCGACATCAACTACCTCGTCGCGTGCCGCCGCGGCGCGTGACCTTCCAACCGGCATGACGACTCCCCTTTCGACCGGGCGGGCCGCGCTCGACGAGCCGCGCCTGCTGCACTGCGCTGCGGTGCTGTTCGACCTCGATGGCACGCTCGCGGATACGGCGCCCGATCTCGCCGCAGCCGTCAACAAGATGCAGCGCGTGCGCGGCCTGCCTGAAACACCGCTCGACGTGCTGCGTCCGCTGGCATCGGCCGGTGCGCGCGGCCTGCTCGGCGGCGCGTTCGGCATCGACCCGCAATCGCCCGGCTACGACGCGATGCGCGACGAGTTCCTGGCCAATTACGCGACGGACATCTGCGTGCACACGACGCTGTTCCCCGGCATCGGCGACGTGCTCGACGAACTCGATACACGCGGCGTGCGCTGGGGCATCGTCACGAACAAGGTGATGCGCCTCACCGCACCGCTCGCCGACCTGCTTGGGCTGGCGCGACGCGCGGCCTGCATCGTCGGGGGCGACACAACGCCGCACTCGAAACCGCATCCGGCCCCGCTGCTGCATGCGGCCGAACAAATGACGCTCGCGCCGGAACGCATCGTCTACGTGGGCGACGATCTTCGCGACATCCAGGCCGGCAGCGCGGCGGGCATGGCGACGGTCGCGGCCGCCTATGGTTATTGCGGCGACGGCGCCGCCCCGGGCGACTGGCAGGCGCAGCATCTCGTCGGCTCGACGCAGGAACTACGCGAACTGCTGCGCGATGTTGGGCTATAATGATCGATCTGATCCGCGGGGGCGACCTGGTTTCGACAGGGGTTGTGAAGCGGCTAGGGCATGTCGAGGACCCGTCACCTCGTTAATCAATGGGAAAATCGTAACTGCAAACGACGATACGTTCGCACTGGCAGCCTAACGGCCGCCGTCCTCTGCCTAGTTCACTGACGGGCTAGTGTCGCAAGACCGGTAGCAATACCGCCAGAGGTCATTTACGTCAGTTAAGCCCTGTCGGCGTCGCGACGCCAGGGTCGAAAATCTAGCGAATCGCCGTAGTGCAGCGTGTTCGTCCGCGTCGCTGCGGTTAAATCAAATGACTGAACTAAACATGTAGAACTAGTCGTGGAGCGCTTCTGGACGCGGGTTCGATTCCCGCCGCCTCCACCAAATTCCGCGCTTGACGCACAAACCCCGCACGACGCGAGTCTGCGGGGTTTTTTGTCGCCGGCGAAACCGTACGTCCCGCGCGTTACCGAAAAAGCGCCCAGCCCCGGGCGGGCCGGGCGGAATGCCGCCGGTATGCCGGCGGCAGGAGGTAACGGATGCTCGGTACCGCCGGGCACCGCGGCGGGCGCGCAACGTGTCGTCGTTGCGCCGCCCGCGCAGCGTCATCCGGTGATGCTCCGCTTAGCTGCCGCGATACAGCGACTTCATTTCTTCGGCGCTGGCCGGACGCACGCCGATCGCACGCGAGCCCGATGCCGATGCGCCCTGCGCTTGTGCGCCATAGCCGCTGGCATCGGCGCCTTGCGCCTGGGCAAGCGCGCTGCGTTGCTGCTCGGCGACGCGCGCAGTGGCTGCCTGGATGGCTTCCGGATAGTGCGGATCTTCGCCGCGGGCGGTGTTGTAACCGGCCTGCTGGAGCTGAACCAGTTCGGCGCGAACTTGTGCGCGGGTGAGTGCCGAGCCGGGCTGCGCGAACGACACGACCGGGGCGACGAGAGCGGCAGCAACGACAACGGCTTGAACGAGCGACTTCATGATGACCTACCTCCAGATTTGTCTGATTTCGCGGTGAACACCCGTTCATCGCTGACAGATCGAAGTTTATGTAGGCGCGTGCTTAAGAATAAGGCAGGTTTCAGGAAGACATCCTTCCTGGATTCAGGGTTAACCCTAGATCTATGAATTCGACATTCGGCCGCTCCGGCGCCGGATGCTCAGGCTCGACCACAACGTACGTGCCGCAAAAAACACGGCCCCGCGAAGCAGCAAGCTTCGCGGGGCCCGGAGACAACCGCCCGATCTCATGCGGTTATCGGCAACGCGCTCGCGGCGGCAGCGATGCCGCACGCCGGCGCGAGCTTACTGGGTGTCGAGCGGGCACTTCAGGTTGCAGCCGTTCGGGTCACCCAGATCGCCCTTGCGGCGCAACGCCGACTTCTTGCCGTTCTGGTATTTCTGCGACGGTGCTGACGCTGCGAACGGCATCTGCGGATGCTCGGCCAGGCGGAACTGTTCGCTCAGGATCCCGCCGGGCACGCCGGGAGAATTCTGCGCAAACGCAAACGGCGAAACAGCGACCAGAAGCCCCGCGGTCAACGCTGCCGCGGCAAGGGGAACGGAAAATTTCATGGCGGGATGACGCCTGAACGGCGTGCTTGTTGGAACGTTGATCAAGCGGCAAGCGTAGCGCAAATCCCCCGCTGCTGCAGCGCGCTTCGCACGCTTGCCGTTACCGTGCGTTGCCGCCCGGCCCACCCGCGTCGGCCGTGCCCGCGAGCCCGGCCGCGATGCCGGTCAGCGTCCCGCATGCGGCCGGGTCGTAGCCGTCGAGATGCGCGACGCGCTCGACGAAGCGCGCATCGCGCAGCAAGGCCAGCACGCCGGCGAGCGGATGCGAATCGAGCCGCGCGCGTTCGCACGCGAAGTAGTAGTCCTCGTCGACGACCGGGATGAAATCGAGCCCGAAATGATGGGCGGCCGGCTCGACGCCGAAGCCGAGATCGGCCATCCCGCTCGCGACGAATGCGGCGATCGCCGAGTGCGTGAGTTCGGCGGACGCATAGCCGTCGATACGCTCGGGATCGATGCCGATCGCGCGCAGCGCGAGATCGAGCAGCATGCGCGTGCCCGACCCCGGCTGCCGGTTCACGAAGCGGATGTCGTTGCGCGCGAGATCGGCGAGCCCGCGGATCTGCTTCGGGTTGCCGCGCGGCACGAACAGCCCCTGCTGGCGACGGGTCAGATGAATCAGCACGTGGCGCGTGTCGTCGAGCCACGGCCGGTAGATCTGCGCGCACTGCTCGCGAAACGCGCCGCGCGGCAGATGGAACCCGGCCAGCTCGCATTCGCCGCGCGCGAGCGCCTGCACGGCCTCGACGCTCTCGCGATACTTGATGTCGACGGCTGCCTGCGCATCGACGAGCGCGGAAACGAGCGCCGCGACCGCGTAGCCGTGCGATGCATGGATGCGCACGGCGCCGTCGCGTTGCGCGAGCCGCCGGTTCAGGTCGCTCGCCACCTCGGCCGCCAGCGTGCGCAGGTTCCCGTCGAGACGGCTGCGCGCGAGGCGCTGCGCGTCGACGACCGCCTGCCCCAGTTCCGACAGCGTCGATCCCTTGCCGCGCGCGGTTTCGATCAGCTCGCCGCCGACGCACGACTCCAGCGCCCGCAGCAGCCCCCACGCGTGCCGATACGACAGCCCTTTCGCCTGCGCGGCCTGCGCGATGCTGCCCGTCTCAGCCACGAGCTCGAGCAAAGGCGCGACGTCCGACAGGCTCGCGGTGCGGCCCTCCGTGTCGCGTACGGTCAGATACGCGTCGCATTCAATTCGAATCAATTATGCACTCCGATTTCCTATTGCGACTGCGAAATCTTCCGCTTATCGTTGGGGAAAATCAATCAGTACGAAGTCCTGCTGCGCACTATATGCATTCCCAGCGCATATGAGACTTTGGAGGAGCATAAGCGATGTCCCCGAATTCCCCTGCGCCCGACGTGCTCGTCGAGCGCCATGCGCGCGCCGGCCGCTCGCTCGTCGCGATCCTGCACGCGATCCAGGACGACGCCGGCTACGTGCCGGCCGGCTGCGTCGCGCCGCTCGCGAAGGCACTGAACCTGTCGCGCGCGGAAGTGCACGGCGTGCTCACCTACTATCACCACTTCCGCACCGCGCCGCCCGCGCGCGTGACGATCCAGATGTGCCGCGCCGAGGCGTGCCGCAGCATGGGCTGCGAAACGCTGGCGGCGCACGCGGAAGCGCGCACGGGCTGCCGGTTCGACGCCGCGCACGGCGATGGCGCCACTGCGCACGCGCCGGGCGACGTCGCACTCGAATCGGTCTACTGCCTCGGGCTGTGCGCACAATCGCCGTCGATGACGGTCAACGGCGTGCTGCACGCGAAGGTCACGCCCGAGAAGTTCGACGCGCTGCTCGCCGACGCGGCCGCCCACACCCCGGAGGCCGCATGACGACCCGCATCTACGTTCCGCGCGACTCGTCCGCACTGGCGCTCGGCGCCGACGCCCTAGCCGCCGCGATCGTCGCGGAAGCCGAGCGGCGCGGCGTCGCGATCGAACTGGTCCGCAACGGTACGCGCGGCTTGCTGTGGCTCGAGCCGCTCGTCGAGGTCGGCACGGCCGCCGGGCGCGTCGGCTACGCGAACCTGTCGGCCGCCGACGTGCCCGCGCTGTTCGACGCGAACTGGCTCGACGGCGGCACGCATCCGAGCGGCGTCGGCCTCGTCGATGCGCTGCCCTATCTCGCGCGCCAGCAGCGCCTCACGTTCGCGCGCATCGGCCTGACCGATCCGCTGTCGATCGACGACTACCTGAAGCACGACGGCCTCGCCGGCCTGAAGAACGCGCTCGCGCTCGACGGCGACGCCGCGTGCGAGACGCTGATCGAATCGGGGCTGCGCGGCCGCGGCGGCGCGGCCTTCCCGGCCGGCATCAAGTGGCGCACGGTCCGGCAGGCCAGCGCGACGCAGAAGTACATCGTCTGCAACGCGGACGAAGGCGATTCGGGCACGTTCTCCGATCGCCTGATCATGGAAAGCGATCCGTACTGCCTGATCGAAGGGATGATCATCGCGGGCATCGCGACGGGCGCGACGCTCGGCTACATCTACGTGCGCAGCGAATATCCGCACGCGATCGCGGCACTCGAAACCGCGATCGTGCGCGCCCGTGAAGCCGGCTGGCTCGGCGAGCACGTGCTCGGCTCCGCGCATGCGTTCGACCTGCACGTCGCGAAGGGCGCCGGTTCGTACGTGTGCGGCGAGGAAACGGCGCTGCTCGAATCGCTCGAAGGCAAGCGCGGCGTCGTGCGCGCGAAGCCGCCGCTGCCGGCGCTCGCCGGCCTGTTCGGCCAGCCGACCGTGATCAACAACGTGATCACGCTCGCGACCGCGCCGGTGATCTTCGCGCGCGGCGCCGCGTTCTATCGCGACTACGGGATGGGCCGCTCGCGCGGCACGCTGCCGTTCCAGCTCGCGGGCAACATCCGCCACGGCGGGCTCGTCGAGCTCGCGTTCGGCGTCACGCTGCGCGAGCTGCTGTTCGACTACGGCGGCGGCACGGCAAGCGGCCGGCCCGCGCGCGCCGCCCAGGTCGGCGGCCCGCTCGGCACCTATCTGCCCGAACACCAGTGGGACGTGCCGCTCGACTACGAGGCCTATACGGCCATCGGCGCGGTCGTCGGCCACGGCGGCATCGTGCTGCACGACGACACGTCGAATCTCGCGGAGCTCGCCGAATACGCGATGAAGTTCTGCGCGATCGAATCGTGCGGCAAGTGCACGCCGTGCCGGATCGGATCGACGCGCGGCGTCGAGACGATCGCACGCATTCGCGAAGGCGACACGTCGGAGCGCCAGGTCACGCTGCTGCGCGACCTGTGCGACACGATGCTCGCCGGCTCGCTGTGCGCAATGGGCGGGATGACACCGTACCCGGTGCTGTCCGCGCTCGATCATTTCCCCGAAGATTTCGGGCTCGCCGCCGGCAAGCAAGCCGCGTCGGGTCCGGTCAAGGCTGCGGCCTGACCCAGAAGGAGCCCTGCATGTCCCTCGACACGAACAACGTCCGCCAAGGCGGCTGCGGCTCAGGCCAATGCGCGTGCAAGAGCGCCGCCCAGGCGCGCGCCTTCGATCCGTTCGACGACACCGACTACGGCACGCCGCAACGGCATGCCGATACCGACGTCACGCTCGAAATCGACGGCCAGCCGGTGACGGTGCCGGCCGGCACATCGGTGATGCGCGCCGCGATCGAGGCCGGCGTCAATGTGCCCAAGCTCTGCGCGACCGATTCGCTCGAACCGTTCGGCTCGTGCCGTCTGTGCCTCGTCGAAATCGAAGGCCGGCGCGGCTATCCGGCATCGTGCACGACGCCCGCCGAAGCCGGGATGAAGGTGCGCACGCAGTCGGACCGGCTGCAGTCGCTGCGCCGCAACGTGATGGAGCTGTACATCTCCGATCACCCGCTCGACTGCCTCACCTGCCCTGCCAACGGCGACTGCGAGCTGCAGGACATGGCGGGCGTCGTCGGCTTGCGCGAAGTGCGCTACGGCTTCGACGGCGCGAATCACCTGCGCGAGCAGAAGGACGAATCGAATCCGTACTTCACGTACGATCCGTCGAAGTGCATCGTCTGCAACCGCTGCGTGCGTGCGTGCGAGGAAACCCAAGGCACGTTCGCGCTGACGATCGCCGCGCGCGGCTTCGAATCGCGCGTCGCCGCCGGCGAAAGCGAATCGTTCATGGACTCGGAATGCGTATCGTGCGGCGCGTGCGTCGCCGCCTGCCCGACCGCCACGCTGCAGGAAAAATCCGTTGTCAGGCTCGGCCAGGCCGAGCACTCGGTCGTCACGACCTGCGCGTACTGCGGCGTCGGCTGCTCGTTCAAGGCCGAGATGAAGGGCACGCAGGTCGTGCGCATGACGCCGCACAAGAACGGCCTCGCGAACGAAGGCCACGCGTGCGTGAAGGGACGCTTCGCATGGGGCTACGCGACCCACAAGGATCGCATCACGAAGCCGATGATCCGCGAGAGGATCACCGACCCGTGGCGCGAAGTCAGCTGGGACGAGGCGCTCACCTACGCGGCGACGCAATTCCGCAAGCTGCAGCAGAAGTACGGCCGCGATTCGATCGGCGGCATCACGTCGTCGCGCTGCACGAACGAGGAAACCTACCTCGTGCAGAAGCTCGTGCGCGCCGCCTTCGGCAACAACAACGTCGACACCTGTGCGCGCGTGTGCCATTCGCCGACCGGCTATGGCCTGAAGGCGACGCTCGGCGAATCGGCCGGCACGCAAACCTTCGCGTCGGTCGACCACGCCGACGTGATCGTCGTGATGGGCGCGAACCCGACCGACGGCCACCCGGTGTTCGGCTCGCGCCTGAAGCGGCGCATCCGCGAAGGCGCGAAGCTGATCGTGATCGATCCGCGCCGCATCGACGTGGTCGACGGCCCGCACGTGAAGGCCGCGCACCACCTGCAGCTGCGCCCCGGCACCAACGTCGCGATCGTCAACGCGCTCGCGCATGTGATCGTCACCGAAGGGCTCGTCGCCGACGCGTTCGTCGCCGAGCGCTGCGAAGCGCGCGCATTCGAGCAATGGCGCGACTTCGTGTCGCGTGCCGAGAACTCGCCCGAAGCGACCGCCGATGTGACGGGCGTGCCGGCCAACGTGGTGCGCGAAGCCGCGCGGCTCTATGCGACCGGCGGCAACGCCGCGATCTACTACGGCCTCGGCGTGACCGAACACGCGCAAGGCTCGACGACGGTGATGGGCATCGCGAACCTCGCGATGGCGACCGGCAACATCGGCCGCGAAGGCGTCGGCGTCAATCCGCTGCGCGGCCAGAACAACGTGCAGGGCTCGTGCGACATGGGCTCGTTCCCGCATGAACTGCCCGGCTACCGCCACATCGGCGACGACAGCGTGCGCGCACTGTTCGAACAGGCATGGTCGGCCACGCTGCAACCGGAACCGGGGCTGCGCATCCCGAACATGTTCGACGCGGCGCTCGACGGCAGCTTCAAGGGGCTCTACTGCCAGGGCGAGGACATCGTCCAGTCGGACCCGAACACGCAGCACGTCGCCGCCGCGCTGTCGTCGATGGAATGCGTCGTCGTGCAGGACATCTTCCTGAACGAGACCGCGAAATACGCGCACGTGCTGCTGCCGGGCTCGACGTTCCTCGAGAAGGACGGCACGTTCACGAACGCGGAGCGCCGCATCTCGCGCGTGCGCAAGGTGATGCCGCCGCTCGCGGGCTACGCGGACTGGGAAGTGACGCTGCTGCTGTCGCAGGCGCTCGGCTACGACATGCACTACACGCATCCGTCGGAAATCATGGACGAGATCGCGCGGCTCACGCCGACCTTCTCGGGCGTGTCGTACGCGAAGCTCGACGCGCTCGGCAGTATCCAGTGGCCGTGCAACGACCAGGCGCCGGACGGCACGCCGACGATGCACATCGACGCGTTCGTGCGTGGCAAGGGCCGCTTCGTGATCACGCAGTTCATTCCGACGCCGGAAAAGGTCACGCAGCGCTATCCGCTGATCCTGACCACGGGCCGCATCCTGTCGCAATACAACGTCGGCGCGCAGACGCGCCGGACCGAGAACGTCCAGTGGCACGAAGAGGACCGCCTCGAGATCCATCCGCACGACGCGGAAGATCGCGGGATCCGGACTGGCGACTGGGTCGGCATCGAATCGCGGGCGGGCCAGACGGTGTTGCGCGCGCTCGTGTCCGATCGCATGCAGCCGGGGGTCGTGTACACGACGTTCCACTTCCCCGAATCGGGCGCGAACGTGATCACGACGGACAGTTCCGACTGGGCGACGAACTGCCCCGAATACAAGGTCACGGCCGTGCAGGTGATGCCGGTCGCGCAGCCGTCCGACTGGCAGCGTGCGTACGCGCGCTTCAACTCGGAGCAGCTCGACCTGCTCGAGCGCCGTGCAGCCGCGCCGGCCGCCGTGACGACGGGCAAGTGAGGACGCGATGGACAACGGACACCTGATCGACATGGCCAACCAGATCGGCGCTTTCTTCGAATCGATGCCCGATCGCGAAGAAGCGCTGACCGGAATCGCCGAGCATATCCGGCGCTTCTGGGAACCGCGGATGCGTCGTGCGTTGCTCGCCGCGCTCGACGACCCGTCGAGCGAAGCCGCCCAACGCGCGGCGCCGATCGTGCTCGCCGCGATCGCCGCGCACCGCGCGTCGCTCGTGCCGGCCGCAGTCTCCGCCTGAGCGCCCCGCTACGCGGGCAGCGACATGCCCGCGAACCAGCTTTCGCAGTGGCGCAGCAGCGCGTTCGCGTCGGTGGCCGTACGGCCGCGCGCCGCGATGTAACCATCGGGCCGCAGCAGATAGAACGACGGCCGCGAGCGGCCGTATGCCTGCGCAAGCCCGTCCTCGCCGTCGCTTTCGGCATCGGCGACGCGCCACGTCCGCACCGCGCCCGGCATGATCCGTTCCAGCCCCTGCGCGAGCGCCCGCGCATCCGCGGGCATTGGCGGCACGTCGTTCGCATCGCCCGCTTCGACGGCTGCCGGCTCCTCGAGCAACAGCAGCGTGAAGCTCGCCGGGTCGTGCAGGTCGTATAGCCGCGCGGTGCCGGGTGCCCGGCCGAGCGGCCCGTCGACCACATGTACGAGCGCGTCCGGCGCACGCTCGCCGGCGCGCGGCCCGCCGTCGAGCACGCGCTCGAGCGTGAGCGGGCTTTTCCGGTATTGCACGCCAAGCTCGCTGACGGTGCGCCGCACCGCGTCGCGCACCGGCCCGAACGTCGCCAGCAGCGGCACGACATGATCGCGCAGCAGCTTCATCGCACCGTGATCGGCTTCGACGATCTGCGTGACGAGCCCCGTCTGCCGCAATACGTCACGCTCGATCGGATGGCGCTCCGCGTGATACGTGTCGAGCAGCCGCTCCGGCGTGCCGCCGCCAAGCACGCGTGCGAGCTTCCAGCCGAGATTGAACGCTTCCTGCATGCCCGTGTTCATGCCCTGCGCGCCTGCCGGGCTGTGAACGTGCGCGGCGTCGCCCGCGAAGAACACGCGCCCGTGACGCAGCCGGGCGACCATCCGGCTATGCAGGCGGAAATACGACGACCACGCGAGGTCGCTCGGCGCGATCGACGCACCGACGCGGGCGCGCACGATCGCCTCGCATTGCGCGAGCGACGGTGGCGGTGCATCGGGAGATGCATCGCCAGGCGGCCGGTCGGCGACGAGCCGGTAGCGGCCGCCGCCCATCGGGAACAGCCCCGCGATGCCGTCGGGCGTCGTGAACAGGTGGATCTCCTCTTCCGGCCAGTCGGGTATCGCCGAGAAATCGGCGAGCAGGAAGGTCTGCTCGAACGCTTGCCCGGCGAAGCCGAGGCCAAGCAGATGGCGCACCGTGCTGTGCGCGCCGTCGGCGGCGATCAGGTACGACGGCGCGAACGATTGTTCACGCCCGTCGGCGCCGCGGATCGTCACGTCGAGCGACGTGCCGCCCGCGTCGCACGCCGTGAGCGTGACGCCGCGTTCGACCGTCACGCCGAGGCCGGCCAGGTGCTCGGCGAGCAGCTGCTCGGTGATGCTCTGGTCGAGAAACAGCAGGTACGGATAGCGAGTTTGCAGCGGATCGAAATCGAGCCGCGCGATCACGCGGCCGCCCGCATGCAGCGCGGCCGCGTGCGCGCGATGCCCCAGCACGAGAAACGGTTCGACCGCGCGATGCTGCTCCAGCATTTCGAGCGTGCGCGCCTGGATGCCGATCGCACGCGAATACGGGGCGGGCGTGGTGAGCCGGTCGATGATGCGTACCGGCACGCGGGCACGCGCGAGACTCATTGCGGCGGCAAGGCCGGTCGGGCCTGCGCCGACGATCAGCACGGGCGGGATGTCGAGCAGTGTGTCAGCCATGAGCACCTCGATGACACGCGATCCTGCAAGTCTACGCCGCTCCGCGTGACGGGGCCATATGCCGACCGGCCAATCTGGGGCGCCCGCGCGCAGTGTGGGAAAATACGCGCTTTCCGCCAGTTTTCGCGTCATGGATTCCGCATTCGACCGAGCGTACGCCGCGCACCGCGCGGGCCGCCTCGCCGAGGCCGAGCACGGCTATCGTGCCGCGCTCGGCACCAATCCCGCCGACGCCGACGCGCTGCATCTGTTCGGCGTGCTGCGGCATCAGCAGGGCCAGCATGCCGAGGCAGCCGATCTCGTCGGGCGTGCGGTCGAATTGCGCCCGGGCGACGCCGCGCTGCAGCTCAATCTCGGCAACGCGCTGAAGGCGCTCGGCCGGCTCGACGAAGCGATCGAGCGGTTTCGCAACGCGCTGACGCTCGCGCCCGAATTCCCGCTCGCGCACTACAACCTCGGTAACGCGTACGCGGCGCTGCAGCGCCACGAAGATGCCGTCGACGCATTCGGCCGCGCACTTCGGCTCACGCCCGACGACGCGTCGATCCACAACAATCTCGGCAACGCGCTGAATGCGCTCGGCCGCCACGACGATGCGCTCGCCGCGTTCCATCGTGCACTCGAGCTGCGGCCCGGACATGCCGGCGCGCACAACAATCTCGCGATGGCGCTGAACGCGATGGGCCGGGCCGACGACGCGATCGCGCACTTCCAGGCGGCGATCGCCGCGCAGCCGCGCTTCGTCGCCGCGCACTTCAATCTCGGCAACACGTTCGAGGCGCTCGGCCGTCACGGCGAAGCCGCAGCGGCGTTCGAAGCCGCGCTCGCGCTGCACCCGCCGTTCCCGCTCGCCCTGTTCGGGCTCGCGAACGCGCTGTGCGCGCTCGGGCGCCAGCGCGAAGCGCTGCCCTACTACGAACGCGCGGTCGGCCTCGATCCGTCGTTCAGTCTCGCGTGGCTGAACCTCGGCAATGCGCATCACGCACTCGGCGCGCACGAAATGGCGCTACGCGCGTTCGACCAGGCGCTGCGCGTCGCGCCCGACCTGAAGCTCGCGCAACTGCACCGCGCGGTCACGCTGCTGACGCTGGGCGACTTCACACGCGGCCTGCCCGCGTACGAAACGCGTCACGACACGCCGGGCGCGACGCCGCTCGGCACACTGCCGCGCTGGCAAGGCGAGCCGATTGCGTCGCGCACGCTGCTGATCCGCGCGGAACAGGGCTTCGGCGACACGCTGCAGTTCGTCCGCTTCGTGCCGCTGGTCCGCGCACGCTGCGCGCGCGTCGTGCTCGAAGTGCAGCCAGAGCTCGTCGCGCTGCTCGCGCCGGCGGCGACGCGCTGGCGCGTGACGCTCGTCGCACAGGGTGCTGCGAAGCCGCCGGCGGCGGACATCGCGTGCACGCTGATGAGCCTGCCTTTCCTGCTCGGTCTGCAGCCGTCCGACATCGTCGCGGGCAAGCGTTACCTCGATGCGCCGGACAGCGCGCGCCGGCGCTTTCGCGGCTCGCTCGGCGGCCAGTCGAAGCGCAAGTTCGGCCTCGCGTGGTCGGGGCGCCGTCAGGCACAGGAAAACCGCTCGATGCCGTTCGACGCGCTCGCACCGCTGCTCGCGCTGCCGGACATCGACTGGGTCGTGCTGCAGCCCGCGCTCGACGAAGACGAACGGGCGCGCGTCGACGCGCATCCGCGCGTGCATCACCTCGACGGGCGGCTGAACGACTTCGCCGACACGGCCGCGCTGATCGAACGGCTCGACGGCGTCGTCACGATCGATACGGCCGTCGCGCATCTGGCGGGCGCGCTCGGCAAGCCGCTGTGGATCATGCTGCCGTTCGCGCCCGACTGGCGCTGGTTCACCGGCGACGACTGTCCGTGGTATCCGCACGCCAAGCTGGCCCGCCAGTCTGCACCGGGACAATGGCTCGACGTGGCGGCGACGGTCGCCGACGCGCTGCGCGCCGCGTGAATTCCGAACGCCGATGAGAAAAGGGAGCGCGGCGCGCTCCCTTGTTTCACCTGCCGTGGCGCGGTGCAGACGGCGTCAGGCCGCCTTGTACTGGTTGCGCGCCTCGCGCGTGCGATACAGCACGAGCGTCGCGATCAGCCCGCAAAGCGCCGCGACGCTCAGCCACAGCCCCGGTGCGGCCTTGTTGCCGGTCTGGTGAATCAGCAACGTCGAGATCGCCGGCGTGAACCCGCCGATCGTCGTCGCGAGGCTGTACGCGAGCGAGAAGCCGGCGGTGCGCACGTCGACCGGCATCACTTCGGTCAGCGCGACGACCATCGCGCCGTTGTAAGAGCCGTACAGGAACGACAGCCACAGCTCGACCGCCAGCAGCCGCAGGAACGACGGTTCGGCCACGAGCCACAGCACGGCCGGATAGGCCGACAGCAGCGTGAGCACCGTGAACGCGATCAGCACCGGCCGGCGGCCGATGCGATCCGACAGCGCGCCGGACAGCGGCAGCCACACGAGATTGGACAGGCCGACGCAGACGGTCACGACGAGTGCGTCGAGCGACGACAGGTGCAGCACTTCCTTGCCGAACGTCGGCGTGTATGCGGTGATCATGTAGAACGACACCGTCGTCATGATCACCATCCCCATGCCGGCGATCACGACACCCCAGTTCTCGAGCATCGAACGCATGATCTCGCCCATCGTCGGACGGTGACGCTTCGCGAGGAACTCGTCGGTTTCCTTCAGCGAACGACGGATCAGGAACAGGAACGGCACGATCAGGCAGCCGATCAGGAACGGAATGCGCCAGCCCCACGCGGTCATGTCCTCGGCCGGCAGCAGGCGGTTCAGCAGCACGCCGACAAACGCGGCGAACACGACGGCCACCTGCTGGCTGCCCGATTGCCACGATGTATAGAACCCCTTGTGGCCCTTCGTCGCGATCTCCGACAGGTAGACCGACACGCCGCCCAGCTCGACGCCCGCGGAAAAGCCCTGCAGCAACCGGCCGAGCAGCACGAGCGCCGGTGCGAGCACACCGATCGTCGCGTAGCCAGGAACCCCGGCCACCGTCAGCGTGCCGAGCGCCATCAGCCCGAGCGTCAGGATCAGCCCCTTGCGGCGGCCGTGATGGTCGATGTACGCGCCGAGCACGATCGCGCCGACCGGGCGCATCAGGAAGCCCGCGCCGAACACCGACAGCGACAGCATCAGCGACGCGAATGCGTTGCCGCTCGGAAAGTAGGTCTTCGCGATGGCCGACGCGTAATACCCGTAGACCATGAAGTCGTACATTTCCAGGAAGTTGCCGCTGACGACCCGGAACACGGTGCGGACCTTCGATTCCTGCGCGACTGCGTGTGTTGCTGCTGTGGACATGTTGTTCTCTCGGTTCGGATGGCGCGACATCCGCGCCGTGTGAGCCGGCGATGCGTGTCGCACCGGTCGGCGCGCACGGACATCGCCACCATCCGGCGGCACGTCGCGCGACGATGCGCACGCCGGCATGGCCCGCAAATGATGCCACGCGAAGCCGACAGTTGCCTTGGAGCGGGCCGGCAGTCGCTGTTGCCGACCGCGCATCCGGCCCGTGCGGATCGGACGGATCCTGTCGAAAGGCGCATCAAAGTCGGATCGATCCGATCGACCGATCGCCCCGGCACGAGTCGCAGAGGTGCCCACGCACCGACTTACTTCGACCATGCGTCGCGACTGTCGCACCGCCGCCCAACCGACCTGCTTCGCACGCTTCCCGGCCGACGGCCACCCAATAAAAAACCCGGCGAAGCAGGCTTCGCCGGGTTTCGTTCGTGCGTCGATCCAATGGACCGACCTGTCGTCACTTGCGCGCGGGCAACCCTGTGTCGGCTTGCCGCTGGAGTTGCCGCACCTGCTCCTGCAGATCGCGCAGCTGCACTTGCGCGGCCCGCTTCTCGACCTGCAGCGCCTGCGTCTGCTCCCGCGCCGACTGCTGCCGCTGCGCGACCTCGGCCTGCTGACTGCGCGCGACGCTCAGATCGGCCTGCAGTTGCTGCGCGCGATTCGCCTGCAGCGCGATCACGCGTTCGAGGAACGTCTTCTGCGCCTGCAGTTCGGTGCGACGGATCTCGACGTCCGCGAGCTGCACCGTCTGCTGGACGAAGTTCGCGTACACCCTCTCCGCGCGGCTCTTCTCCTGCGACTTGATCACGCGCCACAGATGCTTGTCCTGGAACAGCGCGACGTAATACGTCATCTCGCGCTGATCGAACATCAGGCTCGCGCCATAGCTGCCGTTGTAGGTGGTGCGCATCTCGACGATCCGCCCGTCTTGCAGCATCTGCGTGAGTTCGGCCACGTTGCCTTGCGCGGCGGCATCCGTCGCGGACGCGGGGGACGCCGTCGCCGGCGCGTCATCGCCGCTCAGGCTCGTCACCGCGGGACGCGTACCGGCAGCGGGCGCGCTCGCATCGGCCGACCATGCTGCGCCCGCGTGCGCGCAGGCGGCCATCGCAACGATCCACGTTGCGCATCGTGCGGGGGAAAATTTTCGGAAGACCAACGTCAGACTCCGGCGAACGAATCGGGAGTCGCGATTATCGTTCAAAACGAAACGGCCGCATCTCGAATTTACGGGATGCGGCCGGCCTTCTCACGACGCGATGCGAGCGCCGGCTACAGGCGCGTTTCGCGTGCCGCGCGCAGGAATGCGTCGAGCAACGGCGTGCAGTCGAGCAGCTCGGAGCCGCCCGCGCGATGAAACTCGGGGTGCCATTGCACGCCGACGACGAACGGCGCGCGCCGGTAGCGGATGCCTTCGATGATCCCGTCGCCCGCCGACACGGCCTCGATGTTCAGATCGCGGCCGAGATCGCGGATCGCCTGATGGTGGATCGAGTTCACGATCGCTTCGCTGCGCCCGGGAAACATGCTCGCGAGCGTCGACGAGTCGGGAAAGCGGATCGAATGGCGATGCTGGTCGTAATGCTCGCTCACGTGCGGATGCGCGGTCGGCACGTCGGTCGCGATGTCCTGGTACAGCGAGCCGCCGAACGCGACGTTGATCAGCTGGCAGCCGCGGCACACGCCGAGCACCGGCTTGCCGGACTCGACGAACTCGTGAAACAGCTCGAGCTCGTACATGTCGCGCACGCGGTCGCCCGGCCATTCGGGGCGCGCATCGGATGCCGCGTAGGTTTGCGGCGACACGTCGGCGCCGCCTTGCAGCAGCAGGCCGTCGAGATGCTTCGCGTAGTCGCGCAGCCGGATGTTGCTCGGGTGCAGCATCCCCTGGTGGCCGACGGTCGGAATCATGAACACGAGCACGTCGCGCGACATCACCCAGTGCGCGATCGATTCCTCGAGATACTGGAGCGTCTTGCCGCGCAACCCCTTCGCACCCGGCTCCGGATGGAAGATCCGCGCCGACACGCCGATGCGCAACGTGCGCTGCGTGATCCGCTGGCCGGCGCGGTCGAACAGCCGGCGCGCACGCGCCGCGACGATGCGGCCGAACACCGACCACGGCGTGTCGCTGTTCTTCAGGTAAGCCGGCGGCGCATTCTGCGCGCTCGCGGGCGGCGGGCGGGGCGTGTCGAAATCGGGCTGTGCGCCAAAACCGGGCGGCGCGGCACCGGCTTTTGGCGCGGCAGTGGGTTCAGCAGTGGGCGTCGTGCCCGCGGCGCCCGGCTCCGACGCCGCCGTGACCGGCGATGCGCCGTCCGCCGCGACATCCTCGGCCGCGGCAGCCTGCGCGACGGAGGGCTGCGTGGCGGGTACCTCCGGCGCGTGTGCCGGATCGGAACGGGTGGAACGGGAAGACGCGGAAGGGGTGCCGGACAGACCGGCCGGGGAAGGCGTGGTTTCGCTCATGACGATGGTCTGGTGCGTCGCTCGCGCGTATTTGGATTGACGAGGATTCATTATGCTTCAGTGCACGATCGCGCGGTAAACCTGCAACATCCTGTCGATATTGTTGCAAGTCGTCGCATGCGGCGCCGGACGCGTCAGAGTAAGTCGTCTGGCGGCCTCAAAGGGTCGCCCCGGTGAACTGGACATCAGTGATATATCACAATAATATTCACGGATTGCCTATCTTCCCTGACCACTCGCGCCATGATCGTGCTCCAGCCGGCCTCCGCATGAACGCCCTGCCCGATGCCCTACCCGACCGCCCCGCCGCCTCGGCGCTCAGCCTCGCCGAGCGCGCGTACGCGCTGATCCAGCGCGACATCATCACGATGCGCCTGAAGCCCGGCGCCGCGCTCAACGAAGCCGACCTCGTCGCACGCACCGGCATCGGCCGCACGCCCGTCCATCAGGCCGTGCACCGGCTGGTGCTCGAAGGGCTGCTGTCCGTGATGCCGCGCAAGGGGCTGCTGGTGCAGCCGCTGTCGCTCGACGACATCGTCGCGGTGATCGACGTGCGGCGCATCAACGAAGCGCACTGCGTCGAACTCGCCGCCCGCCATGCGACGCCCGACGATCTCGCCCGCATCGCCGCGCTGCTCGACGACGGGCAGTCGTGCGTCGACACGCACGACGTCGAAGGCATGATGGAGCTCGACCGCGCGTTTCATCAGGCGATCGCCGCGGCGGCACGCAATACGGTGCTCGCGGAAATCCTGCGCGCGCTGCACGAACGCTCGCTGCGCTTCTGGTTCGTGACGCTGTCCGAACCGCATCACCTGTCCGACGTCCAGCGCGAACACCGCGAACTGTTCGAGCGGCTGTCCGCGCGCGACGCCGCCGGCGCACGCGCGGCCGTCGAGCGCCATATCGATTCGTTTCGCGCCACCCTTGTCCAACATCTTCGCCCCTGAGCCGCCCATGACCACTTTCACG
Source organism: Burkholderia sp. R-40 (assembly GCF_049942845.1). Classification (NCBI taxonomy): domain Bacteria; kingdom Pseudomonadati; phylum Pseudomonadota; class Betaproteobacteria; order Burkholderiales; family Burkholderiaceae; genus Burkholderia; species Burkholderia sp. R-40. The sequence goes on along the minus strand of NZ_CP187967.1, from coordinate 1,028,243 downwards.
CCCTTCCCCCCGCTCGCCCGGCTCGCCGCCGACCTCGCCGCCGGCCGGACCACGAGCCGCGCGCTCGTCGACGTCGCGCTCGAACGGATCGCCGATCCGTCGGGCCAGGGCGCGGCCGTCTTCACCGAAGTCGACGCCGACAACGCGCGCGCGGCCGCCGACGCGCACGATCGCCTGCGTGCCGCCGGCACCGTGCTGTCGCCGCTCGCGGGCATCCCCGTGTCGGTGAAGGACCTGTTCGACGTCGCGGGCCAGGTGACGCGCGCCGGTTCGCGCGTGCTCGACGGCGCGCCGCCCGCGCAGGCCGATGCGGTCGCCGTCGCGCGGCTCAAGCGTGCGGGCGCGGTGCTGGTCGGCCGCACCAACATGAGCGAGTTCGCGTTCTCCGGGCTCGGCCTGAATCCGCACTTCGGCACGCCGCGCTCGCCGTACCACCGCGACGTACCGGGCGACGCACGCATTGCCGGCGGCTCGTCGTCCGGCGCGGCCGCGTCCGTCGCCGACGGGATGGCGGCCGTCGCGCTCGGCACCGACACCGGCGGCTCGATCCGGATTCCGGCCGCGCTGTGCGGGCTCACGGGCTTCAAGCCGACCGCGAGCCGGATTCCGACGCAAGGCGGCGTGCCGCTGTCGACGACGCTCGACTCGTTCGGCCCGATCGGCCTCACGGTTGCCTGCTGCGCGCTCGTCGACCGGATGCTCGCGGGTCTCGAGCCGCACGTGCCGGCCGCTCGGCCGCTCGAAGGCGTGCGGCTTGGCGTGCTGACCAACTATGTGACGGACGGCGTGGACGCCGACGTCGCCACCGCGCTCGACGCATCGCTGAAGCATCTCGAGGCCGCCGGCGCGATCGTCACGGAAGTGCGCTTTTCCGCGCTCGACCGGCTGCCGGACATCAACCGCTTCGGCTTCTCGCCGATCGAGGCATACGCGTGGCATCGCCCGCTGCTCGCGCAGCACCGCGACCGATACGACCCGCGCGTGCTGTCGCGCATCCTGAAGGGCGAGCCGGCGAGCGCGGCCGACTATCTCGACCTGCTCGCCGCCCGTCAGGCGATGCTGGACGAAGCGGCACACACGGTCTGGTCGCGCTTCGACGCACTCGTCGCCCCGACGGTGCCCGTCGTGCCGCCGCGCATCGCCGAACTCGAAGCGGACGACGCCGCGTTCACGCGCACCAATGCGCTGATCCTGCGCAACCCGAGCGCGTTCAACTTCCTCGACGCATGCGCGCTGTCGCTGCCCTGCCATCCGCGCGACGCGGCGCCGGTCGGCCTGATGCTCGCGGCCGCGCCGCATCGCGACGATGCGCTGCTCGCGATCGGCCAGGCGGTCGAAGCCGTGCTGAACACGATCCGATGACCGCGCAAGCGCAATGACGATGGACGATGCACCGGATGAAGCGGGTGCGGCCGGGTGCCGCACGCGCGCTGTCAGTTTCGTGCCAGATCGTTCGCGCTAAAATCGCGCGATTGTTTATCGGACCGACCAACGACAGGAATCCCGCCGACATGAATGACTCCACGCTCGCACTCCGCCGTGAACGCCGCCTGCTGATGCTGCTCGGCTGGGTGTGCATCGCCTTGCTGGCCGGCGCGCTGTACCTGCAATATGTGAAGAACGAAGATCCGTGCCCGCTGTGCATCATCCAGCGCTACTTCTTCGCGGCGATCGGCATCTTCGCGTTCCTCGCGGCCGGGATACGCAACTGGCGCGGCATCTGGGTGCTCGAGCTGCTGATCGCGATCGCCGCGGCCGGCGGCGTCGGCACCGCCGCGCGACACCTGTCGATCCAGATGAATCCGGGCTTCAGCTGCGGCTTCGACACGCTGCAGCCGATCGTCGACAGCCTGCCGCCCGCCCAGTGGTTCCCCGGCATGTTCAAGGTCGCCGGCCTGTGCGAGACGGTCTACCCGCCGATTTTCGGCATCCTGCTGCCCGGCTGGGCGCTGATCGGCTTCGCCGTGATCCTGGTCGCCGTCGCGTCGAGCCTCTGGCGCCATCGCCGCAAGCTGGCAGGCTGACCGGTCGGGGCCGCGTAGCCGCCCCGTTCGTCCGGCTCCGCCGGCGACGTCCCGCGCGGCCGCATCCTGCCGGCCGCACCTCGCCGGCCACGGCTGGCCGGCCGCGCGTAAACACCTAACCCCGCCGCAGCCCGGATTTCCGGGCGAACGCACATCGCACAACATCCGCGCGACCTCCGCGCGCATGCCCCGCCACGCAAGCGTTTCGGCCCGATGCGCGCGCACCGACGCCCCCGATCCCGCGCGGCGGGCCTATGATCGACATGATCGCTGCCTGATAGCCCGGATCACCGCCCGGTGATGTTCCCGCCGCGTTGCGGTGCTATCTTCGCGACTGGATGGCGATCTACGTGCGCGAGGCCAGGCGGTCTCACCTCCTGCGTAACGCGCGCCCGATCCGCAATGTCGACTGGATTTCTCATGACAACGCACACCATCCGCATCCGTCACCCTCATGGCGTCCGCCCGTCCCGCGGCGTCGTTCGCGCGCGCCCGCGGCGCACCACCGCCGCACCGCATCGACCGTGTGGCCCGCCTGCGTCGCTCCCGTCAGTCCTCGTTATCGCCGCACCCGCCAGCGCGCGCCGCGCGTCGTGCCGCGTCGTCGTGAACGGAGCGTGCTGATGGAAGCGTGGATCGGCGATCTGCAGCAATTGCTCGCGCACGGCGAAGCGGCCGTGCTCGTGACGGTCGCGCATACCGACGGCTCCGCGCCGCGCGAGGCCGGCACCAAGATGCTCGTCACGCGCGACATGGCCCGCCATACGATCGGCGGCGGTCATCTGGAATGGAAGGCGATCGAAATCGCGCGGCATCTGCTGAAGGACGGCGCGCACGTGCCCCACGCGCGCAGGCTCGAACGGCTCGCGCTCGGCCCGAGCCTCGGTCAGTGCTGCGGCGGCGCGGTCGTGCTCGCGTTCGAGCGGCTCGATGTCGGCGACCTCGGCTGGATCATGTCGCTCGCGAAGCGCGTCGCGGCCGGCGCCGCGACCGTGCGTAGCGTATCATTCGGCCCCTCGCCGGGCGCGCCGCTGCTGAGCGAGCCCGAATCGCCCGCCGCGCGTGCCGATTGCCTGCTGTGGGAAACCGGCGGCGTGTCGCTGATGACCGAAACGATCGCGCCGTATGCGTTCCCCGTCATGCTGTTCGGCGCCGGACACATCGGCACCGCGCTCGTGAAGGTGCTGGCGACGCTACCGTGCCACGTGCGCTGGATCGACGGGCCCGCTGCGGCGTTCCCGCCGGCCGAGGCGCTCGCCGGGATCGGCAATCTCGCGATCGAAGCGGTGGCCAGCCCGGCCGACGCCGTCGACACGGCGCCGCCGCACGCGTACTTCGTCGTGATGACGCACGACCACGCACTCGATTTCGCGCTGGCCGAGCGCATCCTGCGGCGCGGCGACTACGCGTACTTCGGGATGACCGGCTCGCGCACCAAGCGCGTGCAGTTCGATCATCGGCTGGCAGCGATCGGCATCGACCCGGCCCAGGTCGCGCGGATGCGCTGCCCGATCGGCGTCGAAGGCATCATCGACAAGGCGCCCGAAGTCATCGCGATCTCGGTGGCCGCGCAGTTGCTGCAGGCCGTCGAGGCGAACGCGCCCGTGCAGGCTTCCCCTACCTTCTGACCGACCAAGAACAACGCCATGACCCCGACATTCAAGGACAAGATTGCCCGCGCACCGAAAGCGGAACTGCACATCCATATCGAAGGCTCGCTCGAGCCGGAACTGATTTTCGCGCTCGCGCAACGCAACGGCGTGAAGCTCGCGTACGAGTCGATCGACGCGCTGCGCGCCGCCTACGCGTTCACCGACCTGCAGTCGTTCCTCGACATCTATTACGCAGGCGCGAGCGTGCTGCTGACCGAGCAGGACTTCTACGACATGACGGCCGCGTACTGCGAACGCGCGCTCGCCGACAACGTCGTCCACACCGAACTGTTCTTCGACCCGCAGACGCACACCGAACGCGGCGTGCCGATCGAGACGGTGGTAGCCGGCATCGACCGCGCGCTCGCCGATGCCGAGCCACGCGGGCTGTCGAGCAAGCTGATCCTGTGTTTCCTGCGCCACCTGTCCGAAGAAGACGCACTCGCGACGTTCGAATCCGCGCGGCCGCTGTTCGAACGCTATCGCCGCCGGCTGATCGGCGTCGGCCTCGACTCGTCCGAGCTCGGCCATCCGCCGGCGAAGTTCGCGCGCGTGTTCGAGAAGGCGCGTGCGCTCGGGCTGAAGCTCGTCGCGCATGCGGGCGAGGAAGGCCCGCCCGCCTACATCCACGAAGCGCTCGACGTGCTGAAGGTCGACCGGATCGACCACGGCGTGCGCAGCATCGAGGACGCGGCGCTCGTCGAACGCCTCGCGCGCACGCGCGTGGCGCTGACCGTGTGCCCGCTGTCGAACCTGAAGCTGTGCGTGTTCGACGACATGGCGAAGCACACGCTGAAGGCGCTGCTCGATCGCGGCGTCGCGGTGACGATCAACTCCGACGATCCGGCCTACTTCGGCGGCTACGTCAACGACAACTACTTCGCGACGGTCGACGGGCTGCAACTGACGGACGCCGAGGTGCACGCCGTGATCCGCAACGGCTTCGAGGCATCGTTCGTCGATGCGGCAGCGCGCGATGCGCTGATCGCGCGTCTCGATTCGTACTGGCAGGCCGCGTGACGGCCGGCATCGAGGTTCGCTAGACAGATGAAACAGCGCGACGACATCCGCTTCGCGACGACCGGTTCGGCCCTGCGCCGCGCCGGCCGCATGCGTGCGCGGCGCCTGCACGCCGACATCGCGCCCGTCGCTCGCGCGGCGACGGCGTTGCGCGTCGTCGTGCACCGAAGCCTGTCGTTGCGGCGCGTCATGCCGCTCGCCGCCGCGCCTGTCGCGATTGCGGCGCCGTCCGCCGGCAACCCCGCGAAGGCGGCCGCGACGCTCGCGTGCGCACGCGCAGTCCGCGGCGCGCCCGCCTTCTCGCGTCGCCGCATCGCGCATGCACGGGCCGCGCCCTTCAAGCCGTCGCCCGCGCGGCACCGACCGTTTTCTTCTGTTCGCCTTACCTTGATGCAGGACCATTCGTCGTGACGCAAACCGCTTTCCGTTCCCAGCTGCTGACCTTCAACGGCGACCCGGCGCAGTCGAGCCAGGCCGCGAACCACGAGACTGACGGCCTCCTGATCGTCGACGACGGCAAGGTCGTCGCGGCCGGCCCGTATGCGCGGCTCGCCCCGACGCTCGCGCGCGACGCGATCGTCCACGACCTGCGCGACAAGCTGATCGTGCCCGGCTTCATCGACACGCACATCCACTATCCGCAGACGGACATGATCGCGTCGCCGGCCCCCGGCCTGCTGCCGTGGCTCGACAAGTACACGTTCCCGACCGAGCGCAAGTTCGGCGATCCGGAACATGCGCGCGAGGTCGCCGACTTCTTCGTCGACGAACTGCTCGCCTGCGGCACGACGAGCGCGCTCGTTTACTGCACCGTGCACAAGCAGTCGGCCGACGCGCTGTTCGCGGCGAGCGCTGCCCGCGACGTGCGGATGATCGCGGGCAAGGTGCTGATGGACCGCAACTGCCCCGAGTTCCTGCGCGACACCGCGCAATCGGGCTATGACGACAGCGCCGAGCTGATCGGCCGCTGGCACGGCAACGGCCGCCAGCTGTACGCGCTCACGCCGCGCTTCGCGCCGACGTCCACCGAGGCGCAGCTCGAGGCGTGCAGCGAACTCGCGCGCCGCCATCCGGACGTGTTCGTGCAGAGCCACGTCGCGGAAAACGTCGATGAAGTGAAATGGGTCGCGGAGCTGTTCCCCGGCCACCGCAGCTATCTCGACATCTACGATCGCTACGGGCTGCTGCGTCCGCGCGCGGTGTACGGCCACTGCATCCACCTCGACGACGAGGACCGCCGCCGGATGGCCCAGACGCGCACCGTCGTCGCGCACTGCCCGACGTCGAACTTCTTTCTCGGCAGCGGACTGTTCGACTTCGACAAGGCCGGCGAATACGGCGTGCCGGTCACGCTCGCGACCGACGTCGGCGGCGGTACGTCGTTCTCGATGCTGCAGACGATGAACGAGGCGCACAAGGTCGCGCGGCTGTCGGGCCACCACCTGAGCGCGACGCGGATGTTCTGGCTCGCGACGGCCGGCGCCGCGCAGGCGCTCGATCTCGCCGATACGGTCGGCACGCTCGCGCCGCGCACCGAGGCCGACTTCATCGTGCTCGACCCGCAGGCCACGCCGCTGCTCGCGCGCCGCACGAAGCGCGCGGATTCGCTCGAGGAACTGCTGTTCGCGTTCGCGCTGCTCGGCGACGATCGCGCCGTGTACCGCACGTACGCGGCCGGCCGGCTCGTGCACGAGCGCGGTGCCGCCCGCCGCGCCGCCGCCGCGTAACGCGCGCGCGTTTGCCCGCTTCCTCCCCCGCTCCGGCGTGCGCCACGGCGCATCCCGGAGCCGCCGGATTCGCTCCGCCCGCCGCACGCACCGTGCTAGAATTCGGCCCTCATTGGGGAGTAGCCGCTCCGCTCGATGTCCCGCGCTTCCGGCGCGCATCGTGACGGAGGCGTCCGTCAACAGACTTGGCCGTTCATCGGCCATGGCGGACGCAGCCACCGAGGCCTGGCGAGACCGATGGTTCACTGCGCGCCGCATCAGGGCCCGGCGCGCGGCGGATCGTCGCTCGCACGCACAACATCGGCCCGTGGAACCCCATACGTGTCTCAAGCCTTCCTGATCTCCACCGGCGCCGTCGCCCTCGCTGAAATCGGCGACAAGACCCAACTGCTGTCCCTCGTGCTGGCCGCGCGCTATCGCAAGCCCGTGCCGATCATTCTCGGCGTGCTCGTCGCGACGCTCGTGAACCACGGCTTCGCCGGTGCGTTCGGCGAGTGGCTCGGCATACTCGTCACGCCGTCGATCATGCGCTGGGCGCTCGCGTTCTCGTTCATCGCGATGGGGTTGTGGATCCTCGTGCCGGACAAGCTCGATGCCGACGAAGCCAATGCGACCCGCTCGCGGCTCGGCGTGTTCGGCGCGACGCTCGTCGCGTTCTTCCTCGCGGAAATGGGTGACAAGACGCAGATCGCGACCGTCGCGCTCGCCGCGCGCTTCCAGGATTACATCGGCGTGGTGGCCGGCACGACCTTCGGGATGATGCTCGCGAACGTGCCCGCGATCCTGCTGGGCGACCGTTTCGCGCACCGGCTGCCGACCAAGCTGGTGCACGGCATCGCGGCCGTGCTGTTCGTCGTGCTGGGCGTGCTGGCGTTGCTGGGCGTTGGGTTCTGACACATACGACGCAAACAACGCACGCAGGCAGGCAGGTGGCGCGGCCGGGCGGCCGCGCCGGTGTCGACAACGCGTTACTTCGCGACCGCCGCACCCGAGGCCGACACGGCCGGCACCGCACGCTCGTTGGCGGCCGGCGCCGCGGGCCCGCCGCGCTTGTCGACCGGCAGCCGCACCGTGCGGATCGCGCCGTTCGCCAACGGGAAATCGGCGAGCGCGCTGCGCGCGAGGAACGGCATCGCATACAGCAGCGCACCGTTGTCGCCGGTGGTGCGCGCGCTCACGTTGTAGACCTCCTTGCCGGTCGCGCGCTCGGTGATCCGGATGCCGAGCGTGTAGTCGAACACCTGGTAGGTCTGCGCGACATAACCGGCCGGCATCGGCCCCCAGGGCCCCCACGGGCCCCACGGCCCGCCCCGCCAGTACGGCCCCGGGCCCGCGAACCACGGGTCGTAGTAGACCGGCTGCGGCACCGTCACCAGATCGCTGCCGACCCCGTAGGTCAGCCCGACCAGATAGCGCGCCTGCGCGGCCGGCACCGGCCGGAATGCGTACGCGGACAACTCGTTCGCGACGATCGGCTCGTAGGTCGACTGCTCGATGCTGTGCTTCTGCGCATCGGTGCGCGTGAAGGCGTAAGTGCGTGTCGCGTCGCTGCCGCTCCAGTCGGAGAAGGCCGTGACCTGCGTCGTCACGTAGCTGGTGCAGCCCGTCAGCAGCGCCACGCACAGCACCGCCGCCCAGCCCGCACCGCGTTGAATCCATTCGCGTTTCATGTCGATCCTCGTCGATCCGTCATCCGTCCGTCGCACCGCGCGAACCGCACGGGATGCCGATAATACGCGGACTCCCCGAACCGGTAAAAAGTTCGCTGCGGCGCGCGGCCGCAAGCCTTTGTACAATGGCCCGATTCGCCCGGTCCGCGCTGCGGGTCCGATCCCCACCCCTCCGATCTCGACGACCATGTCCGACAACGCCTCCTCCACCGTGATCCGCCGCGCCGACTACACGCCGCCGGCCTTCCTCATCGATTCCGTCGCACTCGAGTTCGATCTCGCGCCGGCCCGCACGATCGTCAGGAATACGATGCGCGTGCGCCGCAATCCGGACGCGGCGCCCACCCCGCATCTGGAGCTGATGGGCGAAGCGCTCGAATTCCTCGGCGCGCAGCTCGACGGCGCGCCGTACGGTGCGGTGCGCGCGCACGAACACGGGCTGACCGTCGAAAACGTGCCCGACGCGTTCGAGCTCACGCTCGAGAGCGCATGCGCGCCGGACCAGAACACGACCCTGTCCGGCCTGTACGTATCGAGCGGCAACTTCTTCACGCAGTGCGAGGCCGAAGGCTTTCGCCGCATCACCTACTTCCTCGACCGGCCCGACGTGATGGCCTCGTACACCGTCACGCTGCGCGCCGACAAGGCCGCCTATCCGGTGCTGCTGTCGAACGGCAACCTGGTCGACTCGGGCGAGCTGCCCGACGGCCGCCACTTCGCGAAATGGGAAGACCCGTTCCGCAAGCCGAGCTACCTGTTCGCGCTCGTCGCGGGCAAGCTCGTCGCGATCGAGGAGAAGATCACGTCCGGCTCCGGCAAGGAAAAGCTGCTGCAGGTGTGGGTCGAACCGGCCGATCTCGACAAGACCCGTCACGCGATGGATTCGCTGATCCACTCGATCCGCTGGGACGAGAAGCGCTTCGGTCTCGAGCTCGATCTCGACCGCTTCATGATCGTCGCGGTCGGCGATTTCAACATGGGCGCGATGGAGAACAAGGGGCTCAACATCTTCAACACGAAGTACGTGCTGGCGAACCCCGAGACCGCGACCGACACCGACTTTGCGAACATCGAGTCGGTGGTCGGCCACGAGTACTTCCACAACTGGACCGGCAACCGCGTGACCTGCCGCGACTGGTTCCAGCTGAGCCTGAAGGAAGGCCTGACGGTGTTCCGCGATCAGGAGTTCTCGGCCGACATGGCGGCGGGCGACGACGTCGCATCGGCGGCCCGCGCGGTCAAGCGCATCGAGGACGTGCGCGTGCTGCGCCAGTTGCAGTTCGCCGAGGACGCGGGCCCGATGGCGCATCCGGTGCGTCCGGAAAGCTACGTCGAGATCAACAACTTCTACACGATGACCGTCTACGAGAAAGGCTCGGAAGTCGTGCGGATGTACCAGACGCTGTTCGGCCGCGACGGGTTCCGCAAGGGAATGGACCTGTACTTCCAGCGCCACGACGGTCACGCGGTGACGTGCGACGACTTCCGTCACGCGATGGCCGACGCGAACGGGCGCGATCTCGCGCAGTTCGAGCGCTGGTACAGCCAGGCCGGCACGCCGCGCGTATCGGTGCGTACCGCTTACGACGCGGCCGCACGCCGCTACACGGTCACGCTTTCGCAGGGCTACGGCGACGCGTCGCCGGCGGCGCGCGACACGCAACAGGGGCCGCTGCTGATCCCGTTCGCGATCGGCCTGATCGGCCGCGACGGCCGCGACCTGCCGCTGCGCGTCGACGGCGAAGCCGCCGCGTCGGGCACGACGCGCGTGCTCGAGTTCACCGACACCGAGCAGACCTTCACGTTCGTCGACGTGCCGGAACAACCGCTGCCGTCGCTGCTGCGCAATTTCCCGGCGCCGGTGATCGTCGAGTACGACTACAGCGACGACGATCTCGCGTTCCTGCTCGCGCACGACAGCGACCCGTTCAACCGCTGGGAAGCCGGCCAGCGCCTCGCGACGCGCGCGCTGCTGACGCTCGCCGCGCGCGCCGCCGCGAACCAGCCGCTCACGCTCGGCGAGAATTTCGTCGCCGCGTTCCGCCGCGTGCTGACCGATGAAAACCTGTCGCCCGCGTTCCGCGAACTCGCGCTGACGCTGCCGTCGGAAACCTATCTCGCCGACCAGATGGCGGAATCCGATCCGGCTGCCGTGCATCGCGCACGCCAGTTCGTGCGCCGCCAGCTCGCGACCGCGCTGCGCGCCGAGTGGCTCGCAGCGTACGAGCAGCACCAGACGCCGGGCGCGTACGAGCCGACGCCCGAAGCGTCCGGCCGCCGCGCGCTGAAGAACCTCGCGCTCGCGTATCTCGCCGAACTCGAGGATCCGGCCGACGCCGTGCGCATCGCGACCGCGCAGTACGACGCCGCGAACAACATGACCGATCGCGCCGCCGCGCTCGGCGCGCTGCTGTCCGCCGCGGCCTCGGGCGCGAACGACGCGGCCACGCATGCGCTCGACGACTTCTACCGTCGCTTCGAGAAGGAAGCGCTCGTGATCGACAAGTGGTTCGCGATGCAGGCCGCGCAACGCGGCACGGCCGCCCAGCCGACGCTCGCGAAAGTCCGCAAGCTGATGGCCCACCCCGCGTTCAACCTGAAGAACCCGAACCGCGCACGCTCGCTGATCTTCAGCTTCTGCGCGGCGAACCCGGCGCAATTCCACGCGGCGGACGGTTCGGGCTACGCGTTCTGGGCCGAGCAGGTGCTCGCGCTCGACGCGATCAACCCGCAAGTCGCCGCGCGCCTCGCCCGCTCGCTCGAACTGTGGCGCCGCTTCACGCCGGCGCTGCGCGACCGGATGCGCGAAGCGCTCGAGCAGGTCGCGGCCGGCGCGAAATCGCGCGACGTGCGCGAGATCGTCGAGAAGGCGCTCGCGTAACGGCACGTACGCGGTTCGCGTCGCGTTCCCGCGTGCAGAAGCCGGCGCCGCTCCGTTGCGGCGCCGGCTTTTTAATCGGCTGAAGGTTCGCGGGGTCGGAGCCGGAGAGCACGTTCGACCGCTGGCAGTGGCGCCGTCGCAGGCACCGGTCCGCCGCGCCGCGCACGCCGGAACCCGGCCGTACCGGCCGCCCGGCCATGTAACCGGACGAAAAAAGCCGGCGGCGCGGGAGGCGCGGCGGGTAAAATTGCGGGCATTCAAGGATTCTTTGGCCTTTCGGAGTCAGTCATGTCCATTGCCCGTCGCACCACGCTGTCGAAGTTCCTGATCGAACAGCAACGCGAGACCAACAACCTCCCCGCCGACCTGCGCCTGCTGATCGAAGTCGTCGCACGCGCGTGCAAGGCGATCAGCTACAACGTGTCGAAGGGCGCGCTCGGCGAAGCGCTCGGCACCGCCGGCAGCGAGAACGTGCAGGGCGAAGTGCAGAAAAAGCTCGACATCCTGTCGAACGAGATCCTGCTCGACGCGAACGAATGGGGCGGCAACCTCGCCGCGATGGCGTCGGAGGAGATGGAAACGTTTTTCCCGATCCCCGCGAACTATCCGCGCGGCGAATACCTGCTCGTGTTCGATCCGCTCGACGGCTCGTCGAACATCGACGTGAACGTGTCGATCGGCACGATCTTCTCGGTGCTGCGCTGCCCGGACGGCAAGCAGGCCACCGAGGAATCGTTCCTGCAGCCCGGTACGGAGCAGGTCGCGGCCGGCTACGCGGTGTACGGCCCGCAAACGGTGTTCGTGCTGACGACCGGCAACGGCGTCAACTGCTTCACGCTCGACCGCGAAGTCGGTTCGTGGGTGCTCACGCAAAGCAACATGCAGATCCCGGCCGATACGCGCGAATACGCGATCAACGCGTCGAACGCGCGCCACTGGTACGAGCCGGTCCAGCGCTATGTCGACGAACTGAACGCCGGCAAGGACGGCCCGCGTGGCGACAACTTCAACATGCGCTGGATCGCGTCGATGGTGGCCGACGTGCACCGGATCCTGAACCGCGGCGGCATCTTCATGTACCCGGCCGACAAGCGCACGCCCGATCGCCCGGGCAAGCTGCGCCTGATGTATGAAGCGAACCCGATGTCGTTCATCGTCGAACAGGCGGGCGGCGCCGCGACGACGGGCACGCAGCGCATCATGGAAGTGCAGCCGACCGGCCTGCACCAGCGCGTGCCGGTCTTCCTCGGTTCGAAGAACGAAGTCGAGCGCGTGACCAGCTATCACGCCGAAGGCGAAGGCAAATAAATTTGCCCCGCAGCACTGGACGAAGGGGCGAGACGTCAGTACAATCGCGCCTTCGCGATGTGGCCCTGACAGGCTGCGTCGCAGTGAAGTGAAAGCGGGAAGTCCGCCGGATCGATGGTTTCGTGAAGCAGCGGCAGCAAGCTGAAAAAATTTCGCAAAACCTATTGCCAAGATCTCGGATTTGACCATATAATTTCATTTCTCTGCTGCCGGTGTAGCTCAGTTGGTAGAGCAGCGCATTCGTAATGCGAAGGTCGTAGGTTCGACTCCTATCTCCGGCACCAAGACATAAAGGCCTGACAAGCATCGCTTGTCAGGCCTTTTCTCTTTTTCAGCCGCGTTTTCCGATTCACGAAATCGCGCGCCCCGTCATTTCCGCTTGCGGGCATCCCCCGACTCCCGCGTCGCGTACCGCCGATTACAATCGTCGGGTTCCCCTGCCCTCCCCTGCATCATGCGCACCTGGCGTCTCGAGCGAGCGAACCTCAGCGGGCAACTGGACGTGTCCCGCGCGACCGGTCTCGTCGCCGCGATCGGCGGCAGCGAGCCGAACGCGTTCGCCGCCGAAATCCTGAAGCTGTTCGACGATGGGCTGTCCGTCACGCAGTGCACGATCTTCGCGTACGAGTTCGGCAACCGGCCGCGCACCGTGTCGGTCGCCGATCATCGCGGCGGCCGCTACCTGCGCGATGTCGCCGACACCTACGCGCGACACTTCTATGCGCTCGACGGCAACCAGACGATCGTCTCGGCCGCCGGTCGCGGCCCGCACCACCGCGACGTGCTGCTGCATCAGCAGGCCGGCGACGAGATCGGTCACGACGCGTATCGCGCGGCCTGCTATCGCGGCCCCGACGTATCCGATCGCCTCGCGCTGCTGATGCAGCCGAACGACTCGACCTGGTTGTCGATCAACCTGTATCGCGCGCATCGCAGCGGCGCATTCCAGTCGCGCGAGATCGCAGCCATCGAAACGCTCGCGCCGCTGATCGCGCAGGCGGCGCAACATCACTACGCGCTCGCGGGCTCGACGCAGATCGGCATCCCGCAACTGATGCTCGCGCGGCTGCGCGGCGCCTGTCCGGCGTTGTCCAAGCGCAAACTCGACGTGCTGCGCGGTGTGCTCGAAGGCCTGAGCGCGCGGGAAATCGGCGACACGATCGGCGTGAAGGCGTCGAGCGTCGTCACCTACCAGAAGCGCGCGTACCGGCGTCTCGGCATCTCGAGCCAGCGCCAGCTGTTTGCGCTGTGCCTGCAACCGTGAACGGCGCGCGCCGATCCTGAACGCGTCGGGGTAAATCCCGACCCGCCGCCAGCCGTTCGCCGTACCCGGAATGGGGACAGCGGTGACCGGCGCGGCTTCCATACTGCATCGACCCGCCGCACGCGTCACGTCATCGCGCGCGTGCGTCCGATCACTGCAACCTGGAAGCCACCGATGGGCATCGAATTCAAGCCATATCCGTTCGTCGCCGCGCGTCATGCGGCGCACCTGCCGGCCTGCAGCGACGGTGTCGACACGCAGCGGCACCGCGTCGCGATCGTCGGCGGCGGGCCGGTGGGCCTCGCCGTCGCACTCGGCCTCGCCAACCACGGCATCCGCAGCGTGCTGCTCGAAGCCGACGACTCGGTCTGTCACGGCAGCCGCGCGATCTGCATCTCGCGACGCAGCCTCGAGATCATCGAGCGGCTCGGCGCGCTCGACGACTTCCTGCGCGTCGGACTGCCGTGGAGCGGCGGGCGCAGCTTCCATCGTCGCGACGAAGTGCTGCATTTCACGATGCCGCAGGACGAGAACCAGAAGCTGCCGCCGATGGTGAACCTCGCGCAGTATCACATCGAACAGTTTCTGCTCGATGCCGCGCTGCGCCGCCCCGAGCTCATCGAGATCCGCTGGCAGGCGAAGGTCGCGGGCGTCACGCGCTACCCGGACGGCGTGCGCGTCGACATCGAAACGCCGCTCGGCGGCTACGCGCTCGATGCCGACTGGATCGTCGCGAGCGACGGCGGGCGCAGCACGATGCGCGAGGCGCTCGGCCTGTCGCTTCAGGGCACAAGCTACGAAGGCCGCTACGTGATCGTCGACATCGCGCTCGACAGCGACCGGCCGACCGAACGGCTCGCGTATTTCGACCCGCCGTCGAACCCCGGCTCGACGGTGCTCGTCCACAAGCAGCCCGACAACGTGTGGCGGATCGACTACCAGCTGCGCGACGATGAGGATCCCGAAGCGGCCGTGAAGCCTGACAACGTGATCCCGCGCGTGCAGAACCTGCTCGACATGATGGGTGAACGCGGCGCGTGGTCGCCGATCTGGATCACGATCTACAAGGCGAACGCACTGACGCTCGAACGCTACCGGCACGGCCGCGTGCTGTTCTGCGGCGACGCCGCGCACCTCGTGCCGATCTTCGGCGTGCGCGGCGCGAATTCGGGCATCGACGACGCCGACAATGTCGCGTGGAAACTGGCGTACGTGATTCGCGGCCTCGCGTCGGACACTCTGCTCGACAGCTATTCGGACGAGCGGGTGTTCGCGACGCACGAGAACCTGCGCTACGGCACCAAGAGCACCGAGTTCATGGCGCCGCCGTCGTTCGCGTTCGATCTGATGCGCAAGGCCGTGCTGACACTTGCTGTGCGGCATCCGGCGTTGCGTTCGCTAATCAATCCGCGCCAGACGACGGCCATCGCCTACACGGCGTCGCCGCTCAACGCGGACGAGCGCGATGCGTTTTCGGCCGGACCAGCGCCCGGCACGGTGCTCGCGGAATGTCCGTTGATGCTGCAGGCGGCGTCGCGCGTCATCGGCAACGCCGGCAGCGCACGCCGCGGCCATCTGACCGATCTCGTCGGCCCATGCTTCACGGCGTTGCGCTTCACGCGCGATGGCGCACCCGATCCGTCGTTCACCGAACTCGAGCGCCACCTGCACGACGCCCGCATACCGTTCGCGCTGGTGACGCTCGCGCGGCATGCGCCGCCGCAACATCCGGGATGCGACGGCTACGATGCGGACGACCGGCTGTTCGAGCTGTACGGTGCACGCGACGGCACCGTCTACCTCGTGCGTCCGGACGGACACGTGCTCGGCCGCTGGCACGACGCACGCCCCGCCGACCTGAGCGCAGCACTCGAGCGTGCGCTTCATCCGCGCACGTCAGCCGATCTTCAGGAGAACGCATGATGACCATGACCGACACCGAACGCGACATCCTCTACACCGACCTGTGCCGCGCGATGACCCGCATCGGCGAAACCGACGCCCCGCTCTTTCTCGCCCGCTTCGCGCTGCTGGCGATCGAGACGATCGGCGATACGGCGACCGTCACCCGCCTGATTGCAGATGCCGGCGACGGCCTGCCCGATACGGGCGCACCGGCGCCAGCCTGCGGACAATGACGCAGGACACGCCGCCGGGCAGACATCGCCACTCCTTACGAATTCATTTCGCCGCGCATCGTTTGCGCACCCGTCGCGCCGTAGGCAGACGAATCCCCTGGAAAAACCCGTTAAGGGTGCATAACATTACTTAACGATTCCGACCCGTCTATCGCGTTACATTGCGTGGGCGGCGCGGCGGGTCGCATGCCGCCTTCCTGCAGCTTGCGGCGAAACAGCCGACGTCCGGTCATTTCGACTCAATACAAGGAGAGGATCACCATGACTCATGGCTTGATTATGTGGCTCATCATCGGCGCGATCGCCGGCTGGCTGGCAGGCCTGCTCGTCAAGGGCGGCGGGTTCGGCCTGATCGTCGACATCATCGTCGGTATCGTCGGCGCGGTGATCGGCGGCTGGCTGGCCACGATGCTCGGTATCGGCATCGGCAGCGGATTCATCGGCTCGGTGATCGTCGCTGTCATCGGCGCCGTGATCCTGCTGTTCGTGATCCGGCTATTCAGGCGCGCGGCCTGACGATCTTCTCGCGCGCCTTCGGGCGCGCGCTCGTTCGTTTTCGCATCGAAGCGGCGCGCGACATCCCGCGCGCCGCCTGCCGTTTCAGCGGCGCTTGCCGCGCTGCAACCAGCCGTCGAGCACGTCGGTCGTCAGCAATCCGCTGCGCGCTTCGCGTGCGCCATCGCGACCGATCCACACGGTACGCGGCATTTCTCCCCGCCATCCCGCATCGAGCGCCGCCCGCAGACGCTCGGGCATCGGCTCCGCGTTCGCATACTGCGCGACCTGCGGCGGCAGGTTCATTTGCGCGAGCGCCTGGGCGATCGCAGCGCCGTTGTCGTCATAAGCGTCCATCGCGACCATCGCGAGCTGCACATCCGGATGCCGGCGCTGCCACGCGACGAGATGCGCGGCGTTCTCGCGGCAGTATCCGCAATCGAGCGACCAGATCTCGACCGCGAGCGGCCGTTCGTGCGCCGTCGCATACAACTTCGCGACCTCGGCCGCGCGCAGCGGTTGCAGCTCGCCGGCCCACGCCGGCAGGCTCGCGAGCACGGCGCCGATCAACACCATCAGCCGTTTCATTGCGCGCCCTCCACGGGAATCAGCCGGTAGCCGTCGTTACGCGTACGCCACGACAGGTAGATGCGCCCCGCGTCGTCGAGCAGTTGCGGATTGTCGCTCGCGCCCGACGTCGACGCGATCACGCGGGGCGCCGACCAGTGCTCGCCGCGATCGTCGGAGCGGCGCAGCTTGATCTGCATCGTGTCGCCGTCGAACGCCTTCCACGCGAGCCAGACGACGTCGCCGTGCGCGACGAGCGCCGCATGCGATGCCTGCTCGGCCGGCACCGCCGGATTCGCGCCGAATGCCCACGGCGTGCCGCGCGGCTGGCCGTCGGCGCCGATGCGCGAGTAGAACACGTCAGCGCGGCCATCGACGACGCCGAACCACGCGATATGACGCGTACCGTCGGGCGTGATCGCAAGCGCCGGCCCGTGCTCGGGGCAGGCCTCGACATGCCAGTTCGAGAACGTCGCGCGCACCGGCACGACGGGCTCCGACGCCGACACGGGCAGCACCGCGAGCGCATGGTCGCGGATCTGTCCGGGGAACACGTTGCGCCACACGCCTTCGATGTGTCCGGCCGGATCGATCGCCATCGCGATGCGGCAGCATTCGCACGTATGGTCGGTCACCTTGCGCTCGGGCTCGAACGACGCGCCGCCGTCGCGCGACACCGCGTAGTACACGGCCGCGCCCTCGTACGCGTGCCCCGCCGCCTTGGCCGCGACGAGATCGCGCTTGTCGATCCACGCGATCGCGATGTTGCCGGCCGGATCGACGGCCATCATGTCGAAGCGATGCGTGATCGGCTGCCGGTCGCGATGCACGGTGACGGGCATGCTCCAGGTCGCCCCGCCGTCAAGCGAGCGCGAGAAGCGCACCATGCCGGTGTACGGCGCATCGAGCGGCATCGACCACGACACGTACACCGCACGGCCGTCGGGGCTCGTCGCGATCTTTGGCCGATTCTCCGCGCTCGTGTAGATCGGCTCGGGCATCGCGTTGACGGTCACGGGCGCGGACAGCGTGCGGCCCGCGTCGTCCGAGTGCGCGACGACGACGTGCGCGCCTTCCACCCATGCGACCCACAGCCGGTGCCGCGCGTCGAACGCGGCGCCGGTCGCGAGCGGCTGCTTCTGTTGCGCCGGCGCAGCCTGCATGCTCATGTGCGCGGCATGCGGATCGGCGGTTTTCGGTGCGTCGTGCGCGCCGGCGGGCGACAGCGCCGCGAGCCAAAGCGCGCAGCCTGCCGCGAACGATTTCACAGCGACCATTTCAGTTCTCCAAAGAAAGTGCGGCCCGGATACGGGTGGAACACGTAGTAGCGGCGGTCCGTCAGGTTGTCGATGCCGACCGATGCGGTCCAGTGACGGTCGAACCGGTAGCGCGCCTTCAGGTCGACGACCGTGAAGGTGCTCGTGCCGCCGTACACGTCCGGATTCACGTCGCTGTTGTCGAGCGTGTTGAACTGGCGACCGGAGTACCGGACGCCGACGCTCGCGAGCCAGTGCTCGTCGAAGCGGTACGACGCGAGCAGGTTCGCGCGCATGCGCGGGATGCGCGGAAAGCGCGAGCCGACGTATGCGGGATTCGCGGTGTCGGCCAGGATCTGCGCATTGCTCGCCGACACGTTCGCGTCGATGTCGAGCCCGCGCAGCCCGACGTTGCGGCCGCTGAATCCGAGTTCGACGCCGCGCACGCGCACGCGATCGACGTTCGAGATGTTGGTGACGGTCGACGCGCCCGACACCGTCGTCTGGCTGTAGATCGAATCGCGCAGGTCGCTCTGGAACACGCTCGCGCGCACGATGCCGACGCCCACGTCACGCTCGGCCGTGAAGTCCCAGTCGATCGCCTTTTCCGGCCGCAGGCTCGGGTTGTTGTTGACGATCGCGTTGTTCGAGATCGTGCCCTGGAACAGCTCGCCGACCGTCGGGAAGCGCGTGCCCGTCGCGAACGACACCCGGAAACGCCAGACGTCCGTCGCGTCCCACTGCAGCGCGACTTTCGGCGACAGCGCATTCGCGCCGCGGTCCGCGTAACCGACCGTGCCGCCCGCGTTGCCCAGCGCGCCGCCGTATGCATCCCAGCGCTCGTAGCGCAGGCCGAGGGTCGCGAGCCAGCCGGGCGCGAAGCGCCACGCGTCCTGTGCGAACAGCGCCTGCGTGCGCGTGTCGCCCTGGTAGACGCTCGCGAGCGAGGTAGTCGGCCCGGCCAGCCAGTCGGCCGTGTTGTACGTGACGTTGCGCAGGAAATAGTTGTCGTAGTGATAGCCGAACGTGAACGTGTGGCCCTTCACTTCCGGCGCCTCGGCCTTCAGGTCGAGCGTGCGCCAGCCCGTGCCGTCGCCCAGGAACAGCGTGCCCGCCCCGCCCTGCGCGGTCGATGCCGCGCGCAGCACGTCGCGCGACACGTCGTAGGCGGACACCACGCCCGACAGCCGCCAGCCCGAATCGAGCCGGCCGTTCAGGCCGAGCGCGTACAGCCAGTTCTCCTGGTCGCCGCGCTGCGGCGCGAACGCGCTCGGCGCGACGGTCACGTTCCGGCCGCCGATCGACACGTTGCCGCCGTAGACGGGATTGCCGGCTGCGTCGCGCAGGAAGGTTTCGCCGTGCTGCCGGTAATGGTTCTCCCAGTGCCCCAGCGTCAGCGTCGCGTCGACGCGGTCCGTGAACGCATAGCCCATCCGGACCGTCTCGTTGAGCTGCTCGGTACGCTCGATGTTCTGCGCACCGACGATCGTGCGCGGCTTGCCGTTGGGTCCGATGTCGGTGGCCGCGCCTGTGACGGGCACCGCGGCGCCGAGCTTCGGGTTGTACGTGGAATTGGGGCTTGCATACTGCATCGGCTGACCGTCGTTCTCCAGCCGGTCGAGCGACAGCGAGAACCAGAATTTGCCGATCCGGTTCGCGATCCGCGCGGTCTGGTGGTTGCCGCCGAAGCTGTCCGCCAGCCCGTAGCCGTCGTGATAGCGCTGCGTGAAGAACTGCGTCGACAGCGACGCCTCGAGTTTGTCGGGCCGCCGCGTGGTCAGCAGCACGGTCGAGCCGATCGCGTTGCCGGGGTACAGCGCAGAAAAGGGGCCATACAGCACGTCGACGCGCTCGATATCGTTGGGCGCGATCAGCGACCAGCGCGGCGGGTACGCATAGCTCGAGCCGAGCAGGTTCGACAGCAGCAGGCCATCGGCATACACGAGCCCGCGCGCACTCTGCAGTTCGTTGAAGTCGCGGCCGGCGAACACGCTGTTGCGGTCGCCGATATAGCGCTTGCGAACCATCAGGTTCGGCGCGTACTTCAGCGCGTCCTCGGTCGTGACGTTGGTGTGCGCGTCGATCTGCTCGCGCGTGATCGACTCGACGACGGCCGGCGTATCCGGATCGACGGGTTGCCGCCGGGCGGCGACGCTGACCTCGGTCAGCGTGTCGCCCGGCGGCGCGGGCACGACCGCGGCAACCGATGCGGCGCGGCCGGCCGGGTTGCCCGAGCCGCCGGGCGCCGGCTCGGCGGACGCGCCATCGATCGCAGCCGCCTGTGCGGCAGGCAACGCAAAAGCGGCCGCGCACGCGAGCGCGAGCCGACCGCGCGACGGCCGCGCGGCGAAGGTGAACGACATGGATGAATTCCTGAAAACGTGACCGGGAGCCGCCGCACGCGCGCCGACGCGCCGCGCGCCTACGGCGCGGCGCGCGGATCGGGCCGCGGGCGGCACGCGCGCCACCGGGGCGCGCGAACGATATCAATCAGACCGGGACGTTTTCAGGCGGACCGCGCGGCTGCGCGAGGCGGATGCCCTTGCGGGGAAAATCGGGAACGGCCGGGGCGGCCGCCCGGTACGCGAACGCGCGCACGAAACCCGGCAACGCGGGCAGGCTCGCGCCGAGCGCGACGTTCGACGCGAAGCCGGGACAGTACACGCAGTGCGGCACGCCGGCATGGTCGAACGACGCTGCGCCGCGATCGTCGCCGGACTGCGCGAGGGTGACCTGACGCGCGCCTGCCGCGCTGCACAGCTCGAGCGTGAGCTCGCCGGAACCGCTCGACGCGACGCGCGCGTAGCCGATGACGGGCGACAGTACGTTCAGTACCAGCGCCAGCCATACGAGGCCGATCCATCGCGTCGTCCGTTTCATCGCGGTCCAGGAAAAAGTGCGCGCAAGTATAGCAAGCACCCGCCGGTTGCCGATTGAGCCGGATGCAATAGCCGGCATCGCACGCGCGCCGCAGCGCATGTGCCGTTAATACAACAGAGACAAAATCTAACGATTCGCCGCTGGCACAAATCCAAGCGCGAGGTTGATAATTATTGGACCTGCTGGAGAAACGACCATGGACGAAAGACCAACTCGCATGCCCCCGCCCGAGCAAGTGATGAGCCCGGATCCGGAACCCGTCGGCGTGGAATTCCTCGCCGAATTGCCCGATCACGTCCGGGCATTCTTCGACGAGCAGCACAAGCTGTACTCGCCGAAGTGAACCTGCGTCCGGTTCTGTAACCGCCGCGTGTCGATCGAGACCATGCGGTTCATCGCTGCGTTTTCGGCGCAGATCGCTTCGCACCCGGGCTGCAACGGCCTGACGGTGCCGGGTCAGCGCGTCCGCTGATTCTTCTGTCGCGTCGTTTCGCCGCGCGACTGTCTTCGTCTATCCTTCTGGTTTTCCACCCCCGGCCCGCCCGGCTCTCCCGATCGTTCCGATGAAACAAGCCATTCGTGCCAGCGTCGCTGTCGCCGCGCTCGGCGTCGCCCTTCTTTCGTCACCGCTTGTCGCGCGCGCCGACGGCGACGACACCGCGCTCACCAACCTCGTCGCGCTCGCGTCGCAGCGGATCGCGCTTGCCGAACCCGTCGCACGCTGGAAATGGGCGAACCACAAGGCGATCGAGGACCAGCCGCGCGAAGCGGAACTGCTCGCATCGGTGGAGAAGCGCGCCGCCCAATCGGGCCTGGATCCGGCGTTCGCGCGTACGTTCTTCGAGGATCAGATCGCCACGAGCAAGGACGTGCAGAACGCGCTCTTTGCCACCTGGCGCGCGACGCGGCCGCCCGAAGGCACGCCGCCCGACCTCGCGACCAGCACGCGGCCGGCGCTCGACCAGCTCACGCAAAAGATGCTGGCCGGCCTCGGACGAATCGCGCCGCTGCGCGACGCGCCCGATTGCCAGGCGCGGCTGGCCCGCAGCATCGCGAACTGGAAGACGCTCACCCGCTACGACGCGAGCCGCTCGCAGGCGCTCGATACCGCGCTGTCGCACGTGTGCTCGGCCGGCGGCGCCAGCGCGATCGGCTGACGACGCGCGGCCGCCGCGTGCGGCGGCACGCGGCGCTCAGTCGGCAGGCGTGAGCGCCGCGAGCGGAATCAGTTGCAGGCCGCGCGCGAGATGAGTCTGCAGCAGGCGATGGGTATGGGGTTCGTACGCACCGTCCAGGCCGTCGGCCGCGAGCCGCAGGGCCGCGTCGAGTGATTCGGCCGCCCCGAGATAGCGCCACCCGTCGATCACGTGAAACAGGCGGCGCTCGTCGCCGGCTTCGAATGCGACCGCGCCGTCGAACGGCCAGCCCGCATTGCCCGCACGGGCTTTGTCGGCTGCGGGACGCCGGTTGTGCGACGGACGCAGGCGGGCGATCCACTGCGCTTCGGCGAGCATCGCGCCCAGCTCGTTGCCGGTCTCCCGCCATTCGACTCGCCGCACCTGCTGCGCGAGCCGCATTTCCTTCGACGAGCGCCGCTCGCCGGTCAGCAACGCGCGCAAGCGCTGCCGCACCCGCACACTGCGCCCGACGTAAAGGGCTTCGTCGCCCTCCCCGAACAGCGCGTACACACCGCATCCGGCGGGCGCGGTATCAAGCCACGCTTCGGTCATGCCGCCCGCGAGACGGAAGTGGCGCGTCGTACGCGCAATCTGGTCGCGCAGACGCTCGAGCGGCACGATCTCGTGCAACTGCCGCCAGAACTGCCAAAGGAGATCGGCATCCGCGAGCGCCCGGTGGCGGGCCGCGGGAACGAGGCCATGCCGCTCGATCAGCGCATCGAGACCGTGCCGCGCCTCGCGGGGAAACAGCGCGCGCGACAGCCGCACCGTACACAGCACGTCCGGATTGAACGCGATGCCGGCACGTTCGAATTCCGCGCGCAGGAAGCCGCGGTCGAAGCTCGCGTTGTGCGCGACGAACAGCTTGCCGTCGAGCCGCTCGAACAGCGTGGGCGCGAGCGACGCGAACGACGGCGCGTCGCGCACCATGTCGTCCGAAATGCCGGTCAGTTGCTGGATGAACGGCGGAATCGACTGTCCGGGGTTGACCAGCGTCGTCCACGTCGACACACCGAGCGGGCCGATTTCGACCACGCCGATTTCGGTGATGCGGTGCTCGGCGGACGAGCCGCCGGTGGTTTCAAGGTCGACGAAGACAAGCGGCTGCTCGCAGGCGGGATCGGACGGACAGGAATCGGACATGAAAAATGCAGGGAAACGGTGCTTTCGTGAGTATGCACCGGCATGCACGTTCAGGACCAGTCCGAACCGGAAACGATTCGCCGGCGGCCGGTTTTCATGCCCCAAAAAACAAAAAGCCCCCGCGATGCGGGGGCCGGACGTGATCGGCAGTGCGTGGCGCGTCAGACCGCCTGGATATTCGCTGCCTGCTTGCCTTTCGGCCCGAGTTTCACCTCAAAGGAAACGCGCTGGTTTTCCTTCAGCGTTTTGAAGCCGTCCATCCGGATTTCGGAAAAGTGCGCAAACAAATCTTCGCCGCCATTGTCTGACGTAATAAAGCCGAAACCTTTAGCATCGTTAAACCATTTTACGATACCGGTATCCATACCTTTCTTCCCCACTCGTTTAGATCAAAAAAGCTACTGATATAGCCGCCTCCCGAAATCCCGCAACGGCGCGCCGATACCCACCCCCAGCGCTCCGCCCGGGGACGGAGTGCTCACTTTATAAATTGGACAATCCGGGTGCGTCAAGAAAATTTTTGAGCCGTTCTTTATCAAAAAGACGTCAATACCACTGGAATCGGTACACCATCCTCTTTTATTAATTGATTCGCATCAAAAACCTGTCAATATTACCGGGATCAGATCCCCAATAATCAATACAGTGAAAAACCTACCGAGAAAAAACGGGTCGGTAAAATCCTCGGGTTTTTTCGGGTTGCGAAAAGCGGGGGACGTTGCGATGCTGGTGCCAAGCAATGGAAGGAGAAGGGTCATGTGGCTGGATGGAATCAAGCGCTTCGCGAGCCGGCTCGCACGCGCACGCCGCAAGTCCCGCGCGCTGGCCGAGCCTCGTGAAGCGCCGTGCGATACCGAGTTCGATCCGAACTGGCATGGCGATCATTGGCAGAACCTGCTGGCGTCGCCGCTGGACGCTCGTCACTACGTGATGGAAGACTGGACTTATACGCCGCCGCAGGCCGAAGCCGAGGCTCCCCCGCCGGCTGCCAAGCGCAAGCGACGCTCGTACATGCAGTAAGGCCAGCAGGGATCGGGAAGACCGGGCAAAAAAAAAGCGCGACTGGGAAGTCGCGCCGACAAAGGTTTGGAGATCTTTTCCGTCAACGAAAAAGTCTGCTTCGGAAAGCAGAGATCGCAGTATAGCGAGAGAACATCCTTTCATTATCCATGCTCCACACAAACCTCTATTGCCGATGTGTCAATAATCGCGCTAGGCCTACCCTCGTCTGCCACTGAAGGCCTGTCGCGCTCGCGCAACGCCTGGTACGCAGTCCTGAGTAGTATTTCCGCCCGCTGCGCCGCAGCAAGGTCTTGCTGGACGCGGCTCTCCGCGCATGCACCCATTTTTGCGCGATTCAAAATACAGTATTGCAGGAAGCGGTTTTCCTCCGCGCCGAGGCCGCTCCGTACACTGCAAATGGTTTTCCGACGAGGGTGCCGCGCCCACGCGCACGGCGTCGCCGACCGGTGACGCCGCCGATGCCCACAGCAGGTTCGATCGACATCCTCCTGTTTGGAGACAGATCATGAAAAAGACCCTGATCGTCGCCGCATTGGCGGGCGTGGCTGCCAGCGCCGCCCATGCGCAAAGCAGCGTCACGTTGTACGGCCTGATCGATGCAGGCATCACCTACACGAACAACCAGCACGGTCACAGCGCGTGGCAGGAAACGAGCGGCTCGATCAACGGCAGTCGCTGGGGCCTGCGCGGCACCGAGGATCTCGGCGGCGGCCTGAAGGCGATCTTCACGCTGGAAAACGGCTTCGGCATCAACAACGGTTCACTGAAGCAGAACGGTCGCGAGTTCGGTCGACAGGCGTTCGTCGGGCTCGCGCACAACAGCTTCGGCTCGCTCACGCTCGGCCGCCAGTACGACAGCGTCGTCGATTACCTCGGCCCGCTGTCGCTGACCGGCACCCAGTACGGCGGCACGCAGTTCGCGCACCCGTTCGACAACGACAACCTGAACAACTCGTTCCGGATCAACAACTCGGTCAAGTACCAGAGCGCGAACTACGGCGGCCTGAAGTTCGGCGGGCTGTACGGCTTCTCGAATTCCACCGGTTTCGCGAACAATCGCGCGTACAGCGTCGGCGCGTCGTACAGCTACATGGGCTTCAACGTCGCGGCAGCGTACCTGCAGCTCAACAACAACATCAACGCGCTGGCGCTCGCAGCCAGCGACCCCGGCGCGGTGGCCGGCGACTGGACCTTCGCGGCCAGCCGGCAGCGCACGTGGGGCGCAGGCCTGAACTACACGTTCGGGCCCGCGACGGCCGGCTTCGTGTTCACGCAGACACGCCTGACCAATTCGGCCGGGATCAGCGCCGGGCAGTCCGGCGTGTCGACCGGCATCCCGCTCGCCGGAGGCACGCGCTTCAACAATTACGAGGTGAACGGCCGCTACGCGCTGACGCCGGCGTTCTCGCTCGCCGGCTCGTACACGTACACCGACAGTCGTCTCGACGGCCAGACGCCGAGCTGGCACCAGTTCAACCTGCAGGCCGACTATGCGCTGTCGAAGCGCACCGACCTGTACTTGCAGAGCGAATACCAGCGGGTCAATGCCAGTGGGCTGGCGATCGGCGCGAACATCAACGGACTCGGCGCCGCGTCGTCGACGAACAAGCAGATCGCCGTCACGGCCGGCATGCGCCACCGCTTCTGAGCGATACGATCGGCGTAGGCCGTGCGGCCAAGACCGTCATGACGAAGCGCCCCACCCGGGGCGCTTGTTCGTTTCAGCGCGGCGCTTCGCGGATGCGCCGCTTCACGCGTTGCCCGGTGCCGGATAGCGAACGTCGAGCACGTCGATCGGCTGCGGACCGGCCGGCGTCATCAGCGTGACGGTATCGCCGATCTTCGCCTTGATGAGCGCCCGCGCGACCGGCGAGATCCAGCTGACGCAACCGTGATCGAGATCGACCTCGTCGATCCCGACGATCGTGATGGTGTGATCCTCGCCGTCCGGCGTCGCGTAGTCGACAGTCGCGCCGAAGAACACCTGGTCGACGTTCTCCTGCCGGCTCGCATCGACGACTTCGGCGAGATCGAGCCGCTTCGTCAGGAAGCGAATCCGGCGGTCGATCTCGCGCAGCCGCCGCTTGCCGTAGATATAGTCGCCGTTCTCCGAGCGGTCGCCGTTCGACGCGGCCCACGACACGAGGCGCACGACCTCGGGACGCTCGACGTCGATCAGGTTCAGGAGCTCGTCCCTGAGCCGCTTGTGGCCGGCCGGCGTGATGTAGTTCTTGGTGCCCGCCGGGATCGCGGGCTGACTCGGGTCGAGATCGTCGTCGTCACCGTCCGACTCTTTGACAAACGCCTTGTTCATGATGCGGATTCAAAACCTGGATGATCGATGCTTCAAGGGTACACGAACGCGGCCACGCAAGATCGTGCGACATATTTTGCGAAGAAGGCTTCCCTTTTTATACGACTCTGCTATACTTCCGCTTCTGCGTGCGGCTGTAGCTCAGTTGGATAGAGTACTTGGCTACGAACCAAGGGGTCGTGGGTTCGAATCCTGCCAGCCGCGCCACTTTTTTCGAGGGCCTTCCGAACCGAAGGCCCTTTCAGTTCAAAGTAATAGTATTTTGTTTTTGCGTGCGGCTGTAGCTCAGTTGGATAGAGTACTTGGCTACGAACCAAGGGGTCGTGGGTTCGAATCCTGCCAGCCGCGCCACCTTTTTGGGGGCCTTCCCATCGCAGAAGGTTCCGACAGTTGAAGTAGTACCGCTTTGCGTGCGGCTGTAGCTCAGTTGGATAGAGTACTTGGCTACGAACCAAGGGGTCGTGGGTTCGAATCCTGCCAGCCGCGCCATCTTAGAAGGGCCTTCCTCCGGGAAGGCCCTTTTTCTTTGCCCCTCCCTCTCCGCTTCTTCGCAGCGATCGCCGCTCCCTCCCGACAATTGAACTGGGCCGCCACCGCACCCCGCCACGCCAACTCGCCTGCGTGACCAATGAAAACGGCGGCCCATGGCCGCCGTCGTATCCCGCTCAGACAACGCGTCGCGTCAGTAATCCTGCCGTTCGCGCTCGATGCGCATGCCGCCGTCGTGACGCGCATGCACGCTGTCGTCGGTCGAGCGCTCGCGCATGATCCGCATTACATCCGGATTGGTCCGCACGCGCCGCATCACGTTCGCCAGGTGCACGCGATCGCTGACCTGGATCACGAAGCGCAGCACCGTCGATTCGTGCGTCAGATCCTCGTCCATGGCGATGTGGACGATGTTCGCGTCGGCCGACGTGATGTCCGCCGCCACGCGCGCGAAGATGCCCTTCGTGTTCTTCACGAGCGCCTTCACCGCGACGTCGAACAGGCGGCCCGGCTGCGGCGCCCACTCGACGTCGATCCACCGGCCCGGATCGCGGCGATGGATGCGCTGCGCGACACGGCAATCTGTCGTATGAATCGCCATCCCGAGGCCGATGCCGATATAGCCCATGATCGCATCGCCCGGAATCGGCCGGCAGCATGCCGACAGCTGCACGGACATCCCTTCGGTGCCGGTGATGACGACCGGCGGCGCATTGTGCGCGGGATGCCGCTCGGACTTCGGCAGATCGTCGTCCGCATCGCGGCCGCTCGTCAGCACCTCGATGCGCTTGGCCATCACCGCGGCGACGCGGCGGCCGAGGCCGATGTCCGCAAAGATTTCCTGGCGGCTCTTGTTGCCCGTCCACTGCACGAGCTTCTCCCACACTTCCGGCGCCACGTCGGCCAGCGCAAGCCCGTAACCCTTCAGGCTTTGATCGACGAGCCGCTCGCCGAGCTGCACCGACTCGTTCAGGCGCATCGTCTTCAGATAGTGACGAATGGCCGAGCGCGCCTTGCCGGTGCGCACGAAACCGAGCCAAGCGGGGTTCGGCTTCGAATACGGCGCGGTGATCACCTCGACGATGTCGCCGCTCTTCAGCTCGGTACGCAGCGGCAGCAGCTCGTTGTTGATCTTCACGGCCACGCACTGGTTGCCGAGATCGCTGTGGATCGAATACGCGAAATCGAGCGCCGTCGCGCCGCGCGGCAGCGCCATGATCTTCGACTTCGGCGTGAACACGTAGACCGCATCCGGGAACAGGTCGATCTTCACGTGCTCGAGGAATTCGCTCGAATCGCCGGCTTCGCTCTGGATGTCGAGCAGCGACTTCAGCCACTGGTGCGCGCGCTTCTGTACGTCGTTCAGATCGGCGCCGCCGTTCTTGTACAGCCAGTGCGCGGCGACGCCGGCCTCGGCGATCTCGTGCATCTTGCGCGTGCGCACCTGGAACTCGATCGGCGCGCCGAACGGGCCGACGAGCGTCGTGTGCAGCGACTGATAGCCGTTGATCTTCGGGATCGCGATGTAGTCCTTGAACTTGCCGGGCACGGGCTTGTACAGCGCGTGCAGCGCGCCGATGCACGTGTAGCAGTCGAGCGGGCTATCGACGACGACGCGAAAGCCGTACACGTCGAGCACCTGCGAGAACGACAGCTGCTTGTCGCGCATCTTGCGGTAGATGCTGTAGATCGTCTTTTCGCGGCCGGTGATCTCGGCGTCGATCTTCGCGTCGGACATCGCGCGCTGCGCGGACTCGAGGATCTTGCTGATCACTTCGCGGCGGTTGCCGCGCGCGGCCTTCACGGCCTTCTCGAGCGTCGCGTAGCGATGCGGGTTGAAATTCGCGAAGCTCATGTCCTGCAGCTCGCGATACGTGTTGTTCAACCCGAGGCGGTGCGCGATCGGCGCATAGATGTCGAGCGTCTCGCGGGCGACGCGGCGGCGCTTTTCCATCGGCACCGCGCCGAGCGTGCGCATGTTGTGCAGACGGTCGGCGAGCTTGACGAGGATGACGCGCACGTCGCGTGCCATCGCGAGCAGCATCTTGCGGAAGTTTTCCGCCTGCGCTTCCTCGCGGCTGCGGAACTCCATCTTGTCGAGCTTCGACAGGCCGTCGACCAGTTCGGCGACCTTCGGCCCGAAACGTTCGGCCAGCTCGCTCTTGGTCACGCCCTGGTCTTCCATCACGTCGTGCAGCAACGCGGCCATCACGGCTTGCGCGTCGAGCTTCCAGCCGGCGCAGATTTCCGCGACGGCGACAGGATGGGTGATGTAGGGTTCGCCGCTCTGGCGATATTGACCGAGGTGGGCTTCGTCGCTGAAGTGGAACGCCGCCTTGACCTCTTTGATTTCGTCCGGAGGGAGATACTCGGCAAGCGCGGCCGTCAGTTTCGCGATCGAAACGACGCCGTGCTTGCGCGGCTGCTCCGGAGTGGCGGTCGGCCCGAACAGATGCCGGAAGGACTGTTCGAGGACCGCGTCGATGTACTGGCGCGCAGGCGACCGGGCCGTGGCTTCGGTGGTCGAATCCGCGGAGGCGGACGATGGGGTGGTGCTCATATTCGCCTCCAGGTCGAGTCGTTGCGCGCGTGGATTACATGGCTGGAACGGGCCGGATGCGCGTTACACCGGCACCTTCTTCAACATCTCGACGCCGACGTGACCGGAAGCGATTTCGCGCAGCGCGACGACGGTCGGCTTGTCGCGGCTTTCGATCTTCGGCGTATGGCCTTGCGCGAGCTGCCGCGCGCGGTAGGTGGCGGCGAGCGCCAGTTCGAAGCGGTTGGGGATTTGCTTCAGGCAGTCTTCGACAGTAATGCGAGCCATGTTGGTAATTCCTTCTGAATATAGTCCTTATTCTACCTTATGTCCCTCTACCCTCGCGTCATTCCGCGTGGGGCAGATGGATGCCGAGCTCGATGAACAGCTCCGTGTGTCGCGCGTACTGCGAAGCAAAGCGCAGGCGCGTTGCCGTGACGATGCATTCGAGCTCGGCCAGCGCACGATCGAAATTCTCGTTGATCACGACGTATTCCGCCTCGGATGCGTGCGCCATCTCGCTGCCCGCGGCGAGCAGGCGTCGCGTGATCACGTTCGGCTCGTCCTGCCCGCGCTTCTTCAGGCGCTCCTCGAGCGCATCGAGCGACGGCGGCAGAATGAAGATGCCGACCGCGTTGCGGAACTGCTTCTTCACCTGCTGCGCGCCCTGCCAGTCGATCTCGAGCAGCACGTCGTGGCCGTTCATCATCTGCTCTTCGATCCAGACGCGCGACGTGCCGTAGTAGTTGCCGTGCACTTCCGCGCTCTCGAGGAATTCGTGCGCGGCGTGGCGCGCGCGGAAATCCTCGACGGTCGTGAAGTGGTAGTGCTGGCCGTCCTGCTCGCCCGGGCGCGGCTTGCGGGTCGTGTACGAAATCGACAGACAGATGTCGCTGTCCTTCGACAGCAGCGCGTTCACGAGCGTCGACTTGCCGGCGCCCGACGGTGCGATGACCATGAACAGGTTGCCGGGATAGACGTCGCCGTGCAGCGCATGCGACGCGTGGCCGTCGCGGGTGAATTCGGTCATGTCAGCCTCCGCCGTGCCGCCCCGATAACACTCGCCGCCCCGTCGAGGGACAGCAAACGTAGTGAGGGTTGTTTCATCTCTTTACTCCAGGTTTTGCACTTGCTCGCGCATCTGCTCGATCAACAGCTTGAGCGCCATCGATGCGTCGGCCAGTTCCTTCGCCGCCGCCTTCGAGCCGAGCGTGTTCGCTTCGCGATTCAGTTCCTGCATCATGAAGTCGAGACGCTTGCCGACGCGGCCGCCCTTCTCGATCACGTGACGCGTTTCGTTCAGGTGCGCGGTGAGTCGCGACAGCTCTTCCGCGATGTCGATCCGGATGCCGTACATCGTCACTTCCTGACGAATGCGTTCCGCGGCTTCCTCGCGCGTGACGATCGCCGCGCTGCCTTCGGGCGCCGCGAGGCCGAGCGCTTCCTGCAGCCGCTCGACGATCTTCTGCTGATGCTTCGCGATCAGCTCCGGCACGAGCGGCGTGATGCGCGCGACGATCGCTTCCATTTCGGTGACGTTCGACAGCAGCATCGTCGCCAGCTGCGCGCCTTCGCGCGAACGCACGACGACGAGCTCGCCGATCGCTTCCTTGCCGCACGCGAGCACGGCCTCGCGGATCGCATCCGCCGACACGCCGCTCTCGGCGAGCACGCCGGGCCAGCGCAGGATCTCGCCCGCGCGCAGGCGGCCGACACCCGGGAACGCATCGAGCACCGAGCGCTCGAGCTCGGCGAGCTGGCCGAGCGCCGACTGGTTCAGCGCGCCCGCGCCGATGCTCTGCTCGCCGCGCTGCAGGTTGATGCGCACGTCGACCTTGCCGCGCGACAGCTTGTTCATCAGCATTTCGCGCAGCGCGGATTCGCACGCGCGCACGTCGTCCGGCATGCGGAAATTCAGGTCGAGGAAGCGCGAGTTCACGGTGCGCAGTTCGACCGACACGCTGGTGCCGCCGTTGCCGGTGGCCGTCGCGAGTTCGCGCGTCGCGCTCGCATAGCCCGTCATGCTGTAGATCATGGTTCGTCTCGCCGTCTGGGTGCCCTTGCGGGCGGAAATAAGTCGAGGCGCCCGGCGCATTGCAAGGCGCGGGGCGGGAAGCGCGCATTATCCCATTTTTGCACCCTATCCCGCCGGGCAACGCTGCCGTTCGGCGCTAAAATTGGGGTTTCCTCTCCCGTCCACGATTCCCCCATGACGTCTTCCCTGTCCCGCCCGAGCGGCCGTCGCGCCGACGAACTGCGCAAGGTCGCGCTCACGCGCCACTACACGAAACACGCCGAAGGCTCGGTCCTGGTCGAATTCGGTGACACCAAGGTGATCTGCACCGCGAGCGTCGCCGAACGCGTGCCCGAATTCCTGCGCGATCGCGGCCAGGGCTGGCTGACGGCCGAATACGGGATGCTGCCGCGTGCGACGCACACGCGCAGCGACCGTGAAGCCGCACGCGGCAAGCAGACGGGCCGTACGCAGGAAATTCAGCGCCTGATCGGCCGCGCGCTGCGCGCGGTGTTCGATCTCGAGGCGCTCGGCCCGCGCACGATCCACATCGACTGCGACGTGATCCAGGCCGACGGCGGCACGCGCACGGCGAGCATCACCGGCGCGTTCGTCGCCGCGCACGACGCCGTGTCGAAGCTGATCGCGGCCGGCAAGCTCGCACGCTCGCCGATCACCGATCATGTCGCCGCGATCTCGGTCGGCATGTACGAAGGCGTGCCGTTGCTCGACCTCGACTACGCGGAAGACTCGCGCTGCGACACCGACATGAACGTCGTGATGACGGGCGCCGGCGGCTTCGTCGAAGTCCAGGGCACCGCCGAAGGCGTGCCGTTCTCGCGCGCCGAGATGAATGCGCTGCTCGACCTCGCGCAAAGCGGAATCGGCCAGCTCGTGCAGTTGCAGAAGGACGTGCTGGGCGCCGGCCATGTCTGACGATCGCACTCTCGCGCCGTTCTCGCGCATCGTGCTCGCGTCGAACAACGCCGGCAAGCTGCGCGAATTCACCGCGCTGTTCTCGACGGTCGGCATCGAGATCGTGCCGCAGGGCGACCTGGCCGTGCCCGAGGCGGAAGAGCCGTTCGGCACGTTCATCGAGAATGCGCTGACGAAAGCGCGGCATGCGTCGCGGCTCACCGGCCTGCCGGCGATCGCCGACGATTCCGGTCTGTGCGTGCGCGCGCTGCGCGGCGCACCGGGCGTCTATTCGGCGCGCTACGCGCAGCGCGCGGGTCGCGCCCCGGGCGACGCGGCGAACAACGCGTACCTCGTCGAGCAGCTGCGCGGCGTCGGCGACCGGCGCGCATACTATTGCTGCGTGCTTGCACTGGTGCGCCACGCGGACGATCCCGAACCGCTGTTCGCCGAAGGTCGCTGGGCGGGCGAGATCGTCGACACGCCGCGCGGCGAGCACGGATTCGGCTACGACCCGTATTTCTACCTGCCGTCGCTCGGCGCGACGGCGGCCGAACTCGAGCCGGCCGTGAAGAACACGCACAGCCATCGCGCGCTCGCGCTGAAGGCGCTGCTCGCGCGGCTCGCAGAGGAACCCGCATGATCGTCTTCGTCACGAATTCGCAGCCGGAGGCCGCATGAGCCAGGCGGCGGAAACCGGCGCGCGCGTCGTCGCGACGTTCACGTCGCCCGGGCAGGTGCGGCTCACGTCGCTGCCGCCGCTCGCGCTGTACGTGCATTTTCCGTGGTGCGTGCGCAAGTGCCCGTACTGCGATTTCAACTCGCACGAGTGGAAAGGCGAGCGCTTTCCGGAAGCCGAATATCTCGACGCGCTGCGTGCCGATCTCGAGCAGGCGCTGCCGCTCGTCTGGGGCCGGCAGGTGCATACGGTGTTCATCGGCGGCGGCACGCCGAGCCTGCTGTCCGCGGGCGGCCTCGACCGGCTGCTGTCCGACGTGCGCGCGCTGCTGCCGCTCGATGCGGATGCCGAGATCACGCTCGAGGCGAACCCGGGCACGTTCGAGGCCGCGAAGTTCGCGCAGTTTCGCGCGAGCGGCGTGAACCGCCTGTCGGTCGGCATCCAGAGCTTCAACGAAGGCCATCTGAAAGCGCTCGGCCGCATTCACGACACCGCGCAGGCGCGCGCGGCCGTCGAGATCGCCGCGAAGACGTTCGACAACTTCAACCTCGACCTGATGTTCGCACTGCCGAACCAGACGCTCGACGAATGCCGGACCGACATCGAGACCGCGCTGTCGTTCGCGCCGCCGCATCTGTCGCTGTATCACCTGACGCTCGAGCCGAACACGATGTTCGCGAAGTTTCCGCCCGCGGTGCCCGACGATGACGCATCGGCCGACATGCAGGAATGGATTCACGAACGCACGGCCGAGGCCGGTTACGGACGCTACGAAGTGTCCGCGTACGCGAAGCCGAATCATCAGTGCAAGCACAACCTGAACTACTGGCGCTTCGGCGACTATCTCGGGATCGGCGCGGGCGCGCACACGAAGCTGTCGTTCCCGAACCGGATCCTGCGGCAGGCGCGCTACAAGCATCCGGCGACCTTCATCGAACAGGCGATGGCCGGCACGCCGGTGCAGGAAGAACGTGAAGTCGGCCCGCGCGACCTGCCGTTCGAGTTCATGCTGAACACGCTGCGGCTCGTCGAGGGTTTCCCCGTGCACAGCTTCGCCGAACGCACCGGCCTGCCGATCAGCACGATCGAGCCGGCACTCAAGGAAGCGGAGCGGCGCGGGCTGATCACGCGCGATTTCGCGCAGATCGCGCCAACGCCGCTCGGCCAGCGTTTCCTCAACGACCTGCAGGAATTGTTCCTGCGCGACGACTGAAGCGGAACGACGCGGCATTTCGGTTACAATGCCGCCTCGTGTGGAAGCGTGGCCGAGCGGTTTAAGGCACCGGTCTTGAAAACCGGCGACGGGAAACTGTCCGTGAGTTCGAATCTCACCGCTTCCGCCAAGCGTTCGCCAAACCCCGTCCATTCCTCGAATGACGGGGTTTTTGTTTTTGCGCCGCATGATGCGCGCGATGCACGCCCCGCCGGCCGACGCATGCCGCCGGATGCCGTTACAATCCGGCGCTCCGATCCGCGAAACGGGAAACCCACGTCATGAAGCCCTTCATCGCCTCGTCGCTCGTCGCCCTGCTGGCCACCGTCGGCACGCACGCGGCGGCCGCCGATTCCGCCTCCGGCGCCGACGCGCAAACGCCGTCGTGCGCGATCGCGTACGTGAAGGGCGTCGGCGGCTCGCCGCGCGGCCTGCGCGAATATCTCGCGAGCCCGACGCCGTACAACTACCTGAAGGAAAACGAGCTCCAGTGCAAGGTGTCAGATGACGGGCGCGCGTCTAACTGCACCGGCGTGACGTATATCCGCAACGAGCAGGTCAGCGTGTACGACGATTCCGACCCAACGACGCTGACGGTCGTCGCGCCGGTGGAACTCGAACATGGCCAGAAGTATCCCGTGATCCTCGTCGTGCAGCGCAAGGACGCGCGCTGCGCGCGGTAACGCGCGACCCGGCACGCTCGACGTCGCCGCAGGCCATGCGCGCAGGCCTCACGGGCCGCGCCGCCATCGCCTAGAATTCGATCAGCACGGCGACACGACCGCCGCCGCGACTCGAGGCCGCCCGCGCCACCCGTGCGAGCGGCACACGGAGACCGCCATGACCGAACTGTCGACAGCGACGGATCACGTCGATTACGAAGGCTTCGAGATCCACGTCGTGCCGGGCCTCGCCCCCGGCAGCGACTCGCGTTACACCTACACCGGCTATGTCTGCCATCCTGGCGCGAATCCCGCGCTGCCCGATCACGCGGTGCCGTTCCACGCGGACGGCGAGGAAAGCTACGCGAGCGTCGACGAAGCGGTTCGGGAAGGCGTGCACATCGGCAAGAGCATCATCGACGGCACGCATCCGGACCTGTCCGTTCTATCGCTCGTGACGCACGGCTACTGAGCCAAGCCCGCCGCATTCATCGCTGCCGCCGCGCGCCGTCATCCGCGAATCGCTACGTCGCGGCGCGCGCCTTATGCGTTTCTCCCGATATCAGGTCGTGCACGGGCGTCTATCATTTTTTTATCGTCACCCTCCGGCGCTTCTCCATGCCGGCACCTCCCATGTGCTCTCTTCCCCGCCCTCGCGTCGCCCGGCCGCGCGTTGTCGCGCTGGTCGCCGCCATGATGCTTGCCGCCTGCACGATCACGCCGCCACCGTCGGTGCACTCGGTCGTGACCATCCCGTCGATCACGCGCAGCGGGAATCTCGCGCAGTACCGCGTGGAAGTCGCGCGGTGCGTCGCCGAGCACAATCCGTCCGCCGTGTCGCGCGGGCCGCAGGCGATGCTGCGCTCGCTCGTCGTCGTCGCGTTCACCGTCGATCGCGGCGGCCGCCTCGTCAACGCATCCGTCTATCGCAGCAACGGCGACAGCGAAGCGGAAGCGCTCGCGCTCGCGTCGCTGCGCCGCTCGGCCCCGCTGCCGGTGCCGCCGTCGAAACTGCTGGACGGCAACGGCCGGATCGAGATGATGGAAGGCTGGCTGTTCAACGACGACGGCCGCTTCCAGTTGCAGAGCACCGCATCGGCGCAAGCGCAAACGCTCGACTGAGCCTAAGCCCGCGCCCGCCCGCGATTGCCGCTATGTCGCGGCGCTGGCTATAATTTTCCGCAATCGCGCGGCCATCCTCCCGCGCGCGCGTTCGTACGCCGCACCCGGCATGCGAGCCGACCATGCCGGCACCGGGCGGCGGCGACCTATCCGTCTCCATCGTCGACCGGCGGGCGACGTCCGCGCCACGGCGCGCGCGTCCACACCGCTACCGCATCATCCGCTCGGCGGCTCTTCCGGCAGGCACCCGCCTGCCCGCGCGCACGCCCAGCCGATCGCCCCAACGACAAATCGGAGACATCCATGTCCGCACCTCCCCCGGCCGTTGCACACGCAACCGGTTCGGCCGGCGCCGCCATCAGCCACCGGCGCATCGTGTTCGCGAGCTTCATCGGCACCGCGATCGAGTTCTACGACTTCTACGTGTATGCGACCGCCGCGGCGCTCGTCATCGGCCCGGTGTTCTTTCCGCATGGCTCCGCGACCGCACAGGCGCTTTCTGCGTTCGTCACGTTCGGCATCGCGTTCATCGCACGGCCGATCGGCTCATTCCTGTTCGGCCACTTCGGCGACCGCATCGGCCGCAAATCGACGCTCGTCGCGTCGCTGCTCGTCATGGGCGTGTCCACCACCGCGATCGGCTTCGTGCCCGGCTACGACACGATCGGCGCGCTCGCGCCGGTGCTGCTGTGCGTGCTGCGCTTCGGCCAGGGGATCGGCCTCGGCGGCGAATGGGGCGGCGCGGCGCTGCTCGCGACCGAGCACGCGCCGCAAGGCAAGCGCGGCTGGTTCGGGATGTTCCCGCAACTGGGCCCGTCGGTCGGCTTCCTGATGTCGAACGGGCTGTTCTTCGCGCTCGCGCTGTCGCTGTCCGACGAACAATTCCGCAGCTGGGGCTGGCGCATCCCGTTCCTCGTCAGCGCGGTGCTCGTCGCGGTGGGCCTCTACGTGCGGCTGAAGATCACCGAGACGCCGGCGTTCCAGGCCACGCTCGATCGCAACGAGCGCGTGCGCGTGCCGGTCGCGACGCTCGTCTCGCAACACTGGCGGCCGGCGCTGCTCGGCGCGCTCGCGATGGTGGTCTGCTACACGCTGTTCTATATCTCGACGGTGTTCTCGCTGTCGTACGGCGTGGCGACGCTGCATATTCCGCGCCAGAGCTTCCTCGGCCTGCTGTGCTTCGCGGTGGTGTTCATGGGGCTCGCGACGCCGCTGTCGGCATGGGCGTCGGATCGCTTCGGGCGCAAGCCGGTGCTGATCGTCGGCGCGATCGCCGCGCTGCTGTCCGGCTTCGCGATGGAACCGCTGCTCGGCAGCGGTTCGATGCCGCTCGTCGCGCTGTTCCTGACGCTCGAGCTGTTTCTGATGGGCGTGACGTTCGCGCCGATGGGCGCGCTGCTCCCCGAGCTGTTCCCGACCAACGTCCGCTATACGGGCGCGGGCGTCGCGTACAACCTCGGCGGGATCCTCGGCGCGTCGATCGCGCCGTACATCGCGCAGCTGCTCGCTGCGCACGGCGGCCTGTCGTGGGTCGGCGGGTACGTGTCGGTCGCGGCGGCAATCAGCCTGATCGGCGTGCTGCTGATGCGCGAAACCCGCGACGCATCGCTCGTCTGAGCCTGCGGGGCGCACCGGGTTGTGCGGCGGGCCGCGCTGCCTATACTCGACCGTGGGGGCGCCGTTGCGCGCCCACGGGATCCCTCCCCGAAGGAGCCGCCGCGATGAACATCCGCCTCGACAACGCCGACCTCATCCTGATCCTGGCGCTCGCGCTGGGTGGCGCGCTGCTGCTCGCCGCGCGCTTCCGGCCGAAAACCTGGCGTGGAATGCTGCTCGACGCGCTGCTCGCCAATCTGGCGGCGATCGCCGCGGTGGTCGCGTTCGAAGCGCTGCTCGCCTGAACCGGCCGGCTTCGCTTCCGCGCGGCCGGGTCACGCGAATCGCCGGCGCTAGGCCGTCAGCTGCGCGGGCCGCGCGGCATAGGCCGGTGCGACCGCGTCGATCGCATCGAGTGCCTGCGCAACCGACGGCGGCGCGCCGGGCTCGCCGATCGACAGCGCATTCGGTGCCCCGCCGATCCCGCAATGGTGGCGCGACGTCGCGACGAAAATCATCACGGTCGGCCGCTGCAGCGCGTGCGCCATGTGCACGAACCCGGTATCGACGCCCACCACGAGCGCGGCCCGGCCGAGGGCCGCGCCGAGTTCGCGCACCGACATCGCCGGCAGCACGATCGCGCCCGGCGCGCGCGCGGCAATGTCCCGCGCGTCGTCATGTTCGGCGGGCGACCCCCACGGCAACAGCACGCGCACGCCGCGCGCCATCATCCGGGTGGCCAGCGCGGCCCAGTGGTCGGCCGGCCATTTCTTGTCCGGATTGGACGTCGCGTGAAACAGCAGCATGAACGGCGTGCCGTCGGTCACGGCGGGCGGCAGGCTCGCATCCTGCGGCGGGACGATCCCGTACGTGGCGATGCCTTCGGGCACATAGCCCAGCGCCTCGCCGGCGCTCACGCGCATGCCGTGCCATGCGTCGCAGTCGGGCCGGGGGCCGAAGCGATGCGAATACGCAAAACGGGCGCCCGTCTCGCCGAGATCCTGCGTCTGGTAGCCGACGCGGCGCGCGGCGCGCGCGAGTACCGAAATGATCGCGCTCTTGTACACGCCGTGCAGATCGATGACCGCATCGTAGCGATGCGCGCGCAGCGCGCCGATCGACGCGGAGATCGCCTTCAGGTCGCCGCCGTTGCGCATCTTCTTGAACCGCCGCAGCGGCGCGCAAAGCACATTGGTCACGCCCGGGTGCCAGCGCACGACTTCCGCGCAGGATTCGTCGACGGCCCAGTCGACCGTCACGCCCGGGAAGGCGCGATGGAGGTCCGCGACGACGGGCAGCGTCTGGACGACGTCGCCGAGCGACGTCACTTTCACGATGAGGATGCGTTTCACGTTCTTTGTGGGATATATCGGACCATTGCGCCATGCTAACGACGCTTGGCGGGTACAAACATTACACCGACATTACATTTGCAACAAAATGCATCGTTTTTGTGAAGGTTTGTCGAGACCGGCATCCGGTTCTTTTTATAATGTGTCCTTTGCCTCCCGGCCCCCGCCGATGCAACGCCCCACCCTTCCCCCCCTGTTTCCCGCCCTCACCCGCCGCTCGCTGCGGATCTGGCGGCAGTACGGTGTGTTCTGGCTCGGCGCGATTGCCGTGGGCCTGGCAGCCGTGCTGTACGCGCGGCTGATCGACTGGGGCTACGACACGTTCCGCACGCTGCGCGAGCACGCCGCATGGCTGCCGCTGCTGCTCACGCCGTCGATCGCCGCCGCATCCGTATGGATGACGCGCCGCTTCTTTCGCGGCGCGGAGGGCAGCGGGATCCCGCAGGTCATCGCGACGCTGCATGCGAGCCCGAGCGCATTCGGCGCGCGGCTGCTCACGCTGCGCATCCTGTCCGGCAAGGTCCTGATCTCGTTCCTCGGCATCCTCGGCGGCTTCACGATCGGCCGCGAAGGCCCGACCGTGCAGGTCGGCGCGGCGCTGATGTTCAACCTGCGGCGCTTCTACCCGCGCTCGAACGCGCAGATCGAGCGGC
This sequence comes from Burkholderia sp. R-40, assembly GCF_049942845.1. NCBI lineage: Bacteria > Pseudomonadati > Pseudomonadota > Betaproteobacteria > Burkholderiales > Burkholderiaceae > Burkholderia > Burkholderia sp. R-40. Next base: position 988,469 of record NZ_CP187967.1, on the reverse strand, counting down.
AGCTGGTGCTCGCCGGCGCGGCGGCCGGCCTGTCGGCCGCGTTCAATACGCCGCTCGCCGGGATCGTGTTCGCGATCGAGGAACTGACGCGCAGCTTCTCCGCGCGCGCGAGCGGCGTGCTGATCACCGCGATCATCCTCGCCGGTGTCGTCGCCTTGGGCCTGAACGGCAATTACACGTACTTCGGCACGATCGACGCCGGCCAGCATTTCCCGAAAATGCTCGCCGTCGCCGTGCTCGTCACCGCGCTCGTGACCGGCGTCGCGGGCGGCCTCTTCAGCTGGCTGCTGCTCAATACCGGGCGCTGGCTGCCCGCGCGCCTGCTCAGCCTGTATCGCGAGCGCCCGATCACGTTCGCGGCGGTGTGCGGCTTCGTGATCGCCGTCGTCGGCATCGTGTCGGGCGGGACGACGTTCGGCAGCGGCTATGCCGAGGCACGCGGCCTGCTCGACGGCCATGAACAGCTGTCGGTGCTCTATCCGTTCCTGAAGATGGTGTCGATGGTCGCGTCGTACCTGCCGGGCATCCCGGGCGGGATCTTCGCGCCGTCGCTGTCGATCGGCGCCGGGTTCGGCAACGTGCTGCACATCGCGTTCAGCCACATGAGCCTGCCGATGCTGATCGCGCTGGCGATGGTCGGCTACCTCGCGGCCGTCACGCAGTCGCCGATCACGTCGTTCGTGATCGTGATGGAGATGATCAACGGCCACGCGCTCGTGATTTCGCTGATGGCGACCGCGCTGGTGTCGAGCCGCATGGCGCGCTTCTTCGCGCCGCCGCTCTACGAAACGCTCGCGCAGCGCTATCTGGCGCCGCCTGCGGCCGCGGCCGCGGTCGAACCCGCCCGCGCAGCGGCGCCGGCGGCGACAACCGGCGTCACCGAGCCGCAGGATGCAGCCGCAGCGCCCGCCGATCCGCTCGACACGCTGCGTGAAGGGGATGGCCGCGAGCCGCGCGCCGCGGGGGCCGATACCAACACGGACACCGGCGCCGCGCAAACGCCGGCGACGCCGCATGACGGCGGCCGGCCGGCATCCGGCGCGAACGGCCCGGCGCAACCGAGCCCGACCGACACTCAGTAGATCACCACCGGCGCCGGCCGATAGTAGACAGGCCGGGCCGGCACGACGATACATCCGGCGAGCGTGATCGCGACGAGCGCGATCGCAATGACGGTTCGTTTCATCGCACGCGCTCCGTCAAGCCCAGTGGCCGCGGGTCCAGAACCAGTTCGGACCACGCTGATTCCAGTGGCCCGGCACCCAGTGCATGCCGACACGCTCGGCTTCCCAGTAGCCGCCGATCCACACGTAGCGACCATGATCCCAGCGCCAGTGGCCGCGCTCCCACACATAGCCGACGCGCGCGTCGGGCACGACCTCGTAGCGCACGGCCGGCGGCGCGTTCGGCGCGACGACGACGATTTCCTCGGCGGGCGCGGCCACCGGTTCGGCGACGACCATCCGGCCCGATTGCACCAACACCGGCGCGCCGACGAGAATCTCGTCCGCGCGTGCAGCGAGCGGCGCGGCGACGGCTGACAGGCCCGCGGCGAACAGCGCGAGCGAAACGATACGACGTTGAACAACAGAGACAGCCATCACAACCTCCTGATTGAGAAATGACGCGAGCGACGCGAGCGTATTCGTTCAATGCGGGAGGTCGACCAACGGCCGACAGACACCGTGTTACGGCGAGCCCGAAAGTGCAACAGGGCGTAAGACGCGCACGGCGGCATGCGCCGCCGTGCGGAGAGAGGCCGACAAAGGTCAGGCTTGCGGGATCTCGATCTTCACTTCGAGGACTTCGAGATCGTCCTGGCGCTCGAGGCTCACGCGGATGTCATCGTTCGAAATACGGACGTACTTCGAGATGACCGCGACCAGCTCCTTCTGCAGCGCCGGCAGGTAATCGGCCGGCGGCCGGCCGCCGACCCGCTCGTGCGCGATGATGAGCTGCAGGCGCTCCTTCGCGACCGATGCGGACTTCTTCTTCTCACCGAGGAGAAACGAAAGGATGGACATGGGCGGCCTCCGTTACTTGCTGCCGAAGAGGCGCTGCAGCAGGCCCGGCTTCTGGTAATCGGTGAAGCGCAGCGGCTTGTCCTCGCCGAGGAAGCGAGCGACGACGTCCTTGTACGCTTCCGCCACGTCGGTGCCGTCGATATGCACGGCCGGCAGACCCTGGTTCGATGCGTGCAGCACGGCTTCCGATTCGGGCACCACGCCGATCAGCTTGATGCGCAGGATCTCGCTGATGTCCTCGAGCGACAGCATCTCACCTTCGCTCACGCGCTTCGGGCTGTAACGCGTGATCAGCAGGTGCTCCTTGATCGGATCCTTGCCTTCGGTCGCGCGCTTCGTCTTCGACGACAGGATGCCGAGAATGCGGTCCGAGTCGCGCACCGACGACACTTCCGGGTTCGTGACGATCAGCGCTTCGTCGGCGAAGTACATCGCATGCAGCGCACCGGCTTCGATCCCGGCCGGCGAATCGCAGACGATGAAGTCGAAGTCCATCGCGACCAGGTCGTTCAGCACCTTCTCGACGCCGTCGCGGGTGAGCGCATCCTTGTCGCGCGTCTGCGACGCCGGCAGGATGTAGAGGTTCTCGCACTTCTTGTCCTTGATCAGCGCCTGGTTCAGGTTCGCTTCGCCCTGGATCACGTTGACGAGGTCGTACACCACGCGCCGCTCGCAGCCCATGATGAGATCGAGGTTGCGCAGGCCAACGTCGAAGTCGATCACGGCCGTCTTGTGGCCACGCAGCGCGAGGCCCGACGCGAAGCTCGCGCTGGTCGTCGTCTTGCCCACGCCGCCCTTGCCCGAAGTCACCACGATGATTTTTGCCATTTACCCAATACCCTGTGTTCGTCAATGAGAGCCGATCGATCCGGCGTGCGCCGCGTGAATCACGTCAGGCGCAGCGGTTCGATCATCAGTTTTTCCTCTTCGAGCCGGATCTGCACCGCTTTGCCCAGTATGTCGGCGGGCAACGGGTTCTCGGTCGTTCGATAGATACCCGCGATTGAAATCAGTTCCGGTTCGAGACACGTGCAGAAAATGCGCGCGTCGTGATTGCCGTGCACGCCCGCGAGTGCGCGGCCGCGCAACGGCGCGTAGATGTGGATGTTGCCTTCCGCGATGATCTCGGCGCCGTGACTGACCGGCGCAAGCACCACGAGGTCCCCTTTCGCGTAAATCTGCTGCCCCGAACGCAGCGGCCGATCGACCACCAGCGTCTGGCCGCCCGCCGAAATCTGCGTCGGTGCAGGCTCCGGCGCCGGTTCGGCTGCCGCAACGGCCTCGGCAACGACAGGCGCTGGCTCCGCTTCGTCGGCCGGCTTCGCGGCCGACACGCGGCGATCACGTGCCTCCAGCAACGGCAGACCGGCTTCCCCCGCCCAGCCCTGCGTGGCCAGCGCCACGACGCCCACCGGGCGCATCCGCACGTCGTTCAGCATCTGGCGGATGTCGGCGAGCGCGACGCGTTCGCCGTCCGCGAGGCGGCGGACGTCGATCGCGACGACATCGTCGGCGAAAAACTCGGGAGTCGCTTCGAAGCGCTTGACCAGTTCGGTACGCAACGCATCGAGATCGGTCGTCTTCACGGTGAACAGCAACGTATCGACCGATCCGCTGCGCAGCTCGAAGAATGGCGATTTTTTAAGCGACATGGACACTCTGCAAAAAATTTTTGCGTATTTTACAGGCGTCCACGCGTGCAGCCATCATTTTTGGGAAACCAGGCCGCGGCGAACGCGCGACCAGAAGGGGGGCAGTGGGACGGGCGACCGGGCCTTCATTGCGCCGTGCGGCCCGCGCGTTCATGCGTCAGGGTGTGTTGAAGTGCGACACGAACAACGACTTCATCGCGCCGGGCATGCGCGCGATTGGTGCATGCTCGCCCGTGTTGCCGAAACCCGCGCGTTCGTAGAAACGGATGGCGTTGCGGTTTGCGTCGGCGATCCATGCATAGACGTCCTGCGCACCGCGTTCGGCCAGCCACGCGGTGGCCGTTTCCAGCAGCAGCACGCCGCCGCGCAGATGACGGACCGCGTGCGCGACCCACAGCTCGCTGACGAACGCGCGCCGCTCGGGCGTATTGTCGAAATACGCGCCGATCATGCCGGCCGGATGGCCTTCGGTGTACAGCAGGAAAGTCGTCGACTCGTCGGACGTGGCGCGCAGCGCGGCGATGGCCGTCGCCGCGTCGGCATCGACGTTCAGCAATTCGGCCTCCGGCGCTTCGCCGGGCGCGTAGGGCTCACGCAATGACGCGGCGCGGAGTTCGCGATACACGCGGCCCTGGTCGGCAGCGATACGACGAACGGTCAAGGTCGAACTCATGCAGGCACAGCCCCCTTCGGACAGCAAGCTACTAGCTTCAACCGAAAGCGGGGCATGAGTCAAATCGTTATTTTCAAATGACAGCGCGGATCGAAAGGCAACGGATGTCGCGCTCGCGCGGGTGTGCAGATGCAGCATTGGTGCGGCGATGCGCAGCGATGCGTGGCGACCGCACCGCAAGGTCGGACATGTCGCCCTCCTCGCCTTGTCATGTATGGGATTCATGCAGCGTGCGTCCGCTATTTGATCGCCACGGCCGTAATCGTTCGTAACATATGTACGGAAAAGGACTGGCGCGCCGCACGTCGTTGAGCCGCACTTATTGCATTGCAACATTCGTTGCGAAGCTCGCCGCCGGAGGCATGCGAGCGTCACAACACGCATTCCTCTGACGAGACCCCGGCCGGACGGGGGATCGGGCCTGCGTGCGCCTGTTTCAATCACCCCGTATCGGCCCTTCCCGACCCGCATCACCCACGGCCTGCCGTTTGGAGTTTCATGCCTAGCGCCGGGGTTTGGAAAGCGTGCGCGACGGTCGTATAACTGGCACAACCGGACACCGATCCGGTGCCGCGCGCCGTGTCGCGGACCAACGACGATTCGAACGACGATAAACGTGCACGTGTGGCCGCCGCGCCCGCAAGCGCAGGAGCCGGCCCCGAAAGGAGGGAGACAATGGCAACGACCGACGAATCGGCCTCGGGCTGGTCGGATGGCAAGCGTTATTTGTGGCTGCTCGGTGCGGTGACGATCACGCTGCCGATCTTCTCGGCCCAGCTCGCGTTGTCGACCGGCCTTCACGTGTTCTGGTGGTTCGGCCCGCTGTTCGCGTTCGGCGTGATTCCGATCCTCGACACGCTGATCGGCGACGATCGCGACAATCCGCCCGAAGCCGTCGTCCCGGACCTCGAACGGGCGCGCTACTACCGCTACATCGTCTATCTCGCGACGCTGGTCGAATACATCGCGTTCTTCATGTGCGTGTGGATCGTCGGCACGCATGCGCTCGCGTGGTACGACTACGTCGGCTTCGCGCTGTCGCTCGGCGCCGGGACGGGCATCTCGATCAACACCGCGCACGAACTCGGGCACAAGACCAGCCGCTTCGAACGCTGGCTCGCGAAAGTCACGCTCGCGCCGGTTGCGTACGGGCACTTCTTCGTCGAGCACAACCGCGGCCATCACGTGCGCGTCGCGACGGCCGAGGACCCGGCGAGCGCGCGCTATGGCGAATCGTTCTGGGCCTTCCTGCCGCGCACGGTGACGGGCAGCATCCGCTCGGCCTGGCGGCTCGAAAAGACGCGCCTCGAGCGGCTCGGGCATTCGCCGTGGACCTGGCGCAACGAGGTACTGCATGCATGGGCGATGACCGTCGTCGTGTGGGGCATCGCGATCGCGATGGCCGGCAAGGTCGTGATCCCGTTCCTCGTGATCCAGGCCGTGTACGGCGCGTCGCTGCTCGAAGTCGTCAACTACGTCGAGCACTACGGGCTCGGCCGCCGCAAGCTGCCGAGCGGCCGCTACGAACGCTGCGCGCCGCAGCATTCGTGGAACAGCAATCACGTCGTCACCAACCTGTTCCTGTATCAGCTGCAGCGGCACGCCGACCATCACGCGAACCCGACGCGCTCGTACCAGGCGCTGCGCCACTTCGACGACTCGCCGCAACTGCCGGCCGGCTACGCGACAATGATCCTGTTCGCGTACGTGCCGCCGCTCTGGTATCGCGTGATGAATCCGCGTGTCGTCGCGCACTACGGCGGCAACATGGCGCAATCGAACATCAAGCCGTCGATCCGCGCTCGCGTGCTCGCGCAGTATTCGGCCACGGCGTGATGCCAGGCGGTGCGGTCGCGGTCGCCGGCGATATCGTCACGCGGCTTGCGGCAGCCTGAACACGGCGACCGCGTGCCGCAGCGCGCTCGCCTGCTCGGCAAGCGCCTGCGTCGCGGCCGACGCCTGTTCGACCAGCGCCGCGTTGCGCTGCGTCGCTTCATCCATCTGCGTGACCGCGACGTTCACCTGCTGGATGCCGCCGCTCTGCTCCTGTGATGCGGACGAGATCTCGCCGACGATCGTCGTGACCCGCTGCACCGCGCCGACGATCTCGTGGATCGATTCGCCGGCGCGGCCGATCAGCACGGCGCCCTCGTCGACTCGCCGCGTCGATTGCTCGATGAGCGCCTTGATCTCCTTCGCGGCGGCCGCACTGCGCTGCGCGAGCGTGCGCACCTCCGACGCGACGACCGCAAAGCCGCGCCCCTGCTCGCCCGCCCGCGCCGCCTCGACGGCCGCGTTCAGCGCGAGGATGTTGGTCTGGAATGCGATGCTGTCGATGACCGCGATGATCTCGCCGACCTTCGCCGAACTGGCGGCAATCCCGCTCATCGTGTCGACGGCGTCCGTCATCACACTGCCGCCGGCGGACGCAATGTCCGATGCGTCCTGTGCCAGCTGCGCCGCATGCTGCGCGTACCCGGCCGACTGGCGCACGATATCCGTCAGTTCGGTCATGCTGGCGGCGGTTTCCTCGAGCGACGCGGCCTGGGCCTCGGTGCGCGACGACAGGTCGTGATTGCCCGATGCGATCTGCGCACTCGCGGTCGCGACGGCTTCGGCATGCGTACGCACCTCGAGCACGACACCCGACAGGCTCGTCTGCATCGTCCGCAACGCGCGCAGCAGATCGGCGATCTCGTCGCGGCCGGCCACGTCGACGTCGCGCGTCAGGTCGCCGCCGGCCACCGCCTGCGCGCAGGCGACCGCGCGATCGAGCGGCCGCAGGATCGCGCGGCTGAACAGGAACGCACCGATCATCGCGATGCCGAACACGATCAGCATCAGCACGACGCTTGTCGCGGTCGCACGGCGCGCGTCGCGACTCGCTTGCGCCGACACGTCGGCGCTCTCGTCGGCGATCGACTTCGCCGCGCGCTCGAGCAACTCGGCGGGTGCCCGGTCGACGCCCGCCACGGCCGCGTCACCGGCAGTTGGCTCGAAACCCGCGGCCTTGAATGCGTCGAACCCGCGCCGGTAGCCGTCGCCCATCGCCGCATGCGCGCGCATGAACTGCTCGACGAGCGTGCGGCTCTCGCCGGACGGCAACTGGTTGACGAGTTGCGCGGCGAGCGTATCGACTGCGCGCTCGCGCGTCTGGAATGCCTGCCAGTACTTGTCGAGCTTGTCGGGCTGCTTGCCGCGCAGCAGCGTGTCCTTCCATTCCTGGACCTGCAGCTTGAACTGCACGAGCGTCGCCGACACGAGCCGCTCGTTGGCGACATGCGTCTGCACGTCGTTCGCGAACGTATCGATCGACCGATTGAGGATGCGGATGCCGTACAGCGCACCGCAGAACATCAGCAGCAGCGCAATGGCGAATGCGAGGGGAATCTTGTAGCTCAGCTTCATGGGACCTTGAATCGACGGAGAACGATGCGACCGGCACGAGTACCGGCCGCCGCACCGTGTTAACGGCCCGGACATCGAAGGCTTAAAGCAGAGGAAAGCGATGAGGGCCCGCGTACTGCGCCGGCCGGGCAGGCCGGATGTGGCTCGCATGGCGCAACTGTCCCGGCAAGTATGCGGGACCGCCACCGGCTGCACCTGACGACGATCGACAACATGACGAAATAGGCTCCGTCGATCCCGACGATCGCGCCGGTCAGGGAGTGGCCGACCTGCGTCGGTGTCGACACGAGCGAATGCGCCGATAGCTGCCCTGCTGTCGTCGCATCGTCAATCGACACATGCAGCGGCGACCCAAAACGAAAAACCCCGTGATCCTTTCGGATCACGGGGCTTCGTATTTTGGCGGAGAGGGTGGGATTCGAACCCACGGTACGGGGAAACCGTACGCCTGATTTCGAGTCAGGTACATTCGACCACTCTGCCACCTCTCCTTCCTTGCTGCATCTCACGGCTGGTCGTTTCCGCGAGAAAAAGATTATAAGACGATCGTTTCCTCGCTGACAAGCCCTTTCTGCAAATTTTTTGCGAAGGGTTTGAAGGCCGCGTTACGACGCCTGTGCAGGCGCGTCGATTCGCTCCATGCCGCCCATGTACGGACGCAGTGCTTCCGGCACCGTGACCGAGCCATCCGCGTTCTGGTAGTTCTCCAGCACCGCGACCAGCGTGCGGCCGACCGCGAGACCCGAACCGTTCAGCGTATGCACGAGTTCCGGCCTGCCCTGCGCATTGCGGAAACGCGCCTGCATCCGGCGCGCCTGGAACGCCTCGGTGTTCGAGCAGCTCGAGATCTCGCGATAGGTGTTCTGCGCGGGCAGCCACACTTCGAGGTCGAACGTCTTCGCGGCCGAGAAACCCATGTCGCCGGTGCACAGCGCCACAACGCGGTACGGCAGGCCGAGCTTCTGCAGGATCGCTTCCGCGTGGCCGACCATCTCGTCGAGCGCCGCGTACGATGCGTCGGGCGCGACGACCTGCACCATCTCGACCTTGTCGAACTGGTGCTGGCGGATCATCCCGCGCGTGTCGCGGCCGTACGAGCCTGCTTCCGAGCGGAAGCACGGCGAATGCGCGGTCAGCTTGATCGGCAGCGCGGAGCCTTCGACGATCGATTCGCGCACGGTGTTCGTCAGCGAAATCTCGGACGTCGAGATCAGGTATTGCGTGATCGTGTTCTCGCCGCCGCCCTTCTCGACGCGGAACATGTCGTCCGCGAACTTCGGCAGCTGGCCCGTGCCGTACAGGATCTCGGGATTGACGATGTACGGCGTGTACGTCTCGCTGTAGCCGTGCTGCAGCGTGTGCGTGTCGATCATGAACTGCGCGAGCGCGCGGTGCAGGCGTGCGATCGCGCCGCGCAGCATCGTGAAGCGTGCGCCGGCAAGCTTCGCGCCGGTTTCGAAATCGAGACCGAGCGGCGTGCCGACGTCGACGTGATCCTTCACCGCGAAGTCGAACTCGCGCGGCGTGCCCCAGCGGCGCACCTCGACGTTGTCGGCTTCGTCCTTGCCGACCGGCACGCTTTCGTGCGCGATGTTCGGCATGCCCAGCATCAGGTCGGACAGGCGCGTCTGGATCTCGCCGAGCTTGGCCTCCGACGCCTTCATCTCGTCGCCGATCCCGCCGACTTCAGCCATCACGGCCGACGTGTCCTCGCCCTTCCCCTTCATCGCGCCGATCTGCTTCGACAGGCTGTTGCGGCGCGCCTGGAGCTCTTCGGTACGGGTCTGGATCGCGCGGCGTTCCGCTTCGAGGGCGGAAAACGCGGCGACGTCGAGGGTGTAGCCGCGATCGGCGAGGCGCTTCGCGACGCCGTCGAGGTCTTTGCGCAGCAACTGGATGTCGAGCATGGGAGGACTTGGGAAATCGTTGTGTAAGACGGGAATTCTAACGCACCGCGCGCTCGCCACGGCATTGGCCGGACGGACAGCGGCGCAAACGCGCGACTGACGTGGCAGTATCGCATTGCCGGCGTGCGCGTCGGCAGCTCTGTGCAGCGTTGCTGCGCAGCGCGCGACAGCCGCGCCGGCCGGGCCGGCCGAGCGCAAAGCGGCGGGTCACACACCCGCCTTTGCATCACCATCACCCGAGGGAACCCGATGGCAATCGAGCTGGACAAGGATGTCCGCGACCGCGCGATCGCGTCGCTGCAACGCTATTTCACAGAAAACATGGACGAGCCGATCGGCAACATCCAGGCTGGCGCGCTGCTGCACTTCTTCGTCGAGGAAATCGCGCCGGCGATCTACAACCTCGCGATCGCCGATGCGCAGGAACGCCTGCACGCACGCGTCGCCGAACTCGACATCGAATGCCACGCGGAGCCGTTCGAGTACTGGAAGAAGCAGCCGGGCCGCAAGCGCTGACGCACCCGGCGCAGCGGCCGCCACCGCGTGCGGCCGGTCAGTCCTTCTTGCCGGCCTCGCGGTCGAGCTCGCGCAGCCACGCGAGCTTGTCGGCGATCTTCGCTTCGAGCCCGCGCGGCACCGGCTTGTACCAGCGCGGCTCGCGCATGCCTTCCGGCAGGTAGGTCTCGCCAGCCGCATAGGCGTTCGGCTCGTCGTGCGCGTAGCGATACGCATGACCGTAGCCGAGTTCCTTCATCAGCTTGGTCGGCGCATTGCGCAGATGCACGGGCACCTCGCGCGACTTGTCCTGCTTGACGAACGCCATCGCCTGGTTGAACGCGTTGTAGCCAGCATTGCTCTTCGCCGCGCACGCGAGATAAATCACCGCCTGCCCGAGCGCCAGCTCGCCTTCGGGGGAACCGAGCCGCTCGTAGGTTTCGGCCGCGTCGTTCGCCACCTGCAGCGCGCGCGGGTCGGCCAGGCCGATGTCTTCCCACGCCATCCGCACGATCCGTCGCGCGAGATATTTCGGATCCGCGCCGCCGTCGATCATCCGGCAGAACCAGTACAGCGCGCCGTCCGGGCTCGAACCGCGCACCGACTTGTGCAGCGCCGAGATCTGGTCGTAGAAATTGTCGCCGCCCTTGTCGAAGCGCCGCGCGTTCAGCGTCATCGCGCTGCTGACGAACTCGGCATCGATGGTCGTGATTCGGGAGGAAGCAGCAGCCGTCTGCGCCTGCTCGAGCAGGTTCAGGAAGCGCCGCGCGTCGCCGTCCGCGTAACCGATGAGCGTATCGACCGCCTTGTCGTCGAACGCGAGGCCGTCGAGCGCGATTTCCTGCGCACGCTTGAGCAACTGACGCATCTCGTCGTCGTTCAGCGACTGCAGCACGTACACCTGCGCACGCGACAGCAGCGCCGAGTTGACTTCGAAGCTCGGGTTCTCGGTCGTCGCGCCGATGAAGGTCACCAGCCCCGACTCGACGAACGGCAGCAGCGCATCCTGCTGCCCCTTGTTGAAGCGGTGGATTTCGTCGACGAACAGAATCGTGTGGCGGCCGGTGCGGTTCAGCGTGTCCTTCGCCTGCTCCATCGACTCGCGGATGTCCTTCACGCCGCCGAGCACCGCGGACAGCGCGATGAATTCGCAGTCGAACGCGAGCGCGGTGAGGCGCGCGAGCGTCGTCTTGCCGACGCCGGGCGGCCCCCACAGGATCATCGAATGCGGCTTGCCGGATTCGAATGCGAGCCGCAGCGGCTTGCCTTCGCCCAGCAGATGCGTCTGGCCGATCACCTCGGCGAGCGTCTTGGGCCGCAGCGCCTCGGCGAGCGGCCGGCGCGGCTCGACTTGAAACAGGTCGGACATGAACCCTCGCTCCAGATCAGACAATGGCGGCCGAACGGGCCGCCGGACCCAATATTATGACAGCCGCGCGACTGCGCCGCCGGGGGCGGGGGCCGGGCGCCCGCGCGCGGTGCCCACGCCTGGTGCCCGGCGCCGGTGCCCACGCCCTGTGCCCGGCGCCCGGTGCCCGCGCCCCCAAACAACACGGGCCTGCCGTCGCCGGCAGGCCCGTGTCGGGACAACGGTGCGACGCCGTCAGCCGTTGATCACGTCCGCGCCCTTCGGCACGACGAACTTGAACGTGTCGCCCTTCAGCGGCGGATTCGTCTGGATGTTCGTGAACGTGAGCAGCGTGACGTTGCCGAACACGTCGTGCAGTTCCATCGCGGCGAGCGTGCCGTTGCGGAACCCGATGCCGATCCGCTGGAACTGCGTGTCCTGCGCCTTCGGCAGCATCTCGAGCCAGTCGATCCCGCCCTTCTCGCCCGCATCGCGCAGCGTGTAGTTCTTGTCGAGATCGTTGCTGCCGAACAGGATCGCGGCCGGGCTCGCGCCCAGCGCGCCGTTCAGCTTGCGCTCGGTGACCTGGTTCAGGTCGCGGTCGTACACGTAGAGCTTGTCGCCGTCGGCCTGCAGCACCTGCTGGTACGGCTTCTGGTACGTCCAGATGAACTTGCCCGGACGCGAGAACACGAACGTGCCGCTCGAATTGTCGTTCGGCTTCGGCGCGGCCTGCGCGGCGCTCGCGCCCTTGCTCGGCGCCTTGACGATCTGCTGCGTGAATTCGCCCTTCGCCGAACGCACCTGCGACACGAAGGCCTTCAGTTGCTCGGTGCCGCTCGCGAACGCGTGCGTCGCCGCGAGCATCAGCGATGCGCCGGCGAGCGCCGCGCCGAGCCAGCGCCGCGTCGAACGAAGGGACAATGCGAACGAATGTTGCTGCATATTGCGGTTTTCTCCGTGGGTGGCCGGCGCCGCGGGCGCCGCGGACTCATTCCGCGTCGCGCGCCGGCACAAGAATTTCGCGGTTGCCGCTCGACGACATCGCCGACACGAGCCCCGACTGTTCCATCTGCTCGAGCAACCGCGCCGCGCGGTTATAGCCGATCCGCAGATGGCGCTGCACGAGCGAAATCGACGCGCGGCGGTTCTTGATGACGATCTCGACCGCCTGGTCGTACAGCGGATCAGACTCGCTGCCGCCTTCACCGGTTCCCGCGCCTGCCGAACCCTCGTCGCCGTCGGCGGTGCCGCCCTCGAGCAGCCCTTCGACGTAGTTCGGCTCGCCGTGCTCCTTGAGCTTCTCGACGACGCGATGCACTTCATCGTCGGCGACGAACGCGCCGTGCACGCGCACCGGCAGCCCGCTGCCCGGCGGCAGGTACAGCATGTCACCCATCCCGAGCAGCGATTCGGCGCCCATCTGGTCGAGAATCGTGCGCGAGTCGATCTTCGACGACACCTGGAACGCGATCCGCGTCGGCACGTTCGCCTTGATCAGGCCGGTGATCACGTCGACGGACGGACGCTGCGTCGCGAGGATCAGGTGGATGCCGGCCGCGCGCGCCTTCTGCGCGATCCGCGCGATCAGCTCCTCGACCTTCTTGCCGACGACCATCATCAGGTCGGCGAGTTCGTCGATCACGACGACGATATTCGGCAGGCGGCCGAGCGGCTCGGGATCGTCCGGCGTCAGGCTGAACGGATTCGGAATCTTTTCCTCGCGCTTCGCCGCGTCGTCGATCTTGTTGTTGTAGCCGGCGAGGTTGCGCACGCCGAGCTTGCTCATCAGCTTGTAGCGGCGCTCCATCTCCGCGACCGTCCAGTTCAGCGCATGGCCGGCCTGGCGCATGTCGGTGACGACCGGGCACAGCAGGTGCGGAATGCCTTCGTAGACGCTCATTTCGAGCATCTTCGGATCGATCAGGATCAGGCGCACCTGCTCGGCAGTCGCCTTGTACAGCAGCGACAGGATCATTGCGTTGATCCCGACCGACTTGCCCGAACCGGTCGTGCCCGCGACCAGCAGGTGCGGCATCTTCGCGAGATCCGCGCACACCGGCTTGCCGCCGATGTCCTTGCCGAGGCTCAGGGTCAGCGCCGACGATGCGGCCGCATAGACTTCAGAACCGATGATCTCGGACAGGTGCACCGTCTGACGGCGCTGGTTCGGCAGCTCGAGCGCCATGTAGTTCTTGCCGGGGATCGTCTCGACCACGCGGATCGACACGAGCGACAGCGAACGCGCGAGATCCTTCGCGAGGTTGACGATCTGGCTGCCCTTCACGCCGGTGGCCGGCTCGATCTCGTAGCGCGTGACGACCGGGCCCGGATACGCGGCCACGACGCTCGCCTCGACGCCGAAATCCTTCAGCTTCTTCTCGATCAGCCGCGACGTGAATTCGAGCGTATCGGCGGAAATCGCTTCCTGCGTCTTCGGCGCGGGATCGAGCAGCGACACCGGCGGCAGCGTCGAATCGCCCGGCAGGTCGGTGAAGAGCGGCACCTGGCGCTCGCGCTCGACGCGCTCGGACTTCGCCGGCGTGACGACCGGCGGCACGATCGTCACGGGCTCGTGATCCTCGATGCGCACCCGCTCCTCCTCGACCTTGCCTTCGCGGCGCACGGCCGCGGCCTCGCCGAGCTTGCGGTCGCGCTCGGCCTCGCGGCGCAGCTTCGCGACGTTGACGGCAGACAGGATCGCGCCGCCGACGCGCTCGGCGACCGACAGCCACGAGAAGCGGAAATACAGCGACAGGCCGATCGCGAGCGCGATCAAAAGCAGCAGCGTGCCGCCGGTGAAGCCGAACGCGTGCGACATCGCGCCGGCCACGGCCTCGCCGATCACGCCGCCCGGCGCGCGTGGCAACTGCACCTTCAGCGACCACATCCGCAGCGCCTCGATGCCGTCGCACGCGAGCACGACGAGCACGAACGCGAAGATCTCGGTGAGCCAGCCGATCGGCCGCTCGGGTTCGTCGACGACCGCCTCGTGACGCGTGATGCGCCGGTAGTTGACCGCGATGCGCCGTCCGAGCGGCACGATCAGCCAGTAGGCCGACAGGCCGAACAGCAGCAGGATGATGTCGGCCGTCCACGCGCCCACGCGGCCGGCCCAGTTCGAGATGTGGTCCACCTGCGCCGCGTGCGTCCAGCTCGGATCGCGCCGGCTGTAGCTCAACAGGGCCATCACCAGAAAAGCGCAGAGCGCGACCTGGAGAATCCAGCGGATCTCCGTGAGGAGCTTCGACATCCGGTGCGGCAACGCCTGTGCCTGGGCGGAATAAGGAGCTTTTGCCATGAATCCGTATAAAGAGGACGGGCCGCGGGCCCGCCTGTCGTTCGATCGCGCTCATTGTAAACGCTGCACCGGGCCGCCAAGTGTAAATGACGGTTACATAAGAGGGCCGGGTGCATGAAGCCTGGCCGCGAGCCGCGTCCCGGCAAACGCTATCGCGACGATTGAAACTCTCGTTCGGCAGTGCAGCAACGGGGCCTTTATAATGCGCGTCTGATACCCATCTATGACGGCATCCCGGTCAACCCAGACCGTCCGGCGAGCCTTATCCCGCCCGCCGCGGCCGCCTTTTACGGATTCGCACATGTCCACGCCCAAACACGCCAAAGTCCTGATTCTCGGTTCCGGCCCCGCCGGCTACACGGCTGCCGTCTACGCGGCACGCGCCAACCTGTCCCCGGTGCTCGTCACCGGCATCGCGCAGGGCGGCCAGCTGATGACGACGACCGATGTCGAAAACTGGCCGGCGGACGCAAAGGGCGTGCAAGGCCCGGAACTGATGGCGCGCTTCCAGGAGCACGCCGAGCGCTTCAACACCGAAATCGTATTCGATCACATCCACACCGCGAAACTGCACGAACAGCCGATCCGGCTGATCGGCGATTCGGGCGAATACACGTGCGACTCGCTGATCATCGCGACCGGCGCGTCCGCGCAGTATCTCGGCCTGCCGTCCGAGGAAGCCTTCATGGGCAAGGGTGTGTCGGCCTGCGCGACGTGCGACGGCTTCTTCTATCGCAACCAGGAAGTCGCGGTGATCGGCGGCGGCAACACGGCCGTCGAGGAAGCGCTCTACCTGACGGGCATCGCGAAGAAAGTCACGGTGATTCACCGCCGCGACAAGTTCCGCGCCGAGCCGATCCTGATCGACCGCCTGCTGGAGAAGGAAAAGGAAGGCGTCGTCGACATCAAGTGGGATCACGTGCTCGACGAAGTGACCGGCGAGCAGTCGGGCGTCACGGGGCTGCGCATCAAGAACGTGAAGACCGGCGCGACGCAGGACCTCAACGTGCAGGGTGTGTTCGTCGCGATCGGCCACAAGCCGAACACCGACCTGTTCCAGGGCCAGCTCGAGATGAAGGACGGTTACATCCTGACGAAGAGCGGCCTGCACGGCAACGCGACGTCGACCAGCGTGCCGGGCGTGTTCGCCGCCGGCGACGTGCAGGACAACGTGTATCGCCAGGCGATCACCAGCGCCGGCACGGGCTGCATGGCCGCGCTCGACGCACAGCGCTACCTCGAAGGCCTGCACGACAAGAAGTAAGCATCAAGCGTTCGGCCGCCGGGCGCTACAATGGCGTCCGCTGCCGCGAAGCGGGCTTGACCGGAAAGCCGCTGCCGCCGTGCAGCGGCTTTTTTGTGCCCGCGCGTCCGAACGCGCCTGCCCGGTTACCGAATCATGGCGAAGAACCAGCCCCATCCGAGCGATCCCGCGAAGCGGCAGATCGCCGCCCGTCCCGCGAACCCGGCGCCCGCCGCGCCCCCGCCCGCACCCGATGCCGCCGCATTGCGCGGCCAGGGCCTGGCCGGCCTCGGCGCGCTGCGCAAGTCGCTGCAAGGCGAAGCCGACCGCCGCGAGCGCGCCCGCGTCGAAACCGCGAAGGTCGCGCGCCAGGCGGAAGCCGACGCGAACCTGTTCCGCAACGAAATCGGCGCGATCCAGCCGCTGAACACGCCGCCGCGCGCGAAGCCCGGCCGCACGCCGCCCGACCCCGTGCCGAAGCAGACGCAGCGCGACGAGGAAGACGTGCTGAACGCGACGCTGTCCGACGAATTCGATCCCGAGACGCTGCTCGACAGCGACGAATCGCTGTACTACCACCGCCCGGGCATCAGCCGCGAGGTCGTGCGCAAGCTGCGCAGCGGCGCATGGATCGTGCAGGCGCAGCTCGACCTGCACGGGATGCGGCGCGACGAGGCGCGCGACGCGCTCGCGGAATTCATCCGCGAAGCCGGCAAGAAGGGGCTGCGCTGCCTGCGCGTGATCCACGGCAAGGGGCTCGGCTCGATCGGCAAGGAGCCCGTGCTGAAAGGCAAGGTGCGCGCGTGGCTCGTGCAGAAGGAAGAAGTGATCGCGTTCTGCGAGGCGCGCAGCCACGACGGCGGCGCGGGCGCGGTGCTCGTGCTGCTGCAGCCGCTGCCGGCCCCCGCCGATCGGGGGCCGCGTGCCGCATCCTAGGCTGACGCTCGCGATCTCGATACTGGAAGCGATCGCGACGCTCGCCTTCGCGATCTCGGGCTTCATCGAGGCGCGCAAGAACCGCCTCGACTCGGTCGGCACGTTCGTCGTCGCGCTCGCCACCGCGTTCGGCGGCGGCACGCTGCGCGACATCCTGCTCGAACGCCGGCCGTTCTACTGGGTCATCCACGACGACTACGTGATCGCGATCTTCGTGCTCGCGCTGTTCGCGCCGATCGTGCTGCGGATGCTGTCGCGGCTGTCGGCCGAGCGGCTGCTGCTGGTGGCCGATGCGATCGGGCTCGGCATCTTCAGCATCTCGGGCACCGCGATCGCGCTCGATGCCGAGATGCCGCGCTTCATCGCGGTGATGATGGGCGTGATCACCGGCGTGGTCGGCGGCATCATCCGCGACGTGCTGTGCAACGACATCCCGCTGATCCTGCGCGATTCGCGGCCATACGCGACCTGCGCGTTCGTCGGCTGCTGGTTCTATCTGCTGCTCGCGTGGCTGCAGTTCGACTCGGTGTACAGCGTGCTGTTCGCGACCGGCTTCATCCTCGTCGCGCGGCTCGCGACGTTCAAGTTCGACGTGCGGTTGCCGCACTGACGCCGCCGCGCCGCGCGTCGCCACATGCAAAAATGAAAGGGGCCGTTCACAGACGGCCCCTTCTCTTTCGTTCAGCGTAAACGCCGCCTCACGCGATCCGCTCTTCCGATGCCGGATCGAACAGCACCGCCTTCGACACGTCGAACAGCAGCGACAGCGTCTGGTCGGGCTGCGGGTTCGCGGCCGGATGCACGCGGCTCACGATCCGCTTGCCGTTGACCTGCGCGAACACGTGCGTGTCCGGGCCGGTCGGCTCGGTCACGTCGACGCGCACGTCGAACGGCTGCAGGTGCGACGCGTCGCCGTTGTGCGCGTGGCGCACGTCGGTGATGCGCTCCGGACGCAGGCCGAGAATCACCTCGCGGCCGACGTGCGACTTCAGCTGGCCATCGAACGGCAGATTGAGCGCACCGCGCTTGACGCCCGTGTCGATCTCGAGCGCGATCCCGCTGCCCTGCTCGACCAGCTTGCCGTTGATGAAGTTCATCGGCGGCGCGCCGATGAAGCCCGCGACGAACAGGTTCGACGGCGAATCGTAAATGTCCTGCGGCGCGCCGAACTGCTGGACCACACCGTCCTTCATCACCGCGATCCGGTCGCCGAGCGTCATGGCCTCGATCTGGTCGTGCGTCACGTAGACGATCGTCGTGCCGAGACGCTGGTGCAGCAGCTTGATTTCGGCGCGCATCTCGATGCGCAGCTTCGCGTCGAGGTTCGACAGCGGCTCGTCGAACAGGAACAGCGACGGATCGCGCGCCAGTGCGCGGCCCATCGCGACGCGCTGGCGCTGGCCGCCCGACAGCTGGCCCGGCTTGCGGTCGAGCAGGTGCTGGATCTGCAGCATCGCCGATACGCGCTCGACGATCTGCTGCTGCTCGCTCTTGGGCACCTTGCGGATGTTCAGGCCGAACGAGATGTTCTCGCGCACCGTCATCGACGGATACAGCGCGTACGACTGGAACACCATCGCGATGTCGCGATCCTTCGGCGACAGGTCGTTGACGACCTTGCCGTCGATGCAGATCTCGCCGCTCGTCACGGTCTCGAGGCCGGCGATCATGTTGAGCAGCGTCGACTTCCCGCAGCCCGACCCGCCGACCAGGATCAGGAACTGTCCGTCCTCGATCTCGATGTCGACACCCTTCAGGACCGGCACCCCGTTCGGGTAGGTCTTGTACACGTCACGGATGGAAAGGCTTGCCATGCTGTGAATCCTCTGTCTCGTCTCGCGCGGCGCACTGCGGCGCCGCGTCGGGTTCGTTTCGATGCGCCGCGCATCGCGCGCGGCCGGTTCGTCGTATCGGATGAAACCGCGCTTACCCCTTCACCGCGCCCGCCGTCAGCCCGCGCACGAAGTAGCGGCCGGCGACCACGTAGACGAGCAGCGTCGGCAGCGCGGCGATGATCGCGCCCGCCATGTCGACGTTGTACTCCTTCACGCCCGTCGACGTGTTGACGAGGTTGTTCAGCGCAACCGTGATCGGCATCGAGTCGACGCCGGAGAACACGATCCCGAACAGGAAGTCGTTCCAGATCTGCGTGAATTGCCAGATCAGGCACACCATGAAGATCGGCAGCGACACGGGCAGCAGGATCTTCGTGAAGATCGTGAAGAAACCCGCGCCGTCGATGCGCGCGGCCTTCACGAGCTCGGCCGGCACGCTCACGTAGAAGTTGCGGAAGAACATCGTCGTGAACGCGATGCCGTACACGACGTGCACGAACACCAGGCCCGGAATCGTATTCGCGAGGCCGAGCATCCCCTGCAGGCGCGCCATCGGCAGCAGGATCACCTGGAACGGGATGAAGCAGCCGACCAGCATCATCGTGAACAGCGCATCCGCGCCGCGAAAGCGCCAGTGCGTGAGCACGTAGCCGTTGAACGCGCCGATCAGCGACGAGATCAGCACGGCCGGAATCACCATCTGCAGCGAATTCAGGAAGAACGGCTTCATCCCGTCGCAGCGCACGCCGGTACACGCGCCGCTCCACGCCTTCACCCACGGATCGAAAGTCCAGTGCGTCGGCGGCGTCAGCAGGTTGCCGGTGCGCAGCTGGTCGAGGTCCTTGAACGACGTCGACAGCATCACGTAGATCGGGAACAGGAAATACAGCGCGAACAGGATCAGCGCCGCATAGATCACTGCCCGGCTGATCGTCATCTTAGGCTGCATTGCGGGTGCTCCTCGATTCCATATACATCAGCGGCACCAGCACCGCGACCACGGTCGCGAGCATCATCACCGACGACGCCGCGCCGAGCCCGAGCTGGCCGCGGTTGAACGAAAACGTGTACATGAACATGGCCGGCAGCGACGACGACGTGCCGGGGCCGCCCGCCGTCAGCGCGACGACCAGGTCGAAGGTCTTGATCGTGATGTGGCAGAGGATCAGCAGCACCGAGAAGAACACCGGGCGCATGCTCGGGATCACGATCTTGCGGTAGATGGTCGGCAGCGTCGCGCCGTCGACCTGCGCGGCCTTGAAGATCTCGGCGTCGACGCCGCGCAAGCCGGCGAGGAACAGCGCCATCACGAAGCCGGTCGACTGCCACACGGCGGCGATCACGATACAGAAGATCGCCTTGTCCGGATCGTCGAGCCAGCCGAACGAGAAGCTCGTCCAGCCCCAGTCGTGCATCACCTTCTCCAGGCCGAGGCCCGGATTCAGGATCCACTGCCACGCGGTACCCGTGACGATGAACGACAGCGCCATCGGGTACAGGAAGATCGCGCGCAGCGCGCCTTCGTTGCGGATGCGCTGGTCGAGCAGGATCGCGAGGAACAGCCCGAGCGCGACGCAGATCGCGATGAACGGAATCCCGAACCAGCCGAGGTTCGCGGCGGAGGTCCACCACACGTCGTTCTGGAACAGGTCCGAGTAACGGCCGAAGCCGTCGAATTCGTAGTTCGGCAACAGCCGCGAGTTGGTCAGCGACAGATAGCCGGTAATCAGGATGAAACCGTAGATGAACACCACGGCGATCGCGAGGCTCGGCGCGAGCACGAGCTTCGGAATCCAGCGATCGGCGAAGGCCGACATCGGCGACGTGCGCCGCGCGACGGCAGCGCCGGATCCGTTTCCGCTAAGAGGGGCAGCCACTTGATTCGACTCCTGGAACGAGGGCGGCGCAGGCCGGGCCGGCGCCGGGTACGGCGCGGGCCCGCGGGCGAGCCCGTTTGCTGCACATGCAAAAACGCCCGGCCGACGATGCGTTTCCGGCCGGGCGCCCGTTGCGCCTTACTTCACCTTCGCGGCTTTCGCGAGCGCGGCGACCGCGCTCTTCGAATCCTGCTGCGAGTTCATGAACTTCGTCACGACGTCGGTGATCGCGCCGGCCGTCGCGTCGCCCTGCGCCATTCCGTGCGCGAGCGACGGCACGAAGCCGCCCGACTTGATCGCGGTCTGCTCGTCGGCGTACGACTTCTTCGCGCAGTCGTCGAACTTGTCCATCTTCACGCCGAGGCGTACCGGCACCGAACCCTTCAGCAGGCTGAACTGCTCCTGGAAGGCCGGCGTCATGATCGTCTTCGCGAGGGCGAGCTGGCCCGGCGTCGCGTCCTTCTGGCCCTTCTGCTGGAAGAACACGAACGAGTCGACGTTGAACGTGTACGAATTCGCCGTGCCCGGCACCGCTGCACAGATATAGTCCTTGCCGGCCTTCTTGCCCGCGTTCTCGAACTCGCCCTTCGCCCAGTCGCCCATGAACTGCATGCCGGCCTTGCCGTTGATCACCATCGCGGTCGCGAGGTTCCAGTCACGGCCGTTGCGGCCCGTGTCGAAGTAGCCCTGGATCTTGCGCACCGTGTCGAACACCGACACCATCTGCGGCGAATTCAGCGTGGCCTGGTCGAGATCGACGAGCGCCTTCTTGTAGAACGCCGGGCCCTGCGACAGCACGACGTCTTCCCACAGCGTCAGGTCCTGCCACGGCTGGCCGCCCATCGCGACCGGCTGGATGCCCGCGGCCTTCAGCTTGTCGGCCACCGCGAAGAACTCGGGCCAGGTCGTCGGCACCTTCGCGCCGATCTTGTCGAGCGCGGCCTTGTTGATATAGAGCCAGTTCACGCGGTGCACCGAGAACGGCGCGGCGACGGTATGGCCCTTGTACTTGATGATCTTGTCGATTTCCGGCGGCAGGTTCTGCTTCCAGTCGCCGGCAGCGGAATCGATGTTGACGAGCACGCCCTGGTCGGCCCAGTCCTGGATCAGCGGGCCCTTGATCTGCGCGGCCGACGGGGAGTCGCCGCTGATCACCTTGGTCTTCAGCGCGGTCATGGCCGCCGCGCCCGCGCCGCCCGCGACCGCGAAGTCCTTCCACACGTAGCCCTGCTTCTGGAGGTCGTCCTTCAGCACGCCGACGGCCTTCGACTCGCCGCCCGAGGTCCACCAGTGCAGCACCGTTACGTTCTCGGCCGCCTGCGCCGCCACGGCGCCAGCCATCAGACCCGCGGCGCAGAGCGCGCCCATGATCGAGCGAACTTTCATTACTTATCTCCTCCAGACTGAATCAACTCGTGAGGTTCCCTGACCGGGAACCGGCTTCTTGATAAACGACGGGGAAATCGAGCCGCGGGACGCGTGCAGCGTACGGGGCCGATGACCGGCCGGGCTCTTACAGAAAGCGTGAATCGAGATTCAACGGCGTGTCTCCTCATTGTGTTTCTGGCCCGCCGCGATGCCGCGGCGCGAGCCCGGGGCGACGGCGCGCGGACGATGCGCACCGTCAATGTCCGATAACATTCGGCACAAGGCGTTCCCGAAGGCGAAGCTCGCGCAGTTCATCGACCGCACTTCTTTTTTTCTTCACCCAGGTGCTACCCCTTGCGGCGGATTGTAGTTAAACTACAATTCAGTGTCAAAAATATTTTTATCGCACTACGGATCGCTTCCCAGCACCCCAACCGGCGGAGACACATGCATACCGATTCCAGCTTTACCTTCGTACTTTTCGGCGGCACCGGCGACCTGTCGATGCGCAAGATCCTGCCCGCGCTGTTCGAAGCGCACCGCGGCAACATGCTCGCGGAAGGCGGCCGGATCGTTGCCGTCGCGCGGCACGAATCGGATCGGGCGGGCTATCTCGAGTGGGTCGACACGCACGTGAAGCCGCATGCGGCGAAGGCGGCCGGCAAGGCGTTCGACGACAGCGCGTGGCAAGCCTTCCTCGAGCGCATCGAATACGTGAAGCTCGACCTCGGCCGCGCGGAGGACTACACCGTGCTGCGCGACGCGGTCGCGCAGTTGCCCGGCATCCGCGTGTTCTATCTCGCGACGGGGCCGTCGCTGTTCGTGCCGATCTGCAAGGCGCTCGCGTCGGTCGGCCTGAACGAAGGCGCGCGCATCGTGCTCGAGAAGCCGCTCGGCTACGACCTGCGCTCGTCGAACGCGATCAACGACGCGGTCGGCGAGATCTTCGCGGAAGACCAGATCTACCGGATCGACCACTACCTCGGGAAAGAGCCGGTACAGAACCTGCTCGCGCTGCGCTTCGGCAATGCGCTGTTCGAGCCGCTGTGGCGCCGCGAATGGGTCGAGAGCATCCAGATCACGATCGCCGAGGAGCTCGGCGTCGAGGCGCGCGGCGACTTCTACGACAATACGGGCGCGCTGCGCGACATGGTGCAGAACCACCTGCTGCAGTTGCTGTCGATCGTCGCGATGGAGCCGCCGCACTCGATGGATTCCGACTCGGTGCGCGACGAGAAGCTGCGCGTGCTGCGTGCGCTGAAAGCGGTCGATCCGCGCGACATCGGCAAGGTCGCGGTGCGCGGCCAGTATCATGCGGGCGTGATCAAGGGCGCGCAGGTGCCGGCCTACGCGACCGAGCCGGGCGTGAAGCCCGACAGCCAGACCGAAACCTTCGTCGCGCTGAAGGTCGAGATCGAGAACTGGCGCTGGGCCGGCGTGCCGTTCTTCCTGCGCACCGGCAAGCGTCTCGCCGATCGCGTCGCGGAGATCGTCGTCAATTTCCGCGCGGTGCCGCACTCGGCGCTCGGGCCCACCGCGCTGCGCGCCGGCGCGAACCGCCTCGTGATCCGGCTGCAGCCGAACGAGACGATTCGCCTGTACTGCCTCGCGAAGCAGCCCGGCGAAGGGATGAACCTCGCGAGCGTGCACCTCGACCTCGCGTTCGACCAGTTCTTCAAGGAAGGGCAGATGGAGGCCTACCAGCGGCTGCTGCTCGACGTGATCAACGGCCGCCTCGCGCTGTTCGTGCGCCGCGACGAGCAGGAAGCCGCGTGGCGCTGGGTCGAGCCGATCCTGAACGAATGGGCGCGCTCGCTGAAGCCGCCGAAGCCGTACGCGGCAGGCACGTGGGGGCCGGCCGCGGCGAGCGCAATGCTCGCGCAGCACGGCACCTGCTGGCTCGAAGAAGAAAATTGATGCAAACCGTTGCCGTGCGCGCTTGGCGCGCGGCAACGTGCCCCACGATTCATACGAATTGAACAGACAAAGCAGTCCGGAGGAGATGTGATCGAGATTCACGCTTTCGACACCCAGGAAGCGCAAAGCGAGGCGCTCGCGCGCGCCGTGGGCGATGCGCTGCGCGCCGCGCTCGGCGGCCCCGCGCGCCCGACGCTCGCGGTGTCCGGCGGCACGAGCCCGCGCCCGTTCCTGCAAACGCTGTCGCACACGGCGCTCGACTGGGCCGGCGTCGACGTCACGCTGGTCGACGACCGCTGGGTGCCGGAGGACGACGCGGCCAGCAACGCGCACCTCGTGCGCGACACGCTGCTGCAGCACGCGGCGGCCCCTGCCCGCTTCCTGCCGCTCGTCGACACGCGCGCCGCGCTCGATGCGCACGTCGCCGCGCTGAACGCGAACGCCGACTACCGCGTGCCGACCGTCGCCGTGCTCGGCATGGGCGAGGACGGCCACACCGCGTCGATCTTCGCGGACGCGCCCGAATGGGACCACGCGATCGCGACGCCCGAGCGCTTCGTCGCCGTGCATCCCGGCGCCGCGCCGCATGCGCGCGTGAGCTTTTCGCTCGATGCGCTGAAGCGCGTCGACCGGCTCTTCCTGTTGATCGCGGGCAGCCGCAAACGCGACGTGCTCGACGCCGCGGCCGCCACGCTGCAGAAGAACGCGATTTCCCACCTGGCCAACGACAAGGGGACCAAGCTCGATGTCTACTGGTGCGCAAAGTAAGGCTGTCGTCGCGGTCCAGCATGCCGACGGCCCGCGCCTGCTCGCGGACGTCGGCGGCACCAACGCGCGTTTCGCGCTGGAAACCGGCCCGGGCGAGATCACGCAGATCCGCGTCTATCCCGGCGCCGACTATCCGACGATCACCGACGCGATCCGCAAGTATCTGAAGGACGTGAAGATCAGCCGCGTGAACCACGCGGCGATCGCGATCGCGAACCCGGTCGACGGCGACCAGGTCACGATGACCAATCACGACTGGAGCTTCTCGATCGAGGCGACGCGCCGCGCGCTCGGCTTCGACACGCTGCTCGTCGTCAACGACTTCACCGCGCTCGCGATGGCGCTGCCCGGCCTCACCGATGCGCAGCGCGTGCAGATCGGCGGCGGCACGCGCCGCCAGAACAGCGTGATCGGGCTGCTCGGGCCCGGCACCGGGCTCGGCGTGTCCGGCCTGATTCCGGCCGACGATCGCTGGATCGCGCTCGGCAGCGAAGGCGGCCACGCATCGTTCGCGCCGCAGGACGAGCGCGAGGATCTGGTGCTGCAGTACGCGCGCAAGAAGTTTCCGCACGTGTCGTTCGAACGCGTGTGCGCGGGCCCCGGCATGGAGATCATCTATCGTGCGCTCGCCGCGCGCGACAAGAAGCGCGTCGCCGCGAACGTCGACACGGTCGAGATCGTCGAGCGCGCGCATGCCGGCGAAGCGCTCGCGCTCGAGGCGGTCGAATGCTTCTGCGGGATTCTCGGCGCGTTCGCGGGCAGCGTCGCGCTCACGCTCGGCGCGCTCGGCGGCGTCTATATCGGCGGCGGCGTCGCGCTGAAGCTCGGCGAACTGTTCACGCGCTCGTCGTTCCGCGCGCGCTTCGAGGCGAAGGGCCGTTTCACGCACTATCTGCAGAACATCCCGACCTACCTGATCACCGCCGAATATCCGGCGTTCCTCGGCGTGTCGGCGATTCTCGCGGAGCAGTTGTCGAACCGTTCGGGCGGCGCGTCGTCGGCGGTGTTCGAGCGGATCCGCCAGATGCGCGACGCGCTGACGCCGGCAGAGCGCCGCGTCGCCGATCTCGCGCTGAACCATCCGCGCTCGATCATCAACGACCCGATCGTCGACATCGCGCGCAAGGCGGACGTGAGCCAGCCGACGGTGATCCGCTTCTGCCGCTCGCTCGGCTGCCAGGGCTTGTCGGACTTCAAGCTGAAGCTCGCGACCGGCCTCACCGGCACGATTCCGATGAGCCACAGCCAGGTGCATCTCGGCGACACGGCCACCGACTTCGGCGCGAAGGTGCTCGACAACACGGTGTCCGCGATTCTGCAGCTGCGCGAACACCTGAACTTCGAGCACGTCGAGAATGCGATCGAGATCCTGAACGGCGCGCGACGCATCGAGTTCTACGGGCTCGGCAATTCGAACATCGTCGCGCAGGACGCGCACTACAAGTTCTTCCGCTTCGGGATTCCGACGATCGCGTACGGCGACCTGTACATGCAGGCCGCGTCGGCCGCGCTGCTCGGCAAGGGCGACGTGATCGTCGCCGTGTCGAAGTCGGGGCGCGCGCCCGAGCTGCTGCGCGTGCTCGAGGTCGCGATGCAGGCCGGTGCGAAGGTGATCGCGATCACGTCGAGCAACACGCCGCTCGCGAAGCGCGCGACCGTCGCGCTCGAGACCGACCACATCGAGATGCGCGAGTCGCAGCTGTCGATGATCTCGCGGATCCTGCATCTGCTGATGATCGACGTCCTCGCGGTCGGCGTCGCGATTCGTCGCGCGTCGACCAACGGCGAGTTGCCGGAGGCCGTCGCGCAAGCGCGCGCACGCGCGAGCGACGACGAAACGGCCGACGTGCTCGACTGGCTGAGCCACGGCGCATCGCCGGCGGCGAAGGACGTGGCGCGCGACTGACGCTCGACACGGTCAGGCGCTCGCCGCTTTCCGATCGCCCGAAAAAGAACGCCACCGACGCACATCGCGCGGTGGCGTTTTTTCATGCCGCGGCCATTGCGGCCTCCGCTCACGCCCCCGCTTTCACCGGCCGCCCATGCCAGCGCAGCACGAGGTAGCGCCCGGCGAAACACAGCACGCCCGACACACCGATCGTCACGCCCATCGCGAACGGCGTGCCGTCCGCGAGTGCGCCGATCGCGACGCTCGCGAGCGCGCCGAGCGCGAGCTGCATCGCACCGAACACGGCCGCCGACGCGCCCGCGTTGTGCGGGTAGCGATGCATCAGGTCGGTCGTGCAGTTCGCGGACAGGATCCCCACCACGCCGACCACGAAGAACAGGCACACGACGATCGACCACAGCCCGCCCCACCCCGTCAGCGCGACGAGCGCGACCGCGAGCGACGCGATGCAGCTCACGAGCGACGCGGCGGCAATGAGGCGCAGCGAGCCGATCCGGCCGACGAGCCGCGTGTTCGCGAAGTTGCCGATCATGATCCCGACGACGTTCAGCCCGAACAGCAGCCCGTAGTGCTGCGGCGACACGTGGAAATACTCGATGTACACGAACGGCGTCGCGGTGATGTACGAGAACATCGCCGCGAACGCCATCCCGCCGCACAGCATGTGCCCCCACGCGACGGGATCGGACAGGATGCGCCCGTACGACGCGAACGATGCGAGCACGGCCGCGCTCTTGCGCCGCTCCTTCGGCCAGGTTTCGGGCACGCGCAGGTACGCGGTCGCCGCGCACAGTGCGCCGAACACAGCCAGCACGACGAACACGCCGCGCCAGCCGGCGAAGCGCAGGATCTGCCCGCCGATCAACGGTGCGAGCAGCGGCCCGACCGCGGTGACGATCGCGACCATCGACAGCACCTTCGCGGCGTCGGTCGGCTCGTGCGCGTCGCGCGCGATCGCGCGGGCGAGCACCGACGCGGCGCCCGCGCCGAGCGCCTGCAGGAAGCGCACGACGATCAGCATGTCGATCGAGCCCGACACGAAGCAGCCGATGCTCGCGAGCGTGAACAGCGCGATGCCGCCGAGCAGCACCGGGCGGCGGCCCCACGTATCGGACAGCGGACCGTACAGCAGCATGCCGATCGAGAAGCCGGCCATGAAGCTCGTCAGCGTGCGCTGCGCGGCGCCGGGGCTCACGGAGAAGCCGTCGGCAATCGACGGCAGGCTCGGCAGGTACATGTCGGTGGCAATCGGCCCGCAGGCGGCGAGCGCGCCGAGCAACAGGATCAGCCGGGCATCGGGCCGGCGCCGGACGACGTGGGACATGGGTATCCGGAATGGAGGCCCGCGCGCATCGGGGCGCGCGTGGCGGTGAAGACGGGAGGCCGCGCCGCGGACGGCGCTCAGGCCCATGATTGTACGCGCAACTTTTTTGCGTGCCGGCGGCGTGTGTGGCGCGCACGGCCGGCAAGCGCCGGTACGGCCGGTGTCGCGCGCGCTCGCGTGCGGATTCGCGTGCGGATTCGATTAAGCTTGCTGCTCCCCGTTTTTCTCGTCTGACCAAACCGCCCCGACGACCGAACCGATGACCGCTTTCCTGCTGATCTGGAGCCCCAAGAAATGGCCGTGGCCCGAGCTGCCCGACGTCGCCGCGCGCGTGAAGGCCGGCGAGGCCGTGCATGACGTGTGGGGCTGCGGCTTCGCCCGCGGCATCCTCCCGGGCGACCGCGTGTTCCTGCACCGCGTCGCGAAGGAGCCGAAAGGCGTATTCGGCTCCGGCTACGTGACGCGCGCGCCTTACGAGGTGCCCGATCCGGCGACCCGGCGCGGCTACCGGCTGTGCATCGACTTCGTCTACGACTGGCTGGTCGACGCGCACCAGGACGTCGTGATCCCGCGCGACGCGCTGCGCGTGCATCCGTACTCGGTGCAGACCTGGGATGCGCAGAGCTCCGGCACGTCGATCAAGCCGATGGTCGAAGGCCCGCTGGAGAAACGCTGGGCCGAGCTGACCGGCAAGCGCAAGTCGCCGCGATAAGCGGATCGGAGCCGGCCCGCCCTCGCCGTTCCCGCGCGCCCACCTCGCGCCTGCGAACGCGCCGAAAGGCCGCAGACCGCCCGGCGGGCCCGCCCCGCGCGTCTCCGGTACAATCGGACGGATAGTTCCGCCCAGGCGCCGCGGCCCGTGCA
Source organism: Burkholderia sp. R-40 (assembly GCF_049942845.1). Taxonomy (NCBI): domain Bacteria; kingdom Pseudomonadati; phylum Pseudomonadota; class Betaproteobacteria; order Burkholderiales; family Burkholderiaceae; genus Burkholderia; species Burkholderia sp. R-40. Next base: position 959,620 of record NZ_CP187967.1, on the reverse strand, counting down.
CAGGCCCCGCACCCTTCTCTCGCAGGTTTCGCTCATGTCCAACAATCAGATCCTCTTCGAACGCGCCCAGAAGACCATTCCGGGCGGCGTCAACTCGCCGGTGCGCGCCTTCCGTTCGGTCGGCGGCACGCCGCGCTTCGTGTCGCGCGCACAGGGCCCGTACTTCTGGGATGCCGACGGCAAGCAGTACATCGACTACATCGGCTCGTGGGGCCCGATGATCGTCGGCCACGTCCACCCGGAAGTGCTGTCGGCCGTGCAGAACGTGCTCGCCGACGGCTTCTCGTTCGGCGCGCCGACCGAGGCGGAAATCGAGATCGCCGAGGAAATCTGCAAGCTCGTGCCGTCGATCGAACAGGTGCGGATGGTGTCGAGCGGCACCGAGGCCACGATGAGCGCGCTGCGTCTCGCGCGCGGCTTCACGGGCCGCAGCCGCATCGTCAAGTTCGAGGGCTGCTACCACGGTCACGCGGACAGCCTGCTGGTCAAGGCCGGCTCGGGCCTGCTGACGTTCGGCAACCCGACGTCGGCCGGCGTGCCTGCCGACATCGCGAAGCACACGACCGTCCTCGAATACAACAACGTCGCCGCGCTGGAAGAAGCGTTCGGCGCGTTCGGCGATGAAATCGCCGCGGTGATCGTCGAGCCCGTCGCGGGCAACATGAACCTCGTGCGCGGCACGCCCGAATTCCTGAACGCGCTGCGCGCGCTGTGCACGAAGCACGGCGCCGTGCTGATCTTCGACGAGGTGATGTGCGGTTTCCGCGTCGCGCTCGGCGGCGCGCAGCAACACTACGGGATCACGGCCGACCTCACCTGCCTCGGCAAGGTGATCGGCGGCGGGATGCCGGCCGCCGCGTTCGGCGGCCGCCGCGACATCATGGCCCACCTCGCGCCGCTCGGCGGCGTGTACCAGGCCGGCACGCTGTCGGGCAACCCGATCGCGGTCGCGGCCGGCCTGAAGACGCTGCAGCTGATCCAGGCGCCGGGCTTCTACGACGCGCTCACCGCGCAGACGAAGCGCCTCGCCGATGGCCTCGCGGCCGAAGCGCGCGCGGCCGGCGTGCCGTTCGCGGCCGACTCGATCGGCGCGATGTTCGGCCTGTACTTCGCCGAGCGCGTGCCGACCAGCTTCGCGGAAGTCACGAAGAGCGACACCGAGCGCTTCAATCGCTTCTTCCACCTGATGCTCGACGAAGGCGTGTACTTCGCGCCGTCCGCGTACGAGGCCGGCTTCGTATCGAGCACGCACGACGACGCGGTGATCGACGCGACGCTCGCGGCCGCGCGCCGCGCATTCGCGGCCCTCGCCGCCTGACCGGAACCACGCATGTTCTCGGATACCGATTTCGCCCACATGCAGCGCGCGCTGACGCTCGCGGCGCGCGGCATGTATACGACCGCGCCGAACCCGCGCGTCGGCTGCGTGATCGTCAAGGACGGCAACGTCATCGGCGAAGGCTTCACGCAGCCGGCCGGCCAGGACCACGCGGAGGTGCAGGCGCTGAAGGACGCGCGGGCGCGCGGCCATGACGTCGCCGGCTCCACCGTATACGTGACGCTCGAGCCGTGCAGCCACTTCGGCCGCACGCCGCCGTGCGCGAACGCGCTGATCGACGCGCGCGTCGCGAAGGTCGTCGCGGCGATGGAAGACCCGAACCCGCAGGTCTCGGGGCGCGGCCTCGGGATGCTGCGCGACGCGGGCATCGACGTGCGCTGCGGGCTGCTCGCGAACGAAGCGGGCGAACTGAACATCGGCTTCGTGTCGCGGATGACGCGCGGCCGCCCGTGGGTGCGGATGAAGACGGCCGCGTCGCTCGACGCACGCACCGCGCTGCCGTCCGGCGAAAGCCAGTGGATCACCGGCGAGGCCGCGCGCCTCGACGGCCACGCATGGCGCGCGCGTGCATGCGCGATCCTCACCGGGATCGGCACGGTACGCGAGGACAACCCGCTCCTGACGGTGCGCGGCATCGACACGCCGCGCCAGCCGCAGCGCGTGCTGGTCGACAGCCGCCTCGACCTGCCGCTCGATGCGCGTCTGCTCGAAGGTGCGCCGCTGCTGATCTTCTGCGGCCGGCTCGATGCGTCCGGCGAAGTGCGCGCGAACGTGCTGAAGTCGCGCGGCGCGGAAATCGTGCCGCTCGCGAATGCGCACGGCAAGGTCGACCTGCCCGCGATGCTCGCGGCGCTCGGCGCGCGCGGCGTCAACGAACTGCACGTCGAGGCCGGCCACAAGCTGAACGGTTCGCTGCTGCGCGAGCAGTGCGTCGACGAGCTTCTCGTCTATCTCGCGCCGAGCCTGCTCGGCAGCGACGCGGCCGGCATGTTCGACCTCGCCGCGCCGGCGAGCCTCGACGCGCGCACGCGGCTCGCGTTCCACAGCGTCGAGCGGATCGGCGACGATCTGCGGATTCTCGCGCGCGTCGCGCCGCCTGCCGCCACCCACTGAACGGAGCCGTCACGATGTTTACCGGAATTGTCGCGGCCGTCGGCCGCATCGAATCGATCAACCCGCTCGGCGCGTCGCCCGACGCGGGCGTGCGGTTGACGGTGCAGGCCGGCGGGCTCGACCTGGCCGATGTCGCGCTCGGCGACAGCATCGCGATCCAGGGCGCGTGCATGACGGTCATCGAAAAGACCGAAACAGGATTCGACGTCGACGTGTCGCGCGAAAGCCTGAACCGCACGGTCGGGCTCGCGCAACCCGGCGAAGTGAACCTCGAGAAGGCGCTGCGCGCGCACGACCGCCTCGGCGGGCACATCGTATCGGGCCACGTCGACGGCCTCGGCACCGTGACGCGGTTCGCGCCGGTCGGCGAATCGCACGAGCTGCGGATCGTCGCGCCGCGCGAGCTCGGCCGCTATCTCGCATACAAGGGCTCGATCACGGTCAACGGCGTGAGCCTGACCGTCAACACGGTCGACGATCGCGCGGACGGCTGCGAATTCTCGATCAACCTGATCCCGCATACGGTCGAGGTCACGACGCTGCGTCACGTGAAGGCCGGCGACAAGGTCAATCTCGAAATCGACATGATTGCGCGATATGTCGAGCGGATGCTGTCGGCATCGCACGGGGTGCAGCAGGACTGATTGCGGGGGGCGCTGCCTCGGGACATGAAATGGCGGCCCGCGGTTCGGCCCGACACCTGGCCGGACGGCCAACGACGCGCACGGGTCATCGCGTCGCGCTAAGATGCAACGGCAGCGGTTTCGGCGCCGCGACACACGGTGCGCCGCGTACCGGCTGCCCCTTTTCCTTCAGGAGTCGTCCCATGTCCATCTCGATGTACCAGGCTTCGCTGCCCGTCCTCATCCGCGGCCTCACCAACCTGCAGCACATCCTCGGCAAGGCGCAGGCGCATGCGGCCGAGAAGCAGATCGACCCGTCGGTGTTCATCGGCGCGCGCCTCTATCCGGACATGCTGCCGCTCGTCCGCCAGGTGTACATCGCGACCGACACGGCCAAGGGTTGCGCCGCGCGGCTCGCCGGCGTCGACATCCCGAGCTATCCCGACGTCGAGCAGACGTTCGACGAGCTGCACGCGCGCATCCAGAAGACGATCGACTATCTGAAGAGCTTCGACGCCGCGCAGATCGATGGCAGTGAATCTCGCCAGGTCGTGCTCAAGATGCGCACCGGCCCGATCGAGTTCACCGGCCAGTCGTACCTGCTGAACTTCGTGCTGCCCAACTTCTTCTTCCACGTGACAACCGCGTACGACATCCTGCGCCACGGCGGCGTCGAACTCGGCAAGCTCGACTACCTCGGCGGCCGCAACGAGCACGCGTGACGCCTGGCCGCGCCCCGGCCGAGCTGCGGCCGCCCGTCCTCGGGCGGGCCGCGGCGGCCCCGGCAGGCGCGCCTCGCCGGGCGGTCGCGCGGCTTTCCGGCGTGCTCGCCGGCCGCGCGCGGCCGGTGCCAGCCGAAACGCGGTCCGGCTGGCGTAAAATACGCACTTTCCTCTTTCTCGCCCCCTTATGACGCTCGCCTCCACGCTCGACATCATCGCGGAGTTGAAAGCCGGCCGGATGGTGATCCTGGTCGACGAAGAAGACCGCGAAAACGAAGGCGACCTCGTGATCGCCGCCGAATTCGTCACGCCGGAAGCGATCAACTTCATGGCCAAGTACGGCCGTGGCCTGATTTGTCTGACGTTGACGCAGGAACGCTGCAAGCAGCTGCACCTGCCGCTGATGACCTACCGCAACGGCACCCAGTACGGCACCGCGTTCACGGTCAGCATCGAAGCGGCCGAAGGCGTGACGACCGGCATCTCGGCCGCCGACCGCGCGCACACGATCGCCACGGCGGTCGCGCACGACGTGCGTCCCGAGCACATCGTGCAGCCGGGCCACGTGTTCCCGATCATGGCGCAGCCGGGCGGCGTGCTCGTGCGCGCCGGCCACACCGAGGCCGGCTGCGACTTCACCGCGCTCGCCGGGCTCACGCCGGCCGCGGTGATCTGCGAGGTCATCAAGGACGACGGCACGATGGCGCGCCTGCCCGACCTGCTCGAGTTCGCGAAGGAGCACAACCTGAAGATCGGCACGATCGCCGACCTGATCCACTACCGCAGCCGCACCGAATCGATCATCGAGCGGATCGCCGAGCGCACGATGCAGACCGCGCACGGCACGTTCCGCGCGGTGCTGTACCGCGACCAGCCGACCGGCTCGCCGCACATCGCGCTGGTGCGCGGCACGCCGTCGCCCGACGTCGATACGCCCGTGCGCGTGCACGAGCCGCTGTCGGTCCTCGACCTGCTCGAGACGAGCATCTCGACGCACTCGTGGACGCTCGACGCCGCGATGCGCGACATCGCGGAACGCGACCTCGGCGTGATCGTGCTGCTCAACTGCGGCGACACGAAGGAACATCTGATCGACGTCTTCAAGGCGTTCGACGAGGAAGAAAAGGCCGCTGCGCTGAAGCGCCGGCCGGTCGATTTCAAGACGTTCGGCATCGGCGCGCAGATCCTGCGCGACGTCGGCGTCGGCAAGATGCAGGTGCTGTCGAATCCGCGCAAGCTGGGCAGCATGTCCGGCTACGGCCTCGAAGTCACGGGCTTCATTCCGATGCCCGGCGGCGAAGCCAAGTCCTGCCCGGCGTCCCACGCGTAACCCGCCACGGCGCTTTCGCCCTATAACCGTTCATCCACACCACGGACAGATCATGGAAATCGGACAATACCAACCGAATCTCGAAGGCGACGGCCTGCGTATCGGCATCGTGCAATCCCGCTTCAACGAACCCGTCTGCAACGGCCTGGCCGATGCATGCGTCGAAGAACTCGAGCGCCTCGGCGTCTCCGGTGAAGACGTGCTGCTCGTGTCGGTGCCCGGCGCGCTGGAAATCCCGCTCGCGCTGCAAAAGCTCGCGGAAAGCGGCCAGTTCGACGCACTGATCGCGCTCGGCGCGGTGATCCGCGGCGAGACGTACCACTTCGAACTCGTGTCGAACGAAAGCGGCGCGGGCATCACCCGCATCGGCCTCGACTTCAACCTGCCGATCGCGAACGCGGTCCTGACGACCGAAAACGACGAGCAGGCCGTCGCGCGCATGACCGAAAAGGGTCGTGACGCCGCACGCGTCGCGGTCGAGATGGCGAACCTGACGATGGCGCTCGACCAGCTCGGCGACGACGAGGACGAAGAAGAAGACGAAGAAGACGAAGAGGAGCGCGCATGAAGAAGAGCGCCCGCCGACAATCGCGCGAGCTGGCGACGCAGGGCCTGTATCAGTGGCTGCTGTCGAACGCGGCCCCCGGCGAGATCGACGCGCAACTGCGCGGCGCGCTCGGTTACGACAAGGCCGACAAGGAGCTGCTCGACGCCATCCTGCACGGCGTGATTCGCGAGCATGCGACGCTCATCGAAGCCCTCACGCCGTCGCTCGACCGCCCGGTCGACCAGCTGTCGCCGGTCGAGCGCGCCGTGCTGCTGATCGCGACGTTCGAGCTCACGCATCATGTCGAAACGCCGTACCGCGTGATCATCAACGAAGCGGTCGAACTCGCGAAGACGTTCGGCGGCTCGGACGGCTACAAGTACGTCAACGGCGTGCTCGACAAGCTCGCCGCGAAGCTGCGCCCCGCCGAAACGCAGGCGCGCCGCAACGGCTGATTCCGTTTGTACACGGGCGCGCAAGCGCCCGTTTTTCATTCTTCCTCCCCTTCCTCGCCCTGCCCGACCGATGAATACCACCGCCGATTCGCTCGTCACGCTCGCCGCACGCGTCGACGCGATCCAGCCCTTCTACGTGATGGAACTGATGAAGGAGGCACAGCGGCTCGAGTCCTCCGGGCGCGATGTTATCCACATGGGCATCGGCGAACCGGATTTCACCGCGCCGGAGCCCGTCGTCGAGGCGGCCGCGGCCGCATTGCGCCGCGGCGTCACGCAGTACACGAGCGCGCTCGGCATCGCACCGCTGCGCGAAGCGATCGCCGCCCACTATGCGCGCGCCTACGGCCTCACGATCAGCCCCGAGCGGATCGTCGTGACGGCCGGCGCGTCGGCCGCGCTGCTGCTCGCATGCCTCGCGCTCGTCGGCCGCGACGACGAGGTGTTGATGCCCGACCCGTCGTACCCATGCAACCGGCACTTCGTCGCAGCGGCCGAAGGCCGCCCGGTGCTCGTGCCGAGCGGCCCGGAAGCCCGCTTCCAGCTCACCGCGGACGACGTCCGCACGCGCTGGGGCAGCCGCACGCGCGGCGTGCTGCTCGCGTCGCCGTCGAACCCGACCGGCACGTCGCTCGAGCCGGACGAGCTGAAGCGGATCGTCGAAGCCGTGCGCGCTCGCGGCGGCTTCACGATCGTCGACGAGATCTACCAGGGGCTCAGCTACGACGCGGCGCCCGTGTCGGCGCTGTCGTTCGGCGACGATGTCGTCACCGTGAACAGCTTCTCGAAGTACTTCAGCATGACCGGCTGGCGACTCGGCTGGCTGGTCGTGCCGCCCTCGCTCGTCGGCACCTTCGAAAAGCTGTCGCAGAACCTGTTCATCTGCCCGTCCGCACTCGCGCAGCACGCGGCGCTCGCGTGCTTCGAACCGGCCGCGCTCGACATCTACGAAGCGCGCCGCGTCGAATTCAAGCGTCGCCGCGACTTCATCGCGCCGGCGCTCGAACGGCTCGGCTTCACGGTGCCCGTGATGCCGGACGGCGCGTTCTACGTGTACGCGCACTGTGGCGGCGTCGCCCATCCGGCGGCCGGCGACAGCGCGGCGCTCACGCAGGCGATGCTGCACGACGCGGGCGTCGTGCTGGTGCCGGGCATGGACTTCGGCGTCCATGCGCCGTGCGACTATATCCGGCTGTCCTATGCGACCGCGTACACACGCCTCGAAGAGGCCGTCGAGCGGCTGGCAGCGCTGTTCGGCCAGCACTGACGTCCGGCCGCCCCTCCCGGCGCGCGGCGGCCCTTGCGGCCGCGCCAAAAGAAAAAGGCACCCGGATCGGGTGCCTTTTTGCTTGGAGCCGGCTGGAACCGCGTGGCGTTACGCGCCGAGTTCCGGGTGGTCGCCGTGCGACTGCTTTGCGGTGTCGACGCTTGCGTCGTTCTGCTGCGGCGCGCCCTTCGGCACGGCGGCAGCCTTCGCGGCGATCGGCTGCGCGGCGTCGAGCGTCGCGTGCACGCGCTTCGCGCCGCCTGCGGCTGCCGTCGCGGACGCGGTCACGATCGGCTTCGACGGCTGGGCCGGCGCATTGAGCGGCACGCTGCGGCCATGCGAGACGTCGCGCAGGCGGGCACGCTCGGCCATGACCTTCGAGCCGTAGGCGGTGTCGTCCGGGTTGGTCGAGCCGTTGTACATGCGCAGGCCGTTCGCGAGCGAGCCGCCGCGGGCGATGCAGTCCTTCAGCACCAGCGCGCCGACCTGCAGGTTCGCGAGCGGTTGCAGCGCGGTATCGGTACCGCCGAAATATTCGAACTTGTCGGAATGGACCTTCGACATGACCTGCATCAGGCCTTGCGCGCCGACGCCGCTTTCCGCGTACGGGTTGAAGCCCGATTCGATCGCCATCACGGACAGCAGCAGCAGCGGATCGAGGCCGACGTCGCGACCGGTCTGGAACGCAGCCTTGACGAGCTGGCCGAGCGGCTCCTGCGCGACCCGGTAACGGCGCGACAGGTAGGTGGCGACGAGCGCCTGTTCACGGTTCGACGCAAGCGCACGATCGTCGCGCGCATCGGCCGGGACCCGCTGGGTCGGGATCAGTTTCGCGAGCGCGACGGGCGACGGGCCGTTGCGGGCCGGATCGGACGCATCGTTCTGCGCGGCGGTTTCCGGTGCGACGTCGAGACCGACGGCGAGCGCATCCGGTTCGGGGGTGTCTTCCTGCTGCGGCTGCGCGCCGGCAGGCGCGAAGTTCGGCAGCGGATGGCCGGTCAGCAGACGGGCCGGACCGGCCTGCACGGCCGCGGATACGACCGGCATCAGCTTCGCGGCGATGTTCCCGCGCACGGTCGGCAGCAGCCACAGGGCCAGTGCGATCGCGACAGCGAAACAACCGACAACGCTGAATAAATGGTGACTGACACGCGTCCCGCGGCGCAGCATGTCGCGCACGATCTGCGCATGCTGCTCATTGGGACGCCACGATAACCAAGCGTTCATTCAGATCATCTCCCATGAACATGACTCGTGCGGCTCGCTCAGCTCGATGGCGAGACAGAATACGTGCCGCGGAATCACGATGCCGCCCGCCTTGGTTGGGACGCGCAAGCATCGGGGAAACGGTATAAGTACCGTTCGAGGCCACGGTGTAAGAGGGCCGGCACCTTCGCACATTGGGCGAGGCGGGCATACGCGGTGGCACCCACGCAAAAAACCAGCGTGTGGTAGCGCTGGCTGGGACTACTACAAAAGCCGTCGAATACGCCGTGCAGGTATCGGCGGACGGTGACGCGCTGCGTCAAAGATCGGTGATTGGCGGCTCGAAGCCTTTTACCCTGCAGCCAATGTGAGCGGATTCTAGCAGGGTTTTATAGATCGTCAACACTATGAAATCTCAAAATCATAACAAAAAGTAATTTTGAATCGCCCTTCAGATCGCGAGCCCCCTGCCGTAGGGGCTCCGCGCGCGATCGACTTTTTTCACCGCCGGGCGTGCGCGCGGCCGCCCGGGTAAAATCGGCGATCGATTCGGGGCCGCAGCCGGCTGCTGCGCCCGCCCACCGCTGCCCGCTTTGCGGGCGGCCCGGACCTTCTTCATGAAATACAAAGACTTACGCGATTTCATTCAGCGCCTCGAGGCGCTCGGCGAACTGCGGCGCGTCACGCAACCCGTGTCGCCCGTGCTCGAAATGACCGAGCTGTGCGACCGCGTGCTGCGCGCCGGCGGCCCGGCGCTGCTGTTCAACGCCCCGCCCGGCAATGCGTTCCCGGTGCTCGGCAACCTGTTCGGCACGCCGCGCCGCGTCGCGCTCGGGATGGGCGTCGATGCGGGCGACGACGCCGCGCTCGGCTCGCTGCGCGACCTCGGGCGGCTGCTGTCCGCGCTGAAGGAACCGGACCCACCAAAGAGCCTGAAGGACGCCGGCAAGCTGCTGTCGCTCGCGAAGGCCGTGTGGGACATGGCGCCGAAATCGGTGTCGTCGCCGCCGTGCCAGGAGATCGTCTGGGAAGGCGCCGACGTCGATCTGCACAAGCTGCCGATCCAGACCTGCTGGCCCGGCGACGCGGGGCCGCTCGTCACGTGGGGCCTCACCGTCACGCGCGGGCCGAACAAGCCGCGCCAGAACCTCGGCATCTACCGTCAGCAGCTGATCGGCCGCAACAAGCTGATCATGCGCTGGCTCGCGCATCGCGGCGGCGCGCTGGACTTCCGCGAATTCGCGCTGCAGAACCCGGGCAAGCCGTATCCGGTCGCGGTCGTGCTGGGCGCGGATCCGGCCACGACGCTCGGCGCGGTGACGCCCGTGCCCGATTCGCTGTCCGAGTACCAGTTCGCCGGCCTGCTGCGCGGCAGCCGCACCGAACTCGCGAAGTGCCTGACGCCCGGCGTCGACACGCTGCAGGTGCCCGCCCGCGCGGAGATCGTCCTCGAGGGCTTCATTCACCCGCAGGAAGGCGCGCCCGCCCCTGCTCCGGCCGGCGCGCCGCCGCGTCCGGCCGGCAACGCGTCCGCCGCGTACGAGCACGCGCTCGAAGGCCCGTACGGCGACCACACCGGCTACTACAACGAGCAGGAGTGGTTTCCGGTGTTCACCGTCGAGCGCATCACGATGCGCCGCGACGCGATCTATCACTCGACCTACACCGGCAAGCCGCCCGACGAGCCGGCCGTGCTCGGCGTCGCGCTCAACGAGGTGTTCGTGCCGCTGCTGCAGAAGCAGTTCACGGAAATCACCGACTTCTACCTGCCGCCGGAAGGCTGCAGCTACCGGATGGCCATCGTCCAGATGAAGAAGAGCTACGCGGGCCATGCGAAGCGCGTGATGTTCGGCGTGTGGAGCTTCCTGCGGCAGTTCATGTATACGAAGTTCATCGTGGTCGTCGACGAGGACGTGAACATCCGCGACTGGAACGAGGTGATCTGGGCGATCACGACGCGCGTCGACCCCGTGCGCGACACCGTGATGGTCGACAGCACGCCGATCGACTATCTCGATTTCGCGTCGCCCGTTGCGGGCCTCGGCTCGAAGATGGGGCTCGACGCGACCAACAAGTGGCCCGGCGAGACGAACCGCGAATGGGGCCGCCCGATCGAGATGGACGCGGCCGTGAAGGCGCGCGTCGATCGCCTCTGGCGAGAGATCGGACTCTGAGTCCGCGCGTTGAACGTATCCGGCAAGAAAGACGATGAGCTTCGCCCCCGCCTCCATGATGTCCGACGGATTCTTCCTGTCGCTGTCGCTGTGTCTCGACATCGGCCTCGTCAACGTCGCGATGCTGTCGCTGACGCTGTCGCACGGCTTCCGGCCGGGCTTCTGGCTCGGCGTCGGCTCGTGCGTCGGCGATCTCGTCTACGCGGCGCTCGCGCTCGCGGGCATGGCCGTGCTGCTGCAGTTCGAGGCCGTGCGCTGGATCGTCTGGATCGGCGGCGGCGCGGTGCTGCTGTTCCTCACGTGGAAGATGGCGCGTGAAGCGCTCGCGCCGGCCGGCGGCGCCGACGCAGGCGATGCGGACGATACGCCACCGCCGCGGGCCAGCGCGCGGCGCAGCTTCGTGCGCGGGATGCTGCTCGCGATGTCGTCGCCGAGCGCGATCCTGTGGTTCGCGGCGGTCGGCGGCGCGCTGATCGCGAAAGCCGGCGCGACCACGCCGGCGACGGCGTCGGTGTTCCTGTCCGGCTTTTTCCTCGGCGGCCTCGCGTGGACCCTCTTCATGTGCACGCTCGCGAGCCAGGGCCGCAAGCGCGCGGGCGCCGGGCTGATGCGTGCATGCCATGTCGCGTCGGCACTGCTGTTCGCGTATTTCTCGTACAGCGTGATCGTCGGCGGCTATCGCGACCTGATCGTTCACGCGGTGTGAGCGGGGCGCGCCTAGCCGCGCCGAAATAAAAAACGGCGCAACGCCCCGCGAGGGACGTTGCGCCGTTTTGCCGCGAGCTCAGACGGCCGCGCGGACTATTGCATCAACGACGCCAGCCGTGGTGACCCCAGCCACCATAACCGTGACGCCAGTACGGACGGCCGTAGTAGCCACCGACGACCACGGGGGGCGGTGCATAGTATGCGGGCGCCGGGGCGTAATACACCGGCGGGGGCGGCGGCGCGTAATACACAGGCGGCGGCGCTGCGTACACGGGATATGCCGGTGCAACCGGGACGCCAATGCCGACCCCGATCGACACGTGGGCCTGTGCGGCGCCTGCGGCACCCAGACCCAACGCGGCGGCGGCGATGAACGGAATGAGCTTTTTCACTTCGATTCTCCTGCTGGAGCGGTAATTTGTGCGCCCCTGACGGCAACGGCGGGCATGCACGTCGCATGCAAGCAATGTAGCGAAAACCCGTCTCTCGTGTATTGCGCATTTGTTGCAAATTGCAATTCAACGCGGGCGCGGCCAGCGTGCGGCCCGGCTGCGCGAATCCGCTGCTGCCCATGCCGGTCGCGCGATTCCGTCCGACCAGTGAAATAGCGACACGCTGGCCGGTCAGTCTTACCGAATGCGGTAAGCGCGGCCGCCGCGCTTCCGTAATGAACGATTACAAATTCGAGACAAGACGCCGACAATTCAAGAGGGACGCGGCCCACAGGCGATTCGGGGCCGGATGCGACGGTCGTCATCGAGCAGCGAAAGCGCGGCATCCGGTGATCGACTGCTCGCCTGGAACATCGCCGCCCAGATCGTCCCGCCGGGCGCCCGCCATCCGCGCCCGCCCTGTCATTCCTGCGATACTGGCGGCTGCTCCGTTTTCGCTTCGTGGCCCGCCATGTCCCTCCCCGACACTCCCCGCCTTGGCTTCATCGGCGCCGGCCGCCTCGCGCGCTGCGTCGCCCGGCGATTCGCGGCGGCCGGCTTTCCGGTCGTCGCGATCGCGAGCCGCACGGCGGAATCGGCCGCGGCACTCGCCGCGCATATAGATGGCTGCCGGGCGGTCGACACGCCGCAGCAGGTGGTCGACGCCGCCGACCTGATCTTCCTGACCGTGCCCGACGACCATCTCGCGTCGACCGCCGCGGCGCTGCGGTTCGACGCCGCGCGCGCGGCGGGCCAGGCGCTCGTCCATTGCAGCGGCGCGTCGGCGGTCGAGTTGCTCGATCCGGCAAGACGGCAAGGCGCGGCCACCGGCGGCTTCCATCCGCTCTATCTGTTCGGCGGCACGGACGCCGATCTCGCCCGCATCGACGGCTGCTCGGTCACGCTCGAAGCCGACGGCGCGCTGCACGCGACGCTGCTGCGGCTTGCTGCCGCACTCGGCTGCCATCCGCTGTCGATTCCGGCCGGCGGCCGGATGCTCTATCACGCGGCCGCACATTACGCGGCGAGCTTCGCGCTGTGCGGGCTCGCGGAAGCGGTCGAGCTATGGCGCGGCCTCGGCTTCGACGAGGCCGCCGCGCTGCGCGCGCTGCTGCCGATGCTCGCCGGCACGATCGAGACCGCACGCGACAAGGGCCTCGCGAACGCCCTCGCGGGCCCGGTGTCGCGCGGCGACACCGGCATCGTCGAGCGCCAGCTCGCGCTGCTCGAGGCGCGCGGTGGCGATCATGCGACGCTGTATGCGCTGATGACCCGCCGGGCGGTCGCGCTCGCGGCCAAGCGCGCCGCGCCGCCGGCCGCGCTGCCGGCGCTCGCGCAGGCCGTCGAAACGTCGCTCGCGCGCACGACCGGGCACCCCTCCCCGCCGCACGACGAGGCGTGATAAGGTGTCGGCCGATGCGCCGCCATCCGGCGTTGGCGGCCGCACGCTACTCGACTGTAAAAAAAGGATGCCAACGATGTTCGGCGAGATCGCCCGTTTTCTGCTCAATACCCTCTTCACGCTGTTCGGCGCCGCGCTGATCCTGCGCGTCTGGATGCAGGCCGTCCGCGTGCCGCCGTACAACCCCGTCACGCAGGCCGTGCTGCAGGCGACCAACTGGCTCGTGCTGCCGCTGCGCCACGTGATCGCGGGCGTGCGCGGCATCGACTGGGCGAGCGTCGTCGCCGCGCTGCTCACCGCGCTCGTCTATGTGGTGCTGATGGTCGTGATGGCCGGCTTCGATCCGGCCTCGGTGATCCCGACGCTCGTCGCGGTGGCGCTGCTCACCGTCGTGAAGTGGGCGCTCAATCTCGTGATCTGGATGACGATCCTGATGGCGCTGCTGTCGTGGCTCAATCCGCGCTCGCCGGCCATGCCGATTCTCTACCAGCTCACCGCGCCGTTCCTGAACCCGCTGCGACGCGTGATCCCGAACCTCGGCGGCATCGATCTGTCGCCGATCCTGCTGTTCGTGATCGTGCAGGTGCTGCTGATGGTCGTCACGCGCGCCGCCGTGTCGCTGACGATGTTCGGTATCTGACGCGCGGCGCTACGCTGCCGGCCCCTGCGCCGGCGGCGCCGAGAGCGTGTCGATCACGCCGAAGCGCGCCGGAATCATCGCGTAGCACACGCGCACCTTCTCGCGCGACAGCCGCTCGAGCAACTGCTGCGCCTCGTCCTCGGTGGCGATGAATTCGACCTCGATCGCAAGCGAGCCCTGCAGCTCGAAAAAGCGGTCCTCGTGCAGCACCCGATGCCGGCCGAAGCCGGCCATCGCGCGAAACGCGGAACCGCCCGCGATGCCCATCCGGTTGCCTTCCTCCAGCAACCACTCCCATAGCGGCTTCCAGTGCAGCCGGTGCTGCTCGTGCACATAGAAGCGCAAGAAGACCCTGTCCATCGCACCCTCCCGGTGCCGGCGCGCTCAGGCCGCCGCGAACCACGCGCGCGCGGTCCACATGCCGAGCGCCGTCAGCGTGAACGATCCAGTCAAGTGTAGGGCAGCCACCGCGATCGCCCATCCGAATTCGCCCTGCACCGCGTGCGTCATCACTTCGACCGAATAGGTCGAGAACGTCGTGAGACCGCCGAGAAAGCCCGTGATCACGAACAGCCGCCATTCGGGCGGCAGCCCGACGCGCGCGGTAAATACGACGACGGCCACGCCGATCACGTAGCCGCCGATCAGGTTCGCGGCAAGCGTGCCGAGCGGCACGGCGGGAAAGAATTCGTTGAGCGCAAGGGCCAGGAACCAGCGCAGCACCGCGCCGAACCCGGCGCCGACGAAGATCGCGACGATCGAATAGAACAAGGGAGCTCCTCGCTGACGAGGCCGCATGGCGGACGCGGCCCACGCCGAACTGTATGCGGAATCACGCCGCGACGGCAATGCCGCAGGCCGCTCGGCATGCGGGGTGTCGAGCCGCACCGTATCTGCGCCTTTCATGATTTTCACGCGGCTACCGCAATCGATATTTCCGGCGCATTACGCAGATCATTACAAACCAAATCAAACGCCGATTGATTATTTATTCGCCTTTGAAAATTGAAATGCGAATTGATCCCGCCACGCGCTCGCGCTCGAAACCCACGTCTTACGGGCGATCCGCGTACTTTCCCTCATCAGACATTCCCGCATCCGGTCGATATTCGATGCAATCGGCTTCACCGATTTCGTAAAATCATTTCGCCCCCACTCCATCGACATGGAGATTCGAAAAATGAACAATATCCGCGTGTCCTCCATGTTGATTCCGGCACTGTGCGCGTCGCTGCTCGCCTCGACGGTTGCGCTCGCCGAAGGTAACGGCATCCCGTCCTTCGTCGAAGGCAACCGCGCACCGAAGGGGTATGCGCGGCCGCCGTTCCATACCAAGCCGCGCGCCAGTACCGCCGCGGTAGCCGGCCTCACGCCATCGCTCGCACGGCACGCCTACGGATTCGACGCGCTTGCGAACCAGGGCGACGGGATGGTCGTCGCGATCGTCGACGCGTACGACGACCCGAAGATCGAAGCCGATCTCGGCGTGTTCAGCAACACGTTCTCGCTGCCGGCCTGCACCACGGCGAACGGCTGCTTCACGAAGGTGTACGCGCGCGGCCCACGGCCCAGGACGGACGCGGGCTGGTCGCTCGAGATATCGCTCGACGTCGAATGGGTGCATGCGATCGCGCCGAAGGCGCGGATCCTGCTGGTCGAGGCCGCGTCCGCGAGCTTCAACGACCTGCTGGCCGCGGTCGACATCGCGGTCAAGCGCGGCGCGTCGGTCGTGTCGATGAGCTTCGGCGGCAACGAGTTCAACACCGAGACGGGCTTCGACAGGCACTTCAACGTGCCGGGCGTCACGTTCGTCGCGTCGTCGGGCGACAGCGGCACCGGCACCGAGTACCCGGCGTCATCGCCGTACGTGGTCGCGGTGGGCGGCACGACGTTGTCCACCGACACATCCGGCAACTACATCGGCGAAGCCGCATGGAGCGGCAGCGGCGGCGGCGTGAGCACGATCGAGGCCGAGCCGGCCGGGCAGACCGGCTGGCCGGTGCCGGTAGCCGGCAAGCGCGGCGTGCCCGACGTCAGCTACGACGCGAATCCGTCCAGCGGGTTCGCCGTGTACGACTCGGTCAGCTATCAGGGGCAGGCGGGCTGGTTCCAGGTCGGCGGCACGAGCGCCGGTGCGCCGCAATGGTCGGCGCTCGTCGCGATCGCGAATTCGCTGCGCGCGGCCGCCGGCAAACATGCGCTGAGCGGCACCTACGACACGCTCTATACGGTCGGGAAAAACGCGTACGGCAGCGACTATCACGACGTGACGACCGGATCCAACGGCAATTGCGGCAGCGTCTGCAATGCGGCCGGCGGCTACGACTACGTGACAGGTCTCGGCTCGCCGATCGCGCCGGCGCTCGTCCAGGCACTCGTCGGACAGCCGTAACCGCGCGGTCGCCGGCCGGTTTCGTCTGGCGGCACTCAGCCGCCGCGCCACGCGCGGTCGAGCGCGGTCAGCGTCGCGAGCGCGCCGCCCTGCAGCCCGATCACGTCCGCGCGGCGCGCATGGGCTTCGCGTGCATTGATGCGGATCACGTCGGCGCCGAGGCGTTCGCTCAGCAGCCGCACGGTCGGAATCGCGGTGCCCGCGCCGATCTCGACGACGCTCACCCGTCCTGCCCGTGCGATCCAGTCCTGCAGCGCCCGCTCCTGCGCGTCGTAGCGTTCGCCGAGCCAGCCATCGTCGCCGAACATCAGGATGTTCGGCCGCGCCAGGCCGCCGCAACGCGGACACCGCGGCAGCTCGCCGACCAGCCGGCACGCGGCTGCGTCGACGTCGGGCGTGAACGGCGCGGCGTCCCAGGTGTCGTCCGAGCACGGTCGCAGGCACTGCATCGAATGAATCGAACCGTGGATCTCGGCGACGCGCGCCGGATCGAAACCCGCCTTCTGGAACTGGCCGTCGACATTGCTCGTCAGCACAAAGCCGCCGTTCGGCATCGCGTCCATCCAGCGCCGCAGGATCGCGAAACCCGCGTGCGGCACCGTCTCCCGATAGAGCGCGAGACGATGCCCATAGAATCCCCACGCAAGCTGCGGATGCGCGCGGAACGCGTGCGGCGACGCGATTTCGTGGAACGCGAAACGTTCGTGGCGCAGCGCCGGATACGCGCGCCAGAAACCGTCCGTGCCGCGGAAATCGGGCAGCCCCGAATCGACGCCGATGCCGGCACCGGCCGTCACCAACAGCGCATCGGCACGCGCGAGCGCGTCGACGGCGGACGCGACCAGATGCGCCGGCAATTGCGCGCCAGCAGCGCTGCAATCGGTGGAGGACGAATCGGGTAATTCGGGTGAATCGGCAAGCGGCATGATGGAGCGGTGGTGGCGTCGAACGGTGCCGGACGGGCATCGCGCGATCTTACGCCCGTTCCAGCACCGTGACGCGGCATCACGCAGTCGCAGTGCGCATGCCCTCGGGTTCCCGCAACGCGACGTACTGCAGCAGCATGATCGTCTTCGCGTCGACGATTTCACCGCGCTCGACGGCATCCAGCGCCGCGTGCAGCGGCATTTCGACGACCTCGAGATCCTCGCCTTCTTCCGCGATGCCGCCGCCGTCGCCCGTGCGCAGCGACGCATCGTATTCGCCGACGAAGAAATGCAGCTTCTCCGTCACCGAGCCCGGGCTCATGAACGCCTCGAACACCTTGCGCACACCGCGCACGCGATAGCCGGTTTCCTCTTCGGCTTCCGCGCGAATGCGCGCGTCGGGCGTCGCGTCGTCGAGCAGGCCGGCGGCCGCTTCGAGCAGCATTCCGTCGTGTCCGTTGACGAACGCCGGCATCCGGAACTGCCGCGTGAGCAGCACGTCGCCCGTCGCCGCGTTGCGCAGCAGGATGGTCGCGCCGTTGCCGCGGTCATAGGTTTCGCGGCTCAGCCGCTGCCACGTGCCATCGCGGCGCAGGAAATCGAACGTCACCTTCTTCAGCACATACCAGTCATCGGATAGCACCGTCGTATCGACGATGCGCACGCGGTCCTGCGTTGCGGCCATGGCGGCCTCCCATTCGACATATGACGGCGCCCATGGTAACGTGCATATTCGTGCAATTTCAAGAAATTTCGTGCATAACCGATGCTGACGACCCAACGCAAGAAAGCGATCCTCGATGCGCTCGCCCGCGACGGCCAGGTGCTGGCCACCGAACTGAGCGTGCAATTCGGCGTGTCCGAGGACACGATCCGCCGCGACCTGCGCGAACTGGCGGCCGAAGGCCTGCTGCAACGCGTGCACGGCGGTGCGCTGCCGGCGTCACCCGCCGTCGCGCCGTTCGCGCAGCGCGAGACGCTCGAAACCGCCGAAAAACGGCGCATTGCCCGTCGGGCCGCGCAGATGATCGCGCCCGGTCAGATCGCGATCGTCGATGGCGGTACGACGTCGGCGCTGCTCGTCAGCCAGTTGCCGCCCGACCTGCGCGCGACGATCGTCACGCACAGCCCGAGCGTCGCCGTCGCGCTGGCCGCGCATCCGTCGATCGACGTGATCCTGATCGGCGGACGGTTGTACAAGCATTCGATCGTCGCGGTGGGCGCCGCGGCGATGGAGGGCATCTCGCGTATCCACGCGGACCTGTACTTCATGGGCGTGACCGGCGTCCATCCGGTCGCGGGGCTGAGCACCGGCGATTTCGAGGAAGCGGCGATCAAGCGTTCACTCGCCGGACGCGCGGCCGAGACGGTCGTCCTTGCTTCGCAATCCAAATTACGTGCTGCGTCGCAGTTCGTGATCGGTGAGCTTGCGCTCGCGCAAACCATCGTGGTCGAGCAGGAAACCGACTCGTCGCTGATCGAGCCAATCGAGGCAGCGGGCGTGACGGTCGTGCGGGCCTAGCCGCTCAGCGGCCCGTTACCGAGCGAAACGCGCGATAGGCATCGGCGTGAAGCTCGAAGCCGATGCCCGGCGCCTGCGGCACGGCCGCGCAGCCGGCGTCGAGCGTTTCGCCGTCCGGCAGCCCGCTGAACGGGTGGAACGCAAACGGATTGACTTCCGCGCCACCGAGCCCGAGCGCAGCCACGACGTGCAGCGAGAACAGATGACCGCCGTGCGGCCAGAACGCATCGCGCCGCCAGCCGCTCGACACGAAATGATCGACGATCTGCAGATAGCCCGGCAGGCCGTAGCAATGCACCGGATCGAACACGAGGAAGTCGCGATCCGCTCGCAGGCCGCCGTAGCGTGCGAGCAGCTTCGCTTCCGCGAGCGAGAACAGCGCCTCGCCGGCCGCGACCGGCGGCGTGTATTGCGCAGTCAGGTCCGCATGCAGCGGCAGGTCGAGCGGATCGCAGAGGTCCTCGAACCACCAGAGCGCGAACGACGCCAGCATCGCGGCGGCGGCGCGGCCGCTTGCCGCGTCGTACGTGTTCATCGCGTCGACCGCGAGATGCGAGCTGTCGGCAAGACAGGCAGCGGCGGCTTCGATGCGTCTTTTGTCATCGTCGAGATCCGGGCCGCCGATCTTGATCTTCGCATGCGTGTAGCCGAGATCGGCGATACGACGCATCTCGTCCGACAGGCGCGCGAGATCGTCGTGCGGATAACGGTAGCCGCCGCCGGCGTACACGCGCACGCGACGCGCTGCGTGGCGCGCGAGCCGGTCGGCAAGAAAGCGATGAAGCGGCAGGCCGGCGATCTTCGCGGCGGCATCCCAGATCGCCATGTCGAGCACGCCGACCGCAACACAGCGTTCGCCGTGACCGCCCGGCTTCTCGCCGGCCATCATCGCGCGCCATGCACGAAACGGATCGAGGTTCGTTGCGGCGTCGTCGGCAATGGTGTCCGCGGCGGCAAGCAGCCGCGGCCCGAACCGTTCGCGAATCAGCCCGCCCTGCGCATAGCGGCCGACCGACGCGTAACCGTAACCCGTCACCGGACGGCCGTGGCGCACGACATCCGTGACGATCGCGACGACGCTCGTCGTCAGGCCACCCGACGGAATCGCCGGGTCGGCATAACGGGAAACCGGAATTGTTTGCTCGCGAATGTCGATGATGCGCATGGTCGGGTTCCGGAGGAAACGTTCTGCGTTCGCGGGCCATGCACGCGATGCGGCCGACGCGCTGGCGGATCGCTGCATCATAGGTGCTTGCGCGAAGTCTTGCAGGCTCGCGTTCGTCACGACGACGCGGCGTCATGCGGCTCCATCGGCATCACCCGCATCGCGCTGCACGGCGTCGGAATACCGATGAATGCTCTGTCATGCTCGATGCGCGTTGCGCGTTGCGTGCGTCGAATCCGCGCATCGCACTGCGCCGGCAGTGAATGAGATGGACAACCAATATGAAGCGCGTATGATGAATTTGTCCGAGCACGGGTGGTCGAGTTGCTGGCCGCTCGCCCCGCCATCTTCCTCATTGCTGCGTCGTGCGTTCATCAGCACGCGTCGCTGCCTTTTTCACCCTACCCGTCGCGCCGCGCCGCGGTGATACCGGTCGGAAGTGTTCGTCCACGCGATTTGTCGCGACCGAACCAGGAGTTCATCATGAGCATGCATCTCTATCGTGGCTTCGAAATCTATCCGCTGATTTATCCGCACGTGCCTTCCCAGAACGGCAACCCGCACAACTACGACGGCGGCTTCGACGCGGCCGTGAAGATTTGCCAGCGCGGCACCGCCGACACGGTGACCCGCAGCGAAACATTCCGGTTGCTCGGCAACGCGCCGTTCGAATCGGCGGGCGAAGCGCGCCGGGCGTCCCTTCGCTACGCGGAGGAGATCATCGACGGCAATCGCGGCGAGCAGCCGCTCTTCGCCAACTCCCACTGACGTATCTTGCAGCGGTAGCGCGGTCGCATATCACTTCGGATCACGAAGCGATAATCGGCGCGGGCGATCATCCGATTGCATTGCACGAGATCGCCTAATCCGGCGCAGCTCCGCACAACGGCCTCATCAGTTCGGCGTTGCGTCATCACCCGGCGTCGCAGATGCTGTCTGCCGCGCGCACACCGTCGATCCGCGTCGGCTATTTCGAATGCGATCCGACGAGATAGCGAGTGCCGTCACAACTTCGCTCGACCAGCGTTCCTTCACGCATTGTTTGAAAACGGGATCTGCATGACGACGATCGTCCTCAAGCCCAACGAACCGGTCGATGTCGCGCTTCGGCGCTTTCGGCGAGACATCGAAAAGACAGGCCTGATCCGCGAGTTGCGCAGTCGCACCGGTTACGAAAAGCCGACGACGCAGCGCAAGTGCGAGAAGGCCAGCGCCGTCGCGACACAGCGCCTGCGCGCCAAGCGCATGTTGCCGCCTCGCAAGCCGTACTAGGAGAACGCCATGTACCAGCCGCCCGTCGAAGCCCCGCCGTTCTTTCCGTTGACGAAATGCGAAGTCGATTTCGATCGACAGAACGATGCGATCACGCTTTTGCCGAGCTTCTACGCGTTTGGCTGCGAGTACACGAGTCGCGGCCTGCTGATCGGCCGCGATGATGCGTTCAAATTGATTGCCGCGATCGAAAAGGCGCTGAGCGTCGAGAAGTGAGCTTGGGCTGGGAGTGGTCGAATCGCATCGCGTAGCGCGGGCCGGCTGCTGCTTCCGGGCAATCCGGATTCGCATGGATGCTGATGCATCCGCGAAAGAACATTTCCGAAATCGCGGCGTACTGCGGATTTGCCGACGCGTCGCGTCTCGGGCCCAGGTTTCGGCGCGCGTACGGGATGTGGCCGCGCGCGTATCGTGAGCATCAGGCGCCCGGTGCGCTCGGCGGGATAGGGGGACTGGCCGAGCGTGCGACCACGCTCGGCGAGCTGTTCCCGAACCGGAACGAGTCTTACTGAACCGGAATCCACCAGACCGCCATTCCTGCCGAAAGCGCGGTGGAATGACGCGTCATGCGGGCGTCAGGCGAAAACGAAATACTTGCGCACCGTCTCCACCACTTCCCAGGTCCCTTTCATGCCGGGCTCGATGACGAACACGTCGCCGGCTTTCAGGTGCACCGCCTCCTCGCCTTCCGGCGTGATGATGCAGTAGCCGTCGAGGAAGTGGCAGTACTCCCACTTCTCGTAGTTCACCTCGAACTTGCCCGGCGTGCAGATCCAGGTGCCCATGATCTTGCTGCCGTCCTTGGACAGGTAGGCGTTGAGGTTCACGGTGTGCGGATCGCCGCCGATACGCTTCCACTTGGTGGCGTCAAGGACCGGGGTCGGGCAGGTTTCGCGCAAAACGGTGATGAAATCGGACATGTCGGCTCCAGACTTACGATCGGATGAGAGGTCTGTCACGTTAGTTCGAAAGCCGCACCGGGGCTTGTATGGTTCCGACACCGACTCGTCTAATTTCGACACCGGCTCGCGTGGTGGGGCGCTGCGGCGCGCATTCCATTTCGCGTTGCATTGACTGACGGCTTCCGGCGGATCGTTATTCACTTTTCCCGCTGGTGTCATCGCCTCCACGCCAAGCGATGCCGGCTTCGATACCAACGGCCAAAACGCCTCGCTTGCAACATCTCGACCAACCCCTGTACAATCACCCGTTCTGCGGGCGTCGTATAATGGCCATTACCTCAGCTTCCCAAGCTGATGACGTGGGTTCGATTCCCATCGCCCGCTCCACTTTCGGCTGCACGGCAGCCAGCGCAAGAGCCGCCTCGTCGAAGGCGGCTTTTTTGTACCATGTGCCCGTTCATCCGGCGCACCGCTGCGCGTAACGGGCCCCGCCCCGAACCGAGCCTTTCTCTGTCACCGATGATGCACGACGATCCGAACGAAGCCGGCCTGCCGCCGGACGACGCCGCCCTCCCCGACGAAGCCGCCGACGGCGCCGACGAAGTCAATCCGCTGCACCACCGCCGCATCCGCAGCTTCGTGACGCGCGCCGGCCGCGTGTCGACCGGCCAGCGCCGCGCGCTCGACGAGCTGGGCCCGCGCTTCGTCGTCCCGTACACGCCTGAAATTCCCGACTGGGACGCCGTGTTCGGCCGCAGCGCACCGCGCATCCTGGAAATCGGCTTCGGGATGGGCGCATCGACCGCGGAAATCGCCGCGCACCGCCCAGGCGACGACTTCCTCGGCGTCGAGGTGCACGAGCCGGGCGTCGGCGCGCTGCTGAAGCTGATCGGCGAGCAGGGCCTGCCGAACATCCGCATCATCCAGCACGACGCGGTCGAAGTGCTCGAGCACATGCTCGCGCCGGAAAGCCTCGATGGCGTGCACATCTTCTTCCCGGATCCGTGGCACAAGGCGCGCCACCACAAGCGCCGGCTGATCCAGCCGCCGCTCGTCGCGCACCTCGCATCGCGCCTGAAGCCCGGCGCGTACCTGCATTGCGCGACCGACTGGCAGAACTACGCGGAACAGATGCTGGAAGTGCTCGGCGCCGAACCGTCGCTCGAAAACACGGCGGCTGACTACGCGCCGCGTCCCGACTACCGCCCCATCACGAAGTTCGAGCGGCGCGGGTTGCGGCTCGGCCACGGCGTGTGGGACCTGGTGTTCCGCAAGCGCGCCGCCTGAACCCCCGCTGCGACGGCGCACCGCGCACCGGCATCACGCCCAGTTCAGCCACCCGCTGTAACCCACGAGCAGCACGAACAGGCCGAACGCGATCCGGTACCACGCGAATACCGTGAAGTCGTGCGTCGCGACGAAGCGCAGCAGCCAGCGCACGCACACGAACGCGCTGACGAACGCGGCAACGAGCCCGAGCGCGAACAGGCCGAGCGAGTCGACGGTGAACGCCTGCCAGTCCTTGACCGTTTCATAGAGCGTCGCGCCGAAGATGATCGGAATCGCGAGGAAGAACGAGAATTCGGTCGCGACGCGCCGGTCGAGGCCGAACAGCATCCCGCCGATGATCGTCGAGCCCGAGCGCGACATGCCCGGCACCAGCGCGAAACATTGCGCGATGCCGACCTTCAGCGCGTCGAGCGGCGTGAGCGCATCGATCGACTGCACGCGCGGTGGCTCGCTGCGTTCGCGCTGCCGCGCCTCGGCCCACAGGATGATCGCGCCACCGACCACGAGCGCGAATGCGACCGGCACCGGCGAGAACAGCACGGCCTTGATCTTCTTCTCGAACAGCAGGCCGAGCGCGATCGCGGGAATCGTCGCGATCACGACGTTCAGCGTGAAGCGCTGCGCGTCGGGCCGGCTCGGCAGACCGGTCACGATGGACACGATCCGCTGACGGTATTCCCAGCAGACGGCGAGGATGGCGCCGAACTGGATCACGACGTCGAAGGTCTTCGCGTGCGCATCGTTGAAATTCAGGAAGCTGCCCGCGACGATCAGGTGGCCGGTGCTCGACACCGGGAGGAATTCCGTCAGCCCCTCGACGACGCCGAGGATCAATGCCTTGCAGATCAGGATCCAGTCCATCCGTGGCCCAACTCCGAAGTAGTCGAAAGAGAATGGGCCGCGTCACCGCCGCGGCCCGCCCGGCCGCGCGCGGTACGTCGTCACTTTTCGACGATCGCCACGCGTATGCCGTTTGTAAGAATCGTAATTGTACCGGGTTCGTAGTTCACTCCGGCAAATTGCAGTTGCTCGGGCTTGAACGTGTAGATCGGATAGTTGGTCAGCACCTGCGTCGCGAGCAGGCCGGCGGCCGCGCCGACCTGTTGCGCGTACATCTGCGCATTGCCGTCGATCACGAGGCTGTCGACGGCCGGCGCCCTCAACACGACCGAGCGGCTCGGCGCGTCGTACGCCAGTTGGCCCGACACGGTGAACTTGCCGCTCACCGGCTCGCTCAGGAACGGACTCGCGAAATGCGCGTCGAGCTGCACGGCGACACGGTTCTGGTCGGGCAGCAGGTTGACGGCCGGATTCGCGAGCGACACGTCGACGACCTGCGCGACGGTCTTCTGGTACGGGAACTTGCGCGCGACGGCTTTCTGCACGTCGCCGCGCGAGAACGTGTAGTGATCGGGGATGAACGGGAACGTCGACGCGCAGGCGGCGAGCGATACCGACACGCCGATGGCGCCGGCACAGACGGCGAGGAAACGGCGCCGGCCGGGCGTGCAAGATGCGGTCATGCTGGACAATCTCCTGTATCGGGCGAAGCGGCAATCGTGCCATCGGCCCGGCCGCCGCAGCGGGGCCGTGGACCGAAGTTAGTGCTTGCGCACGCGCCGCCGGTTCCGTGCGCGAGCCGGTGCACGACCATGCGTCAACGGGAAGCGCCGGTGCCGGACGACGGCTGGGTCGCGACCTCGAGGCGCGTGAGCCACGCGAGCGCGTCGTCGCGCGACGCACCGCACATCTCGGCGGACGGCTGCAGCCCCGAACAGCACGCGGGACGCTCCGGCCGGCCGAAGATCCGGCAGCGCAGGTCGTCGCCGAGCTGCACGCAGCGCACGCCGGCCGGCTTGCCGTCGGGCATCCCCGGAATCGGGGACGAAATCGACGGCGCGATGCAGCACGCGCCGCACCCCTCGCGGCACGCATGCGGCGGCGGGGCATTGGCGGGCGCCGGACGGACAGGCATTTCGACGGACACTCGACTCTCTCAAAAACGACAAAAAAACGGTGCGGCAACCGGACGCGGCGTGCGGCGGCCCACCGCGCATTGTGCCATCGCCGGCTGCGACGTTATTACACAATGCAGCCGAAACGCGCGTTTATATACTCGAACGCATCTGAAAAGCGCGAGGCCGCCATGAGTTCCGGTTCTGCCGACACGATGTTCCGTCCCGATTTGCTCGCGAAGTACGGCGCGAACGGGCCGCGCTATACGTCCTACCCTACCGCGCTGCAGTTCCGCGACGATTTCGACCCGGCCGACTACCTGCGTGCCGCGCGCGATCCCGGTGCGTCGTCGAGCGATCTGTCGCTGTACTTCCATATCCCGTTCTGCAACACGGCCTGCTTCTATTGCGGCTGCAACAAGATCGCGACGAACAACCATCGCCGCGCGCGCCCGTATCTCGAGCAACTGAAACGCGAGCTGGCGCTGCAGGCCGCGCTGTTCGATCCGGCGCGTCCGGTCACGCAGCTGCACTGGGGCGGCGGCACGCCGACCTTCCTGTCCGACGCCGAAATGGCCGAACTGATGGCGACCACCCGCGATTATTTCGTGCTCGCGCCGGACGCCAACGCCGAGTTCTCGATCGAGATCGACCCGCGCACGGTCACGCCCGCGCGGCTCGTCCACCTGCGCAACATCGGCTTCAACCGGCTGAGCCTCGGCGTGCAGGATTTCGATCCGGCCGTGCAGCAGGCGATCAACCGGGTCCAGCCGCTCGCGATGACGGCCGACCTGATGTCCGCCGCGCGCGCGACGGGCTTCCACTCGGTCAGCGTCGACCTGATCTACGGGCTGCCGCACCAGACGGTCGCCGTGTTCGCGCGCACGCTCGAGACGATCATCGAACTCGCGCCGGACCGTCTGTCCGTATTCGGCTACGCGCACATGCCGCACCTGTTCAAGATGCAGCGGCAGATCGACGACGCGACGCTGCCGCCGCCCGAAACGCGCATCGCGCTGCTCGGCCTCGCGATCGACATGCTGACGTCGGCCGGCTACGTGTACATCGGGATGGATCACTTCGCGCGGCCAACCGACGAACTCGTGCGCGCGCAGCGCAACGGCACGCTGCAGCGCAATTTCCAGGGCTACAGCACGCGCGCGGATACGGACCTGGTCGGTTTCGGCGTGTCGTCGATCGGCAAGGTCGGCGACGTCTACGCGCAGAACGCGAAGGATCTGCCGGCCTATGGCGCCGCGCTCGACGCGGGCCGGCTGCCGATCGCGCGCGGCGTGCGGCTCACGGCCGACGACCGGCTGCGCCGCGACGTGATCACGCAGCTGATGTGCAACCTCGAACTGCCGTTCTCGCATATCGAGGCGGCGCACGGGATCCGCTTCGCCGATCACTTCGCGCGCGAGCTCGACGCGCTGCGCGGGTTCGAGCAGGACGGGCTGCTGACGATCGCCGGCGACCGCCTGACGATTCAGCCGGCCGGCCGGATGGTGGTGCGCAACATCGCGATGGCGTTCGACGCCTACCTCGGCCGGACGCCGCGCCAGCGCTACTCGCGCACCGTCTGACGCCGCGCGGCCGCATGCGGGCGGCCGGTTTGCTAAAGTAATGGGCTCAACGCCCCTGCAAGAACCCGCACGATGCGCACCACCAAAGCGACCCACGCGGTCGAACGCCTGAAGACCCGGTCCGGCAACCCGCAGTTCGCGGCCGTCGCGATGGCGGGCGGCCTGTTCTATCTGGTCGACCGCTCGGGCGGCACCGCCGAGAAGCGCAGCGAGCCGCTGCCGCTCGACGAATTCGTCAAGTTCGTCGACCAGTTCGGCCCCCAAAAACCGCGCAAGGCGAGCAAGCTCGACCTCGCGTTCGAAGCGCAGATCAAGAAGAGCAAGGGGTAAAGGTCTGTTGCAGGCCGTCTGAAGGCTTCGCCGGCGCCCCGTTTGGTACAATCACGAAGTTTCTCTATCCCCGCTGATGGCCGACCTGGCTGCGTGACCACACCATGAATATCGAAAACGCGCGTTTCAACATGATCGAACAACAGATCCGGCCGTGGGACGTGCTGGATCTCGACGTCCTGGGCCTGCTGTCGATCGTCAAGCGTGAAAACTACGTGTCGCCCGAACATCGCGATCTCGCGTTCGCCGACCTCGAGCTGCCGCTGCCCGGCGGCCGCGGCAAGATGCTGTTCCCGCGCGTCGAAGCGCGCATGCTGCAGGAACTGGCGGTGAAGAAGCACGAGAACGTGCTCGTGATCGGCGCGGGCTCCGGCTACCTCGCCGCGCTGTTCGCGCATCGCACGCTGCACGTGACGGCCGTCGAGATCGATCCGGCCATCGCGAAGTTCGCGGCCGACAACCTGCGCAACGACGGCGTGACGAACGCGGAAGTCGTGCTCGGCGACGGTTCGCTCGGCTGGCCCGACAAGGCGCCGTACGACGTGATCTGCGTCGCGGGCGGCCTGCCGGTCGTGCCGCAGCAGATGCTCGAACAGCTGAAGATCGGCGGCCGCCTGTCGGCGTTCGTCGGCGGCCGTCCGGTGATGAAGGCGCAGATCATCACGCGCATCGACGACAAGCAGTACCGTGTCGCCGACGTGTTCGAGACCTACGTCGACCACCTCGTCAACGCGATCGAACCGTCGCGTTTCAAGTTCTGAGCGGCGGCCCCATGCAGATCCTGACTGCCGCGATGCTCGCGGAATGGCTTCGCGATCCGGCGCGTCCCGCGCCGGTCGTGCTCGACGTGCGCGAACCGTGGGAAATCTCGACCGCGCAGATCGCCGGCAGCGTGTCGATCCCGATGCAGCAAATCCCCGCGCGCAGCGAAGAGCTCGACGACGAAGCCGAAATCGTCTGCGTGTGCCATCACGGCATGCGCAGCGCGCAGGTCGCGATGTTCCTCGAATCGCGCGGCTTCACGAAGCTGTACAACCTGCAGGGCGGCATCGACGCGTGGTCGCGTGACGTCGATCCGTCCGTGCCGCGTTACTGAGTTACCGACCTACCCCGGCGGCGCATCGCGCGCCGCCACGTCGACCGGCCCATTGCCGCCGGTCGCACCGGTCCCCGCCGAACGGGCGCGCTTTGCGCGCCCGTTTGCGTTTCTGCTTCCATGTTTCCCCCTCCTTCCGTTGACGTCGGTGCGCCGGCGAGCGCGTCGTGCACCATTTGCGCCCGCGCGACTGCACCGCAACGGATCGCGCATGCTGCACGACGCGTCATGTGCACCGCGTGCGCCCCTCGAGCCACCGCGGTCAGGCACGCCCAGCGTGCATCCGCGCGACTGGCACATGCCTTGCGTTACTACGATGCCGGCGCCGCCACGGCGCACGCACATCCAACACGTCAAGGGGAACCCGATGAAACGTCGCAGTCTGCTGAAGTTCGGTTCGATGGCCGGTGCACTCGCGCTGGCGGGCAAGAGTCCGTTCGCGCAAGCGGCCGATGCGGGCACGGGCCCGATCAAGGTCGGCATCCTGCATTCGCTGTCGGGCACGATGGCGATCTCCGAAACGTCGCTGAAGGACACGGCGCTGATGACGATCGCCGACATCAACAAGAGCGGCGGCGTGATGGGCCGCAAGCTCGAGCCGGTGGTCGTCGATCCCGCCTCGAACTGGCCGCTGTTCGCGGAGAAGGCGCGCCAGCTGCTCACGCAGGACAAGGTCGCGTGCGTGTTCGGCTGCTGGACGTCGGTGTCGCGCAAGTCGGTGCTGCCGGTGTTCGAGGAACTGAATGGCCTGCTCTACTACCCGGTGCAGTACGAAGGCGAGGAAATGTCGCGCAACGTGTTCTATACGGGCGCCGCGCCGAACCAGCAGGCGATACCGGCCGTCGAGTATCTGATGGGCGCGGAAGGCGGCGGCGCGAAGCGTTTCTTCCTGCTCGGCACCGACTACGTGTATCCGCGCACGACCAACAAGATCCTGCGTGCGTTCCTGAAATCGAAGGGCGTGAAGGACGCCGATATTCAGGAGGTCTACACGCCGTTCGGCCACAGCGATTACCAGACGATCGTCGCGAACATCAAGACCTTCGCGCAGGGCGGCAAGACGACCGTGATCTCGACGATCAACGGCGATTCGAACGTGCCGTTCTACAAGGAACTCGGCAACCAGGGGATCAAGGCGACCGACGTGCCGGTGGTCGCGTTCTCGGTCGGCGAGGAAGAACTGCGCGGGATCGACACGAAGCCGCTCGTCGGCCATCTCGCCGCATGGAACTACTTCATGTCGGTGAAGAACCCGACGAACACGAAGTTCAAGGACCAGTTCGCCGCGTGGGTGAAGGCGAACAACCTGCCGGGCGGCGCGAAGCGCGTGACCAACGACCCGATGGAGGCGACCTACGTGGGCATCCACATGTGG
Source organism: Burkholderia sp. R-40 (assembly GCF_049942845.1). Taxonomy (NCBI): domain Bacteria; kingdom Pseudomonadati; phylum Pseudomonadota; class Betaproteobacteria; order Burkholderiales; family Burkholderiaceae; genus Burkholderia; species Burkholderia sp. R-40. The sequence goes on along the minus strand of NZ_CP187967.1, from coordinate 929,855 downwards.
AAGCAGGCCGTCGAGAAGGCGAAGAGCACCGACGTCGACAAGGTGCGCGTCGCGATGATCGGCCAGAGCGTCGTCGCGCCGTCGGGATTCACGCTGTCGATGGACGGCAACCACCACCTGCACAAGCCGGTGATGATCGGCGAGATTCGCGGCGACGGGCAATTCAACGTCGTGTGGAAGACGAAGACGGCCGTGCGCGCGCAGCCGTGGAGCCCGTTCATCGCGGGCAACCAGGGCAAGCCGGACGTCGTCAGCTCGATCCCGGCCTTCCTGCGGCGGCAGCGCGCGGCGCTCGCCTGATGCGATGCGGAGCGCCGCGCACCGGCGTGGCGCTCCGCTCGCAGGCTGCCGCGGGCATGCTGCCGCGCGTGCGGTGACGAACCGCACGCGCCCGCGCACCGCCGCACGCATTCGCTTTTCCACGCCCCACAGGATCTCCCGATGCCCACCCGCTTTCGCCGCGCCGCCGTCGCGGTCGTCGCCTGTGCCGCGCTGGCCTGCGCGCTGCCGCGCGCCGCGTTCGCCCTGACGGCCGCCGATACCGCCGCGCTCGCCGGCGACGACTTCGACGCGAAAACGACCGCGATCGAACGGATCGCCGCCGATGCCGATCCGCGCGCCGTCGCGCTGCTCAATGCGCTGTCGACCGGCGACGCGCTCGCGACCGGCGACGGCCGCCTGCTGATCCAGACCGGCGACACCGCGCACGATGCGCTGACGCAGGCCGCGACGCCGGCCGGCGACGCGCAGCCCGTGATGCTGAACAACCTGCTGCGCACGAAGATCGCCGCCGCGCTGTCGGGGCTCGCGCTCGCATCGCCCGACGTCGCCGCGCGTCGCGACGCGATCGACGCGCTGCTGAAGTCGCCCGACCCGGCACTCAAGCCGATGATCGAGCGCGCACGCGCGAAGGAAACCGACCCGGCATTGAAGCGCCGCCTCGACGCACTGTGGGCCATCGCCGCGCTGCACGATGCCGATCCGGCGAAGCGTCTCGACGCCGTGCAGGTGGTGGCCGCGCGCAGCGATCTCGACATGATCGAGCAGTTGCGCCCGCTCGTCGCGAAGAACGCCGACGGCAGCTACACCGAACCCGACGCGCGCGTACGCGCAGCCGCGCAGCAAGGGCTCGACACGTTGCACGCGCTGCAGCGCCGCGGCGAGATCGTGGGCACCGTGTTCGCGGGCCTGTCGCTCGGCAGCGTGCTGCTGCTCGCGGCGCTCGGCCTCGCGATCACGTACGGGCTGATCGGCGTGATCAACATGGCGCACGGCGAATTCCTGATGATCGGTGCGTACGCAACCTATGTCGTGCAGACACTGATCCAGCGCCATGCACCGGCCGCGTTCGACTGGTATCCGCTCGTCGCGGTGCCCGTGTCGTTCGCGGCCGCGGCGCTGGTCGGCATCGTGCTTGAACGTCTCGTGCTGCGGCACCTGTACGGCCGCCCGCTCGAGACGCTGCTCGCGACGTTCGGCGTGAGCCTGATCCTGATCCAGGCGACGCGCATGCTGTTCGGCGCGCAGAACGTGCAGGTCGTGAACCCGTCGTGGATGAGCGGCGGCGTGACCGTGATGCAGAACCTGATCCTGCCGTACAACCGGCTCGCGATCCTCGCATTCGCGCTCGCGGTCGTGTTCGTCGCGTGGGCGGTCCTGACGAAGACGCGGCTCGGCCTGTTCGTGCGCGCGGTCACGCAGAACCGCCGGATGGCCGCGTGCGTCGGCGTGAAGACCGCGCGCGTCGATGCGTATGCGTTCGCGTTCGGCGCGGGCATCGCGGGCCTCGGCGGCTGCGCGCTGTCGCAGATCGGCAACGTGGGCCCCGATCTCGGGCAGAACTACATCATCGATTCGTTCATGGCTGTGGTGCTCGGCGGCGTCGGCCAGATCGCCGGCACCGTGCTCGGCGGCTTCGGGCTCGGTCTCGTCAGCAAGGCGATCGAACCGTTCTGGGGCGCCGTGCTCGCGAAGATCGCGGTGCTCGTGATGATCGTGCTGTTCATCCAGAAACGTCCGCAGGGCATGTTCGCCCCGAAGGGCCGCAGCGCGGAGGCGTGACATGACTTCAATCACCGATTCGTTGTCGAACCCGGTCGCCGGCGCGCCAAAGCCCGCCGCCGCGCCCGCGAAGGAAGGCTTCGCGCTCGGCCTGCCGCCGCGCCCCGCGCTGCTGTCGCGCCGCGCGTGGCTCGCGCTCGTCGCGCTGTGCATCGCGATCGGCGTCGGCGTGCCGCTGGCCGCGCTGGTCGCGCCCGAGTCGAGCGCGTTCCATCTGTCCGCGTATGCGATGACGCTGGGCGGCAAGCTGATGTGCTACGCGATCGCCGCGCTCGCGCTCGATCTCGTGTGGGGCTACTGCGGCATCCTCAGTCTCGGCCACGGGCTGTTCTTCGCGCTCGGCGGCTATGCGATCGGCATGTACCTGATGCGCGAGATCGGCCGCGACGGCAAGTACGGCAGCGACCTGCCCGACTTCATGGTGTTCCTCGACTGGCATCAGCTGCCCTGGTACTGGAGCGGCACGCAGCATCTCGCGTGGGCGCTCGCGCTGGTCGTGCTCGTGCCGGCCGTGCTCGCGTGGGTGTTCGGCTTCTTCACGTTCCGCTCGCGCGTGAAGGGCGTGTACCTGTCGATCATCACGCAGGCGCTGACGTTCGCCGCGATGCTGCTGTTTTTTCGCAACGAGACGGGCTTCGGCGGCAACAACGGCTTCACCGACTTCAAGCGCATCGCCGGGTTTGCGATCACGTCGCCCGGCACGCGCACGGTGCTGTTGCTGCTGACCTTCGCGACGCTCGTGCTCGCGTTCATCGCCGCGCGCGCGATCGTCACGAGCAAGCTCGGGCGCGTGGTCACCGCGGTGCGCGACGGCGAGACGCGGCTGATGTTCCTCGGCTACAGCCCGCTCGCGTACAAGCTGTTCGTGTGGACGCTGTCGGCCGTGCTGTGCGGCATAGCGGGCGCGCTGTACGTGCCGCAGGTCGGCATCATCAATCCCGGCGAGATGTCGCCCGGCAACTCGATCGAAATGGCGATCTGGGTCGCAGTGGGCGGGCGTGGCACGCTGATCGGGCCGATCGTCGGCGCGTTCGCGGTGAACGGCGCGAAGAGTTTCTTCACCGCGTACTTCGCCGAATACTGGCTGTTCTTTCTCGGCCTGATCTTCGTGCTGGTGCCGCTGTTGCTGCCGCGCGGGATCATGGGCCTCGTCGATACGCTGCTTGCGAAGGGGAAACGCGGATGAACGGCACGGCCCTCTACCAGTTCACGCCACCGGCCGAAGACGAGCTGCTGACCGTCAGCGGCACCGCATCGATGGGCCGCGTGGTGCCGCCCGGCATCGACACGTCGCACGGCACGATCCTCTATCTCGAGGACATCGAAGTCAGCTTCGACGGCTTTCGCGCGCTGAACAAGCTGTCGCTCGCGATCGACGCCGGTGAGCTGCGCTGCGTGATCGGCCCGAACGGCGCGGGCAAGACCACGATGATGGACGTGATCACCGGCAAGACGCGCGCGGATGCGGGCAAGGTGTTTCTCGGCCAGACGATCGATCTCGCCCGGATGAACGAGCCGGAAATCGCGCGCGCGGGCATCGGCCGCAAGTTCCAGAAGCCGACCGTGTTCGAACAGCATCCGGTGTGGGAAAACCTCGAGCTCGCGATGCAGACCGACAAGGGCTGGCTCGCGTCGCTGCGCGCGCGGCTCGACCGCACCGCGCAGGCGAAGATCGAGGAAACGCTCGCACTGATCGGCCTGGAAAGCGATGCGTATCGCGCGGCCGGCGAGCTGTCGCACGGGCAGAAGCAGCGGCTCGAGATCGGCATGCTGCTGATGCAGCGCCCCGCCCTCCTGCTGCTCGACGAACCGGCGGCCGGGATGACCGATCACGAGACGATGGAACTCGCCGCGCTGCTGAACACGCTGCGCGGCACCTGCTCGATGATGGTCGTCGAGCATGACATGGACTTCGTCGCGGCGCTCGCGGGCGACACGGGCCGCGTGACGGTGATGGCCAATGGCGCGGTGCTCGCGCACGGCACGCTCGACCAGGTCAAGCGCGACGACGCGGTGATCGAGTCCTACCTCGGAAGATGATGCGATGCTGAAGATCGACGCACTGAACCAGTACTACGGCGGCAGTCATATCCTGCGCAACGTGAACCTCGCCGCCGAAGACGGCAAGCTCACCGTGCTGCTCGGCCGCAACGGCGTCGGCAAGAGCACGCTGCTGCGCTGCCTGATGGGCGTCGTCGCCGCGAAAAGCGGCAGCGTGTCGTGGCGCGGCACGCCGCTCGGCGCGTTGCCGCCGTATGCACGTGTCGCGGCCGGGCTTGCGTACGTGCCGCAGGGCCGCGACATCTTTCCGCGGCTGACCGTCGAGGAAAACCTGCTCGTCGGCGCGGCAAGCCGCAAGGCGCGCTCGTCGGTGCCCGAGCGCATCTACGAGCTGTTCCCGGTGCTGAAGGACATGCGCGCACGGCGCGGCGGCGACCTGTCGGGCGGCCAGCAGCAGCAGCTCGCGATCGGCCGCGCGCTGATGAGCGAGCCGCAGTTGCTGATCCTCGACGAGCCGACCGAGGGCATCCAGCCGTCGATCATCCAGGACATCGGGCGCACGCTGCGCCAGCTCGTCGACGAATCGAAGATGACCGTGCTGCTCGTCGAGCAGTACTACGACTTCGCGCGCTCGATCGCGGACCACTACTGGGTGATGAGCCGCGGCGAGGTCGTCGCGGGCGGCGATGCGCGGGACATGGAGGCGAACGGCGTGCGCGAGCTGATCGCGGTGTAGCAGGCACGGGCGCCGGAGGGGCATCGCTTCCGGTTACCGCTCCGACGCATCGTCCGACGCATCGTCCGACGCATCGATCCGGTGCTTCGAGCTGGCGCGTCGCCGGGCAACGCATGCCGGGCCCACGCTCGCAAAACGGCACGGTTTGCGAGCGACGTTGCGTGAGCCTGCAACGCGACCGCCGAAGCGTATATTGTTGCGGTAGCATCCTCGTTCACCGCGCCCGTCCCCTGCTTTGCACCGATGTCCGCCCCTGATTCTCACGCCTCGCTGTCCCGCCCCTCCGTCGCCAAATCGTGGCGCGGTCGCCTCGAACTCGGCTTCGAACGGCACGGCGCGCGCACGACGCTCGTGCACCGGCTGCACGACGGCCCGCTGCGCGTGCAGCGGCCGCTGTATCCGGAAGGCGACGCGATCTGCCACGCGGTCATCGTTCACCCGCCGGGCGGCGTCGCGGGCGGCGACCAGCTCGACATCGGCATCGCGCTCGGCAACGGCACGCATGCGGTGCTGACGACGCCCGGCGCGACCAAGTGGTACAAGTCGAACAGTCTCGACGCGACGCAACGCATCGGCATCACGGTCGGCGCGCACGCGAAGCTCGACTGGCTGCCGCAGAACAACCTGTTCTTCGACGCGGCCCACGCCGCGCTCGACTTCACGGTGACGCTCGGCGCGGGCGCGAGCGCGATCGGCTGGGACGCGACGCTACTCGGCAGGCAGGCGGCTGGCGAAACGTGGTCGGCCGGCCGCATCGCGTCGCGCTCGGCACTCGTCGATGCCGACGGACGGCCGCTGTGGACCGAGCGCGCGCTGCTCGACGCGCACGATCCGCTGCGCGGCGCGTTGCAGGGTCTCGCCGGCTTTCCGGTGTACGGCACGCTGTGGGCCGCCGGCGCCGCGTGCGATGCGGCACTGGCCGAAGCGCTCGCCGCGCGGATGCCGTTCGACGATACGCTGCGCACGGGCGCGACTTGCGTGACGCCCGGCGTCGTGCTGGTGCGCGCGCTGTCGACCTCGATGGAAGCGCTTCAGCGTCATTTCGCCGACTGCTGGCTTTACCTGCGACCGATCGTGCACGGTGTCGACGCGCGGCCGCTGCGCCTCTGGCAAACCTGAACGCGCGCCCGGCGCGCACCGTTTCGGCGCAGCGCCGTCGCCCGCGCTGCCCGCCATTCATGCATCGCGCACCACGAACGCGCATCGCCGCACGTTTTATCGGCATGGCACGCACCTTGCTGCTTACATAACGGATACACGACGCACGGAAAAAACGCGCGGTGCTACGATGGCCCGCGCCTGTGCCGGAACCCCGCGCCCCGATAAAAAATTACGTTTTCCTGAACGATTGCCTTCATGAAACTGACTCCCCGAGAAAAGGACAAGCTGCTGATCTTCACGGCGGCGCTGCTGGCCGAGCGCCGTCGCGCGCGCGGTCTGAAGCTCAACTATCCGGAGGCGGTCGCATTCATCACCGCCGCGCTGATGGAAGCCGCGCGCGACGGCAAGACCGTCGCCGAGGTGATGCACTACGGCACGACGCTGCTCACGCGCGACGACGTGATGGATGGCGTGCCGGAGATGATCCCCGACATCCAGGTCGAGGCGACCTTTCCGGACGGCACCAAGCTCGTCACCGTCCACCACCCGATTCCGTGAGCGAGGCCCCCCGCATGATCCCCGGCGAAATCCTCACCGACGACGGCGAGCACGAACTGAACGCAGGCCGCCCGACGCTGACGGTCGTCGTCGCGAACACCGGCGACCGGCCGGTGCAGGTCGGCTCGCACTACCACTTCTTCGAAGCCAACGACGCGTTGTCGTTCGACCGCGCGGCCGCGCGCGGCTTCCGGCTCAACATCGCGGCCGGCACCGCCGTGCGCTTCGAGCCGGGCCAGACGCGCACCGTCGAGCTCGTCGAGCTGGCCGGCGACCGCGCCGTCTACGGTTTTCAGGGCAAGGTGATGGGGCCGCTGTAAGCCGCGCCCCCACTCTTCAGGAACAGCACCATGACATTACGCTTGAGCCGCCGCGCGTACGCGGAAATGTTCGGGCCGACGACGGGCGACCGCGTGCGGCTCGCCGACACCGAACTCTTGATCGAGATCGAACGCGACTACACGATCTACGGCGAGGAAGTGAAATTCGGCGGCGGGAAGGTGATCCGCGACGGGATGGGCCAGTCGCAGCGCGTGGCCGCCGACGTGCCCGACACGATCATCACGAACGCGGTGATCCTCGATCACTGGGGCATCGTGAAGGCCGACATCGCGATCAAGCACGGCCGCATCGCCGCGATCGGCAAGGCCGGCAACCCGGACATCCAGCCCGGCGTGACGATCGCGATCGGCGCCGCGACCGAAGTGATCGCCGGCGAAGGGTTGATCGTCACCGCGGGCGGCATCGACACGCACATCCATTTCATCAGCCCGCAGCAGATCGACGAGGCACTCGCGTCGGGCGTCACGACGATGCTCGGCGGCGGCACGGGGCCGGCCACCGGCACCAACGCGACGACCTGCACGCCGGGCCCGTGGCACATGGAGCGGATGCTGCAGGCGGCCGACGGCTGGCCGATCAACCTCGGCTTTCTCGGCAAGGGCAACGCGAGCCTGCCGCAGCCGCTCGTCGAGCAGATCGCGGCCGGCGCGATCGGCCTGAAGCTGCATGAAGACTGGGGCACGACGCCCGCCGCGATCGACAACTGCCTGTCGGTGGCCGACGACACCGACACGCAGGTCGCGATCCACACCGACACGCTGAACGAAGCCGGCTTCGTCGAATCGACGGTCGCCGCGTTCAAGGGCCGCACGATCCACACGTACCACACCGAAGGCGCGGGCGGTGGCCATGCGCCCGACATCCTGAAGGTGTGCGGCGAGGCGAACGTGCTGCCGTCGTCGACCAACCCGACGCGTCCGTATACGATCAACACGCTCGACGAGCATCTCGACATGCTGATGGTGTGCCATCACCTCGATCCGTCGATCGCCGAGGATCTCGCGTTCGCCGAATCGCGGATCCGCCGCGAGACGATCGCGGCCGAGGACATCCTGCACGATCTCGGCGCACTGTCGATGCTGTCGTCCGACTCGCAGGCGATGGGCCGCGTCGGCGAAGTGATCATCCGCACCTGGCAGACCGCGCACAAGATGAAGGTGCAGCGCGGCGCGCTGCCGGAAGACGGCGCCCGCAACGACAACTTCCGCGCGAAACGCTACGTCGCGAAGTACACGATCAACCCGGCGATCACGCACGGGATCGCGCACGAAGTCGGGTCGATCGAACCCGGCAAGTGGGCCGACCTCGTGCTGTGGGAACCGGCGTTCTTCGGGATCAAGCCGTCGATGATCCTGAAGGGCGGGATGATCGCGGTCGCGCAGATGGGCGACCCGAACGCGTCGATCCCGACGCCGCAGCCGGTCCACTACCGCGAGATGTTCGCGACACGCGGCGGCGCGCTGGCGCGCACGTCGCTGACCTTCGTGTCGCAGATGGCGGCCGACGCGGGCATCGCCGAACGCTACGGGCTCGCGAAGCGCATCGTGCCGGTGCGCAACTGCCGCAACGTGACGAAGGCCGACATGATCCACAACGCATGGCGCCCGTCGATCAGCGTCGACCCCGAAACCTACGACGTGATCGCCGACGGCCAGTTGCTCACCTGCGAGCCGGCGTCGGTGCTGCCGATGGCGCAGCGCTATTTCCTGTTCTGATTTCCGGTTTTCGTTCCATGCGCACCCTCGACAAACGCATTGCCCCGAACGTGAAACTCGCCGCGTCGCTCGTCGCGCGCGCGCCGACGCTCACGCTCGCCTATGACGCCCGCTGCAAGAGCCGCCTCGCGGCCACGCTCGATACCGGCGAGGACGTCGCGGTCCTGCTGCCGCGCGGCACCGTGCTGCGCGACGGCGACGTGCTCGTCGCCGACGACGGCGCGCTCGTGCGCATCGCCGCGGCGCCCGAGACCGTGCTGCTCGTGCGCGCGGGCGATCCGCTCACGCTGATGCGCGCCGCGTATCACCTCGGCAACCGTCACACGCCGGTCGAGATCGGCGACGGCTACCTGAAGCTCGAAGCCGATCCGGTGCTCGCGGACATGCTGCGCCGGCTCGGCACGCAGGTCGAACCCACGAGCGCGCCGTTCCAGCCGGAAGCCGGTGCGTACGGCGGTGGCCACAAGCACGGACATGACGCGACGTTCGCCGAGGATTACGCGCTCGCGCAGCAGGTATTCGGCGAGCACCACGGCCACTCGCACGATCACGATCACGATCACCAGCATGGTCCGGGCTGCACGCACGGCCACCACGGCCATGACCACCACTGAGCTCGTCGCGCTGCTGCATCTCGCGTCGCCCGCGCTGCCGATCGGCGCGTTCAGCTATTCGCAGGGATTCGAAGCCGCGCTCGACGCGAACCTGATCCGCGACGCCGACACCGCGCGCGACTGGATCGCGAGCGGGCTGACCGACGTGCTCGCGCACGGCGAACTGCCGTTCCTCGCGCACCAGCTCGCACGCTGGCACGCGCACGACGCCGATGCGCTCGCGCGCGAGAACGCATGGTTCGTCGCGAGCCGCGAATCGGCGGAGCTGCGCCGCGAAACCGAGCAGATGGGCTGGTCGCTCGCGCAGCTCTGCACGTCGCTCGAATGGGGCGATGCCGCGCGCCGCGCGACGCTCGCGACGATTTCGCCGATCGCGCTGCCGACCGCGTTCGCCTACGCGGCGGCCGCGCACGACGCGAGCGCCGATGCCGTGCTCGCCGCGTACGCGTTCGGCTGGGTCGAGAACCAGACGTCGGCCGCGCTGAAAGCGGTGCCGCTCGGCCAGCTTGCCGGGCAACGCATCATCGTCGCGCTGCGCGGCGCGATCGACGCGGCCGTGCGCCGCGCGCTCGCCACGCCGCCCGACGCCGTCAACACGTTCGCGCCGCAGCTCGGCATCCTGTCCGCGCGGCACGAAACCCAGTATTCGCGGTTGTTCCGCTCCTGAACCCGATCCACGCCATGAACGCACCCGCTCTCTCCCCCGCCCGCCGCACCAAGAAACTGCCGCCGCTGCGCGTCGGCATCGGCGGCCCGGTCGGCTCCGGTAAGACCACGCTGCTCGAAATGCTGTGCAAGGCGATGCGCGAGCGCTACGACCTCGTCGCGATCACGAACGACATCTATACGAAGGAAGACCAGCGCCTGCTGACCGTCGCGGGCGCGCTGCCCGAGGAGCGCATCATGGGCGTCGAGACGGGCGGCTGCCCGCACACGGCAATCCGCGAGGACGCGTCGATCAATCTCGAGGCCGTCGACCGGATGCTGTCGCGCTTTCCCGATGCCGACATCGTGTTCATCGAATCGGGCGGCGACAATCTCGCGGCGACGTTCAGCCCCGAGCTGTCGGACCTGACGATCTACGTGATCGACGTCGCCGGCGGCGAGAAGATTCCGCGCAAGGGCGGCCCCGGGATCACGAAGTCCGACCTGCTCGTGATCAACAAGACCGATCTCGCGCCGCTCGTCGGCGCGAACCTCGACGTGATGGCGTCCGACACCAAGAAGATGCGCGGCGAGCGGCCTTACGTGATGACGAACCTGAAGGCGCTCGACGGCGTCGCGGACGTGGTCGCGTTCATCGAGAAGAAAGGATTGCTGACGGTGTGAGCGGCGGCGCGGCGGCCCGCTGCCGCCTCGCCTGCCCAAGGGCGGCTTCGCGCCGCCCGCTCAGTCGTCGGATGGTTCCGACGCGTCGGTTGCGCCACGCATCGCGCCGCTGCCGCGCTCGACCGGCGGCAGCAACGCCGCGAGCACGTCGACCGAGCGCGCGGTCGCGCCGCGATGGCGCGCCGCGAACGCGGCCCCCGCCGCGCCCATCGCGATGCGCCGCGCGTTGTCGGCGAACAGCGCGTCGAGCACGTGCGCGAGATCGAGCGGATCCGCGACCTGCATCGCCGCGCCGGCCGCGACCGCATCGGCGGTCGCCTGCGTGAAGTTGAACACGTGCGGGCCGATCAGCACCGGCACGCCGACCGCGCATGCCTCGATCAGGTTCTGCCCGCCGAGCGGCAGCAGGCTGCCGCCGATGAACGCGACGTCGGCGGCCGCGTAGTACGCGCCGAGCTCACCCATCGAATCGCCGAGCAACACCGTCACGTCGGCCGGCAACGGTTCCGCCGCAGCGGGCCGGCCGGCCGCGAGGGCCGCCGCGTCCGCACCCCACACCGAACGCCGCACGCACTTGAGCCCGTTGCGCTCGACGAGCGCCTCGACTTCGCCGAAACGCTGCGGATGGCGCGGCACGAGGATCAGCAGCGCGCCCGGCGTGCGCATCGCGGCGAACGCCTGCAGCACCAGCGCCTCCTCGTTCTCGCGCGTGCTGGCGGCGACCCACACGGGCCGCGTGCCGATCGCGTCGCGCCATGCATGGCCGCGCGCGGCCAGCTCCGGCGGCGTCGTCATGTCGAATTTCAGGTTGCCCAGCACCGTCACGTTGCGCGCGCCGAGCGACGTCAGCCGCTCCGCATCGGCCGGGCTCTGCGCGAGCACGCGCGAGAAACCGCCGAACACGTCGCGCGTGGCCGCGCCGAACTTCGCCGCGCGCCGATGCGAGCGCGCGGACATCCGCGCGTTGGTCAGCACGAGCGGCACGTCCGCGCGGCGGCACTCGTCGATCAGCGTCGGCCACACCTCGGTTTCCATCACGAGGCCGAGCGTCGGCCGCCACGCGCGCAGGAAGCGCCGCACCGCGCCCGGCATGTCGTACGGCAGGTAGCAGCGCAGCACGCGGTCGCCGAAGATCTGCTCGCCGGTCGCGCGGCCGCTCGGCGTCATGTGCGTGAGCAGGATGCGCGCGTCGGGACGCGTACGTATCAGCGCGTCGATCAGCGGCTGCGCGGCGCGCGTCTCGCCGACCGACACCGCATGCACCCAGATCAGCGGCGCGCGATCGTCCGGCGAACGGCCCGCGACCTGGCCGAAGCGCTCGGCGATGTGCTCGCGGTAGCCGCGCTCCTTGCGCGAGCGCACCAGGAGCCGGATCACGGCGATCGGCGCGACGAGCCACCACAGCGCGCGATAGATCGCCCTCAGCATGCGCGGGCTCCGTCACCGCGAAGGATGCGGGGCGCGCTCAAACCAGCGCCCGGCCGGTCAGGCGCTCGAGAATCCCCAGCGGCGCGCATTCGCGCCGCACCATCGCGTCGACCGGCAGGAAGAAGGTCTGCTCGAGCATGAACTGGCCGGACATCACAGCGTGCGAAGTCTGATCCGAGAAACATATCCACACGCTGCCGGGCGGAAACGGCATCGTCTGCTGCGGACAGGTCTTCTGGTAATCGAGATCGGCCTTCATCCCGTCGTGCAGGTTCAGCATCAGGTGGTCGTACGCGCTGCGCGGCGACTTCGTCACGTGCAGCAGGTTCAGCAGCCACGCCGAGCCCGGCAACTGCGGCCGGATCTTCGGCAGGAAGCGCTTCGCGACGTCCTCGAACGGCTCGCCGACGCGCCACACGCGCGGCTGGCCGGCCGGGTTCACGTTGGTGAACACGCGCAGGATCCGCTCGCCGTAGTTCGGCCGAGACGGGAACGCGTCGACGTGCAGCCGGCTGTCGTCCTTGCGCCAGGACGTCTGGCGCGTCTCGACCTGCATCAAGCGCAGGCTCGTCGGCGCGACGCGCAGCTTGCCGCGGTATTCGGGAAAGAGGCCATCGACGAGCGTGCCGGCCTGCTGCTGGAAGCGCGCGACGAGCGCGCGCACGGCCGACTGCGTGACGCTGTCGCCGAGCACGCCGGCGAGCACGCCGCCGTTCGGCGCGAGGCTAATGTTCTTGCGTTTCGGATCGGCGAGCGACGGATCGAGCAGCGCTTCCTCGCCGCCTTCGATCGCGAAGCGCAGGTGCGGGAAATACAGTACCTTGCCCTCCTCGACCGCGGCCAGCAGCTGCTCGCGCGGCGCCGACAGGTTGTGTCCGCTCCAGTCGGCGGACGGGACTTCGATGATCTGGGATTCGCTCATGATCGGTTCGCGTGCGTGACGGGCAGGAGGGGCAGGAGAGACAGGACAGGCGTGACGTGCATCACAGCAGACCGAAGCCCGCGAGCGCCGCCTTCACCTGCGCGATCGACGGCGGCTGCCCCGCCGTGCCGAGATTGACGACGTTCGGCGACCAGTAGCCGCCGGTGCGCCAGGCCGTTGCGAAATTGTACAGTTCGACCGTCGGACGCTTGAGCGCGGCCGCGATGTGAACCAGACCTGTATCAACCCCGACGGTCGCGGCCGCGCCGTCGATCAGGCCGACGACGGCGGGCAGCGACAGCTTCGGCGGCACGATCGCCGCCGCGCCGAACTCCTTCGCGAGCCGCTCGCTGGTCGCGCGCTCGGCATCGTTGCCCCACGGCAGCACGAGCGACGCGCCGCGCCGCACGAGCGCCTGGCCGAGCTCGATCCACGCGGCGTCCGGCCACTGCTTGTCGGCACGCGACGTCGCGTGCACGAACACCACGTACGGCACCGGGAGGTTCAGGCCGAGCGCCGCGACCGCGAGCGCCGCCGCGCGCGTATCGAGGCCGAAATCGACCGGATCGGCCGGCGTCGGCGCCGGGTCGCCCAACGCGGCCGCGACCAGCTGGCGCGAGCGCTCGACCACGTGCGTGCGCGGCGCGATCGGCACGCGCTGGCGATAGAAGAAGCGCACCGGCCATTCGTAGCCGGCGCCGTCGGTGCGGTTGCCGAGGCCGGCGAGCGGGCCGCGCGCCCAGCTCGCGACCCAGGCCGTCTTGATCAGACCCTGGCAGTCGATCACGAGGTCGTACTGCTCGGCCACGAGCCGCTTGCGGAACGCGCGGATCTCGCGCCACGTCGTGGCCGAGAACGGCTTCTTGCGCCAGCGGCGCAGCGAGAACGGCAGCACGTTGCGCACGCCGTCGACGAGCCGCACGAGGTCGACGAAGCTCTCCTCGACGAGCCAGTCGATCTGCGCATCGGGGTGGCGGCGCCGGATATCGGCGATCACCGGCATGTTGTGCACGACGTCGCCCAGCGACGACACGCGCACGATCAGGATCTTTTGCACGCTGAAAAAACGCCGGCGGATAGCCGGCGACAGGCATAAAGACGCGATTTTATCGCGCCCGGGACGTCAGACAGACAAAAAGCGGCCGCACGTGTGAGCGTGCGCCGCTTTTCGGGGATGGCGCGACGGCCCGTTCGAGCGTCGCGCCGGCGGCGGCCCGCAGGCCGCCGGGGTTCAGAACGGCAGCTTGACGTCCGGCTTCGCGGCCGTCAGCACGCGGCGGAAGTCCTCCTGAATGCGCTTGAGCCCTTCCTTGGTCTCCGATTCGAACCGCATCACGACGACAGGCGTCGTGTTCGACGAACGCGCGAGGCCGAAACCGTCCGGATACTCGACACGCAGGCCGTCGATCGTCACGACTTCCTCGGCACCGTCGAACTTCGCCTCTTTCTGCAGCTTGTCGATCAGGCGGAAGTTCTCGCCTTCGTCGAGCCAGAGCTGCAGCTCGGGCGTGCTCATCGCGTCCGGCAAGCCGTTCAGCAGCGCGCTCGGATCGGCCGTCTTCGCGAGGATCTCCAGCAGGCGCGCGCCCGTGTAGAGGCCGTCGTCGAAGCCGTACCAGCGGTCCTTGAAGAACACGTGGCCGCTCATCTCGCCGGCGAGCGGCGCACCCGTCTCGCGCAGCTTCGCCTTCACGAGCGAATGGCCCGTCTTCCACATCAGCGGCTCGCCGCCCTTCGCCTTCACCCACTGCGCGAGATGGCGTGTGCACTTGACGTCGTAGATGATCTGCGCGCCCGGGTTGCGCGACAGCACTTCCTCCGCGAACAGCATCAGCTGGCGGTCCGGGTAGATGATCTGGCCGTCCTTCGTGACGACGCCCAGGCGGTCGCCGTCGCCGTCGAACGCGAAGCCGAGTTCGGCGTCGGTGTCCTTCAGCGCCTGGATCACGTCCTGCAGGTTTTCCGGATGCGCGGGATCGGGGTGGTGGTTCGGGAACGTGCCGTCGATGTCGGTGAAGCGCTCGACGAGTTCGCAGCCGAGCGCCTTGAACAGGCGCGTCGCGAGCGGGCCCGCGACGCCGTTGCCGGCGTCGACGACGAGCTTCAGCGGGCGCGCGAGCTTCACGTCGCCGACGATGCGCGCGATGTACTGGTCCGCGACGTCGAATTCCTCGAACGTGCCGCTGCCCGTTTCGAAGCGCTCGTCGACGATGCGGCGGTACAGCGCCTGGATCTGCTCGCCGTAGATCGCCGCGCCGCGCAGCACCATCTTGAAGCCGTTGTAGTCGGGCGGATTGTGGCTGCCCGTGACGACGATGCACGAATCGACGCGGCGTTCGCCGCCCTTCAGTGCAAGCGGCACGCTCGCCGCGAAATAGCCGACCGGCGTGGGCACCATGCCGACGTCGACGACGTCGACACCCGCCGCACGCAGGCCATCGGCGAGCGCGCCGACGAGCTCGGGCCCCGACAGGCGGCCGTCGCGCGCGACGACAACCGCGTCGCCGCCCTGGGCGCGCACTTCGCTGCCGAATGCCCGGCCGATCCCGCGCGCCGTGTCGGCGTCGAGCGTCTTGCCGACCACACCGCGAATGTCATATGCCTTGAAGATGGATTGGGAGATCATCGATTCTCTCTCGGTTGCGTGCATGGAAAATAATCTGGCCGCCTTTCGCGCGTGCCCGGCATCATACATGCGGGCCTTGCGCGACAAGGAACCGGGCGGCTGGTGCGGCCGCGATCCAACTTATAATCCCGGGTTTTGATGACGCGCATTCTGTCCATTTTAATGCCTAGCCGTTCCGCCGCCGCCAACCTCCCGCCTCCCGGCGCCCTGCCGGCCGCCTCCAGCGCGTGCGGCCGCCCCGCATGCTGAAGCGATTCGGCAATCCGGACGTCGCGAAGGCCGTCGCGAATCTCGTCTGGCTCGGGCTCGAACGGCTCACGCAGATCGGCGTCGCGATCGCGATCAGTGGCCTTCTGGCCCGTTATTTCGGGCCGGACGTGTTCGGCAAATGGCAGTATGCGAATACGCTTCTCCTCGTACTGGCGCCGCTCACCTGGGTGTGCGGCGCCGAAATCCTGGTTCCGACCATCGTCCAGCGCCCGCCCGCGCAACTCGGCGCGGTGCTCGGCAGCGCGTTCGCGCTGCGCATCGGCGTGTCCGCCGTCGCGCTCGTCGCGACCTGGATCGCGATCGGCGCCGGTGCGTTCGACCCGCTCGTCGGCGCGATGCTCGCGGGCCTCGCGGTCACGATGGTGTTCCGCGAGCCGTTCGTCGGCGTGATCAACGCATGGCTGCAGAGCATGACCTACAGCAAGCCGCAGCTCATGACCAGCATGGTCACTGCGCTGGCGAAGGCGCTGCTCGTCTGGCTGCTGGTGCGCGCGGCCGCCGGCCCTGCCCGCTTCGCGTGGCTGTGGGCGCTGGAGGCCGCCGCGATCGGCTTCGCGCTCGTGCTGTACTACCGCCATCGTAACGGCGGCACGCTCGGCTGGACGTTCGACAAACCGCTGTTCAGGCACTTCGCCACTGCCGGCACCGTGTTCTGGCTCGGCCTGATCTGCATGTACCTGTTCCTGAAGCTCGATCGTCTGATGCTCGAGCGTCACGTGTCGTTCTCCGACCTCGGCCGCTACGCGGCGGCCCAGCAGCTCAACGAGAACTGGATCACGCTCGCGCTGATGCTCGCGCAGACCATCGCGCCCGCGTTCGTGTACCGCGTGCAGGACGTCGCGCGGCTGCGCCGCAACATCGTCCGGCTGACCGCGATGACCGCCGGCCTGATGACGGCCGGCGCGCTGGTGCTCGACGCGGCCGCACCGCTCATCGTCGGCAAGGTGTTCGGCCACGGCTACGAGGCGTCGGTCGACATCTTCCGCTGGGCCGTCTGGCTGTCCGTGCCGGCCGGCATCGAGGCGATAGGCAATCTTATCGTTCTCAAATATCAAGCAAAATTCGTGTTGCTGGCGAAATGGGTGCTCGCGCTCGCGATCGCCGCGCTCGTCAACGTGTTCGCCATCCCCCGGCTCGGCCTGTACGGGGCGCTCGTCGGGCTGGCGGCCGGCTATGTCGCCGCCATCGCCGTTAATTTTTATTACATTCGTTTCAGGCTGCGCCCATGACGTCTCCCGCTTGCCCGCTCCCGCTCGACGACGTGGCCGTGCTGATGCCGGCCTACAACGGACACGACGACGTCGCCCGCACCCTCGCGTCGTTCAGCGAGGACGCGCCGGTGCACGTGCTGATCGTCGACGACGGCAGCACGCCGCCGATCGTCGCGCCCGCGTTGCCCGGCCTCGCCGTCGAGGTGCTGCGCATGCCGCAAAACGGCGGCATCGAGCGCGCGCTCGAGGCCGGCATCGACGCGCTCGCGGCGCGCGGCTTCCGCTATGCGGCCCGCATCGACGCCGGCGACCTCGCCGCGCCCCGGCGGCTCGCGAAGCAGCGTGCGTATCTCGATGCCCATCCGCGAGTCGCCTGCGTCGGCATGTGGACGCAGGTCGTGTCGCGCGCCGGCGAACCGCGCTTCATGCTGACGCCGCCGGCCGATCCGCGCATGCTGCGCCGCACGCGTTTCCTGCGCTCGCCGCTCGTGCACCCGTCGGTCATGCTGCGAGTCGACGCAGTGCGCGAAGTCGGCAACTACCGCGCGAAGTACCGTGCGGCTGAGGATCTCGATCTTTTTTTACGGTTAATGCAACGCTACGATTGCGCGAACCTGCCCGAGCTCGGCCTCTACTACGAGCTCAACGAGGGCGGGATCAGCGCGACCCGGCGCCGCCGCCAGCTGATCTCGACGCTGTCGCTGCTGCTGCGTCACTTCAACGCGCTGAACCCGTACGACTGGGCCGGTCTCGCCAAGAACCTGCTGCATTTCGTGACGCCGTACCGTACGCTGCAGCGGATCAAGCAGACGCTGTTCGCGGCGCGGCCGTCCGCTTAGGGTCTGTTCACGCGGTCTGTTCACGCCCGGCATTTTCGACGCTTTATTTTTTCTTTATTTTCATGTCCGCTACCTCCTCGCTGCGCATCGCGCTCGTCTGCAACACGGCCTGGGCGATCTATACGTACCGCCACGGGCTGATCCGTGCGCTCGTCGCGCGCGGCGCCGAGGTCGTCGTGATCGCGCCGCACGACCGCACGGTGCCGCTGCTCGAGCAGATGGGCTGCCGCTACGTCGCGCTCGCCGTCGCGTCGAAAGGCACGAGCCCGCGCGAGGATCTCGGCACGCTCGCCGCGCTGGTGCGCCATTACCGCGCGCTGCGGCCCGCGCTCGTGTTTCATTACACGATCAAGCCGAACATCTACGGATCGGTCGCCGCGTGGCTCGCGCGCGTGCCGTCGATCGCGGTCACCACCGGCCTCGGCTACGTGTTCATCCAGAAAAGCCGCGCGGCGAGCGTCGCGAAACGCCTGTACCGGTTCGCGTTCCGCTTCCCGCGCGAAGTCTGGTTCCTGAACCGCGACGATCTCGCGACTTTCACCGACGAGCAGTTGCTCGCGCACCCGGATCGCGCGCGGCTGCTGCACGGCGAAGGCGTCGATCTCGACCAGTTCGCGCCGGTGCCGCTGCCCGGCGGCAACGGCCCGGTGTTCATCCTGATCGGCCGGCTGCTGTGGGACAAGGGCGTGCGCGAGTACGTCGAGGCCGCGCGCGTGGTGCGTGCCCGCTACCCGGACGCGCGCTTTCAGCTGCTCGGGCCGCTCGGTGTCGACAACCCGAGCGCGATCAGCCGCGCGGACGTCGACGCGTGGGTTAGCGAAGGCGTCGTCGAGTATCTCGGCGAGGCGCACGACGTGCGCCCGCACATCGCAGCGGCCGACTGCGTCGTGCTGCCGTCGTACCGCGAGGGCGTGCCGCGCACGCTGATGGAAGCGTCCGCGATGGGCCGCCCGATCGTCGCGACCGACGTGCCGGGCTGCCGCGACGTGGTCGCCGACGGCGAAACCGGCTTCCTGTGCCGCGTACGCGACAGCGCGAGCCTCGCGGAGCAGTTGGTCCGCATGATCGAACTCGGGAGTGGCGGACGCGACGCGATGGGCGCGCGCGGCCGCCGCAAGGTGGCCGAGGAATTCGACGAGCAGCAAGTCGTCGAACGTTACCGGCAGACCATTCATACATTGACCGGCATCACACTCTGAAGGAGCGCATCAGCATGACCGCTAAAGGCACCATCCTCGTTACCGGCGGTGCGGGCTACATCGGCTCGCACACGGCCGTCGAGCTGCTCGACAACGGCTACGATGTCGTGATCGTCGACAACCTCGTCAACAGCAAGGCCGAGTCCGTGCGGCGCATCGAGAAGATCACGGGCAGGACGCCCGCGTTCCACCAGGTCGACGTGTGCGACGAAGCCGCGCTCGCGAAAGTGTTCGACGCGCATCCGATCACCGGCACGATCCATTTCGCGGCGCTCAAGGCGGTCGGCGAATCGGTCGCGAAGCCGCTCGAGTACTACCAGAACAACATCGGCGGCTTGCTGACCGTGCTCAAGGTGATGCGCGAGCGCAACGTCAGGCAGTTCGTGTTCAGCTCGTCGGCGACCGTGTACGGCGTGCCCGAGCGCTCGCCGATCGACGAATCGTTCCCGCTGTCCGCGACCAACCCGTACGGCCAGTCGAAGCTGATGGCCGAGCAGGTCCTGCGCGATCTCGAGGTCTCGGACCCGTCGTGGCGCGTTGCGACGCTGCGCTACTTCAACCCGGTCGGCGCGCATGCGAGCGGGCTGATCGGCGAGGATCCGGCCGGCATCCCGAACAACCTGATGCCGTACGTCGCGCAGGTCGCGGTCGGCAAGCTCGAGAAGCTGCGCGTGTTCGGCTCCGACTACCCGACGCCGGACGGCACCGGCGTGCGCGACTACATCCACGTCGTCGATCTCGCGAAGGGGCACATCGCCGCGCTCGACGCGCTCGCGACGCGCGACGCGAGCTTCGTCGTGAACCTCGGTACGGGCCAGGGCTACAGCGTGCTGGAAGTCGTGCGCGCGTTCGAGAAGGCGTCGGGCCGCCCGGTGCCGTACGAACTCGTCGCGCGCCGCCCGGGCGACATCGCCGAGTGCTACGCGAATCCGCAGGCCGCGGCCGACCTCATCGGCTGGCGCGCGACGCTCGGCATCGACGAGATGTGTGCCGACCACTGGAAATGGCAGGAGGCGAACCCGCGCGGTTTTGTATAATCCGCTGTCCATTTTTCGAGCGATCCCATGCTCAGCTTCGCGTCCGGCTTCATCGTCTCCCTGCTCGTCACGTTGTTCATCGTGCGTTATGCGCATCTGCACGAGAAATTCTCGATCGACAGCGACCTGGCCGGCGTGCAGAAATTCCACGTGCGGCCGGTGCCGCGCGTCGGGGGCATCGGGATCCTCGCCGGCGTCGTCGTTGCCGCGCTGGTGCTGTCCCGGCGCTACCCGACGATCTCCGGCAGCATTCTCGGGATCGTCGCGTGCGGGCTGCCGGCGTTCCTGTCAGGGCTCGTCGAGGACCTGACCAAACGCGTGTCGCCGCGCGCGCGGCTGCTGTGCACGATGGGCGCCGCCGCGCTGGCGTTCTGGCTGCTGAACATCGCGGTCACGCGCATCAGCGTGCCGCCGCTCGACTTCCTGCTCCACTACGTCGCCATTTCGGCGTTCATCACCGTGCTCGCGGTCGCGGCGCTGGCGAACGCGATCAACATCATCGACGGCTTCAACGGCCTCGCGTCGATGGTCAGCTTCATGATGTTCGCGTCGCTTGCCTACGTCGCTTTCCACGTCAACGACCCGGTCGTGATGTCCGCGTCGATCATCATGATGGGCGCCGTGCTCGGCTTCTTTCTGTGGAATTTCCCGGCCGGGCTGATCTTCCTCGGCGACGGCGGCGCGTATTTCATCGGCTTCATGCTCGCCGAACTCGCGATCATGCTGGTGATGCGCAACCGCGAAGTGTCCGCGTGGTATCCGGTGCTGCTGTTCATGTATCCGATCTTCGAGACCTGCTTCTCGATCTATCGCAAGAAGTTCATTCGCGGGATGTCGCCGGGGATTCCGGATGGCGTGCACCTGCACATGCTCGTGTACAAGCGGCTGATGCGTTGGGCTGTCGGCACCAAGCATGCGCATGATTTGACGCGGCGAAATTCGCTGACGTCGCCTTATCTTTGGCTGCTGTGCCTCGTTGCGGTGATTCCGGCGACGCTGTTCTGGCGGCACACCGTGCATCTGTTCGTTTTTGTCGTGCTGTTCGCGCTCACTTATGTGTGGCTTTATCTCAGCATCGTAAGGTTCAAGGTGCCTAGGTGGATGGTCGTGAGGAAGGAAAGACGCGGGCATTGAGGGGGTGGATGACCGGCGTGTTGCCGGTTCACGCGACGACGCGTGGCCCCGATGACGGATGAGTCGCCGTTGCCGACTGGATCAATGACGGCGCCCCGGCGACTCGACCAACGAACTGCTAGCTTCCCGCGGTATTCGAGCTCCAGCTCGGTATCCGCGCATAGATCACGATGTTTCCGTCGTCCTGCAAATACGTGGTCGCCCCCGGATTTCCACTGGTGCCGGAATACCAGAGCGGAGCACCCGCGGAACTGTAGACGACCAGATTGCCATCCCCTTGCATCGTCGCATACGCACCTGGGTGATTGTAAGTACGCGAACTCCACTGCGGCACGCCCTGGCGAAGCAGCACCAGATTCCCGTCGCCCTGCATGACGAGCACGTTCGCGCCGTTGCCTGAAGTCAGACTCTGGCCGCTGCTCAGCGTCATGCCACCGTTCCAGACGGCCGGGCCGCTCGATGAATTCGCCATGCCCGCCGCGGAAGTCGACGTGGCAAATACCGGCACGGACACGCGGTAGATCACCATGTTGCCGTCGTCCTGCACGGAGAGCCTATGGCCGAAGGTGGCGCCGTTGGTCGACGAGAACCACAATGGCTTGCCGCTCACGCTGTAGATCACGAAGTTGCCGTCGGTCTGGAACACGGCATAGGCACCGGCATTTCCGTTGGTCCCCGAATTCCACACCGCGGCGCCGTTGGCCGTGTTGTACAGCACCAGGTTGCCGTCATCCTGCATGGCCAGTCGATGACTTCCTGACGCCGAGTACACGATTTGCGACGGCCTGAGCGTCGTGCCTTCGGTGACCTCGCCGCCATAGATCGGCGAAGTCGGCACGCATATCGCGGAATGCAGCGCGCTGACGTTCGGCGTGCCCCAGCCGGTCACGAAATCCCATCCCGAACCCGCACTGTATGCACCGTTCGACCCGTTGGTGACATCGCGAAAGATCGATGGGCTTGTCGCTTGTGCGCTGTACAGCGTGGGCGCCGCGAAACCGAGGCTGGCCGCGCAGCCCCCGGACAGCATGCGCGCCCAGGTCGCGGCAAACAGCGGCGCGGACAGGCTCGTCCCGCCCACGATCTGGAGTTGTCCACCGACGACGACCTGTGCACCGCTGTACGGATCGGCGTCGAACGCGATGTCCGGCATGCCTCGGAAGAAGCGGCCCTTGAGCGCCGGCACGTTCGACTGCCACGACGGAATCGGCTCGATGCCACTGATGCCACCGCCGCTGCCGTCCCACGCGGTCTCGCCCGCGTAGCTGCCGTTCCCGTTCGTATAAAGCGATGTGCCGCCCACGGCTACCACGTAGGGGGAAGTCGCCGGGTATTGCACCGACGTGCCGTTGCAGCCGTATGCAACGCTGCCCGAATCCCCGGAACTGACCGCGAACGTCTGTCCCTGCGCGACGGCGAGCTCGAACAGCGTGTCGATGGCGGCCGTCGGCGCCCAGTTCTCGCAACCGCCGATCGACATGTTCACGACGCGCGCGGTGTTGTCGGTCACGGCCCGATTGATCGCGAGCGCCATGTTGCTCCACGCGAACGATGGCGCGACATAGAAATTGAGTTGCCTGACGCCGCCGGACATCCCGACGATGGTCTGACTATCGAGCGACCATTCGGTGTTCGCGCTGGTGTCGGCGCTTGGCGAGCCGACGTTGATCACCGAAACGGGTACGGGAGGCAACTGGTGGTTGCTTGCGAAGGTGGCCAGGTCGATGACGGGCTGCGTCACATTGCCTTCCGCAATGATGCCCACGGTGATGTTGCTTGCCGTCGGCGTACTGCCCACGGAATAGATGCCGGGAAAGTCCGTCGGACTATGCGCGACCGTCACGGCCGCGGTTGTCGGCGACGCATTCGCTTGCGGCGCCGCCGCCGAAAGCGAGGCGCGAACGAAATGCGGATGGAGGCGGGTCGCCGTATCCAGCCCCAGTACCGATTGAACGACCCCGCCGAGCGCATTGGGCAGCGTCTCCGGGGCGGTGTTGATATGGGCGCTGGTGCCGTCCGCCATCGCGACCGGCACCAGCGTCGTCTGGAACACGCCGGAGACCACGCCGGCCGGCGCGTCGGCTTCGACAATCATGTTGTTGCCGGCGACGTTGATGTTCGTGAAGCCCTTACTTTGCAGATAGGCCTTCACGGTGGCGACCTGGCCGGCGGAGGGCGTGTATCGCGCGGCGATCTGCGCGGAGGTCAGCACGGCGCCGAAACTGGCGCTGCCGGGCGTTCGCGCATCCTGCACGAAACGATGCAACGCGGCTTCGTCGTTCAGTTTGAGTACGAGCGCGACATGGATCGGCGCCGTCGCGCTCATTGGCGCCGCGCTCACCACGTTGCCCGTGGCGCGCAGTGCGGACACTTTGCCCGTCTGCGCAGCGACATTGGTAGCAGCGGCCGTCGGACTATCGTCCCCGCCGCACCCTGCAAGCGCGAACACCATGAGGGCCGCGCTCATTCCCCTTGCAATATGCTGCTTCATTGGATTGGTATGGACCGTAGATCTCGTATTTGGCTTTTCGTTCTTTTACGGCAATCGCACGGCAACCTTGAGGGAAACATAGGAAGTATTCGGCCGGTAGTCAAATGAATGCGGCCAATCGATGGGGGGAACGGGAAGGGGCCGATTCACGCGCCCGAGCGACACGGTGGCGCCACGCGCGTGCCACAGCCGATACCGGCCCGACCCGCGGCGCGGAATAAAAAAAGCGCCTCACGGGCGCTTTTGGGGGATAGCCGACGCACGCACGCGGCGGTGCGTCTACTTGCTCGAGGCCGCCCGCACATCCGGCACACTCTGGAGCACAGGAGCAACCGTCGTCTGGTATTCAGGCACCCAGCGGCGCAGGTCGCGCCGGACTTCGTCGTCGCTCAGAACCCTGTTCTGCATCAGCCACGGCAGCAATTCGTCGAGCAAGTGATCCGGCACTTCCCGCGCGCGCGCGATCCGCAGTTTGGGATGCGGCGTGCGCGTGGTCGTCTCGTCGTCCGCGAGCAATTCCTCGTAGAGCTTTTCGCCGGGTCGCAGCCCCGTGAATTCGATCCGGATCTGTCCTTCCGAAAAGCCGTACAGACGAATCAGGTCGCGCGCGAGATCGACGATCCTGACGGGCTCGCCCATGTCGAGAATGAAGATCTCACCGCCGCGACCCATGCTCGACGCCTGCAGCACGAGTTGGGACGCTTCCGGGATCGTCATGAAGAACCGCGTGATCTCGGGATGCGTGACGGTCACCGGGCCGCCCTTTGCGATCTGCTGCTGGAACTTCGGGATCACGCTGCCCGCGCTACCGAGCACGTTGCCGAACCGCACGGTCTCGAACTGCGTGCCGCCGCTCGTCTGCTGCAACGCCTGGCACGCCATCTCGGCGAGACGCTTGCTCGCGCCCATGACGTTGGTCGGGTTGACGGCCTTGTCGGTCGAGATCAGCACGAAGTGGCGAACATCGTGGCGAATCGCGGCACGCGCGACCCGATACGTGCCGAGCACGTTGTTGCGCAGCGCCTGCCACGCATTGTGCTCCTCCATCAACGGCACGTGTTTGTATGCGGCCGCATGGAACACGATGTGCGGCGCATGGCGCGACATCACCTGGTCGAGCAGCAACGAATCCTTCGCATCGCCGATGATCGGCACGACGGGCTGGTCGGGGAAGCGTTCCCGCAACTCCTCGGTAAGCCGATACATCGCGTATTCGGACAGATCGAACGCGACGATCTGCGCAGGCGCAAAACGCAGGATCTGGCGGCACAGCTCGGAGCCGATCGAACCGCCCGCGCCCGTCACCATCACGACGCGGCCACGCAGCAGCGCCTCGACGTGCGGCGTGTCGATCGTCACCGCATCGCGGCCGAGCAAATCCTCGAGGTCGATATTGCGCACCTGCGACAGGAACCCCTGTCCGGGCATCAGTGCGGTCAGCGACGGCAGCACCATCGCCTTGATGCCGGCGCGCACGCACAGCGTCGCGACGCGGCGCTGCGTTTCGACGGACGCCGACGGAATCGCGATGATCGCGTATTCGACCTTGATCGCGTCGGTCCAGTGCTTCAGGTCGTTGAACGAGCCGAGCACCTTGTAGCCGTAGATCTCGCGCCCATGCTTGGTGACGTCGTCGTCGAGCAGGCCGACCAGACGCCATTCGCCCGAACGCGACAACTCGCGCGCGAGGCTGGCGCCCGCCGTGCCGGCGCCGAGCACCAGCACGGGCTTGCCCTGTCCGACGAGGCCGCCGTACAGGTAGAACTCCTTCGTCGCGCGGTACAGCGCGCGGGCGCCGCCCATCAACAGGAACAGCATCAGCGGCGAGACGAGCAGCACCGAGCGCGGGATGATCGGTGTCGGCTGGAACATCACGGCGCCGATCATCACGATCACGCTGCCGCCGGCAACCGCCTTCGAGATCCGCATCAGGTCGGGAAGGCTCGCGAATACCCAGAGGCCGCGATACAGGCCGAACACATGGAACATCAGCGCGTAGACCGGCAGCGTCCAGACGAGCGCGGCCACCGCGCCGCCGAGAAAATCAGCCGGAATGCTGCCATTGAAACGAACGAGATAAGCGCACAACCACGACGCGACCACCGCCGTCAGGTCGAACAGGAAAGCACTCAGCGACAGCCACGATGCTTTGGATCGCAACATCGGCAGGAAACCTCAAGAGTTGTTTTCGGCGGCCGACTGAAACCGGCGCCAACGCATGTCGATCACCAACCCGATACATGCAAGGACGCCATACCATGCGACAAACAACAGCCATTGCTGCTGTTCAGGGCGGCCTTTTGCCCACACGGCGATGATTATGCCTGCGAGCATGATGAGGTACCAATAAAGAGCAGTCCGGCGGTGACCTACGCCCGAACGGACCATCCTTTGATAATAATGCTCCCGATGCGCCTGCCAGAACTTTTCTCCACGTAACAGGCGTCTCAAAAGTGTTACAGATGCATCAGCGATAAAGGGCGCGAAGACGAGTGCCGGAAACCAGATCGGCCACGCATCGGCACGCCATCCCCAGTAGCCAAGCGCGCCGGCAAGGAATCCCAACGGAATCGAGCCTGCGTCGCCGAGAAACAGGCGAGCCGGATGGAAATTGAGCAACAGGAAGCCGAGCGCCGCGCCGGCAATGGCCGCGCCGGCCACGGCGAGATCCGGTGACGGGTTCGGGCCGGTCAGCGCCGCGGCCGCGTATGCACCGAAGCCAAACAGCGCCATACCGCCCGCGAGGCCGTCGGCGCCGTCCATGAAGTTGTACAGGTTCGTCAGCCAGACCATCACGAAGCCGACGCCCGCGAGCAGCCACCAGGGCGCATCGGCCGGATAGACGACGATCAGCGCAACCACGGCCACAAGATGCGCCGAAAACCGCACGCGGGCCGGCAGCCCGCGCCGGTCGTCGATTTGCGACATCGCCGCCAGCCCGGCCGCGCCGACTGCAATCAGCCACAACGCCGGCGCAAGGGCCAGCAGGAAGACAACGCAGACCGGCACGATCCCCCATCCGCCGACGCGCGGCGTCGGCAGCGTATGGAGCGAACGATCGTTCGGAATATCGGTGGCAAGGCGCCATGCGAGGCCGGTCGCGAGCAGCGTGCGCAGGATGGCCGTCGTCGCGATGGCGGCGACCAGCGCCACCACGACCGCGTAGGGCCCTGTGGAGATCGGGAAATGCATGTGGACTATTGTTGTGTATCGCGCGAACGATACCATGCGGCGGTCGCTGCGAGGCCCTGGCGGGTCGTATAGGGCGGATGCCAGCCAAGCACGCGCCCGATCCGGCCGGTATCGAGCTGCAGACTACCGGTCAGGCGATCGATGGCCGCGCTGCGGCCCGTCAGCTTGCCGAGCACGCGCAGCAGCACCGGCGGCACCGCGACCAGCCGCGCCGGCTTGCCCAGCGCGTCTCCGACGAGGCGCAGCAGGCCCGTGACCGACGGTGCGTCGTCGTCGGCCACATGAAAGCATTCGCCGGCCGCGCGCGGATCGATCGCGCAACGCAGCAGCGCATCCGCGAGGTTTTCGACGTAGACGATGCTGCGGCGCGCCGAAACGGCGCCGAACGGCAGCGGGATCCCGCGTGCGACCGCATCCATCATCCGCAGGAAGTTGGCGCGCACGGCCGGGCCATAAACGAGCGGAGGACGAACGACGACGACGTCGAGCCCCGCCGACGCGCCGAACTGCGCGAGTTGTCGCTCCGCATGCAGTTTCGAGCGGCCGTAGGCATCCTGCGGATCGGGTTCGACCGCTTCCGACAGCGGCACACCGTCGTCGCCCTCCCCGACCGCCTTGATGCTGCTCGCGAACACGATGCGGCGTACGCCGTGATTGCGCGCCGCCTGGGCGAGCCGCAGCGTGCCGATGACGTTGGTGGCGTCGAACGCCGCATCGGGATCGGGCGACTCGTCGCGCATCACGTGCACACGGGCGGCAAGATGGATCACGCAGTCGGCGGCCAGATCGGCCGGCCACGCTTCATCCAGTTGATCGAAATCAGCAGTGCCGTGTACCCATTCGCGCACCCCATCGATGCAGCCGCCCGGTCGCCTTACCAGTGCGGTCACCGTGTGACCGGCCTGCAGCGCACGGCGGCACAGTGCACGGCCGACAAAGCCATTCGCGCCGGTGATGACGAGATGGGTCATCGCCCCCTCCGGCCGGATCGGCTGACGGTTCGACGAAGCGGCGTGAACCCGCGTGTCGCGCCGGCACGCGGCGCGGGCCGATGCACGCTGGAACGACGCGGGGAAACGGAAAGGGGAATTGACACAAACACGTCGGGATCTCGAAGACGTAAAGCATGCCGCTCGCCGGCATCTGGCGATGCATCAAGGCATGTGCTGCCGGATGCAACCCTATGGAAAGACACGTCGATGTCCGGGTTCCGTATTAGATGAAGGCGTCGCGCGGCCCGGCTCGCTCCGCTTGCGGGACAGCGGCGTCGCCGCCACGCAATACCGGCCGAAGGCCTTTGGCGGCGGCATGCCGATGGGGCCGCATCGGTGCGCGAACATTGTAACCTTGCCGATCGGCAGCAACCAAGCCTGGCCCGGCGCGCGGCCACGGGGGCCGCGAGCGCCGGACGTGTCGCCGCTCAGGCCAGCAACGCGCTCACCTCGTCGACGAGCGGCGCGAGCATGCGCTCCCAACCGTGCTCGTGCTCGACGAAGGCTCGCGCTCGCGCCGTCATCTCGACCGCCGCGGCTTCGTCGGCGACGAGCTGTTCGATCCGATCAGCGAATTCCTCCGGCGTATCCGCGATCAGCAGGTCGCGCCCGCTGTGCGCGCCCAGGCCCTCGTGGCCCAGCGACGTGGTGACCACGGGCAGCCCGAGCGCCATGTATTCGAGAATCTTGTTCTGCACACCTGCACCGATGCGCATCGGGCACACGCCGATTGCGCCGTCGGATGCGGCCTGCGCGACCGACTCGACTCGGCCCGTCACGTCGACGCCGTCATACGCGCGGAATCGTTCTGCAAGTGCGGGCGCGATGGACCCGACGATCCGGAAGCGGTAATCGGCACGCTTGCGCAGCAACGGCAGCACCGCCTCCGCGAAATAGTGGCACATGTCCTGGTTCTGCACGGTACGCATGTCGCCGATGAAAATCAGGATCCGGCTCGCCATGCTGCGTGCGGTGTACGGCAGGCCCGACAGGTCCACGCCGTTCGAGCACACCATCACCTTCTTGGCGGGCTGGCCGGGAAACAGGTAGTCGCGATCGGTCCGCGACACCAGCACCGACAGGTCGAAATCGTCGACGATCGTGCGCTCGTAGTCGAGCAGGCGCTTCGCCTCGATGCCGAACACGCGCGACTTCAGCCCCCGTGCGCGCCGCAACTGCTTCACCCGGCTGTAGTTGAGCGAAATCGCATCGGTCATTTCCAGGACGCGCGGCTTGTCCGACTTGCGGACATACTCGGCGCAGCGCACGAGATGCACGAAGGCGCCGTCGTGCGACGGCAGCAAGCGCGCCACCGCCGCCGCAAACGCGCGACTCCGGTAGTACGCCACCTGCAGCGGCGTGCGCGTGGGCAACGCCAGCAACGTATTCAAGTACGATCGCCGACGCGACAGAAAGACCCGTTCGACCCGATCGAATACGCCGTCGTCCGGCAACGCGGCGTGCATTTCGTCGTCGCTGTCGCACATGCTCAGCAGCGTCAGCGAGAATCGACGGGACAGCACACGGCAGAGATGGTAGATCCGCAGCTTGTCTCCGCCGATCACCGGATACGGAAACCGCGGCGTCAGCACCAGCAGCTTCTTCTTGTCCTGGTTCATGATAGACGCGCCCAGAAATCCTGGATCAACGGACGCACCGCCGACTCCGAGAACGTGCGTGCGCGGGCGACACCGTCGCCGATCGCGACGTCGAATCGCGCGCCGTCGTTCCATACCCTGCGAATCTGCTCGGCCATGTCGTCCACCGAAAAGGGATCGAACTGCAGGCCGCAGTCGCCGATGACCTCGGGCATCGACGTCGTATTGCTGCACGCAACCGGTGTGCCCGACGCCATCGCTTCCAGCAGCGGAATGCCGAACCCTTCGAACAACGAAGCAAAGATGAATGCGTGTGCGTGCCGATACTGCTCGCGCAGCTCGTCCCGCGAAATATAGCCGAGCAGCTCGACCGCACCCGCGAGGCCGAGCGCTGCCGCCCGCCCGAGAAAATGCGCGTGATGGTCGGACTTGATCCCGGCGATCCTGAGCGTGGCGTCATCGCCGAGCGCCGGACGCGCGATCGCGAACGCCTGCAGGAGTCGATCGACGTTCTTGCTCGGCACCTCGCCCGCGACCGTGAACAGGTACGGCCGACGTGCCGCCGCGCTCACCGGCGCGTCGAACCAGTCGTCCGAAATCATGCACGGGATGACGTGCACGTCGGCCTCGTTCAGCCCGAACGTTTCGACCAGCTCCCGTTGCGTAAACCGCGAGATGGTCAGCACGACGTCGGCCCGGCGCGCCAGCCGCGGCACCACATGGCGGCGATATACACGCCCGGCGGTCTGATACAGCGACCTCGCCGGCGGCAGCACGCTCCACGGCTGCATATAGATCAGATCGTAAATGACCGCGATCAACGGCGTGTTGCCGGTGGCGCGCAGCGGCCCGGTGTTGTACGGGCACAGCAGATAGTCCGGTTTATGCTCGCGGCACAATCGCGGCAACTCGACCTGCTCCCACCACGGGAAGAAACAGCGCCCCTGGCTGACGCACGGCCATTCGTCGGTGGTCACGCCGTCTGGCGCGAAGCCCAGTACCGACTTGCCGATCGGCGCCACCAGTTGACGGGCAAAACGCCCCATGCCGCGGTAGTTGCCGACCATCCAGGTGATGTCCACCCCCAACTTCACGCGGTGCTCCTTGAAGCGAATTGATTCATTGACGACGTGTTCCGCCCAGGACAGCTTCGTAGACCGCCAGCGTCTTCTCCGCGCAAGCCGGCCAATTCAATGCTCGCGCCCGTGCCAGCCCGGCCTCGCGAAGCGCGTCGGCCCGCCCGGGCTGCTCGACCACCATTCTCATGCCGTCGGCAATGTCACCGGTCCGGGTGGGATCGACGAGGATCGCCGCGTCGCCCGCGACTTCGGGAACGGACGTCGTGTTCGATGCAACGACCGGCAAACCCGAAGCAAAAGCTTCCACGACCGGCAACCCGAAACCCTCGCACAGCGACGCGAACACGAGCGCACTTGCCGACTGCAACAGCGCGCGCACGTCATGATCAGGCAGATACTCGAGCCAGCGAACACTACTGCTCTCGTCCGCGCGCAGGCGCGCGACGAGTTGCTCGCAGCCCCACCCGGCCCGTCCGACGATCACCAGAGGGAAATCGCGACGCAGGCCCGCAGGCAGGCTCGCATGGGCATCAACCACTCGCTCGAGATTCTTCCGCGGCTGCAGGGTCCCGATGCACAGGAAGAACTGCGTCGGCAAGCCGAGACGCTCCCGTACCGCATCGCGCTCGGCTTGCTCGATCCGTTCGAAGAACCGGGGATGGACACCCAGCGGAACCACCGAAATCCGCTCCGGTGCGATGCCGAAATGCTCGACGATTTCCTGTTTCGAGTAGTCGGAGATCGTGATCACATGGTCGGCCCAGGCGCCCGAGCGACGCAGCAGCCAACGCCGCAGTGCCGCCAGCCGGATCGTCGTCCATTCCGGATGCGACAGCGGGATCGCGTCCATCAGCGTCGCGATCACCGGTGTCGAGGACAGCTTCGGAATCAGGTGATCCGTCGCATGAAACACGTCGACGCGTTCCGCACGCAATACCGTCTCGTCGATGGACGTCCACGGCGTCACGGCACCCAGCACCGTCGCGATTTCATGCCGACCGAGATTCACTGCGGGCCGGGCGCCCGGGAATACGTCGTCCCCGACGGTCACGCCGAAACCGGCGGGGACCAGGTCGACCCCGCCTCGCGCGATCAGCGCCTGCCCCAATTCGCGTGTATACGAACCAATGCCGTCTACGCCGCCGTGCGCACGGCTTCGTGCCAGCGCCGTCGTGCCAAAACCGACCTTCACCCACGCCCTCCGCCAAACATCCAGCGTAGCGTGCTCTCCAGCGGAATATCGTCGAGCGGGCCGATGGCGGCCTGCAGCCGCGTACCGTCGCCCTGCAACCGGCGCACTTCGTTCGCGCGCACGAAAGCCGGGTTCACGCGCACCTCGATCGTGTAGCCGGCAATCTTCTCCATCATCGCGATCACCGCCTTCAGCGACACCGCACGACCGGAGCATACGTTGAACACGCCGCCGGCCGGCGCGAGCTGCAGCAAGCGTCGATAGGCATCCACCACGCGGCGCACGTCGGAGAAATCACGCTCGACGTCGATATTGCCGAGTTCGATCACGCGCTCGCCGCGCTGGAAGTGGCTGACGATCTTCGGCAGCAGGAACTGCGGCGACTGCCCGACGCCCGTGTAGTTGAACGGACGCGCGACGACGATCGGCAACTTGTCGCACCACAGGCGTGCCATGTACTCCATCGCGAGCTTGCTCACCGCGTAATCGTTCGCCGGATTGGGCTCGACCGATTCGTCGATGACTTCAACCGCCGCGTTGCCGTAGATGTTGGCACTGCTCGCCAGCAGAACCGCCTTCGGGCGGCTCTGCAGATTCGCGAGCGCGTCGAGCAGGTTGCGCGTGCCGACCACGTTGGTGCGATAGATCGCATCGGCGTCACCGTGCGCGACGAACGCGATCGCAGCGAGATGCGCGACCACGTCGGGCTGCACGTCGGCGACAACCTGTGCAAGCGCCGCGCGGTCGCACAGATCGACCCGATACATATCGGGTCCCGTCGTTTCGGAACCGTGCGTCGTGCCGAACACGCGATAGCCGGCCGCGCGCAACGACTGCGCCAGGAAGTCGCCGGTAAAGCCGCCCAGCCCTGTCACCAGGGCCCGCGGCGCGTCAGAACGAGAAGCCGAGTTCATTGCGACGCAAATCCGCTTCAACCATCATTGCGCACAGCTGCTCGAGCGTCGTCGTCGGCTCCCAGCCCAGCTTCTGCTTCGCCTTCTCCGGGTTGCCGATCAGCAGGTCGACTTCGGCCGGGCGGTGGAACTTCGGATTGACGCGCACGACCGTCTTGCCGGTCGCGACATCGACACCGATTTCATTCACGTCGCTGCCCTTGAACTCGAGATCGACACCGGTGGCCTTGAACGCCATGCGGACGAAGTCGCGGACGGTTTCCGTTCGATTCGTGGCGAGGACGTACGTGTCCGGTTCGTCGACCTGCAGCATGCGCCACATACCTTCCACGTATTCCTTCGCGAAACCCCAGTCGCGCTTCGCATCCATATTGCCCAGTTCGAGCACGTCGAGCTGACCGAGCTTGATCTTCGCGACGGAGTCCGTGATCTTTCGCGTGACGAACTCGCGGCCGCGCAGCGGCGATTCGTGATTGAACAGGATGCCGCTACAGCCAAAGATATCGTAGCTTTCGCGGTAGTTCACCGTGATCCAGTGCGCATACAGCTTGGCCACGCCATACGGGCTACGCGGATAGAACGGCGTCGATTCGATCTGCGGGATCGCCTGCACCTTGCCGAACATTTCGGACGTGCTCGCCTGGTAGAAGCGGATCTTCGGATTGACGATACGGATCGCCTCGAGCAGGTTCAGCGGACCGATACCGGTGATTTCCGCGGTGGTGACCGGCTGGTCGAAGGACACGCCGACAAAGCTTTGCGCGGCGAGGTTGTACACCTCCGTGGCGCCCGTCGTCTGCAGCAGGCGGATGCTCGACGACAGGTCCGTCAGATCGTATTCGATCAGGTGCAGGTTCGGGTGCTTGGCGATGCCAAGCTCTTCGATGCGCCAGAAGTTCACCGAGCTGGTGCGGCGATAGGTGCCGTAGACCTGATAGCCCTTCTCGAGCAGGAGCTGGGCGAGGTAGGCACCGTCTTGGCCAGTGATGCCGGTAATGAGGGAAACTTTCATAGTTTGAGAATTCATCTTAAGTTCTCTTGCAAAATCTTTATCGAAGGATTGACGGCAATGTCACTCGGTCTCCGCAGGGACCTCCATGCGGCGGACCACCTTGATGACGTGGCGCGTCGGCAATACGTTGTCCAGCAATTGCTGAACAGAGGCTTGCCAAGTCAGCGTCGGCATTCCCTCGGACTTCGGGTGAGTGCCTTGCCGATACAGCTCGAGCCAGTGTGTCACGGCCTGCGCCAACGCTTCGCCACTGTTGCCATGGAAATAATCAGCATGGCTCAGCGCTACCTCACGGAACACGGGCAAATCCCGCGCCAATATAGGCAGATGCTTGCGCCCCGCCTCGATCAGCGGCAACCCGAAGCCTTCTCCTTCCGACGCTGCAAGCAAACAACTGCAAGCGCCATAGACTTGCTCCAGGTATTCATCACTGATGCTCTCCAGCCAGAATAGCCGCTTTCCAAGCTCGGGATGCGCGCGCAGTCGTGCGACCAGCTTCTCGACCAGCCACCCGGATTTGCCGACGATCACCAGATTGACCGCAGTACCTTGTTGCCAGAGCTGCTCAAAAGCGGTCAGCGCCTGTGCATGCCCTTTACGCGGCTCGACCGTCCCTACCATCAGGAAGCTGGGAGCCGCGCGCAGCGCCTTGAGTACACGAGGTGCATCGCTCGGCATGCCGGTACTCGGTCGGGAATTCTGTACATCCGCGCCGTAATGGAACCAGCCGACCTCGAGCGCGCGCTCGCGCTGGGGATGATGCTCCCGCAACCACTGCGTGAATTCGTCCGCCACCGTCCGGGAGCCGCACACGACACCGTCGTAACGGGAGACCGTATTCAGCCATTTCTCGAACAGTTCCCCGCTGCCCGGCGCAAAGTAGCTGGGCATCTGTACGCACAAGAGGTCGTACACGACAAACTCGATGCGAACGCCCTGGCGCCACATTTCATCCAGAAATGGTTCCTGAACGCCGATGCCGTACGGGTTTAGATCGAGACCCAAAAAGACATCGCCCGCCTGAAAATCAATGGGATCTTCCTGCACCGCGCCGGGATCACCCTGCCCCAGGAATCGCGACCGCAAGCGCTTCGCGTAAAAGTACCCCGTGCGATCGTGCGTCGAGTAGACCGGCCACACCTCGAAGTCTTTCGGCGGATCCTGGAGCAGTTCGCTCAGAATACTCCGCACGACCCGTTGAATTCCGGTCCGCGCGTCATGGCTGACCAGCTCCGACACATCGACAAACAGCGCACGACGCGTTCGCGTGGGCAAGCTGAGCGCTATGCCCTGCGCGACTTGAGCCAGTTCGTCTTCATTGCATTGACGCACCAAAGGCGCGAGGGCCTGGAACAACTTCTTGCGCGTCGACTTGACGCTCGGACGCGCCGGTGCCGTCGGCACCGCCGCACCGTTCTGGGCCAGCAGCTCACGGCAGCGGGCAAACACTTCGTCCACCGTGATGTCATCGAGACAAAAGAAGTTGTGCGGGCAATCGCGTCGCGCCGGAATGTGGCAGGGCGAGCACGCTGCCTCATTATGCAAGACATAGCTGTTGCCGAACACCGGCGCCCATTCGTGCGCGGTTTCCAGCCCGCCATAGACCCCCAGCGCCGTCACGCCCAGATAGGCCGCCATGTGCGCACCACCGGAATTGTTGGCGACGCATAGCTGGTGGCCGGCGAGATGCCGCATCAGTTCGGGGATGCTGAGGCCCGCTTGAATCACCACTTTATCAATGCCGTCGAAGCTGAAACGCTGGGCTTCTTTTTCGCTGGCAAAGAAAACGCTGACGAGTTCGACCGCGGGATCCGCAGCCAGCCGGCGTGCCAATTCATGGAATCGCGCGACAGGCCATTCCTTGGCATCGCCACCGGCGTAGGGAAACAGCGCAACCGCACGAGTATGCTGCTGCAAAGGGGTGGCGATCGGCGGCAAAACCACATAGTCCGACGGATGAGCCGGCAGTGCGTCGACCAGAGCCAGCATCTGCTCGCTGATCGAAATGCGATTCAGCGGCGTTTCCACGAACGGCAGATCCTGATACGTGGGCAGTGCGATGTCGAGCTTGGCATCGATGGCCGGATCGAGGCTGCCATAGCCGACCTTGAGGCCCGCGTCGACTTGTGCCAGGACGAACCGCGTATCAGGCTGTCGCCTGAAATCGATAGCGAGGTCGTAGAAACCCAGTTGCTTCACGAATTCGGTCAACGACCCATCGGACAGTTCTGCCTGCAACGACGATTTGCGCTTGAAGTAGTCGAGCGTCAACACCCGGTCAAAGAATGGCAGCGTCTGAGCCAACGCCTGATTCCAGCTACCCACCACGACATCGATACTGGCCTTCGGGTATCGCGCGCGCAGACGGGAAATAGCCGGCACCGCCAGCAGCAGATCGCCCATGTGATCCAGCTTGAGCAGCAGGATCCTGTTGATTTTCGGCTCGAACAGTGTGGTGCGCTCGAAGGTCACGGGCCGTGCCGCCCGGAACTCACGGGTGCGCTCGAAGGGCGCGATGGCCTGCAACACGAGCTTGGCGCTGCGATCCCACGAAAATGCCTGCGCCTGAATCCTGGCGTTCTCCAGCAGCCGTGCACGCAGGCCCTCGTCAGTCAGCGCCTGATGCATCTTGGCGCTGATGGCCGGCACCGACTGCGGATCAAACAGCGCCTCGGGGCTGCCCATGACCTCCGGAAGACTGGCGGCGTCGGCGGCAATCACCACCGCGCCGCATGCCATCGCTTCGAGCGGTGGCAAGCCGAAACCTTCGTGCAGAGAAGGGAAGACGAACAGCTGGCACGTACTGAACAACGCCAGCAGCTCTTCATCAGAGATGTAATCGCTGAACAACAGCTCGTCGGCACGTAGGCCGGCGCGTTGCGCATGTGCACGAAGCGCGCTCACTTCCGACTGCGGCATTCGACCGACAAACAGGAGCTGATGGTGGTGGCGCGACGTATCAGGCAAATGGGCGAACGCCTCGATCAGCCGTGGGAGATTCTTGCGAGCATCGGCTCCCCCCGTGTACATGATGAAAGGTCGCGTTACCCCCAGTCGCCGCTTCAGGGTTGCGAGCGAGTCTGCATCGGGCACGACGCGGGTAAACATTTCATCGCACGCGCCCGACACATTGGTCACCTTCTCGGCCGAAAAGGGCAATGCACCCAATGCCTCCTGCCGGGCACTTTCCGAGATCGCAAGAAGATGGCGTGCACGCTTCAGGTTCTCGATGCGGTCAGCATAATAGCCGCGATAAACGGGGTTCGTCCGGTATTGCTCGTCCGGGTTGATCAGCGGAATCAGGTCGTAAAGGATGACCGCGGTCGGCAGCGGCTCACCGAGTGCCCCAATGCTGATGATCGCGTCGTCCCCCAGCCCCTCGAACAGACTGGTGACCAGCACGATATCGGGATCGAGCGTTTCCAGAAACGCCTCACGCACCCGTTCGGCAATGGCGCGACGCGACGCATTGTTTGCGTCGATCCAGCGCATCGGCCCCGGCGCCTGCCAGACCCGAATCCGTTCCTGCGGCACCAGCCCTCGAAATGCGTCACGGATTGGCCCGATGGTCTCGGGGAAAAGCCCGCTGAGCGCCAGGTACACTTCATGGTCGCCCGCGTTGCGGGCAATGGCAAGCGCCAAGGAAAGGGAATAGCGCCCGATGCCCCGGAAGCGGCTCTCGGTTTGCGCTCCCTGCATGTCAATAACGATTCGCATGGTTGTCCTACTTTACTTGGCTACCGACGCCCGCGAGGCCGTCTCGATCCCGGAACAATCCGGCGCTGCAGTGCATCGCGGTGCGCGGACGGAAAATGGCCGTCCAGCAGGCACCCTCGAGTGGTAAAAGCGGCGCTGAACCTTGCTCCCGGTTCGTTCAATCAGAGAACTACCGTCAAACAAGCCTTCGAAACTCGTGCGGCTCACAACGTCGAGCCGGCGGCATTGCACCATCAAGCGACGAGGCGGCGCGCTCCACGGATGACCTGAAAAGCCGAGCCGCTCGCGAAACAGGCCTACACCGGCGTCGTAACCCGGGACCACCCGTCGCGGCATGCCCGCTTCGCACGACCGGCGCAGGCCCTGCTTCCATTCAACACCACGCAAGGTCATTGATCACGCACCGTGCCGACCTTCCGAACGACACGGGCGGTCGGGTAGCCGTCGTGGAATGCGAGCGCGGCAACGCGGCCTCCGCGAGCGCTTACCGCGTCACGGCCCACGATGTCATTCACGTCGTAATCACCGCCCTTCACGAGAACGTCGGGTTCGAGCGATTCGATCAATTGCAACGGCGTCGGCGCGTCGAACTCCACGACGTAATCCACTGCTGCCAGGCCGGCCAGCACTTCGGCGCGATCGGCGACGGAATTGCCCGCGCCCCCGGAACCGTCGAGTTCGTGCACCGAAGCATCGGAATTGAGCGCCACGACCAGAATGTCGCCCTGCGCACGCGCTTCATTGAGGAAGCGAATATGGCCAGGGTTCAGCGTGTCGAAACGGCCGTTGGTGAACACGATGACTTCCCCTCGCTGCCGATGCGTCAGCAGCAGCTTCCCGAGTGTGTCCTCATCCACCAGCTTCGGAGCACGCTGGCGTGACGGATTCAGTTGATCGCGAACTTCGTCCGCCGTGACCACATAGGTGCCGGAATGCGACACAGCGATGCCCGCCGCCACATTGGCGATATGCACCGACTCGGATACCGGCGTACCGCGGGCCAGCGCCAGTGCGAGTGCCGAGAGCACGGTATCGCCGGCGCCCGAAACGTCGAAGACATCGCGTGCGTGCGTGGGAATGCTGCCCTGATGGCCGTCCGTGCTCACATAGACCATGCCCTTCGCGCCACGGGTCACGACGAGATGCCGCAAGTTCAGCTCCGTCAACGCGTGACGTGCCCGTTCCAGCAGTTCCTCTTCGGACGTGTAGTCGCCGAACAGCCCGATGAACTCGGAATTGTTCGGCTTGAGCAAGGTCGCGCCGCGATAGAACGCGGGATCAGTCCGTTTCGGATCGACCAGCGTGGGAACATTCAATGCCGCGGCCGCCGCCAGAAATTCCGGCAGGTGGTCCAGCGTACCCTTCGCATAATCGGAAAACACGATCAGGTCATGGTCGGGTGCGACCCGCTTGAATTCTTCGAGCAGCAACGCCTGCGTATGTGCCGTCGGCCGCACATCGCGATCCACCCGGGCGATCTGCTGCGTGCCCGCCATCAAGCGGGTCTTTTGCGTCGTGCCGCCCTCAGGGTCCGACACGAATCGCGTCTGTACACCGTATTCCTGCAAGCACTTTTGAAGTTCGATTGACGCGCTGTCGTGACCGACCACCGCCAGCAGTGTCGCGTCCCCGCCCATGGCACTGACGTTGGCGGCGACGTTCGCCGCGCCGCCTGGCCGATTCTCGTCGCGACCGACCGCCAGAACGGGAACCGGTGCCTCAGGAGAAATGCGAGAGACGCTGCCAATGACGTAGCGGTCAAGCATGATGTCGCCAACCACCAGGATTCGTGGTCCGATTGCGTTAGCGCGCTGGGGTTTATGCATGGGGGATGTTGTTTCCAAAGCAGCACTTACCATTGTTACCGGCACACTGTTCGCGTGCGCGGCAGTTCCATCTATTCGGTTACGCGCATCGTCACCGGGATTCGGACGCACGCGCGGCGGCCCGAAGCGCGTCGAGCACCTCACGGGCCGACTCGGGCAACGCGCGTTGAGACGCAGGAGAACCGACTGCAGCGCTGGCCGACTGTGTCACGACGGCGCGCAGTCGACGGTCCAGCGCCGGACTCATCCGCACCAACCTGAGGGCCGCGCGCTTCAATGCCGGCCGCTTCGCCAGTTCAGCCGCCCCGATCTTGAGTACGCCCTTGATTCGCGCCTTGATGCCGGGCAGCAACCTGCGTTCACGGATTGCAGAGGTCAATCTGCGCAGCGGAAAGCCGACCATGCGCACGGGCTTCGACACACGCCACGACGTGCTGTGCAGCACGGCATGCAGCAGCTCATTCGCCTGCCGGGCCTGCGCTTCGGCGTGTTGCGCCCGCGCCTCCGCCGCGCCGAGCTGGTTCTCCGCATGCTGGCGCAGCGCCTCTGCGTGCTGGCGCAACTCCTCCGCATGCCGACACCGCTCGTCTGCAAGCTGGAGCCGGTCTTCGGTCACCTGCCTTTGCCCTGCATCCAGATCAGCTTCGACGGACTGAAGCCGCGCCTCGGCCTGTTGTAGCTGCACGTCGAGCGCACGACACAGTTCGTCCAGCCGCTCGACGCCGGCCTCGGCTTTTTCCACCCGGAGTCGGACGGACTCGGTTCGCGCTTCGTAACGGTCAGCCAGCCGCTCCAGCGACAAGCCATACTCAGCCGCGAACACCTGAGCAAACTTCTCCTTGATGTCCGGATCGGCCGCCTTCTGCGCAATGACCGCATAGTCGGGGCTTGCACCGCGTATCACCTCGAGCAGAGACACCGAATGATCAGGATTACGCAACGCCGGCGATTCCTGCAACCCGAGCGTCTTCACCGTCTCGAATCCACCGTGCTCGACCACGAAAGACAACAGCAGCGACGGAATCGGCTTCTGATGCGTGGGATCCAGGTGGAAGTTGTTGGTCGCGACGGCGATATTTTCCGGATTCGGCGTTTCGAGGATCAGCAAGCCGCCGGGCCGCAATACCCGTAACGCCTCGGAAACGACCGTCTGCAACTGCTCGAAGCTAATGTGTTCGACGACGTGGAAAGCCGACACGACGACCTGGCTCTCGGATTCCAGCGTCTTCAGATAGGCCACCGCATCGCCCTGCGTCGCGGGCAGGCCACGCTCCTCGCACGCTTGCAGCATGCCGGCGTCCAGGTCGACGCCGAAAGGCGTCAACCCTTGTTCGGCCATCAACTCCAGCCACTCGCCACGACCACATCCGAGGTCGAACGTGCGGCCCCCCGGATAGATCGATGCCAGCGGTTCGACGAACGGCAAATACTGCCTGCGGATGCGCTTGATGAGGTCCCGGGGCGCGTAATAGCGCTCTTCGAATGCCCGGTAGAAATTGTCGCTCACGACACCACCTTCGCCTGTGTCGGCATCCACGTCATCCCGACGAATTCGCTCTCGTTGCCGTTCACCATGCTGAATGTAAGGGCGTGATCCCTCCACTCGAAATTGTTCTGCATGTGCGTGCTGCCCGTATGCAGCGCCACGGCAACCGAATAGCTGCCCGGCCCGATGTTCGCCGGAAATTCGAAATCGACCGTCGCCTTCGCCCCGGCAGCCACGTCGCCGATCTCGGACTTGAGATTGTGCGTGTTCGTGCCAAAGACGGTCTGCCCCAATCTGTCCTTGATCATGAAGCCCATGACCAGATCCTGCACGGACTCACGACACTCGGCGGATATCCGCAGCTTCACCGGCTGCCCGACATGAGCGACTTCGATCGGTCTGCCATCTCGATTCAGCAACGTAACCTGATCGATCGTGACTTCGCCCGTGCCGGAAATGGTCTGGACCTTGCCGGTCTCGAGCACTTCCTGACGGACCTGCTGATCCTGGTGGTCCGCCAGCATCGCGTTGTAGTAGTCCATGACCGCCTCGGGCGTTCCTTCCATCTCCAGCCGCCCGGCATTCAACAGGATCGCGCGATCGCAGATGGCCTGAATCGCGGCCTTGTCGTGCGCGACGATCAACAACGTCGTGCCCTGCTTGCGAAACTCGCGGATGCGATCGAAACTCTTGTGCTGGAAATAGGCGTCACCGACCGAGAGCGCCTCGTCGACAATCAGGATGTCCGGACGACGAGCCGTCGCGACACTGAACGCGAGACGCACCTGCATCCCGCTCGAATAAACGCGCACCGGCTGGTCGATGTATTCGCCGATTTCGGCGAACGCCTCGATTTCCGGCATCAACGCGACGATCTCTTCGACGCTGTAACCGAGCAGCTGCCCTGCCATCATCACGTTCTGGCGCCCGGTGAAGTCCGCATGGAACCCCATTCCCAGCTCGAGCAATGCTGCGATCTGGCCAGTCCGCGTCACGCTGCCGACGGTCGGCTGCGTGGTGCCGACGATCATTTTCAACAGGGTGCTTTTGCCGGCGCCGTTAATGCCGACAATACCCAGCGCCTCGCCGGAGCGAACCGAGAAATTGACGTCACGCTGCACCCAGTGCAGCGTGTGATGAGGCTTGCGACGCGGATCCAGCCACTCGATAAGACGCGACCACCGCGTTGGA
Organism: Burkholderia sp. R-40; assembly: GCF_049942845.1. Lineage (NCBI taxonomy): Bacteria > Pseudomonadati > Pseudomonadota > Betaproteobacteria > Burkholderiales > Burkholderiaceae > Burkholderia > Burkholderia sp. R-40. The sequence goes on along the minus strand of NZ_CP187967.1, from coordinate 888,042 downwards.
TACTGCTTGTACGCCTTGCCAAGATTGGTAACGGTAATGGTGCCCATCAGAGTTCATCCACCATTTCACCCGCATGCTTGCGGAACAAACTGAAGCCGGCCAGACACAGCACGATGCTCAATACGAGCGGATACAACAGCGTCGACCAGTCCGGCCACACGTGTTGGACCATCGTGACCTGGAACGCTTCGATTACGGGCGCCATCGGGTTGAAGCGCAACGCCTCTTGTGCAGACTTCGACAAGATGTTGGCCGCATAGACGACCGGCGTCAGCCAGAACCAGAAATTCAGCACGATCCCGAAGAACTGCCCGACGTCGCGAAAAAACACGTTCAACACGCCGAGCGTGATACCCAGTCCGATCGCAAATAACGTCATCAGGGTCAACACGGGAATGATGGCGAAATAGGTCAAACCGGGGAAATTACCCGTCATCACCAGGAACACCGTGAACAACCCGAACACAATCGCGAAATTGACCATCGCGTTGATCACGACGATGATCGGCAGGCACAACCGCGGAAAGCTCAGCTTTTTGAGCAGGTTCGCATTGTTGACGAATGTGTTCTGGCCATTGCTGACGATTTCGACAAACATGCCCCACGGCAACACACCGGCGCACAGGTGGATGCTGTACGCAAACGTGCTGTCCACCCCGGGCAAGCGGGCATGCATCACGCGCGAAAAGATCACCGTGTACACGACGATCATCGCAAGCGGATTGAGCACGGTCCACGCCGCGCCGAGCAGGGAATTACGGTACTTGGACTGGAATTCCCGTTTGACGCTGCCCAGAATGAAACCGCGATAGGACCAAAGGATTTTCAACATCCCTAGCATCACGCCCGCCCGTAAACGTCCTGGAAGCGAACGATGTCGTCTTCCCCGAGATACTCGCCGCTTTGTACCTCGATCATCACGAGATCCAGCACACCCGGGTTCTCGAGTCGGTGCTTGTGGCCGGCAGGAATGTAAGTGGACTCATTGGTGCGCACGAAGATTTCCTGATCTCCGTTCACGACCTTGGCCATCCCGGACACGACAATCCAGTGCTCGCTTCGGTGATGGTGCATTTGCAGACTCAGGCTGGCGCCCGGCTTGACCTCGATGCGCTTGATCTTGAAGCGGGGCCCCTCTTCCAGCACGGTGTAGGTCCCCCAGGGACGACTCACGGTGCGATGCAGCTTGTACGCTTCGTGATTCTGCTTCTTGAGGCGAGCCACGACCCGCTTCACGTCCTGTGCGCAATCGGGATGGGCAACCAGGAGCGCATCCGGCGTATCGATAATCATCAGATCAGCGACGCCCACGGCCGCGACCACGCGGTCCTGGCTCTGCACATAGGTATTCCGGCTGTCGATGAAGATGGCTTCGCCGATAGCGCGATTACTCTCCGCGTCCGGCGAAACCAGATCACGAACCGCGCCCCACGAACCGATATCGCTCCAACCGAAACTGGACGGCACGACCGCCACGTTCGTCGAGCGCTCCATCACTGCGTAGTCGATCGAGATATCGGGCATCTTTGCGAAAGACTCCGCGGGAATCTCGAGCATCTGCTCCGACGTATTGTTCGCCTTCAGCGCCGACCAGCACGCCTCGGCTGCCGTCGCGACGTCCGGCGCATAGCGCGCCATTTCGTCCAGAATGACCCCTGCCTTGAAGCAGAACATCCCGGAATTCCACAGATAGTTGCCCGCGGCAAGATATTCGGCCGCCTTGTCGGCATCCGGCTTTTCGACGAAACGCAGCGCGGCCCGACCTGCGCCGATCGTCTCGCCGGCCTCGATGTAACCGAAGCCTGTATCCGCGCGGGTCGGCACGATGCCGAACGTCACCAGCTTGTCCTGATTCGCCAGTTCGACGGCACTCGCGACCGCGGCGGAAAATCCCTGCTGATCCTGAACCAGATGATCGGCCGCGAGAATCAGCATCAGCGCATCGCGCCCGTACTTTTCCGCGACGTGATGGGCCGCCATTGCGACCGCGGGTGCGGTGTTGCGACCGGCAGGTTCAAGCATGAATGCGCCGGACAGAGATTCGCCAAGCTTCACGCCTGCGAACTCGTCCTTGCTCATGAAGTAGTAGTCGCGATTGGTGACCGTGAGGATCTCCCGCTGCTGCGACCCCGTACCACCGCCGACCACGGCTGCCGCGCGGCGATAGGTTTTCAGGAGCAGGCTCTCGCCGTCGGCAAGCTTCATGAATGGTTTCGGGTGCCCTTCACGGGAGACCGGCCAAAGTCGTGTGCCTGCGCCACCAGACAGGATGACGGGGATCAATATCACTTTCACTCCAGATTTGGTTTTCCAACCGCGAAAGGACGGCTTTCAGCGCCTTTCGCCGTTTGATTCAACAGTCCGTCAGCAAAAAATATCGGCCGCTGAGGCCAACTTAGTTGGGACAGAATTATAGCCGACGCACCCTACTCGCCCAGGCAGAGCCTCAGTGCATCGTCCCATGCCGGCATCGTCACGCCGAACGTCCGCGCCAGTTTTTCCAGCGCCATCCGCGAATTCGCCGGGCGCTTCGCTGGAACCGGATACTCGCTCGCCGGAATCGGCAATACCTTCGGCGCAAGCTCGCCCATCGCGTGCTCAAGAATCGCCTGCGCGAAGCCGTGCCACGACGTCGCGCCGGACGACGTGAAGTGATAGACGCCGGAACGCTTCGCCCACCAATCGGCAACGTCATCCGCGGCGGCTTGCTGCGCGATGATGTGCGAGGTGACGACGGCGATCGTCCGGGCCCAGGTCGGCGCACCAACCTGATCAGACACGACGCGCAACTCCGGCCGCTCCTTGCCGAGCTTCAGCATCGTCAGGAGGAAGTTCTTCCCGCGCCGCCCGTACACCCAGCTCGTCCGGAGAATCAGATGCGCACACCCCGTCGCCGCGATCGCCTGCTCACCCTCAAGCTTGGTCGCGCCGTAAGCATTCACGGGATTCGTCGCGTCGGTTTCCGTATACGCGCCCGCTTTCGTGCCATCAAACACGTAATCGGTCGAATAATGAATCAGCGCGCCGCCGGTGCGCGCCATCTCCTCGGCGAAGATGCGCGGCACGTCTGCATTCAGGCGCCGCGCGGCATCGACTTCGCTCTCGGCCTTGTCCACCGCCGTATAAGCCGCCGGATTCACGATGAGGGATGGCTTCAGCTCCCGTACGAACGCGCGCACTCGATCGAGATCCGAAAGATCGAGCGTCGACCGATCGCACGGCACCACGCGCCCGAGCCCTTGGAGCGACCGCAGCAATTCGAACCCGACCTGGCCGTTCACGCCAGTCACGAGGATCGTCGGTTCAGGACGCACGCCACCTTCACGCATAGACTTCCGCCTCGCTCAAACGCTTGCCCGCCGCGTCCTTCGGAGCCAAGACCGGTGCCGCATCGATCGGCCACTCGATCCCGATTTCGGGATCGTCCCACACGATGCAGCGCTCGTGCTCCGGATACCAGTAGTCGGTCGTCTTGTACAGGAACTGCGCGGCCTCCGACAACACGACGAAGCCGTGCGCGAAGCCGGGCGGCACCCAGAGCTGGCGATGATTGTCCGCCGACAGCGTCACGCCGACCCACTTGCCGAAGTTCGGCGAACTGCGCCGGATGTCGACGGCAACGTCGAATACCTCGCCTTCCACCACACGCACGAGCTTCCCCTGCGCATGCTGAACCTGATAGTGCAACCCGCGCAGCACGCCCTTCGCCGAACGCGAGTGGTTGTCCTGCACGAATTCGATGCCGGGCCCGATATGCTCGGCGAATTCCCGCCCGTTGAAGCTTTCGTAGAAATACCCGCGCGCATCCCCGAACACCTTCGGCTCGATGAGCTTGACGTCGGGCAGCGCCGTTGCCGTTACTTGGATTGCCATGCGACCTGACTCGTGAGAAGGCTCGTGAGGTATTGACCGTAGGCGTTCTTCGACAATGGCTCGGCCAGTTTCTGTACCTGTTCCGCATCGATCCAGTTGCGGCGGTATGCGATCTCCTCGGGGCAAGCGACCATGAGACCCTGACGCTTCTGAAGGGTCGCAATGAAAGTGGCCGCCTCGATCAGCGAATCATGCGTGCCGGTGTCGAGCCATGCGTAGCCGCGCCCCATGATCTCGACATTCAGCGCGCCCGCAGCGAGATAGCGCGAATTGACGTCGGTGATTTCCAGCTCGCCCCGCGGCGACGGCTTGATGTCCGCCGCGATATCGCACACGCGATTGTCGTAAAAGTACAGGCCCGTGACCGCATAGTGCGAACGCGGTTTCACCGGCTTTTCCTCGATCGACACGGCACGGAAGTCCTGGTCGAATTCGACGACGCCGTAACGCTCCGGATCGTGCACGTGATAGGCGAACACCGTCGCGCCCGCATCCTGCGCGTCCGCGCGCTCGAGCTGCTTCGCCAGGTCGTGACCATAGAAGATGTTGTCGCCAAGGATCAGCGCCGACGGATCCCGGCCAACAAATTCCCTGCCGATGATGAATGCCTGCGCAAGGCCGTCCGGCGACGGCTGCACGGCGTACTGGATATTCATTCCCCACTGGCTGCCGTCGCCGAGCATGGCTTCGAAGCGCGGCGTGTCCTGCGGCGTCGAGATGATCAGGACGTCGCGAATGCCCGCGACCATCAGCGTCGAGAGCGGGTAATAGATCATCGGCTTGTCGTAGACCGGCAGCAGCTGCTTCGAGACCGCATGCGTGATCGGATACAGACGCGTGCCGGAACCGCCGGCGAGAATGATGCCCTTACGTGCCATCGATGAACTCCTCAAGCCCGTGCTGCGTAGTTGGTTTCAACCCACTTGCGGTATTCACCCGAGGCCACTTCGTCGACCCACACCTGGTTGTCGAGATACCACGCGACCGTCTTCGCCAGACCGGTCTCGAACGTCTCCGCAGGCTTCCAGCCGAGCTCGCGCTCGAGCTTGCGCGCATCGATCGCATAACGCCGATCATGGCCGGGACGGTCCGTCACATAGGTGATCTGGTCGCGGTACGAACCCGCTGCCTTCGGGCGCGCCTGATCCAGCAAATCGCACAGCGTATGCACGACCTCGAGGTTCTTCTTCTCGTTCCAGCCGCCGACGTTGTAAGTCTCGCCGGGCACGCCGCGCGCGAGCACTTCACGAATCGCGCTGCAGTGGTCGCCGACGTACAACCAGTCGCGCACGTTCTGCCCGTCACCGTAGACAGGCAACGGCTTGCCGGCGAGCGCATTGGCAATCATCAGCGGAATGAGCTTCTCGGGAAACTGGTACGGACCGTAGTTGTTCGAGCAGTTCGTGGTGAGCGTGGGCAGGCCATACGTATGATGATAGGCGCGCACCAGATGATCGGAGCCCGCCTTGGTCGCCGAATACGGGCTGTTGGGCGCGTACGGCGTGGTTTCCGAAAACTGCGGATCGGTGGCAGACAGCGAGCCGAACACTTCATCCGTCGATACGTGCAGAAAACGAAAGGCCGACCGGTCGGCTTCGTTCAGACCGTTCCAGTATGTCCGTGCGGCTTCGAGCAGCGTGAACGTGCCCACCACATTGGTCTGAACAAACTCCGCGGGCCCGTGAATCGAGCGATCGACATGGCTTTCAGCGGCGAAATGCAGGACAGCGCGGGGCTGGTATTCGGCGAACAGCGCGTCGAGCGCAGCGCGATCGCAGATGTCGGCGCGTACGAACACGTGTTTCGGGCTCCCGTCCAGCGACTGCAGCGTGCGAAGGTTGCCAGCGTAGGTCAGCTTATCGACATTGAGCACGGCCTCGTCGGATTGACGCAGCCAGTCGAGTACAAAATTTGCGCCGATAAAACCCGCGCCACCCGTCACCAGGATCATGAGGCTCCCTTTAGTCGTCCGCGGCAGGCCTCGAGCACGAGCCGCCCTCATTTCGAACAGCGACAACGTCAAGGTGCGCGTCGCTCAAGGCGGGCATTCTAACTTCTCACCGTGACCGTCAAAGTCATGAAATGCTAATTTTGTCGAGGAAGCGGCAATTATAGGAAGCAAGTGGCTTCAAAATCCATGGTGCTAACAACTTGAAACAGTGACCCCATACTCGCCGACACGAGTGGAATTATGTTTTAAATCAACCTGTTAAGATGGAACAAAGTTGTGCCCGGGCGTATTGTGGCGCCCGCGCCATTTTCCAATCAGCGTCAAGACTTGCAATATCCACCTCTCATGCCGCCCACCCCCATCGCCATCGGCGACATCCAAGGCTGTCATTCCGCTTTCCACTCTCTACTGGAAAAGCTTTCCTCCCCCGCCGACACCCCGCTATGGATAGCCGGTGACGTCGTCAACCGCGGCCCCGAGTCCCTCGCCGCGCTGCGTGCGCTGGTGGATCTCGGCCCGCGCGCGACCGTCGTGCTCGGCAACCACGACCTCCACCTTCTCGCGGTTTCCGCAGGCATCCGCACCGAACGCCCGGGCGACACCATCGGCGAAATCCTGGACGCGCCGGACGCCGACGCGCTGCTCGAATGGGTCCGTCATCGCCCGTTCGCGCATTTCGAACACGGGATGCTGCTCGTGCACGCGGGTGTGCTGCCGCAATGGGACACGTCGCTCGCGCTCGAACTCGCCGATGAATTGCAGCGCGCGCTGCGCGCCCCCGACTGGCGCGACACGCTTCAAGGCCTGTACGGCAACGAACCGAACCAATGGAGTCCGAACCTGAAGAAACGCGACCGGATGCGCGTCGCGTTCAACGCGTTCACGCGCATGCGCTTCTGCACGCCCGACGGCGCGATGGACTTCAAGGCCAACGGCGGCCCCGACAGCGCGCCGCCCGGCTACTTGCCCTGGTTCGACGCGCCGGGCCGCCGCACTGAAGACGTGACGCTCGTGTTCGGCCACTGGGCCGCGCTCGGCCTGATGCTGCGCGACGACGTCGTCGCGCTCGACTCGGGATGCGTGTGGGGAAACCAGCTGTCGGCCGTGCGACTGACGGCCGACCCGGCACAGCGTACGGTCACGCAGGTGCAATGCGAAGCGTGCCGCACGCAGGGCGGCGAATAGCCCGCACGCGACACGCGCGGGCGAAAGAACATCACCCCTCGCGCCCAGGCATCGGCTCCTCGGCCGCCGCCTCACCCGCCGCCCCCGCGCCGACTTCGGTTGCCGGATACGCATGCCGCTCGAGTTCCGCCAGCGACTCGGGCGACGGCTTGCCGACCTTCGCCTGCAGCGTCTCGAGCGCGGCCGCGATCGCGTCGCGCGCCGCCGCGGAGGTCGCGCGGCGGTCACCGCCCGGCGGGATCGGCTCGCACACGTACAGGTGCGCGACGAGCGGGCCGCCGCGCAACACCATGTCGAGCGACTTCCCGAGCGACAGCTCGCCCGTGTAGGCCGGCGCGACCGACTGCCGCCGCTGCGCGTCCTCGTACATCAGGCAGACCGGCTGCACCGCGCAGCCGGCCGACACCGCGGCCTGGAACAGATTCGCATGGAACGGCAGCAGCGCCTGCCCGTCCGACGTGGTGCCCTCCGGAAACACGCACATCAGCCCGCCGTTGCGCAGGCGCTCGGCCATCTCGTGCATGATCCGCATCGCCTCGGTACGCTTCTCGCGCTGCAGGAACACGGTATCGAGCTTCTCCGCGAGCCAGCCGACGACCGGCCACTGCCGCACCTCGGCCTTCGACACGAACGGCGTCGGCCGCCACGCGTTGATCGCATAGATGTCGATCCACGACACGTGATTGCCGACCACGAGCGCGCTCGCGTCGAGCCGCGCGCCGTCGTTGTGGACGACGAGACGCATCCCGCAGATGCGCAGCATCTTGATGGACCAGCGGCGCGTCATCTCGGCGCGGCGCGCGGGCGTGACATGCGAAAAGCGCAGCGCGACGATCGTCATGCCGCGCAGCAGATGAAAGACGAGACGCAGCTTGCGAAGAGCGGTCATGGCGAGGATCCGGCGTGGTTCAGTGGCGCTCGAACGCGACCTGCCCCGCCACGAGCGTCGCGCGCACGCAGGCCGGCAGTTCGTAGCCGAGGAACGGCGAGTTGTGCCCCTGGCTCTTCAGCGCACGCGGTTCGACGCGCCAGTGCGCGCGCGGGTCGAATACGCACAGGTCGGCCGCAGCGCCTTCGGCCACGCGGCCGGCCGGCAGTTGCAGCACGTCGGCCGGCGCGGCCGTGATGCGGCGCAGCGCCTGCGCAAGCGGCGTGTTCGTTTCATCGGCCCACTTCACCGTGAGCGACAGCAGCAGTTCAAGCCCCGTCGCACCGGGCGTCGCTTCGGCGAACGGCAGCAGCTTCTCGTCGTCGTCGACCGGCGTGTGATCGGAGCAGATCGCGTCGATCGTGCCGTCGGCGAGGGCTGCGCGGATCGCTTCGCGATCGCGCTCGCCGCGCAGCGGCGGGTCGAGCCGGAACTGCGAATCGAAGTAGCCGATGTCGATGTCGATCAGGTGCAGGTGATTCACGCCGACGTCGCACGTCACGGGCAGCCCCTCGGCCTTCGCCTCGCGCACGAGCGCAAGGCCGGCCGCCGACGACAGGCGCGCGAGGTGCACGCGCGCGCCTGTCACCCGCATCAGTTCAAAGATCGTGTGCAGCGCGATCGTCTCGGCCGCGACCGGCACGCCGGACAGCCCGAGCCGCGACGCGAGCGCGCCGCTCGCGGCCACGCCGCCACGGCCGATGAACGCGTCGAGCGGACGCAGCCACGTCGTGTAGCCGTAGGTGCTCGCGTACTGCAGCGCGCGCAGCAGCACCTGCGTGTCGCGCACCGGCACGTTCGCGTGCGTGAAGCCGACGCACCCCGATTCGGTCAGCGCGACCATCTCGGTGATCACCTCGCCCTTCAGGCCGACGGTGAGCGCGCCGAGCGGATGGACGTTCGCCTGGTGCAGGTTGCGCGCGCGGAACTTGAGCATCTCGACGAGGCCCGGCTCGTCGAGCACGGGGTCGGTGTCCGGCGGGCACACGAGGGTCGTGACGCCGCCGGCGACGGCCGCGGCCATCTCGGACGCGAGCGTCGCCTTGTGCTCGTAGCCGGGCTCGCGCAGCCGCGCGCACAGGTCGACGAGGCCGGGGGCGACGATCAGGCCAGACGCGTCGATCGTCTTCTCCGCGTTGAAACCGGCCGGCGTGGTGCCGAGCGCGGCGATCTTGCCGTCCGCGACGAATACGTCGGCCTGCCGCTCGGTGCCGGCGACCGGATCGATCAGCGTGCCGCCTTGGATATGAATCTTCATGCGCTGTCTGTGAATGCGTTGATTGCGTTGAATGCCTGGATCAGGATGCGCGAAAGCGGGCTCAGTCGCTGTTGCCGGCGACGATGCCCATCACCGCCATCCGCACGGCGATGCCGAACGTGACCTGGTTGAGGATCACCGACTGCGGACCGTCGGCAACCTGCGAGTCGATCTCGACGCCGCGGTTCATCGGGCCCGGGTGCATCACGATCGCGTCGGGCGCGGCGAGCGCGAGGCGCTCGGGCGTCAGGCCCCAGGTCTTGAAGTACTCCTGCGCGGACGGCAGCAGCGCGCCGCTCATCCGCTCGTTCTGCAGGCGCAGCATGATGATCACGTCGACGCCCTTCAGCCCTTCGTCGAGGTTGTTGAACACCTTCACGCCCATCTGCTCGAGACCGCCCGGCAGCAGCGTGCGCGGGCCGATCGCACGCACTTCCGGCACGCCGAGCGTGGTGAGCGCGTGGATGTCCGAGCGCGCGACGCGCGAATGCAGGATGTCGCCGACGATCGCCACGCGCAGCTTCGTGAAGTCGCGCTTGTAGTGGCGGATCGTGTACATGTCGAGCAGGCCCTGCGTCGGGTGCGCATGGCGGCCGTCGCCGGCGTTGATCACGTGCACGTGCGGCGCGCAATGCTCGGCGATCAGGTACGGCGCGCCGCTCGATGCGTGACGCACGACGAACAGGTCGGCATGCATCGCCGACAGGTTGTTGATCGTGTCGAGCAACGACTCGCCCTTGCTCGTCGACGACGCGTTGATGTTCAGGTTCAGCACGTCGGCCGACAGGCGCGTCGCGGCGATCTCGAAGGTCGTGCGCGTGCGCGTCGAATTCTCGAAGAACAGGTTGAACACCGACTTGCCGCGCAGCAGCGGCACCTTCTTCACCTCGCGGTCCGTCACGCTGACGAACTGCTCGGCCGTATCGAGAATGTGATTGACGATCGAGCGCGGCAGGCCCTCGATCGACAGCAGGTGTTTCAGCTCGCCGTTTTTCGTGAGCTGCGGGTTGCCCTTCAGGAAACCGTAGCGGAACCGCTCGGGGCTCGCGGCCGCGGCGGGATTGCCGGTGCGGCCAGTGGTGTCGGTGGTCATGGTGTGCGTGATTCCAACTATGCAAACGGGCCGCGGCGCGAACCGGCGGCCCGGGATACGGTTTCGCGGTTCGCTCAGGCGCCGTGCGCCTCGATGCGCAGCGTGAGCTGGGCGGCTTCGTCGCGCGCGAGCACGAGCGTCGCGTCGGCCGGCACGTCGAGCGTGCCGCCCGCGAAGCGCGCGGCGACCGGCAGCTCACGGCCGCCGCGATCGGCGAGCACCGCCAGCTCGACCGCGGCCGGACGGCCGTAGTCGAACAGTTCGTTGAGCGCGGCGCGCACGGTGCGGCCGGTGTACAGCACGTCGTCGACGAGCACGATGCGCGCGCCGCCGACCTCGAACGGCAGCGACGTCGGACTGGCCTGGCTGTGCAGCCCCTTTTTCGCGTAGTCGTCGCGGTGCAGCGCGACGTTCACGACGCCGAACGCCGGCGCGCCGAGATCGCGCGCGAGGCGCTCGGCGAGCCACGCGCCGCCGCTGTAGATGCCGGCGAGCCGCGGGCCGCCAGGCTCGGCGAAGGCCGTGCCGTATGCGTCGCGAATCTGCTCGAGCAGGACGCGGTAGAGCGCGTCGGCGTCAATGGTGCTCATGGTCGGACAATTGATCGAGATACTGTTGAAGGATCACGCGCGCGGCCTCGGCATCGAGCATCTCGGCGCGGGCGCGCCCGCGCACGTTGCGCTCGCGCAGCCCGGCCTCGGCCTCGACCGACGAATAGCGTTCGTCGACCCACGTGACGGGCAGCCCGAAGCGGCCGTTCAGCTGGTTGCCGAAGCGCTTCGCCTGCTGCGTCATTTCGTGCGGCGTGCCGTCCGGATGCATCGGCAGGCCGACGACGAGCGCGTCCGGCCGCCATTCGGCCAGCAGGTCGCCGACCGCCTTGAAGCGGTGTTCGCGGTTCAGGTTGGGAATCACGACGAGCGCGCGGGCCGAGCGCGTCAGCGCATTGCCGATTGCGACCCCGATCCGCTTCTCGCCGTAGTCGAACCCCAGCAGCGTCGCATCGCGCGCACTCGCGCCACTCATGCGTGCCCTGCTTCGCCGGACAGCATCGACGAGCTGACACCGAGCAGGCCGAGCGCGGCTTCGAAACGCTCCTCGGCCGGCGTGTCGAACACGATGCGCGGATCGGCGGCGACCGTCAGCCAGCCGTTGCGGGAAATTTCTTCCTCGAGCTGCCCGGCGCCCCAGCCTGCATGGCCGAGCGTCAGCAGGAAGCGCTTCGGGCCGGTGCCCGTCGCGACCGCCTCGAGCACGTCCTTCGACGTCGTCATCTCGAGCCCGCCCTCGACCGACATGGACGAGTTGTAGTTCGCGCCCTCGACCGGCTCGTGCAGCACGAAGCCACGCTCGGTCTGCACCGGGCCGCCGAAGTACACGGGAATGTGCAGCAGCGGCTCGATGTCGAGCTTCAGGTCGATGCGGTTGAACAGCGATTCGAGGTCGATGTCGGTGGGACGATTGATGACGAGGCCGAGCGCTCCGCGCTCGCTGTGATCGCAAAGATAGACCACCGTTCCTGAAAACGTGGGATCGGCCATGTTGGGCATGGCAATCAGGAACTGGTTGGTGAGATTGATGCGATCGGAAGGCTTTGACATGGTTTGAATTTTAGCAAAGACGCCGCGACCTGACCGGGCCGCGATCAACAAGCAACGCCGCGCGACGCTGGCAACGACGCACGCGGATCACACGGCACTCTAACACGCGCGCGGGCGCTGTCGGCAGCGTGTTGCCGGCCCGCGCGACAAGGGCTGCCGGCGTGTACGCGCCCCGTTGCGCGTCAGGTCCGGCCGAGCGCCTCGCCGAGCGCGCCGGACACCGCGGTCAGGTCCGGCGGCGCCACCCCCGCGGCGATCTTCAGCAGCGCGCCGCGCAGCAGGTCGGACGCGCGGCGGTGCGCACCGAGCCCGTCGCCGGCGAGCGGCACGCCGTGCGCGGCACGGCGCCACGCCAGCCCGAGCGTATCGGCCAGCAGCGCCGCGTGGCCGAGCCCCAGCGCGCACGCGGCCGTACCGACCCGATAGGCGGCCGCGGACGCGCGCCATGCGGCCCCCGCATCGGCCGCGGCCGGATCGAGCGCGAGTTCGGCCATCGACGCATCGGCGGTCTGCAGGAAATCCTCGTACGCATGCGCGTTGACGGTCACGACCCCGAGCATGCGGGTGGGCGCCACCGCGACCGCGTCCTGCTCGGCCTGCGCGGCGCCGGCTTCCCACAGCGCCTCGGACGCGGGCGTGCCGGCGACGTGCCAGTCCACGGTCAGTCCATAGTCGTGCAGCACGTCGACGAGCGCGACATCCTCCGCCGCCGCGCCGAATAGCGCGAAATCGCGCCATAGCAATGCGACCGTCTCGCGCACGAGCGCCGGCGGCGCATGGCGCCTGCCCTGCGCATGCTCGCCGAGCAGCAGGTTGGTCCGGGCGAGGAAACGTTTCAGTTCGGGCGCGTTGGTGGCGCGCAGCGCGCGCAGGCACGCGGCGGCGAGCCGCCAGAAGTCGTACGGGCCGTCGGCGGCCAGCGCGGTCACGATCGCATCGAGCTCGTCGAGCGCCGCGTCCGGCGTGCCGTTCGACGAGCCGTTGGCAGTGCGGAGTACGCCGAGCAGCGCCTGCTCGTAGCGGGCCCGCGCCCGGCTCGCGAACGCGTCGGACATCGGCCACAGCGTCGCCGGCGGCACTGCGCGCCCGACGAGGGCCAGCACGTCGAGCGGCACGCTCGCGTGCAGGTCGGCCGCGCCTTGGGCACGCAGCGCACGGAAGTGGTCGAACAGGAGCGGCGAGCAGGCCAGCTCGCGCAGATTGTGGCGCCCGACCGCCGCGCGGAAATCGCGCAGCGCGATGCGCCAGCCAGCGGAAGTCGGTTCGGCGGCGGCGAGCGGCGCCGCGGCGGCGAGTTGTCCCGCGAAACGGGCGGCCGGCAGCCAGCCGGCCTCCGCCAGCACGGCGGCGGCGGCCGACAGCGGCGCGGCCGCGTCGTCGCGACGCTCGAAGGCGTCGGCGGCCGCCGCGAGCCACGCGTCGGCCGCGCGCACGGCCCCGCCACGCGGGTTGGGCAGTGCGTCAGGGAGGGGAACGTTCGCCGGATCGGACGTCATGGACACGCGCGCCTGTCATCGTCTAGTCGCTCGCGCCGGCCGCGGCGCGCAAGCGCCGGGCAACCGCGAGGCCGCGAGCGGTGTGTCCGTGGGCCGAGGGTCCGATCAGATCTGGACCATCTCGAAGTCTTCCTTGCGGGCACCGCATTCGGGGCACGTCCAGTTGATGGGGACGTCTTCCCAGCGCGTGCCCGGGGCGATGCCCTCTTCGGGCAGTCCGGCTTCTTCGTCATAAATCCAGCCACAAATCAGGCACATCCAGCTCTTGTATTCCATCTTAAGCCGCGTCGGGGAAAAGTCGGTAAATTCGGGAGCCATGATGGTACCGTGTCGGGGCCGGACTGCCTAGCAATCGCACTGGAGTACAGCGACTACGTTGCGTTGGGCTAAAAAATCCGTCGTGCGGGCCGGATTTCCGCCGCATAATGCCTAAAAAGTGCGGCCTGCCGGGGCAACACCGGGCCAAACCGCCCCCTTCGCCTCGCCGTCCGCAATTCCGTCGCTTCCCCGTTTTTTCTTGCCCTTTTTTTACATGTCCAGCAACGCCCCTCCGATCGTCCTCACCTTTGGCCTGTCCGATCCCACCGGCGGCTCCGGCATCCAAGCCGATCTGATGACTCTGGCGAGCATGGGCTGTCACGGCGTATCCGTCCTGACGGGCTATACCGTGCGCGACTCGGCCGCCTGCGACGAAGTCACCGGCCTCGATCCCGATGTCGTCGCCGCCCAGGCGCGCATGCTGCTCGAGGACATGCCGATCGCCGCGTTCAAGATCGGCGCGGCGACGCGCGCGGAAGTCGTGAGCGCGATCGCCGAAGTGGTCGCCGACTACGACGGCGTGCCGCTCGTGCTCGCACCGGACTTCACGCTCGACGACGAGCACGTGCTTGCCGCCGACGACCTGCGCGAATCGATCGCCGACCTGCTCGCGCCGCAGACGACGCTGCTGGTCGCCGATCACGCGACGCTGCTGGCGCTCGCGCAGCCGGACGGCGACGCCGAGGCGCCGAATCTCGACGCGGCCGTGTCGCACCTGCTGTCGCAGGGCTGCGAGTACATCCTGTCATCGGAAACAGGCTCGCACCGGCTCGTCAACACGCTGTACGGCGAGGAAGGCCAGCTCCGCGAAGACATGTGGGATCGTTCGCCGCACCGGCTGATGGGCATCACCGACACGCTCGGCGCGGCGATCGCGGCACTGCTCGCGAACGGCCAGGAGCCGCCCGAAGCGGTGCGCGAAGCACAGGAATACCTGTATCAGGCCGTGCGCGACGCGTTCCGGCCCGGCATGGGCGCGTACCTGCCCGACCGGTTCTTCTGGGCCCGCAGCAACGACGATGCGGACACGCCGCCGGCCGTGAAGGCCGATCCGGTGCCGAGGACGTCGCACCGCCATTGACGCCCGCACGGCGGCCCCGCGCCGCCGTCGCCTCGGGGCGGCAGGTCCGCCCCTTTCGTTCGCGCATAAAAAAAGACCCGCATCGCTGCGGGTCTTTTCTTTTGGCTGGAGCGCGCATCGCTGCGCGCTCCGGACACCATCGACCGAAGTCGATTACATGTCCATGCCCATGCCGCCCATGCCGCCCGGCATGCCGCCCGGCATCGGTGCATCTTCCTTCGGCAGTTCTGCGACAGCTGCGTCCGTCGTCAGCAGCAGGCCAGCAACCGAAGCTGCGTTCTGCAGTGCGGTGCGCGTGACCTTGGTCGGGTCGACGACGCCGGCTTCAACCATGTCGACGTACTCGCCCGTTGCTGCGTTGTAGCCGTAGTTGCCCTGGCCTGCAGCAACTGCCGCCACCACGACGCTGGCTTCTTCGCCGCCGTTCGTGACGATCTGACGCAGCGGCTCTTCCATCGCGCGCAGCACGATCTTGATGCCGGCGTTCTGGTCGGCGTTCGCGCCGGTCAGGCTGGCGATTGCCGTGCGAGCGCGGATCAGCGCAACGCCGCCGCCTGCCACGATGCCTTCTTCCACAGCTGCGCGCGTTGCGTGCAGTGCGTCTTCGACACGTGCCTTCTTTTCCTTCATTTCGACTTCGGTCGCAGCGCCGACCTTGATCACTGCCACGCCGCCGGCCAGCTTGGCCACGCGCTCTTGCAGCTTTTCACGGTCGTAGTCCGACGTCGCTTCTTCGATTTGCGCGCGCACTTGCTTCACGCGTGCTTCGATGCTCGCGGCTTCGCCTGCGCCGTCGATGATCGTCGTGTTTTCCTTGCCCACTTCGATGCGCTTCGCCTGGCCCAGTTCTGCCAGCGTTGCCTTCTCGAGCGTCAGGCCGGTTTCTTCCGCGATCACCTGGCCGCCGGTCAGGATCGCGATGTCTTCCAGCATTGCCTTGCGACGATCGCCGAAGCCCGGTGCCTTGACCGCGACGGTCTTCAGGATGCCGCGGATGTTGTTGACGACCAGCGTCGCGAGCGCTTCGCCCTCGACGTCTTCCGCGATGATCAGCAGCGGCCGGCCAGCCTTCGCGACTTGCTCGAGCACCGGCAGCAGATCACGGATGTTCGACACCTTCTTGTCGTGCAGCAGCACGAACGGGTTGTCGAGGACGGCGACTTGCTTTTCCGGGTTGTTGATGAAGTACGGCGACAGGTAGCCGCGGTCGAACTGCATGCCTTCGACGACGTCGAGTTCGTCGGCGAGCGACTTGCCGTCTTCGACGGTGATCACGCCTTCCTTGCCGACCTTGTCCATCGCTTCAGCGATACGATCGCCGATCGACGTGTCGCTGTTCGCCGAGATCGAGCCGACTTGCGCGATTTCCTTGTTCGTCGTGCACGGCTTGCTGATCTTCTTCAGCTCTTCGACAGCCGCTGCGACTGCCTTGTCGATGCCGCGCTTCAGGTCCATCGGGTTCATGCCCGATGCGACGTACTTCATGCCTTCGCGAACGATCGATTGCGCGAGGACGGTTGCCGTCGTCGTGCCGTCGCCTGCGTTGTCGCTGGTCTTGGAAGCGACTTCCTTGACCATTTGCGCGCCCATGTTCTGGAGCTTGTCCTTCAGCTCGATTTCCTTCGCGACCGACACACCGTCCTTGGTGACCGTCGGGCCGCCGAAGCTGCGCTCGAGCACCACGTTGCGGCCCTTCGGACCCAGCGTGACCTTGACCGCGTTGGCGAGAATGTTCACGCCTTCGACCATCTTCGAACGGGCGGAATCGCCGAATACGACGTCTTTAGCTGCCATCTTCTAACTCCTTGAATTCTTGGGAATATGTACCGTCAGTGGACGCTTACTTCGCGTTGACCACGGCCATGATGTCTTCTTCGCGCATGACCAGCAGTTCCTGGCCGTCGACCTTGACGGTCTGACCTGCGTACTTGCCGAACAGGACGCGATCACCGACCTTCACGTCGAGTGCGATCGGTGCGCCCTTGTCGTCGCGCTTGCCCGGGCCGATGGCCAGGACTTCGCCTTGATCCGGCTTTTCAGCTGCTGCGTCGGGGATCACGATGCCCGAGGCGGTCTTGGTTTCCTGATCCAGGCGCTTGACGATCACGCGATCGTGCAAAGGACGAAGGTTCATATTCACTCCTCTCTTGACTGAGATTGAAGAACGCTTAGGGAATCTGCCCGGCGGGTCGCCCGGCAGAGAATTGTTAGCACTCTCGTGCAGCGAGTGCTAATTATATGGACGGGTTTTGACAAATTCAAGAAGGGAAACCGGAGGTTTTTTCGCGGGGGCCGAAACGACGGAAAAACGGGGATGGAATTGAAAAATCCTTTTGAAACAATCAAGTAGGCATCAATACTGCGCTCCGGCAGCATGCGGATGCGGGATTTCCCGACCCGCGCACCGATTTGACACGGGGTAAGCACCGAGTTCCCGCGATCGTCTGACACCACATAAAAAGATCCGCTTGGGCGCCGCCGGGGCCCCTGTTCGGGGCCGGATCGTCACATGTCGGGACAGCCCGCGACCGGCTGGTACGTCCGGCCGTCGGTCTGGACCGTCGCGCCGAGCAGGCGCGCGAGCCCTTTCGCCCCTTCGCGCATCACGACGTCGTGATTCCAGATGAACAGCGGGCGGGCGAGCGGCTCCAGCCAGTTCATCCAGCGCTCGCGCGTGCGGATGTGCCAGTCGTAGCGCACGACGGTGCGCGTGCCGTCGCCGCTGAACGACCAGCGGCCGTCGCCGTCGATCGCGCCGCTCGCGCGGCCTTCGAGCACATAAGGCCGCTCGACGCGCAGCACGCGCATGTCGAAGGTCAGCCGGTACGGCAGCGCGCCTTTCCATGTGTATCGCTGCAGCGCGCCGACGCCGTGCGCGTCGCCGCGCTCGATCTCGACGGTCCGTACCGCGCTCTTCCACCAGTCGGGCCAGCGGTCGACCTGGTAGATCGCGTCCCAGACCGCCGCGAGCGGCGCGTCCACGCGCCACGTCGTCGAAAACCGGTATTCCGCCATGCAGCCTCCGGCATGAGTCGGGATCAGGAATCAGGGATGAAGGATCAGGGCGCGAAAAAGCGGGCGGGAAACGCGACGTCGATCTCGACGTCGTCGAGCGTCACCGTTTCGAGCGGGTCGCCGTCACCGTCCGCGAAGCTGACGACCTTCAGCGGAAAACCGTCCTCGGTGTCCAGCCACAGCCGATAGCGATGCACGCCGTCGACCGCGTGCGCGGGCGCGCCCGTCACCGACACGCGCAGCGCGGTCCGCCCGTTGATGGTCTCCTCGCCCTCCGTCACCGTCGCGCCGCCTTGCTGCAGCGCATGCACGTTGCGCAGCAACTCGCCGACGTCCGAGCGGTCGACGCGATGGCCGCTGCGGTCGAGCACGAGCGGATTGGTCGGCGACAGCCGCAGCGCGGGCGGCGCATGCTCGCCGAACGGGCGCAGCCGGACCTTGCCGTCGCCGGGATCGTACGCGAGCACCGCGCCACGATGGGGCGACACGAAGTCCATCCGGACGAAACCGGGTTTCAGATACGCATAGTGGAATTCGGTGCGCTCGCCGCTTCGCGCCGCCGAGCGGATCGTCGCGCGGTACGAGCGGACCTGGTCGAAATGTGCCTGCGCAACGGTCACCGGGTCGGCTGTCATGCTCGCTCCTATCAGGCTCGCGGCCAGCAATGCGGCGATCATGGCGCCGCCTCGACGTCGAGCACGCCCTCCATGCCGCGTTCGCGATGGCTGCGCAAGAACAGCAGCCGATGCGTGCAATAGTAGGCGAAGCGACCGGGCTGCGTCGGCGTGAAGCGGAACGTGCGCGGGGTCGTGGCCAGGTCGGTGTGCACCGCGATGCCGGCCTGCGGCGCGTCGATTTCGAAGCTGTGCGGCACGCGGCCCGGTTCGGCCGATACGGTCAGTTCGACCGGCACATGCGCGCGGACGATCACGTGACGCGGCCGAAAGAAATAGCTGCCGCCGACGATCGTCACCCGCTGCACGCCGTCGGCGTCGACCGGCACGCGCACCGGGGCGTCGCCTTGCGCCCGCGCGAGCCCGGCGCCTGCCGCGAGCACCGCCACCACCGTCGCCATCATCGCCGTCTTCGCGTTCATCTTGTGCTCCTTGCCGATGCCGAGCGGGTCACCCCTTCCATGCGTCGGTCGGCCCGCCGAGCGCGCCGCATGCGTCGATCGCGAGCTCGCGCAGGCGCCGTTCGTCGCCGCGGCCGGACAGCGCGTAGCCCATGCCGCGATCCGACCAGAAATACGTGTAGCGTCCGTCCGCCGACATCGCCTGCGGCGCGAGGCGCCGCGCATCGTAGGCCGTCATGTACAGCGTCACGCGCGCGCCGTCCGCGCGCTGGTACATCAGCTGCGCGGCCGGCCCCGCGTCGCCCGGCAGCAGCCGCCCGCCCAGCAGCGCGTAGCCGTATTCGTCGAGCGACGGCGCGCGCACGGGCCGGCCGAGACGCGCGGACAGCCAGCCGGCCAGGCGCGCCGGGTCGCGGGCGTCGATTTCGACCGGGTGTTCACGATCGGCCGCGTACACCGCATACGCGACATCCGCGCGCGCGGCGAACGCCGGTTCGACGCCGAACGCCGTCCAGCCCACGTGCAGCGCGATGCCGAGCACCAGCCCGGCCGCCAGCCCCGCGAACGCATAGGCAACCACGCGCCGGCGCGACGCGCGCCGCTGCACGAACAATGCCGATGCGGCGCCCGGCAGCGGGAACAGCGCGCGCAACGCGTCGCGCTGCGCGCCGTAATGCGCGAACCGGTCGGCTTCCCGCGGATCGGACTGCAGCCGCTCGAGCACCTCGCGGCGCTCCTGCCCGGACAGCTCGCCGTCGAGCAGCGCCGACAGCAGCTGGGCCGATGCAGCATCGTCCCGATCGTCCGAAGGTTTGCGCGGATCGTCGTCCATCATGTCTTCCCGATCACCCGTAACGCGGCCGTGCCGTGCGCCGGCGGCTCGCCGGACAGCAACGCACGCATCTGTTCACGCGCCCGCGACAGCCGCGACATCACCGTCCCCACCGGCACGCCGAGCACCTGTGCGGCGTCGCGATAGCTCAACTCCTCCAGCGCGACCAACAGCAGCACCTCGCGCTGTTCGACCGGCAGCCGGTACAGCGCGCGCTGCACGTCGCGCAGCATCAGGCCGCTGATCTCGTCGGCGGGCGCGGCCATCGTCTGCCATGGCGCGGTGGCGTCGTCGACCGCGATCTCGTGCCGCGCGCGCAACTGGTCGATGAAGCGGTGGCGCAGCAGCGTGAGCAGCCACGCGCGCAGGTTGCCGCCGTCACGCGGCGGCCGGTTCAGCGCGCGCTCGAGCGTGTCCTGCACGAGATCGTCCGCCCAGGCGCGGTCGCCCGTCAGCGCACGCGCATAACGCGTGAGATGCGGCAGCCACACCAGCAGGTCCGATTCGTAGCTCATCCGGATGCCTCGCGCGTCGCCACGTCGTCAGCCCGTCAGTCGGTCCGTCCGTCAGTTTTCAGGGACGTGCGACGTGCCACATGCCGCCGATTCCGTCGCCGCCCGCGTCTCCTGCCTTGTGGTCCATTTTCCAGCGATACAGCGGGCGACCGTTGTACGCCCATTGCTTCTTGCCGTCGTCGCGCTTGACGAGGCTCAACGCACCCGACGCCTTGTCGTATGCGTCGGCGAGCGCCGGCGGCCAGTTGGCCGCGCAGGTGCCGGTGCAGGTGCTCTTGCCCGGCGCGTCGTGATCGAACACGTACAGCGTCATGTGATCTTCGTCGACCAGTTTCCCGTTGCCGGCCTGCGGCGGCTCGGCGGCCGCGGGCCGCGCGATCGCGGCCGTCAGCGCGACGGCGAACAGCATCGTCTTCATTCCCGTTCTCCTTGGCATGGCATTACGGCACGGCACCGCCGGACGGGCGTCGAAAAACTTCGTCATGGTCATTATCCCGCTGCCCGATTGCGCCGCGACTCGGTATATAAACGGACGGCCGCGGGCGGTTATTCCATGCAGCGCGCCGATCGCCCGCCATTCGTCCAACAAGCCCATCGGGAATCCAAAGAAAAACGCGGCATGACCTTGCCGTCATGCCGCGTTGTGCATTGCAACGGCCGCACGCGCGGCGGCCGTCGCCCGCCGACTAGCTCAGCCGAAACGCGCGGGCCGGTACGGATGGGGATCGATGTAGGTCGGCGCGCCGGTGATCATTTCGGCGAGCAGCCGTCCGCTTGCGGGGCCGAGCGTGAGCCCGTGGTGACAATGACCGAACGCGAACCACAGATGACGGTGGCGCGGCGCCGGCCCGATCACCGGCCGCATGTCGGGCGTGCACGGCCGCATCCCGAGCCACGGCGCCGGATCGAGCCGCTCGCCGATGCCGAACGCGTCGCGCGCGAGCGGCTCGGCACGCGCGAGTTGCACGCCGGTCGGAGGCGCATCGCGCAACGCGATCTCGACGCCGGTCGTGAGCCGCAGCCGGCCGCCCTCCATCGGCGCGACCACGAAACCTTCCTCGGTATCGCACACCGGCACGTTCAGCGGCGCGCGGGTCGGCAGGTAATGCATGTGATAGCCGCGCTTCGCGCGCAGCGGAATCCGGTAGCCGAGCGGCGCGAACACGTGATCGGACCACGGCCCGAGCGCGACCACGGCCGACCGCGCCGAGATCGGCCCGTGTTCGGTATCGACCTGCCAGCCGTCGCGCACCTGCGCGAGCGTCGTCGCGTCGCCGTGCACGAACGTGCCGCCGTCGCGCTCGAACAGCCGCGCGTACGCCTTCGTGAGGCCGCCGGGACTCGATACCGTCTTCGGATCCTGCCAGTGGAACGCGCCGCAGAATGCGTCGCCGATGCCGGGCTCGCGCTCGCGCAGCGCGCGCGCGTCGAGCACGCTCATCCGCAACCCGTGCGCGTCGGCCACCCGCTGCTGCGCGCGCGTTGCCGCGTCGAACAGCGCGGGCGACCGGAACGCCTCGAGCCACCCGCCGTCATGCACGAGCGGCTGTGCGTCGGTGCGCGCGAGCAGCGCGTCGTGCTCGACGACACTCGCCGCGACGAGCGGCAGCATGTCGCGCGCGGCAGCCGCGAGCCGCTGCGGCGACGATTCGCGCCAGAAGCGCGCGAGCCAGCCCGCGTACGCAGGCAGCGCCTTGTAGTCCCAATAGAGATCGACCGAGCGGTTGTGCGCGTAGCGCAGCAGCGTGCCGAGCCGGCGCGGGAACGCGTACGGCACGACCGACGAGCGCTCGATCAGCCCGGCATTGCCGTGGCTCGTCTCCTCGCCAGGCGCGCGCCGGTCGACGAGCGCGACCCGCAGCCCGCGATCCTGCAGATGCAGCGCCGACGACACGCCGACGATGCCGGCCCCCAGAACGATGACGTCGAAATCCATGCTTCCCCGTACTGCGTCGAGATTCGGTGCGACGCGCGCCGGCACGGCGCCGGCGCGCGGCCTGGCTTACTTCGCGACGATGTCGCGCTTGAAGTACTTCTGCGACAGCGCGCTCAGCGTGCCGTCCTTCTTCAGTGCGTCGAGCGCGCCGACGATCTTAGTCTGCAGCGCCTTGTCGCCCTTGCGCATCCCGAAGCCGGTGCCTTCGCCGAGCGTCGCGGCGTCTTTCAGCGGCTCGCCGACGATCTGGTAGTCGCGGCCGGCC
This sequence comes from Burkholderia sp. R-40, assembly GCF_049942845.1. Taxonomy (NCBI): domain Bacteria; kingdom Pseudomonadati; phylum Pseudomonadota; class Betaproteobacteria; order Burkholderiales; family Burkholderiaceae; genus Burkholderia; species Burkholderia sp. R-40. The sequence goes on along the minus strand of NZ_CP187967.1, from coordinate 865,620 downwards.
GGCTTGTCGAGGAAGCCGTCCTGCGCGGTCTGCGCTTCCTGCACGGCCGCGTCGAGACGCCCGGCGACGAGATCGGCGTAGATCTGGTCCTGGTCCGGATAGGACACGACGGCCACGCCCGCATTCGCCCAGTGCGCCTTCAGGAAATCCTCCTGCGACGAGCCCTGCAGCACGCCGACGTGCTTGCCGCGCAGGCTCGCGGCATCGGGCCGCAGCGGCGAGCCGCGGTGCGCGACCATCACGATCGGCACGACGTAGATCGCCGGCGTGAAGTCGATGCTCTGCTTGCACTTCGCGGTGATGTTCATCGCCGAATTGATCGCGTCGAACTTGCGCGCCTGCAGCGCCGGGATCAACCCGTCGAACGCATTCTCGACCCACACGCACTTCATGTTCAGCTTCGCGCACACCGCGTTGCCGATGTCGACGTCGAAGCCCTGCAACTGGCCGGCCGGCGACTTGCTCTCGAACGGCGGGTAGGCGGCTTCGATCCCGAAGCGCAGCGTGGTCTGTTCCGCGTGGGCCGTGACGGCCGCGCACGCAAGCGCCGCGACGGCGCAGAGGGAAAGCTTCCAGTTCATGACGGATGTCCTTCGATTCCGGATTGAGGCGATGAAGACCGGTCGCGCGACGCCGTTGCCGGGCGCTGCGCCCGCGCCGGATCGGCCGGCGATGCAGCCGGCCGCCGTGCGGCGACACGCTGGTCCGCACGTAAAATATAGACTCTTAGTCTACTATAGACTATAGGGGATACGATAAGCGCGGTGCTGACGTCGTCCCTCGCCATACCGTCGCTCGCGCACAACCCCTTTGATTTATCTATGTTTTTCCTTGCGCACGCGTCGTGGAAAGAAAAATCCACCCGACCACTTCTGTCTATATTAGACTTTTAATCCATCACGAACACTGCCGGACGTACTGTATCGAGACAGTCCCGTCCGGCCCCGACCGGAGAAGTCCCATGACGCAACCCGCCCCGACCCTGCCGCTCACCGTCGACGAAGCCGCGGTGCGTGCCGCGCTGCCGTCGCTCGACGTGCTCGGCACGCTGCGCCGCATGTTCGCGTCGCTCGCGTCGGCTCGCGCGGTGCAGCCGCCGCAAACCCTCACGCTGTTCCCCGAACAGGCCGGCGATTTCATCACGTATCTCGGCGCGCTCGCCGACGAGCAGGTGTTCGGCGCGAAGCTGTCGCCGTACGTCGTGACGGGCGGCAAACCGATCGTGACCGCGTGGACCGCGCTGATGTCGATGCGTACCGGCCAGCCGCTGATGTGGTGCGACGCGGGGCTGCTGACGGTCGAGCGCACGGCCGGCACGACGGCGCTCGCGGTCGACTGCCTCGCGCCGCGCGACGCGCGCCGGCTCGCCGTGATCGGCACGGGCGCGGTCGGCCTCGCGCATCTGCGCCACGCCGCGGCACTGCGCGACTGGGCCTCGATCAGCGTGCATTCACCCGCGCTCGCCGGCGACCCGGCGCTGCAGGCGACGCTCGCGCGGATCGATCCGCGCGCCCGTCCGGCCGCCGGCGTCGAGGCATGCGTGCGCGACGCCGATGTCGTGATGCTGTGCACGTCGTCGGGCACGCCGGTGCTCGCGGACGGCATGCTCACGCGTCCCGCGCTCGTCACGTCGATCAGCACCAACGTCGCGCGCGCGCACGAGATCCCGCCCGTGTGGCTGCCCGACATGGACGTGTATTGCGACTACCGCCACACGACGCCCGCCAGCGCGGGCGAGATGCAGATCGCGGCGGCCGCGCACGGCTGGACGCCCGAGCGGATCGTCGGCGACCTGCCCGCGCTCGTCGCCGGCACCTGCGCGGCACCGTCGCGCACGCGTCATGCGTTCTTCCGCTCGATCGGCCTCGGCCTCGAGGACATCGCGATCGCGCACGCGCTGTACGTGCATCTGACGCGCGCATGAGCAGCACGCGCACGCGGGGCCGATACAATGGCGCAACCGCCGCGGCGGCAGCGCGCGGGCGCACGGACATGCCGGTCGACGGTACGCCGGCGCGCCGCGCCCACGCACCGCCCGGCCCCCGCTCACCCGAGATGGCGATTCCGATGCGCAAGAAGCAATCCCCCGTCAAAAACCTGCTGCTCACCCGCTATGCGCCGATCGCCGATGGCATCGCGGCGCTGTTCTTCCCGTACGCGGAAGTCGTGATCCACGACCTGCACGATCAGACCGTGCTGTACCTCGCGAACAACCTGTCGAAGCGCGAGGTCGGCGACGACTCGGCGCTCGAGGAAATCGATCATTCGGCGCGCGAGCGCGTGATCGGCCCGTACGAGAAGCTGAATTGGGATGGCCGGCGGATGCGTTGCGTGAGCAACGTGCTGTTCGACGACGAAGGCCGCCCGGCCGGGATGATGTGCATCAACTTCAACATCGCGGTGTTCGACGACGTCCGCGCGACGCTCGACGTGTTCATCAAGGGCGCGGGCATCGTCGCGCAGCCCGACGAGCTGTTCCGCGACGACTGGCAGGAGCGCATCAACACGTTCCTGCACGGCTGGCTGCGCGAACGGCAGGTCGGCCTGAACGGCCTCACGCGCGAGCACCGGCGCGAACTCGTCGAAGCACTGCATGCGGAAGGCGCGTTCCGCGGCAAGAGCGCCGCGAACTACGTCGCGAACGTGCTCGGGATGGGGCGAGCGACCGTCTACAAGCACCTGAAGCATCTGAAGGAAACGCAGGGCGACGCGTAAGGGGCCCGTTTCGTCCGCGCCAGGCCATGACGAAGCGTCGAAGCATAAAGTGATATAGTCGCGGTTACATTTATTTGCCGCCCTACCGCCCATGACGACCACCCCTGCCCCGACTGCCCGCCCGACCCTGACCGTCGAGATCTGGTCCGACCTGATCTGCCCGTGGTGCTGGATCGGCAAGCGCCGCTTCGACGAGGCGCTCGCAGCGTTCGCGCACGCCGGGCACGTCGACGTCGTGCTGCGCGCGTATCGGCTGATGCCGGGCCAGCCGGTCGAGCCGGTCGAGGCGATGCTCGCGGGCAAGTACCAAATGTCGCCCGCGCAGGTCGACCAGATGCTGCGCCAGGTGACCGACGCGGCCGCGAGCGTCGGGCTGCGCTACGACCTTCCGGGCACGTCCGTCGGCGACACGCTCGACGCTCACCGGCTCGTGAAGCTCGCGGAAGCGACCGGCCGCGCGCATGCGCTGACCGAACGCCTGTACCGCGCGTATTTCTGCGAGCACGGCTCGCTGTTCGACCACGCGGCGCTGATCGACTTCGCGGTCGAAGCGGGGCTGGATCGCTCGGCCGTCGAAGCCGTACTGCGCAGCGACGCATACCGTGACGAAGTCGAGGCCGACATCGCGCGGGCCGCGCAGATCGGCGGACGCGGCGTGCCGCTGTTCGTGTTCGGCGGCCGCTACGCGGTGTCGGGCGCGCAGCCGGCCGACGTGTTCGCGCAGGCGCTCGAGCAGGCGTGGCGCGACGGCGCGATCGTCGAATTCGCCGGCGACGACGCAGCCGCGTGCGGCCCCGACGGCTGCGAACTGCCGCCGCGCGGCTGACATCGGGGCGTCGGGCGCCGCGCGACACGCGCGGCCGCTACGCGTCGCTCCTGCCATGAACCGGCAGGAAGCGCGCGCGAATGACGTCTGCCATTCAGCCTCTCAAAGCACTATCAGAAGACTGCCGGGCCATCCGCTCGCGGATACCGGCACGCCGCCCTGTCGGGCCCGGCGCCCGTTCAAACGCACGTTTCATCCACCGCGAACGGCCCGCCCGGCGGCCCTTCCCGGCCGATTTTTAACGTAGTCGTACACCAACGCGCCACTTTTGCGACAATGGCGGACTTTGAATGCGCGCGCCGCAGCCGCGCGCCACCGCCGAACGCCGCATAACCGCCTGCTTCCGATGTCGCTCCCCCATATCGATCTGCTGTACTCCCTGTCCGGCCTGTTCGTCGGCATTCTCGTCGGCCTGACGGGCGTCGGCGGCGGTTCGCTGATGACGCCGATCCTCGTGCTGCTGTTCGGCGTCCACCCCGCGACGGCGGTCGGCACCGACCTGCTGTACGCGGCCGCGACCAAGGCGACCGGCACGCTTGTCCACGGGCTAAAGGGGTCGATCGACTGGCGCATCACCGGCCGGCTCGCGGCCGGCAGCGTCCCGGCCGCGGCCGTCACGCTGTGGGTGCTGCACACGCACGGCGTGAATTCGCCCGGCACCGCGCGGATGATCCAGCTGGTGCTCGGCATCGCGCTGCTGCTCACGTCGCTCGCGCTGATCTTCCGCCCGCAACTCACCGCGCTCGCCGCGCGCAACCCGCTCGCGCCGAGCCCCGCGCGCACGCTGTGGTCGACCGTGCTGACGGGCGCCGTGCTCGGCATGCTCGTGTCGATGACGTCGGTCGGCGCCGGCGCGATCGGCGTCACCGTGCTGCTGCTGCTGTACCCGGCGCTCGCGACCACCCGCATCGTCGGGTCCGACATCGCGCACGCGGTGCCGCTCACGCTCGTCGCGGGCATGGGCCACTGGCTGCTCGGCTCGGTCGACTGGTCGATGCTGCTGTCGCTGCTGCTCGGCTCGCTGCCCGGCATCGTGCTCGGCAGCCTGCTATCCGCGCGCGCACCCGAGCGGCTGCTGCGCAACCTGCTCGCCGCGACGCTCGTCGCGGTCGGCATACGGCTCGTGCTCGCGTAACGACGCGGCCGGCGGTTCCCGCGCCGCGGGACGCGCTGCTTGCGGCGCCTCGCGCGCCGACACCCTTTCCACAAAAAACAGCCCGACCGGCCTGCGCCGATCGGGCTGTCGTCCATCCGAGGCCTCGCGAACCCGCGCCGCCCGGCGCAAGACCGGGCCGCGCGGGCCGCAACGCGATGCTTACCGTCCCTGCTGCTCCAATTGCCGCTCCTCGAGCTGCCGCGTACGCGCGTGCAGCGTACGCGCGTGCAGCGTCAGCACGTGCTGCAGCGCAGTCCGCGGCGCGTCATTCAGGTCGATGCCTGTCTCTGTCAAGCGTCTGCACCGGGTGTTGGAGTCGATGCACCGCTAGCGCCACGGCGGGCTCGCCCGCCCCCCCAGCTCATCTGGCCCGACGTGCAGTTGTTGGTCATCGCCGCCAGATCGCCGGCGGCGGCGTAATGCCGCCGCCGGCGTTCGCGCGCCGGTCGGGTCGGGCGGCTGACGTGTGTATGACAGCCCGGCTTCATCAACGCGGTGCGGCGGATGCCGTCAGAGCGGCACGTTGATCGCGCCAGCGCCCGCCGTGATCGCGTTCGCGCCGGGCGATGTCGCGATCGGCGGCAGGTTCGCGCTCGTCAGCGCCGGTGCGGCGCCCGGCGTGCCGCCGCGCGGCACCGTGCGGATCACCTGCGACGGCGGCAGCGCGGCGCCGTTCTTCAGATGGCGCCACATCAGGTTCAACGCCTGCATGTTGTAGTAGTGGACCGGCACGAAGCGCGTATCGAAGCCCGCGACGGGCAGGAACGCGTCGAAGTGCTGCCCGTTCGTCACCTCGTAGAACACGAGCTGGCTGCGGCTGCCTTCGCTGATGCTGTTCTGCGCGACGTATGCGCGCGACGCGTGGTTCACCGGCACGAGCGCGTCGCTGCGGCCCTGCACGATGATCGCGGGCTTGCCCTGCAGGTTCGCGTTCACGCGCACGGCGTCGACGTTCGCCGGCATGTCGAGCATCCCGTTGGTCCACAGCTGGCGCAGGCACAGCGCGCCCGCGAAACTCGCGTCGGGCGTCGCGAGCCGGTGATCGACGCCCGCGCCCGTGTTGAACACGAGGTCGATGCCGCCCGTCGGCGGCACGCCGTTGCCGACGCCGAAGATGGCCGGCATCGGCGACGCGGCGGGCGCCGCGACCGTGCCGGTCGGCGCGCTGGTGGTCGCGAAGCTGAAATTGCACAGGTTGTCGGTCACGCGCGAGCGCGTGTACGCGTTCGCATAGGTGACCGCGATCGCCGGAATCGCCTGCGAATCCCACATCGACGCCTGCAGCAGGTCGGAATCGGCGAGATAGCCGGCCGCATGCAGCTGCGCGAGCGCGTCGGCGGCCTGGCTCTGCGTGTCGGCGCCCGACACGAGCCCCGCCGCGGCGAGCGTCGCGCAGCGCTGCGTGCGGATCGACTGCGTGGTGGCGGCCGGCAGCCCGCTCAGGTACGGCTCGCCCGCGAGCGACGCGGACGCGGCCGCGCACGGCTGCAGCAGGTTCGCGAGCGTTGCGTAGTCGGCCAGCGGGCGGCCGAACGACGGCGCCGGCTGGCCGCCCTCGCGCACGATCGCGTTCGGCGACATCCGCACGTTGACCTGCGGCTCGCCGACCACGACCGCGGTGATCCAGCGGCGCGTGTCCTGCTCGGCCGCCGCGAGCGCCGCGCCGCCGCCGTTGCTGACGGACGCGGCGATCGTCGTGATGTCGCCCGGGTGGTAGCGGACGCCGTGATGCGAGCTGTCGAGTACCGGCCCGAACTGCTCGTTGAGCGCCCAGTACGCGAATTCGACCGCCTGCAGCGTCGCGTGCCCCCAGTCCTGCTCGGGATTCTGCTGCGAATGCGCGTGCTTGAACGCGTAGCGGTTCGGGAAGCGGCCGTTGAACGCGGCCAGGTCGCCGCTCGTCACGTTCGCGGTAAAGAGGCTGGCATTGCCGGCGAGCACCGCGTTGGCGAGGGTGCCGTCGATCAGCGTGATCGTGTCGGAGCCGAGCTCGTGCGCGCCGTTGCCGCCGCCCTTGTCGTTGTATGCGACCGCGCAGCCGCGCTTGAGGCCCCACTCGCCAGCCGCCGAAATCGCGCCGTACACGCCGCGCGAACCCGACGACGTCGCGGTGACGATGCACGGCTGCTTGGGATCGAAGCTGGCGGGCACCTGCACGAGCAGCGTCACGTTCTTGCGGCCGCTGCCGTCGTCGGAGTACGCGAGATATTCGGTGCCGGGGATCTTGCCTTCGCCGAGCGTGGCGTTGCCGTCGAGGTCGACGTTCGGCCCCCAGAAGCGGCCGTAGCCGCCGTTCGCGCTCATGTCGACGAGCGCGCGGTAGTTCGACCAGATCGCGAGCCGGCGCAGCTCGGCGCTCGTCGGCCGGGACGGATTCGCGAACGCGGGCGCCGTGGAGGCGAGGCCCGTCTTGCCGAGGCCGGCCGTCAGCAGGTCGTCGCTCGTGCCGTCATAGGCGGTTGTGCGCACGCTGCCGGACACGAAACCGGGCAACCGGTTGCGCTCGCCCGAATCGGCGTCGTTGCAGGCGCCGAGCAATGTGAGCGCGGCCAGCGCCGCGCCGAGAAGAATCCGAGTGCCCCACCCGTGCGTCGTCATTGTCGCCCCCTATCAGTATGGATATCGCTATCGCTGCGCCGCTGCGTCGTGCGCGGCTCGCGGCCTGTCGGGAAAACACCGGGCCGCTCCTGATATTCCGCCCCGAAGGCAGTCCCCCTGGGAGATGCTCTCCCGGAGGGCTGGCGCGCAGCGACAGCTGGGGCACGCTGCGGCGCAAACGGGCCCCGGCATGCCGGGGCCCGTCTGAAAGCAGGCGCGGGCGGCACTCGCGCGCCGCCCGCCCGGCATTATTGCTGCTGAACCGTCAGCTTGTTCGAGACCGACGTCACGCCGCTCACGCCCTTCGCTGCCTCTTCCGCCTTGTCGATCTGTGCCTGGTCGGGCACCGTGCCCTCCAGCGTGATCGCGCCGCCCTTCGAGCGCACGACGATGTTGGCCACGTCGATGCCGCCTGCCTTCGTGATTGCCTTGCGCACCGCGTAGCCGAGCTTGCGGTTCGCCTTCTTCGCGGTCTTGGCCGCCGCCTTCGGCGAGCTCGCTGCCGCGGCCGGCGCTTCGGTGGCCGCCGTATCGCTGGACTGCGCGTATACGCTGCCCGTCAGACAGGCCGCCACGGCCGCAACACCCAACGCTCTCAACACGATCGACTTCATGCTATCTCCTTGTAACTCCTGAACGGCCGTGCACAGTACGGCCGGATACCCCCAATGGCAGCCGGCCCGCGCGCGAACGGGCGGGACGGCCGATGATTTCCACGGCGATGCGAGAGAGGCGACACGGGCCGGCAACCGGCGCGCGCGAGTGCGGGCCGGCCGGGCCGGGCAGCCGCCGGCCGGACGCGCCCGGTCTCATTGCGTGCCGGGTCGCGCGCGAATCGGGCGCGGCTGCGTCGCACAATGTAATCCAGCGCCCGCCGAAGCGCAAAGCTTTTGACGCGCGGGCGAGCGCCGCCGCACACGACCGGCCGTCGTGGCCGGCCGGGCAAGCCCGCGCGACACGGCGGCGGATTCGCGCACGTCAGGGGAAACCGGGTACCATCGCCGCCAGAACATGCATCGCGTGCAGCGTCCGAGCCCGCCGTCATCGATGCGTCACGCCCGTGTCATCCGCCGCCGCCATGAAGCCAGCCAGCCCTCGCCCGCCCCGCCGCATCCTCGCCCGCTTCGTCGCGGTGTCGTGGCGCGACCTCGCGCTGTCGATCGGCCCCACCGTGCTGCTCGCGGCCACGGCGGTCTGGCTCGCGGTCAAGCTGATCCAGCCGGCGCCGCCGTCCACGCTCGTGATTTCGTCCGGGCCGCCCGGCAGCACCTACTGGAACGCCGCGCAGAAATACAAGGCGATCCTCGCGAAGAACGGCGTCACGCTCGACGTCGAGTCGTCCGAAGGATCGGCGCAGAACCTCGAGCGGCTGTCGAACCCGAACGCGCCGGTCGACGTCGGCTTCGTGCAGAGCGGCATCGGGCCGAAGGAGCGCGACGAGCACCTGGTTTCGCTCGGCAGCATCGGCTACGTGCCGCTCGCGATCATGTACCGCGGCCCGATCGTCGCCCGCCTGTCCGACTTCAAGGGCAAGCGGCTCGCGCTCGGCGCGGAGGGCAGCGGCGCCCGCGAATTGAGCCTGGCGCTGCTGAAGATGAACGGCATCGTGCCGGGCGGCGCGACCGAGCTGCTGCCGACCGCCGGCGAGGACGCCGCGACCGCGCTGCTTGACGGCAAGATCGACGCCGCGTTCCTGTCCGGCGACTCGACCCAGATCCCGGTGATGGCGAAGCTGTTCCGCGCGCCGGGCGTGCACGTGTACTCGTTCACGCAGGCCGAGGCGTACGCGCGGCGCTTTCCGTACCTGACCGCGATCACGCTGCCGATGGGCGTCTACGATCTCGGCCGCAACCTGCCGCCCGCCGACATCCACACGGTCGCGCCGACGATCGAGCTGGTCGCGCGCGACACGCTGCATCCCGCGCTGTCCGACCTGCTGATCGAGGCCGCGCGCGAGGTGCACGGCCACGCGACGATCCTGCAGCACGCGGGCGAATTCCCGTCGGCCGTCACGCGCGGCTTCCCGCTGTCGGACGACGCGGCGCGCTACTACAAGTCGGGCAAGACCTTCCTGTACCGGCGGCTGCCGTTCTGGGTCGCGAGCCTGGTCGACCGGATGCTCGTCGTGCTGGTGCCGCTGATCGTCGTGCTGATTCCCGGGTTGCGGCTGGTGCCGTCGCTGTACGGCTGGCGCGTGCGTTCGCGCATCTACCGCTGGTACGGCGCGCTGATCGCGCTCGAGCGCCGCGCGCTCGGCGAGCACACGGCCGAGGAGCGCGTGCAGCTGCTCGACGAGCTCGACGACATCGAGGAAGCCGTGAACCGGATGAAGATGCCGCTCGCATACGCGGGGCAGTTCTACGTGCTGCGCGAGCACATCGGCTTCGTGCGCGAGCGCCTCACCGCGCACGAGCACGACGCCGCGTCGGGTACGTCGGGTACGTCCGGCACGTCGGGTACGCCCGGCGCCGGGCCGCCCACGACGGCGCGAACCGCGGAGGCGTCGCCGCCGGCCGGCGCGCCCCCCCGGGCGACTCCCGGTTCCGCGTAAGCGGCCGATCCGCGATCATTGCTGCATCCGCGCCACCGCGCAACATGAAGGCCGCCGCCAGGCGCGCACGCCCCACCCTCTGGAGATCGCCATGACAACCGGCCTCGATACTGCCCAACCCGCGTGGTTCTACGACTTCGTGTCGCCGTTCTCCTACCTGCTGCTCGAACAGCTCGACAAATGGCCCGACGTGCCGTTCGAACCCGTCGCCGTGTCGCTGCTCGACCTGCAGCGCCACTGGGGACAACGCCCGAGCGCCGAAGTACCGGCCAAGCGCGTGTTCACGTACCGCCACGCGCTGTTTCGCGCCGAACAGCTCGGCATCCGCTTCAAGATGCCGCCCGCCCATCCGTTCGATTCCGACAAGGTGCTGCGCCTCGCGCTCGCGCTGCGCGCCGATATCGCGACCGTGCTGGAAATGTTCCGCTTCATCTGGCACGACGGCAACGATCCGTCGACGCCGGACGGCTTCGCCGCGCTGTGCGAACGCGTCGGCGTGAGCCACGGCGACGAGCTGATCGAATTCGAGGAAACGAGCGCGCAGTTGCGCCGCAACACCGACGACGCGATCGCGCTCGGCGTGTTCGGCGTCCCGACTTTCTGGATGAACCAGCAGCTGTTCTGGGGCGAGGACGCGCTGCCGATGGTGCTGTACTGCGCGCGCACGCCGAACTGGCTCGAATCGCGCGAGGTCAAGCGGATCAGCACGCTGCCGAAGGGCCGCGTGTGATGGCCGGTATCACGCACGGCGACGCGCGGCTGCGGTAAGGTTACGCTTCCCCGAACCAGCCCGCCCCGATGGAAGACGACGACCGTACCGCCTCGCTCGATATCTGGCTCGTGCGCGTATTGCGCACGCTGCTGCTCGAGCGCAGCGTCACGCAGGCCGCGCTGCGGCTGAACCAGACGCAGCCCGCGATCAGTACCGCGCTGCGCAAGCTGCGCGAGACGCTGAACGACCCGATACTCGTGCGCGGCAAGTCGGGGATGGTGCCGACCGAATACGGCGCGTCGCTGCTCGGTGCGGCGTCGCGCGCGCTGCGCGAAGTCGACTTCATCGCGACGCCGCATGGCGACTTCGATCCGTCGTCCGCACGGCGCACGTTTCGCGTCGCCGCACCCGACTATCTGAACGATTTCTTCATGCCGACGCTGATCGAGCGCTTTCGCGACGCGGCACCGCATGCGCATCTGGAAATCGATTCGCTGAATCCCGCGCTCGACCACGCGGGCGCGCTCGAATCGGGCGCGCTCGACCTCGTGATCGGCAACTGGCCGAAGCCCGACCCGCACTTCGCGCGCCAGGACCTGTTCTCCGACACGATCGTGTGCCTGATGCGCGACGCGCATCCGCTCGCACGCGAGCCGCTCACGCGCGAAGCGTACGCATCGGCCGCGCACGTCGCGCCGACGCCGTACACCGGCGACAAGCGCAACGCGATCGAGATCGGCCTCGCACGCGCGCGCCTCACGCGGCGGATCGTGACGACGCTGCCGTACTTCGGGATCGTGCCGCAGGTGCTGCTGCAGTCGGACCTGATCTTCACGACGACGCGCCGCTTCGCGACGCACTATGCGCAGTTGCTGCCGCTCGTCGTCGTCGCGCCGCCCGTGCCGTTCCCGCGCATCAAGAGCTACCTGCTCACGCACCCGCAGCCCGATCGGCCGACCGACATCGCGTGGCTGTGCGCGCTGATGCAGAGCGTGTCCGACGAGCTGACCGCCGCGCGTGGCCGCAAGCGCTGACCGGCGCGGGCCAGCCCGCGCGAGCGCATGCGGCGCGGTCGCTCAGGCCGTGCAAAAAGTTTCCTGCAGATGGGTCCAGCGCACGACGCCTGCCGCGTCGCGTTCGAACACGGCGGTCGCGCGGCGCGCGGGCAGTTCGCCCGACGCCGCCTGCTGCGCTTCGAGATAGGTGAGCACCGCATGCGACGCGTCGGCCGCGAGCACGCGGATATCCGACAGCGCGATGCGCAGCCCCGGCTTCGCGCCGCCCAGCTTCGCGAACAGCGCGCGCGTGCCGTCATGGTCGAACACGCGACCGTCGGTCATGATCATCGTGAAATCGATGGAGAAAGGCGCGAGCAGCGCATCGAGCGCCGCGGGCGCGGTATCGGCGCCGGACAGCCAGCGCTCGATGGCGACGAGGCTCGAATGGAGCGCGTCGAGATAGACCTGATGATCGGACATGGTACCTGCACGAAAGACGCGCGGCCCGATGCCGCGCGATCCGTGCAGTGTAGGCAAAAACGCGCGAGCGCGCGTCGGGTGCAGCGGCCCTCGTCGTTACCGCGCGCAGCTTACGTCGTCGCGCACGCGGCCGGCCGCGGTCGCCTTCACTTCGGCCACCGGCGTCCCCGAGCGCGCCTGCAGCAGTTCCGCGCAAACGGCCACCGCGATCGCGCCGGGCGCCTTGTCGACGATGCCCGCGATGCCGATCGGGCACACCATCTCCGTGAGCCGCGCCGGATCGACGCCGCGCGCGGCGAGCCGGCGCTCGAACTTCACGCGTTTGGTGCGCGAACCGATCATCCCGAAGTACGCGAAGTCGCGCCGCCGCATGATCTGCGCGGCGAGCGAGAAGTCGAGCGCGTGGTTGTGCGTCATCACGAGGAAGTACGCGCCGGGCGGCGCCGCGTCGACGACGGCCTCCGGCGTGTCGGTCGGCTCCGGCTGCACGTTCGGCGGACATTCGTCCGGGAACAGCTCGTCGCGCGTGTCGACCCACTGCACGACGCACGGCAACGCGCCGAGCAGCGTGACGAGCGCGTGGCCGACATGCCCCGCGCCGAACAGCACGATGTGCATCGGCGGCGGCGCGGCGCTCGCGCGGTTGCGCCGGCCGGTGCCTTGCGCGAACGTCTGCGCGGGTGACGCGCCGCACGCGCCGTCGCACCCGGCGGCGGGTGCATGCGACGCGGCATTCTGCGACGGAGCGGGTCCGTTCATGTCAACCTCCGCCGGGCCGCCCCAAGGAAGCTGACCGCTCCCTCGGAGAGCAGCGATCGAAGTGAGCATGGGCGTCGTTTCATCTCAACCTGCCCGCACGGCGCTCGCCGCCCGCACCGCGTTCACCGCACGCAGGATCGACTCGCCGGTGGCCGGCGCGTCGAGCGGCGGATTCACCTGATAGTCGCCGACCGCGGCAATCGCGTCGCGCACCGCGAAGAACACCGAGAACGGCAGCAGCAGCGGCGGCTCGCCGACGGCCTTCGAACGATGGATGCTGTCCTCCACGTTGCGGTTCTGGAACAGCCGCACGTTGAACTCGGGCGGCGTGTCGTTCACCGTCGGGATCTTGTACGTGGACGGCGCGTGCGTCATCAGCTTGCCGCCCGCGTTCCACCACAGCTCCTCGGTCGTGAGCCAGCCCATCCCCTGGATGAACGCGCCTTCGACCTGGCCGATGTCGAGCGCCGGGTTCAGCGACGCGCCGACGTCGTGCAGCGCATCGACGCGCAGCGTGCGCATCTCGCCCGTCAGCGTATCGATCACGACTTCCGACACGGCCGCGCCGTACGAGTAGTAGTAGAACGGCCGGCCCTGCAGCTTCGACTGATCCCAGTACAGCTTCGGCGTCGCATAGAAGCCGTCGGACCACAGCTGCACGCGCGCCAGATAGGCCTTCGCGATCACCTCGCCGAACGGCACGCTCGCACCGCCGACCCACACGAAGTCGTTGCCGAACTTCACGTCGGCCGCATCGACCTTGCCGTCGCCGAACTGCTTCGCCGCGAACACCGCGAGCCGCTCGCGCAGCTGGCGCGCCGCATCCTGCGCGGCCTTGCCGTTCAGGTCGGAGCCGGTCGACGCGGCCGTCGCGGACGTGTTCGCGACCTTGCTCGTGTCGGTCGCCGTCACGCGAATCCGGCCGAAGCGGATGCCGAGCTCGTGCGCGACGACCTGCGCGACCTTCGTGTTGAGCCCCTGCCCCATCTCCGTGCCGCCGTGGTTCACGAGCACCGAGCCGTCGGTATAGATGTGCACCAGCGCGCCGGCCTGGTTGAAGTGCGTGACGTTGAACGCGATGCCGAACTTCACCGGCGTGAGCGCGATGCCCTTCTTCAGCACCGTGTTGCGGGCGTTGAATTCGCGCACGCCCGCGCGCCGCACGCGGTAGTCGCTCGTCGTCTCGAGTTCGCCGAGCAGTTCCTGCAGCACGTTGTCCTCGACCGTCTGCCCGTAAGGCGTCACGTTGCGTTCGGTCTTGCCGTACAGGTTCGCGTAGCGCACGTCGAGCGGATCGCGGCCGAGCGCGCGCGCGATGTCATCCAGGATGTACTCGATCGCGAACGCGCCCTGCGGGCCGCCGAAGCCGCGGAACGCGGTGTTCGACTGCGTGTTGGTCTTGCCGCAGTAGCCGGCGATATCGACGTCGCCGAGCCAGTACGCGTTGTCGAAGTGGCACACCGCGCGCGTCATCACCGGGCCCGACAGGTCGGCCGAGAAGCCGCAGCGCGACGTCATCTCGAGCGCGACGCCGTCGAGGCGGCCGTCGTCGTCGTAGCCGACGTCGAAGCGGTAATGGAAGTCGTGCCGCTTGCCGGTAATCATCATGTCGTCGTCGCGGTCCGGACGCAGCTTCACCGGGCACAGCAGCTTCCATGCGGCGAGCGCCGCGCAGCATGCGAACAGGCCCGACTGCGATTCCTTGCCGCCGAAGCCGCCGCCCATCCGGCGACATTCGACCAGCACGTTGTGCGACGCGACGCCGAGCACGTGCGCGACGAGGTGCTGCATTTCGCTCGGGTGCTGCGTCGAGCAGTACACGTGCATCCCGTCGTCGTCCTTCGGCACCGCGTAGGCAATCTGCCCTTCCAGATAGAACTGCTCCTGGCCGCCGAGCAGCATCTCGCCCGACTCGCGATGCGGCGCGGCGGCCAGCCGCGCGGCCGCGTCGCCGCGCGCGAGCTTCAGCGGCGGGATCACGTAGGTTTCGGCCTGGCGCGCTTCCTGCGCGGTCAGGATCGCGGGCAGCTCCTCGTAGTCGACCTGCGCGCGGCGCGCGGCGAGCCGCGCGATGTCATGCGACGTCGCGACGACGATGAACATCGGCTGGCCGACGAACTGCACGATACCTTTCGCGAGCACCGGGTCGTCGTGGATGATCGGGCCGCAGTCGTTGACGCCCGGGATGTCGTCGGCCGTGAACACGGCGACCACGCCCGGCGTCGCGCGCACCGCGTCGAAGTTCATCGACACGATCTTCGCGTGCGGCTTGGCCGACAACCCGAGCGCCGCGTGCAGCGTGCCGGCGACGATCGGGATGTCGTCGGTGTAGGTCGCGCGCCCGCTCACGTGCAGATGGGCGGATTCGTGCGGACGCGAGATGTGCACCTGCGCGGCGTCGGCTTGCTGGTCGAGGGTGTTCAGGAACGGTTCTGCTTGCTGGTTCATGTTCGGTGTTCTCCGTCTTCAGACGCGTGCGTCGGCGTCGGCGCCGGCTTCGGCGGCCACTTCACGCACATTCACGGCTTGCGGCGGCAGCGGGTCGTGCGGGCGCGTCTCCAGCCAGAATCGATACGCCAGGTTCTTCGCGGCATCGAGGCGATACGTGCTCGTCGCGCGCATGTCCGAGAGCGGCTGATAGTCGCGCTCGAGCGCCTGCATCGCGGCCTGCGCGGTGGCTTCGTGCCACTGCGCGCCGTCGAGCACGGCTTCCGTATGCGTCGCGCGCTTCGGCGTCGCGGCCATCCCGCCGAACGCGACGCGCGGCTCGCGGATCGTGTCGCCGTCCGCGACGAACGCGAACGCCGCGCACACAGCCGAGATGTCGGAGTCGAACCGCTTCGACACCTTGTAGGTGCGGAACTGCAGCTTCGCGCGCGCGCCGGTGCGGGTCGGCACCTTCAGGCCGACGACGAATTCGTGCGGCGCCATGTCCTTTTGCTGATAGCCGGTGTAGAGCGCCTCGAGCGGCAGCTCGCGCACCGTGTCGCCGCCGCGCAGCACGACGCGCGCACCGAGCGCGATCAGGCCCGGCATCGAGTCGCCGATCGGCGAGCCGTTCGCGACGTTGCCGCCCATCGTCCCCGCGTTGCGGATCGGCAGCGACGCGAAGCGCTTCCACATTTCGGTCAGCTCCGGATACGTGCCGGCGAGCGCCGCATACGCGTTCTCGAGCGTCACGCCCGCGCCGATCTCGATCCAGTCGTCGCCGTACGCGATGGTCTGCAGTTCGGCGATCTGGCCGACGTAGATCAGGTCGTCGAGCCGGCGCATCTGCTTGGTGACCCACAAGCCGATGTCGGTGCTGCCGGCGAGAATGCGCGCGTCGGGCCGCTCGATCTTCAGCGCGGCCAGCGCGTCGAGCGTGCGCGGCGCCGCGAAGCGCGCGCCGTCGCTCGTCGTGTAGTCGAACGTGTCGTCACGCTTGAGCGACGCGAGCGTGCGGGCGAGCGCGGCCGTGTCGACCGGGGCTACCGGCTGCGACGCGCCTTCGCCGGTCGCATTGAACATCTGGACGGCCGCGTCGACGATCGGGCGATAGCCGGTGCAGCGGCACAGGTTGCCCGTCAACGCGTCGGCGATCTCGGTGCGCGTCGGCACGTCCTTCGCCTTCGCGCACGCGCTGCCGCAACCTTCGTGGCCGTGCTTCTCGTACAGCGCCCACATCGACATCACGAAGCCGGGCGTGCAGAACCCGCATTGCGACCCGTGGCAATCGACCATCGCCTGCTGCACCGGATGCAGCGAACCGTCCGGCTGGCGCAGGTCTTCAACCGTCAGCAGCGCGCGGCCGTCGAGCGTCGGCAGGAACTGGATGCACGCGTTGACGGCCTTGAACGCGACCGTGCCCGCGTCGGTCAGCTCGCCGACGACGACCGTGCACGCGCCGCAGTCGCCTTCCGCGCAGCCTTCCTTGGTGCCGGTGCAATGCGCATCCTCGCGCAGGTACTGCAGCACGGTGCGGGTGACGTCCGCGCCGCTGACTTCGCGGACCGCGTGACGATGGTAGAAGCGGATCGGCTCACTCATGTCTCTGTCGTTCTTCAAGGGGGGCAAGGCGGCCTGCGCGGGGCGCTCGACCGACGTTTCTCTGACAGTTTGCACGCTATCACCATCAAATTTCCCAACCCATAGCCCATCACGCATGCGGCCCATATAACTGCCGCGATATGAGCGCGGCAGCCGGCAGCCAGCCCCGCTCGCGCGTTGCCCCACTTGCGTTTCGGGTCGGCCCGCGCCGATCCGTCGGCGCTCCGCCAGCGAGGAACCGGGGCGTGTTGAACTAAGCGGTACCTGCGGGAAAACCGGTTCCATGGGAAAATCCCGATTCCGTTTTACGCCAACTTCCGCTCCGCTTCGCTCATTCGTTCCGACCCCATGCCAACCGATTCCGCCACACCGCCGCGCAGCGGGTTCGCCGTCACGCTGCAAATCGTGTCCGTCGTCAGCTTCACGTTCATCTGCTACCTGACCATCGGCCTGCCGCTCGCCGTGCTGCCGGGCTTCGTCCACGACGATCTCGGCTTTTCCGCGATCGTCGCGGGCGGTGCGATCAGCGTCCAGTATTTCGCGACGCTCGCATCACGCCCGCTCGCGGGGCGCTTCGCCGATACGCTCGGGCCGAAGCAGACGGTGCTGCGCGGACTGATCGGCTGCGGCGTGTCGGGCGTGCTGCTGCTCGTCGCGCTGCTGCTGGCCCACTGGCCGGTCGCGAGCCTCGTGCTGCTGGTCGCGAGCCGGCTCGTGCTGGGTGTCGGCGAAAGCCTGTGCGGCACGGGCGCGATCCTGTGGGGCATCGGCCGGGTCGGCGTCGCGCACAACGCGAAGGTGATCTCCTGGAACGGCATCGCGACCTACGGCGCGCTCGCGCTCGGCGCGCCGGTCGGCGTGGCGATCGCGCATACGCTGAACCCGGCGCTGATCGGCGTGATCGTGATCGCGCTCGCCGCGATCGGCTTCTACCTCGCACGCCTGATCGATGCCGTGCCGCTCGTGCATGGCGAGCGGATGTCGTATGCGAGCGTGTTCACCCGCGTGCTGCCGCACGGCCTGGGCCTCGCGCTCGGCTCGGCCGGTTTCGGCTCGATCGCGACCTTCGTCACGCTGTACTACGCGGCGCGCCACTGGCCGAACGCCGCGCTGTCGCTGACCGTATTCGGCACGCTGTTCATCGGCGCGCGCCTGCTGTTCGCGAACACGATCAAGACCTACGGCGGCTTCCGCGTCGCGATCGTGTCGTTCGCGTTCGAATGCTCGGGCCTCCTGCTGCTGTGGCTCGCGCCCGTGCCGCACGTCGCACTCGCCGGCGCCGCGCTGACCGGCTTCGGCTTCGCGCTGATCTTCCCGGCGCTCGGCGTCGAGGCCGTCGCGCTCGTGCCGCCCGCGAGCCGCGGCGCGGCGCTATCCGCGTACTCGGTGTTCCTCGACCTGTCGCTCGGCATTACCGGCCCGCTCGCCGGTTATATCGCGGGCGCATTCGGCTATCCGCAGGTGTTCCTGTTCGCGGCCGTGGCCGCCGCGGCGGGTGTCGCGCTGTCGATGGGGCTGTATCAGCGGCAGGCGCGCGTCGCGGGGAGCGGCGCGGCGGCGTGAGCCGTGTCGCGGCACCGGCAATGCCGGCCAGCGCGGCAACACATCGAAGTCCCGCAATACGCGCAACGCTTGGGGATGACGCCGGAACGCATCGGCGCCCCTGAGCGAGCGGTTCGGTTCGGCACGATCGGGGCCAGGCATGGTCGCGCGCCGGGAGCACTGCGCCTCCGGCCGTTTCGACATCGAGAATCGCAGCCGCGCCTTCCCGCGCATGCGTGCCCCTCATCGCCTCCTGACCCAACCGGAGGATCAAGCGCCACCCTGAAGCGAAACCAGGTCGGCCGCGCCAACCCCATCCCGCCGGCGCCTCGGTCACGCGCTCAGGCTCGCGCCGTCCTCGGAAACAACCGGCGCGTCATGTCGAACGCGACCAGATTGCCGGCCAGCACGAGCAGCAGCCCGATCACCGCGAGCGGCGACCACTGATAGCCCTCGAAGACCGTCGACACGGCCAGCGCGACGATCGGGAACAGCACCGTGCAGTAGGCGGCGCGCTCCGGCCCGATCCGCCCGACCAGCGTCAGGTATGCGGTGAACCCGATCACCGAGCCCGGCACGGCCAGATAGACGAGCGCGCCGAGATAGCGCGGGCTCGGGTCGATCGTGAACGGCAGCCCGGCCGCCGCGCTGCCGACCGTGAGGATCGCCGCGCCGATCAGCATTGCCCAGCCGTTGGTCGCGAGCGGGTGCAGGCCCATCGACTGCATCCGGCTCGACAGCAGATTGCCGACCGAGAAGCACATCGTGCCGGCGAACGCGATCGCGAGGCCCGTCCAGGTCGCGTGATCGTCGAGGTGGCCGGCCATCTGCTGCCAGAACAGGCATGCGATGCCGGTCAGCCCGAGCAGCGCGCCGGCGATCGCCGACGGCCGCAGCGGGCGGCCCATGAACAGCCGGCCGTTGATCGAATTCAGCAGCGGCGCGGTCGAGAAGATCACGGCGACGAGGCCGCTCGGCACGACCTGCTCCGAATAGTAGAAGCACAGGAAATTGAGGCAGAACAGCGCGAAGCCCTGAGCGACGAGGTAGCGCCACGCTTCGCGCGGCGGACGTACCGGCCGGCGCATCACGCGCAGCAGCGCGAACAGCACGGCGGCGGCGAGCCAGAAGCGCCACGCGATCGACACGGGCGGCGGCACGGCGCCGAGCTGCCACTTGATCGCGATCCAGGTGGTGCCCCAGATCAGCACGGTGACGAAATAAAGCGACAGGTTCATGGCGGCAACGAGGCGAAACGAGTGGAACGGGCTCCGACTATGCCGCCGCCCCGCCCGTGCGGATTGTCCGGAATTGCGGTCTTTTCCGGGCCGCCGCACGGCGCGCGTCGCGCCCGCTTATACTCGTCGCATCATGAGTTCGCCCCTGTACGCCCCGCCCGTCGATCACTCGGCCGCCCTTGCCGGCGGCGCCATGCCGTTCGGCCTGCAGTCGGTGTGCCGCACGCTTGCCGAGGCGAACGCGACGCTCGAGCGCTTCACGTGGCTCGGCGACCATCTCGCGATCGCCGAATGGACGCGCATCACCGACGAAAGCGAGACGATCTACGAACAGCCCGGCCACCACACGCTGTCGTGCTATCTCGACGGCGGTTACCGGACGGAGCGCGAACGCGTGCCGCGCTACGGCGCGCCGAGCCTGCTGTGCGCGCTGCCGGGCGACCATGAATCGCGCTGGTGGGTGCGCGGCGAGATGCACTTCATCCACCTGTACTTCCTGCCCGAGCACTTCACGCAGCGCGCGATCCGCGAGCTCGATCGCGAGCCGCGCGAGCTGAAGCTCGCCGACCGCACCTATTTCGAGGATGCGCGCGTGGCGGCCCAGTTCCGTTCGCTCGCGCTGGAGCGCTGGGACGATGCCGACGGGCGGCTGCGCGCGAACGAGGCCGCGCACGACGTGCTGAGCCTGCTGCTGCGCGGCCAGAGCACGACGCGCACCGACGTGCCGTTCCGCGGCGGGCTCGCGCCGGCCGTGCGCCGCCGCGTGCGCGACTATATCGACAGCTATCTGTCGCAGCCGCTGACGCTCGGCGAACTGGCGAACGTCGCCGCGCTGTCCGAATACCACTTCTCGCGGATGTTCCGGCTGTCGTTCGGCCGTGCGCCGCACGCGTGGGTGGCCGAGCAGCGGCTCGCGCGGGCGCGCCTGCTGCTGCGCACGACGGCGCTGCCGCTCGCGCAGGTCGCGGCCGAATGCGGCTACGCGAACGCCGGCCACTTCAGCCATCGCTTTCGCGACGCGCACGGCACGACGCCGAACGCGTACCGGCGCGCGATGCAGGGCAGCTGAGGCCCGCGCGCGTTTCGACGGCCGATGCCGCCGCGCGCATCCGGCCCCCTCGCCCGCCGCTTACGTGCCCCGCCGCGACAGTTCCTGCTCGAGCGCGGCCACGCCGGCCGGCAGGTCGACCGGCACCTTCAGATCGTCCATCGTGCGACCGAACGCATGCAGCGTGCGGAACAGGTTGTGTTCGCGGCACTGTTCGCCCATCTGCCCGATCCGCACGATCGGCAGCCCGAACGAGCCCGAGATCTCGACCTGGTACTGCTTCGAGATATGGCCGCACACCATCCCGGGCGTGAGCCCCTCGGGCGTCTCGATCCCGACCACCGAATTGAGCCGGCACTCCTTCGGCGCATAGAGCGTGAGCCCCATCGCCTCGACGCCCGCCTGCAGCGCGAGCGAGCAGCGCAGGTGGCGCGCGAAGCGGCTTTCGAGCGTCTCCGCGCAGACGAGGCGCAGCGCCTCGTGCAGCGCGAGCACGCCCGACACCGGCGCCGTGTAGTGATAGCCCGCGTTATGCCAGAAGTTCTCCGCGAGCGCCATGTCGAGGCACCAGTGCGCGTTCGGTTCCGGACGCTGCTTCATCCGGTTCCACGCGGCGTCGGAGAATGCGATCAGCGACACGCCGGGGATCGACGACAACCCCTTCTGGCCGCCCGTGATCACCGCGTCGATGCCCCACGCGTCCATCTCGAGCGGCATCGTCGACAGCGTGCACACCGCATCGACGACGACCAGCGCGCCGGCCGCCTTCGCGAGTGCCGCGATCTCGCGCAGTTCCCGATTCCATACGGTGTTCGACGTCTCGCCCTGCACGATCGTGACGATCTCGGGCCGCTCGCGCGCGATGGCGTCCGCGATCTCGTCGAGGCTCGCGACCGCGCGGTCGGCCACTTCGAGCGTCGCGACGTCGGCGCCGACGCGCGTCGCCATCTCGGCCATCCGCGCGCTGAAAAAGCCGTTGCGGATCGACAGCACGCGCGTGCCGCGCCACGCGAGGTTCGAGATCGCCATTTCCATCGCGGCCGAGCCGGGGCCGGCGACGCCAAGCACCCATTTCGTGCGGGTCTGGAACACGTAGCGCGCCATCTCCTTCACCTGCTCGATGATCTTCGCCATCGTCGCGCCGAGGTGGTTGATCACGATCGTGTTCGCCTTCGCGACGGCGGCCGGGATCGGGACCGGGCCGGCCCCCATCATCAGCAGCGGTTCTTCGGGCAGGATCGCGTCGAGCGGCACGACGACGGGACAGGGAATCGGCGAGTAATCGATGGACATGGCAGGCAAAAGTGGAGGAGGGAAAACGCACGGAGGTCGCCCGCCGCGCGGCATGGCGAACTGATCGATCATTCCGTGTTCCGCGGCCGCGCGCAAGAGGCACCGGCGGGCGGACAGCGTGCCGGTGGCCCGGTGGACGGACCGGGCCACCGTCCGCGCGCCCGTCGAACGACCACCGGCTTCCATATTGCCGCGGCATTGCCGTGCACATGCGAAACGGTTCCATCGGGGGTTCGATCGCCGCGATTTTCCCCGGCAATATCGAGACGAGTGCCGGATTCCCGGCTTCAGCATGGTGCATGTATCGGCCGGAATACCGGCCATCACGCCCAAAAATCGCTCAGGTGGAATCGACCCACGAAAACCGCGATCTGCGCAAAAACATCCATTATCGCGGCATCTATTGGTGAGCGATTTCACCCATTACCCGATCCGGTCGCCACGCTTCACGCATAACGCACTGATTTAAATGACAAATATTTCAAATCACCGGGACCCGGATTCAATACACCACCGACTATCCCGGCCGCACCCCCGCGACCCCGATTCGTTAAAGCGATACCCGTGATTTCGATTTTACGCAAGCCGACCTTTCTCGCAGGTTGACGGATAACGCTTCCATAATGAACAATCGTCTGCAGAATGGAAAACCGATTTTTCGATACGAAGGAGAACCGGGTGTCGCGCGACGGTTTTCCAGGTCGTGCAACGAAAAATCACAATCGATATCAATCAACCGGGCCAGAAATTCGCGAGCCATGAACCAGATTCAGACCATGCGTGTGTTCGTCTGCGTCGCCGAGCAGCAGAGCTTCCGCCGCGCGGCGCACCATCTAGGCGTGTCCAATGCGCTCGTCACGCGTTCAATAGCGATGCTCGAGTCTCACCTGAACACGCGGTTGATCCACCGCACCACCCGCAACCTGTCGCTGACCGAGGCCGGGCTGCGCTACCTCGACGGCTGCCGCGCGCTGCTCGAGGAATTCGATCATCTCGAGGCATCCGTCGCGCACGCGGTGCGCGAACCGGCCGGCACGCTGCGGGTCGTCGCGTCGGGCCTGCTGTCGCCGCTCGCGCTGACGCCGCTCGTCAGCAGCTTCCGGCACCGCTACCCCGAGCTGCGCGTGCAGCTCACCGTCGCCGAAGGGCCGCTCGACGTGCTCGATTCGGGCTACGACGTCGGCATCGTGACCGGCAACCGGCTCGACGGCAACCCGACGCTGATCGGCCACGCACTCCCGTCGGCCCCGTTCGTCGCCTGCGCGGCGCCCGCGTATCTCGAACGGCGCGGCGAGCCGCGCGCGCCCGACGACCTGCCCGGCCACGACTGGGTCGCACTCGCGCCGCACCAGCATCCGCCCGCGTGGCGGCTGGTCGGCCACGACGGCGCAACGCATTCGATCACGGTACGCCCGACCTGCACGGTCAACCAGCTGGCGCTCGTGCACGCGGCGGCGCTCGCCGGGTCCGGCATCGTGGTGCTGCCCGAGCCGTGCGTCGCCAACGCGCTCGCCACCGGCGCGCTCGTGCGGCTGTTGCCCACCTACCAGATCGACGACCCGGACGCGCAGCTGTCGCTCGTCTACCCGAACCGGCAGTACGTGCCGGCCCGCACGCGCAGCTTCATCGAACACGCGCTCGAGCATTTCGGCGTGCAGGCTGCCCGCGAGGCGACCGGCTACAGCTTCCTGCGCACGCCCGATCGCGTCGATCTCGTCACGGGCCGGCAGACGGGCCTGCAGTAAACTGCACGCGTCAGCCCTTGGAGGTGCAGCGTGCGCGTGATCCTGTTCAGCAGCCGGCAGTACGACGACGAATCGTTTACCGCCGCCAACCGGCAGTTCGGCTATCGGCTGCACTTCCAGCCGTCCCATCTCGACGCGGAAACCGCGATCCTCGCGCACGGCTATGAAGTCGTGTGTCCGTTCGTCAACGACACCGTCGACGCGGCCGTGCTCGAACGGCTCGCCGACGGCGGCACGCGCCTGATCGCGCTGCGCTCGGCCGGCTTCAACCACGTCGACCTGGCCGCCGCCGAGCGGCTCGGCATCGCGGTCGTGCGGGTGCCGGCCTATTCGCCGCATGCGGTGGCCGAACACGCGGTCGCGCTGATCCTCGCGCTCAACCGCCGGCTGCCGCGCGCGGTCGCGCGCACGCGCGAAGGCGACTTCTCGCTGAACGGCCTGCTCGGCTTCGACCTGCACGGCAAGACCGTCGGCGTGATCGGCACCGGCCTGATCGGCAGCGTGTTCGCGAAGATCATGATGGGTTTCGGAATGCACGTGCTCGCGCACTCGATGCCGCCGTACGACGACGAGCTGATCGCGTTCGGCGCGCGCTACGTCGAGCTCGACGAGCTGCTGCACCACGCCGACATCGTCAGCCTGCATTGCCCGCTGCTGCCGTCGACGCACCATCTGATCAACGCGCAGACACTCGCGCGGATGAAGCACGGCGCGATGCTGATCAATACCGGCCGCGGCGGCCTCGTCGACGCGCAGGCGCTGGTCGACGCGCTCAAGAGCGGCCAGCTCGGCCATCTGGGGCTCGACGTGTACGAGGAGGAAAGCGGGCTCTTCTTCGAGGATCACTCCGACCTGCCGCTGCAGGACGACGTGCTCGCGCGCCTGCTGACGTTCCCGAATGTGATCGTCACGTCGCACCAGGCGTTCTTCACGCGCGAGGCGCTCGCCGAGATCGCGCACACGACGCTGCTGAACATCGAGGCATGGCACGCCGGCACGCCGACCAACGTCGTCACGGCCGGGCGCTGACCCACGGCATCGCGCGTTCGGTGCGCGCGATCGTCAACGATTCGCCATTTTGTTTCGACTGATGTAACGCCGCACGCGCCGCGTCTGCTATCGTTGCGCCGACCTCCCCTGCTTTCTGCCGCCCATGCGTTTCGACGACTCCGCCATTGCCGCGGTCTACCGCGCGATCTTCGAACGGCGCGACATGCGCCACTTCACGCCGGCGCCCGTCGATCCGGCCACGCTCGCGCGATTGCTGCGCGCCGCGCACCACGCGCCGAGCGTCGGCTTCATGCAGCCGTGGCGCTTCATCCGCATCACCGACGCCGCATTGCGCACCGAGATCCATGCGCTGGTCGAGGCCGAGCGCCGCGCGACCGCCGACGCGCTCGGCGAGCGGCAGGACGAATTCATGCGGCTGAAGGTCGAAGGCGTGCGCGAATGCGGCGAATTGCTGGTCGTCGCGCTCACCGACGATCGCGAGCGCCACGTGTTCGGCCGCCGCACGCTGCCGGAGATGGACTTGGCGTCCGCCGCGTGCGCGATCCAGAACATGTGGCTCGCCGCGCGCGCCGAAGGGCTCGGGATGGGCTGGGTGTCGCTGTTCGACGTCGACGCGCTGCGCACGCTGCTCGGGATGCCGGCCGGCGCGAAGCCGATCGCCGTGCTGTGCATCGGGCATGTCGATGCGTTCTATGCGAAGCCGATGCTCGAGGAGGAGCGCTGGGCCGCGCGGATGCCGATCGACGCGTGCCTGTTCGAAAACGGCTGGGACGCGCCGGCCACGCAGGCCGCCGATCATGCGGCGAGCGGCGGCACGAGCCCCGGATCGTCGCCGTCGCCCGACGTTTCCGCAGCGGACGACCTCTCCGACTCGACACCCGCCGCGGCGCCGCCCGGCCGCTGACCGAGCGCACGACGCGTGAAACGGCCGCGACACCGTGTCGCGCCGCCCCGATAGCGAGCCACGGCGCGGCGATCGAACCCACCGCCGAATCCGGCCGAACACGCATGACGCGCGGCAGCCCGGCCTCGCGCCGCAACGTTCGTTGCGCACGCAACCCCACCCGATCCTGATGGCCTTCATGGACCTTTCAAGGGCCGCGGTGTAGCATCGCGCCCGATGAAAGCCATTCTCAATCGTGATTTCCTCGCGCTGATCCTGAGCGTCGCGGTGGTCGGTCTCGGCACCGGTGCCACGCTGCCGCTCACCGCACTCGCACTGACCGAAGCCGGACACGGCACCAACGTCGTCGGCATGCTGACCGCCGCGCAGGCGCTCGGCGGCCTCGCGATCGTCCCGTTCGTCACCGCGCTCGCGCGGCGCATCGGCGCGCGCCGTGCCATCGTCGTGTCGGTCGTGCTGCTCGCCGCGGCCACCGTGCTGATGCAGTTCACGTCGAACCTGATCCTGTGGGGCGTGCTGCGCGTGCTGTGCGGCGCGGCGCTGATGCTGCTGTTCACGATCGGCGAAGCGTGGGTCAACCAGCTCGCCGACGATTCGACACGCGGCCGCGTGGTCGCGATCTACGCGACCAACTTCACGCTGTTCCAGATGGCGGGGCCCGTGCTCGTCAGCCAGATCGCCGGCGCGACCGGCATCCGCTTCGCGCTGTGCGGCGCGCTGTTCCTGCTCGCGCTGCCGACGCTCGCGACCATCCGGCGCGCGCCCCTCGCCGGCGACGATGCGCATCACGCAGCGCACGACAGCTGGCTCGCCGTGCTGCCGCGCATGCCCGCGCTGATCATCGGCACCGGCTTCTTCGCGCTGTTCGATACGCTCGCGCTGTCGCTGCTGCCGCTCTACGCGATGGATCACGGCGTCGCGAGCGCGACCGCCGTGCTGCTCGCGTCGATCATGCTGTTCGGCGACACCGCGATGCAATTCCCGATCGGCTGGCTCGCGGACAAGCTCGGCCGCGAACGCGTGCACCTCGGCGCCGGCTGGATCGTGCTCGCGGGCCTGCCGCTGCTGCCGTTCGTGATCGCGAATCCGTGGCTGTGCTGGCCGCTGCTGTTCGTGCTCGGCGCGGCGGCCGGCAGCATCTACACGCTGTCGCTCGTCGCGTGCGGCGAACGCTTCCGCGGCGCGGCGCTCGTCACCGCGAGCTCGCTCGTGTCGGCGTCGTGGAGCGCCGCGAGCTTCGGCGGCCCGCTGGTTGCGGGCGCATTGATGGAGCAACTGGGCAGCAACGCGCTGGTCGGCGTGCTGGTCGCGTGCGTCGCCGCATTCGTCGCGGCCGCGCTGTGGGAACGACGCGCCGCGTTGCAACGCGCAGTCTGACGCCGATACGGACGCTGTCGCTGTCGCGCGGCGTTCACACCGGTGCATGAGAGCGCATCCGCACCGCCCCCCGCCGCCCCAACGAAAACGGCCCGCGCAATGCGGGCCGCCCTGTCCTTGCGGATCACACGGGACGTGTCACGCGCTCCGCGCGGGCAGAATCTTGCCGGCGCACACGCCGAACCCGACGCGATAACCGTCGCCCTGGCACCAGCCCGCGAGCGTGAGCTCATCGCCGTCCTCGATGAACGTGCGGCTGCCGCCGCCGTTCAGCGCGAGCGGCTCCTTGCCGTTCCACGTCAGTTCGAGCAGGCTGCCGAACGAATCCTTCGTCGGCCCGCTGATCGTCCCCGAACCCATCAGGTCGCCGACGCGCGTGTTGCAGCCCGCGACCGTGTGATGCGCGAGCTGCTGCGCCATCGTCCAGTACATGTACTTGAAGTTGGTGCGGCAGATCGACGTCGCTTCGGCCGCCCCTTGCGCGCGCAGCGTCACTTCGAGCGCGATGTCGAACGCATGCTTGCCCGCGTGGCGCAGATACGCGAGCGGCTGCGGCGACTGCTCGGGCTGCGCGACGCGGAACGGTTCGAGCGCGTCGAGCGTGACGATCCACGGCGAGATCGTCGTCGCGAAGCCCTTCGAATTGAACGGGCCGAGCGGCACGTATTCCCACTGCTGGATGTCGCGCGCGCTCCAGTCGTTGAGCAGCACCATCCCGAAGATATGCGCTTCGGCGTCCTCGCACGCGATCGGTTCGCCGAGCGCGTTGCCGCGGCCGACGATGAAGCCCGTCTCCAGTTCGAGGTCGAGCTTGCGGCACGCGCCGAACACCGGACGCTCCGCGTCGGGCAGCTTCAGTTGCCCGCTCGGGCGCCGCACCGGCGTGCCGCTCACGACCACCGACGACGCGCGGCCGTTGTAACCGATCGGCATCTCCAACCAGTTCGGCATCAGCGCATTCTTCGGATCACGGAACATCGAGCCGACGTTGGTCGCATGCTCCTTCGACGAATAGAAATCGGTGTAGCCGGGAATGTCGACCGGCAGATGCAGCGTCGCGTCGCGCTGCGCGACGAGCACCTGCGCGCGCAGTGCGGCGTCATCGCGCAGCCGCGCGTCGTCGCGCGAGAACAGCTGCGACAGCTGCACGCGCACGCTGCGCCATGCATCGCGGCCGAGCGCGATGAACGGGTTGAGCGTCGGCGCGGCGAACACGTCGGCGCCGGCCGGCAGCGTCACGAGGCCCGCCCGCGCGAGCGCGGCGAGGTCGACGATCTGGTCGCCGAGCGCGACGCCCGCGCGGCGCGCCGCCTGCTTCGCATCGCTGAAGATCCCGAACGGCAGGTTCTGGATCGGGAAATCGCAGGCGGGATTGTTCGCCGTCTCGACCCAGCTCTTGCGAGCCGGGTCGAGTGTCGCGCGCCAGTCTTGGGGTTCGCTCATCGTTGCTCCGGATTGAAGTGTTTCCTGATGCCTTGCCAGCATTCGAAGTAGTCGGCCTGCAGCTGCGCGGTGTCGAGCGCGTAGCGCGTCGGACGGATCAGCGTGCGGGTTTCGAACATGAACGCCATCGTCGCGTCGACCTTGTGCGGCTTCGTCGTGTCGCCCGCCGACGCCTTCTCGAACGTGTCCGCGTCGGGCCCGTGACCCGACATGCAGTTGTGCAGGCTCGCGCCGCCCGGCACGAAACCCTCGGCCTTCGCGTCGTACGCGCCGTGCACGAGCCCCATGAACTCGCTCGCGACATTGCGATGGAACCACGGCGGGCGGAACGTATCCTCGGCCGCGAGCCAGCGCGGCGGGAAGATCACGAAGTCGATCGCGTCGACGCCCGGCGTGTCGCTCTGCGACTGCAGCACGAGGAAGATCGACGGATCCGGATGGTCGAAGCTGATCGAGCCGATCGTGTTGAACAGGCGCAGGTCGTATTTGTACGGCGCGTAGTTGCCGTGCCACGCGACGACGTCGAACGGCGAATGGCCGATGTCCGCGCGCCAGAGGCGCCCGTTCAGCTTCGCGACCAGCTCGAACGCGCCTTCGCGATCCTCGTATGCGGCCTGCGGCGTCAGGAAATCGCGCGGGTTCGCGAGCCCGTTCGAGCCGATCGGGCCGAGGTCCGGCAGGCGCAGCAGCGCGCCGAAGTTCTCGCAGATGTAGCCGCGCGCGTCGCCGTCCGGCAGCGCGACGGAAAACCGCACGCCGCGCGGGATCACCGCGATCTCGAACGGCTCGACGTCGAGCCGGCCGAATTCCGTCGCGATGAAGAGCCGCCCCTGCTGCGGCACGATCAGCAGTTCGCCGTCGGCGCTGTAGAAGAAACGGTCCTGCATCGAGCGGTTCGCCGCATACAGGTGGATCGCGCAGCCGTTCATCGCGGCCGCCGAGCCGTTGCCGGCCATCGTCACGAGCCCTTCGACGAAATCGGTCGGCTCGACCGGCATCGGCAGCGGATCCCAGCGGAGCTGGTTCGGCGGCGTCGGCGGCACGTCGGCGGAGTCGCCGAATTCCGACACGAGCCGCTGCGGGCCCGTGAACGGCTCGAACGGCCGGTGCACGGCCGCCGGCCGGATCCGGTACAGCCACGAGCGGCGGTTGTGGCCGCGCGGCGCGGTAAACGCGGTGCCCGACAACTGCTCCGCATACAAGCCGTACGGCGCGCGCTGCGGCGAATTGCGGCCGTGCGGCAGCGCGCCGGGGAGCGCCTCGGTCGCGAATTCGTTCGCGAATCCGCTCAGGTAGCCGGCGGTTGCCGGTTTCGACAGGTCAAGCGTCATCGTTTCCTTTCTCCATCAATTCATGGCGGCGTTCGGCGCCTGCGCACCGCCGCGCCGCGTTACGCCGGCCAGCCCGAGCACGAACAGCGCCGAGCACAGCACGGGCACCGCGGCCGCGTGGAACAGCGCGTCGTGCGTCCAGTTGAGCGCAATCAGTTGTCCGCCGACGAGCGGCCCGAGCACCGAGCCGATCCGGCCGATGCCGAGGCTCCAGCCGATGCCGGTCGAGCGCAGCGACGTCGGGTAATACTGGCCCGCGAGCGCGTTGACGGCCGGCTGCCCGCCGACCACGCAGAAGCCGCCCGCGAACACGACGATCAGCAGCCACGGCAGCGCATGCGCAACCGAGCCGATCAGGCCGACCGACACGGCCGCGCACGCGAAGCACGCAAACAGCACGCGCACGAAGCCGTGGCGTT
This sequence comes from Burkholderia sp. R-40, assembly GCF_049942845.1. Lineage (NCBI taxonomy): Bacteria > Pseudomonadati > Pseudomonadota > Betaproteobacteria > Burkholderiales > Burkholderiaceae > Burkholderia > Burkholderia sp. R-40. The sequence goes on along the minus strand of NZ_CP187967.1, from coordinate 835,445 downwards.
CGATGAACCAGCCGAGCGACAGCGTGCCGATCACGCCGCCCGTCTGCAGCACCGTGCCGACGATCACCGCCGTGCCCGGCGAATAGCCCGCGTCGCGCATGACGGTCGGCAGCCAGTTCGACAGGAAGTACAGGTCGATCAGGTTCATGAAGCTGATGGCCCACAGCAGCAGCGTGACCGGCAGCCGGCCATGACGGAACAGCTCGGCGACCGGCGCGCCGCTCGCCGCGCGCTCGCGCACGACCAGACGCGTGTTCGCGTCGATCCCGGCCTGCGGCGCGAAGCGCGCGAGCCAGTCGCGTGCGTGCGCGTCGCGCCCTTTCAGCACCAGGAACTGCAGCGACTCGGGCAGCCGCGCGAGCATCGCGATCGTCAGCACCAGCGGCACCGCGCCGCCGACGAAGAACACCGAGCGCCAGCCGAGCGCCGGAATCAGCGCGGCGCTGATGAAGCCGCCGATCGCGGCGCCGAGCGTGAAGCCGCACGACACGATCATCATCCGCTTCACGCGATGCGCGGCCGGGCTGAACTCGCCGACCAGCGCCATCGCGTTCGGCATGATGCAGCCGAGGCCGAGGCCCGTGACGAAGCGCAGCGCCATCAGCACCGGGATCGAGCCCGCGAACGGCGTCGCGAGCATCGTCACCGCGAAGAACAGCGTCGAGCCGATCAGCACCGGGCGCCGCCCGATCCGGTCGGCGAGCACCGACAGCCCGAGCGCGCCGAGCAGCATCCCGAACAGGCTCGCGCTGAACACCGGACCGAGCGCCTGCTTCGGCACGCCCCATTCGGCGATCACGCTGGGCGCGACATACCCCATCGCCTGCGCATCGAAGCCGTCGATCACGAGGCACAGCCCGCACAGCGCGAGCAGCATCCAGTGAAAGCCCGGGCGATGGGTCTCGTCGATCACGCGCTCGACTTCGAGCACGCGCGCGTCGGCCGGCGCCGCGCTCATTGCGCGACCTCGGCGGCCGGATGCACGGCGGGCGTCACGCCCTGACGCGCGAGCGTCATCGCTTCGCGCAGCACGTCGGCGTCGCCGATGTGGTTCGCGAGCAGCAGGATCAGCTTCGCGTTGACGAGCTGGCTGTCGGCGTCCGACAGGTCGCGATGCATGTCGATCAGCGCTTCGTAGAACGCGTCCGGATCGGCCAGGCGCGGGCGGGTGTCGAGTCGGGGCATGACGGGTGTCTCCGGTGTCGGTGTCGTTGTCTTGTCGGTACGGGGTTCAGCGGGCGCAGGTCGCGCGCGCCAGTGCGTCGGCGATCGCCTGGCGCTCCAGCGTGCGCATCCGCGCGCACACGTGCTGGTCGGGGCGCAGCAGGTAGAACGTGCCGGGCTGCGCGTCGTAGCGTTGCGCGGCGAAACCGTCGACGTCCTCCACGACGTCGACGCCGGCCACCGGTTGCGCATGCCCGGCCGGCACGATGAGCACCGGCCGCACCGGCAGCGCGAGGCCGTCGAGCGCCTGCACGAGCGCGGGTGCGTCGGCCGGCAGCCCGAACAGCACGCCCGCGAAGCCATCGCCCAGATGCTGCAGCAGCCAGCCCGAAGCCCCCTGCGCGCGCACCGGCGCATCGGCCGCCGCGGCACCCGGGCGCATCGCGCACGCGAACGCGTCGCCGTTGCGGTCCGGCGTGTTCAGCGGCGAATCGGCCAGCACGGCCGGCACCGACAGGCGGCCGCTGTTCACGAGCTTGCGCGCGAATTCGCAGTCGCGTGCGAGCTTCAGCGTCGCGTCACGGAACACGCGCGACACCGCGCTCTTCGGCGTGATGAAGTCGGTCGAGCGCGTCGAATTGCGGATGTTCTCGTCGGCCGCGAACTCGCGCTCGCTCGCATAGGTGTCGAGCAGGCGATCGTCCGCGCGGCCGTCGAGCACGAGCTTCAGCTTCCACGCGAGGTTGTCCGCGTCCTGCACGCCGCTGTTCGCGCCGCGCGCGCCGAACGGCGACACGCCGTGCGCGGAATCGCCCGCGAACAGCACGCGGCCGTGCCGGAACGTATCCATCCGCTGACAGCGGAACGTATAGACGCTCACCCATTCGAGCTCGAACTCGACGTCCGCCCCGAGCAGCGCACGCACGCGCGGAATCACGCGCTCCGGCTGCTTCTCGGCGACCGGATCGGCGTCCCAGCCGAGCTGGAAGTCGATGCGCCACACGTTGTCAGGCTGGCGGTGCAGCAGCACCGACTGGTTGCGGTGAAACGGCGGATCGAACCAGAACCAGCGCTCCGTCGGGAATTCCGCCTTCATCTTCACGTCGGCGATCAGGAAGCGGTCCTTGAACGTGCGGCCGCGGCTTTCGAGGCCCATCGCCGCGCGCATCGGGCTGCGCGAGCCGTCGGCCGCGATCACGTACCGCGCGTGCAGCGTCTCGATGCCTTCCGGCGTCTCGACCGTCAGCGCCGCGTGCTCCGCCGACTGCGCGACGCCCGTCACCTTGTGCTTCCAGCGAATCTCCAGGTTCGGCAGTTCGAACGCGCGCTCGGCCAGATAGCCTTCGACGTAGTACTGCTGCAGGTTGATGAACGCGGGGCGCGCATGCCCTTCCTCGGGCAGCAGGTCGAACGCGTACAGCTGCTCGTCCTGCAGGAACACCTTGCCGACGTGCCAGCTCACGCCCTTCTCGACGAAGCGCTCGCCGCAGCCGAGCCGGTCGAAGATCTCGAGCGTGCGCTTCGCGAAGCAGATCGCGCGCGAGCCCGTCGACAGCGTGTCGTCGTCGTCGAGCAGCACGACCGGCACGCCCTGCTGCGCCAGGTCGATCGCGGCCGACAGGCCCACCGGGCCCGCGCCGACGACGATCACCGGGTGGATGACCGCGTCATCGCCGGCGGCGCGCACCGCGCGCGGCCGGTACTCGAACTTCAGCGTCTGGTAATCGATGCTCATGGTCGCCATCCGCTCGTCAACCCTGCCGCGCGCACGCCCGCGCGTGCCGCGTCGTTGCGCCCATGTCCTTTGCCTGTCGCCGCCGCTGCCGCGGCCCGCGCTGCTGCGCCCACTTGCTGTCAACCGCCACGTCTCGCTCCTTGCTGCCTGTTGATTCGATTCCGGAAACGGCGCCGTTGCCGGCGCCCGAACGCCGCTTTTCTTGATCGGCGACAAATCCTTGGATTTACGAATAGTAAAACCAATTACGAATAGTGAAATCAACGTAAACCCTAGCCATCGACCCGGGGACGGGATAACGATATGAGCGAAACGCCAAGCCGAGCCGGGCGCGCACTGCTAATATCAAGACATGAGGCGGCCCGTTCGGCCGCCATTTTTCCTTCCTACGCCGATGATTCCGCCCAACATTCCCGAGCTGGTCGTCCGTGCCGGGCAACTACCGTATCTGCGGGAACACCTTGCGCTCGCCGAGGGCGGCACCGCGTGCGCGAATCTGCCGGAGCGCACGCTCGCGAGCGCCTACGAACCCATCTACGACGTGACGATGCCCGGCGCACCGCAGTCGACATCGTTCACGGATGCGATCGAGCGCTACGGCGACGAGCTCGGCTTCCAGGCCGTCACGCTGGTCACGGGCGCCCCGCACGACCCGGTCGATTCGGCCGTCGACGACCAGGCGCTCGTGGCCATCGACCGGCTGTCGCGCGCGCTGCACGCGATCAACTTCTTCGGCGCGCAACGCCACGGGCTGCTGTTCCTGCGCGTGCACGAGCGGCTGCTCAAGAGCGTGAAGTACGACCACGGCAAGCATTTCTCGTCGGTGCTGCAGCGCTTCGGGCTACCGACGGAGCGGATCGTGATCGAGCTGCCTGCGGTCGCGGTCGCGCACAAGACCTTCCTCGGCTACCTGACGCGCAGCTACCAGCATCACGGCTTCAAGGTCGCGGACAAGCTGCCCGACCCGGGCCGGATCCTCGCGGTCGAATCGGACATGGCGCGGCCGGACTACATCAAGATGGATGCGGGCATCGCGCTGCGCGACGGGATGGTGAAGGCGCTGGTCGCGTATGCGCAGCGCGTGCGGATTCCGCTGATTTTCGATGGTGTCGTCGACGAGACGCAGTGCGAACTGCTGCGCCAGCACGACGTGCGGTTCATGCAGGGGCCGGTGTTCGCGAAGGTCGTCACGGCCTGAAGCGGGCGGGCGACGGGGCCGCGCCGGATGGCGCATCTCGATGACGTATTGCTGCGGAATCGCGGGCAACGGGCATCGTCGCGCGCTGGCTGACGGTTTCGTGTCCGTTCAGACGGAAAGGTCGGACGCGCTTGCGCGCGGGATGCGATGCCGGCGATCGATGCCGACAGCCGCCTACGCCCTTCCACCGTCATCGTACTTGGGCAGATCGTCGCCGATTTCGACGCCCGGGAAACGATCCCCGTACCACACGTGCCACGCGGACCGCAGCCGCGACGGCTCGTCGAGCGTCGCACTGTTGATTTCCACGGTCGTCGGTGCATCGGCCAGCCGGTACTCGAGCTGCGCGCCGCAGCGGCCGCAAAAGCGCCGCTCGCCCCACGCGCTCGACGCATAGACCGTCGGCTCGCCCTGCAGGTATTCGAACGCGTCGATCGGCACCGATGCCGACGCGACGACCGCCGCGCCCGTCGTGCGCTGGCAGAGCCGGCAATGGCAGAAACCGGCGTCGGCCGGCATCCCGGCGATCCGGTAGCGGATCGCCCCGCACGCGCAACCGCCTTCCATCGTTTCGGGGTGTGGCATCGCGAACCTCGTCGTCGTCGGGAACCAGGCGAACGATGATGAGCGCGGTTCGCACGCGGTGCAACCGGCGGCTGCGCGCTTCCCCGTTCCGCAGAACCCGGCGACGCGCGAGTTCGCGGCACCCGACTCAGACCGTCTGCCCGAGCCGCTGCGCGAGCGCCTTCAGCTTCGGCCCGACCTGCGTGCGGAACACGTGCTCGTCCATCGACGATGCGGGCCCGCTGCAGCTGAGGATCAGCCAGCGCCCCTCGCGCGGCTCGCGAAACGGCACGGCCGCCGCGTTCACATCCATGTGCCACGCGCGAAACGAATAGCAGCATCCGCCCTCGGAGAATTCGGCCACCGCAAGCTGCGCGGCCGCGACGAGCGCATCCGCGTCGGCCGCGCCGCCGGCCGCCCGGTGCAGGTCCGCATAGAGCGCGCGGCGCACGTCCTCCGGTTGCACGGCGAGGTACGCGCGGCCCATCGAGCTCGTCAGCATCGACAGCCGCGAGCCGGGCGCGAGCCCGAGCGTCAGCGCGGTTTCGCTGCGGATCGTCTCCAGGTAGATCATGTCGAGCCCGTCGCGGCAGCCGAGCGACACGGCCGCGCCGATTTCGCGCGCGAGCGCCTGCATGTGCGGCCGCGCGAGATCGATCGTCCCCGAGCCGGACAGCAGCGCGTAGCCGAGCGACAGCACGCCGGCGTCGAGCGCATACTTTCCGAGCGTTTCGTCATAGCGCAGGTAGCCGAGCACGGTCAGCGTGTACGCGAGCCGGTTCACCGTCGCCTTCGGCAGCCCGGTGCGCTCCGCGAAGTCGCGATTGCCGAGCATCGTCTCGCCGGGCCGGAACGCGCGCAGCAGGTCGAGCCCGCGCGCGAGCGCAACGACGAACTTGCGCTCGTCGATCGTGGTTTCGTCGATGGTTGAAAGTGTCATCTGATGCTACACTGGGTTCGTTTTGCAAAACATTGTTCCGCACAGCGGAACTCTAGTCAAGCGAACTTTAGACATCGGGCAAGGCGGCGAAGCGCCAACCCGGGACGACCGCAAGCATGGAATCAGGCAAGCGCTGAATCTGCCGACTCTGACCGACCGCGAAGCATCGGGCAGAGCAAGCGGCGAAGCGCCCCGACAGGAGATGACACGATGAGCGCTGCAACTTTTCATTGGGACGATCCGCTGCTGCTCGACCAGCAACTGACCGAAGAGGAGCGGATGGTGCGCGATGCCGCGCACGCGTACGCGCAGGACAAGCTCGCGCCGCGCGTCACCGAGGCGTTCCGGCATGAGCGCACCGACATCGAGATCTTCCGCGAAATGGGTGAAGTCGGGCTGCTCGGCCCGACGATTCCGGAGGAATACGGCGGCCCGGGCCTCAATTACGTCAGCTACGGCCTGATCGCGCGCGAAGTCGAGCGCGTCGACTCCGGCTACCGCTCGATGATGTCCGTGCAGTCGTCGCTCGTGATGGTGCCGATCTTCGAATTCGGCTCGGACGCGCAGAAGCAGAAATACCTGCCGAAGCTCGCGACCGGCGAATGGATCGGCTGCTTCGGGCTGACCGAGCCGAACCACGGCTCCGATCCGGGCGGCATGGTCACGCGCGCGAAGAAGGTACCCGGCGGCTATTCGCTGTCCGGCGCGAAGATGTGGATCACCAACTCCCCGATCGCCGACGTGTTCGTCGTGTGGGCGAAGCTGGAAGAAAACGGCAAGGACGCGATCCGCGGCTTCATCCTCGAGAAGGGCTGGAAGGGTTTGTCGGCGCCGGCGATCCACGGCAAGGTCGGGCTGCGCGCGTCGATCACCGGCGAGATCGTGCTCGACGAAGTGTTCGTGCCCGAAGAGAACCTGCTGCCGAACGTCAGCGGCCTGCGCGGGCCGTTCACGTGCCTGAACTCGGCACGCTACGGGATCGCGTGGGGCGCGCTCGGCGCGGCCGAATCCTGCTGGCACACCGCACGCCAGTACGTGCTCGACCGCCAGCAGTTCGGCCGGCCGCTCGCCGCGAACCAGCTGATCCAGAAGAAGCTCGCCGACATGCAGACCGAAATCACGCTCGGCCTGCAGGGCGTGCTGCGTCTCGGCCGGATGAAGGACGAAGGCACGGCGGCCGTCGAGATCACGTCGATCATGAAGCGCAACTCGTGCGGCAAGTCGCTCGACATCGCGCGGCTCGCGCGCGACATGCTCGGCGGCAACGGCATCTCGGACGAATTCGGCGTCGCGCGCCACCTCGTGAACCTCGAGGTGGTCAACACGTACGAAGGCACGCACGACATCCACGCGCTGATACTCGGCCGCGCGCAGACGGGCATCCAGGCATTCTTCTGATCAATCTCGCGGAGCTCGCGGCGCCCGGGCGCCGCGTGCGCTGAAATGACACGGCCCGCCCGGCATCGCTGCCGGGCGGGCCGTTTTCATCGGTGCGCGCGTGCGTCACGCGCGCCCGAGGCGTCAGCCGATGCTTACTTGTTCGGCTGCGGCGTGAGGCGCAGGTATGGACGCACTGCGTTGAAGCCCTTCGGGAAGCGTTTCTTCAGTTCTTCCGGATCCTGCAGCGACGGCACGATCACGACGTCGTCGCCGTCCTTCCAGTTGCCGGGCGTCGCGACTTTGTAATTATCGGTCAGTTGCAGCGAATCGATCACGCGCAGCACTTCGTCGAAGTTGCGCCCGGTGCTGGCCGGATAGGTGATGATGAGCCGCACCTTCTTGTTCGGGTCGATCACGAACAGCGAGCGTACCGTCAGCGTTTCGTTCGCGTTCGGATGGATCATGTCGTACAGTTGCGAGACCTTGCGGTCCGAGTCGGCAATGATCGGGAAACCGACGACCGTCGACTGCGTTTCGTTGATGTCGTTGATCCAGCCTTTGTGCGATTCGACGTCGTCGACCGACAGCGCGATCACCTTCACGTTGCGTTTCTCGAATTCGCCCTTCAGCTTCGAGGTCAACCCGAGCTCAGTCGTGCACACCGGCGTGTAGTCGGCCGGGTGCGAGAACAGGACGCCCCAGCTGTTGCCGAGCCACTCATGAAACTTGATCGGGCCCAGGCTCGTTTCCTGCTCGAAATCCGGTGCGATGTCACCAAGACGCAGACTCATGATGTTGCCTCCTCGAACGATGCTGGTTGAAACCGCGCGCTGGATGGCGCGGGACAGTCCATCAGCTTACGGGAAGCAATGGGCCGTGCGAACGATTATTCCGTTTGATATTCATACTTTTTTGTCATTTTTACCCTGCGTCGAAGCAGGCCTGACGGCGGCGATAGAACTTTTTGCACGGTTTGCGGCTCTGTTGAAGATTACGAGTCGTTTAACATGCGGTATCGCACCACCGCCGTGTGTTCCCGGCTCGCCAGCAGGCAGGGGTTTCGTTACGATGTGAACCTGCAGCATGACAGCATGAAGGGAGTTGCAATGTCGGAAATCAACAAGGAGAAACTGATGTCGGATATCAAAACCGTTCTCGCGGACGCCGAGGATCTGCTCAAGCAAGCTGCGAGCAGCACGGGCGACCGTGCGGCCGAACTGCGCGAGAAAGCCATGTCGCGTCTGAAGCAGGCCAAGGAAAAGGCAACCGACGTTCAGGTCGTGGTGGTCGAGAAGGGCAAGAAGGCGGCCCGCGCGACCGACGATTACGTGCATGAGCATCCGTGGACCTCGATCGGTGTCGCCGCCGGCGTGGGCGTGCTGATCGGTCTGCTGATCAACCGCAAGTAACGCGCTCAGCGCCGTTCCGACCCATGTGCCGCACGGTGCGGCGCATGGGTGCCGAAGCTGCCGGTGGTTCGCCACCGGCCGGCTTTGACCTAGCCGCTTACTGCGCGCGCAAGCGCCTTATCCATGACGACAGACACTCACCCGCAGCCGTCCGGCCAGGGACCGCTGCGCCGCCTCGTCGGCTCAGCGATCGGCCTGCTGCAAACGCGCCTCGAACTGGTCGGCATCGAACTCGCCGAGGAAAAGGAACGCCTGATGGGCGTGCTGTTCCTCGGGCTCGCGGCCATGATGCTCGCGACGATGGCGCTGATCAGCCTGACCGTGCTCGTCGCGATCGCGTTCTGGGACACCTATCGCTGGCAGTCGCTCGCGGGCATTACCGCGCTGTACACGATCGCCGCCCTCGCGTGTGGGCTGAAGGCGCGCTCGGGCCTGCGCGAAGCGCCGACCGTGTTCGAGTCCACGCTCGCCGAGCTCGAGAAAGACCGCGAGATTTTCCGCGGCAAGTCGTGAACGCAGTCGTGTTCGCCCCTCTCACCTACTTCGCCGACGCGCCATGAGCCAGAACGTCACGGGCCATTCCCCCCGCCCCCATTCGTCGCGATCGCACTGGAGCGCGTCGCAGCACCGTGCGCTGCGCAAGGAACTGCTGATCCTGCGCTCCGAGGTCGAGCGGCTCGAGCTTGCCGAAGCCGCCGCCGACGTGCGCCACGCCGTCACGCGCTTCAGCTGGCTCAAGATGTTCATTCCCGGCCTGTCGGGCGGCACGTTCGGCCAGTCCGCCAAGAACCTGAACGCGAGCCTCGGTCACCTCGTGAACCAGTATCCGATGTTGAGTTCGCTCGCATCGCTCGTGCTGGCCAAACCCATCCGCTCGCTTCTGCGCGCGAGCGCGGGCCCCGCGCTGAAGTGGGGCACCGTCGGCTTCGCCGCGTGGGAGGTCTACCGGATCTGGAAGCAGTCGCGCGACGAGCGCGCAACAGCTGTCAACGACGACTGATTCGTAACGACAAACGCGCACGGCCCTGGGCCGTTGCGCGTTTTCCGCGCGCCTTCCAGCGGTTGCCGCGGCGGCAGCAGCAGCCAGACGGCGACGGCGGCGGCGGCGGCGGTGTGATCAACGCACGCCCCAGCATGTGCGCGCCTGCGCATCGGCCTCGCCGTCAATCGATCCCGCATTGCCTTTCGTCCCGTCCGAACGCAGCGTGAATGCGCCGCACGCGTCGTCGCGCATCGGGCCCGCATCGAGCGGGCTCGCGACGAGTTCATAGACGACCGCTGCATCGTCGCCGACCGATCGCCGCAGCGCGACGCGATAGACCGCCGCCCCGTCCGGCGGCGCCTGCGCATAGGCGTCCGGCAAACTCTGCGGCGGTGGGCCATCAAGCATTTCGAGATATTGAGCCGCACGGTACAGCGCGGCCACCGCGGATGCGCGATGCATGCGCGCGACATGCTCGCGATACGACGGAATACCCCACCCGGCGAGTACGGCGACGATCGCGAGCACGATCATCAGTTCGAGCAACGTGAACGCCGCCGCTCGACGCTTCAGCGCAGGCCCTTTCATCGATGCACCGCCGCGACGCGACGCCAGCGCTGCGCAACGATGCGTCCGTCGCGCAGCGCGACCTGGCTCTGCAGCCAGACCACGCTCGACGCATGGCCGCCGACGCCGCGCGCGGTGACGAGGTACGCACGACTATGTTGCGGACCGACGCCTCGCCAGGCTTCGATCAGGCAACGCGACGGCTGCGCGGCCATCGGCCAGGACGCGAACGGGGCGAACGCTTCGGCGGCACCCAGCGCGGGCGTGCGTCGCCATGCATCCGGCTCGGCGGATGATGCGGGTTCGTCCAGGTACGGCGCCCCGCCGTGCAGCAATCGCGCGGTGCAGGCCGCCAATGCCGCATCGGCCGCGTGGAATGCAATCAGCCGGTCGGACAACGCACGCGTGCGGCGCGATTCCGTGAGTGCGGATTCGAACCACGTGCCGGTCAGCGCGGCGACCGCCGCACCGACCGCGATCACGGCAGGCAGCGCGAGGCCCGCGTCGCGACGCCAGCTTCGAGTCGCGGACGGAACGCGGGCTCGCGTCGCTCCGCCGCTCAACATGGCGCCTCCGCCGCGAGCTGCATGTCGCAGGGTGCCAGGGCGTGCCTTCGCGCACGTCCAGCCGCGATTCGCATCGCAAGGTCACCGATGAACCCGTTTGCGTGAATCATCGCAACGCCTCGTGGGCCGTTGCCGCGTCACGAACAGGATCGGCGAATGCGTCCGCGGAATTCCGCACCGCGACGATTCGATGCAGCACCAGATGCGCGCGACCCTCCGGCGCAACCACCGTGCGGCCGTCGCAATCGACATGACGCGCGGCCTCGGGCATCGGTTCGCCACGCGCCCGCACGCACACCTGCACGGCGACGACATCGCGCCAGCCGTCAGCGCCCATCGCCTGCGCGTCGATGAACTGCGCGCCGTCGCGACGCAGGTAACGCACGCGCAGCTGGTCGATCCCGGACACGACGGGTTGCGGCGTGCCCGGACGCCCGCTTCCCTCGCAGTACAGTTCGGGCTCGCCCGTCGACGGGCTGACATGTGCGTCGAAACGGTTTTCCACGAGTGGCCGCTCACCCGGGGCGCCGACACCCTGACCGAGACAATCCGACACCTGTGCGCTGCTGGTCGGCCACGTCGATACGGGATCGCCGACATACCGGACCAGCACCGCATCCGACGCCGCGCGCACGGGTTCGCAGCGCACCTGCGCGCCATCGCCTCGCACGCGGCCCGCTGAACAGCCGAACAGCCGAACAGCGGCGGCAACGACGACGCGCCTTCGACATCGAGCGGCCGAAACCCGGCCATCTGGATCTGCTGGCCGATCAGCATCAGTGCGGTCGCGGCCGCATCGCGCATCCGGAATCCGTCTTCCGCCCGCCGCTGCGCGACGCGCTGCGCGTGATACAGCGCACCGGCGGCGGCAAGCACAAGCAGACCGACGATCATCGCGATCAGCACTTCAAGCAGCGTATGCGCACGGCAGCGCCGATCAGCGTTCAACGGCATCGACCTCGACCTCCCGAAACGGAATCCGCACACACGACGGCGGCTTCACCGTTGCCCCCGCGCCTTCGCATCGCGTCGATACCGCCGCGCCCGCACCGTGCCAGCCGACAATCATGTAGCGGACACCGCCCGGCCCATGGTCGAGCGTCATCGCACCGCCCGGCAACGATGCGGCCGCGAGCGCCGCGATGCCGTCGTCGGCGCCTGCCGCTGCGTGCCGGCGCTCGATACGTGCATCGGCGAGCCACAGCGCGCGTTCACGCCAGATCGTCGCCCGCTGCGCGCGCGTCATCGCAAGCTGGCTGCCGGCCACGGCCAGCATCACGACCGCGAGCAGCGCGACGGCCAGCACCGCTTCGAGCAGCGACGTGCCGCGCATCGACCGGCGCACGCGCTTCATGCCGCCTCGCAACGCCCGGCGGCGACGCGCGCCCGGCCGCCCGCCGCGATCCGGATACAACGCGACACGCGTGCGTCGTCGCCGGACAGCATGCGCTGCGGACGCAATTCGAAGCGCCGGATCCCGCCGATCACCTGCCCGGCCGGCGGCGCGAACGCCAGATCGTGCGCGATGCCCGCGACGGCGATGTCGGCATCGCGCGGATAACGCCGCAGCACGCGCGACTGTCCGTCGAACTGCCCGCTGACAATCCAGCCGCACGACCATTCCGCGGGGTCGCAGCGCTCGCCGGAGCGCATGCAGTCGCCGTCGCGCCCGGCTCGGCACAGCGTGACGCGCACGCCGAGACGCGTCGCCTCGGTGCGTGCGAACGACAGCGCACCGACTAGCGCGCGCGAGCGCGCATCCACCCGTTCGCGCATGTGCCATTGATTGAATGCGGGTGCTGCGAACAGTCCGATCGACGCGGCCAGCGCGATCGCGACCATCAGCTCGACGAGCGTGAAGCCGCCGCAGCAGCGCATGCTTTTTTCGACGACCTGCCGGTGCAGTTCCATCGCCATCGCCCTCCGTCAACGTGATGCGACGACTGTAGCGACGCGAGCGGACGCGCGCCATTGGCCGAACGGCCGACTGGCGACATGCGATCGCGACCGACACAATCGGCGCGAATCGAACCCACGGAGAAGACAATGAACGGACGCAGCGCGTCAGCGCTTACGCGAAGGCTTGGAGGGGGACGCGCGACGGAACTCTTCGATCACGTCGGCAAATTCGGAGACGTCCTCGAACCGGCGGTAAACCGATGCGAAACGGACATAAGCGATCGTATCGAGGCCACGCAACTCGTTCATCACGAGTTCGCCGAGCTTCTCGCTACGCACTTCCCGCTCGCCGGTAGCGAGCAGTTGATATTCGATGCGGGCGACCGCCGCGTCGATCGCGTCAGCCGCAACCGGCCGCTTGCGCAGCGCGAGTTGCATGCTGGCGACGATCTTGCGACGGTCGAATTCCGTGCGGCTGCCGTCCTTCTTCACGACGGCCGGCAGGTTCAGCTCGACCCGCTCGTACGTCGTGAAGCGCTTGTCGCAAGCCGAGCAGCGACGGCGCCGGCGAATCGCGGCGCCATCTTCGGACACGCGCGAGTCGACGACCTGCGTGTCTTCATGCCGGCAGAACGGGCAGCGCATGCGGGATCAGCGATAGACCGGGAAACGCTTGGTCAGCTCGGCCACTTGCGTGCGCACGCGCTCGATCGTCGCCGCATCTTCCGGGTTCTCGAGCACGTCGGCGATCAGGTTGCCGACCAGTTCCGCTTCCGCCGGGCCGAAGCCGCGCGTCGTCATCGCCGGCGAACCCAGGCGGATGCCGCTCGTCACGAACGGCTTTTCCGGATCGTTCGGGATCGCGTTCTTGTTCACCGTGATGTGCGCAGCGCCCAGCGCCGCTTCCGCCGCCTTGCCCGTGATGTTCTTCGCGCGCAGGTCCACCAGCATCACGTGGCTTTCGGTGCGGCCCGACACGATCCGCAGCCCGCGCTTGACCAGCGTTTCAGCCAGCACGCGCGCGTTCTCGACCACCTTTTCCTGGTACGCCTTGAATTCCGGCGACAGCGCTTCCTTGAACGCCACGGCCTTCGCCGCGATCACGTGCATCAGCGGGCCGCCCTGGATGCCCGGGAAGATCGCCGAGTTGATCGGCTTCTCGTATTCCGACTTCATCAGGATCACGCCGCCGCGCGGGCCGCGCAGGCTCTTGTGCGTCGTCGTCGTCACGAAGTCGGCGTGCGGCACCGGGTTCGGATACACGCCCGCCGCGATCAGGCCCGCGTAGTGCGCCATGTCGACCATCAGGTACGCACCGACCGACTTCGCGATCTTCGCCAGACGCTCGAAGTCGATCTTCAGCGCGAACGCCGATGCGCCCGCGACGATCAGCTTCGGCTTGTGTTCCTGCGCGAGCTGCTCGGCGGCGTCGTAGTCGATGTCTTCCTGCTCGTTCAGCCCGTAGCTCACCACGTTGAACCACTTGCCCGACATGTTCACCGGCGAGCCGTGCGTCAGGTGACCACCGTGCGCGAGGCTCATGCCCATGATCGTGTCGCCCGGCTTGAGCATCGCGAAGAACACGCCCTGGTTCGCCTGCGAACCCGAGTTCGGCTGCACGTTCGCGGCTTCCGCGCCGAACAGCTGCTTCACACGGTCGATCGCCAGCTGCTCGACCACGTCGACGTATTCACAGCCGCCGTAGTAGCGCTTGCCCGGATAACCTTCCGCGTACTTGTTCGTGAGCTGCGAGCCCTGCGCGGCCATCACGGCCGGGCTCGTGTAGTTTTCCGACGCGATCAGCTCGATGTGATCTTCCTGGCGACGGTTTTCCTGCTCGATCGCAGCAAAGAGTTCGGGATCGACGTTCGCGATGGTGCTTTGGGCTCTGTCAAACATACGGTTTCCGTTAAGTGTGTACAGGTTGACCGGTGCGGCCGAGTACATTGCGTTGCTGGCGGGACCAGCTCGACGTGGCGGAAGAATCCGTATGACGCGAGGCAGGACAGCCACCGGCGATGCACGCAACGGCGCACAACGGCTGCCCAGGCGAACGGCAAAAACGGCGCCCCGCGCTTCACGGTGGGATGCTCCACCTTGAACCCGAAGGGTTCTATCGCCAGTCACGCAGGGGTGATGAGCGCGTTAGTGTATTGGATGCGTCATGAATAGGCAACCGCACGCCAGCGGCCCCGAAATAATAAGGGCCGGACTCCGCGCACCCGTGCCGCCATGCGTTGGCGCCTTGCCGCGGTGCGGCAATCTCAGTACGCTTGCGCGATACTATCCGCTACTTTGTTACCGACCAGGAGCAGCAATGATCGTGTTCGTCACAGGCGCGTCCGCCGGCTTCGGCGCCGCCATCGCCCGAGCCTTCGTCAAGGGCGGCCACCGCGTCGTCGCAACCGCGCGCCGCAAGGATCGCCTCGATGCGCTCGCGGCCGAACTCGGCGACGCGCTGCTGCCGTTCGAGCTCGACGTGCGCGACCGCGCAGCCGTCGAAGCCGTGCCGGCCGCGCTTCCCGCCGAATTCGCCGCGCTCGACGTGCTCGTCAACAACGCCGGCCTCGCGCTCGGCGTCGAGCCGGCGCACAAGGCGAGCCTCGACGAGTGGCAGACCATGATCGACACGAACTGCTCGGGCCTCGTGACCGTCACGCACGCGTTGCTGCCCGGAATGATCGCGCGAGGCCGCGGCCACATCTTCAATCTCGGCTCGGTGGCCGGCACCTATCCGTATCCGGGCGGAAACGTATACGGCGCAACCAAGGCTTTCGTCAGACAATTCAGCCTGAACCTGCGCGCCGATCTGATCGGCACACCGTTGCGCGTGACGGACATCGAGCCGGGCCTGTGCGGCGGCACGGAGTTTTCGAACGTCCGCTTCCGTGGGGACGATGCGAAGGCGGCCAACGTCTACCAGAACGTTCAGCCGCTCACGGCCGAGGACATCGCCGACACGATCTACTGGATCGCGACGCGCCCCGCGCACGTCAACATCAACACGATCGAGATGATGCCGGTCGCCCAGGCGCCGGCCGGCCTCGCGATCCATCGCGGCTGACCTGTCCGAGCGCCGCCGCGGGCACGGCTGAAGCCGGCCCGCGGCGTGCTGCGACGTACTACATTCCGTTACGAATCGGTTACGAATCCGGCCTTGCCCTTCCGGTAGAATGCGCGCCATGACTCAGCCTACCCGCTCCCCGGACGCGCCCTCCGGCTTCACCTGGCCGGTACGCGTGTACTACGAGGATACCGACGCAGGCGGCATCGTCTTCTATGCCAACTACCTGAAATTCTTCGAACGCGCCCGCACCGAATGGCTGCGCGCGTGCGGCATCGACCAGCGTCGGCTCGCCGACGACACGGGCGCGATCTTCATCGTCCGCAGCACGTCGCTCGACTACCGCGCGCCGGCGCGACTCGACGACGCGCTGACGGTCACGAGCCGGCCCGGCCGCATCGGCCGCGCATCGGTGGAATTCACGCAGGAAGCCTGGCGTGGCGACACGCTGCTCGTCACCGGACACATTCGCCTCGGCTGCGTTGACCGCACCGGCATCCGGCCCGCGGCGATCCCGCCGGTCGTGCTCGACGCGCTGCAACGCGGGCCCGTCACCGATGCCGGGCAAACTGTACTGTCAACGAAGCTCGCATGAGCCCCGTTTAGACAAAGCCTATGAACTTGCCTTCCTGAATCGATACTAAGCAAGGTTCGGCGCCAGGCCTGACCGGCGCGCCGCGCCGCACGCATGCCGTGCGCCCCTCGCCGGGCACCCCCGATGGGACGTTACTCAAACCTCTATGAACACTTCTCAAGACCTGTCGATCATTTCCCTCGTCCTCAATGCGAGCGTGCTGGCCCAGGCCGTGATGGGGCTGCTGTTGCTGCTGTCGCTGATGTCGTGGACCTTCATTTTCCGCAAGTGGTTCGCGATTCGCCGCGCACGCGCGCAGACCGAACGCTTCGAACGGGATTTCTGGTCGGGCGGCGACCTGCAGGCGCTGTATCAGAGCGCGGCCAACAACCGCCACACGATCGGCGCGCTCGAGCGGATCTTCGAATCGGGGATGCGTGAATTCCTGAAGGCGAAGGAAAAGCGCCTCACCGACCCGGGCCTCGTGCTCGACGGTGCGCGCCGCGCGATGCGCGCGTCGTTCCAGCGCGAAATGGACGTGCTCGAAGCGAACCTCGCGTTCCTCGCGTCGGTCGGCTCGGTCAGCCCGTACATCGGTCTGTTCGGCACCGTGTGGGGGATCATGAATTCGTTCCGCGGCCTCGCGAACGTGCAGCAGGCCACGCTCGCGAACGTCGCGCCGGGCATCGCCGAGGCGCTCGTCGCCACCGCGATCGGCCTGTTCGCCGCGATTCCGGCGGTGGTCGCGTACAACCGCTACGCGCACGACATCGACCGCCTCGCGATCCGCTTCGAGACCTTCATCGAAGAGTTCTCGAACATCCTGCAGCGTCAGGCCCAGTAAGGAGCACGCCATGGCAGGAAGTCCCATTCGATCCAGCATGCGCGGCGGCCGCTCGCGCCGCGCGATGGCCGACATCAACGTCGTGCCGTACATCGACGTGATGCTGGTGCTGCTCGTGATCTTCATGGTCACGGCACCGCTCGTGGCCCCGTCGATCATCAATCTGCCGACCGTCGGCAATGCGGCGCCGCAGGAACAGACGCCGCCCGTCGTCGTCAACATCAAGGCCGATCGCACGATGAGCGTCAAGTACAAGGGCGACTCCGGCGCGACGCAGGAAGACACGATGACCAAGGCCGAGCTCGACAGCTTCATGTCGGCCCGGCAGGCCGACCATCCCGACCAGCCGGTCGTGATCGCGGCCGACAAGACCGTGCAGTACGATGCGGTCATGACCGTGATGTCGGATCTGAAGGCGCGCGGCGTCAAGCGCGTCGGCCTCCTCGTCAAATCGCAATGAACCGGCAGCAATCCCCGCGCAGCAACGCGTACCCGTATCGGCCGCCTCGCGAGCGAGGCACCTGGCGCGCGTTCGCGCTTGCCGCGCTGATACACGTGCTGCTCGCGCTGTTCCTCTATCACGGCGTGCAGTGGCAGAACAGCACGCCGGCCGGCGCCGAAGCCGAGCTGTGGACCGAGGTGCCCGACGTCCCCGCGCCGCGCCCCGTCGTCACGCCCACGCCGCCCGCGAAGCTCGCACCGCCCCCTCCCCCGGTCCGGGACGAGCAGGCGGACATCGCGCTGCAGCAGAAGAAACGACAGCAGGAAGCGGCCGCGCGCGAAGCGCTGCTCGAGCAGCAGCGCCGCGCGCAGCAGTTGAAGGCCCAGCAGGAAGAAGCCCGGCGCGAGCAGCTCGCGGCCCAGCAGGCCGCCGCACTCGCCGCGCAGAAGGCCGCCGAACGCGAAAAGCAGAAGCAGGCGGACAAGCTCAAGCAACAACAGCTCGTGGAGCAGCAGAAGCTCGAACAGCAGAAGGCCCAGCAGCAGAAACAGCAGCAACAGAAGCAGGCGCAGCTGGAAGCCCAGGAGGCGGCGAAGGCCAAGGCTGACGCGGCCGCGAAGGCGAAGGCGGAAGCCCAGGCGAAGGCGAAGGCCGAAGCGGCTGCGCACGCGAAGGCCGATGCGGCGGCGAAGGCGAAGCTCGACCGGGAACGGAATGCGCGACTCGCGCAGATGCAGGGCCTGGCGGGTGCCGGCGAAGGCGGCGGCCAAGGGCTCGCAAAAAGCGGCACCGGTACGGGTTCCGGCGGCAATGCCGCGTCGCCCGGCTATGCCGACAAGGTGCGCCGCCGCGTGAAGCCGAACATCGTCTGGGGCGGCGAGCGTGCGGGGCTCACGACGATCGTCAAGATCCGCTGTACGCCTTCGGGCGACCTGCTGAGCGTGTCGGTCTCGCGGCCGAGCGGCAATTCGGGGTGGGATCAGGCGGTCGTCAATGCGATCCAGGCGTCGGTTCCGTTACCGCCCGATACTGACGGTCATACGCCGTCCAGCATTACGATTACCTTCAAGGCGGCGGAGTGAGCGCAAATGCGCTTACACTCCGTGCGTCGCTACCGGACGGGAACGAATCGGGTATTTTTACTGTCTCTGCGGTTGCGCAGCGATCCAAGTCACATGGGAAGCAGAAGCATGAGATTGATGACGAAACTAGGTTTCAGGGCACTCGTGGCCTCGTGTCTGATTGCGGCCGGCGGCGCCGCTAACGCGCAGGTCAACGTGTTGATCACCGGCGTCGGTTCGACCCAGTTCCCCATCGCCACCGCGAACTTCGCGAACGAGGCAGGCCTGCCGCAGCAGGTCACGTCGATCGTCCGCGCGGATCTCGCGCGCAGCGGCAAATTCACCAACATCGATGCGGGCAGCACGCCCGTGCCCGAGACCGCTTCGGTGGATCTCGGCGCATGGAAGGCCAAGGGCGCGAACGCGTTCGTCGCCGGCAGCGTGAACCGCGAGGCGAACGGCCAGTACAAGGTGAATTTCATCCTGTACGACACCGTGAAGCAGCAAAGCCTCGGCGGCCTGTCGCTGACGGCCACCGACACGACGCTGCGCACGGCCGGCCACAAGATCGCCGACTACATCTACCAGAAACTGCTCGGCGTGCGCGGCGTGTTCGCCACCCGCCTGTCGTATGTGATCAAGACGGGCAACCGCTACCAGCTGCAGATCTCGGATTCGGACGGCCAGAACGCGCGCATCGCGCTGTCGAGCACCGAGCCGATCATCTCGCCGGCATGGTCGCCGAGCGGCACGAAGGTCGCGTACGTGTCGTTCGAGCGCAAGAAGCCGATCGTCTACATCCACGACCTGCCGACCGGCCGCCGCTACATGGTCTCCGACCAGAAGGGCAACAACAGCGCGCCGGCGTGGTCGCCGGACAGCAACACGCTCGCCGTCGCGCTGTCGCTGACGGGCAATACGCAAATCTATACGGTCAATGCGAACGGCGGCGGCCTGCGTCGTCTCACGCAGAGCAGCTCGATCGACACCGAGCCGTACTACTCGCCGGATGGCCGCTGGATCTACTTCACGAGCGATCGCGGCGGTGCGCCGCAGATCTACCGGATGCCCGCGCAGGGTGAAAGCGCCGGCGCGGCGCAACGCGTGACCTTCACCGGCAGCTACAATACGAGCCCGCGCATCAGCCCGGACGGCAAGCTGCTCGCTTACATCTCCCGCACGGGTGGGGGCTTCAAGCTGTACGTTCAGGATCTGCAAACCGGCGCGGCGAACGCGATCACGAATACCAATCGTGACGAATCGCCGAGCTTCGCGGCAAACGGCCAGTACCTTCTCTACGCGACCCAGTCGGGTGGTCGCAACGTGCTGGCAGCTGTGCCCTCCGACGGCAGCGCGCCGCCTCAGATCCTGTCCGTCCAGGGCGGCTCCGTTCGCGAGCCGTCGTGGGGGCCCTTCATGCAATGACCACAAGGAGAGTAACCATGATGTCGAATAAAGCTCGTCTGGCCCTGGCCGTGATGATGATCAGCGCGCTCGCAGCGTGTAAGTCGGGCGTGAAGCTCGACGACAAGGCCAACGCTGGTGCGGTGAGCACGCAGCCGAGTGCCGACAACGTCGCGCAAGTGAACGTCGATCCGCTGAACGATCCGAACAGCCCGCTCGCGAAGCGCAGCATCTACTTCGACTTCGACAGCTATTCGGTGAAGGACGAGTACCAGCCGCTGATGCAGCAGCACGCTCAGTACCTGAAGAGCCACCCGCAGCGTCACGTGCTGATCCAGGGCAACACCGACGAACGCGGCACGAGCGAGTACAACCTCGCGCTGGGCCAGAAGCGTGCGGAAGCTGTCCGCCGCGCGATGGCACTGCTCGGCGTGAACGACTCGCAGATGGAAGCCGTGAGCCTCGGCAAGGAAAAGCCGCAAGCATCGGGCCACGACGAAGCATCGTGGGCGCAGAACCGTCGCGCCGACCTCGTCTACCAGCAGTAAGTAACGGAAGAGTTGCCGTATGACGCACTGTGTAACCTGGCTGCGCGTTGCCGCAGCATTCTGCGTCGTCGGCGCGGCGTGGTCGGCCGCGCCGGCGCACGCCGGCGTGTTCGACGACAACGAAGCGCGCCGCGCCGTGCTCGATCTGCGCAGCAAAACCGACAACCTGGCGAGCCAGTTGTCCGCCGCCCAGCGTACGATCCTCGACCAATCCGGCCGTCTCGACCAGCTGAACCAGCAGGTCGCGACGCTGCGCGGCGAGAATGAGGACCTGACGAACCGGCTGACGACGCTCGAACGGCAGCAGAAGGAGTACTACCAGGATCTCGACACGCGACTCAAGAAGTTCGAGCCGCAGCAGGCGACGATCGATGGTGTCGAAGGCACCGTGCAGCCGGGTGAAACGGATGCGCTCAATGCGGCGCAGCAGCAGTTCCGCAACGGCAACTTCAAGGCGGCCGCGGCATCGTTCCGCAGCTTCATCGCGAAGTATCCGCAGAGCCCGTACCAGCCGACCGCGCAGTACTGGCTCGGCAATGCGCAATACGCGCTGCGCGACTATCGCGGCTCGACCGCGACGTGGCAAACGGTCGTGAGCAAGTATCCGCAGCATCCGCGCGCGGCCGACGCGCTCGTCGCAATCGGTACGAACCAGCTCGAGCAAGGCCAGAAGGCGGCCGCGAAGAAGACGTTCGAGCAGGTCGTGTCGCAGTACGCCGGGTCGAACGCTGCGCAGACCGCGCAGGGCAAGATCGAGAGCATCAAATAAATTAGCGTGCCAGGTTGTTGACTGACCTGAAATTCGCCGCTATAATTTTTTGCTCTTTAGGTCGTTGGGCGAGTTGTTAGCGCAACGGGCTGACAAGTTTCAAGAACGTGGGGTGGTAACTCAGTTGGTTAGAGTATCTGACTTTTAATCAGAGAGTCGAGGGTTCGAGTCCCTCCCACCCTACCAACTATCTTTGATAGTGCAAATTAAAGCCTCCCAAGTGGAGGCTTTTTTGCGTCTGTCGCATCCGTATCGCCGCGGCATCCCGGTGATGTCTGCAACACACTCAGCTGCACCCTCCCGACTCCGCGACCGGACAGGGCACGCACCGTGCCCCGCCCGTGCATCAGCGCACGCTCACGTTGCGCAGTACGTCACCATATCCCGTGTACAGATTGCCGTCGGGCAGCAACTGCCGCTGCGCAAGCTGCCGATGCACGACTGGCAGGTGATGGAACGGCATCCGCGCGAACAGGTGATGTTCGATATGAAAATGAATCGCGTGCGGGCCGAACAGGAACGTCTGCCACGAACGCCGGACGATCGTGCGCGCGTTGCGGCTCTGGTCGGCACAGGCCGGCAGCCCCGCATGCTCGAAGATCGCGCGCACCTGCCCGGCGAGCGGCAGCAGCGTGACGGACGGCACGATCCACAACGTGACGTACAGCAGCGGATGCCCAGCCCATGCGAGCGCGCCGAACAGCACACCGTTGCCGGCCAGCATCGACGCGACTTCCCACGCGGCGTACGCACGCGACTTCCCGACCTTCGGCATTGCATGCGCAAACTCGCCGCGGGCGAGCTTCACGACGCTCGTCACGTAACCGATCCCGCATGCATACGCGAGCAGGCGGCCGATCAGCCGCCCGCGCGTCACCGGATAGTCGTGCACGCCGAACAGCAGCGCTACGGGATCGTCCGGCTCCATCGGTGCGCGATGGTGTTTCAGATGGCCGGCACGATACGTCCGCAGCGACAACCACAGCGGGCCGGCCGCGAACACTTGGCCCAGCGCGTCGTTGACGCGCCGGTTCCGCGCCAGCAAACCGTGCGCACCTTCGTGCATCATGACCGCGAGCGCAAGCTGGCTGCGCGCGATCACGATCGCTGCCAACGCGTACACGAGCGGATGCGCAAACGCGATCGCAACCGCGAACGCGGCGGCAATCATCAGCCAGTCACCTGCCAGCGCTGCGCCGACGCGCGAGGCGCTCACGCGAAACAACGCCGGATCGGGCACGAACCGCGCAAGCCCCGCATTCGGCCCGGCTTGGTGAACACGGGTATCCGTCACGCGAGCCTCCCGCGCAGCGATCGCCGCTCGACCCACAGCGCACTGACCATCGCGAGTGCCACGCCGCCCAGCACATCGGCCACCGTATGCTGCTTGAGCGTCAGCGTCGACGTGCAGATCAGCAGGCCGACCGCCACGGTCACGAGCCGTCGCCGGTCCACCAGCATCCGGCAGGCAAGGCACGTCACCGCGACATGCAGGCTCGGAAAACCATTGGCCGCGAGATCGAGCTGCCACATGCGCGCGAGACGGTGACGCACGAACGTGTTGCCGATCTCCGCGACGTCGGGCCGCGGCACGGCCTCCGGAAACAGCAGGAAACACACGATACCGAGCACGAACGCGATCAGCACGGCCTCCTTGAACGCGGCGAATGCGGGCGGCCGCGCATACGCAGCAAGCGCAATCACGAACGGGAAGAAGCCGACATAGACGAGCCACGACCACGCGATGAACGGAATCCGCGCATCGATCGACGTGGCAAACACGTAGCGCGGCGTGACGCTACGCTCCAGCAGAAAGAAGATCGCGAGGCCGGCTGCCATGCCGAACGTCGCGGCCAGCATCTGCCGGATGTCGGGCCGGCGATCGTCACGAAGCGACAGCGAATTCATCGTGGTGCCGGCGCCTCGCATCGCGTCTCCCTATCGGCCACCTTCGCATGCGGACACAACGCGAGAAGGCGTGACGTCCATGCGTCGACGCGCGCACGTGCATGCTCGCGGCCGGCGATCGTCCCTGCCCGCGTACCGGGATGGCGCATCAGTTCGGCTGCAGCCTGCCCGACTTCCCGCCGGAACGCGGCCGCGTCGCCGCGCCACGTGACGACGCGATGCACGAGTTGCAGTTGCGCGGCGCGCGTGGCGTTGCTCGCCTGCTCGGGCTGATCGGACTGCACGAGCAGGATCGGGCGGTGATACACATGTGCGATCGACAGCGCGGCCATGCCGGGTGCCGACACGATCAACGGAGCATGGGCGGCGCGCGTCACCCAGTCGGCGTCGACGCCGGTCCAGCCGTCGTGCCCGGCATAGCCCTCGCCCACGCGATGGGTGGCGAGCCCCGCGTCGCGCATGCCGGCGGACAACGCATCGGCGAGCGCGATATCGCGAAAGTGCGGGTTCAGATAAATGGCGGCTGCAGCCTGCTCCGAAGCCGGCCGCTCGGCGACGATCGGCACCGGCGTCGGCAGCCGGCAATGCGTGCGCGATCGCCGGACGTCATCGGCGGCATCGTATGCAAAATCGTGTTCGATGCAGCATCGCGCCGAATCGATCTGCCAGTCGACGATCCGTGCAAATGCACGCGCCAGTGCGCGCGGCAGACGTGCGTCGAAATTCGCGGTCAACGCGCGGCGCAGGCTGCCGCCGTATACGTGGACGATGCGGCGTCGCCAGCCCGGCATCGCGCCCATGAACAACAGCGCCGGATGAAACGAGTCGTTGATCACGAGATCGGCATCGCGGACGATCGCACGCAGCCGCGCGATGTCACGCGGCATGCGCGTCGGCCTGAACACGTAGTGCGCGACATTGCGATCGGTCGCGTCGCGCAGCATGTTCTGCCGTTCGTCGAACTGCACCGCGTAGTGACGGGACAGCACGGCCGCGTCGATGTCGAACGCAGCCAGGAATGCCTGCCCCGCATCGGACGTCGTCAGCACGGCGACCTGCGCGCCGGCCGCACGCAGCGCATGCACGAGCAGTTGCGCGCGCATCAGGTGGCCGCGTGCGTCGGCCGTCGCGAGATAGACGATCCGCGGCATCATGCGCGCGGACGAAGCGACTGGAACCAGCCGGCCGCGACCATCGCCAGCGCGCCCGTCACGCCGAAACCGGCTTCGATCGCGCGGATCTCGTTCAGCAACGCGGCGAGATGCGCTGCCTCGGACGGCGCAACCAGACGGCGCAGCGTGTCCGAGCAGAGCCGGACATGCCGCGTCTCGTCGGCGAGCACGCGCGAGAGCAGCGGGTACAACGGATGTGCATCGCCGATCGTCGCGCAGTGACGCGCGAGCACACGCATCGCCATCTGTTCCGCACACAGGCCCGTCGCATAGGCCGGCACGAGCACGCCTTGCGAGAAATGCGGTGCATGGCGCTGCGCGAGCCGGCGCCATCGCATGATCTTGCGCCGGCTCAACCAGTCGGGCTCATGCGGTGCAGTCGACGGCGCGACACCGCGCTCGCGCAGCGCATCGGCGAACGCCGCGGCGTGGCGACGCTCGTCCGCGAGGTGCTGCTCGATCCGCGGCGCAAGCCAGTCCGGTGGCCGTCCGGTCCAGTCCTCGTGCAACGCGCACTCAGTCGCTTCCTCGCCGATCAGGTACATGCGCAGCACCCAGCGCTCGCCATGCACGCTGCGATGCAACTGCCGAATCGCGGCTCGCTTGAGGCGATCGACGAGGTACGCGCGCACCCGCGCCGCCCCGCGCGGCACGGGCGCATCGAGACAGTCGAAGCGTGCATCGTGCGCTGCCTGCGGCGACGCCGGCAGTTCGCCTGCCGCGCTCATGCCGGCTCGCCTCGTACAGACGCAGATTTCGTCGCAGCCGCCGCAGCGCCGGCAGGATCGCGACGCCATCCGAGGATCAGGCCGATGAAGCTTTCCTGCATGAACGCGTGCGCGGATGCGGTCGCCCCCGCAAATGCTTCCTCGCGGCCGTTGACGCGCAGATAGCCGCTTCCGTCACGCGCGCCGAATTCGATCCGGTCGTTCTTCCTGAAGCCGCGCGTGCGCATGTCCTTCACCAGCGCGCTGCCGTCCAGGCCGAACAGGAACAGCTCGCGCTGGGCGACCCACACCGGAATGTGATTGCTCAGCGCATCGAAACGAATCGTCCACGTGCCGGCTGCGAGTGCGCGATCGACGTCGGCATCGTGCGGCGCATTCGACGTAAAGCTCGCACGCGCGACCGACTTCGTCAGGCCGCCGACGCCAAGCCCAATCGTGATGTCATCTGCGGACGGCTGCTTCGGATCGGTCGCGCTCACCTTCACGAGATGCCGCGCGAGCCGCGATGCAAGCGACGGATGCGCGAACAGTGCCAGCGTTTCGTCCGGCGTGAGCACGTCGCGCTCGCCGTCGCCCTCCTTCACCCGCACGCGATACGGATCGATCCGGACATCGGTGAACGTGCCGTGCACGGGCGCATGGACGTACACGTCGCGGTCCCATTTCGCGCCGTTGCGACGCAGCAGCACATGCACGCTCAGCGGCACGCGCCGGCCGTCGCCGTCGACGCCCGTGCCCTGCAGCAGCACGTCGCCGAGTACGTCCTTCGTGCGGCGGGTCTCGTCGCTTGAGAAGACGATCGCGTGCGCATCGGTATCGATGCTCGCGTGAACGTCCGGCGCATCGAGCGCGACGCGATTGCAGTCCGCGGCGGCCGCGTTCGCGAACGGGCAGCCGCTTTGCGATGCGAAGTGGTATATCCCGCGCCCCGCATGGTCGACCGGCGCGGCATGGGCGCCGGCGCCGGCGGCAAACAGGGCGAGGCAGGCAACACGGGTGGCGAGAGAGGACATGGTCGTTGTCGGGATGGGTGCAGGATGTGGGCGTGCCATGGCCGCGATGCGCGGCACCGGCTCAATGACGGTGATAGGAGAGCGCTTCGAGATCGCGCCGCGCCGATGCACGCCCGGCGAGACCGAAACCGCGCGCGAGCGCGCCGAGCGTATCGATGGCCGACGCGGCGATCGTGACGCCCACGGCCGCGAGATAGCGGGCAGCGCCCAGTCGCGGCAACTGCTGGCGATTCAGCGCGCGCAGGCTGTAGCCGAGCCGCATGGCCATCACGCAGAACGGGCCGAGCGGGCCGCTGCGGCCGAGCCACTGCCACCCGCCCGGCAGGTACGCGTTCACGAGATACGGCGTCAGCCCGACGCTGTCCTCGCCGCGCATCCAGCGCAGCTTCAGCGATTCGCGATGCGTGTCCGGCAGCCGATGCTCGGTGTGCGCGGCCGGCGCGAACTCGACGGCCACGCCGGCCGCCTGCATCCGCAGCCCCATCACCTGGCAATGCGCGCGATAGACGCCGTCGAGCGGCTCGTAGCGGAATCGCGCGAATACGTCGCGCCGGAACGCGACGTTGTTCGCGTAGAAATTGCGTGTCGCACCGTCACGCAGCGGGCTCGGGAAATACATGAAATCGATCGACGTCAGCGCGATGCCGAGCACGTTCGGCGCATAGCTGGTGCGCCCCGCCACCGCGGCGGGCGCATCGCCCGCTTCGCGCGCGAACGGTGCGAGCAGGTGCTCGAGCCAGTCGTCGGCCGGCCGGCAATCGGCATCGCCGAACACGACGATGTCGCAGCGGGCCGCGTCGACGTGGTCGAACCCGTCGTTCTTCGCATCGTAGTAGCCGGTGCTCGCGCC
Organism: Burkholderia sp. R-40; assembly: GCF_049942845.1. Classification (NCBI taxonomy): domain Bacteria; kingdom Pseudomonadati; phylum Pseudomonadota; class Betaproteobacteria; order Burkholderiales; family Burkholderiaceae; genus Burkholderia; species Burkholderia sp. R-40. Next base: position 808,664 of record NZ_CP187967.1, on the reverse strand, counting down.
GATCTCGACGAAGTCGATCGGGCGGCCGGCCAGCGCGGCGATCTCCGCGCACGCATCGGCCGGCAGGCCGTCGTGCGTGATGATCCATTGCGCGAGTGCCGCGGGCGGTACGGTCTGCTTCGACAGCGCCGATACGAGGCGCTTCAGGCTGTCGACGGCCTGCACGAGCCCCGCGCCGCCGCGCAGGTTGTTCGTCTCCAGCACGAGCGCGGCCTGCGCCGCCACGGCGCGGGCCGCCGCGCGGGCGTGTCGCGTGGCTTCTGTGAAGTCTGGCATCCGGAATATCTCCATCGTCATGCGCACCGGCATGGATGAAACGAATGGGCGGGGAGCCCGCCGCGCATCGGCGAATACGGGTCGCCCGCGACCGTCGTCGCAAAGCGGGCGGCCTGGAAGGCGCCCGCTTCGCATGCCGTCACTCCTGGACGGACGGCGCCGATTCGGCGTCGGGATAGCGCGGCTTCGCGTTCTGCAGGTCGCGCGTGTTCTTCTGCACGGCCACCGCACCGAACAGCGCGAGCACGAACGACATCGCGTAGAAGCCCTTCTCGCTCAATTGCAGCGTCGCGTTGAAGAGGCCGACGACCAGCAGCGCGATCGCGAGCAACAGCGCAACCCAGCTCAGCCCGTAGTAGATGCCCGTGACGGGAATGCCTTCCGCGCGGTCACGCACGCTCTTCTGCAGCGAGATTGCCGCATAGAGACCGAACACCAGCACGGTGAAGTAGTAGCCCTTCTCGTTGAGCTGCATGCCGGCGTTCCACAGGCCGATCAGAAATGCCGCGAAACCGGCGATCAACGCGGCCCACGACGCCGCGACGAATGCGAACGACGGCTGCTGGATGGTGGTCTGGTTCATTGCTTTGCCCTCTCTTTCTTCTTGTTCGAAATCGTTTTTCGTTGAACTGCGTTTCGCGCATGGTAGCAGCTTTGGCGCGTGCCACGACAGCCTCGCTTGCAGTCTTACATGCCGCGCTGCGCCCGCCGCCAGCGTCCCGGCGTCATGCCGAGCACCGCGCGAAACGCCTTGCCGAACGCCGCCTCCGACTGGTAGCCGACCGCCTGGCCGATTTCCGCCTGCCCGCGCTGCGTGTCCTGCAGCAGCGCGCACGCATGCATCATCCGGATCTGCGCGACGAACGCGCCGACGCTCATCCCGGCCTTCTCGCGGAAATGCCGCGCATAGGTCGCGCGCGACATCGCCGACGCCGCGCCGAGCGATTCGACCGTCCACGGTTTCGCCGGCGCCTGCAGCACAGCCTGGACCGACGAACCGAGCCGCATATCGGCAGCCAGCGCGAGCCAGCCGGCCGGCACGCGCGCATCGCGACCGTACGCGCGCAACGCATAGGCGAGCAGCGCCTGTCCGAGCGCGTTCACGATCGCACGCGCACCCGGCTGCGCATTCGATGCCTCCGCGCGCAGCACGCTCGTCAGCAGTTGCAGCGACGCCAGCCCCGACGACGCCTCTCGCAGCCCGACGTGCAGCACGCGCGGCAGCGTGCGCATCAGCAATTCACCGGCACCGCGTGCATAGACGAAGCGTCCGCAAAGCAGATCGACGCCCGCCTCGCCCTCATCCGCGGAATCGCGGTTCGACTTGACCGGCAGCACCGCGCCGCCCGCCGCGCGCGGTTCGCGCAGTAACGCGACCGACCTGGCGCCGCCCCCGCCTCCATCCGACAAATCGTGCGCGTCGCCCGCGGGCAGCAGCACGAAGTCGCCGTCGACGAGCCGCAGCGTGCGCCCGTCGGCGGTGCGCAACCGGCACGTGCCGGACAGCAGCAGATGAAACGCCGCCTCGCCGGGCGGCAGCGGGTCGTGCGGCATCGCGAACGGGCCGTCGAGCAGGCAGCGCACGTCGAGCTCGACATGGCTGCGGCCCAGCGACAACAGTTGACTCAACGCATCCATGAGACGTTTGCGCTAAAAATTGACACTCTAGCGTATCGAAACCCTCAGTGCGAGCGATCAGAATAGGCTCTGCATCGCCCGAGATCGCGGCAGCCGCCGACCGACCCACCACTTCTCGAAAGGACGCATCATGCTGAACTGGAACGAATACCGGAAGGAACTCTCGACGCGCATCGGCGACATCGCCAAGCTGTCGCCCGACACGCTGGCCGGCTACCAGGCGCTGTCGGGCGCGGGCGCCAAGACGGGCCATCTCGACGCGAAGACGCGCGAACTGATCGCGCTCGCGGTGGCCGTCACGACGCGCTGCGACGGCTGTATCGCGGTGCATACGGCCGAAGCCGCGAAGCATGGCGCGACCAAGGAGGAAGTGGCCGAAGCGCTCGGCGTCGCGATCGCGCTGAACGCGGGCGCGGCGCTCGTCTACTCGGCCCGCGTGATGGACGCGCTCGGCGACTGACGCGCAGGGAGCATGAAGGGTGCGGCGCCCGCCGCATCCTTCATGGCTGATCGGCCGAGCGACCGGCGCTGCCGGCCGGCGGGTGCGCGGCGCTCGCGCATAACGGCGCCACGAACTCGGCTACCATGCGCGAAGACGCATCGCGAAGGAGCGCTCCATGTGCCGCTGGCTCGCCTATACGGGCAACCCGATCCATCTCGAGACCGTACTGTTTCGCGCGAAGCATTCGCTGATCGACCAGAGCCTGCATTCGGAACTGGGCGCGACGACCACCAACGGCGACGGCTTCGGTATCGGCTGGTACGGCGACCCCGACGAACTGCCGTTTCGCTACCGCTCCGTGCATCCCGCCTGGAACGACCGCAACCTGCGCGAAGCCGCGCGTGCGATCCGCTCGCGGATGTTCGTCGCGCACATCCGCGCGGCCACCGATACCCCCGTCCAGGAAACCAACTGCCATCCGTTTCGCCACGGCCGCTGGCTGTTCGCGCACAACGGGCTGATCCGCGATTTCCACAAGCTGCGCCGCGACCTGACGATGAAGGTCGACCCGGCGCTGTTCCCGACGCTCGAAGGCTCGACCGACTCCGAGCTGATGTTTCGACTCGCGCTGACCTACGGCCTCGAACAGACGCCGCTGCCCGCGCTCGAGCGGATGGTCGGCATGATCGAGGAAACCGCCGCGCGGTATCGCGTCGACGAGCCGCTCAACATGACGATCTGCGCGACGGACGGCGACCGGATCATCGCGGTGCGCTACTCGAGCGAACGGCAATCGCGCTCGCTGTTCCACACGACGTCGTTCAAGCACCTGCACGAACTCTATCCGCACAATCCGCGCATCGCCGAAGCGGGCGACGACGCGTTCATGGTCGTGTCGGAGCCGCTCGTCGACCTGCGCGGGGCATGGGAGGAAGTGGCCGAAAGCACGGCGATCGTCGCGCAAGGCGCCGATGTGCAGCAGCGGCCGTTCAATCCGCGGCACACGTAAGCCGCAAACACGCTTGCGCCGTCAGCCGCGGCGCGTAAGCCGCATGCGTATGGAATCGAGTTCGGCGGGCAGTCGGCGCGAGCGAGCGCGGTGCCGCGTCAGCGCAACGAAGCCGAGCCGCTCGTACAGCGCGCGGGCGCGCGCGTTGCGGGTCAGCACGTCGAGCACGATGTCGCGACTGCCGTCGTCCGGCAGCGCGCCGGTAGCGAGCGCATCGCGAAACAATGCGGTGAAGACGCCCGTGCCCCGCTGGCGCTCGTCGGTCGCGCAATGCGCGACGAGGATCTGCGAACGCTTCGGCGCCGGAATTTCCGTCTCCAGCACCAGTCCGCGCAGCAACTGGCCGATCGTGCGACGCACGCCGAAGAAGCGTGCCAGGGCCGACACGAGGTGAACGTCGTCGAACCTCGTCCGGCGTCCGTCATGGATCGCCATCACGGCAAGCACGGTGCCGTCGGCGCCGACCGCGACGCGGTGCCGGCGCCAAGAAAACCGGCCGTGACGCGACCGGAACGCCCGTTGCAGGAATGCGATGCAGCGTGCGTCGCTTTCCCCGAGGAAGAAAGCGAATTCGCGCACGCCGGATGAGAATACGAGCGGCGCACATGCCGCCGCATCCTCCGCGCATGCCGCGCGAAACGGCGTCGACGCACCGGCTTGCGGCACGCCGAACGACGACGCGAGCGCCCCGGCCGGCATCATGTCCGCCCCGCCAGGCGAGCGAGCACGGCGACCGTCCGACTGATCTGCTCGGGCTCGTGCGTCGAGCAGATGAAGAAACGCAGGCGCGCGGCCTTCTCCTCGACGGCCGGATAGAAGATCGGCTGCACGTTGATCCCTTCGTCGAACATCGCGTTCGCCCACTGCGCAGCCTTCAGCGAACTACCCGTGATCACCGGCACGACCGCATACCCGGCGCTCGTGCCTGTGTTCAACCCAGCGGCGCGCGCCTCGGTCAGGAACTGCCGGCCGCGCGACTGCAGTTGCGCAACCCGCTGCGGCTCGGCCTGCAGGCGTTCGAGCGCGGCCAGCGACGCTTCGGCGAGCGTCGGCGCGAGTCCGACGCTGTAGAGAAAGCCCGGCGCCAGATGGCGCAACATGTCCACGAGCGGCTGACAGCCGGCGATGAAACCGCCGCAGCCGGCCAGCGTCTTGCTCATCGTGCCCATCCACATGTCGACCTGGTCGGGCGCGACCGCGCAATGTTCGCGGATGCCCTTGCCCGTCGCGCCGAGCACGCCGAGCGAATGCGCTTCGTCGACCATCAGGAACGCGCCATGACGCGTCTTCACGTCGACGAAGCGCTGCAGATCCGGGAAGTCGCCATCCATGCTGTACAGCCCTTCGATCGCGATCAGCACGTGCCGGTATTCACGGCGCACGCGCGACAGCAGTTCGTCGAGCGCCTGCCAGTCGTTGTGCGCGAAACTCAGCCGCTTCGCGCCGCTCAGCTGCGCACCCTGCACGATGCTGTTGTGCGCGAGCGCATCGTGGACGATCAGGTCGCCGGGCCCGAACAGCGCGCCGATCACGGTCACGTTGGTCGCGTGGCCGCTCACGAACGCGACGCAATCGTCGGTCTCGTAGAACGCGGCCAGCGCGCGCTCGAGGTCACGTTGCACCGGGCGCTCGCCCGCGACCATCCGGCTCGCGGACGCCGACGTGCCATAGCGGTCGATCGCGGCCTTCGCACGTTCGGATACAGTCGGATCACCCGCGAGACCGAGGTAGTTGTAGTTCGCGAAGTTCAGGTATTCCCGGCCGCCGATCCGCGTGGTCGCACCGGCCACGCCATCGTGCACGCGGAAGAACGGCGAGTCGACACGCAGCTTTTCGCCCATCTCGCGCATGATCCTGACCTGCTGATACTGCGGCATCGATTCGAAACGGCTGCGCGCCGATGCGGCCTGTGTCGTCGGCGTATCCGGCACGCCGGGGGCCGCGGCGGCTTCCGTCGCGCGCTCCAGTTGCCGTTTCAGGGCTTTCGCCGCCAGTTGCTGGCGAAGGTGTTCTCCGAGTGCCATTCCTGCCTTCGCTTTATCTCAAAAATGGCGCGATATTACGCCAGGTATTTTTAAAAAAAGACGTGGATCACGCGTCGGAAAACTCGGCCCACCGCCATGCATCGGTATCGGCCAGCAACGCATCGATCAACCGGAAATTCATCTCGTGGCTCGGGCGCAATGCACTGACGCGCGCAAGCAGCGGTGCACCGGCCAGCGAGAGATCGCCGATCAGATCGAGCACGCGATGTCGGACGAACTCCTCCGGCAACCGCATTCCGCCCAGCACGCGCTTGCCGACGATCGACGCCGTGCATGACGGCCGCGCGCCCCGCAGGATCGGCACGCCACGCACATACCCGGCGATGATCGCCGGCACGGCCCATTTCACGCGCCCGTACGAACGCGACGGCGCGATTTCGGTGGCAAACGTCTCCGGTGTCAACACGCCATCCCAGTGCATGTCGCCGAAGCCGCGCAAATCGTTGCGCACGCTCAGTTCGTAGCGCGCGGCCGGCTCGATCCGCATTTCGCGTCGCTGGTCCCCGGTGCCGTCCGCGACGACGACAGGCCGAAGCACCCGAATGAAGCGCTTCGGCGTGTCGAGCGCGATACGGCCGCAGGCACGGATCGCGTCGACCCACGGCGCCGCGCTGCCGTCGAGAATCGGCACCTCCTCCGCATCGAGCTCGACGACGGCATGATCGATTTCGCATGCCAGCAGCGACGCGAGCAGATGCTCGATCGTGCGGACGCCGACCCCATCGGCGTTGCGCAGCATCGTGCAAAGCGGCTGTGCGCGGCGCAGGGCGGGATCGACCTCGAGCACACCGAGCTCCCGTCCTTTGCGCATTCTTCGAAACACGATCCCGCGCCGGCCGCCCGCCGGCGTCATCGGCTGGATCCGCACCTGCACACGCCGACCGGTATGCAAACCATGTCCCGACAGTGCCAGCGGCCGCGCAAGCGTGCCCTCGCTCGCCTGCCAGCCCGGAGGTAGCTTGATTCGGGGAATCTCCGCGTCGACTGGCACGCCTTCGCTTCCTGGCTCGTTCAATTCGACCCCCGCTCGAGCTCGGCCCGCGCTTCATCACCCAGCCCATGCCGCGCGGCCAGCGCTTGCGCCAGTTCGTCCTCTGCCGTGGCTTGTTCTTCGCCGCTCTGCGTATCGAGCAACTCGACGATGCGCTCGGCCAGCGTATGCACCGTCGCCCCTTCCGCGATCGCCATGATCGACAGCTTGACGCCGAACGTCTCCTCGACTGCCATGCCTAGCTCCATGCCCATCAGCGAATCCATCCCGAGATCGAGGACCGACCGGCCGGCGTCGACACGCTCTGGCGACATGTGCAGAATCCGCGCGATCTGGCCGCGCAGTGCCGTCTCGACGAGCGCGACAGCGTCGGCAGGCGGCAACGCACGCACCTGCTCCAGCAACATGCGATCCTCGCTCGTCGTCTCGGCCGCGCCACCCGCCTGCAACGCCGCGTAACGCCGCGCGTGCGCGGCCGGCATGCCGCGCGAGACGGCGCCCCAGTCCAGACGCACGACGGCTTCGCCGGCGCCTCCTTGCACCAGCGCGCGTTCGAGCGCGGCCATCGCCTCGTTCGACGTGATCGACGCCCCGCCGATACGCGACTGCAACGCCTCGCGCGTGCCGGCGTTGCGCGCGAGGAAGCCGACGTCCTCGATCGGCCCCCACGCCATGAACATGGCCGGCTGGCCGACCGCGCGACGATGTGCGACCAACGCCTCGAGGAAACCGTTGGCGGCCACATACGCGCCCTGCCCCGGATTGCCGAGAAAGGTCGTCGCCGACGAATACACGACGAAGAAATCGAGCGCACAACGCCGCGTCGCGCGATGCAGGTTCCATGCGCCCGCAACCTTCGGTTCGAGCACGGCCGCGAAGCGCGCGTCGTCGACGTTGCGCAGCAGCCCGTCGTCGATCTGCATCGCCGAATGCAGCACACCCTTGAGCGGCGTCCCGCGACGCTCGATCTCGTCGACGAGGCCGTCGAGCGCCGCGCCGTCGGTCACGTCGCATCGCTCGACCGACACGTCCGCGCCGAGCGCGTCGCGCCAGCGATCGGCTTCCGCCTGCATCTCCGCGTCCAGTGCGCCGCCGCGGCTCGCGAGCGTCAAATGCCGCGCGCCGCTCTCGATCATCCAGCGTGCGGTCGCGAATCCGAGCCCGCCGGTGCCGCCGACGATCAGGTACGCCGCATGCGGGTCGAGCCGCAGCGTCGGCAATGCGACACCACGCGTCGGTACCGGCGTGCCGGACGGATAGGTGACGAGCACCTTGCCGATCTGGCGCGCCTGCTGCATGTAGCGGAACGCCTCCTCCGCACGCGCGGCCGGGAATGCGCGGTACGGCAACGGATGCAGCACGCCGTCCGAGAACAGAGCCATCACTTCCTCGAACAGCCGTGTCGTCAGCGACGGCAGCACCCCCATCAGCTGATCGGCGTCGATGCCGAAATAGCTGATGTTGTTGCGGAATGGCCGCAGGCCGATCTGGCTGTTCTCGTAGAAATCGCGCTTGCCGAGTTCGAGGAAGCGGCCGAACGGACGCAGCGTATCGATACTGCGCACCATCGCCTCGCCGGCGAGCGAGTTGAGCACGATGTCGACGCCTTCGCCGTTCGTGCGCGCGCGGATCTCGTCGGCGAACGCGAGGCTGCGCGAATCGAACACGTGCTCGACACCGAGCAGGCGAATGAACTCGCGCTTCTCGTCGCTGCCGGCGGTGGCGAAGACTTCCGCGCCGAGATGCCGCGCGATCTGGATCGCCGCGATGCCGACCCCGCCCGCGCCACCGTGCACGAGCACGCGCTCGCCGCGCCGCAGCCGCGCCAGTTCGCACAGGGCGTAGTACGCGGTGAAGAACGTCGTCGGGACGGTGGCAGCCTCCTCGAACGACATCGACTCGGGCTTGCGTGCGATCGCGGTTGCGCGCGTGACCACGCGCGTTGCGAACGATGCCGGCGCGAAACCCAGCACCGCGTCGCCCGGTGCCAGGCCGTCGACGTCCGGGCCGACCCGGGCCACCCGCCCCGACATTTCCATGCCGATCGTCGCGCCCGCGAAGCCCGTCTCGACGGCCTCGTCCGACAGCAGCCCCATCGCGTACATCACGTCGCGGAAATTGAGCCCCGTCGCCATCGGCTCGATCTCGACTTCTCCAGCGGCGAGATCGCGTGCCGGCATCGCGAACCATTCGAGGTTGCGCAACGAACCCGGCATGTCGAACGCGAGTCGTGCGCCCGGATGGTCCGATGCGCTCGGCAGCGCACGCTCACGCCCGGCCGCGTGCGCGGCCGGCAGCATGCGGGGCACGTAGCGACCCTGCGGCGCAAGCAGCACTTCTTCCTCGCCATCGTCGCCAAGCAGCGCCATCGCAAGCTGCAGCGCCGGGTGTTCGACGGCCTGATCGACGTCGATCAACCGAATCGGCAGCGTCGGATACTCGTTCGCCATCACACGGCCGAGACCCCACAACGTTCCGTGTTCGGGATGTGACGATGATGCATCGGTTGCGAACGGCGCACCGCCGCGCGTCACGACACACAGTCTGCCGCGCTCCGTGGCGCCGGCCGCATCGAGGTCGCGCACGAGCGATGCCAGCGCGAGCGCGCCGCCTTGCTGCGCGCGCATCACGGCTGCACCGTCGGCCGTGTCCAGCGACGCGAGCGGCGCAACGAACACGACATGCGCCGAACGTTCGGCCGGCTGGCGCGCCGACCATGCCGCGGCGTCACGCACCGATGCCGACTCGGCGCGACAACCCAGCCGCTCGAGTTCGCCCGCCACGGCGGTGCCGAACGCGTCGTCATCGTCCTGCACGATCAGCCAGTGCGCGCCGTCGCTCCCGGCCATGCGATGCGCTCGATCGTCGGCTGACGAAGCGGCTGCCATTTGCGCGTCGGCTCCCGGCTTGCGCGCGACGATGAAGGTCGGCACGCCTTCGAGATCGAGGCCTTGCTCGGTATCGCGCACCACGTCGACCAGCCCGGCGCGTTCGCACATCGACGCGAGCGCGGCGGGCGCCAGCGCGCCATACGCACTGGCGGCAACTTCGCCGCCGGCCGCACCGAACACGATGTCGGAGAAGCGGCTGCGGCGCGCCTCGGCGACGACGACGAGCCCGCCCGGCGCGAGCCGTTCGGCGATTGCCGTCAGCGCGGCGAGCGGGTTCGGGTGATCGCCCAGCATCCGGTTGACGATCACGATGTCGAACGGCGTCGTATCGCGGCATTGCGAGAACAGCGGCGCGTCGGTCGCAAACACCAGCGTCCGCACATGTGCATGCGCTTCCGCGTCGAACCCGGCAAGCTGCTGCTGCGTACCCGCCAGCATGTATTCGCAGCGACCGGCCGGTACATCCACGTCGAGCGGTTGCAGCACGTCGCCGTTCGCGGTACCGATCTCCAGTACACGCAAGCGGCGTGCATCCGGCCACGCCGCGACAGCCTGCGTCACGCAGGCGGCGAGCAGCGCGCGCGCATGCGCCCACGTCGGCGAGGCATCGAAGAACTGCTCGACCAGACTGCGCCCAGTCGACGACAGCAGCGCGCCCGCAGGCGACGCGTCGCGCAGCACGCGCGGCAGCGCCGCCCCGACGTGCGCCAGCAACGTCAGTTCGGCGACATGGGCCGGCGATGCCGCCAGCACGTCGCGCCACAGCGCGTCACGCGCGGGCATCGCCACGCAGGCCTCGTCGTCGCGAACCAGACGATCGCCGTCGAAGCGGGCCAGCCCATCCTCGACGACGATCTCCGCCAGTCGCGCGACCAGTCGCGAGGCTGCGTGCGCCGGGCGTGCCGGCTGGGCGAATGCGCCAAGCGCATCCAGCGCATCGAGCGCGTGCAGACCGGCCAGCACGTCGAGCAGCGGCAGCATTTCGGTCAGATGCCGCGTGCGGCGCGCGAGGTCCTCACGTGCCGCGACATGCGCGTTCGCTCGCTCGACGAGCACACCCGGCGGCGGCAGCCCGTCGGCGGTATAACCGGCTTGCAGCGGCCGCGCTTCGAGCACATAGGCAAAGCGCGCCGGCGCGCCATGACGGCGCCCGGCGAGATCGACGCGACGGAAGCGGCACGCGCCGAGGCGCGCGACGACTCTGCCGTGCGCGTCGATGAATTCGAACGACGCGACGATCGAATGCGGGCTGCGACGATGGATGCGCGCCAGCACGCGGCGAATCGCTTCACCACTCAGGAAATCCACACGGCCGATCTGGACCGGTACGAATGCCGCATGCGCATCGTCCGGCGCGGCGCCGGCCTGCCCCAGCACGGCGAACAGCGGATGGAAGCCGCTGTCCATCAGTGCCGGATGCAGCAGATAGTCCGACCGCGCACGCGCGTCGGCAAGGACCGACGGCACCTCGAGCTCGGCCAGCGCGTCGTCGCCCGACACGCGCAGCGATCGCACCCACCGGAACGCCGGTCCGTAGCTCAGACCGATTGCCGTCGTACCCGCATACAGCGCATCACCGGACAGTGCCGGACGTGACTGCAGGTGCGCGATGACGCAAGCATCCGGCGCGCTGTCCGCGTCGAGCGTATTGCCGCTTTCGAGCAGGCGCCCCGTCACGTTCAGGTTCCACGGGCCTTCCGTCATCCGGTCGCGCGTCTCGATCGTAAACGACGCGGTGCGCACGTCGATCGCGAACCGGAACAGCTTCGCATGCTGCGGCTGGAACACCACCGGCATGCGGATCTCGACGTTCTCGATGGCCACATCCGGTGTGCCGAAGAACGTGCGCGCCGCCGCGAGCGCCATCTCGACATAACCGGCGCCCGGGAACGCGATACCACCATCGACGACGTGATCGGCGAGCATCGGCACGCGCTGCGGATCGAGCTGGTTCTCCCAGGCGAACGCATGCTCGTGCAGGCGATAGCCGAGCAGCGGATGATCGACGCGCCGGTTCACGAGCCCGTAGCCCTCGACGCTCGGCACCAGCCAGTAACGCTCGCGCTGCCACGGATAGGTCGGCAGCGCGGCATGCGGCGCGTCGGGAACGAAGCGGTCGAGATCGACGCGCGCACCCTGCGCGACCGCCGACAGGACCGAATGGGCGAGCATCTCCGCGCTATCGTGCTGACGCTTGAGTGTCGGCACGACGACACCCGGCGCGTTGCGCGCGGCCAGCGTCTGCTTCACATACGTGCGCAGGATCGCGTGCGGCGCGATCTCGACGAACACGCGCACGCGATCGTCGGCCAGGTGCGCAATTGCTTCGCCGAAACGGACCGGCTCGCGAATGTTGCGCCACCAGTAACCCGCATCGAGCGCGGTACCCGGCAGCGTGTCGCCGGTCACCGTCGACACGAACCGCGTATGGGTATCGCGCGGCGCGAGATCGGCCAGCCCGTCGCGCACGATCGGTTCGATCGCGTCCATGCGTCGGCTGTGGAACGCGTAATCGAGCTCGAGCAGCTGGTAGAAATGGCCCGCGCCCGTCAATGCCGCACCGATCGCCTCCAGTGCGGCTTGCGAGCCCGCGAGCGTCACCGCGTCGGGGCTGTTGGTGCCCGCGATTTCAATGGCCGCGACGAGATCGAGACGCGCGATCCAGTCGCGCGCCGCGGCTTCGCCGATACCAGCCGCCGCCATCCTGCCCGCGCCGCGCGTCAGGCCCTGGGCGCCGCTGCGAATCCGGATCACGCGCACGGCCTGGGCGAGCGTGAGCGCGCCCGACGCCCAGGCCGCGGCGATCTCGCCGACACTGTGGCCGACCACTGCATCGAAGCGGATGCCGCGCGCGGTCAGTACGCGCGTGATGCCGACCTGCATCGCGAACAACAGTGGCTGCGCGTTCTCGGTCGCGGCGAGCCATTCGGCGTCGACGCCTTCGCACATGACTTCGACGAGCGATGCGTTGCCGTCCGCACGCCAAAGCACGTCGACTTCGTCGAGTGCCGCGCGAAACACGGCATCCTCGGCATAGAGTCGCTTGCCCATCCCGGCCCATTGACAGCCGTTGCCCGCGTAGACGAACGCGACCGGCGCGTCGTCTTCAACGGCCTGCCCCTGCACGGCACACGCCGGCAAACCGTGCTCCGACGGCTCGGCCAGTGCCGCGAGCGCCGCCAGCCCTTCGGCCCGATTGGCCGGTGCGACGACCGCGCGATGCTCGAGCCACTGGCGACGCCGCGCGGCTGCGGCGGCGAGCGCGGCCCAGTCAGCACCCGACTGCACGCGTGCGAGATGACGTGCGGCGACGGCTGCCAGCGCGGCCGGCGAGCGTGCGGCCAGCACGAGCGGCGGCAGCGGCGCATCGATCGTCGCAACCGGCTGCACGACTGGCGCCGGCGCCGCCGCTTCGGTGAGGACGACGTGTGCATTCGTGCCACCGAAGCCGAACGAGTTGATGCCGATCGTCAGCGGTGCATCGCCGCGCTCGAGCGGCGTGAGCCGATCGACCACGCGCAAGCGGCCGCCTTCGAAATCGATGCCGGGATTGGGTGTGTCGAAATGCAGCGAGCGCGGCACCGCGCGGTGCTTCAGGCACAGCACGGCCTTCAGCAGGCCCGCCATGCCCGATGCCGTTTCGAGGTGTCCGATATTGGTCTTGACCGAGCCGATCAGCAGCGGATCGGACTCGGGCCGGCCGCCCGATACCGCGTCGATCAATGCACGCGCCTCGATCGGATCGCCGACCGCGGTGCCCGTGCCATGCGCCTCGAGATAGGCGAGCGTGCGCGGGTCGACGCCTGCGCGTCGATAGACGGCGCGCAGCAGGTCGGCCTGCGTCGCCGCCGCCGGCACGTTGATGCCGCCGTGCGAATGGCCATCCGAGTTCACGCCCGATCCGGCGATGACCGCATGGATCGTGTCGCCATCGGCCAGCGCCTGGTCAAGCGGCTTGAGCAGCACGAACGCGCCGCCTTCGGCGCGCACGTAGCCGTCGCCGGTCGCATCGAACGCGCGGCAACGGCCACGCGGCGACAGCATCGACGCCTTCGAGAAACTGACGAAACCGAACGGATGCAGCAGCAGGTTGACGCCGCCGGCCAGCGCCATCGCGGTCTCGCCGGACTGCAGCGCGCGGACCGCCTGATGGAGTGCGACGAGCGAGGACGAGCATGCGGTATCGACCGACAGGCTCGGGCCGCGCAGGTCGAACAGGTAGGACACGCGGTTCGACGCGATGCTGAGCGTGTTGCCGGTCGCCGAATATGGATCGATCGTGTTCATGTCGTCCATATTGCGGTTGCCGTAATCCATGCCCGCCACGCCGACGAACACGCCGCAGTCGCGTCCGCGCATCGCGGCGGGACGCACGCCGGCGTCTTCGAACGCCTCCCATGCGAGTTCGAGCAACAGCCGCTGCTGCGGATCCATCTGCGCCGCCTCGCGCGGCGAGATGCCGAAGAATTCGGCGTCGAAGCCCGCGACGTCGTCAACGACGCCCGCCGCGAACGTGTAGCTCTTTCCCGGCTCCCGTTTCGACGGGTGCTGATAAAACGCCGTGCCGAAACGGTCCGGTGGAATGGCGGTCACGGCATCGCGTTCGTCGCGCAGCAGTTGCCAGAAGTCGTCGGGACTCTCGACGCCACCGGGGAACCGACACGCCATCCCGATGATCGCTATTTGCTTGTTCATGCTCTTTCTGATTTGGCCAGCGCATTGCGATCACACGCACGCGGCTCGTTCGAATGGGTGACGGCCGACATCAGTATTCGGCCCAGTTCTTCTGCCCGGATATCCTGTGCGCAGGCATTGGCGCTCGCATCATTCTTCCAGACGAAATAGTCGCTGCGATCGGGCAGCACACCGAGCTTGTCGAACACGCGCCGCATGGCCGGTACGTGGTCTCCGTAGAAGCAGACGATCGTCTCGCGGTCGCTTTGCCTCAGATGATCGAGCAGTCGCGCGATCATCCGGTTGGCGTTATCGAGGTGACGCAGGTATGCGGTCAGGTCGTGCCACGCATCGTCGTCGCCGAGCGAATGGTAGCGAGCCGCTTCACCAGCGACCACCGTCTCCAGATGAAGCGGCCCGTGGTTCTCCATCGTCATCGCGAAGACGAACGCGGGTTGCTCCCGCGGGGCGTCCAGCACGTCGATGATCGCGTCGGCGACGGCCGCGTCCGCGACGTACGGCCCGACGCACGCACGACCGTCGAAGCTGCGAATGTCCATGAACGCGTCGAAGTGCATCAGCGGAAACACGCGATCGCGCCCGAAGAAATCCGCGTGATACGGATGCACCGCGAGCGTCCTGTAGCCGCCGCGCCTGAACCACCCAGCAAGCGACGGACACACCTTGCGCAGAAACGCATACGGATAGAAGCGCGCGTATCCAAGTTGATCGGCGGGAATGCCCGTGAGAACCGCGAACTCCGTGCGCATCGTATTCGCGCCCCATGCGGGAACGGTCAGCTTGCCGTGCGCGATGGCTTCGCGCCGGGCTTGATCGAACGCCGACAGCAACGACGGCGCGATCGCGGACGTCGCGCGCCGGATATCGAAGAACGACTCGCTTTGAATCACGACGACGTCGGGCGTACGCGACGGCGAGCCGGACGAGAATCGGCTCGCACGGGCTGCGGCGTCGAACGTCTTCAGCGTTGCGGGCCGCAAACCATTGAGCAAATAGGCGACGAACACCGCGAAGAAACCATGTCGCTGCTGGTCCGCCGCCGCATCGAGCGTCAATGGCAAGCGTGCGGCCAGCCACACTCCGATCAGTAGGCAGACGAGGGCGACAGCCGCGGCGGCCGCGCGTGCGGGCGCCACTGCATGGTCAAGCAGGCAGCCCGCGACGAGCAGCACGACGCCGGCCGCGATCGCGACGACCTTGCCGGCGCTCAGGAACGGCAGATAGAGCCGCGGATGGGCAAACAACTGGCTGAACAGGCTGAGATCGGTAAAGACGAAGGGTTCGCGCAGCGATTCGGACTTCGCGTTGCTGATGGCGGCCAGCAGCGCCACCAGCGCCGCCGCGATGCCAGCGGAAAACACCGGCCGCGACGTGGCGATCAGCACGCAAGCGCCAACGAACGACACGGCCGCCACATGCAGAAGCACGGCACGCCAGGGCCTGCGCAACGGCGCACGCGGCACCGCGACGGCATCGAGGCCGAACGACGCGGCCAATGCCATCGCGTAGACGAGTGCCAGCGTGCCGGACATGCTAGCGCCCCTCGCGCGGCAAGTACGACAGCTTGCCGAGAATCGCATCGGCGAGCAGCGCCGGCAACAGCGTCAGCAAACGCATCCCGAAGGCGAGCGCGCCCGGAAACGCGATTTCCGCTCGTCCCGCGTGCAGCCTGCGGCGAATATGCTGCGCAGCGCGATCGGCCGACCACATGAACGGCTTGTCACCCGGAAATACGTCGCTCATCGCGGTCTTCACGAATCCGGGCAGCACGATCGACATCCTGATGCCGTCGCGTGCGAGTACCGGCCGCACCGAATCGCCATAGGCCTTGATCGCCGCCTTGCTCGCGCAATAGGCGGGCGAAATCGCCATCCCGCGCAACGCCGCGAGCGAGCTGACCATCGCAACGTGGCCACGGCGGCGCGCGCGCATGCGGGCGATCACCGGCAGCACCGCATGCAGCGCGCCGTACAAATTCGTATCGACCACCACGGCTGTGCGCTCGAGTTCCTCCCAATCGTCGGCGTGCGCCAGCGTGCTCGCCACGCCCGCGTTCGCGATCAGCAGATCGATCGGGTGCGTGTCGTCGAACGCGTTCAGCCACGTGCGCATCGCTTCGGCGTCGCACACGTCGACGCGACCGCATTCGACCGCCGCGCCACGCGCCCGGCAGGCAGCCGCGACCTCGTCGAGGCGCGCGGCATCGCGGCCGATCAACCCGACAACGACGCCGGGCGCGGCATAGGCGAGCGCCAGCGCACGCCCGAGTCCGGCAGTCGCGCCGGTGATCACGACATGACGCGGTTCATGCGAACGCATGCTCGATCTCCACGTGGGTGGCCTCCAGTCGTCGCACCGCACCCGCCACGGCCATCTCGATGCCGGTATCCGTGTAGAAGTCGCCGTTGATCTGCGTGTGATGAATCACATAATCCAGAAAGGCATGGAACAGGCGTTCGTCGGGCCGCTCGGCATGTGCCCAGAAACTGTCGAGCCCGCCTTGCCACGTCAGCCCCGGCATGTCGTAGATCGCGACGCCCAGTGCGATCAGCGGGCAATGGTGGTAAAGCGCCGACATCCCGGTCGTACTGTTGACCAGCACCACGCCACGTGCGTGATCGAGCAGCGTCGGCAGGTGGCCGGCGTCGATGAACGACACGCGATCCGCCACCCCAAGCGCGCGCGCAAGCTGCCGGACGTGCCCGCGATAATCAAACACGCCCGTATCCAGCGGATGGTTCTTGACCAGCAGGTCGTGTCCGTCGGGCGCGTGCTGCGCGAATGATTGCAGTACGACGTCGATCGATGCGCGCACGCTGCCGAATGGCGAATGGTGGACGATTTGCGCGTCCGCATTGACCTGCAGCGGAAACAGATAATAGGGCCGCCGGCCAAGCAGACCGTGCGTCACGCGCGTGGACTCGCGATCGAATATCGGTTGTTTCAACGCGCGGGTTGCCAGTCCCGCGTATTCGACAAAACCGTTGCGCGGACGATGGCTGTGGTAATTCGGAAAACGGGATCGATACAGTGTATTGGCCGCCCGATAGCGCATGTCGTGATAGGCACGCACGGCCAGCCGATATCCGGTGGCCTGCCCGAGCTCGCGCGGTGGCGTTACGCCGCGCTGATCCAGATACCACGCCGGATCGCGCGGCAGCAATGAGCGGCCATTCACGCCATGGCGCTCGAGTGTCAGCCAATGCGGACGCACGTATCCTTCCTCGAATACATGCACGGCAACGCCATGATCGCGGGCGACAGGATGCACGGGCCGGTGAATGGCCCGGCAGTCGCCGAACAGGATCACATCCGTCACGTCGCCGGTTCGAAGTGCTGCCGCATACCACGCGGCAAGCTCGTCCGGATGCGCGGTGTAATCGCTCGCAGCACCGTTGCCGGAATAGACCAGGTCTCCTCCACAGAAATTAATCCTGCGAACGCGATGGCCGCGACTCCGCAACGCATCGGCCAACCGGCTAAAGAACGGCGATGCCGTGCCCTGCAGAACCAGAAAAGAGCGTCGCATTATTAATATGATTTATCATTTTTCAATATTTTTACGCACGCACACGAAATGAACGCTGAATGCGCCAGCAGTTTAAATCACCGCCCTGCCCCGATTTTTCGCCCCGGATTTATAGGTGAACGATTGTATCGTTTTACGAGATAACCATACAACCTTGGTCGCTTGAAAAACGCTAACGTTGATTTGCGTTATCGAACCCGTCGGCACCGTCCCCCGATGGCTGCCGGCTAAAGCTTCGCGAGCCAGCGCTGCAGCGACATGTAAAGCTTCTTGCGCGCCGAAATCCGATATTCCGAGTAAGTCGTCAGCATCCACATCTTGACTTTCCCGGACTGTTGCTCAAGTCGATTTCGCTTCAACTTGCCCTGCCCCGTCGACTGTCGCTGCGAGTGCAGCAATCCGATTGCGTGTTGCGCGTCGACCACGGCGCGGGATACCGGATGGACATAACGTGGATAGCGCAGCAGCGTCCCGGCAATCAGCTCGTCGAGCGTCAGCCGGCGACTGCGACGCGACCAGACCGGATGGGTATCGGATCTATCGCCGCCGATCGGCATGTGCGCGGCGCCTGGCGACACGCTCGCGAAGACGTCATTCGTCAGCCCCCAGCCTGCATAAAACGGCGCACCGTAGCAGACGACCCGCTTGCCGCGCAGCAGCGCCTCGAAGCCGGTCAACGACGTCATCGTATGCACTTCGTCGGCCTGCTCGACGCATGCGATCACGTCGGATTCAGGCGCCACGGCATCGGCGAGTCGGCACGCATCGTGCAGCGCAACGGCACCCGCGCGATTGCCGCTGACGACGTCGGGATGCGGCTTGAAGACGATGAACGCGTCGGGATGGGCGGCCCGCACCCTCGACAGCAAGCCGAGATTCGTGGAGATCCACGGCGAGCCAGTCCGGATCGATGCATCGTCTTCGACCTGCCCTGGCACCAGAATCACTTTCGCCGGACGGGGCGACGGCAGCGCGACGCCACCGTTGCCGACGTTGTACTTGCCAATGCGTGCGTCGACCAGCGCCGCGCGCACGGTGCGCGCCTCGGCGAGTTCCGCATCGTCGAAGCCGCCTCGCTCGAGGATCGCCTCCAGCCGGGACGGCGTGCGCGGATCGAAATAGATGCCGAGATCGTCGATCACGAGCGAAAGCGGTGCGACCAGGTTCGAGCCCAGCCCGACGGACCGGATGAACCCGTCCTCCATGCGAAGCACGGGCAAGCCCAGTTCCTGCGCGGCCGCAGCGACATCGGGACGGCGGGCCCCCCAGAGCACGACGCGCCGCGACGCGTCGGGCGGCAGTCGCCGCAGCGCCGCCGGCGAGTCGACGAAACGCACGCGCGCGCCGCCGTGCCGTAGAAACGGCGCGACCACGCTGCGCTTCCACAGGCTCAGCCCGACGCACACGAGCTCGCCTCTCGTTACTTCGTTCAGCCGGCGCTGCTTCGCGAGATGGGCGATCACGTCGAAGATCGTGCCGCGACTGCCGGTTTGCGGATCGATGTAGCGGCAATAGCGCAGATACGCTGCGTCGAACAGCTGCTGCAGCGTCGCGCTGCCGCGACGAGCGGCAACGATCGGTGCGTGCACATGGCGATCGTCGGTGAGCCCCCAGCCGGCGTACCACGGCAAGCCGAATGTCACGACCGGCTTGCCGCACAGCAGCGCCTCGAAGCCCATTTGCGACGAAACGGCATAGACCTTCCCGACCCGCTTCAACAGCGAAGGCGGACTGACATCGGCGGGCAGCAGGCGCACGCGCGGATCACCGAATGCAGCGTCGACGAGATAGCCGGCTTTCTTGCCGCACATCACGTCGGGATGCGTCTTGATCCAGACCGGCTTGCAGGGGTTTTCGGCGAGCGCGGCGGCAAGCATCGCGCGGAACGACGACGCGTCGGCCCCGCCCAGGCGGACGGCGACGTCACCGCTGGTCTGGTCGATGACCAGGACCGCGTCGTCATGCCAGTCGTCCGGGGGAACGAAATCGGGTGCGTGGTTGTATTTCGACAGGCCGTGGCGAACGATTAGGGACATTGCGTGGTCGGCCTTGATCCGCGATTCATCGGCATGGTCATCCTGCAGCGTGGCGGCGTCCTTCACGAGCATCTCGAGACGGGATGGCCTGCTGGCGTCGTAGTAGATGCCCAGATCGTCGATGACGATCGACAAGGCGGGATCGCCGAGAACGCCCAGGGAGACTGAGCGGAGGAAGCCGTCTTCGATGCGCAGCACGTCCACGCCGGCGCGCAGCGCCCACGCCTGCGCGCGCTGGCCACTTTCACGAAGGCCCCAGCCGAGAATGCCGGAGATGCCGGATCGCTGCCATGGCAAGCCGCACGAAACAACACCGTCGAGCCAGGGGGTGGTGCCACACCATGTCCACAGGCCAACGCTCTGAATGGGAACGATCCAGCGCGGCGGATGGCTCATGATTCCCCCCCCGTCGCGCGTCCCGCCGTGCCCGATCGAACCTTCGGTACTCACCCGCGACATCGCAAGCAGCACCTTCAACTGTTGGACGAGACAACGTGCATACGGCCGACGCGCATAGTGATGATCGTACCGGCGGGGATGGCGCCAGGACCGTTTTACCAGGCCATCCGCCCCGAGCGCATGCGAACTTGAATCGAGGTACGGAATCCCGCGCGCGCGGCAATATCGTTCGATACGGGCATTGAATTCCCGCGCCAGCTCTGTCCGCTCGCGCTGGGTGGCCGACACCTGTTGACGTACCGCGGCCGTCTCGTCGCGCGGCGCGGCCTGGTTCGCCAGCGTTGGCAGCGGCGCGCTCAGCACTGCGACGCGGTGAGCCGCGACCACTTCGGCGATGAAGTCGCAATAGTTGCGAACCGCCTCGTCAAGCAATACAGGGATCGGACACGACCGGAATTCCACTAGTTTCCACAGCGAATAGGCGGTATCGACTTCACCGAGATTGAGCAGAACCCAATCATGTCTCGACGACTGAAGCCGGTTCGTGAAACGTAGCAATGCGGACGTAATCGAATGGCGGTTGTCGATGCCGATCGCGGTCGCGCCCGGAACGTATTCGATATCGAATCGCACGTTCGGCAGCGCTAATGCGAACCACGCGTGCTCGAACACACGAACGTGAGAATCCCCAAGGACCAGTACGCGCTGCGGCGGTCGATCGCTTACAAGCGCCGCGCATCGCCACCACACGCGCAACAGCACACGATCGCGCCCGCGTTGCATGATCGCGCTCACTGCCCCAACACCTCTGCAATCTGGCGGAGGCGATGCTGCCATGTATGGTGCTTCGCCACATACTCCGCACCGGCTCGTGCGCGCTCGAGATCACTGTTGGACGGACCACCGCGCAGCCGTGCAAATAGCTCGCTCGCCTCGTCGCCGCTGCGCACGACATGACAGAAGTCCGCGAACATCGCATCGACCGATCGCGCCGGCGTGGTGACGGCAATTCCGCCACAACCGAGAATCTCGACCAGACGCCGCGAGAACATCGTCGGCGAGTCCTCGACGGTATTCACGTTCAGGGACACGACGTAGTCGCGGTACATTTGGGCCGTTTGTTCGTGTCGGACCGCATGCTGGACATCGAGGCCGTCGAGCGCCGGAAAGCGATAATGCGACGCCTTGCGGCTCGAATTGCGGTCGACGACGGTCAGGCCCAAACCACTCCCGCATGCCGCACCGAACAACGCGTCCTGCCACACGCGGCGACGCGCGTGATTCTCGCTGCTGTAGCTGCCGACGAAATTCGCCCGCCGGAATTTGAAGTCGAAGCCGGTGAACCCGTGCGTCCTGGGCTGAATCGCGAACATCAAGGTGTGCACCGACGCCTGCTCACCCATCACCGCTTTGTACCGCGCCACGGCATTGGCATCCACCGTAAATACATGATCGAACAGCTTCGCACTTTCCACGAAACGATCGAAGTGAACCGAGTCCTCCTTGTTCCAGAACACCGTCGGAATGCCACAATCCTTCGCGGCTTCGACGAGCCGAATCAGCGCGTGATTCGTTCGTTCCGGGTGTTCGGGATACGCGGCGATCTTGTACTTCCATCGATCGCGTGCGCCTGACCACGCCGACTCGACGAGCAAATAGTCCGGGCGCGAAAATGCCAGCCGCCAGCGAAATCCGCGGGGACCCAGCGAAATGACTCGACTATCGAAAACGAGGCTCGACGATGTCAGTCCGTCCGCGACCAGCGCGATAGTCGGATGCGTTCTGATGCTCAATTCCACTCCCGACGATCGACGCACGGCGCAACGCCGCGCGCCACCGAAGCACTTCGATGCCGCATTACGCCACCTTCTCCAGCACGAGCACGCCGTCGAGTAGATCCGCCGCATCTTCCTCGATACTCAAATAGGCGAGTGCACGCAAATTTCCGCCACGAAACCCGACCGAGAATCCGTCGTCCGGGATCGGGTTACCTTTGAAACGTTTAGCCAAATATTGCGCGACGTCCGGATGGCTGTCTTCCGCGGCACGGCTCGGAAACGGCACCAGAAAGCATGAACCCACCGGATGGGTTTCCGTGCTTTCCACCAATCCGACCGAACAGAACCGCGCAAAGTCGGCTTCGGCCGGATACTTGACGTCGACCCACGGTCTGCCGAGAAGCGAATCAAGCTTCGCGGCCAGCGATTCCCGCTGCACCGCGTCCCGCACGAAGTCCCACTTCTTCATCTTGAAACGCGGCTTCTGGCTTTCGCGCGGGACGGCCGGAGCTGGGTCCGGGTCCGGATGGCACTCGCGCTCCGCCTCGATATAGGAAATCGCATCCAGCGTACTGTCGTATGCGATGAAGCGCTGTGACCGGAATCCGACGCCGCGCTTGAAAAGGTTGATCCCCATCCCGTCATCCACGACGTACAGATAGTTGATCGATTTGACCCACGAATACTTCTCGATCAATTCCTTCACGACGTGAAATACGTTCAGGTTCATTACCCCGTTCTTCACGTGCTCCTTGTGACACAGGATGTGATTGATCTGCGCGAGCTCGCCAAACATGAAGAGCGTGATGTACGAGACCAGGCGCCCTTCGTGCACGATGCCGAAGAATCGTTCCGTGTGATATTCGCACCCGGCGGCGCTCGGGTTCAGCACATAAATCGGCGGGTTCGAATAGTAGTACTCGGGAATCGGCCGCCCCTGGCGCATCGGATCCGACGTGCGAATCTCGTAGATGTCCTGCTCGAAACCTGCGGGGCCACCTTCATGGAACCGGTATCCGAGGCGATTCGCCTTTTGAATCATGTTCCGGGACTTGTCGCCGATCGACCGCAGATATTCCTCGACCGTATCGGGAATCGTCAGAAATGCCGGGCTCGCCTTCTGGCGGCTCGCAGGCATCAATTCCCCGCTCGCGGCCTCGACAAAGACGGGCTCCCGACCGAAACGATCGACATCGTGCCGCGACGCGAACGCATCCATCGACCTGAACCATTTGTCGCAATGGACAATGCACTCCGGGCCGCATTGGTGCCGTTTAAGCAGCAGGTTCGCGCGAATCGCCGGCTCGCGCGTGATGTTGACCGACTGGCTGCCGTCCTTGCGTTTCGCGATCAGCACCGGGCTATCGAGTGCGGCGCCACCGGAATCCACGCTGACGTCCGAGAGGACGACGGGACCATCGAAGTTCCAGGTCAGCATCTTGAGCGACGTGATCCGGCTATCGACTGCGATCTCCGTCGTCAGCCGCTCTTCGCGCATGTCGCTCTTGAGATAACGAAAGTAACCGACCCACGACTTCATGTACCCCATCGCATGCATGTCGGCATCGACGAGATTTTCGCCGGCGACGACGAGCAACAAGTTGCGGTTGCCCGATAAATCGCCGTTGACGGTCGCGCTCAGACGGATGCGTGTCGCTGCCGTCGCGCGTACCGAAACCTCGAGACCTTGCATCCCTTTCTGCAATGTCACGCGATCGCTGTACCACGCGGTCACCGGCGTTGCGTCTTCGTGGCGAAACCGGCTTCCGACGAGTCGCAGCTTGTCCCGCACATACCTTACGATACCCACGCTGCTCCCCTGCTCTTCAGAAGTTTCCGCGACAGCCGCTCCGGTCCGCGCCACATATCGATCGAGACCATCGAGCAAGTGGGTGTAATACCCGGCCACATAGTGAAATGGACTCTTTCCCCACTGATGGTCGATTGCGCCGACGAGCAAGGTCGAGTCGAAATGCAGGAATTGCTCGTCGGCGAGATCTTCTCGCATCCGCGCATATTGCCGCGCCAGGAATGC
Organism: Burkholderia sp. R-40; assembly: GCF_049942845.1. Classification (NCBI taxonomy): domain Bacteria; kingdom Pseudomonadati; phylum Pseudomonadota; class Betaproteobacteria; order Burkholderiales; family Burkholderiaceae; genus Burkholderia; species Burkholderia sp. R-40. The sequence goes on along the minus strand of NZ_CP187967.1, from coordinate 784,900 downwards.
GTTCGCCTGCGCGACGTCGTCGCGCGAATATGCCGGCGAGAAATCGGTGCCGTCCGAGCAGGCCGAGCCCCAGTACACCTCGTTCACGATCAGCGCGTCCAGCCGCCCCTGCGCGCTCAACGCCGCGACGAGTTGGCGCCAACCCGCTTCCCATCGGTCGAAGAACGCATCCGTGAATGGCTTGATTACCGTGCCTCGACGCGCCCGCGCATCGAATCCCGACGACAGCAGTTCACCCGATACGGTGCAGGACGCGCCACGGTCGTCAACGAACACGCTGAAACGTTCATCGATCAGGTCCATCAGCAACAAATCGAATCCGCCCGCGGCGAGTACCGCCACCAACCCGTGCTCGACGTCCGATTGAACCATCCTGCGCTGAAACGGTGACGCGATCGCGTCAAAGTCGACGTCCTCCACCACACCCGAAGAGAATGCAGTCGCCAGCGAAGTGCGCGCAAGATAACCCGCAAGCTCGTAGTGCTCGGCTTGCGGAAATCGGTCGGTAAAGGCGTCCCGGCTCACGCAACTTCCATGAATCAGAAGCTTCGGTTTACTGCGCGCCATCCATTTTTCCTCGTACTTGTTTTTAGTTGTCGTCACGCAATCGCGCAGCGCCCGTCCCGAAGAACGGGTCCGTACGCCCTGCGAAGTTCACCGCGGCGGGTGAGCAATCGCTCCATCCGCCTCCCTCGAGGCGAACGATCGTCGAATACGTCCTTTCGCCGTCTCTCGAGCGAAGATCGACGCCGGTGGCCGGCGTGACCCTGCCGAACTCGAAGGCAGTCCAGCCGCGAATCTTGTCGTCACGCTGGCCCTTGTATATATCGGCATCTGAACCCCGATGGATGAGGGTGCCGGCAAATTTTTGTGCGCTCAGATGGAGGCACGCGCCGTCGCTCGCCGCTTCAACGCCCGGACCGAGGAGGAAGCGTTGCACCACATCGGCAGTGTCGGGTGCGTCGAACGTGTCCACCACGACGACTTCATGCGATCGACCCACGAACACATAACGATTGAGCATCGCGCCGCATCCGGGCACCGAATAGGCACAAGCGATCCGGACGCCATCATCCGATTCTTCAAAGCGCTCGATGCAACCCGAGACGGGGCCGAACTTCGACTGGACCTCGTGTCGCGGCAAGCCATCGAGCAGGGCCGGAACAATAGCACTATGGCCAGTGGTCGACGTGATGCAGCGTGAATAAGGATCGCTCTGATCGTAGGAGTAGCTGCCGGCGTCGACGATGACGTCCACGCCCTTGTACTGCAGATAGATAGACGAATCGTCCATCTGCTTGTGCCATTCCGTGCGCCCGCCGCACACCAATGAAAAATAGAGGCCGTCGCGCTTCACCACGGCGAATCCCGATTCGAAGAAGCAAAACGCGCCATCCCGCGACGGCAGCCCGAGATCGTAGCGCGGCGAGTCGCCTATCGGCGGAATTTTACCGTCGGGAAGCACGCACAGTTCAAGCGCATGGGACGCTCTTCCAATCAGTGCATCGATTTTGTCGCGCAGGTCCTCGGCGATCTGGAGGTTCGCTAGTACGGTGCGGAGCTTGCGGTATAGCGACAGATTGAAATTGTGATAGCCGATCGTGTTCTCGTTGCACAGACCGTCCTTGTCGAACGACTGCGCGGCAAGCGACAGAATCCGATCCTCTGCGACCTTCAGATAACCGCTGCCTTCACCATCGGCCAGTAACGCACACACATAGATGAGCGATGTCGCGCCCATCAGCTTGTGGTTTCCGACGCCAAGATTTCGGTCGTCGGCAAGCCATTCTGCCCAGCGGTGAATTTCGCGCAGTAGACGCACCCGCAGCGCCGTCGACGCCCCAACCTCGTCGAGCATCTGATGGCAGGTCAGCAACACCTTCAGCCGCTCGCTTGCCGAGTGGTCCGCGGACGGAATACGACCAATCGCAAGCCGATTCTCGGCAATGGCCGTGAAATCCATGAAGTTGGAGATCAGATCGATTGCCAGCTTGCTTGCGTCAGCATCCTTGCGTTGTGCCCAGGTTGCGAGCAGACGACCAATATAGGCGAGCGAGTAATACCACATCCGGTCGGCATTCAGCGCGAACGTGTGGTTCCACGGGAACCGTGCACCGACCTTGACGTCGATGCGCGTGGCCCCTGTCATGAACGACATCTGAGCAGTGCCGGCGGTCAGCCAATCTTCGGCAAGTGGCTGGTAGTCATCGACCAGTCGCACACACTCCAGTCTGGATGGACGGACTGCCGTCGCTGCCAGGAATTCGGCTTCGGCCTTGACTTGAACGTCTGTCGTCTCGGCGGCATCCAGCGAGGCGCCGGGCGCCTCGGTCACCTTCTCGAGCACCAGGATGCCGTTACAGAACTGTTCAGCCCAATCCGTGATTTCAAAGAACGCGAGTGCACGCAATTCGCCCCCCTTGAAACCGGCCTGAAAGCCGTGGTTTCCGACCGGGATTCCTTTGAAACGTCGATTGAGATAGTCGGCGACGCCGTGACCGGTCTGCGCGTCGGCCCGAGCGGGGAACGGAACAGCGATGATCGTCCCCGCGGGCTGAACCGCAACAGACCTCATCAATCCCTTGCCGATGTACTCGACAAATTGTTCCGGGATCGGCTTCGGCATCTCGATGACGGCACGCCCGATTCTGTCGGCGACATGTGCAAGCGCCCCCTCTGCCCCGATCGATTCGCGAATGAACGTCCATTGCGACAACCGGAGTTTTTCCTTTCCCTTGCTTGGGTGCTGCCCGCTCGGCACGTCGCCCGGGTCCGGAGACACCGATTGCGCACGGGTGCCGGCAAATGTCGCCGGCGCACCGTCATACGTCAGCAAGCTGCGGGGAGAAAACCCGACGCTACGCCGAAATCTGTCGATGCCACTATCGTGGCCGGCGATGTACATGTAGTTCACCGCCCTCACATGAGGATGACGCGTGATCAACTCATCGACCATATGCAGCACGTTGAGATTCATCACGCCATGCGTCGCATGTTCCTTGTGGCAAAGAATATGATTGACCTGCGCCAACTCGCCGAACAGGAGGACGGTGATATAGGACACCAACCGATCACCGAGAAAAATGCCGACAAAGTTCTCGGTATGTAGCTCGCAACCCGCCGGATTCGCTGCGACTACGTATTGCGGCGGGTTGGTATGGAAATACTCCGGGATCGGGCGCCCCTGGCGCATCGGATCGGACGTCCTGATTTCGTAAATGTCCTGGCCCAGCATCTCGGGCGTGAGGCGCCTGAATTCGTAGCCCAGCTTCCGGGCCTTCCGGATCATGTTTCGCGACTTGTCGCCGATCGACTTCAGATACGCGTCGAGCGACGCCGGGATTTCGAGCAACGCGGGTTGAGCGCGCTGCAGCGAAGCGGGAACCAGTTCCCCCGTGCCTGTTTCGACATACACATCTTCTCGGCCGAACGCATCACTGCCCGTCCGGATCGCGAACTCGTCCATCGACTCGAACCAGCGATTGCAATGTGCGACGCAATGGAAGCCACAGCTCGCGTTGCGAGTCAGGAAATTGGCCGAAAGCGGCTGGCTGCCGTCCGCGGTCAGCGGGTGCCACTTCTTCACGATCCTACTCGATGGGCCGGAAAACACCGGAACGGCGTCTTCACTTGTCAGTACGACGTCCTCTAGCACGACAGGCGTCGTCATGTTCCATGGCCGAATCTGAAATCCGGTTACCTCGGAAATCACATCGAAGTCGAACGCGAGCTTTCCGTCTTTGATGGACGGAAGCAGATAGCGATAGAAGCCGGACGACGTCTTGATGAAGCCGATTTCCGCCGCCTTTGCTTCGGTCAGATATTCGCCGGTGATCACGAAAAGCATGTTGCCCTTTTCGGGCAGCGTCCATCCGACCTTCGCGGATAGACGAACCGCGCTCTTGCGCTCAACGGTGAACACACCGCTCAGCACCCCACGCCCACGATTCAGTACAACTCGATCGACCCATGCTTCATTCATGGCGGCACCACACCTTGCTCATTATTCTCAGGCCCGTGGCCCCTCTTCATTGACATGCGAGTCGTGCAACACGCCGACATGATTCGTCGTTCGGCCCGGCACCACGCTGACTGATTCGATCGCGTCCGGCCCTGACTGCGCGAGCCTGACCAGGAACGCATTGATCGCCTCTTTCGGCGGCGGTTCGTGTCCTTGCGCCAGACTGCCGAGATGCAGGAAGAATCGATCTTCCAGCCATCCCCAGAATTCGGTTCCACGAACGTGAGGCAATCTCGAATTCGACAGGAACGGCTTCAGGTGGTAATCGGTATGCCAGTCGGTAAAGTTCTGCAAATAAACCACGTGATTCCCGTCGCTCGGATAGACCCGCCACACATCGGCCACGGCCACTTTCTCGAGCCTTTCGCGAAGCGTCGCGAGATCCTCCGTGCCAAAGCAAACGCGGCCGAAATTCCGTACGGCCGTCTCCTCGAACGCCAGGATGGAAGTCTGTGGATTCCACACGAAGGCGGTTGAATCGGCAAACTTCGTCGACAGATACAGCGCTGCGAAGCCGCCCCCCGATCCGCCCCAGAACACCAGCCTCTCCGGAGCAAGAACCGACCGGACCTTCTCCGTGATCAATTCATACAGGTACTGCAGCGGCGTGGTCGACGTGCCGACGTGCCAGGCAAGCGTCAAATCGGGATCCAGCAGCAACGCGGGATCGGAGAAGATGAGGACGGAACTGTTCACGTCACTCATCATCGATACGCCACTGAACACGGGCAGCTTGAACACATCCGATCGCGGTGCATTGCCGTGAAGGAAGCAAAATAGCGCCGGGCTGCGCCGGTCGACGAGCAGGAACTCGATCAACAGATCGTTGACCGGGATGATGTGCGCCGAATTGGGCAGCACCGTCGCGGACAGAAATTCGCTGATGCTGGCCCACACTTTCGGTGGATATCGCGCGGCATCGCGCGCAGCTGCGTACCGTGCCGTCAATTGCTCGGCGGAAGGACTCGTGACGGCGACGAAGGAGTGAAGACGTACGAAGTCGTCCGCCCCCCACGTGACGATCTTGAAGCGGACGGTACCCGCAAAGGGTGTAGCCTGGGAAAATTCCCAATCGACTGACACACGTCCCGCACGCGTCGGCACGTATCGATACCACCAACCATGATGGGAATGTACCAGTCCCAGTCGCTCGAGCTGATTCGGCGGCTCGCTGAATTCGACCTGAACCAACGCGCAATTGGTCCCGATATGTGGCCCGCAGACCAGATCCATGCAGACCGAGAATCGCTGCACGTCCGTGATGTCGAGCGAAAACTGCACGCCTGCGCCGGATAGCTGAATGCCATCGGTCGAGTGGTAGCAGTTTGAAGTATCGTTCATAAGCCGAGACAGTAAATCTGGGAAATGCAGCGCCGGGATCGGTGACAACACCGATCAATTCGTGAAGAACGGGTCGGTTTTGTTCGCAAACGCTCGTGCCCGGTCGGAACCGCCTTGCGGATCCGTGCCGTTCAACACGACGATCGACGAGAATTCCCCGGCAATCGGTCCTCCGCTCAGATCGATACCCGTGGTCGGCGAGATTTCACCGAAATCGTACGTACTCCAGCCCCGCACTTTTCCATCCTGTTCACCGCGATAGAAATCGGCATGCCGCGACGAATGAATGATGGCCCCTTCAAACGTCTCGCCCTGCAGGCGGATGATCCCTTGCTCCGCGTGCGCCGAAACGTCCGGCGCAAGAAGAAAGCGCTGCACGGCCGCCGCGGGATCCGGCGACTTGACCATGTCCACAATGACAACCTCGCCCAGCCAGTGGACAAACACGAATCTCCGGAAGCTGGTCCAGCAGCCGGGAACGGAGTAAGCGCATTCGATGCGCACGCCGTCGTCGCTTTCCTCGAACCGTTTGATGCTGCCCGACACCGGCCCGTACTTCGCGATCAGTTCGTATCTCGGAAGGCCGTCGAACTGGGACAGAAACACGCCGCTATGGCCCGCCGACGAGGTGATGCAACGTGTATGCGGATTGCGCTGGTCGTACGAGTAGCTGCCGCCATCGACAAACACGTCTTCCCCCTTGTACTGCAGATAAATCGCCGTGTCGTCCATGTGCTTGTGCCAGTTCGTCCGCCCGCCGCAGATCAACGACAGATAGAAGTCGTCGCGCTTGACGACCGCGAACCCGGATTCGAAGAAGCAGAACGACTCGTTGACGGAGGTGACGCGCGAGTCATAGCGAGGCGAGTCGCCGATGGGGGGGATCATGCCGTTCGGAAAAATGGCGAGCCGCAGCGCGCGCATTGCGTTGTCGAGCACGGGTTCGATGTCGGCGCGCATCGATGCCGCGATCCCCAGTTTTCCGAGCGCGTCATGAATCTTCGTGTACAACGACAGGTTGAAGTTGTGGTAACCGATCGTGTTCTCGTTACACAGCCCGTCCTTGTCGAAGGACTCGCCCAGCAGCGAGCGCACGCGGCGCAGGGCCGTGTCGAGATAAACCGCACCGGCCTCGTTCGTCAGAAGCGAATACGTGAACATGAGGGACATGCAGCCCATCAGCTGATGATTGCCGACACCGAGATTGGCCTCCTCGGTCAGCCACTCGGCGCAGTAATGCATCTCATCGAGCAATCGCGGCAACAGAGCGACGCCTCGGACATCCTTCGATTCCCTGACGATCTGATGCAGCGTCAGCATTACCTTCAATCGCTCAGCCGTGGCATGATCGGCGGACGCAATGCCGTTGACGCCGGCACGATGCTCGGCAACGGCTACGTAGTCGAGATAGTCGGACGTCAACGACAACGCCAGATCCAGCGACGCGGCATCGTTGGACTTATGGTACGTCGCCAGCAATCGTCCGATATAAATCAGCGAGTAGTACCACATGCGTACCGAGTTGTTCGGTAGCTCCGAGTTCCACGCGAACTTCTTGTTCAGTTCGACATCGACAGTCGCCGTCGAATACGGAAACGACATCTTCACGACGTTCCCGTGCCGCCACCCGTCGGCCAACGGCTGATACTCGTCGGCAAGGCACACTCGGTCCAGCGACGCCCCATCCGTCGGAACAGACGCCATGAAACGATCTCGCGTCAAGAATGTTCCCTGCGGCTTGTTCCGCACAATCGAATCCGGACGCAAGCCAGCTTTTCCGAACTTCTCGAATGCCTCGGTCAGACCACGGACCCTGCTCTTTCCCACCGGTGTCAATTTCTCGACCACCAATAACCCGCGGAAAAACAGAGCATCGTCGTCGCTGACCTGGAAATACCCCAGAACGCGGAAATCGCTGCCCTTGAACGCGGTTTCGAAATCGTCGTTCGAGATGGGGCTCTGCTTGAAACGCCGTCGCATGTAATTGCAGAGACGGTCATCGGCATCCGGGATACGGTCCGGGAACGGCACCGCGAAGCAGCTTCCATCCATCCAGTCGATCACCGTCTCGCTCAATCCGCGCGACAGATAGCGCTCGAACTCGTGATAGATGGGCATCGGCAAACGTGCAACGCGCCGGCCAATGCGGCTCTCGATCGCCTGCATGACGTCGCCGCTCACCTGCTCGCGCATGAACGCCCGGTTGGCGCCTTTCACCTTCGGCTTGAAGGATGGCGCCAAGGGCGCCGTCACGCTGCCGATCGACGACCGAATCTCCGTATGCCGCGCGTACAGCTCGACCACGCTGTCGTACGTCATGAAAGCGACATCCCGGAAGCCGACACTTTCCTTGAAAAGGTTGATCCCGCCCTGGGATTGTCCGATGTACAGATAGTTGAGGACGCGTACCTCCGGCTGATGCCTGATGAGTTCGTCCACAACGTGAAACACGTTGAGATTCATCGCACCGCTGCTCGCGTGATCCCGATGACACAGCAGGTGATTGACCTGCGCAAGTTCGCCGAAGAGAAAAAGCGTGACGTACGCCACCAGGCGATCGTCCTTGAACACACCATAGAAGCGTTCGGTATGCAGCCGGCAACCGACTGAACTCGGCTGCAATACATGCTCGGGCGGATTCGTGTAGTAGTAGTCGGGAATCGGACGGCCTTGGCGCATCGGATCCGATGTTCGAATCTCGTAAATGTCCTGCCCATATTCGTCAGGATCGATTGCACGGAATTGGTAGCCGAGCCGCCGCGCCTTTCGCACCATATTGCGCGATTTATCACCGATGTCCGACCAATACGCGTCGATCGAATCCGGAATCCCGAGCATCGCAGGCCGCGCGCGTTGCATGCTCGCCGGGATCAGTTCCCCGGTGTCGCGTTCGACATAAACGTCGTCGCGTCCGAACTCGGAGCGCCCTGTCCGCTGCTCGTACCCATCCATCGAGTCGAACCATTTATTGCAATGTACGACGCATGCCGGGGCGCACGCATGCTTCGCGAGGAGCAAATTCGCCGCAACGGGCCGCTGCCCTTGCGCAGTAAGCGACTCCCATTTCTTGATGATGCGACGCGGACGCGCGGCCAGGAATCGAATGCCTTCTTCGACGCCCGTCACGCGAACGTCGTCCAGCACGACGGGCGGCACGCCAATGCCCCACAATCGGATATTGATCGACGTGACTTCCGGCAGGACGACGAATGCGTGGCACAGTCGTTCGCCCTTCACCGACGGCTTCAGGTACTGGTAATAGCCGCCTTTCGTCGGCACGAACCCGATTTCCGTCGCGTGTTGCTCGGTCAGTGCATTACCGTTGATGACGAGAATCAGATTCGTGCCATCCGGCAATCCCCCCGCGATCGTCGCATTGAGTTCGACCGAGGTCCTCGCTGCGACGCTCGCTGCGCAGTAGATCATCGAATGCCGCTCGCTCAACACGACGCGATCCATGTATTGGTCAGCCATCATTCCCCGCAGCAGTTCTTGTCGACGGTGCGGTTCCGATCGTCAACGACCCGCACCGTTATCCTTTTCAGGCCCGCCCCTTTCACGCATGCACGATTCCCTGCACGGCATTGCGAATCATCGCGAGACCGAGGGCTCTCGCGACCCAGCCTCTTCGGGGTGCCTCGCAAAGCACGCCATTTCCCGTTGAATCACCGCATCGTGGGCACTCTGCCGTCGCACACGCTGCGCCGCGGCGGCACTCATGTTTGCAAACAGTCGCGGGTCCCGAATGATCGCCAGCAGTCCTTCGGCAAGTTCGTGCGCGTCCTCTGCCGGCGCGAGCACACCGCAGGTTGCGTCGACGAATTCCGGAATGGCAGCCACCGCATTCGTCACCGGAACAAGGCCCGACGCCATCGCTTCGTCGCGTGAAACGCCCTGCGTATCCATTCTCGACGGGCACAAAAATACGCCGTACTCCTTGTGGAGATCCGCAATTTCACGTTGCGTCAGGAAGCGTCGCTCGATTCGAACATTCGAGAATCCGCGAAGCGGCGCTACCGTCTCATCGAAGAGCGCGCCGTCGCCGATCAGGTGGAATTGCATCCGGTCGAAATCCGGCTGGCCCGATAGCTCAAGAATCGCCCCGACGCTCAGATCGTTGGCATAGACCTTGGACGCATACGGCCGAATCGACAGCACCTTCCAGCGCAGTTCGGCATCCTTCTCGACATAGTCGAATCGCGTGGTATCGATCGGGTTATGGATGACGCTGTACGCATCGTCAGGCAGGATCAACTCGAGGTCTTCCATCGCGGTTGTCGCGAGATACTTCGAGACGAAGACGAAGTGCAATGAGGGCGGACGATCCGTCAGCAGAGTCCGCCAGAATTGCGCGCGGCGCTCGCTCTTCAGCGCAGCGGCGGAACGTTGTTCGGCATCGTCGTACAGGAATGCGCGACGCTCGAAGCGCTGGATGTCGGCGCCGTGAACCCAGACGACGATCTTCAGTCGATCAGCGTAAGGCTGCAGCGCGCGCCACATCGCATCGTCGAGGAAGTGGACCAGGACCGAGCGATATCGCCCCGTCTGGAGCAGTCGGTCCAGCACCTCGGCGCCGCCTGTCATCACATCAACGTTTTCGAACTCCTGAAACTCCACTGTCTGTTCGTCACGGAAGCGGAACACGTCGCATCGCACACCATGTGCGCGATAGGCGCGCACCCGGCTGTGCACGAACGCGTTGCGATACAGGTCGTCGTAGGATGGGTAGTGGTTTGTCAGGATGAGATGTTCGCCCTGAGAAAACATATCCGCCGGCAGGAGCGAGCGGTGACCGAGCAGCAACGATTGCACGCGCGCGGAGCCGCTGGCGTAGACCCGCAAGCCGATCCGCAAGTACACCGTGCCCGCCGGCACCTCGATATCGTGATTGCGATTCGAAGCCTTCACGACATGGCCGATCCGCGCCTTTTCGCCATCGAGGAACAACACGACAACCTGCACGTTCAGACCCGGCGAAACTTCAAGATGGAGTTGCAGCTTCCCGTTATCGACCGACAGATCGGACGGCGAAAAATCGCGATCGGCGTACCAATATTCGTGTGAGCCATCAGGCAACGCCGAATCGACCTGCAGACAGCCGCCGCGCTCGACCATCGATACACGACTGTTCGCCGGCGCCTTCGTCAACAGCGATGCCAAATCGCTACCGCGCAATTGCGGAAGCGCATTGCTGTCGAGTCGCTCCGCAGCGACTGCCTCCGCTCTACGCTGCATTTCGTCGAGCGTCAGTCCGTGATCGGACAGGAGCACATCGTCAACGGTCGAGCGGCCCGCCTCATCCAGCGCGACACCGCTTCGGCAGTAGTTGAATTCGTCGACAGCGAAGCACGAAGCGTGGTTGAACTGCGCGGTATACAGTTCCCTCACCCAGTCGCGCAACGACACCGCGGGCAACGTATCGAAACGCGCGATACCCGATCGTGCAGCGATCTCGGTAACGAACGTATACGCTGCGTCATCCCGAAGCAGCGACAGGCCCTTGCTGCCCGACCAAACATACTGGGCAACCTTGCCGATCGCTGGCGCCTGCGCGTAGCGCGTCGCCAGCGCGAGATCCGTCAGATAGTGGGCACCGTAGTAGTCGTCCGCGACCATGACGGAGAGCCACGCGGCAGGCGATGCCAGCGCCTGCAACATGACCGTATCCGATTCAAGCGCAGACAACACGCGCACAGCGCGTCCGTCCGGCACTCCGGCCGGGTCGAACTGCTCCGGCACGACCAATACCAGCGTCTTGGCCCGATATTGCTGCCGCTCGAACGCGCGCAGCAGGCCGTCGGCTTGTGCCTGATCCTTGGCGTACGCAACCACAATGATCTGCGGGAGCAGCGACGGCAAGGTCTCCTCGCTGACCTTCGAAATAACGTAAGCCAGTCGATCCTGATACGTATGCTCGAGCATCACCTTGCGAAGCGCGGCAAGACGGAACTTGCGCGCGCCTGCTTCGTCGTTGCCGAATGCCTCCAGACGTCGCCGAATCTCGGCGCCGCTATCGCTCGTCACGACCAGATCGCCGAACATGAGGCGCACGCCGCGCGAGAAGTTGCTGATCGTGATCGTATTGGACGCCAGCAGTTCATAGACGCGACGCGCGAACATCGACTGTGACTGCTTGATCGAGTTGAGGTTGATCGCGTATCGATAGCCCTTGTATGCCTTGTCGATCTCCGCGTACGGCAGATTGCCGACGACAAACGGCTGGTATTCCTCCGGAAACTGGTAGTTCGCGTCGCTTTTTCCGTAGTTTCTGTCGTAGATTTCCAGTGGTCGAAACTCGGGCAAATTGACAATGAAGTTCCCCAGATCGCGCGTGCGCTCCGGATATCGGACGTAATAGGCGCCGGCAAAGCAGAACGCGTTTTTCCGCTCGTACTTCTCGACGGGATTGTTGACGAGCGGTTGAGCGGCGAACGGCAGCAGATAGACCCGGTCGTGGCCGAGTGCGGCCTTGTAACGATGGATGCAGTCGATGTCCGTCGTAAAAACGAAATCGAACAACTTCGCGGTCGTCAGGAACGTCTCGAAATGGACCGGATCCTCCTTGTTCCAGAAGATCGTCGGAATCTTGTGATCCCGACACCATAGAACGATACCGAGGACTTCCTGACTGAGGTGGCCGACCTTGCTGCCCCAAAGATCATCCTTCCCGCGCCACGCCGATTCAATGAACAGCATGTCCGGATTGAACGCATTCAATTCGGTTTGCCAGTGAGCGGGCGTCAGTTGCAGAAGGTTGCACTCCGGATCGTACGAGCCGAACGTGAACTCGTCCATGATGGCCGCCACCTTGAGTTGCTTCATCCGATGGGCAAGCTGCTGCCCGTCATCGTCGTGCAAACCCTGCAGCCGCGCACGCGCAGCGACCGCCACAGGCTCGACGGCGTCTGCGCGCGATGAAATCGGCGCCGCTTGCAGCATCGGTCGAACGTTGGGACGCTTCAGTCCCTTGGCTTGGTTGTCGTCACGGCGTTGCTTCGACAAACGATGAATCGCCAGCAGCTTGCCCGGCAGGGCGAAGAACCCGCTCCACGACTTGGTGCCGAATATCAGCGCGTGCCCAAGCTGAAACGACAGTGTGTTCTTCGTTCGGAGTATCTGCTGATTTGCGGCAATCAGTTGTTGGCGCAAACGTTCGATCTGCGCGTTCGCTTCGGTGAGTGCCATCTTGTTGCGGACGGCGTCCAGCTTGATTTTCTCGAGGGTCGTCGACGATGACTTCGCTTCCGAGCGCAGCACCGAGAGCATCGAGCCCAGCTCCTGGCGCTCGATCGCGCGCGCACTGCGCTCTGCTTCCAAAGCCGCAATCTTTTTTTCGAGCGCCGCTACACCGGTCGCCCGCAATTGCTCCTGCTGGCGCGCAACGGCCCTTGCCGCATCGACCTCGCTGGTCAGGCTGCCGATCGTCTCGCCGTGCCGTGAAAGCTCGTCCGCGAGCGCGTCGATCGTGACACCGGTGTCCGCGCGGTACTGCCGGAAAGTCTCCTCCTCCCGTTCCCGTATTGCCTTCAGTCCGTTGAATCGGCTCGTGAGATCGGTGATCGTCCGCTGGTACCCGGTGACATCCGCCGCGCCGTCGACGCACAGCGATGTCAGGCCGGCGTCGATACCGGTCGTGGCCTCCCGAGGCTTGCGCAACCGCGCGGCTTCCTCCTCGAGCAGCGACACGAGTTCGTCCTGCGCGGCTCGTTCGGCCCGCAATGCCGCGCATAGCGCCGCATAACGGTCGCGCTCCCGTCGCAAAGCGGCAACCTCGTCCAGACCATCACCCGCACCGACATCGACATTCACGCTCATCCCGACTTCCCTGCCTTTTGAAATTCGTCTTTGCTTTTCCGCGCCATGCCCGAAGCGCGAACGGGAGCAACTCAGCCCCAGATGCCTTTTGTATCGACGAGTCGCTGTGTTTCGCGCAGAGTCGGTTTCATCGTCTTGAATTGCGCGTGGTCGACCAGCATGACAAGGACGTCCGCGCGTGCCAGTGCGTCGTCCAGATCCATCAATCGCGCGCCGCCAAGCTCGAGCTTCTCCGGAATCGCGTCGATATGCGGCTCTACAACGAGGACTTGCTCCGGATACGCGTCGGTGAGCTTGTGCGCGATATCAAGCGACGGACTTTCTCGCAAGTCATCGATATTCGGCTTGAACGCGAGACCGAAACACGCAATTCGGATGTCGCGTCGGGGTTTTCCGGCTTCGCACAGCGAATCGACCGCAGCGCGCACCTTGTCGATCACCCATTGCGGCTTCGAATCATTCACCTCCCGAGCCTGTCGAATCAACTTCGCCTGGCCCGGCGTTTTGTTGACGATGAACCACGGGTCGACCGCGATGCAGTGACCACCGACGCCCGGCCCGGGCTGGAGGATATTGACGCGCGGATGGTGATTCGCGATATCGATCAATTCCCACACATTGATGTCGAGCTTGTCGCAAATGAGGGAAAGCTCATTGGCAAACGCGATGTTGACGTCGCGGAATGCGTTCTCGGTGAGCTTCGACATCTCCGCCGTACGCGCGTCCGTGACCAGCAACTGACCGCTGACGAACGTACGGTAGACCTCTTGCGCACGTACTGCGGAAAGCGGATTGACGCCACCGATCACGCGATCGTTTTCGATCAATTCGCGAATCACCTGTCCGGGAAGGACACGTTCGGGACAATAGGCGACGTAGACGTCGCAGTCGCCCGCGTCCTTCTCCGGAAATACGAGGTCCGGTCGAGCGCGCGCCAACCATTCCACCATCTGCTCGGTCGTACCGACCGGCGAGGTCGACTCGAGAATGACGATGTCGCCCTTCTTGAGAACCGGGGCAATCGATTCGCACGCAGCCTTGACGTATGACAGATCCGGCTCGTAGTTACCGTGAAACGGTGTCGGCACCGCGATCATGAAAGCGTCTGCGGCTTCAGGCCGGGTTGTCGCGCGAAGCCATCCCTCTTTCACCGCCGCGTGCACGACGATATCGAGTTCCGGCTCGACGATATGAATCTCGCCTCGATTGATCGTATCGACAGCATGCTGATCGATATCGACACCGACGACCTTGATCTTGCGCGATGCGAGCACGGCCGCGGTCGGAAGACCGATATATCCGAGTCCGATGACGGATATGGATTGGATGGCATTTTTCACGGAACGTCCTTGATGATGTATGGAGGCGCGGCAACGCTTCGGCATGCCGCGCGAATCAGGGCTGACTGATCGCCCTTATCGTGCGCGGCATTACCCGGCGAACGCGCGAACCGGACCTGGAATCGAAGAGAACGCCAGTGGTTCGTTGCGATCGCTTTCGCCGACGAGGTGATGCACGATGCGTTCGCACGCACGCCCATCTCCATACGGATTGTGCGCACGCGCCATTTCCTCGTAGCGCACCGGATCGTCGAGCAATTGGCGACAGGCCTCGACAATTCGGCTGCTGTCCGAGCCAACCAGACGAACCGTTCCGGCCGCCACCGCTTCAGGTCGCTCCGTCGTATCGCGCATCACGAGCACCGGCTTGCCGAGCGACGGGGCCTCTTCCTGAATTCCCCCCGAATCGGTGAGGATCAGCGCGGCGCGCGACATCAGATAGACGAACGGCAGATAGTCCTGAGGCGCCAGCAGATGAACGTTCGAGATGCCGGAGAGAATCTCTTCCGCCGGCTGCTTGACCTGCGGATTCAGGTGAACCGGGTACACGAAATCGACGTCCGTGTAGTGCGCCGCCAGTTGGCGGATCGCCTGACAGATATTCCGGATCCCTTCTCCGAAATTTTCCCTGCGATGAGCCGTCACGAGCACCATGCGACGCCCGCCTGCAAGCGCCGGAAACGTGTCGCGCATTTGACGCTGGAGTGCCTCATCGTGTTCGAGCCTGCGCGTAACCGAGAGCAACGCATCGATGACGGTATTGCCCGTCACGATGATGTCCTCGTCGCGAACCCGTTCGGCTACGAGGTTCTCGCGCGACGCCTCGGTCGGCGCGAAATGAATGTCGGCGAGCTGGCCCGTCAGCTTCCGATTGCCCTCTTCGGGCCACGGCGAGTGCATGTCGCCGCTACGCAGCCCCGCTTCGACGTGCCCCACCTTGATCTTCAGGTAGAACGCCGCCAGCGCGCTCGCGAAGGTGGTCGTCGTATCGCCATGCACCAACATGTAGTCCGGCCGATACGATGCGAGAACCGGCGTGATCTCGTTCACGATGTCGCACGTGATCGACTGGAGCGTTTGCCCCGCCTTCATCAGATTCAGATCGTAATCCGGCTTTATCTCGAAAAGCTCGAGCACCTGGTCCAGCATTTGCCGGTGTTGTGCGGTGACGCATACGCGGCAATCCACACCCGACCTCCCCCTAAGCGCGTGTACCAGCGGCGCCATCTTGATCGCCTCCGGCCGCGTGCCAAACACGGTCAGAATTTTCATGATAATTATCGTTGCTATTATTTTTTACGAGCCCCCGAAGGAGCAATCTGCCGGTGCGTTCGTGCCAACGAGCCGCCCGCGGCCCTCTCGGTGTCACGTGACGCGCCCTCTACGCGTCATGTGACGTGCTGCCACCATCACCAGAAGATCAGCTTCGCGGCCACTGCCATCTGATAGAGGATCTGCGTAATCCCGCGCGTGATCTCGATACTCTTCGACCTCACCTTCGGCAATACCATGAGCTCATCGCCGGCCTCGACCTTCGTACCGCTGTCGGCCAGTTCGGCCTTGCCGTTCTGATGAATCACGATGATCTTGCTGTTGTCGGCCTTCTGCGTGTATCCGCCGACATGCGCGACATAGTCGCTTGTCGTCATGCCCGATTGCCATTCGACCGCGTTCGGGAAGAGCACCTCTCCATGCACCATGACGACACTGGTTCTTTCGGGGATGTTGATGACGTCGCCATCCTCCAGAATCACGTTGCCCATCGTCTGCTCGTTGAGCACCACCTGCCCCTTGAACTCGGTCTTGCTCGCGAGCGCAGCAAACTTCGTGATGTTCTCGGCTTCCTTCGAGCGCAGATTGGCCTCTTCGCTCGTCGCGGACGGCGCGGACAACGCCGCCTCCTGAAGCTTCTGCAATTCGACGCCGAGCATTTCCTTTTGCCGATCCGCCACCGACTTGCGGAACAACTGGGCCTCGTCCACGCGTGACAATGGATTTTTGCGAACCTGGCTCAGCACCTGCGCCATCGTGGAGCCATACGGGAGCACCAACGCATGCTCTCCCGAATGGGCGCCCTCGACGCGAACCTGAATCGTGCCGGCGTAGCGATCCGACGTGACCGCGAGCTGATCGCCGTCGTTGAGCCTGACGTTCGAAGCATTCGAAATCGGGTAATACTCGGTGGTCCGTTCGGTGCCCTGGCGACGCACGATGCTGACATGCGTTGCACCCGGTTTCGGTCGCGCAACCGCAAGCGCCTGCTGAAGCGTAATGACCGGCGTGGCGAACTCGAAGTCGTATGCGTTGTAGACCTCGCCGCGCACCGAGAAGACGTGTTCGCGCGGCCCAACGACGATCACGTCGCCATCGGCCAGCTGCAGTTGATCGATCTCACCGTTCAACAGGAAGTCGTACAGGTTGAAGCGCTTGCGCACCGCTCCGCCGCGCTTCACCATCACGTCGACATAGCTGCCTCGGTCGACGTCGACACCACCGGCTTTGTCGAGATAGGACAGGATGCTTTCCGACGCGATGCCGCCATACATGCCCGGCTGCTTGACATATCCGGTGACGAAAACCTTTACCGGCTGCGCGACGTCCAGGCTGGCATAAACGTTCACGTTTGCCTTGTAGACTTTGCGCACTTCATTCAGCACACGCCCGTTCAAGTCGGCATTTCGAACACCTGCGACCGTAACCGGCCCGACATTCGGCACGAAGATATTTCCCTGCGGATCGACGGTCAGCTGCCCGTCGAATACGAAAGCACCCCACATCCGCAGCGTAACGGTGTCGCCAATGCCAACCTGATAAGCCGGATTGAATCCGGTCCCCCGACTGTTGTGGAACGTCCCGCCGAACAACTGCGAGCCGAACATGCTGTTCGGCGCCTGCGGAGCGACACTGACGTCGACCGGACTCGGAGCCATCCCGCCGGGTCCACCTTGCTGACGCGACACCTTGCCGCCCTGAAGCATCATCGCCCCGGCCGCGACGTCGTCCGGGTTGTACCCGAAACCCGTCGAGGCAGCACCGCGCTGTCCGCCGTCAGCCGCGGCCTTGGACGACGTCGAACCACTATCGCTGTCGGTTCCCGAGAGCCCGAACAGCGTATCACTGAGCCCGGCCCACCCCGCCGTGCTCGCGGCGCCCAGCATCAGGGCAATCAATGCCTTTCGGCCTGTTGATAGATTGATCATCTCAATATTTGCATTCGTCGATGCCTGCTTGCATTCGCCACCCCGTCACGGCAACGACGCTGTACCGGCCATTCAAGTTCGTGCGAACTGCCACCCCGATACGACATCCCGGCGGCAGTCATGTCCGTTACGTCCGGTGATCTTCGATGATCGCTTGTGCCAGCCTCACGACACCGAACAACAACAACAATCCGACAACCAGGGACATCATGATGTGCAGCCTGCGCGGGTACTCGGCCTCTTCCGGCAGGTTGGGCGTCACGATCACGGATAGGCTCTTTGCCTTGTGCCCCGATTCGATCCGAGCTTTTTCGAAGGTCGACAGCGATACCTTGTACAGGTCGGCCGCAAACTGGAGGCGCGACTTGAGTTCCGCATACTGCGCGGCCGTACGGTTCATCTTGCCGTCGCCGGGCGCACTGAGCTTGGCTCGCTCGACGGCAATCTGCGCGACAAGCGCCGATAGCGCGTTGCGCTTCGCCACGACCGGCGGCGCGTCGTCGTTCATGTAGGTCTGCAGGTTGCGCAATTCCGCTTCGAGCTCCGCCTGCTTCGACTGCATTTCGACCACCATGCGTCCGCCCGCCTCGGCGCTCGCCGTCGGATCCAGCATGCCGGTCTTGTTTTCGAACGCGATCACCGCATCGCGTGCCGTCTTGACTTCGTCATACGACCGATCGATTTCCTCACGCGCAAACAGCATGTCGTTACGCGAAATGCGATGCGACAACTCGTTCAGGAAAGTTTCGCTTTCGCTCAGCAACGTTCGATTGAACGTCTGCGCGAAGGCCGGCGACAGACCTTGTGTCCGAATCGTCAACAGCCCCGTCTTGTCGTCTACATCGACGCTGACACGCCGCATGTAGTACTTCAGCGTTTCCTCTCGCGTGGCGTGCGGCGAAAGCCGGTTGAACCAGTCGAGCCCGACATGCCCGAACGCCTCCTTGAGCTTCAGCCGCGCATCCACTTTCGCCAGCATGTCCGGCGATTCGATGTACTGCTTGAGCACGACTGCGTCGTCCCGCGCCGATGCATCGCCGCCGCCGCCAAGCAGCGCCTGAATATTCAGCCCCGTGCCGACGGAACGTCCGGAGTCCTTGACCAGCACCTGCGATTCACTGACGTAGCGATCCCGGGAAACCAGCCCGAGATACAACCCGCACACAACGAGCGGTACCGCGACAAGCGACACCTGCAGCCGATGCCCGCGCAGCTTCCCCAACCAATCAGACATTGTTCTCTTGCTTGTAAACTTCGATCGCCTCATTCACGTCGGGGTAGTACGTGACTTTCCCGTCGCCGATCAGCAACCCGACGTCGCAAACCCGACTTACCTCGTCGAGGCCGTGCGACACAAATATGAACTGGCTGACGGCGCGCCTGGCCATCATCAACGCCTCGCTTTTTTTTCTAAAAACGGCATCGCCGACCGCCGTCACCTCGTCAATCACGTAGTAGTCGAAGTCGAACGCCATCGACAGCCCGAACCCCAATCGCGCCCGCATGCCGGTGGAGTAGCTGCGGATCGGCATGTCGAAAAACTTGCCGAGTTCACAGAAATCCGCGACGAACCGCACCTTCTCCGCCAGTTCGCCCTTGCTCGCGTACAGGCGCGCGACGAATTTGACGTTCTCGCGCCCCGTCATGCTGCTTTGGAATCCGTTTGCGAGACCAACCGGCCACGAAATGCGCCGGTTCGTCACGACCCGGCCGCGATCGGGCCGATCAATGCCGCCAATGATGCTGAGCAGCGTGCTCTTGCCAGCGCCATTACGCCCGATCAAACCAATACTTTTCCCCGATGGCACTTCGACATTGACGTCCTTGAACACGTAATGCCGACCCGACGGAGTCTTATACGATTTCGTGAGATTCTCGAGTCGAATCATGATCTCAGCAGGGAGGGTTCACGTGCCTTGTACAGGGCCATACCGGCGAACAGAACGACAAGCGCGCAAAACGCGGGGTATGCGAGACCGACGTTTTCAGCCGCGTATGCCGGCACGATCGTGTGCCGCAATAACTCGAGAATATGAACGAGAGGATTCCACAATACCCAGCTGCGGTATTCCGCCGGAATGGTTGTCAACGGATACATCACCGCACTGGTGAAATAAAGGGGCCGCATGAACAACGGGATGACCTTCTCGCTGATCGGGAACTCATGGCCAATAACCATGAAGATGATCCCGATACCCAGCCCGAGAAGCACGAGTATCGTCCAGATTCCGGCGAGTTCCGGAATATCACCCAATTGAACCGGCTGCCCACCGAGGCCGAGAATAACCAGCAATACAACCAGGACGACCGCGCTGATAATACATTCGAGACCCGCACGTGCAATCAGTGTATCCAGCGGATGCACCGGACGATAGCTCAGCAGTCCGAGGTTTGCCTCCAGCGCGTTCAACGATCGCAGCGCGATGTTGATGAACATGAAGTACGGTACCAGACCGCAGATGAGAAATACAGGAAACGAAATACCGGGCATCGTATGTTTCGCAATCAGCCCCAGGATTGCGAACAATACGAGCATGTGAACGACAGGCTCGAGAAATACCCACAGATATCCAAGCCTGTGCTTGCCGAACCGGGTCTTCAGTTCGCGCAAAAACAATGCATAAACGACTCTTCGCTGAATAGCAAATGCTTCGCCCAGCCTGGACTCCTCGTCTGGCGGCTCTACCATACCCAACCCCGGTCCCACTTTTATCGTTTGCGCCCCGTGCGTGGTGAAACTTTTGCCCCACGCTCCTAATTTTTTAAATCACCTCAAACTACCGAGGCGCCGCATTGTACCAGCTTACATGCGAGAAAACTTCCTTACCTTTAAACGTTGTTAACGCTTCTACACATGCTTTCGATTTGCGCAACACATCTGCTTGCCGCAGTAAAAAATGCCGCCCCTTTGTCGCGCAATGCAGACCTGCGAGTTATTGTCGCAGCGTGTTGTAAAATCCGGTAATAATCAGACCGGATACAGGCTGAAACCGCCAGATTCATCTCACCCCGGAGCCCCCATGCCGAACCTGGAAACCGCCCAGCAATTCCTGATGACCCGCGGCCTCGACCTCGGCCTGAATCTCCTCGCCGCGATTGTCTTGTGGTTCATCGGCCGCTGGGCGATCCGCCTCGGCACCCGACTGCTCGGCAAGGTCGTGCGCCGCAGCGGCAAGGTCGACCCGACGCTCACCGACTACCTGACCTCGGTGGTCGGCGTGCTGCTGACGATCCTGCTGATCCTCGCGATCCTGCAGATCTTCGGCGTTCAGACCACGTCGTTCGCCGCACTCCTCGCCGGCCTCGGCCTCGCGATCGGCACGGCCTGGGGCGGCCTGCTCGCCCACTTCGCCGCCGGCGTGTTCATGCAGGTGCTGCGTCCGTTCAAGATCGGCGACGTGATCAGCGCGGGCGGGGTCACGGGCATGGTGAAGGAACTCGGCCTGTTCGGCACGACGATCATCACCGCCGACAACATCGTGACGATCGTCGGCAACAACAAGATCTTCTCGGACAACATCGCGAATTACAGCGCATCGCCGCATCGCCGCGTCGACCTGACCGCGAAGATCGCCAACAGCGTCGATGCCGTCGACGCGATCAACCGCCTGAAGACGCAGATCCAGGTGATCCCGAACGTGCTGAAGGTGCCGGCGCCGGACGTCGGCGTGCTGCAGTTCACGCCGGAAGGCCCGCTGCTGTTCGTGCGCCCGTCGACGCAGCCGGAGAATTACTGGCAGGTGTACTGCGATACCAACCGCGTGATCCTCGAGACGTTCCGCGACGCGCAATACCCGACGCCCGAAACGCCGCTCGCGCATCGCACCACCTGAACCGCACGGACGAAAAAAAAGCGTGGCAACCGCCACGCTTGTTACTGCGCCGAAGCGAAACGTGCCGGCTCAGCGCCCGCCCGTCTTCCGCGCATCGCCCGAGTGCCGCCCGCGCACTAGCTTCCACAGCGCGCCGAACGCGATCGGCACGATCGCCGCGCCGATCCCCACCAGCACGATCACGTTCAGATACTGGCGGATGAACGGGATATTGCCGAAGAAGTAACCGAGCAGCACCAGCAGCAGCACCCAGACCAGCGCGCCGATCACGTTGAACAGCTGGAAGCGTGCGAAGCTCATCGACGACGCCCCGGCGACGAACGGCGCGAACGTGCGCACGACCGGGATGAAGCGCGCGAGCACGATCGTCTTGCCGCCGTGCTTGTCGTAGAACGAGTGGGTCTTCTCCAGCGCCGCGCGGTCGAGGAAGCGCTCGAGCACCGGGATATGGGTATTGAACACCTTCGGCCCGACCCAGCGGCCGATCACGTAGTTCAAGGTATTGCCGGCAATCGCCGCGACCAGCAGCAGCACGATCAGCACGACGACGTTCATGTCGCCCGTCGCCCCGAACGCACCGCCGATGAACAGCAGCGAATCGCCGGGCAGGAACGGCAGCACGACGAGCCCCGTCTCGCAGAACACGATCAGGAACAACACCAGATACACCCATGCGCCGTACTGCCGGATGAAGTCGCCGAGGAACGCGTCGATATGCAGGACCAGGTTGACGAAATGAAGCAGCGTATCCAAATGCGATTCCTCGAAGGCGAAAAGGCCGTGGCGGCCGGAAAAAGCGGAAGCGCCCGCCAGACAAGGCGGCGCGCGGAACGGAGCCATCATACCGAAACTACCTTAAGGCTCCGTGAAAAAACGTAACCACCGGCGGCGCCGGCATGCATCCGCCGCCTCGCTATAATTCGGCCATGTCCGAAATCACCGAAACGGCCGCGGGCGCCGCGCCCTCTCCCGCCGCGCGCCCGCTGCGCGCGATCCAGCCCCTGCCCGACCAGCTGATCAGCCAGATCGCCGCCGGCGAGGTCGTCGAACGCCCGGCGTCGGTCGTCAAGGAGCTGCTCGAGAACGCGATGGACGCCGGCGCGACCACGCTGCGCATCGTGCTCGAGGAAGGCGGCGTCAAGCGCATCTCGATCACCGACGATGGCTGCGGGATTCCGCCCGGCGAACTGCCGCTCGCGCTGATGCGCCACGCGACGAGCAAGATCCGCTCGCTCGAGGAGCTCGAGGCGGTCGCGACGCTGGGTTTTCGCGGCGAAGCGCTCGCGTCGATCGCGTCGGTCGCCGAGATGTCGATCACGAGCCGCACGGCGGACGTCGCCCATGCGACGAAGATCGACGCGACCACCGGTGCGCTGTCGCCGGCCGCCGGTGCGGTCGGCACGACGATCGAGGTGCGCGAGCTGTACTTCAACACGCCCGCGCGCCGCAAATTCCTGAAAAGCGAGCAGACCGAGTTCGGCCACTGCCTCGAAATGATCCGCCGCGCGGCGCTCGCGCGGCCGGACGTCGCGATCTCGGTGCTGCACAACGGCAAGGCCGTCGAGCACTGGAACGCGACCGAACCCGCGCAGCGCGTCGCGAAGATCCTCGGCGACGGCTTCGCCACCGCGCACCTGCCGCTCGACGAGCAGGCCGGGCCGCTCGCCGTCTACGGCTGCGCGGGCCTGCCGACCGCGAGCCGCGGCCGCGCCGATCAGCAATACTTCTTCGTCAACGGCCGCTTCGTGCGCGACAAGCTGCTCACGCACGCGGTGCGCGCGGCGTACGAGGACGTCCTCCACGGCGACCGCTACCCGTCGTACGTGCTGTTCCTCGACCTGCCGCCCGAATCAGTCGACGTGAACGTGCATCCGTCGAAGATCGAAGTGCGGTTCCGCGATTCGCGCTCGATCCACCAGTACGTGTTCCACGCGGTCCAGCGCGCACTCGCGCGCCATGCGGGCGCGTCGCCGGAAACCACCGCGGGCGGCCACGCCGCGCAACTGTCGCCGGCGCCGGGCGGCCCCGCGTCGTTCCTGAATACGCCGCTCGGCCTGGGCGCCGCCACCGGCACGGGCGGCAGCGGCTTCTCGTCGCCGTCGTCGTCCTCATCGTCGGCCGGCAACACGTGGATGCGCCAGGCGCGCATGACGCAGGGCACGCTGCCGGTCGCGCAGCCACTTGCGCTCTACGACGCGCTGTTCGGCCGCAAGGACACGGGCGCCGGCACGCCGGACGGCACGACCGTCATCGCGCACGATTCGGCGAGCGTGACGAACACGCCGCCGGGCTTCGTCGCGTCGCCGCTCGCGGCCACCGCGCACGACGAGCAGCCGCTCGGCTTCGCGCTCGGGCAGATTCACGGCATCTACGTGCTCGCGCAGAACGCGCACGGCCTCGTGATCGTCGACATGCATGCGGCGCACGAGCGGATCCTGTACGAACAGTTCAAGAACGCGCTCGCCGACCGCACGATCGCCGTGCAGTCGCTGCTGCTGCCGATTTCGATGACGGCGACGCCGGTCGAGATCGGCACGGTCGAGGAAGAGCGCGACACGCTCGAATCGCTCGGCTTCGACCTCGCGGTGCTGTCGCCGACGACGCTCGCGATCCGCGCGGTGCCCGCGCTGCTGAAGGATGCGGACCTGCAGTCGCTCGCGCGCGCGGTGCTCGCCGACCTGCACGCATTCGGCGGCTCGCGCGTGCTCACCGAGCGCCAGCACGAACTGCTCGGCACGCTCGCCTGCCACCACGCGGTGCGCGCGAACCGGCGCCTGACGCTCGACGAGATGAACGCGCTGCTGCGCCAGATGGAAGCGACCGAACGCGCGGACCAGTGCAATCACGGCCGGCCGACCTGGTATCAGCTCACGCTGAACGATCTCGACCGCCTCTTCATGCGCGGCCAATGAGCGCTTCACCGCAGTCCCGTCCGACGACGATCGCCTGCCTGCTCGGCCCCACCGCGTCGGGTAAGACGGCCGCCGCGCTGGCGCTCGCCGCGCGCCGCCCGATCGAGATCGTCAGCGTCGATTCGGCGCTCGTCTACCGCGACATGGATATCGGCACCGCGAAGCCGACGCGCGACGAACGCGCGCGCGTGCCGCACCATCTGATCGACATCATCGACCCGGCCGATGCGTATTCGGCGGCCGAATTCCGCGCGGACGCGCTGCGCCTGATCGGCGAGATCGCCGCGCGCGGCCGCACGCCGCTGCTCGCGGGCGGCACGATGCTGTACTACAAGGCGCTGACGCAGGGTCTCAACGACCTGCCGACCGCCGATCCGGCCGTACGCGCGGCGCTCGACGCCGACGCCGCGCGCGACGGCTGGCCCGCGCTGCATGCGCGGCTCGCGCAGGTCGATCCCGCAACGGCCGCGCGGCTCGCGCCGAACGATTCGCAGCGGATCCAGCGCGCGCTCGAAGTGTTCCTGCTGAGCGGGCAGCCGATGTCGGTGCTGCTCGCCGCGCCGCGGCGCGCGGACGACGAGGCCGCCGCGTACCGCTTCGTGCCGGTCGCGCTCGAACCGTCGGACCGCGCGGTGCTGCACGCGCGCATCGCGCAACGCTTCGACGCGATGCTCGACGCGGGCTTCATCGACGAGGTCGAACGGCTGCGCCGCCGCGAGGATCTGCATCTCGGCCTGCCATCGATGCGCTGCGTCGGCTATCGGCAGGCATGGGAATTCCTCGACGGCGACACCGACTACCGGACCATGCGCGACAAGGGCATCTTCGCGACGCGCCAGCTGTGCAAACGGCAGATCACGTGGCTGCGTGCGATGCCCGAGCGGATCGTCGTCGACTGTGTCGCGCCGGATGCGACGGCGCTCGCGCTCGACACGCTCGAGCGCGTGCTGGACGACCGCCTGCCGACCTGAGCCCGGCGCGGGTGCGGGTCAACCGCCGCGCTGGCGCGCCGCCAGACGCGCGCGCGCGCCATCGACGATCAACGCAACGCCACGCTCGAACGCTTCGTCGCCGCCACGCTCGCGCAGCGCAGTCCAGCCCTGCGCGAGGAGCGGATGCTCGGCCGTGTCAGGCAGCGTCGTGTCGGTTTCGCGTTCCGCTTCCGCCTGCTCTTCCAGCACCCAACCGACCACGAAGCGGCCGAGCGCATACATCACGTCGACCGCTTCGTCTGGCGCAAAGCCCGCCGCGGCCAGCAGCGCCACCTTCCGTTCGATCGAATCGAAATGCAGTGTGCGCGGCCGCGTACCGGCATGCAGGCGCGCGCCGTCGCGATAGGCGAGCAGCGCGCGACGGAAACCGCGCGCATTCTCGAGAAGCCATGCATCCCATGTGTCGCCCGGCCGCGGCAGCGACGCGCCGTGGCGCTCGAGCATGATCGCCTCGGCCATCGCGTCGAGCAGCTCGGCCTTGTTGCGGAAGTGCCAGTACAGCGTCGGCGACTGCACGCCGAGCCGCTCCGCGAGCCGCCGCGTCGACAGCCCGTCGATACCGACCTCGTTCAGCAGATCGAGCGCCGCGCGCATCACCGTGTCGCGCGTGAGCCGCGCACCCGTGTCCTTCATCTCTATCACCGATAGGGAAACTGTGGAATAATCGTCACTCTATCATCGATAGAGTGGTCGCCTTGAATCCGTCCCTGATTGCCATCCTCGCCACGGTATTGCTCGACGCGATCGGCGTCGGGATCGTGATGCCGATCCTGCCCGGCCTGCTGCGCACGCTCGCCGGCACCGGCAGCACCGACACCCACTACGGGATCCTGCTCGCGCTATACGCGTTCGCCCAGTTCCTGTGCGCCCCGCTGCTCGGCACGCTGAGCGACCGCTTCGGCCGCCGGCCCGTGCTGCTCGCGTCGCTTGCGGGCGCCGCGCTCGACTACTTGCTGATGGCGCTCGCGCCGACGCTGGCCTGGCTTTACGTCGGGCGGCTGATCGCCGGCATCACCGGCGCGAACGTCGCGGTCGCAACTGCATACGTGACCGACGTCACGGCCGAACCCGACCGCGCACGGCGCTTCGGCCAGCTCGGCGCGATGATGGGCGTCGGCTTCATAGCGGGCCCGCTGATCGGCGGGCTGTTTGGCGCGCTGCACCTGCGCGCGCCGTTCGTCGCGGCCGCGCTGCTCAATGCGCTGAACCTCGCACTCGTGTGGCGCGCGCTGCCGGAATCACGTCCGCGCGCGGCCCGGGCAAGTCGCGGGCTCGCCACGCTCAACCCGTTCGCCGGCCTGCGCCGGCTGAGCGGCGCGCCCGCGCTCGGCCCGCTGATCGGCATCTACGTGATCGTCGCGCTGGTGTCGCAGGCGCCCGCGACGCTGTGGATTCTGTACGGCCAGGAGCATTTCGGCTGGTCCACGCCGGTCGCCGGGCTGTCACTCGCCGGCTACGGTGCGTGCCACGCGCTCGCGCAGGCCTTCGCGATCGGGCCGCTGATCGCACGGCTCGGCGAGCGCCGCGCACTCGCGCTGGGCCTCGCGGGCGACGCGCTCGGGCTGGTGGTGATCGCGTTCGCGACGGCCGCATGGGTGCCGTTCGCGTTGCTGCCGCTGTTCGCGGCGGGTGGCATGACGCTGCCGGCGTTGCAGGCGATGCTCGCGCGTCAGGTCGACGATGCCCGCCAGGGCGAACTGCAGGGCACGCTCGCGAGCGTGGCGAGCCTGATCGGCGTCGCCGGGCCGCTCGTCGTCACGACGACCTACGCGGCCAGCCGCGGCACGTGGCCGGGGCTCGTATGGGCCGCGGCCGCGCTGCTCTATCTGCTGGTGCCGCCGTTGCTGGCGGGCGCGCGCCCGACGAGCGCCCCGCAGCCGTCCACGTGACCGGCGGCCGGCCGCCCGGAAGCGCTCACGCCACCTCGCTCAGGGCGCGGGCGTCACGAGATTCGCGTCGCGCGTGAGCTGCCAGCGGCCGTCCGACTTGCGGAAGATCGTCAGCGTATGGCCCGAGCGGCGCACGGTATCGCCGCCCGGCGGCGTCACGTCGATCTCGATGAAATTGCGCAGGTACGCCCAGTCGCCCATCACGCGCAGTTCGTCGATCCGGTAGCGGCCATCGACCTTCGGCCCGTTGCCGGCCGCCGCGTTCGCGTCGCGCGAGGCGGCCGCGAACGCCGCCTTGTCGAACGGCGGCTTGCCGGCCACCATGAAAATCGCGTCGTCGGCGATCAGGTCGAGCACGGTCGCCAGATCGCCGCGCCGGCTCGACACGAACCAGGTTTCCACCAGCTCGCGAATCGCGCGTTCGTCTTCGGTCATCGTCGTTCCTCCTTCGGGGGCGCGTCGACATGCCTGCCCGCGCCAGAAAGAAAGCCGCCCGGATCGACTCCGGGCGGCTTTCGTTGCTGCATCCTGCGTGTGCTGTATCAGACCACGACCGTCTGCGCCTCGCCTTCGCGGCTCGCACGCACGGTGCCGATCTTCCACACTTGTTCGCCGACGGCCGTCAGGTCGGCGATCGCCGCGTCGGCGTCCGCCGCCGACACGATCACCGCCATGCCGATCCCGCAGTTGAACACGCGGTGCATTTCCGCGTCGGCGACGCCGCCGTGCTCCTGCAGCCACTTGAACAGCGGCGGCAGCGGCCATGCGTTCTGGTCGAGCTCGGCGGTGAGGCCTTCGCGCAGCACGCGCGGAATGTTCTCGACGAGGCCGCCACCGGTGATGTGGGCCATGCCCTTCACCGGCAGCTTCTGCATCAGCGCGAGCAGCGGCTTCACGTAGATGCGCGTGGGCGCCATCAGCGTGTCGGCCAGCGAGCGGCCATGGAAATCGGCCGACAGGTCGGGGTTCGCGCGCTCGATGATCTTGCGCACGAGCGAGAAGCCGTTCGAGTGGATGCCGCTCGATGCGAGGCCGAGCACCACGTCGCCTTCGGCGATCGTGCTGCCGTCGATGATCTTGCTCTTCTCGACCGCGCCGACCGCGAAACCGGCCAGGTCGTATTCGCCGTCCGGGTACATGCCCGGCATTTCGGCCGTCTCGCCGCCGATCAGCGCGCAGCCGGACAATTCGCAGCCGTGCGCGATGCCCTTGACGACCGTGGCGGCCGTGTCGACGTCGAGCTTGCCGCACGCGAAGTAGTCGAGGAAGAACAGCGGCTCGGCGCCCTGCACGAGGATGTCGTTCACGCTCATCGCGACGAGATCCTGGCCGACGGTGTCGTGTTTGTTCAGATGAAACGCCAGCTTGAGCTTGGTGCCGACGCCGTCGGTGCCCGACACGAGCACGGGCTCCTTGTACTTCTTCGGCACTTCGAACAGCGCGCCGAACCCGCCGATGCCGCCGAGCACGCCGTCGCGCAGGGTTTTCTTCGCAAAAGGCTTGATCTTGTCGATGAGCGCGTCGCCAGCGTCGATGTCGACGCCTGCGTCGCGGTAGGACAGACCCTGAGCGTCGGGAGCGGATTTCGGAGGATTCATGGGGGAATGCGAGAAGGTCGGTAAAATGCGATTTTACCCGAAGCCGGCCCGTTGGCCGGAATTCCCAGCACCGAATCGTCAGGGATTGCATCTTGGTCGACACGTCCCCGTTTTCATCGCCCCGCGAGCCGCGCCGAAACCCGCGCGCCGCCGTGCGTGCGGCCGCGTGTGCAGGCACCGGAGCAGCCCCTCGCGCGTGCCCGGCGTACGGCGCGCGTTTCATCAACCGACCCGCATTGTGACTGTTGTGTCCCGTCAACTGACGCTCGATCTCGGCACGCCGCCGCCCGCCACGTTCGACAACTTCATCATGAATGAGGAGAACGACGAGCTCATCTCGCGGCTTCAGAAGCTCGACCTCGCGCTCGCGGCGGGGCCCGTGCCGGACCGGTCGTTCTACATCTGGGGCGAGCCCGGCAGCGGCCGCACCCACTTGCTGCAGGCGCTCGTGAGCGACGCGTCGTACGGCTACGCGCGCTACCTGACGCCGCAGAGCCCGCTCGGCGCGTTCACGTTCGACCCGCGCATCGGCATCTACGCGATCGACGACTGCGACCGGATGAGCGACACGCAGCAGGTCGCGCTGTTCAACCTGTTCAACGAGGTCCGCGCGCACCCGTCGAGCGCGTTCGTCGCGGCGGGCCCCGCGGCGCCGCTCGCGCTCGACGTGCGCGAGGATCTGCGCACGCGCCTCGGCTGGGGGCTCGTGTTCCACCTGTCGCCGCCGTCCGACGCCGGCAAGATCGCCGTGCTGAAGCTCGCGGCCAAGGAGCGCGGGATCGCGCTCACCGACGACATCGCCGCCTACCTGCTGACCCATTTCCGCCGCGACATGCCGAGCCTGATGGCGCTGCTCGACGCGCTCGACCGCTTCTCGCTCGAGCAGAAACGCGCCGTCACGCTGCCCTTGCTGCGCCGGATGCTGGCGCGCCCCGGCGACGACATCGCACCGCCCGGCACAGGCCCCAACCGCTTCGAGTAAAATGCGCATCCATGACTAATCTGGCACTCTTTGACCTCGATCACACGCTGATCCCGACCGATAGCGACCACGAATGGGGTCGCTTCATGGTGAAGCTCGGCATCGTCGACGCGGAAAGCTTCTCGCGTCAGAACGATCAGTTCTTCGCCGACTACAAGGCCGGCAAGCTCGACATCCATGCGTATCTGTGCGCGATGCTCACGCCGCTCGCGAAGTATTCGCGCGCGCAGCTCGCCGAATGGCACGAGCAGTACATGCACGAGGTGATCCGCCCCGCGATGACGCCCGCCGCGCTCGAACTCGTGCGCAAGCACCTCGATGCCGGCGATCTGTGCTGCGTCGTGACGGCGACCAACGAATTCATCACGCGTCCGATCGCGACCGCGTTCGGCGTCGACACGCTGATCGCGTGCGAGGTCGAAACGACCGACGGACACCCCGACTCGCCGTACACAGGCCGGCCGACCGGCACGCCGAGCTATCGCGAAGGCAAGATCGTGCGCACCGAAGCATGGCTCGCGTCGCTCGGCAAGCACTGGGACGACTTCGAACACAGCTATTTCTACAGCGACTCGCACAACGACATCCCGTTGCTCGAGAAAGTCACCGACCCGATCGCGACCAACCCCGACGACACGCTGCGCGCGCATGCAAGCAACCGCGGCTGGCGCATCCTGGATCTCTTCTGAACGTCGTGATCAAAAAATTCATTCGCAAGCTGCTCGGCCAGGACGATGCCGAACAAACGTCACCCGTCGAGGCGCCCGCCGTCGAAACGGCCCCCGCTCCACGCCCCGCGAAGGGTAGCCGCGGCGCCGCCGCCGCCAAAAAACCGCGCAGCAATCACGAACCGACCGTCGTGCCGGCCAGCGTGCACCAGATCGATCCGTCATTGATCTCGCGGAACGCGGTGCGCGTGACCGACACGCTGCAGCAGGCGGGTTTTCGCGCGTTTATCGTCGGCGGCGCGGTGCGCGACCTGCTGCTCGGCATCGCGCCGAAGGACTTCGACGTCGCGACCGACGCGACGCCGACCGAGGTGCAGCGCCTGTTCCGCCGTGCGCGCCTGATCGGCCGCCGCTTCCAGATCGTCCACGTGCAGTTCGGCCAGGAGCTGATCGAGGTGTCGACGTTCCGCGCCATGGTCGACGCGCCGCCCGAAGCCGCCGCGGCCGAGCCGCCGAAGCGGCTGAAGCGCGACGAACTCGA
This sequence comes from Burkholderia sp. R-40, assembly GCF_049942845.1. Classification (NCBI taxonomy): domain Bacteria; kingdom Pseudomonadati; phylum Pseudomonadota; class Betaproteobacteria; order Burkholderiales; family Burkholderiaceae; genus Burkholderia; species Burkholderia sp. R-40. Next base: position 753,768 of record NZ_CP187967.1, on the reverse strand, counting down.
TCGCCGCACGCATGCGGTGGATGCAAGCGGCCGCGTGCTGCGCGACAACGTCTGGGGCGAACAGCACGAAGACGCCGCGCGCCGCGACTTCACGATCAACGCGATGTACTACGACCCGTCGACACAGACGGTGCTCGACTACCACGACGGGATGGCCGACATCCGCGCCCGCCTGCTGCGGATGATCGGCGATCCGGCCACGCGCTATCGCGAGGATCCGGTGCGGATGCTGCGCGTCGTGCGCTTCGCGGCGAAGCTCGGCTTCGAGATCGAGACGCACACGCGCGAGCCGATCAACGCGTTGGCCGACCTGATCAACAACGTGCCGGCCGCGCGCCTGTTCGACGAAATGCTGAAGCTGCTGCTGTCGGGCCAGGCGCTCGCGTGCCTGCAGCGGCTGCGCAAGGAAGGCCTGCACCACGGGCTGCTGCCGCTCCTCGACGTCGTGCTCGAACAGCCGCAGGGCGAGAAGTTCATCACGCTCGCGCTGAACAACACCGACGCGCGCGTGCGCGCCGGCAAGACGGTGTCGCCGGGCTTCCTGTTCGCGACGCTGCTGTGGCACGACATGCGCCAGCGCTTCGAACAATACACGGCCGAAGGCGAAATCCCGGTGCCGGCGCTCCATCGCGCGATGGACGACGTGATCGACATGCAGACCGAGAAGCTCGCGATCCACAAGCGCTACTCGGCCGACATGCGCGAAATCTGGGGGCTGCAGCTGCGTCTGGAAAAACGCTCGGGCCGCAGCGCGATGCGGCTGCTGGAACACCAAAGGTTTAGAGCGGGGTATGATTTCCTCCTGTTACGCTGCGAATCCGGCGAGCTGGAAGCAGCTGTCGGCCAGTGGTGGACGGATTTCATCGAAGGCGACGCAGCCGCTCGTGAGGCACTTCTCACGCAGGGTGGCTCGAAGGAAAAATCGCCCCGCAAGCGCCGCCGCCGCGGTGGTGTGCGAAACCGCAAGCCGGACGAAGGCGCAGCCGAGCAGGCGCCGGACACCGCGGGCGGTACCGCGAGCGGTTCCGACGACTGACGCGCTCGCCGGCGAACGACGTAGGAAGTGATGCCATGACGGTTGCATATATCGGACTGGGGGCGAATCTCGGCGATGCACGCCAGACCCTGAAGGACGCGGTGGTGTGCCTTGCGCAGCAGCGCACCATCTCGATCCTCGGCAAGTCGAGCCTGTATCGCACGGCGCCCTTCGAGGCGGGCGGCGACGATTACTACAACTGCGTCGTCAAGCTCGACACGACGCTGTCGGCCCGGGAGCTGCTCGCGCTCTGCCAGAAGATCGAACATCACTTTGGGCGCGAGCGCCCGTATCGCAACGCGCCGCGCACGCTCGACCTCGACATCCTGCTGTTCGGCACCGACTCGATCGACGAACCCGACCTGATCGTCCCGCATCCGCGCCTCACCGATCGCGCCTTCGCGCTCGTGCCGCTCGTCGAAATCGAGCCGGCGCTCGACATTCCGGCGCGCGGCCGCGCCGATGCGTTCCTTGCCGCCGTCGCCGACCAGCGCGTCGAGAAGGTGCAGACCTGTCAATGCCTGATGCAGAAAGCCCTGGCCGCCGGCGCAGACGCCGACAAGAACCGCTGCCCATGAACACCACTCCACTGACCGTCACCGCACCCGACCTGCGCGCCCCCCATCGCTATCTCGTGATCGAAGGCCCGATCGGCGTCGGCAAGACGACGCTCGCGCGCTTGCTCGGCGAGCGCTGGTCGATGCAGGCGCTGCTCGAACGCCCGCAGGACAATCCGTTCCTCGAACGCTTCTACCGCGACACCGCGCGCTACGCGCTGCCCGCGCAGCTGTCGTTCGCGCTGGAGCGCGCGCAGCAGGCGCGCGAACTGATCGGCGCGCTCGATACGGGCCGGCCCGTCGTCGCCGACTACATGCCGCAGAAGAACGACATCTTCGCGCGGCTAAACCTGCCGGAAGACGAATGGCAGCTGTATCGGTCGATCGCGACGCACCTCGATGTGCCGCAGGCGCCCACGCCCGATCTCGTCGTCTACCTGCAGGCGAGCCCCGAGGTGCTGTTCTCGCGCATCCAGAAGCGCGGGCTGCCGATGGAACTGCAGATCAGCGACGCGTACCTGCGCTCGCTCGTCGACGCGTACAACGAATTCTTCTATCACTACGACCGCACGCCGGTACTGACGGTCGCAGCCGAACACCTGAACCCGCAGGATTCCCCCGAAGACCTCGCGCTGCTGATCGAGCGCATCGAGACGATGCGCGGCCGCAAGGAATCCTTCGTCAAGGGCGAGACGACGCGCTGACGCGTCCTCGCCTGTCGTTTTCACCATCGAACCGGATTTCCCATGACCTATCTCCAGGAATCGAGCCGGCCTGCCGTCACGGTGCCGAAGCTGCAGGCAATGCGCGATGCCGGCGAGAAGATCGCGATGCTCACCTGCTACGACGCGAGCTTTGCCGCGCTGCTCGACCGCTCGGGCGTCGACGTGCTGCTGATCGGCGATTCGCTCGGCAACGTACTGCAGGGCCACACGACCACGCTGCCCGTGTCGCTCGACGACATCGCGTACCACACCGCCTGTGTCGCGCGCGTGCAGCCGCGCGCGCTGATCACCGCCGACCTGCCGTTCGGCACCTACGGCACGCCGGCCGAGGCATTCGCGAGCGCCGTGAAGCTGATGCGCGCCGGTGCGCAGATGATCAAGCTCGAAGGCGGCGAGTGGCTCGCCGAAACGATCCGCTTCCTCGTCGAGCGTGCGGTGCCCGTGTGTGCGCACGTCGGCCTCACGCCGCAGTCGGTGCACGCGTTCGGCGGCTTCAAGGTACAGGGCAAGACCGAGGCCGGCGCCGCGCAACTGCTGCGCGACGCGCGCGCGGTCGAGGATGCCGGTGCGCAACTCGTCGTGCTCGAAGCGGTGCCGACGCTCGTCGCATCCGAAGTCACGCACATGCTCAAGATTCCGACGATCGGCATCGGCGCAGGCACCGACTGCTCGGGCCAGGTGCTCGTGCTGCACGACATGCTGGGCATTTTCCCCGGCAAGCGTCCGCGCTTCGTGAAGGACTTCATGCAGGGCCAGCCGACCATTCAGGCGGCCGTCGAAGCCTATGTGCGCGCGGTGAAGGACAGTTCGTTCCCCGGCCCGGAACACTCGTTCTGACGCACGGCCGGCGGCTCGTTCGCCGGCGTCGTCTCGATGCAAAAAAGCGCGGCACCCTTTGCGGGGTGCCGCGCTTTTTTGTCCGGACGCCCGGTTGCCGAAGACGTGCGGCACCGGTCCTTCGGGCACGCGGCCCGAACCCTCATTGCGTCATGTCAATACCGCGTCGAGCGCTCCGCGCAGCGCGTTGGTCAGCAGCAGCGCTTGCGCGCGCGCAAGGTCGTCACGCGTGACGATACGCTCCACCGCGCCGAACGCGCGGTCGTCGAGCAGCACGCCGCGCATCACGCCCGGCAGCACACCACTCGCCAGCGGCGGCGTCACCCACTGGCCGTCCAGCTTCACGAACAGGTTCGAGCGGCCGCCTTCCGTCACCTCGCCGCGCTCGTTGACGAACAGCATGTCGAAGCCGCCGAGCGCTTCGGCCGCCTGCCATGCACGGTCGTATTCCGCGCGGCGCGTGGTCTTGTGCAGCAGCAGCGCATCGTCGGTGCGGGTCGGCGCAAAGCCGTGCTCGGACGCGAGCATCACGCGGACCGGCCCCGCAGGCAGCGGCTTCAGCACCGCGACCGTGATGTCGAGCGTGCCGTCCTTCGCGAGCGCGAGCTTCATCCGGTACGGGCCATCGCCGTCGAGCGCCGCGCAGCGCGCATCGACCTCGCGACGCAATGCGTCGGCGTCGAGACGGAAGCCGAATGCATCCGCGCTACCTTGCAGCCGCGCGAGATGGCGCTCGAAATACCGGATGCCGTCCGCACGCGTCGCCGCCATGGTTTCGAACAACTGGAAGCCGGGATCGGCGTCGGTCAGGAATCGTGCTTTCAATTCACACTCCGCATATTCGTCGGCGGCCACGCTGTCGAGCACGATGCCCGCGCCGACCCCCATCGTGCCGCGCCGCCGGCCGGCCCGGCGAGCCGCCGCGTCGCGCGCGCCGACCGTTGCGACAGCATCGATACCGACCGCTTCAAGCGTGAGCGTCCGGATCGCGACCGACAGGCAGAAATCGCCGCAGCCGGCCACGCCGCCGGGTGCCGCCCTGCCTGTCGATTGGTCTTCCTTCGGCGCATCGAGCCAGCCGATCGCGCCCGTATAGAGGCCGCGCGGCGTCGACTCGATCGCGTCGATCAGTTCCATCGTCTTGTGCTTCGGCGCACCGGTGATCGATCCGCATGGAAACAGCGCGCGCAGCATCTGCGCGAACGTCGTCCCGTCGCGCCAGCCGGCCTCGACCGTCGACGTCATCTGCCACACCGACGCATACGGCTCGACCGAGAACAGCGCCGGCACCTTGACCGTGCCCGTGCGCGCGATCCGCGACACGTCGTTGCGCAGCAAGTCGACGATCATCACATTTTCCGCGCGGTTCTTCGGATCGTTCGCGAGGAACGCGGCGGCCGCCGCATCGTCACGCGGATCGGCCGAGCGCGGCGCGGTGCCCTTCATCGGCCGCGCGCGCAGCACGTCGCCGTGCTTCTCGACGAACAGCTCCGGCGAGCACGACACGACCCACGCGCCGCAAGGCAGCGCGATCAGCGCGCCGTAACGCACGGGCTGACGCGCGCGCAGCCGCCGGTACAGCGCGGTCGGCGTGCCGAACATGTCGAAATTCAGCCGGTACGTGTAGTTGATCTGGTACGAGTCGCCCGCACGCAGTGCTTCGTGCACGGCGGCGATCGCCGCGTCGAACGCATCGCGCGACACGCTCTTCGCGACGTGCGCGACGCCGGCGATCGACGGCGGGCCACCGCCATCCTGCTGCGCGAGCCACGCGTCGACTTCGTCGCGCGACAGGCGCTCGCAGCGCGCATACAGCAAAAAGCGCAGCGGGGCATGGCCCGGCTGCGCTCTTTCCAGATTGCGTCCGAATTCGTAATCGCCGACGACCACCGCATGCAGCCCGTCGCGCAGGTCCTGCGCCACCGCCGCATCGACTTCGTCGAGCCGCGCCGGATCCGTGCATACGCGTTCGCGCACGAAACCGGAATACAAACGACTCGACCGCGCAACCGCAGTCGAGTCGCAATCGTCCAAGAGCGCGAATGACGCGCTCTCGTTGCCTTCAGTCATGCCGTTACTCGAAGAAGCTCTTCACCCGGTCGAACCAGCTCTTGCTCTGCGGGCTGTGACGCGCACCGCCCTCGGCCAGCGACTTCTCGAACTGCTTGAGCAGGTCGCGCTGCTGGTCGGTCAGCTTCACGGGCGTCTCGACCTGCACGTGTACGTACAGATCGCCCGCGATGCTCGAACGCAAACCCTTGATGCCCTTGCCGCGCAGGCGGAACGTCTTGCCCGACTGCGTGCCTTCCGGCACCGGGAACGACGCGCGGCCGGCCAGCGTCGGCACCTCGATCTCGCCGCCGAGTGCGGCGGTCGTGAACGGGATCGGCATCTGGCAGTGCAGATCGTCGCCGTCGCGCTCGAACACCGAATGCGGCTTGATGTGGATCTCGACGTACAGATCGCCCGGCGGCCCGCCGTTGATGCCGGGCTCGCCGTTGCCGGCCGAGCGGATCCGCATCCCGTCGTCGATGCCGGCCGGGATCTTCACTTCCAGCGTCTTGGTTTCCTTCACCTTGCCCGACCCATGGCAGTGCACGCACGGTTCCGGGATGTAGGTGCCGGTGCCGTGGCACTTCGGACAGGTCTGCTGGATGCTGAAGAAACCCTGCGACATGCGCACCGTGCCCTGGCCGTGACAGGTCGGGCAGGTTTCCGGCTTCGTGCCGGGCTTCGCGCCCGAGCCGTGACAGACTTCGCACGACACCCAGCTCGGCACGCGGATCTGCGTGTCGTAGCCGTGCGCGGCCTGCTCGAGCGTGATTTCCATGCTGTAGCGCAGGTCGGCGCCGCGATACACCTGCGGGCCGCCGCGGCCGCCGCGCGCGGCGCCGCCCGCGGCCTGGCCGAAGATGTCGCCGAAGATATCGCCGAACGCATCCGCGAAACCGCCGAAACCCTGGCCGCCCGCACCGCCCATGTTCGGATCGACGCCCGCGTGGCCGTACTGGTCGTACGCCGCCCGCTTCTGGCCGTCCGACAGCATTTCATAGGCTTCCTTCGCCTCCTTGAAATGCTCTTCCGCATCCTTGCTGTCCGGATTGCGGTCAGGGTGATACTTCATCGCAAGCTTGCGATATGCCTTCTTGATTTCGTCGTCGCTCGCGTTCTTCGCGACGCCCAGAACCTCGTAGTAATCCCGTTTCGCCATATCGATTCATGTGCCTTCGCGCGTCGCACGCGCGGCGGCTCCTTTCGCCCGCAGTAAAGTCTCTCGACTCGTCTGGCGCTGCGCCGTCCGCGGACGGCTCGCGCAGCACCCGCCAAAAAACAAATGTGCCCGGAGGGCCGCGAAGCCCGCCAGGCGTGGAGTCGATCCGGCCATCCGGAAGGGAAAGACAGACCGCTGTTCAACCGCGCCGCGCGCGTGTCGCGCGCGGCGTGCGGTGCCATGGCAACCTGGCTTAGTCCTTCTTCACTTCCTTGAACTCGGCGTCGACGACGTCGTCGGCGGCCTGCTGCGCACCACCCGCGTGGGCCGCGCCTTCCGCTGCACCCGCCGCGCCGGCCGCACCGGCCTGCTGCGCCTGCATGTCGGCGTACATCTTTTCGCCGAGCTTCTGCGAAACCTGACCGAGTTCCTCGACCTTCGCGTCGATCGCCGCCTTGTCGGCCGACGTATCCTTCAGCGCGTCCTCGAGCGACTTCAGCGCCGCTTCGATCTTTTCCTTCTCGCCCGCGTCCAGCTTGTCGCCGTACTCGGTGAGCGCCTTCTTCGTGCTGTGGACCAGCGCGTCGCCCTGGTTGCGCGAATCAGCCAGCTCGCGCAGCTTGTGGTCTTCCGCTGCGTTCGCTTCCGCGTCCTTGATCATTTGATCGATTTCGGCGTCGGTCAGGCCCGAGTTCGCCTTGATCGTGATCTTGTTTTCCTTGCCGGTCGCCTTGTCCTTCGCGCCGACGTGCAGGATGCCGTTCGCGTCGATGTCGAAGGTCACTTCGATCTGCGGCACGCCGCGCGGCGACGGCGGGATGCCTTCGAGGTTGAACTCGCCGAGCAGCTTGTTGCCTGCCGCCATCTCGCGTTCGCCCTGGAACACCTTGATCGTCACGGCCGACTGGTTGTCGTCCGCCGTCGAATACACCTGTGCGTGCTTCGTCGGGATCGTCGTGTTCTTGCTGATCATCTTCGTCATCACGCCGCCGAGCGTCTCGATACCGAGCGACAGCGGGGTCACGTCGAGCAGCAGCACGTCCTTGCGGTCGCCCGACAGCACCTGGCCCTGGATCGCCGCGCCAACCGCGACGGCTTCGTCCGGGTTCACGTCACGGCGCGGATCCTTGCCGAAGAACTCCTTCACCTTCTCCTGCACCTTCGGCATGCGGGTCTGGCCGCCGACCAGGATCACGTCGTCGATGTCCGACACCTTGACGCCGGCGTCCTTGATCGCGATGCGGCACGGTTCGATCGTGCGCTCGACGAGGTCCTCGACCAGCGCTTCCAGCTTCGCGCGGGTGATCTTCAGGTTCAAGTGCTTCGGACCCGATGCGTCGGCCGTGATGTACGGCAGGTTGATTTCGGTCTGCTGGCTCGACGACAGCTCGATCTTCGCCTTTTCGGCCGCTTCCTTCAGGCGCTGCAGCGCGAGCACGTCCTTCGACAGGTCGACGCCCTGCTCCTTCTTGAACTCGCCGATGATGTAATCGATGATGCGCTGGTCGAAGTCCTCGCCGCCGAGGAACGTGTCGCCGTTGGTCGACAGCACTTCGAACTGCATTTCGCCGTCGACGTCCGCGATCTCGATGATCGACACGTCGAACGTGCCGCCGCCGAGGTCATACACGGCGATCTTGCGGTCGCCCTTCTCGGCCTTGTCGAGGCCGAATGCGAGCGCGGCCGCGGTCGGCTCGTTGATGATCCGCTTGACTTCGAGGCCCGCGATGCGGCCGGCGTCCTTGGTTGCCTGGCGCTGGCTGTCGTTGAAGTACGCCGGCACCGTGATCACGGCTTCCGTGACCGGCTCGCCGAGGTAGTCTTCGGCCGTCTTCTTCATCTTGCGCAGCACTTCCGCCGAAACCTGCGGCGGCGCGAGCTTCTCGCCGTGCGCTTCGACCCATGCGTCGCCGTTGTCGGCCTTGATGATCGCGTACGGCATCAGGCCGATGTCCTTCTGGACTTCCTTCTCTTCGAAGCGGCGGCCGATCAGGCGCTTCACGGCGAACAGCGTGTTCCGCGGGTTGGTCACGGACTGGCGCTTGGCCGGCGCGCCGACGAGCACTTCGTTATCGTCCATGTAGGCGATGATCGACGGCGTCGTGCGCGTGCCTTCCGAGTTCTCGATGACCTTGACCTGGTTGCCTTCCATGATGGCGACGCACGAGTTCGTGGTGCCGAGGTCAATACCGATGATCTTTCCCATTTTCCTAATCTCCAGAAATGCTTGTTTGCTGCGCGAAACCCCGCGTTTTTGGGCGGTTTCGCGCGCCTGAATTCAACTCTGTTCCCGAAATGCGTCCGGCCGGCCCGTTTTCAAGACCCGCCCAGCGATGCGGATATTAAATTTTTTCAATCGCCGCCGGTAGCTGGATCGTGCAGGCCGCCGTCGCGCTCGGCCGGCTGCGCACCGGCCGCGGCGAACTTCGCGCGCGCCGCCGACACCGCCGCCTGGAACTGCGCGAGGCCATGCCAGCCGGTCGCGCGGCCGAGCCGCTTGCCGCGGTGGAAGAAGAACCACGTCGGCACGCCGTGCAGGCCGAAGCGGCGCCCCAGCTCAGGGTATTCGTACACGTTGCAGTGGAACCACTTCAGGCCCAGCGCGCGGATCGCGTCCGGCTGGGCGAGCATCGCCTTCTTCGCGATCTCGCAATTGAAGCAGTCGACGCCCCAGAAGAACACCACGGCGAGCGCATCGCCGGCGCCGGCGACACCGGCGTCGAACGTGTCGGGCGCCAGCGCCTGCATGTCGAACGCGTTGAACGCGGCCGGATCGACGCCGGCGGGAATCATCGCGGCAGCCTTACTTCGGCTGGGCGACCGTGACGAGCGCCGGGCGCAGCACGCGGTCGGCGATCATGTAGCCCTTTTGCAGGACGGTCACGACGGTATTCGGCTCCTGCTCGGCCGGCACCATCGAAATCGCCTGGTGCTGGTGCGGATCGAACTTCTCGCCCACCGGGTTGATCGCGACGACGCGGCCCTTCTCGAGCGCGCTCGTCAGCTGGCGCAGCGTCAGCTCGACGCCTTCGCGCACCTTCGTGATGTCGCCGGACGTGTCGCCGACGGCCGCTTCGAGGCTGTCCAGCACCGGCAGCAGGTGCTCGGCGAAGCTCTCGATCGCAAACTTGTGCGCCTTCGAGACGTCGTCCTGCGCGCGGCGGCGGACGTTCTCCGTCTCGGCCTTCGCCCGGAGATAGCTCTCCTGCAGCTCGGCGACCTTGGCTTGAGCCTCCGCGAGCGCCGCGTCGGCTGCTTCGGCGGCGGGAGCAGCGCCTTGCGCCGCCTGCTTCTCGCTGCCGATGTCGTCGGCCGAAGGGGTAGCCGGGTTCTCTTGCGTGTTTTCCATGTCGCTGAAAGTCGATTAGAGGTTGAAGCCAAATCGGCAACCGCCGGACCGTATACCCGGCGGCACCGCACATTCACGGTGCAAATAAGGGCGAAAACTGCGACTTCAAGAGGGTTATTCGCCGGCATTCGCCAATGCCGAGAAACAACCGCGCTGCGCGCCGCCCCATTGCGCGCATTTGCCGCCAAACCGGACGAAACGACCGGTAACAACGCTTACCTGACTAGTACTAGCTCGGCTCGAGGGGCTGCACTACACTCCAACTCAAGCGTCGGAAAGCGTGTTTACCCCTAGCTGACCGCCGCCTGACATTCACCTGGCGCCGCATTCAACCGTCCCACGAGGCGAGTACCGTGAAACTGACCTTTGCCATATCGGTGGTCGCGCTGGTACTGATTGCCGGCACCACCACCATCTGCCTGTCCGGAGCCGTCACCGACCGCACGACCGAATACGGAAGCGCGCGGGCGACGTTCGACCAGATGTTCAGCTTCCACCCGAAAATCTGTCGATGATGCGCCGGTCGCGCTTGGTCGGCCGGCCGTGCAGTTCCGCCGCCGGCTCCCGATACGTGCGGCGCCGTTCCAGTTCGGCGAGCCGCGCGACGCGCCCGGCTTCCGTTTCCGCGTAGAGCGTCTGCGCGATGCTCGCCGGCCCGCGCACGTCGCAAATTCCCAGCACGGCAATGTGCCAGACGACACCGTCGATCGCAATCTCGACCTCGTCGCCGACGCGCACGTCCTTCGCCGGCTTGACCGCCGCGCCGCCGATCTTCACGTGCCCCTTGTCGACCGCGTCGGACGCGAGCGAGCGCGTCTTGAAGAAGCGGGCTGCCCACAGCCATTTGTCGATGCGCAGCCGCGCGCCGGGTTCCGTCGAAATCTTGTAATTCATGCCAGCCTCCGCCGTGCCGCCCCATCGCCACCGAACGCCCGCTCGAACGGCGAACGCAGTGCGCATAGGGGCTGGGCCGTCATTTCAGTTCACCTTCAGTTCACCATGTCGGGCTGCGCGGCCTTCACCGGCCAGCCCTGCAGATTCTCGGCGACGATCTCGCCGAGCGCGCCGATCCATGCGTGCGCGCCGTTCAGGCACGGAATCCGGTGGAACGCCTGGCCGCCGCCCGCGATGAATTCGTCGCGCACCTCCATCCCGATTTCCTCGATCGTCTCCAGGCAATCGGCAGTAAAACCGGGACAGAACACATCGGCTCGCCGCACGCCGGCCGCGCCGAGCTCGCGTAACGTGGGCGCCGTGTACGGCTGCAGCCATTCGGCCTTGCCGAAGCGTGACTGGAACGTCACGCGGCATTCGAGCGTCGACAGCCCGAGCGCGGCCATCAGCAGCGCGCCCGTCTGCTGGCACTGGTCGTGATAGGGGTCGCCCAGGTCGAGCGTGCGTTTGGGCACGCCGTGAAAGCTCAGCACGAGCTTGTCGCCGGCCGCGAAATCGGGCCGGCCGTGCTGCGCCCAGTATTGGCGCACCTGCTCGGCAAGCGCGTGGATATAGGCCGGATGGTCGGCGTAGTGCCGCACCGTGCGCACTTCCGGCTGGTTGCGCATCCGCGCGAGCGCGGCGAACGCGGCATCGAATGCCGTCGCGGTGGTGGACGCCGAGTATTGCGGATACATCGGCATCAGCAGCACGCGCTCGACGCCCGCCCACTTGAACTGCGCGAGCGCGTGCGCGATGTTCGGGCTGCCGTAGCGCATCGCGTAATCGACCGTCACCTGATAGGCGTTCGAGGCGAGCAGGTGCTGCACGCCCTCGGTCTGCCGCTCGGTGTAGACGCGCAGCGGCGAACCCTCGGGCATCCAGACGGCCGCGTATTTCTTCGCGGACGCGCGGCCGCGCAGCGGCAGGATCAGCGTGCGCAGCAGTACCTGCCAGACGACCTGCGGGATTTCGACGACGCGAGGATCCGACAGGAATTCGGCCAGATAGCGCCGCACCGCGCGCGGCGTCGGGGCGTCGGGCGTGCCGAGATTGATCAGCAGCACGCCGGTACGATGGGCGGCCGCGACGCTCGAAGGCGGCTCAAGATCGAAACGCATGGGCAGGAACGTGCTCGGGGCACGCAGTCGGACGGCTCTCAATTATAGCGGGCCGCCCCGCTCGGGTCGGCTGGCCGTTCGGCCGAATGGCGGCGCGCGCGCCGCCGCGGCACGATGGCGGGACGGTGCCGGTCAGGTTATTGCTGGCTCAGCGTGAGCGACAGCAGGCGCGCGGTGATGTCGACGATCGGGATCACGCGGTTGTAAGCCATGCGGGTCGGGCCGATCACGCCGAGCGTGCCGACGATCTGGCCGTTCACCTCGTAGGGTGCGGTGACGACGCTCATCTCCTCGATCGGCACGAGCGTCGATTCCCCGCCGATGAAGATCTGCACGCCCTGGGCGTGGCTCGACACGTCGAGCAGTTGCAGGAGGCCCGTCTTTTGGTCGAACACGTCGAACAGCTTGCGCAGCCGTGCCATGTCGGACGACAGATCCGCCACTTCGAGCAGGTTGCGCTCGCCGGAAATGAGCACGGTGTCCTCGGTATCGGGCACCTCGGTGCTGGCCGTCACGGCCGCATGCATCAGCGTGGTCATGTCGCCGCGCAACTGGTCGATCTCGTCGCGCAGGCGGCGGCGCACCTCGTCGAACGACAGCCCGGCGAAATGCGCGTTGATGTAGTTGGATGCCTCGGTCAGCTGCGACGGCGAATAGTCGCGCGGCGTCGCGAGCATCCGGTTCTGCACGTCGCCCTCTGGCGTGACGATGATCAGCAGGATCCGCTTGTCCGACAGGCGCATGAACTCGATCTGCTTGAACACGTGGCTGCGGCGCGGCGTCAGCACGACGCCCGCGAACTGCGACAGGTTCGACAGCACGCTGGCGGCGGCCGCCACGACCCGCTGCTGCGGTTCGCCGGCCTGCAGCGTGTGCTGCACCTGCCGCGCGACGGCCTCGGCGTCGATCGGCGTCTCGACCGTCAGCATCGTGTCGACGAACAGCCGGTAGCCGCGCGGCGTCGGCACGCGGCCGGCCGATGTGTGGGGGCTCGACACAAGGCCGAGCTCCTCCAGGTCGGACATCACGTTGCGGATCGTTGCCGGGCTCAGCTCGAGCCCGGAGTAACGGGACAACGTGCGCGATCCGACCGGCTGACCGTCGGCGATATACCGTTCGATCAGGGTTTTCAGGAGGGTTCGTGCGCGAGGATCTAGCATGGTGGAAAATTTTAGCGCAACCGCGCCAGCACGGCGAGTGGCAGCGGCCCCAGTCGCGCGGGCCGGCCGATCCGGCCCCGTCTGCGCACAACCGGTTCTTTTCGTCAACGAGCTATGGTGTAATGCCGGCATGAAAACCGGTAATCAGTTCAACACTGTCGCGCTCGTCGGCCGGAGCAACACGCCCGGCATCGCCGAGCCGCTCACCACGCTGGCCGGCTGCATCGCGAAGCTGGGCTTCGAGGTCGTGTTCGAAGTCGACACCGCTCGCGAGATCGGCATCTCCGGCTATCCGGCGCTCACCCCGGCCGAGATCGGGGCGCGCGCGGACGTGGCGGTCGTGCTCGGCGGCGACGGCACGATGCTCGGCATCGGCCGGCAGCTCGCGCCGTACAAGACCCCGCTGATCGGGATCAACCACGGGCGGCTCGGCTTCATCACCGACATCGCCGCCGCCGACATGCAGGCGCGCGTGCCGGTGATCCTGTCCGGCAAGTTCGAGCGCGAGGAGCGCTCGCTGCTCGAGGCGCGGATCGTGCGCGACGGCGAACCGATCTACCACGCGCTCGCGTTCAACGACGTCGTCGTGAACCGCAGCGGCTTTTCCGGGATGGTCGAGCTGCGCGCGTCGGTCGACGGCCGGTTCATGTACAACCAGCGTTCGGACGGCCTGATCGTCGCCACGCCGACCGGCTCGACCGCGTACGCGCTGTCGTCGGCCGGCCCGATCCTGCACCCGCAACTCCAGGGCATCGTGCTCGTGCCGATCGCGCCGCACGCGCTGTCGAACCGGCCGATCGTGCTGCCCGACGATTCGAAGATCGCGATCCAGATCGTCGGCGGCCGCGACGTCAACGTGAACTTCGACATGCAGTCGTTCACCGCGCTCGAACTGAACGACACGATCGAGGTGCGCCGCTCGAAGCACACGGTGCCGTTCCTGCATCCGGTCGGCTACAGCTACTACGCGACGCTGCGCAAGAAGCTGCACTGGAACGAACACGCATCGAACGAAGACGACACGGCGTCCTGACGCACCACAGCCCGACACCATGCTCCGCCACCTCTCGATTCGCGACTTCGTCATCGTCGCCGCGCTCGATCTCGAATTCGACAGCGGCTTTACCGTCTTTTCCGGCGAAACCGGCGCCGGCAAATCGATCCTGATCGACGCCCTCGCCCTCGCGCTCGGCGAACGCGCCGACGCGAGCGTCGTGCGCGCCGGCTGCAGCCGTGCCGACATCACCGCCGAATTCACGCCGCACGACCGCGTCGCGCGCTGGCTCGACGAGCACGCGTTCGACGCAGAGGACACCGTGATGCTGCGCCGCGTGATCGACGCGAACGGCCGCTCGCGCGCGTTCATCAACGGCACCAGCGCGACGCTCGCGCAGCTGCGCGAGCTCGGCGAGATGCTCGTCGACATCCACGGCCAGCACGCGCACCAGTTGCTGATGCGGCCCGACGCGCAGCGCGAGCTGTTCGACACGCACGCGGGGCTCGTCGCCGATGCCGCGAACGTCGCCCGCGCGTGGCGCGTATGGCGCGACGCGACGCAGGCGATCGACGCCGCGAAGGCGCACGAGCGCGAACTGCAGCTCGAGCGCGAAAAGCTCGCGTGGCAGCTCGCCGAGCTCGACAAGCTCGCACCGCAACCGGGCGAATGGGACGAAGTCGGCAGCGAGCACAAGCGGCTGTCGCACTCGGCGAACCTGATCGCCGGCGTGCAGGGCGCGCTCAACGCGCTGTCCGAGGCCGACGACGCGATGCTCCAGCAGCTCGGCGCGATCGTGTCGAAGCTGCGTAACCTGGCCGACTACGACACGGCGCTCGGCGATGCGCTCGCGTCGCTCGAACCGGCCGAGATCCAGCTGCAGGAAGCCGTCTATTCGCTGTCGCACTACGCGCAGCGCCTCGATCTCGACCCGGCCCGGCTCGCGCAGGTCGAAGCGCGCCTCGACGCGCTGCACACGACCGCCCGCAAGTTCCGGCTGCCGCCCGGCACGCTGCACGAGGAACATGCGGCACGCCGCGCGCAGCTCGCCGCGCTCGACGCGGCCGCCGATCTCGGCGCGCTCGAAGCCGCGCAGGCGAAGGCCTGGGAAACCTATCTCGCCGACGCGAAACACCTGTCGAAGGCCCGCACGCAGGCGGCGAAGGCGCTCGGCACGGCCGTCACGGCCGGCATGCAGGAACTGTCGATGGCGGGCGGCAGCTTCGAAGTCGCGCTCGTGCCGCTCGCCGACGGCGGCCCGCACGGGCTCGAGCAGGTCGAATTCCGGGTCGCCGGGCACCCCGGCGTGCCGCTGCGCCCGCTCGCGAAAGTCGCGTCGGGCGGCGAACTCGCGCGGATCAGCCTCGCGCTCGCGGTGATCGCGAGCGCGGCAAGCCCGACGCCGACGCTGATTTTCGACGAAGTCGACACGGGGATCGGCGGCGGCGTCGCCGAGGTGGTCGGCCGCCTGCTGCACCAGCTCGGGCGCGACCGCCAGGTGCTGTGCGTGACGCACCTGCCGCAGGTGGCCGCGCGCGGCGACCATCACTATCAGGTTGCGAAAGGCGCCGACGACCGCGGCGGCACCGTGTCGTCGGTCATCCCGCTCGACAAGGCGAGCCGGGTCGAGGAAGTCGCACGGATGCTCGGCGGGCTCGAGATCACCGCGACGACGCGCAAGCACGCGAAGGAAATGCTGGCGGCCTGACGCGGGCACTCCGTTGGCCGAATGCAAAAAGACCGGCGCATGCGCCGGTCTTTTTTAGTGGGCGAGCGCTCGATCACGCCCGCCCAGTGCCTCGGGCCGTAGATTCGAACGTCCGACTCAAACGCCCGTTTCGACGGCCCCGAACACGCGCGTCCACAGCGCCGTCACGGCCGCCCGCTCGTCGGCCACCAGGGCCGGATCGACCCGCGCCTTCTCCATCCCGTCGAGCCGCAGCTTGTGCTGCAGCTTCCGGTACTGGCGGTACGCCGCGCCGACACGCTCGGCCTCGTCCTCGCTCATCAGCCCGAAGCGCGCAACCTCGCGCAGCAGCGCGATGTTGCCGGTGTTGCGGATCAGCTCGGCATCGCTCGACGCATGCAGCAGCACCCAGTACTGGACGATGAACTCGATGTCGACCATCCCGCCGCGATCGTGCTTCAGGTCGAACAGCTCGGTCTGGTTCGGATGGCCCGCGAACACCTTGCCGCGCATGTCGACGATTTCCTTCGCGAGCACGTCGCCGTCGCGCGGCGTCGTCAGCACCTGCTGGCGGATCGCCTCGAAGTCCATGCCGATCTGCGTGTCGCCCGCGCTGTAGCGCGCGCGCGTGAGCGCCTGGTGCTCCCACACCCACGCGGTGTTCGCCGCGTCGCCCTCGCGCAGCTGGTAGCGGCGGAACGCGTCGAGATCGGTCACGAGCAGCCCGGCCTCGCCGTTCGGCCGCAGCCGCAGGTCGATGTCGAACAGCGCGCCCGCGCCGGTCGCGGTCGTGAGCCACGTGATCAGCCGTCGCGTAAACGTCGTATAGACGTCCGCCGAGCGCTCGTCGGGATCGTCGTACAGGAAGATCAGGTCGAGATCTGATGCGTAGCCGAGCTCCTTGCCGCCGAGCTTGCCGTACGCGATCACCGCGAACTTCGGCACGTCGCGATGGCGCTTCGCGAGCTGCGACCAGACCACTTCGATCGTCACGTCGAGCACCGCGTCGGCGAGCTCGGACAGGCGATCGCTCACGTGCTCGACCGACAGCTGGCCCGCCAGGTCGATCAGCAGGATGCGGAACACCTCCGCGTGCTGCGCATGCCGCAACAGGTCCATCTGCTGCTCGGGGCCGTCGGCCGCCGCGAGACGCGCGCGCAGCGCATCCTTGAACGCGGGCCAGTCGAACGGGCTCGCGATCGCTTCGTCGTCGAGCAGTTCGTCGAGCAGCTGCGGATGGCGGATCAGGTAGCCGCCGCCCCAGCGCGTCGCGCCGAGCACGGACAGCACGCGGTCGAGCGCAGCCGGGTACTCGGTCAGCAGCGCGAGATAGACGCCGCGCCGGCTGACCGTCTCGAGCAGGTCGAACAGCCGCACGATGGTTTCGTCGCGGCGCGCGGCGTCGATCCGCGGCGCGGCCTCGAGCGCGCGCTGCGCGACGCTGTCGAAGCGCTGCCGGCTCTTTTCCGGCAGGCCCGCGTAGCGCGACGACTGCCAGATCGCGCGCAGCCGCGCGAGCACGGCCGCCGGATCGGCGAAGCCCAGGCCGTCGAGGCGCGCGAGCAGCGCGTCGTCTTCGCCGTCGTCGGCCAGCGCGCCGCTCCAGATCCACGCGGCCGCCGTGTCCTCACCGGCCGCGCAGGGGCCGCCGCTCACCTTGTCCGCGAAAATCTGGTCGAACTGCGCCTCGACGAAGGTGCGGTAGCCATCGAGCACCGTCATCAGCGCCGCGTAGTCCGCAAAGCCGAGCGAGGCGGCCAGCGCCGCGCGCTCGTCCGGATCGACCGGCATCGCATGCGTCTGCGCGTCGTCGCGATACTGCAGCCGGTGCTCGAGCGTGCGCAGGAAGTTGTACGCGTCGGTCAGCCGCTCGCGCACGTCCTCGCCGATCAGCCCGCGCGCCTGCGCATGGCGCAGCACCGCGAGCGTCGGCCGCACGCGGAACCCCGCATCCTGGCCGCCGCGGATCAGCTGGAACACCTGCGCGCTGAACTCGATCTCGCGGATCCCGCCGCGCCCGAGCTTGATGTCGTCGGCCTTGTCGGGCCGCATCGACGCGCGGCGCGCGGCTTCGTGGCGAATCTGCTGGTGCAGCGAACGGATCGCGCCGATCACGCCGAAGTCGAGATAGCGGCGGTAGACGAACGGCTTGACGATCGATTCGAGCTGCGACTCGAGCCGCCGCGCCGCGTCGCTGTCGCCTTCCGACACGAGCCGCCCCTTGATCCACGCGTAGCGCTCCCATTCGCGGCCCTGCACGTAGAAATATTCCTCGAGCATCCCGAGGCTGCAGACGAGCGGCCCCGAATCGCCGTTCGGGCGCAGCCGCATGTCGACGCGAAACACATAGCCGTCGGCCGTGACTTCGGACAGCACGCCGATCAGGCGCCGGCCGAGCCGCGTGAAGTATTCCTGGGTGGACAGCGGCGAGCGCGTGCCACCGGCTGTCTCGCCGTCGTCCTCGTAGACGAAGATCAGGTCGATGTCCGACGACACGTTCAGCTCGCGGCCGCCCAGCTTGCCCATCCCGACGACGCCGAGCACGACGCGCTGGCCGTCGGCGCCGCGCGGCTCGCCGTACATCGCCTCGAGCTCGGCGGACAGCAGCGCGAGCGAGCGCTGCACGGCCGCTTCGGCCAGATGGGTCATCGCGCCCGTCACCTCGGCGACGCTCGCGAGGCCGCGCAGATCGCGCTCCGCGACCGCGCCGAACACTTCGACACGCAACTGCCGCAGCGCGCGCTTCAACTGCTCGTCGCTCGGCGCGGCCGTGCCGGCCGGTGCCGCGAGCAGCTCGCTCAGGCGCGCGTCGAGCTGCGCGCGGGACAGCGGCGCGGCGGCCCACGCGGCGATCCGCTCGGACAGCGCGGGACGCGCGGCGGCCGCGCGGGCGATATAGCGGGAGTAGGATGGGCTGATCAGGGCGGAAGCGTCGGTCATCGAAAAGCGGGCCTGGCGGTAAGGCCCGCCGCCGCGGGGCGACGCATGCGCGCCCCGCTGCCGACAGGCTCCTTGGACTCGGCGCGGCATCGCGGCGCGGGTGCGCCGCCGCGAAAACCGCGCGCCGGAAAGCCCGTGCCATGCTGCCCCAACGGCCGCCGGCACGAACCCCTGTGATACATTTCAACGTCAGTCTGCAAAACTACCATATCGCCGCCCTTCCGCCGCATGTCCGACCGTCAGGAATCCGCCGTACCTGCGCCCGAAGCGGGACCTCCGAAGCACGATCATCCTGTCCTGCGTCGCGTGTTCAGGGTGACGCTGGCAGTCGGTATCGGCACCTACTTCGTCGCGTCCGCCTCGTTCCTCGGGCTGCGCTACGTGCTGCTGCCGCGCATCGACGAATTCCGCCCGCGCATCGAGCGCGCGGTGTCCGACAAGCTCCACGCGCAGCTTTCGATCGGCAGACTGTCTCCTCACTGGTCCGGCATGCAGCCGGGCGTCGAAGTCACCAACCTGACGATTCGCGGCCGTGACGGCCGGATCGCGCTGTCGGTCCCGCACGCGACGGCCGCGCTGTCGTGGATGTCGCTGCTGCGGTTGTCGCCCGCGCTGTCGAGCCTGATCGTCGACCACCCCGACCTCGTCGTCGCGCGCGCGGCCGACGGCTCGCTGAGCGTCGCGGGCGTCGGCGTCGCGACCACCCATGGCGGCAACGACACGTTCAGCACGTGGCTGCTGAAGCAGGAAGCGATCGTGCTGCGCAACGGCACGCTGCGCTGGCGCGACGCGCAGCACGACGCACCGGAGCTCGCGCTGTCGGGCATTCGCCTCGCGGTGCTCAACCACGGCCGCGTGCACAAGGCCGCGCTGCAGGCGCCCGCGAACGGCACGCTGCTGCTCGGCCCGCTCGATTTCCGCGCGCGCTTCCGGCACAAGCCGCTCCAGCCGATCGGCAAGCCGACGAACTGGACCGGCGACGCGTACCTGTCGACCGGCCCGGTCGACCTGCAGACCCTCGGCCGCTATCTCGACATTCCGCTCACGATCCATGCGGGCCGGATCGACAACGCGATCTGGGCGACCTTCGAGGACGGCCACCTGCGCTCCGCGGGCGGCGACCTGCAAGGCGCCGACGTCGTGCTGCGCGTGCGGCCGACCCAGCCGCGCCTCGACGTGCCGACGGTCGGTTTCGGCTGGGACATGGCGCTGAACGCCGGCCGCGACTACACGCTGCACCTGACGCGCTTCAACGCGGAGCTCGGCCAGCCGCCGCTGCCGGACGGCACGCCGCTCGCGCGCTCGCTCGCGCTGTCGACACTGACCGCCCGCTACCGCGTGCCGGCCGCCGACCAGGGGCAACTGCTGAGCGTCGTCGGCGACCGCGTCGATCTCGGCATCCTCAGCGAGTTCATCCGCGGGCTGCCGCTGCCGGCACGCCTGCGCAACGAGCTGATCAAGCTCGACCCGCGCGGGATGGTGTCGAACTATCACATCGAGGTCGAGCGCGCGAAGCCGGCGCGGCCCGAGCTCGCCGACGAAGAGCGGCGCATGGGCGCCGCGCCGATCGTGCGCTATCGCTTCCTCGGCGATCTGCAGGGCATCAGCGTCGCCGCGCAGGAGCCGCCGCCGGGCTTGTCGCCGCGCGGTCACCCGCGCGCCGGCTGGCCGGGCGTCGAGAATTTGTGGGGCCGCGTCGATGCGAACGAGACCGGCGGCAGCGCGCACTTCGACACGGTCAACGCCGCGGTCACGGTGCCCGGCGAATTCGACCAGCCGCGCCTGACCTTCGACCGGCTGCGCGGCAACGCGAAATGGGTGATCACGCCGGCGCCGGGCGACAAGCACGCGCGCGTCGACGTGACGTTGCCCGACCTGTTCGTCTCGAACCCCGATGCCGAAATCGCGGTGTCGGGCTCGTACACGAACCCCGGCCACGGCCGCGGCTCGCTCGACCTGCGCGCGGATTTCGCGCGCGCGTCGGTGGCGCGCATTCCGCGCTACCTGCCGACCGGGATGTCCGAACGCCTGCGCCAGTATCTCGGCCATGCACTGCAGGACGGCCAGGTGACCAAGGGCGCGTCGATCGTCGCGCGCGGCCCGCTCGAGAAATTCCCGTTCTCACACGAGCCGGATGCCGGCGTGTTCCATATCGTCGCGCCGTTTACCGGCGGGCGCTTCGAGCCGACGCCGTACCCGCCGCGCAAGCTCGCGAACGGCACGCCGAGCGTCTGGCCGGCACTCGACGCAATCGACGGCGTGTTCGAGCTCGCGCAGAACAAGCTGCACTTCGACATTGCCCGCGCGCGCTACAAGCGCGTCGCGCTGACCAAGGTGGCCGGCCGGATCGACGATCTCGGCAACCCGTCGAAGTCGCCGCTCATCATCGACGGCCATGCGCAAGGCCCGCTCGCGGACCTGATCGACTACGCGGACAACAGCTCGCTCGGCACGATGAGCGGGCACATCGGCCAGCGGATCGATGCGCAGGGGCCCGCGTCGCTTGCGCTCAAGATCACGATTCCGCAGCGCGTGCCGCATCCGCATACGCACGTCGAAGGCGCCCTCGCGTTCGGCGGCAACACGCTGTCGACCGACGGCGTGCCGCCGCTGTCCGCGCTGCGCGGCAGCGTGCGGTTCAGCGAGGCCGGCGCGTCGCTGCACGACCTGTCGGGGCGCTTCCTCGGCGGCCCGGTGCGCGCGAACGGCAACTTCCAGTCGCATGGCCCGTACGCGGTGAACGTCGACGGCAAGCTCGCGCTCGACGCCACGCGCGGTCTGAACCTGCACGGCACGGCCGCGGCGCTGCTCGAGCACGTGGTCGGCGACGCGCCGTACCACGTCGCCGTGCGCGGCGCGCCGGGCCGCCTGCCGGAGGTCACCGCGCATTCCGACCTGACGGGCGTCGCGCTGAACTTCCCCGCGCCGTTCGCGAAACCGGCCGGCACGCCGATGCCGTTCCGCTTCACGCTGCAGCCGGCCGCCGAGGCCGACGGCAAGCGCCTCGAACATGCCGACCTGACGCTTGGGCCCGTGTCCGCGACCTACCTGCTCGACGCGACGCGCGGCCAGCCGCTGCGGGCGGTGCGCGGCGCGATGGGCATCCACCGGATGCCCGACCTGCCGCAGGACGGCGTGAGCGCCGCCGTCGACGTCGACGAACTGGACGCCGACGCATGGCTCGCGCTGGCCCGCACGCTGCAGCACGACACCCCGCGCGCACCGGAGCCGGCCGCGCCGCGCGTCGACGTCGCGAGCTTCACGCCGAAGCGCTTCGCGCTGCACTTCGGCACGCTGAAGCTGCTCAAGCGCAACTGGGAAAACGTGATCATCGGCGCGTCGCACGTCGACGAGCTGTGGCAGGCGAACATCGCGTCGAACCAGGTCTCGGGCTACCTGTCGTGGGCGCAGGGCGGCGGCCACAACGGCGCGGGCGTGCTGAACGCGCGGCTCGCGAAGCTCGTGATTCCGCAAAGCGCGCAGCACGACCTCGTCGGCCGCGCGATGAACCTGCCGACGCCGACGGACCGGCCGATGCCGTCGGTCGACCTGATCGTCGACCAGGTCGTCGCGCGCGATCACGACATCGGCCGGCTCGTCGTCAATGCGAGCAACATCGACGAGGACGGCGCGCCGGTGTGGCAGCTCGACAAGCTCGAGCTGGCGAACCCGGCCGCGAAGCTGACGGCGACCGGCAACTGGCGCACCTCGCGCCGCGCGCTCGCCCGCGGCGTCGACGAAAACGATGCGCCGCGCCGCAGCGTGTTCGACTTCAAGCTCGACATCGGCAACGCGGGCGCGCTGCTCGATCTCGTCGGCCTGCCGCGCACGGTCGCGAACGGCCACGGCACGGTGACCGGCAAGGTCGGCTGGCGCGGCGGCCCGACCGCGGTCGATCTGCCGTCGCTCGGCGGCCAGGTCGCGGTCGATCTCGAGCACGGCCAGATCCTGAAGGTCGATCCGGGTGCCGCGAAACTGCTCGGCGTGCTGAGCCTGCAGAGTCTCGCGCGCTTCCTGACGCTGAATTTCCGCGACGTGGTCGGTAAGGGCCTGCCGTTCGACAAGATCACGGGCACCAGCCGGATCTCGAACGGGATCGCGCGCACCGACGACTTCTCGATGACGACGGCGCCGGCGAACGTGACGGTGCGCGGCGCGGTCGATCTCGGCGCCGAGACGCAGGACCTGCACGCACACGTCGCGCCGAAGATCGGCGCCGGCACGGCGGCGATCGCGGCCGCGATCATCAACCCGCTGCTCGGCGTCGGCGTGCTGGCCGCGAACTACGCGCTGTCGGAGACGCTGTCGCACGCGTTCGCGCTCGACTACGCGATCACGGGCTCGTGGGCGCATCCGCACATCGAGCGGGTGCGGGGCGATCAGGGTAAGATGAATCACGGTCCGGCCGATGCGGCGAGCCATTGACGCGCGCAGGGTGCCGGGCCGCACCCTATTTATGACGCAATCGATCCAGCGATGACCGATCACACCCGTTCCGCCACGCCCTTTCGGGTCGCCGCGCTGCAGATGGTGAGCACGCCGGACGTCGCGCGCAATCTCGCCGAAGCCGGCCGCCTGATCGCGGAAGCGGCCGGCGACGGCGCCCAACTCGTGCTGCTGCCCGAGTATTTCTGCTTCATGGGCCACCGCGACACCGACAAGCTCGCGCTCGCCGAACCCTACCGCGACGGTCCGATCCAGCAGTTTCTCGCGCAGGCCGCGCAGCGTCACGGCATCTGGGTGATCGGCGGCACGCTGCCGCTGAAGGCGCCCGAACCCGATCGCGTGCTGAACACGACGCTCGTGTTCGATCCGAGCGGCCACGAGGCGGCCCGCTACGACAAGATCCACCTGTTCAACTTCGAGAAAGGCGACGAATCGTTCGACGAGGCGCGCACGATCCGCGCGGGCGAGACGGTCGTCACATTCGACGCGCCGTTCGGGCGGGTCGGCCTGTCGGTCTGTTACGATCTGCGCTTTCCGGAGCTGTATCGCAGGATGGGCGACTGCGCGCTGATCGTCGTGCCGTCGGCGTTTACGTATACGACGGGTCGCGCGCACTGGGAAATGCTGCTGCGCGCGCGGGCCGTCGAGAACCAGTGCTACGTGCTCGCGGCCGCGCAGGGCGGCAAGCACGAGAACGGCCGGCGCACCTGGGGCCACAGCATGCTGGTCGACCCGTGGGGCGAGGTCGTCGCGGTCCGCGACGAAGGCGCGAGCGTCGTGACCGGCGCGCTCGATCCGCAGCGTATCGCCGACGTGCGCCAGAGCCTGCCCGCGTGGCGACATCGCGTGCTGGCGTGACCCGCTGAACCGCCCCGGCGCTTGAAACGCCGCCCGGCCAACCCATCTGCCCAGAACGCACCCGACAACTTTTTGAGAACCCTCGATACCCGCATGAACATCATCGAACCCGGCATCCGCAATCTTGCGCTGGCGAAGGACATCCTCCTCACGCCGTACGGCCTCGACGAGAGCCTGCTCACGCGCACGATCGCCGACATCTTCACGCATCGCGTCGACTACGCGGACCTGTACTTCCAGGCGACCCGCAGCGAAGCGTGGAGCCTCGAGGAAGGCATCGTGAAGTCGGGCAGCTTCAGCATCGACCAGGGCGTCGGCGTGCGCGCGGTCGCGGGCGACCGCACCGCGTTCGCTTACTCGGACGACCTGTCGCCGGAAGCCATCGCGCAGGCGGCCGCGGCCACCAAGGCGATCGCGGCGGCCGGCGGCGGCCGCCAGAAGATCCGGGCCGCGACGTCGCTCACGGGCATCTCGGGCCGCGACCTGTACCTGCCGTCCGATCCGCTCGCGTCGCTCGACGCGACCGCCAAGGTCAAGCTGCTCGAGCGCATCGAGCAGATGGCGCGCGGGCGCGACCCGCGCGTCACGCAGGTGATGGCGGGCCTCGCCGGCGAATACGATGTCGTGCTGGTCGCGCGCAGCGACGGCGCGCTCGCGGCCGACATCCGCCCGCTCGTGCGCGTGTCGGTCACGGTGATCGCCGAGCAGAACGGCCGCCGCGAGATCGGCTCCGGCGGCGGCGGCGGCCGCTTCGACTACGCGTACTTCACCGACGACGTGCTGTCGCGCTACGTCGACGACGCCGTGCACGCAGCGTTGGTGAACCTCGACGCCCGCCCCGCGCCGGCCGGCGCGATGACGGTCGTGCTCGGGCCGGGCTGGCCGGGCGTGCTTTTGCACGAGGCGATCGGCCACGGTCTCGAGGGCGACTTCAACCGCAAGGGTTCGTCCGCGTTCGCCGGCCGCATCGGCGAGCAGGTCGCCGCGAAGGGCGTGACGGTGGTCGACGACGGCACGCTGCCGAACCGCCGCGGCTCGCTGAACATCGACGACGAAGGCAACCCGACGCAGTGCACGACGCTGATCGAGGACGGCATCCTGAAGGGCTACATCCAGGACACGCTGAACGCGCGCCTGATGAAGATGCCCGTCACCGGCAACGCGCGGCGCGAATCGTACGCGGCGCTGCCGATGCCGCGCATGACCAACACGTACATGCTCAACGGCGACAAGGATCCGCAGGAAATCATCGCGTCGGTGAAGAACGGCCTGTACGCGGTGAACTTCGGCGGCGGCCAGGTCGACATCACGAACGGCAAGTTCGTGTTCTCGGCGTCCGAGGCGTACATGATCGAGAACGGCAAGGTCACCTACCCGGTGAAGGGCGCGACGCTGATCGGCAGCGGCCCGGAATCGCTGAAGTACGTGAGCATGATCGGCAACGACATGTCGCTCGACTCGGGCGTCGGCGTATGCGGCAAGGAAGGCCAGAGCGTGCCGGTCGGCGTCGGCCAGCCGACCCTGCGGATCGACAAGATGACGGTCGGCGGTACGGCATAACCGCATCGCGACGCAGACAATCCGCGCATTTTGACAAAAACGCGCGGATTGTCCGCATTTTTTGACGCCCCGGCTTGCCAGCCGCACGGCGACACGGTATAAATTCCGAATCAACTTTTTTGACGAACCGAATCTCCGTCATGTCCGCCAAGTTTTATTTTTACTTTTTTTGGCATCTCAGACCGCTGGCGGATCGAGAGGGTTGATGGCGCGTGAAGCGCAACCGAAATTCCCGAAAAACCGCCGGCGAACCCGGCGGTTTTTTTTCGCCCTTCGCCAGCCGGTCGCCGCCGCAGCGGTCCCGCGGCCGCGGTCGACACCACTGAATTGTCTGAATCGATGAATTTGCCGCACGCGTAGTCATTGGGCGGCGCCCTCAACAGCTTTGCATGGGGCCGGAGCAAGTGCCGAAGCACTCGAGCCGGTCGACACAGGAGAAAACAGCATGCCCCCGCACAATACCGACGACGTCCGCATTCGCGAACTCAAGGAACTGACGCCGCCCGCCCACCTGATCCGCGAATTCGCGTGCTCCGAGGCCGCGTCCGAGCTGATCTACCACTCGCGCCAGTCGATGCACCGCATCCTGCACGGGATGGACGACCGGCTGATCGTCGTGATCGGGCCGTGCTCGATCCACGATACGAAGGCGGCGATCGAGTACGCGGGGCGGCTCGTGAAGGAGCGCGAGCGCTTCAAGGGCGAGCTGGAAATCGTGATGCGCGTGTACTTCGAGAAGCCGCGCACGACGGTCGGCTGGAAGGGGCTCATCAATGATCCGCACCTGGACAACAGCTTCAAGATCAACGAAGGGCTGCGCACCGCGCGTGAGCTGCTGCTGCAGATCAACGAGATGGGGCTGCCGGCGGCGACCGAATACCTCGACATGATCAGCCCGCAGTACATCGCCGACCTGATCTCGTGGGGCGCGATCGGCGCGCGCACGACCGAGTCGCAGGTGCACCGCGAGCTGGCGTCGGGGCTGTCGTGCCCGGTCGGCTTCAAGAACGGCACCGACGGCAACGTGAAGATCGCGGTCGATGCGATCAAGGCCGCGTCGCAGCCGCACCATTTCCTGTCGGTGACCAAGGGCGGCCATTCGGCGATCGTGTCGACGGCCGGCAACGAGGACTGCCACGTGATCCTGCGCGGCGGCAAGACGCCGAACTACGACGCGGACAGCGTGAACGCCGCGTGCGCGGACATCGGCAAGGCCGGCCTCGCCGCGCGCCTGATGATCGACGCGAGCCACGCGAACAGCTCGAAGAAGCACGAGAACCAGATTCCCGTGTGCGCGGACATCGGCCGCCAGGTCGCGGCCGGCGACGAGCGCATCGTCGGCGTGATGATCGAGTCGCATCTCGTCGAGGGGCGTCAGGACCTGAAGGAAGGCTGCCCGCTGACCTACGGCCAGAGCATCACCGATGCGTGCATCGCGTGGGACGACAGCGTGAAGGTGCTCGAAGGCCTCGCGGAATCGGTGAAGGCACGCCGCGTCGCGCGCGGCAGCGGGAACTGAGCGCCTGCAGGCCCCGGTGCGGCGCGTACCGCCCGCGGCCTGCGGCCTGCGCCCATGAAAAAACCCGGCTCGCGCCGGGTTTTTCATTGCCTTGGCCGGAACCGACCGCAGATCCTTACTCGAGCGCGCCCGAGCCGAAGATCTCGGTGTTCACACGCTCCGGCGCGACGCCCAGCGCGACGAGCGCATCGCGTTGCGCCTTCATGAACGCGATCGGGCCGCAGATGTAGTAGTCGGCATCCGGCACGAGCGCATGCTGCTTCACGCGTTCCGGCGTCAGGCGCCCTTCGAGGTCGTGATCGACACCGGCACGGTCGTTCGGGCCGACCAGCTCGTACAGCACCGTGCGCTTCACGTTCGCGTGCTCGCGCGCCGCGTCGTTCAGCCAGTCGCGGAACGCGTGCACCGCGCCCGAACGGCATGCGTGGACGAACCGTACCTCACGCTTGCTGCCTTCGGCGATCAGCGTCGACGCCATCGACATCATCGGCGTGATGCCGACACCGCCCGAGATCAGCACGACCGGCGTCTCGACATCGCGCTTCAGCGAGAAGTCGCCCATCGGCGCGGTCACTTCGATGATCGCGCCCTCTTCCACGCCGTCGTGCATCAGCGTCGACACCTTGCCGGCCGGGATCGCTTCCGCCCTGCCTGCCTCGCGCTTCACCGAAATGCGCAGCCACTTGCCGTTGGGCGCATCGGACAGGCTGTACTGGCGCGGCTGGTCGACACCCAGGTCGCCGACGAAGCGCTTCACCGAGATGTACTGGCCCGGCTCGAACTTCGGCGCGTCGCCGCCGTCGGCGGGGGTCAGGTAGAACGACGTGATCTCGTCGCTTTCGCGCACCTTGCGGGCGACCTTGAACGGGCGGAAGCCGCTCCATGCGGCGTTCGCGTACAGGTCGGCCTCGGCGCCGATCATGATCTGCGCGAGCTGGCCGTACGCGACGCGCCAGGCTTCGAGCGTTTCCGCGTCGACCGCGTCGCCGAGCACTTCGACGATCGACGCGAGCAGGTTCTCGCCGACGATCGGGTAATGCTCCGGACGGATATTGAGGCTCGCGTGCTTGTGCGAGATGCGCGACACCGCGCCGCCCAGCGCACCGAGGTTGTCGATGTTCGCGGCATACGCGTAGACCGCCTTCGCGAGCGTTTCCGGCTGGCTGCCGGTCTTCTGGTGCGTCTGGTTGAACAGGTTCTTCAGTTCCGGATGACGCGCGAACATGCGCTGATAGAAGTGCTTCGTGATCGTCGCGCCGTGCTCGGCAAGGACAGGGGCGGTGGCCTTCACACGGGCCATCTGGTCAGCGGTGATGTGGGTCATGTGTGTTCTTCTCCGTTAAACATGCACATACGATACATCTTTAAAATCGAAGCGCCCCTCGGACAAATTGTCGCAGTGCGGAAATCGATGCCTGCCGCGCGTCAGCGCACGCGCCCGCGCTCCCACAGCACGTCCGAGCCGCCGTCCGCGCGATTCAGCACGCGCGCCAGCACGAACAGCAGATCCGACAGCCGGTTCACGTATCGCCGCGGCGCATCATTGAGCGTGTCGGTGCGCCCGAGCGCGACGATCGAGCGCTCTGCACGGCGGCACACCGTGCGGCACACGTGCGCAAGCGACGCCGCGCGCGAGCCGGCCGGCAGGATGAATTCCTTCAGCGGCGGCAGCGTCGCGTTGTAGTCGGCGAGCCACCGGTCGAGGCGCGCGAGATGCGTGTCGTCGAGCACCCCATGGCCGGGGATGCACAGCTCGCCGCCCAGATCGAACAGGTCGTGCTGGATCGTGACGAGCGCGGTGCGGACGTCGTCCGGAAGCGGCTCGGCGAGCAACACGCCGAGCGCCGAGTTCAGTTCGTCGACGTCGCCGATCGCGGCGATGCGCACGTCGTCCTTGCCGACGCGGCGCCCGTCGCCGAGGCCGGTGGTGCCGTCGTCACCCGTGCGCGTGGCGATCTTGCTCAAGCGGTGGCCCATGCGAATGTCCTCTCGTGCGCGGCCGCAGCGCGGCCAGGTGGGGTTGGT
This sequence comes from Burkholderia sp. R-40, assembly GCF_049942845.1. Lineage (NCBI taxonomy): Bacteria > Pseudomonadati > Pseudomonadota > Betaproteobacteria > Burkholderiales > Burkholderiaceae > Burkholderia > Burkholderia sp. R-40. Next base: position 724,810 of record NZ_CP187967.1, on the reverse strand, counting down.
ACGCGATTATCGCAGCCCGCGGCGAGGGCCGCACCGGACGTTGCAGCGTAGAATGAACCGAAAGTTCGACAAGCAGCCGTCAGGAGACACGAGTGAATCACCCCGACACGCCGGCCGCCACGCGCCGCCCCCTCCCGCCCGCGATGCTCGATGCGCTGCGCGCCGCCTTCGGCGAGCGCGTGTCGACCGCCGAGGCCGTCCGCGCCCATCACGGCCGCGACGAATCGCCGTTCGATCCGCAACTCCCCGACGTCGTCGTGTTCGCCCGCAGCGCGGATGAAGTCCGCGAAGTCGTGTCGCTGTGCGCGCTCTACAGCGTACCGCTGATTCCGTACGGCGCCGGCTCGTCGCTCGAGGGCCATCTGCTCGCCGTACGCGGCGGCGTATCGCTCGACCTGTCGGAAATGAACCGCGTGCTGTCGATCAACGCGGAAGACCTGACGGTCACGGTCGAACCGGGCATCACGCGCAAGGCGCTCAACGAAGTGCTGCGCGACACCGGCCTGTTCTTCCCGATCGATCCGGGTGCCGACGCCAGCATCGGCGGGATGACCGCGACCCGCGCGTCGGGCACCAACGCCGTGCGCTACGGGACGATGCGCGAGAACGTGCTCGGCCTGAGCGCCGTGCTCGCCGACGGCCGCGTCGTGAAGACGGGCTCGCGCGCGCGCAAGTCGTCGGCCGGCTACGACCTCACGCGCCTGTTCGTCGGCTCCGAAGGCACGCTCGGCGTGATCACCGAAATCACGCTGCGCCTGCATCCGCTGCCCGAAGCCGTGTCGGCCGCGATCTGCACGTTCCCGTCGATGGGCGACGCGGTGCGCACCGTGATCGAGACGATCCAGATCGGCGTGCCGATCGCGCGCGTCGAATTCGTCGACTCGCTCGCGGTGCGCTCGATCAACCGCCACTCGAACCTGACGCTCGCCGAGGCGCCGACGCTGTTCTTCGAATTCCACGGCACCGAAGCGGGCGTGAAGGAACAAGCCGAGCTCGTGCAGGCGCTCGCGGGCCAGAACAATGGCCAGGGCTTCGAATGGGCGACCCGCCCCGAGGACCGCACGCGGCTCTGGGCCGCGCGCCACAACGCGTATTTCGCGATGCTGCAGTTGAAACCCGGCTGCCGCGCGGTGACGACCGACGTGTGCGTGCCGATCTCGCAGCTCGCCGCGTGCGTCGAGGAGACCGAAGTCGACCTGCGTGCGTCGTCGCTGCCCTGCCCGATCGTCGGCCACGTCGGCGACGGCAATTTCCACGTCGCGATCCTGATCGATCCCGACAAGCCCGAGGAAATCGACGAAGCCGAGCGCATCAACGACCGGATCGTCGAACGCGCGCTGCGCCTTGGCGGCACCTGCACCGGCGAACACGGCGTCGGGCTGCACAAGATGCGCTTCCTGCCGAAGGAGCACGGCGACAACGCGATCGACGCGATGCGCGCGATCAAGCTCGCGCTCGATCCGCGCAACCTGATGAATCCCGGCAAGATCTTCACGTGCTGACACGGCGGCGCGCCGCCGCGCGGCCGCAGGAGACCCAATGAACGCTTCCGTCGAACTGTCGAGCGCGACCCGCGCGCAGCGCCAGCGCGAAGTCGTGCAGGCGCTGATGGCCGTGCTGCCCACGCATTGCCTGCTGTTCCGCGACGAAGACACCGCGCCGTACGAATGCGACGGCCTGTCCGCGTACCGGCGGCTGCCCCTCGCGGTCGCGCTGCCCGAAACCGAATCGCAGGTGCAGCGGATCGTGCAGATCTGCCGCCGCATGGAAGTGCCGATCGTGCCGCGCGGCGCGGGCACGAGCCTGTCGGGCGGCGCGCTGCCGATCGGCAACGGCGTCGTGCTGTCGCTCGCGCGCTTCACGCGCATCGTCGAGGTCGATCCGTACGCGCGCACGGCCACCGTGCAGCCCGGCGTGCGCAACCTCGCGATTTCGGAAGCCGCCGCGCCTTACGGGCTGTACTACGCACCCGATCCTTCGTCGCAGATCGCGTGCACGATCGGCGGCAATGTCGCGGAAAATTCCGGCGGCGTCCACTGCCTGAAATACGGGCTGACCGTGCACAACGTGATGCGCGTGCGCGCGGTCACGATCGAGGGCGAGATCGTCGAATTCGGCTCGCTCGGCCTCGACACGCCGGGCCTCGACCTGCTCGCGGTGATGATCGGCAGCGAAGGGATGTTCGCGATCGTCACCGAGGTCACGTTGAAGCTGATCCCGAAACCGCAGACCGCGCAGCTCGTGATGGCGAGCTTCGACGATGTCGTGAAGGGCGGCGAGGCGGTCGCCGCGATCATCGCGTCGGGCATCATCCCGGCCGGGCTCGAGATGATGGACAAGCCGGCCACCCAGGCCGTCGAGGCGTTCACGCACGCGGGCTACGACCTCGACGCGAAGGCGATCCTGCTGTGCGAATCGGACGGCACGCCGGAGGAAGTCGCGGAGGAAGTCGTGCGCATGACGGCCGTGCTGCGCGAGCATGGCGCGACGCGCATCCAGGTGTCGCGCAACGAAAGCGAGCGCCTGCGCTACTGGTCGGGCCGCAAGAACGCGTTTCCGGCCGCCGGACGCATTTCCCCCGATTATTACTGCATGGACGGCACCGTGCCGCGCCGCGCGATCGGCCCGCTGCTCGCGCGCATCGAGCAGCTCGAGACGCAATACGGATTGCGTTGCATCAACGTGTTCCATGCCGGCGACGGCAACATGCATCCGCTGATCCTCTACAACGCGAACGATCCGGACGAGCTGCACCGCGCCGAGCAGTTCGGCGCGGAAATCCTCGAATGCTGCGTGGAATTCGGCGGCAGCGTGACGGGCGAGCACGGCGTCGGCATCGAAAAGCTCAATTCGATGTGCGTTCAGTTCTCGCCGCAGGAGCGCGACGCGTTCTTCGCGGTCAAGCGTGCGTTCGATCCGGCCGGGCTGCTCAATCCCGACAAGGGCATTCCGACCCGCGCGCGCTGCGCGGAATACGGCCGCCAGCACGTGCGCGGCGGGCTGCTGCCGCACCCCGACCTGCCGCGCTTCTGAGCAACGCGCGGCGGCGCGCCCCGTGCCGACGCGCGGGTCGCGACGTAGCGCCCTGCCCGCGCGCGGCCATCCGCGCGGCGGCGCCTGCATGCGTTCGTGATACGGGGCTTAGGGATAGTCGCGATGTGGATTCGCGCCACCCCGGTACAATCGACCGGACAACAAGACGAGATGGCAATAGAACATGGAAGAGGACGACATCGTCACCGGATGGGCCGAGCGCATCCGCGCCGCCAGTGCCGACGGCCGGCCGCTGCGGATTCGCGGCGGCGGTACCAAGGACTGGTACGGCCAGGCGCTGGACGGCGAAATACTCGACACACGCGCGTTGCAGGGCATCGTGTCGTACGACCCGGCCGAACTCGTCGTCACGGTCCGCGCGGGCACGCCGCTCGCGCAGCTTGAAACCGCCCTCACCGAGTGCGGCCAGATGCTGCCGTTCGAGCCGCCGCACTTCGGCCGCACGGCTACCGTCGGCGGCTGTATCGCGGCCGGCCTCGCGGGCCCGCGCCGCGCGACCTGCGGCGCGCCGCGCGATTTCGTGCTCGGCGTCACGCTGATGAACGGGCGCGGCGAGCTGCTGCGCTTCGGCGGCCAGGTCGTGAAGAACGTCGCCGGCTACGACGTGTCGCGGCTGATGGCCGGCTCGCTCGGCACGCTCGGGCTGATGCTCGAGCTGTCGATCAAGGTGCTGCCGGTGCCGGTCGCCGAAGTCACGCTGAAGTTCGAGATGACCGCGACCGACGCGGTGCGCAAGCTCAACGAATGGGGCGGCCATCCGCTGCCCGTCAGCGCGAGCGCGTGGCGCAACGGCACGCTGGTGCTGCGGCTGTCGGGCGCCGAGGCCGCCGTGAAATCGGCGAAGACGCTGCTCGGCGGCGAAGTCGTCGACGCGGTCGAGGCCGAGCGCTTCTGGGCCGGCCTGCGCGAGCATGCCGATCCGTTCTTCAACGGCATCCCGCCCGGCTATGCGCTATGGCGCCTCGCGCTGCCGTCGATCACCGAGCCGATGCACCTGCCCGGCACCCAGCTGATGGAATGGGGCGGCGCGCAGCGCTGGTGGATCACCGACGCCGATGCGCAGACGGTGCGCATGAGCGCGAAGCAGGCCGGCGGCCATGCGACGCTGTTCCGCGCGGGTGACTCGTACGACCGCAGCGCGGGCGTGTTCACGCCGCTGCCCGCGCCGCTGATGAAGATTCACCGCGGGCTGAAGGCTGCGTTCGATCCCGCACGCATCTTCAACCGCGGCCGGCTCTACCCCGAGCTTTAGGGTCTGTTTACCTATGGAACGCACATGCGAATGCCCGAAATCGCTCGTAGGGCAAGAAGTGAGGAGCGCCGTTTGGCCGAGCCAAACAAGTGACGACCGACGCCGCCATACGGGCGATTTCGGGCATTCCCGTGGAATGAATTTTTTAATTAGGGGTTGCCGCGAGAACGGCCGCTCGCCGCGTTGCGCACCTTGCGAATACTTCAGTATTCGCGGCGGCGCGCGCCTCGCGAGCGGCCGTTCTCGCGGCAACGCATGCGCGTTCCATAGGTAAACAGACCCTAAATGCAAACGAACCTCGCCGATTTCATCCGCAACACGCCCGACGGCGACGAGGCCGACGCGATCCTGCGCAAGTGCGTGCATTGCGGCTTCTGCACCGCGACGTGCCCGACCTACCAGTTGCTCGGCGACGAACTCGACGGCCCGCGCGGGCGCATCTACCTGATCAAGCAGATGGTCGAAGGCGCGCCCGTCACGCGCAGCACGCAGCAGCACCTCGATCGCTGCCTCACCTGCCGCAGCTGCGAGACGACCTGCCCGTCGGGCGTGCACTACCACACGCTCCTCGAGATCGGCCGCACGCAAGCCGAGACGCATGCGCAGCGCCCGGTGCAGCAGCGCATCCTGCGCCGCCTGCTCGCGAGCCTCGTGCCGAACGCGGCGCTGTTCTCGCCGGTCATGCGGCTCGGCCAGCACGTGCGGCCGCTGTTGCCGAAACGGCTGCGCGACAAGGTACCGCCGCGCCAGCGGCTGCTCGAATGGCCGCAGCGCACGCATCCGCGCAAGATGCTGATGCTCGGCGGCTGCGTGCAGCCGTCGATGCTGCCGAACATCAACATCGCGACCGCGCGCGTGCTCGACGCACTCGGCGTCGAGACGATCGTCGCGCCCGACGCGGGCTGTTGCGGCGCGATCCGCCTGCACCTGAACTATCACGACGAAGCGCTCGCCGACGCACGCCGCAACATCGACGCGTGGTGGCCGTATATCGAGCAAGGTGCCGAAGCGATCGTCATGAACGCATCGGGCTGCGGCGCGACGGTGCTCGAATATGCGCACCTGCTGCGTGACGATCCGGCCTATGCGGAAAGAGCGCAGCGCATCGTCGCGCTGACGCGCGACATCTCCGACGTGCTGCTCGCGTTCGAGGCCGAGATCGCGACGCTCGCGCGACGCCGCGCGATCCATACCGTCGCGTACCACCCGCCATGCACGCTGCAGCACGGCCAGCAATCGCGCGGCAAGGTCGAAAGCATCCTCGCGGCGGCTCGGCTTCGATCTGCGACTGTCGCCGACAGCCACCTGTGCTGCGGGTCGGCCGGCACCTATTCGCTGACGCAGCCGTCGCTGTCGTACCGGCTGCGCAAGCAGAAGCTGCTGAAGCTGCAGGCACTCGAGCCGCAGATGATCGTGTCCGGCAACGTCGGCTGCATCGCGCACCTGCAGAGCGGCACGCAGATTCCGGTCGCGCACTGGATCCAGCTCGTCGAGCATCTGCTGTACGGCTAGCGCGGCGCCGGCCCGGCCGGTCGCGCACGGCATCGCGTCCGTATAATGGGCGAATCGATGCGGCGCGCACCGTGCCGCATCCGCCGCTACGTCCGCAGTGGTATCCGCTTCTCGTGCCTGCTTCCGTGCCCGTCATGTCCGATTTCGCCGCCCGTCTCGACTCCGTTCACCGCCGCATCGCCGACGCCGCCCGCGCGGCCGGCCGCGATCCCGCCACCGTCTCGCTGCTCGCCGTGTCGAAGACGTTTCCCGCCGACGACGTGCGCGCCGCGCATGCGGCCGGACAACGCGCGTTCGGCGAAAACTACGTGCAGGAATCGATCGACAAGATCGACGCGCTCGCGGATCTGCGCACCGGGCTCGAATGGCATTTCATCGGGCCGCTGCAATCGAACAAGACGCGCCCGGTGGCCGAGCGGTTCGACTGGGTCCATTCGGTCGACCGGCTGAAGATCGCGCAGCGCCTCGCCGAACAGCGCCCCGCGCACCTGCCGCCGCTCAACGTGTGCGTGCAGGTGAACATCAGCGGCGAGGCGTCCAAGAGCGGCGTCGCGCCGGCCGACGTGGCCGAGGTCGCGCGCGCGGTCACCGCGCTGCCGACGCTGCGCCTGCGCGGCCTGATGGCGATTCCCGAACCGGCCGGCGATACCGACGCGCAGCGCGCGCCGCATCGTGCGCTGCGTGCGCTGTTCGATACGCTGCGCGCCGACGGCCTGCCGCTCGACACATTGTCGATGGGCATGTCCGCCGATCTCGAGGCCGCAGTGCTCGAAGGCGCGACGATCGTGCGCGTCGGCACCGCGCTGTTCGGCGCACGCGACTATTCGCACTGAGCGCCTCCCCTGTTCCGCCTTTCCGTTCACTCTTCTGCTCAATCGACATCATGAAAATCGCATTCATCGGCGGCGGCAACATGGCCGCGGCCCTGATCGGCGGCCTGATCAAGCGCGGCGTCGCCGCTGACGGCCTGTATGCCATCGACGTCAACGAGGACGTCCGCGCGCGCGCCGCGCAGCAATTCGGCATCCGCACCGGCGCGGCCGTCGACGGGACGCTCGCCGGCTACGACGCGATCGTGCTGGCGGTGAAACCGCAGGTACTGAAGGACGTCGCGCAGGCGCTCGCCCCGCATCTGAAGTCGCAACTCGTGATCAGCATCGCGGCCGGCATCCGCGGCACCGACCTCGCCCGCTGGCTCGGCGACTACGCGCGCGTCGTGCGCACGATGCCGAACACGCCCGCGCTGGTCGGCATGGGCGTGACGGGCCTCGCCGCGCTGCCGGGCGTCGACGCGGCCGGTCGCGAGCTCGCGTCGAACGTGCTCGGCGCGGTCGGCGAGATCGTCTGGTTCGACGACGAAGCGCAGCTCGATGCCGTCACCGCGATCTCGGGCAGCGGCCCGGCCTACGTGTTCTATTTCATCGAAGCGCTGCAGGAAGCCGCGCGCCGCCTCGGCATGAACGACGAACAGGGCCGCGCGCTCGCGGTCGCGACGTTCGCGGGTGCCGCGCAGCTCGCCGCGCAATCGGGCGAACCGGCGAGCGTGCTGCGCGAGCGCGTGACGTCGAAGGGCGGCACGACGGCCGCCGCGCTCGCGTCGTTCGACGCGCAGGGCGTGAAGGAAGCGATCGTGCGCGGCGCGCTGGCCGCCGAGGCACGCGCGAAGGAAATGGGTGACGAGCTCGGCCGCGCGTAAGCGCGGCACGCTGCGCCGGGCTTCCGGCACCGGCAACAAAAAAGCGGCCTCGGCCGCTTTTTTGTTGGCATCGCGCGCCGGGCGCGACCGCTTCAGTTGCCTGCCGTGCCCGCCAGCAGGTAGTGCGCGGCGATCCCCGCGAACAGCACGCCGCCGAGCCAGTTGTTGTGCCGGAACGCCGCGAAGCACGGCATCCGCTCGCGGTCCTTGATCAGCGTGTAGTGATACAGCGCGCAACCAACGGCCGCGGCCCAGCCGGCCCAGTACGCGAGGCCGAAGCCGAGCGTCACGCCGATCCACACATAGATGCCGAGCGTCGCCGCATAGCAGAGCATGACGGCCGCGACGTCGAAGCGGCCGAACGTCAGCGCGGACGTGCGAATGCCGATCTTGATGTCGTCGTCGCGGTCGACCATCGCGTATTCGGTGTCGTACGCGACCGACCAGAAGATGTTCGCGATCAGCATCACCCACGCGAGCATCGGCACCGTGTCCTGCACGGCCGCGAACGCCATCGGGATGCCGAAGCCGAACGCGATGCCGAGATACGCCTGCGGAATCGCGAAGAAACGCTTCATGAACGGATACGAGCCCGCGACGAACAGCGCGACGACCGACAGCTCTTTCGTCAGCGTATTGAGCGGCTGGATCAGCAGGAACGAGATGAAGGCCAGCACCACCGCGATCGCGACGGCTTCCCATGCGCGGATCTTGCCGGACGTCAGCGGCCGGTCGGCCGTGCGCTTCACGTGACGGTCGAAATCGCGGTCGGCATAGTCGTTCATCGCGCAGCCGGCCGAGCGCATCAGCAGCGTGCCGAGCACGAAGATCGCGAGCAGCGGCCAGCGCGGATGGCCATCCGACGCGATCCACAGTGCGTTGAGCGTCGGCCAGAGCAGCAGCAGGCTGCCGATCGGCTTGTCCATCCGGACGAGCCGCAGATACAGGGGGAAGCGGGCAAGCATGGCGAAGCACCGGGAAGATAACCCCGGCATTTTAGAGCCGAGCGGCGGGTCACGTCATGTCGGGCAGGCCCGCGACGGGGGCCCCGACCCGCGCGCCGGCCGCCCGGGCCCGCTGCAGGCGGGCCGGGCAGTCCGCGCGTCAATCAAGGGACAGATGCGTGGCAGGCGCGTACCGCGCTATCGCCGGAATTCGATCCGATGCGGGCGACGCGGCCCCGGCTCGGCGTCGGACACCCGCTCACGCCGGCCGCGCGGCGCGCGACCGGCCGCACCGGACTTACGCGAGCAGCGACCGCAGCATCCACGCGGTCTTTTCATGCGTCTGCAGACGCTGCGTCAGCAGGTCGGCGGTCGGTTCGTCGCTCGCCGCGTCGGCGATCGGGAAGATTTCGCGCGCGGTGCGCACGACGGTCTCGTGCCCTTCGACGAGCTGGCGGATCATCTCTTCGGCCGCCGGCACGCCGTTCGCCTCCGGCACCGACGACAGCTTCGCGAAATCGCCGAACGTGCCCGGCGCGACGACGCCGAGCGTGCGAATGCGCTCGGCGACCTGGTCGACCGCGAGCCACAGTTCGTTGTACTGCTCTTCGAACATCAGGTGCAGCGTGTTGAACATCGGGCCCGTGACGTTCCAGTGGAAGTTGTGGGTCTTCAGGTACAGCGAAAACGTATCGGCCAGCAGCCGCGACAGGCCGTCCGCGATTTTCTTGCGGTCCTTGTCGCTGATGCCGATGTTGATCTGCGTGGCGTTACCTTTCTTGGCCATCTTCGGGACTCCTCATTCGAAATGTTGAACCGGCGAAAATGCGGCGAGCAACCGGCATGCCGCCGCGCGGCGTCCGTCGCCACGTGCCAGTCTAGCGCGGCGAGCGAATCGCTGCGCTCAGCCGCCGGCACTCGAGACGAGCGGCGCGAGCGCGTGCAGCGCCTGCGCGACCAGCTCGGCCGCACCGCCGACGACGATCGCGAATCCGACGATGTGCCGCGCCAGCCCGCCCGGCGTGCGCAGCTCGGGCGCCGCGAGGGCGGCGCGCATGTTCAGCACGATTTGCGTCATGGTCGTCACTCCTTCGACAAGACCTTGAATCGGAAGAAAAAACGGCCGGTCGTGCGACCGGCCGCTGCACGTTGCAACGTGACTGCGCTAGCGCGTCACGACGTTCACGCGAGGTCGAAACGGTCGAGGTTCATCACCTTGTCCCAGGCCGCGACGAAATCGCGCACGAACTTCTCGTTCGCGTCCGCGCTGCCGTACACCTCGGCCAGCGCGCGCAACTGCGAGTGCGAACCGAAGATCAGGTCGACGCGCGTGCCGGTCCACTTGACCTGGCCCGTCGCACGATCGCGCCCTTCGAACACGTCGTTCGCGGCCGACACTGGCTTCCACTCCGTGCCCATGTCGAGCAGGTTCACGAAGAAGTCGTTCGACAGCGTGCCCGGACGATCGGTGAACACGCCGTGCTTCACATCGCCGACGTTCGCGCCGAGCACTCGCAGGCCGCCGACGAGCACCGTCAGCTCCGGCCCGTTCAGCGTCAGCAGCTGGGCCTTGTCGACCAGCAGCGCCTCGGCCGGCGTCTTGTACGCGCTCTTCAGGTAGTTGCGGAAACCGTCCGCAACCGGCTCGAGCACGGCCATCGCGTCAACGTCCGTCTGCTCCTGCGACGCGTCCATCCGGCCCGGTGCAAACGGCACCGTCACCGCGACACCGGCGTTCTTCGCGGCCTGTTCGACGCCGGCCGCACCGGCCAGCACGATCAGATCGGCGAGCGACACCTTCTTGCCGCCCGTCTGCGCATCGTTGAACGCCTTGCGCACGCCTTCGAGCGTCTCGAGCACCGTGGCGAGTGCGGCCGGCTGGTTCACTTCCCAGTCCTTCTGCGGCGCCAGGCGGATGCGCGCACCGTTCGCGCCGCCGCGCTTGTCGGAACCCCGGAACGTCGAGGCCGACGCCCACGCGGTCGACACGAGCTGCGCGACCGACAGGCCCGACGCGAGCACCTTCGCCTTCAGCGCCGCGACGTCCGCGTCATCGATCAGCGGGTGATCGACGGCCGGGATCGGGTCCTGCCACAGCAGTTCCTCGGCCGGCACTTCCGGGCCGAGATAGCGCGCACGCGGACCCATGTCGCGGTGCGTGAGCTTGAACCAGGCGCGCGCGAACGCGTCGGCAAACTCGGCCGGGTTCTCGTAGAAGCGGCGCGAGATCTTCTCGTAGGCCGGATCGAAACGCAGCGACAGGTCGGTCGTCAGCATCGTCGGGCGATGCTTCTTCGACGCGTCGAACGCATCCGGAATCACTTCGTCCGCGCCCTTCGCGACCCACTGGTGCGCGCCGGCCGGGCTCTTCGTCAGTTCCCATTCGTAGCTGAACAGGTGCTTGAAGAAGTCGTGGCTCCACTTCGTCGGCGTCGACGTCCACGTGACTTCGAGGCCGCTGGTGATCGCATCGTGGCCCTTGCCCGATGCATACGCGCTCTTCCAGCCGAGACCCTGCTGCTCGATGCCCGCCGCTTCCGGCTCCGCACCGACGTCCGTCGCGGGGCCCGCGCCGTGCGTCTTGCCGAACGTGTGGCCGCCGGCGATCAGCGCGACCGTCTCTTCGTCGTTCATCGCCATCCGCGCGAACGTGTCGCGGATGTCGCGTGCCGCCGCGACCGGGTCGGGGTTGCCGTCCGGGCCTTCCGGGTTCACGTAGATGAGGCCCATCTGCACGGCCGCGAGCGGGTTCTCGAGATCACGGTCGCCCGAGTAACGGCTGTTCGGGCCGCCGCTCAGTTCCAGCCAGATCTTTTCCGAACCCCAGTAGACGTCGTCCGGTTCCCACGTGTCGGCACGGCCGCCCGCGTAGCCGAAGGTCTTGAAGCCCATCGATTCGAGCGCGACGTTGCCGGTCAGGATCAGCAGGTCGGCCCACGAGATGTTGCGGCCGTACTTCTGCTTGATCGGCCACAGCAGCCGGCGCGCCTTGTCGAGGTTCGCGTTGTCCGGCCAGCTGTTCAGCGGCGCGAAGCGCTGCTGCCCGCCGCCCGCGCCGCCGCGGCCGTCGGCGATCCGGTACGTGCCGGCGCTATGCCAGGCCATCCGGACGAACAGGCCGCCGTAGTGGCCGAAGTCTGCCGGCCACCAGTCCTGCGACGTCGTCATCAGCGCCTGCAGGTCGCGCTTCACCGCCGCGAGGTCCAGCTTCTTGAATGCTTGTGCGTAGTCGAAATCCTTGTCCATCGGATCGGACAGCGCCGAGTGCCGGTGCAGGATGTTCAGGTTCAGCTGGTTCGGCCACCAGTCCTTGTTCGACGTGCCGCCGGCCGCCGTGTGGTTGAACGGACATTTCGCTTCGGTCGACATGCTTTTCTCCTTTATTTGCTCGTAAGCCCCCACTTGCCGGGCGCGGTTCGTGGAGCATTGCGGGGGATGAAACGGGAATCTGGGGCACCGGAGCGGCGTGCGGCGGCACTCATCCGCCGTAGACACGATCCGCCAGGTATGCGAACGCAATCGGGCGCAGGCTGCGGGTCGCCGCCCTCGCACGATTCAGGACTTCATCGCGCGACGGGATGTTCCGTTGCGCGTGCTGCAATACCGACCGCATCATGACATCCTCCTTTGACGCTTGCATTGACGGTGCGAATCGGGCTGGCGAGCCGACGCCGATCCATGTAGAAGAGTGTATCGATATCTATCGACTTTTGTAATTTAATAAAAATAATCTATGCGATAGGCAAAAATAAACGGGGTCGCAAGCCCCGTTCATCATGCGGTCACGTATGCCGCCGTGCGTTCAGTTCATCGTCGCCGGCATGTCGAGCTTCGCGACGCCCGGCAGGTCGCACGCGGCGATCGCGTCGCTGATCGCGTCGATCGCCGGCATCCGCGTGAAGCTCTTGCGCCACACCAGCACGACGCGGCGATCGGGCACCGGTTCGTTGAACGGCACGTACGACAGCAGTTCGGCGTCGGGGCCGTTCGCGCGCGGGCCGATCTCGGCGACCGACATCCGCGGCAGCACCGTGATGCCGACCCCGCTCGCGACCATATGGCGAATCGTTTCGAGCGACGAGCCCTCGAAGGTCTTCTGGATGCCGTCGGCTGTTTGCGAGAAGCGCATCAGTTCCGGGCACACGCCGAGCACGTGATCGCGGAAGCAGTGGCCGTTGCCGAGCAGCAGCATGGTTTCCTGCTTGAGATCCTCGGCGTCGATCTCGTCGCGCTTCTCCCACGGATGGCCGGCCGGCAATGCGACGACGAACGGCTCGTCGTACAGCGGCCGCACCATCAGGCCGGTTTCGGGAAACGGCAGCGCCATGATCGCGGCGTCGATCTCGCCCTGCTTCAGCAGTTCGAGCAGCTTCAGCGTGTAGTTCTCCTGCAGCATCAAAGGCATCTGCGGCACACGCTGGATCATCTGCTTGACGAGCGTCGGCAGCAGATACGGCCCGATCGTATAGATCACGCCGAGCCGGAACGGGCCGACGAGCGGGTCCTTGCCCTGCTTCGCGATCTCCTTGATCGCGAAGGTCTGCTCGAGCACGCGCTGCGCCTGCGTGACGATCTGGTCGCCGATCGGGGTCACGCTCACTTCACTCGCGCCGCGCTCGAAAATCTGCACGTTCAGCTCGTCTTCCAGCTTCTTGATCGCCACCGAGAGGGTCGGCTGGCTCACGAAGCAGGCTTCGGCGGCGCGACCGAAATGCCGCTCGCGCGCGACCGCGACGATGTATTTCAGTTCAGTCAGGGTCATTGTGGGTCAATCAGATATATACAGGCGATAGGTTTAATTTATACACCCACTGGGACCGATTCGCCAAGTTTCTCAGTATTGCAATGCGCCGGAGCGCGGCGAATTTCGATTTCGGGTCCAGCCCTCAATGCGTCGATCACGCCTTCAGATATTGCTCCCGCGCGCCGAGCCAGCGGGCGAGATGCTGCGTGACCACGTCGGGATACGCGGCGATCAGTCGCGCCGCCGCGTCGCGGGCCGGGTCGATCAGCCAGCCGTCGGTCTCGAGGTTCGCGAAGCGCAGCATCGCCGCGCCCGACTGGCGCGCGCCGAGGAATTCGCCGGGGCCGCGGATCTCGAGGTCGCGCCGCGCGATCTCGAAGCCGTCGGTCGTCTCGCGCATCGTCTTCAGCCGCTCGCGACCGGTGAGCGACAGCGGGCCCGTGTACAGCAGCACGCACACCGACGCCGCGGTGCCGCGCCCGACCCGGCCGCGCAACTGGTGCAGCTGCGCGAGGCCGAAGCGCTCCGCGTGCTCGATCACCATCAGCGACGCGTTCGGCACGTCGACGCCGACCTCGATCACGGTCGTCGCGACGAGCAACTGCACCTCGTTGCGCGTGAAGGCTTCCATCACGGCCGCCTTGTCGGCCGGCGACAGCCTGCCGTGCACGAGCCCGACCTTCAACTCGGGCAGGGCCGCGGCCAGCGTCTCGTAGGTTTCGACGGCCGTCTGCAACTGCAGCGTCTCGCTCTCCTCGATCAGCGGACACACCCAGTACACCTGGCGGCCGGTCAGCGCGGCCTCGCGCACGCGCGCGATCACCTCCTCGCGCCGCGCGTCGCCGACGAGGCGCGTCAGCACCGGCGTGCGGCCCGGCGGCAGCTCGTCGATCGTCGACACCTCGAGATCCGCGTAATACGTCATCGCGAGCGTGCGCGGGATCGGCGTGGCCGACATCATCAGCTGGTGCGGCTGGAAATCGCGCGCGCCGTTGGCCGCGTTCGCGGCCTTCGCCCGCAGCGCGAGACGCTGCTCGACGCCGAAGCGGTGCTGCTCGTCGACGATCACGAGGCCGAGCCGCGCGAATTCGACCGTGTCCTGGATGATCGCGTGCGTGCCGATCACGAGCTGCGCGGTGCCGAGCGCCGCGGCCTCGATCGCCGCGCGCTTCTCCTTCGCCTTCAGGCTGCCCGCGAGCCATGCGACCGACACGCCGAGCGGCTCGAGCCACGCGCGCAGCTTGCGGGCGTGCTGTTCCGCGAGGATTTCGGTCGGCGCCATCAGCGCGGCCTGATAGCCGGCATCGATCGCCTGCGTCGCGGCCAGCGCGGCGACGACCGTCTTGCCGCTGCCGACATCGCCCTGCAACAGCCGCTGCATCGGGTGCGGGAGCGTGAGGTCGTGCGCGATCTCGTCGACGACGCGCGCCTGCGCGCCCGTCAGCGTGAACGGCAGCGCCGCGTAGAGGCGCGTCGTCAGCGCGTCGGCATCGGTCGCGGCGCGGCGCGGCATCGCGGGCGCCGTGCGCGTGCGGCGCTCCTCGTGCGCGCGCTTGAGCGACAGCTGCTGCGCGAGCAGCTCCTCGAACTTGATGCGCGTCCACGCCGGATGCGAGCCGTCCATCAGTGCGGCTTCGTCGGAATCGACGCCCGGGTGATGCAGGATCCGCACGGCCTGCGCGAGCGTCGGCACGCCGAGCGGCTTCAGGTAGTCGCGCTCGATCTCGGGCGGCAGCAGCTCGGGCAGCGGCGTGCGCTCCACCGCGTTCTCGATCGCCTTGCGCAGATACGCCTGCGACACGCCCGCCGTGCTCGGATAGACGGGCGTGAGCACCTGCGGCAGCGGCGCATCGGCTTCGACCACGCGCACGGCCGGATGCACCATCTCCATCCCGAAGAAGCCGCCGCGCACATCGCCGCGCACGCGCAGCCGCTGGCCGACGGCCATCTGCTTGACCTGCGAGCCGTAGAAATTCAGGAAGCGCAGCACGAGCTGCTCGCCGTCGTCGTCCTGGATCTTCACGACGAGCTGGCGGCGCGGCCGGTACGCGACCTCGTTGTCGAACACGACGCCTTCGGTCTGCGCGATGCCGCCCGGCAGCAGTTCGCCGATCGGCGTGAGCGTGGTTTCGTCCTCGTAGCGCATCGGCAGATGCAGCACGAGATCGATCGAGCGCGTGAGGCCGAGCTTCGCGAGCTTGTCGGCGGTCTTCACGGGTTTGTCGGCGGCCGGCTTCTTCTTGCGCTTCGCGCCGGATGCATCGGATGCGCCCGACGCCGCCGCAACGCCCGCTTCGTCGCTGCCGGCGCCCGGTTCGACGTCGGGCGCGGCGGCGGCCGGTTGCGCGAGCCGCCCGTCGGCGCCGCGCTTCGGGCCCGCGCGCTTCGGCGCCGCGCGCGCGTCGGAGTCGCGCTCCCCCGCGCTTCGCGCGGGTAACGCGGCATCGTCCGCGTCGAACGGATCGGCGGAATCGGCAATGGCAGCGGAGGAACGGCGTGGTGACACAGGCATCGGATCGTCTGGGTGCTTCGCAAGGCAAGTACAATAGCGGCTTTCACGTCGTCCGAACGAACGACGCCGGCCAGGCCGCGCATCCCGCCATCATAGCGGCTTGCGCGCCCCATTCATGCGTTTCCGCCTTGTGGGCGGCGCCCGCCGGCCGTTTCGAACCAGCCCGCATGTTCACGCTTTCCGATTTCGATTTCAATCTGCCGCCCGAGCTGATTGCGCAAACCGCGCTGCCCGAGCGCACCGCGAGCCGCCTGCTCGAGGTCGACCGCACCGTCGAGCCCGCGCGCCTCGTCGACCGCAACTTCGCCGAGCTGCCGTCGTGCATCGCGCCCGGCGACCTGCTCGTGTTCAACGATACCAGGGTGCTGAAGGCGCGTTTCTTCGGCCAGAAGGCCAGCGGCGGCAAGATCGAGGTGCTGATCGAGCGCGTGACCGGCACGCATACGGCGCTCGCGCAGATCCGCGCGAGCAAGTCGCCGGGCGCCGGCACGACGCTGCGCCTCGCCGACGCGTTCGACGTGACGGTCGGCGAGCGCGTCGAACCGTTCTTCACGCTGCACTTCCCGCAGCCGTGCCTCACGCTGATCGAGCAGCACGGCCGCCTGCCGCTGCCGCCGTACATCGAGCACGACGCCGACGCGAACGACGAGACGCGCTACCAGACCGTCTATGCGAGCAACCCGGGCGCGGTCGCGGCGCCCACCGCCGGGCTCCATTTCGACCTGCCGCTGCTCGAGAAGCTCGACGCGATGGGCGTCGAGCGCGCGACGCTGACGCTGCACGTGGGCGCCGGCACGTTCCAGCCGGTGCGCGTCGAGAACATCGCCGAGCACCGGATGCACAGCGAGTGGTACGACCTGCCGCAGTCGCTCGTCGACAAGATCGCCGCCACGCGCGCGCGCGGCGGCAACGTAATCGCGGTCGGCACGACGTCGATGCGCGCGCTCGAAGCCGCGGCGCGCAGCGCCGACGAAGCGGGCCGCCCGCTCGCGGCGACGCAGGCCGAAACCGACATCTTCATCACGCCCGGCTACCGCTTCCGGGTCGTCGACCGGCTCGTCACGAACTTCCACCTGCCGAAGTCGACGCTGCTGATGCTGGTGTCCGCGTTCGCGGGCGTCGAGACGATCCGCGCCGCCTACCGGCACGCGATCGACCAACGCTACCGCTTCTTCAGCTACGGCGACGCGATGCTGCTCACGCGGCGCGACACGCCGGAGGCGCCCCAAGCATAAGCGCGGCGGGCGCGACGGTTTCGCACCGCATGCCCGTCGCACCTGCGATTTCCCGCTGTGCGCGCCACGCTGGCCCGCACCCGCTTTTCCTGCCGCCGGATTCCCGGCGGCCTGTCCAACATGCGCCGGACTGTTTTCCGGTGGCAAGGAGAATGACGCGATGACCGAAGGTTCATCCCACGATACGCACGCGCCCGTGCAGGAACGCCCGGCCAACGGGCTCGAATTCGAACTGCTGACGACCGACGGCCATGCACGCCGCGGCCGCGTGAAGCTCAACCACGGCGTGGTCGAGACGCCGATCTTCATGCCGGTCGGCACGTACGGCACCGTGAAGGCGATCCAGCCGCGCGAGCTGCACGAGATCAAGGCCCAGATCATCCTCGGCAACACGTTCCACCTGTGGCTGCGCCCGGGCCTCGACACGATCGACGCGCACGGCGGCCTGCACGGCTTCATGGGCTGGAACAAGCCGATCCTGACCGACTCGGGCGGCTTCCAGGTGTTCTCGCTCGGCGACCTGCGCAAGATCACCGAGGACGGCGTCACGTTCGCGTCGCCGATCAACGGCGACAAGCTGTTCCTGTCGCCGGAAGTGTCGATGCAGATCCAGAAGGTGCTGAACTCCGACATCGTGATGCAGTTCGACGAATGCACGCCGTACGCGACCAACGGCGTGCCGACGACGCACAAGGAAGCGGCCGACTCGATGCGCATGTCGCTGCGCTGGGCGAAGCGCTCGCTCGACGAGTTCGACCGGCTCGGCAATCCGAACGCCCTCTTCGGGATCGTCCAGGGCGGGATGTTCGAGGACCTGCGCGACGAATCGCTCGCAGGCCTGTCCGAGCTCGGCTTCCACGGCCTCGCGATCGGCGGGCTGTCGGTCGGCGAGCCGAAGGAAGACATGATGCGCGTGCTGCGGCACGTCGGCCCGAAGCTGCCGGCCAACAAGCCGCACTACCTGATGGGCGTCGGCACGCCGGAAGACCTGGTCGAGGGCGTCGCGAACGGCATCGACATGTTCGACTGCGTGATGCCGACCCGCAACGCGCGCAACGGCTGGCTGTTCACGCGCTTCGGCGACGTGAAGATCCGCAACGCGACGCACAAGAACTCGCTGAAGCCGCTCGATGCGAGCTGCGGCTGCTACACGTGCCAGAACTTCTCGCGCGGCTACCTGCATCACCTGCACCGTGTCGGCGAAATCCTCGGCGCGCAGCTCAACACGATCCACAACCTGCACTACTACCTGCAGCTGATGGGCGAGATCCGCGACGCGATCGAAACCCATACGTTCGACGCGTTCCGCCAGCGCTTCGCGGAGGATCGTGCGAGAGGGGTCGACTGACGCGGCCGGCTGCCCGCGCCGCTGCCCGCCCCGCTGCCCGCGCCGCCGCCTGTCACATCGGACACGTACTAAATAACGCGTTCCAGGTGCCGGTCGCGACCGCGAAACATTACAATTGCCTTTCCAAACAAGTTGCAACGGTGCGGGTTCATGCTTTAACAGCTTGATCCGAAAGCGCATTTCCCGCGCCGTTTGCGCATGGGGCCGGTGGTAGAATAACCGGCTTATTTTTCGATCTTCCCCTACGGAGAGACCAACGTGCCGTTCATTTCCAATGCCTTCGCGCAAGGCGCCGGTGGCGCCGAATCGAGCCTGATGAGCTTCCTGCCGCTCATCCTGATGTTCGCGGTGCTGTACTTCATCATGATCCGTCCGCAGATGAAGCGTCAGAAGGAACACCGCAACATGCTCGCGGCCATGGCGAAGGGCGACGAAGTCGTCACGAGCGGCGGCCTCGTCGGCAAGGTGACGAAGGTCACCGAAGGCTACATCGGCGTCGAAATCGCCGAAGGCACCGAAATCACCGTGCAGAAGGCCGCCGTCACGACCATTCTGCCGAAGGGCACGATCAAGTCGCTGTAAGGCTCGCTGTAAGGCTTTTACCGAGCGTCCGGCTCCCCGCGCCGTGCCCGCCTGAGAGAGCGGGCCGACGCGGCGCCGGACGCGACGCTTTCACGCCAACCACCCGTTCGGCCCCCTCATGAATCGTTATCCACTCTGGAAATATGTCGTGATGGTCGTGGCGCTCGCCATCGGCTTTCTGTACACATTGCCCAACTTCTTCGGCGAAGCGCCGGCGGTGCAGGTGTCGAGCGGCAAGGCCACGGTCAAGCTCGACTCGACCACGCTGACCCAGGTCGAATCCGCGCTCGCGTCCGCGCAGATCAAGCCGGACGACGTCACCTTCGAGAACACGGCGTCCAACGCGAACATCCGCGTGCGCCTGAAGGACACCGATACGCAGCTGCGCGTCAAGGACCTGCTGCAGAAATCGCTGAACGCCGACCCGAACGATCCGCAGTACGTCGTCGCACTGAACCTGCAGAGCGCGTCGCCGCGCTGGCTGACCGCATTGCACGCGCTGCCGATGTATCTCGGCCTCGACCTGCGCGGCGGTGTCCACTTCCTGCTCCAGGTCGACATGACGGGCGCGCTGACGAAGAAGCTCGACTCCGACGCATCCGACGCACGCGCGCTGCTGCGCGACCGGAACATCCGCGACGGCGGCGTGAGCCGCGTCGACCAGTCCGTCGTCGTCAACTTCAGCGATGCGCAAACGGCCGAAGACGCCCGCAAGGTGCTCGCTGCCTCCGTCACCGAACTGCAATGGGCGACCCAGCCCGGCGGCGGCGGCACGCAGGTCGTCGGCACGTTCACGCCGGCCGTGCAGAAGTCCGTCGAGGACGCCGCGCTCAAGCAGAACCTGACGACGCTCCACAACCGCGTGAACGAACTCGGCGTGTCCGAGCCGATCCTGCAGCAGCAGGGCAGCGACCGTATCGTCGTCGAGCTGCCGGGCGTGCAGGACACCGCGAAGGCGAAGGACATCATCGGCCGCACCGCGACGCTCGAGGCGCGCCTCGCCGATCCGATCAACACGCACCCGAACCCGAACGACCCCGTGCCGCCGGGCGAGGAGCTGTTCACGCAGGGCAACCAGGCGCCCGTGCTGCTGAAGAAGGAAGTAATCTTCACCGGCGACCGCATCATCGATGCGTCGGCCGGCTTCGACGAACACCAGCGTCCGTCGGTCAACATCCGCCTCGACTCGGCGGGCGGCCGCTCGGTGCGCGCGGTGTCGCGCGAGAACATCGGCAAGCCGATGGCGATGGTGCTGTTCGAGAAGGGCAAGGGCGAAGTGCTGACGGTCGCGACGATCCAGTCCGAGCTCGGCGACCGCTTCCAGATCACGGGCCAGCCGACGCCGCAGGCAGCGGCCGATCTCGCGCTGCTGCTGCGCGCCGGTTCGCTCGCCGCGCCGATGGACATCATCGAGGAACGCACAATCGGCCCGAGCCTCGGCGCGGACAACATCAAGATGGGCGTCCACTCGGTGATCTGGGGCTTCTGCGCGATCGCCGTGTTCATGGTCGCGTACTACATGCTGTTCGGCGTGATCTCGGTGATCGGCCTGTCGGTGAACCTGCTGCTGCTCGTCGCGGTGCTGTCGTTGATGCAGGCGACGCTGACGCTGCCGGGTATCGCGGCAATCGCGCTCGCGCTCGGCATGGCGATCGACTCGAACGTGCTGATCAACGAGCGCGTGCGTGAAGAACTGCGCGCCGGCCAGCCGCCGCAGCTCGCGATCCAGTCCGGCTACGCGCATGCGTGGGCGACGATTCTCGACTCGAACGTCACGACGCTGATCGCCGGCCTCGCGCTGCTCGCGTTCGGCTCGGGCCCGGTTCGCGCGTTCGCGATCGTGCACTGCCTCGGCATCCTGACGTCGATGTTCTCCGCGGTGTTCTTCTCGCGCGGGCTCGTCAACCTCTGGTACGGCGGCCGCAAGAAACTGAAGTCGCTCGCGATCGGCCAGGTGTGGAGGCCGGAAGGCGCCGCGGCCGGCGCGTCGTTCACCGCGGCCGACGAATCGACCGACACCGTGCGCGCCGCGAAGCTCGCCGCCCCCGCGAAGGGCAACGCCCCGCGCGCCGGCAAGCCGCAGCTGCGCAACCGCGCGCAGCAAGGCGTGTCGCCGAAGAAACCGGGCTCGACCCAATAAGGCCCCGGAGACGAAGCCATGGAATTTTTCCGCATCCGTAAAGACATTCCGTTCATGCGGCACGCGCTGGTGTTCAACGTGATCTCGCTGGTCACGTTCCTCGCCGCCGTGTTCTTCCTGTTCCACCGCGGGCTGCACCTGTCCGTCGAATTCACCGGCGGTACGGTGATCGAGGTCCAGTATCAGCAGGCCGCGCAGCTCGAACCCGTGCGCGCGACGCTCGGCAAGCTCGGCTACGCCGATGCGCAGGTGCAGAACTTCGGCACGTCGCGCAACGTGCTGATCCGCCTGCAGCTGAAGGAAGGCCTCACGTCCGCGCAGCAGAGCGATCAGGTGATGACCGCACTGAAGGCGCAGAGCCCCGACGTGTCGCTGCAGCGCGTCGAGTTCGTCGGCCCGCAGGTCGGCCGCGAGCTCGCGACCGACGGTCTCCTCGCGCTCGCGTGCGTCGTGATCGGCATCGTGATCTACCTGTCGATCCGCTTCGAATGGAAGTACGCGGTCGCCGGCATCATCGCGAACCTGCACGACGTCGTGATCATTCTCGGCTTCTTCGCGTTCTTCCAGTGGGAGTTCTCGCTGGCGGTGCTCGCGGCGATCCTCGCGGTGCTCGGCTACTCGGTCAACGAGTCGGTCGTCATCTTCGACCGGATCCGCGAAACGTTCCGCCGCGAACGCAGGATGAGCGTGTCGGAAGTGATCAACCACGCGATCACGACGACGATGTCGCGCACGATCATCACGCACACGTCGACGGAAATGATGGTGCTGTCGATGTTCTTCTTCGGCGGCCCGACGCTGCACTACTTCGCGCTCGCGCTGACGGTCGGCATCATGTTCGGCATCTACTCGTCGGTGTTCGTCGCGGGCTCGCTCGCGATGTGGCTCGGCATCAAGCGCGAAGACCTGATCAAGGAAAAGAAAGGCGCGCACGATCCGGACGATCCGAACGCGGGCGCGCAGGTTTGAGCCCGCGCCGTTTCGGCTGATACTAGAAGGCCGGTCCTGTTGGACCGGCCTTTTTTCATGCACGCGGCGGTCCACCCTCCACCCGCGTCACCGCCACTTCACCGAAACCCGAACCGCCGCCGCAGCACGAACAGCGCCGCGAGGCTCAGCACGGCCGCGAACATCAGGTAGAAGCTCGGCGCGGTCTTCATCCCGGTCGCGCGGATCAGCCACGCGATGATGAACGGCCCGAAGCCGCCGAAGATCGTCACCGCGACGTTATACGCGAGCGACATTCCGGTCGTGCGCGTCTGCACCGGAAACACTTCCGACAACAGGCCCGGCAACGCCGCGAAATAGCCGGTCATCAGGAACGCGAGCAGCACCTGCAGCGCGATCAGCGTGCCGAAGCCCGGATGCGCGACCAGGTACGCGAATGCCGGATAGATCAGCACGAGAATGCCGAGCGCCGGCGCGATCATCACGCGCACGCGGCCGTAGCGATCCGACCAATGGCCGACGAGCGGCGCGAACGCCATCTGGATCACGCCGACGACGAGGATCGCCGCGAACGCGGCCGACGGCGCGAGGCCGAGCTGCTTCACGCCGTAGGTCGGCATGAACAGCACGAGATAGGTCGCGACGGTGCCGAGCACGACCACGCCCATCGCGGCGACGAGCCGCGCCTTGTGCGACGCGAACGTGTCGCGCAACGGGGTCGCGGTGCTTTCGGCCGCGAGGAATTCGGGCGTCTCGTCGACCTTCGAGCGGATGTAGTACGCGACGGGCCCGAGCAGCAGCCCGAAGAAGAACGGAATGCGCCAGCCCCACGCGGCCATCTGGTCGGCCGTGAGCTGCGCGTTCAGCACGGTGCCGAAACCGGCGGCAAGCAGTGTCGTGAGGCCCTGGCTCGCGACCTGCCAGCTCGCGAAGAAGCCGCGCCGCCCCGGCACGTGCTCGGCCAGGAACGCGGTCGCGCTGCCGAATTCGCCGCCCGCCGAGAAACCCTGCATCAGCCGTGCGGCGACGAGGATCAGCGGCGCCGCGACGCCGATCGTCCCGTAGGTCGGCAGCACCGCGATGACGAGCGTACCGGCCATCATCAGCAGGATCGACAGCGTGAGCGCGGCCTTGCGGCCCGCGCGGTCGGCATAAGCGCCGAGCACGATCGCGCCGAGCGGACGCATGAAGAACGACACGCCGAACGTGCCGAGCGTAAGCAGCAGCGACACGGTGTCGTTGCCGGCCGGAAAGAACAGCTTCGAGATCGTGACCGCGAAGAAGCCGTAGACGACGAGGTCGAACCACTCGAGCGCGTTGCCGATCGATGCGGCGACCACCGCGCGCCACACGCGCGGCGACGAGGCAATGGAGCTGGACTGCGTGACGGCGTGCATCGGCGATCTCCTTGTCGTTGTACGTTCTGTCCGACGCGCCGTTCCCGCGCCGCGAGCTGTGCCGACGATTATAGGCGCGCAAAAAAAACCGCCGCGACCCCGGGAACGGGGGCGCGGCGGTGTACACGCAACGCGGCGGCCGGTGCCGCCGGGCGCGTTACTGCTGCTTGACGGCTTCGGCCGTGATCAGCAGCTTCGTCTTCATCTTGAAGCCGTATTGCTTGCCGTAGTCGAGGCCGAAATCGTCGCGGCTGAATTCGCCGATCGCGTCGACGCCGCACACTTCACGCTTGAGCATCGGGTGCGGCATGCACTTGAACGAATCGATCTTCAGCGTGACCGGCTTCGTGACGCCATGCAGCGTCAGGTTGCCGACCACCGACACGGGCTTGTCGCCGTCGAACTTGATCGTGCCTTTGTAGTTCGCCTGCGGGAACTTGGCGGCGTCGAAGAATTCGCCCGTCTGCAGGTGCTCGTCGAGCTTCGTGCTGCCCGTGTGGATCGACGCGATGTCGGTCGTCACGTCGACCGTACCGGTCTTCGCCGCGCGGTCGAGCGTCACGGTGCCGCTCGACTTATCGAACTTGCCGCGCCAGACCGACAGGCCGCCGAAGTGGTCGGCCTCGAAGCTCGGGTACGTGTGGCTCGGGTCGAACTGGTACGTCGCGGTGTCGGCGAATGCCGAGAACGACAGCGAGGCGGCCAATGCGCCGGCGGCGATGATCAGATGCTTTTTCAAACTCATTCTCCTGTGAACAGCGCCGCGCCCTCGCGCGGCATTCGGGTAATGCAACAGCGCGCCGTTTACTTCGTGGCGACGAGATGGAACTTGATCTGCACTTCGTCGGCGACGATCGACGTGTCCTTCCACTCGCCGGTGCCGACGTTGAACGCCGAACGCTTGATCGGCAGCACGCCGTCGAAGGTCTGCGTCGCGCCGTTCTGCGAGACAGTGACGGGCACCGTGACGGTCTCGGACTTGCCCTTGATCGTCAGCTTGCCGGTCACGTTGTACTTGTTGCCGCCCGCCGGCGCGATCGCCGACGACGCGAAGGTCGCCTGCGGATACGTCTTCGCGTCGAACCAGTCCTTGCCCGCGACCTGGTCGTTGTACATCTTGTCGCCAAGGTCGAAGCTCGCGATGTCGATCGACATCTGCGCGCTGCCCTGCGCGGCCTTCGCCGGGTCGAACTTCACCTGCGCGGAGAACTTCTTGAATGCGCCTTCGGTCGGCACGTTCATCTGCTTCGACACGGCGGACACCTTGCTCTTCGCGAGATCGACGTCGGCATGCGCCGCGCCCGACGCGACAAGTGCCGCCGCGGCGAACGCGGTCAGCATGGAGCGGGAGAAAGACACTTTCATGGGATCCTTCATTTGGCAAAGGGAAGCATCCGCGACAGCAGGCCGTCGCGGTCCAACACCTGGTGCTTGAGCGCCGCGAGCACGTGCAGCGAAACGAGCGCAAGCAGAATGTAATTCAAAGACACGTGAAGCGTCTTGAACGTTTCCTTCAACACCGGATCGGGGTCGATCAGGCGCGGCAACGGCACGATGCCGAGGTAGACGACCGGGATGTTCGACGCCGAGCTGTACAGGTAGCCGGTCACCGGGATCACGAGCATCAGCACGTACAGCAGGATGTGCACGCCGTGCGACGCCGCCCGCTGCCATGCCGGCGTATTGCCCGGCAGCGCCGGCGACGCATGGGTCGCACGCCACAGCACGCGCACGACCGCCAGCGCGAACGCCGTCACGCCGATCCACTTGTGCCACGAGAAATACTTCAGCTTGGTCGGCGTGAAACCGGGGATGTCCGTCATCACCCAGCCGAGCGCGAAGCCGCAGACGATCAGCAGC
Source organism: Burkholderia sp. R-40 (assembly GCF_049942845.1). Lineage (NCBI taxonomy): Bacteria > Pseudomonadati > Pseudomonadota > Betaproteobacteria > Burkholderiales > Burkholderiaceae > Burkholderia > Burkholderia sp. R-40. The sequence goes on along the minus strand of NZ_CP187967.1, from coordinate 699,586 downwards.
GCGATCAGCCAATGCAGCGCGATCGCGGTCTGCGTGTAACGTGCCGGCCGGGCCGGCAGCGAATTCGATGCCATCTTGGTTTCCTCAGTTGAGCGAACGGCCGCGCCGGTAAATTCGTCCGACGCTTGCCACGGCCGCCATGCTACCGCAACCTTTTGTGCTGCGCGGACTCTGAGGACAGGCGCGCCAGCCGGCCGCCATGTTGATGCCATGTTACCGATCGGTCACCCGATAACGGAACGTTGACGCGCCGAAAAGGCCGTTTTGGTAAGATTGGCGCGGCTTCCGGCCCCGTCGGCACACGTTTCCGCCGTCACGCAACCGCCTCCTCCATGCAACGATACGACCTGATTGCCTGCCACGAATGCGACGCACTGTTGCATAAACCGCGCCTGAGCGGTCGCGAAATCGCGCGCTGCCCGCGCTGCGACGCGCTGCTCTACCGCAACAGCACCACGCAGATCGAACGCATCAGCGCGCTCGCGGTCGCGGCCCTGGTCACGTTCATCATCGCGCAGACCTTCCCGATCCTCGAGATGGACCTGAACGGCACGCGCGTGCAAACCACCTTGCTCGGCGCGATCGAGTCGCTGTGGCACCAGGGCATGGAAGTCGTCGGCGTCATGGTGTTCTGCTCGACCGTGCTGTTTCCGCTCGTCGAGATGGCCGCGCTGCTTTACGTGCTGCTGCCGATCCGCCGCGGCGTCGTGCCGCCCGGCCTCAACCTGGTGCTGCGCACGATCCAGCTCGTGCGGCCGTGGGGGATGATCGAGGTACTCATGCTCGGCATCGTCGTGACGATCGTGAAGATGGTGAGCCTCGCGCGCGTCGTGCCCGACGCCGCGCTGTTCGCGTTCGGCGCGCTCACGCTGATGACGGCCGTCGTGCTGATGTTCGATCCGCGCACGCTGTGGGACATCGCCGACGACCTGCGCGCCGGCCGCGCGCCCGGGCAGCCCGACGGCGCCGCGCCGCCGCAAGACCCCCGCCGATGACGACGCCGAACGCGGCCCGCGAGGGCTATGCCAGCTGTCACGCATGCGGGCTGGTGCAGACGATCGATCATCCGCATGCGCGTTGCGCGCGCTGCGGCAGCAGGCTCCATTTCCGTACGCCGGACAGCATCATGCGCACCTGGGCGCTGCTGCTCGCGGCCGCGATCCTCTATATCCCGGCGAACCTGCTGCCGATCATGCGCACGTCGTCGATCGTCGGCTCGCAGGAAGACACGATCATGAGCGGCGTCATCTATTTCTGGACGTCGGGCGACTGGCCGCTCGCCGTCGTCGTGTTCGTCGCCAGCATTCTCGTGCCGATGCTCAAGCTCGGCGTGCTGCTGATCCTCGTGATCAGTTCGCAGCGCCGCACCACGTGGCGACCGCTGCAGCGCACGCTGCTGTACCGGATCGTCGAGCGGATCGGCCGCTGGTCGATGCTCGACATCTTCGTCGTGACGCTGACCGTCGCGCTCGTCCATTTCCGTTCGCTCGCCGTCATCACGGCCGGCCCCGGCGCACTCGCGTTCGGCTCGGTCGTGATCCTGACGATGCTCGCGTCGATGCAGTTCGATCCCCGTCTGATCTGGGATCCAGTCGAAACCTCAGGGAAACACCATGAATAGTCCGCAAGGCCCGCAGCACGACGCGTCCCGGCCGCCCGACCCGTCGATCTCGACGAAAAGCGGCTGGCTGCCGTCGCTCGTCTGGCTCGTGCCGCTGATCGCCGCGCTGATCGGCATCGGCCTCGTCGTCAAGTCCGTGCGCGAACGCGGCCCGGAAATCTCGATCAGCTTCCACAGCGCGGAAGGCCTCGAGCCGGGCAAGACGCAGGTCAAGTACAAGGACGTCGAGATCGGCATGGTCAAGACGATCAAGCTGTCGAAAGACCTGTCGCGCGTGCTCGTCCAGGTGCAATTGAAGAAGGAAGCCGAGGACTTCGCGGTCAAGGGCTCGCGCTTCTGGATCGTGCGTCCGCGCGTCGGCGCGACCGGCGTGTCGGGGCTCGGCACGCTGCTGTCGGGCGCGTACATCGGCGTCGACGGCGGCCACGGGCAGGACACGCAGACCGACTTCACCGGGCTCGAATCCCCGCCGGCCGTGACCGGCGACCAGAAGGGCACGCAGTACGTGCTGCGCGGCGATTCGCTCGGCTCGGTCGACATCGGCTCGCCCGTCTACTACCGCCGCGTGCAGGTCGGGCAGGTGGTCGGCTTCTCCCTCGACAAGGACGGCACGGGCGTCACCTTCAACGTGTTCGTCAATGCACCGTACGACCAGTACGTCGGCGTGAACTCGCGCTGGTGGCAGGCGAGCGGGGTCGATCTGCGGCTCGATTCGAGCGGCCTGAAGCTGAACACGCAGTCGCTCGCGACGGTGATCCTCGGCGGCATCGCGTTCCAGACGCCGCCGAACCAGGGCACGGGCGCGACCGCGCCGAACAACACGACCTTCCGCCTCGGCTCCGACGAGGGCGACGCGATGCGCGATCCGGACGGCCAGCCGCTGCAGGTCGTGATGAACTTCAACCAGTCGCTGCGCGGGCTCGCCGTGGGCGCGCCGGTCGACTTCCGCGGCATCGTGCTCGGCGAAGTGACGAACATCGGCATCGACTACGATCCGAAGACCAAGAACTTCCTGATGCCGGTCACGATGAACGTGTATCCGGAGCGGCTTGGCCGGCGGTTCCGCGAAACGATCGAGAGCCAGGGCGAACCGGCCCGCCGCGACATCGTCGAGCGCCTCGTCAAGCACGGACTGCGCGGCCAGCTGCGCACCGGCAACCTGCTGACGAGCCAGCTGTACGTCGCGCTCGACTTCTTCCCGAAGGCGCCCCCCGCGAAAATCGACACCACCCGCCAGCCGCTCGAGCTGCCGACGGTGCCGAACACGCTCGACGAGCTGCAGCTGCAGGTCGCCGACATCGCGAAGAAGCTCGACAAGGTGCCGTTCGACCAGATCGGCGCGAATCTGAACAGCGCGCTGTCGAACGCTGACAAGCTGTTCAAGCAGCTCGACACGCAGATCGCGCCGCAAGCGCGCGACACGCTGTCGGCCGCGCAGCAGACCTTCTCGACCGCCCAGGCGACGCTGCAGCAGGATTCGCCGCTGCAGTCCGACGTGCGCGGCGCGCTGAAGGAGCTCACGCGCACGCTGCAATCCCTGAACGCGCTCGCCGACTATCTGGAGCGCCACCCCGAATCGCTGCTCAAGGGCAAGCCAGGAGATCAACAATGACGACACGCGTGAACGGTTTCGCGAGCGGCGCGGCGGCGGCTGTCGCCGTGCTCGCGCTCGCCGCGTGCAGCTCGCCGCCCGCGCGGTTCTACACGCTGAGCCCGGCCGGCGCCACGGCCACCGTGCGCACCGCGCCGGCCAACCCGCCGTTCCTGATCGAGGTGCCGTCCGTCGGCGTGCCCGAACAGGTCGCGAAGAACCAGCTCGTCGTGCAGAAGAATGGCGCGCAGGTCGACGTGCTCGAACAGGAGCGCTGGGCCGCGCCGCCCGCCGACGAGATCCGCCGCGCGCTGTCCGACGATCTCGCCACGCAGCTCGACACGATCGACGTCGTGAATTCCGCGTACCCGGTCGGCGTGCCCGTCTATCGGATCAGCGTGAACCTGCAGCGCTTCGATTCGTGGCCCGGCAAGCGGGCGGCGATCGATGCGGTGTGGAGCGTGCGCGCGCTCGGCACGCAGGCGGTGATGACGTGCCGCACGAGCGTCGCGGAACCGGTCGGCGATGGCTACGACGCGCTCGTCGCCGGCCACCGGCGCGCGCTCGACGTGATTGCGTCGCAGGCAGCGGCCGGCGTGCGCGCGATGGCCGCGCAGCGCGATGCGATGGCGACGGCGACGGCCACCCGGACCGCGTCGGCCAAGGCAACGGCCGCCGCGCCCGTGCTGCCCTGCCCGGCCAATCCGACGCCAGGCGGCGACGCGGGCGCGGGCGGGAAGTCCGGCGCGTAAGCGTGCGGCGCGCGGGCCGGCGTCCGGTGGATTCGCACCTGCCACCGGATTCGGCACGCGCCGCCCGATAGCGCCCGTCGGCGGCGATCCGCGTGCGTGCCGCCGCGCACGCGCCGCCGCCGCCATCGCCGATGCAGCCGCCCCCGCGCATCATCCATCGGCCGGACGGCCGCTTTGCACTGTTTGTCAAAATCCGCCGGAACCGGCGCCAGGCCATTCGGTCGGCTTGCGTTTTCGCGCCCGATTGACGATCCTACGCACTTTCCGGCTCGCGCCGCCTGTCGTGCGCGCCAGCCGGCGGCGATCCGCCCCTGTTCGGTGCGGTCGCCGCGTCTCCCGGGCGCCCGCGCGCGAACCGCGTGCACCGCATCGGGGCAGCCGCATCGCGGGTCGCCGCGTATTTCCGGCCACCTGACCAGCCTTACCGTTCCCCCGGCGCCGTGCCGTGTTCCCGGCCGGCACCCCGAACCCGCCCGTCCAGGGCTTTCGCTATTCCGTTTATGTTTCGTTCCCTGACGACCCTGATCAAGAAGTGGCGCGCGTCGCGCAGTACGGGCCACCAGCTCGACGCGCTGCTCGCGCATGCCGACGCGGACGCGTCGTACGCCGAGCGCAGCGAATGGCTGATCGAGCTCGCGCACTGGCTGCGCCGCAACGGCGCGGTGCAGCCCGCGCCGGACGCGACGGCCGCGCACGACGCCGACACGCGCACGTATCCGGCACACGCGCGGCTGCGCTACCTGTTCCACGTGCTCGACCGCAATCCCGTGTGGAAATCGCACGCGGCGCGCATCCTGCGCGGGATCCTGCGCGAATGCGACGGCATCTCGCTGCTGTGCGACGCGGGGATGCCGGTGCATTCCGGCTTCTTCGGCGCGCTGTTCGAGCGGATCGACTCGTCGCTGATCCCGCCCGCGCCGAACCGCCGCGAGCTGAGCGCGCTGTTCACGCTGATGTTCCCGGCGCCGGAAGACGCGCAATGGATCGACGCGCTGCCCGACGACCTGCTCGCCCGCCTCGCCGACCTGAATTCGTACGACGTCACCGACGAAGAACGCCACGAGCCCGGCTCGTTCTCGCGCGACCTGCTGGCCGCGCTGCACAACCTGACTTGCCAGATCAGCTCGACCGGCCTGTCGCAGACGGTGCGCAGCCGCCTGTCCGACGACGACGCGCGCAAGCCGCTCGAAACGCAGCCGTTCTACCGCCTCACGCGCGCGATGCTCGCGGTCGAGACCGCGCACGCGGCCGTCGAGGACGGCGGCGATCCGAGCAAGCTGCTGCACGAGGTGAACTACCTGCGCGTGCTGCTCGACGAATGCCGGACCGCGGTCGACGACGTGTTCACGCACCTGTACCGCAACGGCGTGTCGGTCGACATCGTGTTCCAGGTCGAGCGGATGCGCATGCGCATCCTGCGCGCCGAAACGCTGCTCAACGCGTGGATGGCGCGCGACGACCTGCGCGGGATGGCGCGCCTGACGGCCGAGCTCGTCGACGCGAACCAGAACAGCCAGAGCGTGTCGCACCTCGTGCGCAGCAACTTCTCGCTGTTCGCGCGCAAGCTGGTCGAGACCAACGCGGACACCGGCGAGCACTACATCTCGCGCGGCCGCGCCGAATACCTGAAGATGCTGCGGATGGCCGCGGGCGGCGGCCTCGTCACCGTCGTGACCGTGTGCGTGAAGTTCGCGATCACCGGCGCGCATCTCCAGTCGATGCTCGAAGGGCTGCTCGCGGGCATCAACTACGCGGCGAGCTTCATGCTGATGCACTTCCTGCACTTCACGCTCGCGACCAAGCAACCCGCGATGACCGCGCCGACGCTCGCGCGCGAGCTCGACGAAACCGGTCACGACGAAGGCGTGAAGGCGTTCGTCGCGTCGGTGATCGCGCTGATCCGCACGCAGGCGGCGGCGATCTCCGGCAACGTGCTCGTCGTGCTGCCCGTGTGCCTGCTCGTGCAGTTGTTCGCGAGCCACCTGCTGCACGGCAACCTGATCTCGCCGGAAAAGGCGCACGCCACGCTGCATTCGTTCTCGCTGCTGGGCCCGACGCCGTTCTATGCCGCGCTCACGGGCGTGCTGCTGTGGTCGTCGAGCCTGCTCGCGGGCTGGGCCGACAACTGGTTCGTGCTGCACCGGGTCGGCGACGCGCTCACGTACAACCGCCGGCTGCGGCTCACGCTCGGCGCCTCGGGCGCCGCGAAGCTCGCGCATTTCTGCCGGTCGAACGTCGCGGGCGTGGTCGCGAACGTCGGCCTCGGCCTGATGCTCGGCCTGGTCCCGGCGATCGTCACGGTGTTCCTGTTCCCGTTCGAGGTGCGGCACGTGACGCTGTCGGCCGGCTCGATCGGGATCGCGCTCGGCGTGCTCGGCAAGGACGCGCTGAGTACGCCGGAGCTGTGGTGGGCCTGCGCCGGCGTGCTGAGCATGGCGATCCTCAACGTGCTCGTGAGCTTCGCGCTTGCGTTCACGATGGCCGTGCGCTCGCGCAGCCTGCGCCGCGCCAAGGTGCGCGCGCTGGTCGGCGCGATTATCCGCACGGTGCTGTCGAAGCCGTCCGCGCTGTTCTGGCCGGCCGGCGCCCCGGCCGCGCGGGCCGGCCAGCCGGACTCGCACTGACCGCGCGACGGTAGCGCGGCGCCCCGCCAGGGCGCCGCCGCGCAGGCTGCCCGGCCCGCGGGCGCGGCCGGCGCACGCGCGCCGGTGCCCCGAATCGGACGCAACACCGGCCGCGGCCGCCCACGCCGCGTACAATGGTGGACTTTTGCACGCCCTCACCCGCCTTATGTCCTCGCCCACCCTGTACGAATTCTTCGCTCCCTGCCCGCGCGGCCTCGAAGCGGTGCTTGCCGCCGAGCTGGCCGAAATCGCCGGCCGCCATCTGGACGGCGCGCCGTTCACCGCGGGCGCGCAGGTGCCGGGCGGCGTTCATTTCCGCGGCGGCTGGGCCGCCGGCATGGCCGCGAACCTCCATTCGCGGATTGCGAGCCGGATCCTGCTGAAGATCGCGCACCGCCCGTACCGTAACGAACAGGACGTCTACGCGCTCGCGCTCGAGCAGCCGTGGGAACGCTGGTTCGCGTCGACGCAGACGCTGCGCGTCGACATCACCGCGATCAAGTCGCCGCTGAAGAGCCTCGAATTCGCGACGCTGCGCGTGAAGGACGCGATCTGCGACCGGTTGCGCGAGAAGACGGGCTCGCGGCCGAGCATCGACACCGGCGCGCCGGACGTGCGCGTGTTCGCGTTCCTGACGGCCACCGAGTGCACGCTGTACCTCGATACGTCGGGCGAGCCGCTGTTCAAGCGCGGCTGGCGTCTCGACAAGGGCGCGGCGCCGCTGCGCGAGAACCTCGCGGCCGGCATCCTGCGCCTGACGGGCTGGACGCCCGGCACCCCGCTGTACGACCCGATGTGCGGCAGCGGCACGTTCCTCGCGGAAGCCGCGCAGATCGCGCTCGGCGTCGCGCCGGGCGTCGAGCGCCGTTTCGGCTTCGAAAAGCTCAAGCAGTACGACATCACCGCATGGCAGGGCCTGAAGGTCCCGGCGCTCGACGCGAAGCGCGCGGCGCGCGGCAAGCGCGAGGCGCTCGGCGTGTACGGCAGCGACATCTCCGGCGACATGCTCGAGAAGGCGCGCGCGAACCTCGAGCGCGCGGGCGTGCCGTCGGTGTGGCTCAAGCAGGTCGACGCGCGCGGCATGACGCCGCCGTGCGACGGCCCGGGCATCATCCTCGCGAACCCGCCGTACGGCGAGCGGATCGAGGTACGCGGCCGCAGTGCGCGCGGCGAGGTACGCGAGACCGGCCGCAACCGCGACAACGACGACGCATTCCGCCGCACCCACACCGACGCGCCGGACAGCGAGTTCTTCAATGCGCTCGGCGATGCGCTCAAGCAGCGCTTCACCGGCTGGCAGGCGTTCCTGCTGACCTCGGACCGTTCGCTGCCGGGCATGCTGCGGCTGCGCGAATCGGCGAAGACGCCGCTGTTCAACGGCGCGCTCGAATGCCGGCTGTTCCGCTTCGACCTGATCGCCGGCAGCGTGAAGGCACGCCCGGCCGCGCCGGAAGGCGACGCCTGACACGCGAAGCGGCCGCTGCGGCCGCCTGCTGACACCCTGACGACGCCCGGCATCCGCCGGGCGTTTTTCGTTGCGGGGCGCGGAGGCATGCGGGGCCGCGCCCGGCGCGCTTCGATGTGCCCTTCGATCCGCCCGTCCCATACGGTGCCGCCCGGCCGGGACGCCGGCGAAGCGACCTTTCGTCAGCACCGCCATGACTACTGACAGCACGCTGTCAGCAGCCTCCGATCACACTGCAATCCCGGCGCAATGCAAGGCTGGTTTCCATTAACAACCCGAACAACACAAGGAACTCGTCATGACGTCCGCAACTGCAACTGCAACCCTCGAACGTGCGATCGCGTGGTTCGACATCCCGTCCCTCGATTTCGACCGGGCGATCCGTTTCTACGAAACCGTGCTGCAAACGACGCTGCAGCGCGAAGTCATCGGCGGCGTGCCGATGGCCATGTTCGATCACGAAGCGTCGAGCACGGGCGGCAGCATCGTGTTCGATCCGCAGCAGATGAAGCCGAGCGCGAACGGCGTGCTCGTGTATCTGAACGCCGGCGAGTCGGTCGTCGCGGCGCTCGAACGCGCGAAGCGCGCGGGGGGCGTCGTGCAGGGCTCGGTCGTCGAGCTGCCGAACAACTACGGCTACATCGGCTACCTGATCGATACCGAAGGCAACCGCGTCGGCCTGCACGCGCCGAAATGCCACTGAGCGCGTCCACGATCCTGCCGGCGCGGCGCTATCATCGCGAAATTCCCGTCGCCGTTGGAGTCGAGGTGCACCCATGACGCGCCGTGCCGACCGTCTGTTCCAGATCGCCGAGCTGCTGCGCGGGCGGCGTCTCACGACCGCGCAGCAGCTCGCCGACTGGCTGTCGGTGTCGCCGCGCACGGTCTATCGCGACGTGCGCGACCTGCAACTGTCAGGGGTGCCGATCGAAGGCGAAGCCGGCATCGGCTACCGGCTGAACCGCAACGCGAGCCTGCCGCCGCTGACGTTCACTGCCGAGGAACTCGCGGCGCTCGCGGTCGGCGCGCGGATGCTCGAGACCTGGGGCGGCGCACGCTTCGCGGGTGGCGCACGCTCGGCGCTCGCGAAGATCGCATCGGCGATGCCGGCCGACAAGCGCACGGCGCTCGACCGCCTGCCGGTGTTCGCGCCGTCGTTCCACATCGACGAGACGTTCTGTGCGAAGGTCGACGCGATCCACCAGGCGGTCGACACGCACCACATCGTCAGCTTCGACTACCGCGACCGGCTCGGCGCGCACACGCGGCGCCGCGTGTGGCCGCTCGGGCTCGTCTACTGGGGCGGACGCTGGACGATCGGCGCGTGGTGCGAACTGCGCGGCGACTTCCGCACCTTCGACATCGCGCGCATGGGCGACATCACCGTGCACGAGCAGTTTCCAGACATGGAAGGCCGGCGGATCGCCGACTACATGCGGATCGCGGAAGCGCCGATGCGCTGACGCGCTGACGCGCGCGCGGCGGCAGCCGGATGCAGCCCCGCCGGCCCAGCCGCCATTCGAGCGCCGGGACGTGGGCGCCCCCGGCAACGCCCGTCAGCCCTCGAACACCACCGGCCGCTTCGGCCGCTCGTCGACGTGCAGCGAAAACACGTCGGCGCGCGCATAGTGCCCGACCACGTCGAAGTCGTAGCGCGCACGCACGAGTTCGTCGGTATCGATGCGCGCGGTCACGAGGCCGGCCTCGCCGATCAGCGGCTCCGTCAGCAGGTCGCCGAGCGGCCCGACGATCACGCTGCCGCCGCGGATCAGCGGCCGCTCGGGATCCCAGCCCGGCACGTCGATGCCGAGCGCGCGCGGCGACGGCTGCACCTGGCAAGCGCTCACGACGAAGCAGCGCCCCTCGTGCGCGATGTGCCTCATCGAGCTTTGCCACAGGTCGCGCTCGTCGACGGTCGGCGCACACCAGATCTGCACGCCTTTCGCATACATCGCGCAGCGCAGCAGCGGCATGTGGTTCTCCCAGCAGATCGCGGCACCCGCGCGGCCCGCGGCCGTGTCGACCACCGGGAGCGTCGAGCCGTCGCCCTGCCCCCAGATCAGCCGCTCGGTGCCGGTCGGCATCAGCTTGCGGTGCTTCGCGACAAGCCCGTCGCGCGGGTCGAAGAACAGCGCCGTGCAGTACAGCGTGCTGCCGCCGCGCTCGATCACGCCGACCACGAGGCTCGCGCCCGTGCGCTGCGACAGCGCGGCCAGTTCGTCGGTTTCGGGCCCCGGCACGTCGATCGCCTGCGCGGCGTAGCGCGCATACGCGTCGCGGCCTTCGGGCAACCGATAGCCGAGCCGCGTGCCGAAGCTCTCGCCTTTCGGATAGCCGCCGAGCACGGCCTCGGGCAGCACGACGAGCGACGCGCCGCTGTCGCGGATCGCGGTTTCGTAGCCGAGGATCGTGTCGAGCGTGGCGCGCGTGCCGGCGGGCGATGCGCCGATCTGCAGCGCGGCGATGACTGAGGTGGACATGGAGGCGTCTCCGGGTGAGTGAATGGGGTGACGCCATCTTTATCGATATCATTTCATCGATCAAATCGATACAACGATAACTGACATGAATGCGGATGATATCGCCGGGCTCGACCTGAACCTGCTGAAGGTGTTCGAGGCGCTGTACGAGGAAGGCGGCGCGAGCCGCGCGGCGCTGCGGCTCGGCCTCACGCAGTCGGCGGTCAGCGCGGCGCTCGCGCGGCTGCGGGTGATCTATGCCGATCCGCTGTTCGTGCGCACTGGCCGCGGGCTCGCGCCGACGCCGCGCGCGGACGAACTCAAGCCGATCCTGTCCGATGCGCTCGACCGCTGCCGCGAAAGCCTCGCGATCGCGGCCGACGGCGGCGAGCGGGTCGGCCGCACGATCTCGATCGGCTTGTCGGACGACTTCGAGATCGCGCTCGGCCGCGCTCTGATCGACGCCATCGCGCGGGAAGCCGCGGGCATCCGGCTGATCTTCCGGCAGACGCACAGCGGCATCGCGGGCGACGCGCTGCTGCGGCACGGCGTCGATCTCGCGATCGCGTCGGGCGGGTTCTCGGCCAACGGCCTGAGCCGGCGCGCAGTCGCGACGGGCGGCTACGCGTGCCTGATCGATCCGGCCGGCCGTGCCCGAGCGCCGCGCACGCTCGCGCTCGCCGAGTTCCTGCAGCGCGATCACCTGCTCGTATCGTCGGGCGGCGTGATCGGGATCGTCGACGAGGCGCTGGCCGCGCTCGGCCACAAGCGGCGCGTCGTGGCCTCGACCACGCACTTCGCGGCGCTGCCGTACCTGCTCGCCGGCTCCGCCACGGTGGCGACGATTCCGGCGCATGCTGCACGCGCGATCGCGCAGTCGACGTCGCTGCGCGCACTCGCGTGCCCGGTCGAGCTGCCGCGCTACCCGGTGGAGATCGGCTGGCGCACGAGCACGCAGCGCGACCCGGCGATCGTGCGCGTGCGGGATGCGATCGCCGGCTGTGTCGCGGCGATCGTCGCGCCGTGAAAAATGGGGGTGCGATTCGGCGTCTTCGGTCCGCTCGATCCGCGCGGTCCGCTCGCTTCGTTCGCTTCGTTCGCTTCGTTCGCTTCGTTCGCTTCGTTCGCTTCGTTCGCTTCGTTCGCTTCGTTCGCCTCGTTCGCCTCGTTCGTCTCGTTCGTCTCGTTCGCCTCGGGTCGTTCGGGTCGTTCGGGTCGTTCGGGTCGTTCGTCTCGTTCGCCTCGTTTGCCTCGTTTGCCTCGGGTCGTTCGGGTCGTTCGGGCCGTTCGATTCGATCCGTTCGATCCGTTCCGGCCGCTCCGGCCGCTCCGGCCGTTCGCCGCTAATGGCCGCGCCGCCGATCCGCACCACGACAAATCGGCCGCCCGTAGCCGCGCCCCGAACGACCAGGGTCGGATCCGCCCAACGAAGGGGGCCGGCAGCGTCCGGGCGCAACCGGTAAAATGCCGAACCATGAAACCCGAAATCTGGACCCCGCATGTGACCGTCGCAGCGCTCGTCGAGCGCGCCGGTCGCTTTCTCGTGATCGAGGAAGAAACCTCCACGGGCCTGCGCATCAACCAGCCGGCCGGCCATCTCGAAGCCGGCGAGACGCTCGCCGACGCCGTGATCCGCGAGACGCTCGAGGAAACCGCGCATCCGTTCGTGCCCGACGCGCTCGTCGGCGTCTATCTCGCGCACTACGACCGCCCCGGCACCGCCGGCGCGACCTACCTGCGCTTCACGTTCTGCGGCACGGCCGGCGAGCCGCTGCCCGGCCACGTGCTCGACGACGGCATCGTCCGCACGCTGTGGATGAGCGCCGACGAACTGCGCGCGTGCAGCGAGCGCCACCGCTCGCCGGCGGTGATGCGCTGCGTCGACGACTATCTCGCCGGGCGGCGCATCCCGCTCGATTTCCTGCATACGCATTCGGTCGCGCCGCGTCCGGACGCATTCGACCGCCAGGCGGTAAGCAAATGACCAAGCGCCGTGTAGTAGTGGGCATGTCGGGCGGCGTCGATTCGTCGGTGACCGCGTGGCTGCTGAAGGAACAAGGGTACGACGTGGTCGGCCTGTTCATGAAGAACTGGGAAGACGACGACGACGGCGAATACTGCTCGACGCGCCAGGACTGGATCGACGTCGTGTCGGTTGCCGACCTGATCGGCATCGACGTGGAAGCGGTGAACTTCGCGGCCGAGTACAAGGACCGCGTGTTCGCCGAATTCCTGCGCGAATACTCGGCCGGCCGCACGCCGAACCCCGACGTTCTGTGCAACGCCGAGATCAAGTTCAAGGCGTTCCTCGATCACGCGATGTCGCTCGACGCGGAAATGATCGCGACCGGCCACTACGCGCGCGTGCGCGAGCGCGACGGTCGCTTCGAACTGCTGAAGGCGTTCGATCATACGAAAGATCAGTCGTACTTCCTGCACCGGCTGAACCAGGCGCAACTGTCGAAGACGATGTTCCCGCTCGGCGAGATTCCGAAGACGAAGGTGCGCGAGATCGCCGCGCAGATCGGCCTGTCGAACGCGAAGAAGAAGGACTCGACGGGCATCTGCTTCATCGGCGAACGGCCGTTCCGCGACTTCCTGAACCGTTATCTTCCGACGAAACCGGGCCCGATGAAGACGCCGGACGGCAAGGTGATCGGCGAGCACATCGGCCTCGCGTTCTACACGTTCGGCCAGCGCAAGGGCATCGGCCTCGGCGGCAGCAAGGACGGCAGCGGCGAACCGTGGTTCGTCGCCGCGAAGGACATCGCGTCGAACACGCTGTACGTCGTGCAGGGCCACGACCATCCGTGGCTGCTGTCGCGCCAGCTCGTCGCCGGCAACGTGAGCTGGGTCGCGGGCGAGCCGCCGGCCGACGGCTTCTCGTGCGGCGCGAAGACGCGCTACCGACAGGCCGACGCCGCGTGCTCGTTCGGCCGGGGCGACGGCGAGCGCTTCTCGCTCGCGTTCGACGACGCGCAATGGGCGGTGACGCCCGGCCAGTCGGCCGTGCTGTACGACGGCGAGATCTGCCTGGGCGGCGGCATCATCGAGTTCGCGGCAACCGGCCAGCCCGGCCAGACGGCGCCGGCAGCGGCGGCGGGCCACGCGGGCGCGCTGGCCGAAGCACGCTGACATCCATTCGGTTTAGACTTGCGGCACGCCGCGCCCGGGGGAACACGATTCCGCCGCGGCCGGTGCGCCGCCGCGCAGCGTACGCATGGCGGCATTCTCTTACGGAGTCCCCATGCTTTCCAGACGCTACCTCGCGATGTGGTGCGCCGTGCTGTTGCTCGTCGCAGCGGCCGCCCTCGCGTCGATCCACGTGCTTTCCTGGCTGTGGATCATCATCCCCGTCGCCCTCGTCGCACTCGGCCTGTACGACCTGAAACAGGACCGTCACGCGATCCTGCGGAATTACCCGCTGTGGGGCCATTTCCGCTTCCTGTTCGAGTTCATTCGCCCCGAGATCCGCCAGTATTTCGTCGAGGACGACACCGACGAGAAACCGTTCTCGCGCGCGCAGCGCAGCCTCGTCTACCAGCGCGCGAAGAATGTCGCCGACAACCGCCCGTACGGCACCGAACTGAACGTGAAGGCCGTCGCGCACGAATGGATCAGCCACTCGCTCGCGCCGACGAAGCTGCCGAACCACGACTTCCGCATCCGGGTCGGCGCAAACCGCGCACAGCCCTACGACATCTCGATCTTCAACATCTCGGCGATGAGCTTCGGCTCGCTGTCCGCGAACGCGATCCGCTCGCTGAACCTCGGCGCGAAGAAAGGCGGTTTCGCGCACGACACCGGTGAAGGCTCGCTGTCGAAGTACCACCGCGAGAACGGCGGCGACATCATCTGGGAAATCGCGTCCGGCTACTTCGGCTGCCGCAGCGAAGACGGCACGTTCAACCCGGACAAGTTCGCGAAGCAGGCCGCCGACCCGCAGGTCAAGATGATCGAGATCAAGCTGTCGCAAGGCGCGAAGCCCGGCCACGGCGGCGTGCTGCCGGCCGCGAAGATCACGCCCGAGATCGCCGAGACGCGCGGCGTGCCGATGGGCAAGGACTGCATCTCGCCCGTGACGCACTCGGAATTCTCGACGCCGCGCGGGCTGCTCGAATTCGTCGAGCGACTGCGCACGCTGTCAGGCGGCAAGCCGACCGGCTTCAAGCTGTGCATCGGCCATCCGTGGGAGTTCTTCGGGATCGCGAAGGCGATGGTCGAGACGGGCATCGTGCCCGACTTCATCGTCGTCGACGGCGCGGAAGGCGGCACCGGCGCCGCGCCGCTCGAATTCACCGACCATGTCGGCGTGCCGCTGCAGGAAGGGCTGCTGCTGGTGCACAACACGCTCGTCGGGATCGGCGTGCGCGACCGCGTGAAGATCGGCGCGAGCGGCAAGATCATCACCGCGTTCGACATCGCGCGCACGCTCGCGATCGGCGCGGACTGGGTGAACTCGGCACGCGGCTTCATGTTCGCGGTCGGCTGCATCCAGGCGCAGCATTGCCACACCGACCGCTGCCCGACCGGCGTCGCCACGCAGGACCCGGTGCGCCAGCGCGCCCTCGTCGTGCCGGACAAGGCCGAGCGTGTGTACAACTTCCACCGCAATACGCTGCATGCGCTGCAGGAGCTCGTGCAGGCGGCCGGCCTCGGCCATCCGTCCGAGCTGCGCGCGCATCACATCGTGCAGCGCGTCGCGCCGCACGAGGTCCGGCTGATGTCGCAGCTGCTGAAGTACCTGAAGCCCGGCGCGCTGCTCGATGGCCAGACCTGCGGCTATTCGCTGTACGACAAGTGGTGGCCGATCGCGCGCAGCGATTCGTTCGTGCTCGGCGAAACCGTTTACGCGTCGATCGACTGACGCGTCGGACATGCGATCGCCCGTCGCCCGGGCGATCCGCCAAAGAGAAAAGCGCCCCGCGGGGCGCTTTTCTTTTGTCTGCTCGATCTGCCCGCCGGCAGCGGGTCAGGCTGGCGGCAGCGTGTCGGCGAAGGTCTGCCGCTGCGACAGCTTCACGAAATACTTGTCGAGGTTCGGATGGCGCTCGCGCCAGTTGAGCTCGGGCATCCGGAAGTCGAGGTAGCCAAGCGCGCAGCCGAGTGCGATGTCGGCGAGCGTGTAATGATTACCGACGCACCACGTCTTGCCGCCGAGGCCCTGCGACATCGCGACGAGGCCGTCGTCGATCTTGCGCTGCTGGCGCGCGATCCAGCTCGCGCTGCGCTGGGCTTCTTCACGCAGCGTGTGTTCGAGACGGATGGCGACGGCCGCGTCGAGCACGCCGTCGCCCAGCGCTTCCCAGCAACGCACTTCGACACGCTCGCGCCCCGACGGCGGAATCAGCTTGCCGACCGGCGACAGCGTATCGACGTATTCGCAGATCACGCGGGAATCGAACACCGCGGCACCATCTTCCATCACGAGACACGGGACCTTGCCGAGCGGATTCGATGCATGAATGTTCGTCTCCGGCGCCCACACGTTCTCGAGCTCCAGCTTGTAGTCGATCTTCTTTTCAGCAAGCACGATCCGCGCCTTGCGGACGAACGGGCTGCTGAGCGAACCGATTAATTTCATCATCTGCCTTTTTAAGGGAACCGCCGAGAGTATACGTTGTCGTCGATCATAACCGGCCGGCGCGGCCGGGTAGAAAATCGCCCATCCGGCCTGTGGATGGTTTGCAACAGCCGTCGCCGAGCCCCGTCCGGCGTGGCTTGCGGCCACTGCCCTCACGCGCCGCGTCCGGCGGCGCTACAATCGCACGAATGAATGCGCCCCTCGATACCGCCATCGCCGTCGACGTCTACCGCCAGCGCCGTGAACGCGTGCTTGCCGCACTGCGCGCCGCGGGCGGCGGCGTCGCCATCGTCCCGACCGCGCCGGAAATGCTGCGCAACCGCGATACGGCCTTTCCGTACCGGCATGACAGCTACTTCCATTACCTGACGGGCTTCACCGAGCCGGACGCCGTGCTCGTGCTGAACGCGTCCGGGCACGGCGCGCCGGAATCGATTCTGTTCTGCCGCGCGAAGAATGCCGACCGCGAGATCTGGGAAGGTTTCCATTACGGGCCCGAGGCCGCGCGCGATGCGTTCGGTTTCGACACGGCCTACGCGGTCGACGTGATCGACACCGAAATGCCGCGGCTGCTCGCCGATGCGGGCACCGTGCACTACCGGTTCGGCGCATCGGCCGAGTTCGACCGCCAGCTCGCCGGCTGGATCGATGCGGTGCGCGCGCAGGCGCGCGCGGGTGTCGCCGCGCCGGACGCGATGCTCGACCTCACGCCGCTGCTCGACGACATGCGGCTCGTGAAGGACGAACACGAGCTCGCGATCATGATGCGCGCCGCGCACATCTCCGCGCTCGCGCATCGCCGCGCGATGCAGGTGTGCCGCCCGGGCATCCGCGAATACGAACTCGAGGCCGAGCTGCTCTATACGTTCCGCAAGCATGGCGCGCAGGCGCCCGCGTACGGCTCGATCGTCGCGGCCGGCGCGAATGCGTGCGTGCTCCACTACCCGGCCGGCAACGCGGCCGCGCAGGACGGCGACCTGATCCTGATCGATGCCGCGTGCGAACTCGACGGCTACGCGTCGGACATCACGCGCACGTTCCCGGCCAACGGGCGCTTCTCGCCCGCGCAGCGCACGCTGTACGACATCGTGCTCGCCGCGCAGCAGGCCGCGATCGACGCGACGCGCGCGGGCGTGCCGTTCGAGGTGCCGCACGACGCAGCCGTACGCGTGCTCGCACAGGGGCTGCTCGATACCGGCATCATCCCGAAGACACGCTTCTCGAGCGTCGACGACGTGATCGCCGAGCGCGCGTACGCACGCTTCTACATGCACCGCACCGGCCACTGGATCGGCATGGACGTGCACGATTGCGGCGACTACCGCGAACGGCTCGCCGAGCGCGACGCCAACGGCGCGCTGCCGTGGCGCACGCTGAAACCCGGCATGACGCTCACCGTCGAGCCGGGCCTGTACGTGCGGGCCGCCGACGACGTGCCGTCCGAATACTGGAACATCGGCATCCGCATCGAAGACGACGCGATCGTGCGCGAGCACGGTTGCGAGCTGATCACGCGCGACGTGCCGGTGGCGGCTGCCGAGATCGAGGCGCTGATGCGCGCGGGCGCGGCGCACGCCGCCTGAGCGTGCCGCAGGCTGCCATCGATCTCGCCGACCCGCCGTTGACCGTTACCCCGTTTCACGAACACTGATGACGACCGCTTCCTCCCCGGCCACGCCGGACTATGACCTTGCCATCGTCGGCGCGGGCCCCGTCGGGCTCGCGCTCGCCGGCTGGCTCGCACGACGCAGCGCGACGCAGCACGCGTCGATCGCGCTGATCGACGCGCGCGAGCCGGCCGCGAGCGCGAACGATCCGCGCGCGATCGCCGTGTCGCACGGCAGCCGCGTGCTGCTCGACACGCTCGCGTGGCCGGCCGATGCGACGCCGATCGAACACATCCACGTGTCGCAGCGCGGCCACTTCGGCCGCACGCTGATCGACCGGGACGAGCACGACCTCGCCGCGCTCGGCTACGTGGTGCGCTACGGCTCGATCGTGCAAGCGCTCGCGCAGGCGGTGCGCGGCACGCGCGTCGACTGGCTCACGTCGACCACCGCGCGCGCGCCGCAACAGGACGCCGACGGCGTCACGCTGACGCTCGACGGCCCGCAAGGCCAGCGCACGCTGCGTGCGCGCATCGTCATCAACGCGGAAGGCGGGCTGTTCCACGAACAGCAGGCCGAAACGGGCAAGCATCGCCGCGACTACGGTCAGACCGCGATCGTCGGCACGGTCACGGTCTCGGCGCCGCGCCCGAACGTCGCGTGGGAACGCTTCACGCACGAAGGCCCGCTCGCGCTGCTGCCGCTTGGCGGCGCCGACTATTCGCTGGTGTGGTGCTGCATGCCCGACGAAGCAGCCCGCCGCGCCGCCCTTCCCGACGCCGAGTTCCTGCGCGAACTCGGCGCCGCGTTCGGCGAACGCATGGGTCAATTCGTCGCGATCGCCGGGCGCGCATCGTTCCCGCTCGGGCTGACCGCGGCGCAGACGCTCGTCAACGGACGCATCGCGATCGTCGGCAATGCCGCGCAAACGCTGCATCCGGTCGCCGGCCAGGGCCTCAACCTCGGGCTGCGCGATGCGCACACGCTCGTCGACTCGCTGTCCACGCAAGGCTTCGAAGCGACCGCGCTCGCGACCTTCAACGCGCGGCGCGCGCTCGACCGGCGCTTCACGATCGGCGCGACCGACACGCTCGCGCGCCTGTTCACGGTCGAGGCCGGCCCCCTTCCGCTGCTGCGCGGCGCGGCGCTCACCGCGCTCGAATTCGTGCCGCCGCTGAAGAAGGCGATCGCGCGCCAGATGATGTTCGGCCAGCGCAACTGACGCGCGGCGCATCGCGCTAGAGTTGCGCACGTCGGTTGCGCGCAGCCGGAGCACGCAAACCGGGTCAAATCGGCGGGCCATGGGAATACGGTAAAATGCGCGTTTTCCCTCCGCCTTTTTTGCCCGCGACGCCCGGCGCTCGCGGGCGGTGCCATTGCGATGCCCGTTATCGGCTCTCACGTTTTGCGTAACAACCTGTTCGTCGCGCCGATGGCCGGCGTGACGGATCGTCCGTTCCGCCAGCTGTGCAAGCGGCTGGGGGCCGGATACGCGGTGTCCGAGATGGTCGCGTCCAATGCGCAGCTGTGGAAAAGCGCGAAGACGATGCGGCGGGCGAACCACGAAGGCGAAGTCGAGCCGATCGCGGTGCAGATCGCCGGCGCCGATCCCGCGATGATGGCCGAAGCGGCCCGCTACAACGTCGACAACGGCGCGCAGATCATCGACATCAACATGGGCTGCCCGGCGAAGAAGGTCTGCAACGTCGCGGCCGGCTCCGCGCTGCTGCAGAACGAGCCGCTCGTGCAGCGGATCGTCGAGGCCGTGGTCGCGGCGGTGGGCACGGGGCCGGATGCGGTGCCCGTCACGCTGAAGATCCGCACCGGCTGGGATCGCGAGCACAAGAACGCGATCACGGTCGCGCGCCTCGCCGAAGCGGCCGGCATCTCGATGCTGACCGTGCACGGCCGCACGCGTGCCGACCTCTACCGCGGCGACGCGGAATACGACACCATCGCGGCTGTGAAGGCGGCCGTGCGCATCCCGGTCGTCGCGAACGGCGACATCACGTCGCCGGCGAAAGCGAAGGCCGTGCTCGACGCAACCGGCGCCGACGCGCTGATGATCGGTCGCGCCGCGCAAGGCCGGCCGTGGCTGTTCCGTGAAATCGATCATTTCCTGCAAACCGGCGAGCTGCTGCCCCCGCCGCGGATCGACGAGATCCAGCACGTGATGAACGAACACCTGGAAGACCACTACGCGTTCTACGGTGAATTCACCGGAGTCCGTACTGCGCGCAAGCACATCGGCTGGTACACTCGCGGCCTTTCCGGTGCCAACGGGTTCCGGCACAGGATGAACACGCTCGATTCCACCCGCGAGCAGCTCGCCGCCGTCAATGCATTCTTCGAGGCGCAAAAGGCGCTGTCGGACCACCTCGTCTACGTCGATGACGAAGAGGAAAACGGCCAGCGCGAGTCGGACGACCATAACCAGTTAGCAGCATGAGCAAGCACAACATCGAACAATGTGTCCGCGAGAGCCTGGACGTGTATTTCCGGGATCTAGACGGCTCCAATCCGCACGACGTCTATGAAATGGTGATGTCCTGCGTCGAAAAGCCGATGCTCGAGGTCGTGCTCGTACAGGCCGGCGGCAACCAGTCGCTCGCCGCGGAGTACCTCGGCATCAATCGCAATACGCTGCGCAAGAAGCTGCAGCAGCACGGCCTGCTGTAGGCCGGCCGTCCCGTCCCCGTTTCCCTGGCTATTGGTGGTTCCATCATGATCAAGCAAGCGCTCATTTCCGTTTCCGACAAGACCGGCATCGTCGACTTCGCGAAGTCGCTGTCCGACCTCGGCGTCAAGCTGCTGTCGACCGGCGGCACCGCGAAACTCCTCGCCGACGCGGGCCTGCCCGTTACCGAAGTGGCTGATTACACGGGCTTTCCGGAAATGCTCGATGGGCGCGTGAAAACGCTCCACCCGAAGGTGCACGGCGGCATCCTCGCCCGCCGCGACCTGCCCGAGCACATGCAGGCGCTGGAGCAGCACGACATCCCGACGATCGACCTGCTGGTCGTGAACCTGTATCCGTTCGTCGCGACGATCGCGAAGGACGACTGCACGCTCGCCGATGCAATCGAGAACATCGACATCGGCGGCCCGACGATGCTGCGCTCGGCCGCGAAGAACCACCGCGACGTGACGGTCGTCGTCGATCCGGCCGACTACGCGGTCGTGCTCGACGAAATGAAGGCGAACGGCAACGCGATCGGCTACGCGACCAACTTCCGCCTCGCGACGAAGGTGTTCGCGCACACCGCGCAGTACGACGGCGCGATCACGAACTACCTGACGAGCCTGACCGACGAGCTGCAGCACGCGTCGCGCAGCGCGTACCCGGCGACGCTGAACATGGCGTTCGACAAGGTGCAGGACCTGCGCTACGGCGAGAACCCGCACCAGAGCGCCGCGTTCTACCGCGACCTCGCGGCGCCGGCCGGCGCACTGGCGAACTACCGCCAGCTGCAGGGCAAGGAGCTGTCGTACAACAACATCGCGGATTCGGACGCGGCGTGGGAATGCGTGAAGACGTTCGACGCGCCGGCCTGCGTGATCATCAAGCATGCGAACCCGTGCGGCGTCGCGGTCGGCAATGATTCGGCCGACGCATACGCGAAGGCATTCCAGACCGACCCGACGTCGGCGTTCGGCGGCATCATCGCGTTCAACCGCGAAGTCGACGAGGCGGCCGCGCAAGCGGTGGCGAAGCAGTTCGTCGAAGTGCTGATCGCGCCGTCGTTCTCGGACGCCGCGAAGCAGGTGTTCGCCGCGAAACAGAACGTGCGTCTGCTCGAGATCGCGTTGGGCGACGGTCATAACGCCTTCGACCTGAAGCGCGTGGGCGGCGGCCTGCTCGTGCAGTCGCTCGATTCGAAGAACGTGCAGCCGAGCGAGCTGCGCGTCGTCACGAAGCGTCAGCCGAGCGCGAAGGAAATGGACGACCTGCTGTTCGCATGGCGCGTCGCGAAGTACGTGAAGTCGAACGCGATCGTGTTCTGCGGCAACGGCATGACGCTCGGCGTCGGCGCAGGCCAGATGAGCCGCGTCGATTCCGCGCGCATCGCGAGCATCAAGGCGCAGAACGCGGGCCTGACGCTGGCCGGCTCGGCCGTCGCGTCGGATGCGTTCTTCCCGTTCCGCGATGGCCTCGACGTCGTCGTGGCGGCAGGCGCGACCTGCGTGATCCAGCCGGGCGGCTCGATGCGCGACGACGAAGTGATCGCGGCAGCCGACGAGCACGGCATCGCGATGATCCTGACGGGCGTGCGTCACTTCCGTCACTGATCGCACGCGGCCCGCGCGGCCGCCGCACGCAAACCCGGCGGCATCGCACCCGCCGGGTTTTTTATTGCGCGCCGCCGGCGCACGCGACAATGCGGCCGGCGCCACGCACCATTCGTTGTAGTATCGCTGCATCTGGTTTTTCTCCTCACTCATGCGAATTCTCGGCATCGACCCCGGCCTGCGCGTCACCGGCTTCGGCGTCATCGACGTCAGCGGCCACCGGCTCGCCTATGTCGCAAGCGGCGTGATCCGCACGCCGACGGCCGACCTGGCCACGCGGCTCGGCACGATCTTCCAGGGCGTATCGACGCTCGTGCGCGAACACGCGCCCGACCAGGCCGCGATCGAGCAGGTGTTCGTCAACGTGAACCCGCAGTCGACGCTGCTGCTCGGCCAGGCGCGCGGCGCGGCGATCTGCGGACTCGTCTCCGGCGGCCTGCCGGTCGCCGAATACACCGCGCTGCAACTGAAGCAGGCCGTCGTCGGCTACGGGCGCGCGACCAAGTCGCAGATGCAGGAGATGGTCACGCGGCTGCTCAACCTCACGGGCCAGCCCGGCAGCGACGCGGCCGACGCGCTCGGAATGGCGATCTGCCATGCGCACAGCGGCAGTACGCTCGGCGCGATCGGCGCGATCGGCGGCCTCGCGCCGGCGCTCGCGAAAAAGGGGCTGCGCGTGCGGCGCGGACGGCTCGTCGGCTGACGCGACGGCACGCAATCGCCCAATCGCCCGATGCGGCGCGCAGCCACGCGCGTCGCGCACGCGCGGTGCATCGCCCCGACCTGACGGCCCACCCATCGGCATCGCGCCGCACCTGCGCTACACTCGCCCTTTCCTCCTCGCATCCCGCCATCCATGATCGGTCGCATCGCCGGCATCCTGCTCGAAAAGAACCCGCCTCACCTGCTCGTCGACTGCAACGGCGTCGGCTATGAAATCGACGTGCCGATGAGCACCTTCTACAACCTGCCGCAGACGGGCGAGCGCGTCGTGCTGCTCACGCAGCAGATCGTGCGCGAGGACGCGCACCTGCTGTACGGCTTCCTGACGCCGCAGGAGCGCACGACCTTCCGCGAACTGCTGAAGATCACGGGCATCGGCGCGCGCATGGCGCTCGCCGTGCTCTCCGGCATGAGCGTGCAGGAGCTCGCGCAGGCGGTGACGATGCAGGACGCCGCGCGCCTCACGCGCCTGCCCGGCATCGGCAAGAAGACCGCCGAGCGCCTGCTGCTCGAGCTGAAGGGCAAGCTCGGCGCGGACCTCGGTGCGCTCGCCAGCGCCGCATCGCAGTCCGATCACGCGACCGACATCCTCAACGCGCTCGTCGCGCTCGGCTATTCCGAAAAGGAAGGCCTTGCCGCGATCAAGAACGTGCCGGCCGGCACCGGCGTGTCCGAAGGCATCAAGCTCGCGCTCAAGGCACTGTCGAAGGTGTAACGGCGGCCCGGGCAGGCGCCCGAACCGGCTGTCGGAACCAGTGTCGCGCCGCCGTGCGGCGCGCGCCAGTCGGCCGTTCGGCCAGTTCGGCCGCGTGACGGCGCGCGGTACAATGGCCGCATGATTGAAACCGACAAACTCGCCGCCGAGCGGATCATCGCCGCCACGCCCACCTCGTCGCACGAGGAGGTGTTCGAACGCGCGCTGCGGCCGCGCCAGCTCGACGACTACGTCGGCCAGGAAAAGGTGCGCGGCCAGCTCGAGATCTTCATCGAGGCCGCGAAGCGCCGCTCCGAGCCGCTCGACCACGTGCTGCTGTTCGGGCCGCCGGGCCTCGGCAAGACTACGCTTGCGCACATCATCGCGCGCGAGATGGGCGTGAACCTGCGCCAGACGTCGGGCCCCGTGCTCGAGCGCGCGGGCGACCTCGCCGCGCTGCTGACCAACCTCGAAGCGAACGACGTGCTGTTCATCGACGAAATCCACCGGCTGTCGCCGGTCGTCGAGGAAATCCTGTATCCGGCGCTGGAGGACTACCAGATCGACATCATGATCGGCGAAGGGCCGGCCGCGCGTAGCGTGAAGCTCGACCTGCAGCCGTTCACGCTGGTCGGCGCGACCACGCGTGCGGGGATGCTGACCAACCCGCTGCGCGATCGCTTCGGGATCGTCGCGCGTCTCGAGTTCTACGATGCCGAACAGCTGGCGCGCATCGTGCGGCGCTCGGCGTCGCTGCTGAACGCGCACATCGATCCGAGCGGCGCGCTGGAGATCGCGAAGCGCTCGCGCGGCACGCCGCGGATCGCGAACCGGCTGCTGCGCCGCGTGCGCGACTTCGCGGAAGTGAAGGCCGACGGCCAGATCACCGCGGCCGTCGCCGACGCCGCGCTCGCGATGCTCGACGTCGACCCGGTCGGCTTCGACCTGATGGACCGCAAGCTGCTCGAGGCGATCCTGTACAAGTTCGACGGCGGCCCGGTCGGCATCGACAACCTCGCGGCGGCGATCGGCGAGGAACGCGACACGATCGAGGACGTGCTCGAGCCGTACCTGATCCAGCAGGGCTTCCTGCAGCGCACGCCGCGCGGGCGCGTCGCGACGCTGCTCACGTATCGCCATTTCGGACTCTCCGCGCCCGACGCCGGCAACACCGAACGCGGGATGTGGGACACCCCCGCCGGAAAGTAGCCGGCCGCCCGCGCCAAGCCAGCCATGACCACGCCGCCCAGCCCTCACCCCGCACCCAGCCCGCGCTGGGCCGAGCCGATCCGCAAGCGGCTCGTGGCCGGCGTCACGCACCTGACGGCGGGCGGCGGCGGTCCATCGCTCGATCTCTCGTCGCCGCCCGGGGATCCTGGGCTGTTCGGCCCCGACGCCATCTGCTGGCGCGTGCATGCCGATTTCACGTCGATGATGACGGGCGGCATCGCGGCGCTGCTGCTGCAGGCGCTTCACCCGCTCGCGCTCGCGGGCGTCTGGGATCATTCGTCGTTTCGCACCGACATCCTCGGCCGCTTGCGGCGCACCGCCACGTTCATCACGGGCACGACGTTCGGCAGCCGCGCGGACGCACTCGCGCTGATCGAGCGCGTGAAAGCGATCCACGCGCGCATATCGGGCACCGCGCCCGACGGCCGGCCGTACCGGGCCGACGATCCAGCGTTGCTGACGTGGGTGCATGTCGCGGAAGTATCGAGCTTCCTCGCCGCGCATCTGCGCTATGTGAATCCGTCCTTGCCGGGCGAGTTGCAGGATGGCTACTACGCTGAAACGGCATTGGTCGCCGAGCTGCTCGGCGCCCGCGACGTTCCTCGTTCGCGGGTCGAGGTGGCGGCCTATCTCGCGCGCATGCAGCCCGAGCTCGCGGCCGGGCCGCGCACCTTCGAAGTGATGGACATCCTGCTGAACGTGCCGGTCGCGACGCCCGCGCTGCGGCCGGCCGCGTCGCTGATCATGCATGCGGGAATCGACCTGCTGCCGCCGTGGGCGCAGCGCATGCTCGGGGTATCGACGTTCGCACCGCTGCGGCGTGCGGTGGTCAGGCCCGGGGTTCGGGCGGTCGCCCCCGTGCTGCGCTGGGCGCTCGTCAACGGCGCGTCGAAACGCGCACGCCGCCGCGCAGCCGCGCCACCGCCCGACGGCGATCCGCCCGCCTGACGATCCTTCGGATCATTTCGATTTGTTGGGAAATACGGTGGCAAGCTGACGCGATTGCCTCCACGCACGCTCGTACGAAGCGCCCTGGCCCATCACGCCAGGCCGGGCCGATACGATCGGATCAGAGTACCTTTCGATACCCGTCGTCGTCGCTCGCGGCATCCAGATGCGACACGTCGGCCCATTGCACGACCTGCGCGCGGCCATCGACGTAATCGACGACGTTGATGCTCGTGTTGAGCAGTTGATAGCTGCGCGGTGCCGACAACTCGAGACCGTTTGCAAAGCGGTACACGCAGTCGAGTACGCCGCCGTGCGCGACGCAAGCGATCCGGCCGCCCGGATGCGCCGCGACGATCGGCTCGAGCGCATGCAGCACACGGTGATAGAACTCGCGCTGCGACTCGCCGCCGTCGGGCGCGAAGCCTGGGTCGCGGGTCTGCCACGCGGCGTAGGCGTCCGGAAACAGCGTCTCGATCTCGGTGCTGTCATGCCCCTGGAACACGCCGTACGCGCGTTCGCGCAGCCCTTCACGCAGCTGCAGCGGCAGCCCGAGCGCATCGGCAAAGGGTTGCGCGGTCTGCTGCGCGCGCATCAGGTCGCTCGAATAGATCGCGTCGATCCGCTGCCCTTCGCGCGCTTCCCGCGCGAGCCGGACGGCCAGCCGCCGCGCCTGCGCGAGCCCCGTTTCGGCCAGCGGAATGTCGATATGGCCCTGGATGCGCTTGATGCGGTTCCAGGCCGTTTCGCCATGGCGAATGAACAGAATCTGCGTGGTGGCCATCGCGGCGCGTCTCCGGAAAGTGTCAGGGCCGCACTTGCAGCCAGAACGTCACGGGGCCGTCGTTGACGAGCGACACCTGCATGTCGGCGCCGAACTCGCCCGTCTCGACGAACGGATGGCGCTCGCGCGCGGCCGCGACGAAATAGTCGAACAGGCGCGCGCCTTCGTCGGGCGGCGCGGCCGGCGTGAAGCTCGGCCGCAGCCCGCTGTTGGTATCGGCCGCGAGCGTGAACTGCGACACGAGCAGCAGGCCGCCTGCTCCGCCCGCACCGTCGATGTTCGACACCGGCAGGTTCATCTTGCCGGCCGCGTCGCTGAACACGCGATAGCCGAGCAGCTTCGCGAGGAGCTTGTCGGCCGCGGCCTCGTTGTCGCCGCGCTCCGCGCAGACGAGCGCGAGCAGGCCCGCGCCGATCTCGCCCGTCGTGCGGTCGCCGACGCGCACGTCGGCACGCTTCACGCGCTGGATCAGCGCGATCATGCGCTCAGCGTGACGCGCGCGAAGCGGCGCTTGCCGACCTGGACGACGAACTCGCCGGCCTCGACCTTCAGGCCCTTGTCGGACACGGTCGCACCGTCGATCTTCACGCCGCCCTGCTCGATGTTGCGCAGCGCTTCGCTCGTCGACGGCACGAGGCCGGCCTGCTTCAGCAACTGGCCGATCGCGAGCGGCGCGCCCGCGAGCGTGACCGACGGGATGTCGTCCGGCACGCCGCCCTTCGCGCGGTGGTTGAAGTCGTCGAGCGCACGCTCGGCGTCGGCCTGCGAGTGGAAGCGCGCGACGATTTCCTGCGCGAGCAGCACCTTGAAGTCGCGCGGGTTGCGGCCGCCTTCGGCGTCGCGCTTGAAGCCGGCGATCTCGTCGAGGCTGCGGAACGACAGCAGTTCGAAGTAACGCCACATCAGCGTGTCGGAGATGCTCATCAGCTTGCCGAACATGTCGGTCGGCTTCTCGCTGATGCCGACGTAGTTGCCCTTCGACTTCGACATCTTCTCGACGCCGTCGAGGCCTTCGAGCAGCGGCATCGTCAGGATGCACTGCTGTTCCTGGCCGTACTGCTTCTGCAGTTCCCGGCCGACCAGCAGGTTGAACTTCTGGTCGGTGCCGCCGAGCTCGAGATCGGCGTTCAGCGCGACCGAGTCGTAGCCCTGCATCAGCGGGTACAGGAATTCGTGGATCGAGATCGGCACGCCGCCCTGGAAGCGCTTCGTGAAATCCTCGCGCTCGAGGATCCGCGCGACCGTGTAGCGCGACGCGAGCTTGATCATCCCGTCCGCGCCGAGCGGCATCGACCATTCGCTGTTGTAGCGGATCTCGGTTTTTTCGCGGTCGAGCACGAGCGCGGCCTGTTCGAAGTAGGTCTTCGCGTTCGATTCGATCTGTTCGCGCGTGAGCGGCGGACGCGTCGCGTTGCGGCCCGACGGATCGCCGATCAGCGACGTGAAATCGCCGATCAGGAAGATCACGGTATGACCGAGGTCCTGCAGCTGACGCATCTTGTTCAGCACGACCGTATGGCCGATGTGGATGTCGGGCGCGGTCGGGTCGAGGCCGAGCTTGATGCGCAGCGGCGTGCCGGTGGCCGCGCTGCGCGCGAGCTTCTGCGCGAACTCTTCCTCGATCAGCAGCTCGTCGACGCCGCGCTTCGTGACGGCGAGCGCATGGCGGACTTCGTCGGTGATCGGGAAAACAGGCTTGGAACTGGGTTCGGTGCTCATCGGTGCCGGGAAGAATGTCGCAAAGACAGGGATTTTCCCATAACTTGCGCGTGCATCGCTTAACGATGCGTCAGGTTGCGCGGATAATCGGGCGCAAGGCGCGTGGCACCGGCCCGCGCCGCTCGATCCAGGAGAACCCAACGTGCCGCAACGACATCCGCAACCTGCCCATCCGGCCGACGGCATCTACTTCGGGCTGATGTCGGGAACCAGCATGGACGGCGTCGACGGCGTCGCCGTGCGTTTCGAGACCGGCCACGGACCGGTCGTGCTCGCGGAAGCGTTCGTCGGCTTCGCGCAATCGCTGCGCGACGCGCTGTTCGCGCTGCAGCAGCCGGGTGACGACGAAATCGACCGGGAATCGCTCGCGGCGAACGCGCTCGTCGCGCGCTACGCGGTGTGCTGCCATGAATTGCAGCGCACCGCCGGCTTGTCGCGCGACGAGATTCGCGCGATCGGCGTGCACGGCCAGACGGTGCGCCATCGCCCCGAGCGCGGCTATACGCGGCAGCTCAACAACCCGGCGCTGCTCGCAGAACTGACCCAGGTGGACGTGATCGCCGATTTCCGCAGCCGCGATGTGGCCGCTGGCGGCCACGG
Organism: Burkholderia sp. R-40; assembly: GCF_049942845.1. Classification (NCBI taxonomy): domain Bacteria; kingdom Pseudomonadati; phylum Pseudomonadota; class Betaproteobacteria; order Burkholderiales; family Burkholderiaceae; genus Burkholderia; species Burkholderia sp. R-40. Next base: position 670,895 of record NZ_CP187967.1, on the reverse strand, counting down.
CGCGCCGCTCGCGCCGGCGTTCCATGCGACGGTGTTCGGCGCGCCCGGCGAGACGCGGGTCGTCTGCAATCTGGGCGGAATCAGCAACATCACGATCCTGCCCGGCGAAGGCGGCGACGTGCGCGGCTTCGACTGCGGCCCCGCGAATGCGCTGCTCGACGAATGGGCGACCCGCCATCTCGGCAAGCCGTACGACGACGGCGGCAAGTTCGCCGCGCGCGGCACCGTGCATGCGCCGCTGCTCGACGCACTGCTCGACGAGCCCTATTTTGCCGCGCCGCCGCCGAAAAGCACCGGCCGCGACCTGTTCAATCCCGCGTGGCTCGACGCGAAGCTCGCCGCGTTCGCGCAGGTTGCGCCGCAGGACGTGCAGGCAACCCTCACGGCGCTCACTGCCGTGTCGGTCGCACGCGAGGTCGCCACGCACGCATCGGGCTGCAAGGCCCTTTTCGTATGCGGCGGCGGCGCACGCAACCCAGTGCTGCTCGACGCGCTCAGGCACGCGCTGCACGAGGCCGGCGTGCCGGCCTCGGTCGATACGACCGCCGCGCTCGGCGTGCCGCCGCAACAGGTCGAGGCGCTCGCCTTCGCGTGGCTCGCGTACCGCTTCACCGCGCGCGAGCCCGGCAATCTCGCGACGGTGACCGGCGCAGCCGGCAACCGTGTGCTCGGCGCACTTTATCCGCGCTGACGCGATGCCCGCCGCGCGGCGGGCGCTGCATCGCAGACGGGAATGAAAAAAACGGGGCATGAAGCCCCGTTTTTCATATCGGCGAACCGGCGCGGATCTGCCGGATGCTCAGACCGAGAACGACGAGCCGCACCCGCAGGTGGTCGTGGCGTTCGGGTTCTTGATCACGAACTGGGCGCCGTTGAGGTCGTCCTTATAGTCGATCTCGGCGCCGACCAGGTACTGGTAGCTCATCGAGTCGATCAGGAGCTGGACGCCGTTCTTGTTCATCACGGTGTCGTCCTCGTTGACTTCCTCGTCGAACGTGAAGCCATACTGGAAGCCCGAGCAGCCGCCACCCTGCACGAACACGCGCAGCTTCAGGTCGGGATTGCCCTCTTCGTCGATCAGTTGCTTGACCTTGTCGGCCGCGGCGTCGGTGAAGACGAACGGTACCGGCATTTCGGCCGTCGTTGCTGCGGATTCGGTAACAGCGTTCATGCGAACTCTCCAAAAAGCTTTAGCCGCTATTGTAGGGCCGATCAGAAGATCGTGCTGATGTCCATGAAATCAATAGGTTCTTGTTGATTTCAATCGCGTGGCCCCGCGGGTGGCCGTCGCGCGGGCATAAAAAAACCGCCAGCGCGAAAGCTGGCGGTTTTTTCGGCGGACGCCGCCCGAAAGCGGCGAGGCCATGAAGCGGAATTAACGCTTCGAGAACTGCTTTGCGCGACGTGCCTTGCGCAGACCAACCTTCTTACGCTCGACTTCACGTGCATCGCGCGTGACGAAGCCTGCGGTCGACAGCGACGGCTTCAGCGTCGCATCGTAGTCGATCAGTGCACGGGTGATGCCGTGGCGCACTGCGCCTGCCTGACCCGTTTCACCGCCGCCCGTCACGTTCACCTTGATGTCGAACGTCTGGCCGTGGTTCGTGAGTTCCAGCGGTTGACGCACGATCATCAGCGACGTTTCGCGCGAGAAGTAGTCAGCGATGGGCTTGCCGTTGACGATGATGTCGCCCTTGCCAGCCTTGATGAAGACACGTGCGACAGCGCTCTTGCGGCGGCCCGTACCGTAGTTCCAGTTACCGATCATATGGGCTCCCCTTAGATCTCGAGCGCCTTCGGCTGTTGCGCCGAATGCGGATGCGTGGCTTCAGCGTAGACCTTCAGCTTCTTGATCATTGCATAGCCGAGCGGGCCCTTCGGCAGCATGCCCTTGACCGCTTTCTCGAGCGCGCGGCCCGGGAAGCGTTCTTGCATCTTGCCGAACGTCGTTTCATAGATACCGCCCGGGTAGCCCGAGTGACGGTAGTACTTCTTGTCGAGAGTCTTGTTGCCCGTGACCTTCAACTTGCTCGCGTTGATGATGATGATGAAATCACCAGTGTCGACGTGCGGGGTGAACTCAGGCTTGTGCTTGCCGCGCAGACGGCGTGCCACTTCGCTGGCAACACGGCCGAGAACCTTATCCGTCGCGTCAATCACGTACCATTCGCGCGTCACCTCATGGGCTTTTGCGGAAAACGTCTTCATGATCGATCCAAAAAAAATGCTTTGCCCGATGTGTTCTTCCTGCTTGTCTGTGTGCGCTTCGAGGCGCGGTGCAGGCTCTCCCTGTTCTTTTTCCGTGGGCATGAATGCGGAAAAGCCCTGAATTATAAAGGAAATACGGCAACGCGGTCAAAGGGAATCCACGTCCCGCACCGGCCGCGCCCGAAATGAGCCAGAATTCGGTCGTGCCCCGACACACCAGGCGAACCGAGCGCCTGGGGAGGCACCCATCGACGCGCGGCACCAGACCTTGCCGCGCCCGATCGGCCGACCACGGAAAAACGACCAACAAGCATGATGAAACAACGACTTACGCCTATTCTCGCGGCCGGATGGCTGGCCGCCGTCGCGCCCGCCATCGCGGCCCCGGCCGGCTGCGAAGCCAAGCTCGACGCACTCGACGCCCGCATCGCGGAGGCCCGCGGCGCCCATGCCGAAGATCGCGTCGCCCGCCTGCGCGCGGTACGCGCGCGCGTGCAGCACTTCTGCGCGCGCGGTTACAGCGATGCCTCAGGCGCCCCCGCGCCTGCCACTCGTGCCGCGGAGTCGCCACCCGACGCGGCGTCGCGGCCGGCCGCACGGCAGCCTGCGTAATCACCACCGGTAACGGATGCCGGAGCGCGCAAACTGCGCGCTGCTCATTGCATGGGACGAAAAAAAGCCCGAACGGCTGGTTCGGGCTTAATCCACCTCAGGAGGAGGGTGGAGGAGACATGCGGAGATTGTCGCACCGCGACAACCAATGACGCTCATTATACGAATGGGGTGTCGACTTCACAAGAAAATTCGCATTAAGAAATGCGAAACCACAATGTGGGATGCATGCCATTTCGCGAGGCAAATCGAGTTTTCTCTTTAAAATCAATCGATTGGTTAGCGAGCGAGAGCTCAGCCGCCTACCAAACCTAGAGTAAAACCCCTAAAGACCTCAGGGAAATCGGCGTCCGAGGCCCCACCGGCCGCCGCATACGCCCGCCCGCCCTTACGCGTCGTGCAGCGCATCAGCCGACCATTGCCCGGCGGGCTACAATGCCGGATCGAATCCGAATCAGGCAACGCTGGAGTGCAAGCATGGAATGCAAAGTAAGCTGGATGGGTCAGGACGGCATGGCGTTTTCCGCCCAGACCGGAAGCGGGCATCTCGTCGCGATGGACGGCGCGCCGGAAGGCGGCGGCCATAACCTCGCGCCGCGCCCGATGGAAATGGTGCTGGTCGGCACCGGCGGCTGCACCGCGTACGATGTCGTGCTGATCCTGAAGAAGAGCCGCCAGGAAGTCACCGGCTGCTCGGTCACGCTGAAGGCCGAGCGCGCGAGCGAAGATCCGAAGGTGTTCACGAAGGTCCACTTCCACTTCACCGTCACGGGCCGCAACCTGAACCCGGCCACGGTCGAGCGCGCGATCAACCTGTCGCACGACAAGTACTGCTCCGCGTCGATCATGATCGCGAAGACGGCCGAACTCACGCATTCGTTCGACATCGTCGCGGACTGACCGCACGGCAGCCACGCATGAAAAAAAGGGCCGGCGCTCCTGGTGGAGCGCCGGCCCTTTCGCATTCGAACGGCAAAGCAGGCCGATAAGCCGGATTCTGTGCACGCTGCACGCCGAAGCGCGCAGCGCGTGGCAGCCATTCCTCTAGGCGCGCCATTGCTGACGCGCTCAAGCTTCCTACCCGCAGACGAGACGGGGGCCCCGTCCTGCATCCGAAAATGCGCGCCTGCCTACTTGGAATTGCTCCGGGTGGAGGTTACCGTGCCGGCGAACGTCGCCGTCGCCGCGGTGCGCTCTTACCGCACCGTTTCACCCTTACCTGATCCCGGCTTGCGCCGGGCCATCGGCGGTTTGCTTTCTGTTGCCCTGTTCCGCGTGTCGCCACGGATGGCCGTTAGCCATCACCCTGCCCTGTGGAGTCCGGACTTTCCTCGCCCCCGCCCGCCCGAAGGCGGCGAGGCCGCGACTGCCTGGCCTGCTTTGCGACGCGCATTCTAGCACCGCGCGCCGCCGGCCGTCTGGCCGGCGTCACGTGGCGGTGCGCCGGCCGCGCCGGTTACGCGAATTTCCAGCCGATCGCCTCGCCGGCGCGCAGCGGCACGACCGGCGTATCGCCCGCGAACACCTCGCGCGGCAATTCCCAGGTCTCGCGACGCAGCGTCACGGTTTCGGTGCTGTGCGGCAGCCCGTAGAAATCCGCGCCGAAGCGGCTCGCGAAATTTTCCAGCTTGTCGAGCGCGCCGGCCTGGTCGAACGCTTCCGCATACAGCTCGAGCGCGTGCAGCGCCGTGTAGCAGCCCGCGCAGCCGCACGCGGTTTCCTTCGCGCCGCGCGCGTGCGGCGCGCTGTCGGTACCGAGGAAGAAGCGCGGGTTGCCCGACGTCGCGGCCTCGACGAGCGCGACGCGATGCGTTTCACGCTTCAGCACCGGCAGGCAGTAGTAATGCGGGCGAATCCCGCCGACGAACAGCGCGTTGCGGCTGTAAAGCATGTGCTGCGGGGTGATCGTCGCGCCGAGCAGGCCCGGCGCCGCGTCGGCGTCGCGCACGTAGTCGGCCGCGTCCTTCGTCGTGATGTGTTCGAACACGACCTTCAGGCCCGGGAAATCGCGGCGCAGCGGCGTCATCACGCGATCGATGAACACCTTCTCGCGATCGAACATGTCGACCGACGGATCGGTCACCTCGCCGTGCACGAGCAGCGGCATGCCGGTTTCCTGCATGACCTCGAGCGCCTTCGCGCACTTCGCGAGATCGCTGACGCCGTGGTCGGAGTTCGTCGTCGCGCCGGCCGGATACAGCTTCACGCCGTGCACGAAGCCGCTGTCGCGCGCGCGGCGGATTTCGTCGGGCGCCGTGTTGTCGGTCAGGTACAGCGTCATCAACGGCTCGAACGACATCCCGGCCGGCAGCGCGGCCAGGATCCGCTCGCGATAAGCCTGCGCGTGCGCGGTGGTCGTGACGGGCGGCTTCAGGTTCGGCATGACGATCGCGCGGGCGAACTGGCGCGCGGTGTGCGGCAGCACCGCGGCCAGCATGTCGCCGTCGCGCAGGTGCAGGTGCAGGTCGTCGGGACGGGCGAACGTGAGCGTCGCCGGAGAGGAAGCGTTCGAGGCAGTCATAGGAGGCGTCGTGAGGAACGGGCTGGCCATCTGCGGGGCCGGAACGCACGTGCGCGGACCGACTGACGGCAAACCGCAACACGAGGCCTTCGGCCGGCGGAATCCGCTTTTTACCGCTCAAGGCTCGGTGATATGCTAGAAACCACATTGTACCGGGGTTCCCCCGGTTGGTTACCCCGCTTCCGCCCCCGCCCCCAAGTAAAATGTGCCAACTCCTAGGAATGAACTGCGCCGCGCCGACGGACGTCACATTCTCCTTCACAGGTTTCGCGGCCCGGGGCGGCCTCACCGATCACCATGCCGACGGCTGGGGAATCGCGTTCTTCGAGGACAAGGCCTGTCGCCTCTTCATCGACCAGCAGGCGTCGGCCACGTCGCCGATCGCCGAAATGGTGAAGCGCTACCCGATCAAGTCGAAGAACACGATCGCGCACATCCGCAAGGCCACGCAGGGTCACATCCTGCTCGAGAACAGCCACCCGTTCATGCGCGAGCTGTGGGGGCGGCACTGGATCTTCGCGCATAACGGCGATCTGCAGGACTACGAACCCGATCTCGACGGCAGCGTCTACCATCCGGTCGGCACGACCGACAGCGAGAAGGCGTTCTGCGTGCTGATGCAGGGGCTGCGCGAAGCGTTCCCCGGCGCGCAGCCGCCGTTGCCGGAGCTGTTCGAGCGCGTCGGCGAGCTGACGCGCGGCATTACCGATCACGGCGTGTTCAACTTCCTGATGTCGAACGGCCAGGCGCTCTTCGCGCACTGCTCGACGCGGCTGCACTACCTCGTGCGGCGCTGGCCGTTCTCGACCGCGCATCTGGTCGACGAAGACCTGTCGATCGACTTCGCGAAATACACGACGCCCGAGGATCGCGTCGCGGTGATCGCCACGCAGCCGCTGACCGACAACGAAATCTGGACCTCGTTCGAACCGGGCGAGCTGATCATGTTCCAGTGCGGCGACGTCGCCGCGCGGATGCAGATTCCGGTGCCCGAGCGCGTGCTCGAGAAGCTGCGCAACCCGGCGCTCGACGCATCGGCGTCCGCGCCGTGCGGCGGTGTCATTCGCGAAGCGCTGGCGGCCGGTGCCGCGGACGACGGCGACGACGCGATCGATTTCTGAGCCAGGCGCGCCCCTGCTTCCCTTGTCGCCACGCGATAGCGTGATCGCCGGTCATGCCGGCTTGGCATGACCGATTATCCGCGCCCGAATCCGGGCCGTGCGCCCTCGCTGAAAATCGCGCCGCTTTTCCATCCGCACTCCGGCTTTCGTTTCATCCGAACCACATTTGCGCGTATCGAACCGGCTTCGCGCAACATTCACTTGATTTTATTAACGTTCAAGCGAAAATAATACATACGCGAAACAAATAAATATCCGCACTCACAATTACATAATCCGGAAACCACATTTTATCGCGGCAATTTTCCGCGAACAGTGCGGCAGGCCACCGACGCACGGCATAAATATTCGACCCCTTCAAAATCGAACAAACCCTTACCCCACAAGGCTTTCAGTTCGATTAACCACACAATCAAAAAATACCGAATGAAATCGGCATTATCGCCACATTCGCTATTTTTTTGATAATCGACCGCCAACTCCATTAGTAGACTCGCCTCATCCCCGGTGTAACGGATCACGATTGGCGCGACATCCGCAATGCGGCAACGGCCGCCGCACGCCCATTCGAGCCATTTTCCCGCCGTGGAATGCGCTTTCACCGTACCGCGGTGGACACCACTTCAAAAAAGAGAGAGGGGCTTGTCGTGAATCACTCATTTCGATCGATATGGAGCGAAGCCGCCGGCTGCTGGGTGGCGGTCGCGGAAACGGCCCGGGCGCGCGGCAAGCGTTCGGGCAGCGAATCGGGCGCAAGCCGCCGTGCCGGCCGCATGGCCGCCCGCCGCTCGCCGCTGCGTGTTGCCGCGCTCGGCGCCGCGCTGGCCGCGCTGTCGGCCGGCTCCGCGTACGCCTCGACGTGCGGCGACGGCTCCGCGGTCACGAGCGGCGGCACCTGCGCGCTCGGCAGCTACAGCCCGACCGTGAATGACAACCTGGCCGGCGCCACGGCCGTGTCGGGCGGCGACACGGTCGGCGTGACGGGTGCATGGACGAGCGCCGGCGGCGACCCCGGCTATACGCTCACGCCGATCGGCAATACGTCGATCGTGTCGGGCAACCCGAACCAGCCGCTGCTGTCGCTCGGCGGCAAGACGCAGAGCGTCAGCACGCCCGACTCGATCACGGGCACCCATACGTCGATCGCCACGTACGACTCGTCCGCGTTCGCCGCGTCGACGACCGGCGCGACCAACGTGCCCGTCTACCAGGACGTGAACGGCAACCAGTACGTGAACCTTCGGCTCGGCACCGTCGACAGCACCGGCGGCACGCTGAACGTGTCGATCGGCAATCCGGCGAACGCGCCCGACGCGGCCGGCAACGCGATCTCGATCGCGCCGAAGCAGACCGACCTGACCTTCGCGGACGGCACCGGCTCGGCAAAGAGCGTCGTCAACTGGAATTCGCGCAACCAGATCTGGCTCGGCACCGGCGACTATCTCGCGAGCGGCGGCGCCGTCGGCCAGGTCCAGCTCGACGTGCCGACCTATGCGGGCACCTTCACCGCGTTCGACGGCAGCACGTGGACGGTGAGCGACGCCGCGTCGCTCGCCGCGTACAACGATTTCCTCGCGCGCGCCGTGCGCAGCGGCGCGCTCGGCTCGCAAGCCGCGTACGACACCGCGTTCGGCCAGGCCGTCTCCTTCACGCAGGAAACCTTCCAGTACGCGAACAACGTGTCGGCCGGCGACAAGAACACGCTGCCGATCGACCATCTGTCGGTGATGCACGGCACGGGCGCGAACGCGACGCTGCAGATCGGCAAGGACGGCCAGATCGACTTTCGCGGCACCAACACGGTCGAATCGAGTTCGGCCGTCCTCGCGGAAAACGGCGCGCACTTCGTCAACGACGGCCGCCTGTCCGGCGACTTCACGCTGGTGCGCCTGCTCAGCGGCGCGAGCGGCGTCAACAACGGCGTGATCTCGGCCGGCTACGCGTCCGGCGACAACGTCGACACGAGCAGCAGCACGCCGCCCGACAACTTCGGATTCCACGCGTACACCGAGGGCAACGGCGTCTACGCAAGCGGCACGGGCACGACGTTCGTGAACAACGGCGTGATGAACGTCGGCGCGTGGACGCTCGACGGCAACCGCCCCGACCTGCAGAACTACGCGGTGGGCGTGACGGGCGGCGCGAATGCGTCGAACGCCGGCACGATCAACGTCGGCGTCAACGCGACGACGCTCGACAGCCAGGTGATCGGCGGCTTCGCGGCCGGCGGCACCTTCACCAACGAGGCCGGCGGCACGATCGAGCTCGGCCGCGCGGCCCAGTACGCGCCGGGCGCAGCGGCGAACGACGTCGCGCTGTCCGCGCGCGCGTACGGGATCCTGCTCGGCGCGTCGGGCACGGCCAGCAACCTCGGCTCGATCGTGATCGGCTCGCAGACGCAGAACGGCGCCGGGATGGCGAGCGTCGGCTCGTCCTCCGGCACGCTGCGCAACGCGGGCTCGATCGTCGTGAACGGCGCGGCGCCCGGCACGCCGCTCGCGAACGTCGGCATGCTCGCGGCCAATTCGGCCGCGAACGTCACCAACACCGGCACGATCACGCTGAACGGCGTGAACGGGATCGGCATCATGGTGGTCGGCACCTCGACGGCGACGGCCGCGACGTCGACCGGCACGATCAACGTGGCCGGCGGGCTCGACCCGGCATCGGACACGCGCAACTACGGCGTGTGGGCCGAAGGGTCGCGCGCGCAGGCCACGGTCGACGGCGCGCTGAATCTGACGGGCAACGGCGCGATCGGCGTCCATGCGCGCTCGGGCGCGACCATCGACGTCGGCGCGAACGCGGTGCCCCGCTTCATGTCGGGCACGAACCAGATCGGCTTCTATGCGTATGGCGCGGGCTCGAGGATCAACGTCGCCGCGCAGCACCTGAGCGTCGATACCGACGATTCGACGCTGTTCCGGATCGCAGGCGGCGCGGCCTATACGGGCGCGTCGGCCGCCGGCGCGCTGACGACGGACGTGACCGGCCAGCGTGCGCGCGGCGTGCTCGCGACCGGCGCCGGCACGACGCTGTCGACCGGCAACGCCACCTACAACGTCAACGGCGCGAACGGCATCGCGGTGGCGGTCGAAGGCGGCGCGCAGGGCTCGATCGACGCCGGCGCGACGATCAACCTGAATGCAGCCGGCGCGATGGCGGGTGTCGTCGACGGCCAGGCGCACGACCTCGCCGGCGCGAATGCTGGTGCGCCGGTCGCGACGACGCTGGCCAACGCTGCCGCGGTCACCTCGTCGAGCGCGGGCGTGACGGGTTTCGTCGCGCGCAACCTCGGCACGCTCGAGAACCGCGGCTCGGTGCTGCTGACCGGCGCCGGCTCGACGGGCGTCGTGATCGGCCCGCTCGGCACGGTGAACAACGCGTCGGCGATCCGCGTGTCGAACGGCACGGGCGCGCTCGTGCAGGGTGCGTCGGCGACGCTCGCCAACGCAGGCACGATCGAGGCCGACGACGGCGTCGCGGGCGTGCACCTGACCGGCGCGGGCGCGTCGGTCGCGCTGTCGGGCGCGGGCACGGTCATCGCCAACGGCAGCGCCGACGGCGTGCGGGTCGATTCGAGCGTCGCGGACGGCGGGATCGCGGCCGGCGCGACGTCGATCGCGGTGGGCGGCGCCGGCAAGGGCATCGACAACCTCGGCACGAACACGACGATCGCGCTTTCGGGTACGCAGATCGGCACGACCGGCAACGGCGCCGACGGGCTGTCGTCGACGGGCGCCGGCGCGCGCATCGCGACCGATGCGGCGACCGTCGCGCGCACCGCCGGCGACAACGCACGCGGCCTCGTGGTGGCGGGCACGGATTCGACGCTCGCGGCCAACGGCACGACGGTCGCGACGACGGGCGCCGGCGCGCACGCGATCGTCGCCGGCAGCGGCGCGAGCGCGTGGCTGTCGGGCGCGAAGGTCTCCACGGCGGGTGCGGCGGCCGACGGCCTCGTCGCGCAGAACGGCGGCCGCATCGGCGACACGGATTCGTCGATCGCGAGCGCGGCCGGCAGCGGCGCGAACGTCGACAGCGGCAGCGTGCTCGCGCTGACCGGCACGACGCTCAAGGGCGCGACCGCCGGCGTGCTGAGCACCGACACGCTCGCGTCCGGCGCGACGAGCGCGGTGCTCGTCGACGGCGGCAGCGTCGCGTCCGTCGCCGGGCCGGCGTTCGCCGCACGCGGCGGTACGGTCGACATCGCGGTGCGCAACGGCACCGTCGTGACGGCCGGCAACGGCACGCTGCTGGACCTCGCGAACGGCAGCACGGCGACCTTCAACGCGTCGGCGGTCAACCTGAGCGGCGACATCGTCTCCGACGCGTCGAGCACCGGCGACGTGCACCTGGCGAACGGCACGACGCTCACCGGCAAGATCGACCCGGTCGCGCTGACCGTCGACGGCACGAGCACGTGGCGCATGACCGGCAGCTCCGTGCTGAGCAGCCTGAACAACGCGGGCCTCGTTGCATTCGCCGCCCCGTCCGGCACGCCGACGGCGGCAGGCAGCTACCGGACGCTGACGACCGGCAGCTACGTCGGCTACGGCGGCACGATCGCGCTGAACACCTACCTCGGCGCGGATGCGTCGCCGACCGACCGGCTGATCGTGAACGGCGGCACCGCGAGCGGCACGACGGGGCTAAAGATCGCGAACACGGCCGGCACCGGCGCGCAGACGACCGGCGACGGGATTCCGGTGGTCGTCACGGCCAACGGCGGCACGACCGCCGCGTCGGCGTTCCATCTCGCGGGGCCGGTGCAGGCCGGCGCATACGAATACCGGCTCTATCGCGGCGGACAGAGCGATGCGAACGGCTGGTACCTGCGCTCGCAACTCGACCCGACGGATCCTGACGATGCGATTCATCCGTCCGGCAACGCCAATGGCAACGGTAACGGTAACGGTAACGGCAACGGCAACGGCAACGGCGGCAATCTCGCGTATCGCCCGGGCGTCACAGGCTATGCGATGACGCCGCTGCTGAACGCCGACTACGGCTTTTCGACGCTCGGCAAGCTGCACGAACGCGTCGGCGATATCTACAACCTGGAGAAGCAGGCGCCGGGCAACCGCGACGGCGTGTGGGGCCGCATCGGCGGACAGAGCCTCGACGCGAACGCGGGCCGCTTCGCGGCCGACGAGCGCACGTTCTTCGCGCAGTTCGGCAAGGACTGGACGCTCGAGCAGGCTGCGGGCGGCGGCAGCACGCATGCGGGCGTGACGGCGAGCATCGGCGTCGCGAACGCGAGCTTCGACGACATCGCGCGTACCGATACGCCGGGCCTGTCGACGTCGACGGGCTCGGTCGAGATGCACGCGCAGAGCGTCGGCGGCTACTGGACGCGCTACCTGGCCGACGGCACCTACTTCGACAGCGTCGGCCAGGTCACGCACTACGGCAACCGGTATCGCGACAGCTACGGCAACGAGGCGTCGCAGAACGGCTTCGGCATCGCGCTGTCGCAGGAAGTCGGCAAGCCGTTCGGGATCGGCGGCACGCCGATCGCGGTCGAGCCGCAGGCGCAGCTGATGTACCAGTACCTGAAACTGAACGGGTTCAACGACAACGTATCTGCCGTATCGGGCACGACGACGAACGCGTTGCGCGGGCGCGTCGGCGTGCGGATCTTCCGGCCGAACCTCGACGCGAACGCGGGCGGCGGCGCCGCGACGCCGTACTTCACGGCCGACGTGCTGCACGACTTCCTGTCGCCGGGCCAGACGGTCGTCGGCGGCACGCCGTTCGCGACGCACCTCGGCCGCACCTGGTACGAGCTGGGCCTTGGCGTGACCGCGGGCTTCGGCAAGTCGGGCGAGCTGTACGCGAACGTGAAATATGCGCGCAACCTCGGTGGCGATTACCGGCGCGGCGTCACCGGGCAGGTCGGTTACCGCTACAGCTGGTAACGCGCGACGCGAAGCCGGCCGTTGGCCGGCTGCCGACGAAAAAAAACCGCCCGGCGTTCGGCCGGGCGGTTTTCCGCATTCGCGCACACGAGGCGCGCGATGCACGAACGCTCAGTGCAGGATTTTCGCGAGGAAGTCCTTCGCGCGATCCGACCTCGGATTCGAGAAGAAATCGTCCTTGCGGTCGTCCTCGACGATCGCGCCCTTGTCCATGAAGATCACGCGATGGGCGACCTTCTTCGCGAAGCCCATTTCGTGCGTGACGACCATCATCGTCATCCCTTCCTGCGCGAGCTCGACCATCACGTCGAGCACTTCGTTGATCATCTCCGGATCGAGCGCGGACGTCGGTTCGTCGAACAGCATCGCGATCGGGTCCATCGACAGCGCACGCGCGATCGCGACCCGCTGCTGCTGGCCGCCCGACAGCTGCCCCGGAAACTTGTGCGCATGCGCCTTCAGGCCGACGCGATCGAGCAGCTTCATGCCCTTCTCGTTCGCTTCGTCCTTGCCGCGGCCGAGCACCTTGATCTGCGCGAGCGTCAGGTTCTCGGTGATCGACAGGTGCGGGAACAGCTCGAAATGCTGGAACACCATCCCGACCTTCGAGCGCAGCTTCGACAGGTTCGTCTTGCGATCGCCGACCGACTGGCCGTTCACGAGGATCTCGCCCTGCTGAAACGGCTCGAGGCCGTTGACGGTCTTGATCAGCGTCGACTTGCCCGAGCCCGACGGACCGCACACGACGACCACTTCGCCCTTGTTCACCTCGGTCGTGCAATCGGTGAGGACCTGAAACTGGCCGTACCACTTCGAAACGTTCTTGATGGAAATCATCTTGTGACCTTTTTCTGGAGACCTTTGACGAGGGCAGACGCCACCGAGCAAATCACGAAATAGCATGCACCCGCGAACAGGACCATCTCGACGGTCGTGCCGTCGCGATCGCCGACGTTGGCGGCCGTGCGGAAGAAGTCCGCGAGACTGATCACGTACACGAGCGACGTATCCTGGAACAGGACGATCGCCTGCGTGAGCAGCAGCGGCACCATCGCGCGGAACGCCTGCGGGAGGATCACGAGGCGCATCGCGTGCGCGTAGTTCATGCCGAGCGCGAACGCGGCGTTCATCTGCCCGCGCGGCACCGCCTGGATGCCGGCACGGATGATCTCGGAATAATACGCGGCTTCGAACAGCGAGAACGCGACCATCGCCGACGCAAGCCGGATGTCGATCGTCGGCGACAGCCCGAGCACGCCCTGCAGCACCTGCGGCACGATCAGGAAGAACCACAGCAGCACCATCACGAGCGGGATCGAGCGGAACACCGTCACGTACGCTTTCGCGAACCACGCGAGCGGCTTCACGCCGGACAGCCGCATCAGCGCCAGCAGCGTGCCCCAGACGATACCGACGACGATCGCGATCAGCGTGATCTTGAACGTGACGATCGCGCCGGACCACAGCGTCGGCATCGCGCCGGGAATACTACTCCAGTCGAACTGATGCATCACTTGCCTCCGATGTAGCCGGGCAGCCGCGTACGGCCTTCGATCCAGCGCATGAACGACATCACGACGAGGTTGATGACCACGTACGCGAGCGTCACCGCGATGAACGACTCGTAGGTCTGCGCGGTGTAGTCGACGAGCTGGCGCGCCTGCGCGGACAGGTCGAGCAGGCCGATCGTCGACGCGACGGCGGAGTTCTTGAAGATGTTCAGGAACTCGGACGTGAGCGGCGGCACGATGATCCGGTAGGCCACCGGCAGCAGCACGTAGCGGTACGTCTGCCATTGCGTGAAGCCCATCGCGAGGCCGGCCGCGCGCTGGCCCTTCGGCAGCGCGTTGATGCCCGAGCGCACCTGTTCGCACACGCGCGCACCGGTGAACAGGCCGAGACAGACGATCGACGCGGTGAAGAACTGCGTGGTCGGCGGCAGTTGCTTGATCCAGGTGCCGACCGACGCGGGCAGCAGCTCGGGCACGACGAGGTACCAGATGAAGAACTGCACGATCAGCGGGACGTTCCGGAAGATCGACACATAGACGGTGCCGATCGCGGACAGCCATTTGTTCGGCACCGTGCGCAGCACGCCGAATAGCGAACCGACGATCAGCGCGATGACCCAGGCGACGAGCGACACTTCGATCGTCACCCAGAAGCCCGACATCAGCCATCCGAAATAAGTCGTCGGCTCGCCGGTCGAGACGGGGCTCAGGAAGATGCCCCAGTTCCAGTGGTAAGACATAGGCAAGACTCCAGCAAAAAGAAACGGAAGAAGCATGGCCTCTTCCGTTTCAGTAGCGTCATTACTGCGTCAACGTCCGTGTGGTCAGTCGAGCGCCTTGTCGTTCGGGTTCGCGTACAGCTTCTTCATCGAATCGGACAGCGGGAAGTTCAGGTTCAGCCCCTTCGGCGGAATCGGGCTCTCGAACCACTTTGCGTAGATCTTCGCGGCTTCGCCCGACTTCTCGACTTGCGAGATCGCGTCGTCGACCACCTTCTTGAAGTCGGTATCGCCCTTGCGCATCATGCAGCCGTAAGCCTCTTCCGATTGCGGCGTGCCGACGATCACCCACTCGCCCGGCTGCTTGGCCTTCGCGCGCTCGCCCGCGAGCAGCGCGTCGTCCATCATGAACGCGACCGCGCGGCCCGACTCGAGCGTGTTGAACGAGTCGCCGTGATCCTTCGCGCTGATGATGTTCATGCCGAGCTGCTTGTCGTTGTTCATCTTGCGCAGCAGGCGCTCGGACGTCGTGCCGGCGGTGGTCACGACCGTCTTGCCCTTCAGGTCGGCGAAGTCCTTCACGCCCGAATCCTTCTTCGTCATCAGGCGCGTGCCGATCACGAAGATCGTGTCGGAGAACGCGGCTTGCTGCTGACGCTCGGTATTGTTGGTCGTCGAGCCGCACTCGATGTCGACCGTGCCGTTCTGCACGAGCGGGATGCGGTTCTGCGACGTGACCGGGATGTTCTTGACCTGCAGGTTCGGCAGGCTCAGCTTCTTCTTCACCGCGTCCACGACCTTCATCTGGAATTCGCGCGAATAGCCGACGACCTGCTGGTTCTGGTCATAGTAGGAGAACGGGATCGACGATTCGCGGTGCCCCAGCGCGATCACGCCCGTGTCCTTGATCTTCTTCAGCGTGCCGGTCTCCTGTGCATGCGCGCCGCTCGCGAACGCGCACAGCGCCGCGACCATCAGGACTGCCTTGTGGTATTTCATTTTGGTCATCTCCTTTGCTAAAACCCGCGCCAGTGTATCAAAGTAATATTTTTGAAAGAACTGGTTGTTTACCGCACTACGAATCGCCCTGTACGAAGCCTTCCTCCCGGCTTCGGGCGCGCTTGTGACGCATGAATGCACGCGCGGGCGGTGCCGGATTCGGCACCGCCCGCGAGGGATCATGCACGCAATCGGTGGATTGCGTCACGCTGTGATCGTAGTCAACCGATCGCCGATCGGCAATGGCCGATCGGCGACGCCCGATCAGGGGTACAGGCCGCGCATTTCGCGCGCCATCAGGATGCGCTTGCACGCGACGATGAACGCCGCCGTACGCACCGACACCTTGTGCTCTTCCGAAACCGCCCACACGCCGGCGAACGCTTCACGCATCACGCGCTCGAGACGGTGGTTGATCTCGTCTTCCGTCCAGAAGAAGCTCGAGAAGTCCTGCACCCACTCGAAGTACGACACGGTCACGCCGCCCGCATTCGCGATCACGTCCGGGATCACGAGCACGCCGTTCGCGCTCAGGATGTCGTCGGCCGCCGTCGTCGTCGGGCCGTTCGCGCCTTCGACGATGATCTTCGTGCGGATCTTCGATGCGTTCTTCTCGGTGATCTGGTTTTCCAGTGCCGCCGGGATCAGGATGTCCGTCTCGACCGTCCAGAACTCGTCGTTCGGCATCGGCTCGGCGCCTTCGAAGCCCGCGACGCCGCCCGTGCGTGCCACGTGGTCGAGCAGCTTGTTCGAATCGAGGCCGGCCGGCCGGTAGATCGTGCCCGTGTGATCCTGCACCACGATCACCTTCGCACCCGCTTCCTGGAACAGCTTCGCCGCGATGCCGCCGACGTTGCCGAAGCCCTGCACAGCGATGCGCGCGCCTTCGATTTCGAGGCCCTTCTTCTTCGCCGCTTCGCAGCCGACGACGAACACGCCGCGGCCCGTCGCTTCCTTGCGGCCGAGCGAACCGCCGAGCGAGATCGGCTTGCCGGTCACGACGCCGGTCGACGTCTGGCCCTGGTTCATCGAGTAGGTATCCATCATCCACGCCATCACCTGTTCGTTGGTGTTGACGTCCGGCGCCGGAATGTCGGTGTTCGGTCCGATGATGATGCCGATTTCGCTGGTGTAGCGACGCGTCACGCGCTCGAGCTCACCGCGCGAGAGCTTGCGCGGGTCGACGCGGATGCCGCCCTTCGCGCCGCCGTACGGCACGTTCACGGCCGCGTTCTTCACCGACATCCATGCCGACAGCGCCATCACTTCCGACAACGTCACGTCCTGGTGGTAGCGCACGCCGCCCTTGCCCGGACCGCGCGACACGTTGTGCTGCACGCGATAGCCTTCGAAGTGCGCGACGGTGCCGTTGTCGAGCTCGATGGGGCAGTCGACGATCAGGATGCGCTTCGGACGCTTCAGCGTTTCGAGCCAGCGCGACAGCGAACCGAGGTACGGCGCGACGCGATCGACCTGCTGAAGGTAGTTGCCCCACGGGCCGAGATCGTCGGCGTGCAGGTAGGACGGGATGGACTGCAGTTGCGAAGACATGGATGCTCCAACGTTCAACGGATTGCGCACATTGTCGAAAAACCCATTTTTTTTATCCAATGCCGTTTGCTTATTCGATTATGCGTTTCTTGCATGATCGGGATTTTTCGCAAATCCATGGTCGATTTGGGCAAGAACGCCCGCGATCGGTCGTGCATCGCGTTGCGCGAAAATCGTTGGTGCAATATGCGGGACGCCCGCCGGACAGCCGTCCGACAGGCGCGGCAAGCTCGTCGTCAGCCGCGCGCGGCCGTGCTCGATCCCGTCATTCGGCCGTGTCGCGCAATTCGTCGCGCACGACCTCCCACAACGCGCGCACCAGTTTCTGGCGCGGATCGTCGCCCTGCAGCGCGAGCTTGTCGCAGTACAGGCGAATCTCCATCGTCAGCGTGTACGGATGCGCGCCGCCGCGCGCGGAACGGTCGAGCCGGATCAGCCGGCCGCCGGCCACCGCGTCCTCGACCGCGCTGTGCGGCAGAAACGCGACGCCGTGGCCCGCGAGCGCCATCGCCTTCAGCCCTTCGGCCATGTCGGTTTCGTAGACGCGATCGAGGAACAGCCGCGTCGGTGCGTTCGCAACGATGACTTCGGTCATCCGGCCGAGATACGCGTTCGGCGTATACGACAGGTACGGCACGCGCGCATCGGCCGTGCCCGGCAGCGTGTAGCGCGGCCGGCCCGCGCGGCCCGGCGCCGAGAACGCGCTGATCGGCTCGCTGCCGAGGACCAGCATGTCGTAGCGCGCCGGGTCGAGCGCGACCGGGTGGCTCGGGTGGTGGTAACCCATCACGAGATCGCGGCCGCCTTCAACGAGCGACAGCACGGCATCGTGCACGTTCAGCGCGCGCAGCCGCGTGTGGACCTGCCCCATCTTCGCCTCGATCCGCTGCAGCCAGCGCGGGAAATACGTGAGCGACAGCGTGTGCGGCACCGCGAACTCGATCGTCGGCACCGGCGCGCCGACGTGGCCGCGCAGCAGCGTGCGCGCCTCGTGCGCCTGCGACAGCATCGTCAGTGCCTGCTCGTAGAAGATCTGGCCGGCCTGCGTGAGCCGCGTCGGATAGACCGAACGGTCGATCAGTTCGGTCGCCAGCCAGGCTTCCAGCGCCTGGATGCGCCGCGAGAACGCGGGCTGCGACACGTGCCGCAGTTCGGCGGACCGGCTAAAGCTGCGCGTTTCCGCGAGCGAGACGAAGTCTTCGAGCCATTTCAGTTCCATGCAGGCGGGGCGCGGCGGGCGGCGGTCGGGAAGAAGCCTGCATTCTACCGGCGGGCGGGTGTGGGCCGGCGGTGTGGTCGGCGGGGTGGTCGGCGGGGTGGTCGGCGGGGTGGTCGGCGGGGTGGCCGGCGGGGTGGTCGGCGGGGTGGCCGGCGGGGTGGCCGGCGGTTGGGTCGGCGGGCGGCGGCGGGCGGCGGCGGTGTGACAGGCGGACCCGGCGAGCCGGCCCAGGCGCCCGCCGCCAGGCCGGATGCGCGACGGCCGGCCGCCGGGTGCACGCCGATCGCCCGCAGCAGGGCCGGCCGGACCAGTTCGGCCGGAATCGACCCGCGCCAATGGTAAAATGCCGGATTCTCCTCCCCCTCGTTCGCCCCGGCTCCAAGGCCCCGCCCGATCATGTCCGACACTCGTCCCGATACGCTTTTCGCCCTCACCGCGCTCTCGCCCATCGACGGCCGCTACGCCAGCAAGACCGAAGCACTGCGCGACTGGCTCTCCGAAGCCGCCTTCATGCGCCACCGCGTCACCGTCGAGGTGCACTGGCTGATCGCGCTGTCGCGCGCCGGCTTCGCGGAAGTCCCGCGCTTCTCCGACGCCTCCGAGCAATTCCTGCTGCAGCTCGCCGAGCGCTTCACCGCGCACGACGCCGCCCGCATCAAGGAAATCGAGCGCGTGACGAACCACGACGTGAAGGCCGTCGAATACTGGCTGAAGGAATCGGTCAAGGGCCAGGCCGAGCTCGAAAAGGCCAGCGAATTCATCCACTTCGCGTGCACGTCCGAAGACATCAACAACACGTCGCACGGGATGATGCTCGCCGGCGCGCGCGAACACGTGATCCTGCCGGCGCTGCGCACGGTCCACCAGCGCCTCGTCGCGCTGTCGCACGCGCACGCCGAGCAGCCGATGCTGTCGCGCACGCACGGCCAGCCGGCCAGCCCGACGACGCTCGGCAAGGAACTCGCGAACGTCGCCGCGCGCCTCGCGCGCGCGATCGCGCGCATCGAGAAGGTCGAGATCCTCGGCAAGATGAACGGCGCGGTCGGCAACTTCAACGCGCATCTCTCCGCATATCCGGAATTCGACTGGGAAGCGTTCTCGCGCGACGTGATCGAGAACCGCCTGAAGCTGACGTTCAACCCGTACACGATCCAGATCGAGCCGCACGACTACATGGCCGAGCTGTTCGACGCGGTCGCTCGCGCGAACACGATCCTGCTCGACCTCGACCGCGACGTGTGGGGCTACATCTCGGTCGGCTACTTCAAGCAGAAGACGAAGGCCGGCGAGATCGGCTCGTCGACGATGCCGCACAAGGTCAACCCGATCGATTTCGAGAACTCGGAAGGCAACCTCGGCCTCGCGAACGCGACGCTGCGCCACCTCGCCGACAAGCTGCCGGTGTCGCGCTGGCAGCGTGACCTGACCGACTCGACGGTGCTGCGCAACATGGGCGTCGCGCTCGGCTACTCGCTGCTCGCGTACGACTCGCTGATCCGCGGCCTCGACAAGCTCGAAGTGAACCCGCAGCGCCTGAACGAAGATCTCGACAACTGCTGGGAAGTGCTCGCGGAGCCGGTGCAGACGGTGATGCGCCGCTACGGCATCGAGAACCCGTACGAGCAGCTGAAGGAACTGACGCGCGGCAAGGGCATCACGCGCGAAGCGCTGCAGGAATTCGTCGGCACGCTGGCGATCCCGCAGGACGCAAAGGATCGCCTGCTCGCGATGACGCCTGCGTCGTACATCGGCAAGGCCGTCGAACTCTCGAAGCGGATCGCGTAAGCGCCGCCGTCGCCGGACGGAAAAAAAGCCCGATGCGAGCAAGTTCGCATCGGGCTTTTTCGTTGGCGGCCGGCGCGCGGCCAGCGCGTCGGAACACCGGTGCCTCAGAACGAGATCATCCGCCCCGGATTCAGCGCGCTCATCACGCTCATCGCCGCCTTCGCGGCCGGAATCGCGATCGGCGACAACTGCCGGCCGAGCGGAATCTCGCGATGGTCGATGCCGGTCAGCATCGAGAAGTCGTCGTTGCGCCCGACGAAATCGTCGCAGATCGCCTTGCCGATCCGCACCGTCTGCGCGACGCCGTGCCCGCTCCAGCCCTGCACCATGTACATCGGCACGCGGCCGTCGGTCTTGCGGCTGTCGGTCGCGCCGTTCAGCGTGAAGTCGCTGACGCCGCTCCAGCAGTAGTCGAGCGCGAAGCGGCCGTCGTGCTGCGGGAACACCGTGTTCAGCCGCGTCAGCAGGTACGCGTTGACGTCCTGCTGCGCCCAGCACGAGCCGGTGCCCTGCCCGCCGAACAGCAGGCGGTTGCCGCGCACCGGCCGGTAGTAGTCGATCTGGAACTGCGTGTCGTACACCGGCATGCCGGCCGGCATCAGCGTCGCGACATCGACGTCGAGCGGCGCCGTCACGCTCACATACGTGAAGAACGGCACGGTGGTCGCGCCGCCGTCATCCAGCAGCCGGAACGTCGTGTTGTGCAGCGCGAGCACGACGCCGCGACGCGCGGTGATCGTGCCGCCCGGCGTCGTCGCGACGACGCCCGCGGGCGTTTCGTCGAGCTCGAGCACCTCGGTGCCCTCGTACAGCGCGCCGCCGTTCAACTGGAAGCCGTGCACGAGGCCGCGCACCAGCGCGAGCGGATGAAGCTGGCCGCCGAGCGCGTCGATCGCCGCGCCGTGATACAGGCCCGAGCGCACGTATTCGTCGTGCAGCTGATGGCGGCCGACGAGCGTCACGCCGGCGTCGCCGAGATGGCGGCGGGCGTCCGCGCCGTCGAGCAGCGCGCTCATGTGGCCCGGGTGGACCGCCGCCGTCACGTGGCCGCGCTTGCGATCGAGGTCGAGCGCGTAACGTGCGCCGATTTCATCGATCAGGTCCATCGATTCGGTCGACGCGAAGCGCCACAGCCGCTTCGCATCGTCGTGCGACAGGTAGTCGATCATGTCGGCGGCTTCCCAGCGCGCGAGGCCCGGCGTGAGCTGGCCGCCGTTGCGGCCCGACGCCGCGGAGCCGACGTGATGCTTGTCGACGAGAATCGTGTCGACGCCCGCTTCCGCGAGATGCAGCGCGGCCGATGCGCCGAGCAGCCCCGAGCCGATCACCAGCACGTCGCACACGGCGTCGTGCGCGAGCGGCGCGCTGTTTTCATGGCGCGACAGCGACGCCTCGTACCAGTTGGCCGGACGCTCGCCGTCGTAGCGGGACGGCTCGCTCCAGTTCCAGTTGTCCTTTTCGATGTTCAGTTGCGTCTGGTCGAAACGCGATTCGCCCTGGATCAGGGGTTTGTTGTAGGTCGTCATGATTGCACTTGCATGGTCTTGGGCCGCCAGTCGAAGGGCCGTGAGGCTTCGCGGGTGGGGCAGCCGGTTCCACTTGGGTGTCAACGAGATAAAGGGCGCGATGGCCCGTGTTGACGGCAGGCACGTGTGTGTCTGCCTGGATCCCGGGACTGTGCGAAAGCACGTATTGAAAGGTGCCGGGACACCCAATTTCTACACCGCAGAAATAATTCTACAGCGTAGAATATGCTTTCGTCAAGCTGACAGTCGCACGCCACCATCACCCCATGAAAGACAAACCCGCCCAAGGCCCGCGCGGCCTCGACAAGGATGCGATCGTCGCGGCCGCGCTCGCGCTGCTCGAAGAGGTCGGCGAAGCCGCGTTCAGCGTGCGCAAGCTCGCGCAGTCGGTCGGTTGCGACCCGATGAGCGTGCTGTATCACTTCAAGTCGAAGGACGGCCTGACCCGTGCGATCGCGAATGCGCTGTCGCGCTCGCTCGTGCCGGTCGACGACACGCTGCCGTGGCGCGAGCGGCTGCGCGATCTCGCGCGCCAGTACCGCGCGCTCGCGCTGCGCTACCCGGCCGCGTTCGCGCTGCTGCAGCGGCACATGAGCACGGGGCCGGCCGATCTCGCGCACATCGAGGCCGTGCATCGCGCGCTGGCCGACGCCGGCATCGCGCGCACCGCGCTGCCGGCCGTGTGCGTCGGCTGGTATGCGAGCGTGATCGGGCTCGCCGCCGCCGAGGCCGGCGGCCTGACGCGCCCCGCGAACGACGTCGAGCTCGCGGAAATGGATGCGCTGTCCGATACCGCGCATCCGCTCGTCAAGTCGGCCGCGCCGCTCTATGCGCGGCTCGATCCGGCCGTGGTGCATGACACGATGCTCGACGTGCTGCTCGACGGCATCGCGCGGCACGCGCACGCAGCCTGACCGGCGCGCGCCGCCAACGAAAAAGGCGCCCGAAGGCGCCTTTTTCATGAAGATTGCGGCAAACCGCGCTCAGTGCTGCTGCGCGAAGCCGATCTTCACCATCACTTCATCGACGATCTGTTCGGGCGTCAACTCGATGCTGACCTCGATCGCTTCGTCCGGGCCCGGCTCCTCGAGCGTGTCGAGCTGGCTCTTCAGCAGCGACGGATCGAAGAAATGGCCGGTGCGGCTCTTCAGGCGCTCCTGCAATACCTCGAACGAACCCTTCAGATACACGAACCGCACGTCGGTGTCGGTGCCGCGCAGCACGTCGCGGTACGACCGCTTCAGCGACGAGCACGTGAACACGGCCGTCTCGCCGGCGCGCTGCTTTTCCTCGATGGCCGCGCGGATCGTGCGCAGCCACGGCCAGCGGTCGTCGTCGGTCAGCGGAATGCCGTGATGCATCTTTTCCTTGTTCGCCGCGCTGTGAAACGCGTCGCCATCGGTATAGCTGCACGACAGGCGTTCCGCCAGCATTTCGCCGATTCGCGACTTGCCCGCGCCCGACACGCCCATTGCGATCAGAATCATTGACTACCCCTTTGTTACAAAACCAGGCTCAGCAGCAGCGTGAAGCTAAGACCGAGCACCGAGATGATGGTTTCAAGCAGCGACCAGGTCTTGAACGTCTGACCGACCGTCATCCCGAAGTATTCCTTGATCAGCCAGAAGCCGCCGTCGTTCACGTGCGAGAAGATCAGCGAGCCCGAGCCCGTCGCGAGCACCAGCAGCTCCGGGCTGACCGCCGCGCCGGACGCCGCCGCGATCGGCGCGACGATGCCGCAGGCCGTCGTCATCGCGACCGTCGCCGAACCCGTCGCGAGACGCATCAGCGCCGCGACGAACCAGCCGAGCAGCAGCGGCGACAGATGCGCGTGCTTCGCGGTCTCGACGATCTGCTGCGAGATCCCGCTGTCGCGCAGGACGCCGCCGAAGCCGCCGCCCGCACCGACGATCAGCGTGATGCCGGCGATCGGCGCCAGACACTCGCCGCAGAACTTCTGGATCTGGTCGCGGTTGAAGCCCTGCAGCTTGCCGAACGTGAAGAAGCTCACCAGCACGGCGATCAGCAGCGCGACGTCGGAGTTGCCGGCAAAGCGCAGCAGGTTGTTCGGCAGCGACTTCGGCGCGAACACCAGGTCGGCCCAGCTGCCGACCAGCATCAGCACGACGGGCAGCAGGATCGTGAACAGCGTGATGCCGAAGCTCGGCAGTTCGCGCTTGCGGCCTTCCGTGTGCGTATCGACGAACTGCGCGGCGAGCGGATTGTTTTCCGGCAGCTTCACGAACTTCGAGATCGCCAGCGCGAACAGCGGACCGGCGATGATCGCGGTCGGCACGCCGACGATCAGGCCGAAGGCGATCGTCTTGCCGATATCGGCGCCGTATTGCTGAACGGCCAGCAGCGCGGCCGGGTGCGGCGGGATCAGCCCGTGCACGACGGACAGGCCGGCCACCATCGGCAGGCCGACGACGAGCAGCGACTTGCCGGTGCGCTTCGCGACGTTGAACGCGATCGGGATCAGCAGCACGAAGCCGACTTCGAAGAACACCGGCAGGCCGACGATGATCGCGACGAACATCATCGCCCAGTGGATGTTCTTTTCACCGAACCAGTCGATCAGCGTGGTCGCGATCCGTTCGGCGCCGCCGGATTCGGCCATCATCTTGCCGAGCATCGTGCCGAGGCCGACGACGATCGCGATGTGGCCGAGCGTGCCGCCGGTGCCCGTTTCGAACGACTTGACGATCTTGTCCATCGGCATGCCGACGACGAGACCGAGGCCCAGCGAAACGATGATCAGCACCAGGAACGGGTAGATCTTGTAGCGCGCGATCATCAGGATCAGCGCGGCGATCGCGATCAGCGTGAATACGAGCAGCATGCTGCCTTGGACAGCCCCCATGTGGCACTCCTCCTAGAATTTGTTCGAACCGGGCGAGGTGTTGCGAGTATGCCCGGCTATGCAGGTCTCCGAAACACGGGGGTACCCCCCCGTGAGGACGCTGAATTTTACTTATCTTTGCGACCCACGGATAGAACCGGTTCCATCAGCAAAAACCCTCGGTAAAACAAGCACTAAGCGCTTGCTTACCGAGGGCCAAACGATCATTTCGTACAAGTCTTAGCGGGGGAGCTGGCTCGCGGTTTGCGCGAGGCGCGTGACCTCGGCCCAGTCCTGCGCGGCGAGCGCGGCTTTCGGCGTGAGCCAGGAGCCGCCGACGCACACGACGTTCGGCAGCTTCAGGAAACTCGGCGCGCTTTCGGCCGTGATGCCGCCCGTCGGGCAGAACTTCAGCGCCGGGAACGGGCCGTGGAACGCCTGCAGCATCGGCACGCCGCCGGCCTGCTGCGCGGGGAAGAACTTGACGATCTCGTAGCCGAATTCGAGCGCCTGGATGATGTCGCTCGGCGTCATCACGCCCGGCAGCAGCGGCAGATCGGCGTCGAGCGACGCGAGGTGCAGATCCTTCGTCAGGCCCGGCGACACGCCGAACTTCGCGCCCGCGCGCTTCGCCTGCGCGCAGTGCTCGGGCTTCGTGATCGTGCCGACGCCGACGACGATGTCCTCCGCGAGCTGGCTCGCGCGCTGGATCGCCTCCAGGCCCGCCGGCGTGCGCAGCGTGATCTCGAGCACCTTGACGCCGCCCGCGTGCAACGCGCGGGACACGTGTTCACCCTGCTCGACCGAGTCGAATGCGAGCACCGGAATCACCGGGCCCAGCTTCACGATTTCGCCAATCCTCTTCATTGATGACACTCCTTGAAATTCATGCAGCGACGCCGACGGCCGTTTCGCCGACCAGCGTCCCGAAAACCGATGCGCCCTGCTCGGCCGGCGCGGCCGCCGCGCGGAACACGCCGAACAGTTCGCGCCCGAAACCCGTCTCGTTGTCGGCCTGGTGCAGCGGCTGCGCGACCGCGCGCGCTTGCCACACGGCCTCGTCGACCTCGATGTCGAGGATGCCGGCTTCCGCGTCGATCACGAGCGTGTCGCCCGTCTGCACCTTGCCGAGCGGGCCGGCCAGCAGCGCTTCCGGCGACACGTGGATCACCGCCGGCACCTTGCCCGATGCGCCGGACATGCGGCCGTCGGTGACAAGCGCGACGTGGAAGCCCTGATCCTGCAGCACGCCGAGCAGCGGCGTCAAACGGTGCAGCTCGGGCATCCCGTTCGCGCGCGCGCCCTGGAAGCGCACGACCGCGACGAAATCGCGCTTCAGCTCGCCGCGATCGAATGCCGCCTGCACGGCTTCCTGCGAATCGAACACGATCGCGGGCGCCGTCACCTTGCGGTGCTCGGGCGCGACCGCCGAAATCTTGATCACGCCGCGGCCGAGTCGGCCCTGCATCAGGCGCAGGCCGCCGTCCGGCTGGAACGGCTCGCGAATGCCGCGCAGCACCTTCGTGTCGTGGCTCTCGGCCGTGCCGTCGACCCACGTCAGCTTGCCGTCGATCAGCTTCGGCTCCTTCGTGTAGTGCGACAGGCCCTTGCCGGCGACCGTCGTCACGTCTTCGTGCAGCAGCCCGCCTTCGAGCAGATTGCGCACCAGGAACGCAACGCCGCCCGCCGCGTGGAAATGGTTCACGTCCGCCTTGCCGTTCGGGTAGATCTTCGCGAGCAGCGGCACGACGGCCGACAGCTCGTCGAAATCGTTCCAGTCGATCAGCACGCCGGCCGCACGCGCGATCGCGACGAGGTGCAGCGTGTGGTTGGTCGAGCCGCCCGTCGCGAGCAGCGCGACGATCCCGTTGACGATCGCCTTCTCGTCGATCACATGGCCGATCGGCGTGTACTGGCCGCGCTCGACCGTCAGGTCGAGCACGCGGCGCGCGGCTTCGGCGGTCAGCGCGTCGCGCAGCGGCGTGTGCGGGTGGACGAACGCCGAGCCCGGCAGGTGCAGGCCCATCAGCTCCATCAGCATCTGGTTGCTGTTCGCGGTGCCGTAGAACGTGCAGGTGCCGTGGCCGTGATACGCGGCCGATTCGGCTTCGAGCAGCGCGTCGCGGCCGACCTGGCCGGTCGCGAACTGCTGGCGGATCTTCGCCTTGTCGTCGTTCGACAGGCCGCTCGTCATCGGGCCGGCCGGCACGAAGATGGTCGGCAGGTGGCCGAACTGCAGCGCGCCGATCAGCAGGCCCGGCACGATCTTGTCGCAGATGCCGAGGCAGAGCGCCGCGTCGAACATGTTGTGCGTGAGCGCGATCGCCGTGCCCATCGCGATCGCCTCGCGCGAGAACAGCGACAGCTCCATCCCGGGGTTGCCCTGCGTGACGCCGTCGCACATCGCCGGCACGCCGCCCGCGAACTGCGCGACGCCGCCGTTCTCGCGTGCGGCGGCCTTGATGATGTCGGGGAAATCCTTGTACGGCGCGTGCGCGGACAGCATCTCGTTGTACGAGGACACGATGCCGATGTTCGGCTCGCGGATCGCCTTGATCTGGAACTTGTCGCTGCCTTCGAGACCCGCGAAGCCGTGCGCGAGGTTCGCGCACGACAGCGCGCCGCGCGCCGGGAACTTGCCTTGCGCGCCGTCGATGCGCTGCAGATAGGCGGAACGGGTCGATTGGCTGCGGGCGATCACGCGTTCGGTGACTTTCGCCAGAGTGGGGTGCAGCGACGTCATGCTGGGCGCTCCTGTATGCCGGACGACACCGGCGGTTGGAATCGTGGGGACGGTCGAGTACGTCGAACGAACGAAGCAAGTCTAGTAGAAAAACTACATAGACGCAATGCAGATCAACCGGCGTGCAACCCACATTCCCGCCACCAGCAAGGCTTTACCTAGTGAAAACCCTAATTCACCACCCCGACAGAAGCAGAAATTACCGGCATTGGAGCTAGCATTTTCATGTAGATTTTCTACAATTCGATTGCGATACACTCCCTACCCGAACCCCATTTCCATCCGCCGCCCCATGCTGCCTCGCATCGAAGCGATCCGCGCCGAACTGCGCCCGTCCGAGCGCAAGCTCGCCGACTACATCCTCGCCGCGCCGCGCGAGGTGCTCGACCTCGCGATGACCGAGCTGTCGACCCGCGCGGGCGTGAGCCAACCGACCATCGCGCGCTTCTGCCAGGCGCTCGGCTGCAGCGGCTTTCGCGAATTCAAGATCCGGCTCGCGCAGAGCGTCGCGCCGGGCGTGTCGTCGGTGTATCGCGACGTCGAGCCCGACGAGCCCGCGCCCGGCATCATCGGCAAGGTGTTCGACCGCACGATCGGGGCGCTGATCGAGGTGCGCAACAGCTTGTCGGCCGGCAGCGTCGCCGACGCGATCGCGCTGCTGTCGAACGCGTCGCGCATCGAGTTCTACGGCGCCGGCGGGTCGGGCATCGCCGCGCAGGACATCCAGCACAAGTTCTTCCGGCTCGGCGTGCCGAGCGTCGCGTATTCGGACCCGCACACGTTCTCGATGTCGTCGGCGCTGCTCGGGCCGCACGATGTCGTCGTCGCGATCTCGAACACCGGCCGCACGCGCGACATCGTCGATGCCGCGCGCTCCGCGCTCGCGTGCGGCGCGAAGGTCGTCGCGATCACGCAGAGCCATTCGCCGCTCGCGAAACTCGCGACGGTGAGCCTCGCGTCGAACGTGGCCGAGGAAACCGACGTGTTCTCGCCGATGACGTCGCGGATGTCGCACCTCGCGATCGGCGACATCCTCGCGGTCGGCGTCGCGCTGTCGCGCGGGCCCGCGCTGATGGAGCGCGTCGGCCGCGCGAAGGAGGCGATCACGCGCCGCCGGATCGACGACCCGACGAAAGATTGACGCGCACGATGCGCATATGAAAACGGCGCCCCGAAGGACGCCGTGTTTTCACATGTACATCGATCGATTGCCGGCATGCTCGTCGACGGAGCCGCCGGCAGGGTTCAGAACGGCTTGATCACGGCCAGCGCGACCGCGGCGAGCATGCCGAGCACCGGCAGCTCGTTGAACACGCGATACCACTTGTCGGTGCGGCGGTTCTCGCCGCGCTCGAACACGCGCAGCAGGTGGCCGCAATACGCGTGGTAGACGATGAGCAGCAGCACCACCGTCACCTTCGCGTGGATCCAGCCCTGCCCCTGGCCGATGCCAATCACGAGCCAGAGCCACAGCCCGCATGCCAGCGCCGGCACCGCGATCATCGTCATGAAGCGGAACAGCTTGCGCGCCATCAGCAGCAGGCGCCGCACCGCGGCCGGATCGGTCTCCATGGCCAGGTTCACGTAGATGCGCGGCAGGTAGAACAGCCCCGCGAACCACGCGGCGATCAGAACGATATGGAACGTCTTGACCCAGAGCATTGCCATCGGTTGTGCGCCTCGCTTTACTGACGGCCTTCGCCGTGCCCGAGCACGACGTACTTCAGCGACGTGAGCCCTTCCAGGCCGACGGGGCCGCGTGCGTGCAGCTTGTCGTTCGAGATGCCGATTTCGGCGCCGAGGCCGAATTCGAAGCCGTCCGCGAAGCGCGTCGACGCGTTGACCATCACGCTGGCCGAATCGACTTCGCGCAGGAAGCGCATCGCGCGGTCGTGATCCTCGGTGACGATCGCATCGGTGTGATGCGAGCCGTAGTGATTGATGTGCTCGATCGCGGCGTCGAGGCCGTCGACGACCTTGATCGCGAGCACCGGCGCGAGATATTCGGTGTGCCAGTCTTCGTCGGTCGCGTCGACGAGCGGGCCGACGCCCGCTTCGGCGAGCACCGCGCGCGCGGCCGCATCGACGCGCAGCTCGACCTGCTTGTCGCGATACAGCTTGCCGAGCGGCGGCAGCAGCGTCGCCGCGATGCCGCTCGCCACGAGCAGCGTTTCCATCGTGTTGCAGGTGCCGTAGCGGTGCGTCTTCGCGTTGTCGCACACGGTCAGCGCCTTCGCGAGATCGGCGCGATCGTCGACATACACGTGGCAGATGCCGTCGAGGTGCTTGATCATCGGCACGCGCGCCTCGTTGATCAGGCGCTCGATCAGGCTCTTGCCGCCGCGCGGCACGATCACGTCGACATAGTCGGTCATCGTGATCAGCTTGCCGACCGCGGCGCGATCGGCGGTCGCGACGACCTGCACGGCATCCTGCGGCAGCCCGGCCGCCTCGAGCCCTTCGCCGATCAGCTTCGCGAGCGCCGCGTTCGATTCGAGCGCCTCGGAGCCGCCGCGCAGGATCGTCGCGTTGCCCGACTTCAGGCACAGCGCGGCCGCGTCGATCGTCACGTTCGGGCGCGACTCGTAGATGATGCCGATCACGCCGAGCGGCACACGCATCTGGCCGACCTGGATCCCGCTCGGACGGTACTTGAGGTTGCCGATCTCACCGATCGGATCGGCCAGCGACGCGACCTGGCGCAGACCTTCGACCATCGTCTTCAGCGCGTTGTCGGACAACGTCAGGCGATCGATGAACGCCGCGTCGAGCCCCTTTTCACGGGCACGGGCGACGTCGCGTGCGTTCGCATCCTTCAGCGCCTGCGCGTCGCGCTCGATCGCGCGGGCCACGGCGTCGAGCGCCGCGTTCTTCGCGGCCGTGCTGGCGCGCGCCATCGCGCGGGAAGCGTGCCGGGCACGGCGGCCCAGGTCCGTCATGTACTGGTCGATATCCATCGTGTGACTCGAGAAGCGAGCCGCTTGGCGCGGCGTGAATTCGTGGGGAAGCGTGAGGCGCGGCGGCAGGCCGGCCGCGCCGGCTTATCGAATATTGTAAGCGGGTTGCGATGCGTGCGCTGAAGGCCCGGACGGGGCTTAACGCCGCACGCGACCCGCGGGCGGCGGTCGCTCGCCGCGGGCGCCCGCCACCGTCATCGCGAGCTGGAACAGGCCGTCCCACGGGTCGGGCGGCGGATCGTCCTGCGAGCGGCGGCCCGGCGTGATCGCCGACAGCCCCTTCACCTGCCGGTCGAGTTTCGCGGCGAACGCGAGCGCCTTCTCGAGCACGGGTTCCGACACGCGGTTCAGCGCGGGGCCGATCAGCCGCTCGCGCGGGCCCCACACGCGGTTCTCGCGCAGCAGCGTGGCCAGCGGCTTGCCGGCGGTCGTGCCACGCTTGATCCGCAGCAGCGTGCGCAATTCCTCGACGACGGCCCACATCACGAGCACGATCGCCTCGCCCTCGCCCTTCAGCCCGTCGATCATCCGCGCGAGCCGGGCAGCGTCGCCCGCGAGCATCGCCTCGTTCAGCTTGAACACGTCGTAGCGCGCGACGTTCAGCACCGCGTCGTGCACCTGCTCGAACGACAGCACGCCCTGCGGATAGAGCAGCCCGAGCTTCTGGATTTCCTGATGCGCGGCGAGCAGGTTGCCCTCGACGCGCTCCGCGATGAACTGCAGCGCGCGCCGCCCGTCGTCGCCGGGCGCGACGCGCTGGCCCTGCATCGACAGACGCTGGCCGATCCAGTTCGGCAGCGCCGCGCGCTCGACCGGATCGATCTTCAGCGCGACGCCGCCGTTCTGCAGCGCGGTAAACCACGCGGATTTCTGCGTTGCCGCGTCGAGGCGCGGCAACGTGACGAGCATCAGCGCGTCGGGGTTGGGGGTCGCCGCGAGCGTCTTCAGCGCATCGGCGCCTTCCTTGCCGGGCTTGCCCGACGGAATGCGCAGCTCGATCAGCTGACGCTCGCCGAACAGCGACATCGCCTGGGTCGCGCCGAGCAGCACGCTCCAGTCGAAGCCGCGCTCGACCGTATGCACCGAACGCTCGGTGAAGCCGGCCGCGCGCGCGGCCGCACGAATGCGGTCGCACGCTTCCTGCGCGAGTAGCGGCTCGTCGCCGTAGACGGTGTAGAGCCCGGCCATCCCCTTCGCGAGGTGCGGCTCCAGCGCATCAAGTCGCAATTGCATCGGTGCGTGCGCCGGCGATCACAGCGGCGGCGGCGGTAGCGGCGCGCGCGGCGCGACGCCCGGCACCACGTCCTCCGGCGCCGGCGTCAGCGAGTGGACGATCGCGAGACGCCGCATCAGCTGGTCGACCGCGTCGTTCTGCATGTCGGCGTACAGAATCTCGGCTTCCTGCGCCTTCGCGTTGGTGTACTGATCGCTGTACGTCATCGCGCGGTTCAGCGCGATCGCGCTCGGCGGGATCAGCAGCGTGCCGTCCTGGCTCGTCAGCGTGAAGTTCAACGTGTAGTAGAGCGCATATTCCTGCGCGGAGCCGTACTTGTTGAGCGTCAGCGTGTTCTGCCCGCGCGACTCGGACATGCGCAGCACGGCATCGGCTTCGTCCATCGACTTGACGATCTTCGTGTCGCTGCCGGCCTCGACGAGGCGCACGAGCCGCGCCTCGACGGGCGCCGGCGCGCCGGCCACCAGCAGGCGCTTGAACGCGTAGTCCTGCCGGCCACGCAACTGGAAACCGCATGCCGACAGCGCGACCGCGCTGCCGACGAGCCCCAAAAACGATCTGCGGATCACCTTCGCTCCTTCTGTGTGCGCCCGACGGCCAATGGCCGTCAGACGACGATGTTCACGAGGCGGCCGGGCACGACGACGATCTTCTTCGCCGGCTTGCCGTCGCTGAACTTCGCGAACGCTTCGTCGGCCACTGCCGCGGCTTCGATCGCCTCGCGGCTCGCGTCCTTCGCGACCTTCAGCGCGCCTCGCACCTTGCCGTTCACCTGCAGCACGAGCTCGATCTCGGCCTGCTCGAGCGCGGCCTCGTCGACCTTCGGCCACGGTGCGTCGAGCAGCGGGCCGAATTCGTCCGCGTAGCCGAGCGCCTTCCACAGCTCGAACGTGACGTGCGGCACGACAGGGTACAGCACGCGCAGCAGCACGCCGTACGTCTCGCGCAGCACGGCGGGCGTCGCGCCCTTCGCGCCGTCGATCGCGTTCAGCATCTTCATCGCGGCCGACACGACCGTGTTGTACTGCAGGCGCTGGTAGTCGAAATCGGCCTGCTTCAGCACGCTGTAGATTTCGCGGCGCAGCGCCTTGTCGGCGTCGCCGAGCGCGGCCGCGTCGAAGCCCGCGCGCGCGGCGAGCGCCTCGCGGTTCGTCGCGCCGAAGCTCCACACGCGGCGCAGGAAGCGGCTCGCGCCTTCGACGCCCGCGCCCGACCACTCGAGCTGCTGCTCGGGCGGCGCCGCGAACATCGTGAACAGGCGCGCGGTATCGGCGCCGTACTGGTCGATCAGCACCTGCGGATCGACGCCGTTGTTCTTCGACTTCGACATCTTCTCGATGCCGCCGAGCACGACCGGCTGGCCGTCCGTGTTCAGCGTCGCGCCGACCGGGCGGCCCTTGTCGTCGTGCGTGACCGTCACGTCGGCCGGGTTGTACCAGGTCTTCTTGCCGGAGGCGTCTTCGCGGTAGAACGTCTCGTTCAGCACCATCCCCTGCGTGAGCAGGTTCTTCGCCGGCTCGCCGAACTTCACGAGGCCGAGGTCACGCATCACCTTGGTCCAGAAGCGCGAATACAGCAGGTGCAGGATCGCGTGCTCGATGCCGCCGATGTACTGATCCATCGGCATCCAGTAATCGGTGCGCGCGTCGACCATCGTGTCGGCGTCCGGCGCCGTGTAGCGCGAGAAATACCACGACGAATCGACGAAGGTATCCATCGTGTCGGTCTCGCGCTTCGCGGCCGCGCCGCACTTCGGGCACGAGCAGTTCAGGAACGCTTCCGACTTCGCGAGCGGGTTGCCCGAGCCGTCCGGCACGAGATCTTCCGGCAGCACGACCGGCAGGTCCTGCTCCGGCACCGGCACGTCGCCGCACGACGGGCAGTGGATGATCGGGATCGGCGTGCCCCAGTAGCGCTGGCGCGACACGCCCCAGTCGCGCAGGCGCCACGTGACCTGCTTGTCGCCGTAGCCGCCGGCCTTCAGGTCGGCCGCGACCGCGTCGACCGCATCCGCATAGCGCAGGCCGTCGTACTTGCCGCTGTTCACGCAGACCGCGGTTTCCTTGTCGCCGTACCACTCCTGCCAGGCATCCAGCGAGTACGTCTGCCCTTCGCTCGCAATCACCTGCTTGATCGGCAGGCCGTACTTCTTTGCGAAGGCGAAATCGCGCTCGTCGTGGCCCGGCACGCCCATCACCGCGCCTTCGCCATAGCTCATCAGCACGTAGTTGCCGATCCAGACCTCGACCGGCTCGCCCGTGAGCGGGTGCGACACCGAGAAGCCCGTCGCGACGCCCTTCTTCTCCATCGTCGCGACATCGGCCTCGGCCACGCCGCCGCGCTTGCATTCGTCGATGAACGCCTGCAGTTCCGGCTTGCCCTGCGCGAGGCGCGTGGCAAGCGGGTGCTCGGCCGCGACCGCGCAGAACGTGACGCCCATGATCGTGTCGGCACGCGTCGTGAACACGCGCAGGAGCGCCTTCTCGCCATCGAGTTCGTACGGGAAGCCGAAGTTCACGCCGAAGCTCTTGCCGATCCAGTTCTGCTGCATGATCTTCACGCGCTCGGGCCAGCCGAGGCCGTCGAGATCGTTCAGCAGTTCATCGGCGTACTGCGTGATCCGCAGGTAGTACATCGGGATCTCGCGCTTCTCGACGAGCGCGCCCGAGCGCCAGCCGCGGCCGTCGATCACCTGCTCGTTCGCGAGCACGGTCTGGTCGACCGGGTCCCAGTTCACGGTGCCCGTCTTCTTGTACGCGATGCCCTTCTCGAGCATTTTCAGGAACAGCCACTGGTTCCACTTGTAGTAGTCGGGCTTGCACGTCGCGATTTCGCGCGACCAGTCGATCGCGAGGCCCATCGACTGCATCTGGCCCTTCATGTAGTCGATGTTGTCGTAGGTCCACTTCGCGGGCGGCACGCCGTTCGCCATCGCGGCGTTCTCGGCCGGCATCCCGAACGCGTCCCAGCCCATCGGCATCAGCGTGTTGTAGCCGTTCATCCGCAGATAGCGGTACATCACGTCGTTGATCGTGTAGTTGCGCACGTGACCCATGTGCAGCTTGCCGGACGGATACGGCAGCATCGACACGCAGTAGAACTTCGGCTTCTGCGAATCTTCCCTCGTCTTGTAGGCATCGGCTGCGCGCCAGTCGCCCTGGGCGGCGGCTTCGACGTCGGCGGGTACGTATCTCTCGTGCATGGTGTGGTTCGGACTAGGCTTTAAGCAGCGCGCCACGAGGCGGGCACGCGGAAGTGGACGAAATCGGGCAGCCCGGCGGCGGGAGCAGGCTCACGGTTCTCGAGCCTGCATCATGGTTCCGGATATTCGCCGGGTAACCCGGAAGGTCTCCAGGTTACCCGGCGAAACCCTGCCAACCGGGCGGAAACGACGATTATACCGTCCGTGGCGGGCGGTACGGCCGGGTGTCGCGGGCTGCGGCGCATTCTTGCCTGCATCGGGCTCGCAGGCAGCCGGCAGGTCAGGGTTTCGCGCCCGCGGCGGCCGGCGCGGCGGCGCCCGCCGGCGGCACGTCGGTGACGAAGCCGATCCGCGTGAGGCCCGCGGCCTGCGCCGCGCCCATCACCTGCGCGATTACGTCGTAGCGGGTCGCGCGCGACGCGCGCAGCCGCAGCTCGGGCGGCGCGGCGCCCGCGGCGGCGGCCTGAAAGCGTGCCGGCAGCGCGTCGAGTGCGACGGGTGTGTCGTCCCAATACAGCTTGCCGGCGTCGTCGATCGACAGCGTGACCGATTGCGGCGTATCGCGCGCGACGCCGGCCGCGACCTTCGGCAGGTCGAGCCGGATCGCGTGCGTCATCAGCGGCGCGGTGATGATGAAGATGACGAGCAGCACGAGCATCACGTCGATCAGCGGCGTCATGTTGATCTCCGCCATCGGCGCCGATGTCTTGTGGTGCTCCAGTCCGCCGAATGCCATGGTCGCTCCTCCCGGCTGCGCGTCAGGCGCCCTGCGCGCACACGAATACGTGCAGGTCGCGCGCGAAGCCGTCGAGTTCCTCGGCGAGCTGGCGCACGAGCCGCCCGAGGATGTTGTAGGCGAGCACCGCGGGGATCGCGACGACAAGCCCGAACGCGGTCATGATCAGCGCCTCGCCGACCGGCCCCGCGACGTTCTCGATCTGCGCCTGTCCGCTCGCGGCGATGCTGCCGAGCGCGTGATAGATGCCCCACACGGTGCCGAGCAGCCCGACGAACGGCGCG
Source organism: Burkholderia sp. R-40 (assembly GCF_049942845.1). Lineage (NCBI taxonomy): Bacteria > Pseudomonadati > Pseudomonadota > Betaproteobacteria > Burkholderiales > Burkholderiaceae > Burkholderia > Burkholderia sp. R-40. The sequence continues at coordinate 635,204 of NZ_CP187967.1, read as the reverse complement.
GTGCTGCCGATTGACGCGAGCAGCACCTGACCGAACTCGAGACGCCGCTGCGAGCGCAGCATCGCGTGACGCAGCGCGCGCAGCACGCGTTCGCTGCGCTCGACGCGCGCGGCCAGCGCGGCCGGATCGTGTTGATCGGCCGCGTCGCGCGCGGCTTCTGCGAGCGGCACGAACACGCGCTCGCGATCGGCGCCGGCGAGCGCGTCGATGCCCGCGTCGAGCGACGCCGCACGCCAGAACGCGGCGAGCGCGCGCGGCCCCTGCCGCTTCGCGCGGACCAGCAGCCAGGCCTTCATGAGGAGAAAGCACCAGCTGGCGACGGACATCGCCAGCAGCACATAGGCGACGGCGTGCGTGATCGCATCGCCGCTTTCGAGGTAGTGGACAACGCCGGTGGGAATCGCCATCGGAGTTTCCCCGTGAGGGTCAGCGCAGGCCGAGCACGTCCTGCATGTCGAACAGGCCGGCGTCGTGCGCCGACAGGAAGCGGACCGCACGCAGCGCGCCCTGCGCGTACGACACGCGGCTCGACGACTTGTGCGTAATCTCGATCCGTTCGCCGATGCCGGCGAACAGCACGGTGTGATCGCCGACGATGTCGCCGCCGCGCACGGCCGCAAAGCCGATCGTCGACGGATCGCGTTCGCCCGTCACGCCCTGGCGGCCGTACACCGCGCAGTCCTCCAGCGAGCGCCCGAGCGCGCCGGCCACCGCTTCGCCCATCATCAGCGCGGTGCCCGACGGCGCGTCGACCTTGTGACGGTGGTGCGCCTCGATGATCTCGATGTCGTAGCCGTGCGAGAAATGCTTCGCCGCGAATTCGAGCAGCTTCAGCGTGACGTTCACGCCGACACTCATGTTCGCCGCGAACACGATGCCGATCCGGGCCGCCGCGGCCTGCAGCTCGGCCTTCTGCTCGGCGGTGAAGCCGGTCGTGCCGATCACGAGCTTCACGTCGTGGCGCAGCGCGGCCGCGACGTGCGCGATCGTGCCTTCCGGACGCGTGAAGTCGATCAGGTAGTCGGCCTGCGCGAACACGGCATCGAGGTCGTCGGTCAGCTTGACTCCGGTTTCCTTGCCGAGGAACGCGCCCGCGTCCTGGCCGAGGAACGGCGAACCGGCGCGGTCGAGCGCGCCGACGAGCTGCGCGTCGGAATCGTTGAGAACGGCTTCGATCAGCATCCGGCCCATACGGCCCGATGCACCGGCAATCGCAATCTTCATGGCTTTCTACACGGCAGGTCTAAAGGCGGGCGGCGCATGCCGCCCTGTTTCCGCACGCCGGACGCTTACTGGGCCGGCGCGGTGAGCGGCTGGTTCTGCAGGTTGTCGGAGCCTTGCGGGCCGACCGGCGGCGCCGCTTCGTTCGACGCGTTCGGCTGCGGCGGGCGGTGGAACTGGAACTGCGGCTGGATTGCCGGCGCGGCGCCCGGCGGCTGGCCGCCCGGCACCGGCGCGCCGCCCGAAGCCTGCGCGGACGGCGTGAAGCGGCGGCTGGCCGAGCCCTGCCCCGATACCTGGTTGGTCGCGCGGTTCGCCGCGCGCGCCGCCTGGGCGTTCGCATCCTGGTCGACCACCGCGCCGGACGCCAGCCCGGTGGACGGGCTCGCGGCCTCGGCAGCCTGCGCGGCGCTCGCGGCGGCAGCCGCCTCGGCCGCCCGCTTCGCCTCGGCGGCGGCCTTCGCCTTCTTGCCGCCGCGGTCGCCGTCGATATCGGCCAGCAGGTCGAGCTCGGAAGGCAGGTTGTCGGCGCCGGTCCAGCTCGCGAGGCGATCGCTCGCGAACGTCAGCACGAGATCGCGCTGCTGGACGACGGACGTCGAGCCGCGCTTGAAGTAAAAGAGGTAATCCCAGCGATCGGCATGGAACATGTCCGCCAGCAGCGGCGTGCCGAGCAGCGCGCGGACCTGCTCGCGCGTCATGCCGGCCTGCAGCTGCGCGGCCTTCTCCTGCGACACGAAGTTGCCCTGCACGACGGTGATCCGATAGGGCGTGATGCTCTGCGCGATACGCTGCGTCACGCTGTCGTACGACGAACAACCAGCCAGCGCGGCAACGGCGGCGGCAGCGATGATGGCACTCCGCATGCGACTCCTCTGAAAGTGCGAAAGAGATTCCGGGAACATTTCCGTCACCGTGCAGGCCCACGTCGCGAGCCGCGCGTGTTTCTGGAACGGCGAAAAGCCGGTAACATGAAGCCCTGCATTGTACTCTAGGGATGCCTAGCCATGACCAATCCGACGGATCTCAAGAATATCGGGCTAAAGGCCACCCTACCGCGCCTCAAGATTCTCGAGATCTTCCAGCAAAGCCCGGTGCGTCACCTGACTGCCGAAGACGTCTACCGCAACCTGCTCAACGAGCAGCTCGACATCGGGCTCGCCACTGTTTACCGCGTGCTGACGCAGTTCGAGCAGGCCGGCCTGCTCACGCGCAGCAACTTCGAATCCGGCAAGGCCGTGTTCGAATTGAATGAAGGTTCGCACCACGATCACCTCGTCTGCCTCGATTGCGGCCGCGTCGAGGAGTTCTTCGATGCCGAGATCGAAAGCCGCCAGCAGGCCATCGCGAAGGAACGCGGCTTCCGGCTGCAGGAACATTCGCTCGCGATGTACGGTTCGTGCACGACCGAGAACTGCCCGCACCGCAAGCACTGATCGAACCCTTCGCGCAAGCGCCACGGCCCGGCCGGCATCCCGCCGCCCGGGCCGTGTTGTTTTCGGAGCCGGAATGAAAGCGGCCCGCGGGTGGCCTGCGGGCCGGGTCGGAACGATGTTTTCAATCGAGCGTGCGGCGGCGGGCCGTGCAGCCGCCGCGCGATCGTCGACGCCTGATGCGGCCCTTCGCCGTGCGTCAGGTCGCGCTCGCGCAGGCCGGCTCGAACTCGAGCGCCCATGCGTCGTCGAGCGGAATCTCGTCGCAGTTCGGCTGCGGACCGCCGCGGTCGACGATCACGAAGTCGCTGACCGCGTCGAGCGCGAGCAGCGGATGGTGCCAGACGCCCTTCGCGTAATTCACGCCTTGCCAGCCTTCGGCCAGGAACGCGCGCATCGCGTCGGGCCGGAACTCGCCGGCCGGTGCGACGACGATCGCGTAGCGCGACACGGCCGCGAGCGGAATGAACGCCTGGCTGCCGTGCGGATGGCGCTCCATCAGCGTGATCGCGACCGGCAGCGCGCGCGGCTGCGCGCGAAATACGCTGACGAGCGGCCGGCCGCCGTCCGCGCAGACGTCGATCGTCGCGAGATCGTGAAAGCGCTCGGTCGTGCCGCCGTTGATCGGGAAATGCCGCGCGCCTTCGAGCGCGATCACGTCGCCGAACGGCGCGAACGCTTCGCGGGTCAGGCGCTCGACGCGCAGGATATGGGGTCCGCTCATGCCATTGCCCTCCTTCAAGCCGGCTCGCCCCACAGACGCAGGCGCGACACGCCGCCGTCCGGGAAGATGTTGAAGCGCACGTGCGTGACGGGGCCGAGTGCCGCGAGCTGGTCGAACGTATGCACGTGGTCCATCTGCAGCTTCTGCTCGCCGAGCAGTTCGGCCCAGAACATCGCCTGCGTGACGAGCGAGTCGTCGGTGCCGCCCGCGACCCGCGCGGCCTGCAGCGAACAGCGGTCGGGAAAGTTGCCCTTGAAGAATGCCGTATCGACCTCGACGCGCCGGAGGATGCCCGGCCGCGCCAGCGCGACGATCGCCCAGTCGTTGCCGGGCTCGCGGCGGCGCCGCGTTTCCCAGCCGTCGCCCATGTTCGCGCCGCGCCCCGGCATCAGCATCTGCGAGGCCGGGCCGAAGTGCTGGTTGTTCGCAGCCACCAGGTAGCCGCCGTTCTCGATCGCCGCGAGATCGACGAGCTCGCCCGCCGGCACGTGGCGCCAGTCGCGCTGCGGCTGGCCGTACACGCGCAGGCGCGCGAGCCCGCCGTCCGGATACAGGTTCACGCGCAGGTGGGTGACCGGTTGCGCGTCGTCGACGCCGACATAGTGATGCGAATTGCCCTGCAGCGTCGTCGCGGGCACGAGCGTACGCCATTCGGCGTCGTCCGGCGGCGTGTCGCCCTCCACCGCGCATGCGTCGATCGACGCAGCCGGCGGGAAGTTGCCGGTAAAGTGGCTCGTATCGAGATCGACGCCGTAGATCACGCCCGGCCGCGCGAGCCGGACCACGCAGAAGTCGTGGCCGGTGGTGCGCTTGCGGCGCGTTTCCCAGCCGTCCATCCACTTGCCGTGATCGTCGTACTTGCCGGGAATGAAGACGGCCGGCTCGGGATTGAGCATGCGCTCCTTCGGCGCGAAGAATTCGTCGCTCGCGAAGAGCGCCTGCGCGCCCAGTCGCGGGTCGGCGAGGTTCATGTAGCGCCGCGTGAAGGCCGGCGCGTTCGGATCGAGGATGGGGGCTGCCATGTCGTCTCCACTATTTTTCGAGATGGGCCGGCGCGTCGTGGCGCCGGCCGCGGGAAATGCGATCGCGCGCAGCGGCCAGGGAAAGCCGCCGCGCGCGCGTGACGCTCAGAGCGCGTGAGCCTGGTCGCCGGCGACCGGCGCGCTGCTGCCCTGCGCGTCGACCGCCACGTAGCGCAGCTCGCGGTTCAGCACGCGCGTCGCGCGGGCCCGGTCGATGTCGTTCTCCCACACCGCGACGACCACCGTCGCGACGCAGTTGCCGATCAGGTTGGTCAGCGCGCGGGCGATGCCGACGAACCAGTCGACCGGCAGGATCAGCACGAGGCCGAGCACCGGAATCGCGGGAATCGCCGACAGCGTCGCCGCGAGGATCACGATCGCCGAGCCCGGAATCCCGTGCGCGCCCTTCGACGTGACGAGCGACACGAGCAGCACGACGATCAGGTCATGCGTGGACAGCGGCGTGTTGGTGGCCTGCGCGATGAACAGCACGGCGAGCGTCAGGTAGATCGAGAAGCCGTCGAGGTTGAACGAATAGCCGGTCGGGATCACGAGGCCGACCGTCGAATCCTTGATGCCCATGTATTCGAGCTTGCTCATCACCTGCGGCAGCACCGCGTCCGACGACGCCGTGCCGAGCACGATCGACAGTTCCTCGCGCAGGTAGCGGATCAGCTTGAACACCGAGAAGCCCGCGAGCCGCATCACCACGCCGAGCACGACCGTGACGAACACGATGCAGCTCAGGTAGAACACCGCGACGAGGTAGCCGAGCTGCTTGAGCGACGAGACGCCGTACTTGCCGGTCGTGAACGCGATCGCGCCGAGCACGCCGAGCGGCGCGAGCTTGATGATGAAGCCGATGATGCGGAAGAACACGTGCGACAGTTCCTCGATCAGGCTGTTCACGCGCTGCGCCTTGTCGCCGAGCAGCGACAGCGCGGAGCCGAACAGCACCGCGAACACGAGGATCTGCAGGATGTCGCCCTTCGCGAACGCGTCGATCGCGGTCTCGGGGATGATCTTCATCAGGTAGCCGGCCGTGTCCTTCAGGCTTTCGGCGTTCTTCGCGTACGACGAGAGCGACGCTGCATCGAGCGAGCGCAGGTCGATGTTCATCCCGACGCCCGGGCGCGTGAGCCACGCGAGGACGAGCCCGATGCCGAGCGCGAGCGTGGTCATCACCTCGAAGTAGATGACGGCCTTCAGGCCGACCCGGCCGACCTTCTTCAGGTCGCCCGCATTGGCCATCCCGCTCACCACGACGCAGAACACGATCGGGCCGATGACCATCTTGATGAGCTTCAGGAAGCCGTCGCCGAGCGGTCGCAGCGACTCGGCGAAATGCGGGAAGAACGCGCCGAGCGCGACCCCCAGTATCAATGCGACGACTACCCGGCCAAACAGCGAATTGAGGAATTTCGACACGGCGCTCTCCCGATCCAACGGTTGCAGTTTCGTCTGTTCATACTGGTAAGACCAGTGATGTTATGGTGGATAGTAGGAAGCCGATATAGTGGCGTCAAGGACGATCAAAATAGGGATTTCCCGCCCCCATCGCCCCGAATTTCCGGCGCACCAAACAGGGGCTGATCGTGGCTTACCCGTAGGGCGCCGATGCACCGCACGCGTGCGGATTACAATGCCGGTCAGACCGGCCAAACGCTCACATCATGAAAAACGTTCCGCACACCGTGACCGACGCCGCCATCGCGACGATCCGCGACCGGATCGAGGCAGGCGTCTATCCGGTCGGCAGCCTGCTGCCGGCCCAGCGCCAGCTCTCCGAAGAGCTGGAGATCAGCCGTGCGTCGCTGCGCGAGGCGCTCTCCACGCTCGAGGCGCTCGGGATGCTGCGCATCCGCGCCGGCAAGGGCGTCTATGTCGAAAGCGCGCAGGCGAGCGCCGCCCATCCGTGGCAGTTCGCCGAGCAGTCGTCGCCGCCCGACACGTACCAGATGCGCTATGCGCTCGAAGGGTTCGCCGCGCGCATGGCCGCGCACGTCGTCAGCGACGACGACATCGCCTGGTTCGAGGACAACCTCGCCGACCTGCACGTCGCGCTCACCGACAGCGAGCTGGACGAAGCGTCGCGGCTCGACTTCGACTTCCACATGCGGATCATCCATCTCGCCGGCAACGCGGCGATCGAGTCGGTGCTGCGCAGCAGCGCGGACATCATGAAGGAAAGCCAGCGCATGCCGTTCTACCGGCGCGAGCTGCTGCTGTCGACGTGGCACGAGCACCGCGCGATCCTCGACGCGCTGATCGCCCGCAATGCGGCCGCGGCCGGCCTCGCGATCGAGACGCACATCGCGAATGCCGCGCAGCGCGCGGGCATCTTCTTTCCGACGCCGTGCGCCAGCACCGTCGCGGCCCTTCCCGCGAAATAAAAAAAGCCCGGCCGGAAAAACCGGGCCGGGCTCGTTCGCTGCGCAGGCCGCCATGCGGCGGCCGCGCAACGTGCGGGATTACTTCGCGTTCGCGAATGCGACTGCCGTATCCAGCATGCGGTTCGAGAAACCCCACTCGTTGTCGTACCAGCTCGACACCTTGACGAGGCGGCCCGACACCTTGGTCAGCGTTGCGTCGAACGTCGACGAAGCCGGGTTGTGGTTGAAGTCGATCGACACCAGCGGCGCGTCGTTGTAGCCGAGGATGCCCTTCAGCGCGCCTTCCGATGCTTCCTTCATGATCGCGTTGACTTCCTCGACCGTCGTGTCGCGCTTGGCGATGAACGACAGGTCGACGATCGACACGTTGATCGTCGGGACGCGGATCGCGTAGCCGTCGAGCTTGCCGTTCAGTTCCGGCAGCACGAGGCCGACGGCCGATGCAGCACCCGTCTTCGTCGGGATCTGGCTGTGGGTGGCCGAACGCGCGCGACGCAGGTCTTCGTGATAGACGTCCGTCAGCACCTGGTCGTTCGTGTAAGCGTGGATCGTCGTCATCAGGCCGGTTTCGAGGCCGATGCGGTCGTTCAGCGGCTTGACGAGCGGCGCGAGGCAGTTCGTCGTGCACGATGCGTTCGAGATGACGGTGTGCTCGGCCTTCAGCACGTCGTGGTTCACGCCGTAGACGATCGTTGCATCGACGTCCTTGCCGCCCGGCGCCGAGATGATCACCTTCTTCGCGCCGCCCTTCAGGTGCGCGCTCGCCTTTTCCTTCGTCGTGAAGAAGCCCGTGCATTCCATCACGACGTCGACGCCGAGCTCGCCCCACGGCAGTTCTGCCGGGTTGCGGTTGGCCAGCACGCGGATCTTGTCGCCGTTCACGACGAGGTAGTCGCCGTCGACCGACACGTCGCCCGGGAACTTGCCGTGCGCGGTGTCGTACTGGGTCAGGTGCGCGTTGGTCTTCGCGTCGCCCAGGTCGTTGATCGCGACGATCTCGAGATCGTGCTTCTTGCCGTTTTCATAAAACGCGCGCAGCGTGTTGCGGCCGATGCGGCCGTAGCCGTTGATTGCGACGCGGATCGTCATGGTCTATCTCCTGATGGCTGAAAAAAATTAGTTACGTGCAGCTTCACGGTGCGACGCGCGCGACGGGTGGCGCGCGTCGCGTATGCTTTTAGGCCAGCACGGCCTTCGCGGTCTCGACGACGTGCTCGACGGTGAAACCGAAGTACTTGAACAGCACGCCGGCCGGTGCCGATTCGCCGAACGTGTCGATCCCGACGACGCCGCCTTCGAGGCCGACGTATTTGTGCCAGAAGCTCGTCACGCCCGCTTCGATCGCGACGCGGCGCACGCCGTGCGGCAGCACGCGTTCACGGTATTCGGCGTCCTGGCGATCGAACACGTTGGTCGACGGCATCGACACGACGCGGGCCGCGATGCCCTGCTGCGCGAGCGGCTCGACGGCCTTCATCGCGAGCTCGACTTCCGAGCCCGTCGCGATCAGGATGATCTTGCGCGCGACGATCTCTTCGTCCCAGTCCTTCAGCACGTAGCCGCCCTTCTCGATGTTCGCGATCTGCGCATCGGTACGCGGGTTGAACGCGAGGTTCTGACGGCTGAAGATCAGGCTCGACGGACGGTCGGCAGCGACCGCGTGGGTCCATGCGACGGCCGTCTCGACCGTGTCGGCCGGACGCCACACGTCCAGGTTCGGGATCAGGCGCAGGCTCGACACGTGCTCGACGGACTGGTGCGTCGGGCCGTCTTCGCCGAGGCCGATCGAATCGTGCGTGAACACGAAGATCGTCGGGACCTTCATCAGCGCCGCCACGCGCAGCGCGTTGCGGCTGTAGTCGGAGAACGTCAGGAACGTGCCGCCGAACGGCTTGTGGCCGCCGTGCAGCGCGAGGCCGTTGAGCGCGGCGCTCATGCCGAATTCGCGCACGCCGTAGTTGATGTGGTTGCCGAGCAGCACGCCCGCGCCTTCCGGATTCGCGCGCACCGCCTTCGATGCCTTCCAGTTGGTCAGGTTCGAGCCGGTCAGGTCGGCCGAGCCGCCGAGCAGTTCCGGCAGTGCGGCGGCGAGCCCTTCGATGGCCTGCTGCGAGGCCTTGCGGGTCGCGACCGTCTCGGCGCGCTCGTTCGCGCCGGCGATGATCGCCGCGGCCTTTTCGGCCCAGTCGGCCGGCAGCTGGTTGGCCATCCGGCGCTCGAATTCAGCGGCTTCCGCGGGGAATTTCTCGCGATATTGCGCGAACGTCGCATCCCATTCGGTCTCGGCACGCTTGCCGGCTTCCTTCGCGTCCCACGCCGCATAGACTTCCTGCGGAATCACGAACGGCTCCCACTTCCAGCCGAGCGCTTCGCGCGTCTTCGCGATTTCTTCCGCGCCGAGCGCCGCGCCGTGCACGTCGTGGCCGCCGGCCTTGGTCGCCGCGCCCTTGCCGATCACCGTCTTGCAGCAGATCATCGTCGGCTTGTCCGACAGCTTCGCCTTCGCGATGGCCGCGTCGACCGCGTCGACGTCGTGGCCGTTCACGTTCGGGATCACGTTCCAGCCGTATGCCTCGAAGCGCTTCGGCGTGTCGTCGTGGAACCAGTTGACGACGTCGCCGTCGATCGAGATGCCGTTGTCGTCGTACAGCGCGATCAGCTTGTTCAGCTTCAGCGTGCCCGCGAGCGAGCAGGCTTCGTGCGAGATGCCTTCCATCAGGCAGCCGTCGCCGAGGAACACGTACGTGTGGTGATCGACGATCTTCGCGCCGTCACGGTTGAACTCGTCGGCCATCAGCGCTTCGCCGAGCGCCATGCCGACCGCGTTCGCGAGACCCTGGCCGAGCGGGCCGGTGGTCGTCTCGACGCCCGGCGTGATGCCGTATTCCGGGTGGCCCGGCGTCTTCGAGTGCAGCTGGCGGAAGTTTTTCAGCTCTTCGATCGGCAGGTCGTAGCCGGTCAGGTGCAGCAGCGAGTACAGCAGCATCGAGCCGTGGCCGTTCGACAGCACGAAACGGTCGCGGTCTGCCCAGTGCGGGTTCGTCGGGTTGTGCTTCAGGTGGCGCGACCAGAGTGCAACGCCGATTTCGGCCATGCCCATCGGCATGCCGGGGTGGCCGGAGTTCGCTTGCTGGACGGCGTCCATCGCGAGCGCACGGATCGCGTTGGCCATCAGAGTGGTAGAGGCGGGAGACGAAGTCGTCATGTCGAGTCCGGAGAACGAGTCGAGGAAACGGGGGCACGGCGGCATCCGGAAGCTCGAGCGTCAATCGTTCCCGGCGCGCGGTGCGGCGCCTGACGGACGCGAAGCGGACGGAGCCTACGGACGGGGCTGCAAAGCTCGTCATTTTAACAGATGGGCCGACATTTCCCTTGTCGATACGCGGTGTTCCGGCACGCTTTTCCGTACAACCGCGCGCCTCCTATAATTCAGACGTCAGAACTGCCCGCCCCGAGCCGCCCGCCCGTGAGCACGACCCTTCTCTTCCATCCCACGCCCAACGCCGCCTACGGATTCCCGAACGCACGCCGGCTCGCGCACGTCGCGTCGCCGCACCAGCGCATCGAAGTCTGGGAAACGCCGCAGCTCGGCCGCCTGTTTACGCTGGACGGCCGGCCGATGACCTCGGTCGGCGACGAATACGTGTATCACGAGTGCATGACGCACCCGGCCGCGCTCGCGCATCCGTGCCCGAAGAAGGCGCTCGTGCTCGGCGGCGGCGACGGCGGCGCCGCGCGCCAGTTGCTCAAGCACGCATGCATCGAGCGGATCGTCGTCGCGGAGCTCGACGACGAAGTGGTCGGCATGGCGCGCCGCTATCTCGACGACGTGCACCAGGGCGCACTCGACGACCCGCGCGTCGAGGTCGTGATCGGGGACGCCGCGCATTTCGTCACGTCGACCATCGAGCATTTCGATCTCGTCGTGTTCGACCTCACGCCACCCGATTCGCCCGCGGCCGGCCTCTATACGCGCGAGTTCTACGCGCAACTCAAGCGGATCCTCACGCCGTGCGGCGCGATCTCGATGCACCTCGGCTCGCCGGAGTTCCACGCGGCGCGCATCGCCGCGCTGCTCGACGACCTGCGCGCGAGCTTCGCGGTCGTCGATCCGCTGTCCGCGCATGTGCCGCTATACGGCTCCCAATGGCTGATGGCAATCGCGAGCGATACGCTCGATGCGGCCGCGCTGTTCGCGCACGACGTCGACGAACGCCTCGCCGCACGCCGCGTGCAGGGATTGCGCTACTACGATGCGCGACTTCATGCGGCCCTCTTTGCCCTGCCGTGCGCGCTGCGCGATACACTGGGCGTTCGCCGCTGAGCTGACGGGCGAACGCATCGTTCCGCAGGCTGGTCGCGCGTTTTACCGCGCTGGACTTGCGACGCTCAGGGCCTGCCTCGGTATTCGCGACATGGCGCGGGACCGGGCGCCCGGGCGCCAATACCCGTTGGACCGCAAAGCATGGGACCGGCGTAGCCGCTCAAGCGCCAACACCGTTCGACAGGAGATTTTCATGACCGATCCACGTCCGGCCAACGTGCCTTGGTTGACACCCTATCTGGCCGTGCGCAATGCGCAGGCGGCCATCGAATTCTTCAAAGCCGCATTCGGCTTCGAGCTGCGCGACGTCCACGACGAGGACGGCGCGATCATGCACGTCGAGATGACCTACCGCGGGCAGCTGGTCGTGATGTTCGCGCCCGAAGGCGCGTTCGGCTCGACCGCGCTCACGCCGAAGAGTGCGGACGCAACCGCCCCGCAGTCGTTCTATCTGTATGTCGACGACGTCGACACGACCTGGCAGCGCGCGCTCGACGCGGGCGCGAAGTCGCTGACCGCACCGCAGGACCAGTTCTGGGGCGACCGCTTCGCACAGGTCGAGGATCTCAACGGCTACCGGTGGGCGCTCGGTTGCCGCCTGAGCGCATGAACGGAGCCGCGCCCCACATGAGTGAAGCCACCACCACCGCGGCTGTGCCGCGCTTTTTCGTCGAAGCGGCACTGCGCGCCGATGCGACGCTCACGCTGCCGGCCGAGGTCGCGCGTCACGCGCAGGTGCTGCGGCTGCAGCCGGGCGACACGCTCGCGCTGTTCGACGGCAGCGGCGGCCAGTACCGCGCGCGGCTCGTCGAGATCGACAAGCGCAACGCGCTCGCGCAGATCGAGGCGTTCGACCCGGCCGAGGCCGAGCCGCCGTATCGCGTGACGCTCGCGCAGGGCATCGCCGGCGGCGACAAGATGGACTGGGTCATCGAGAAAGCCGTCGAGCTCGGCGTCGCGGCGGTCGTGCCGCTGACGACTGCGCGCGGCGTCGTGAAACTGTCGGGCGAGCGCGCGGACAAGCGCGTCGCGCACTGGCGCGGCGTCGTGCGCGCATCGTGCGAACAGTGCGGACGCAACCGTGTGCCCGACGTCGCGCCGGTACGCGGCTTCGGCGCGTGGCTCGACACGCTGCCGGCCGCGCCGGCCGACGGCGAGCTGCGGCTGCTGCTGTCGCCGCGCGCGAGCATCCCGTTCGCGTCGCTGCCCGACGCGCCGCCCGCGGCTGAAGTCACGCTGCTGATCGGGCCGGAAGGCGGACTGTCGCCGGACGAAGAAAACGTGGCCCGCGCGCACGGGTTCACCGCGTTGTCGCTCGGGCCGCGTGTGCTGCGCACCGAGACGGCCGGCGCGGCCGTGCTCGCCGCGCTCGCGGCGCGCTGGGGCGGGTGGTAACGAGCGAGACGTGCCGCCTGCGCGGACGCAAAAAAGCCCGCTCGACGCGGGCTTTTCGGCAAATCGACCGCAGGTGCGCGGCCGATGGATACGTGCTTACGCGAACGAATAGAACACGCGGAACGCGACCTTGCGCTCGGCCCAGAATTCGGCGGCTTCGCGGAACACGTCGAGCAGAGTCTCGCGCCCTTCCTTGTCGAATTTCTGCGCGATCGGCAGCCCTTCGAGGACGATCACGAAACCGGGCTGCGCGCCGGCCTTCGCGACGAGGTCGGTCAGGCAGTCGTACAGCGCGTCGTAGTTCTTCCCGAAATGCTTCGGAAACAGGAACGACGTCGCGATCGTCTCCATCACCTCCTGCTTCGACTGCGCTGCGCCGCAATACGCGTACAGGAAATGCTGGCCGAGCCGGCTGGCTTCGTCGGCGAGATCCTGCACGCGGAACGCGCGGATCGACTGCACGAGGTTGGGTCGCACGGTCGTGAAAAGGCTCATAGGCTCCTCGTTCGATGAAAGCCCGGGCTCGGCTTCCTGTTGCTCCGACGCGCCGCCAGCCTGCGCCACCGCGTGTAGTTGCATCACGCGCTGGAACAGATTGCCGTCGCCGGCCGCGAACAGTTCCGCCCCCGCCGTGTCGTGCGCGTAGATGGAGTCGCTCATGCCATTCATCCCGAAGTCATTCAACAATACGTTTAAAACTGTTGTAGTGGTCGTCCGTGTAATAACAGTTGTCGATCCGGCGCAACGGCCCGCCACAGACGATGCGGCGCGCGCCGCGATTGCGTGCGCGCGGCGTCGGCACCGTGTACTCGTGGTAGTAGCCGCGCTTCGCCTTCGGCAGGATCCGCTCGCGGTTGCCGAAGACGACGCCGTCTTTCTCGTACGGATAGGGGCCACCGGTGCCGATCAGGCCAAGCGTGGTCACGGCCTCGCGCGGCAGACGGGCGGTCGGGATCGTATCGACCCCGCCGACGGCCAGGTCGGCCGAAACGGCCTGCCGTGCGTAAGCGGCGGAAACCAGACTGCCCGTCGGTGTACCGACGATACCCATCGCGAACATCGCGAAGACGGACGCCAGCGCGCCGTTGCGGAGCCACTTGCGTGCCATGAACCAGGGTTCCCGCTGTTAAATCAAGTAGTTGACGACCAACCAAAGGCGTTAGCGTAGCGCTATTGTCCTTGCGAATCAATGTTCGTTTGGGAATCGAAAGCCTGACGCGGCCCGGAATCGCGCATTTCTTACCGAAATAAGACTACATTTATCTTACATAGGATAAAATATCGGCGGTATCTCTCGCATGGCAAGACCCTGCCTCCTTGCCGCGCTCGCTACCCGGAGTGGAGAGATGCTGCTGTTGCTTATAGGAAGCGCGTTTGCGCCCTACCTGACGGCGTGCCCGTTGCGGGCACGCCTCTTTTTGCTTTTGTTTACAATTTCGCCCGACGCACGGCACCGGTTGACCGGCGCCGCGCGTTCGTCCCGGCTCAGCGTGCGGCGTTCACGTCGGCGACCAGCAGCGCCGCCATGTTGACGATGCGGCGAACGGTCGCCGATTCCGTCAGCACGTGCACCGGCTGCGCCGCGCCGAGCAGGATCGGCCCGATCGCGATGTTGTTGCCGGCGGCCGTCTTCAGCAGGTTGTACGCGATGTTCGCGGCGTCGATGTTCGGCAGGATCAGCAGGTTCGCGTCGCCTTCGAGCGTCGATTCCGGCAGGATTTCCTTGCGCAGCGCCGCGTCGAGCGCCACGTCGCCGTGCATTTCGCCGTCCACCTTCAGCTCCGGCGCGCGTTCCTGCAGGATCGCGAGCGTATCGCGCATCTTCTTCGCCGAAGGGGCGTTGCTCGTGCCGAAATTCGAGTGCGACACCAGCGCGACCTTCGGCTCGATGCCGAACCGGCGCACTTCTTCCGCGGCCATGATCGTGATCTCGGCGAGCTCCTCCGGCGTCGGATCGACGTTCACGTGGGTATCGACCAGGAAAATCTGGCGACCCGGCAGCACGAGGCCGTTCATCGCCGCGTACACGCTGCAGCCCGGGCGCTTGCCGATCACCTGGTCGATGAAGTGCAGGTGGCGGTGCGTCGTGCTGATCGTGCCGCAGATCATCCCGTCCGCTTCGCCCTTCTTCACCAGCATCGAGCCGATCAGCGTCGTGCGGCGGCGCATTTCCACGCGGGCCAGCTGCTCGCTGATGCCCTTGCGCGACATCATCTTGTAGTACGTCTGCCAGAAGTCGCGGTAGCGCTCGTCGTGCTCGGTGTTGACGACCGTGAAATCGGTGCCCGGCGTGAGGCGCAGGCCGTAGCGCTGGATACGGTGCTCGATCACCGACGGGCGGCCGATCAGGATCGGCGTCGCGAGCTTCTCGTCGACGATGATCTGAACGGCGCGCAACACGCGCTCTTCCTCGCCTTCCGCGAACACCACGCGCTTCTTCTCGCCCGGCGCGGCGCGCGCGATCTGGAAGATCGGCTTCATCGTCGTGCCGCTGTGATACACGAACTGCTGCAGGTGAACGCGGTACGCCTCCATGTCCTCGATCGGACGCGTCGCGACGCCGCCGTCCATCGCGGCCTGCGCGACGGCCGGCGCGATCTTGACGATCAGGCGCGGATCGAACGGCTTCGGAATCAGGTAGTCGGGCCCGAACGACAGGTCCTGAATGCCATATGCGGTCGCGACGATGTCGCTCTGCTCCTGCTGCGCGAGCTCGGCGATCGCGTTGACGGCCGCGATCTCCATTTCACGCGTGATCGTCGTCGCGCCGACGTCGAGCGCGCCGCGGAAGATGAACGGGAAGCACAGGACGTTGTTGACCTGGTTCGGATAGTCGGTGCGGCCGGTGGCCAGCACGGCGTCCGGGCGCACTTCGAGCGCGAGTTCCGGCAGGATTTCCGGCGTCGGGTTCGCGAGCGCGAGGATCAGCGGGCGCTCGGCCATGCCCTTCACCATCTCCTGCTTCAGCACGCCCGCGGCCGACAGGCCGAGGAAGATGTCCGCGCCTTCGATCACCTCGGCCAGCGTGCGGGCTTCGGTTTCGCGCGCGAAACGCTCCTTGTCCGGATCCATCAGCTCGGTGCGGCCCTTATAGACCACGCCGGCCAGGTCGGTCACCAGGATGTTCTCGATCGGCAGGCCGATGTCGACCAGCAGGTCCAGACACGCGAGCGCGGCCGCACCCGCGCCCGACGCGACGAGCTTCACTTTCTTGATGTCCTTGCCGACGACCTTCAGGCCGTTCGTGACGGCCGCGGCCACGACGATCGCGGTGCCGTGCTGGTCGTCGTGGAACACGGGGATCTTCATCCGCTTGCGCGCTTCGCGCTCGACGATGAAGCAGTCCGGCGCCTTGATGTCTTCCAGGTTGATCCCGCCAAAGGTCGGCTCCAGCGCGGCGATCACGTCGACCAGCTTGTGCGGGTCCGACTCGTTCAGTTCGATGTCGAACACGTCGATACCGGCGAACTTCTTGAACAGGACGGCCTTGCCTTCCATCACCGGCTTCGACGCGAGCGGGCCGATGTTGCCGAGCCCGAGCACCGCGGTGCCGTTCGTGACCACGCCGACCAGGTTGCTGCGCGCGGTGAAGCGTGCGGCGTTCAGCGGGTTCTCGACGATCTCCTCGCACGCATACGCGACGCCCGGCGAATACGCGAGCGCGAGGTCGCGCTGGTTGATCATCTGCTTGGTCGGGGCGATCGCGATCTTCCCGGGAGTCGGGAATTCGTGATAATCGAGAGCGGCTTCGCGGAGCTTGGCTTTGGAGGAGGCTTGGGTCGACATGTGTCTCTTGGCGGGCGGATTAGAATAACTGTTCGACGGCATTGTAGCGCCAATCCAAGGCCGCCAGACCGGCGATTCGGGTGCGACAGCCGCGACAAAAATGGTCTGAACGGTGCAGGAACGGCGCCGTTCGCTGCGTACAATGCCGTTCCTTTCACCGCTTCCGGGTCCATCCGCCGTGCCAGCCGCCTTGTCCGAGTTTTCGCTGATCGATCGCTTCTTCGCGCGCCGCGCGGCCCGCGGTGCACGTGCGTCGACCCTCGGCATCGGCGACGATTGCGCGCTGATCGCGCCGCGATCCGGAAAATTGCTGGCCATTTCGACGGACATGCTGGTCGAAGGCCGCCATTTCTTTGCCGATGTCGCGCCCGACGCGCTCGGCCACAAGACGCTCGCGGTCAACCTGTCGGATCTCGCGGCGATGGGCGCCGAGCCGCGCGCGTTCACGCTCGCGTGCGCGCTGCCGCGCGCCGACGCCGCGTGGCTCGAGGCGTTCAGCAACGGGCTGTTCGCGCTCGCCGAACGGTTCGGCTGCGAGCTGATCGGCGGCGACACGACGAGCGGGCCGCTGAACCTGTGCGTGACCGTGTTCGGTGAAGTCGCGCCGGATGCGGCGCTGCGGCGCGATGCCGCGCGCGACGGCGACGATGTGTGGGTGTCCGGCACGCTCGGCGACGCCCGCGCGGGGCTTGGCCTCGCGCGCGGCGAATGGAGCGCCGGCGCGGCCGAAGCCGCCGCGTTCCGGCAGGCGCTCGAGCGTCCCGAGCCGCGCATCGCGCTCGGGCTGGCACTCGCGGGCGTCGCGCATGCTGCGCTCGACATCTCGGACGGCCTCGCCGGCGACCTTCAGCACATCCTGACCCGCTCGAACGTGCGCGCCGACATCGACGCCGACGCGGTGCCGCGCTCGGCCGCGCTCGCGACGCTGCCGCCCGATGTTCAGCGACGCTGCACGCTGGCCGGCGGCGACGACTACGAACTGTGCTTCACGGCACCGGTCGCGGCCCGCGCGGCAGTCGAGGCGGCGGGTGCAAGCAGCGGCGTTCGGGTCACGCGAGTCGGTACAATACACGCGTTGTCCTCGCCGTCGGAGCAGCCCGCGATCGCGTGGCGCGACGCCGCCGGCACGCCCCTGACTCTCACGTTGCACGGTTTCGACCACTTCCATGCAGACTGACCCGACGACCGCACCGAACGCGGCCGCGCCCGGCGCCGCCCGGAACGCGCCGCAGCGCGCCACCGTGCGCTTCATGCTGTCGCATCCGGCGCACATCGTGTCGCTCGGCTTCGGCAGCGGGCTCGCGCCGTTCATGCCCGGCACGTTCGGCTCGCTGTTCGGGTGGCTGACGTTCGTCGTGCTGAACGGCTACCTGACGGTGCCCGAATGGTGGGCGCTGATCGCGGTCGGGTTCGTCGCCGGCACGTGGATCACCGGCTTCACCGCACGCAGGATGGGCACGACCGATCCGGGCGCCGTCGTCTGGGACGAAATCGTCGCGATCTGGCTCGTGATGCTGTTCGTCACGCCCGCGACCTTCATCGGCCAGCTGTGGGCGTTCGTCGTGTTCCGCTTCTTCGACATGCTCAAGCCGCCGCCGATCCGCTATTTCGATCGTCGCGTGAAAGGCGGGCTCGGCATCATGGTCGACGACCTGATCGCCGCGTTCATGACGCTGCTCGTGATCGCCCTGTGGCGCTCCGCCGTCAGCTGACCGTTGTTCCCGACTCCCGTTTCCCGACGCGCATGCCAACCGATTCCGTCGTCCATCAGCTTGCGATCCGCGCAGGCAACAAGCTGCGTGACGAGCACCTGTCGCTCGCCACCGCCGAATCCTGCACGGGCGGCATGATCGCCACGGCGATCACCGACATCTCCGGCAGCAGCCAGTGGTTCGAGCGCGGCTTCGTCACGTACTCGAACCAGGCCAAGATCGAGATGATCGGCGTGCCGCCCGACCTGATCGACAAACATGGCGCCGTCAGCGAGCCGGTCGCGCGCGCGATGGCCGAAGGCGCGCTGCGCAACAGCCGCGCGCAGGTCGCGCTGTCCGTGACCGGCATCGCCGGCCCGGCAGGCGGCAGCGAGAAAAAACCGGTCGGCACCGTGTCGTTCGCATGGAGCAACCGGCTGCATACCGACGTCGAGACGCGCGTGTTCAAGGGCGACCGCGAGCAGATTCGCACGCAGGCTGCCGCGCATGCGCTGCGCGGGCTGCTGAAGCTGCTCGACGAGCGCGAAGGCTGAGCGAAGGCTGATTAAAGGCCGAATCAACGCTGATTTGCCGCCGCAACGGCAGCGGCGGCCGGCGCCCTCCCCGCTTACTGGATCGCGTCGGGCTTCACGACGATCCAGTTCTTGTCCGCCGTCACCGGCAGGCCGAGCGCTTTCTGCTTCGCGGCCGATTCGTCCGACCACGCGCGGATCTGCGCCATCTGCTTGTCCTTCTTGTTGACCCAGACGCGTACGCCGCCACGCGCGACGTCGGTCGCATTCAGCAGCATGTAGCCGTCGGACGTCGGCGTGTCGCCCGCAACGAGCACCGGCTTCTTCCACTGGTCGATCCAGCCGACGATCGAGCCGAGCTTGCCTTCGTACCACGTCATCGGGTTCATCAGGAACGGCGTGATCACGAGGTTGCGGTTCGCGGCCTCGTCATACTTGCCGGCCTTGATCTGCAGCCGCGACGTCGTCAGCGCGCCCGTCGCCGGGTTGCGCAGCAGCGTCGTCACGCCGATCACGTTCTGCGGCTTCACGTTGTAGCCGTATTTCGGATCGGACAGCACGAGCCGCGCGAGTTCCTCGTGCGCGGCGGTCATCACATAGACCTCGATCCCGTTCTCGCGCAGCGCGTTGTACAGCTCCTGCATCCCGCGGAAGAAGCGCGGCGGATTCGCGGCGCCGTCGACGACCTTGTCGCCCTGCCAGTAGCGGATCGGCACCGGCTTGCCGTCAGCGAGCATCGCGTCGACGTGGCGCTTCAGATCCGCGAGCGACAGCCCCGCGAACGCCTGCGCGATCCACGGGTAGCAGACCAGGTCGTCGATCTCGCAAAGCCGGTAGTAGTAGCTCGTCAGCGATTCCTTGTAGTCGGCGGAATCCTTGAACGGGATCAGCTTCAGCGACGGATCGAGCGAGTCGCGCGTGAGCACGCCGCGGTTCTCGAGATACGGCAGCAGCGATTCCTCGAGGTCGTAGCGGTAGGTCGTGTTGTCGGCGTCGAACACCGCGTAGTCGCCGCGATTCGCATGGGCGGCGATCATCGCGTTCAGCGCCTTCGCGCTGTCCGCCGGCCAGTGCGACAGGTCCGCCGCGTGGGCGAACGACATGCACAACGACGCGGCAAGCGCGCTCAGAATACGGCGGGACAGCTTGGGCATGACGTCGCTCCCTTTCGTGACAGTGTGGTGACAAATCGATGACGAGGGCCTGATCCCCGGCAGCATCGCGCGATTGCGGCGCGGGCATGCGATGGGAAGCGACGGGAAGTTGTTCACGTGCGCCAATGCGGCAGGCGCAGGCGGCACGCGGGAGGCACGCGCGCGGCCCGCGAATGCGGGCGCGGCGGTGAAAGGCCGCCCGAACGGGCGGCCGGTATGTCAGCGATGCGCGTTGATCGTGTCGCGCGTCTTCTGCGCGGCGAGCGCCGCGGCTTCGGCGAAATCCTCGCCCTTGCTCGCATACAGGATCGCGCGCGACGAGTTGATCATCATGCCGGTGCCGTCGGCCGTGCGGCCCGCGTTGACGGTAGCTTCCACGTCGCCGCCCTGCGCGCCGATGCCGGGAATCAGCAGCGGCATGTCGCCGACGATCCCGCGCACGATCTCGATTTCGTTCGGGAACGTTGCGCCCACCACGAGGCCGAGCTGGCCGTTCTTCGCGTTCCACTTGTTCGCCGCGAGATCGGCCACGACCTGGTACAGCGGCCGGCCGTTTGTCTCGAGGAACTGAAGATCCGAGCCACCCGGGTTCGACGTGCGGCACAGCACGATCACGCCCTTGCCTTCATGCTCGAAGTACGGCTCGACCGAGTCGTAGCCCATGTACGGGTTCACGGTGACGGCGTCCGCACGATAGCGCTCGAACGCCTCGCGCGCGTACTGCTCGGCGGTGCTGCCGATGTCGCCGCGCTTCGCGTCGAGGATCACCGGCAGGCCCGGATGCTGGAGGTGGATGTGCGCGATCAGGCGCTCGAGCTGGTCTTCGGCGCGATGCGCGGCGAAGTACGCGATCTGCGGCTTGAACGCGCTCGCATACGGTGCGGTCGCGTCGACGATCTGCCGGCAGAATTCGAAGATCGCGTCGGGCTGGCCGTCGAACTGCACGGGAAAGCGCGACGGCTCGGGATCGAGGCCGACGCACAGCAGCGAATTCGTGCGCTGCCACGCGGCGCGCAGCGATTCGATGAAAGTAAGCGGGGAAGACATGGCGGATACTCGCGGCAAACCGTTGGTAGACCGCGTATTTTACCCGCGTCGCCGGCGCCCTTCGCGCGCGGCCGCATCGACGCGTGCATCGGCCCGCTCGACGGTGAACGCGAAACGCCGCGTGAGCCGCTCGCCCGGCGCGAGCAGCGTCATGCCGTGCGCGGCGGCACCCCCGGGCAAATTCACCGCGTTGATCGGATGATCGACGGGTTCGAAGCAGAAGAAATCCTCGCCGGGCGGCGTATACAGCACATACGCATCGGCGTCGGCCGCCACCGTCAGCGACAGCCCGCGGCGCGGCCAGCTCACTGCCGCGTGGCCGCCCCAGCCGGTGAACGCATGATTGACGAGCGTCGCCGGCAACGGATACGCGACGCCGAACTGCCAGGCCGGCGGCACGCTCACGTGCCGCACCGGCAGGAAATCGGCGCCCGACAGCCACAGGCCGCCCGCGGCCGCGGCAAGCTCGGTCACGTCGTCGCGAACCAGGAACGGATGCACGCCGAGACCGAACGGCAGCCGCGCGCGCCCCGCATTCTCGATCGTCAGTGCGATCGACAGCGTCGTGTCGTCGAGCGCGAACGACTGGATCGCGCGAAACGCATACGGCGCGCCGCTCGCGCGATCGAGCGACAGCTGCAGCGTCGTGTCGGTCGCGTCGTCCACCTGCCACGGCGCGAGCCAGCCGTCGCCGTGAATCGGCAGCGGCTCGTCGCGACGATTGCGCGGCACCGCGACGCTGCGCCCGTCGCATTCGAAGCGGCCGTTGCCGATCCGGTTCGAATACGGCAGCAGCGGATAGCACGCGAGTTCATTCGGATCCGTGGCCGTTTCCGGATGCACGCAGCGGCGGAACACCGGCACCAGCGCGCCGTGGTCGCCGCGCCAGTCGAAGCGCGCGATGCCGCCGCCGAGGTGCGGCAGCACGTCGAGCCGCAGCGCCGCGTTCGACAGCGTGACGGCCGCCGCATGCGCGGCGCCGACGCCCTGTGCGAACGCGGCGGTCTGCGGGCCGGCGCTGACCGGCTGCGCGGCGGCAGCCAGACGCGCGCGGCGCGACTGGCTCGTGGACGACAAGGTGCGCGAGGACGTGGCGGTCATGGTGAACTCCTTTCCTTCGTCGATGAAACGATACGGGTCGTCGCACGGTGCCGAGCGAACCCCGGCACCCATACCAGCAATCAGGCCCAGCCGCCGTCGACCACCACGTCCTGCGCGGTGATCATCCGGCTGTCGTCGGCCGCGAGAAACAGCGCCATGCGCGCGAGATCGTCCGGCAGCAGCTCGGCGTCGATGCACTGGCCCGCCTTGATCGCCGCGCGGCCCGCGTCGTCGAGCCAGAGCCTGCGCTGCTTGTCGGTCATCACCCAGCCGGGCACCAGCGAATTCACGCGGATCCCGAACGGGCCGAGATCGCGCGCAAGCCCGCGCGTGAGCCCCTGCACGGCCGCCTTCGCCATCACGTACACGGGATAGCCGCCGTTCTTCAGCATCCAGCTGATCGAGCCGAGATTGATGATCGCGCCGCCGCCGCGCTGCTTCATGTCGTCGATCACCGCCTGCGCGGCGAAGAACTGGTGGCGCAGGTTCACGGCGATGCCCGCGTCGAACGACGCCGGTGTCACGTCGGCGATCGCGTGGCGCGTGTCGTTCGCCGCGTTGTTCACGAGCACCGCGATCGCGCCGATCCGCGCGCGGATCGCGTCGATCGCATGGTGCAGCGCATCGATGTCGGTGAGGTCGCACGGCAGGAACAGCGGCGCGTGGCGTACCTCCGGCAACTGCGCGAGGCTTTCCGCGAGCGCCTGGCCCGCCTGCGCGTCGAGATCGACGAACGCGACGCGTGCGCCCTGCCGCGCGAAGTGCTCGACGAACGCCGCGCCGATCCCGGTCGCACCGCCCGTGATCAGCACCGCGCGATCCGCGAGGCTCGGGTAGCGCGCATAACGCGCGTCGCTCGCGGCGCGCGAATCCTGCGCGGAAGTTTCGATGGTCATGCGAATCGTCTCCGTGGAATCGGTCAGTCGCGTACGCCGCGGTTCTTCAGCTGGTCGAGCAGCACGGCTGCGAGCAGGATCGCGCCGCGCACCAGGTACTGGTAGAACGCGTCGATGTTCATCAGGTTCATCACGTTCTCGACGGTGCCCATGATCAGCACGCCGATCACGACGCCCGAGATCGTCGCGCGGCCGCCCATCAGCGACACGCCGCCGAGCACGCAGGCGGAGATCACGTTCAGCTCGAAGCCCTGCGCGGCGTTCGGCTGGCCCGACGTGATGCGCGACGCGAGGATCACGCCGGCGAGCGCCGTCACCGCGCCCTGGATCAGGAAGATGTAGACGCGCGTGCGTTCGACGTTGATCCCCGCGAGGCGCGACGCCTCCGGGTTGCCGCCGATCGCGAGCGTATTGCGGCCGTAC
Source organism: Burkholderia sp. R-40 (assembly GCF_049942845.1). Classification (NCBI taxonomy): domain Bacteria; kingdom Pseudomonadati; phylum Pseudomonadota; class Betaproteobacteria; order Burkholderiales; family Burkholderiaceae; genus Burkholderia; species Burkholderia sp. R-40. Next base: position 612,061 of record NZ_CP187967.1, on the reverse strand, counting down.
ACGGTCTGGTTCAGCAGCACGCCGAACACGATGAAGCACAGCAGCGTGACCCAGATCGGCAGCGATACGCCGAACAGCGACAGCCCGCCGAGCGCGATGAACGTGTCCGACGACACGCCGACCGCCTGCCCCTTCGACACGATGAAGCCGAGCCCGCGCACGATTTCCATCGTCGCGAGCGTCGTGATCAGCGCGTTGATGCGCAGGTACGCGATCACCGCGCCGTTCACGAATCCGATCGCCGCACCGGCCGCGACCGCCGCGATGATCGCGACGAACGTGTTGTCGGTCGCGTTCAGCACCATCGCGCACAGCACGCCGGAGAACGCGACGGTCGAGCCGATCGACAGGTCGAAGTCGCGCGAGGCCAGACAGAACATCATCGTGCACGCGACCATCCCGATCTGCGAGATCGACAGCGCGAGGCCGAGCATGTTGTCGATCGAGAAGAAGTGATCGACCGTCAGCGACATCGTCAGGAACATCACCGCGAAGATCGCGATCAGGCTGTATTCGGTGAGGTGCTGCCACCACTTCTGGCGGTCGCTCTGCTGTGGAACCAGCGCGTCGGCCGACGGCTTCACGGCTGCGCTGGCGAGGTTTTCCCGGACTTGCATGGTTGTGTCTCCTGCTCCTGCATCGCGCGGCCCGCGCCGCGCTTGATCGATTCGAATATCGTGCGTCGCCCGCGGCGACCTGACATCGCGTCAGGCCGCCTCGGCGACGCTCGTCTGCGGCAGCGCGAGGCTGAGCACCGCATGCTCGTTCGCCTGCGCGCGCGCCAGCTCGCCCGCGATGCGGCCTTCGCGCATCACGACGATGCGGTCGGACACGCCGAGCACTTCCGGCAGTTCCGACGACACCATCACGATCGCGCAGCCGCGCTCCGCGAGCCGGTAGATCACGTCGTAGATCTCGTGCTTCGCGCCGACGTCGATCCCGCGCGTCGGCTCGTCGAGGATCACGACCTTCAGGTCGGGCTCCGCGAGCCAGCGCGACAGGATCGCCTTCTGCTGGTTGCCGCCCGACAGGAAGCGGATCTTCTGCCGGCGGTTCGGCGTCTTGATCTTCAGCCGCTGGATGAAGCGGTCGGCCGTTTCGATTTCGGTCTTGCGGTCGATGAAGAGCCCGGCGCGCAGCGAATGGCGGCGGCAGCTGATGTTGATGTTCTCCGCGACCGACGCCATCGCGATGATCCCTTCTTCCTTGCGGTCCTCCGGACACAGCACGATGCCGTGGCGGATCGCGTCGCCGGTGCGCTTCACGTCGATGCGCTTGCCGTCGAGCGTCAGCTCGCCCGCGCGCCGGCGGTCCGCGCCGTACACGAGCCGCATCAGTTCGCTGCGCCCCGCGCCGACCAGCCCGAAGAACCCGACGATCTCGCCCGCGCGCACCGAGAAGCTCGCCGGCTCGCGCAGCGCCGGGCCGTCGACGCCTTCGGCGGAAAACCGCACGTCGCCGAGCGCGCGCGGCGCGTAATGGTAGATGTCCGAAATCTCGCGCCCGACCATCTCGGCGACGAGCTGCTCGCGCGGCACGTCGGCGAGCGATTCGTGCGACGCGATCTTGCGCCCGTCGCGGAAGATCGTGCACGCATCGCACAGCCGGTAGATCTCGTCCATCCGGTGCGAGATGTAGATCAGCGCGCGACCCTGCGCACGCAGGTCGTCGACGAGCTTGAACAGCACCTCGGTCTCGCGATGCGACAGCGAGCTCGTCGGCTCGTCGAGCGCAATCACGCGCGCGTTGCGCATCAACGCCTTGCAGATCTCGACCATCTGCCGCTGCGCGATCGACAGCCGCCCGAGCTTCGCGTCGGGATCGAGATCGACGCCCATCGCGGCGAGCCGCTCGCGCACATGGCGCTTCGCCTCGCCCTTCTTCACCCAGCCGAGCGCGTTCGGCAGGCGGCCGAGCAGCAGGTTCTCCGCGACCGTCAGGTCGGGCACGTACTGCAGTTCCTGGTGAATCACCGCAATGCCGGCCGCGATCGACGCGGCCGCACTCGAGAAATGCACGGGCTGGCCGTCGACCAGCACGCTGCCCGCGTCGGGCTGGTATTCGCCGCCGAGAATCTTCAGCAGCGTCGACTTGCCCGCGCCGTTCTCGCCCATCAGGCCATGCACCTCGCCCGCATGCACGTCGAACGAGATGCCGTCGAGTGCGCGCACGCCGGGAAATACCTTGCCGATATTGTCAAAACGCAGTGCCGCTGACACGTCGTCTCCCCACTTTGCAGATCCATCGATCGCCGGCTGCCGCATCGCCGCGGCAGCCGGCAAGCCGCTTACTTCGATGCGAGCCCCATCTCGTCGCGCACCTTCGACACGTTGTCGCGCGTCGCGAGCATGCCCGTCGTCAGCGTCAGCGCCGGCGGTGCCTTGCCCTGCGTGATCCATGCGTACATCAGGTCCGAGGTTTCCTCGCCGTGGCGCTTCGGGCTGATGATCACGGTGCCGTAGAAGCCCGTCGGCTGCGGCTTCTTGAATTCGCTGAGCGCCGAATCGGAACCGCCGATGCCGATGCCGATCATGTTGTCCGCCTTGAAGCCGCGCCCTTCGGCCGCGCGCACCGCGCCGAGCACGGCTTCGTCGTTCAGGCCGTAGGCGACCCAGTGCTTGAACTGCGGGTTCTTGGTGAGCGCGATGTTCGCCGCGTTGAACGCGTTCTCGGTGTCGGTCTTCGCCTGCGGCGCCGCGATCACGTTCGCCTTCGGGAAGCCGGCCGCCACCAGCGCGTCGGTCGCGCCGCTCGTGCGGTCGTGCGCGGTCGGCAGCTGCTCGTACGTGATGTCGATCGCGCCGACTTCCTTCATGTTCCAGCCGCGCTTCTTGATCTCGGCCGCGATGCCGTCGCCGACCTGCTTGCCGATGTTGTACGCGGAAATGCCCATGTGCGGCACCGACTCGATCGGCTTGCCCGCGCCGTCGACGAGGCGGTCGTCGACCGTCATCATCTTCAGGTTGTGCGACTTCGCCTTCGCGACGATGCCCGGCCCGAGCTTCACGTCGGGCGTGCAGATGATGAAGCCCTGCACCTTCTGCGCGGACAGGTTGTCGATCGCGCTCATCACCTTCTCGCCCGACGGCGCGCCGATCTTCACGAGCGTGAAGCCCTTGTCCTTCGCGGCCATCTCGGCGAATTTCCATTCGTCCTGGAACCACGGCTCTTCCGGCTGCTTCACCAGAAAGCCGATCTTGACCGGATCGGCCGCGTGCGCGACCGGACTGCCCATCACCACCGCCGCCGCGGCGGCCAGCGTTACGAACGTTCTGCGTTTCATCTCCAGTGTCTCCTTGTCTTCATCGAACGGGATGCAGCCGCTTGTTGGTTTCGACGCAGCGTGCGCGCGGCCGTCGCACGTGCGGTCTTTCGAATCGTTGCGTCAATCGTGGTACAGCGCCGCGCGCCCGCCATCGACGGTGATGCACGCGGCATTGATGAACGGCGCCTCGTCGGACGCGAGGAACACGGCCGTCATCGCGACTTCCTCCGGTTTGCCGATCCGCTTCATCGGCTGCAGCGCGAGCGTCTCGGCGCGCGCCGCGGCCGGGTCGGCCTGCGCATCCCACCAGTCGCGCGTGAGCTGCGTCTCGATGTAGCCGGGCGCGATCGCGTTCATCCGCACGTTGCGCGCCGCGTATTCGATGCCGAGCGCACGCGTAAGGCCCAGCACGCCGTGTTTCGCAACCGGGTACGGAAAGCAGCCCGGGATGATCCGGAACGCATGCGTCGACGCGATGTTCACGATGCTGCCGCGACCGCGTTCGACCATCCCGGGCAGCGCCGCGCGGCAGCCGTGCCACACGCCGTCGAGATCGACCGCGAAGCAGCGGCGCCAATCGTCGTCCGTCATCGTCAGCGGATCGGCGAACACGTTGATGCCCGCGTTGTTCACCAGCACGTCGAGCGGGCCGAGCGCCGCTTCGGTCTGCGCGAACGCGTCGCGCACCGAGTCCTGCCGCGCGACGTCCGCATGCAGCGCGAGCACGCGCGCGCCGTCGATGCCGGCGGCGATCGCGGCCGCCGTGCGCTGCGCCTGCGGGAAGTCGAGGTCGACGAGCGCGACGGCAGCGCCCTCGCGCGCGAACGCCTGCGCGATCGCGGCGCCGATCCCGCGGCCCGCGCCCGTCACCACCGCGACCTTGCCCGCGAGACGTCCCATCATGCGGCTCCGCCCAGCGCCGCGCGCAGGCCGGCCTGGAACGCGCGCGCATTCGCGAGCGTCGCGTCCGCCGACTGGCCGGGCCGGTACAGCGCCGAGCCGAGGCCGAAGCCGTTGGCACCGGCCGCGAGGAACGGCTGCATGTTGTCCGGCGTGATCCCGCCGACCGGAAGCAGCGGCACCGCGCGGTCGATCACCGCGCGCCACGCCTTCACGACGGACACGCCGAGCTGCTCGGCCGGGAACATCTTCAGCACGTCGGCGCCGTTCGCGAGCGCGGCGAACGCCTCGGTCGGCGTCGCGACGCCCGGGGCGCTGGCGAGCCCGCGCTCGCGCGCGCGGCGGATCACGGCCGCGTCGCTGTGCGGCATCACGATCAGCGTGCCGCCGGCGTCCTGCACGCGGTCGACGAATTCGGCGCGCAGCACGGTGCCCGCGCCGACGATCATGTCGTCCGGCAACGCGCGGCGCAGCGCCGCGATGCTGTCGAACGGATCGGGCGAGTTCAGCGGCACCTCGACGATCCGCACGCCGGCTTCGTGCAGCGCGAGGCCGTGGTCGGCCGCTTCGGCGGGCGTGATGCCGCGCATGATCGCGATCAGCGGGCACGCGTCGAATGCCCGCATCAACGCGGGATGCGGCGTGTACGGCGCGGGCAACGTGAGTTCGGACGACATCGATGGTTCCTCTTCAATCGGTTCATTGATCGGCGCAGACGGGCTCGCCGTCCGCGCGCACGAGTCCGGCACGCGATGCGATCCACCACAGGCCGCGCTCGGTCGCCTGCGCGACGACACGCGCATGCAGGCAGCCGAACACGCGCAGCGCATCGACATAGCGCGCGCACAATCCGTCGTCGCCGATCAGCAGCAGCGGCTGGTTCGCGAGCGCGACACCGCGCTCCGCGAGCATCGCGTCGAGCGCACCGAGTTCGTGGCCGATCAGCAGGCCGGACAGGTAGTCGCCCTGTGCATCAGGCGCGAGCTGGTCGGTCAGGCCGAGCGTGCGTGTGCTGAAGATCGTCGCGAGCAGCCCCGCGCGCTGCGCGCCGCGGGCGACCGCGACGCCGCGCGTGAATGCCGCGCGGTCGGGCGACGGGCTCGCGCGCATCGTGCGGCCGAGGATCGTGTGATCGCGCAGCGCCGCGAACAGCTCGCCCGTCATGAAGGTCTGGAAGCGCTCGATGAGCCCGTCCTTCACCCACGCCCACTTCGCATGCGTGCCCGGCAATCCGATCAGTAGCCCTGAACGATCGGCATCAAGCAGAGAATCGTTAGCGAGTGCGCCGAATATCTGCGTTTCTTCGCCGCGCATCACGTCAGGCAATTCGCCCGTCGCGATCACGCCCGGCACGATCGACACCGCCGTGCCGCGCGCCGTCGTCACCGTGACGAGGCCCGCGACCAGCGCATCGGCGCCGGCCGGCACCGCGACGTACGGCGCCTCGCGCCAGCCCTGCGCGCTGCCGACCATCCCGGCGGCCAGCACCGGCACGCCGGGCGCGCGGTCGAGCCAGTCGCCGCACGCTTCCTCGAACACGACGTCGAACGCACGCGCGCCGCCGGCCGGCACGTGCATCACGCCCGCCGCGCGGCTGCGCGTGTCGAGCAGCGCGCCGTGCGCATCGAACAGATACGCGCGCAGCGACGTCGTGCCCCAGTCGAGCGCAATCAGCGACGGGGCGGCGGAGTTGGCGTCCGGAGCGGTCCGGGTCGGATGGGTCATCGTTTGATCCTGCGGGTACCTTGCGGCGGGCTCCAGCCCAGTTCAGCGGAAATGGCTCGCGCTTCACGCTGCACGAGCGGAATCAGTTCATCCATCCGATCGTGCGGCATGTACGGAATCGTGCTCGCGACCGACACGGCCGCGACGACCGCGCCCGATGCGTCGCGAATCGGTGCGGCCACGCAGCGGATCGACGCCTCGTTTTCCTCGAGGTCGAACGTGTAGCCGCCGGCCGCGTAGTGCGCCATGCGCTGCAGGAACGCGCTCGTCTCGGGCCGGTTGTCCGGCTTGAAATTGACGCCGGCCAGCGCGCGGCGCGCCGCTTCGAACAGCGAGCGCCACACGTCCGGATCGAGGTCGAGCATCATCGCCTTGCCGATGCCGGTGGAGGCGAGCGGCATCCGGTGGCCGACGCGCGAACGCATCTCGAGGCCACGCGTGCCGGGAATCTTGTCGATGTACAGCACGTCGTCGCCGTCGCGCACGCCGAGGTGAATCGTGTCGAGCGTCGCTTCCGCGAGCGCTTCGAGGTGGGGCCGCGCGACCGCCGTGAGCGGCATCTGCTCGAGCGCGATCGTGCCGAGCTCGATCAGCTTCGGGCCGAGCAGGTAACCGCCCTGCACCTGTCGCAGGTAGCGCGCCTGCACGAGGCTGCTGACGAGACGGTGCGTCGTGCTGCGCGTCGTGCCGAGCGCGGCGCCGATCGCACGCATGTCGCGCGCGCCGTTCGCGATCGCTTCGAGGATCGCGAGACCGCGCAACAGCGTCTGCGTGCCGGCCTGCTGCGCGGCGAGATCGAGCGGCGTGCTGGTCGCGCCGATGCTGTCGGTCAGCGGCGCATCGTCCGGCGTCGCACGCCGGGCGTCGAGAGCAAGGGATTCGGGCATCTTGGTCATGGAACGGGCTTCTTCAGCGGAATCGGTGAAGCGGCGGTCGCGAAGCCGGAACGAGGTCGGGCGTCGCGGCAACGCGGCGGTCGATGCACCGAGGAAAGCGCCCGGCGAACTTCATGGAATGTGTCTCCGTGTGCGTCGGGCGCCGCGCGATGCGTGGGTCCGAAGCTGTCGATGTGCTTCGGATTGTAGGAGCGCACGCACTCGCCTCCAATATTTGAATGCGTTGTCCAGATAATGAGCAAAAGCGGCAATCGCCGTGAAACGGCCGCGCCACGTGCACGGGGCGGAACCCGACGCGTCGTCGGTTCCGCCCCCGTTATCTACGCTTGCCGCGCTTATTGCTGGTTGGTGCTGCGCGCCTGCATGTAGCGCTGCACGTCGGAGAACGACACGCGGCCGCTGCCGCTCGCGTCGATCTGCCGGAAGTGGTTCGCGACGTAGCCGAGGCCGGCCGCGCGCGCCTGCGCTTCGGTGATCGAACCGGTGTTCTGCGTATCGGCCGCGCCGAACTGCCGCGCGAGCTTGCGCACCACCTGCGCGTGCAGCGCGGCGCCGGTCGTCTGCGTGCCGGCGGTCGGCTTGCGCGCGGCCGGCGGCACGTACGGATCGCCGAGCTGCGCCTGGCGCGCACGCGCCGGGGTGGCGGCGTCGCTCGCCTGCGCGAACGCGGACACGGATGCGGATGTTGCAGCGCCGGCGCATGCAAGCGCCGCGGCAACGACGATGAAACGTTTCTTCATGTCAGGCTCCAGTCTGGAATGAGGTCGTCGACGGCCGGCGAACGGCGCGGCCACGCGCGCGTCGCCGGGCCCGCCCATCGCATCAATGCGCGGCCGCGTTGTAGAAAGTCACGAGGTCGGCCTTCTCCTGCGGACGCGACGTATCGTCGAGATAGACCATGTGTCCACCCTGATAGTCCTTGATCGTCAGGTTCGGTTGCGATCCGAGCCGCGCGAGGTCCAGCTCGGTCTGGTAGAACGGCGTCGCGATGTCGTGATACCCGTTCAGCGACAGCACCTTCAGCGACGGATTGAGCGTCAGCGCCGCGGCGAGATCGGGGATCGTGTCGGGCATCGCGAGGCCGTCGTGCGACCAGTCCCACGTGTTGATCGCGTTGCTGCTCAGCGAATACGCGGACTGCGCGCTGTACTTCAGCACGTTCGGCAGGTAGCTGCCGATCGTGTCGGTGAACGGCTTCGTGATGAACGTGCTCGACGGGTCGCCGTCGGCCGCGAGCGGGCTCGACGACGGCACGTTCACGCGTGCGTCGTAGCGGCCGATCAGCGTGCCCGGGATCAGCGCCACCTGGAAGCTGTTGTCGAAGAACGTCGGGACCACGTTGAAGTCCGCATTCCACAGCGACTGCTTCACGCCGGTCGAATTCACCATCGTCGTGACGAGCGTCGGCGGAGGTGGCGTGTGGCTCGCGAGATACGCGTTCACGGCGGGCGCGTAGCTGCCGGCCGTCAGCAGGCGCATCTGGTCCGCATACTGCGGCAGGCTCGACGGGTTCGGATTGTCGAGCTGGTAGTACGCGCCGACGGTGCCGTACGACGGCATGAAGCCCGCGCAGCTCACCGGGCTCGCCCCGTTGTTCGAGTTGCCGATGTAATCGCTCGCCATGTCGCAGTTCGCGTTGTAGTTCAGGATCGACGACTGCAGCACGATGCCGGCGAGCTTCACGCCGGCCGTTTCGAGCAGGTTCGCGAGCACGTCGGTGCGCGGCGTGCCATACGATTCGCCGAACAGGTATTTCGGCGAATCGTTGCGCTGGTTCACGGCGATGTAGCGCATCACGAAATCGCGAAATGCGCCGCCGTCCTGGTCGACGCCCCAGAACGTCTGGTTCGTGTTCGGCGCGATCGCTTCCGAGAAGCCTGTCCCGATCGCATCGACGAACACGAGGTCGGTCGTATCGAGCAGGCTTTCCGCGTTGTCGACGAACGGGAACGTCGACGTGTTCGCGTTCGGGTCGCCCGTCTGGATCCGTTTCGGACCGAACGAGCCGAGATGCAGCCACACCGATGCGGAACCGGGGCCGCCGTTGTACAGGAACGTGACGGGGCGCTTCGCCGCGGGCTGGTTGTCGGCGGTGTACGCGATGTAGAAGAACGACGCTTCGGGCGCGCCCGTCTGCGGATTGCGCGCGACGAGGTGGCCGGCGGTGGCCGTGTAGCGGATCGTGTGGCCGTTCAGCGTGATCTGGTGATGGGTGACGGCGGCCTTCTCGACCGCGGCGGACGCGTCGAGCGACGCGGTCGCGCTCGACGAATAACTATTGGGATCGTTGTACGGCCTGTCCACCTGAGCGGCGGGATCGGCTGAGTTGGCGGCACCTGTTGCGGCGGACGACGTCACGTCGTCGTTGCAGGCCGTCAGAATCAGCGAAGAGAACACAACTCCCAACAACAGCTTCGCTTTGCTCGCTGGCATCGTTGCTTTCCTTCTCTCGAATGTTTTTTGTGTCGAGCAGCCGGGTACGCCGCCCCCCGCCTCGATTGCGGCCGATAAGCCGAGGCGCTGGCCAATATACGCGAGCGGGTCGCCTTTGAAAAATTTGGAAATATTCGAGCGAAGGTCGGTGCGGCGCACACCTTTCAGGAATGCTTCGATTCGCACACCATCGTTTTTCAGCCGGCTTTCAGCGCGTGGCGCGTGACCGTTGAAACGGAGAAACCGCGCGGATTTCGTGCCATATCGCCAAACAAAACCGCGCGGCTGCAGGGATTGCTCAGTAAAGCGAAATAGACGGTTTCGTCTAAACAATGCGGCCTGAAATCCGGGCGACACGCATGCGCTGCAGCGCACCAACGGTGCGCCGGCGACGGAACGGACAATGCAGCGACGCGAGCGCGCCGCTCACTGCCTCACTGCGATTGCGGAAGCTCGGCCGCGCCCATCCGGCGGGCAATGACGGCCGCGCGCTGCGCCTGGTAGGCCGAGCCGCGATGCGCGTCGAACCAGCGCGGCTTCGGCAGCATCACCGCGAGGCGCGCCGATTGCCACGCGCCGAGCCGGCTCGCGGGAATCCTGAAGTAATAGCGTGCGGCGGCTTCGGCGCCGTACACGCCGCGGCCCCATTCGACCGAATTCAGGTAGATCTCGAAGATCCGCTCCTTGTCGAGCACCGTCTCGAGCATCCACGTGATGATCAGCTCCTGCCCCTTGCGGATGTAGCTTTTCTCGCGCGACAGGAACAGGTTGCGCGCGAGCTGCTGCGTGATCGTCGAGCCGCCCGCGACGATCCGGCCGCGCGCCTTGTTCTTCTCCCACGCCTGCAGGATCGCGTCGACGTCGTAGCCGTTGTTGGTCGCGAAGGTCGAATCCTCCGACGCGATCAGCGCGCGCTTCAGGTTGCGCGAGATCTGGTCGTACGGCACCCACTGGTGCTGGACCTGCGCGGGCGGCTTGTCGCGCGACAGCCACCAAGCGTCGGTACGCATGAACGCGGTCGAACCGGGATTGATGAACGACCACAGCGCGATCTGCACGAGATAGAACAGCTGCGTCGCGAGCCACGCGCCCGCGAACACCGAACCCGCGTAGACGATCCAGCGCGTCGGGCTGACCGTGCGCGTGCGCCGCATGCCGCTTACCGCCGCCACCTGCCGCGCTCCGCTCAGGCCGCCGCGAGCGCCTGGCGCAGCGCGGCCAGCACGGGTGCGCCGTCCGGCCGCACGCCGCGCCAGATGAAGAACGATTCGGCCGCCTGCTCGACCAGCATGCCGAGACCGTCGGCCGTGCGCGCGCCGAGCGACGCCGCGTGCTGCATGAACACGGTCGGCTGCGCGCCGTACATCATGTCGTAGGCCAGCGTGCCCGCGCCGAACGCGGCGGCGTCGCACTCCGGCAGCGCCGCATCGAGACTGCCGGCCGTCGCGTTGACGATCACGTCGTACGGTTCGGCACGGACGGTGTCCGGGCCGCCGCCCGCCAGCACGCAGCCCGCATCGTGCGCGGCCTGCGTGAACTGGCCGACGAGCGTCTCGGCCTTGCTCGCGGTGCGGTTCACGATCGTGATCGACAGCGGTGCGCGCTCGAGCATCGGCAGCACGACGCCGCGGGCGGCGCCGCCCGCGCCGAGCAGCAGGATGCGCGCGCCGGCGAGCGACACGCCGAGATTCGACTCGATGTCGCGCACGAGGCCGACACCGTCGGTGTTGTCGCCGTAAATGCGGCCGTCGGCGTCGAAACGCAGCGTGTTCACCGCGCCGGCCGCCGCCGCGCGCGGCGACAGCGTATCGGCGAGCGCATGCGCGTCGAGCTTGAACGGCACGGTGACGTTCGCGCCGCGCCCGCCTTCGGCGACGAACGCGCGCACGGCAGCCTCGAAGCCGTCGACCGGTGCGAGCCGGTGCTCGTAAGTGATCGCCTCACCCGTCTGCGCGGCGAACTGCGCGTGGATGAACGGCGACTTGCTGTGCGCCACCGGGTTGCCGAACACCACGTAGCGGTCGACGCCGCTCGCCGGCGCGATCGCGGTCATGATGCGCGGCCCTCTTCGCTGGCCTGGCCGTTGCCGGTCGCGGCATCGCCGCCTTCGGCCGCCGCGCCGTCCGATTCGGCCAGCGCTTCGGCCTCGGTTTGCGCCGACGCGTCTTCCGCATCGACCAGCGTGTCGTCGCCGCCTTCGGTTTCGTCTTCGTCCTCGGCCGCCTCGCCGCTCGTCACGGTCGGCGCGTCGAGCACGTTCAGCAGCCGCACCGACGCCTCGATCGTCAGCTCGTCGAGCGACATCACGTCGAGCAGCACGCGCGTGCCGCGCGCATGCACGCCGAGCCCCGGCACGTGCAGCAGCAGCGGAATTTCCTCGAGACGCACGAGATCGCCCTTCACGACGCTCGCGACGACCTGCTTCTTCTGCTCCTGCGCAAGCCAGCGCAGGCACCAGAAGTATTCCATCCGGCGCTGGTAGTCGGCGTACGCGGTATAGGTGTCGTCGAAGCCCTGCACGACCGCGTACAGGTCGGCGTCCTTCGGCTTGAACGGCGCGGCGAGCTTCGCGGTGACGCCGTGCTGCACGCACGCGAGCAGCTGCCACTGGTTCACGAGGTCGACGTAGCGGCGCAGCGGCGACGTGCTCCACGCGTACTGCGCGACGCCGAGGCCTTCGTGCGGCGCGGCCGTCGTCTGCATCCGCGTGCGCTTCGGGCCCGGCGCGCCGAAGCCGCGCTGCGAGCGGTAGATGCCCGGCACCGTGTGATCGTGCAGGAACGCGCCCCACGTCGAGTTCGCGAGGATCGCGAGCTCCGACACGATCAGGTCGAGCGGCGACCCGCGGCGACGCGGCGTGATCGTCACGTGCTCGCCTTCGACGTAGAAGTTGTAGTCGGTGTTGCGCTGCACCTCGCGCTTCAGGCCATAGCCCGCGCGCGCGACCTGGCGCTTCTCGAACAGCGCTTGCGCGAGCGGCCACAGCACGGCGATGTCGTCCTTGTGCGGATAGTCGCCGGTGCCGGCCGCGAGCGTCTCCTCGTTGACGAGCTCGTCGAGCGTGTTGTGGCGCAGGTTGCTCTTCACGTACACGAGTTCGGCGCGCGTCTCGTTCGCGACGATGTCCTGCGTCTCGCGGTTGACGATGATGTACAGCGACAGCGCCGGGCGGTAGTCGCCCTCCTTCAGCGTGAACACGTCGACGACGTCGTCCGGCAGCATCGTGATCTTGTCGCCCGGCATGTAGACCGTCGACAGGCGCGTACGCGCGATCGCATCGACCGCGTCGCCGCGCACGATGCCGAGCGCCGGCGCCGCGATGTGCACGCCGATCCGCACGCGACCGTCGGCCAGGTGCTCGACCGAGAACGCATCGTCGATTTCGGTCGTCGTGACGTCGTCGATCGAGAACGCCTCGACGTCCGCGCGCGGCAGGTCGTCCGGCAGCGGGCCGACCGTGACGGGCGGAAAGCCCGTGCCGTGCGGGAAGAATTCCGCGAGGAAGCGCGCCTCGTGCAGCGCACGCGCCGACGCGACGCCGCCGCAGTCGAGCATCAGCCGCGCCGGCGACACGCCGCGCGCGCCGGCCGCCGCCTCGAGCGCCTTGTATTCGATCGAATTCTTGTCCGGCCGCGTCAGCAGCCCGAGCACCTTGCCCGCGAACGCCTCCGGCAGCTTGCCGGCCTTCAGCTCCTCTTCATACTGGACCTGGACGAGCGCCTGCTGGCGCTTGCGCTCGAGCGACGCGAGCGCCATCTTGAGCTGGTCTTCCGGCGCGCGCTGGTACTGGCCGCGCCCCTTGCGGCGGAAGTAGACGGGCGAGCCGTGCAGCCGCAACACCAGCGCCGCGCGCTCGACCGCGCCGTAGGTCGCACCGAAGTATTCAGCGGCCAGCGCCGTGTAGGTGAATTCTTCCGCCGGCGCGCATTCCCACAGGAAATCCAGGTCGATCTGCTGCGCGGCCGTGTCGGCTTCCTGCATCAGTTCGCCCGCGGCCGGCTTCTCGAATTCGATCAGCACGTCTTTCGCGCGCACCTTCGCCCGCCGCCCGCCGGGCAACTCGACCTGAAACGCGTCGCCCTGGCGCGACAGCACGCTGCCCGCCTTGAAACTGCCCGATTCCTCGAAGAAAACGTTCACTCAGTACTCTCGTTCAGACTGCCGGGCGCCGCATCGGCGGCGCCGCATGATGATGGGAATTCGATCGGCATGACGCCGGGCTCATGACGTTGTGTCGTCGCAAAAAGCGAGAACGTCGTCGACATAGTCGGCAAATTCGCTGATTCCGTGATCGCTGCCTTCGATCACGCGCGTTTTCGCGCCCGGGTAATGGGCGAGCATCTCGCGGTAGTCCAGCACTTCGTCGCCCGTCGCCGCGAACAGATAGTAGCGCCCGGGCCGCGAAATCGCCGGCACGCGCAGCGCATCGAGCTCCTGCAGGTGACGGCGTTCGACGACGATCGAGCCGCCGCCGTGCCACAACGGCTGTTCGCCCAGATACTGTTCGAGATCGCGTTGCGGCACGATCGCCGGATTCAGCAGCACCGCCTTCCAGCCGTGCTTTTCCGCCAGCCAGGTCGCGTAGTAGCCGCCGAGCGAGCTGCCGATCACCGTCACGTCGCGCGCCCCGGCCACCTCGGCTTCCGCCACGGCGATCGCATCGAGCGGGGACACCGACAGCGACGGGCAGCGCCATTCGTGCGTGCGGCCGAGCTCCGCCATGCGGGCGGCGAGCAGCCGCGACTTCTGCGACTCCGGCGACGACCGGAACCCGTGCAGGTACAGGATCACGCGCGGCTCCCGAGCGCGTCGAGCAGCTTCTGGTGCACGCCGCCGAAGCCGCCGTTGCTCATCACCAGCACGTGGTCGCCCGGACGCGCAGCCTCCACGACCGACTTCACCAGCAGATGGAGATCGTCGAACGCACGGGCCTTGTCGCCGAGCGGCGCGAGCGCGTCGGCCAGGTTCCAGCCGAGCACGTCGCGCCCGGCGGGCGCGCCATAGCCGAACACCAGATCGGCGTCCGCGAGGCTCGCCGGCAGTTGCGCCTTCATCACGCCGAGCTTCATCGTGTTCGACCGCGGCTCGAGCACCGCGAGAATGCGGGAATTTTGACGGCCGATGCGCGCACGAAGGCCGGCGATCGTGGTTTCGATCGCGGTCGGATGGTGCGCGAAGTCGTCGTACACGGTCACGCCGTCGATGCTGCCCCGCACTTCCATGCGCCGCTTCACGTTGCGGAACGATGCGAGCGATTCGGCGGCCTGCGCGGGCGGCACGCCGACGTGGCGCGCGGCGGCGATCGCGGCGAGCGCGTTCATCCGGTTGTGGTCGCCCTGCACCTGCCACGCGACTTCACCGACGCGCTCGGACTGCGAATACACCGCGAACCGTTCGTCGACCGGCACGCCGTCCTCGGCCGGCAGCGCCTGCCAGCCGCCGTCGACGCCAAAGCGCTCGACCTCGCTCCAGCAGCCGCGCGCGAGCACGCGCTCCAGCGCGTCGGAACGGCCGTTGGTCACGAGCCGGCCGACGCCCGGCACGGTACGCACGAGATGATGGAATTGCGTTTCGATCGCGGCGAGATCCGGGAAGATGTCCGCGTGATCGAATTCGAGATTGTTGAGCACCGCGGTGCGCGGCCGGTAGTGGACGAACTTCGAGCGCTTGTCGAAGAACGCCGTATCGTATTCGTCGGCTTCGATCACGAAGAAGCTCGAATCGGTCAGCCGGGCCGACACGCCGAAGTTCAGCGGCACGCCGCCGATCAGGAAGCCCGGGTTCAGGCCGGCATCTTCCAGCAGCCACGCGAGCATCGACGACGTGGTCGTCTTGCCGTGCGTGCCCGCGACCGCCAGCACCCACTTGCCCGCCAGCACGTGCTCGCCGAGCCATTGCGGGCCGGACACGTAAGGCAGGCCGCGATCGAGGATCGCCTCCATCAGCGGGTTGCCGCGCGTGACGACGTTGCCGATCACGAACAGGTCGGGCTTCAGGTCGATCTGCTCGGCGCCGTAGCCCTCGATCAGCGTGATGCCCTGCGCCTCGAGCTGCGTGCTCATCGGCGGATAGACGCCCGCGTCGCAACCCGTCACCGTGTGGCCCGCCTCGCGCGCGAGCACGGCAAGACCGCCCATGAAGGTGCCGCAGATGCCAAGAATGTGGATGTGCATAGATGAATGCTTTCGCGCCGCCGGGCGCCGTCGATTCGGAAAGGAAGGTCCGCGGCACGCCGGACAGGCCGCCCGGCCAACGACTTTCGCCGCGACACAAAGACCGCCATTGTAACTGACGCCCCGCCGTGACCGGCGGCCCGAACGAGGATCGCGGACGCCGCCCGGCACGCACCGGCACCGCGTTCGGGCGCGACGACGATCGAGTATGATTGCCGGATCATGTCTCGCAAACCTCTTGTCGACCCGCGGCGCGCCCGCGAGGAAATCGCCCAGTCCGCCGCCCGCCTGATCGCGGAGGACGGCCTCGATTACGCCAGCGCGAAGCGCAAGGCCGCGCGCCAGCTGTTCGGCGATGCGCGCGTTGCCGGCGAATGGCTGCCGGATAACGACCTGATCGAAGAAGAACTGCGCGAGTACCTCGCGCTGTTCCAGAGCGACACGCAGCCGGACGAACTGCGCCGCCTGCGGGAGCTCGCGCTCGACTGGATGCGCCGGCTCGCCGAGTTCAATCCGTATGTGACGGGCGCGGTGCTGCACGGCACCGCGAACGAGCATTCGGACATCCATTTGCAGATATTCACCGACAACCCGAAGGACGTCGCGATCTACCTGCTGAACCAGAACGTTCAGTACGACGTATCCGAGACGCGACATTTCGCCGGCCGCGCCGACGTCGAGACGCTCAGTTTCCTGTGGCGCCCGCGGCGCGACGTGGACGCGATCGGCATTCACGTCGCGCTCTACGCGAGCGACGACCTGCGCGGCGCGGTCAAGGCCGACGCGCGCGGCCGGGTCGCGCGCGCGGACGCCACCGCATTGCGCGCGCTGCTCGAGGCCAGCAACGCTCCTTCCGAACCGGAATGATTCAACGATGATGACGAAACGCATGTTGGCGCTCGCGGTGGTCGCGGCCGCCGCCGTCGCCGGCGGGCTCGCCGCCGGCCATTGGTTCCGCGGCGGCAGCGCCGATGACGGCGTCGCCGTCGCGGCGCCCGCCGCGCAGGGCAACCCGGTCGATCAGCTGTGGGCCGCGTCGCTGACCGGCGTCGACGGCAAGCCGGCGTCGCTCGCCGCCTTCAAGGGCCAGAAGGTCGTGGTCAATTTCTGGGCGTCGTGGTGCGGCCCGTGCGTCGAGGAGATGCCGGAGCTCGTCGCGCTGTCGCATCAATACAAGCAGAAAGGCGTCCGCTTCATCGGGATCGGCGTCGATTCCGACCAGAACGTGAAGAACTTTCTTCAGAAGGTGAAGGTCGACTATCCGGTTTTCGTCAGCGGTTATGCGGGCGCCGATCTGGCCCGCAATTTCGGAAATACGGCCGGCGCGCTGCCGTTTACGGTCGTCATCGACGAAACCGGCAAGATTCGCGAGACAAAATTAGGACAAATCCAGCCGGCCGAGCTGAGAAAGACCCTCGACGCGCTGTGATCGTCCGGAACGGCCGCCCGCACGTTGGCGGCGATTTGTGCGTCGATCGCCGCAATTTCACGGAAATTCGCTGATACTTTGCCGCCCCGCCGGTAATTCTTGCAGGTCCGGCGCGCCTGGCCGTTCGGCAAAACTAGACAAATTTCTCTAAATAGCGCTAAAGTTCGCGCAATTCCGCAGAAATAGAAGCGACCATGACACGATTGCTGGTGCTGCACGGCCCCAACCTGAACCTTCTCGGCACCCGGGAACCGGAGGTGTACGGCCGCGTCACGCTCGCGCAGATCGATCAGGCGCTTGCCGCGCGGGCGCACGAAGCCGGCGCCGAGCTGTCGTCGTTCCAGAGCAACCATGAAGGCGCGCTCGTCGACCGCATCCAGGCCGCGCGGGAGGAACAGACCGATTTCATCCTGATCAATCCCGCCGCGTATACGCACACCAGCGTCGCGATCCGGGATGCGATCGCCGGCGTAGGCATCCCGTTCGTCGAGATTCACCTGTCGAACGTGCACCGCCGCGAAGCGTTCAGGCATCACTCCTACTTTTCCGACCAGGCCGAAGGCGTCATCTGCGGGCTCGGCTGGAAAGGTTATCTGTACGCGCTCGAGTACGCGCTGGACAAGCTGCAAGGCGCGTCGCGCGGCTGATTTCGCGATCTAGATTCAGCGCCGGCCCCTAACCGGCGCTTTCACGTATTGAAAGGGGAATTCCCGATGGATCTTCGTAAGCTGAAAACTCTGATCGACCTCGTTTCCGAATCCGGCATCTCCGAGCTGGAAGTCACGGAAGGTGAAGGCAAGGTGCGCATCGTCAAGAACGCGCCGCCGGTCTACGTGCAGCAGACGGCTGGGTTTGCCCCGCAGGTCAGCGCGCCCGCTCCGTCGGCCGCGCTGCCGACCGACGGCGCCGCCGCGCCGGCCGCCGGCGCGGCAGCCGCACCGGCCGTCCCGCAGGGCCACGTCGTGACGTCGCCGATGGTCGGCACGTTCTATCGCGCGCCGTCGCCGGGCGCCGACCCGTTCGTCCAGGTGGGCGACACGGTCAAGGAAGGCCAGACGATCTGCATCATCGAAGCGATGAAGCTGCTCAACGAGATCGAGTCGGACAAGGCCGGCATCGTCAAGGAAATCCTCGTCGAGAACGGCCAGGCCGTCGAATACGGCCAGCCGCTTTTCGTGATCGGCTAACTCCGCCGCGCGGCCCTGCCGGCCGCGCGCCGCCGATGCTCGCCAGGCGCCGTTCGCGCGCCCCTCGAAGAGACGAATACTCGCTATGTTTGAAAAAATCCTCATTGCCAACCGCGGTGAAATCGCGCTGCGCATCCAGCGCGCGTGCCGCGAACTCGGCGTCAAGACGGTGGTTGTCTACTCGGAAGCCGACAAGGAAGCCAAGTACGTGCGCCTCGCGGACGAAGCCGTCTGTATCGGTCCCGCCCCGTCGAACCTGAGCTACCTGAACATGCCCGCGCTGATCAGCGCCGCGGAAGTCACCGATGCCGAAGCGATTCACCCCGGCTACGGCTTCCTGTCGGAGAACGCCGATTTCGCGGAGCGCGTCGAGCAGTCGGGCTTCACGTTCATCGGGCCGCGCCCGGAAACGATCCGCATGATGGGTGACAAGGTCACCGCGAAGCAGACGATGATCAAGACCGGCGTGCCGTGCGTGCCGGGCTCGGAAGGCGCGTTGCCGGACGATCCGAAGGAGATCGTCAAGATTGCGCGCACGATCGGCTATCCGGTCATCATCAAGGCAGCGGGCGGCGGCGGCGGGCGCGGCATGCGCGTCGTGCACACCGAGGCCGCTCTCGTCAACGCGGTCAACATGACCCGCGAGGAAGCCGGCCGTGCGTTCGGCAACCCGCAGGTGTACATGGAGAAGTTCCTCGAGAACCCGCGCCACATCGAAATCCAGGTGCTGTCCGACGCGCACAAGAACGCGATCTGGCTCGGCGAGCGCGACTGCTCGATGCAGCGCCGTCACCAGAAGGTGATCGAGGAAGCGCCGGCGCCCGGCATTCCGCGCCGCCTGATCGAACGCATCGGCGACCGCTGCGCGGACGCGTGCAAGAAGATGGGCTACCTCGGCGCGGGCACGTTCGAATTCCTGTACGAGAACAACGAGTTCTACTTCATCGAGATGAACACGCGCGTGCAGGTCGAGCACCCGGTGTCCGAGATGATCACGGGTGTCGACATCGTGCAGGAACAGATCCGCATCGCGGCCGGCGAGAAAATCGCGCTGCGCCAGCGCGACATCCAGTTCCGCGGACATGCGATCGAATGCCGGATCAACGCGGAAGATCCGTTCAAGTTCACGCCGTCGCCGGGCCGGATCACGTCATGGCATACGCCGGGCGGCCCCGGCGTGCGCGTCGACTCGCATGCATACAATGGCTATTTCGTGCCGCCGAACTATGATTCGATGATCGGCAAGCTGATCACCTACGGCGCGACACGCGACCAGGCGATCCGCCGGATGCGCATCGCGCTGTCGGAAATGGTCGTCGAAGGCATCCACACGAACATTCCGCTGCACCGCGAGCTGATGATCGACTCGAAGTTCGTCGAAGGCGGCACCAGCATCCACTACCTCGAACACCGGCTCGCCCAGAAGCAGCAGGTCGCACCGGAAGAAGCGTAAGCATGAGCTATCGCGAACTCGTCGTCGAACTGGCCCGTGAGCATGCGGAGGCGCTGTCCGACGCGCTGCTCGAACTCGGCGCGCTGTCGGTGTCCGTCGAAGACGCCGACGCCGACACGCCCGACGAACAGCCGCTCTTCGGCGAGCCCGGCCTGGTTCCCGATCGCACCGCGTGGCAGCACTCGCGCGTGATCGCACTGCTGTCGCCCGATCACGAGCCGGCCGTGCTGCTCGCGGCGGCCGTGAACGACATCGGCGTCGCCGACACGCCGAAGTTCGACGTGCGCGAAGTCGAGGAACAGGACTGGGTGCGGCTCACGCAGTCGCAATTCGAGCCGATTCCGATCGGCGAGCGGATCTGGGTCGTGCCGTCGTGGCACGACGCGCCCGACCCCGACGCGTTGATCCTCGAACTCGACCCCGGTCTCGCGTTCGGCACCGGTAGCCACCCGACCACGCGCCTGTGCATGGAATGGCTCGAACAGTCGGTGAAGCCCGGCCAGTCGGTACTCGACTACGGCTGCGGCTCCGGCATTCTCGCGATCCTCGCGCGCAAATGCGGGGCGAACCCCGTGGTGGGCATCGACATCGATCCGCAGGCGGTCGAGTCGGCGCGGCAGAACAGTGAACGCAACCATGCGGAAGTCACGTACGGGCTGCCCGACGCGTGCCCGGCCGGCGAATTCGACATCGTCGTCGCGAACATCCTGTCGAACCCGCTGAAGCTGATGGCGTCGATGCTCGCGTCGAAGGTGAAACCGGGCGGGCGCATCGCGCTGTCGGGCGTGCTCGCACGCCAGGCGGACGAAGTCGCGGCCGTCTATGCGCGCTACGTCGACATCTCGGTCTGGCGCGAACACGAAGGTTGGGTATGCCTCGCCGGAACCCGGCGCGAAAGCCATTAGAATAGCGCTGTCCTTCACTCTGGCCAGCAGGCCGCCCGGCTCGACATGCTTCTTGCGACGCGCTGCCCTCATTGCGAAACCGTCTTCCGGCTGCAGCAGGAACAGCTCTCGCTGCATGACGGGCTTGTGCGCTGCGGACACTGCCAGCAGGTCTTCAACGCCTCGCAGTCGCTCGTACCCGATCCGGCGCGGCAGCCCGACCCGGCGCTGACCGAAGCGGCACCGGCCGGGCCGGGCGCCGCCGCCCCGCAACCGGACGCCGCACCCGACGCCGCCCCCTCGCGGCTCTTCGCCACCGACGCCCCGGTCGAGCCGGCGTCCGGTATCGACTACAAGCCCGAAGGCTGGGACATGTGGGCGCCGTGGCTCGATGCCGGCGTCGATCCATCGTTGCAGCACACGGTGCAGACCGTGCGCGCCGAGCCACTGGTGCCGCTCGCGCTGCCGGCCATCGAAGCCGGTGTCGTGCGCCTTTCCGGCACGCCCGCACCGATTGCCTCCGCCCCTGCCGAGCTGGACGCCGCGCACATGCAAGCGGCCGAGCCGGACGCGACGCTGCACGAAACCGACGCGTCGGGCACGTCGTTCGCCGCGCCCACTGCCGAGCCCGACCTGCGCGAACCGCGCTTCGTCGCGCACACGCCGTCGGCCGAACCCGCCGCAGCGGAGCCCGCTGAACCGGTGGGCAACGCGCGCTTCGCAGTACCGGACGACGAGCACGCACCGCGCGAACCGCGCTTCGCGTTCAGGCCGGCGCAAGCCGTGTCCGAACCCGAATCGGCACCCGAATCCGGACCCGACACCCACGCCGACGAACGCGCGCCCGCACCGACCGCACCGACCGCGGCCACCAGCGAACCGGCCGCCGAACCGGACATCCAACCGGCCGCCCAACCGGCCGTCCAACCGGCCCTCCCCTTCCCCGCCGCGCTAACCGATGACGACCGCCCGCATTTCGCCGTGACGCGCGAGACGCGGGAGACGGGCGCGCCGCCGCGACGCGGGATGCTCGGCGGCTTTTTCGGCGGGCTCGTCGCCGCCGCGCTCGCGGTGCTGCTCGTCGCGCAGCTCGCGTGGTGGCAGCGCGAAACCGTGATGATCTACTGGCCCGCCACGCAGGGCTGGTTCCGGCAGGCGTGCGCGCCGCTCGGCTGCAAGCTCACGCCGCCGCGCGCGATTGACGGCCTGCGGCTCGATGCGACCGACCTGCGCCAGATCGACGGCCCGCGCACGCTCGAGCTGAAGGTGCCGCTGACGAACCGCTACCGCGTCGCGCTCGCCTATCCGTCGCTCGAGCTGACGCTGCTCGACGACACGAATCACGTGACCGTGCGCCGCGTGCTCGCGCCGCGCGACTACGTGCGCCCGGGCACGCCGATCGACGCCGGGCTGCCGCCCGGCTCGACGCAGACGATGGTCGTCCGCCTCGACACGAACGGCACGCCCGCCTCGAATTTCCGCGTCCAGATCTTCTATCCGTGACGCCCCGCGGCGCGCGCATGCGCGCCGTCTCAACCCGCGCGCCGCAGCGGCGCGCTATTTCGGAGCACGAACATGAGCAAAGTTACGCTGGGTGGCAACCCGATCGATCTCGCCGGCACGTTCCCGGCCGTCGGCTCGCAAGCCCCCGACTTCAAGCTGGTCGGCAAGGACCTCGCCGATCTGTCGCTCGCCAGCTTCGCCGGCAAGCGCAAGGTGCTGAACATCGTCCCGAGCCTCGACACGCCGACCTGCGCGACGTCGACCCGCAAGTTCAACGAAGCGGCGTCGTCGCTCGACAACACGGTCGTGGTCGTCGTGTCGGGCGACCTGCCGTTCGCCGCCACGCGCTTCTGCACGACCGAAGGCCTCGCGAACGTCGTGACGGCTTCGACGTTCCGCGGCGGCCGCGCCTTCGCGAACGCCTACGGCGTCGACGTGACGAGCGGCCCGCTGAACGGCCTGACGGCCCGCGCGGTCGTCGTGCTCGACGCGCAGGACAAGGTGATCCACGCGCAACTCGTCGACGAGATCAAGGACGAGCCGAACTACGACGCAGCACTCGCCGCACTGAAGTAATCCGCTGCCACCCGCCCTGCCGCGCGAGGCCGGACGGCCGCGCGCGCCGCTCGGGTGGCCGCTCCCCTTTGCTCTCTACAGGAACGCACGCCTTGACTACGCTGATTTGCGGCTCGCTCGCCTACGACAACATCATGACCTTCGAAGGCCGGTTTCGCGAGCACATCCTGCCCGACCAGGTTCACCTTCTGAACGTGAGCTTCCTCGTGCCGACGATGCGTCGCGAATTCGGCGGTTGCGCGGGGAACATCGCCTACGCGCTGCACATGCTCGGCGGCGACGCGCGCATCATGGCGACGATCGGCGCGAACGACGCCGATCGCTATCTCGAGCGTCTCGACAGCCTCGGCCTGTCGAAGGCCAGCGTGCGCGTGGTGCCCGAAGCGCACACCGCGCAGGCAATGATCACGACCGACCTCGACAACAACCAGATCACCGCATTCCACCCGGGCGCGATGATGGTGTCGCACCTGAACCGCGCGGACGAAGTGGCGGGCGTGAAGCTCGGCATCGTCGCGCCGGACGGCTTCGACGGGATGGTCCAGCACGCCGAGCAATTCGCGAAGGCCGGCGTCCCGTTCGTCTTCGATCCGGGCCAGGGCCTGCCGCTGTTCGACGGTGCGACGCTGCGCCGCATCATTGAACTCGCGACCTTTGTCGCGGTCAACGACTACGAGGGCAAGCTCGTCAGCGACAAGACGGGCTGGTCCGAACAGGACATCGCCAGCCGGGTTCAGGCGCTGATCATCACGCGCGGCGAGCACGGCTCGACCATTCTTCACAAAAACGGCGAAGAACAGATTCCGGTCGTGCAAGCAGAACGTGTCGTGGATCCGACCGGCTGCGGCGACGCCTTCCGGGGCGGCCTGCTGTACGGCATTGAGAACGGCCTCGACTGGGCAACCACGGGCCGTCTCGCGAGCCTGATGGGCTCGATCAAGATTGCCCACCAGGGGCCCCAGACTTACGCACTGACGCGCGCCGAAATCGACGCGCGCTTCGAGGCTGCCTTCGGGTACAGTCTCAAATGAATATTGTGGGAGAGCAAAGATGTTGACCAAAAAAACCCTCACGCTCGCGGCCATGCTGACCGCCACGCTGACGCTCGCCGGCTGCTTCACGGCGCCGGGCTCGGCGGATGTCTATAGCGTCGGCCAGGCGCAGCGCGAGCAGACCGTCCGCATGGGCACGGTCGAAAGCGTCCGCGCGGTGCGCATCCAGTCCGACGGCGGCGGCAGCGCGATCGGCACGCTCGGCGGCGGCGCGCTCGGCGCGGTCGCGGGCAGCGCGATCGGCGGCGGCAAAGGGTCGATCCTGACGGCCATCGCGGGCGGCCTCGTCGGCGCGGTCGCGGGCAACGCGGTCGGCGAAAACCTCGGCACGGCGAACGGTGTCGAAATCACCGTGCGCCTCGATAACGGCGACCTGCGCTCGATCACGCAGGCGGCAAGCGGCGAAATGTTCCGCGCCGGCGAGCGTGTGCGACTGCTGTCGAGCGGCGGCGTCACGCGCGTCACGCACTAACGAGCATCCTCAGCACGCGGCGCAAGCCGCGGTCGAACGCATGTGCGAAGCTGCACATGCGTTTTTTTTCGTCCGCCATTCGCTGCTGGCCGCCGGCCGCTGGTCGGCGCGTCGATGAATATGGACGAAAAAAATCCCGCCACCTGAGCCAGATGGCGGGATCGATTGAGTAGCGCTACTCAACCCACGGACACCGCATGAGTGTCCGGGTGGTACTGGCCAGCCGCGATTACGGACGGCTGCCGGTCGGGAACGGCCATGCCGCTGCCGGGTTGAGCGCGGTCTTCACGCCCGATGCCGGCGCAACCGATGCGGTCGACGCGGTGGTTGCCGGTGCAGCCTTCTTCACGACGGCCTTCTTCGGAGCAGCAGCCTTCTTCGCCGGGGCAGCAGCCTTCGGTGCGGCAGCCTTCTTCGCAGGGGCAGCCTTCTTGGCAGGCGCGGCCTTCTTCGCAGCAGCCTTCTTCGCAGGCGCAGCCTTTTTGGCGGCAGCCTTCTTCGCCGGCGCGGCCTTCTTCGCAGCAGCCTTCTTCGCCGGTGCGGCCTTCTTCGCAGCAACCTTCTTCGTTGCGACCTTCTTGGCTGCTACCTTCTTCGCAGCGGCCTTCTTCGCCGGTGCTGCCTTCTTCGCGGCAACCTTCTTCACCGCGACTTTCTTCGCAGCGACCTTCTTGGCTGCAACCTTCTTCGTTGCGACCTTCTTGGCCGCGACCTTCTTCGCAGCGGCCTTCTTCGCCGGTGCTGCCTTCTTCGCGGCAACCTTCTTCACCGCGACCTTCTTAGCAGCAACCTTCTTCACCGCGGCAGCCTTCTTGGCCGGAGCAGCCTTCTTCGCAACGGTCTTCTTGGCAGCAACCTTCTTCGCAGCCGGTTTTTTCTTGGCAGTAGCCATGTTGTTCTCCTTCAGGTTCAGATGAGAGTCAGTTCAAACTACACCCTTCGTCAAAACCCGCTTCCCGCGGACGCTGTTCAGCACGTGCGCTTCGAAGCGGGCTATTCATCGGCGTACGCGGATACCGCGCGCTTACGCTAATGAATACGGTATGGCGCGCGTGACCCCATGGCCTCGCGCGCCAAATCAAGTCGGTAGCCGGCGCACCTCGCGCCGCTACCCCTAATCGCTTGATAAAGCGGACCGCCACACGGCCGTCCGCTTTTTCCGGAGGGAAGTTTGCCCATCCCACTGAAGGGTTCGCAAAGTGCCGATCATGTCGTTGGGCCGTTAAGGCACCGGGCATGCTTTGCATCAGGCGTTCTTGCTCCTAAACCTTGGGCCGGGGCCGAGAGGCCGCCGGCTGCTCACATCATGTGACGGGTTCGCTGCTGCGGGTTATTCCCAGGACAGCGCGCCGCCCGTCTGATACTCGATCACACGCGTCTCGAAGAAGTTGCGTTCCTTCTTCAGGTCGATCATCTCGCTCATCCACGGGAACGGGTTTTCCTCGTTCGGATACAGCGGGTCGAGGCCGATCTGCTGGCAACGGCGGTTGCTGATGAAGCGCAGATAGCTCTTGAACATCGACGCGTTCAGACCCAGCACGCCGCGCGGCATTGTGTCCTCGGCGTAGCGGTATTCGAGTTCGACAGCCTGCTTGAACAGCTCGCGGATCTCGGCGCGGAATTCCGCGGTCCAGAGATGCGGGTTCTCGAGCTTGATCTGATTGATCAGGTCGATGCCGAAATTGCAGTGCATCGACTCGTCGCGCAGGATGTACTGATATTGCTCTGCAGCACCCGTCATCTTGTTCTGGCGGCCGAGCGCGAGGATCTGCGTGAAGCCGACGTAGAAGAACAGGCCTTCCATGATGCAGGCGAACACGATCAGCGACTTCAGCAGCTTCTGGTCCGCTTCGAGCGTGCCGGTCTTGAAGGCCGGATCCGTCAGCGTGTGGATGAACGGGATCAGGAATTCGTCCTTCGCGCGGATCGACGTGACCTCGTGGTACGCGTTGAAGATCTCGCCTTCGTCGAGACCGAGCGATTCGACAATGTATTGATACGCGTGCGTGTGGATCGCCTCTTCGAACGCCTGGCGCAGCAGGAACTGCCGGCACTCGGGCGCCGTGATGTGGCGGTACGTGCCGAGCACGATGTTGTTCGCGGCGAGCGAATCGGCCGTCACGAAGAAGCCGAGGTTGCGCTTGACGATGCGGCGCTCGTCCTCGGTCAGACCGTTCGGGTCCTTCCACAGGGCGATGTCGCGGGACATGTTGATTTCCTGCGGCATCCAGTGGTTCGCGCAACCGGCCAGATACTTTTCCCACGCCCACTTGTACTTGAACGGCACCAGCTGATTGACGTCAGTCTGGCCGTTGATGATGCGCTTGTCCGCAACGTTGACCCGCGCTTCCGAACCCGCAGCGGGAACAGCCGATGCTTGCGGCGGCACCGCGAGATCGCCTTCGAAAATGTCGCGGACCTGATGGGCGGCAGGCGCTGTCGCCTGCAGTCCGACAGCCATCCCAGCGGAGGTGCGCAACGCATTCTGCTGCGCTCCGCTCGCGGGGGTTACGGCAGTCTTCTCGTCATCCCAGTTGAGCATAAATTCTCACCATCAATTTAGAACGGTTTGTACCATCTTTTCCTGAGCGATAAAAGGGTTCGCTCACGAAAAATCCTTTTTTCGATTCGCGTTGCGACCTCGATACAACACTTTGAGCAACGCATCGTCGTTCATGCAGAGCGCGACGCGTGTCGCACATGTATCGCGAGGTGCGCTCGACGCATCGAACGCTGATCGAAACGCGACGTCGTCGGGGATGTTTCGATCGCTCGTCACTGCCTGCAACGCGAGTGGCGCGTTACAGATTCCTTATCATTTTTTTAGTTGAGAGCGGCGCACACTTCAACCTCCATCGGTTGTCGTGCGCGCCGCACGAACCTTAGTTCATACGCGCTGCGTTACTGGCAGGCTTCGCACTCGTCGAAACCCGCATCGCCCGGACGCATCGTGCATACCGGACCGTCTGCTTCGACCGGCGCCAGCGCCGCTGCCGCATTGACCGCGCCCGACGAGGCATCGCCACCTGCCGCACCGAAACCGCCTGCCGCGCCTTGCGCGCCGCCGCTGCTCGAGCCGCCCGCACCGCCCGTCGGCACCGCGTTCAGCGCGCCGTGCGCGACCGTCGACTTCTCGACGTGCGTCGCCGCCATCGTGCGGAGGTAGTAGGTCGTCTTCAGACCGCGCAGCCACGCGAGCTTGTAGACCTCGTCGAGCTTCTTGCCCGACGCGCCGCCCATGTAGATGTTCAGCGACTGCGCCTGGTCGATCCACTTCTGGCGACGCGATGCCGCCTCGACCAGCCACGTCGGGTCGACTTCGAACGCGGTCGCGTAGATCGCGCGGAGGTCGGCCGGGATGCGGTCGATGCGCGACAGCATGCCGTCGAAGTACTTCAGGTCGGCGACCATCACTTCGTCCCACAGGCCGCGTTCCTTCAGGTCGCGCACGAGGTACTCGTTGACCACCGTGAACTCGCCCGACAGGTTCGACTTCACGTACAGGTTCTGGAAGGTCGGCTCGATGCACGCCGACACGCCGATGATGTTCGAGATCGTCGCCGTCGGCGCGATCGCGACGCAGTTCGAGTTGCGCATGCCGTGTGCCGCGATCCGCGAGCGCAGCGTCGTCCAGTCGAGCGACTCCGACGTGTCGACCTCGACGTAGCCGCCGCGTGCTTCCGTCAGCAGCTTCAGCGTGTCCTGCGGGAGGATGCCGCGATCCCACAGCGAGCCGCGGTAGCTCGAGTAGCGGCCGCGTTCCTCGGCCAGCTCGGTCGACGCGTAGTACGCGTAGTAGCAGACCGCTTCCATCGAACGATCGGCGAACTCGACCGCCGCTTCCGACGCGTACGGCGTGCGCAGCAGGTGCAGGCAGTCCTGGAAGCCCATGATGCCCATGCCGACCGGACGGTGCTTCAGGTTCGAGTTACGCGCCTTCGGCACCGCGTAGTAGTTG
Source organism: Burkholderia sp. R-40 (assembly GCF_049942845.1). NCBI lineage: Bacteria > Pseudomonadati > Pseudomonadota > Betaproteobacteria > Burkholderiales > Burkholderiaceae > Burkholderia > Burkholderia sp. R-40. Next base: position 584,155 of record NZ_CP187967.1, on the reverse strand, counting down.
ATGTCGATCACGTTGTCGAGCATGCGCATCGCGACGCTGATCGTGCGCTTGAGCTTGTCGTGGTCGAGCGCGTAGCTGCCGTCGGCCTGCTTCACCAGGTGGGCGACGAGGTTCACCGAGCCCAGGTTGCACACCGCGATTTCGGTGTCGCTCGTGTTCAGCGTGATTTCCGTGCACAGGTTCGACGAATGGACGACGCCGACGTGCTGCTGCGGCGAACGCACGTTGCACGGATCCTTGAACGTGATCCACGGGTGGCCCGTTTCGAACAGCATGCCCAGCATCTTGCGCCAGAGTTGCTGCGCCGGGATCTTCTTGAACAGCTTGATCTCGCCGCGCGCGACCTTGTCTTCGTAAGCCGTGTAAGCCGCCTCGAACTCCGCGCCGAACTTGTCGTGCAGGTCCGGGCAGGTCGACGGCGAGAACAGCGTCCAGTCGGTGCCTTCCATCACGCGCTTCATGAACAGGTCGGGAATCCAGTTCGCCGTGTTCATGTCGTGCGTGCGGCGGCGATCGTCGCCGGTGTTCTTGCGCAGCTCGAGGAATTCCTCGATGTCGAGGTGCCACGATTCGAGGTACGCGCACACCGCGCCCTTGCGCTTGCCGCCCTGGTTGACCGCGACGGCCGTGTCGTTGACGACCTTCAGGAACGGCACCACGCCTTGCGACTTGCCGTTCGTGCCCTTGATATGCGAGCCGAGCGCACGCACGCGGGTCCAGTCGTTGCCGAGACCGCCGGCGAACTTCGACAGCAGCGCGTTTTCCTTCAGCGCTTCATAGATGCCGTCGAGGTCGTCCGCGACCGTCGTCAGGTAGCACGACGACAGCTGCGAGCGGTGCGTGCCCGAGTTGAACAGCGTCGGCGTCGAGCTCATGAAGTCGAAGCTCGACAGCACGTTGTAGAACTCGATCGCGCGCGTTTCGCGGTCGATCTCGTTCAGCGACAGGCCCATCGCGACGCGCATGAAGAATGCCTGCGGCATTTCGATGCGGGTGCCTTCGACGTGCAGGAAGTAGCGGTCGTACAGCGTCTGCAGGCCGAGGTAGCCGAACTGCAGGTCGCGGTTCGCGTCGAGCGCTTCGCCGAGACGCTTCAGGTCGAACTGCAGCAGCTTGTCGTCGAGCAGGCCGGCATCGACGCCGCGCTTCAGGAACTGCGGGAAGTATTCCGTGTAGCGGGTCGCCATCTCGGCCTGGAGCACTTCCTCGCCGAGGATCTCGCGGCGGATCGTGTGCAGCAGGATGCGGGCCGTGACCTGGCTGTACGCCGGGTCCTTCTCGATCATCGTGCGCGCCGCGAGGATCGCCGAGTCGTAGACCTGGCTCATCGGCACGCCGTCGTACAGGTTCTTCACCGTCTCCGCGACGATCGGCTCAGGGTTAACCGCAGCGCCGAGACCGGCGCATGACGACACGATCAGCTCGCGCAGCGCGTTCATGTCGAGCGGGCGCGTGACGCCGTTGTCGACCACGTTGATGCCCGCGCTCGCCTCGCCGCCCGCTGCGGCCGCTTCTTCGCCCGCATGCTGGCGCTCGAGGTGGCGCTTCTCGCGATACAGCACGTACGCACGCGCGACGTTGTGCTCGCCGCCGCGCATCAGCGCGAGTTCGACCTGGTCCTGGATGTCTTCGATATGGAACGTACCGCCGTTCGGACGGCTGCGCACGAGCGCGCGCACGACGTTGTGCGTGAGCTGCTCGACCTGCTCGCGCACGCGCGCCGATGCCGCGCCCTGCCCGCCGTTGACGGCCAGGAAAGCCTTGGTCACCGCGATCGCGATCTTCGAAGGCTCGAACGACACCACACTGCCGTTGCGGCGGATCACCTTGTAGTCGGCGAACGTGGCCTGCGGCGCGAGCGCCTTCGCGCCCTGTTCGGTCCCGCCGAGCGGACGGCTCGAGGCGCTCTCGTACTGGGACGTCGCGTTGTCGGTGGTTTGCATGTGCAAAGCTCCTGGTGTTGGATGGTGCGGAGAGTACCGCGGATTAAAACGAACGCTGCGCGATGGAGTGCGCGAGCGGTAAGAGGCGAGCGATGCGGCGGGGACGCCGGTGCGGTCGATGCGCGACAACCGAGCCGGTCGTGTGCTTCGTCATGTGTACCCCTGCCCCGTCGAAGTTCGCTGCGCTTGATCGCGACGCCCGGACCGCCCGGCCCTGGCGCGCCGCCCTGAGAACCCTGTCCGCCGGCGTTGGCCGCCGGCCGGTGCCGCTCGGGTTTCCCCTGCGACACACACTATATCTAGTACAGAACGGCTCAACTGGCACCAAGTATAGTGGACATTCGGACGAGGTCAAAACGGATAATTTGCGCTGAAGGTATTGACATCACCCCCGCCCCGCGCAGGCGCAGACGTGACAAGGCATTGGTCGGAAAAATTTTTTTCGCGGGCTCGAAAACCCTGCGCTCAGTGCTGACGGAAAGGAAAGTATTCGGCCGAAAAGCCGGCATCGCCTGCGAAGCGTTGCCAATCGAAATGCGGACCCGGGTCGGTCTTGCGGCCCGGCGCGACGTCGGAATGCCCGGCCACCGCATCGATCGGGTAGCGCGCGGCGAGCGTGCGGGCGAGCACGCCGAGCGTCGCGTACTGCGCCGGGTCGAACGGCACGTCGTCCGCGCCCTCGAGCTCGATGCCGATCGAGAAGTCGTTACAGCGCGGCCGGCCGAAGAATTCCGACGAGCCCGCATGCCACGCGCGCTCGTCGCACGACACGAACTGCACGAGTTCGCCGTCGCGGCGGATCAGGAAGTGCGCGGACACGCGCACGCCGCGCAGGTGGCTCTGGTAATAGGGATGCGCATCGCAATCGAGGCGATTCAGGAACAGCGACTCGATCGCGTCGCCGCCGAACTCGCCGGGCGGCAGGCTGATGTTGTGGACGACGACGAGCGTCGGCACCGCGCCCGCGGGCCGCGCCTCGAAATTCGGCGACGGCGCGTGGCGCGCTTCGCGCACCCAGCCGTGTGCGTCGACCGACAGCGGTGCTGCGTCGCTCATCGCGCGTCGTGGCCGCTCGCGCGTGCGCCGTGGCGCCGCGCATGGTCGGTGCTGCAGAAGTATTCGCCGCCCGCGGCGACGGCGTCGCCCTTCGGCGCATGCACGCCGCATTCCGCGCAGCGCACCATCGGCTCGGGCAGCGAGCGCGTGCCGCCGTTCGCGCGTGCCGCACCCGCGCCGCCGTGACCGGGCGCGTCGGCGCCGTCACCGCGGCCGGTGCGCGCGTGCGCTTGCTCCTGGGCCTGGCGCAGCTTGCGCGCAAGCCACGAGCCCGCGAAGAGAAGAAGAATCAGGAGAAGAATCTGTCGCATCGGAAACCTGCGTTCAAACCACGGAGCGGTGCAGCAGCACCTCGAAAACGAACCGGCTGCCGACATACGCGAGCAGCAGCGCCGCGAACGACACGAGCACCCAGCGCGCGGCGCCGCGCCCGCGCCAGCCCGACGTCTTGCGGGCGACCAGCAGGCCGCCGAACATCAGCCACGACAGCACCGCGAACACGGTCTTGTGATCGAGCCGCATCGCGCGTGCATCGACCTGCTCGCTGAACAGGATCCCCGATGCGAGCGTCAGCGTCAGCAGCACGAAGCCGGCGCCGATCAGGCGGAACAGCAGCTTCTCGAGCGTGAGCAGCGGCGGCAGCGTTTCGAGCCAGCTCGCGATCCAGCCGGTCGAGCCGTCGCGCCCGCCGCTCCTGAGCGACTGCAGGCGCCGCTCGACCATCAGCATCAGGACCGCGTGCAGCGCGGCGATCGCAAAGAGGCCGTACGCGATGTTCGCGATCAGGAAGTGCATCTTGAACAGCGGCGCCGCGGCATAAGGCAGCACCCGCACGCCGCCGAACACGAGCGGCAGCAGCGACGCGCCGCACGCGAGCGGCAGCACCAGCAGGCGCAGGCTGTCGAGCGGGAAGAAGAAGCTCTCGATCCAGTAGATGCCGGCGCCGAGCCAGAACATCGCAGACAACGCAAACGCGAACCCGAAGATCATCGCGTCGTGCGGGAAGATCGTCATGTGCAGCAGCACGCCGTGCGCGACGAGCGCCGCGAACAGCAGCGCGCGGCCGGCCGCGCTCATCCCCGACGCGGCGGACGCCGGAACCGGCACGGCGGGCACGCTCGCGACGAGCGGCGTCGCGCCCTGGCGGTGCGTGCGCCAGCCTGCGACGGCGAGGCCGCCGTACAGGAATGCGGTGAGGGCATACAGTACAATATCCATGTTCGAAGTTTACACTAGGCCCCCTTCCCGCGACGGCTCCCTTTGTTCGGTTCCGTTGCGCCTTCGGGCCCCACTGTCCAACGCTCCCCATGCTCGACAATCTCACTCAACGGATGGCGCGCGTCGTCAAGACGCTGCGCGGCGAGGCCCGGCTTACCGAGGCGAACACCCAGGAAATGCTCCGCGAGGTGCGTCTCGCGCTGCTCGAGGCCGACGTCGCGTTGCCCGTCGTGCGCGAATTCATCGCCAAGGTCAAGGAAAAGGCGCTCGGCGAGGAAGTGATCAGCAGCCTGTCGCCGGGTCAGGCGCTCGTCGGCGTGGTCCAGAAGGAACTGACCGCCGTGATCGGCGGCGACTACGAAGGCAAGGCCGCCGAGCTGAACCTCGCGGTCACGCCGCCCGCCGTGATCCTGATGGCGGGCCTGCAGGGCGCCGGCAAGACCACGACCGTCGGCAAGCTCGCGAAGCTGCTGCGCGAGAAGCACAAGAAAAAGGTGCTGACGGTCTCGTGCGACGTGTATCGCCCGGCCGCCATCATGCAGTTGAAAACGGTGAGCGAACAGGTCGGCGCCGACTTCTTCCCGTCCACGCCGGACCAGAAGCCCGTCGACATCGCGGTCGCGGCCGTCGACTGGGCGAAGCGCCACTATCATGACGTGCTGATCGTCGACACGGCCGGCCGCCTCGGTATCGACGAGGCGATGATGCAGGAAATCGCGGCGCTGCACGGCACGCTGAAGCCGGCTGAAACGCTGTTCGTCGTCGACGCGATGCTCGGCCAGGACGCGGTCAACACCGCGAAGGCGTTCAACGACACGCTGCCGCTCACCGGCGTCGTGCTGACCAAGCTCGACGGCGATTCGCGCGGCGGTGCCGCGCTGTCGGTGCGCCACATCACGGGCAAGCCGATCAAGTTCGTCGGTGTCGCCGAAAAGCTCGACGGCCTCGAGGTGTTCCACCCGGATCGCATGGCGAACCGGATCCTCGGCATGGGCGACATCCTCGCGCTGGTCGAGGAAGCGCAGCGCGGCGTCGACGTGCAGGCCGCGCAGAAGCTCGCCGACAAGGTGAAGAAAGGCGGCGACTTCGACCTGAACGATTTCCGCGCGCAGATCTCGCAGATGAAGAACATGGGCGGCCTGTCGTCGCTGATGGACAAGCTGCCCGCGCAGTTCCAGCAGGCGGCGGCCGGCGCCGACATGGGTCAGGCCGAGAAGTCGATCCGCCGGATGGAAGGCATCATCAGCTCGATGACGCCCGCCGAGCGCGCGAAACCCGAGATCATCAAGGCGACGCGCAAGCGCCGCATTGCAGCCGGCGCGGGCGTGCCGGTGCAGGAAGTCAACCGGATGCTGAACCAGTACGACCAGATGCGTACGATGATGAAGAAGCTGAAGGGCGGCAACATGCACAAGATGATGCGCGGCCTGAAGGGCATGATGCCCGGCATGCGCTGATCGCGCCCATCGGCCGGCGCGCGGGTTTTTGCTGTAGCGCGCGCCGTCCGTTCTGCTTCATTCTTATTTGTATACCGACTGCTCGCCAGAACACATGAACCGCGAAGAAGCCCTCCACATTTTCGACCACTCCGAAGAGATCGTCTCGGCAGACGCCGTCAATGCGTCGATCTCCAGGATGGCCGACGCGATCCGCGCCGAGATCGGCGACGCGTTCCCGCTCGTTCTTTCGGTGATGGGCGGCGCCGCCGTGTTTACCGGGATGCTGCTGCCGCGTCTCGATTTCCCGCTGGAATTCGACTACATCCACCTGACCCGCTACCGCAACACGACGCAGGGCAGCCCGGAGATGCACTGGCGCGTCGCGCCGCGCGAATCGGTGAAGGACCGGATCGTGCTCGTGCTCGACGACATCCTCGACGAAGGCGAGACGATGGCCGCGATCCGCGACCGCATCCTCGACATGGGCGCGACGCGCTTCATGTCCGCCGTGCTGTGCGAGAAGACGCTCGCGAAGGCGAAACCGCTGCATCCCGACTTCTGCGGCTTCCCGGTGCCCGACCGCTACGTGTTCGGCTGCGGGATGGACGCCAAGGGTTACTGGCGCAACCTGCCGACGATCCGCGCGCTGACCGCGAACGTCTGACCGCCCTGCCCGCCTTAAAGAAAAGCGGCGCTCCGGTTTCCCGGAGCGCCGCTTTTTTTCGTCGGCCGCGCCACCCGTGCTACAGCTGGTGCACGAACGCCCGCACGCCGGCCAGCAGCATCTCGACCGAGATCGCGACGAGCACGAGGCCCATCAGCCGCTCGAACGCCGCGACGGTCCGCTCGCCGAGCCACTGCTGGATCCGTTCGGCCAGCACCAGCGTGATCGCGCAGACGATCATCGTGACCGTCAGCGCGCCGACCCACTCGAACATCTTGCCCGGCGCCTGCGACGTCAGCAGCATCACCGTCGCGAGCGCGGACGGCCCGGCGAGCGCGGGAATCGCGAGCGGCACGATGAAGGGCTCGCCGCCCGCACGCGGATCGCTGCCGAGCGCGCCGTCCGGATGCGGAAAGATCATCCGCAGCGCGATCAGGAACAGCACGATCCCGCCGCCGAGCCGCAGCGACAGGTCGGTGAGGCTCATCATCCGCAGGAAGCGGTCGCCGACCACCATGAAGAACAGCAGGATCACGAACGCGATCCCCACCTCGCGCAGGATCAGCTTCACGCGCCGCTCGCGCGGCACATCCCGCATCGCCGTGATGAACAGCGGGATGTTGCCGAGCGGATCCGTGATCAGCACAAGGAGCACGGTGGCCGACAGGAAGGTGTATTCCACCGTGTCCCCCGGTCGCCGCGCTTAGTGCGCGAGCGCGGCGCGGATCTTCTCCGTCACCGTCGCCGCAGCCTCGTCCGCCGGCAGCAGCGTCGCCTCGGCGTCGCGGCGGCCCTGGTACTCGATCTTGCCTTCCTTCAGGCCGCGCTCGCCGATCACCAGGCGATGCGGCACGCCGATCAGTTCCCAGTCGGCGAACATCACGCCCGGGCGCTCGCCGCGATCGTCGAGGATCACGTCGATGCCAGCGGCGACCAGTTCCGCGTACAGCTTGTCGGCGGCCTCGCGGACCATATCGCTGCGATCGTAGCCCATCGGGCACAGCACGACCTGGAACGGCGCGATCGACTCGGGCCAGATGATGCCCTTCTCGTCGAAGTTCTGTTCGATCGCCGCGCCGAGAATCCGCGTGACGCCGACGCCGTAGCAGCCCATCAGCATCGGCTGCGGCTTGCCCGATTCATCGAGGAACGTCGCGCCCATCGCTTCCGAATACTTGGTGCCGAGCTGGAACACGTGACCGACTTCGATGCCGCGGCAGATGTCGATCGTGCCCTTGCCGTCCGGCGACGGATCGCCCTTCTTCACGTCGCGCACATCGGCGACTTCCGGTTCCGGCAGGTCGCGGCCCCAGTTCACGCCCGCGATGTGATAGTCGACCTCGTTCGCGCCGACGACGAAGTCGCTCATGTTCGCGACCGTGCGATCGGCGATCACCTTCACCGGCTTCTTCGTGCCGACCGGGCCGAGATAGCCCGGCGGCGTGCCGAACCAGTCGACGATTTCCTGCTCGGTCGCGAAGCGGTGGTTCTTCAGCCCCGGCAGCTTCGACACCTTGATCTCGTTCAGATCGTGGTCGCCGCGCAGCATGATGAGCCAGATGGTCGGCTCGGCGCCTTCGTTCTCGGTGGCGAGCACGATCGACTTGATCGTGCGCTCGAGCGGGATCGCCAGCAGTTCGGCGACCGCCTCGCACTTCGCCTTGCCGGGCGTCGCGACCTTCTCCATTGCCTCGGCCGGCGCGGCACGCTCGGCGATCAACGGCAGCGCTTCGGCCGCTTCGATGTTCGCCGCGAAATCGGACGTCGGGCAGTAGGCGATCGCGTCCTCGCCGGTATCGGCGATCACGTGGAACTCGTGCGAGAAGTTGCCGCCGATCGAGCCGCTGTCGGCCGCGACCGCGCGGAACTCGAGGCCGAGGCGCGTGAAGATGCGAACGTACGCGTCGTACATCTTGCGATACGACTCGTTCAGGCCCGCCGTGTCCTTATCGAACGAATACGCGTCCTTCATGAGGAATTCGCGGCCGCGCATCACGCCGAAGCGCGGACGGATCTCGTCGCGGAACTTCGTCTGGATCTGGTAGAAGTTCACCGGCATCTGCCGGTAGCTCTTGATCTGGTTGCGCGCGATGTCGGTGACGACTTCCTCGTGCGTCGGCCCGATCACGAAGTCGTTGTCCTTGCGGTCCTTGAAGCGCAGCAGCTCGGGGCCGTACTGCTCCCAGCGGCCCGACTCCTGCCACAGCTCGGCCGGCTGCACGGCCGGCATCAGCAGCTCGATGGCGCCTGCCCGGTTCATTTCCTCGCGCACGATCGCTTCGACCTTGCGAATCGAACGCAGGCCGACCGGCAGGTAGTTATAGATGCCGCCGGCGACACGACGGATCATGCCGGCGCGCACCATCAGCTTGTGGCTGACGATCTCTGCGTCGGCCGGTGCTTCTTTGAGGGTGCCGATAAAGAAACGGGAAGCTTTCATGCGGACGGTTCCAAATACGGCGCCCCCAGGCGGGGCGCCCGAAAAAGTTTCAAGGTGAAAAAGCTGCGCGCGACGAACGACGATGGCGCAGATGACGTAGCAGACAAATCAGGGACAATTCAGCCGCCGTACCCCGCGCGGATTCGCTCCGTCACGGTGCGCAGCGCCCGTTATCTGTTTATAATCAAAGCAATTTTAAAGGATTCGAAGGTGGTTGTATGCTGGATCGTGAAGGCTTTCGCCCGAACGTCGGCATCATCCTCTTGAACGCGCGCAACGAGGTGTTTTGGGGCAAGCGGCTCCGCGAGCATTCCTGGCAGTTTCCTCAAGGTGGGATCAAGTACGGCGAGACCCCCATGCAGGCGATGTACCGGGAGCTGCACGAGGAAACCGGCCTGCACCCGGAACACGTCAAGATAATCGGCCGCACCCGCGACTGGTTGCGTTACGAGGTGCCTGACAAGTTCATCAAACGCGAAGTACGCGGCCATTACCGCGGCCAGAAGCAGATCTGGTTCCTGCTGCGGATGGTCGGACGCGATTGCGACATTTGCTTGCGCGCGACCGATCACCCGGAGTTCGATGCGTGGCGCTGGAACGAGTACTGGGTGCCACTCGATGCGGTGATCGAGTTCAAGCGGGATGTCTATCAGTTGGCGCTGACGGAACTGTCACGCTTCCTGCGCCGCCCGGCGCAGCGAGCCGACAAGCCGCAGGGGCCGCGTCCGTCGTCGCGCTATCCGCGCGTGATCGGCACGCAGTCCCAGCAGACGCTGACGATTGTCGACACATCGGTAGTCTGTTCGGAGATCGAAGTGGAGGCGAGCACGCTCGACGAGATGCCGCCCCGCGTGATCGTCGGCAAATGACGAGTCGGACTGCATGACCGGGCGCGACCTTGGTGTCGCGCCCTTTTTTTACGAGGAATGCATATTGAAAGCGATTGCTCTCGCGCTCGCATCGGTTGTCGCGGCGGCCACGCTGGCCGGTTGCGCCAATTCGAAAGCGCCGTCCAACAAGGACGACAGCGAGTTCGTCTATCTGCTCGACCGTAAGGGTGAGTGGAAGGAAAACCCGGTCGACACGCTGCCCCCGCTGCCGCAAGCGGGCGACCTGCTGCCGTTCACCGTGTCGCAGAACACGCCGCTCAAGTTCTTCGTCGATGCGAAGTCGCTCGCGGTCGGCACCGACGGCATCGTGCGCTACGCAGTCATCATCACGAGCCCGGCCGGCGCGCGCAACGTGAACTACGAAGGCATCCGCTGCGACACCTACGAATGGCGTCAGTATGCAGGCCTGAATTCGGATCACGACGGCTGGGACCGCACGGTCGAGAACGACTGGCGTCGCATCGAGAACGGCGAACTGAACTCGTATCACTCGGCGCTGTACCAGGACTACTTCTGCTCGAACAAGATGCCGCAGGGCACGACCAAGCAGATCATCGAGAACATCAAGTTCCACCGCACCGCGATGAGCCAGCTGCGCTGACGGCGCAACGCAGGCCGCCTGGCTGGGCCTGCTCCGCCCCGTCGCAACAAAAAAGCCCGCGTAATGCGGGCTTTTTGCTTTTTGGCTTTTTGGCTGTCTCGCGACGCCGGGCCGAACGGTTACACGAGCACGAGGTTGTCGCGGTGAATCAGCTCCGGCTCCAGCATGTAGCCGAGCACCGTCTCGATCTCGCCGCTCGGCTTGCGATGAATCAGCTTCGTTTCCGCGCTGCTGTAGTTCGTGAGGCCGCGCGCCACTTCACGCCCGTCGGGACCGACGCACGCAATGACCTCGCCGCGCGCGAAAGCGCCTTGCACGCCGATCACGCCGATCGGCAGCAGGCTCTTGCCGCCGGCCGTCAGCTTCTCGACCGCGCCCGCATCGATCACGACATGCCCGCGCACCTGCAGGTGATCGGCCATCCATTGCTTGCGCGCGGCCATCCGCGCGGTGCGCGCGATCAGCTGCGTGCCGATCGCCTCGCCGGCCGCGAGCCGCACCAGCACGTCGGTTTCGCGGCCGCTCGCAATCACGGTGTTCGCGCCGCTATGCGCCGCGCGCTTCGCCGCGAGGATCTTCGTCAGCATCCCGCCGCGGCCGAGGCTCGAGCCTGCGCCACCCGCCATCGCCTCGAGGTCCGGCGCGCCCGCGCTGGCTTCCGCGACGAGCGTCGCGTTCGGGTCCTTGCGCGGATCGGCGGTGAACAGCCCCGACTGGTCGGTCAGGATGATCAGCGCGTCGCCTTCGATCAGGTTCGCGACAAGCGCGCCGAGCGTGTCGTTGTCGCCGAACTTGATTTCGTCGGTGACGACCGTGTCGTTCTCGTTGATGATCGGCACGACGCCGAGCCGCAGCAGCGTGAGCAGCGTCGAACGTGCATTCAGGTAGCGTTCGCGATCGGCGAGGTCGGCGTGCGTGAGCAGGATCTGTGCGGTGCGGATGTCGTGCTCGGTAAAGCGGCTTTCATAGACTTGCGCGAGCCCCATCTGGCCGACCGCGGCGGCAGCCTGCAGCTCGTCGATCTCGCGCGGACGCTTGCTCCAGCCGAGCCGCTGCATCCCTTCGGCAATCGCACCCGAACTGACGAGCACCACTTCCTTACCCTGCGCGCGCAGCGCGGCGATCTGGGCCGCCCAGCGGCCGATTGCAGCATGATCGAGCCCCTTGCCGTCGTTGGTCACGAGGCTCGAGCCCACCTTCACCACCAATCGCTTCGAATCCGCGATGATCGAACGCATCGTGCGCCGTCTCCTGTATCTGATGCCTGCCCGGCCGGGCGCGATTGAATTCCGGCACCGGGCGCGATGCCCGGTGCGTTTCGGGTCCGCTCAGGCGTCGTCGCCGGGCGTCGCACCGCCATCGGCGGGCGGCGCATCGCGGAATCGCACGTCCGTGGCCAGATCTTCCTCTTCCGCCGCGCGATGCGCGTCCGAATGCTGGGCGAGGTAATCGTAGATCGCGTAGCACAGCGCTTCGCAGCCCTGGCCCGTCAGCGCCGAAATCTCGAACACCGGGCCATCCCAGTCGAAACGGGCGAGGAAATCGGCGACGCGCGCCTCACGCTCGTCTTCCGGCACCATGTCGAGCTTGTTGAGGACGAGCCAGCGCGGCTTCTCGTAGAGCGCCTCGTCGTACTTGCGCAGTTCGCCGACGATCGCCTTCGCTTCCGCGACCGGGTCGACGTTTTCGTCGAACGGGGCCAAATCGACGAGATGCAGCAGCACGCCCGTGCGCTGCAGATGTCGCAAGAACTGGTGGCCGAGACCCGCGCCTTCGGCGGCGCCCTCGATCAGCCCCGGGATGTCGGCGATCACGAAGCTCTTGCTCGGGCCGACCCGCACGACGCCGAGGTTCGGCGCGAGTGTCGTGAACGGATAGTCGGCGATCTTCGGCTTCGCGTTCGACACCGACGAGATGAAGGTCGACTTGCCGGCGTTCGGCATGCCGAGCAGCCCGACGTCGGCGAGCACCTTCAGCTCGAGCCGCAGCATGCGCCGTTCGCCGGGCTTGCCGTCGGTCTTCTGGCGCGGTGCACGGTTCGTGCTCGACTTGAAATGCAGGTTGCCGAGACCGCCTGCGCCGCCGTTCGCAAGCATCACCTGCTGGCCGTGCTCGGTCAGGTCGGCGATCAGCTCGCCGGTATCCATGTCGGTCACGACCGTGCCCACCGGCATGCGCAGCGTGACGTCGTCACCGCCCTTGCCGTAGCAATCCGAGCCGCGACCGTTTTCGCCGTTGCGCGCCAGGTGCTTCTTCGCGTAACGGTAGTCGATCAGCGTGTTGATGTTGCGGTCGGCAATCGCGTAGACGTTACCGCCCCGGCCGCCGTCGCCGCCGTCCGGCCCGCCGAACGGAACGAACTTTTCGCGGCGCATCGACGCGCTCCCATCACCTCCGTCGCCGGCGATGACTTCGATTCGTGCTTCGTCAATGAACTTCATTCGTTACTCCGACCAGTATTTCCGCTATTGTGCCGCGCGCCGGCACGCTTGAACAATCTGCCGTTCGGCCGATTGCCCGCCGTTTCGCGACAGCCGCCGGCGCGCACATGCGCCCGGCGGCCAAATAAAAAAAGGCCCCGCGAAGACTGCGGGGCCTTTCGGCTACGAAGCCCGTGGGTGCCTAACTAACTTAGGCAGCCGCCGGGACAACGATGACCAGATGCTTCTTGTCCGCGCCCTTGGTCGCGAACTTGACGTGACCGTCGACCAGCGCGAACAGGGTGTGATCCTTGCCCATGCCGACGTTCTCGCCAGCGTGCATGCGCGTACCGCGCTGACGCACGATGATGCCGCCAGCGTTGATCGCCTGGCCGCCGTACACTTTCACGCCGAGACGTTTCGACTCGGAGTCGCGGCCGTTCCGGGAAGAGCCGCCTGCCTTTTTGTGTGCCATCTGATTGCTCCTTTACCGAGGCGCTTACGCGTTGATCGCGTCGATGCGCAGCTCAGTGTAGTTCTGGCGGTGGCCGCCGTGCTTTTGGTAGTGCTTCCGGCGACGCATCTTGAAGATGGTGACCTTGGCATGACGACCGTGCGACACAACGGTGGCCTTGACGGAAGCCCCACTGACCAGCGGCGTACCGAACTTAATCGATTCGCCTTCGCCCACTGCGAGAACCTGGTCGAGCGTGATTTCAGCGTCAATGTCAGCCGGTATCTGTTCTACTTTGAGTTTTTCGCCAACGGCAACCTTGTACTGCTTGCCGCCGGTTTTTATGACCGCGTACATTGAGAACCTCACTCTGGATCCAAATTTTCCGCACACCACGCGCGGAAAACACGTGATTATACATGGGCTTAGCACCCAAGTCAAAGCCGATCCGCGATTGCCGCGCGCAGGCCCTGGCCGGACGGCCAAAATCACGGTGCACGCGCGTCCGACAGACCGGGATATCGCGGATTGGACTTATAATCCGCCGCATCACCCATTTCGATCATCATGTCGTCGTCCACCGCCTCCCCCACCCTCAGCGCCGCCCACCTGCTCGCCCCGATCACAAGCGACATGGAGCAGGTGAATCGCGTTATCCGGCAAAGCCTCGCGTCCGACGTGCTGCTGATCAACCAGATCGCCGAGTACATCATCGGCGCGGGCGGCAAGCGGCTGCGTCCGGCCCTGCTGTTGCTCGTCGCCGGCGCGCTCGGCGAGACGTCGCACCAGCGGCACGTGCTGGCCGCCGTCGTCGAGTTCATCCATACGGCCACGCTGCTGCATGACGACGTCGTCGACGAATCCGAGCTGCGGCGCGGCCGCCAGACGGCCAACGCGCTGTTCGGCAACGCGGCGAGCGTCCTGGTGGGCGACTACCTGTATTCGCGCTCGTTCGAGATGATGGTCGGCGTCGGCAAGATGCGCGTGATGGAAATCCTGTCGGAAGCAACGACGATCATTTCCGAAGGCGAGGTACTGCAGCTGCTGAACATGCACGACGCGGACGTCGACGAGACGCGCTACATGCAGGTGATCCGCTACAAGACGGCGAAGCTGTTCGAAGCATCGGCCCGCCTCGGCGCGGTGCTCGCGGGCGCCGATGCGCCGACCGAAGCCGCCGCGGCCGAATATGGCCGCCGGATCGGCACCGCGTTCCAGATCATGGACGACTGGCTCGACTACGCGGGCACGGCCGAAGCGATGGGCAAGAATGCCGGCGACGACCTGCGCGAAGGCAAGCCGACGCTGCCGCTCATCTATCTGATCGAACGCGGCACGCCCGAACAGTCGGCGCTCGCACGCGAGGCGATCGAACAAGGCGGCACCGATCGCTTCGACACGATTTTCGACGCGATCACGCGTTCGGGCGCGCTCGACCATACGCTCGAATGCGCGCGCCAGGAAGCACAGGCCGCCGCTGCCGCGATCACCGCGTTCCCGGATTCGATCTACAAGGAAAGCCTGCTCGCGTTGTGCTCGTACTCGACGTCGCGGCAGTCGTAAGCGCGCGGAAAACACGAGGCGCTATGCTGCCTCGAAAAATTTCTTCGCCAAGGTATTCCCTTTTTAAAAAAACATCGCTATAGTTATGTTCTTGCTCGACGACGCAGCGGTCTTGAAGAAGACGGCGAAGTCGGAAGAGTCCAAATCGGGGTGTAGCTTAGCCTGGTAGAGCGCTACGTTCGGGACGTAGAGGCCGGAGGTTCGAATCCTCTCACCCCGACCAGATTTAAAAAAACCGTGCACCGCGTGCACGGTTTTTTTTTGCCTGCTTTTGCCTGACCACGCGGGCCCTCGTGCCGCGCGCGACACATCACGGCCGCCGGCCTCTGCTATATTCCCTCCATCCCTGTCCTTCACTGCCCATTCTGACGCGTGGACCAAATTCCCTTATGGGCGCAAATCGGCGCCGTCTTCCTGCTTCTCCTCTGCTCCAGCTTCTTTTCCATTTCCGAGACCGCGATGATGGCGCTCAACCGTCATCGGCTGAAGCATCTCGCCGGCCAGGGCGTGCTCGGCGCGAAGACCACACAAGGTCTGCTCACGCGCACCGACCTGCTGCTCAGCGTGATCCTGATCGGCAACAACCTGTTCAACACGATCATCCCGGTCCTCACGACGTCGCTCGCGCTCCACACGTTCGGCCGTAACAACCTCGCGCTGTCGATCGCGACCGGCATCGTCGCGTTCCTGATCATCGTGTTCGCGGAAATCGCACCGAAGATCGTCGGCGCGACCTTTCCCGAGCGCATCGCGCTGCCCGCGAGTCTCGTGATCGCGCCGCTGATGCGCGTGTTCAAGCCGATCGTCTGGTTCGTCAACGCGCTCGCGAACGGCGTGCTCTGGGTGCTGCGCATCAATACGAAGAAGGGCCGCGACCAGCGGATGTCGGCCGACGAACTGCGCGCGATCGTGCTCGAGTCGAGCAGCTTCATGCCGACCAAGCACCGCAGCATCCTGCTCAATCTGTTCGACCTCGAGAACATCACGGTCGACGACGTGATGGTGCCGCGCCGCCAGATCGAGTCGCTCAACTTCTACGCGCCGCTCGACGACATCCTGCATCAACTCGAGACCTGCTATCACAACCGGCTGGTCGTCTATGAAGGCGACATCGACAAGGTGCTCGGCGTGCTGCACGTGCGCAAGACGCTCACCGCGCTGCACAACCAGGATTTCGACCGCGAAACGTTGCGCACGCTGCTCGCCGAGCCGTACTACGTGCCGTCGGGCACGCCGGTCGTCCAGCAGCTGCAGTATTTCCAGGAAAGCCGGCAGCGCACCGCGCTCGTCGTCAACGAGTACGGCGAGCTCGAGGGGCTCGTCACGCCCGAGGACATCATCGAGGAACTGATCGGCGAATTCACGACGTCGATGCCGCGCGGCGAACGCGCGGGCGGCTGGGATGAAAACGGCGAATGCATCGTTGCCGCCAGGATGCCGCTGCGCGAACTGAACCGCTGGCTGCATCTGCAACTGCCGACCGACGGGCCGAAGACGCTGAACGGCCTGATCCTCGAGATCCTCGAGGAAATTCCCGACGGCGACGTTTGCCTGAAAATCCGCGACGTGATGCTCGAAGTCATGCGCAGCGACGACCAGGCCGTGCGCACCGTCAAGCTCTTCAAGCCGCGCAGCACGCGCGCACGCGCCGTCGCGCGCTAGCCGAACGGCCGACTGTCGGCACCGCCCGCGATACGTGACCATTGACCGGTCACGATCAACAGGCGGCCGAGCGCCGGCTCACATGCACTTCCCACCTCCCGGGGCGCCGCTGCGCACGCAGCGGCCACCTGCCTCCACCGACGCATCGCCCGCCGAGCCGCCCCATTCGCTCGATGCGGCGCAACTCGACGACTCGCCCGCCGTACGGCTGCTGACCGACACGCTGCACGCCGCCCGCGTGCGCGACGCGTCCGACATCCACGTCGAACCATTCGAAGCAGGCTGGCGCATTCGCCTGCGCATCGACGGCGTCCTGCATGAACACGCGCGACCGCCCGTCCATCTGCGCGACGCGCTCGTGACGCGCATCAAGGTGCTCGCACGCATGGACATCGCCGAGCGCCGGCTTCCGCAGGACGGCCGGCTGCGCATCACGGTCGACGCAGGCCTGCGAGGCGATTACCGGGTCAGTTCGCTGCCCACGCTGTTCGGCGAGAAACTCGTGTTGCGCCGCCTCGAAACGCTGCCGCCCGACCTCACGCTCGCGCGCCTCGGCTTCGACGCGCGACAGGCCGCGGCGATGGAGGCCGCGATACGCGCGCCGCACGGTCTCGTGCTCGTCACCGGCCCGACCGGCAGCGGCAAGACACTGTCGCTCTACTGCGCGCTGCAGATGCTCGATCGCGACGCGCACAACGTATGCACGGTCGAGGATCCGGCCGAGATTCAGCTCGACGGCATCAACCAGGTCGGCGTGGTGGAGAAAGCCGGGCTGACCTTCGCCACGGCGCTGCGCGCGCTGCTGCGGCAGGATCCGGACGTCATCATGGTCGGCGAGATTCGCGATGCGGAGACGGCCGACGTTGCGATCAAGGCCGCGCAGACGGGGCACCTCGTGCTGTCGACGCTGCATACGAACGATGCGCCGGCCGCTGTCGCGCGACTGCTCGATATCGGCGTCGCGCCGTACAACCTGGCCGCCGCATTGCGCCTCGTCACCGCGCAACGGCTCGTGCGGCGTCTATGCGTGAGCTGCCGCACGCGTTCGGACGCGCCGGCGCACGCGCTGCGCGATGCGGGCTGCGATCCGGCGGCACTGGCATCCGGATGGCGCCCGTTCGTCGCACGCGGCTGTGCCGCCTGTCACGGTATCGGTTATCGAGGCCGCATCGGCCTGCATCAGACGATGCCGGTTTCACCGGAGATGGCCGAACGCATCGTCGCGCGCGCAAGCGTCGGTGCGCTCACGCAATGCGCGGCGGCCGAAGGCGTGCGCAGTCTGCGCGACGCGGCACTCGCGCACGTTCGCGACGGCACGACGAGCGTCGCGGAAGCCCTGGCCGCGACGCCCGACGCGTGATCGCCATGCATGCGCCGCCTCACGAAACCCGCTTCGCGTGGCGCGGCCGTCGTCGCGACGGCACGCCGTGCCGCGGCAACGTCATCGCATTCGATGCAGCCGCCGCACGTGCGGCGCTCGCGCGCGACGGCATCGCGGTGCTGGCGCTCGACATCCGCGGCACGGCCCAGCCACCGGCGGCCGGCGCACGCGAGGTCACGCGCTTCACGCGCCAGCTCGCGAGCCTGCTGCAAGCCGGGCTGCCGCTCGCACCATCGCTCGAGATGCTTGCCCGCACCCGTACGCGCGACGGGCTCCCGCGCATCGCCGCAGGTCTCGCACGCGAGATCGTCGGCGGGCAGCGCTTCGCCGCCGCGCTGGCACGCTATCCGTCCCAGTTCGGCACGCTGTATCGCCAGTTGATCGAGGTCGGCGAAGCATCGGGAGCGCTCGGCGTCGTGCTGACCCGCGTCGCGGAGCACCGCGAACGCGCCGACGCGCAATGGCGCAAGCTGTGTGCCGCACTCGCTTACCCGGTCGCCGTCATCGTGTTCGCGCTCGCGATCTCGGCCGCGCTGATGGTATGGGTCGTGCCAACATTCCGGCAGATCTTCGACGGATTCGGCGCAGCACTGCCGGCGCCGACCCGCGCGCTGCTCGCTCTGTCCTCCGCGACATCGGCCTGGGGCGGCACGTTCGTCGCCGGCGCCGCGGTGGCGGGGCTCGTCGCACACCACGCGCTGCGGCGCTCGCCGCCGCTGCGCTACACGGCCGCGCGGCACGTGCTGAATGCGCCGTTGGTCGGCAGCGCGCTTACGCGGTTCGCGGCCGCGCGCTGGTGCCGCTCGCTTGCCACGCTGCTCGGTGCCGGCGTACCGCTCGCCGATGCATTCGCCACGCTCGAACGCACGGCCGGCCACCCGGTGTTCGAGCAGGCCACCGCGCAGATCGCCGCGCGCGTGCTGCGCGGCGCGCGTCTTGCCGATGCGATGCACGCGGCGGGCTGCTTCCCCGACGACGTGGTACAGCCGATCGCCGTCGCCGAAGAAACCGGCGCACTCGACACGATGCTCGCCGACATCGCCGCGCTCTGCGAGCGTCAGCTCGACGCGCGTCTCGATGCGCTCGCCGCGCTCGGCGAGCCCCTGATCGTGATCGTCCTGGGTGCCCTCGTCGGCGGCCTCGTGATCGCGATGTATCTGCCCATCCTTCAGCTGGGCAACGTGGTGTAGCATCGCAACCGTTTCTGTCGCCTTTCAAGCCCGAACCCGAGCCCATGACGCCCGCGCCCCTGACCACCGTTTTCGATTCGCCCGACAGCACATTGCTCGCGCTGGCGATGCTGCCGCCCGCGGTGCAATATGCATTCGCCGTCGTGCTCGGGCTGTGCGTCGGCAGCTTCGTGAACGTCGTCGCGCACCGGATCCCGGTGATGATGCAGCGCGCATGGCAGGCCGAAATCGCCGAAGCGACGGGCAGCGCGAGTGCCGCGCCGGACGACGGCTATCCGCCGCACTACGATCTGTGGCGCCCGCGCAGCGCGTGTCCGCACTGCGGCCACGTGCTGCGCGCGTGGGAAAACATCCCGCTCGTCAGCTACCTGATGCTGCGCGGGCGCTGCCGCCAGTGCGGCCATGCGATCGGCGTGCGCTATCCGCTCGTCGAGGTCGCGGGTGCGCTGCTCGCCGCCGGCTCGCTCGCCGCGTTCGGCCCGACCGCCGCCGCACTCGCCGCGTTCGGGCTCTGCGCCGCGCTGCTGGCGATGAGCGCGATCGACATCCAGACCGGCTACCTTCCCGATTCGATGACGCTGCCGCTGCTGTGGGCAGGGCTCGCACTGAACCTCGGCGGCACGTTCACGTCACTGCGTTCGGCCGTGGTCGGCGCGATGGCCGGCTACCTGTTCCTGTGGTCGATCTACTGGCTGTTCAAATGGCTGCGTGGCATCGAGGGCATCGGCTTCGGCGACCTGAAGCTGCTCGCCGCGCTCGGTGCATGGATGGGCTGGGCCGCGCTGCCGCAGGTCGTGCTGTTCGCCGCGGTGACGGGCGCGGTCGTCGGGCTCGTCGCGACCTGGCGCGGGCGCATGCGCTTCGAGGAGCCGATTCCGTTCGGCCCGTTCCTCGCGGCCGGCGGCGTCGCGACACTGTTTTTCGGCACCCCTTTCTATCTGGCGCTCGGCGGCTGACATGACGCACCGAACCCGTCCGACTTGTTCGCTGCGTCGCGGGGAGGAGGTTCGTTTCCTCGTGGCGGCCCGGCGGAGGCTCACATGTTTGCAATAGGACTCACCGGCGGCATCGGCAGCGGCAAGACGACCGTCGCCGACATGTTCGCCGCACGCGGTGCATCGCTCGTCGATACCGACCTGATCGCGCACCGCATCACCGCGCCGGCCGGTCTCGCGATGCCGGCGATCGAACACGCATTCGGGCCGGACTTCGTCGCGGCCGACGGCTCGCTCGATCGCGCGAAGATGCGCGCACTGATTTTCAGCGACGACGACGCGCGCCGGCGCCTCGAAGCGATCACGCATCCGCTGATCCGCGCGGAGACCGATCGCGAGGCCCGTGAAGCGCGGGGCCCGTACGTGATCTTCGTCGTACCGCTGCTCGTGGAGTCAGGTAACTGGAAGGCGCGCTGCGATCGCGTGCTGGTCGTCGACTGTCCGGTCGAAACGCAGATCGCACGTGTGATGCGGCGCAATGGTTTCACGCGCGAACAGGTCGAAGCGATCATCGCAAGACAGGCGACGCGTGAAGCGCGTCTCGCGGCGGCCGACGACGTGATCGTCAACGATGCGACGGCGCCCGATATGCTTGCCGCGCAGGTCGATGCACTGCACCAACGCTATCTCGGATTCGCGGCCGCCGCGCACTGACCGCCGCCGCAATCGTGATGGTGTACGAAATTGGCGCGTTGCTAGGGTAGAGAGTGAGCATTAGAATGTCCTGCATTGTTTCAATTCCTACCCCGAGAGGCGAGCGCGCTTGATTCTTTACGAGTATCCGTTCAACGAGCGAATTCGCACGCTGTTGCGCCTCGAAGACTTGTTCGAGCGCTTCGCGTTCTTTTTGGCTCAGGAGGACCCGCGTGAACATCACGTCGCGCTGACGACGCTGTTCGAAATCGCCGAGGTCACGGGCCGCGCGGACCTGAAATCGGATCTGATGAAGGAGCTCGAACGTCAACGTCAGACGCTCGCTCCCTTTCGCGGCAATCCGGGCATCGAACAGAATGCGCTCGAAGCCGTGCTCGGTGAAATCGAGCAGACGCTCGCCAATCTTGCGCAGATGCAGGGCAAGACCGGGCAGCACCTGGTCGACAACGAGTGGCTCGCCAGCATCCGCAGCCGCGCGGTGATTCCCGGCGGCACGTGCAAGTTCGACCTGCCGTCGTACTATGCGTGGCAGCAATGGCCCGCGGAACAGCGGCGCCAGGACATCGCGAAATGGATCATGCCGCTGCTGCCGCTGCGCGACGCCGCGGCAATCGTGCTGCGGCTCGCTCGCGAATCGGGTCAGGCGTCGAAGGTGATGGCGATGCAGGGCAGCTACCAGCAGATGCTGTCGGGGCGCAGCTACCAGCTGATGCAGGTGCGCGTGCCGCCGGAACTGCGCGTGATTCCCGAAGCGAGCGCCAACAAATACATGCTGTGGGTACGGTTCACCATGCAGGACGGCGACGTGCGGCCGCGCGCGGTGGACATCGACGTGCCGTTCCATCTGACACTGTGCAATCTGTAACGGCCCCGCGCCGGTTCGACGCTTTCGTATGACTACCGTTGTGAAATGTCCTTCGTGCGGCGCAGAAGTGCGCTGGACGCCTGAAAACAAGTTCCGCCCGTTCTGTTCGGCCCGCTGCAAGCAGCTCGATCTCGGCGCATGGGCCGCGGAAAAGTACCGGATCGGCGGGTCCTCCGACGAAGGTCCGTCGTCCGAGGAAGACGGCACCGACGACCGCCGCGACAGCTGAGCGTCGCGCGGTACCGCCGCAGGCGGATGCGGCCCGCTTTTCAGGCGAGCCGCCGCGGCGTCATTGGGACGCTGCTTCCTTCTCGAGCAATTCCAGCACCGGCAGCGCCGCCGGCAACAGTGGCGCGACGTCGACCGGCAGTTGCTGCCACACGAACGCCTGGCCTTCCTTGCTGTGCGGCTCGCCCGTCCAGCCCGTCACCTTGCAGAAATAGAGCCGCACGTATGCATGCGGATAGTCGTGCTCGAGCGTATGCCAGCGGTGGCTCGCGGTGACGACGATGCCGAGTTCCTCGTGCAGCTCGCGCGCCAGCGCGTCCTCGACGCTCTCGCCGGCTTCCAGCTTGCCGCCCGGGAACTCCCAGTAGCCTTCGTACGGCTTACCCTGCAGCCGCTGCGCAAGCAGGTAGCGGCAGCCACCGAGCGGGCTGCCGGGCTGTACCATCACGCCGACCGCGACTTCGGTCACCTTGCGGCCGTCGGGCGCGCGCACGGCGCCCACTGCGGAATCCGTGCTCATGCCTGCTCCTTGCGACCCGACCAATCGCGCGCGAACTGCCACGCGACGCGCCCCGAGCGCGAACCGCGCTCGAGCGCCCACACGAGCGCGTCGCCGCGCGCCGTCTCGATCTCGCCGTCCGCGCAGCCGAAATGACGCAGCCAGTGCGCGACGATGTCGAGATAGTCGTCCTGCTTGAACGGGTAGAAGCTGACCCACAGGCCGAAGCGCTCCGACAGCGAAATCTTTTCCTCGACCACTTCACCGGGGTGGATCTCGCCGTCCGGCAGATGCTTGTACGACTCGTTGTCGCTCATGTACTCGGGCAGCAGATGGCGGCGGTTCGACGTCGCGTAGATCAGCACGTTGTCGGACTGCGCGGCGATCGAGCCGTCGAGCGCGACCTTCAGCGCCTTGTAGCCCGATTCGCCTTCCTCGAACGACAGATCGTCGCAGAACACGATGAACCGCTCCGGACGCTGCGCGATCAGGTCGACGATGTCGCCGAGATCGTGCAGGTCGTCCTTGTCGACTTCGATCAGGCGCAGCCCGTCCTTCGCATAGGCGTTCAGGCACGCCTTGATCAGCGACGACTTGCCGGTGCCGCGCGCACCGGTCAGCAGCACGTTGTTCGCCGGCTTGCACTGCACGAACTGTCGCGTGTTCTGTTCGATCAGCCCTTTCTGCCGATCGATGTTGTGCAGATCGTCGAGCGTGATCGACGACGCGGCCGGCACCGGCTGCAGATAGCCGCGCCCCTGGCGCTTGCGCCAGCGGAACGCGGTGGCGGCATTCCAGTCGACAGCCGCCGGTGCGGGCGGCAGCATCCCCTCGAGGCGGCCGAGCAGCGCTTCGGCACGCGTCAGAAACTGTTCGAGCTTGTCCATGTCGTCCGAGCGCTCCCGATCAGGAGCGGTAATCCGCGTTGATGCTCACGTAATCGTGCGACAGGTCGCACGTCCAGACGGTAGCCTGCGCGTCGCCGCGGCCGAGCAGCACGCGGATCGTGATTTCGCTCTGCTTCATCACGCGCTGGCCGTCCTCTTCCTGGTAAGCCGGGTTGCGGCCGCCGGCCTTCGCGACGAGCACGTCGTCGAGATAGAGATCGATCTTGTCGACGTCGAGATCCGTGACGCCCGCATAGCCGATCGCCGCGAGAATCCGGCCGAGGTTGGGGTCGGATGCGTAGAAGGCCGTCTTCACCAGCGGCGAATGACCGATCGCGTAAGCGATCTGGCGGCACTCGGCGACGCTCTTGCCGCCTTCGACCTGCACCGTCATGAATTTCGTCGCGCCTTCGCCGTCGCGCACGATCAGCTGCGACAGCACCTGGGCGACCTGCGTGACCGCTTCGCGCAGCGCCGCATAGGCCGGCGAGTCGGTCGACGTGATCGCGGGCAGCGTGCTCTTGCCGGACGCGATCAGGATGAACGAGTCGTTGGTCGACGTGTCGCCGTCGATCGTGATGCAGTTGAACGAGCGATCGGCCACTTCCTTCACGAGCGTGTCGAGCACCGCCTGCGCGACGTTCGCATCGAACGCCAGGAAGCCGAGCATCGTCGCCATGTTCGGCTTGATCATGCCCGCGCCCTTGCTGATGCCCGTCAGCGTGACCGTGTGACCGTCGATCGTCACCTGGCGCGACGTGGCCTTCGGCAGCGTGTCGGTCGTCATGATCGTCTGCGCGGCGTCGTACCAGTTCGCGGCCTGGCGGTTCGCGAGCGCGGCCGGCAGCCCTGCCTTCAGGCGGTCGATCGGCAGCGGCTCGAGAATCACGCCGGTCGAGAACGGCAGCACCTGTGCGGCGTCGATGCCCGCGAGGCGCGCAAGTTCCGCGCAGGTTTCGCGCGTGTGCGCGAGGCCCGGCTCGCCGGTGCCCGCATTCGCATTGCCCGTATTCACGACGAGCGCACGGATGCCCGCGCCGCCCGCACGCACGATGGCCAGGTGCTCGCGGCATACGATCACCGGTGCGGCGCAGAAGCGGTTCTCGGTGAATACGCCGGCGACCGTCGCCCCTTCGTCGACGGAGATGACCAGCACGTCCTTGCGATTCGGCTTGCGGATGTTCGCTTCCGCCCAGCCGAGCGTGACGCCGGCGACGGGATGCAGTTGGGCGGGATCGATCGACGGAAAATTGACAGCCATGGGGCACACCTGCCGGATGGAAAATGCCGGCACGCGCCGGCATTGATTGGAAGAACCGACGGCCGCACGAGCGGCCGCCGCAACTCACTTCACTGACTCGAAACTGCGGATGAAGCGGCACGCCGATGCGCGCCGCCGCCGATCATGACAGCTTCCCGTGACATTGCTTGTACTTCTTGCCGCTGCCGCACGGGCATGGGTCGTTGCGGCCGACCTTCGGCAGCTCGCCGGCGTGGCCGTGGGTCATCGCGCTGCCGACCATGTCGGCCGTCGCGGTGGCCGCCGTGGCGGCCGCGACGTTCGCCACCGGCGCGCCGGATTCCGCGTAGTCGGCGTGCTGGTACTCGACGTTCTCGAGATGACCGCTGCGCTCCTCGATCTGCTCGGCGGCCTCCTCGAGCTGCTCGGGCGACTGGATCTGCACGTTCATCACGATGCGCGTGACTTCCTGCTTGATCGCATCGAGCATCGCGGCGAACAGCTCGAACGCTTCGCGCTTGTATTCCTGCTTCGGGTTCTTCTGCGCATAGCCGCGCAGGTGGATGCCCTGGCGCAGGTGGTCGAGCGCCGCGAGGTGCTCGCGCCAGAGGCGGTCGACCGTCTGCAGCATCACCGAACGCTCGAACGCGCTGAACGATTCGCGGCCGACCATCGCGACCTTCGCCTCGTACTGCTCGTCGGCGGCGGTCGTCACGGCGTCGAGAATCTCGTCGGCCGTGATCGACGACGACTCGTTCACCATTTCCTGGATCGCGAGGTCGAGCTGCCAGTCGTTGCGCAGCGCTTCCTCGAGCTCGGGCACGTCCCACTGTTCCTCGATGCTGCCTTCCGGCACGAACTGGCGGACGACTTCAGTGATCACGCCGTGACGCATCGCCGAGATCGTCTCGGTGATGTCGTGGGCTTCGAGCAGTTCGTTGCGCTGCTGGTAGATCACCTTGCGCTGGTCGTTCGACACGTCGTCGTATTCGAGCAGCTGCTTGCGGATGTCGAAGTTGCGTGCTTCGACCTTGCGCTGCGCGGATTCGATCGAACGCGTGACGATGCCGGCCTCGATCGCCTCGCCTTCGGGCATCTTCAGGCGATCCATAATCGAACGCACGCGGTCGCCCGCGAAGATGCGCAGCAGCGGATCGTCCAGCGACAGGTAGAAGCGCGACGAACCCGGGTCGCCCTGGCGGCCCGCACGGCCGCGCAGCTGGTTGTCGATCCGGCGCGATTCGTGGCGCTCGGTGCCGATGATGTGCAGGCCGCCCGCGGCCTTCACCTGCTCGTGCAGCGTCTCCCACTCGTCGTGCAGCTGCTTGATGCGGCGCGCCTTTTCGTCGGCCGGGATCGCTTCGTCGGCTTCGATGAACGCCGCCTGCTTCTCGGCGTTGCCGCCGAGCACGATGTCGGTACCGCGGCCGGCCATGTTGGTCGCGATCGTGATGCGTTTCGGACGGCCGGCTTCCGCGACGATCGCGGCTTCACGCTCGTGCTGCTTCGCGTTCAGCACTTCGTGCGGCAGCCCGGCCTGCTTCAGCAGGTGCGACAGCAGTTCCGAGTTCTCGATCGACGTCGTGCCGACCAGCACCGGCTGACCGCGCTCGTAGCACTCGCGAATGTCGCGGATCACCGCGTCGTAGCGCTCCTTGGCGGTCTTGTAGATCTGGTCCTGCTTGTCGATCCGCTTCGGCGGCCGGTTGGTCGGGATCACGACCGTCTCGAGGCCGTAGATCTCGTTGAATTCGTACGCTTCGGTGTCCGCCGTACCCGTCATGCCCGCGAGCTTCGCGTACATCCGGAAGTAGTTCTGGAACGTGATCGATGCGAGCGTCTGGTTCTCGCTCTGAATCTTCACGTGTTCCTTCGCCTCGACCGCCTGGTGCAGGCCGTCGGACCAGCGGCGGCCCGCCATCAGGCGGCCCGTGAATTCGTCGACGATCACCACTTCGCCGTTCTGCACGACGTAGTGCTGGTCCTTGTAGAACAGCGTGTGCGCGCGCAACGCCGCGTACACGTGGTGCATCAGCGTGATGTTCTGCGGCGCGTACAGGCTCTCGCCCTCGCCGATCAGGCCCCACTCGGCGAGCAGCCGCTCGGCCTTCTCGTGGCCCGACTCCGTCAGGAACACCTGGCGCGATTTTTCGTCGAGCGTGTAGTCACCCGGCTTCTCGACGCCCGTGCCGTCGGCCTTCTCCTCGCCGATCTGGCGCTCGAGCAGCGGCGGCAGCGCGTTCATCCGCACGTACAGTTCGGTGTGATCTTCGGCCTGGCCCGAGATGATCAGCGGCGTACGCGCCTCGTCGATCAGGATCGAGTCCACTTCGTCGACGACCGCGAAGTTCAGTGCCCGCTGCACGCGCGCTTCGGTCTCGTAGACCATGTTGTCGCGCAGGTAGTCGAAGCCGAACTCGTTGTTCGTACCGTAGGTGATGTCCGACGCGTAGGCCTGCTGCTTCTGCTCGTGCTCCATGCCGGACAGGTTGATGCCGACCGACAGACCGAGGAAGTTGTAGAGACGCGCCATCCATTCGGCGTCGCGCTGGGCGAGATAGTCGTTGACCGTCACGACGTGCACGCCGCGGCCGGCCAGCGCATTCAGGTACACGGGCAGCGTCGCGACGAGCGTCTTGCCCTCGCCGGTGCGCATTTCCGCGATCTTGCCGTAGTGGAGCACCATGCCGCCGATCAGCTGCACGTCGAAGTGGCGCATCTTCAGCACGCGGCGGCTCGCCTCCCGGCAGACCGCGAACGCCTCGGGCAGCAGCTTGTCGAGCGACTCCCCGGCCGCGACCCGCTGGCGGAACTCGTCCGTCTTGCCGCGCAACTGGTCGTCCGTCAGCTGCTCGATCTGCGTTTCGAGCGCATTGATCGTCTCGACGGTCTTTTGATATTGCTTGACGAGCCGCTGGTTGCGGCTGCCAAAAATTTTCTGGAGAAAACCGGTTGTCATCGGATCGGATCCTGCGTCGCAGCACCGGCGCCCGGCGCGTGTTGCGCGCCCCGACGCCCGAGCCTCGGCGGCTTAGCGAATTAGTGGAATCAAACGAGGAATTTTAGCACGCGGGGACGCATGCGCCCGTGTGCCGGCTGGACGCGCGCCGCGCGGCGAACCCGCGCGGGCCGCCGGACGCACGGCCCGAAAGCCGCCCGTGCGCGTGCCGGCGCGGGTACAATCGGCGTCAACGTCCGCGCAGGTGCGCGCCCGAAGAATGCCTCGATGAACCGATTTTCCAAGCGTTTCGGCCCGCTCTCCGCGTATCGCCCCCAACCCGTGTCCGAAGTGCTCAACCGCACCGACGCGTTCGCCGCGCTGCGCGCCGGCGTCGAACAGGTGGCGTCGCTGCAGCGCGACCTCACCGCGCTCCTGCCCGACTATCTTGCGAATCATGTCGAACCGGGCTCGATCAAGGACGGCACCCTGACCCTCTTTGCCGCGCACAATGCGCTCGCTGCCCGGCTGCGACAGGTCGAGCCGCGGCTGCTTGCCGAGCTGCAGAAGCGCGGCTGGCCGGTGTCGGCGCTGCGCGTACGCGTGCGGCCGAAGGACGCGCCGGAGCCGCCGCACGTGAAGCAGGCGCGCATGACGACCGTCGGCGCCGCCGCGTTGCGCGAACTCGCCGATCACCTCGAGCCGTCGCCGCTGCAGGCCGCGCTCGCGCGGATGGCCGCGCGGCACGGCGCGAAATCGTCGCGCTGAGCGCGCCGCCGACCGCGCCGCCCAGCAAAAAAGCGACCCGAAGGTCGCTTTTTTTATTCGCTCGGGACGAACGCCGATCAGGCGAAGGCCGTCTGCGCGTCGAACGCAAATCCTTTCGGCGCGGCTTGCGGATCGTCGAACGTGACGATCTCGTACGCGTCTTCGTGGGCGAGCAGCTCGCGCAGCAGCGCGTTGTTCAGCCCGTGACCCGACTTGTATGCCGTGTACGACGCCAGCAGCGGATGGCCGACCACGTACAGGTCGCCGATCGCGTCGAGCATCTTGTGCTTCACGAACTCGTCGTCGTAGCGCAGCCCGTCGTTGTTCAGGATCCGGTATTCGTCGAGCACGATCGCGTTGTCCATGCTGCCGCCGCGTGCGAGACCCAGCTCGCGCATCATTTCGACTTCGTGGGCGAAACCGAACGTGCGCGCGCGCGCGATCTCGCGCACGTACGACGTGTTCGCGAAGTCGACCTCGAGTTCCTGGCCGGTCTTGTCGACCGCCGGATGACGGAAGTCGATCGTGAACTTCAGCTTGAAGCCGAAATACGGCTCGAGACGCGCGAACTTGTCGCCGTCGCGGATTTCGACCGGCTTCGTCACCTTGATGAAGCGCTTCGGCGCGTTCTGCTCCTCGATGCCCGCGGACTGGATCAGGAACACGAAGGACGCGGCGCTGCCGTCCATGATCGGGATTTCCTCGGCCGTCACGTCGACATAGAGATTGTCGATGCCGAGGCCGGCGCATGCCGACATCAGGTGCTCGACGGTCGACACGCGCGCGCCATCCTTCTGCAGCACCGACGCGAGCCGCGTGTCGCCGATCGACATCGCGGATGCCGGGATGTCGACAGGCGTGGGCAGGTCGACGCGCGAGAAAACGATCCCCGTGCCCGGCGCGGCCGGACGGAGCGTCAGTTCAACCTTGCGGCCCGAGTGCAGACCGATACCCACGGTCTTCACGATCGATTTGATGGTGCGCTGCTTCAGCATGGTCTTCTTCAACTTGATTGAGAATATCAATCAGGAGTTATATTCGATAGGTGAGATTATAGCGTAATTCCCTATTCAACGCTGTTGGAAACTGCGTATCAATCTGTTTCGACTGTTTACCCGCGCCGATACGGGACGGGCCGATGCCCGGAACGGAGGCGTTTCCGGTCATCGGCCCGTGTTACAACTGCCCCGACGGCGGTGAGCAGCGTTGCCGGCAGGCAACGGCGCACCGCACGATCAGGGCGTCAACGTCGCGAGAACACTCGCCGCATCGCTCACTTCGAACTTGCCCGGCGCTTCGACGGCCAGCGTCTTGACCACACCGTCGTCGACCACCATCGCGTAGCGCAGGGAACGGATTCCCATGCCACGCGCGGACAAATCCTGCGTCAGCCCCAGCGCATGAGTGAAAGCAGCGCTGCCGTCCGCCATCATGCGCACCTTGCCCGCGGTGTGCAGATCACGTCCCCATGCGCCCATCACGAATGCGTCGTTGACGGACACGCACCAGAGCTCGTCGATGCCCGCCGAGCGCAATTGCTCGGCGTGCTCGACATAGCCCGGCACATGCTGCGCCGAACAGGTCGGCGTGAAAGCACCGGGCAATCCGAAGATCACCACCCGCTTTCCCGCCACCTGGTCGCGCACGCTGAAGGCGTTCGGCCCCAGCGTGCAGCCTGCGCGCGCGTCGTCGATGAACTCGAACAATTGCGCGTCGGGCAGCGCGTCGCCCACTTGAATCATGGCTGGTCCCTCATAGCGATACGGTTTTTCAGCGTATTGCGGACAGCACGTCCCATCCCGCTCCACTCATGCGAAGAGGGCACGTTTCCCGGCCCGGCGTCGCATCCGACGCGGCCTGTCGTGGTCCGTGGCATCCGTCACGCCGGCGTTACCGCGGCAAATCTCAGCGATTGCGCCGCGGCTTCGCCTGTGTGCGTCGTCAGTCAGCCTGCTTGCGCAGGAAAGCCGGGATGTCGTACGTATCGACACCCTTCTCCTGCAGCGCCTGCACGTGCGATGCCGCGGTTTCGCGCGAGTTGCGCCACACCGCCGGCGTATCGAGCGCGCCGTAGTCGGCCGTGCTGACGTGTTGCGGCTGCGCGTAACCGTGCGAAACCGCGCTGACCGGCTGGTTGTCGGTGCCCGTGCGCAGCAGCGTCATCGGAGCCGATTGCTGCTTCTTCGCCGCACGGCCCAGACCCGTCGCCACGACCGTCACGCGCAGTGCATCGCCCATCGCGTCGTCGTACACCGCACCGAAGATCACCGTCGCATCTTCCGCCGCGTAGCTCTTGATCGTGTTCATCACTTCGCGCGTTTCCGACAGGCGCAGCGAACGGCTCGACGTGATGTTGACCAGCACGCCGCGCGCGCCCGACAGATCGACGCCTTCGAGCAGCGGGCTCGCCACGGCCTGTTCCGCCGCGAGGCGTGCGCGATCGACGCCGGCGACCGTCGCCGTGCCCATCATCGCCTTGCCCTGCTCGCCCATCACCGTCTTCACGTCTTCGAAGTCGACGTTCACGAGACCATCGACATTGATGATTTCGGCAATGCCCGCGACCGCGTTGTTCAACACGTCGTCCGCGCACTGGAAGCACTTGTCCATCTCGGCGTCATCGCCCATCACGTCGAACAGCTTGTCGTTCAGGACGACGATCAGCGAGTCGACGTGATCCTCCAGTTGCTGCGAGCCTGCTTCCGCGACGCGCATGCGCTTGCCGCCTTCGAATTCGAACGGCTTGCTGACGACGCCAACCGTCAGGATGCCCATCTCCTTCGCGATCTGCGCGACCACCGGCGCCGCGCCCGTGCCCGTGCCGCCGCCCATGCCAGCGGTGATGAACACCATGTGCGCGCCGCGCAGTGCATCGGCGATGCGCTCACGCGCTTCTTCCGCCGCGGCACGGCCCATTTCCGGCTTCGCACCGGCGCCCAGGCCCGTGTTGCCCAGCTGGATCACCGACGATGCGCGCGAACGCGACAGCGCCTGGGCGTCCGTGTTCATCACGATGAAGTCGACGCCCTGCACGCCGCGGTTGATCATGTGCTGAACGGCATTGCCGCCAGCGCCGCCAACGCCGACCACCTTGATGATGGTGCCGTTGGTTTCGGTTTCCAGCATTTCGAATTCCATTGTTGCCTCCGTCAAGAAAATAAGACTACTCGGCCGTTATTCGGCAGGAGATCGGGCAACCCCCTGTCGCGCGCCAGCCGCCGGCACCGGCGCGAATTTCGATTCGGTTCATCCCCAGGACAACATCGGGCCGCCCCGCGTTTTCCTGGCCCCCTCGGGGGCAGGCTCGGCGTACCGAGCCGTGGGGTACTCAAAAATTACTCAGGAACCATTCCTTCATCCGCGAGAAGATCTGCCCCGCGTTGCCGGACTGCACGGCGACCTTGCGGCCGCGCATGCGCTGCGCGCTGCCTTCGACGAGCAGGCCCATCGCCGTCGAATAGCGCGGATTGCGCACCACGTCGGCGAGGCCGCCCGCGTATTCCGGCGCGCCGATGCGCACCGGTTTCAGGAAAATGTCTTCGCCGAGCTCGACCATGCCCGGCATCATCGACGCCCCGCCGGTAATGACCACGCCGGAGCTCAGCAGTTCTTCGTAACCCGACTCGCGCACGACCTGCTGCACGAGCGAGAACAGTTCCTCGACGCGCGGCTCGATCACCGCCGCGAGCGCCTGGCGCGACAGCGTGCGCGGACCGCGTTCGCCGAGGCCCGGCACTTCGACCATCTCGTCCGGATCGGCGAGCGCCTGCTTGGCGATGCCGTAGCCGACCTTGATGTCTTCCGCGTCCGGCGTCGGCGTGCGCAGCGCCATCGCGATGTCGCTCGTGATCTGGTCGCCGGCGATCGGAATCACCGCGGTATGGCGGATCGCGCCTTCGGCGAAGATCGCGATGTCGGTCGTGCCGCCGCCGATGTCGACCAGCACCACGCCGAGATCCTTCTCGTCTTCCGTCAGCACGGCCAGCGACGACGCGAGCGGCTGCAGGATCAGGTCGTTCACTTCCAGCCCGCAGCGGCGCACGCACTTGACGATGTTCTGCGCGGCGCTGACCGCGCCCGTCACGATGTGCACCTTCACCTCGAGGCGGATGCCGCTCATCCCGATCGGCTCGCGCACGTCTTCCTGGCCGTCGATGATGAATTCCTGCGTGAGGATGTGCAGCACCTGCTGGTCGGTCGGGATGTTGATCGCCTTCGCGGTCTCGATCACGCGCGCGACGTCGGTCTGCGTGACTTCCTTGTCCTTGATCGCGACCATCCCGCTCGAGTTGAAGCTGCGGATGTGGCTGCCGGCAATCCCCGTGAACACGTTGGTGATCTTGCAGTCGGCCATCAGCTCGGCTTCCTCGAGCGCGCGCTGGATCGACTGCACGGTGGCCTCGATGTTGACCACCACGCCCTTCTTCAGACCTTTCGATTCGCTCTGGCCGAGGCCGATGACCTCGTAATGGCCTTCGCCCTTCAGCTCGGCGACGATGGCCACCACCTTCGACGTGCCGATGTCGAGGGAAACCAGCAGATCCTTGTAGTCTTTGCTCATAAAGTGCTCTTGCGTGTGATCTCTCGTTACTTCTTGCGCTTGTCGGTATCGGTCAGGAACCGCATGCCTGCCGCACGAATCGCGAATCCGTTCGGATAACGCAGGTCCGCGTACTCGATGTCGTTGCCCCAACGCTCCGTGACGGCCGGCCATGCGGCGACGAGGCGCTGGCTCCGGTCATGCAGGGTCTCGCTGGTGCGCTCCTTGCCCAGTTCGACCTGCATGCCGTTCGACAGCTTCACCGTCCACGCGTAGCGCGCCGACAGCGTCACTTCTTCCGGCGCCGCCTTCAGCGGCGCAAACCAATTCGCGAAGTCGCGATACCGCGTGACGACTTCCTTCGCACTGCCCTCCGGGCCGTCGAACGCCGGCAGTTCCTGATCGAGCTCGCCCTGGTTCGCGGTGAACAGCTCGCCGTCGACGCTCACGAGCTGCGCGCTGCCCCAGGTCCCGAGCGGTTTGTACTCCTCGAGCGTGACAGCCAGCGCATTCGGCCACACCCGGCGCACGCTCGCGTGACGCACCCACGGCATCTGCTCGAACGCGGCCCGCGCCGAGTCGAGATCGACCGTGAAGAAATTGCCTTTCAGCCGGCCGACCACGCCCGCGCGCACCGTCGGCGAGTTGATGTGCTCGGTGTCGCCGTCGATCCGGATCTCGCGCAACGCGAACGTCGGACGCTGGATCAGCCAGTAGCAGCCGGCCGCCGCCAACACGAGCAGCAGCAGCGCGTACAGCGCGCTGGCGGCAAGGTTGAGTTGGCGAACGTTGTTCCACATACGTCGTTCCGTTCCTGCGTCAGTCGTTGAGCGTAAGCGCCAGCACCTTCACGACCAGCTCCGAATAGCTGATGCCGATCGAGCGCGCGGCCTTCGGCGGCAGCGAATGGTCGGTCATCCCGGGGGCCGTGTTCACTTCCAGGAAATACGCGTTGCCAGCGGCGTCGAGCATGAAATCCGCGCGGCCCCAGTCGGTGCAGCCGAGCACGTCGAACGCGCGGCGCGCGATGCGCTTCAGTTCGGTTTCCTGCTCCGCCGGCAGCCCGCACGGAATCAGGTACTGCGTATCGTTGGCGACATACTTCGCGTGGTAGTCGTAGAACTCGCCCGCCGGCACGATCTTGATCAGCGGGAGGTCGAGATCGCCGGCGATGCACGCGGTGTATTCGCCGCCGCCTTCGATGCTCTTCTCGACGATCACGATCTTGTCGTGCGTCGCGGCTTCCGACAGTGCGGCGGGCAACGCGTCGGCCGTCTTGACCTTCAGCACCGCGACGCTCGAGCCTTCGCTCGCCGGCTTCACGAACAGCGGCAGGCCGAGCTTCGCCACGATGTCCGTCGCGCGCGCAGCGTAGTCGTCGCCGCGCATCACCGTCTCGAACGGCGGCGTCGGCACGCCCGTCTGCTGCCACACGAGCTTCGTGCGGAACTTGTCGAGGCCGAGCGCCGAGCCGAGCACGCCGCTGCCCGTGTAGCGGATCCCGTAGAAATCGAGCGCGCCCTGGATCTGGCCGTTCTCGCCATAGCCGCCGTGCAGCGCGTTGAACGCGCGCACGAAGCCTTCATCCTTCAGCGCCGACAGCGGCCGCTCGGCCGGGTCGAACGGATGCGCGTCGATGCCCGCGTCGCGCAGGCCCTGCAGCACGAGGCGGCCCGAGGTGAGCGACACCTCGCGCTCGGCGGATTCGCCGCCGAACAACACTGCCACCTTGCCGAAACGTTTCGGATCGATCCCGCTCATGTCATGCCTTCTGTTGAATGTGTTGCACGATCTTCGCCGGCACGCC
This sequence comes from Burkholderia sp. R-40, assembly GCF_049942845.1. Lineage (NCBI taxonomy): Bacteria > Pseudomonadati > Pseudomonadota > Betaproteobacteria > Burkholderiales > Burkholderiaceae > Burkholderia > Burkholderia sp. R-40. The sequence goes on along the minus strand of NZ_CP187967.1, from coordinate 549,813 downwards.
GCCGATCGAACCCGCGCCCATCGTGATCACCACGTCGCCGTTCCGGGCGACCCCCGCCAGTGCGTCCGGCACGTCGTCGACCGACGCGACGAACACCGGGTCGACCTTCCCCACCGCACGCAGCGCACGCGACAGCGCATCGCCGTTGGCCGTCGCGATCGCCGCTTCGCCCGCGGCATAGACTTCCGTCAGCACCAGCGCGTCGACCGTCGACAGCACGTTGACGAAGTCGTCGAAACAGTCGCGCGTGCGCGTGTAGCGGTGCGGCTGGAACGCCAGCACGAGGCGGCGGCCCGGAAACGCGCCGCGCGCGGCCGCGACCGTCGCGGCCATCTCGACCGGGTGGTGGCCGTAGTCGTCGATCAGCGTGTACTGGCCGCCGTCCGCGCTCGGCACCTCGCCGTAGCGCTGAAAGCGTCGGCCGACGCCGTTGAATTCCGCCAGCGCCTGCTGGATCGCGTCGTCCGACACGCCGAGATCGGTCGCAATCGCGATCGCCGCGAGCGCGTTCTGCACGTTGTGCAGGCCCGGCAGGTTCAGCACCACCGCGAGCGGCGCACGACCTTCGCGGATCACCGTGAAGTGCATGCGGCCGTCGCGCGCGTCGATGTCTTCGGCGCGCACCTGCGCATCCGGCGACAGGCCGTAGCGCACGACCGGCTTCGAGATGAACGGGATGATCTGCCGCACGTTCGGATCGTCGACGCACACGACCGCGCTGCCGTAGAACGGCAGGCGCTGCGTGAATTCGATGAACGCCTGCTTGAGCCGCGCGAAATCGTGGCCGTAGGTGTCCATGTGGTCGGCGTCGATGTTCGTGATGACTTCGATCACCGGATACAGGTTCAGGAACGACGCGTCCGACTCGTCGGCCTCGGCGACGATGAAGTCGCCCGTGCCGAGCCGCGCGTTCGCGCCGGCGCTGATCAGCCGGCCGCCGATCACGAAGGTCGGATCGAGGCCGCCCGCCGCGAGCACGCTCGCGACGAGGCTCGTCGTCGTGGTCTTGCCGTGCGTGCCGGCAATCGCGATCCCCTGCTTCAGGCGCATCAGCTCCGCGAGCATCACCGCGCGCTGCACGATCGGCACGCCCTGGTGCCGTGCGGCCAGTACTTCGGGATTGTCCGAGCGCACGGCCGTCGACACGACGACCGCGTTCGCGCCCGCGATGTTCGCCGCGTCGTGGCCGATCGAGATCCGCGCGCCGAGCGCCTCGAGACGATCGGTCACCGCGTTGCGCGACAGGTCCGAGCCGCTGACCTCGTAGCCGAGGTTGACGAGCACTTCGGCGATGCCGCTCATGCCCGCGCCGCCGATCCCGACGAAATGAATCTGTTTGACGATGTGTTTCATTTGATTTCTTCCAGGTTCGCGCCGGCCACCGTCGCGCAGATGCGCGCGACTTCGTCGGTTGCCTCGGGCTTGGCCAGCGAGCGCGAACGTTCCGCCATGTCCGCGAGCGATGCACGCGACTGGCTGCGCAGCCAGTCGGCGAGCAACTCCGCCGACAGGTCGCGTTGTTGCACCAGCACCGCCGCGCCCGCATCGGCGAGGAACGCGGCGTTGGTCGTCTGGTGATCGTCGACCGCGTACGGGAACGGCACGAACAGCGCCGCCACGCCCACCGCCGCGATCTCCGACACCGTCATCGCGCCGGAACGGCAGATCACGAGATCCGCTGCCGCGTACGCGCTCGCCATGTCGTCGATGAACGGCACGAGCCGCACGGCGTCGCCGCCCGCGAAACCGGCCGCTTCGTAATTCGCCTTCAGCGCGTCGATGTGCTTCGCGCCGGCCTGGTGCACGACGCGCGGGCGCTCGCCCGGCGCCAGTAGCGCCAGCGCGCGCGGCACGACTTCGTTCAGTGCGGCCGCGCCCAGGCTGCCGCCGACCACCAGCAGGTTCAGCGGGCCGCTGCGCGATGCATAGCGTGCTTGGGGCGTTTCCGTGCGCGCAAGTTCCGCGCGAATCGGGTTGCCGGTCCATTCCGCGTGCGGCAGTGCGCCGGGGAACGCGACGAGCACGCGCTTCGCGAATTTCGCGAGCACCTTGTTCGCGAGGCCGGCAATCGAATTCTGCTCGTGCAGCACGAGCGGACGGCCCGACAGCGCGGCCATCACGCCCGCCGGGAACGTGATGTAGCCGCCCATCCCGAGCACGACGTCGGGCCGCACACGGCGCAATGCGCCGAGGCTCTGCCAGCACGCGCGCAGCAGGTTGAACGGCAGCGTCAGCTTGGTCTTCAGGCCCTTGCCGCGCAGCCCGCCGAAGCGCACGTATTCCATCGGAATGCCGTGTTTCGGCACGAGCGTCGCTTCCATCCCGGCCGGATTGCCGAGCCATACGACGCGCCAGCCCGCCGCTTCCATCCGGTGCGCGACAGCGAGCCCCGGGAACACGTGGCCCCCGGTGCCGCCTGCCATCACCATCAGCGTGCGTCGCGACGCGGTCATACCTTCCCTCCCCGCATCAGCACGCGATTTTCATAATCGACCCGCAGCAGCACCGCGAGCGCGACGCAATTCAGCAGAATGCCCGAGCCGCCGTAGCTCACGAGCGGCAGTGTCAGGCCCTTGGTCGGCAGCAGGCCGAGGTTCACGCCCATGTTGATGAACGTCTGCGCACCGAACCAGATGCCGATGCCCTTCGCCGTCAGGCCCGCGAACGTGCGGTCGAGCGCGAGCGCCTGGCGGCCGATCTCGAACGCGCGGCGCACGATCCAGTAGAACAGCAGGATCACGACCAGCACGCCGATGAAGCCAAGTTCCTCGCCGATCACCGCGAGGATGAAGTCGGTATGCGCTTCCGGCAGGTAGTTCAGCTTCTCGACGCTGCCGCCGAGGCCGACGCCGAACCACTCGCCGCGGCCGAACGCGATCAGCGAGTGCGTGAGCTGGTATGCCTTGCCCTGCGCGTAGCGTTCGTCCCACGGATCGAGATACGCGAAGATCCGCTCGCGACGCCACGGCGACAGCCACACGAGCATCGTGAACGTGCCGACCGCCGTCGCGACGAGGCCGCCGAACAGCTTGCCGTTCACGCCGCCGAGGAACAGCACGCCCATCGCGATCGCGGCGACCACCATGAACGCGCCCATGTCCGGCTCGAGCAGCAGCAGCGCGCCGACGAGACCGACCGCGAACGCCATCGGCAGAAAGCCCTTCGCGAAGCTCTGCATGTATTCCTGCTTGCGCACCGTGTAGTTCGCCGCGTAGATCGTCACCGCGAGCTTCATGATTTCCGACGGCTGCATGTTCGTGATGCCGAGCGGAATCCAGCGGCGCGCGCCGTTCACGCCCTTGCCGACGTGCGGAATCAGCACGATCACGAGCCCGACGAGTGCGATCAGGAAGAGATGCGGCGCGTATTTATCCCACGTCGACACCGGTACGCGGAACGCGATCACCGCCGCGATGAACGCGACGCCGAGCGACACGCAGTGACGCATCAGGAACGCGTAATCGTGATACGCCGCGTATTTCGGCGAATCGGGCATCGCGATCGACGCCGAATACACCATCACGACGCCGAGCCCGAGCAGCGCGATCGCGACCCACAGCAGCGAGTAGTCGAAATCGAGCATCCGCGAGCGGCTCGGCCGCACGCCGTTGACGACGCTGGCGAGACCGCCCGTCGCGGCGCGCGTGGCCGACGCGACGCGGCCGCCCGCGGCATTGCCGCCGGTGCCGCGCCGGTCGTTGAAACGGGAGACGAGGCGATCGGACCAGCTCATGTCGTCGCTCCTTTGTCGATGGCGATTTCGTCCACGGCCGCGCGGAACACGTCAGCGCGGTGGGCGTAGTTCCTGAACATGTCGAGGCTCGCGCAAGCGGGCGACAGCAGCACCGCGTCGCCCGGCTCCGCGAGCTCGGCCGCCGCATGCACCGCCGCCTCGAGCGTCGTATGGTCGGCAAGCGGCACGCCCGTCTCGGCGAGCATGTCGCGGATCGCCGGCGCATCGCGGCCGATCAGCATCACCGCGCGGCACCACCGCGCGACCGGCGCGACCAGCGGCGCGAAATCCTGCCCCTTGCCGTCACCGCCCGCGATCAGCACGATCTTCTGCGCGAGCCCGTCGAGCGCGGCCACCGTCGCGCCGACGTTCGTTCCCTTGCTGTCGTCGACGTAGTCCACGTCGTCGATCGTCGCGACCACTTCGACACGATGCGCTTCGCCGCGATATTCGCGCAGCGCGTGCAGCAGCGGCGCGGCCGGCAGGTCGATCGCACGCGCGAGCGCGAACGCGGCCAGCGCGTTCGCCGCGTTGTGCAGCCCGCGGATGCGCAGCGCGTCGGCCGGCATCAGGCGCTTTTGCGCGATGTCAGGCGTATGCGCGCCGTCGCGCTTGCGCCGGCGGCTCGTCGTCTCGTCCGGCGCGTCGCGGTCGACCGCCTCGACCAGCCACGCGATGCCGTTGTCGCGCGACAGGCCGTAGTCACCCTGCTGCGCCGGTTCGTTCAGGCCGAACGTGACCGTGCGCGCCGCATCGGCCGCGCCGACGGCCGGCGCGAACTTCATCACGGCCGCATCGTCGCGATTGAGCACGCGCGTCGTCGTCGCGCCGAAGATCCGGCCCTTCGCCGCCGCATACGCGTCGAAGCTGCCATGCCAGTCGAGGTGATCCTGCGTGATGTTGAGAATCGCGGCCGCATCGGGCGCGAACGTGCGCGCCGTCTCGAGCTGGAAGCTCGACAGTTCGAGCACCCATACGTCAGGCAGCGCCGTCTCGTCGATCGCGCCCGCGAGCCGGTCGAGCATCGCCGGGCTGATGTTGCCGGCGACGGCGACCTTCTTGCCCGAACGCTGGCACAGCAGGCCGGTGAGGTTCGTCGTCGTGGTCTTGCCGTTGGTGCCGGTAATCGCGAGCACCTTCGGCTGGTAGCCGCTCGTGCCGAGCGCGCGCAGCGCCTGCGCGAAGAATTCGAGCTCGCCCCACACCGCGATCGCGCGCTCGTTCGCGGCTGCGATCAGCGCGGCGAGTGCCGGTTCGAGCGGCGACAGGCCAGGGCTCAGGCCGACGATCTCGACACCGCCGTCGAGCAGCGCGGGCGTGAACGGCCCGCCGACGAACTCGGCATCGATGCCTTCGGCCTGCAGCGCGGCAAGGTTAGGCGGCGCCTCGCGGGTATCGGCAATACGCAGCCGGCACCCGTGCCTCGCGCACCATCGCGCGATCGCGAGGCCCGATTCCCCGAGCCCCAGTACGAGCACCATCGGCCGCTGCCGATCTCCAAACATCTCGCCAGACATCCTTTTACCTTTCCTTTACCGCAACTTGAGGGTGGACAGACCGAACAGGCACAGCATCAGCGTGATGATCCAGAAACGCACCACCACCTGCGTTTCCTTCCAGCCGGACAATTCGAAATGGTGATGCAGCGGCGCCATCTTCAGCAGGCGCCGCCCTTCGCCGTAACGCTTCTTCGTGTACTTGAACCACGACACCTGCAACATCACCGACAGCGTTTCCGCGACGAAGATGCCGCCCATGATGAACAGCACGATTTCCTGGCGCACGATCACCGCGACCGTGCCGAGCGCGCCGCCGAGCGCCAGTGCGCCGACGTCGCCCATGAACACCTGCGCGGGGTGCGTGTTGTACCAGAGGAACGCGAGCCCTGCCCCGCCCATCGCCGAACAGAAGATCAGCAGTTCGCCCGCGCCCGGAATGTGCGGGAACAGCAGATATTTCGAATAGACCGAGCTGCCCATCACGTACGCGAACACGCCGAGCGACCCGCCGACCAGCACGACCGGCATGATCACGAGGCCGTCGAGGCCGTCGGTGAGGTTCACCGCGTTGCTCGCGCCGACGATCACGAAGTAGGTCAGCACGATGAAGCCCCACACGCCCAGCGGGTAGCTGATCGATTTCAGGAACGGCAGCATCAGGTCGGCACGCGCGGGCAGCCCCATCGACAGGCCGCTGCGCACCCACGCCATGAACAGGTCGAACACGCGCACGTTGTTCGCCTCGGACACGCTGAATGCCAGGTAGACCGCCGCGAACAGCCCGATCACCGATTGCCAGAAATACTTTTCGCGCGACGACATCCCGCGCGGATCCTTGTAGACGACCTTGCGATAGTCATCGACCCAGCCGATCACGCCGAAACCGAACGTGACGAGCATCACGATCCAGATGAAACGGTTGGTCAGGTCGCCCCACAGCAGCGTCGCGACCGCGATGCCGATCAGGATCAGCACGCCGCCCATCGTCGGCGTGCCGGACTTCACGAGGTGGCTCTGCGGGCCATCCTTGCGCACGGCCTGCCCGACCTTCATTTGCGTCAGCTTGCGGATCACCCACGGTCCGCACACGAGCCCGATCCCGAGCGCGGTGATGGTGGCCATCACCGCACGGAACGTCAGGTACGTGAACAAGCGCAAAAAGCTTGCGTCGCCCTGCAGCCATTGCGCCAGCGCCAGCAGCATGCTTCCTTCCTTCTACTCAGTGTGCGGCGGGCACCGTGCCCGCCGCGGATTGGTTCGTCAGCGCGTCGACCACGCGCTCCATCTTCATGTACCGCGAGCCCTTCACGAGCACCGTCGCCTGCGCACCGTAGCCCGCCGCGAGCAACGCCGCCACCAGCGCGCCGACGTCGCCGAAATGGCGGGCCGTGTCGCCGTACGCCGTGCACGCATCGCGCGATGCGTCGCCGAGCGCGAACAGCGCATCGATGCCGCGCTCGCGCGCATACGCGCCGATCTCGCGGTGGAATGCCGGGCCTTCGTCGCCGACCTCGCCCATGTCGCCGATCACCAGCACGCGCGGCGCCGGTTGCGCGGCCAGCACGTCGATCGCCGCGCGCATCGAGTCGGGGTTCGCGTTGTAGGTGTCATCGACGACCGTCGCGCCCGCGAGGCTGCCGACGTCCGCCTGGCGGACCTGCAGACGCCCCTTGACCGGCTCGAACGATTCGAGGCCCTGCTTGATCGCGGCCAGTTCGATACCGGCCGCGAGCGCCGCCGCCGCCGCCGCCAATGCGTTGCGTGCGTTGTGCTCGCCGAGCGCGCGCAGGCGCACCTTCACCGCGCCCGACGGCGTGTCGATCGCAAGCTCGCCGCCGTGCAGGCGACCCGTGACCTGCGCTTCGACCTGCCGTTCGGCATCGTGCAGCGCGAAATCGAGGATCGGGTTGCCGGTCGCCGCGACGCGCCAGATGCTCGCGTACGCATCGTCGGCCGGGAACACCGCGACGCCGTCCGGCGTCAGCGCGTGGATCACGGCCGCGTGCTCGAGCGCAACGGCTTCGACGGTAGCCATGAATTCCTGGTGCTCGCGCTGCGCGTTGTTGACGAGCGCGACGGTCGGTGCCGCGAGGCGCGCGAGGACTTCGGTCTCGCCCGGATGGTTCATCCCGAGTTCGATCACCGCGACGCGATGCGCGCCGGACAGGCGCAGCAGCGTCAGCGGCACGCCGATGTCGTTGTTCAGGTTGCCGGCCGTCGCCAGTCGCGCGTCGGCGCCGACTGCCGCCGCGAAGATCGACGCGATCATTTCCTTGACGGTCGTCTTGCCGTTGCTGCCCGTCACCGCGACGAGCGGCACCGCGAAGCGCTTGCGCCAGCCGTGCGCGAGCGCGCCGAGCGCGGCACGCGTTTCACCGCCCTCGACGACCGGCATCGCGAGACCCGCCGGCACGTGCGCGACGAGCGCCGCGGCTGCGCCACGCGCGGCCACGTCGCCCAGGAAGTCGTGCGCGTCGAAGCGGTCTCCCTTCAGCGCGACGAACAAGTCGCCCGGGCCGACCGTGCGGCTGTCCGTCGACACGCGCTCGAACGTCGTGTCCGGATCGCCGTGCACGGTGGCGCCGGGGATCAGGCGGGCGGCTTCGCCGAGACTGAGCATCGTCATTCGCCGCCTCCCTTGACGTGCGTCGCGCGTGCAGCGAGCGCGAGCCGCGCGTGATCCTGATCGGAGAACGCGCGCTTCTTGCCCATGATTTCCTGCGTCGCCTCGTGCCCCTTGCCGGCCAGCACGACGACGTCCTCGCGGGCGGCGCCGCGCACGGCCTGCAGAATCGCGCTTGCGCGATCCTCGATGCGGCGCGCGTGATCGGGCGCCGTCATGCCCGCGATGACCTGGTCGATGATGCGCTGCGGATCTTCGCTGCGCGGGTTGTCGCTCGTGACGACGACTTCGTCGGCGAGCCGCTCGGCGATCGCGCCCATCAGCGGGCGCTTCGTCGCATCGCGATCGCCGCCGCAGCCGAACATGCACACGAGCCGGCCGCCGCGCGCGGCCGCGATCGGGCGCAACGCGTCGAGCGTCTTCTCGAGCGCATCGGGCGTATGCGCATAGTCGATCACGACGAGCGGTTCGTCGTTCTGCAGCCGGCCGCCCAGACGCTGCATGCGGCCATTGACGGACTCGAGCCGTGCGATCTCCGCGACCGCCGCGTCGAACGGCACGTCGGCCGCGAGCAGCGAGCCGAGCACCGCGAGCAGGTTGCTGACGTTGAACACGCCAAGCGTGCCGACCTCGACGTCCGCGTCGCCCCACGACGAACGCAGGTGGAATGCCGTGCCCGTGGCGGTGGCGCGCACGTCGAGCGCGACCAGCTCGCGATCGGCGTCGGGCGCCTGCGTGTCGCCGATTCCGTATGCGATCGTACGCACGCGGCCGGCCAGCTTCTCGAGCAGCCGGCGGCCGGCTGCGTCGTCGCGATTGACGACCGCCGCGCGCAGGCCGCGCCACGCGAACAGCTTCGCCTTCGCGGCTTCATACGCGTCGAACGTGCCGTGATAGTCGAGGTGGTCCTGGGTGAGGTTCGTGAACACGGCGATGTCGAATGCCGTGCCGTTCACGCGGCCCTGATGCAGCGCGTGCGACGACACTTCCATCGCGACGGCCTTCGCGCCCGCGTCGTGCAGCTGCGCGAGGCTGCGCTGCAGCTGCGGCGCGTCCGGCGTCGTGAAGCCGGTCGGCACCAGATGCCCGTGCATGCCGCTGCCGAGCGTGCCGATCACCGCGCACGGCTGGTGCAGCGCCGTCAGCGCGGCGGCGATCCATTGCGTGCACGACGTCTTGCCGTTCGTACCGGTCACGCCGATTGCGAGCAGGCTGTCGCTCGGGTCGCCGTACCAGCCGCTGGAGATCTCGCCGGCCAGTTGGTCGAGCGCCGGCACCGCGAGTGCGACGGGCACGGCCGGCGCGGCCGCGAGGCCTTCCGGCTGATACAGCACGGCGGCCGCGCCACGCGCGACGGCATCGGCAATGAAGGCGCGATTGTCTGCGCCGTCGACCGCATAGCCGAGAAACACGTCGCCGGCCCGCAGGCTGCGCGTGTCGGCATGCAGTTGCGCCGCGGGGGCCACATGCTGGCGCAGCCACGCAAGCGCGGCTGCGATCTGCTGATGCGCCGGATGGGAACTGCGAGCGGCGCTCATCGAACAACTCCTGGTGAATTACGTGTCGTGCTGGATACGATCATATGCTTCGCACCGCTACCCGCGGCGAGCTTTTGCGGACCCGGCTTCGCGGGTGCGCCCGGTGCGTCGTCGGACACGACCAGCTGCTTGATCGGCATGTTCGGCGGCACGTTCAGCGCGCGCATCGTATCGCCGGCGATCGCCGAGAATACGGGGCCGGACACCTGGCCGCCGAAGTGGCTGCCGGCGGTCGGTTCGTCGACCGACACCGCGACGACGATGCGCGGATTCGGCATCGGCGCCATCCCGACGAACGACGCGCGGTACTTGCGCGTATAGCCGTGGCCTTCATGCTTGTACGCGGTACCGCTCTTGCCGCCGACGCGATAGCCCGGCACGGCGGCGTCCGGCGACGTACCGCCCGGCGCGACGACCGTCTCGAGCATCGCGCGTACTTCGCGGGCGGTGGTCGGGTTGAACACCTGCGTGCCGGCGATCGGCTGATTGGGGTCGGTCTTGAAAATGGTCACGGGCATCAGCTCGCCGTCGTGCGCGATCGCCGTGTACGCGCGTGCGAGCTGGAACAGCGACACCGACAGGCCATAGCCGTACGACATCGTGGCCTGCTCGATGCGGCGCCAGCTCTTCCACGGACGCAGGCGGCCGGCTACCGCGCCCGGGAACCCGACCTTCGGCGCCTGGCCGAGGCCGATGCTCGTATACATATTCCACATTTCCTCGGGCCGCATCGTCATCGCGATCTTCGTCGCGCCGATGTTGCTCGACTTCTGGATCACGCCGCCGACCGTCAGCGTGCCGAAGCCCGCGTCGTCGGTGATCGGCGCGCCGTCGAGCACGAAGTGGCCGTTGCCCGTCTCGACGAGCGTGTTCGGCGTCACGCGGTGCAGGTCGAGCGCGAGCGATACCGTGAACGGCTTCATGATCGAGCCCGGCTCGAACACGTCGGTCATGATCCGGTTGCGCAACTGCTCGCCCGTCATCCGCGAGCGGTCGTTCGGGTTGTACGTCGGGTAGTTGACGAGCGCGAGCACTTCGCCGGTACGCACGTCGACGACCATCGCCGCGCCAGCCTTCGCCTTGAACTTCTCGACGGCGGCCTTCAGGTTCGCATAGGCGATGTACTGGATCTTGCTGTCGATCGACAGGCCGACGTCCGTCCCGTTGTGCGGGGGAACCTGTTCGGCGACGTCCTCGACGATGTGCCCCAGCCGGTCCTTGATCACGCGGCGCACGCCGGACGTGCCGGACAGCAGCTTCTGGTCGCCGAGCTCGACGCCTTCCTGACCTTCGTCCTCGACGTTCGTGAAGCCGATAAGGTGCGCGGTGATCTCGCCTTCCGGATAAAAGCGCTTGTACTCATTGCGCTGATAGATACCGGGGATATCGAGCGCGGCAACCTTGTCCGCGACGTCGATCGGCACCTGGCGCTTCACGTAGACGAAACCCTTGTCTTCCGACAGCTTCACGCGCAGTTCCTTCGGCGTCATGCCGAGGAGCTTGCCGAGCTGGTTGATCTTGTCCGCGCCGAGATCGTCCGGCACGGCGTCCGGAATCGCCCAGATCGCGCGCACGGGCAGACTCGTCGCGAGCACGAGCCCGTTACGGTCGAGGATCTTGCCGCGCGTGGCGGGCAGTTCGAGCGTGCGCTGATAGCGGCTTTCGCCCTGCTTCTGATAGAACGCGTTGCCGGGCCCCTGGATCCAGAACGCCCGCGCGGCGAGCGCGACGAACGCCATGAACAGCATGAACACGACGAGTTTCGAGCGCCACATCGGCAGGTGCACGCCGAGCACCGGGCTCGACGAAAATTTCACGTCCTGGCGCTTTTGCGACGGCTTCATCGCGCGCCTCCGTGGCCCTTGGCGGCCGCGTCGGCCGACGCGGGAATCGGCGCGTCGATCGCCTTCACGGCTCCCGGCGGCAGCGTCAGGTATTGGGTGCGGCCCGTCGTGATCGGCTGCATCTTCAGCGAATCGTTCGCGAGTTGCTCGATGCGCGACGTCTTCGACAGCGCGCTCTGCTGATATTGAAGCTGCGCATAGTCCTGCTGGAGCTGACGCTCCTGCGACTGCGCGCGCTGCAGCTGGATGAAGATCTGGCGCTGCTGGTTCGTCGAGTTGACGACCGACAGCGCGCAACCCATCACGATGATCAGCAGGAAGATGTTGAAGCGGCTCATGGCGTGACGCGCTCCGCGATGCGCATCACGGCCGACCGGGCGCGCGGATTCGTGACGACTTCCGCTTCGCTCGGGAATTGACGGCTGATTATCTTGAGCGGCGGGCTCGGGAGGTCGACGGCACGGATCGGCAGGCGACGATCGACCGCGGGCGCACTCGCGTGCGCCTGCATGAATCGCTTGACGATCCGGTCCTCGAGTGAATGAAAGCTGATGACCACCAGCCGCCCCCCTTGCTCCAGCAACGACAATGCCGCGTCTAGTACGACTTGCAGGTCCGCAAGCTCTTGATTGACGTGAATCCGTATAGCCTGAAAGGTGCGGGTTGCCGGATCCTTGCCCTTCTCACGGGTTTTGACGACGTGACCCACGATTTGGGCAAGCTCGCCCGTGGTGTCGAGAGGCCCAAGACGGTCGGACTCTGCCCGGCGAGCAACAAGCGCCTTTGCAATCTGAAAAGCAAACCGTTCTTCCCCATAATCCCGTATCACCTCCGTCAATTCCTGCACCGAAGCCCGCGCGAGCCATTCGGCCGCCGACTCCCCACGCGTCGGATCCATTCGCATGTCCAGCGGGCCATCGGCGCGAAAGCTGAAGCCGCGCGCCGGATCGTCCACCTGCGGCGAGGACACGCCCAGGTCCAGCAACACACCCGACACCTTCTCGATACCGCGCGCCGCAAGCGCGTCGCGCATCGATGCAAAGCTGTCATGCACGATCGAGAAGCGCGCATCCTCGATGCGCTGCGCCGTCTCGATCGCCCTCGGATCCTTGTCGAACGCGATCAGCCGGCCGGCCTCCGCCAGCCGCGCGAGTACCGCGCGGCTATGGCCGCCGCGCCCGAACGTGCCGTCGACATAAATGCCGTCCGGCCGCGTCACGAGCGACTCGACTGCTTCGTCCAACAGCACGGTCCGATGCTGCAATTCATTTCCCATCGCGGGCGTCTCCGTCACCGCAATCAGAACGTAAAGTTCTTGAGCGCATCGGGCATGCCCTGCGCCATCGCTGCCTGCTCCTTCGCGATGTAGGTCTGCGAATCCCACAGCTCGAAGTGACTACCCATTCCCAACAACATGACTTCCTTTTCCAGTCCGGCTGCCATCCGCAGCTCGGGCGATACGAGAATCCGGCCCGCGCTGTCGAGATCGACATCCATCGCATTGCCGAGAAAAATCCGCCGCCACCAATGGGCGTCCATCGGCAGCGCGGCGATCTTGGCGCGGAATACTTCCCATTCGGGGCGCGGAAACAGCAACAGGCAGCCGTCCGGGTGCTTGGTCACAGTCACCCGTCCTTCTGCCTGTCCTTGCAGCGCTTCGCGATAGCGAGACGGCACCGACATCCGCCCTTTCGCATCGAGCGTCAGCGCCGACGCCCCTTGGAACACTTTCCGCTCTCCCGTTCAGGGCACCGAAGCACCCGCCCAACGCTCAAGAATTTAGCCCGAACAGCCCGCCAAATCACACAAAAATACACTTTCTCACACTGTCTCCCACTTTAGAGGAAGGGTTTGGCACGGTCAAGGGAGCGGCCCGCTTTTTTGACGAATTTTGTTAGTTAGAACAAGGACTTACGCGCACATGCTCATGCCACCCCTCATACCAAAAACCGTTATAAATGAATGGGCTAGGGAAGCTTGTGAAGGTGATACGTGAGAAAGGCGGGCCAGACTGGCGTGCGGACGGGACTTTCGGGGGCGGGAAAACGCGGAAAAAACGGGCGGTATCGAGCTCTGCGGACCGGCGCGGCGTCGTGCGTCGCGCCGGCCCCGGATGTCAGAGATAGTACGCTGTGCGCGTCATGACTTTCGACGCGGCGCGCATCAGCATGCGCGCGGGCAGCGGCAGTTCGATGCCGCCGGCGTCGGTCGCGGCCTTGCCGTGCTTGACCTCGTCGACCCGCATCTGCTCGACGATCGCGCGCGACGCCGTGTCGGTGGCCGGCAACTCGGAAAGGTGCCCGTCGAGGTGGCTCTCGACCTGACGCTCCGTCTCCGCCATGAAGCCGAGGCTAACCTTGTCGCCCAGCGTGCCGGCAGCGACGCCGATCGCGAGCGCGCCGGCGTACCACAGCGGGTTGAGCAGGCTCGGACGCGAATCGAGTTCCTTCAGCCGATGCGCGGTCCACGCGAGGTGATCCTCCTCTTCGCGCGCGGCTTCCTCGAACATTGCCTTCGACGACGACGAGCGCGCGGTCAGCTTCTGCGCCTGATAAAGCGCCTGCGCACAGACCTCGCCGACATGGTTCACGCGCATCAGCCCGGCGGCATGCGCGCGCTCCGCGGGCGTCAGTTCGCCGACGGGCGGCTCCGCCGGCACGGGCACCGGGCGGCTCATCCGGCTAATGCCGGTCAGCGAGCGCAAGCCGCGATCGAATTCGCTGATCAGTTCATCCAACACCATCCTGTTCTCCTGGCTGCGTGTGCCGCCGCGGGCGGCAAAGGCACGTGCTCCGCTGCGTAACCGACTTGATTATTCAGCGGAAATTGCGGTTAACCCGTGATTTTAACCATTGTTGCATAAAGGAAACATGGCGACCTTGAGCGACGGCATTTCGCTTTGTCCGAAAAATCGGTTTTGCTACATTACGTGCGACTTCTTGCGAAGTTGGTGGGGCCCGTCAACAGAACATAACTATCCGCCCCGCCAAAAAAATTCAGTGATTCTTGGAGATCCGTTAATGAAAAAGTCGCTTCTCGCGCTCGTCGCGCTGGGCGCGTTCGCTGGCGCAGCTCATGCGCAAAGCAGCGTGACGCTTTACGGCATCATCGATGAAGGCTTCATCTTCAACAACAATGCGAAGGGCGGCCATCTGTACGGTCTGTCGAGCGGCGTGATGCAAGGCAGCCGCTTCGGCCTGCGCGGCACCGAAGATCTGGGCGGCGGCCTGAAGGCGGTCTTCGTGCTCGAGAACGGTTTTGACGTCAACTCCGGCAGGCTCGGCCAGGGCGGCCTGATGTTCGGCCGCCAGGCTTACGTCGGCCTGTCGAGCCAGTTCGGTACGGTCACGCTGGGTCGTCAGTACGACTCCGTCGTCGACTTCGTCGGCCCGCTCGAGGCAGGCGATCAGTGGGGCGGCTACATCGCTGCTCACCCGGGCGACCTCGACAACTTCAACAACGCGTACCGTGTGAACAACGCGGTCAAGTACACGAGCCCGACCTACGGCGGCTTCTCGTTCGGCGGCATGTACAGCTTCGGCGGTCAGGCCGGCCAGTTCTCGCGGAACCAGGTCTGGTCGCTCGGCGCCGGTTACAACAACGGCCCGCTGGTGTTGGGCGTCGGCTACTTGAACGCCCGCACGCCGGCGAACTTCGGCGGCATGTTCAACACCGGCGCATCGGCTGCCACGACGGCCGTGTCGTCGCCGGTGTACGGCGCGTACGCGAACAGCGCAAACACGTACCAGGTCATCGGTGCGGGCGGCGCATATACGTTCGGCGCGGCGACGATCGGCGCGACGTACTCGAACACGAAGTTCAAGGGCTTCTCGGTGGGTCCGTTCGTGAACCAGACCGCGACGTTCAACAACGGCGAAATCAACTTCAAGTATCAGTTGACCCCGGCGCTGATCGTCGGCGCCGCGTACGACTACACGCAAGGCAGCAAAATCGACGGCAACTCGGCAGCCAAGTACCACCAAGGCTCGCTGGGCGTCGACTACTTCCTGTCGAAGCGCACGGACGTCTACGTGATCGGCGTGTACCAGCATGCATCGGGCAACGCGCTCGACGCAGCAGGCAACGTCGTTCAGGCACATGCTTCGATCAACGGTCTCGACCCGTCGACGACCAGCAACCAGGTTGCAGCTCGCGTCGGTATCCGTCACAAGTTCTAATCAGCTTGTCTGACAAGCCGCTGCATATTGAAGGCGCCTTCGGGCGCCTTTTTCTTTGTTGAGCCGGGAAGCGAAGCGGTGAGCGGGACGGTCGCAGCACATCGCGGCGACTGCAACGTACCGTTCGCGGAGCTCCATCGACGCGCACGCCTTAGCCGATTGCTCGCGGAATGCGCCGAGCGCCAGTCGTCGCGCTTGAGGCATTCCATCGGCTGAGACGCATCCGGTCGAACGCGCGCGCCGTTCCAGCGATTGCCGCATCGGTGCCCCGCAGCCGCGACGTCGGCATCACAAACAAAAAAACCCGGCACAGGCCGGGCTCGTTGTTCGACTTCGGGGTTACGCGCGTCCGTCGCGCAATTCGCGCCGCAGGATCTTGCCGACGTTCGTCTTCGGCAGCTCCGTGCGGAACTCGACGAGTTTCGGCCGCTTGTAGCCGGTGAGCCGCTCCTTGCAGTACGCGAGGATGTCCTTGTCGGTCAGCGCCGGATCCTTCTTCACGACGAACAGCTTCACGGCTTCGCCCGAGTGCTCGTCCGGCACGCCGACCGCCGCCACCTCGAACACGCCCGGGTGGGACGCCACCACGTCCTCGACCTCGTTCGGATACACGTTGAAGCCGGATACCAGGATCATGTCCTTCTTCCGGTCGACGATCTTCACGTAACCGCGCGCGTCCATCACGCCGACGTCGCCGGTCTTGAAGAAACCGTCCGGGAACATGACCTTCTCGGTTTCATCCGGACGGTTCCAGTAGCCGGCCATGACCTGCGGTCCGCGGATACAGATCTCGCCCGGCTCGCCGAGCGCGACGTCCGCGCCGGCATCGTCGCGGATGGCAACCTCGGTCGACGGCAGCGGCAGGCCGATCGTCCCGCTGTACTCGGTCGCCGTCACGGGATTGCAGGTGGCGACCGGCGACGTTTCGGACAGGCCATACCCTTCGACGATCGCCGTATGGGTCTTCTCATACCAGCGCTTCGCGACGCTTTCCTGGATCGCCATGCCGCCGCCGTTGGCGATCGCGAGCTTCGACAGGTCGAGCTGGTTGAATTCGGGATGGTTCAGCAGCGCGTTGTACAGCGTGTTGACGGCCGGGATCGTCGAGATCTGGTAACCCTTCAGCTCCTTGATCATGCCGCCGATGTCGCGCGGGTTCGGAATCAGGATACCCATGCCGCCCGTGCGCATCGTCAGGAACCCGCAGACCGTCAGCGCAAACACGTGGTAGAGCGGCAGCGCGACGACCGTCACGAACTGCTTCACGTCGGGGTACTTCTCGTGCGCCGGATGGTGCCACGCGCCGGCCTGCAGCACGTTCGACACGATGTTCCGGTGCAGCAGCGTCGCGCCCTTCGCGACACCCGTCGTACCGCCCGTGTATTGAAGGAACGCGACGTCGTCGGGGCCGAGCTTCTGCGGCTTGAACGTCTGGCGCGCACCTTCCGACAGCGCGGCCTTGAAGCGCGTAAACGACGGAAGCTGCCAGGCCGGCACCATCTTCTTCACGTTGCGCACGACGTAATTGACCAGCCAGCCCTTGATGCCCAGCAGGTCGCCCATCGACGCGACCACCACATGCTTGACCGCCGTATTCGCAATGACGGCCTGCAACGTCGACGCGAAGTTCTCGAGGATGACGATCGCCTCCGCCCCGCTGTCCTTCAGCTGATGTTCGAGCTCGCGCGGCGTATAGAGCGGGTTGACGTTGACGACGGTGTAGCCCGCGCGCAGCACTGCGACGATCGCCACCGGATACTGCAGCACGTTCGGCATCATCAGGGCGACGCGCGCGCCGCGCGCCAGACCGCGCGATTGCAGCCATGCGCCGAACTGGCGCGACAGCGCATCGAGCTCGCCGTACGTGATGCTCTTGCCGATGCAGACGAACGCCTTGCGGTCGCGATACTGCCTGAAGCTTTCGTCGAGGAGATCCGGAATGGAAGGGTATGGGGACGCGTCAATTTCGGCTGGAACGCCGGGTGGGTACGATTTCAGCCAAATTTTTTCCATACTGCGCGTCTCCTCACAGATTTTCGAATGGTCGTGCTAAAACGCATCGTAACGGCTCGCAGGTCCCGCGACAACAGGGTTAGATGCTCACTTCCAACTTTCGAGCGATTTCGTCTGATCATATCTCGAAGTTCGGTCAAATCCGCTCAACTTCGACCAGACAATCGTAGAACGTCGCCGAGTTACCGAGATCGGTCAGCGCCTGGCTTGTCACTTCATTCGTGTTGCGCCCATCCGCCGATAGCTTCTTCCACCAGATCGACAGCCCGACGACGAGCCCTGGTCGCGCGCGGTCGGTGACTCTCGCAACTGCCTGCATCGAGCCGCGGTCGTTGAAGATGCGTACGACATCGCCCTCGTGGATGCCGCGCGCATCGGCGTCGGCCGGATGCAAGTCGAGGTGCGGCTGGCCTTCCGTGCTGCGCAGGCTGTCCACGTTGACGAACGTGCTGTTCAGGAAGTGCCGCGCCGGCGGCGAAATCATCGCGAGCGGATAGCGGGCGGCGAGTTCAGGCGCGGCCTCCGCCGATTCGAACGGCGGCAGGTAATCGGGCACCGGGTCCATGCCCATCTGTTCGAGTCGCGCGCTATGGAACTCGCATTTGCCGGACGGCGTACGGAAGCCGCCATTCGCGAAAGGCGCGTCCGCCACCTTGAGCTTCAGCCAGCCGGCACGCTTCAACGTATCCCAATTGCTGTCGAGCGCCGGGTCGTCCCAACGGAGCGCGGCCTGCGCGACCTCTTCATCGCTGTGAAAAAGCGCGGGCTCGTCGAGCCCCATGCTGCGGGCAATGCCACGAAAGATTTCGGTGTTTGGCCGTGCGTCGCCGACTGGCGGAATCGCCGGCAGATTCGCCATTACATAGGTGTGGCCGTACGACTTGTGGACGTCGAGATGCTCGAGCTGGGTTGTGGCCGGCAACACAATGTCGGCGAAATCGGCCGTATCGGTCTTGAAGTGTTCGAGAACGACCGTGAACAGATCTTCGCGCGCGAACCCCGCCGCTACTTTCGACGAGTCGGGCGCGACCGCGACTGGATTCGAATTGTAGACAATTACCGCTTCGACCCTCGGCCCGAAAGCCGCGTCGCCCGGATTCAGCAACGCATCGCCGATCGTGTTCATGTTGATGACGCGCGGCTGCTTGTGCGGCCAGCCGGGCATCAGATCGGGGCGCAGCAGCGCCGCGTGATTGACCGGCGCCGCTTCCGACGACGACAGCAGCAGGCCCCCTGCCCGGTCGCGCCACGCGCCCGTCAGCGCAGGCAGGCTCGCGACCGCGCGCACGGCATTGCCGCCGCCGCGGACGCGCTGCATCCCGTAATTGAGCCGGATCGCTGCCTTGCGAGTCGCACCGTAACGACGTGCGAGTTCGATCAGCTCCGACGCTTCGATGCCGCAGATCCGGGCGACACGTTCCGGCGGATAGGACAGGGCTCGCGCCTTGAGCGCGTCGAAGCCGAGCGTATGACGCGCGATGTAGTCGTGATCGAGCAGATCTTCGGTAATCAACACATGCATCATCCCGAGCGCGAACGCACCATCGGTGCCGGGTTTCAAAGCGATGTGCTGGTGACATTTCTCCGCCGTCAGCGAGCGGTACGGATCAATCGCGACCAGACGGGCACCGCGACGCTTGGCTTCCTGCGCGCGGGTCCAGAAGTGAAGGCTCGATGCGATGGGATTGGCGCCCCAGATCAGGATCAGCTCGCTTTCCTCGAAATGCTCGAGATGCATGCCGACGTTTCCGCCGTACGTATAGCGCAGGCCGGCCGCGCCGGCCGCGGAGCAAATTGCCCGCTCGAGCCGCGACGCGCCGATTTTGTGGAAGAACCGCTGCGCAATGCCTTCGCCCTGCACGAGCCCCATCGTTCCCGCATAGCTGTACGGCAGGATCGCCTCCGGCGCGCGCGCGGCGATTTCGCCGAGACGGCGGCCGATCTCGTCGAGCGCTTCGCTCCAGCTGATCGGCGCGAATCGCCCTTCTCCCTTCGCTCCGATGCGCTTGAGCGGAACGGTAAGACGGTCCGGATGATGAACGCGGTCCGCATATCGGCTGACTTTCGTACACAACACGCCTTGCGTGGGCGGATGGTCGGGATCGCCCGTGACCTTGAGCGCCCGGCCGTTTTCGACGGTCACGCGCATCGCGCAGGTGTCCGGACAATCGTGTGGGCATACGGCCCGAGCTATCTGAGTGGCGGCGTTCATCGTTTCGGATGCGACTGCGTGGAGAGGATTCGCAAATTTTACGTGGACGGGCCGAATAAGACGTCGATTCGTACGAATTTTCCGTCTATTTTGGAGAAAAGCAGAAGCGGAGGATGGAGAATATCGACGGTTGAGCGGCTTCGAACGGCCGGTGCGGCGGTACGGGTGTAGATGCAAACCCAGATGGCGGCTTCGCCGCGCCGATGCGGATAGCAAGGTTTGATCGGGGATAGAGACGAATAGGGCAATGAACTGATCTGGCTGCCATCGCTCTTTCCGCCGCGCCAATGCAAAAACCCCCGCCTTTCGGGCGGGGGTTTCTGGCTTAGGGAGCCTGACGATTACCTACTTTCACACGGGAATCCGCACTATCATCGGCGTAGAGTCGTTTCACGGTCCTGTTCGGGATGGGAAGGGGTGGGACCGACTCGCTATGGTCATCAGGCAAAGAGGGTTGTCACGTTGCTTCGCAACGCGACCAATCTGGGAAGAAGCAGTAATTTAGATTGTGTGTATCACACACGAGAATCCAACCGGTCCGACGCGCTCTGTCAGCGCGAAACAGACTTGTTATAGGATCAAGCCTTACGGGCAATTAGTATCAGTTAGCTGAACGCATTACTGCGCTTACACACCTGACCTATCAACGTCCTGGTCTCGAACGACCCTTCAAGGGGATCTAGTCCCCAGGGATATCTCATCTTAAGGCGAGTTTCCCGCTTAGATGCTTTCAGCGGTTATCTCTTCCGAACATAGCTACCCGGCGATGCCACTGGCGTGACAACCGGTACACCAGAGGTTCGTCCACTCCGGTCCTCTCGTACTAGGAGCAGCCCCCTTCAAATATCCAACGCCCACGGCAGATAGGGACCAAACTGTCTCACGACGTTTTAAACCCAGCTCACGTACCTCTTTAAATGGCGAACAGCCATACCCTTGGGACCGGCTACAGCCCCAGGATGAGATGAGCCGACATCGAGGTGCCAAACACCGCCGTCGATATGAACTCTTGGGCGGTATCAGCCTGTTATCCCCAGAGTACCTTTTATCCGTTGAGCGATGGCCCTTCCATACAGAACCACCGGATCACTATGACCTGCTTTCGCACCTGCTCGACTTGTCGGTCTCGCAGTTAAGCACGCTTATGCCATTGCACTATCAGCACGATTTCCGACCGTACCTAGCGTACCTTCGTACTCCTCCGTTACGCTTTGGGAGGAGACCGCCCCAGTCAAACTGCCTACCATGCACTGTCCCCGACCCGGATCACGGGCCAAGGTTAGAACCTCAAACAAACCAGGGTGGTATTTCAAGGACGGCTCCACCGAAACTAGCGTTCCGGTTTCATAGCCTCCCACCTATCCTACACAGATCGGTTCAAAGTCCAATGCAAAGCTACAGTAAAGGTTCATGGGGTCTTTCCGTCTAGCCGCGGGTAGATTGCATCATCACAAACACTTCAACTTCGCTGAGTCTCGGGAGGAGACAGTGTGGCCATCGTTACGCCATTCGTGCAGGTCGGAACTTACCCGACAAGGAATTTCGCTACCTTAGGACCGTTATAGTTACGGCCGCCGTTTACCGGGACTTCAATCAAGAGCTTGCACCCCATCATTTAATCTTCCGGCACCGGGCAGGCGTCACACCCTATACGTCCACTTTCGTGTTTGCAGAGTGCTGTGTTTTTATTAAACAGTCGCAGCCACCAGTTTATTGCAACCCCTTCACCCTCCTGGCGCAGGCCAGTCAAGCTACAAGGGCGTACCTTATCCCGAAGTTACGGTACCAATTTGCCGAGTTCCTTCTCCCGAGTTCTCTCAAGCGCCTTAGAATACTCATCTCGCCCACCTGTGTCGGTTTGCGGTACGGTCATCGTTAGACTGAAGCTTAGAGGCTTTTCTTGGAACCACTTCCAATTGCTTCGCTCCCTAAGGAGCTCGCGCCACACCCTTGAATTGCGCACCCGGATTTGCCTAAGTGCCTTCTCCAATGCAGCGACCGGGACTTCCAACACCCGGACAACCTTCCGCGATCCGTCCCCCCATCGCATCTAACAATGGTGCAGGAATATTGACCTGCTTCCCATCAGCTACGCATTTCTGCCTCGCCTTAGGGGCCGACTCACCCTACGCCGATGAACGTTGCGTAGGAAACCTTGGGCTTACGGCGAGGGGGCCTTTCACCCCCTTTATCGCTACTCATGTCAGCATTCGCACTTCCGATACCTCCAGCACGCTTTTCAACGCACCTTCGCAGGCTTACGGAACGCTCTCCTACCATGCGTGCATAGCACGCATCCGCAGCTTCGGTATATAGCTTAGCCCCGTTACATCTTCCGCGCAGGACGACTCGATCAGTGAGCTATTACGCTTTCTTTAAAGGGTGGCTGCTTCTAAGCCAACCTCCTGACTGTTTTAGCCTTCCCACTTCGTTTCCCACTTAGCTATATTTGGGGACCTTAGCTGGCGGTCTGGGTTGTTTCCCTCTTGACACCGGACGTTAGCACCCGATGTCTGTCTCCCGTGATTGCACTCTTCGGTATTCGGAGTTTGCTATGGCGGGGTAATCTGCAATAGACCCCCCAACCATGACAGTGCTCTACCCCCGAAGGTGAGACACGAGGCACTACCTAAATAGTTTTCGGAGAGAACCAGCTATTTCCAAGTTTGTTTAGCCTTTCACCCCTATCCACAGCTCATCCCCTAACTTTTCAACGTTAGTGGGTTCGGACCTCCAGTACGTGTTACCGCACCTTCATCCTGGCCATGGATAGATCACTTGGTTTCGGGTCTACGCCCAGCAACTGAACGCCCTATTCGGACTCGCTTTCGCTACGCCTGCCCTATACGGTTAAGCTTGCTACTGAACGTAAGTCGCTGACCCATTATACAAAAGGTACGCCGTCACCCCTTGCGAGGCTCCGACTGTTTGTATGCATGCGGTTTCAGGATCTATTTCACTCCCCTCCCGGGGTTCTTTTCGCCTTTCCCTCACGGTACTGGTTCACTATCGGTCGATCACGAGTATTTAGCCTTGGAGGATGGTCCCCCCATCTTCAGACAGGATTTCACGTGTCCCGCCCTACTTGTCGTACACTTAGTTCTTTCATACTGTTTTCGCCTACGGGGCTATCACCCGCTATGGCCGCACTTTCCAGAGCGTTCGGCTAACAATACAAATAAAGAGTACAAGGCTCATCCCATTTCGCTCGCCACTACTTTGGGAATCTCGGTTGATTTCTTTTCCTGCGGTTACTTAGATGTTTCAGTTCACCGCGTTCGCTTCGCATGGCCTATGTATTCAGCCATGGATACTCCAAAAGGAGTGGGTTTCCCCATTCGGACATCTACGGATCAAAGCTCGTTTGCCAGCTCCCCGTAGCTTTTCGCAGGCTACCGCGTCCTTCATCGCCTGTGATCGCCAAGGCATCCACCACATGCACTTGTTCGCTTGACCCTATAACGAGTCTGTCTCGTTACAGGTTGAGTTCTCGCGTTGTGCCGTATTCCAATTGAGCCGAACAATGAAGTTCGAATCATCTTGAGATACATCGATACAATCACAACCCGGATAGTTTTCACGTCCATCTCAAGACGCTTCCGCTATCCAAATTACTTACTTCTTCCAGATTGTTAAAGAACGACAGCCGATATCTGTTGATATCACTCTGACTGGCTCAATCGCCAATGACAAAAATTCGATGACGTCGAACACTTGTCATTGAGGATTGGTGGAGGCAGACGGGATCGAACCGACGACCCCCTGCTTGCAAAGCAGGTGCTCTCCCAGCTGAGCTATGCCCCCATGTGTACAGAGATCTCAGGTTTCAGCCTAGCGGTAGAGGTATTCGTAAGCGCTGAAGCGCTAACGATCACCGACACGTCAGACAATGGTGGGTCTGGTTGGATTCGAACCAACGACCCCCGCCTTATCAAGACGGTGCTCTAACCGACTGAGCTACAGACCCCTGAGTCTGTCTTTAATTTACAGCCGATAAGCGTGAGCGCTCAACTTTGCGAGATAGCTCTGGAAAGGAGGTGATCCAGCCGCACCTTCCGATACGGCTACCTTGTTACGACTTCACCCCAGTCATGAATCCTACCGTGGTGACCGTCCTCCTTGCGGTTAGACTAGCCACTTCTGGTAAAACCCACTCCCATGGTGTGACGGGCGGTGTGTACAAGACCCGGGAACGTATTCACCGCGGCATGCTGATCCGCGATTACTAGCGATTCCAGCTTCATGCACTCGAGTTGCAGAGTGCAATCCGGACTACGATCGGTTTTCTGGGATTAGCTCCCCCTCGCGGGTTGGCAACCCTCTGTTCCGACCATTGTATGACGTGTGAAGCCCTACCCATAAGGGCCATGAGGACTTGACGTCATCCCCACCTTCCTCCGGTTTGTCACCGGCAGTCTCCTTAGAGTGCTCTTGCGTAGCAACTAAGGACAAGGGTTGCGCTCGTTGCGGGACTTAACCCAACATCTCACGACACGAGCTGACGACAGCCATGCAGCACCTGTGCGCCGGTTCTCTTTCGAGCACTCCCACCTCTCAGCAGGATTCCGACCATGTCAAGGGTAGGTAAGGTTTTTCGCGTTGCATCGAATTAATCCACATCATCCACCGCTTGTGCGGGTCCCCGTCAATTCCTTTGAGTTTTAATCTTGCGACCGTACTCCCCAGGCGGTCAACTTCACGCGTTAGCTACGTTACTAAGGAAATGAATCCCCAACAACTAGTTGACATCGTTTAGGGCGTGGACTACCAGGGTATCTAATCCTGTTTGCTCCCCACGCTTTCGTGCATGAGCGTCAGTATTGGCCCAGGGGGCTGCCTTCGCCATCGGTATTCCTCCACATCTCTACGCATTTCACTGCTACACGTGGAATTCTACCCCCCTCTGCCATACTCTAGCCTGCCAGTCACCAATGCAGTTCCCAGGTTGAGCCCGGGGATTTCACATCGGTCTTAGCAAACCGCCTGCGCACGCTTTACGCCCAGTAATTCCGATTAACGCTCGCACCCTACGTATTACCGCGGCTGCTGGCACGTAGTTAGCCGGTGCTTATTCTTCCGGTACCGTCATCCCCCGGCTATATTAGAACCAAGGATTTCTTTCCGGACAAAAGTGCTTTACAACCCGAAGGCCTTCTTCACACACGCGGCATTGCTGGATCAGGCTTTCGCCCATTGTCCAAAATTCCCCACTGCTGCCTCCCGTAGGAGTCTGGGCCGTGTCTCAGTCCCAGTGTGGCTGGTCGTCCTCTCAGACCAGCTACTGATCGTCGCCTTGGTAGGCCTTTACCCCACCAACTAGCTAATCAGCCATCGGCCAACCCTATAGCGCGAGGCCCGAAGGTCCCCCGCTTTCATCCGTAGATCGTATGCGGTATTAATCCGGCTTTCGCCGGGCTATCCCCCACTACAGGACATGTTCCGATGTATTACTCACCCGTTCGCCACTCGCCACCAGGTGCAAGCACCCGTGCTGCCGTTCGACTTGCATGTGTAAGGCATGCCGCCAGCGTTCAATCTGAGCCAGGATCAAACTCTTCAGTTTAAACCTGTTACTGTTTTCGGTTCGGTTAAGAACCGGTCGCTCACTCAAAGCTGACAGGAATATGAATCACTTCATAAACCTGACTTACTTTAGTGTGAGACTCTTGATACTTTCGCCATCTGATCCGAAGATCAGCTCGCTTCCATCAAGCGCCCACACTTATCGGCTGTTAATTTTTAAAGAGCATTTCTGCGAGAAACCTTCTGTTTCTCAGCAGCGCTGCGTTTTCAGCAGCAGAGAAGCGAGATTATGAACCGTCTTTCTTCGCTCGTCAACAACTTTCTGAACTGCTTCGTTGCGACGGCGAGGGGTTCAACTTCGTGTGCGCCGGGGTTCCTACAGCAACCTTCGTCAGCACCGCTTCCCTTTCCTCCCGCGCTCCGTTTCCGTTAGCGCGAAAGAGGCGTGATTCTAAGCACCCGCCCCTGTCCACGCAACCCCTTTGTGAAAATATTTTGAAAAAGCCCCGGTGCGCTGCCGCGCACGGGGGCTTGGGGTTCGTTGCACCAGGAGATCCTGCCGGCGACCGACACCAGTCGCCACCGAATCAGCGGTGCTTGAATACCGGCTTCCGCTTCTCGACGAATGCCGCCATCCCTTCCTTCTGATCTTCGGTCGCGAACAGCGAATGGAACAGTCGACGCTCGAAATGAACGCCCTCGGCCAGCGTCGTCTCATACGCACGGTTCACCGACTCCTTGACCATCATGACCGCCGGCAGCGAAAACTCGGCGATCGTCGTCGCCGCGGCAATCGCTTCGTCGAGCAACTTGTCGGCCGGCAGCACGCGCGAAACGAGCCCTGCCCGCTCCGCCTCGGCCGCATCCATGAAGCGCGCGGTCAGGCACATGTCCATCGCCTTCGCCTTCGACACCGCGCGCGGCAGGCGCTGCGTGCCGCCCGCACCCGGCATCACGCCCAGCTTGATTTCGGGCTGGCCGAACTTGGCTGTATCCGCCGCGAAGATGATGTCGCACATCATCGCGAGCTCGCAGCCGCCGCCGAGCGCGAACCCCGCCACGGCAGCAATGATCGGCTTGCGGATTTCGCGGACGGTCTCCCAGTTACGCGTGATGTAGTCGCCGCGGTACACATCCATATAGGAATAGGTGGCCATCATGCCGATGTCGGCCCCGGCCGCGAATGCCTTCTCGCTCCCCGTCACGACGATCGCGCCGATCTCGTCGTCCGCGTCGAACGCTTTCAGCGCAGCGCCCAACTCATCCATCAACGCATCGTTCAGCGCATTGAGCGCCTTCGGGCGGTTGAGCGTGACCAGCCCGACACGCCCGCGGGTCTCCACCAGGATGTTCTCGTAAGACATCTATTTCTCCTCGATCAATGAAATGAGAAACGCCTCGCACACGCGAATAGTTTGATGCTACCATTCTCCGACCAACCGGTCGGTTAATTAATCGATCCAATCCCTCTCAACGTCCATCAGGCTGCCGTCATGACCCATGCACTGTTCACGAAGCACGAAGACACGCTGAAACACGCCCTCGCCGCCATCGAGAGCCGCGGGTACTGGAGCCCGTTCGCGGAGATGCCGAGTCCCAAAGTGTACGGGGAAAGCGCCAACGCGGAAGGTGAAGCGGCGTTCAAAGCACACCTCGGCAATACGTTCGCGCTCGGCCAGCCGGCGTCCGGCGGAACCGTGGGCGCGGAGCAGTCGCCTTACGGGATCGCACTCGGCATCCGCTATCCGAAATCGACGCCCGACGAGCTGATTGCGGCCGCGGCCGCTGCCCAGCGGGCATGGCGCGAAGCCGGCCCGAGCGCGTGGATTGGCGTCAGCCTCGAAATCCTTGCGCGGCTGAACCGTGCAAGCTTCGAGATTGCCTACAGCGTGATGCACACCACGGGCCAGGCGTTCATGATGGCGTTCCAGGCCGGCGGCCCGCATGCGCAGGATCGCGCACTCGAAGCGGTCGCCTATGCGTGGGACGAACTGCGTCGCATCCCCGCCGATGCGCACTGGGAAAAGCCGCAAGGCAAGAACCCGCCGCTCGCGATGCACAAGCGCTATACGATCGTCCCGCGCGGCACCGGCCTCGTGCTCGGCTGCTGCACGTTCCCGACCTGGAACGGCTACCCCGGCCTGTTCGCCGACCTGGCGACCGGCAACACGGTGATCGTCAAACCACACCCGGGTGCGATCCTGCCGCTCGCGATCACGGTTCGCATCGCCCGCGACGTGCTGCGCGAGGCCGGCTTCGATCCGAACGTCGTCACGCTTCTCGCAACCGAGCCGAACGACGGCGCCCTCGTCCAGGACGTCGCGCTGCGTCCTGAAATCAAGCTGATCGACTTCACGGGCAGCACGCAAAACGGCACGTGGCTCGAACGCCATGCCCATCAGGCCCAGGTTTATACGGAGAAGGCCGGCGTCAACCAGATCGTGATCGACTCGACCGACGACCTGAAGGCCGCGGCGAAGAACATCGCGTTCTCGCTGGCGCTGTACTCCGGCCAGATGTGCACCGCACCGCAGAACATCTACGTGCCGCGCGACGGCATCCGGACGGCGGACGGCCACGCGAGCTTCGACGAAGTCGCGCAGGCGATCGCCGTGTCCGTGCAGAAGCTGACCGGCGACCCGGCTCGCTCGGTCGAACTGATCGGCGCGATCCAGAACGACGGCGTGACCGCGCGCATCGACGACGCCCGCAAGCTCGGTCGCGTGCTCGCCGACAGCCAGACGCTCCAGCACCCGGCGTTCGCCGACGCGCGCGTGCGCACGCCGCTGGTGCTGCAGCTCGACGTGGCCGACCGCGCGAAATTCACGCAGGAGTGGTTCGGCCCGATCTCGTTCGTGATCGCGACCGACTCGACCGCCCAGTCGCTCGATCTCGCCGGCGAAATCGCCGCGGAGCATGGCGCGCTGACGCTCTCCGTCTACAGCACCGACGAGAAGACCCTCGACGCCGCGCACGATGCGGCGGTGCGTGGCGGCGTCGCACTGTCGATCAACCTGACGGGTGGTGTGTTCGTCAACCAGTCGGCCGCGTTCTCCGACTTCCACGGCACCGGTGCAAACCCGGCCGCCAACGCCGCGCTGGCCGACCCGGCGTTCGTCGCCAACCGGTTCCGCGTGGTGCAAAGCCGCGTCCATGTTGCGCCGAAGGCCGTGCCCGCGGAAGTCGGCCAGACTGCATAACCCGAATGGCCGACGTGCAAACGCCGCCACATTCCTTACCATGAACGAATTCGCCACCCGGCGGGTTCGTTGCACATCGACACACCCATGACCGACGCCTACATCTGCGACGCGATTCGCACCCCCATCGGCCGCTACGGCGGCGCCCTGAAAGACGTTCGTGCCGACGATCTCGGCGCGGTACCGCTCAAGGCGCTGATCGAACGCAACCAGAACGTCGACTGGTCGGCGATCGACGACGTGATCTATGGCTGCGCGAATCAGGCCGGCGAAGACAACCGCAACGTCGCGCGCATGTCCGCGCTGCTCGCGGGCCTGCCGACCGCCGTGCCGGGCACGACGCTGAACCGGTTGTGCGGCTCGGGCATGGACGCCGTCGGCACGGCCGCGCGCGCGATCAAGGCGGGCGAGGCACGCTTGATGATCGCGGGCGGCGTCGAAAGCATGACGCGCGCGCCGTTCGTGATGGGCAAGGCCGCCAGCGCATTCGCGCGCCAGGCCGCCATGTTCGACACGACGATTGGCTGGCGTTTCATCAATCCGCTGATGAAACAGCAATACGGCGTCGATTCGATGCCCGAGACGGCCGAGAACGTCGCGGTCGACTACAACATCAGCCGCGCCGACCAGGATCTGTTCGCGCTGCGCAGCCAGCAGAAGGCCGCGCGTGCGCAGCAGGACGGCACGCTCGCCGCCGAAATCGTCCGCGTCACGATTGCGCAGAAAAAGGGCGACGCGCTCGTCGTATCACTCGACGAGCATCCGCGCGAAACATCGCTCGAAGCGCTCGCGAAGCTGAAGGGCGTCGTGCGTCCCGACGGCTCGGTAACGGCCGGCAACGCGTCGGGCGTCAACGACGGCGCATGCGCACTGCTGCTCGCCAACGCGGAAGCCGCCGATCAATATGGGCTGCGCCGCCGCGCGCGTGTCGTCGGCATGGCGAGCGCCGGCGTCGAGCCGCGCGTGATGGGTATCGGCCCGGCGCCGGCCACGCAGAAACTGTTGCGCCAGCTCGGCATGACGATCGACCAGTTCGACGTGATCGAGCTGAACGAAGCGTTCGCGTCGCAGGGTCTCGCGGTGCTGCGCATGCTCGGCGTCGCCGACGACGATCCTCGCGTGAACCCGAACGGCGGTGCGATCGCGCTCGGCCACCCGCTCGGCGCATCGGGTGCCCGGCTCGTGACCACGGCGCTTCACCAACTCGAGCGTACGGGCGGCCGCTTTGCGCTCTGTACGATGTGCATCGGCGTCGGCCAGGGCATCGCGATCGCGATCGAACGCGTGTAACCGACGCGCCGCGCGCCTATAACGAAGTCATGAAGGAGACTCTGCATGTCATATCAGGCGATCCAGCTGGATATCGATCAGGCGGCCCGCGTGGCCACGATCACCCTCAACCGTCCGGACAAGCTGAACAGCTTCACGCGGGCGATGCACCGCGAACTGCAGTCGGCGCTCGATGAAGTCGACGCGAGCGGCGCGCGTGCGCTGATCCTGACGGGTGCGGGGCGCGGCTTCTGCGCGGGCCAGGATCTGGCCGACCTCGACTTCACGCCAGGCGCGTCCACCGATCTCGGCACGCTGATCGACGAGCACTTCAATCCGCTGATCCGCCGCCTGCAACGCATGCCGATTCCGGTGATCGCCGCCGTCAACGGTACGGCGGCCGGCGCCGGCGCGAATCTCGCGCTCGCATGCGACATCGTATTTGCCGCGCGCTCGAGCAGTTTCATCCAGGCCTTCGTCAAGATCGGGCTCGTACCCGATTCGGGCGGCACCTGGTTCCTGCCGCAACGCGTCGGCATGGCCCGCGCGCTCGGGCTCGCCCTGACCGGCGACAAGCTCGGCGCCGAACAGGCCGAACAATGGGGCTTGATCTGGCGTGCGGTCGACGACGACGCGCTCGCCGCGTCGGCCCGACGGGTCGCCAACCAGCTCGCGCAGCAGCCGACGCTCGCGATCGCATCGATCAAGCAGGCGATGCGCGACAGCATGACGAATACGCTCGACCAGCAGCTCGACCTCGAGCGCGACCTGCAGCGCAAGCTCGGCCAGTCGGCCGACTACGCGGAAGGCGTACAGGCGTTCATCGAGAAGCGCGCGCCGCGCTTCGAGGGGCGTTGACATGACCACGTCCACCGACACGCTCGCCCCCGATGCGCTCGCCCGTGCGACGGCGCAGGCCATGTACGATGCGGACGCCTGCAGCCGCGCGTTCGGCATGGAAATCGCCGAAGTGCGCGCCGGCTACGCTCGCCTGCAAATGCGCGTACGGCCGGAATTCCTGAACGGACACCAGACCTGCCACGGCGGCATCATCTTCACCCTCGCCGATTCGACGTTCGCGTTCGCGTGCAACTCGTACAACCTGAATACCGTCGCGGCGGGCTGCTCGATCGAATACCTGCGCCCTGTATACGGCAATGACCAACTGACGGCCGAGGCGATCGAACAGACGCGCAACGGCCGGTACGGCATCTACGACATCCGCGTCACGAACCAGGCAGGCGAAACGGTCGCCATGTTTCGCGGCAAATCGGCCCAGATCAAGGGCACGGTCCTCCCGGAAGACCGCTGACGCGCACGGCTCGCTCATAACAATCACTGGAGACACGCATGACCACCCCGCTACCGCTCGAGCCGATCGAGACCGCCTCACGCGACGAGTTGACCGCGCTGCAACTCGAACGCCTGAAATGGTCGCTCCGGCATGCGTATGAGCACTCCCCCGTCTATCGCCGCAAATTCGACGAAGCGGGCGTGCATCCCGACGACCTGAAAACGCTCGCGGATCTGTCGCGCTTCCCGTTCACGACCAAGAGCGACCTGCGCGACAGCTATCCGTTCGGGATGTTCGCGGTGCCGCAGGACCAGATCTCGCGCATTCACGCGTCGTCGGGCACGACCGGCAAGCCGACCGTCGTCGGCTATACGGCGCGCGACATCGACACGTGGGCGAATCTCGTCGCGCGCTCGATCCGCGCGGCCGGCGCGCGCCGCGGCGACAAGGTTCACGTCAGCTACGGCTACGGGCTATTCACGGGCGGGCTCGGCGCGCACTACGGCGCCGAACGCGCGGGGCTGACGGTGATCCCGTTCGGCGGCGGCCAGACCGAGAAGCAGGTGCAGCTGATCCAGGATTTCCGGCCCGACATCATCATGGTGACGCCGAGCTACATGCTGTCGATCGCCGACGAGATCGAGCGCCAGGGCCTCGATCCCGCGCAAAGCTCGTTGCGCATCGGCATCTTCGGCGCGGAACCGTGGACCAACGACATGCGCGTGGCCATCGAGCAGCGCATGGGCATCGATGCGGTCGATATCTACGGGCTGTCCGAAGTGATGGGTCCGGGCGTCGCGTCGGAATGCGTCGAGACCAAGGACGGGCCGACCATCTGGGAAGACTACTTCTACCCGGAAATCATCGACCCCGAGACCGGCGAAGTGCTGCCGGATGGCGAACTCGGCGAGCTGGTGTTCACGTCGCTGACGAAGGAAGCGTTGCCGATCGTCCGCTACCGGACGCGCGACCTCACGCGTCTGCTGCCCGGCACCGCGCGCACGATGCGCCGGATGGAAAAAATCACCGGGCGTTCGGACGACATGATGATCGTGCGGGGCGTCAATGTCTTCCCGACGCAAATCGAGGAACAGCTGCTGAAGCAGCACGCGCTCGCGCCGCACTATCAGATCGTGCTGACGAAGGAAGGGCCGCTCGACGTGCTGACGCTCAACGTCGAACCGTGTCCCGAAACGGCCCCCGACACGGCGGCGATCCACGCGGCCAGGCAGGCGCTCGCGCACGACATCAAGTCGCTGATCGGCGTGACGGCCGTGATCAACGTGCTGCCCGTGAACGGGATCGAGCGCTCGGTCGGCAAGGCACGCCGCGTGATCGACAAGCGCAAGGGCTGACATTCGCCGCGGCCCCCTCGCCCCGCGAAGCAGCAATCGCGTGCACAAAAAAACAGCCCGAACCGGCCAATAAACCGATCGGGCTGTTTCGTCTCGATGCCCGGCTACACGTGCACGCCGGCACCGCCGCGCATCACGAACATCACGAATTCGGGAACAGCAGCCACATCCGGCCGGTCTGCTTCATCCGCCCGGCCTGATCGCCGGCGTCGTCGCCGAGCCCCCAGAAATAGTCGGCCCGCACGCCGCCCCGGATCGCCGAGCCCGTATCCTGCGCGAACACGAGCCGGTTCATCGGCGTATTCGTCAACGGACGCGTGGTCTGCAGGAACACGGGCGTGCCGAGCGGGATCGACGAAGGATCGACCGCGATCGAACGCTCGGGCGTGAGCGGCACGCCGAGCGCGCCGATCGGGCCGTCCGCACCGCCGTGCGGCGCATCTTCCTTGGTCGGCATGTCACGGAAGAACACGAAGCGCGGATTCGTGTCGAGCAACGCGTCGACGCGAGTCGGGTTCGCCTTCGCCCACGCCTTGATGCCCTGCATCGTCGCCTGTGCAGGCGTCAACTCGCCGCGATCGAGCAGCCACTTGCCGATCGAACGGTACGGCTGGTTGTTGGTCCCGCCGAAACCGACCCGCATCACCGAGCCGTCGTCGAGCAGCACGCGTCCGGAACCCTGCACCTGCAGGAAGAACGCCTCGATCGGATCGTCGACCCACACGAGTTCGTTGCCGTTCAGGATGCCGGCGCGCTCGAGCTGCGCGCGAGCGGGCAGCGCGGCGCCGGCGCGATAGCCTGCCGGCCAGCGGTACAGCGCGTACTGGTAAGGGCCGCGACGCACGCGCGAGCCGTGCAGCAGCGGCTCGTAGTAGCCGGTCACGAGCCCGTCGAGCGTGCCGTCGGTGTTCGCCAGCTGAAACGGCGTGAAATACGTTTCGAAGAATGCCCGCGCGCCGCTGACGTCGAGTTCGTCGAGGCGATCGGCCGCCGCGCAGGCGCGCTGCCACGCCGGCTGGCGCGCGAGCCGCACGCAATTCTGCCGCAGCGCGGCCGCCGCGCCGATCAGCGAATCGTCCTGCCAGCCGGGCACCTGCTGCCAGGCGACCGGCGTCAGCCGCTTCGCGGCGATCTGCCCCGGCACGATCGCCGTGCCGGTCGGCGGCTTGAGCGTCGACGTTCGCGTCGGCGCGCCGCCGCACGCGGCAAGCAGTGCGGCCGTCGCGGCCGCTACAACCCAGCCGGCCAGCCGGGGCCCAAACCACATACAATGTCCGTTCTTGATGGAAACCGCCATGTCAGATTTTCTCGACCAATATCCGATGCTCATCTTCGCGCTCGAAGCTTTCGTAGCGCTCGCCCTGCTGATCTTCATCGTCGTGTGGACGTCGTCGGGCAGGAAGAAGCATGCCCGCGGCAACGACCGCCAGCCGCGCTGATCGCCCCGCCCGCACGCTCAATGCAGCGTGCGCGGCATGTGCAGCGCAAATTCCTCGACCGGCGCCTCGAACCGCTCGCCGTCCTCCGCCACGCAGAAGTACGCGCCGCGCATGGTGCCGACCGGCGTCGCGATCACGGCCCAGCTCGTGTATTCGAAGTGTTCGCCCGGCTGCAGCAGCGGCTGGTGCCCGACGACGCCGAGCCCCTTCACTTCCTGCACGTGGTTTTCGCTGTCCGTGATGATCCAGTGACGCGCGATCAGCTGCGCCGCGACCTGCCCGGTATTGCGGATGGTCAGCGTGTACGCGAATGCATATTGACGTCGATCGGGGTCGGATTGTTCCGGCAGGTAGCTGGTTTTCACCGAAACGGTGAACTGATACTGACTCATGATGTTTCCGCTGTAGGTAAGCACCCGCGCCAACTCGAGCGGCCAGGCCGCGGGCGCGCCGCATTGGTTCGGCATTCTATGCGCAATCGGGCCGCAACCGCACGGCCTGTCGCCGCGCAGCGGGTCGCCGGACGGTAGAATGACGGTTTTGCGCCGCAGCGTCCCCGCTCCCCTGTCATGACTCAATTCCGCATCGCTCCCAGCATCCTGTCGGCCGACTTTGCACGGCTCGGCGAAGAAGTCCGCAACGTGGTCGCCGCCGGCGCCGACTGGATTCACTTCGACGTGATGGACAACCATTATGTGCCGAACCTGACGATCGGCCCGCTCGTCTGCGAGGCGATCCGCCCGCACGTGCAGGTGCCGATCGACGTGCACCTGATGGTGCGCCCGGTCGACCGGATCGTGCCCGATTTCGCGAAAGCCGGCGCGAACCTGATCAGCTTCCACCCGGAAGGCTCGGACCACATCGATCGTACGCTGTCGCTGATCCGCGATCACGGCTGCAAGGCCGGCCTCGTGTTCAATCCCGCCACGCCGCTGAACTATCTCGACCACGTGATGGATCGCCTCGACTTCGTGCTGCTGATGTCGGTGAACCCCGGCTTCGGCGGCCAGTCGTTCATTCCGGAAACGCTGAACAAGCTGCGGGAAGCGCGTGCCCGCATCGACGCGTACACCGAGCGCACCGGCCGCGAGATCCTGCTCGAGGTGGACGGCGGCGTGAAGGCCGACAACATCGCGGAAATCGCGGCAGCCGGCGCGGACACCTTCGTCGCGGGTTCGGCGATCTTCGGCAAGCCCGACTACCGCGCGGTGATCGACGAGATGCGCGCCGCGCTCGCTACCGTCGAGCGGAGCTGACGCCGTGGCCGATTCCTCGCTGGCGGGTCGGGCACCGGCCGAAGCCGACGGCCCGATCCGTTTCGCGGCGCCGCGCATCGATGCGGCGCTGATCGACCTCGACGGCACGATGGTCGATACGGCCGACGATTTCACGGCCGGGCTGAACGGCATGCTCGCGCAGCTCGGTGCGCCGGCCACGTCGCGCGACGAGGTGATCGGTTACGTCGGCAAGGGCTCCGAGCATCTGATCCAGAGCGTGCTGAAGCCGCGCTTCACGCCCGACGAAGCGCACGCACGCTTCGACGACGCGCTCGCGATCTATCAAACCGAGTACGCAAAGATCAACGGCCGTCACACGCGCCTCTATCCCGAGGTCGCGGCCGGTCTCGACGCGTTGCGCGCGGCCGGCATCCGGCTCGCGTGCGTGACGAACAAGCCGCACCGCTTCGCGGTCGAGCTGCTCGAGCAATACGGGTTGATCGATCGCTTCGGCATCGTGCTCGGCGGCGACAGCGTCGCGCGCAAGAAGCCTGATCCCCTGCCGATGCTGGCGGCCTGCGACGCGCTCGGCGTCGCGCCGGACGCGGCGGTCGCGATCGGCGACTCGGAAAACGACGCGCTGGCGGGCCGTGCGGCCGGCATGGCGACGCTGACGGTGCCGTACGGGTACAACCACGGCAAGGCTATACAAACGATAAATTCGGATGGTATAGTCGATTCGTTGCTGGTCGCAGCACGCGCGATCACCGCGCACAACGCCGGCCGGCCAACCATCTGATTATTTCTTCCATCCGCATGTTTCTGAATAAAAAACGGAGTCTGAGCAGCATCGACCGGGGAGCCTGGCCCTGGCGTCGCTGGTCGCGCTAACCTCTTCGGTGAGGTACGCTGAGGCACGTCTTCAGCGCCGTTTTTTATCTCGCTGCGCATCCGCGCGCCGATCGTCGCACCACCTCGAGTTCTACCGCGCCCGAACGCTTGCGTTCAGGATCGGCCGCAGGCTCGCGACGCTCACGCCCGGAATGCCGGCCGGCAACAGGCACTTCTCGATCGACCGCCCTTTCGCCGACGGCAGCCCGCGCAGCGTCAAGTGATCCCTGGCGCACACCGCCGCTCGTCCCGAACAGGACCGGAACATGACCGAACTCGAATTCCAATCGCTCGCGAACGAAGGCTACAACCGTATCCCGCTGATCGCGGAAGCGCTCGCCGACCTCGAAACACCGCTGTCCCTCTACCTGAAGCTGGCCCAGCCTGAACGTGCGGGCGCCAACTCGTTCCTGCTCGAGTCGGTGGTCGGCGGCGAACGCTTCGGCCGCTATTCGTTCATCGGCCTGCCCGCACGCACGCTGGTGCGCACCCGCAACGGCGTGTCCGAAGTGGTGCGCGACGGCGAGGTCGTCGAGACGCACGACGGCGACCCGTTCGAATTCATCGAGTCGTTCCAGGCGCGCTTCAAGGTCGCGCAGCGCCCGGGCCTGCCGCGCTTCTGCGGCGGCCTCGCCGGCTATTTCGGCTACGACGCGGTGCGCTACATCGAGAAGAAGCTCGCGAACACCGCGCCGCGCGACGATCTCGGCCTGCCCGACATCCAGCTGCTGCTCACCGAAGAAGTCGCGGTGATCGACAACCTCGCCGGCAAGCTCTACCTGATCATCTATGCGGATCCGGCCCAGCCCGAGGCCTATACGAAGGCGAAGCAACGCCTGCGCGAGCTGAAGCAGCGCCTGCGTACGACCGTACAGCCGCCCGTCACGTCGGCGAGCGTGCGCACCGAGACGTTCCGCGAATTCAAGAAGGAAGACTATCTGGCCGCCGTGCGCCAGGCGAAGGAATACATCGCGGCCGGCGAACTGATGCAGATCCAGGTTGGCCAGCGGCTGACGAAGCCCTACCGCGACAATCCGCTGTCGCTGTATCGCGCGCTGCGCTCGCTGAATCCGTCACCGTACATGTATTACTACAACTTCGGCGATTTCCACGTGGTCGGCGCGTCGCCGGAAATCCTGGTGCGCCAGGAAAAGCGCGGCGAAGACCAGATCGTCACGATCCGTCCGCTCGCCGGCACGCGCCCGCGCGGCAACACGCCCGAACGCGATGCGGAACTCGCGACCGAACTGCTGAACGATCCGAAGGAAATCGCCGAGCACGTGATGCTGATCGACCTCGCGCGCAACGACGTCGGCCGCATCGCGCAGATCGGCTCGGTGCAGGTCACCGACAAGATGGTGATCGAGAAGTACTCGCACGTGCAGCACATCGTCAGCTCGGTCGAAGGCAAGCTCAAGCCCGGCATGACGAACTACGACGTGCTGCGCGCGACGTTCCCGGCCGGCACGCTGTCCGGCGCGCCGAAGGTGCGCGCGATGGAACTGATCGACGAGCTCGAGCCTGTCAAGCGCGGGCTGTACGGCGGTGCCGTCGGCTACCTGTCGTTCTCGGGCGAGATGGATCTCGCGATCGCGATCCGCACCGGCCTGATCCACAACGGCAACCTGTATGTGCAGGCGGCGGCAGGCGTCGTCGCCGATTCGGTGCCCGAATCCGAATGGCAAGAGACCGAAAACAAGGCTCGCGCGGTGCTGCGTGCGGCCGAACAGGTCCAGGACGGCCTCGATAGCGACTTCTGACCGGAGACTGACCATGCTGCTCATGATCGACAACTACGACTCGTTCACCTACAACCTGGTCCAGTACTT
Source organism: Burkholderia sp. R-40 (assembly GCF_049942845.1). Classification (NCBI taxonomy): domain Bacteria; kingdom Pseudomonadati; phylum Pseudomonadota; class Betaproteobacteria; order Burkholderiales; family Burkholderiaceae; genus Burkholderia; species Burkholderia sp. R-40. The sequence continues at coordinate 512,156 of NZ_CP187967.1, read as the reverse complement.
CGGCGAACTGGGCGAGGACGTGCACACGTACCGCAACGACGAAATCACGCTCGACGACATCGCGCGGCTGAACCCCGACGCCATCTGCCTGTCGCCCGGCCCGAGCAACCCGCAGCACGCGGGCATCACGCTCGACGTGCTGCGCGAATTCGCGGGCAAGAAGCCGATTCTCGGCGTCTGCCTCGGCCACCAGGCGATCGGCGAAGCGTTCGGCGGCCGCGTGGTGCGCGCGAAGACCATCATGCACGGCAAGGTGAGCCGGATCGAAACCGACTGCCGCGGCGTGTTCGCCGACCTGCCGAAGCATTTCGACGTCACGCGCTACCACTCGCTCGCGATCGAACGCGAGTCGCTGCCCGACTGCCTCGAGGTGTCCGCGTGGACCGACGACGGCGAGATCATGGGCGTGCGCCACAAGACGCTGCCGATCGAAGGCGTGCAGTTCCACCCGGAATCGATCCTCTCCGAGCACGGCCATGCGCTGCTCGAGAATTTCCTGAAGCAGAATCGCGCCGCGGCCCACGCGGCCGCGCCGGCCGCCTGACGGGAGACGCACGATGACGATTACCCCGCAGGAAGCGCTGCAGCGCACGATCGAGCACCGCGAAATCTTCCACGACGAGATGCTGCACCTGATGCGGCTCATCATGCGCGGCGACATGTCGCCCGTGATGGCGGCCGCGATCATCACCGGGCTGCGCGTGAAGAAGGAGACGATCGGCGAGATCGCCGCCGCCGCGACCGTGATGCGCGAATTCGCGAATCACGTCGAGGTGCAGGACAACTCGAACTTCGTCGACATCGTCGGCACGGGCGGCGACGGCTCGCACACGTTCAACATCTCGACCGCGTCGATGTTCATCGCGGCCGCGGCCGGCGCGAAGGTCGCGAAGCACGGCAACCGCGGCGTGTCGAGCAAGTCCGGCAGCGCCGACGTGCTCGACGCGCTCGGCGTGAACATCGACCTGCAGCCCGACCAGGTTGCCGCGTCGATCGCCGAAACCGGGATGGGCTTCATGTTCGCGCCGAACCACCACCCGGCGATGAAGAACATCGCTGCCGTGCGCCGCGAGCTGGGCGTGCGGACGATCTTCAACATTCTCGGCCCGCTGACCAATCCGGCCGGCGCGCCGAACCAGCTGATGGGCGTGTTCCACCCCGACCTCGTCGGCATCCAGGTGCGCGTGATGCAACGTCTCGGCGCGCAGCACGTGCTGGTGGTGTACGGCAAGGACGGGATGGATGAAGTGTCGCTCGGCGCCGCGACGCTCGTCGGCGAATTGCGCGACGGCCAGGTGCACGAGTACGAGATCCATCCGGAAGACTTCGGCCTGCAGATGGTGTCGAACCGCACGCTGAAGGTGGAAAATGCCGAGGAATCGCGCACGATGCTGCTCGGCGCGCTGGACAACCAGCCGGGTGTCGCACGCGAAATCGTTACACTGAACGCGGGCACCGCGCTCTACGCGGCCAATATCGCCGAATCGATCGCGGACGGCATCCAGCTCGCCCGCGAAGCGATCGCGAGCGGCAAGGCGCGCGCGAAGGTCGACGAACTCGTGCGCTTCACGCAGCAGTTCAAGCGCTGACTCCCCTTACGAATCAAGCAGGAACCCACATGAGCGACATTCTCGACCGAATCATCGCCGTCAAGCGCGAAGAAGTCGCGGCGGCCATGCGCAGCGCGCCGCTCGAGGCACTGAAACTGGAAGCATCGGCGCGTGACCTGCGCGACTTCGTCGGCGCACTGCGCGCGAAGCAGGCGGCCGGCCACGCGGCGGTGATCGCCGAAGTGAAGAAGGCGAGCCCGTCGAAGGGCGTGCTGCGCGAGCATTTCGTGCCGGCCGACATCGCGCGCTCGTATGCGGCCCACGGCGCCGCGTGCCTGTCGGTGCTGACCGACGAGCAGTTCTTCCAGGGCAGCGTCCGCTATCTCGAGGAAGCGCGCGCGGCCTGCACGCTGCCGGTGCTACGCAAGGACTTCATCGTCGACGCGTACCAGATCCTCGAAGCACGCGCGATGGGCGCCGACGCGATCCTGCTGATCGCGGCCGCGCTCGACACGCCGCTGATGCAGGACCTCGAGGCGTATGCGCACTCGCTCGGCCTCGCGGTGCTGGTCGAAGTCCACGACCGCGACGAGATGGAACAGGCGCTGACGCTGAAGACACCGCTGCTCGGCATCAACAACCGCAACCTGCGCACATTCGAGACGACGATCCAGACCACGCTCGACATGCTCGACATGATTCCGCCGGAACGGATTGTCGTGACCGAGTCCGGGATCCTGTCGCGCGCCGACGTCGACACGATGCGCGCGGCGAACGTGAACGCGTTCCTCGTCGGCGAAGCGTTCATGCGCGCCGACCAGCCGGGCGAGGAACTCGCGCGGATGTTCTTCTGATGGCGATCGAAACGGAAATCAAGCTCGCGCTGCCGGCCGGTCAGGCCGATGCCGCGCGGCGCTTTTTCGCCACGCTGACCGGCGAAGACGGCGACGTCATCACGCTCGCGAACGTCTACTACGACACGCCCGATCTCGCGCTGGCCCGTTCAAAGAGCGCGGTGCGCGTGCGCCGCACGCCGCATGGCTGGCTGCAGACCTTCAAGACGGTCGGCAGCGCGCAAGACGGCCTGCATAGCCGCCACGAATGGGAGTTGCCCGTTGCCGGCGATGCGCTCGAAATCGACGCGCTCGTCGCTGCGTGCGACGTGCCGGACGCTGCCGCCGCACTGCGCGACGCGGCGCCGGCGCTGCACGCACTGTTCCGGACGGATTTTTCGCGTACGCTGTGGCGCATCGCAATCGCCGGTGCAACCGTCGAGGCTGCGGTCGACGTCGGCGAGATCGTCGTCCAGACGGAAAACGATACGCGCCGCGAACCGATCAGCGAAATCGAACTCGAACTGATCGACGGCCCGGAAGCGGCGCTCGCGACGCTCGCCGCCGAACTGCAGCAAGCGCTGCCGGGCCTCGCCCCCGAAAACATCAGCAAGGCGCAGCGCGGCTACCGGCTGCGCGCGCAATAAACACGCATCACGCATGGCAACCCGCAAGACTCTCCGCACGCCGCAGCAGGCGTCGCTGTTCGACGATCCCGTGCCGGAAACGGCGCAGGACGATGTTTCCGCCATGGCACCCGCGCCGGCCGCTGCCGGGCGCAAGCCCGCAAGGAAGGCCGCGGCAGGCGCCCCGGTTTCCGCCGCGCCGCAACCCGCGCGCCCCGTCGGCGCGAACATTCCTCACCTCGCCGCGCAGTTCGACGCGCTGCCGGCAGTCTGGCGCGACGTGTTGAAACCGTTCACCGACAGCGACGCGTATGCGCCGCTGTGCCGCTTCGTCGACGACGAGCGCGCGGCTGGCAAGACGGTCTACCCGACCGACGTGTTCCGCGCGCTGCGCCTGACGAGCCCGGACGACGTGAAGATCGTGATTCTCGGCCAGGATCCCTACCACGGCGACGATCGCGGCACACCGCAGGCGCACGGCCTGGCGTTCTCGGTGCCGCCGGCCGTCCGCACGCCGCCGTCGCTGCGCAACATCTTCAAGGAAATCGCCGCGAATTTCGGTCACGACACGCCGCGCCACGGCTGCCTCGACACTTGGGCGCGCCAGGGCGTGCTGTTGCTCAACACCGTGCTGACGGTCGAGCGCGGCGCGGCCGCGAGCCACGCGAAGCGCGGCTGGGAGCAATGCACGGACACGCTGATCCACGAACTGGCCAATCGCCATCGCGGGCTCGTGTTCATGCTGTGGGGCGCGCACGCGCAGGCAAAGCGCGCGCTGTTCGATGCGAGCGCCCACTGTGTGCTCGAGGCGCCGCATCCGTCACCGCTGTCCGCGCACCGAGGCTTCCTCGGTTGCCGCCACTTCGCGCTCGCGAACGACTATCTCGTCGAAGCGGGCCGCGAGCCGGTCGACTGGCGCTTGCCGGAAGTGGCCGAAACGCTCGCGTAATCGCGTTCCGCTTTTACCCGCACCACGCAAAACGCCGCGCCCTTTCGGGACGCGGCGTTCTTTCATCCGGCGATGCAACGCGGGTGCGATGCACCCGTGCGGGCCTTACGCGGCAGCGATCGCTTCGCGTGCGCTGGCGAGTGCCGCGCTCTGCGAATCCGGCCCGAGGTTCAGGCCTTCCGCGTGGATGAAGCTCACGTCGGTCAAGCCGATGAAGCCGAGGAACGTGCGCAGGTACGGCGTATGGCTGTCATTCGGGGTACCGAGGTACTTGCCGCCGCGTGCCGTCACCACGTAGACCTTCTTGCCCTTGATCAGCCCTTCCGGACCGTTCTCGGTGTAGCGGAACGTGACGCCTGCGCGGGCGATCCAGTCGAAATACGCCTTCAGTTGCGACGAGACGCCAAAGTTGTACATCGGCGCACCGATCACGATGATGTCGGCGGCTTGCAGTTCGGCGATCAGCGCATCGCTCTTCGCGACGATCGCATTCTGTTCCGCGCTGCGCTGGTCGGCCGGCGTGAAGAATGCGCCGAGTACCGATTCGTCGAGGTGCGGCAGACCGTCGGCCAGCAGGTCGCGAACCACGACGTTGGCGCCAGCGTTCGATTGTTGCAGCTTTGCCGTCAGTTCGTTGGCCAGCAGCGTGGATTGCGCACCTTGCGAGCGCGCCGCGGAATTGATTTGCAGAATGGTCGTCATGTCAGGCTCCAGTTGGGCTGCGCTTCGGTAGCGCGAGTGACGCCATTGTGCGTGGCCGCATCGTCGCGAAAAAGCGGCTCAGGGGCGACGGATTGTTGCACCAGCAGAACAATCGATGGTCGCGCCCCTAAAGCCGCTCGTGCAGGATCAGCCCTTCAGCCACGCTTCCCTGGCCTTGCGCGCGGCGGCCGGTTTCGCGGCCGCCGTGAGCCGGTAGCGCATGACTTCAGGCCCGTCCAGCTTCAGCTTCGCGGTCCGCAGCTCGTCGCGGCGGAATGCGTGCACTTCGACCTTGTCGCCCGGCCGGTAGCGCGCGAGCAGCGCGTCGAGATTCGTGCCGGTGACGCGCAGCCCGTCGAGCGCGATCAGCGTGTCGCCGGCCGACAGCCCCGCGCGATGCGCGCCGCCGCCCTCGTACACCGCCGCCAGCGTGCAGTCCGCCCCGCCGCGCAGACGCGCGCCGATCGTCGGTTTCGCGGCCGCGCCAGCCGCGACCTCGGGCGCGAGCGTCACGCCGAACGGCGCGAGCAGTTCGGCGAGCGGCAGGTCGCGCGTGCCGTGCACGGCGTCGGCGAACAGTCGGCCGAGGGCCACGCCCGTCGCCTCCTCGATCAGCGCCTCGACCTCGTTTTCCTCGACGCCCGCCTGCTTGCCACGATAGAACTCACGGCCGTAGCGCTGCCACAGCAGACGCATCACGTCGTCCAGCGACTTGCGGTCGCGCGTCTGCGCGCGGATCGCGAGATCGAAGGCGAGCGCGACGAGCGAACCCTTCGTGTAATAGCTGACGATCGCGTTGGTCGCGTTCTCGTCCTGGCGGTAATACTTGATCCACGCGTCGAACGAGCTGTCCGCGACGCTTTGCTTCAGGCGCCCCGTGCCGCGCAGCACGCCGCCGACGGTACGGCCGAGCGCCGCGAAATACTCGTCCTGCGACATCAGCCCGCTGCGCACGAGCATCAGGTCGTCGTAATACGACGTGAAGCCCTCGAACAGCCACAGCAGCGACGTGTAGTTCTCCCGCGCGAGGTCGTACGGCACGAACGCGGCCGGCTTGATGCGCTTCACGTTCCACGTGTGGAAATACTCGTGGCTGCACAGGCCGAGATACGTGCGATAGCCTTCCGTCGTTTCCGACCGGCCCTTCACCGGCAGATCGGTGCGGTTGCAGATCAGCGCGGTCGACGCACGGTGCTCGAGGCCGCCGTAGCCGTCGCTGACCGCGAGCGTCATGAACACGTAGCGGTCCATCGGCGCCTTCTTCGATTTCGGCTCGAACAGCGCGATCTGCGCTTCGCACACGCGCTTCAGGTCGGCGCGCAGTCGTTCCATGTCGAGCTGCGTCACGCGCCCGGCGATCACGATGTCGTGCGGCACGCCGTGCGCGTCGAACGTCGCGAGCGCGAATTCGCCGATCGTCACCGGATGGTCGGTGAGTTCGTCATAGTTCGCGGCCCGATATGCGCCGAACCCGTAGCGCCTGGTGCCGCGCGCCTCGGGCAGCGACGTGCCGACGCGCCATGTGCGGAACGCCGCGCCCGCCGGTTTCGCGATGTCGACTTCGCACGGTGCATCCTCGCGGCCGGCGACGCTCAGGAACACGGCCGTGGCGTTGAAGAAACCGCCCGATTCGTCGAGATACGCGGAGCGGACCGACAGATCCCACGCGTACACGTCGTAGCGCAGCGTCAGCGTGCCGTTCACCGGCGCGGCCTGCCACGTGTTCTTGTCGGTTTTTGCGATCCGCACCTTGCGGCCCGCGTCGTTGAATGCGGCAAGCGTCACGATGTTGCGCGCGAACTCGCGCACGAGGTAGCTGCCGGGAATCCATACCGGCAGCGAGAAGCGCTGACCTTCGGGATCGGGATCGGTGACCGTCACCGACACTTCGAACAGGTGCGCGGCAAGATCTTTCGGGGCAATCGAATAACGGATCGGCTGGGTCATCGTGGCAATCGGTCGGAAATCGGACGGAATATGGCGGCGGAAACGAAGAGAGGCGCCGGCAGATACCACGGGCGCCCCTCGCTGGCCGGGCCATGCGGCCCGGCGTGCCGGTCGGTTACTTGCTCGACGCGAGCGCCTGGTTCAGCTGATCGGCCGACACCGCGCCCGGCAGGCGACGGCCGTCGGGCAGGAAGATCGTCGGCGTGCCCGTCACGTTCATCCCGCGGCCGAGCGCGAGGTTCTTGTCGAGCGCACTCGTATCGCAGTTGCCGGCGCCGGACGGCGCGCGATGCTCGAGCATCCAGCCTTCCCAGCTTTTCGCGCGGTCGGTCGCGCACCAGATCGCCTTCGACTTCGTGGTCGAATCGGGCGACAGCACCGGGTACAGGAACGTGTAGACGGTCACGTTGTCGACCGACTGAAGCGTCGTCTCGAGCCGCTTGCAGTACGGGCAGTTCGGATCGGAGAACACCGCGATCTTGCGTGCGCCGTTGCCCTTGACCACCTTGATCGCGTTCGCGAGCGGCAGGCTCGCGAAGTCGATCTTGTTCAGGTCGGACAGGCGCGCGTCGGTCAGGTTCTTGTGCGTCTTGGTGTCGACGAGATCGCCGAGCAGCACGTAGTCGCCGGCTGCATCGCTATAGATGATCTGCGTGCCGAGGTTCACTTCGTACAGGCCCGCGACCGGCGATTTCGACACGCTCTTGATCGGCGCGTCGCTGCCCAGACGCGCTTGCAGCGTGGCTTTCAACTTGTCGGTGGTCTGGTCGGCCTGCGCGGTGCAGCCGAGCGTCGCCATCGTGACGGCCAGCGCCAGCGACGCGATGCGGATCGTTTTTTTCATCCTGTTGTTCCTTCAGCTCAATCGGAGTGCACGTCACAGTGTACGCCGTAACGGAGCCCTGTCCGACAGGCCGGGCGCGCGAAGGTTCGATCAGCCGAGCGCGCCCGATACGAGCCAGCGCTTCACGAGCGGCTGCGCGCCGACGAACGCCATGCCCGCATTGCGCACCGCCTTCGCGAACGAGCCGGGCACCGCGAACAGCCGCTGCAGCCCGTCGGTCGCGACCATCAGCGCGCGGATGTCCTCGCGGCGCGAACGCTCGTAGCGGCGCAGCAGCACCGTGTCGCCGAGGTTGCGGAAGGATTCCTTGTTCGCGATCGCATCGGCGAGCGCCGCGACGTCGCGCAAGCCGAGATTCATCCCCTGCCCCGCGAGCGGGTGGATCAGGTGTGCGGCATCGCCGACGAGCGCGACGCGCGGGGCGATCAGCTTGTCGACGGTCTGCAGCGCGAGCGGGAAACCGGCGGCCGGCGTCACGCATTCGAGCGTACCGAGCTGCCCGTGCGACACGCGCTCGACTTCGGCCGCGAGTTGCGCGGGATCGAGCGCGAGCAGTTCGTCCGCGTGCGCGGTGTGTGCGGACCACACGAGCGACACGTGACCATCCGGCAGCGGCAGCAGCGCGATGATTTCGCCGTCGCGGAACCATTGGGTGGCGGTCTCGCGGTGCGGAAGCGATGCCTTGAAGTTCGCGACGACGCCCGTCTGACGGTAATCGCGCCGCTCGATCCTCGCCCCCATCTGGGAACGCACCCAGGAATGCGCGCCGTCCGCGCCGACCACGAGGTCCGCTTCGAGCACTTGCCCCGACGACAGCGTGAGCACGGCCGCATCGTCGCGCACGTCGAAGCCTTGCGCGCGCGCATCGAACCACGTGAGGTTCGGCTGGAACCGCAGCGCGGCGTCGAGCGACGTCTCGATCAGTGACGATTCGGCGATCCACGCAAGCTGCGGAACGGACGCCTGGTAGGCGGAGAAATGCAGTTCCGCATGGGCGTCGCCGTACACCCGCATGTCGTAGACCGGCGCGAGCCGGCCATGGTCGAGCGCCTGCCAGACCCGCAGCCGCTCCAGCAATGCCTGCGAGCTGGACGACAGCGCGTAGATGCGCGTGTCGAACGCGAGATCGGCGGGGCGCGGCGCCGCCGGCTGGGCGAGCAAGGCGGTCTTGTAGCCGGACTGGGTCAGCGCGAGCGCGGCCGTCTTGCCGACGAGCCCGCCGCCGACCACGGCGACGTCGAAGGTGTGGTGGGCAGTCATGGCGGGCATTATAGCCGCCGGGCCAATCCCTTACGCGGCCGGACTTTGCGGGAAATCAGCAGAATCGCGGGCCGGGCCGGCCGCGCGGCGGCCCGTCGCATCTGGCGTTCCGGGGCAAGGCCGGAAACCGGGGCGTCGGCACGGTACAATAGCGGCTTCGAACATCGGCCCGCCGCGCCCCAGGCGCCGGCCGTCCCTATTTTTCCCGCGCCGCCGCGCTTTGTCCGGCCGCGCCGCCTCACCGGTCCGAAGGATTCCATGAGCCTCAAATGCGGCATCGTCGGCTTGCCCAACGTCGGCAAGTCCACCCTGTTCAATGCGCTGACCAAGGCCGGCATCGCCGCCGAGAACTACCCGTTCTGCACGATCGAGCCGAACGTCGGCATCGTCGAAGTGCCCGACACGCGCCTGAAGGCGCTCTCCGAAATCGTGAAGCCCGAGCGCGTCGTGCCGGCCGTCGTCGAATTCGTCGACATCGCCGGCCTCGTCGCGGGCGCGAGCAAGGGTGAAGGCCTCGGCAACCAGTTCCTCGCGAACATCCGCGAAACCGATGCGATCACGCACGTCGTGCGCTGCTTCGAGGACGACAACGTCATCCACGTCGCCGGCAAGGTCAGCCCGATCGACGACATCGAAGTGATCAACACCGAGCTCGCGCTCGCCGACCTCGCCACCGTCGAGAAGGCGCTCACGCGCTACTCGAAGGCCGCGAAGTCGGGCAACGACAAGGAAGCGGTGAAGCTCGCCGCGGTGCTCGAGAAGGTGCGCGCGCACCTCGACCAGGGCAAGGCCGTGCGCGGCCTCGATCTGTCGGACGAAGAGCAGGCGCTGCTCAAGCCGTTCTGCCTGATCACCGCGAAGCCGGCGATGTACGTCGCGAACGTGAAGGACGACGGCTTCGAGAACAACCCGCACCTCGACGCGGTGCGCAAGTACGCGGAAAGCGAGAATTCGCCGGTGGTCGCGGTGTGTGCGGCGATCGAGGCGGAAATCGCCGATCTCGACGATGCGGACAAGGAAGCGTTCCTCGCCGACATGGGCATGGAAGAGCCGGGCCTCGACCGCGTGATTCGCGCGGGCTTCAAGCTGCTCGGCCTGCAGACCTATTTCACCGCGGGCGTGAAGGAAGTGCGCGCGTGGACGATCCACATCGGCGACACGGCACCGCAAGCGGCCGGCGTGATCCACACCGACTTCGAGCGCGGCTTCATTCGCGCGCAGACGATCGCGTTCGACGACTTCGTTTCCTACAGGGGCGAACAGGGTGCGAAGGAAGCCGGCAAGATGCGCGCGGAAGGGAAGGAATATGTCGTGCACGACGGGGATGTGATGAACTTCCTGTTCAACGTCTGAACGTTGCGTGATCGCTTCAGAGAAAAGCCCGCTCATGCGGGCTTTTTTCTTTTCGGCACACCGGCCGCGTCGTAACAGGCTCGTCGGGTTTCGATCCGGCTATGCCAGCGGCATGCTGACTACTCGACGCTGTCGCATTGGATTGCGCGAACCGACGCGTGCTCGATACGGTTGCGCGGATGGTATTTCGACCAGACAAACTGACTGAAATAGCTTTCTGCCACCTCCGTCCAAGTCCGGAGCCCGTCGTCTTCCTTCAGTACATGCCTGGCGTTGACCAGCAACCAGGAAATCACGGCCTGACTGTCGCGACACTTCGCGCATTCTCCTGACGTACAACAGCGCGCAAGCGAGGCAAAATCGGCGCGATACGCATTGAAGCTCGGTAGTGCGGGCCACCCTGATGCGAAACGATCCACGTTTTGCGGATGATCCTCACTGACGCTCGGACAACTCGCAGCATTGAATACTCCCCAAGCGGTCTCGCCCCGCATCAGGGCGGCCAGATAATAGGGATGGCTTGCAATGGTTTCAGGGTATTTCGCCTTCAAGTCGAGCAGCACGTCCAGCAACTGCTCCTCCCCCCGCCGCCGCAGCGGACCTTCAATGTCGTAGGGGCTGTAGTAATTGAACAGCAACCGATTCCCATTATCTCGAATCTTGCGCACCGTTTCCTCGATGTACGCAATACCGTCAATCGTCACTGCGTAGACAAAACCCGCACGCTCGTCATCGCGATAGTTTGCCAATGCCTTGCCGAGCAAGCCGGTGAAGCGCTTTCCGTTCGGGCCGATCGCACGCAATTCGTCGTCGAGTGGCCCACCGCCAAATACGGAAATCGCGATGGTGATGTCCTCGAAACCTTCATACGGGATTCTTCGAAGCCCGTTCGTCGATACGGATACCTTCGGCATGTGTTTCCGGAACATCCGTATCCGATCGAGATGCAATGCGGGCTCGCCGCCGATCAACAGCGGCGCATTGATCCCGCGCGCAGCCTCCTCCTTCACACGCTGCTCAAAGCGAAGCGCATCGTTCAACTCGTGTGATGCCGTATCGAATTCGTTCTCGAAAAACCAGCACCCTTTGCAACGAAGGTTGCATTGATTCGTGAGATGGTAAAGCGACGCACGCGTCTCCTTCGCCTCGTTTCTAACGGCCTTGAAGCGCGATTTCATTTCACTTGAATCATCCATCGTGGTCTCCTGATGAGAGGGTGAAAGCGACACGTGCCGTCAGCGCAGCAATCCCCTGGTGAGTTCCGGCCACAGCGACGAATGCTCGCGCCGGAACATGCCGACGTGCCCGATTGCTCGGCCGTCGGGGTTGTCGGGATGGATGAAGTGGACGTCGGACTTGGCTCTCGGCAGCAGGCGCAGCCAGTCTGCGATATTGGCTGGCGTGGCAAGGGGGTCGTCGGTTGCGGCCACAACGATGACCGGAGCGGTAAATTCGTCGTAGTAGTGGCGCGCCACCCCTGATCCGAATTCGTTTGCCACATATCCCGGCCGACTGCACCATCGGGCCCACTGAATTCCGACGCGCGGCGGCAGATCATCACCCCAGCCGAGTGCTTTAGCCGGAACGTACCCGAGCAAACGAACGGAAAGCGGCACATACATATGCGCAAGCAACAACGCCGCGAAACGTTTTGGCCAGCGAATGTTGCCGACATAGCCGGAAGACGCGGAGATTGCGCACAACGAACGAACCGACGCATGATTCGGCATCAGGCCGACCAATTGTGCGCCTGCGCTATGTCCGATCAAATGGGCGTCGCGCGCACCGGTTTCGCCAAGCAGCCAGTCGAGCGCCGCCGGCATGTCGAGCTGCCCCCAGTCCTGTTTCCGCGCACGGGAGTCGCGGACGTGACCGGTATCGAGCGACGCGCCGATCCCTCGGTAATCGAATACGAACGTCGAATGTCCGGCTTTGCTCAGCCAATCCGCGAACAGGAAGTAAAAAGACTGCCGGATTCCTGTCGCAGGGCAGATGAGCACGGGGGAACGATCGCCGTCGGCCGCGGGGAAATAGGTGCCGTTGAGCCGGAATCCGTCGAGGGCGGAGAAAGCGATGCTGACGCGAGTTGTCGAACGCCCAGTCATTGTTTCGACTTCGACACGGTCGACGAATGAAAAAGCGTATCGCTCGCGCAATTGGATATCAGGCCCTGCCCGATAATGCCGACCATCGACAAAGCGCCCCAAATTGATTCATTCATCGATTCACCTCGGTAATCGAAGCGATCAATGTAAGAGCAAGTCTTTGTCGATGAAATCAGACGAGTTCGATTATTACGCGCTAATTACGGCTTGCTTCTCGTCTCTCACAACGCGTCACGCGTTACCTTCAGCCGCCGCATTGGATAAAAAAACGGCCCGACCGGGAAATTACCGATCGGGCCATGTTTCGCGACGCGGGCTTTCCGCCCGCCATCACTTCACTCCATCACATCGCCGATACCCGCCGCCCCGCTCCTGCCCGCGCATCACGCCCCCGCTTGTTCACCCACGCGGCAAACAGCACGATCAGCGCCAGCACGGCCGTCGCCCCCACTTCCATCCGGTGTTCCTCGCTGACGAACATCACGGTCAGCGTACCGCAAATGAACAGGATCACCGCCCACGTGAGCCACGGGAACAGCCACATCCGCAGCGGCAGGTCGGCGCCGCCCGATTCGAGCGTCTTGCGCATCCGCAGCTGCGAGATCGCGATCACGAGATACACGAGCAGCGCGATCGCACCCGACGTCGCCAGCAGGAAGCCGAACACCTGTTCCGGCATCAGGTAGTTGGCGATCACGGTCAGGAAACCGAACGCCGTCGATGCGAGCACGGCCGCACGCGGCGTGCCGGTCGAATCGGTGCGGTGCAGGAACGCGGGCGCGTCCTTGCGCCGGGACAGCGAGAACAGCATCCGCGACGCGGTGTACAGCGCGGAATTCAGGCAGCTCGCGACCGACACGAGCACGATCACGTCGATGATCGCCTTCGCGTTCGGCACGCCGATCAGCTCCATCGCGCGCTGATACGAACCGTGCTTCGGCAGCAGCGGATCGTTCCACGGCACGATGGCCGCGACGACGAGGATCGAGCCGAGATAGAACAGCGTGATGCGCCAGATCACCGAGTTCGTCGCACGCACGATCTGGCGTTGCGGGTTATCCGATTCGGCGGCCGCGATCGTCACGATCTCGGTGCCGAGGAACGAGAACATCGTCGTCAGCATCGCCGCGAGCACCGCGCCGGCGCCGTGCGGCATGAAGCCGTCATGCGCGAACAGGTTCGACACGCCCGACACGGCCGGCGCAGGAACGATGCCGACGATCGCCGCACCGCCGATGCACAGGAACACGACGATCGCGACGACCTTGATCAGCGCGAACCAGAATTCGAATTCGCCGTAGTTCTTGACCGAGAAGAGGTTGGTGATTGTCAGCAGCAGCGTGATGCCGAGCGCGAAGATCCAGGTCGCGACGCCGGGGAACCACGCATTGAGAATGGTCGCGGCGGCCGTCGCCTCGATCGGGATCACGAGCACCCAGAACCACCAGTACAGCCAGCCGATGGTGAAGCCTGCCCAGTGGCCGATCGCGCGATCGGCGTAGGTCGAGAACGAACCGCTGTCCGGATGCGCGACGGCCATCTCGCCGAGCATGCGCATCACCAGCACGACCAGCACGCCCGCGATCGCATACGCGAGGATCGAAGCCGGGCCGGCCTCGGCGATCGCGTGGCCGGAGCCGACGAACAAGCCCGCGCCGATGACGCCGGCAATCGACATCATCGTCACGTGACGCTGCTTCAGGCCCGTGCCGAGGCCTGTGTTGCTTCCACTCATATGTCTCTCTCCAAAAAACGATTCCGGTACGACCGGGGGTCTCGTGAAGGCGGCGCGGGGAGTTGTCGTTGTTGAACCCGGCAGCCCGCCGCGCGTGCGCGGCATGCGGGCAGAAAGCCGGATCGAGCCTGTTTCGGTCGGTGCGCGACGCAGTCTGCGAAGCTGCGGGTGCGATGCGGCACTCGGGGATGCCGGCGCATCGCGTGCGCCCTTTCCGTCGGCTGTCGGTCAGCCGCCTTCGAAGCGAACGAGTGTAAGCATCAAACGGTTCTTCACTAAGAACCAATTGAAGAATTTCGATGGAACCACTTGTTGCATCGATGTGAATCGATGCAACGGTTGGTCCGGTTGGTATCCGCTTGGCGCTCCCGCCGGGATCGGGCAATCGAAGGCGAGGCTGCTCCCCGGTATCGCGGCGGCCCGTTCCGTCGAAAAGGTTCGTTCGCCGCGCGCAGGCGCCGCCCCGGACGCTCAATTCGCCGCGCCTGGCCCTTCGTCCCGCCATTTGGCCGGCACGATCGCCTGCCATTCTCGCAGAAGGAGATTTTTCACGGCGTCGGGATGCGCGGCCGACAGGCGCACCAGCACGATGGGCCAGCCCGCGTAGTGGTCCGTCACGTAATAGACGTCGGGCTCCGATTCGATCAGCCACGCGCGCTCGTCGGGGCCGACGCCCTTCACGACGAGCGTGTCACCGTCGTCGCGCAAGCGCGCGAGCATCTTGCCCTTCACCTTGAGCGCGGGCGTGCCGTACGACGTGCCCTCCTCGACACCGCGCCATGCCAGCGCGATCCGTCGCACTTCGTCGAATGTCACGATGCGCCTCCTTCCGTCGATGATCGACGCCCCGCACACCGTAGCGGAAATCGTGGATGGCGCCTAGCTGCGAGGTGTCAGGCCGCGCGGCCGGTGACGCGTGCCTAGCGGCCGGCCGCGCGCGCCGTCAGCGGCGCGCGTCCGGTAGTGGCGACGATCGCGAACGCAATCGCATTGGCGGCCGCGCTGGCCAGGATCGGCACGAGATAACCGCCGCCCGCGTCGTAGATGAAACCGGCCGCGGCGGGCCCGATCAGCGTGCCGAACGCAACGCTCGTGTACAGCACGCCTATGATCGCGCTCACGTTGCGGCCGCCGAAGTAGTCCATCACGACGGCCGGCAGCACGGCGACCCAGCCGCCGTAGAACACGCCGAACACGAGTGCGAACGCGGCGAGCGTCGCGACGCTTCCGGCACCGGCCCACGCAACGAGCGCGACGGCCATGCCCGCGAACATCGCGAGCAGCGACGCGCGGCGGCCGAAGCGATCGGCGAGGCCGCCGAGGAAGAAGCGCCCTGCCGTGCTGCCGACGCCGATCGCGCCGAGCAGCAGCACGGCCGTCGACGGCGCGACGCCATGATCGAGCGCGTACGGCACGAGGTGCACGAACGGCACGAAGACGCCGAACGAGCACACGAGACACGCCGCGTAGAGGCTCGCGAACGGCCGCGACGCGACGGCCTCGCGCACGGTCGCACCGGCCGGAACCGCTGACGCGGCACCCGGCAGCGCATCGCCCGCTTGCTTACGCGCCACATCGCCGTCGGGCAGCAAGCCGCGCCCGCGCGGGTCGTTCTCGATCAGCAGCGACATGCCCGCGCCCACCACCACCACGATCGCCGCCAACGTGACATACGCGCCTCGCCAGCCGACGTGCGCGATCAGCGCGGACGCGAGCGGCGGCATCACCAGCGTGCCGACGCCGATCCCTGCGACCGCGAGCCCCGACGCGAAGCCGCGCCGCCGCACGAACCAGCGTTGCACGGCACCGACGGCCGGCACATACGCGCAGCCGACGCCGAAGCCGACACCGAGCCCGTACGCGACATAGACCTGCAGCAGCGTATGCGCGGCACCGGCCGCAGCGAGACCGGCGGCCGTCAGCAACATGCCGGCGACGGCGAGCCGTCGGGAGCCGAAGCGATCGGCAAGCGGGCCGCTGACGATGCCGAAGCCGAAATACAGGAAGCCGGCCAGCGAGAACACGAGCGAGATCTGCCCGCGCGACGCGGCGAAATCCCGCTGCAGCGATTCGACGAACGCGCTGAACGTGTACGCACTGCCGAAGCCGACGAACGTGACGGCGAACGCGGCCGCCACCACATACCAGCCGTAGAAGACGCGCGATGCGCGCGGGCCGCTCATGACGATGCTCCTCCCGGGTTCCGCCGGGCGCCGCGCGGCACCCGAATTGCCTCATGGATATAGTTGAACTATGTTGATCGCATCGGCGCCGCAAGTCAGTCGCGACGAATGCGATCCGATGCGACAACGGTACTCGCGCGCACCCATTGCCTCAAACGATATTTCATCGGCCTTTCGCTTTAGAAAAACTGAATGAACCGTTCCCGCCTGCCGCCCCTCAACGCGCTGCGTGCGTTCGAGGCGGCGGCCCGCCACCTGTCGGTGAAATCCGCGGCGCAAGAGCTGTCGGTCACGCCCGGCGCGGTGAGCCAGATGATCCGCACGCTCGAGCGCCACCTCGGCGTGCAGCTGTTCGAGCGCGTGAACCGCGGCATCCTGCTGACCGCCGCGGGCCGCGACTACCTGCCGCCCGTGCGCAACGCGTTCCGGCAGATCGCCGACGCGTCGCAGCGCGTGTCGGGGGCCGCCGACAGCGGCGTGCTGACGGTGAGCGTCACGCCGTTTTTCGCGTCCGCGTGGCTCGTGCCGCGCCTCGCGCAGTTCCGCGACGCGTGCCCGGAAATCGACCTGCAGATCGTCACGAGCCATGCACTCGCCGATTTCTCGCGCGACGGCGTCGACGTCGCGATCCGCCACGGTCTCGGCCGTTACATCGGCTTGTGCAGCGAACGGCTGCTGACGGTGGAGATCGTCGCGCTTGCGGCACCGGCACTCGTCGCGCGGCTGGGCATGCCGGCCACGCCCGCCGACCTGGCCGGATGGCCGCATCTGCACGACGCGGAGCGCAAGGGCTGGCACATCTGGTTCGACGCGCAGCGGATCGACGATTTCGGTCCGCCGCGCGGCCCCGCATTCGACGATTCCGGTCTGTTGCTGCAGGCGATTCTCGCCGGCCAGGGCGCCGGCCTGCTGCCCGCGGCGATGGTGCGCGACGAGCTCGCGAGCGGCCGGCTCGTGCAGCTTGCCGACATCGCGTGGCTCGACGACTTCGCGTACTACCTCGTCTATCCGCCGCATCACGCGGAACGCACGAAAGTCGCGGCGTTCCGCCGCTGGATTCTCGAGGCCGCGCAAGCCGACGGCGCGGCATCGATGACCGGCGCGGCGTAGCGTCGCCGCACGTCGGTGCAGCAGCACCGATCGTCAGCCGATCGGCTAACATGCGGCCCGGGATCGACAGCAGATAACAACATCCGGAGAGAGACCATGCCTGCCCAGCTCCGCCGCGCGATGCGCATCGCAACCCTGTCCGCCGCGCTGTTCGCCGCGTGCGCTGCCGTGCCGCCTGCGGCGCACGCGTATCGCGCGTCACCCGGCCACGGCTACAGCAACGAAGCCGACCTCGACCGGCACGACACGTACCGCAATCGCGACGGCGACACCGTCCATGCGCCGGCCCATTCGAAATCGGGCCGCGTGCCCGAGGGCGCGAGCGCGCGCTGCCGCGACGGCACGTACAGCTTCAGCCGCCATCGGCGCGGCACCTGTTCGGGGCACGGCGGCGTCGCCGCGTGGCTGTGAACGCGGGTCGGCCGAATGGCCGGCGCGGTGCCAGCGGCAGCCGGCGGCGAAGTACAATACGCGCTCGCGCCGCCAACCCGCGGCGACACCGCCACGCCCCGCGCGGCACGCTCCGTACCGAATCACCCGACGCCACGCAGGCCCATGCGCCGCGAGGCAGTCTCAACCCATTCTGACTTTCACACCCAAATGGCCCAATACGTTTTCACGATGAACCGGGTCGGCAAGATCGTGCCGCCCAAGCGCCAGATCCTGAAGGACATCTCGCTGTCGTTCTTTCCCGGCGCGAAGATCGGCGTGCTCGGCCTGAACGGCTCGGGCAAATCGACGCTGATCCGCATCATGGCGGGCGTCGACAAGGACATCGAAGGCGAAGCGACGCCGATGCCGAACCTGAACATCGGCTACCTGCCGCAGGAACCGCAGCTCGACCCGACGAAGACGGTGCGCGAAGCCGTCGAGGAAGGCCTCGGCGACCTGTTCCAGGCGAACAAGAAGCTCGAGGAAATCTACGCCGCGTATGCGGAGCCGGACGCCGACTTCGACGCGCTCGCGGCCGAGCAGGCGAAATACGAAGCGATCCTCGCGTCGAGCGACGGCGGCAGCCCGGAGCAGCAGCTCGAAGTGGCCGCCGACGCGCTGCGCCTGCCGGCGTGGGACGCGAAGATCGAGCACCTGTCGGGCGGCGAAAAGCGCCGCGTCGCGCTGTGCAAGCTGCTGCTCGAGAAGCCGGACATGCTGCTGCTCGACGAGCCGACCAACCACCTCGACGCCGAATCGGTCGACTGGCTCGAGCAGTTCCTGGTGCGCTTCCCGGGCACCGTCGTCGCCGTCACGCACGATCGCTACTTCCTCGACAACGCAGCCGAGTGGATTCTCGAACTCGACCGCGGCCACGGCATTCCGTGGAAGGGCAACTACAGCAGCTGGCTCGACCAGAAGGAAGAGCGCCTGAAGCAGGAAGAAGCATCGGAATCGGCGCGCCAGAAGGCGATCAAGAAGGAACTGGAGTGGGTGCGCCAGAACCCGAAGGGCCGCCAGGCGAAGTCGAAGGCGCGTATCGCGCGCTTCGAGGAGCTGAATAGCCAGGAATACCAGAAGCGCAACGAAACGCAGGAAATCTTCATTCCGGTCGGCGACCGCCTCGGCAATGAAGTGATCGAGTTCAAGAACGTCAGCAAGGCGTTCGGCGATCGCCTGCTGATCGACAACCTGAACCTGAAGATCCCCGCCGGCGCGATCGTCGGCATCATCGGCCCGAACGGTGCCGGCAAGTCGACGCTGTTCCGGATGCTGACCGGCAAGGAACAGCCGGATTCGGGCGAAGTCGTGATGGGCCCGACCGTGAAGCTCGCGTATGTCGACCAGAGCCGCGACGCGCTCGACGGCTCGAAGACGGTGTTCGAGGAAATCTCGGGCGGCGCCGACGTGCTGACGGTCGGCAAGTACGAAACGCCGTCGCGTGCGTACATCGGCCGCTTCAACTTCAAGGGCGGCGACCAGCAGAAGATCGTCGGCAACCTGTCCGGCGGCGAACGCGGCCGCCTGCACCTCGCGAAGACCCTGATCTCCGGCGGCAACGTGCTGCTGCTCGACGAACCGTCGAACGACCTCGACGTCGAAACGCTGCGCGCGCTGGAAGACGCACTGCTCGAGTTCGCCGGCTCGGTGATGGTGATCTCGCACGATCGCTGGTTCCTCGACCGTATCGCGACGCACATCCTCGCGTTCGAAGGCGATTCGCAGGTCACGTTCTTCGACGGCAACTACCAGGAATATGAAGCCGACAAGCGTGCGCGCCTCGGCGAGGAAGCCGCGAAGCCGAAGCGCCTGCGCTACAAGCCGATCAGCCGCTGAACGGCGCGGCCCGGGCACCCGGCACTGCGGCAACGTGGGCCGGATGCCGAAAGCGGCCGCCACCGGATCGGCAAAACGAAAAAGCGGGCCGTTGGCCCGCTTTTTTTGTCCGGCTGCCGTTCGGCCGCCTACGCGAGCGCGCCCAGTTCACGCAGGCGCGCCTCGGTCGCGGCCGCGCTCGTGTGATGAATGCCATGCCAGCCGAGCGCCGTCGCGGCCGCCGCGTTCCCCGCGTTGTCGTCGATAAACACGAGCTCGTGCGGCGCGATGCCCGGCAGATGCGGATCGATCCGCGCGTGCATTTCGCGATAGATCGCCGGATCGGGTTTCACGAGCTTCACGCGGCCCGACACGACGATGTCCTTGAAGCGCCGCAGCACCGGGAAGTTGTCCCATGCATACGGAAAGGTCTGCGCGGACCAGTTGGTCAACCCGAAGAGCGGCATCCCTTGCGCGTCGAGGCGGTCGACGAGCGCGGCGCCTTCGTCGAGCACGCCGCCGATCATCTCGTGCCAGCGTGCATAGAACGCGCGGATCAGCGCCTCGTGCTCCGGAAACTTCGCGACGAGCTCGCTCGTTCCGTCGTCGATCGTCTGCCCGCCGTCCTGGCGGATCACCCAGTCCATCGCACACACGTGCGTGAGGAACCAGCGACGCTCGGTTTCGTCCGGAATCAGTTGCCGGTACAGATAGTCGGGGCTCCAGTCGATCAGCACGCCGCCGAAATCGAACACCACGGCCTTGATCGTCATGCGAACTCCGTTGCAAGCACGTCCGCGAGCGGGCGCGGGCGCACCGCGTTACCCGACAGCGTATTGTTTTCCCACACGAAGTGATGATGCGCGACGATCTGCGCGGCCGACAGGTGCGTGCGCTCGTTCGTCGTGTGCAGATCGGAGACGACGGTCGTCCGGTAGCCGAGCAGTGCCGCGCGGCGGGCGGCCGAATCGACGCAGAACTCGGTCGCATAGCCGCAGATCAGCACCGAACGGACACCGTGCCCGTCGAGCTGCGCGGCGAGCGACGTGTCGTGGAACGCATCGCTCACCTGCTTGCGAATGCGCCAGTCGGCGCCTCCGACGATCAACGCTTCGTGCAGTTCCCAGCCGGGCGTGCCGGGCACGATGTCGTCGTCCGCATCGCCGTCGTGCTGCACGAAGCACACGGGCGCGTGGGCCGCGCGCGCCGCCGCCGTCAGCCGGTTGATGCCCGATACGACGTCGTCGAGCCGGTACGCGGGCCTCGCCCGCTGCACCAGCCCGCGCTGCATGTCGATCACGATCACTGCGGTGTCTGCCATCGGTTGCCCTCTTGGTCATGGTCCGGCCGACGTGCCGGCCGGTATCGCGTATTGCGTATTGCGTCAGATCGGCTGCGTGCGCGCGTCGAGCCACGCCTTCGCGTCGCCGCTCACGTGCCGGCCGACACGCTCGCGCACGGTCGCGTGATACGCGTTCAGCCACGCGCGCTCTTCTTCATGCAGCATCTCGACGAGCACGCAGCGCGTGTCGATCGGGCACAACGTGAGCGTCTCGAACGCGAGGAAGTCGCCGAACTCGGTCTGCCCGCCCGCGCGGTTCACGACCAGGTTCTCGATCCGGATGCCCCACTTGCCGGGCCGGTACACGCCCGGCTCGATCGACGTGATCATCCCTTCTTCCATCGCCGTGTGCGGCTCGGCCGGCGCGTAGTGCGAGATGACCTGCGGGCCCTCGTGCACGTTCAGGAAGTAGCCGACGCCGTGGCCGGTGCCGTGGCCGTAGTCGAGCCCGGCCGCCCACATCGGCGCGCGCGCGATCGCATCGAGCATCGGCGAGCGGATGCCGCGCGGGAAGCGTGCGCGCGACAGCGCCATCATCGACCTCAGCACGATCGTGAAATCGCGGCGCTGCAGGTCGCTGAGCGTGCCGACCGGCACGACGCGCGTGATGTCGGTGGTGCCGGTCGTGTACTGGCCGCCCGAATCGACGAGCAGCAGGCCGTCGCCGGCGATCGTCGCGTGCGACTCGGGCGTTGCGCGATAGTGCGGCATCGCGCCGTTCGCGTTGAAGCCGGCGATGGTGGCGAAGCTCGGCGACACGTAGCCGGGGCGCCGTGCGCGCGCGGCCGTGAGTTGCTCGTCGATCGTCAGCTCGGTGATGGTCTCGCGGTTCACCGCCTGCTCGAACCACGCGAAGAATTCGGCAAGCGCGGCGCCGTCGTGCTCCATCGTCACGCGCACGTGCTCGATCTCGGCGGACGTCTTGCGCGACTTCGCGAACGTCGACGGGTTCACCGCCTCGATCAGCTTCACGCTGGCCGGCACGGCCTCGAGCGTGCCGAACGTCACGCGGCGCGGATCGATCAGCAGCGTCGCGCCGTCGGGCAGCGCCGCGAGCGACGCGTGCACGGCGTCGTATGCGCGGACCTCGACGCCGTCCCGCGCGAGCGACGCGGCCAGCGCCGGCGACACCTTGCCGTCGGCGACGAACAGCGTCGCGCGATCGGCGCCGATCAGCGCGTGCGCGACGAACACGGGATTGAAGTTGACGTCGGCGCCGCGCAGGTTGAACAACCACGCGAGATCGTCGAGCGTCGACACGAAATGCCATTGCGCGCCCTGCGCGTGCATCGCGCGGCGCACTTCGGCGAGCTTGCTCGCGCGCGTCGTGTCGGCCTGCGGCGCCAGGTGCTCGAACACCGCGTCGCCCGGCAACCCCGGGCGCTCCGGCCAGATCGCGTCGAGCAGGTCGAGATCGGTGCGCAGCGCGATGCCGCGCGCGCTCAGCGCGGCCGTCAGCGCACGTGCCGCCGTGACGCCGAGCACGGCGCCGTCGACGCCGACCGTCGCACCGGCCGGCACGTTCTGCGCGAGCCAGTCGACGTGGGGCGCGCTCTGCTGCCCGCCCGTCATCTTCATCAGCTGGACGCCCGTGCCGGCGAGTTCGGCCTCGGCCTGCACCCAGTAACGGCTGTCGACCCACAAGCCCGCGAAATCCGCGGTCACGACCAGCGTGCCGACCGAGCCCGTGAAACCGGACAGCCAGCGGCGCGCCTGCCAGCGCTCGGGCAGGTACTCGGACAGGTGCGGATCGGCGGACGGCACGAGATAGGCGGCCAGATCCTCGCGGACCATCGCGCCGCGCAGCAGCGCGAGGCGGGCCGGCACCGGCGAGACTTCGGGGAGACGGGCATTCATGATTTCACCTGAGCGCTTTCGCGACGGGCCGACAGGGCGACCGTCACGGCTACGGCGAGGAACGCGACGCCGGTGCAGACCGGCCATTCGAGCGTTTCGCCATCGTAAAACAGTCCAGAGAGGTTGCCGGCCATGCGCGCGGCGGCGGCCCCCGCGATGCCGACCAGCACCACGATCCACCATGCCGGCCGGCCCGTGCGCCGCATCGGATGCAGCCACCGGCCGAACAGCCCGACGGCCGCTCCCAGGACAAGGATTCCAAACCAGTTCATTCGACGCCTTCTATAAATTCAGATTCGTCCCATAGGCGTGAACGTTGCCAGCGGCTAGCATCGATTCATCCATCGAACCCGAGTCAGCCGGGCGCCGCGAACATTCGAGTGTAGGGGCCGACCCGACGTTATGGCAAGCGCGCACCGGCAGCCGTATTGAAGAAATCCTCATGCGAATCGCCCTGATCGAGCCGGAGGCACGTCATGCTGCGCTCCTGAACCGCCTGCTCTTCGCCGGCGGTCATGTGTGCCACGCGTTTCCGTCCAGCGCGGCATTCTTCGAGTGGCTCGCCACCGATACCTGCGACATGCTGATCACCGGCAACTGGGCCGGCGATCAGCCCGCCGAGGAAGTCATTCCGCGGGCGCAGGCGATCCTGCCCGGGCTGCCGGCCATCGCCGTGATGCAGTTGCCGCGCGAAAGCGAGGTCGTGTCGTGCCTGCACGCGGGCGCCGACGACTGCCTCGTGCGCCCGGTGAGCGGGCCCGAGCTGCTTGCAAGGGTCAATGCGCTGAGCCGGCGCGCCGGCGTCCGGCGGCCGCCGAATCGCTCCCGAGAAATGTTCGGAGAATACGCATTCGACGCGACCCACAGCCTCGTGCGCTTCGGCGACGCGGTCGTCGCACTCACGCCGAAGGAGTTCCGCTTCGCGCAGCTGCTGTTCGCGAATCTGTCCCGGCCCGTGTCGCGCGCCCATATCCTCGAAACCGTCTGGGCGCGCCGGCGCGACATGAAGTCGCGCACGCTCGACACCCACGCATCCCGGCTGCGCAGCAAGCTGCAGTTGCTTCCGGAGCACGGCTACCGGCTTCTGCCGCTCTACGGCTACGGCTATCAGCTCGACCGCGTGCCGATCGAGCCCCCAAATTCGAGGCCACGCCACGCTGATGCCCGGTATGCCGCGAGTGAGGAAATCGCTGAAACGCTATAATATGGGGCTAAACGATAGCCCTCGATATGCAACTCCTCACGATCGGAATCAACCACCACACTGCGCCTGTCGCCCTGCGCGAACGCGTGGCGTTTCCGCTCGAGCAAATCAAGCCGGCTCTCGTCACGTTCAAGAACGTGTTCCTCGGCCCGCACGCGCCCAATGCGCCGGAAGCGGCGATCCTCTCCACCTGCAACCGCACCGAACTCTATTGCGCGACCGACGATCGGGCCGCACGCGAGGGAGCGATTCGCTGGTTGTCGGAGTACCACCGGATTCCCGTCGACGAACTCGCGCCGCACGTCTACGCGCTGCCACAGTCGGAAGCCGTCCGGCACGCATTCCGCGTCGCGTCGGGCCTCGATTCGATGGTGCTGGGCGAAACGCAGATTCTGGGCCAGATGAAGGACGCCGTGCGCACCGCGACGGAAGCCGGCGCACTCGGCACCTATCTGAACCAGCTGTTCCAGCGCACGTTCGCCGTCGCGAAGGAAGTGCGCGGCACGACCGAGATCGGCGCGCAATCGGTGTCGATGGCCGCCGCCGCGGTGCGTCTCGCGCAGCGCATCTTCGAAACGGTGTCGGATCAGCGCGTGCTGTTCATCGGCGCCGGCGAAATGATCGAGCTGTGCGCGACGCACTTCGCCGCGCAGAGCCCGCGCGAGCTCGTGATCGCGAACCGCACGGCCGAACGCGGCCAGCGGCTCGCCGAACGCTTCAACGGCCGCGCGATGCCGCTGTCGGAGCTGCCCACGCGGATGCACGAGTTCGACATCATCGTGTCGTGCACCGCGTCGACGCTGCCGATCATCGGCCTCGGCGCGGTCGAGCGCGCGGTGAAGGCGCGCCGCCACCGGCCGATCTTCATGGTCGACCTCGCGGTGCCGCGCGACATCGAGCCGGAAGTCGGCAAGCTGAAGGACGTATTCCTCTACACCGTCGACGATCTCGGCGCGATCGTGCGCGAAGGCAACGCATCGCGTCAGGCCGCGGTCGCGCAGGCCGAGACGATCATCGAGACGCGCGTACAGAATTTCATGCAATGGCTCGACACGCGCAGCGTCGTGCCGGTGATTCGTCACATGCATACGCAGGCCGACGCGCTGCGCCGTGCGGAAGTCGAGAAAGCGCAGAAGCTGCTCGCCCGCGGCGACGATCCGGCCGCCGTCCTCGAAGCGCTGTCGCAGGCGCTCACCAACAAGCTGATCCACGGCCCGACGAGCGCGCTCAACCGCGTCAACGGCGCCGATCGCGATTCGCTGATCGACCTGATGCGCGGCTTCTACCAGCACGCGCCGCGCTCGAACGACCAGTCCGGCCACTAGCGCCGCCCGGTTGCCCTGCCGTCGGCCGCGAGCCGGCCTATCCTTTCCGAATACCCCTTTTGCCCGGGAGCGCCGCTCCACACCATGAAGACGAGCATGCAACGCAAGCTCGACCAGCTGTCTACCCGGCTGGCCGAACTGAACGACCTGTTGAGCCGTGAAAACGTCACGGCCGACCTCGACCAGTACCGCAGGCTCACGCGCGAACACGCGGAACTCGGCCCGGTCGTCGAGCAGTATGCGCTGTGGCGCCAGTCGCGCAACGACGAGACGGCCGCACAGGAACTGCTCGCCGATGCATCGATGCGCGATTTCGCCGAAGACGAGATTCGCAGCGCACGTGAGCGCATGGTCCGCCTCGAAGCCGAATTGCAGAAGATGCTGCTGCCGAAGGACCCGAACGACGATCGCAACATCTTCCTCGAAATCCGCGCGGGCGCCGGCGGCGACGAATCGGCGCTGTTCGCAGGCGATCTGCTGCGCATGTACCTGCGCTTCGCGGAGCGCCAGCGCTGGCAGGTCGAGATGATGTCGGAAAGCGCGTCGGATCTCGGCGGCTACAAGGAAGTGATCGTGCGGATCGCCGGCCAGGGCGCGTACTCGCGCCTGAAGTTCGAGTCGGGCGGCCATCGCGTGCAACGCGTGCCGGCCACCGAAACGCAGGGGCGCATCCACACGTCCGCCTGCACGGTGGCGGTGATGCCGGAAGCCGACGAGATCGGCGAGGTCGAGATCAATCCGGCCGACCTGCGGATCGACACGTTCCGCGCGTCGGGCGCGGGTGGCCAGCACATCAACAAGACCGATTCGGCGGTGCGCGTCACGCACATCCCGACCGGGATCGTCGTCGAGTGCCAGGACGACCGTTCGCAGCACAAGAACAAGGACCGCGCGCTGAAGGTGCTCGCCGCGCGCATCAAGGACAAGCAGTATCACGAGCAGCACGCGAAGGAAGCGGCGACGCGCAAGAGCCTGATCGGCTCGGGCGACCGCTCGGAACGGATCCGCACGTACAACTTCCCGCAAGGCCGGATGACCGACCACCGGATCAACCTGACGCTGTACCGGCTCGAGGCGCTGATGGACGGCGATCTCGACGAACTGATCGGCGCGCTCGTCACAGAGCACCAGGCCGAACTGCTCGCGTCGCTCGGCGATACCGACTGAGGCCGCGATGCCCGACACCACCGCCGACGATCTGCTGCGCGCGTCGCCGCTCGACGCGGTCGATGCGCGCGTGCTGCTCGCGCACGCGCTCGGCTGGACCCGCACGCAGCTGATCACGCGCGGCGATGCCCCGCTCGAGCCCGCGTCGATCGAGCGCTACCGCGCGCTCGAAGCGCGCCGCGTGGCCGGCGAGCCGGTCGCGCAGCTCGTCGGGATGCGCGAATTCTTCGGCCGGCCGTTCGATGTGACGCCCGACGTGCTGATTCCGCGCCCGGAAACCGAACTGCTCGTCGAAGCCGCGCTCGACGCGATCGACGGTCGGCCGCATCCGGCCGTGCTCGATCTCGGCACCGGCAGCGGCGCGATCGCCGTGTCGATCGCGGCGGAACGGCCCGACGCACGCGTATGGGCGCTCGACCGGTCGCCTGCCGCGCTCGACGTCGCCCGGCGCAACGCGGACAAGCTGCTCGACGCGCGCCGCCCCGGCGGCCCGCTGCACTGGCTGCAGAGCGACTGGTATGCGGCGCTCGATCCGGTGCTCGCGTTCGACACGATCGTCAGCAACCCACCGTACATTGCGCAGCACGATCCGCACCTCGCGCTGGGCGACCTGCGTTTCGAGCCGCGCGGCGCGCTCACCGACGACGCCGACGGCCTGAGCGCGATCCGCACGATCGTCGCAGGCGCCGGCGCTTTCCTGAAACCGGGCGGCACGCTCTGGATCGAGCATGGCTATGACCAGGCCGAAGCCGTGCGCGCGCTACTCGTGTCGCGCGGCTTCGTCGCGGTCGAATCGCTCGCCGATCTGGCCGCGATCGAACGCACGACCGGCGGCCGCCGGCCCGGCTGATGGCCGGCTCGCCCGGTTGAAATCCGCTATCATTTCGATCTAACGCCCCGCAAACGCAAGGTCAGTCATGGACACCCAACAACGTATCAAGCAAATCGTCGACGAAAACCAGGTCGTGCTCTTCATGAAGGGCAACGCGCAATTCCCGATGTGCGGCTTCTCGGGCCGCGCCGTGCAGGTGCTGAAAGCCTGCGGCGTCGACCAGTTCAAGACGGTCAACGTGCTGGAAGACGACGAAATCCGCCAGGGCATCAAGGAATTCTCGAACTGGCCGACCATCCCGCAGCTGTACGTGAAGGGTGAATTCGTCGGCGGCTCGGACATCATGATGGAGATGTACCAGTCGGGCGAACTCCAGCAACTGTTCGCTGCCGCGTAACGTCCCCTTCCCGATGGCATCTCCCAGCGCGCCGCCACGCCGGCTGATCGTCGCGATCACCGGCGCCACCGGCGCGGTCTACGGCGTGCGGCTGCTCGAATTGCTGCGCGCCGCCGGCGGCGTCGAAACGCATCTGCTCGTTTCGAACGCCGGCTGGCTCAATATCCAGCATGAACTGAAGCTGACAAAGGCCGAGGTCGAAAGCCGTGCGGATGTCGTGCATTCGGTGCGCGATGTCGGCGCGACGATCGCGTCGGGCTCGTTCGCGACCGACGGAATGGTGATCGCACCCTGCTCGATGAAGACGCTTGCGAGCGTCGCGCACGGGCTGTCGGACAACCTGATCACGCGCGCGGCCGACGTCACGCTGAAGGAACGCCGCCGTCTCGTGCTGATGGTGCGCGAAACGCCGTTCAACCTCGCGCATCTGCGCAACATGACCGCCGTGACCGAAATGGGCGGCATCGTGTTCCCGCCGCTGCCCGCGTTCTACGCGATGCCGAAGACGATCGAGGAACTCGTCGACCAGACGGTCACGCGCGTCCTCGACCTGTTCGCGCTCAGTGCGCCGATGACGACGCCATGGGCCGGCATCCGGCCCGCGCAGTAAGCTGCTCGCCGGCGCTTCCGCGCCGTTCTTCACGCATCTTCGTCGATTCAGCCGCCTTCCGGCTCGATCCGGCCATTTCAAGCTGCCGCCTCCCCTCGAGCACGCGGAAGCACCCGCATTAACAACCAGCACGATTCAATTAAATTCCTCGCGGCCGATTTATCAATGCGTGGTGCGCGCCTATAGTCACAGGCAAACCCTTTTGCAGGCTCCCCACCATGAACCGCTTGCCTTCGCTTTACCTGTCCCACGGCGCGCCGACGCTGCCGATCGACCCGACGCTGCCGTCCGGCGCGTTCACGCACCTCGGTGCCGAATTGCCGCGCCCGCGTGCGGTGCTGATGCTGTCCGCACACTGGGGCACGCAGCAGCCGGTCGCGAGCGTGGCCGCGCATCCGGAAACGATCCACGACTTCCATGGCTTCCCGCGTGCGCTGTACGAGATCCGCTATCCGGCCCCGGGCGCGCCCGAGGTCGCCGAGCGGGCGGCCGCGCTGCTGAACGCGGCCGGCATCGCGACCGCGACGACCGAGCACGGCCTCGATCACGGCGCGTGGGTGCCGATGCTGCTGATGTTCCCGGAAGCCGACGTGCCGGTCGCGCAATTGTCGATTCAGCCGCGCGCGGACGCCGCCCATCACTTCGCGCTCGGTCGCGCGCTGCGGCCGCTGCGCGACGAAGGCGTGATGGTGATCGGCTCGGGCCAGATCACGCACAACCTGCGCGCCGCGGATTTCGGCGCGGCGCCCGAGGATGCGGACCCGCGCGTCGCGGAGTTCACCGACTGGTTCGAGGCGAAGCTCGCCGCGCGCGATGTCGACGCGCTGCTCGACTATCGCCGCCAGGCACCGCACGCGGTGCTGATGCATCCGACCGACGAACACCTGCTGCCGGTGTTCACCGCGCTGGGTGCGGCCGATGACGATTACCGGCTCGGCATCCAGTCCCTCGGCACGTATCAACGCGTGCTCGCGATGACGAATTACGTGTTCACGAGCGCGGCCGTCTGAGCCCAACGGAACCGGCACAACCGGCGCGCCCCAAACAAAAAGCCCGCCCGAGCATCGCTCGGACGGGCTTTTATGCGCTTTCCGCCACCGCCGATTCCGGTGGCAGGTCAGGCGTCAGACACCGACCCCTTCGAGGATCTCGTCGTGCGCTTCGCGCTCGTCGAGATATTGGGTCCGGTAGCCCGTGTTCACGCCCCAGAAGTAGAACACCAGCGAGATCGCCGCGACGATCACCATGTCCCAGCCGTACGGCATCAGACCATGGCCGCCGAACTCCTTGCTGCCGATCAGCGACAGCACGGCCATCGTCGGCAGGTACGCGACCAGCCACCATGCGGCCTTCAGGTCGGCGCCCCAGCCGCTCCAGCCGGACTTGGCCTGGAAGAAGAAGTACACCGGCAGCGCGACGATCATCAGCAGGATGATCTCGCCCGTCAGCGGCCACTTCGCCCAGTACAGGATCAGCGATGCGCAGACGAACGCGAACGGTGCGATCAGCTTCATCAGCGGAATCGACAGCGGACGCTCGATGTCGGTCGCCGCGCGGCGCAGCGCCATCAGGCTGATCGGGCCGGTCAGGTACGAAATCACCGTCGCCACCGAGATCACCGCCGCGAGCGAGCTCCAGCCGCGGAAGAAGAACAGGAAGACGAACGACACGAGCAGGTTGAACCACATCGCCTGGCGCGGCACGCCGTAGATCGGGTGCACGTTGCCGAACATCTTCGGCATCGTGTTGTTGCGCTCCATCGCGTAGATCATCCGGGTGGTCGTCGCCATGTAGGTCGTGCCGGTACCGCTCGGGCTGACGAACGCGTCGACATACAGCAGGATCGCGAGCCAGTTCAGGTTCAGCGCGATCGCGAGTTCCGCGAACGGCGACGAGAAGTTGAAGTGCTCCCAGCCCTTCGCGACGTCGACCGGATTCACCGAGCCGATGTACGCCATCTGCAGCAGCACATAGATCACGAGTGCCAGCAGGATCGACGTGATCACCGCGAACGGCACGCTGCGCGACGGATCGCGCGCTTCGCCGGCCAGGTTCACCGGGCTCTGGAAGCCGTTGAACGCGAACACGATGCCGCTCGTCGAGACCGCGGTCAGCACGGCCGACCAGCCGTACGGCGCGAAGCTCGCGTTCGATGCGGTGCCGAGGTTCTCCGAGTGGAAGCTCGCCAGCATCAGGCCGAGGATCGTGAGGCCGGGGATCAGGAACTTGAAGATCGTGATCGCGGTGTTCGCCCGCGCGAAGGCCTTGACGCCCCAGTAGTTCAGCATGAAATAGATCACGACCAGCACGGCCGACAGCAGCAGGCCTGGTGTCGTCAACTCGCCGTTCACGAACAACGCGTGCGCCCAAGGATACGGCCACGTGCTCATGTACTGGATCGATGCTTCGGCCTCGATCGGGATCACCGAGACGATCGCGATCCAGTTCGCCCATGCGCTGATGAAGCCCACCAGCGAACCATGCGAGTAGCGCGCATAGCGCACCATGCCGCCGGACTCGGGGAACATCGCGCCCAGTTCAGCGTACGTCAGCGCAATCGCGAGAATCACGACCGCGCCGATGATCCATGCGCAGATCGCCGCCGGACCGGCGATCTTCGCGGCCTTCCAGGCGCCGAACAGCCAGCCCGAGCCGATAATCGAACCCAGTCCCGTCAGCATCAGTGCAAACGGGCCGATGTTCCGTTGAATAGAACTCTTCACATCCTCTCCTGTGTCTCAAAAAGCGTGGTCGGCCAGCTGTCCGGGATCGGCTCGGACAGCGCCGCGCGCGTCATTTTGGGGGGAGGGATTACCCGATCAGGGCAACCCCTCCAGCGGCGCGTAGTTTAACGGTTGCACCTGCAAGATGGCGCCAAAATCGTTCGTCCCCTACAAAAAATTCGCGTCGCTTGCAAGGTTTGTAAACCTGAACTCCGCAATAACCCTGAGTGTATGGAAATCCGGTTGACCGCGTGAGCGATTAGCCGTATAAACAACGTTGCAGGATTTCAAGCGGCGAGTGAATTGGTTCTTTCGTAGTTCGCCCATCAACGGTACTCCGGTTGGTCCTATTACCCCCTTCCTTGATTTTCCGCACCCCATGGGCCTCGGCCCCGTTTTATCTTTTTAGGAATAAGTAACATGGCAACCGGTACCGTCAAGTGGTTCAATGACGCAAAGGGCTTCGGCTTCATTACCCCGGAAGGCGGCGGCGACGATCTGTTCGCGCACTTCTCGGAAATCCGCGTCGAAGGCTTCAAGACGCTGCAAGAAAACCAGAAGGTTGAATTCGAAGTGAAGACGGGCCCGAAGGGTCTGCAAGCTGCGAACATCCGTCCGGTCTAAGTTCGGCGCGATTATTTCGTGTAAAAAAGCCCCGCTTCGGCGGGGCTTTTTGTTTTATGGCGCGGCAGTGATGCTGCCGCTGCCCGTCCGGCTTATCTTCGTTCAGCCGAACAGCCGCTGCGCGTGAATGCCGAGCCCCGTCGCGACGCTGGCGAGGCGATCGCCGAACACCGGCTGCGCGTCCGGAAATGCGCCGGCGAGCGCACCCGACAGAAACGCGAGCCCGGTCGAGCCGCCGGTGAAATACAGCGCGCCGAGGTCGCGCGGCGCAACGCCCGCCAGCCGCACCGTTTCGCGCGCGGCGTCGACGATGCGCGCGGTGTCGTCGACGCTCGCCTCGACGAGGCGTTCGGCGTCGAACGCGATCTGCAGATCCTCTTCCACGTCGTTCAGGTCGATCATCGTCTCCCCGCCCGCCGCCACGCCGATCTTCGCCTCTTCCGCGCGTGCCATCAGCGCATGCCCGAGCCGCTGCTCGACCACGCGGGTGAGTCGGTCGTACTGCCGCCCATCCTGGTACAGGTGCTTCATCAGCTTCAGCTCGCCCAGCCGCTTCGGCGTGTAGACCGTGTTGATCAGGTGCCAGGTCGCCAGGTCGAAGTAGATCCGGTTCGGCAGTTCGCGCCCCTCGGGATCGAGCGCGCGATAGCCGAACGCCGGCAGGATCGCCGCCAGCTCGACGCGGCGGTCGTAATCGGTGCCGGCGACGTGCACGCCGTGGTGCGCGAGCACGTCGTCCTTGCGCTCGAGGCGCGCCATCCGCTCCGGCCCGACCCGCACGAGCGAGAAGTCCGACGTACCGCCGCCGATGTCGGCAACCAGCACGAGCCGTTCGGCCTGCTGGCGCGACTCGTAGTCGAACGCGGCCGCGATCGGTTCGTACTGGAAATGCACGTCGGTGAAACCGACCGACCGCGCGGCCGCTTCGAGCTGGTCCTGCGCGAGGCGGTCGGCGCGCGGATCCTCGTCGACGAAGAACACCGGCCGGCCGAGCACCGCGCGGCCGATCGGCGCGCCCGCGCGTGCCTCGGCCTTGCGCTTCAGGTGCGTCAGGAAGCGCGCGATGATCTCCGTGTACGCCATCGCGCTGCCGTCGCCGAGATCGGTCGTGGTTTCCGCGAGCGGCGAGCCGAGGATGCTCTTCATCGAGCGCATCAGCCGGCCGTCGAAACCGTCGATATACGACGCGAGCGCCGCGCGGCCGTATTCGACCGTCTGCTCGTCGTTGTTGAAGAAGATCGCGGTGGGCAGCGTCAGGTGGTCGCCCTCGACGGGCGCGAGGCGCATTCCATCGCCGTCGGGCAGCGCCACGGCGGAATTGGACGTGCCGAAATCGATCGCGCAGTAAGTCATCGGAAGGTGCCGCAGCATGGCCGGCGCGGAAAACGGAAAGGACGGGCTTTTTAACATGAAGCCCGCCGGATCACAACCGGGGCCGGCCAGCGGTACGGCGCAACCGGCCCGGGGGCGCAGAGGGGGCGCGCCGGCAGGCGCGTCAGGGACGACAGGTGCGGCCGGGGGCCAAACGCATCCCGCCGCCTGCCCGGGGAATCAGGCTGCCGCTTCGAAACCCTTCTTCCATGCACCCGCATAGACGACCTCGCCGAGCGCGTGACGCGTGCGGGGCGCCTTTTCGCGGTCGCGCAGCACCGGATCGAGCTTGTCGACGTTGCCGTAGTGGCCGAGCGAGATGAGCGCCGGAATGGCGACGTCGGCCGGAATCTCGAACGCGTCGCGGAACGCCTTCGCGTCGAAGCCGCTCATCTGGTGCGCGGCAAGGCCCAGCGCGTGCGCCTGCAGCACCAGCGACATCGCAGCGGCGCCCGCGTCGTACAGCGCGGTCGACGCCGGCTCGCCCTTCGGCGTGAGCGTGTGCGAAGTCACGGCGATCAGCACCGGCGCCGGCGCGTTCCACGCCTGGTTGAACGGCACCAGCGTCGCGAATGCGCGCTTGAACGCCGCTTCGTCCCGCGTGCGATCGAATACGATGAAGCGCCACGGCTGCGCGTTGTACGCGGACGGCGCCCAGCGCGCGGCTTCGAGCACCGCGTGCAGATCGGCGGCGCTGATGGGCTCGTCCGAATACGCGCGCGGGCTCCAGCGGCCCGCGATCAGTTCGTGAATCGAAACAGTGGTGGGAGCAGGTTTGACAGACATGCGGTTCCTCGCTGACATCGATGAAGGGGCGCGAACGCGCGCCGAACCGCAAGCATAACCGCTTGAGCCATCACGCGCCCGATCGTCCCGCGCAATGCAAATCACCGATCCTGCATTGACCGGCCGCCCAACTTCCGTTCGGCCAGGGGAAGCCGCGTCTGCCGTCCCGCCTCGGAACGACGGCTCGGCTTCGTCGACGCGGCCGCCCCGGCCGCGCAGCCGCGCACGGGCCAGCCGAAGCGCCGCTCAGGCGGCCTGCGCGGCGGCGCGGGACGGGCCGCGGTTGATTCGCAGCACGATCAGCGCGCCGACGATGCAGAGCCCGCCCGAGATCATCGACGCGATCGTATAGGTGCCGAGGCTCGCACGCAGCAACCCCGCGCCGAGCGCCGCGAATGCCGCGCCGAGCTGGTGGCCGGCGACGATCCAGCCGAACACGACCGGCGCCGCGGCCTTGCCGAACACATCGGTGGCGAGCCGCACGGTCGGCGGCACGGTCGCGATCCAGTCGAGCCCGTAGAACATCGCGAACAGCGGCAGCCCGAAGAAATCGATGCCGAACGCATGCGGCAGGTAGATCAGCGACAGCCCGCGCAGCCCGTAGTACCAGAACAGCAGCACGCGGTTGTCGTAGCGGTCG
Organism: Burkholderia sp. R-40; assembly: GCF_049942845.1. Taxonomy (NCBI): domain Bacteria; kingdom Pseudomonadati; phylum Pseudomonadota; class Betaproteobacteria; order Burkholderiales; family Burkholderiaceae; genus Burkholderia; species Burkholderia sp. R-40. The sequence continues at coordinate 477,834 of NZ_CP187967.1, read as the reverse complement.
GACAGCCAGCCCGACAGCGTCGTGCCGAACAGGTCGAACACGCCCATCGCGGCGAGCAGCGACGCGCCCTGCACTTCGGTCATCCCGTAGTCGCTGCACATCGCGATCAGGTGCGTGCCGACATAGCCGTTGGTGCTCGCGCCGCAGATGAAGAAGCTGAAGAACAACAGCCAGAAGTCGCGCGAGCGGCTCGCCATCAGCAGCGTGCGGAACGCGACCGCGAGCGGGTTCTCCTTCGTCGCGTCGGGCGCGGCCGGCGCATCGGCCGGCTCGCCGTACGGGCGCAGCTGCACGTCGGCCGGCCGCTCGGGCAGCAGGAACGCGACCAGCGGAATCACGATCGCGGCCGCGACCGCGACGACGAGCACGACCGGCCGCCAGCCGTGGCGCTGCGCGATGGCCGCGAGCATTGGCAGGAACACGAGCTGGCCGGTGGCCGTGCTCGCGGTCAGGATGCCCATCACGAGGCCGCGCCGCGCATGGAACCAGCGCGTGACGAAGGTCGCGGACAGCGTCAACGCGACGACGCCGGTCGAGCAGCCGACCATCAGCCCCCAGATCACGACCATCTGCCAGCTCTGCGTCATCATCGACGACAGCGCGACGCCCGCGCCCATCGTCACCAGCGCGGTCAGGATCGTCGGCCGCAGCCCGAAACGCTGCATCGCCGCGGCCGCGAACGGGCCCGTCAGGCCGTACAGCGCGATGTTCACCGATATCGCCAGCGAAATCGTCGCGCGGCTCCAGCCGAGTTCGCGCTCGAGCGGCACCATCAGCACGCTCGGTGTCGCGCGCGTGCCGGCCGCCGCCAGCAGGATCAGGAAAACCACCGCCGCCGCGAGCCATCCGTAGTGGAAGCGCCCGCCGATTCGTGTCACCGCCCAATTCATGTTGTCGCTCTCCAGTTGCCGGCCCGGCGCCCGCGCGCCCGCCCGCCTCACCACCAGGCCACCTCCGCCGCACGCTGCATCGGCTGACCCGGGCCGATACGTGGCATTTGTCTGTTGATCCGCTCGGCATTGTTACCGCTCGGTCACAAGTTTGTTGCGATCGTAGTGACCAGTCGGTAACATGTCAAGCAATTCCATCACGCAGTCGAGGGTCATCATGTCGGGCATCGAGGCCGTCAACAAGCCGCCGGCACGCCGCACGCGCCGGCCGATCGCCGCGGCCGCGGCGCACGAACATCTGCTGCGCGCCGCCGAGGAGCTGTTTTACAAGGAAGGGGTGCGCGCGGTCGGTGTCGAGGCGGTCGTGGAACGGGCGGGCGTCAACAAGATGAGCCTGTACCGCCAGTTCTCGTCGAAGGACGAGCTGATCCTCGCGTATCTGGAACGGATGGATGCGTGCTTCTTCGCGCGTTTCGATTCGAGCATCGCGAAGCATCCGGGCCAGCCGAAGGCGCAGTTGATCCAGTATTTCGTCGACCTCGCAGAGCGCGCGACGCAGAAGGACTATCGCGGCTGCCCGTTCGTCAACGTCGCGGCCGAATTCCCCGATGCGTCGCACCCGGCGCGCGAGCGCGTCGCGCAGAACAAGGAACAGCTGATGAAGCGGCTCGTCGCGTTGTGCGAAAGCGCCGGCGCACGCCAGCCGCAAGCGCTCGCCGATGCGCTCGCGCTGGTGGTCGAAGGCATCTACGCGGCCAGCCAGACGTACCGGCACGGCGAAACGCCGATCGGCACCGCGCCCGCGCTGGTCACGCAGCTGATCGAGGCCGGCTGCGCGTGACGGGCGGCGCACGCCCGAACTCCGCCGATCCGCTCCAGCTACAATGCGGCCCTCGCTGCCGCTTCGCCCGATTGCCTTCGCCATGACAGACACCCGCCCCGACTCGCACGACGACATCCTCGCCGCCACGCGGCACTGGCTCGCGCGCGCGGTGATCGGACTCAATCTGTGCCCGTTCGCGAAAAGCGTCTATGTGAAGGAACAGGTGCGCTATGCGATCAGTGAAGCGACGACGCTCGAGGACGCACTCGCCGACCTCGAAACCGAGCTGCGCGCACTCGAGGCGGCGGATCCGCAGCAGGTCGACACGACGCTCGTGATCTATCCGCGCGCGTTCGCGGATTTCGTCGACTACAACGATGCGCTGTTCTTCGCCGAGCGGCTCGTGCAGCAGTTGCGGCTCGACGGTGTGCTGCAGATCGCGAGCTTCCATCCCGAGTACCGGTTCGAAGGCAGCGAAGCCGACGACATCGAGAACTACACGAACCGCGCGCCGTATCCGATCCTGCACCTGCTGCGCGAGGACAGCATCGCGCGCGCGGTCGACGCGTTTCCGGACGCGTCCGCGATCTACGAGAAAAACCAGGAAACGCTGCGCCGCCTCAGCCACGACGGCTGGCGTGAATGGATGCGCCGGCCGGGCGACGACGTCTGACGCGTCGCGCGACGGCCGGCTACCGCGCGGCCGACGGGCCGCGCGCGTCAGTCGGCCTCAGTCTGCTGCCGGCTCGACGGTCTCGCCTTCCGCCGCCGCGGGCGCCGGCACGAAGAAGCGCTCGTTCAGTTCGGCGAGCCCGAACATGCCGAGGATCTCGTTCAGCCGCTCGCCGGGCTTGCGGCGCGGCAGGTTCTTGTACTGCGCGATGATCAGCTCGTTCTTCATCGAGTGCTCCCAGCCGACCAGCTCGGTCACGCTGACCTGGTAGCCGTGCGCCTCGAGTTGCAGACAGCGCAGCACGTTGGTGATCTGGCTGCCGAATTCGCGCGTATGCAGCGGATGCCGCCACACTTCCGTCAGCGCATTCGCGAGCGACTTGCCCTTGTTCCTGCGCAGCACGCCCGCGACCTCCGCCTGGCAGCACGGCACCAGCACGATGTGCTGCGCGCGCTTCGCGAGCGCGAAACGGATCGCGTCGTCAGTCGCCGTGTCGCATGCATGCAGCGCGGTCACGACATCGACCGTTTCGGGCAGCTTCGGCGACGTGATCGAGTCGGCAACCGACAGGTTCAGGAACGACATCCCGCCGAAGCCGAGTCGCGCGGCGAGTTCGGTGGAACGCGTGACGAGCTCTTCGCGCGTCTCGATGCCGTACACGTGCGACGCGAACGCCGGCGTGCCGTGCCCCGGCTGCTGCTTGAAGAACAGGTCGTACAGGATGAAGCCGAGATAGGACTTGCCGGCGCCGTGATCGACGAGCGTGACGGCGCCCTTGTCGGCCTGCACGCTCGCGAGCAGCGGCTCGATGAACTGGAACAGGTGATAGACCTGCTTCAGCTTGCGGCGGCTGTCCTGGTTCAGCTTGCCGTCGCGGGTCAGGATGTGCAGTTCCTTCAACAGCTCGACGGACTGCTCCGGACGGATTTCGTAGGTCTTGTTCGACATCGTGAAGCGGCGCCGGGCCATGGTCGGGTGACCACGGCCCGGCGGCGTGAATTCGTGAGGAATGGCGACAGTTTACCGAAAATGCGCGATCAGGCCCGCGCGCCGAGCCGCCAGAGCGACGTGAGCTCGGCGCGGCGTGCAGCGTGCAGCGGATCGTCCGCGTCGGTCGACTTCGGATGCGCGGGGCGGATGTCTTCGCGGCCGAGCACGACGAGACCGGCTTCATCGATCCATTGCAGCAGCGTGTCGCGCGGCCGCAGGCCGAGATGCTCGGCGAAATCGGACAGGATCAGCCAGCCTTCGCCGCCCGGTTCGAGATGCTCGGCGAGCCCGGCGAGGAACCCGCGCAGCATGCGGCTGTCGGGATCGTAGACCGCGTATTCGATCGGCGCGCTCGGGCGAGCCGGCACCCACGGCGGGTTGCACACGACGAGCGGCGCGCGGCCGGCCGGAAACAGGTCGGCTTCGACGACCTCGACGCGATCGGCGTGGCCGAGCCGCGCGATGTTCTCGCGTGCGCATGCTAGCGCGCGCGGATCCTGATCGGTCGCGACGATGCGCTCGACGCCGCGCGATGCGAGCACGGCCGCGAGCACGCCGGTGCCGGTACCGATGTCAAATGCGAGCGACGTTGCCGGCAGCGGCGCACGCGCGACGAGCTCGACGTATTCGCCGCGCACCGGCGAAAACACGCCGTAATGCGGATGGATCGGCGCACCGCCGAGCGCCGGAATCGGCACGCCCTTCTTGCGCCATTCGTGCGCGCCGACGAGACCGAGCAGTTCGCGCAGCGACACGACCGACGGCGCGCCGCCCGGCCCGTACGCTTCCTCGCATGCGGCGCGCACGTCGGGCGCGCGGCGCAGCGGGATCGTGTAGTCGGCATCGAGCGGGATCAGCAGCATCCCGAGCGTGCGGGCGCGCTGCGATTGCGCGAGCCGGTGCAGGTTGAATGCGTCGGCGCCGGCCGCGGCCTTCGCCTTCTTCGGCTTGCGTTCGACGCGGCGGGCCATCGCCTGCACGAGCTGGCGCGCATTCTGGAAGTCGCCCTGCCAGACGAGCGCGGTGCCCTCGCATGCGAGGCGGTACGCGGCATCGGCGGTGAGGCGGTCGTCGGCCGGCACGGCGCGCTTCGGCGGCTGCACGCCGGCTTCGGAGCGCCAGCGCACGGCATGTTCGGCGCCGTCGGCGTCGGTCCAGTGGAAAACGGGGAAATCGGTCACGCGAGCTCGGCTACGGTTGGCTTCAGACAGGCGGCGAGAATTCACCGCGCGGACGACACCATACCGCGCTTTGTCCGGCCTCGCAAAAACGGGGGCCGCGGCGCCCGCCCGAAGGCGTTTGCCGCGGCACGATCGTCTATCAGGCGAGATCGAAAGTCTCTGCGTCGGGCGCGTCGCGCTTGACGGCAGCAATCCCGTTGTCGCGGCCTTGCGTGCTCTTGTACGTTTCACTCGTACCGATAACCTGGCGGTTTGCGGCCTTCAGATTGAACATGTACTCGCCGTTGTGCGCAACCTTCCGCTCATAACGTTCGTCCAGCGGCGCATTCTCGCGGACGGAAGCGATGCCGGTTTGCGCGCCGCGCTTCTCCTCGTACCGCTCGCTCGCGAGGATGATCTCGCCATTCGCCGACTTCAAATGGAAGAAGTACTGACCGTTCGTCGCCTTTTTGATCTCGAACTTTGCAGCCATGTGCTTACTCTCCTAAAAGAACGTCCGACCCTCGGACATTGACCAGTGTAGGAGCCGCAACCACCACAATCCAACTTCCGCCAAGCAGACTGTTGAAGACTGTCAATTCGTCAACTTTTCGTGACATTTGGCCGACGTTGCCGGCACATCTACCCGCCCCATCCCGGCGTCGTCGGCATGCGCAACGTGCCCGCGTCGCGGAAATGCACGCTGCCGAGCACACCGCCCGCGAGCCGCCCGCGCAGCGCGTAGGGCAGCTCGCCGCTGGCCGCCGCACCGGGCAGGTTCCACGCCTGCCGCGCGGCGGCGAACGCCGAGACCGAAACCGGCACGTCGATCACCGTCTCGCCGAAACGCGGCACGACGCCCGAGCGATCGCTGACGCCGCTCGCGAACGGCGTGCCGTTCAGGTCGAGCGCGACCGAAATGCCGTCGTACTCGATCGGCGCGTCGTTCGGGTTCTGCACGCGCAGCTTCAGGCTGAAGCGCATCTCGAGGCCCTGCCCGATCAGCGGGTCGAGCCCGGCGACGGACACGCTCACGGGCTCGCGCGTGAAGCCCGCGCAACCGCCGAGCACGAAGGCGGCGGCGAACAGCAGCAGCACGGCGCGCAGCGGCGCGGTAAGGAACAGGGCTCGTGGCATCGGCTGGCCTCCTTGCGGCAATCGATCGACAGGTCGTCGATGCATTGTACCGAGCGCGCCCCCGCCACCCCGGACTTCGTAGTTTTCGCGTAGCGCCGCGATCGTTAATAGATTAAAACTACGGAAAGCGGCGACTAAACGGAAAGTGAATTAATGCCCGCCGGCATTCAATGGCACATGGAAAATTCAATTGAGTCACTTTCTAATTTTTTCGTTTCCTTAACCCAAAACCATCAAGTATATTTACGCATCCTTCGAGCAGGCCGACAAACCTTGATGCCGCATGACGGCGATTTTACGGAACGGCGACACGCCGTCCTTCCGTCCGGCGGCCTGGTACGGCCAGCCCCGTGGGTCGTCGGTTCAAAGGGAATGCACGCCCGTGCAGGGCGGGCAGCCGCGTGTCGTGCGCGCGAAATCAATTCAGTACAACACGCGCACGGCCATTTTGAACCGGCAAGTTAACCGACATCCGGAAACACAGAGGGGGCAGTAAACGATGATTACCTTCACGTAGTCGACTGACCGTCTTTTCGAATAATCCGTCATTGGCATTTCTCATCGCCGCTGATTAACGGCGAGGGATTGTCTTTGCCGGCGTTTTCGCAGCACTGAACGATTCTTTCAACAATCGAGGTTTCAGTCATGTCGATCAACATTCACAAGATGCGTTATCTACCGCTGGTCGCCGCACTCGTACTCGCCGGTTGCGGCGGCGACGACGGCGGCGTGGGCTCGGCTTCCGCACTCAGCTCGGCCGGCGCGCCGCACTCGGGCTCGGCGCCCGCCGCCAACACGCCGCCGAGTGCCTCCAACGTCGACAAGAGCGTGTCGCCTGTCGAGCTGCCGGACACCGTGGTGCCGGTCAACTACCGGCTGTGGTTCCGCCCGAACGACGCGCTGGACGCGTTCGACGGGCGCGCCGACGTCGAAATCAAGGTGCTGAAGCCGGTCAACAACATCGTGATCGCCGGCCACCGGATCAAGTTCACGAACGGCCGCATCACGCTGCAGCCGGGCAACATCCAGCTGATCGCGACGCCGCAGGACAAGGGCGACTTCTACCAGCTGCGCCCCGCGGCCGGCACGATCGCGCCGGGCAACTATTCGCTGCACATGGAGTGGTCGGGCATCATCAACTTCAAGTCGTACGACGATCCGGCCACGCAGACGGGCGGCAGTTGCGGCGACGATCCGTATCCGGGCTGCTCGGCCGCGGAAGGCGTGTTCCGCGTCGACCTGAAGGGCACCGACGGCAAGACGAGCGGCGCGATCCTCACGCAAGGCGAAACCAACCTGTCGCGCCAATGGTTCCCGGGCTGGGACGAGCCGGCGTTCCGTCCGACCTATGAAGTGACGGCCGAAGTGCCGCAAAGCTGGCGCGTCGTGTCGAACGCGGCCGAGAAGCCGGCGACCAACGTCGGCGGCGGCTACAAGCTCGTGCAGTTCGAGAAGACCCCGCCGATGCCGTCGTACCTGCTGTTCTTCGGCGGCGGCATGTTCGACACCTACGAGGACGATTTCTCGAGCCCGCTGCCGGGCGGCAAGGGCGGCCTGCACCTGCGCGTGTTCACGCCGCCGGGCATGAGCGACTGGGCGAAGCCCGCGATGGACCGCACCAAGCAGGCGCTCGATTACTACTACCGCTACACGGGCATCCCGCTGCCGCTGACGAAGTTCGATACGGTCGCCGCGAACGACGCGTTCAAGGAGCAGAAGGACCTGAACTTCGGCGGGATGGAGAACTGGGGGTCGATCCTCGAATTCGCCGACGACATCCTGCCGCAGCCGGGCCAGCCGATGTCGCGTTACGGTAACGAGGTGCTGACACACGAAGTCGCGCACCAGTGGTTCGGCGACCTCGTCACGACCGACTGGTGGGACAACGTCTGGCTCAACGAGTCGTTCGCGACGTTCTTCGAGACGAAGACGACGATCCAGTTCTTCCCCGACGAGTTCAGCTGGCTCGATCAGGTGAAGAACAAGTACCGCGTGATCAATCGCGACATCGGCCCGAACGCGTTCCCGGTCGCGCCGAACTTCAACGACTGGGCGTCGAACGACTTCGTGCTGAGCGCGAGCGCGTTCACGTACGACAAGGGCGGCCACGTGCTGAAGACGCTCGAGAACTATCTCGGCGAGCAGACGTTGCGCCAGGGCCTGCAGCAGTATCTGGTCGACTACTCGTTCGGCAACGGCACGCCGAAGCGCCTGTGGGATGCGCTGTCGAAGGCGAGCGGCCAGTCGGTCGGCCCGATCGGCGACAGCTACGTGCGCCAGACGGGCGTGCCGCTGATCTCGCTCGACACGCAGTGCGATATGACGAAGAACCAGACGATCGTCACGCTGAAACAGCAGCCGTTCCCGAACAAGAACGCGTATCCGGGCCTGCAATGGACGGTGCCGATCACGCTCGCGTACGGCCAGGGTCTCGCGAAACACACGACGCTCGCGCTGAAGGATACGCAGGCGCAGACGCGGATCGACGGCTGCACGGGCGTGGTCGCGGATCCGAGCGGTCTCGACTACTACGTCGTGAACTACAGCGACGCCGCGTGGAGCGGCCTGCTCACGCAGGTCAACGGCTCGACCGATCCGGTGCTGCTCGCGAACCTGAAGAGCGAGGCCGCGCTGCTCGTCGCGAACAACCTCGCGCCGGCTTCGCGTTCGACGTCGATCGGCTCGGTCGCTTCGCCGGCCGCGATGAAGCTGCGCCAGACGCCGAGCTTCGGCGGCATCGCGCCGACGGCGAAGGAACGTCCGTCGCTGCGCTATCAGGGCATGTTCAAGCCGCGCAAGACGCTGGTTCAGTAACGTTGTCCGGCCGGCCGGTGCCGCGCGGTTCGCGGCGCCGGCCGGCGTTCAAGTCCTCACGTCCTTCGGCAGGCCCCGCATGCGGGGCCTGTTTTTTTGTCGGGTCCGCTCGCGCCGCACCGGCAACGGCTAGCGATCGTCGCGCCGACGAAACGCCCACCATGCGGCGAGCGCGGTAAAGCCCGCGACGAGCAGCACCATCAGCCAGAAGCCGTGCTTGTTCTCGGAGAACGGCACGCCGCCGACGTTCATCCCGAAGAAGCCCGCGACGATGTTGATCGGCAGCGCGACCACGGTGACGAGCGTCAGCGTGAACAGCGTCCGGTTGTTCTGCTCGTCGAGCCGCGAGCCGATCTCTTCCTGCAGCAGCTTGATCCGCTCGTTGAGCCCCGACAGATCGGCGAGCACGAGCGAGAACTCCTCGGTCGATTCGCGCAGCTCCTGCACGTCTTCGGGATGCAGCCACGCGGGCGGTTTCGCGAGCAGCCGGAAGATCGAGCCGGGCTCGGGCGCCAGCATGCGCTGCAGGCGCGTCAACGTGCGGCGCATCGCGCCGAGTTCGACGCGATTCGACGTGAGCCGTTGCGACAGGAAGCGATCCTCGATGCGATCGACGTCGACGCTCGTGCGCCGCATGATCTGGATCAGCAGGTCGGCCTGGTCGTGCAGCAGGTGCACGAGCAGCTCGACCGGCGACCGGAACCGCTCGCCGTCGCGCACGCCCGCGCGCAGCGTGTCGACCGAGCGCAGCGGCTTGAGGCGCGCGGTGACCATGATGCGCCGTTCGACGTGGACGAACAGCGTCGCGATTTCCGACGGCGTCAGTTCGAGATTGAACATCACGTCGTTGACGATCGCGCGCAGTGCGCCGTCCTCCTGCTCGATGCGCGTCGAGCGCGACCCTTCGTGCAGGAATTCGAAGAAGCTGTCGGGCAATCCGAGGTGCGTGCGCATCCAGCGCTCGCTCGCGCCGTGCGCGAGATTGAAGTGCAGCCAGACGAAATCGTCCGATGCGCTCGCATCGCGCTCGCGGCACGTGCGCAGCCATGCAGCGGCCGCTTCGGCGTCGAGCATCACGCCCGCTCCGCCCGGGACGAAGCGGAATCCGCATACCATGCCGGACGTATCGGCACCGTAAGTCTGTACGATCAGGTCCATCGTGTCGAAGGTCGTGCGGCGCGCGCCGCGCCGCGCATCGCGCATCGCGGCGCCACGCCGGGAAATGAAACGAAACGTATGCCCGACGGATGTGACGTTCTCGTGACACTGTCACATACGCCCCGTCCCGGCCTCGTCAGCCTATCCCAAAAAGCAATGCGCCGCCCGTTGGGCGGCGCATGTGCGATAAGCGAGCCGGCGCGAAGCCTTGGATTACTGCCGCGGCTCCGACTGCGCGGCGGTAGGGCAGGCCGGATCCTTGCCCCAATGGCCGTCGCAGACGCGCCAGCGGCACAGCTGATCCTCGAAGAAGCCGCGCTCCGAGCAATCCTTCACGCGCGATGCGAGCGAACCGCCCGTCGTGGCGGCGGCCTTGTTCGGCACGGCCTGCCCCTTCTGTGCGGCGGCCTTCTTGTCGGCCGGCTTCGTGCGTGCGACGAGCGCGGCGAGCAGATCCGCATCCGGGTCGTCCTTGCCGGACGCCTTCGCGCTCGCGGTACGGGTCGTCGCTTCGCGACGCTTCTTCGCCTGCGCGAGTTCAGCCTGCTGTTCCTTGTGATGCTTGCGGGCATCCGCCTTCGTTTCGGCCTTGCCGCGTGCGGCGACCTTGTCGCCCTTCGCGGTGTCGGCCTTCGCCGTTTTCGTCGCTGCTGCTGCGGCGGCGGCCGTCGTGGCGGCGGCGCCTGCCGTGGCTGCGCCCGACGCATCGTCGGCACCGCTCGCGAGCGCGCGCGACAAGCGGCTGCTGTCCGCGCCCGACGCAGAGGATGCGGACGCAACGGTCTGGGACGCGGCATCGTCATTGACGATCGTCGCGGGTTGCGCGGCGGGCGCGGCCGACGCTGCATTCTGCGCGACCTGCGCGGCGGCACCGCTGGCCGTCTCGGCCTTCGCCGGTGCCGGCACGGGCGCGGCGGCCACGACGGCCTGCTCGCCCGATTGCTGCTGCCAGCGCCACGCGCCCCAGCCGCCGACGGCGACCACGAGCGCGACGACGGCCGCGATCGGCCCCTTCAGCGAACGGCGCGGGGCCTCGGCTGGCGGCGTGACACGTCCTTCCAGATTCGCGAGAATGCGCGATTGCTGCGGCCCACCCCCGCCTGCCGGTTTGGTATCGGACAGCAGGCTGGGCGGGGTTTTCGAATTTGAATTTTCCGGCGCACTCATTCAGCGTCTCATTGAATCCTGGTTTAATTCACCGCGATAATATAGCCCGGCCTCTCAAGGCAGCCTGATTCTAAGAGCAAGCATTGCAAAACACAATCAATTCCAATTTCCGGGGATTTCCTTGATTGCCGTCGCACTCGTCGCCTATTTCGCCCTCGCCGTCGCGGTCGCGGCCCTGTTGCTTTTACCGGGTATCCGGGCGACCGTTTTCGAATCCGTGGCCCAGTTTCACGGCCGCATGACGCGCCGCGCGAACGATCGCGCCGCACGCACGCGCAGTCAAATTGTTAAATCGGCAACCGCGACGCGCGGCGCATTAAGTGGCGTGCAAAATTTACTGGTTCGGCGGCGCTTGATGATTATGGTGTCGGCAGGTATTCTTGCGACGCCGCCATTGGTGGCCATTGCGTTACGCGGTCGGCAATTATTTCAGTACGACGACACGGCGCGCGTGCCCGACGAGAAGATCGCCGCGCTGTTGCAGGGCGAACAACTCGTGCCGCCGCCGCCGTTGCCGCCGGAAGTCTTTGCCACGAAGGAAGTCGAACAGGTGCGGCCGGCGCTGAAGGATGCGAGCCGCGACTGGAACCTGCTGGATCCCGATTTCCGTACGCGTTTGCTGCTGGTCTACAAGATCATGCACGAACAATATGGTTACGAGATGGCGCTGCTGGAAGGTTATCGGAGTCCGGAACGGCAGAACCGGCTCGCGCAGATGGGCACCAACGTGACCAATGCGGCGGCCTTCCAGAGTTACCACCAGTTCGGGCTCGCGACGGACAACGCGTTCCTGCGCGACGGCAAGCTGGTCATTTCCGAGAAAGATCCGTGGGCGATGCGCGGCTACCAGTTGTACGGCCAGGTTGCCGAGCAGGTCGGACTGACCTGGGGCGGCCGATGGAAGATGATGGATCTCGGGCACGTGGAATACCATAAACCCGGTTTTAAACTGGGACGCGGCAGCTAGTCACGGCTGCCGAACAAGAAATAATGAGGGCGGCATGGGGCTTTTTAATCACCCGGCAGGAAACGATTTGGGCGGCGCAATCGATCGGGCATTCCGGTGCGCGATTTTTTCAGGCCGCCGCATCCGTTTTAATTCTCACAGCGTCCTTTCGTTATTGCGCGCGCCTTCTCCGATGCCGCGGGCGCATTGATGCCAGCCCCCTTCATCCCGTTTGACAGCATGGCGACACATCGCAGCGCCACCCTTGCCGCTCGGCGCGCCTGCGTCGCCTCACTGAATCGCACCGGAACCTGAACGTCCTATGCAACGCATCCTCAACGTGCTGACTCATCCGCGTACGCTCTCGATTGTCGGGATCGTCGCGCTAGCGGCGATTCTCTTCATCGTCGCCGACATGCTGCAGCTGCCGCTCCTGTGGGCGGCGCTCGCCTTCGCGGCGATCCTCGTGCTGTGGCTCGGCGTCGCGTTGTGGCGCCGCTGGCGCGTGAAGCGCGCGAACCAGCAACTCGGCCAGGTGCTGGAGGAGCAGGCGGAAACCGGCAAGATCGCCGCGCCGGCCGCGGCCGCGCTTGCGCCCGACTCGAAGACAGCCGACCTCGACGTGCTGCGCACGCGCCTGTCCGACGCGGTGAAGACGATCAAGACGTCGAAGATCGGTCAGGTGTCGGGCGGCTCCGCGCTGTACGAACTGCCGTGGTACATCGTGATCGGCAACCCGGCCGCGGGCAAGAGCAGCGCCGTGCTGAACTCCGGCCTGCAGTTTCCGTTCGCGGACAAGAACAGCGCCGTGATCCACGGCATCGGCGGCACGCGCAACTGCGACTGGTTCTTCACGACCGAGGGGATCCTGCTCGACACGGCCGGCCGCTACTCGGTGCACGAGGAAGACCGCAGCGAATGGCTCGGCTTCCTCGGCCTGCTGAAACGCTACCGTCCGAAGGCGCCGATCAACGGCATCATCGTCACCGCGAGCATCGCCGAACTCACCGGCAACCGCCCCGAATTTGCGATCAACCTCGCGAAAAACCTCCGTCAGCGCGTTCAGGAGCTGACCGAAAAGCTCGAGGTGTTCGCGCCGGTCTACGTGATGTTCACGAAGGCCGACCTGATCACCGGCTTCACCGAATTCTTCAGCAGCAGCGACAAGCACGAGTACGACCGCGTGTGGGGCGCCACCCTGCCCTACGAGCCGGACGAGAAGCGTGACGTCGTCGCGCTGTTCGACGAGCGCTTCGAGGAGCTGTACGAAGGGCTGAAGGAAATCAGCGTCGCGCAGCTGTCGCTGTCGCGCGGCAACCAGCTGTCGCCGGGTCAGCTGAGCTTCCCGCTCGAATTCTCGACGATCAAGCCGTCGCTGCGCGCGTTCCTCGCGACGCTGTTCGAGAACAACCCGTTCCAGTACAAGCCGATCTTCCGCGGCTTCTACTTCACCAGCGCGCTGCAGGAAGGCGAAACCAACAGCGCCGCCGCGCAGCGCATCGCGCACCGCTTCGGCCTCGACGCGAACGCGCTGCCGAAACCGCACAGCGCGTTCTCGAAGAACGGCTTCTTCCTGCGCGACCTGTTCTCGAAGGTGATCTTCGCGGACCGCCAGACCGTGCGGCAGTTCGCTAGCCCGACCAAGACCCGGCTGCGCTACGCGACCTTCTTCGGCTTCGTCGCGGCCCTCGCGCTCGCACTCGGCGGCTGGACCTGGTCGACGATCGGCAACCAGCAGCTCGTCGCGAACGTGCAGGCCGATCTCGACAACGTCACGCGCCTTCAGCAGGGCCGCAACGACCTGCAGTCGCGCCTGCAGGCGATGGACATCCTCGAAGACCGGATCGAACAGCTCGAGCAGTTCCGCCGCGACAAGCCGGTATCGGTGTCGCTCGGCCTGTACCAGGGCGACCGTCTCGAGCAGCATCTGCTGACCGAGTACTACAACGGCGTGCGCCAGATCCTGCTCGCGCCGGTCTCGCAGAACCTCGCGTCGTTCATGAAGGACGTGAACGCGCACCCCGAACAGCTCGTGCCGATGACGCGCCCGCCCGAATCGGGTGCGGTGCAGGGCGGCGCGGTGCCGGTCTCGACGAACCCGCCGGGCGCCGCACCGCCGGCCGGCGCCGCGCAAGGCGCCTCCGCCGCGACGGCCGCCGCGCCGCAACAGCCGGCTGCGCCGCAGGGCGGGCTGTACAGCGACGCGTCGCCGACCAACGTGCAGGACGCGTACAACGCGCTGAAGACCTACTTGATGCTGTCCGACAAGCGTCATGTCGAACAGGCGCACCTGACCGACCAGCTCGCCCGCTTCTGGCGCGGCTGGCTCGAGACGAATCGCGGCAACATGCCGCGCGACGAGATGATCAAGAGCGCCGAGCGCATGATCTCGTTCTATCTGTCGCGCGTGACCGACGACGACTGGCCGATGATCGACGCGAACCTCGCGCTCGTCGACCAGACCCGCGAGAACCTGCGCCGCGTCGTGCGCGGCATGCCGGCCCGCCAGCGCGTCTACGAGGAAATCAAGGCCCGCGCGTCGACCCGCTTCGCGCCGATGACCATCGCGCGCATCGTCGGCGACGGCAACCAGGGGCTGGTCGCCGGCAGCTACGCGATTCCGGGGACGTTCACGCGTGAAGCCTGGTTCGACTACGTGCAGCCGGCGATCCGCGACGCGGCGACCAAGGAGCTGCAGGCGAAGGACTGGGTGCTGAACACGTCGACGCAGGACGACCTGACGCTGGAAGGCAGCCCCGAGCAGATCCAGAAGACCCTCGTCGGGATGTACAAGACCGAATACGCGCAGCACTGGCAGAAGTTCATGCAGGGCATCGCGGTGCAGGGCTTCAGCAGCTTCGGCCAGGCCGTCGACGGGATGAACCGCCTCGGCGACCCGCAGGATTCGCCGATCCGCAAGATCCTCGAGACCGCGTACGACCAGACGTCGTGGGACAACCCGTCGCTCGCGAACGTGACGATCAAGAAGGCGCAGACGGGTGTCGTGAACTGGGTCAAGCAACTGTTCACGCGCTCGCAGGCCGGCCAGATGGCGGCCGCGAACATCGACATCAACGGCAATCCGGCCGAGGTGCCGATGGGTCCGATCGGCCAGGAGTTCATCGGGCTCGCGCGGATCGTCGCGACGCACGACGGCACGTCGATGCTCAAGGGCTACATGGATTCGCTGTCGAAGGTGCGCACGCGCTTCAACGTGATCAAGAACCAGGGCGACCCCGGCCCCGGCGCGCGCCAGCTGATGCAGCAGACGCTCGACGGCAACGGCTCGGAACTCGCCGATTCGCTGAAGTTCGTCGACGAGCAGATGCTGACCGGCCTCACCGATTCGCAACGCAAGTCGCTGCGACCGCTGCTGGTACGCCCGCTGATGCAGGCGTTCTCGGTGGTGATCCAGCCGGCCAGCGCCGAAGTCAACAAGGTGTGGAACGCGCAGGTCTACCAGCCGTTCCAGAGCTCGCTCGCGACGAAGTACCCGTTCGCCGCGAATGCGAAGGTCGAGGCCGGCGCAGGCGAAATCGCGCAGGTGTTCGGCCCGGACGGTGCGATCGCCAAGTTCGTCGGCACGACGCTGGGCCCGCTCGCGGTGCGACGCGGCGACACGCTCGCGGCCCGCACGTGGGGCGACATGGGCATCGGCCTCACGCCTGACTTCACGAACGGCTTCGCGCGCTGGGTCGCTCCGCTCGCCGGCGGCGCCGCAGGCGGCGCGGCCGCGGCGGCCGAACCGCAGACCGTGTTCCAGATCCTGCCGCAGCCGAGCACGGGCACGACGGAATACACGATCGCGATCGACGGCCAGCAACTGCGCTACCGCAACACGCCGCCGCAGTGGACCAATTTCGTGTGGCCGAACCCGCAGGGTTCGCCGGGCGCGACGCTGTCCGCGACGACCTTCGACGGCCGCACGGTGCAGCTCGTCAACGAGCCGGGCCGCTACGGTCTCGAGAAGCTGATCAACTCCGCGCAGCGCAAGCGCCGTCCGGACGGCACCTTCGACCTCACGTGGATCCAGGGCAGCGTGAACGTGTCGGTGACGATGCGCATCATCAGCACGTCGCAGCCGACGGGCGGCGGCGGCGACCAGCCGCAGCAGCAGAGCCTGCGCGGCCTGCAGCTGCCGTCGTCGGTCGCCGACGCGAGCGCGGGCGCGGCACAGAACGCGACGCAGGCCGGCAACGGCGCGCCGGCCGCGGCACCGGCCGTCACGGCCGCCACCGCAACGAATGCACAGGGGGCGCAATGACGCAAACCGTTCAGGCGCAGATCGCCTACTTCGGCAAGATTCCGTCGCGCGGCGACTTCGTGAAGAGCCCGCACAATCCGCAGTTGCTGCAGACGCTCGATCGCTGGATCGCGCAGGCGCTCGAACTGCTCGCGGAAGATCCGCGCTGGAAGATCGTCTACGAGGATGCGAAGCCGATGCATTTCGCGTTCCTCGGCTCGCGCAGCAAGCTCGCCATCGCCGGCCACATGGTCGCGAGCCACGATGTGTCGATGCGCCGCTTCCCGTTCCTCGGCGCGACCGCGCTGGAAGTCGACCGGCCGCTCGCGTTCCTCGCGCGCAGCCCGCTCGCGTTCGCGCGGCTGTGGTCGCGCGTCGCCGCGCAGATCCCGCCGCTGCTGGCCAAGGAGGAGCCGCCCGGCGCGCTGCAGGCGCTCGGCGACACGCAGGTGCCGATCGACGTCGGCGGCCCCGGCACGTCGCATGACGGCACCTTCAACGACTTCATCGAACACCAGTCGCTGTACGGCCTGCAGCAGATGCTGCTCGAAAGCGGCCATCCGGTCCGGCTGCGCGGCGCGATGCTCGCGCTCGGCTCGCTGTTGCGGCCCGTGATGCAGAGCGGTTCGTCGCACATCGAGCGCGGCCTCACGCTGCCGCTGCCGGTCGATCCGTTCTATCGCAGCCTCGTCGCCGCGTTCTGGCTCGAACTGATCGCACCGTTCGTCGCGCAGGCCGACTTCGAGCTCGCGATCTTCATCGGCTCGATCGCCGAGCGCGAGCGATTGATCATCGGCTTCAACGGTGCGTCTTCGAAGACGCTGCTGAGCGTCGTCGACCCGCAGACCTACGCCGCCCACAACATCGACATCGACGATCCCGAGTGGATCGACGCCCATGCGCAAAACGATCACCAGATCAGCAAGCTCGTCAGCTACCTCGACCAACCGCAACTCTCGCTGCGCGTCGCCATCGACGCATTCCGCGAAGCGTTCATCGGAGGCTGACCGGATGCAACGCACGATTCACATCCGCCGCGCGCGCTTGTCGCACTTCTCGCGCTTCTCGCCCTTCGTGGCCGCCCTCGTCGCCGCCGGCTTCATCGGCAGCGGCGCGGCCTACGCGCAGAACACGGGCGGCGCGACCGTCACGCCGGTCGGCAACGGCACGGTCGCGACCGCCGCCCTGCCCGCGAATTCCAACCCCGCCGCCGCACCGGCCGCGGGGTCCGGCACGGTCGTGCACGGCACGGCCGGCACGATCGCGCCGCCGCCCGCGAACGCGACGCCCGGCCAGGTGGTGGCCGGCGGCAAGGTGCCCGACGAGGCGACCAAGGCCGCCGTGCTGCAGAAGCTGCGCGACACCTACGGCGCGGCGAACGTGGTCGACCAGATCGAGGTCGGCGACGTCGCGACGCCGCCGAACTGGAGCGCGAACGTGCAGAAACTGCTCGGCGCGCAGCTCAAGCAGATCAGCAAGGGGCAACTGAAGATCAACGGCACGCAGATCGAGGTGAAGGGCGAGGTGCATAACGAAGCGCAGCGCCAGCAGCTCGCGAGCGACATGGCGAACACGCTGAACCCGACGTATACGATCAAGAACGGGCTGCGCGTGTCGGCGTCCGAGCAGGGGCTGCTCGATCAGACACTCGCGAACCGCACGATCGAGTTCGAGACGGGCAGCGCGACGCTCACGCCGCAAGGCAGGCAGATTCTCGATCAGATGGCGGCCGCGTTGTCGAAGTTGCAGAACCGCACGGTCGACATCATCGGCCACACCGACAACTCGGGGAACCGGACGTCGAACATCGCGCTGAGCCAGGCGCGCGCGGATGCGGTGAAGGGGTATCTGATCACGAAGAGCATCCCGCCGCAGCAGATGACGACGACGGGGGTCGGCCCGGATCAGCCTATTGCGCCGAATGATACGGCGGAGGGACGGGCGAGGAATCGACGGATCGAGTTTCGGGTGGGGCAGTAAGCGGCGATTCCGCGACATGGCGAGCCGGGGGCACGATACCGGCAGACTCGTTCCGCGGATTGCGCACGCCCATCTACTCCGCTGTATCAACGCGCCGGTCGCCGGGCCGACCGACTACTGAATCCAGCCATATTCCAGTGAAATACGCACTGCGCTGCTTGCGGTCGGCCATTCTTCTGGTCGTCGGTGGGTTCTTCGTGCTGGCGGGTGCAGCTGCCACGATCAATTCGGCCATCCTCGTTCGCGCTCGTGCGTGGCCTCACGTCCCCGCCGTTGTCGAGCGATGTGAGGTGTCGCTGCGATATGGCAAATCCAGTGTGACATGGGAGGCGCGCGCCCTCTTCCGCTATGGCGCGGGGCAGATGCAGCAGTACGAGACGACGTGGCAGCCTGCCGGGTCGCCGGTGTACTCGCGTTCGGCCGCCTCGAACATCAGCCACGAACAGCTTGTTGCGTTCACGAAGACGTACTGCAACGCGGCCGCGAACGACGGCCTGCGCGTTTCGTCGATGTTTCCGGGTATTGCGCGGCGCAACGAAGCGGTGGTGGGCGGGGCGTGGGTACGGGAAATCGGATTCGGTCTGTTCGCTCCGGTTGGCGGGTTGATGCTGTGTGCGGTGGGTATTTCGCTGCTGCCGTGGATTGAGGAGCGCAAAAAGCCGTCGATGAATCGGAAAGCGCGGCGTGCACGGAATCGCGTCAGTGGTTCGTGATCGGGGGACGTGCTGACTGGTTTCGGATCACGCTTGGTCGCGCCCGCCCATGTGAGGCCGCCGACCGCCGTAGCGCGTAGCCCGGGCATTCACTGATCGCGTACCTGTTTCAGGTAATCCAGAAAGGTCTTCGTTCGTTGCTCCGTCAAATCGCACGCCACCATCCTGCTCGCGCAATCACCCCCCTTACTGCCCAAGAATTACCCTTTTTCCGGTTTCACGTTCCAGTTTGAGTGGCAGATAAATGTGGAAATATGCCAACCGTACAAAGAAGTGCCCGACGATGAGACAAGAAAATGGAAATCCAATGACCGATAGCATCATGAACAGGATGTGAGGACCACCCGATGCCTCATATAAGCGCCCCGCAAGCATCGCGTATGCAGTACCAGCCGAACCGATCAGTGAAATCAGCCAAATCGGCGGAGCCGGCAGCCAACGCCACGATCTCCGAAACATTGAGACACCACGGTCCAATGTATCGGGAAATATAATCGTGTCCGGCTCGACAACAATCATCCGCCCGACCAACCCTAACTGCTCCGTCGCACGTCGATAATTTTTCCAGGTCACTACTATCGAAGCCACGGTAATACCAATGCAAAACAAAAGCGCGGGCGCACGGATGCTAGCCGGCATCGGAGCAAACCCAAAATAGAACAACCAGTGCGATCCCATGACCATCCAGATGGGCAATGCCCCGAAGAGAGCCGCGATGCCCTCCCAGTACAAGCGCTTCGCGCGACGATTCAATAGATAATGTGCATAGAGGATCGCCGGACAGGTCAACTCTACTGTCAGAGCGATTTGCCATGGAAGATTTGAAGATCGAAATGCTTTGAACGCAATCCAGTAAAGCGCTAGTGGCACAAGACCAAGTACGCCACAAATCATTGCGAGCTTGGCATGATCATCGATTCTCGTTCTGCCTTTCAATTCTGCATCGCCATCATATAAACGCTCTCGCTCGACCTGCCTCACGGAATTGCTCCCATCGGAAAAATCTCCCATTTCGACTGAGAGTAGGTCGCCGGATAATCATTCGCCAACCGCTCCTCCAGAAAAACGCCGACTCCACGAATCATGTTGGCGAGATGATCGCCAATCTTTTGTCCTGCGTCGTCTTTCTGATTAAACGGCGCAGCGACGATATAGCTGAATGTCCATGTAACTATGACGGCCCCCACCGCGATCATCCAAACCGGCGCTGTAATAGCCGCACCCGCAACCATGGCGCCACCTGCGAATACAAATGAAATCGTCGCGGTTGCAGCAACGGTCGCGAGCCACATCTGCGCCACATCGATTCCGATCGTCGCGAGCAGGTTCGCAAAATCCTGCTTCCTTTTACCGTTCTTATCGACCGTTTCGTAGTCCTGCATCCACGCCATTGTGTCCATCGCGATGGCAAACCCCATCGCCCTTCCGGTCATCGTCTTGAGATTGATTGCGGCGTTGGCTGCTTCCCAAGTTGCACGCGTACCCGAGGAGAGAGATCCTGTCCCACCCAATAGCGTCATGACCTGGACGTCTTTTGATCTAGCCCGATATGTAGTCAGAAGAAAACCCAGCAGATCCCTTTCCTTCCTGGATGTCTGGAAGAACATCGTGAATTCGCCGTTCGAGTTGCGGACAATGATGAACACGCGATTCCAGAATCCCTTCAATGGACCATTCGGCCCAAAGGTATCCCATCCATACGCTAGTCCACCTGCAACTTGGGCAGTCAGGAAATTCCTGGAAATTGTGTCTAGTGGATCCCATTTGAACGACTCCGCCCCACTCGCAAAGAACGCGACGAGTTCAGGAGGAACCATCGAGCCACTGGTCTGTTTGATTTTGAACGCATGGACCGTAGGCAATACGTCTCTCGACCGGGTCGCTTTCGCCTCCGAAAAAGGTATCGGTGCCGATGCATATTGTCCAGGGTTGAGCAACCTCGCCCCGGCATCATTGCCCTTGACCGAAGCGCTCCTGGTTGACGGTATCGAGGTCGCAGGATGTTGTGCATCATGCGGCACGCTCCCGATCGAACTCAACTCTTTCGCGAGACTTTGATTATCGTGCAGGATGATCAGCATCGGTGCAGGCTTGTCCTTCGGGTCGTCCGTGCAACCCTTCGTGCAATCAAGCTTGCTGACGGGATAGCGGCCGAGCACCTTTTCACCCTGCTTTAGAACCAGACTCCCCTCGAATGTGCGGCCGAGCCAGATGTGGCACGGCTCCCCATCCTTGAACGTCGTCTTGCCGACATTCACTTTCTGCCTGGTGTCGTAAAAGCGCCCAGTCGGTCGATCAGGGTGCGTCGTGGTGACGGTATACGTCGCACCCGGGTGAAGCTTGATGTCGAATACCACGTCTCGATGCTTGCGCAACAGCACCGTCAATTCCGTCTCGGCCGCGCACTTGACCGGCTCACCCGGCAGATCGATACAAACGTTATGTTGGACAAGAGGCCGAGGCATGTTCACTCTCCCGTTCGTTTAACCTGACTGGCCACGAACTCGTCAAAATCGATGTTCTTCAGTTCCGCCCGGCCTTCCGCGTCGAGCGCGACGCTATGTTCGGTCCCGTCCTCGGTCGCGAACTTGATCGGCTCCCCGTGCGGCACGTTGCCGTCGGCATCCACATAGCGAATCCGCATGTCTGCCTTCTTGCCTTCCGCCTTGAATGTCTTGTGCATACTCGTCGGCCCGCTGAACGCATGCTGTCCGCCCTTCACGTCGATCTTGCCCGGCGCATGAATCTCGATGTTGCCTCCCTTGATCCGGACATACGCGCCGCCTGACGTCAGCAGAATTTCTTCCTTTGCGGCGGCTTCGACCGTTGCCGTCGCCGACAGCACCTTGACGGTCTTCTGCGCGACCATCTCGACGTTGTCCTTCTGCGCCTGTATCTCGACCGCGCCTTTCCCTGCAAAGAGCTTCATGCCCGCATTCTGTGCAAACAGACTGAGCTTCGCCTTGACGCTCGCCACCAGTGATTTGCCGCTGACGAGATGCGTGCTCTGACCGCTGACGACGTTGACGTGTCGGTCCGCTGCCAGATGCACCGACTGCTGCGACGCTACCCCGATCCCCGCCGGGCTGGCGAACAGCATCACCGGCTCCTTGAACGCATTCGCGTTCCCCGTCCCGCCGCCGGCGGTCCGGCCACCGCCCGCCGTCGCGCCCGGCACGCTATTCCGCGTCGCATCGGTGAATTGCTTCAGCGCGTCGTGACCGGTGCCGAGACTCTCCGCCTGGTGCGTCTCGCTGACCTGCGACATCGACTCGATCAGCCCCTCCGCATTGACGAGCTGCTGCTGCGCTTCGCTCACGTCGAGCGGCTGGCTGTTCGCCTGCTTGGGATGCGTCGTCACGTACAAGCCCTGCCCGGCACGCATCGCGCCGTACGCGTCGGTGCGCAGATCGAAGCCCGAGCCGAGATACGCGCCGCGCGTGTTGCCGTTCTGCTCGATCAGATAGCCGAGATGAAGGAGCGAATTCGCGCTGCTGCTGAACAGGCGCGCGCGGTTCTGCCCGGTCGCGTCGTCGAGCACCATCTCGTTGTGCCCCGATCCCGCATACTCCTTCGAGCGGAAACCCGACAGGATCCCGTTGCTATGCCATTGCGGCTTGACGGCCCCGTTGTAGACGCGGTGCATCACGATCGGCCGGTCGCAGTCGCCGCCGATGTAGCCGATCAGCACTTCCTCGCCAACGCGCGGAATATGAACGGCGCCGTAACCGCCACCGGTATCGGACTGCACGACGCGCATCCAGCACGACGCATTCTCGCGCCCTTCGCTCTGCCGGTCCCAGACGAACATGACCTTGATTCGGTTCAGCTCGTCCGTGTAGACCTCCTCGCCCTTCGGGCCGACGACGACGGCCGTCTCGAGCTGCATCGCGGGCTTGCGATGCTCGAAGGGGCTCCGATACGGCACGCTCGCGCGCTGCGCCTCGACCTCGACGAGATAAAACCCGGCGGAGCCGTCGTCATGCCCGACCTCGAACGCAGCCGCATCTGCATGACAGGCCTTCACCCGCGCCAGCTGGTCCTGCAGGCTATGCGGGAAGGTCGCCTCGTGGTCCGAGAGCGGCAGATTGTTCTCGATGTATCGCGTGACGCCGATGGCCGCGAACTCGCGATCGCCGGCCGAATCGCGGTCGTGCTCGGGATGACCGGTCAGCGTGAAGCGTCGGCCGGCATCGATCGCGCGCACGCCGCCCACGCCGAAGAAGCGCTTCGCGCGCGACTCCCACTCCTCGAGACGAATCTTCGACAGATGTTCGCCGCGCGCCTGGCCCGGATACGTATACGCGCCGGTGTATTCGTAGATTTCCGCCTGGCCAGGCAGGTCGCCCTGGCCGGCCTTCGTCGGCAGCATCGTGCCGTTCGGACTACCCGCCGACGACGGCGATTTGTAGTCGAACGTGCGCGTCGTGTGCTGCGTGCTTTGCAACGTCCGCGACGCCGCCCATTGCGTGAAACCGGCAGTTTCGGTGCCCATGCCCGACGGGTCGAACGTGACGGCATTCGGCGACAGCGCGTCGATCGCATGCAAGTCATCAGTGATGACGAGCGTGTGCGCCTTCCCGTCTTCGCTGTGCCGCCAGAAACCGAACAACCCTTCGTCCTCCATCAGCCGGTGCACGAAGTTCCAGTCGGTTTCGCTCTGGCGACAGTATGACCGGGACGGCAACGGCTTCGACAGCGCGAACTGGTATTGGCCCTTGGCCTGCGGATGGCTGTCGAACACATCGGCGAGGATCGCGTCGACGGGCTTGTCCTGCCAGTACCGCATGTCGCTGCGGAACTTGAGGAAGTGCATCCACGACGCGAAGCGCAGCTGGTAACTCGACAGGCCGCCGTCCGCGCCGAGCCGGCGCGCCGTGTGGATATAGCCGTTGATCGGCAGATACGACTTGTCGGCCTGCTGGATCCATAGCGTGATCGGCTGCGCGATCAGCGTCTTGAGCTCGATGTCGCTCGCGGTGGATACCAGATCGAGCACAACGCTGAAGTCGCGGCCGAGCTCGGAGCGCGCCACCGCGCGGCGCGGAACGAGCGCATTGCTCGGCAGCGACGGGATGTCCGTCTTCAGCAGGCGGTCCTGCTGAATCAGGCCGCCGCGAATCGCCTGTGCAAGTTCGGTCACGTTCATGCGTCACCCTTTCTTCTCGTTCATCGCGAGCCTGCCAGCCCGCGCTCTCAGGTCTCGAAGCCGTCGCCCACGACTGCCTCACGACTGCTCATCAGGCCTCACCCCCAGCAGCTCGCGGATATGCGACAGCGACCCGTCGTCCTTCACCACGCTCTCGAGCCACTTGTGCAGCGGCATGTCGGCCCATTCGGCGGCCTTGTCCGCGAGATACGCGACCGGGCTGTGCGGCTCGGTCTGCCGGAAGTAACGCGCGACGGCGCGCAGCTGGTCGACGGCCTGCGCGCGGTTCTGGATGCCGGCAATCATTTGCGTCATCGGAGGACGCGGAGCGGTCTGCGACTGCACATGGGTCTCCTGGATGGGGAACGCGTCGCCGAAGCTCGGCTCGACGCGCTCGGGCTGCGCCTGCGGTGCCGACGGCGCCTGCGGCGCGCTGCCCGTATAGCCCTGCTCGCGCGCAAAGCGCTCGGCGAGCCGGTACACGGTCTCGAACGCGTCGCGCGCCTGCCGGAAGCTCGGCGCCGAATCGCCCGCACGTTCGACGAGCCGCTCCTCGAACGCGTCGAGCGAGAACTCGAACGCCTTCAGATTGGCGAGCAGCGTCGTGTAGAACGCGATCGGCGTCACGCGCCGCGACGCATCGACCTGCTCGACCGACGGTTTGCCGCGCGCGATGTCGTCCGCGTGTTCGGGGTCGCGCTTCACGGCCTGCGCCACATGCTGCGCGACTTCCCAGTCGAGCGTGGTGAACGCGTTCGACGCGCCTTCCGTCACGGGGATGCCGCGCAACAACTCGGCCGTGCGGCCGGACAGCCACGCAACGTTGCCGAGCCGGTATTCGACGTCGTCGCCTTCCGGCAGCGGATGTACGGTGTCCCAATAGTCGCGGCACAGGCCTTCCAGCAGCGCATAGCCTTCGGTGAGGCCGGTGATGCCGTCCTCCAGCGCGAGCGCCTCGGTCAGCCACACGGCGAGCCGCAGGTCCTTGGTGCGCGTGCGCAGCAACTCGCCCGCGTGATCGACGACGAAGCCCCAGTCGGCCTCCTTGATCTCGGTCACCCACTCGCCCTGGTCGAGCGTCGGATCGTCGTAGCGCCGCGCGTCCTGGATCGCGTCGAATTCGTTCGAGAACAGCAGGTCGTCGCCGCTGGGCGACGCATCGCTGATCGGCGTCAGCAACTCGGGAAGATTGATCGGCATGGTTCGGTCAGTTCATCAATGCGTGTTGCGCGGCCGTGCTCATTCGACGGTGTACGCGAATTCGCCGGCCTCGTCCGCGCGCACCGCGATGCGCGCGATGGCCGCGCCGTCGGCGATCCGGCCGAGCACGTGGCCCGCGATCTCCGGCAGCAGCGTGCCGTTCAGGATGTGGTCGACGTTGCGGGCGCCCGAGTCGACCTCGGTGCAGCGCGCGAGCACCGCATCGACGAGCGATTCGTCCCATTCGAACGCGGCCTTGTGGTTCGCGTCGATGCGGCGGCGGATTCGCTCGAGCTTCAGCTCGATGATCTCGGCCAGCACGTCGTCGGAAATCGGGTAGTACGGCACGACCTTCATCCGGCCGAGGAACGCGGGCTTGAACGTCTTGTACAGCTGCGGGCGCAGCGCCTCGGCGAGCGCGTCCGGATCGGGCAGCTCCTCGGCCTGCTTGTTCAGGCACGCCTGCATCACCGCGGCCGACCCGACGTTCGACGTCAGGATGATCAGCGTGTTGCGGAAGTCGATCTCGCGCCCTTCGGCGTCGTCCATCGTGCCCTTGTCGAAGACCTGGAAGAACATCTCGAGCACGTCCGGGTGCGCCTTCTCGACCTCGTCGAGCAGCACGACGGAATACGGGTTGCGGCGCACGGCCTCGGTCAGCACGCCACCTTCGCCGTAGCCGACGTAGCCCGGCGGCGAACCCTTCAGGCCCGACACGCTGTGCGCTTCCTGGTACTCGCTCATGTTGATCGTGACCATCTTGCGCTCGCCGCCGTACAGGATGTCGGCCAGCGCGAGCGCCGTCTCGGTCTTGCCGACGCCCGACGGCCCGACGAACATGAACACGCCGCGCGGCTTGTTCGGATCCTCGAGGTTCGCGGTCGCCGTGCGCACGCGCTGCGCGATCGCGTCGAGCGCATGGTCCTGGCCGATCACGCGCGCGCTCAGCAGCGGCTGCAGGTTCAGCACGGTGTCGATCTCGTCCTTCACCATGCGGCCGAGCGGAATGCCGGTCCACGCGGCGACGATCTCGGCGACGACGTGGCCGTCGACCTGCAGCGGCACCATCGGCTCGCCGCCCTGCAGCGCGTGCAGCGCCGCGACGCGCTCCGTGAGCTTCTCGCGAGTGGCCGACACGTCGACCGGCTCGCCGTCTTCCGACGGGCCGCGCGCCTTGTCGAGCGCATCACGCAGTTCGGTGATCTCGGCGACGATCACGCGCTCGGCTTCATAGCGCGCTTCGTCCTCGGCCAATTGCGCGAGCGCCGTGTCGCGCGCGCCGCGCAGCTCGCCGAGCCGTTCGTCGTGCGACGCGCCGCCCGCCGATTCGCGCTCCAGCGACGCGATTTCCGCGTCGATGCGCTCGATGCGCTTCTTCGTGTCGTCGATCGCCGCCGGCGTCGCGCTGTGCGCGAGCGCGACCTTCGCGCACGCGGTGTCGAGCACGCTGATCGCCTTGTCCGGCAGCTGGCGGCCGCTGATGTAGCGATGCGACAGGCGCACGGCCTCGGTGATCGCGTCGTCGAGGATCCGCACGTTGAAGTGCGTCTCCATCAGCCCGGACATCCCGCGCAGCATCGCGGCCGCGAGCGGCTCGCTCGGCTCCTCGACCTTCACGACCTGGAAACGCCGCGCCAGCGCCGCATCCTTCTCGAAGTACTTCTTGTATTCGCTCCACGTCGTCGCGGCGATCGTGCGCAGCTCGCCGCGCGCGAGCGCGGGCTTCAGCAGGTTCGCCGCGTCGTTCTGGCCGGCCTGGCCGCCCGCGCCGATGATCGTGTGCGCCTCGTCGATGAACAGGATGATCGGGTGCGCGCTCTTCTTCACCTCGTCGATCACGCTCTTCAGACGGTTCTCGAACTCGCCCTTCACGCTCGCGCCGGCCTGCAGCAGGCCCATGTCGAGCACGTGCAGCGCGACGCCGCGCAGCGGCGGCGGCACGTCGTCGGCCGCGATCCGCAACGCGAGACCCTCGACGACCGCCGTTTTGCCGACGCCGGCCTCGCCGGTCATGATCGGGTTGTTCTGGCGGCGGCGCATCAGGATGTCGATCGCCTGGCGGA
The DNA here is from genome assembly GCF_049942845.1 of Burkholderia sp. R-40. NCBI lineage: Bacteria > Pseudomonadati > Pseudomonadota > Betaproteobacteria > Burkholderiales > Burkholderiaceae > Burkholderia > Burkholderia sp. R-40. The sequence goes on along the minus strand of NZ_CP187967.1, from coordinate 450,728 downwards.
TCTCCGCTTCGCGGCCGATCACCGGATCGATCTTGCCGTCGCGCGCACGCTGCGTGAGGTTGGTCGTGTACGTGTCGAGCGCGGGCGTCTTCGACGGGCCGGCCGCGGGCGCGGCGCCGTTGGCGGCCGGCGCGACGTCGCCGTCTTCCGCATCCGGCTGGCGCGGCTCGGCCTCGCTCGAGCCGCCCATGATCTCGTCGAACTTGTGCTTCAGGTCCGTCACGTTCATTTCCGCGAACTGCGGCGACATGCGCTGCGCGAACTGCGCGAGATCAGGCGCGGTCAGCAACGCGAGCAGCAGGTGCCCCGAGCGGATGCGGCCGAGCTGCGAATCGAGCGACGCGATCAGCCACGCCTGCTCGAACAGCGCGATCAGATGCACGGAGAAAACCGGCGTGCGCGTGTTGCCCGTCTTCAGCCGCGTGAGTTCGCGCTCCAGATCGGCACGCAGCGCATGCGGATCGACGCGGCTTGCGCGCAGCGCGAGCGGCAGGTCGCCCGTCGCTTCGTCGAGCAGCGCGAGGAACAGGTGCTCCAGATCGACCTCGTAATGGCCGCGCGCCAGGCACGCGCTCGCCGCACGCTCGGTCGCGTGCCGGCACAGCGGGTTCAGTTTCGTGATCAGGGTCTTCAGAGGCGTGCTCATGGCGTCGATCTCAGGTTCGATTGCGTGTTTGTTGTCGTTTGGAATCAGTGAATCACGTGCAGTTCGTAGCGGGCGTCCGAGCGGTCGTGGAGCGCGTCGCGCGTGCAGAGGAACGCGTCCCAGCCGAGCCGCGAGCCCGCGCCGAGCACGCTCGCGCCCACCTCGGTGCGCTTCAGCACGAGCTTCACCTCGTATTCGAGCGTGACGCCCGCGAGCAGCGTCAGCATTCGTTCGAGCGCGACGGCGTGCGCGCCGCCGGGCAGGAACGCCTCGTAGTCGCGCTTGGACAGCGGGCCGACGACGATCCTCGCGCGCATGTCGCGCTGCCACACACGTTCGCCGACGAGCGCCGTCGCGCCGAGCACCGCGTTGACCTCGCCGAGCACGCTCAACTGGTCGGGCGGCACGTCGTACCATTTGCCGACGAACTGGTCGATCTTCACCGGCACGCGGAAGTAGTCGGACAGCGCGCGCTGCAAGTACGCGGCCGACATCGGCCGGTGCCGCGCGGCGAGCGCGTAGCCTGCGACGGCCTCGTCGAGCACGCCGCCCGCGCCGGCCGCGAGGTTGTCGCGGATCTCGTCGCTCGGCACGCCGGCGATCGCGAGCAAGAGCGGCAGGTAGCGCTCGTCGCGATCGAGTTCGTAATGGAACGGCAGCCGGTATTTCTTCCACGCCGCGTAGAACAGCGCGGTCGCGCGGTTCGAGAACACGTCGAAGAACGCGCGTGCCGCGTGGTCGCGCTTCAAATGCTCGCGCGCGACGATTTGCTCGGTGTAGTGCAGCGGCAGCGCGCCCTGAGCGCCGAGCAGCCCGAAGAACGCCGGCGTCAGCTCGACGTGACCGAGCTCGCCGGCCGCGAGCGCGGCGCCGCGCTCCTCATCCGAATCGAGCAGCGCGCCGCCGTCGTGGAACGAGCGCGCGCCTTCGATCTCGCTCGGCGGAAAGCCGAGCGACAGCGTGTTGCGGAATTCGATGTGCTGCGCGACGACGTCGCCCTGCCGCCATGCGCCGGGCGCATCGGACGCCTGCCGCGCGAACAGCCCTTCGAGCACGCGCACCGCCTGGAAGAATTCGAAGCGGTGCGGCTCGTCGAGCAGCGCGTCGACTACGCCAGGATCGATTCGCCGGTTCGGGGCTTGCATCGGATGATCTCCTCGCCGGTGCGCTTCGACACCACGACTAGTTGAACGAAACTGTTGAGGTGGACATACAGCCCGAAGAAGCTGTCGAGCACGCGCACGAACGACGCGAGGCTCGCGCCGACGAAGTGCTCCTCGTCGATCGTCAGCCGGATCTCGATGCCGCGCACGAAGGTCGCGAACGGCTTGCCGGGCAGCCACTGCACGGCGCCGCGCTGCTCGACGCCGGCGAGGCCGTCGATCTGGCGCATCGACACGGCGGTGCGCCGCAGGTCGTACAGCGTCAGCATTTCCTTGAGCGGCGCGAGCCCGTGCGCGACCAGCGACACGTGGTTCAGCGCGAGGTGCGACACGAGCCGCCAGTGCGCGGCGCGGCCGCGCTCGAAACGTACGCTCTGGGTCGGGCGCCGCAGCAGCGAGATGCCGCTCGTCTGCGCGCCGCCTTCCTGGAACAGGTCGCCGCCTTCGAGGCCGAACGCGAGCATCGAAGGCAGGTCGCGGTTCGTGCAGGTGAGGTCGAGGCTCAGCGTGTCGGTCTGCGGCGACGTCGGCTCGAAGTCGATGTCGACGATCGAGATCTCCGTTTCGTATCCGGGGCTTTTCTGCGCGACCCAGTCGTTGCGGCGCGCGAACCAGTAATGACCGATCCGCGCCGATTCGCCGTGATGCAGCGAATAGAACGGCCGGAACTCGATCACCGATTCCTCGTGCGCCTGCTGCCGGACGAGCTTCACCGAATCGATCGAATACACCTCGTACGCGAACGCCCGGCGCGCTTCGGCGATCACCGGGTACGACACCGCGCGGTGCGTGATACGGATCGGCTCGCCGTGCTGGCGGAACAGGTTGACGATCGGCGTGCAGAACAGCCGGAAATGGCTGGCCGTCAGCAGCTCGAGCAGCCGCGCGACGTGCGAATCGCTGCGCACGTCCTGCAGCACCAGATGCAGCGTCGCGCGCTGGCAGCGGCCGGCCGCGCGCGCGATCGCCGCGACGTCGAAATCGACGAAATCGAACTTGTCGGGGAACGCGAAGTATTCGGTGAGCAGGCGATAGGCGGGGTGCGACTTCGCCGGGTAGTCGATCAGCGCGTCGTCCTCGTCGAAGCCGGCGTGCGCGATCGGCAGCTTGCGCAGCGCGGTCCAGCGGCCGTTGCGTTCGGGCTCGACATACGCGCCGAGCACGTTGACGAACAGGCAGTCGGTCAGCGCGGCGACGAACGACTGTTCGCCGTGCAGGTGCGCGCGCAGCGTCGGCAGCTTCAGCGCGCCGAGATCGAGCTGCGCGGCGAGCGATTCGAACGTGATCGAGATCACGCCCGTCGCGTTGGACGGCAGCACCGTCGCGCTCGGCGCGAGCGCGACCGGCATGTAGCGCGCCTCCGAAATGCGGATCGGCGCGAGCGTCACGTCGTACGCGGTGCGGAACCGGCACTGCACGCCGCGGATCGGACGGCTCTTCAGCTCGGTGCCGCGGTCGATCACGACCGGTTCGGTCTGCTGGCCGGGCGAAGCCGGCGTGAATTGCGCGATCGAGCACGACGGGAACGGCCGCAGGTAGTGCGGATACAGCACTTCCAGCAGCGCTTCGGTGAATTCCGGGTAGTCGTCGTCGAGCTTCTTGTTGATGCGCGCGCCCAGCAGCGCGAACGACTCGATCATCCGCTCGACGTGCGGATCCTCGCAGTGCTCGCCGGACAACGCGAGCCGCGCGGCGATCTTCGGATAGCGTTCGGCGAAATCTCGCGAATAGCGCCGCAAAAACGATAATTCGCGCTCGTAATACGGCAGCAATTCTTCCATCGACGACCCCGAACCTCAATATTTCCTGCCGGACCCTGTTCCTCCACCGGGCGGTCCGGCCCGCTCGGCGGCTTGACTCACAGCATTCTTGCCGCGCGTGTGCGCGTGACCGAATACTGCAGCGTCGACGGCTGCAGCATCGCGTCGAAACTCACCGGCTCCTCGGCCGGATGCACGACGAGCAGCGCCTGGATCGCGAAGTAAAGCGCGTTGGTCGACTGCTCATTCAGCTCGAACGTCACCTGCACCTGCTGCAACCGCGGCTCGTGGCGCGCGATGGCCTGCTGGATCGACTTGCAGATGAACGCGCGGTCGTAATGACTCGCGAGGCTCAGCCCCGCGAAATCGTTCAGCCCGTAGGTCAGCACCGACTTCTGGCATTCCGGCAGCTCCGCCAGTTCGAGTTCGGTGTGCGCGATACGGGTGTTGAGGATCGCCTCGACGTCGCGGGCGACCGTGTTCTTGAGCTCGTCCAGCGACAATTGCCGCATCGCTGCCGAGGCCGGCAGGTGCGGTTCGTCGTCGAACAGCTTGTCGAGAAAACTGGGTTCGAATCGTTTCATCAGCCGGCTCGCACAGCGAAAACGGCAACGGGACGCAGCGCGCCCCGTTGCCGCAACCGACCTTAGACCGCGTAGGTCTTGTCGTTCTTCGTCAGACTCCAGGCGCCTTGCGTGTTGCCGCCCTGGTTGCCGCCGATCTTCTGCTGGGTTTGCTTCCACTGCACAGCTGCGTACTTCAGCGAGAACGTCTCGAGCGGCAGACCTTCCTCGCGAACGCTCGGGGCGATGCTCGAGATGATCACGTACTTGAGCTTGACTTCCAGATACTGCACGCGCTTGCCTTCACCGTCAGCGCGCGAGAAATGGACCGTCACCTCGTCGAACGTGGTGCCGCCCGAAGCGTGTTGGTACAGCAGCGGGCTCGACGAATCGATTTCCTTCGTGAAAATCATGTCGCCGTGCTCGCAACGCGTCATCGTGTGACCGCCAGCGGTCGATGCGGTTGCCGAACGCGGTTGAACGATCGAGTGATCCCACGATTTCAGCTCGATCCAGCCCTGGTGGTCCTTGTCCGCGGACTCGCCCTTCACCGCGGGACTACCAAACTGCAAGTGCATATGTAACATGGCCCTTCGACTCCCCAAAGAGGTGGTTTTAACGTCCTACCCAGGCGGCCCGCCCGGGCGATTTGCTCGCTTATGAATTTGCCGGTTTGGGCAGATCAGCGACAAGTCGCAGAGAAATCGAGAGTTCGTCGAGCTGAAAGTGCGGGCGCAGGAACGCGACCGAACGATACGAGCCCGGCTTCCCCGGAATCTCTGACACTTGTATGGATGCCTCGCGCAGCGGGAATTGCGCCTTCTGTTCCTGCGATGCGTTGTCGTCGAGCAGGACGTACTGCGAAATCCACCGGTTGAGGAAAGTCTCCACGTTCTGCGCCGATGCGAAGCTGCCGATCTTGTCCCGCATCATCGCCTTCAGGTAGTGCGCGACGCGCGATACCGAGAAGATGTACTGAAGCTGGGCGGACAGGACGGCATTCGCATTCGCGCTGTCGGTGCTGTATTTTTTCGGTTTCTGCACCGATTGCGCGGCGAAGAACGCAGCGTAATCCGAGTTCTTGCAATGAACGAGCGGGATGAAGCCGAGGTCGCTCAGCTCCTTCTCGCGGCGATCGGTGATCGCGATTTCGGTCGGGCACTTCAGCGCGACTTCACCGTCGTCGGTCTTGAACGTGTGGGTCGGCAGATCCTCGACGAGGCCACCGCCTTCGACGCCGCGGATCGCCGCGCACCAGCCGAAGTCGTCGAACGCGGCGGTCAGGCGTGCCGCGAATGCCCATGCCGCGTTGCACCACAGGTACTTGTCGTGCTCGGTGCCGTCCACGTCCTCGACGAAGTTGAAGTTCTCCGCGGTCTGGCCGTCCTTCGGATTGAACGGCAGGCGGCCGAGGAAGCGCGGCAGCGTGAGGCCGACGTAGCGCGAATCCTCGGAATCGCGGAACGACTTCCACTTCGCGTATTCGACCGTGTCGAACACCTTGCCGAGATCGCGCGGCTTGCCGAGGTCGGAGAACGACTCGAGGCCGAGCAGCTCCGGCGACGCCGACGCGATGAACGGCGCATGCGCGGCGGCCGCGACGTGCGACATCTGCTCGATGAAATACATGTCTTCCGGCTGGCGCGAGATCTCGTAGTCGCCGATCAGCGCACCGAACGGCGAGCCGCCGAACGTGCCGAACTCTTCTTCGTAGACCTTCTTGAACAGCGCGCTCTGGTCGAACTCGCTCGCGCCCTTGAAGTCGCGCACGAGGTCGCGCTTCGGTGCGTGCAGCGCCTTGATCTTGATCGTCTGGCCCGTGTTGCTTTCCTTGACCAGGTAGTCCATCCCGCGCCACGTGCTTTCGAGGCGCTGGAATTCCGGCGCATGCATCACCGCGGAGAGCTGCGTGGAGATCAGGCGGTCGAGCTCCGCGACGCGCGCGTCGATCGTCGCCGACAGGTTGTCCGACACGATCACCGTGCCGTCGAGCACCTGATGCACGAGTTCGCCGATCAGGTCCTTCGCACGCGCATGCTCGGAATCGGATTTCGCGACCTTGCTCTTCTCGACGATGTCGTCGAGCAACGAAGTCCCGGCGGCGTATTCCGCGCCGCTCGCTTGGGCCGCAGCCGTTTGCTGGTTCATCTCAATACTCCGTCGTCATTCGCCGTCTTTGTCGCCGCCCGTGCCCTTCGCGAGCTCCTGCAGCTGCTGCGTGTTCTTCAGCACTTCCGACAGCAGATCCTCGAGCTTGTCGTTGCCGGCGAGCTTGTTGCGCAGGTCGGCGAGCTTCGAACGCGCGTCGAGCAGGCGGCGCAGCGGCTCGACCTGTTCGACGACTTCGTCCGGGCTGAAATCCGACAGCGAACGGAACTTCAGGTCGACCGCGAACTTGCCGCCTTCCGGGCTCAGGCGGTTTTCCACCTGAAACGCGGCGCGCGGCTCGATCGCCTTCATCACGTCGTCGAAGTTGTCGCGGTCGATATTGACGAACTTGCGGTCGCGCAGCTTCGGCTGCTCGATTTCCGACTGGCCCGCCAGATCGCCGACGACCCCGACGACGAACGGCAGTTCCTTCACCTCGATCGCATCGCCCTTCTCGACCTCGTAGGTCAATTGGACGCGCGGCGGCCGAATTTTCTGCAAGCTTTTCTGAATGCTTTCTTTCTTGGCCATCTCGACGGCTCCCAGGTTAGTTGTGGTTATCGCGTCAGTTGCGGTCAGTTGCGCAGCGCGCTGAATGGATCGGCTCCGCCCTTCTGCCCCGCGGCGGCCTGCGGTGCCGCAGGCGGCGTCGGCGCGGTCGTTGCCGCTTCAGCGGCCGGTGCCGCACCGGCCTTCGGACGATGAACGATACGGCGCGGCGTACGCGCCTTCGTGACGCGTTGCTCCGGCGGGAACAGCGCCGATTCGCCGAGCGTGTCGCGCAGCTGCTTCGCGAGCGCCTGCGCGTCCGACTTCGCGTCGCCGGCGAGCGACGCGTCCTGGCGCAACTCGCCGAGCGACTGCGTCGCGATCCGCAGGCCCGCGACGGCCAGCACGCTCTTCGCCTGGCGGTCGGTCGCGTCACGCTGCAGCGCTTCCTGCGCGGCGACGATCGCCTGGCCATAGTGGTTCTGGGCAAACTGGATCTGCGCGATGCGCGACCACGGCTCTTCGCGCGTCGGATCCGCCTTCGCGAGCTGCTGGTACAGGCCGAGCGCCTTGTCCTGGTCACCCGACTTCGCAACGGCGTCCGCATCGGCCAGCGACTTGTTGAACACCTCGGCAGTCGGCGCCGGCGGCTGGCTCGCGCAACCGGCGATCACGCCGCAAGCCAGCACTACCCCAGAAAGTTTTGCGAAGAGACGGTCTTTCATCTTATATCCACCGGCGCGTGAGTATTAAAATCGTTGAGAATCTGGTTCTTTTGCTTTGCATGAAGCGCGCGGGTATAGTACCGATCAATTTTTCATAATTCAATCGCTGCGTGCAGAGTAATTCCTTTTAAAACCGAGCGCTACCCCTCGAAACGCCTCCGGCAAAGGCCCGGCGGCGGCTTTCCCATCGACCGGAATGCGCAAGTTTTACTTGGCCAGCCAGGCGTCGCCGGGGCGACGGAAAAATTTTCCGGGGGCGCGCTGCGCCGCACGTTTGCTTAATAGTTGAACACCAGATAAGCCGGACAGGCGCGGAGCGCGCGGAAGGCCCGGTAGTTTTGACAGGGGAGTTAAAGGCGGCACGCCGGAAATACGATGAGATCAATGATTCGCTATGCGCTGCCGCTCATTGCCTGCGCGCTCCTGGCCGGATGCGCGGCCGCCCCGTTGCTCGGCTCCGCCGCGAGCGCCGTGCTGCAGGCTGCCGGCGTCGGCAAGCCCGATCTGCCGGATGCCCAGAAGCCCCCGCGCAACATCGGGCTCACGCTCGCCGCCGCGCCCAACCTGAATGCCGCGAACGATCGCAAGCCGCTCGCATTAGTGGTAAGACTCTACGCGCTGAAGGATCCGACGTCGTTCCAGCAGGCGCCGTTCGACGCGTTCACCGATCCGACCAAGGAAAAGGCCGCGCTGGGCGCCGATCTGCTGAACGTGCGTGAAATCACGCTGATTCCGGGCCAGCGCTATATCGCGACCGAAAAGGTATCGCGCGAAGCGCAGGCATTCGGCATCGTCGCGCTGTTCCGCGATCCCGCCATCCAGCGATGGAAACTGACGTTCGACCCGGCGAAGTCGGAGAAATCCGGCATAATCATCGGCCTGCATAATTGCGCGATGACGGTCACCGATGGCTCCGTGATCGCCCCGCAACAAGGGGCGCCTTCGCAACCGCTGAATTTGCTTTCGTCGGTCAGCTGCGGTTAAAGACATGACGCGCGAATGTCAATTAACAAGAGTTAACAATTGGCGAGTTAATTCGGGCATGACCAAATCGATTACATCGCAACGCCACATTAACCGGATTTGACATGAGTTATTCGGCCAAGGTGCTGTGGGGGGAAGGGCTGTTCCTCCGGCCTCAACACTTTCAGCGGCAGGACGCCTACCACGAGGCGCGCCTGTTCGAATCCATCCAGGCGATCCAGCCGTACAACTGGGGCGTGCGCTCGGTGCGCATCGATCGCGATGCGCTCGGCAGCAACGTGCTGCGCGTGGCCGAACTCGCGCTCGTGTTCCCGGACGGGGCGCTGTATGCCGCGCCGCAGGCCGACGACCTGCCGCCGCCGATCGCGCTCGACACGCTGCCCGACGGCATCAACGAATTCGTGTTCTACCTCGCGCTGCATCCGCTGCGCGAGAACGGCACCAACTACAGCGACGATCCGGCTGCGGGCTTCATGACGCGTTTCGTCAGCGAGCAGACGAGCGTCGCCGACAACTTCACCGACGCCGCCGAAGCCGACATCACGTTCCTGAAGACGCAGGTCAAGCTGATCGCGCACAGCGAGCCGCGCGACCAGCTGCTGTCGGTGCCGCTCGTGCGCGTGCGCCGCACCGCGACGTCCGGCTTCGAGATCGACGACAGCTTCGTGCCGCCGTGCCTCGCGATCGAGGCTTCGCCGATCCTCCACCAGCGCTTGCGCCAACTGGTCGACGCGCTGCAGGCCAAGGTCAACGCGCTGTACGGTTTTCACCGCGAGCCGTCGAAGAACATCATCGAGTTCCGCTCGGGCGACATCGCATCGTTCTGGCTGCTGCACACCGCGAACGCCGCGTTCGCGACGCTCGCGCACTTGCACCAGCATGCGGCGCTACATCCGGAACGGCTGTTCCAGGAACTGCTGCGCCTCGCGGGGCAACTGATGACGTTCTCGAAGGGCTATACGCTCGCCGACCTGCCCGTGTATCGCCACGATGATCCGGGCCCGAGCTTCGCGCGTCTCGACCTGATGCTGCGCGAGCTGCTCGACACCGTGATTTCGACGCGCTACTTCGCGATCACGCTCGACGAGGTGCGTCCGTCGTTCCACCTCGGCCGCCTCGATTCCGGCAAGATCGACGACAAGACCGAGTTCTACCTGGCCGTGTCCGCGGACATGCCGAACGTCGAGCTCATCGATGCCGTGCCGGCCCGCTTCAAGGTCGGTGCGCCCGACGACGTCGACAAGCTCGTGCTGTCGGCGATGCCCGGCGTGCGGCTGTCGTACACGCCGCAGGTGCCGCCCGCGATCCCCGTGCGGCCGGGCGCATGCTATTTCTCGCTCGATTCGCGCGGCGCGCTGTACGAGCGCATGCTGCAGGCCCAGTCCGCGATGATCTACGCGCCGACTGGCATCAATGACCTGAAATTCGAACTGATCGCGGTCACCTCATGAGCTACGCGCCCTCCCTGTTCGGCGACAACACGCCGGCACCGCTGCAGACCCCGGCGTCGACCGACGCCGCGTTCCAGGCCCGTTCGCTGGTCGACCTGCTGTACGACGGGTTCTTCATGCTGTTCCTGCTCAAGAACGGCCGCGAGCCGGACAGCGCGAGCGAGTTCAGCACGAAGATCCAGGAATTCCTGTCGGATTTCGAGCGTGGCGCGAAGAAGCTGAATATCGCCGCGGAAGACGTGTACGCCGCGAAGTTCGCGTATTGCGCGGCGGTCGATGAAATGGTGCTGTCGTCGCAGTTCAAGATCCGGACCGACTGGGAGCGCCGGCCGCTGCAGCTCGTGCTGTTCGGCGAGCAGCTCGCGGGGGAGAAGTTCTTTCAGTATCTCGAGGAGTGCCGCGCGCAGGGCGCGGCGCGGTTGCAGTCGCTCGAGGTGTTTCATATGTGCCTGCTGCTCGGCTTCCAGGGCAAGTATCTGCTCGAGGGGCCGGAGAAGCTGGCTTATCTCACCGCGCGGCTAGGCGACGAGATCGCGCATATGAAAGGCAAGCGCGCACCGTTCGCGCCGCATTGGCCGCTGCCCGATCAGATCGCGCATCGGTTGAAGCGTGAGGTGCCGGTGTGGGCGATCGGGGCGGTGTTCGCGCTCGTGGCGCTGCTGGGGTTTCTCGGGCTCAATACGTATCTCAAGGATAAGACGCTGCAGGCGTTGGCGCCTTATTCGCAAGTCGTCAAGGTCGGACCGGAGTCTGCGAATTTGACGATTTCGTTGCCTTGAGGGGCAGGCTTCGTTCCGCGCTGATGCTTCATCGAAAAAGGACCGCTCGGCGGTCTTTTTTCCTGTGGCGCGTGGCACGTTGCGCGCGCCGTCAGAGCAGGATGAACTCGTCGTTGTCGACGTAGAACACGAATGCATCGAACAATTGCGCGACTGTTGGTTCGTCGACCTGGTCATGCGCATTGATCACGATGTCCTCGATCGTCGCGCTGTTCAGGGTCACGCGCCAGTCGGGTTGTGTTGCGATCGCGGACGGCGTGGCGGCATCGGAGAACGCGCCCTCTGTCTCAAGCGTCCATGGCATCGGCGGCAGACAGAGCCAGCCGGAGAAATCGCCCGGGCTTTCGAGAATGTGTTTCAGCGACGCTGTGGTCGCGACGGTGGTCGACATGGGTTGCACAGTTGTAACGGGAAGTGCTTTGCGGGGCGCCGCAGGGTCGCTTTGGCAAGTCGTCATTATGCCAACTCCGCACGCATGAGGTTGGACCTGCAACCGTTGTCGACTCATGCTCTGCCGCCCATCAATCGAGGCACAGCGTGATCGCCTGACTCGCGAAGATCTCCGTCACCCCCTGCTTCAGGCGTTCGAGTCGGTGGGAAGGTCATGGTCCGTGAAGCCGACGATGTGGACGCCGTCCTCGAACGTGTAGGTCGCGACGTTCGCAAAGAAAGAATCTGAAGTCCATTGCGCGTGGCACCTTACGGACGAGCACGCCAGTTCCATCGAGCGCCTCGAAGGAAATATCCTTGCCTAACAAGAATCATCCGTTATCCGAAATGAACGAATAGAGCATCTCCAAAACTTCCTCTCTCGAATAAAAAAACTCTTCTCCTGCGCTCATCCCCCGAGCACATCAAATATTTCATTGAGCCTCTTATCCCCATAGCGATACACCCTCGCATCGAGGGACTTTAGATATACAAATTTCGCAAGCACTTCAGGATCCTAGGGTTGTTCAACGAAGAAATCGATTACCTCACGCATCAGTCGCAATTTCTCGTCACGATCATTCATTTTCAGCACCTACCGGTCAGGCAATTCTGCTTTGATACTCGCCAAAACACTTGGCGCAAACAGAGACAAGCTTGTCGAAGACAGCCGCATGCTGCTCCTCGAAATCCGGTCCAAACGGCGTATCACCAGGCTCGGGCAGACTGAACTGTTTCGCGACCTCCGTCGAGACGAAGTACGAAATGTCGGGGCGTCCGTCTCCCAGCCAGTCGATGTCGTAACGGAGCATTTCCAGGCGCCCTGCATCCGTTTTCATGTCGGCCGCGATATCGCTCGAAACGTGTATCACATCGGTCGCGCCATGCGATTTACAAAGTATCCTGCCCATGCCTCATCCTATTGACGTTTCCCATTCGCAATTATCCAGTTGATGGTTTCGCGCGTTGTGGTTGGTACATTCTGCGCGCCGCCCGCTCGCAAGATGTCTCCGACGTGCGTCACGCAACTGTTGGTATTTTCGTCATACACGCCATCGGGATGTCCCAAACGCTTGGCTTGCTCTTTGTACGCAGCGGTAGCATCCGGCAAATCGACGTGGATCGTGCTCTGAACCGTAGACGCGGGCGCCATATGCTGCCCGGTAATAACAGTATTGTGCTCAGGACTGAGTCCCGTGCAATACAGAACTCAGTCCTTGGGCGCCTAGCCTTTATTCGTCCAACTTCGTGGGTCAGTTCATCGGCAGTCTTTTTTCCTGCGGCGCGTGGCACGTTGCGTGCGTCGTTAGAGCAGGATGAACTCGTCGTTGTCGACGTAGAACACGAATGCATCGAACAATTGCGCGCCCGTTGGTTCGTCGACCTAGTCATGTGCGTTGATCACGATGTCCTCGATCGTCGCGCTGTTCAGTGTCACGCGCCAGCCGGGTTGCGGGGCCGTGGCGGGCGGCATGTCGGCTTCAGTGTGGTCGGCGTCTTCGGTGAACGCGCCCTCTGTATCGAGCGTCCATGGCGTCGGCGGCAGACATAGCCAGCCGGAGAAGTCGCCGGGGTGTTCGAGGATGTGCTGAGGGAAGCGGCTCGCCGACAACACCCGTGGAAGCCCGTCATCTTCTAGCACGTCAAAATCCGAGCAATGTCCTCAAGCTCATCAACGGAAAAATCACTAACCGCCTCAAGAGAAACTCCGTAATCCAGATCAAATTTCACATTGAACTGCTTTCCCATATACTCACAACACAAAACATCAGCCTCCGGCAGACGGACCACTTTTTGGAGGGAAATTCCACCCTTTCCCGCGAGCAACGCACTGCGAACGCTCTCGAAATCCAGAGCATTCAAACCTTTCGAATTAAATTCCCGCATCGTTAAGTACCTTATCGCAGTCAAGATCCCCGATCGTCGTCTTTCAATACCGGACCTCGATCGCTGCAGCCCGATCGGGTCTTTGCTGATGAACTGTCCGTTGCTTGAATCACGCGCCGGTTATAGATCATCTCCCGTTATGCCGCCGTCTCGAATGCTAGTCAGTGCGTCGACAAGGTCGCGAGCCAAAGGCTTGATTTCATCTTCTGTGAGCACGCCAAGCGGCACAACAACGAAGCGCTCGCCTCCTCTGAGATCGAGGGCAAAGCAGTAATCCCCGCCATCCGTACCAATACCCACGAACCCGTACCCCATGCGCTTCGTGATTGAATGCAAGGCATTAAGTTCGACGACCTGCTCGACGGTCCACAGGGCCAGATAGAGGTCACCAACCTTTCCCTCGCCCCCGTCCGACCACAGGAGGAGATCCTTATAGTTCGGTGGGAGCGAAGCGCACAGACTCGTTTCCAGGCTCGCGATGGCCGCCGGTGTGGACGGGGCGTTTCTGTGGAAGCCAGCGCCCAGCAATGTGGTGAAGTCCGTCATTTGATGGCTCCGAGTCGATCGAAGTATTTATCCGCCTTCTTCAAGGCACGCTTGCGGCAAGCATCCGAGACTCCGGTGGAAGCGTGCGGTCCTGATCTCACCTCTCCCCAAGCGCCTTTGAGATTCATCAACAGATCGGTAAGGCGTAGCACTCCACATACTGCGGCTCTTTACCTTTACTCCTTACTCCATCTTTTTATATCTATCAATCGAACCCCGTCCATCTCGAAGAAATCGAAATCAACAGCCAAAGACATGTCGGCCGATATAAAAACCAGATCATCCAATATCTCAGCCCCAAATTCGAGCGCTACGTTTAGCAACCCTATCGCCCCAACCTTCAGCAAGCCGCAATACTTCCAGTCCTCGTCAATCAGAATATAAAATTCGCGTCCAAAATTTTTAATGAGCGAAAATTCGGAACGAACTTCCTCCGTAGGAATGCGCATTGTTTCCCGACTAAGTCCAGCACGAATCAGCCTGAATCGCTCTAAAATCGAATCCGTTTCCTCAAGGGAAAGCAATTCTGGACGATCAAGCGATGGAAATAACGCCGCCACCTTGGAAAGGTAAGTGCCGCAAATCTTCTTTCCGTTGGCCCTCCTGAAAAGAAGCTCTTTCCGGTACTCACTTACATCGTTTTCACTCACTGACACCCCCTAATTGGCATTTTTTGCAGCGGATCGTTCTCCGGTACATAGCGGTCGGTACTCTTCCACTCCGGCGCGGTGCCCCCTCAACCGGTTCTGCCACATCTACGCGAGCGGTACAAATGTCCCCGCTCGTAGATTTCGTGTGTCCCCCGCTCACCATCGCTTTCGTACGCCAACGTGTCACCATCCCACCCGAACATCGGCCGCTCACCGTACGCCTCCTTCGCAATACGGCGACCGAACGTCGAATCCTTCGCGATAGACCGTCTCAAGTGCGGACGTTCTACCGATGTGGTTCGGTGCAACTTCGTCTCATAAGGATGTGTTCCTTCGCGGAGTTACTCGTATTGCTCGCGTTCCCGTCTGATCAATTTTTCGAGGTCCATCGGCGACATGAGTGTCCCGCGATCACTCGGTGCCGCAAAGACAGCGCAACTTCGCTGATCATTCGCCATCCCTGGCAGCCATCGCTCTAGAAAATCCTCTAGCGCAATCGCCTTTGGGCGAAATCCTTGCCATTGATCAGTCGCGCACAACGTTGCGAACGCCTCCTCAGGCCAGAAAGGCACCACCGTCGTCGCGCCGGCGCTGGCCGTGGCCCATCCCTGATCAAAGAGGCTCCAGACAACTTCAGAGTCGGCGACCTTGCGGAGGAAATATTCGCATCGGGATTGCGCATCGAGTCGTAGCACGTTCTCTATCTTCTTTGGATGTGCTGACATTAGTAACCTCCGATTTGATGCGGGGTCTTATGTAGGTCGGCGTAGTGTGGACTAAGGCTCGCTTTATTTAGCATTGAATTCCCCACATTTACACGTCACCCCAAACCCACCGCCACTATCGAACGATTTGACTCAGAAAATTACCCTCCACCAATTTCTTACCCCATTTGAAGGTAAAATCCTCCAAAATTACCTCCTTCATCATGGCCACCGCCATCCGATAAAAACAAATACCCCATCCCATCAGACAAAATACCGGTCGTTAATGGAAGCGCCAAATCGAGATCACCGCCGTATATCGAAAGCCGACGCCGAAACCCTTCGATATTGATCGGCGACTGGAGCCAGGCATCGACACCATCAACCTTGGACGCTAAATTTTCGTCATCGTCGATTTCTTTACTCATCGCCCTCTCCATTCTTCCACGTTCCAGCACAACACCCTGGCTTTCGCTTCGCTCAGAATCACCTTCATCATAAGCAATCACTACCGCATCAGATCGCACGTCTCGCGCGCGAAGTTTTTTGTAATGAGTCACAGTGCGCATCTCATAAGGAATAAACACGGATATCCATCGCGCACCGCTCACTTGATCGGAGAACCATGTTGCCGGGACGCTAAATAGGTGGACCAAAGGCTGCTCCTCAGCGCCAGTTGGCCATTGAATGCCTGAAGGAAGCTTGACGCCGCCGCCGACATATCCATCTCCTGGCGTAGGTCCCTTGTTGCTAAAGATCACTTCGGTATACATATTCGCCACCCCATATCATTCGCCAAATCAACACTTGAGCCACTTCAAATATGTGACCGAAATCGATTGATTTATCAATTAACGGCTCCCGACATACCCCCAGGCAACGCCCTCAATACGAATCCAATCGCATGAGAATTTCAACGCAACTTGGTTCTTGCAAGAAAACCGAACGGACACCCGATCGTCCATATCCTTTAAATCAACCTCTTCCACGATATTTTTTTGTCCCCATTGGAAAAACGAAAAATCGCACACCCCAACAAACGAAATTCCGATATAAACCTCATCGTAATTCTGCGGCCACCGCGTAGGGTGCTTTGTTGGTTTTTGTCTCGTTGCAAGCGTAATTGATATCCTTGGCTCGTCTCGAGCGACACGAACCTCGGTTAGCTCTGCTCCAACAAGGGAAGGAAATTCTCCATAAATTGAAGTGACCGCCTGGGGATTCATCACTTTCGTTGTCGTATTCATTTCCTGTTTTGATAGTTGCAGCAGTAGTGATCATTCATATGTTCGCGCACCAGATTGCCGACCGCATCAAAAAAAACTGCACGTGGCTGTATCGATTCACCGCGTCGATCCGCCTGCCGCTCCGATCGTAGGTCAACCGTTTCTCGCTTGTTCTCGCGTTCTGCCAGCTCGATGCCTCGGCCATCACCTCGCCGGCCCTCGGGCCGCTGCCTGACGCGCTACAGTTTGTCTTTTCTTCTTCATCGGCATATCCATGACCTTTACCTCTCATGATATGCCGCGCTCACAAAATGACGGATAGGTCCGCCCCTCCCCTCCTGACCTATTCTTCTTAGTTGAGTCCGGCGACCATGTTGCAGACATGCTCTAATCGACCGCACGAACTGATCGCTATCCTGCAAACGGAACGGTCTTTGAGGTGCCCCGCTCCACACACTCACACCCGACTAGCTTTCCGTCCAGTACAAAGCAAGAACCTATATATACCCCACTCTTAATCCCATAATTCTGCAATAGTGTATCGGGCGGCAACGCCTCCAACTCCGTTATCAAACTAGCTAGTCCAAACGTTTTCAGTTTGAGACTCGCAGTATTGGTCTGGCGCGACTTCGCCTGAGCAAGGACAAAAGACGCTCGCTCAACGCGAGGATAGCCAGGAATTTCAACCACATCCGCAGAGACCAGAACGGAATCTAGGGCGTCCTTCCATTCGTTGGCGAACATGTTCGCCAACATCATCGTGATGCGTTCGATTCCGCTCGTCATCGACATCCCTCCCGCGAAACATGCATACCTGTACGGGTATCTGTTTGCAACATTTCTGCCTGATCCCAATCATTGATATGCGTCCAGCTCCATGCCCAAGAATCGCCATGCGCAGGCGCTCCCCGCGCCCGGAAAGGACAAAGGCCGATCATGTGACTCCCACCTAAAAGTAGGTCTGAATCTCTGGATACTCGTCCAAGAAGGCTGAGCTATGTATGAACTCGTTCAGGTCACCCTGCGTGCTTTTGGCGGCATCTACTATCGCCCTCATCTTCTCTGCGTCGTTCGAATTCACAATCCTGCCGACCAACAGTAGCGGCCACTCGTGGGCGCTCGCGTTTCGGAGAAGGTCTGAAAACTTGATTGCAAGTCGCTCCGCATACAGTTTTGCATCGGCTTTATCAAGGACGACCAAAATTGATTCCTGTATCCCGTAGTCGTCGTCATCGCAAAAAGTATCTAACAACGTATCTATAACACGTCCGTCGAGCTGGTCTTGAACATCTCTTGCCAGCTTCACGAACGTCCTCGCGTCTGTCGGATGCTCATAGCGCGTCAACGAAAGCAGGTTATTTCGCCATTGCTCGAATTCGGTTTCAGCCATGGGAAATCCCCTACTTGGTTAAGAATCTACTGATGCCACACATAGCGGCACCGTTCGACGAGCAGATCGTACGCCTCGCGCGGCCCTTTTTTCCTATACCTGTGACGCAAAATACCAAATCAAGAAATCGTTAAATGTGGCCCAGCGAGCTTGGACCTTCCCTTTTATGAAATCATTTAGAACCAGAATATCGAGATCATAGACAGCACCATCGTTCTTGCTGTATAGGTACATCCCTTCGCCTTCATCCGAAGTTAAGGCTAGATAGTGCTCCGGAATACCATATCGATCCCTTGCATACTCTGTTTGGTCCGGAACAGTGGGAATAGACGGCCCTTCGATATCAAGCAACTCTGCAACAGGTCGAGGACTTATAAAGCTGCCCTGATATTTAAGGTAAAACTGGCCAAAATCGGTACCTGGCGCAACGCCCAGATCCTGAAGCGCCCTCATGGCTGTCTTCGGATCACCTCTAGCAATATCTCCCGTAGATTCGGCCAGATACTGGTCGACTGTTGATGGAATCACAGATTGCATCCTCCATTTTTTTGAGGTGTTCGCCTCTGACGCGTGATCCTGCCAGTATTTGTCTCGATCAATGTCAATCCGCTTGGCCTGAGTCGTTTCAAGAAAGAGATCTGGGGACCGTGTACAAAAGTACAGACCTCACATACACTGCTTTTTCCAGTAGGACATTGCTCGGAATATGGAGCATCGAAGGAATACTAATTTGCAACGAGCAATGGAAGGTGGCGCACCATTTATGATGAAAGATTTTGCACCACAGCAATCAATTGCATCGCCACCAATAAATCGACTCGCTGCTTCGCCGCCCCCACTTAACTCGAGCCCTACAAACCAATCAAGTACTTCGAAACTGCTGGATACTCGCCCCTGAATTCGCTAGATTTCAGAAATGAAATAAATCCCATCCTCTCTTCATCGCTCGACTGCAACACATTTCCCATCAAAAACTCAAAATCTCCGGATTCCAATTCGATCCCTACAAGCGTAACCGCCCATCGTTTTTGAGGAGCTCGTTCAATTATCCCCCCAAGCTCACGAATCAATGCGGGGTAAAATATGTGGCGATCGGCCGCCTCCACGACATTTCGAGTTCGTTCTTGAATTCCAAAATCGTCTGCATCCGAGAACGTTCTAAGAAGTTCCACTACGACTTCGTAGCTCATGTTCTCCTCAGCTGCTTTCAATAGCTCTAAGAATTCATCGCATTTTTCTTCGCTTGCGAAATCCGCACAAGCATGTAATCGGTCACGCCATGGATCAAAAGCAAAATAGGTTTTCTGTCTTTTTAGCATTTCAGATGTGCTTGCACGTCACAGCACTTCCGCCAAGCACTTCGCACAAACTGCAGTAAATAGCCCTATCGCCTTCTCCATCGCATGCTCATCGGTAAACCTGCACATTTCTACCGACTCCCAAATCCCGCCCATACCTCGAAGAACAGACAGGTCCTCCGCCATTCCGTAGCCGGGATATTCCAACTCCTCATAAACCAACGTTATGGGAAAAACGCGCCCCGCGGCGGGCTTCACGCCCGACCGGATCATATCGAGAACGTTTCTGGTTACCAACTCGGCAGGTTGAGAGCCGTGTTTTTCACATATCGCGTGAGCCATATTACCTAACCTTCATTTTAAATCCACGTTGCGTAAGATACCTCGACTGACCCAGCGGTCCCGAGGGAACGGTCTCGCCACCAGCCCGCAATACATTAGCAACGTGGTCAACGCAGCTATTCGATCTCTCATCATATTGACCCAATTCGCGTCCGATTTGGGACTGCTGATAAGCGATCGCCGCATTGGCGTTGGGAAGTGGCACTTCCGTAGTATGCAAAACAGGATCGTTAACCATCAGCCTTTCACGTCTCTCGTTTACCACCGTCGTAGTCGTATCGCCCGTGATGACTTGATGCGTATGAACGGACGCAGTCGGGCCCTGGACTTCAACCGTATAGTGCCCCGTCCGACTACCGGTGTCGTAGTGTCGGATCACCGCTTTGCCGGCGCATGGTGTGAGCCCGAGAGGATCGACCCATTGAATCGGATTCGGTGTATAGCGGAACTCGTTGATTCCACCGGCCAAACCGACAGGATCATTCGATATGAACCGTCCAATGTCGGAATCGTAATATCGGTGCCGGTTATACGAGAGCCCCGTCTCATCATCAACCTGCTGCCCCTGAAACCGCAGCGGGTTCTTCACCACGATCCCCGCCGCCTTCGACACCCGCGCAATAACCTCGCGCGCTTCCCCCCAAGCCTTGTACGACGCCTCCCACACCACGTCACCATCGCCATCAGTCAGCAGCTGCGGCGTGCCGATCTGGTCACAGTGATAATAGAACAGCGCCGCGCCACCCCGCCGCTCCGGTACCTTCTGCAGTGGATCCTCCTCCGGCACATACCGATCGGCACTCTTCCACTCCGGCGTCGCGATCCCCTCGACAGGCTCCGCCACATACTGCGCCAGCGGTACAAACGTCCCCGGCTCGTAGATATAGTGCGTGCCCCGCTCGCCATCGCTCTCGTACGCGAGCGTGTCGCCATCCCACCCGAACACCGTCCGCTCGCCGTTCACTTCCTTCGCAATGCGACGACCGAACGCGTCATAGAAATACCGCGCCTGACTCTGCCGCGACGTCTCCGCAACCCGCGCAGACAGCAAGCGATTGAACTCGTCCCACTCGTATTCCTGCTCGCCCGCCGGCGTACGCTTGCGCACCAGATTCCCGCGCGCGTCGTACTCGAAGTGCATCCCCGCATACGCCTTCAGCAGGTTGCCCAGCACCTTCGGCACCTCGACCGGCAACGTGCTTTCCGGCCGCACCGGGCTCGGACGAGAGGCCGGCGTCTCCGTGGTCCGCGCCGGATCGATGATGTTGCTCGCCGGATCGAACGCGAACCGTTCCTTCGCGACCGGACCGATCGCCTCGATCAACCGTCCGACCGGATCGTATCGATAGTCGATCCCACCCTTGCGGCTATCCTCGATCCGCGACAACTGCCCCGCCGCGTCATAGCGATACCGCCGCTCGGCGAGCGGCGCGGGCGATGTCGACCGTTGAATCGTCTGCTGCAGCACGCGCCCTGCCGGATCGTAGTGCGTGCGCTGGCCGATCTTGCTCGACAGCACGCGCACCGTCTCGCGATGAAGATCATCACGCTCGAACTGCACGCGCTCCTCGCCATCGAGCAGCATCCCGTGCACGTGGCCGGAACCGTACATCAACCAGTCGACGGCATGCCCATCCGGCCGCACGGTCCTTCGCCGGTTGCCGAGTTCGTCGTATTCGTGATGCCACACGTAGCTGCGTCGTTCGCCGAACAGATCGTACGCGTGATGCTCGCGCACCAGATTGCCGACCGGATCGAAGAAGAACTGCACGCGGCTGTATCGATTCGCGGCGTCAATCAGCCGGCCGCTCGGGTCGTAGGCAAACCACTCCTCGCTCTCCCCCGCGACCCGCTTCAGCAGACGGCCGTTTGCGTCGACATCGATCGACGTCACGCAACCTGCTTCGTCGACCGAAACAAGGCGGCCGCTGTCCGGATCGTATTGATAGCGCGTCGACTTGCCGTCGAACGCAACTTCCTCGATCAGCCGCCCGGCCGGATCGTAGTGGAACTGGTACGTCGCAAAGTTGGCATCGGTCAGCGCACTCAACCGGCCGAGACGGTCGTAGCGATACGCAATCGTCTGGCCGAGCGCATCCGCGCGGCTCGCAATGCGGCCAACCGCATCGTAGCCATATCGCGTCGATCGATTGAGTTGATCCGTATGCGCGAGCATTCGCCCTTCGGCGTCGTACTGCACGTGTTCGACACCTGCCGGCGAGCGAATCTCCGTCAATTGGCCATTCGCACCATAACCGTAGGCAACCACGCCACCGGATGCGTCCTTGGTCTCGATCACGCGGCCAATATCGTCGTACCGCCACTCCGTCTTCTTTCCGGAGCAGTCCGTATAGCTTGTGACCTGGCCCGCCTCGTTGTACTCGAGCACCTTCGAGCCGCCTTTCGCATCGGTGATCTGCGTCGGCAATCCCTTGTCGTTGTATTCGTACTTCGTCGAATGCTCGAGCGGATCGATCTCCTCGACGAGGTTGCCCGCATCGTCGTACTTGCGCTGCCACACGTGTCCGTTCGGATCGACGAGCCGGATCATCTGATCCTTGTCGTCGTATGCCATCGCGACGACGCTGCCGTCCGCACGCTCGTGCTGGACCAGATTGCCGCGCGCGTCGTATTCCCGCCGCTCGATGCTGCCATCCTGGCGGATATGCAGCACCAGATTGTGATGCGCATCGCG
The DNA here is from genome assembly GCF_049942845.1 of Burkholderia sp. R-40. Taxonomy (NCBI): domain Bacteria; kingdom Pseudomonadati; phylum Pseudomonadota; class Betaproteobacteria; order Burkholderiales; family Burkholderiaceae; genus Burkholderia; species Burkholderia sp. R-40. Next base: position 428,853 of record NZ_CP187967.1, on the reverse strand, counting down.
CCGGAACCACTCCTGGTTGCCGTCCGGATACACGATCCGGTACACGTAACCATGGATATTGAAGTAGTAGCGCGTCATCTGACCGAGCGCGTCGGTCACATAGGTCAGGCGGATATTCGGGTTCCACGCGAGCCGGAGATCGAGGCTGCCGTCATCGGCATATTCACGGATGCATTTCGCGTCCGCGTTGTCTTCGGCATCCGCGCCATCCCATTCGAGCGTCATCCCGCGGCCGGTGCGATCGGTGTAGCGCGTCACGAGGTGACGGCGATATTGATACGTCCGTGCATTGCCGTGCCGATCGACCGCGCGCACGAGGTCGCCTGCCGCGTCGTACTCGTAGCTCGCCAGCGTACGACGCGCACCGTCCTTGAGCACGTGCTCGATCTGCAGGATCCGGCCATGCTTGTCGTGCTCGAACGCGAGCACATTGCCGCTTGCGTCGATGACGCGCGCCAGGCGATCAAGCGCATCGTAGTCGAGCGTGATCGTGTTTCCGGCGCGGTCTTTCTGCATCGCGAGCCGGAACGCATCGCCGCGGCGCTCGTACACATGCAGCATGGCGTGGCCGTATGCGATCGTCACCCACGTATCGTCGAGTCGCGACAGCGTCAGGTTCTCCGACAGATCGTCGTGCACCGCGCCGGCTGCAAGCGCCGGATACTCGATGCTGCGCCCTTCCGCATCGCGATAGATCCACTGACCGTTCCTGATGTCGATGCGCGTCGTATAGGGGGTGATCCACCGCGCACCCAGTTCGCCGTCGTCATACGCGGAAAGCCGGGAGCGGTACGTCCGCTCCCACACGAGCGGCAGCGCGCCCGGCAGGTCGAAATCGACATGCGAGAACGTTTCGTCACCGAACGCGAAATCGATGGATGCGGGCGATGCCCCGACGCCGCAAGACTTGCACGCGCTCTTCCCCGGCCCTTCGGATGGGGCTTGCCCGTTGGTTTTCTCCAGCCCCTCCTGCCCGCGCGTCTTCTTCGCCTGGCTCGTCCCTGCCGCCTTGACGTCCGCACTCTGCTCATGAAGCTTCGCGCGTGCCTTGACGCGCCCGACAGCCTCGATCAGTTGCAGGACCAGCCACATCATCTTGCCTTCTTCGCTGCCGGCAAGCGAACGGATCGACTTCGCGATCTTCGGCGCCTCGGTCCGCAGGAACGTCACCGTGCCGCGAAACGGCTCCAGCCATGCGTCGGGCGCGAGCGTCGCCATGGTGCCGGCCGTCTTGTTCACGGCCTTCTTCCCGAGCGCCTTGGTGCCTTCGTACGCGAACTCGATGCCATCGCCGACACGGCTCGGGCTGTACCACGGCCGGGCGTCCGCCATTTTTTTGGCGAGCTGCTGCTGGCGCCTCAGATTGGCGTTGGCGTCGAAGAGCTGCCCGTGCAGCGCCTTGTCCATGCCCGTCGCCAGCGCGAGCATGATCTCCTCGGCTTTCGAGGCGCATCCGTCGAGCAGCTCGACGAGGCCGGCCTTCAGCTTGTTGAGAAAATCCTCGATCTCGGTCGCGCAAGTCGCGTTGATATGCGTGACCAGCACCGAGATGATCGCCGCGCCGAGATTGCTGCGTGTCGCCAGCAATTCGTGACGAACGAGCGCGAGCAGCGGGCGCGCCGACATCCGGAACGGCGCGAGCGTCGGCGGAATCGGAATGATGCCGAGCAGGTTGATCGCGAGGCTCATGTAGTCGAGCACCTGACCGCCGCGCTTCTCGACGATCTCGGCAATGTCGCCGAGCGCGTCGACCATCGCCATGATGTTGCCGACGATCGGCACCGCGCCGGCAAAGGTCTTTACATCCTCGAACGTGATGTGGTTGCCGCTGATCCGTCGCAACCACGCATCGAAGCGGTTGCCGCCCGCGGCGACATCCTTGGGGGAAACATCGCTGAGCCAGGTAACGGCCTGTTCCTTCTCGGCGCCCGGTGGAAGTTGTTGTGCCATGTCGTTTTTCGTTCAATTCGTTTTTTTTAGACGGCTGACAAGCCGCCCTCTCAGGATTTCAGCGGTCCGCCAAACCCGGGGGTCGGCAGCTTCATGCCGCCCGCGGCTGACGCCACCGTCGTGGCGCCCTTGCCCGCGATTCCAGTGACGCCGGGCAACGCACCCTGCAGCGCCCCGGACGCGGCATTCGCGGCCGGCGCGGCCAGCGCCGCAAGCCCGCCCTGACGTGCGGCCTGCACCATCCCGGCCACCTGCTTCGCGGCACCGCTCAGGCTGGAGGCCGTCTGCAACGCCGACGCGACGCCCGCCCCACCCAGCGCACTCGCGGCGGCCGGCAATGTGGAACTCGCGAGCCCGCCGAGCGCAGCGCCCGCGCTGCCGCCGCTCACGAGCCCCATCGCCGCCGTGGTCGCCGCGGGCGCCATTCCCTGCAACTGGCTCGCAAGCTGCCCGCTCGCCGCTGCCTGCGCGGCTTCCGGCGACGGCTCGACCGGCTCTGCCGGCCACTTCGCCTGCTTGAAGTAATTCGCCGGCTGATTCGACTCGCGCGGGTCCTTGCCGAACTCGACGCGTACCGCGCCCGGCGGCAAGCCGCTCACGACCGTATAGCCGCTGTTGTCGAGCGCGCCCTTCTTCAGCACGGCGCCGTTCACGTCTTTCACCGTAAACAACCCGCCCTTCACCGCTTCGCCGTTTACGTACTTGTGAAACAGTTCGAGCTGCCCCGGCTGATCCGGCCGCGGGCTCGGCAGCGGATAGCCCATGCTCGCCGGCCCCGCGAACGTATGCGACGCGCCCTTCACGTCCACCGCGCCCGGCGTATGAATCTCGATGTTGCCGCCCTGGATGCGGATATACCCGCCGCCGCTGGTCAACAGAATTCCCTGATCGGCCGCGATCTCGATTCGGTCGGTTGCGGACACAACCTTCACCGCCTTCTGCGCGGTCACCTCGACATTGTCCGACTGCGCCTGGATCTCGACCTTGCCCTTGCCAGCGAACAGCTTCATCCCCGCGTTCTGCACGAACAGGCTCAGCTTCTGCCCAATACTGCCGATCAGCGACTTGCCCGCCGCAACATGCACGCTCTGTCCGCTCGCGACGTTCACGTGATCGTTCGCTGCCATGTGCAGCGACTGCTGCGTCGACATCCCGATCCCAGACGGGCTGCCGAACAGCATCACCGGCTCCTTGAACGCGTTCGCGCTGCCCGTGCCGCCGCCTGCCGTTCGCCCACCCGACGTGCTGCCCGATACGTTGTTCTGCGTTGCGTCGGTGAACGCGCGCATCGTGTCTTGCGCGTCCTTCAGGCTCTCCGCCTGATGCTGCTCGCTCACGCCCGACATCGCCTCGACCAGGCTCTCGCCCGTCACGAGCTGCTGCTGCGCTTCCTTAACATCGAGCGGCTGGCTGTTCGGCGCCTTCGGGTGGGTAGTGACGTACAGGCCCTGGCTCGCCCGCACCGCGCCATACGCATCCGAGCGCAGGTCGAACCCGCTGCCCAAATACGAGCCGCGCGAATTGCCGTTCTGGTCGATGATGTAGCCCAGATGCAGCAGGCTGTTCGCGCTGCTGCTCATCAGCTGCACGCGGTTCTGCCCGGTCGCGTCGTCCATCACGAGCTGGTTGTAGCCGCCGCCTGAATACTCTTTCGACCGGTATCCGGACAGAATCCCGTCGCTATGCCACTGCGGCTGGTTCGCGCCGTTGTACACGCGCCCGACCGCGAGCGGCCGGTCGCAATCGCCGCCGACGTAGTCGATCAGCACTTCCTCGCCGATGCGCGGCACATGCACGCCGCCGTAGCCGCCACCAGTATCCGACTGCACCACGCGCACCCAGCACGACCCGTTCTCGTTACCCGGGTTCAGACGGTCCCACACGAACTGCACGCGAATCCGGTTCAACTCGTCGGTATAGACTTCCTCGCCCTGCGGCCCAACGACCATCGCCGTCTCGAGATGCATCTTCGGCTTCTCGTGTTCGAACGGGCTGCGATACGGCACGCTCACGCGCTGTGCCTCGACTTCGACAAGGTAGAAGCCGACCGAGCCGTCGTCATGCGGCACGCGAAACGCGGGATCGGCACCGTAGCCCTCCTGCGCTTGCGTCAACGCGTCGCGCAGGCTGTACGGAAAGTCCGCGCTGCTGCTCGCGACGGGCAAGTTGTTCTCGATCCACCACTCGACACCGATCGCCGCGAACTCGCGCTGATCTGCCGGATCGCGATCGTGTTCGGGATGATCCGACAGCACGAAGCGCCGGCCGGCATCGATCGCGCGCACGCCGCCCGCGCCATGGAAGCGCTTCGCCTGCGACTCCCATTCCTCCATCCTGATCTTCGTCAGATGGTCGCCGCGCGTCTGGTCCAGATACGTGTACGCCCCGGTGTACTCGTAGACTTCGAGCTGATCGGGCAATTCGCCCTGGCCGCCCATCGTCGGCAGCGTCGTGCCCTTCGGGTTCGACGGTTGCGATGGATTCTTGTAGTCGAATGTGCGCGTCGTCCGCGTCACGCTCTGCAGCGTGCGCGTGCCCGACCATTGCGTGAACGCGTCGGCTTCGCTCGCCGCGCCGCCGCGATAGAAGCGCACGGTTTCCGGCGACAGCGACGCGAACGCCTGCAGGTTGTCGGTGATCACGAGCGTATGCGACTTGCCGTCGTCGGCCTGCTGCCATGTGCTGTAGAGGCCTTCGCTCTCCATCAGCCGGTGCACGAAATGCCAGTCGGTGTCGTGCTGACGCGTGTATGAACGGCTCGGCAGCGGCTTCGACAGCGCGAACCGAAAATGCCCCTGCGCCTGTGGATGCTGATTCAGCACATCGCTGATGATCTGATCGACGGTCGTGTCGTTCCAGAGGCGCTGGTCGCGACGAAACTTCAGGAAATGGGTGAAATCGGCGAACGTGAGCTGATAGGTCGTGAGCCCGCCGTCGGCGCCGAGGCGGCGCGCGGTATGGACGTAGCCGTTGAGCGGCCGGTAGCTGCGATCGCCTTGCTGGATCCACAACGTGACGGGCTGCGCGATCAGTTTTTTGAGTTCCAGATCGCCATCGACCGACAGCACGTCGAGCGTGAATTCGTATGCGCGCCCGATGCGCGCACGGCCGACCGCCCGCTGCACGGTCAGCACGTTGGCCCCCAATGGCGTATCGAGCTTCAGCAGCCGGTCCTGCTGAAGCAACCCGCCGCGCAATGCGGCAATCGTGTTCTGCATGTTCATGGCAACGGCCTTTTCTTCTTGTGACGCGCCCTCGGATGGCGCGCAATGCGATTTCGCTCGCGCGATTTTACAGACAAATTACGGCATGAAAGGAAAAATGACCCTGATTTAAAAGCGCATTTCTAAACGCATCATGGGCGACGTCACGCTGCACGGCCACCGCCGCCCGCTGAAATCTGATTGCAATCAGGGCCAATTCGACTTTCGGCGCGCGCTGGTTGCGAGTAGTGTCTACGTGCCCGTATTCCGGCCCAGCCCGGGCACGCCCGATGCCCGGCGCACCATTACCACACTGAACACTGGAGATCTGCGATGAAACGTTCGAAGTTTCTGCTGTCGGGGCTGCTGCTCGCGTCGGCCCTCGGTTTCACGGCCGTCGCCGCACACGCGGAAGACCTGCTCGACTCAGTGAAGAAAGCCGGCGTGCTGCGCGTCGGGCTCGAAGGCACGTATCCGCCGTTCAACTCGCGCGGCACCTCGGGTCAGCTCGAGGGTTTCGACGTCGACGTCGCGAATGCGGTCGCCGGCAAGCTCGGCGTGAAGACGCAGTTCATCCCGACCGAATGGAGCGGGATCATCGCGGGGCTGCAGGCCGGCAAGTTCGACGTGATCGTCAACCAGGTCACGATCACGCCGCAGCGCAAGGAAGTGCTCGACTTCAGCCAGCCGTACACGTACTCGGCCGCGCAGCTGATCCAGCGCAAGGACGACACGCGCAACTTCAAGTCGCTCGAGGATTTCAAGGGCAAGAAGCTCGGCGTGACGCTCGGCACCAACTATGACCAGATGGCGCGCAGCGTGCCGGGCATCGAGGTGCAGACGTATCCGGGCGCGCCGGAAAAGCTGCGCGACCTCGCCGCGGGCCGGATCGAGGCGACGCTCGACGACCGCCTGATGCTGCCGTACATGATCAAGACGTCGAACCTGCCGCTGCGCTCGGGCGCGGTGCTGAACGGCGGCAAGCAGGAAATGGCGATCCCGTTCCGCAAGGGCAATCCGAAGTTCGAGAAGGCGATCAACGATGCGCTAGATTCGCTGCGCAAGGACGGCACGTTGAAGAAGATCTCGATGCACTGGTTCGGCAGCGACGTGACGGTGCCGCTCGCGCAGTAAGCGGTTCGCCGCGCTTTCATCGCGTCACGTCCTTCGCCGCGGCGAAGGCGTGACGCTCTTCTGCGGTCTGTTCGCTTCCCCTCAGGCAGCTTCGTCGAAGCGCGCGAGCAGCAGCTGTCCGATCGGCGTCAGCGCCGGGCGTGCAGCCACCGCATTCACGCGTACCTGCGTATCGTCGACGAGCCGCTTTTCGACGAGCACGGCGAAAGCCGGGTTCGACGGGTCGACGCTGTCCGGCGCGCGAGCAATGCGCAGCAGCATCGAAAATTCATGTGGACTCAGCATGGTCCGTGTCTCCTGATCGTCCGCGATTCAACTCAATCGGCGTCGATCGTGTTTTCGAATGGAATGGCGCGGTAAATGGTCGGTGCGCTGTCGGGAGCGAGATCCCGGTTGGCCGCTTGCGCGACGCGGGCACGGCGTCGCGTGCGGGGTGCGCACGCCCGGATCGCGACGATGGTGCCGCGACGGGAATGTGCAACGTTAGGGGTGCAGCGTGACGCGGGCGTGACAGGGGAAGGGGGGTGTTGCGAGGTTTGCTGGCTGGCGGAAATGCGCAGCGCGGGAGGCATGCCGATCCGCGCGACATGGCAGATGGGAGTGGATTGCGCCGAAAAGAAAAAAGGGGTTACGGAAAAATTCCGTAACCCCTTTTTCGGATTTGGTGCCGGCTGCAGGACTCGAACCCGCCACCTGATGATTACAAATCAACTGCTCTACCAGATGAGCTAAGCCGGCGTAAGCGCGAGATTCTACCTCATTTCACGATCTTGAGGCGAGGTCTGCTGCCGCCTTTCGAGCCGTCGCCGTCGGTTTTCGGCGGTTCGTCGGCACCTTCGGACGGCTCCTCGTTCGTGCCGATATCGACGACAGGCGTCAATACGGCAGGCGACTCGTCACGCGACGCCTCGTCGGCCGGCGCGGCATCGTCTTCGAACGCACCCGAATCCTCGCCCTCACCCGCCACTGCATCGACCTGGAACGCCATCCCTTGCCCGTTCTCCCGCGCGTAGATCGCGAGCACGTTGGCCACCGGAATCTCGATCTTGTGCGCCTTCCCGGAAAACCGGGCGGTGAACTCGATCCACTCGTTACCCATCTGCAGCTGGCTCGTCGCCTCGAAGCTGATGTTGAGCACGATCTCGCCGTCACGCACGAACTGACGCGGCACGCGCGTCGAGTTGTCGACCCTCACCGCGATATGCGGCGTGTAACCGTTATCGGTGCACCACTCGTACAGCGCGCGCAGCAGATATGGCTTCGTTGAAATCTCTTGCATCACAATCCTCGAACCCGGAGCGGGCACACGGCACGCCGCGCCGCCCGCTCCGTCATGCCTTCATTGCATCATCAACGACGCATGACCTTTTCGGACGGCGTCAGTGCTTCGATATAGGCCGGACGGCTGAAGATCCGCTCGGCATACTTCATCAGCGGCGCGGCGTTCTTCGACAGCTCGATGCCGTAGTGATCCAGACGCCACAGAAGCGGCGCGATCGCGACGTCGAGCATCGAGAACTCCTCGCCGAGCATGTACTTGTTCTTCACGAAGATCGGCGCGAGCTGCGTCAGGCGATCGCGGATCGCGAGGCGTGCCTTCTCGTGATTCTTCTCCGCTGCCTTGCCCTTCTCGTTCTCGAGCGTGCTGACGTGAACGAACAACTCCTTCTCGAAGTTGAGCAGGAACAGGCGTGCACGTGCGCGCTGCACCGGGTCGGCCGGCATCAGTTGCGGGTGCGGGAAGCGCTCGTCGATGTATTCGTTGATGATGTTCGATTCGTACAGAATCAGGTCGCGCTCGACCAGAATCGGCACCTGACCGTACGGGTTCATCACCGAGATGTCTTCCGGCTTGTTGAACAGGTCGACGTCACGGATCTCGAAATCCATGCCCTTCTCGAACAGCACCAGCCGGCAACGCTGGGAGAACGGGCAAGTTGTGCCGGAATACAGAACCATCATATTTGCGTTTCCTCAAAAAAGCCGAGGGCCGGCACGCGGCGCAACCCCTTTCACGGGTTCCGCCTTGCGCCGGCCCCACGCCGGTCAGGCGTGTTTACTTGATATCTTTCCAGTACGCGGCATTGAGCCGCCAGGCCAGGAAAGTCAGGACACCGAGAAAGATCAGCACCCACACGCCGAGGCGTTTGCGGGTCTGCTGGGCCGGCTCGGACATCCATGTCATATAGGCCACCAGGTCGGCCACCGCAGCGTCATAGTCCGGCGGCGACAACGTCCCCGGCGTGACCTGCTGGAAGCCGACGAGCGTGTGGACCTTCTCGCCCGTCTCCTCGTCCGTCTTGTCTTCGAATTTGGCAGTGCGCTGCCCCTGCAGTTGCCACAATACATGGGGCATGCCGACGTTCTCGAACACCGCGTTGTTCCAGCCGGTCGGCCGCGCATCGTCGCGGTAGAAACTCCGCAGATACGTGTACAGCCAGTCGCGGCTGCGCGCCCGCTCCTCGACCGACAGGTCGGGTGGCATGGTGCCGAGCCAGTTCTTCGCGTCTTCGGGCCGCATCGCGACGGACATCGTGTTCCCGACCTTGTCGGTCGTGAACAGGAGATTCGTTTCGATCTCCTTCTGGGATATGCCCAGATCCGTCAGACGGTTGTAGCGCATCAGGTTCGCGCTGTGGCAGTTCAGGCAATAGTTTACAAACAATTGCGCGCCGTGCTGAAGCGAAACGAGATTTTCCGTGTTATCGGGCGCCCGGTCGAGCGGAAAATTACCTTCCGCGCGAACGGCCGGCGCCGCCAGCAGCGCAACGGCCGTCGCCCCGATCAGCGCGAGCGTCGAAAGCAGTTTCTTCATGTCGTTCTCTCCTCGCTCACATTAATGGGGCTTGAAGCGCACCCGCTCCGGCGGCTGCTTGAACGTGCCAAGCGGCGTCCAGACGGGCATGCCGAGGAAGAACGCGAAGTAGATCAGCGCGCAGCCCTGCGCAATCAGCGTCGCGACCGGCGATGGCGGCCGTGTGCCGAGGAACGCGAGGGTCAGGAACGCCACGACGAAGATCCCGAGGAACACCTTGTGGAACAGCGGCCGGTAGCGGATCGACTTCACCGGGCTGCGGTCGAGCCACGGCAGGAAGAACAGCGTGATCACCGCCGAGCCCATCACGACGACGCCCCAGAACTTCGACTCCGTCAGGAACATGAACACGACGATCGCCGCGGCCAGCACCGGCAGGCCGACCTTCCACTTGCCGCGCGCGCGGATCAGCGCAAGCACGCCGAGCAGCGCGATCACGATCATCAGCACGATCTTGAACGGGTCGGTGGTCGCGCGCAGCATCGCGTAGAACGCGGTGAAGTACCAGACCGGCGCGATCTCCGGCGGCGTCTGCAGCGGGTTCGCCGGCACGAAGTTGTTCGCCTCGAGGAAGTAACCGCCCATCTCCGGCGAGAAGAACACGATCAGCGCGAACACCATCAGGAACACGCAGACCCCGAAGAAGTCGTGCACCGAGTAGTACGGATGGAACGGGATGCCGTCGAGCGGAACACCGGTCGCGTCCTTCTTCGCCTTGATCTCGATGCCGTCCGGGTTATTTGACCCCACTTCATGCAGCGCGACGAGGTGCGCGATCACGAGGCCGACCAGCACGAGCGGAATCGCGATCACGTGGAACGCGAAGAAGCGGTTCAGCGTGACGTCCGACACGACGTAGTCGCCGCGAATCCACAGCGACAGGTCCGGGCCGACGAACGGGATCGCCGAGAACAGGTTCACGATCACCTGCGCACCCCAGAACGACATCTGGCCCCACGGCAGCAGGTAGCCGAAGAACGCCTCGGCCATCAGGCACAGGAAGATCGCGCAGCCGAAGATCCACACGAGCTCGCGCGGCTTCCGATACGACCCGTACATCAGCCCGCGGAACATGTGCAGGTACACGACGACGAAGAACATCGACGCACCGGTCGAGTGCATGTAGCGGATCAGCCAGCCCCATGGCACCTCGCGCATGATGTACTCGACCGACGCGAACGCGAGCGTCGAGTCGGGCTTGTAGTTCATCGTCAGGAAGATGCCCGTGACGATCTGATTGACGAGCACCAGCAGCGCGAGGGAGCCGAAGAAGTACCAGAAGTTGAAGTTCTTCGGCGCGTAGTACTCGGAAACGTGCTTCTTCCAGGTGGACGTGAGCGGGAAGCGCTGGTCGATCCAGCCGGTGAGACCTGTGGTGGAGACTTCCTTGTTGTCGACGGCCATCACGCTTCTCCTTTCTCGTCCTTGCCGATCACGAGGGTCGTCGCCGACGTGAACATGTAGGGCGGGATGTCGAGATTCTGAGGCGCCGGCTTGTTCTTGAACACGCGACCGGCGAGGTCGTAGGTCGAACCGTGGCACGGGCACAGGAAACCGCCCGGCCAGTCGTCCGGCAGGTTCGGCTGCGGACCCGGCGTGAAGCGTTGGCTAGGCGTGCAGCCGAGGTGCGTACAGACGGCCATCACGACGAGAATGTTCTTGCGATCGGTGCGCGCGCGATATTCGTTCGCGCAATACGCGGGCAACGGCATCGAATACGGGGATTTCGTGGTCGGATCGGCCACTTCCTTGTCGGCCTTGACCACATCGGCCAGCATCGAATCGGTGCGATTCAGGATCCAGACGGGCTTGCCGCGCCACGGCACCGTGACCATCTCGCCGGGCTTCAGGCTGCTGATGTCGACCTCGACCGGCGCACCGGCCGCTTTCGCTCTCGCGGACGGCGCAAGCGACGCCGCGAAAGGTACAACGGTGGCAACACCTCCCACGCCACCTGCTACGGATGTCGCAATCAGCCAGGTACGGCGGCCGCTGTCGACGCGTTTCTCTTCCTTGTCTCGCATCACACGCCCCACTTCTGAGTTGGATTTTCCGTCACGACTTTCCATTCCGCCGCTAGTTTGCTCGAATGGAGTCGTCATTTACAAGGCCCGGAGATGAAAATCCCTTCGAAGTGGTTGATAGTTAAGGGTTTTCCCCCACTATCGGAGCAATTAAATCATTTCACTTTTAAGCACTTGCTACATTGTGAAATTTCGATGCGGTGCCGCAAATCCGTCGTTCAGACCGGATTATGAATATCGATAAAAAGGTGTTCGATATCGAATTCTTCGGACAAGTGGCGTCCCAGCGCCTGGATTCCGTAGCGTTCGGTGGCATGGTGCCCTGCCGCAACGAACGCGACGCCGCTCTCCGCGGCCGCGTGCGTGACGGATTCCGACACCTCGCCGGTCAGGAACACGTCGGCGCCGGCGTCGATCGCGGCATCGAAATAACTTTGCGCGGCGCCGGTGCACCACGCGATGCGGCGCAGCTGCATGTCCGCATCGCCGAGCACGAGCGGCGTGCGGCCGAGCGTGCGCTCGACCTTCGCGACGAAGTGCTCGAGCGTGACGGGCATCGGCAGCGTCGCCATCCAGCCGAGGTCGCCGTCGCCGAAACGCTGATCGCCGATCAGCCCGAGCTTCTGGCCGAGCTGCGCGTTGTTGCCGAGCTCGGGGTGCGCGTCGAGCGGCAGGTGGAACGCGAACAGGTTCAGGTCGTTCGCGAGCAGCAGCTTCAGGCGCTGGTACTTGCGGCCCGTGATCTGCGGCGCCTCGTTGCGCCAGAAATAGCCGTGATGGACGAGCACCGCATCCGCCCCCCATTCGAGCGCGGCTTCGAGGAACGCGACCGACGCCGTCACGCCGGTGGCGATCTTCTCGATCTTGCGGCGCCCCTCGACCTGGAGGCCGTTCGGGCAATAGTCCTTAAAGCGCGCGGTTTCAAGGGTATTGTTCAAGTACAATTCAAGTTCGATCCGATCCATATAAACCTCTAATCCATTCAGATGCTTAGACGCTTCTGGCTGTTCTTCGCGCAGGCGGTGACCGTACTGCTCGCGCTGATGTTCATCGTCGTGACGCTCAAGCCGCAATGGCTGCAACGGCAAGGACAGCTCGGCAAGCAGCTCGCCACGCCGATCGTTGCGCTGCGGGAAGTGGCGCCGGGCATCGGCGGCGCGCCGGCGACCACGTCGTACGCGGAAGCCGCGCAAAAGGCGATGCCCGCCGTCGTCAACGTATTCTCCAGCAAGGACGGCTCGCTGCCGCCCGATCCGCGGGCGAAGGATCCGCTGTTCCGCTATTTCTTCGGCGACCGCAACGCACGCAAGCAGCAGGACGAACCGGCCGCCAACCTCGGCTCCGGCGTCATCGTGAGCCCTGAAGGTTACATTCTAACGAACCAGCACGTCGTGGACGGCGCCGACCAGATCGAAGTCGCGCTCGCCGACGGCCGCACGGCCACCGCGAAGGTGATCGGCAGCGACCCCGAGACCGATCTCGCCGTATTGAAGATCAACATGACGAACCTGCCGACGATCACGCTCGGCCGCTCCGACCAGTCGCGCGTCGGCGACGTCGTCCTCGCGATCGGCAACCCGTTCGGCGTCGGCCAGACGGTCACGATGGGGATCATCAGCGCGCTCGGCCGCAATCACCTCGGCATCAACACGTTCGAGAACTTCATCCAGACCGACGCGCCGATCAACCCCGGCAACTCGGGCGGCGCGCTGGTCGACGTGAACGGCAACCTGCTCGGCATCAACACAGCGATCTATTCGCGCTCGGGCGGCTCGCTCGGCATCGGCTTCGCGATCCCCGTGTCGACGGCGCGCACCGTGCTCGAAAGCATCATCACGACGGGCTCGGTCACGCGCGGCTGGATCGGCGTCGAGCCGCAGGACGTCACGCCGGAAATCGCCGAGTCGTTCGGGCTCCAGCAGAAGACGGGCGCGATCGTCGCGGGCGTGCTGCAGGGCGGTCCGGCCGACAAGGCCGGCATCAAGCCGGGCGACATTCTCGTGAGCGTGAACGGCGACGAAATCACCGACACCACAAAGCTGCTGAACACCGTCGCGCAGATCAAGCCGGGCACGTCGACCAAGGTGCACGTCGTGCGCAAGGGCAAGGAGTTCGACGTGAACGTCGTGATCGGCAAGCGCCCGCCGCCGCCGAAGCAGGCGCTCGACGAACAGGACAGCGACAGCGAGTGACATCCAGCGGGCGGCGCGTCTGCGCCGCTTGCACGCAGCAGCCGGAAACGAAAAACCCCCAAGTGCTGGAATGATGTCCAACGCTTGGGGGTCGACTGAATTCGCGGCCCTTCCGCTTTGCAATGAAGCGCTTTCGTCGCGGTGAAGCCGTGATCCCACCCTCACCACCTGCCCTTCCCGCCGCTCGTCGGCTGCGATGTTGCTTGCGACGGCAGCCAGCATGCCGGCCACCGCGCACCGTTTCCTGCTCAACTGGCGGCGCCGTTCTCCGGCTCGGGTTCTTCCGTCGTCGGCTTCGGCACGAAGAACCGCGCGGCCAGCAGCCCGACCTCGAACAGCACGATGAGCGGCAGCGCGAGCATCAGCTGCGAGAACACGTCCGGCGGCGTGACGACCGCCGCGACGACGAACGCGCCGACGATCACGTACGGCCGCATCTCCTTCAGCTTCTTCAGCGTCAGCACGCCCATCCGCACGAGCAGCACGACGATGATCGGCACCTCGAACGTGACCCCGAATGCGATGAACATCCCGAGCACGAAGCTCAGGTAGTTGTCGATGTCAGTCGACATCTCCGCGCCGAGCGGCGCGTTGTAGTGCGCCATCACGCGGAAGATCGTCGGGAACACGAGGAAATACGCGAACGCCATCCCGCACAGGAACAGGAAGTAGCTGCTGCCGACGAGCGGCATGACGAGCTTCTTCTCGTGCTGGTACAGGCCCGGCGCGACGAACGCCCAGATCTGGTACAGCACGATCGGCAACGCGATCACGAGCGCGACGAGCATCGTGACCTTCATCGGCACGAAGAACGAGCCGGTGACGTCGGTCACGATCATCCTGCCGCCCTTCGGCAGGTTTTCCATCAGCGGCCGCGCGAGCAGCCGGAAGATGTCAGGCGCCCAGTACACGAGCCCGAGGAACACGACGATCACGGCCAGCCCCGCGCGAATGATGCGATCGCGAAGCTCGACGAGATGGGAAATGAAGGTTTCTTCCGGGGCGTCGCCCGGGTTCTGCTGGGGGTCGCTCACACCGGCCCTCGGTAGGATTGACGAGCGAGCATGCGCTCGACTCAGAGAAAGCGCGTCGGCCGGCGCAGGCTGGCCGGCTGGTGGCGCGCGACACGCGCGGCGCCCGACTGCACGTGCGTGCGGCGGGTCGTCGCGCGCTTGTACCAGACAGGCATCGCCGCCTGCTTCACACGCCAGTTGCGACGCTTGCGCGCAAGCGCGGCCGTACTGCCGCGCCACGACGGCGCCGCGGGGGTGTCGGAGCCGTACGTGCCGGCATCGACCGAGCCTTCGTTAAGACCGCCGACCGCGGAATGCCACGTGTCGTTCAGTTCCTTCTCGTGCTCGCGCAGGTTGTCGTGAATCGTCGTCTCGACGTTGCGCGCGGCCGACTCGAAATCGGTCTTCATCGTCCGCAGCGCGTCGAGTTCGATTTCGCGCGAGACCTCGGACTTCACGTCGTTGATGTACCGCTGCGCGCGGCCAAACAATGCGCCGGCCGTACGCGCGACGCGCGGCAGGCGCTCGGGGCCGAGCACCACGAGCGCGACGACGCCGATCAGCGCCATCTTCGAAAGACCGAGATCCAGCATCGCGTATGCCTGTCAGCTTGCCGGCGTTACGCCTTGTTCGAGTCGGAACGCGTCGTTTCCTTCGCGTTGACGTCGACCGTGCCCGTGCGCGGCAGTTGCTGCGCATCCGCCGGCGTCTCGCCTTCCTTCATGCCGTCCTTGAAGCCCTTCACGGCGCTGCCGAGGTCGTTGCCGATGTTGCGCAGCTTCTTCGTACCGAAAACCAGCGCGACGATCAGCAGCACGATCAGCCAGTGCCAAATGCTCAATCCACCCATGATGAAACCTCTCCTCAACCATGCCGCGTGGCGGCGCAAATCGCCGGCGGCACGCCGGCTTCGACTATCGATGCGGGGAAACGCCCCGCTACGTCAACCCATCCGCAACCACGGGCGCGGACCGGCCAGGATATGCGCGTGCAGGTGGTAGACCTCCTGCCCGCCGCCGGGGCCCGTGTTGATCACCGTGCGAAAACCGGTTTCGCCGCCCGTGTAGGCCACGCCGAGCTGGTCGGCCAGACGCGCGACGAGCAGCATCAGCCGGCCGAGCATCGGCGCATCGGCTTCGCTCGCCGCCGACAGCGTCGGCAGGTGCAGGCGCGGAATCACCAGCACGTGCGTCTCGGCCGCCGGGCGGATGTCGCGAAACGCGACGAATTCGTCGTCCTCGTGCACCTTCTCGCTCGGGATCTCGCCCGCCGCGATCTTGCAGAACAGGCAATTCGGATCGTGACTCATGTTGCTCCTGCGAAACGCCCCGCGCGCCGGTCAGAACCAGGCCTGCGGATCGAGCGTCTTGTTGTCGTTCAGGTACAGCCAACCCTTGATGATACGGTACAGCGTCCAGATCCACGTGACAAACATGATCACGAATCCCACCACCACGAACATCAGCGCGAAGCCGATCACGTAGGCGATCAGCGCGCGCCAGAACGTGCGGATCTGCCACTCGAAATGATCGGCGTACTGCGTGCCGGCCACGTCGTCGCGCTTCACGTAGTTGATGATGATCGCGATGATGCCGGTCACGCCGCCCGTCAGCCAATGAATCGCGTAGAGGCCGTACAGCACGTGCGTCAGCGTGCGCAAGCCCTTCAACCGCTCGGCGTCCGCTGCGCCCGGCAGCGACGGCGTCGGAAACTCGCTCGGCGTATCGGTCATGATGCTACCCCCGTTAGATGACAATTCTTACAGCTTACCGCACTGTTGCCGGCGCGGCAGGCCGCGAGCCGTCACCCGCCGTTTTCCTCGCGCTCGCGGCGCTTGCGCAGCGCCTTTTCCTCGATGCCCGACAGCCCTTCGCGGCGCTCGAGCTCGCCGATCACGTCGGCCGGGCTCAGGTCGAAATGCGACAGCATCACGAGGCAGTGGAACCACAGATCGGCCACTTCGCCGACCAGCGCCGTCGGCGCGCCGCCCTGGCGCACGTCCTTCGCGGCCAGCACGACTTCGGTCGCTTCTTCGCCGATCTTCTTCAGCACCGCGTCGTCGCCCTTGTGAAACAGGCGCGATACGTACGATTGATCGGGGTCGCCGCCCTTGCGGCTATCGATCACGGCCGCGAGGCGCAGCAGCGTGTCTTCGGTCGATTGCGTCATTTGTAGATGTGTTCGGGGTCTTTCAGCACCGGATCGACCGCGACCCAGTCGCCGCCGTCCACCGTGCCTTCGAATTTCTGGAAGAAGCACGAATGCCGGCCGGTGTGGCATGCGATGCCCGACACCTGCTCGACCTTCAGCAGCACGACGTCCTCGTCGCAATCGAGCCGCACCTCGTGCACGTGCTGCACGTGGCCCGACTCCTCGCCCTTGAACCACAGGCGCTTGCGCGAACGCGAATAATAAACCGCGCGCTGCGTTTCGATCGTCTTCGCGAGCGCTTCGCGATTCATCCACGCGAACATCAGCACGTCGTTCGTCGACGCTTCCTGCGCGATCACCGGCACGAGGCCGTTGTCGTCCCAGCGGACCTTGTCGAGCCACGCGGGCAGCGCTTTCGTTTCCGTATTCATCACAGCCTCACCGGAATGCCCTGGTCGGACATGAAGCGCTTCGCCTCGCCGACCGTGTGCTCGCCGTAGTGGAAGATGCTGGCGGCCAGCACCGCGTCGGCTCGGCCGTCCTTGATGCCGTCGGCCAGGTGCTGCAGCGAGCCGACGCCGCCCGACGCGATCACCGGCACCGGCACCGCGTCCGACACGCCGCGCGTGAGCGCGAGGTCGAAGCCCGACTTCGTGCCGTCGCGGTCCATGCTCGTGAGCAGGATCTCGCCCGCGCCGAGCTCGGCCATCTTGCGCGCCCATTCGATCGCGTCGAGGCCTGTGTTCTTGCGGCCGCCGTGCGTGAACACTTCCCAGCGCGGCGTCTCGCCGTCGGCCGACACGCGCTTCGCGTCGATCGCGACGACGATGCACTGCGAGCCGTATTTATCGGCCGCGTCGCGCACGAGCTGCGGGTTCGCGACCGCCGATGAATTCATGCTGACCTTGTCCGCGCCCGCGTTCAGCAGGCGCCGCACGTCCTCGACGGCGCGCACGCCGCCGCCGACGGTCAGCGGAATGAACACCTGCGACGCGACGGCTTCGATGATCGGCAGGATCAGGTCGCGCTGGTCGGAGGTCGCGGTGATGTCGAGGAACGTGAGTTCGTCGGCGCCCTGGTCGTCATAGCGGCGGGCGATTTCGACCGGGTCGCCGGCATCGCGCAGCTCGACGAAATTGACGCCCTTGACGACGCGCCCGGCGGTCACGTCCAGGCAGGGGATGATGCGTTTAGCTAGAGCCATGATGTTGCGCCAAAGGCCGCGATGGGACGGCCGGTTACGGAAGCCTCGCGCGAGGCTTCCGGTCGGGGCCGCCCGCAGGCAGCCCCGGCGAACGGGACAACCGCGCTTACGCGTTGTCGAGTTCGCCGTTCAGTTCGTCCGCGCGCTTTTGCGCGGCCGCGAAATCGAGATCGCCGGAATAGATCGCACGGCCGCAGATCACGCCTTCGACGCCGTGCTCTTCCACTTCGCACAGGCTGTCGATGTCCGCGAGGTTCGACAGGCCGCCGCTGGCGATCACCGGAATGCCGACCGCCTGAGCGAGCTTCACGGTCGCCTCGATATTGATGCCCTGCAGCATCCCGTCGCGGCCGATGTCGGTGTAGACGATCGATTCGACGCCGTAGTCCTCGAACTTCAGCGCGAGATCGATCACTTCATGACCCGTCAGCTTGCTCCAGCCGTCGGTCGCGACCTTGCCGTCCTTCGCATCGAGGCCGACGATGATGTTGCCCGCGAACGCGGTGCACGCATCCCGCAGGAAGCCCGGGTCCTTCACGGCCGCCGTGCCGATGATCACGTAGGACAGGCCGGCGTCGAGATACTTCTCGACCGTCTCGAGGCTGCGGATGCCGCCGCCGAGCTGTACGGGGATTTCGTCGCCGACTTCGTCGAGGATCGCTTCGATCGCGTCGAGGTTCTTCGGCTTGCCGGCGAATGCGCCGTTCAGGTCGACCAGATGCAGCCGCCGGGCGCCGAGATCGACCCACTTGCGGGCCATCGCCGCCGGGTCCTCGGAGAAAATCGTGGCCTGGTCCATATCGCCCTGTTTGAGGCGCACACACTGACCGTCTTTGAGATCGATGGCCGGAATCAGCAGCATAGCAATCGGGTGTCGTCGTGGAAGAAGAAAAGAATCCGGCGCGCACCGGTCGATCCGGTACCGCGCCGCCTCGCTAGTTTAGTACAACTCTTTCGGCGCTTTCGTGTGCGCGCATCGTGCGACAGGCCGTTCCGGCCCGCCGACTGTGGCACGCACGCGACGCTCACGGCTTCCAGTGTACGAAGTTGCGATACAGACGCAACCCGACTTCCGCGCTTTTCTCGGGGTGGAATTGGGTCGCGAAGAGATTGTCCCGCGCGACCGCGGACGTAAACGGCGCGCCGTATGCCGTTTCGCCGACCGTGTGGGCCGGGTTGTCCGGCCTCACGTAATAGCTGTGTACGAAGTAAAAGTACGCGTCGTCGGGCACGCCGTCCCACAGCGGGTGCGGCTGCGACTGGCGCACGCGGTTCCAGCCCATCTGCGGCACCTTGAAGCGCGAGCCGTCATCCTGCAGCCGGCCGTCGAGCTCGAAGCGCACGACCTTGCCGGGCAACAGGCCGAGGCCCTTCGTGTCGCCTTCCGCGCTCCAGTCGAACAGCATCTGCTCGCCGACGCACACGCCGAGCAGCGGCTTCGTGCGCGAGGCCTCGATCACCGCGTCCTGCAGCCCCGATTCGCCGAGGCAGCGCATGCAGTCCGGCATCGCGCCCTGGCCGGGCAGCACGACGCGGTCGGCCGCGCGAATCGCGGCCGGCGTGTCGACGATCGCCACGTCGGCGGCCGGTTCGGCCTTCTTGAGCGCCTGCGCGACCGAGCGCAGGTTGCCCATCCCATAATCCACAATCGCAATCGAAGTTTTCATCTCAGTGCAGGCAGTAGCGCCCTCAGTCCGTTGACGATGAATTCCACCGCCAGCGCCGACAGCATCAGACCCATCAGCCGCGTGGCGATGTTGATGCCGGTGCGGCCGATCCAGTTCGCGATCGGCTCGGCGAGCCGCATCGCGACGAAACACAGAAAAGCCAGGGCCGCGCCGATCGCGACCAGCCCGGCCCGCTCATACCAGTGATGCGAGTTCGCCGCATAGATGATCACCGTGCTGATCGAGCCGGGGCCCGTGAGCAGCGGAATCGCCAGCGGCACGACCGCGATGTTGTCCTTCGACTCGGCCTCGTAGCGCTCCTCCGGCGTCGATCGCGTGTTGCCGATCTGCGCGTTCAGCATGTTGATCGCCATCAGCAGCATGATGATCCCGCCGCCCACTTCGAGCGAGCCGACCGAAATGCCGAAGAAGTCGATGATCTGCTGCCCGAGCAGCGTCGTCACCGTCATCACGCAGAACACCGACACCGACGCGATCCGGATCGTGCGGCGCCGCTCGCCGTCCGTTTGCTGCGCGGTCAGGCTCAGGAAGAACGGCACCGCGCCGACCGGGTTGATCAGCGCCAGCAGCGAAATGAACGATTTGAGCAGATCCATCGCAAGCCGGCGCGTCGCGCCGAAGCCGTGAGGTTGTCCCGGGCTTGCGCCCGTCCGGAAGGTTAGAGGCTGCCCTTCGTCGACGGAATCTGCCCCGCCGCGCGCTCGTCGAGCTCCACCGCCGCACGCAGCGCCCGGCCGAAGGCCTTGAACACCGTTTCGAGCTGATGGTGCGCGTTGATCCCGCGCAGGTTGTCGATATGCAGCGTGACGCCCGCGTGGTTCACGAACCCGCGGAAGAATTCGATCGACAGGTCGACGTCGAACGTACCGATGCGCGCACGCGTGAACGGCACGTGGAATTCGAGACCCGGCCGGCCCGAGAAGTCGATCACGACGCGCGACAGCGCCTCGTCGAGCGGCACGTACGAATGGCCGTAGCGGCGAATGCCCTTCTTGTCGCCGATCGCCTTCGCGACGGCCTGGCCGAGCGTGATACCGACGTCCTCGACCGTGTGGTGGTCGTCGATATGCGTATCGCCATGCGCTTCAACCTCGAGATCGATCAGACCATGACGCGCGATCTGATCGAGCATATGGTCGAGAAACGGCACGCCGGTGGCCAGCTTCTGCCGGCCCGTACCGTCGAGATCGAGCTTCACACGGATCTGCGTTTCGCTGGTATTGCGAACGACTTCCGCCACACGCATGGCAATTCCTTGATTGAGTCTGATGTAAATGGGGATTGATCGTCGCGCGCCGCCGCGCCCTGGGCTCAACCGGGCAGCGCGAGTTTCAAGGCAGCCAGCAGGCGCGCGTTTTCGTCGGGAGAACCGACGGTCAGCCGCACGCATTCGGCCAGCAACGGATGCATTTTACTCACGTTTTTGATCAGCACCCGCTCGGTGAGCAGCGCATCGAACACGGCCGCCGCGTCCGGCACGCGCACCAGCAGGAAATTGCCGGCGCTCGGGAACACCGTCGCGCCCGGCAGCGCGGCCACGGCCTGCGCAAGGCGCGTGCGTTCCGCACGCAGTTCGGCCGCCTGCGCATCGAGCACGTCGAGGTGGTCGAGCAGGAAATCGGCGCTCGCCTGGGTCAGCACGTTGATGTTGTACGGCGGGCGCACCTTGTCGAACTCGGTCAGCCATGTGGGCAGCCCCGCGAGATAGCCGAGGCGGATGCCGGCCAGGCCGAGCTTCGACACCGTGCGCATCACGACGACGTTGTCGAACTCGGCGGCGCGCGGCAGCCACGAGCGTTCCGCGAACGGCTGATACGCCTCGTCGATCACGATCAGGCTGTGTTGCGCGGCCGCGATGATCCGCTCGACGTCGGCTTCGTCGTACAGCGTGCCGGTCGGGTTGTTCGGGTACGCGAGATAGACGAGCGCGGGCCGGTGCTCGGCGATCGCCGCAATCATCGCGTCGGCGTCGAGCGTCAGGTCTTCCTTGAGCGGCACGCCGACGAATTCAAGCTGCGCGAACTTCGCGGACAGCTCGTACATCACGAAGCCCGGCACCGGCGCGAGCACCTTGGCGCCCGGCTTCGCGCATGCCACCGACATCATGCTGATGATTTCGTCCGAGCCGTTGCCGAGCAGCACGTCGCATGCGGCCGGCACGCCCATCGCGCGGCGCAGCTTGTCGAGCAGCGCGCCCGGGCGCGGCGCCGGGTAGCGGTTCAGCGCGACCTGCGCGAGGCGTTCGCCGAGCGCGGCCGCGAGCGGCGCGGGCAGCGAATACGGGTTCTCCATCGCGTCGAGCTTCACGAAGCCGCTCGCGTCGGGCACCGGGTAGCTCGTCATCGCGAGCACGTCGCGGCGGATGATGTCTTGGGGCGTCGTCATGGTCTCAAGCCGGCGTGCTTCGCGCCGGCGTCAAATGGTCTCGGCACGGCGGCGGCTGCCGCCCTGCGCAGGGTCTCCTCGTCGACCGCGGCCGGTGCGTCGGCACCGGCCGCGGCGCGTGTCACCCCTTCATCCGCAGCTCGGCGCTGCGCGCGTGCGCCTGCAGCCCTTCGCCGTACGCAAGCTCGGAGGCGATTTCACCGAGCGTCTGCGCCCCTTCGGCGCTGACTTCGATCAGGCTCGAGCGCTTGATGAAGTCGTACACGCCGAGCGGCGACGAGAAGCGCGCGGTGCGCGAGGTCGGCAGCACGTGGTTCGGGCCCGCGCAGTAGTCGCCGAGGCTTTCGCTCGTGTAGCGGCCGAGGAAGATCGCGCCGGCGTGGCGGATCTGCTGGCCCCATTGCTGCGGCTCCAGCGCGGAAATCTCGAGGTGCTCGGGCGCGATGTCGTTCGCGATCCGGCACGCTTCGGCCATGTCGCGCACCTTGATCAGCGCGCCGCGGCCTTCGAGCGACGCACGGATCACCTCGCGGCGCGGCATCGTCGGCAGCAGCTCGTCGATCGCCTTCTCGACGCGCTCGAGGAACGCGGCGTCCGGGCACAGCAGGATCGACTGCGCGAGCTCGTCGTGTTCGGCCTGCGAGAACAGGTCCATCGCAACCCAGCTCGGATCGGTCGTGCCGTCGCACAGCACGAGGATTTCCGACGGGCCGGCGATCATGTCGATGCCGACCGTGCCGAACACGCGCCGCTTCGCCGATGCGACGTACGCATTGCCCGGCCCGCAGATCTTGTCGACCGCCGGCACCGTGGCCGTGCCGTACGCGAGCGCGCCGACCGCCTGCGCGCCGCCGATCGTGAACACGCGATCGACGCCGCCGAGCAGCGCCGCGGCGAGCACGAGATCGTTTTTCACGCCGTCCGGGGTCGGCACGACCATCACGATCTCGCCGACGCCCGCGACCCGCGCGGGAATCGCGTTCATCAGCACCGACGACGGATAGGCGGCCTTGCCGCCCGGCACGTACAGGCCGACGCGGTCGAGCGGCGTGACCTTCTGGCCGAGCACCGTGCCGTCGCTTTCCGTGTACTGCCAGCTATGCGTGCCGCACTCGATCTTCTGCTTCTCGTGGTACGCACGCACGCGTGCGGCGGCCGCTTCCAGCGCCGCGCGCGCCTTCGGCGCGAGGCCGTCGAGCGCCGTCTGCAGCGCGTCCTGCGGCAGTTCGAGCGCGGCGACGCTGCTCGCGTCCAGCCGGTCGAAACGGTTCGTGTACTCGAGCACCGCGGCGTCGCCGCGCGACTTCACGTCGGCGAGGATCTGCGCGACCGATTGCTCGATCGCTTCGTCCTCGCTCGCCTCGAACGCGAGCAGCGCGCGCAGCGCGGCGCCGAAGCCGTCGCTCGTCGAATCGAGTTTGCGGATGGTGATGGCCATGGGAGTTCCGTTACGGTGATGCGCTCAATTGCCATTCTGCGACGCGCGTTCGAACGCGTCGAGAATCGGCTTGAGCGCCGCGCGCTTCAACTTCAGCGCAGCCTGGTTCACGACGAGGCGCGACGAGATCGCCATGATCTCCTCGACCTCGACCAGATTGTTCGCCTTCAGCGTGCCGCCCGAGCTGACGAGGTCGACGATCGCGTCGGCCAGCCCGACCAGCGGCGCCAGCTCCATCGAGCCGTACAGCTTGATCAGGTCGACGTGCACGCCCTTCGCGGCGAAGTGTTCGCGTGCCGTTTCGACGTACTTGGTCGCGACCCGCAGGCGCGCGCCCTGGCGCACCGCGTTCGCGTAGTCGAAGCCGGCCGGCACCGCCACCGACATCCGGCAGCGTGCAATGTTCAGATCGATCGGCTGGTACAGGCCCGAGCCGCCGTGCTCGACCAGCACGTCCTTGCCGGCCACGCCGAAATCGGCCGCGCCGTATTCGACATAGGTCGGCACGTCGCTCGCGCGCACGATGATCACGCGCAGGTTCGGATCGGTCGTCGGCAGGATCAGCTTGCGCGACGTTTCCGGATCCTCGGCCACCTGCACGCCGGCGGCAGCCAGCAGCGGCAGGGTTTCCTCGAAAATCCGGCCCTTCGACAGGGCGAGGGTCAGCGGCGCGGTCATGCTTGGCTCCCGGAGAGGCGGCGCACGTTCGCGCCGACGGCGGTCAGTTTGGTTTCCATGCGGTCGTAGCCGCGGTCCAGGTGATAGATGCGGTCGACGAGCGTTTCGCCTTCGGCGCGCAGCCCGGCGATCACGAGGCTCGCCGATGCGCGCAGGTCGGTCGCCATCACGTTCGCGCCGGACAGCTTGTCGACGCCCGTCACGAGCGCGGTGTTGCCGTCGATCGTGATGTTCGCGCCGAGCCGGTTCAGCTCCTGCACATGCATGAAGCGGTTCTCGAAGATGGTCTCGACGATCTGCGCGGTGCCCGTCGCGACCGAATTCAGGGCCATGAACTGCGCCTGCATGTCGGTCGGGAACGCCGGGTATTCCGACGTGCGGATCGTCACCGCCGACGGGCGGCGGTCCATCCGCACGCGCAACCAGCTGTCGCCTTCCTCGATCGACACGCCAGCCTCGCGCAGCTTGTCGATCACCGCGTCGAGGATGTGCGGGCGCACGCCCGTCAGCAGCACGTCGCCGCCGGCCGCCGCGACCGCGCACAGGAACGTGCCGGCCTCGATGCGGTCGGGAATCACCGAATGGCGTGCGCCATGCAGCCGCTCGACGCCCTGGATCACCAGGCGATCGGTGCCGATGCCCGAGATTTTCGCGCCCATCGCGACCAGCAGATGTGCGAGATCGCTCACTTCCGGCTCGCGCGCCGCGTTTTCGATCACCGTCTCGCCGTCGGCCAGCGTCGCGGCCATCAGCAGGTTTTCCGTCCCCGTCACCGTGATCATGTCGGTCACGATGCGCGCGCCCTTCAGGCGCTTCGCGCGCGCTTCGATGAAGCCGTGCTCGATGCTGATCTCGGCGCCCATCGCCTGCAGGCCCTTGATGTGCTGGTCGACCGGACGCGCGCCGATCGCGCAGCCGCCCGGCAGCGACACCTTCGCCTCGCCGAAGCGCGCGAGCAGCGGCCCGAGCACGAGAATCGACGCGCGCATCGTCTTGACGAGCTCGTACGGCGCGACGAGATTGTCGACGCGCGACGCGTCGAGCTGCACGCGGCAGCCGTCCGTTTCGCTCTTCACGCCCATCTGGTTCAGTACCTTCAGCGTGGTGCGCACGTCCTTCAGGTTCGGCACGTTGTCGAGCTCGACCGGCTCGGCGCTGAGCAGCCCCGCGCACAGGATCGGCAGCGCGGCATTCTTCGCGCCCGACACGACGATCTCGCCCGCGAGCCGGCGACCGCCTTCGACCACCAGCTTGTCCATCCCGTGTCCCTGCGATTCCCCGTTGGCGGCCGGGTGTGCCGTGGCGACGCTCTGGACGGCGTCGCGCTCGTTGACGGTGACTTGCACTCAGTGGTTCCGGTTATGCGTTCTGCCATTCGGCGGGCGTCAGCGTCTTCATGCTGAGCGCGTGGATTTCCTGTTTCATGCGATCGCCGAGCGCCGCATAGACGAGCTGGTGCCGCTGGATCGGCCGCTTGCCTTCGAAGGCCGCCGACACGATCGTCGCGAAGAAATGCTGGCCGTCGCCTTCGACTTCCAGATGGGTGCAGGCGAGACCGCCGGCGATGTATTGCTTGACCTGTTCGGGAGTCGGCAACATGAGGGGGCTCCTGTCGGCGCGCGCCGCCCGTGGGCGGCCGCCGCCTGTCGATATCAATGACGCAGTTTGTAGCCGGTCGCGAGCAGCCGCATCGCGAAGATCGCGAGCAGCACGAAGAAACCGGTGACGATCGCGAGGCTCGCGAGCGGGTTGATGTCGGACGCGCCGAAGAACCCGTAACGGAAGCCGTCGATCATGTAGAAAAACGGGTTGAGACGCGAGATCTCGCGCCACACGGGCGGCAGCGAGTGCGTCGAATAGAACACGCCGGACAGGAACGTCAGCGGCATGATCAGGAAGTTCTGGAACGCGGCGAGCTGGTCGAACTTCTCGGCCCAGATCCCGGCGATCAGCCCCAGCGTGCCGAGGATCGCCGAGCCGAGCAGCGCGAATGCGATGATGAACAACGGCGCCGCGAAATGCATCGGGACAAACCAGATCGTCACGACGAACACGCCCGCGCCGACCGCGAGGCCGCGCACGACGGACGCGAGCACGTACGCGCCGAAGATGTCGCGGTACGACAGCGGCGGCAGCAGCATGAACACGAGGTTGCCGGTGATCTTCGACTGGATCAGCGACGACGAGCTGTTCGCGAACGCGTTCTGCAGCACGCTCATCATCACGAGGCCGGGCACGAGAAAGCTCACGTACTCGACGCCCGGATACACCTCGACGCGGCCCGACAGCGCGTGGCCGAAGATCGTCAGATACAGCAGCGCCGTCACGATCGGCGCGCACACCGTCTGGAACGACACCTTCCAGAACCGCAGCAGTTCCTTGTAGAACAGCGTGCGAAACCCGCTTCCCGCCACGACGGCGGGCTCGGGCGTTTGCAGGGAACGGGGCGGTCGCGCCTCGCCGGGCGAACGCAGTTCGCGTGTGGGTTGTTGATTCATGCCAGCCCCTCGATCACCTCGGCCCCGTTCATCACCTGGACGAACACATCTTCGAGGTCGGCCTTGCGGACCTCGATTTCGTCGAACGTGCAGCCCGCCGCGCGACACTGCGCGAGGATGCGCTCGACATCGTCGTAGTTCGTCAGACGCAGCAGATGCTCGCCCGGCGCGCGCGCGGCCGGATCGGTCTCCAGCCCTCGCAGCTCGGCGGGCAGCGCGCCCGTCGCGAGCCGCAGGTACAGCTGCAGCCCCGCGAAGCGGCGCAGCAGCGCGTCGGTGCGGTCGAGCGCGACGACTTCACCGCGACGCAGCATCGCGATGCGGTCGCACAGCGACTCGGCTTCCTCGAGGTAATGGGTGGTCAGGACGATCGTGTGGCCCTCGCGATTCAGCCGCGAGATGAATTTCCACAGCGTCTGGCGCAGTTCGACGTCGACGCCGGCGGTCGGCTCGTCGAGCACGATCACGGGCGGGCGATGCACGAGCGCCTGCGCAACCAGCACGCGGCGCTTCATCCCGCCCGACAGCGCGCGCATGTTCGCGTCGGCCTTCTCGGTGAGGTCGAGATTGGCCATCACTTCGTCGATCCAGTCGTCGTTGCGGCGCAGCCCGAAATAGCCGGACTGGATCCGCAGCGTCTCGCGAACGGTGAAGAACGGGTCGAACACGAGTTCCTGCGGCACGACGCCGAGCGCGCGGCGCGCACCGCGGAAGTCCTTGACGACGTCGTGGCCGAGCACGGAGATACTGCCTTCATCGGCCCGGGCGAGCCCGGCGAGGATACTGATGAGCGTGGTCTTGCCTGCGCCGTTCGGGCCGAGCAGACCGAAAAACTCGCCTTCCTCGACCGACAGGCTGACGCCCTTGAGCGCCTGAAGCGATTTGTAGCGCTTCTTGACGTGACGGATTTCTATGGCTGACATGACTGTGCGCGACGCAAGGGCCGCGACGCCTATTCTGTGCTTGCTGCGGATGAAAATGGGGGCCGGACGCCGATTGGCTGCCCCGCAAAACGCTTGATTATAGGGCAAACCGGCTGGAGAGGCCGGCGCTGAAGGCGCGCGGCCTGAAGCGTGCGCGCGCCGGCTGGCGCGGCAGGCTTCGATCGGACAGGGTCAATGTCGCCCGGTGCCTTCGATGAGCGCGTCGACGCCGTAGGCGTTCGCGAGGCTGGCGAGCTTCGGGGGGAGATTGAGGATGTCGAGGGTCGCGCCGCGGGCTTTCGCGGCGCGTTGCCATGCGAGCAGCACGGCGAGCGCGGACGAGTCGAACTGCGTCAGCGCCGCGCAATCGACGGCGGTGGCGCCCGCGTCGATGCGCGCGAGACCGTCCGCGAGCGCGGACTTCGCGCTCGCGACGGTCAGCGAGGAGCCGGCCGCGAAGCCGCTCACGAAGCTTGCTTGCCCGCGGCAAGTTCCTGGTTGCGCTGCGTCAGGAACTTGATCAGGCCGTCCACGCCGCTTTGCTGGATCTTCTCGTTGAACTGCTGCTGGTACGTCTGGATCAGCCACGCGCCGAGCACGTTCAGGTCATACACCTTCCAGCCGTTGGACGTCTTGTACAGGCGGTAGTCGATCTGGACCGGCTGGCCGTTGTTCAGCGCGACCGTCTTCACGACGACGTCGGTGTCGGCCGGATCGGCGCGGAACGGCGGGTACTGGATCTGCTGGTCCGGCTTCAGCTGCGCCAGCGCGCCCGAATACGTGCGGATCAGCAGCAGCTTGAACTGCTCCTGAATCTGCTGCTGCTGCTCGGCCGACGCCGCGCGCCAGTTGCGGCCCATCGCGAGCTGCGTGGTGCGACGGAAATCCGTGTACGGCAGGATGTCCTTGTTGACGATCGTGATGATGCGGTTGGTGTCGCCCTGCTTGATCGTCTGCTGCTTGACCTCGTCGAGCACCTGCTGGGTCGCCGTCTTGATCAGCGCCTGCGGGTTCGACTGGTCGACTTGCGCGTGAGCTGCGCTGCCGAACGAGAACAGCGCCGCGAAAACGGGAATCAGGAACAGTTTTTTCATCATAGTGACCTGCATGAAGAGTCGATGCGGAGGTTGGAGCCGGTAGCTTACGCGCAAGTTCGCGAACGCTACCGACTGAATCGTTTCCGGCTGTAACGAATGTAAATGGGTCAGTGCAGCCGGATGCTCGGGAAGCGGAACCCGCCCGGCGACGGCGGCGCCACCTGCATCGCCGGCACGTTCGTTTCGCTGGCCGGGTTCGGCGCTTCGGGCGTACCCGACGCCGGTGCGGGCGCCGCCGCGCCCGATGCGCCTGCCGGCGCCGTCGCGCCACCCACCGCCGCCGCGCCCGCCGTACCGGCCGCGCCGGCTGCCGCCGGTGCCGCGCCGTCGTCCGGCAGATCGTACTTCGGCAGCGCGTCGTTGCTCGATGTCGCCGCGGCCTCGCCGCGCGCGTTGCTGATCAGCATCTGGCGGCGTTGCAGGTACGCGTTACGGACGAACGAGTACTTGTCGAGCGCCGCGGCATCCAGCACGTCGCCCGCGCCGAGCAGGTTCGCGCGCGTATTGACGAGATTCACGCCGAACAAGCCCCAGCTCAGGCCGTCCGGCTTCACGTAGGTGAGCGGGTTGCCGACATAGTCGACGCCGAGGCCTGCCGTGTCGCGCAGCGTGCTTGGGCCGAGCAGCGGCAGCACGAGGTACGGGCCCGACGGCATGCCGTAGCGGCCCATCGTGATCCCGAAGTCGGCCGTGTGCTTCGGCAGTTTCGCGATCGTCGCGACGTCGAACAGGCCGCCGACGCCGAACACCGTGTTGATCACGACGCGCATGATGTCGCCGACGCCGTCCGCGATCCGCAGCTGCACGATGTTGTTCGCCGCGATGTAGACGTCGCCGATGTTCGAGAAGAAGTTCGTCACGCTGTCGCGCACCGGCTGCGGCACCACGTACTGGTAGCCCTTCGCGACCGGCTTCAGCGCATACGTGTCGACCGTGTCGTTGAACTTGTACATCGACCGGTTGAAACCTTCGAGCGGATCGCCCTTGGTCGGCGTCTGTACGGTCGCGCAACCGCTCAACGCGGCGACTGCCGCCACTGCGAGCGCGGCGTGCCTGATGCGGATCGTCTGCATGGTCATTCCCTCTTGTCTTTCTCTCGTGTGGTTATTGGGCGGCCGAGCCGGCCACCGCGGACGCCGGCACCGCGACCGGTGCGGGCGCGGCCGGCGCTGCCGGTGCAGCCGATGCGCCGGATGCCGGCTTCGCGCCGCCCGCGTCGGCCGCCTTGCTGTACAGGAACTGGCCGATCAGATTCTCGAGCACGATCGCCGACTGCGTCATCGTGATCGTATCGCCCGACTTCAGCATTTCGGTGTCACCGCCCGGATCGAGGCCGATGTACTGCTCGCCGAGCAGGCCGGACGTCAGGATCTTCGCCGACGAATCCTTCGGGAACGGGTATTGGCCGTCGACGTCGATCGTCACGAGCGCCTGATACGTATTGCTGTCGAAGCCGATCGCCTTCACGCGGCCGACCACGACGCCGGCGCTCTTCACGGCCGCGCGCGGCTTCAGCCCGCCGATATTGTCGAATTTCATCCGCACCGAGTAGGTCGGCTGAAAGGACAGCGAGCTCATGTTGCCGACCTTGAGCGCCAGGAACAGCACCGCAAGGAAGCCCACCACCACGAACAGGCCGACCCAGAAGTCGAGAGCAGTCTTTTTCATCGTCATCCCAAAATTTGGCTTGGCTGAGGCTTAGCTGAACATCAGCGCGGTCAGCAGGAAATCGAGGCCGAGTACGGCGAGCGACGCGAATACGACCGTCTTGGTCGTCGCGCGCGACACGCCCTCGGGCGTGGGCTTCGCTTCATACCCTTGAAACAGTGCAATGAAGGTCACGGCGAACCCGAACACGATGCTCTTGATCACGCCGTTGCCGACGTCGGCCCACACCTGGACCCCGCCCTGCATCTGCGACCAGAACGCGCCCGGATCGACGCCGATCAGCACGACGCCGACGAAATACCCGCCGAGCACGCCGACCGCGTTGAAGATCGCGGCGAGCAGCGGCATCGCGATGATGCCGGCCCACAGGCGCGGCGCGATCACCGTCTTGATCGGGTCGACGGCCATCATCTCGAGCGCGGTGAGCTGCTCGCCGGCCTTCATCAGGCCGATCTCGGCCGTGAGCGACGTGCCCGCGCGGCCGGCGAACAGCAGCGCGGTCACGACCGGGCCGAGCTCGCGCACGAGCGACAGCGCGACCAGCAGGCCGAGCGCCTGCTCGGACCCGTAGCGGTTCAGCGTGTAGTAGCCCTGCAGACCGAGCACGAAGCCGACGAACAGGCCCGACACGGCAATGATCACGAACGAATAGTTGCCGAGGAAGTGGATCTGCTTCGTGACGAGCCGCGGCCGGCGCAGCAGCGGGAAGAATTCCAGCACGAGGCGCACGAACAGCCGCGTGCCGTAGCCCGCGCGCTCGAGGCCGCCGATGACGTAACGTCCGATCGCGCTGATCATGCGCGCCCTCCGCCGAGCCCGAAATCCGCTGCCAGCGGCGGGCTCGTGTAATGAAATTTGAACGGGCCGTCCGGCGCGCCGTCGATGAACTGCCGCACGCTCGGCTCGGTGGACGCGCGCAGCTCGGCGGGCGTCCCCTGCGCGAGCACGCCGCCGTTGGCCAGAAAATACACGTAATCGGCGATCGCGAAGGATTCCGGCACATCGTGCGTGACGAGGATCGACGTCGCGCCGAGCGCCTGGTTCAGCGTGCGGATCAGGTTCGCGGTGATGCCGAGCGAGATCGGATCGAGGCCCGCGAACGGCTCGTCGTACATGATGAGCTGCGGATCGAGCGCGATCGCGCGCGCGAGCGCGATACGGCGCGCCATCCCGCCCGACACCTCGGACGGCATCAAGTCGCGCGCGCCGCGCAGCCCGACCGCGTTGAGCTTCATCAGCACGAGGTCGCGGACCAGGTCTTCGGGCAGGTCGGTGTGTTCGCGCAGCGCGAACGCGACGTTCTCGAACACCGACATGTCGGTGAACAGCGCGCCGAACTGAAACAGCATGCCCATCTTGCGGCGCAGCGCGTACAGGCCGTCGCGCGTCTGCGCGCCGACGTCGGCGCCGTCGAACAGCACCTGGCCGCGGCTTGCACGCACCAGGCCGCCGATCAGGCGCAGCACGGTCGTCTTGCCGCAGCCCGACCCGCCCATGACAGCGACGACCTGGCCGCGCCCGAAGCGCAGGTTCAGGTTCGACAGGACGAGGCGCTCGCCATAGCCAAAGTCGACGTCGCGAAGTTCCAGCAGAGTCTCGGTAGGAGTGGGGCTCACGGAGCGGACAGTCCTTTAACGCAGAACGCCGAATTATAGGGCCTGCATTGGAATGATGTCGTGACGGCGTTCCAGGCCCTGCGGTCAATGATTGTCAAATTGTCGGGCAAAACATTGCTGCAACGCAACAACCGCCGCCCGATAATCGCTAGCGCCCGTGATCGCACTGACGACCGCGACGCTGCCGACACCCGTCGCGAGCACGTCGGGCAACGCGTCGAGGCCCACGCCGCCGATCGCGACGAGCGGCGCCCGCGCGCCCGCGAAGCGCGCATAGCGGGCGATCCGCGCGAGTCCCTGCGGCGGCGCCGCAACCGCCTTGGTCGCGGTCGCGTACACGGGGCCGAGCGCGAGATAGCTCGGCCGCTCGTGCAACGCCCGCAACATTTCGTAATAGCCGTGGCTCGACAGCCCGAGCCGCAGGCCGGCGCGCGCGATCGCGGCCAGATCGGCCGTCTCCAGGTCTTCCTGACCTAGATGTACGCCGTACGCCCCTTCTTCTACCGCGATCTGCCAGTGATCGTTGATGAACACGCGCGCATCGGGATAGCGGCGCCCCGCCGCGACCGCACGCGCGATTTCAGCGCGCAACGCGGCAGGGTCCGCGTCTTTCACGCGCAGCTGCACGGTCCGCGCGCCGCAATCGAGCACGCGCTCGACCCATTCGGCGTCGGGGACGACCGGATAGAGGCCGAGTTGCGCGGGGCACGGCGGAAATGCGGGCTCCGGCGCGGCGGCCAGGCCGGCGACGCGCGGAAATCGCGCGGCGTCGACCGGCCACGCATCCGCGCCGCGCGTTTCGTCGCCGTCACGCCACGCGAGCGCCAGCACCAGCGCGTCGATCGGCGCGAAACCACAATCGAGGAATGCGGCGAGTGCCGCGATCCAGTCGTCGCCGAGCGGATGCGCGGCTTCCAGCGCATGGCGCACGCCCGCGGCATGCAACGTCGCGCCGTGTTCGTCGAACTCGATCGCGACCGCATCCGGCGCCGCGGGGCGCGATGCCGCCGACGCGCGCGCCTGCGCGGCATGGTCGCCGGCCGACACGATCAGCACGTCGCCGTCGACCGGCACGTCGGGCGCCGCGACGCACAGCCGCCACGGCGTCGTGCCGGCCGGCCAGTCGCCCAGGCGGGCGCGAATCCGCTCGGCCGCTTCGGCCAGCTCGTCGGCCGGCGGCCAGAACGCATCGGCGAAACGCGCGCTCATGCGCCGCCCCCGTCCTGGTGCCAGAACGGCATCCCGACGACCGGCGTGCTCGCGTGCGCGGTCTCGCGCGCATCCATCGGCCCGGCGAGGTAGGCCGCACGGCCGGCCTCGACGCCCTGCGCGAACGCGCGCGCCATGATCTCCGGATGCGTGGCCTGCGACACGGCCGTGTTCAGCAGCACGCCGTCGAAGCCCCACTCCATCACCTGGCACGCATGCGACGGCACGCCGAGCCCGGCGTCGACGATCAGCGGCACGTCCGGCAGCCGCTCGCGCAGCACGCGCAGCCCGTACGGGTTCACGACGCCCTTGCCGGTGCCGATCGGCGCGCCCCACGGCATCAGCGCCTCGCAGCCGACGTCGAGCAGGCGCCGGCCGATCACGAGATCCTCGGTGCAGTACGGCAGCACCTTGAAGCCGTCCTTGACCAGCTGCGCGGCCGCCTGGATCAGCCCGACCGGGTCGGGCTGCAGCGTGTAGTCGTCGCCGATCAGCTCGAGCTTGATCCAGTCGGTCTCGAAGACCTCGCGCGCCATGTGCGCGGTCGTCACCGCCTCGGCGACGGTCTGGCAACCGGCCGTGTTCGGCAGCAGCGGCACCGCGTGACGCTTGAGCAGGTCGAAGAAGCCGGCTTCGGCGGTGCCGCCCGTCATCTGGCGGCGCAGCGCGACCGTGACCATTCCCGGACGCGACGCGGCGATCGAATCGGACAGCGACTGCAGCGACGGATAGCGCGACGTGCCGAGCAGCACGCGGCTTGCGAAGGTTTCACCGTACAGCGTCAGCGCGTCGGCGGAAGTGAGGGACGTCATGTCGTTTTCCTGGAAGAGCGGGGGCGAACCGGCGGCGCTCAGCCGCCCGCGACGGGGTGCACCACGTCGAGCTTGTCGCCCGTCGCGAGCGCGCGCGCCGCATGCTGCGTGCGCGCGACGAAATTGCCGTTCAGCGCGACCGCGTACGGCGGACGCGCGCCGAACGCGACGAGCGCGTCGGCCACCGTCGCGCCGTCGGGCAGCGTCAGGGTCTGTTGGTTGATCTGGATATCCATGAGGCTTGATCGAATTCGGTCGGCGGCGCGCATCA
Organism: Burkholderia sp. R-40; assembly: GCF_049942845.1. Classification (NCBI taxonomy): domain Bacteria; kingdom Pseudomonadati; phylum Pseudomonadota; class Betaproteobacteria; order Burkholderiales; family Burkholderiaceae; genus Burkholderia; species Burkholderia sp. R-40. Next base: position 394,884 of record NZ_CP187967.1, on the reverse strand, counting down.
GGCCGGCTGGCGCGCGTCGTCGCGGTGATGAAGGAGCGCCGGCCAGCGCGCGGCATCGCGCCACGCGGTGAACGCATCGGCATCGGAGAACGCGCCGCCGAGCGCGGCCTGCGCGAACGCGACCGCCGCATGCGCGACTTCCGGCGCGATCATGAAGCCGTGCCGGTACAGGCCGTTGACGGCGAGCGTCGTCGCGCCGTCCCAGATCACCGCCGGGCGGTGGTCGGGCAGCGTCGGGCGGCACTGCGCATTCAGTTCGAGGATGCGCGCCTCGCCGAACGCCGGGTGCACGGAGAACGCCGCGCTCAGCAGTTCGAGCGCGGAGCGCACGCTGACGGGAGACATGTCCTCGCCCTCCACCTCGGTCGCGCCGATCACGTACAGGTCGTCCTGCTTCGGCGCGATGTACAGCGGATAGCGCGGATGCAACAGCCGCACGGGCCGCGTGAGCCCGATGCCCGGCGCGTGCACCCGCGCGACTTCGCCGCGGATGCCGCGCAGCGCGGGCAGCGCGGCTTTCGCGCCGAGGCCACGGCAGTCGATCGTGAAATGTGCGTCGGGCCGGTTCGCGTTGTCGATCGTCGCGTGCCAGTGCAGCTCGACGCCGCGCTGCGCGAGGCCCGCCGCCAGCGCGCGCAGCGCCTGCCGGTTGTCGAGCTGCCCTTCGCGCGGCAGCAGCAGCCCGCGCGCGAAGCGCCCCGCGAGCGCGGGCTCGGCCGCGTCGACCTGCGCGCCGGCCAGCGTCACGAAGCCGCCGTCGAACAGCTCGGCCGGCGTGTTCGCGCGCACGCGCCGCTCGAACAGCGGCGCCTCCGCCCGATCCGCGTGATGCCAGACGACGAGCGTGCCGTGATGCTGGAAGAACACCGGTTCGGGCAGTTCCGCGAGCCACTGCGGCCAGCGCGCGAGTGATGCGACGCCGAGCTCGGTGATCAGCAGCTCGGCGCTCGCCGCCTCGGCGAGCGGCGCGAGCATCGCGGCCGCGATCCACGCGGCCGACTGCTCGCCGTCCGGGCCGCCGCGCTCGTACAGCGCGACGCGATGCCCGTCGCCCGCGAGCCGCCACGCGATCAGACGGCCGACGAGGCCGCCGCCGAGCACCGCGAAATCCGGTCGTGAAGCGTGGACGTTCATCGCGCGCCCTCCCCGCAAACCGCGCAGGCCCGTGCGACGGACGTCGACGTGCGCGCGCCGCCCTGTGCGAACGCACACGACAGCGGATCGGGAACAGCGCAAAAGACTGAAGATTGAGCGGTCATCATTCCTTCCGTAACGCGCAACGCGCGTACCCAAAAGGACGAAACCGGCAGCAAAGGCCGGCCGGGCGGGACTCGGGCGCTGACCATGTGGGATGGCGGCCAGCGCGGCCCGGCGGGATCAGAAACTTCCCTCGCCGGTATTACCCGGATCGGGTGCGAAGGGTCTTTCTCAGCCTCGCCGCGTCGCCCGGAATGAACCGTCGGCCGCGCTCGAAGCACCCCTGTTTCGTCGTCGGCCATTAGACCATAAAAGCGGAAAGCGCCGCAAACTGTCCCCCTTGCGGCAAATTCGCCGTCGCGCAGCGCCGCTCTGGCACAATGCCCGCAGGCCGGCCGCGCGAGCGGCCGGTTGCCGCGTCACCGCCGGCCCTTAAGCGCCGTTTAAGACGCGCGGGCGACCATCCGTGCGCCCGCCGTCAGTCGGCGCCGCGCCCCGGCATGCCTTATCGCGGCGCGCGCCCGGCTTCGCCCGGCCCGCGCGCCGGCTACTCATCAGGAAGCACATGACCCAATCGATCGATCCCGTCCGCTCCGCCTCAGACGCGCCGCAGGACGAGCGCCCGGTATCCGCATGGAGCCTCATCAAGCCCTACTGGGTGTCGTCCGAATGGAAAACCGCGTGGGGATTGCTCGTCACGATCATCGTGATCAATCTCTGCGTCGTCTGGATCAACGTCAAGCTGAACAAGTGGAACGCGCAGTTCTACAACGCGCTGCAGTCGAAGGACGTCCACGACTTCCCGAACCTGCTGATGCAGTTCTCGGCACTCGCGTTCGGCTTCATCATCCTCGCGGTGTACGGCCGCTACCTACGGCAGATGCTCGGGTTCCGCTGGCGCCAGTGGCTCACCGACCGCTTTCTCGGCCAGTGGCTCGGCGATCGCGCGTTCTACCGGATCGAACGCGACCGCCTCGCCGACAACCCCGACCAGCGGATCACCGACGACCTCCAGTCGTTCGCGACGACGACGCTCGCGCTGTCGCTCGACCTGCTGTCGACGGTCGTCACGCTCGTGTCGTTCATCACGATCCTGTGGTCGCTCGCCGGCGCGCTGACGCTCTCGCTCGGCGCGACGCCGATCACGATCCCCGGCTACATGGTGTGGGCGGCCGCGTTGTACGCGGTGGTCGGCTCGCTGATCATCCAGAAGGTCGGCCACCCGCTCGTGTCGATCAACTACCAGCAGCAGCGCGTCGAGGCCGATTTCCGCTTCGGGCTGATCCGCGTGCGCGAGAACGCCGAGCAGATCGCGTTCTACGACGGCGAGAAAACCGAGACCCGCAACGCGCAGAGCCTGTTCATGCGCATTCGCGACAACTGGTGGCGCGTGATGAAGTACACGAAGCGCCTCACGTTCGTGCTGAGCTTCTACGGGCAGATCGCGATCATCTTCCCGCTCGTCGTCGCCGCGCCGCGCTATTTCGCGGGCGCGTTCTCGTTCGGCGTGCTGATGCAGATCTCGTCCGCGTTCGGCACCGTCAGCGATTCGTTCTCGTGGTTCATCAACAGTTACTCGACCCTCGTCGAATGGCGCGCAACCGTCAACCGTCTGCGTGAATTCAAGCGCGTGATGGGGACGTCGCACCTGAAGGAAAGCCTGTCGCCGGCAACCGAGCACGGCGGCATCAACCTGCACTACGTCGATGCCGCGAAGCTGTCGACATCGTCGCTGAAGCTCGCGCTGCCGAACGGCACCGCGCTCGCGAACATCGGCAGCCTGACGATCGAACCCGGCTCGCGCTGGCTCGTGATCGGCAAGTCGGGTTCCGGCAAGAGCACGTTCATGCGCGCGCTTGCGGGCCTGTGGCCGTTCGGCGACGGCGCGATCGACGCGCCGGTCGGCGCGCGGATGATGTTCGTGCCGCAGACGAGCTACTTGCCGATCGGCACGCTGAAGGCCGCGCTCACCTATCCGGCCGCGCCCGACGCGTTCACCGACGACGCGTGCCGCGACGCGCTGCGCGCGTGCCGCCTCGAAGACTACGTCGGTCGCCTCGACGAGACCGGCCACTGGACGCGCGTGCTGTCGCCCGGCGAACAGCAGCGTCTCGCCGGCGCGCGCGTGCTGCTGCACAAGCCGGACTTCCTGTTCCTCGACGAAGCGACGAGCGCGCTCGACGCGGACAACGAAGCGCGGCTCTATCACCTGTTCGCCGAACGGCTGCCGAAGGCCGCGATCGTCAGCATCGCCCACCGCGAGTCGCTGGCCGCGTTCCACGTCGGCATGATTAACGTCGAGCGCGTGACCGACACCGACAAGGTTGCCGCGTAAGCGCAAAAACAAAAGGCCGGCGCACACCGCGTCGGCCTTCTCTCGTTCGTCCTCCCCCCTTCCCGCTACGCCCGCCCGATCGGCACCGACACGATCGGCACATGCGACACACCGTCGTGCGACAGCCGGCTTTCGAACAGCGTCAGCGCGACGAAGCGCACCGCGACCGGCCGGCCGGTCGCGCCGCCGTGCGCGGGCTGTCCGTCGGCATCGCGCGGCAGCCGCGCGAGCGTCACATGCGGCCGGAACGGCCGGCGGTCGGCCGGCACGCCCAGTTCGCGCAACAGCACGGATAAATCGGCATTCAGCGCCGTACAGGCGGGATCGGCGGCGAGTTCCGCGACGATCAGCCGCGCGCGCGGCAGGCTCGGCCACCACGCGATCCGCTCGACCCGCTGCAACGGCAGCGCATGCGCGCTCGCTAGCGCCGGCAGCCGTTCGGCCAGCGCGTCGCACCGTGCGCGTTCGATCGCGCCGATGAACGCGAGCGTCACGTGCAGTTGCGCGGGCAGCGTGCGCCGCGCACCGCGGGTCACCGGCAGCGCGTGCAGCGCGTCGCGCGATGCCGTATCGGGCATCAGCGCGACGAACGCACGGAGCCGGTCGCCGTTCATGACTCGCGCACCGCGACGCGGGCTTCGGCCACCACGTCGTTCACCGCATCGCCTGAAGCCGGACGCAGCGGCAACGGGCCGTGCTCGCCCCACACGTCGGCCGGCAGCACGCGTGCGAGCTCGGGAATCGTGTTGCGCGTGAACACCGGTTCGGCAATGCCCTGCGCGCGCTGGTGGCGATAGTCGCGCCACGCGGCATGCGCATACTTGCCGAGCGCGAGAATCGCGACCAGGTTGATGATCGCCATCAGCCCCATGCTCGTATCGGCCATCGCCCACACCAGCGGCAGTTGCCCGACGCTGCCGAACATCACCATCCCCAGCACCGCGATGCGGAACAGCGGCAGCACGCCGCGCCGCTTCGTGATGAACTCGACGTTGCCTTCCGCGTACGCGTAGTTGCCGATCACCGACGAGTACGCGAAAAAGAAGATCGCGACGGCCATGTAGATGCCGCCCCAACCGCCGACGTGGCTCGCGATCGCGCGCTGCGTGAGCGCCGCGCCTTCCATGCCGGTGCCGAGCTCGTACTGGCCCGACAGCAGGATCACGAACGCCGTCGCGCTGCAGATCACGATCGTGTCGACGAACACGCCGAGCATCTGGATCAGCCCCTGCACGACCGGATGCCGCACGCTCGCGGTCGCGGCCGCGTTCGGCGCGCTACCCATGCCGGCTTCGTTCGAGAACAGCCCGCGTTTCACGCCCATCGCGACTGCCTGGCTGACCGCATAGCCGGTCAGGCCGCCCGCCGCCTGCTCGAGCCCGAATGCGCTCTTCACGATCAGCGCGAGCACGCCCGGCACCAGTGCCGCGTGCGTCGCGACCGCGTAGACGGCCAGCGCGAGGTAGCCGATCGCCATCACCGGCACGATCACCTGCGCGACCGACGCGATGCGGCGAATGCCGCCGAAGATGAGCGGCGCGGTGAGCAACACGAGGCCGAGGCCGACCGTCTCGCGGCTCCAGCCGAACGACGTGTGAAACGCATCGGCGATCGCATTGGCCTGCACCGCGTTGAACACGAAGCCGAACGCGAGGATCAGCGACAGCGAGAACAGCACGCCGAAGCCGCGCGAGCGCAGGCCCGTCTGGATGTAGTACGCGGGGCCGCCGCGATAGCTGCCGTCCGGATGCGACACCTTGAAGATCTGCGCGAGCGTCGCCTCGACGAACGCGGACGACATGCCGACGAGCGCCGTCATCCACATCCAGAAGATCGCGCCCGGCCCTCCGACCGTCAGCGCGACCGCGACACCCGCGATGTTGCCGGTGCCCACGCGGCTCGCGAGGCCGGTCGCGAACGCCTGGAACGACGAGATGCTGCCCGGCTCGCCCTTGCTGCCGACCAGCTTCATGCTGAGGAACAGCGCCTTCAGCTGGATCATCCGGAACCGCAGCGTGAACCACGCGCCCACGCCGAGCAGCAGCGCGATCAGCACGTAGTTCCACAGCACACCGTTGACGGCATCGATCAGCCCTTGCACGAATGCTTCCATCCAGAATCCTTGTAAATGGGATAAGTCATATTCGGCGGTCGCGCGAACGCTGCCGGAGGGGCGACATGATATGACAGTTTCCAAGGATTATTACGAATTGAAAGGAAACGGAATCGGGGAAAATCAACGTCCGATGTGATCAGGTTAGGCGACGCTTCGGGGAGATGATGAGGAGTCGGAGCCGCCGCAAACCCGCACGGCCGGGGGGCATCGACGGCCGACGCCTGCGACACCTCCACGCGCCGGCCATAAAAAAAACGGGCGCCCTTTCGGACGCCCGGCTGGTACGGCAGTGGCCCGCGAACCGCGCTTATCGCGGCAGGTTCGAATGCCCCATCAGATACGCATCGACCGAGCGCGCGCACTGGCGGCCTTCGCGGATCGCCCAGACGACGAGCGACTGACCGCGACGCATGTCGCCTGCCGCGAACACCTTGTCGACCGACGTGTAGTACGAGCGATCGCCTTCGGTTGCCGCACGCGCGTTGCCGCGCGCGTCCTTCGCGACGCCGAACGCCTCGAGCACGGTGGCTGCCGGCTGCGTGAAGCCCATCGCGAGCAGCACCAGGTCGGCCTTCATCTCGAATTCGGAGCCCGGCACTTCCTGCATCTTGCCGTCCTTCCATTCGACGCGCACCGCGATCAGCTTCTCGACCTTGCCGTTCTTGCCTTCGAGACGCTTCGTCGCGACCGCCCAGTCACGCTCGCAACCTTCTTCGTGCGACGACGACGTGCGCAGCTTGATCGGCCAGTACGGCCACACGAGCGGCTTGTTTTCCTCTTCCGGCGGCTGCGGCAGCAGCTCGAACTGCGTGACCTGCTTCGCGCCGTGACGGTTCGACGTGCCGACGCAGTCCGAACCCGTATCGCCGCCGCCGATCACGATCACGTGCTTGCCCTTCGCGAGCAGCTGGTCGACGAGCTTGTCGCCCGCGTTCACGCGGTTCTGCTGCGGCAGGAAGTCCATCGCGAAATGGACGCCGGCGAGCTCGCGGCCCGGGACCGGCAGGTCGCGCGGCGTTTCCGAACCGCCAGCGATCACGACCGCGTCGAACTCTTCCTTCAACTGCTCCGGCGAGATGGTTTCCTTCGCGAGGCTGCCGATCGACTCGGGCAGCGGATCCTTGCCGATGAACACGCTGGTGCGGAACGTCACGCCTTCCGCTTCCATCTGGCGCATGCGGCGATCGATCAGCCACTTCTCGAGCTTGAAGTCGGGGATCCCGTAACGCAGCAGGCCGCCGATGCGGTCGTTCTTCTCGAACACCGTCACGTCGTGGCCCGCACGCGCGAGCTGCTGCGCGACGGCGAGGCCCGCGGGGCCCGAACCGACGACCGCGACCGTCTTGCCGGTCTTGTGCTCGGGCGGCAGCGGCTTCACCCAGCCTTCCGCCCAGGCCTTGTCGATGATCGCGTGCTCGATCGACTTGATGCCGACCGGATCGTCGTTGATGCCGAGCGTGCATGCTGCCTCGCACGGCGCCGGGCAGATGCGGCCCGTGAACTCGGGGAAGTTGTTGGTCGAATGCAGGACTTCGATCGCCTGCTGCCAGTCCTGGCGGTAAACGAGATCGTTGAAGTCCGGGATGATGTTGTTGACCGGGCAGCCGTTGTTGCAGAACGGGATGCCGCAATCCATGCAGCGCGCGCCCTGGACCTTCGCGTCCGCGTCGGTCAGCGCCGCGACGAATTCCTTGTAGTGCTTCACGCGCGTGAGCGGTGCTTCGTACGCCTCGTGGCGGCGTTCGAACTCCAGAAAACCGGTTGCCTTGCCCATAAGGTGCTCTTCTGTTCGGTGTATCGGGTGGGGGAGCCGCGCGCGGCAGTCATGCGCGCGCGGCATTCGCTATGTCGTTCGTCGCTCAGGCGGCCAGTACTTCCTTCGCCGCCTTCTTCGCACCGATCTCGCCCAGCGCGCGCTTGTATTCGTGCGGGAACACCTTCACGAACTGGCGGCGCGCCGCGTCCCAGTTTTCCAGCAGCGACTTCGCGCGCGGCGAACCCGTGAACTGGAAATGACGCTCGACGAGCCCCTTGAGCAGCGCTTCGTCCGTCATGCCTGCATGCCAGAGCGCGCGGTCGACCGTACGCTCCTGCTCGGCCTGCTGCAGTACCGGATCGAGTGCGACCATCGACTTGTTGCACTTCGCCGCGAACGTGCCTTCCGGATCGTAGATGTACGCGAGGCCGCCCGACATGCCGGCCGCGAAGTTGCGCCCGGTTTCGCCGAGCACGACGACCGTGCCGCCCGTCATGTATTCGCAACCGTGGTCGCCCGTGCCTTCGACGACCGCCGTCGCACCCGAGTTGCGCACGCAGAAGCGCTCGCCCGCGACGCCGCGGAAGAACGCCTCGCCTTCGATCGCGCCGTACATCACCGTGTTGCCGCAGATGATGTTTTCCTCGGACTTGCCGCGGAAGTCGTTGGTCGGACGGATGATGATCCGGCCGCCCGACAGGCCCTTGCCGACGTAGTCGTTGCCGTCGCCGACGAGGTCGAGCGTCACGCCCTTCGCGAGGAACGCGCCGAAGCTCTGGCCGGCCGTGCCCTTCAGCTGGATGTGCACCGCGTCGTCGGCCAGGCCGTCGTGGCCGTGCTTCTTCGCGATCACGCCCGACAGCATCGCGCCGACGGTACGGTTCACGTTGCGCACCGGCTGGATGAACGACACATGCTCGCCGTTCTCGATCGCGGCCTTCGCCTTCTCGATCAGCACGTGGTCGAGCGCGCGCTCGAGGCCGTGATCCTGCACGTCGACGTGACGCCGCGCGACTTCCTCGCACTCCTCCGGCTGGTAGAACACGCGCGAGAAGTCGAGGCCCTTCGCCTTCCAGTGCTCGACGCCCTTGCGCGTATCGAGCAGGTCGGCGCGGCCGATCAGGTCGTCGAACTTCGCGATGCCGAGCTGCGCCATGATCTCGCGCACTTCTTCAGCGACGAAGAAGAAGTAGTTCACGACGTGCTCGGGCTGGCCCTTGAACTTCGCACGCAGCACCGGATCCTGCGTCGCGACGCCGACCGGGCACGTGTTCAGGTGGCACTTGCGCATCATGATGCAGCCTTCGACGACGAGGGGTGCCGTCGCGAAGCCGAATTCGTCCGCGCCGAGCAGCGCGCCGATCACGACGTCGCGGCCCGTCTTCATCTGGCCGTCGGCCTGCACGCGGATCCGGCCGCGCAGGCGGTTCAGCACCAGCGTCTGCTGCGTTTCGGCCAGGCCGAGTTCCCACGGCGTGCCCGCATGCTTGACCGACGACAGCGGCGATGCGCCCGTGCCGCCGTCGTGGCCAGCGATCACCACGTGATCGGCCTTCGCCTTCGCGACACCGGCCGCGACCGTGCCGACGCCGACTTCCGACACGAGCTTCACCGAGATGCTCGAGCTCGGGTTCACGTTCTTCAGGTCGTGAATCAGCTGCGCCAGATCCTCGATCGAGTAGATGTCGTGGTGCGGCGGCGGCGAGATCAGGCCGACGCCCGGCACCGAGTAGCGCAGCTTGCCGATGTATTCCGACACCTTGTGGCCCGGCAGCTGGCCGCCTTCGCCCGGCTTCGCGCCCTGCGCCATCTTGATCTGGATCTGATCGGCCGATGCGAGGTACTCGGCGGTGACGCCGAAGCGGCCCGACGCGACCTGCTTGATCTTCGAGCGCAGCGAATCGCCATCCTTCAGCGGAATGTCGCTGACGATCTCGTCGCCGATCACCGACTTCAGCGTCTCGCCCGACTTGATCGGAATGCCGCGCAGCTCGTTGCGATAACGCTTCTCGTCCTCGCCGCCTTCGCCGGTGTTCGACTTGCCGCCGATCCGGTTCATCGCGATCGCGAGCGTCGCGTGCGCTTCGGTGCTGATCGAACCGAGCGACATCGCGCCCGTCGCGAAGCGCTTGACGATGTCCTTCGCCGATTCGACGTCGTCGATCGGGATCGCCTTGGTCGGCTCGACCTTGAACTCGAACAGGCCGCGGAACGTCATGTGACGCTTGGTCTGGTCGTTGATCAGGTGCGCGTATTCCTTGTACGTCTGGTACGAGTTGCTGCGCGTCGCGTGCTGGAGCTTCGCGATCGAGTCCGGCGTCCACATGTGGTCTTCGCCGCGCACGCGGTACGCGTACTCGCCGCCCGCGTCGAGCATGTCGCGCAGGACCGGGTTGTCGCCGAACGCATCGCGGTGCAGGCGGATCGCTTCTTCCGCGACTTCGAACAGGCCGATGCCGCCGACCTTCGACGCCGTGCCCTTGAAGTACTTCTCGACGAGGTCGCTCGACAGGCCGAGCGCTTCGAAGATCTGCGCGCCGGTGTACGACATGTACGTCGAGATGCCCATCTTCGACATCACCTTCTGCAGCCCCTTGCCGACCGCCTTCGTGAAGTTGTAGACGGCCTTCTCCGGCGACAGGTCGCCCGGCAGGCCTTCGGCCATCTTCGCGAGCGTTTCCATCGCGAGGTACGGGTGCACGGCTTCCGCGCCGTAGCCCGCGAGCAGCGCGAAATGGTGCGTCTCACGTGCCGAGCCCGTCTCGACGACGAGGCCCGTGCTCGTGCGCAGCCCTTGCTGGACGAGGTGCGTGTGGATCGCCGACGTGGCGAGCAGCGCCGGAATCGCGACGTGTTCGGCGTCCGTCTTGCGGTCCGACACGATCAGCATGTTGTAGCCCGACTTGACCGCGTCGACGGCTTCCGCGCACAGCGACGCGAGGCGTGCCTCGATGCCTTCCTTGCCCCATGCGACCGGGTAGCAGATGTTCAGCTCGTATGCGCTGAACTTGCCGCCCGTGTACTGGTCGATCGCGCGGATCTTCGCGATGTCCTTGAAGTCGAGCACCGGCTGCGACACTTCGAGACGCATCGGCGGGTTGATGTTGTTCGTGTCGAGCAGGTTCGGCTTCGGGCCGATGAACGACACGAGCGACATGACCATGTTTTCGCGGATCGGGTCGATCGGCGGGTTCGTGACCTGCGCGAACAGCTGCTTGAAGTAGTGATAGAGCGTCTTGTTCTTGTTCGACATCACCGCGAGCGGCGAGTCGTTGCCCATCGAACCGACGGCCTCCTCGCCCTGCTGCGCCATCGGCGCCATCAGGAACTTCAGGTCTTCCTGCGTATAGCCGAACGCCTGCTGGCGGTCGAGCAGCGCGGCGCCCTGCGTGCGGCCGGCCGCGACGTCCTCGGCCTTCGGCTCGATCTCGTCGAGCTTGATGCGCACGGCGTCGATCCAGCTCTTGTACGGCTTCGCGTTCGCGAGGTTGTCCTTGAGCTCCTTGTCGTCGATGATGCGGCCGTGTTCCATGTCGATCAGGAACATCTTGCCCGGCTGCAGGCGCCACTTCTTGACGATCTTCGATTCGGGGATCGGCAGCGTGCCGGCTTCCGACGCCATGATGACGAGGTCGTCGTCCGTGACGATGTAGCGCGCCGGGCGCAGGCCGTTACGGTCGAGCGTCGCGCCGATCTGGCGGCCGTCGGTGAACGCGATCGCGGCGGGGCCGTCCCACGGCTCCATCATCGCGGCGTGGTATTCGTAGAACGCGCGGCGGTTGTCGTCCATCAGCGTGTGCTGTTCCCACGCTTCCGGGATCATCATCATCACCGCGTGCACGAGCGGGTAGCCGGCCATCACCAGCAGTTCGAGACAGTTGTCGAACGACGCGGTGTCCGACTGGCCCGGGTAGATCAGCGGCCACAGCTTCGGCAGGTCGTCGCCGAGCACGTGCGATGCGATCGCGCCGGTACGCGCGTTCAGCCAGTTCACGTTGCCCTTCACGGTGTTGATCTCGCCGTTGTGCGCGATCATCCGGTACGGGTGAGCGAGTTCCCATGCCGGGAACGTGTTGGTCGAGAAGCGCTGGTGCACGAGCGCGAGCGCCGACACGACGCGCGCGTCCTGCAGGTCGCGGTAATACACGCCGACCTGGCCTGCCAGCAGCAGCCCCTTGTAGACGACCGTGCGCGCCGACATCGACGGCACGAAGTATTCCTTGCCGTGCTTGAGCTTCAGCGCCTGGATGCGGTGGCTCGCGGTCTTGCGGATCACGTACAGCTTCCGCTCGAGCGCGTCCGTCACCATGATGTCCTTGCCGCGGCCGATGAAGATCTGGCGGATCAGCGGCTCGCTCGCCTTTACCGTCGGCGAGATCGGCATCGCATGGTCGACCGGCACGTCGCGCCAACCGAGCACGACCTGCCCCTCGGCCCGCACCGTCCGCTCGAGCTCCTGCTCGCACGCGAGACGCGATGCGTTTTCCTTCGGCAGGAAGATCATCCCGACCCCATATTCTCCGGCCGGCGGCAGCGTCACGCCCTGCTTCGACATTTCCTCGCGATAGAACGCGTCCGGAATCTGGATCAGGATGCCGGCGCCGTCGCCCATCAGCGGATCGGCACCGACGGCGCCGCGGTGATCGAGGTTCTCGAGGATCTTCAGACCCTGCTGGATGATCTCGTGGCTCTTCTTGCCCTTGATGTGAGCGACGAAGCCGACGCCGCAGGCGTCGTGTTCGTTTTGCGGGTCGTACAGACCTTGTGCGGCGGGCACCGCGGCGAGCGGCTTCTGGTGGTCGTTCATGGGGACACCGTCGTAAAGGGGGCCTCGAGGGCCGTTGAACCATTTTTTTGTTGCCGTCGATCCCGCTCCCGACGGGAGACGGCACGGCCGACAGTGGTTGGGCGAGCTTCACCCGGGCCACCGGAATTCGGAATATACGCGACGAATCAAAGGAATAGCAACAAAAACCGCTTGATCGAACCCCAATTAAAGCCGCGCGCTGATCTGGTGCTCTTTTATTGGGGCCGTATCGTTTTGGTGCAAAAAGAAGCGGCGCCCGCGGCGCCGCCCCGTTATCCGCCTGTCCCGCGCTATTGCTGGATGGGCGGCGTGTTTTCACGCACCTTTCTGGGGCGTCCGCGCGGCAGCGGCGACACGCGACGATTCGCGGTGCGGGCCGCCCACTCGCGGTAATTCTCGCCGCCGAGCACCCAGCCCTTCAGCGTCGCTTGTTGAAGCTGATCGGCCTGCCGCTCGTCGAGCGGCTGTTCGCACAGCTCCTTGTACGCACGCTGCCGGTCGAACGGCGTGTTGCCGAGCGCCCAGTAGAGCGGATGGTCGGTGATCAGGCTGTCGACGGTGAGCCCGACGTGGTGCCGGTAGCTCGACCAGCGATAGGCGTCGGGCGTCGCAACCAGCTGCGCGCGCACCGGGCTCATCTCGACCACGCGGCTCGCGAGCAGGAAATAGCGCTCGCCTTCGATCACGGTCGCCCGATAGCGGCCTTCCCACAGCGTGCCGCGACGCGAATAGCGCCGGTTGAAATGCGCGACGTAGCGGCGGCCGACCGCCTGCATCGCCTTCGGCAGGCTCGCCTCGTCGCTCGGCGTCACGAGGAGTTGCACCTGACGCGGGAGCAGCACATAGGCATGCACCGAAAGATGGTGATCGCGTGCCGCGGCCTTCAGGCAATCGATGAAGAGTTCGTAGTCCTGGTCGTCGACGAACGCGGGTTGCTGATCCAGGCCGCGCAGTATCACGTGCTGCGGCTGGTCGGGAACGTAGAGTCGTGCTAACCGTGCCATGCTGAATGTCCGTTTGAACGCGTTAGGAAATACCCGAAGGTCCGAAAGTGCGCACCTGCGTAGAATGCCTGTCCCTACGGGGCGCGGAAGCGTACGGTCGTGCGAATCCTAGGGAGAAAGCTCTAACTTGCGAGCTTGTTTGGTTTTAAACGCAGTCGTCATAATGAGCACGCCTTTGATCGGAGGAGACACAATGAAACGAAAACTGGCCATTACGGGGGCCGCAGCGCTCGCATTCGCATTTGCGGGCGGCCCGGCACACGCACAATCCGCAGGTGACTTCTACGTCAGCACCGGCTGGCTGCACCTGTCACCGCAGGACAGCAGCGACCCGCTGTTCGTCTACCGCGTCGGCGGCACGCCCATCAACCAATCGATTCCCAATACGGGCGCCGGCATCAACGACGCCGATACGCTCGGCCTCGCCGCGGGCTACTTCGTTACCGACCACATCTCCACCGAGCTCGTCATGGGGATACCGCCGAAGTTCGACATCACCGGCAAGGGTCGGTTCGAAAACTTCGGCGTACTCGGCCGTGCGTACCAGTGGAGCCCCGCCCTGTTGCTTCGCTACCACTTCAACGACGCCAACGCGAAGTTCCGTCCGTATCTCGGCGTCGGCGCGACGTATGTCTGGTTCACCGGCGCAAAGATCACGAACAGCAGCTTCGAGAACGGCGTGCTCGGCGGCCCGACCAGCGCCACGACCAGCAACCAGTGGGCGCCCGTGCTCAACGCCGGCTTCACGTACAACTTCACGAAGCACTGGTTCGGGGGCCTGTCGATCTCGTACATCCCGGTCAGCGTGACCGCCACCTTCACGACGGCCCGCCGTACGCCGGTCGGCACCCTGACCGAAACGTCGAAAGCGAAGATCTCGCTGAACCCGATCGTCACGTACCTGAACGTCGGCTACCGCTTCTAAGCGTAGTCGAATATTTGGGGAATGGTTAATCCTGCTGCAATTTGTAGCGGATTTTTCCCGACGTAACGTCTCCACGATGCAAAACGCCCCGGTGGGAATCCCGCCGGGGCGTCGTTTTTTCGCGTCACGCAGGTTCCCGGACAGAATTTTGCCCGGGGTAAGCGGCGCTATACGAGGTCGTCGAGTGCTGTCGGGCCGATCAGGTCGATCCGGTCCGTGCAGACTGCGTCGACGCCCCAGCGCACGAGTTCACGCGCCCGGGCGAGGTCGTTGACCGTGTAGACCAGGATGCGCAGCCCGGCCGCCTTGATCGCCCGCACGAGCGGTTCGTCGAGCCGTTTGTGGTCTGCATGCAACGAAACGCAGCCGAGCGCCCCGACGACCTGCGCATGCCAGTCGTCCGGCACCGCTTCGTAGAGCATCCCGCGCCGCAACGCCGGCGCGGTCGCGCGCGCCTGTTGCAGCGCATCGAACGAAAACGACGACAGCAGCGGCGGCACCGCCGCGCCGTGCCAGTACGCAGCCGCGTCGGCCGCCACGCGCTGCCCGGTTTCGCGCTCGCGCCCCGGGCACGGCTTGATCTCGACATTCGCGGCCAGCCCGTGCGCGATGCAGCGCGCCGCCGCCGCCTCGAGCGTCGGCATCCGCTCGCCCGCGAAGCGCGCGTCGAACCACGCGCCGGCGTCGAGCGCGGCCAGCGCCGCATAACGCATGCCCGCCGCCGGCCCGCTGCCGTTCGACGTGCGCTCGACCGTGTCGTCGTGGAGCAGGAACGTCACGTCGTCGGCTGACAGCTTCGCGTCGAACTCGACCATCCGGTGCCCGCGCCGCGCGCCCTCGTCGAGCGCGGCGAGCGTGTTCTCCGGCGCGAGCGTGCCGCCGCCGCGATGGGCGACCACGCGCGGATAGGGCCAGTCGGTGCGAAGGGTCATCGTCGGTCTCTCGGCAAGTGCAGCAGGTTCAGCCGGCGCGCTTGCCGGTCTCGGGATCGAAGAAATGCAGCCGGTGCGCGGGCAGCGCGGCGCCCAGCGCCGTGCCGCGCGCGGGACGATCCGCGTGCGGCAGGCGTACCACGACGTCGTGGTTGCCCCAGCGGCCGTGCGCGAGGTTGTCCGCGCCGAGCAGCTCGCACGAATCGACCGGGAGCGATGCCTGCGCGACGCCGGGCTGCGGCGTCATGTGCTCCGGGCGCACGCCGAGCACCCAGTCGCGCCCGGTGGCGATCGTGGTGCCGATGCCGGGCGCGCCGGCGACCGGCAGCGCCGGGCCACCGCCCGCGACCGCAAAGGTCGCGCCATCCTCGGACAGCCGGCCATGCATCAGGTTCATCGCCGGGGAGCCGATGAAGCCCGCGACGAACACCGTCTCCGGCTTCTCATACACGTCGACCGGCGCGCCGATCTGCTCCGCATAGCCGCGGTTCATCACGATCACGCGCTGCGCGAGCGTCATCGCCTCGATCTGGTCGTGCGTCACGTACACGCTCGTCGTCGCGAGCCGCGCATGCAGCCGCTGGATCTCGAGCCGCATCTGCACGCGCAGCTTCGCATCGAGGTTCGACAGCGGCTCGTCGAACAGGAACACCGACGGCTCGCGCACGATCGCACGCCCCATCGCGACGCGCTGCCGCTGGCCGCCCGACAGTTCGCGCGGGCGCCGCGCGAGCAGCGGCTCGAGTTCGAGGATCTTCGCGGCCGCGGCCACCCGCGCGTCGATCGTCGCGCGCTCGATGCCGCGGATCTTCAGCCCGTAGCCCATGTTCTGCGCGACCGTCATGTGCGGATAGAGCGCGTAGTTCTGGAACACCATCGCGATGTCGCGATCCTTGGGCTCCAGCGCGTTGACCACGCGGTCGCCGATCGCGATCTCGCCGTCCGTCACCGTCTCGAGCCCCGCGATCATCCGCAGCAGCGTCGACTTGCCGCAGCCCGACGGGCCGACCAGCACGACGAATTCGCCGTCGGCGATCTCCACGTCGATGCCGTGCAGCACGTGCTGCTTGCCGTCGTAGGATTTCCTGACGCCCTTCAAGCTCAGAGCAGCCATACTTGGTCCTTCTCCCGGTTGCCGTCCGTGTTCATTTCTCGGAATCGACGAGGCCGCGCACGAACCAGCGCTGCATCGCCAGCACGACGACGAGCGGCGGAATCATCGCCAGCAGCGTCGCCGCCATCACGTATTGCCATTCGGTCGCGGCGTCGCCGCTCGCGATCATCGTCTTGATGCCCACCACCGCCGTCGACAGCGACGCCTCCGTCGTGATCAGGATCGGCCACAGATACTGGTTCCAGCCGTAGATGAAGGTGATCACGAACAGCGCCGCGATGGTCGTCTTCGACAGCGGCAGCACGACGTCCCAGAAGAAGCGCATCGGCCCCGCGCCGTCGATGCGCGCGGCGTCCATCAGCTCGTCGGGCAGCGTCATGAAGAACTGGCGGAACAGGAACGTCGCCGTCGCCGACGCGATCAGCGGCAGCGTGAGCCCCGCGTAGGCGTTCGTCAGGTGCAGCGTCGACACCACCTGCACGGTCGGGAAGATCCGCACCTCGACCGGCAGCATCAGCGTGATGAAGATCAGCCAGAACGCCGTGTTGCGGAACGGGAAGCGGAAATAGACGATCGCGTACGCGGACAGGATCGACACCGCGATCTTGCCGACCGCGATCCCGAGCGCCATCACGAAGCTGTTCGCGAGCAGCCGGCCGAACGGCGCGGTCGTGCCGCCGCTGCCGTGCCCCCAGATGTACGCGATGTTCTCCAGCAGGTGCGTGCTCGGCACCAGCGACAGCGGGATCGTGAACACTTCCTGCGCGTTCATCGTCGCCGCGCAGAATGCGACGTAGACGGGGAACACGATCGCCACGACGCCCGCGATCAGCACCGCGTGGCAGAACAGGTCGAAACCCTTGCGATTTTCGATCATGCGTATTGCACCCTGCGTTCGACGAAGCGGAACTGGATCACCGTGAGCCCGACGACGATGATCATCAGCACGACCGACTGCGCGCCCGAACTGCCGATGTCGAGCCCCTGGAAGCCTTCCGTGAAGATCTTGTAGATCAGCGTCTTGGTGCTTTGCGCGGGGCCGCCCGCGGTGGCCGCGTCGATCACCGGGAACGTGTCGAAGAACGCGTAGACGAGGTTCACGACGAGCAGGAAGAAGCTCGTCGGCGACAGCAGCGGCAGCACGATGTTGAAGAAGCGCCGCACCGGCCCGGCGCCGTCGATCGCCGCCGCCTCGATCAGCGAACGCGGAATCGCCTGCAGCCCCGCATAGAAGAACAGGAAGTTGTAGCTCACCTGCTTCCACACCGACGCGAGCACGACGAGGAACATCGCCTGGCTGCCGTTCAGCGCGTGATTCCAGACAATGCCGCCCTTTGCGAGCGCATAGGTGACGAGACCGATGCTCGGGTTGAACAGGAACGCCCACAGCACGGCGGCGATCGTCGGCGCGACCGCATACGGCCAGATCAGCAGCGTGCGGTACACGCGCGCGCCGCGGATCACGCGGTCGGCGCACGCGGCGAGCAGCAGCGACACGACGAGCCCGCTGACCGTGACGAGCGAGCTGAACACCAGTGTCGTGCGGAACGAGTCGAGGTACAGCGGATCGGCGAACAGGTGCGTGAAATTCGCGAAGCCGACGAATTCGCTCGACGTGCCGAACGCATCCTGCATCTGCGTCGACTGCCACAGCGCGACGCCGGCCGGCCACAGGAAGAACACGGCGGTGATCGCGAGCTGCGGCGCGATCAGCAGGTACGGCAGCAGGCTCGCGCCGAAACGGGAACGGGAACGGGATTCCATCGCGGGCATCCGGTCAGGCGAAACGGAAAGGGAACCGCGGCGCCGGCCCGCGCGCATGCGCGAGGCGGCGGCCGGCGGCACGGACGCGATGCGGGATCAGCCGCCCGACTTCTCGAAGCGGCGCAGCAACTCGTCGCCGCGCGAGGCGGCCGAGTCGAGCGCGTCCTTCGGCGACTTCTTCTGCGCCCAGACCTGCTCCAGCTCTTCGTCGACGACCGTGCGGATCTGCGGCATGTTGCCCAGACGCAGCCCCTTCGTGTAGGGCAGCGGCGGCTTGTTCAACATCTGCTTGATCGCGGTTTCCGCGCTCGGGTTCTTCGCATAGAAGCCCTGCTGGCGCGTGAGGTCGTACGCGGCCGTCGTGACCGGCAGGTAGCCCGTTTCCTGGTGCCACTTCGCGGCGACCGGCGGCGAGGCGAGGAACGCGAGGAATTTCGCGACGCCCTTGTAGGTCGCCGGATCCTTGCCGGCCAGCACCCACAGGCTCGCGCCGCCGATGATTGCGTTCTGCGGTGCGCCCTTCACGTTCGCGTCGTACGGCATCATGCCCGTGCCGTAGCTGAACTTCGCGAACTTCTGCACGTTCGCGAGCGCACCCGACGACGTCGTCAGGATCCCGCAGTCGCCGCTGTAGAACTTCGCCGACGCTTCGTCCTTGCGGCCCGCGTACGTGAACGTGCCGTCCTTCTGCATCTGCTGCAGGAACGCGATGTGGGCGATCTGCTGCGGCTTGTTGAATTCGAGCACCGCGTCGGCGCCGTCGAAGCCGTTGTTGCGGCTCGCGAACGGCAGCGCGTGCCACACGCTGTAGTTCTCGAGCTGGATCCAGCCCTGCCAGCCGGTCGTGAAGCCGCAGGTCATCCCGGACTTGCGCAGTTTCTCCGCATCGGCCTGCACGTCCGCCCACGTCTTCGGCGGCTGGTTCGGATCGAGCCCGGCCTTCTTGAACGCGTCCTTGTTGTAGTACAGCACCGGCGTCGAGCTGTTAAACGGCATCGACACGAGATGGCCCGTCTTCGCATCGCTGTAGTAGCTCGCGATGGTCGGCACGAACGCCTTTTCGTCCAGCGGCACGCCGGCCTGCTTGAACACGTCGTAGACGGGCACGACGGCCTTCTTCGCCTGCATCATCGTCGCGGTGCCGACTTCATAGACCTGGAGGATCGCCGGCGCGTTGCCGCTGCGATAGGCGGCGATGCCGGCCGCGAGCGCCTGGTCGTAGGTGCCCTTGAAGACCGGCACGATCTTGTAGTCGCTCTGCGATGCGTTGAACTGCGTGGCGAGCTCGTTCACGCGCTCGCCGAGCGCCGACTCCATCGCATGCCAGAACTGGATCTCCGTCGCGGCGAACGCCGCATGCTGCACACCGAACATCAGCGCGCCGCCAAGCGCGATCAAGCGAATCGTGGTCCCCGCAGGCTTCTTCTTCATCGACCTCTCCTATGAAAACGTTACCAACAGCGTGTGCAACATTCCCGTCGCCATTGAACCGGCGAAGTCTAGTGATCGTTTGTGACAGTCAGTTGTCGTTGACGACGAACAGGCGCTGGTATTCCTTCAGCGCGAAGCGGTCGGTCATGCCGGCGATGTAGTGCGCGACGAGGCGCGGCTGCTGCGCTTCGTCGTCCGACTGGTACGGCGGCGGCAGCAGGCGCGGATCGTCGATGAACGCGTCGAACAGCCCGGTGACGACGCGCTGCGCCTTGTTCGCCATGCGCATCACCTTGTAATGGCGGTACAGGTTCTTGAACAGGAAACGCTTGAGGGCGGCCGCTTGCGCGGCGACCGCTTCGCTGTGCGCGACGAGCGGCGGCGCCGCGCGCACGTCGTCGAGCGACGCGGGCGCGACGCGCATGAGATTGCGCGTGGTCTCGTCGATCAGGTCGACGATCAGCGTGTTGATGATGCGGCGCACCGTCTCGTGCACGAGGCGGCGGCCTTCGAGATGCGGGAATTCCGCCAGCGCGGCCTCGTAGTGACGCTGCCAGAGCTCGACTTCGGCGAGCTGCCCGATCGTGATCAGGCCCGAGCGCAGGCCGTCGTCGACGTCATGGTTGTTGTATGCGATTTCGTCCGCGATGTTCGCGAGTTGCGCCTCCAGCGACGGCTGGCGCCCTTGCAGGAACCGTTCGCCGAGCGCGCCGAGCTTGCGCGCATTCTCGCGCGAGCAGTGCTTGAGGATGCCTTCGCGCGTCTCGAAACACAGGTTCAGGCCGTTGAACGCGCCGTAATGCTCCTCGAGCTCGTCGACGACAGCCAGGCTCTGCAGGTTGTGCTCGAAGCCGCCGTGCTCGCGCATGCATGCATTCAGCGCGTCCTGCCCGGCATGGCCGAACGGCGTATGGCCGAGATCGTGCGCGAGCGAGATCGCTTCGACGAGATCCTCGTTCAGGCGCAGGTTGCGCGCGACCGAGCGCGCGATCTGCGCGACTTCGAGGCTGTGCGTAAGACGGGTGCGGAACAGGTCGCCTTCGTGATTGACGAAGACCTGCGTCTTGTATTCGAGCCGGCGAAACGCGGTCGAATGGACGATGCGGTCGCGGTCGCGCTGGAATTCGGTGCGCGCCGCCGGCGGCGTTTCCGGATGGCGGCGGCCGCGCGACTGCGACGCGTGGGCGGCATACGGAGCGAGATGGGCTTCCAGCGCCGCCAGCGTCGGCGGCTCGACCAGCGTCGCGACGGATGCGCGGCCGGCCTCGGGCAGTTTGCTGCTGGATGTCTCGCTCACGTCTGCTCCATGTCAGTGGCGCCGGGGCATCCGGGGCGCCGTTACCGGGTCGTCTGCGCCAGTGTAGCGAACACCGCTTCGTCGGGCGCCTGGGTGATCAGCGTATCGCCGAATCGCTTCAGCAGGATGAACTTGATCGCGCCGGCTTCGGCCTTCTTGTCGACACGCATCAGCTCCATGTAGCGCGCATCGCCGAGTGCCGGCCCGCGCACCGGCAAGTGCGCGGCGGCAATCACGGCATCGAGCCGCTGCCGCGACGCTTCGTCGAGGAGGCCGAGCCGCACCGACAGGTCGGCCGCCATCACCATCCCGCAGCCGACCGCTTCGCCGTGCAGCCATTCGCCGTAGCCGAGCCCGGCCTCGATCGCATGGCCGAACGTATGACCGAAGTTCAGGATCGCGCGCAGGCCGCCTTCGCGCTCGTCGGCCGCGACCACGCTCGCCTTGATCTCGCACGAGCGCTTCACCGCATGCGCGAGCGCGGCCGGCTCGCGGCGGTTCAGCGCATCGACGTTCGCGTCGATCCAGTCGAAGAATGCCGCATCGGCGATCGCGCCCGTCTTGATGACCTCGGCCACGCCGGCCGCCAGCTCGCGATCGGGCAGCGTGGTCAGCGCGCCGATATCGGCGATCACCGCCTGCGGCTGGTAGAACGCGCCGATCATGTTCTTGCCGAGCGGATGGTTGATGCCGGTCTTGCCGCCGACCGACGAATCGACCTGCGACAGCAGCGTCGTCGGCACCTGGATGAACGGCACGCCGCGCATGTAGCACGCGGCGGCGAAGCCGGTCATGTCGCCGATTACGCCGCCGCCGAGTGCGACGAGCGTCGTCTTGCGGTCGGCGCGCTCGGTCAGCAGGCCGTCGAAGATCAGGTTCAGCGTTTCCCAGTTCTTGTAGGCCTCGCCGTCCGGCAGCACGACCGTCGATACGCGCTTGCCGAGCGGCGCGAGCGCCGCGCGCAGCGCGTCGCCGTAGAGCGGATCGACCGTCGTGTTCGTGACGATCGTGACCGACGAACCGGTGACGTGAGGGGCGAACAGTTCGGTGCGGCCGATCAGGCCGGCACCAATGTGAATCGGGTAGGCGCGCTCGCCCAGGTCGACGTTGACGGTAATCATGCTTGTAGCGGCTTGGCGATGACGCCTGCGAGTTCGAGTTGCATCAGCACCATGTTGACGAGGCCGTTGACCGACGGACGGCCGGTCTCGATGATGAAGTCCGCGCATTCGCGGTACAGCGGGTCGCGCACTTCGTAGAGCGCTTCGAGACGCGCCTTCGGGTCGCCGGTCTGCAACAGCGGGCGGTTCTTGTCCTTGCGCGTGCGCAGCCACAGATCGTGCGGATTGGCGCGCAGATAGATGACGATGCCGTGGCCTTTCAGGCAATCGCGATTTTCGGCGCGCAACACCGCGCCGCCGCCCGTCGCGAGCACGATGTTCTCGCGCTGCGTGAGATCGGCGATCACCTGCGATTCGCGGTCGCGAAAGCCGGCCTCGCCCTCCATCTCGAAGATCACCGGAATGCGCGCACCCGTGCGAGCCTCGATTTCGTGGTCGGAGTCGAAGAACGTCCTGTCGAGCCGGCGCGCGACCGCACGGCCCACGGTGGTCTTACCCGCTCCCATAAGGCCGACGAAAAATACGTTTGCGTGTGGGTCCCGCGCTTGCAACGGCTTCCTCTGCTTGAATCTTGCTGGTGTGTGGCGCAGCTTACTGGCAAAGCGGCTGCCTTGTCGAGCCTGCGCCACCGGCTTCCGGCCCCCTTTTTCCCGCGTCCGCATCGCCCGCGCCGGACGTCGCGCACTGCGTGCCGACGACCGTCGGCGTGATGAAGACGACGAGTTCGCTGCGCTGGTCGCGCCGCGCGCGGTGCCGGAAAAGCGCGCCCAGTACCGGTATTTTGCCCAAGAGCGGCACCCGCGTCACATCATCCCGGTTCAACTGCTCATAAATCCCGCCGATCGCGACCGTCCCGCCGTTTTCGACCTCCACGCGCGTCTGGACGTGCTTCGTATGAATCGCCGGGCCGGCCGCGGTCGGCTCGCCCATGCTGTCCTTCGTCACGTCGAGGTCGAGCACGACGCGCCCGTCGGGCGTGATCTGCGGCTCGACCTCGAGCTTCAGCGTCGCGCGGCGGAACTGCACGCCGCTCACGCCGTTGCCGACCTTGGCCTGATACGGCAGCTCCGAGCCCTGTTCGACGATCGCCTTCACGCGGTCGGCCGTGACCACGCGCGGGCTCGAGACGATCTGGCCCCGCCCCTGTGCCTCGAGCGCGCTCAGCTCGACGTCGAGCACGCGGCTGAGCGGCGCGGCGAACAATGTGAAGCCGGCCGTCGCCGCCTCGAATCCGCCGAGCGGCCGCGCGGCGAGGTCGAGCGCGTTGCGCGTGTCGGTCGCGGATGGCGCGCCATCGGCGGTGGGTGCCCGCCCCTGCGCGCGCAACGCGACGCGAGCGCCGAGGTTACGCGAGAAGCCCTGTTCGCCTTCGACGATGCGCGCCTCGATCCGCACCTGTCGCGACGGCCGGTCGATCGCGTCGATCAGCCCCGCGATCTGCGCGATACGCGGCGCAAGATCGGTGACGAACAGCAGGTTCGTGCGCGGATCGGCCGCCGCGGCACCGCGTTTCGACAGCAGGCGCTGGCCGGTCGCACCGGCCAGCAGCCGCTGCACGTCCAGCGCACGCGGGTAATGCAGCGCGAAGGTCCGGCTCGCGAGCGGCTCCAGCTCGGCCGCACGGGCGTGCGTTTCGAAGCGCTCGCGCTCCCGCGCCGCGAGTTCGGCCGCCGGCGTGACCCAGATCACGTTGCCGCGCCGCGACATGGCCAGCCCGTGCGTATCGAGCAACGTATCGAACGCATCGCGCCAGCGGACATTGTTCAGACGTAACGTCACGGTGCCGCGCACCTGTTCACCGACGATGATGTTGAGCCCGGTGAATCGTGCGAGCGCATCGAATGCAGCCGCGAGCCCGGCGCCTTGCAGATTCAGCGAGATCCGCCGCGCGTCGTCCGCATCGCCGGGGTGCCGCGCCGCGGCGTCGCTCATGCGCGTGGGCGGCGGCAATGGGATCGGTGGCCCTTCCAGCAACGGCACCGGCGCGGTCGTGCCTGCCCGAACTGCTGCACGTGCGGCCTGATCGAACGGTTGGGGGCCGTCCTGAGTGGGGGTGGCACCGTTCATGCCGTCCGCGCCATCGAGCGCGCCGTGCGGCAGCGGTGTGTCTTCGACAGACGCCGGCATCGATGCGATCGACCAGCCGGCCGGCGGCAACGGGGGCAACGGAGGCAATGGCGGTAGCGCCGCGTGCGCCGTGGCCACGCATGATGCGACCTGGAATGCAATCGCCCACCATCCGTATTTCGTCATGGACGACCTCCGTCGTCCATGACGAACCGGCGCGCGCCATCGGCCGTCGCAAGCGTCACGGCGTCGGCATCGACGCGCATTAGCCGCGCGGCCCCAAGCGCTTCGCCCCGCGCGACGGTCGCGAATCCGCCGTCACCCGCGTCGAACAACGCGAGCCCGGCGCGCGCGTCGCGAATTGTGCCGGCCAGACGCGGCACCGCATCGTCGGCTACCGTGAGCGACCCCGCGCCGCCGAATGGATCGTCGCCTGACGCACCGGCGAGCATGGGCGCCGCGCCACCCGGCAAACGGGCTCCCGGCAGCGCCGGAAACACGTCTATCGTCATGTCGACCCGCGCCGTGGGCGGTTTTCGTTCGATATGCAGGACCGACGGCACCACCAGCGCGGGCAAACCCGCCAGCCCGCCCATCAGCCGCAGCAGCGCCGGAAAGCCGCCGTCCGCGACGATCCGCACCGTACGCCGGCCATCCGGTGCTGCATCGTCCGCGCGCTGCGGTTCGATCGACACGATCCGCAGACCGCTCGCTCCGGCCAGGTCGGCCAGTTCCAGCATCAGCGCGGGCCACGCCGGCGCACGCGTCGCGCTGACATTGCGCCCGGCGGCCGAGCCCGGGGCCGGGTCGTGCCGTTGCGCGGCGGCGAGTGCCCGCTGGGTGTCGGCGGCACGCGCCTGTGCCGTTGCGAGCAACGCGCGACTGCGCGCGAGCCCGCTCCAGTCGCCGGCATCCATCAGATGAATGCCGCCCACCAGCACGGACACGAATGCCACCACGCAGCCGATGGCGTGCGCGGTGGCCGGCGATACCCGCGCCACGTGGCCAAGCGCCCCGGCAACGCCCGGCACGGACTTATGCACGATCGCCGTCATGCGCCGCCTCCCGCTGCGCCTTGCGGCGACGCGTCGTGCCAGCGCACCTGTACGGAAAACCGGAACGGCGCGGCTGAAGCCGTGACCGGCGTGGCCGAAGCCTGTGTCAGCTCTCCGATATCGAATCGCCAGTCGCGCTGCTCGGCCGCGATCCGCGCGAGCCACCGCGCGGCCGCCCGGTAACTCGTCGCGCGCGCGTCGAGCACGGCGCCGGACGAAGTCGTGCGCAATGCGTCGAGCCGCACGGTGTCGTCGCGCACCTGCGCCAGCGTCGCGAGCAGCCCGGTGGCACGCCGGTAAGGCGCGGCAAGCACGACCGACCGCGCATCGCGTTGCGCGAGGTCGGCGGCCGCGCCGGCGGCACGCCGGAGGGCCGCGACCTTGGGCTCCAATTGCCGCAGTTGCGCCTCCACACGCGCCCGCTCGGCATCCACGCCCCATCTCCACACAGTCTGCGCGCCCGTCCATACGCAGGACCCGAATACGCCGAGCACGATCGCGGCCCCGCACTGTGTGGCACGGCGCCGCCGCAACGCGTGCGCCAGCCGCTCACGGTACGGCAGCAGATTGAAGCCGCCGAGCGCGGCGTGGCCGAGGATAACCCGCCCGAACCCCGTATCGGCCATCATTCCCACACCCCGCGCAGCGCCAGCCCGACCGCGAGGGCAAATGCCGGAGCGTCCGGCACACCGCCGGGCTCGCCCGGCAGCCCGTTCCATCCCGTGCAGTCGAACGGCACCGCCGCCACGCCGAGTGCATCTCCGATGTCGGCGACCGACGTACCGCAGCGGGCGATGCAGCGCGCGTCGCCGGCCACGAGCACGCAGCGCACCGGCTCGAATACGCACTGGCGCAATGCATCGGGGAGCGCCGCCTGCACGTCGCCGGATACCGCGAGCATAGGCGCGGCAACCGGACCGTCGACCCGCCATCCGCGCACACCCGTGTCGCCGAACCAGAATGCGGCGTACGGGCCGTGCGCGTCGAGCTCGAACTGCGCGGCATGGCGCAATGCGCGCAGCGCGGCGGCCGACTCGCCGTCGACGGCCGTCAGGTCGATGCCGGCCTGCGCGGCCACGTCGATCCGCCGCTCGAGCAAGGCCTGCGGCGCCACGGCGACCGCGATCTCGCCCGAATGCGCGCCGTCTTCCTGCCGCCAGTCGAACGCGAAACTGTCCGGCGCCAGCCCCGAGATGCGTTCGGCCGCCTGCCGGGCGGCGTGGGCGACATCCTCGCGCCCCGCCAGGTCAAGCGTTGCCGTGCGCATCTCGTCGTCGCGCAGCGCCATCACGCCATGCGCGCCGCAGCGCACGCCTGCCGCCGACAGCCGCGACACGGCGGCCGCCAACGCCCGTGCGACCGCGGCCCAGCGCGCGTCCTCCGGCCCGTCCGCGAGTCCTACCGGCTCCCGCTCGAGCCCTTCGACCCGCACATCCGCGCCCCGGCCGCGCCGGCTCAGCACGGCCACCCTCACCTCGTCCGCTCCGACGTCGATGCCCGTCGAACGGTGCCTGCCCGGCGCGAACCGCGCCGCCCATCGTGCTGTCATCCCAGCCTCCCGCGCTCGTTGCGGCCCACGCCGCGTTTCCGATGCCTGATTCTGCAAAGTGGCGCGTGCCTCCGACAGTCGGCCGGACGGCCAGGCATGGCGCGCGGCGGCCGCGCGGACGTTATGCTGGCGGCACCGCGATGCGCCGCTTTTCGCCGGCCACCCGTCGCGTCAGGGCCGGTCTTACCGGGCAGCTATAATCGCGGGACTGTTTTCCGGTATGCCTATGCAATCCACGTCTCCTACGTCCCCGCCTCCCCCGCCGGAGCCGAAGAAACGGCCCTGGTGGCAGAAAGCCCTGATCGGCGTCGCCGCGATGTGCGTGGCCCTCGTCGTGGCCGGCGGCCTCGTGCTTGGCTACGCGCTCGTCGTCGCGTGGCCGAACATGCCGTCGCTCGACGCGCTGACCGACTATCGTCCGAAGGTACCGCTGCGCATCTACACGTCCGATCACGTGCTGATCGGCGAATTCGGCGAGGAACGCCGCGACATCGTCCATTTCAAGGAGGTGCCCGACTCGCTCAAGAAGGCGATCCTCGCGATCGAGGACGCGCGCTTCTACGATCACGGCGGCGTCGACCTCACCGGCATCGCCCGCGCGGGTTTCGTCGCGCTGACGAACGGCCATGCGTCGCAGGGCGCGAGCACGATCACGATGCAGGTCGCGCGCAACTTCTTCCTGTCGAGCGAGAAGACCTACACGCGCAAGATCTACGAGATGCTGCTCGCGTACCGCATCGAGCGCGCGCTGACGAAGGATCAGATTCTCGAGGTCTACATGAATCAGATCTATCTCGGCCAGCGTGCGTACGGCTTCGCGAGCGCCGCGCGCGTGTATTTCGGCAAGGACCTGAAGGACATCACGCTCGCGGAAGCGGCGATGCTCGCGGGGCTGCCGAAGGCGCCGTCCGCGTATAACCCGGTCGTCAATCCGAAGCGCGCGAAGGTCCGCCAGGAATACATCCTGCAGCGGATGCTCGAGCTGAACTTCATCACGCGCGAGCAGTACGACGAAGCTGCCGCGCAGCCGCTCGTCGTCAAGGGCGCGGGCCGCGAGTTCAGCGTGCACGCCGAGTACGTCGCGGAAATGGTCCGGCAGATGATGTATGCGCAGTACCGCGAGGAAACCTACACGCGCGGCTTCAACGTCGTCACGACGATCGATTCCGCCGACCAACAGGTCGCGTACACCGCGCTGCGCAAGGGCATCATGGATTACGAGCGCCGCCACGGCTATCGCGGGCCGGAAGGCTTCATCGAGCTGCCGGCCGGCGCCGACGACCGCGAACAGGCGATCGACGACGCGCTGCTCGAGCATCCCGACAACGGCGAATTGATCGCGGCGGTCGTCACCGCGGCCACCCCGCGCCAGATCACGGTAGCCTTCATCGACGGCAGCACCGCGACGATCGAAGGCGACAACCTGCGCTTCGCGTCGAGCGCGCTGTCGGCCAACGCGCAGCCGAACCGCCGCATCCGCCCGGGCGCGATCGTCCGTGTCGTGAAGAACGATGCCGGCAAGTGGTCGATCACGCAGTTGCCGCAGGTCGAGGGCGCGTTCATCTCGATCGTCCCGCAGGACGGCGCGATCCGCTCGCTCGTCGGCGGCTTCGACTACAACAAGAACAAGTTCAACCACGTCACGCAGGCGTGGCGGCAACCGGGTTCGTCGTTCAAGCCGTTCATCTACTCGGCGTCACTCGACAAGGGCCTCGGGCCGGCCACGGTGATCAACGACGGCCCGCTGTATTTCAGCGCCGCGGAAACCGGCGGCCAGCCGTGGGAACCGAAGAACTACGGCGGCGGCTTCGAAGGTCCGATGTCGATGCGCACCGCGCTGCAGCGCTCGCGCAACCTCGTGTCGATCCGGATCCTGAACCAGATCGGCACGAAGTACGCGCAGCAGTACATCACGCGCTTCGGCTTCGACGCCGACCGCCATCCGGCCTACCTGCCGATGGCGCTCGGTGCGGGCCAGGTCACGCCGCTGCAGATGGCCGGCGCGTACTCGGTGTTCGCGAACGGCGGCTTCCGCGTGAACCCGTATCTGATCGCCGAAGTGACCGATCCGAACGGCGCGATCGTCGCACGCGCGCAGCCGCTCATCGCCGAGCAGAACGCGCCGCGCGCGATCGACGCACGCAACGCGTACGTGACGAACAGCCTGCTGCAGAGCGTCGCGCAGCGCGGCACGGGCGCACGTACCAACATACTGAAGCGCACCGACCTCGCGGGGAAGACCGGTACGACGAACGACTCGCATGACGCGTGGTTCGCCGGCTACCAGCACACGCTCGCGGCGATCGCGTGGATCGGCTACGACAACCCGCGCAGCCTCGGCGATCGCGAAACCGGCGGCGGCCTGTCGCTGCCGGTCTGGATCGAATACATGGGTGCGGCGTTGAAGGGCGTGCCGGAGTTCAAGCCGACGATGCCGGACGACGTCCAGTCGATCGGCGGCGAGCTGTACTTCACCGAGTTCACGCCGGGGCACGGTTTCGTATCGACGGTCGGCGTGCCGCAGGCGCCGGCGGTGCAGGACACCGAGGAACCGGTGCCGCACGTCGACGAGCAGGAAAAGCAGGACATCATGAACCTCTTCCGCGGCCACTGACGAACGGCCCGGCCATGAAAAAGCGCCCCGCTGGGGCGCTTTTTCTTTGTGCATTGATCCGACGTATCGGCGCCCGGCGGGCGAGCGAGCGTCGTTATGCGCGGAACGTGATCGGCAGGCCGGCCTGCTGCGTCGCGTAGTCGGTGAGCGCCGAGAAGAACTCGGTGCCGGTGCGCGTATCGCGCCATTCGCCGTCGACGAAACGGTAATGGAATCCGCCCGCCTTCGCGGCGATCCACAGCTCCTTCATCGGCGGCTGCAGGTTGATGATGATCTTCGAGCCGTTCTCGAACGTGAGCGTCAGCACGCTGCCGTTGCGCTCCAGATCGATGTCGTGATCGCCGTCGTTCGCGGCGTCCACGGTACGTTCGACGGACGCCAGCACAGCCTCGGCACGGGCCAGGTATTCAGTATCGGACATGCTAAACTCTATCGGTTAAATAATTGCTCAGGGACGATCATGCGAGTCGTTTTCCGGATGAGCGCGATTGTAGCGGCTTTGGCGATTCTTGCCGGCTGCGGGCAACGCGGTCCGCTCTATCTGCCTACCGTGCCCCCGTTGCCGGCGAAGCCCATCCAGCAGCAGGACACGCCGCCGTCGGACGTCAAGCCGACCGATGAAAACGCGTCCGACAGTATTCCCGATTCTTCCGGCACGCCGCTCACGCTGTCGCCCGAGCTGTCGAGCAGTGCGCCGAAGCCCGCCACGCCGGCATCAGGCCCGGCCGCCGCGCAGTAGTCGCGCGCCGCCGCCGCGGTTTCTCTCGCGCCCCAAGGCGATGACTTCCGGTCATCGCCTTTTGTTTTTTAGGTCCGCACGTCAGGTACGGACGCGCCGCCAGCCCCATGCAAGCAACCGCCAACCGAGCAGCACCGCGACGATCGTCGCGTAGAGCTTCGGCTGCGCGAGATCGTGCTTGCCGGCCCGCATCCACCAGAAATGCAGCACGGCGAACAGCGCGATCGCATAGATCGCGCGATGCAGCGTAGCCCAGCGACGGCCGAGCCGGCGCACCATCGCACGCGGCGATGTCACGGCCAGCGGAATCAGCAGCACGAACGCAGCGAAGCCGACCGTGATGAACGGACGCTTGCCGACATCCTTCAGGATCGCGAGCACGTCGAACCACTTGTCGAACCACAGGTACGTCGTGAAATGCAGCGTCGCATAAAAGAACGCGAACAGGCCGATCATCCGGCGAAAACGCAACAACGCAGGAACGCTCGTCACGTGCCGAAGCGGCGTGATGGCGAGCGTGATGCAGAGCATGACCAGCGTCCAGAGGCCGGTCGAACGCGTGATGAATTCGATCGGGTTCGCACCGAGCCGGTCGGTCAGCCCGAACAGCACGAGTCGCGCGAGCGGATAGAGGCCGGCCGCGAAAACCAGCACCTTGGCGGGCACCAGCCAGCGCGGCGTCGTACGCACGGCGCCGCCCCGGGAACTACCCGCGGCTGCCGTGCGCGTGCCGGACGCGCGCACGGGCTCCAGTGTCGAAGGAGGCATGTCGTTTCTCACCGTCGCGCTCAGAAATTCTTTTTCAGATCCATGCCCTGATACATCGATGCGACGAGATCGCCGTAGCCGTTGAACATCAGCGTCTTGCGCTTCGGCGTGAAGAAGCCGTCCTCGCCGATCCGGCGCTCGGTCGCCTGGCTCCAGCGCGGGTGGTCGACGTTCGGGTTCACGTTCGAATAGAAACCGTATTCGTTCGATGCATACGTGTTCCAGCTCGTCTTCGGCTGCTTGTCGACGAAGCGGATCTTCACGAGCGACTTCGCGCTCTTGAAGCCGTACTTCCACGGCACGACGATGCGCACCGGCGCGCCGTTCTGGTTCGGCAGCACCTGGCCGTAGACGCCCATCGTCAGCAGCGTCAGCGGATTCATCGCCTCGTCCATCCGCAGCCCTTCCGAGTACGGCCAGTCGAGCACCGGCGTCGACAAGCCCGGCATCTGCGACGGATCGGCCAGCGTGATGAACTGCACGTATTTCGCGTTGCCGGTCGGCTGCACGCGCTTGATCAGCTCGGACAGCGGCACGCCGATCCATGGAATCACCATCGACCAGCCCTCGACGCAGCGCAGCCGATACACGCGCTCCTCGAGCGGCGCGAGCTTCAGCAGTTCGTCGAGATCGAATACCTTCGGATGCAGCACCTCGCCCTCGACACTCACGCGCCACGGGCGCGGCCGCAACGTGCCCGCGTTCTGCGCCGGGTCGCCCTTGTCGGTGCCGAATTCGTAGTAGTTGTTGTAGGACGTGATGTCCTTGAACGGCGTCACCTTGTCGGCCGCGACGAACTTCGGGTTGGTTTTCGCCACGAGCTTCGCGGCCCGCGCGTCGGGCGACGCATACGCGGCGAACGCCGCGCCGCTGCCGCCCAGCAATCCGCCCGCCGCCGCCAGGCCGGCTGCCTGCAATACGCGCCGCCGGTTCTCGAACACCGCGCGCGGCGTAATCTGGCTCTGCGCGATATCACCGCCGGTCAGTACGGTGCGCAAAGGGGTTTTGATCCACATCGTGCTGCTCCTCCTGCATGCGCGGCGCGCACGCTTCATCAGCGTTCGACCCGGCCGATCATGCACCGTTCGGCGCCCCGGGCCCGCCGCCCGTTACAAAACAAAACCGCCGGGCACGCAGTGCGCCGGCGGTCTTTTGTCGGACGAGCGTCGGAAATCTTACAGCTTGCCGTAGCTGTGCAGCCCGGACAGGAACATGTTGACGCCGAGGAACGCGAACGTCGTCACGAGCAGGCCCGTCAGCGCCCACCAGGCGGCGACCGCGCCGCGCAGGCCCTTCATCAGGCGCATGTGCAGCCAGGCCGCGTAGTTGAGCCACACGATCAGCGCCCAGGTTTCCTTCGGGTCCCAGCTCCAGTAGCCGCCCCATGCTTCGGCGGCCCAGAGCGCGCCGAGGATCGTCGCGATCGTGAAGAACGCGAAGCCGACCGCGATCGACTTGTACATCACGTCATCGAGCACCTCGAGCGTCGGCAGGCGATCGGCGAGCACGCCGCGCTCCTTCATCAGGTACGCGACCGACACCATCGCCGACAGCGCGAAGCTGCCGTAGCCGATGAAGTTCGCCGGCACGTGGATCTTCATCCACCAGCTCTGCAGCGCCGGCACGAGCGGCTGGATCTGCTGCGCATCGCGCGCGACCGAGTACCACATCAGGAAACCGACGGCCGCGCTGATGACCAGCAGCACGAACGCGCCGAGTGCGCGCGTGCCGTAGTGGCCTTCGTAATACAGATAAAGCAGCGCGGTGATCAGGCTGAACAGCACGAACACTTCATAGAGGTTCGATACGGGGATATGCCCGACGTCGGCCCCGATCAGGTAGGACTCGTACCAGCGCACCATCAGGCCGGTGAAGCCCATCAGCACGGCGACCCACGTGAGCTTCTGGCCGATCGCGGAGCCCGACTCCGAGCGTGCGAGCAAGCCGATCCAGTAGAAGATCGTCGCGAGCACGAACAGCGCGCTCATCCACAG
Organism: Burkholderia sp. R-40; assembly: GCF_049942845.1. Taxonomy (NCBI): domain Bacteria; kingdom Pseudomonadati; phylum Pseudomonadota; class Betaproteobacteria; order Burkholderiales; family Burkholderiaceae; genus Burkholderia; species Burkholderia sp. R-40. Next base: position 362,299 of record NZ_CP187967.1, on the reverse strand, counting down.
GATCGCGGACTGGCTCGACAGGAAGTACTTGAGGAAGAACGCCGAATCGGCGCGCGCGAGATCGCCCTGGTAGATCTGGATCGACAGCAGCGACAGCACCGCGATCGACGCCATCATCAGCCGGGCGGGCTTCCAGCGCCAGCCGAGCACGACAAGCGCCGGCACCGTGCCGATCATCACCGCCTTGTCGTAGTAATTCATGTGTTCGTTGTAGTGCACGAACGCATAGCCCGCGCCGACCACCAGCGCCAGCGCGAACAACCAGTCGATGACCGACAGGCGCGCGAGGAACGGACGGTCGTCGAACAACGGCGCCGGATTCGAGGCCTTTGCCGGCCCCGAAGGGGAAGAGGAAACTTGAGTGAGATCCATGATGTTACCGGGTGGAGTTCTCGGAATCGGAACCGCCGCCGGCGGGCGGACGGGCAGTCGCTGCCGCGCCTGCGGGCGCGGCGTCGCGCGGTGCGGCGCGCAAGGCGGCGCCGGCCGCGTCGCGCGTCTGCACGAATTCTTTCTCGAAATCGAAGGTCTTGCGGGCCGTGGACATCGCCATCACCACATCGACGCCCGAACCGGCATCCTTGAGCCAGAACCAGAGGCGCCGCTCGCGCACGTAGAACATCGAGAAGATGCCGGCGACCAACAGCAGGCTGCCAAGATACACCAGATTCTTGCCAGGTGCGCGCGTCAACTGAAATACCGAAGCTTGCACCTGCTTGAAGGAGTCAAGCTGCAAATAGACCGGCGATCCATACAAAAAGCTATCCGATAGCGCATTGATCGCGTTCTGCACGAAGCGGATCGTGTCGGTGCCCTGCTGGGCGGCCGGCTCGCCGGCGCGCTCGCGCGCGATCTGCCAGACCTCCCACATCGAGCCCTCGAGCATGCGCAGCAGCAGGCTCGCCGCCTTTTCCTGCTCGGCCTTCGGCACCGAACGGTCGATGAACGTCGCCACCGCCTGGAACCCGCCGATCGGCTGGCCGTCGGCGCCGCGACCCACGCTGTCGTCGCTTGCCGCGAAGAGGGTCAGCACCTTGAAGGCGCTGTCCTGCAGACGGCCGCGCAGCGACGCTTCGGTCGTCGGCAGCGAACGCTGAGCGAAACGCGCGGCGGCGTCGGCACGCACGGCCGGATCCTCGAGCGCGGCGCGCAGGCGCATCCATTCGCCGATCGAATCCTGGCTGTCGGCCGGAATTCGCATGTAGCGGAACGGATCGTTCGGGCTCCCGCGCACGCCGGCGAGGAACACACGCGTGCCGCCCATGTCGACCGGCAGCATGTAGTTGTTGAACTCGCGCGCCTGGCCGTCCTTGCCGCGAATCTTGTACTGCACCGACGGGCCGATGTTGTGCAGCTGCATCGGCTTCGACGTCTTCGCGCCCGAGCCGAGCCGCTCGTCGAACACTTCCTTCAGCGACTCCGTCTTCGCGACGCCGCGCACGTCCGGCTTGCCGTTCGCGTCGGCCATGTTTTCGACGTTGATCGCACGGAAGTCGGAGAACTCGATCGTGTCGCCGTCGCTGCCCGGCATCTGCAGCGGCGCCGTACTGCCGATCGTGCCCTTTACCGCGAAGGACTTCGCGTTGTCGCCCGTCATCGGGTAGGCCGTCATCTGCATCTGCGATCCGCCGTCCTGGAAGCTCGACTGGTAGATCGACACGCCCTTGTACGTGAATGGCTTGTTGACCTCGACGCGTGCCGGGATCTTCTGGCCCGTCTCGCGATCGATCACGACGATGTCGCTCGCGAACAGCTTCGGCATCCCCGTCGTGTAGTAGTCGACGATGAACTTGTTGAGCTGGATGGAGAACGGCAGGTCCTGGATCAGCGAGCCGCTCGGCTGGTTCAGGATCGCGGTCGACACGAACTGGCCTTCCGGCACCCACGCGTAGCCGCGGAACGTCGGGTTCGACGTGGACAGCCGGTGGTCGGGCGAGATTTCGCTGATCGTCGCGCTCGTGTTGACCGGGCTCTTGCCGAACATCCACATCTGGAATTTGATGGGCAGGTTGCTGTCGAGCAGGCCGCCGATGCAGATCACGACGATCGCGAGGTGCGCGGAGATGTAGCCCCACTTCGTCAGCGCGCCGCGCTTCGCGGAGATCAGCGTCGCGCCGTCGGTTTCGCGCACCACGTGCTTGTAGCCGGCCTTCGCGACGAACGTGGCGAGCGTGGCCGCGACGGTCGCACGCGTGCCGGACGCCGTGTATTCGGCCTTGTGATGGAACGCGCGCAGGCTGCCTTCGCGGACCTTGTCCTTCCAGCTCTTCGCATCGGCGAGCATCTTCGGCGCATTGCGGATCACGCACAGCGAGATCGACGTGACGAGGAAGATCAGGATCAGCATGAACCACCACGCGCTGTACACGTTGTACAGGCCCAGCGAGCGGAAGATGTCCGCCCAGAACGGGCCGAACTGGTTCACGTAATTCGGATACGGGTCATCCTGGGTCAGGACCGTGCCGATGATGCTCGCGATCGACAACACCACCAGCAGCGCGATCGCGAAGCGCATCGAGCTCACCAGCTCGATCGCGCGCCTGGACGCACTTTGACCCGACTTCGACTGCAACCCCGACGTGGTAACGCTCATTCAAACTCCGACTTTGGGGGAAACAGCCCCCACGCTCACTTTGTGTTCGCTGCCCCGGAAGGGGCGGTCAGCACTCCCGGGGCGGCCCGGCGAGTGCCGACAAAAAAGGGCGAGGCCACCGCGATCGCGCGGCGCCCCACCCTTTTCTTGTTCTGACTCCGGCCGCCCTTCGGGCGCCGGTCATTCCATTCGCGACGGCCCGTTCAACGCAGGCCCGCGATGTAATCCGCGACGGCCTTGATCTCGTTGTCCGACAGACGCGATGCGATCTGATGCATCGCCTCGTTGTTGTTGCGCGCGCCGGCACCCTGCTGGAACGCGGTCAACTGGGCAACCGTGTAATCGGCCCATTGCCCCGACAAACGCGGGTACTGGACCGGCAGCCCCTGCCCCGTCGGCCCGTGACAGCTCGCGCAGGCGGGGACACCCTTTTCCGCGATGCCGCCGCGATAGATCTTCTGGCCGATCGGCACGGTCGCCGCATCGCGCGCGGTGCCGAGCTTCGTTGCCTGCGAGCCGTAATAGGCGGCGACGTTGCGCATGTCGTCCGCACTCAACGCGCTCGCGAACCCGACCATCACCGGATTGGTCCGCGCCGGCCCCTTCGCGCCCGACTGGGTCTTGAAGTCGTTCAACTGCTTGACCAGATATTCGGGATGCTGGCCGGCGAGCTTCGGGAAACTGCCCGACGCGCTGTTGCCGTCGGCGCCGTGACACGACGCACACACCTGCCCGGCAATCGCCTTGCCGCGGTCCAGATCCGGCTTTGCCGCATCCGCCGCGTTTGCCTCCGCTACGAAACCTACGAACCCTGCTGCAACCTGAAGCACCATCAGAGACTTGCACAGTCGATTCATTCGCACACCCTGTTTCGTCTTGTGGGAATTTGAGGTTCTGCAAAAAACGACGTCGACCAGTCTACCGCAGAAGCTACATAAAAGCGCGAGGCAGGCGCCCGCAACTCTTCGGCAAAACCGGCGTATTGTACAATATCGCGCTGAAAGCTCCCGCGCCTATCGGGGCTACCCCGCCTCCACCCCAGCGGCTCGCGCCGCCCCGTCCCACCGGTTCCCCATGGCCTTTTTGCTCCATCAAGCCCGCTTCTATACGACCGTCAATCATCTGCGCGACCTGCCGCCGACGGTCCAGCCGGAAATCGCGTTCGCGGGCCGCTCGAATGCCGGCAAATCGACGGCGATCAACGTGCTGTGCAACCAGAAGCGGCTCGCCTTCGCGTCGAAGACGCCCGGCCGCACGCAGCACATCAATTACTTCTCCGTCGGCCCGGCCGCCGAGCCCGTCGCGAACCTCGTCGACCTGCCCGGCTATGGCTATGCGGAAGTGCCGGGGGCCGCGAAGGCCCACTGGGAAATGCTGCTGTCGTCGTACCTCGCGACCCGTTCGCAGCTGTGCGGCCTGATCCTGATGATGGATTCGCGCCGCCCGCTGACCGACCTCGACCGCCGGATGATCGAGTGGTTCGTGCCGACCGGCAAGCCGATCCACACGCTGCTGACGAAGTGCGACAAATTGACGCGACAGGAAAGCATCAATGCGCTGCGTAACACGCAAAAGGGGCTCGACGCGTACCGCGACCAGGGCGTGAAGGGCAAGCTGACCGTCCAGCTGTTCTCGGCGCTGAAGCGCACCGGGCTGGATGAGGCGCACGAACTGATCGAGAGCTGGCTGCGACCGTCCGTCGCCGACGAAAAAAGCGAGCCTGTAGCACAATGAGCGGGCAACGCGCGGCCAGGATTGGCTGTGCGCACCTGACGGCACCTGCGGATTCGGCCGGCTCATAAAAAAACCCGCCGTCGAACGGCGGGTCAAACAGCCTAATCGAATAACGACAGGCACCCGCTCAGGGAGGAGAAGCGGGGAGCAACACGCGACGCGTGCCGCTCGATCGCTATCATATACCAACGGTCTCGAAAATGACCTAAGGGTTCCGTAAGGTTCTTCTTGCCCTGATTTCTGCCAAATCGCCATGAGCTTCCATCCGCTTCATCGTCCGCGCCGGATGCGCCGCGACGACTTCTCCCGCCGCCTGATGCGCGAAAACCGCCTGACCACCGACGACCTGATCTATCCGGTGTTCGTCGTCGAAGGCACCAACGAACGCCAGCCGATACCGTCGATGCCCGGCGTCGAACGCGTGTCGGTCGATCTGCTGATGCAGGTTGCCGAGCAGTGCGTCGAACTCGGCGTGCCCGTGCTGTCGCTGTTCCCGGCCATCGAGCCGTCGCTGAAAACGCCCGACGGCCGCGAAGCGGCCAATCCGGAAGGCCTGATCCCGCGCGCGGTGCGCGAGCTGAAGAAGCGCTTCCCCGAACTCGGCGTGCTGACCGACGTCGCGCTCGATCCGTACACGAGCCACGGCCAGGACGGCGTGCTCGACGAAAACGGCTACGTGATCAACGACGACACGATCGAGATCCTGGTCGACCAGGCGCGCGCGCAGGCGGAAGCCGGCGTCGACATCGTCGCGCCGTCGGACATGATGGACGGCCGTATCGGCGCGGTCCGCGAAATGCTGGAAAGCGACGGCCACATCCATACGCGCATCATGGCCTACTCGGCCAAGTTCGCGTCGGCGTTCTACGGCCCGTTCCGCGATGCGGTCGGCTCGGCGTCCAATCTGGGCAAGGGCAACAAGATGACCTACCAGATGGATCCGGCGAACAGCGACGAAGCGCTGCGCGAAGTACGCCTCGACATCGACGAAGGCGCCGACATGGTGATGGTCAAGCCCGGCATGCCGTATCTCGACATCGTGCGCCGCGTGAAGGACGAGTTCCGCTTCCCCACCTACGTGTACCAGGTGAGCGGTGAATACGCGATGCTGAAGGCCGCCGCAATGAACGGCTGGCTCGACCACGACAAGGTCGTGCTCGAATCGCTGCTCGCGTTCAAGCGCGCGGGCGCCGATGGCGTGCTCACGTACTTCGCGCTCGATGCCGCGCGTCTGCTGAAAGCGCAGCGCTGAGCCGCGCGCCGGCAGGCACAATGAAAAACGGCGGGACACTTCGGTGTCCCGCCGTTTTTCATTTGCAGTCCGGTCGACGCAAAGGTCGCCGGTGCACGGGGACGAGCGCGTTACACCGTCGGTACCGCTGCGCGATCGAGGCTGCGCAGGAATGTGTCGGCCGCCTGATAGCCGACCACGCGGCCGATTTCGTGGCCGTTGCGATCGAAGAAGATGATGCCCGGCGGCCCGAACAGGTTGAAGCGCTTGAGCAGCGCCTGGTCGTCCGGATTGTTCGCGGTAACGTCCGCTCGCACCAGATGAAGCTGCGCGAGCCGCGCCTGCACGCGCGAATCCGTGAACGTCAGATGCTCCATCTCCTTGCAGCTCACGCACCAGTCGGCGTAGAAATCGAGCATCACGGGCCGGCCCGAGGTCTTCAGCAGCGTGTCGAGCTCGCCACTGGAGCGCACCGACGCGAACGCCGGCCCCTGTTGCGCGGCCGCCGGCGCATCGCCCGACGCAACCGTGCGCGCCGCGAGGACGGCCAGCGGCTTCACCGGGTCGTTGGAACCGGCCGCGAGACCGACGAGCAGCGTCGCGGCCCAGATCGCGAGCGCCGCACCGAGACCGCGGCCGAGGCGGCGCCAGATCGACGCGGCGCCGGCATGCGGCGTGAACAGGCCGAGTGCCGCGGCAGCAACCAGCAGCCACAACGCGGCGAGGACCATCTTCAGCCCGCCTGCGAGCACCGGCCACACGATCCACAGCGCGGCGGCGAGCAGCACGATGCCGAAGAACACCTTGACGCTGTCCATCCAGGCGCCCGCGCGCGGCAACACCGTACCCGCGCCGATGCCGACCACGAGCAGCGGCACGCCGAGCCCCAGCCCCATCGCGAACAGCGCGGCGCCGCCGAGCAACGCATTGCCGGTATGCGCGATGAACGCGAGCACCGCAAACAGCGGCGCCGTCATGCATGCGCCGACGACCAGCGCCGACAACGCGCCCATCGCGGCGACCGCGATGAAGTGGCCGCCCTGGCGCGCGCTCGATGCTTCGGCCGCGCCGTTCTGCCAGCGCTCGGGCAGCGCGATGTCCTTGCCCGAAATCAGCGATACCGCGAAGGCGGTGAGGAGCACGCCGAACGCGCCGAGCACCCACGGGTTCTGCAGCCACGCACCGAGGCTCTGGCCGACCAGCGCCGCAGCGATGCCGAGCACCGTATAAACGAGCGCCATGCCGACCACGTAGGTGAGCGACAGCGCAAAGCCGCGCGCATGCGTCGCGCGCGTGCCCTGACCGATGATGATCGCGGATACGATCGGAATCATCGGATACGAGCAGGGCAGCAGACTCAGCACGACGCCCGCGACGAAATACAGCGCGACGATCGTGAAGAAGCCGTGCCCCTCGAGCAGCGACTGCGCGAAATCCGCGCTCGTGACCTTGTCGAACCAGCTGCCCGAAGCCGTCGCGCCACCGGCCGGCGCGCTCGCGCCCAGCGCCGCGCCGTCGACCTTCACGACATGCTCGGCAGGCGGATAGCAGATCCCTTCGTCGGCACACCCCTGCGACGTCACCGCGAGCTCGAACGGCCCCGCCGCCTGCTTGACCGGCACGTGAATCACGACTTCGTCGCGATAGGTCTCGACTTCCTTCTGGAACGTCTGGTCGAACTTCACGTGTCCGGGCGGGAATGTCGGGTCGCCGAGCGTCGCCTGCCCGCTCTTCACCGCGAACGCGAACCGCTCGCGGTACAGGTAGTAGCCGTTGGCGACCTTGAAGCGGACGTCCACCTGCCCCGGCGATTCGCTCGCGCTGAACTTGAACGCCACCGACGGATCGAGAAAATCGTCGGCCGCGCGCGCGACCGACAGGCAGCCCAGCGCGAAAAAGAACGACAACAGGATCGCGAGGAATCGCGGTGCGCGCATGCGCACGGAAAGCGCCATACCGTTAAACATGAAATAGACGTTGAGTTTCGCTGTTCACCCACTGGCCGTACCCGGCCGAGGCCGTCGCCTGCCACGAGACGATTTCCGGCGTCTCGTACGGATGATGCGCGAGAATAAATCGCTCCAGTTCGAGCGAGCGCACGGGGCTTGTCTTGAACAGCAACTGGATCTCGTCGGCCGTTTCGACCTTCCCCTGCCAGTGATAGCGCGACTTGATCGCACCGAGTTCCGACACGCACGCGGCCAGCCGCGCGTCGAGCGCACCGTCGGCGAGCACTGCGGCCGTCGCCGCATCCGGCACCGTCGTCAGCATCAACACCACCACCATACGCCCTCCTGGCTGGTTTACCGGCTTTCGCCGCCGCCGATCGCGCGAGTACCCGCGCCGACCGTCCCGTATCGTAGCGCAGCGCGCGCGACGCTGCCGGCACGGGGCTGCGACAATCGATCGCAGCCAGTCGGCCGCCAAAAACAAAAAGGGCCAAGCAATTGCTCGGCCCCTTTCAGATACTGCTGCGTACGGGAAGCTTACTCAGCTTCTTGCACGTTTTCCGTTTCGTCGACTTCCGGACGATCGAGCAGCTCGACCAGTGCCATCGGTGCGTTGTCGCCAACGCGGAAGCCGAACTTCAGCACGCGCAGGTAGCCGCCCGGACGGTTCGCGAAACGCGGACCGAGCACGTCGAACAGCTTCGCCACCGAGTCACGATCGCGCAGGCGGTTGAACGCCAGGCGACGGTTTGCCAGCGACGGCTTCTTGCCGAGCGTGATCAGCGGCTCGACGACTTTACGGAGTTCCTTCGCCTTCGGCAGCGTCGTCTTGATGACTTCGTGCTCGATCAGCGAGTTGGACATGTTACGGAGCATAGCCAGACGGTGGCTGCTCGTGCGGTTCAGTTTCCGCAGACCATGACGATGGCGCATTTCAGTTTCCTTGATTCAAAGTTTTGATCCAGCTCTTCTATCGCACCGCTGGGGTGCACGGGCCGGTAACGAAAAAAGCAAGATGCGGATTTTAAAGGAAAATCCGCATCTTTGCCAACTACAGCAACAACCGGGCTTACTTGTCGAGACCAGCCGGCGGCCAGTTTTCGAGCTTCATGCCCAGCGTGAGACCGCGCGAAGCGAGCACTTCCTTGATCTCGTTGAGCGACTTGCGACCGAGGTTCGGCGTCTTCAGCAGCTCGTTTTCCGTGCGCTGGATCAGGTCGCCGATGTAGTAGATGTTCTCGGCCTTCAGACAGTTCGCCGAACGAACCGTCAACTCGAGATCATCCACCGGACGCAGCAGGATCGGATCGATCTGCGGCGCGCGCGACGGTGCTTCGGCAGCCGTTTCCGTGCCTTCCAGTGCCGCGAACACGGACAGCTGGTCGACCAGGATGCGGGCCGATTGACGGATCGCCTCTTCCGGGGTGATCACGCCGCTCGTCTCAATGTTCATCACGAGCTTGTCGAGGTCGGTACGCTGCTCGACACGTGCGCTTTCAACGGCATAGCTCACGCGGCGAACCGGCGAGAACGATGCGTCGAGGACGATGCGGCCAATGATCTTGGCCGTGTCTTCGCCGTAGCGACGGACGTTGCCGGGCACGTAGCCGCGACCCTTTTCGATCTTGATCTGAACGTCGAGCTTGCCGCCCTTCGACAGGTGTGCGATCACGTGATTCGGGTTGATGACTTCGCAATCGTGCGCCAGCTCGATATCGCCGGCCGTGACGACGCCTTCGCCTTCCTTGCGCAGGGTAACCGTCACTTCGTCACGGTTGTGCAGCTTGAACACCACACCCTTCAGGTTCAGCAGCAGGTTGACGACGTCCTCTTGCACGCCATCAAGCGTCGAGTACTCGTGCACCACGCCTGCGATCGTGACTTCGGTCGGCGCGTAGCCAACCATCGACGACAGCAGCACGCGGCGAAGCGCATTGCCCAAGGTGTGGCCGTAACCGCGTTCGAACGGTTCCATGACCACCCTCGCGTGGTTCTCGCCAAGCGATTCCACGGCGATGATCTTGGGTTTCAGCAAACTGGTTTGCATGGGCTTTCCTTTTCAATACCCTCGGCTCGTTACACCGATAAGGCTGACCGGTAACAACCAGAAAATAAACAGCCGAGGCCCCCCCTTGCGAAACGCAATCGGGGTACCTCGGCCGTCAATCGGATTAACGCGAATACAATTCGACGATCAGGCTTTCGTTGATGTCGCCTGCGATGTCAGCGCGTTCCGGCATTTGCTTGAACGTGCCTTCGAACTTCTTCGCATCGACTGCAACCCAGCTCGGCATGCCGCCTTGCTCGGCCAGCGACAGCGCTTCGACGATACGCGCCTGCTTCTTCGCCTTTTCGCGGATCGCGACGATGTCACCCGCCTTCACTTGCTGCGACGGCACGTTCGCGACGACGCCGTTCACGGTGATCGACTTGTGGCTCACGAGCTGACGCGCTTCAGCGCGGGTCGAGCCGAAGCCCATGCGATACACGACGTTGTCGAGACGCGACTCGAGCAGTTGCAGCAGGTTTTCACCCGTGTTGCCCTTGCGGCGGTCGGCTTCAGCGAAGTAGCGGCGGAACTGACGCTCCAGCACGCCGTAAATACGCTTGACCTTCTGCTTTTCGCGCAGCTGCGTACCATAGTCGGACGTACGTGCGCCCGAGGTACGGCCGTGCTGACCCGGCTTGCTGTCGAGCTTGCACTTGTCGGCGAGCGAGCGGCGCGCGCTCTTCAGGAACAGGTCGGTGCCTTCACGGCGGGACAGCTTGGCCTTGGGGCCGATATAACGTGCCACGTTGCATTCCTTTATCAATCAGTCACGCGGATCGCAATCCGCGCTAGTTCGCGCCCTTTGGGGCGAACGGTGGGCTTAGTCAATCAAAAAAGCAACGCCCGTCGACGCTACGCGGCGACAGGCAAATGCGCCAGCACGAACGTGCCAGCAGCATTCTTAGATACGACGGCGCTTCGGCGGACGGCAGCCGTTGTGCGGAATCGGGGTGACATCCGAAATCGCGGTGATCTTGATGCCGAGGCCATGCAGTGCGCGCACTGCCGACTCACGACCCGGGCCAGGGCCCTTGATCCGCACTTCCAGATTCTTCACGCCGTATTCCATCGCCACGCGACCGGCCGACTCAGCAGCAACCTGAGCAGCGAACGGCGTCGACTTCCGCGAGCCCTTGAAGCCCTGGCCGCCCGACGTCGCCCATGCCAGTGCATTGCCCTGGCGATCGGTGATCGTGATGATCGTGTTGTTGAACGACGCGTGAACGTGCACCACGCCTTCAGCGACGTTCTTCTTAACCTTCTTGCGAACGCGTTGCGCCGCGGTATTCGAAGCCTTAGCCATTACGTTTTCCTGTAACTGTCAGTTCCGCTTACTTCTTCAGCGCTTGCGCTGCACGACGCGGGCCCTTACGGGTACGTGCGTTCGTACGCGTACGCTGACCGCGCATCGGCAGGCCCTTGCGATGACGGACACCACGGTAGCAACCGAGGTCCATCAGGCGCTTGATGTTCATCGTCACTTCACGGCGCAGATCGCCTTCGACGATGAACTTGCCCACTTCTTCACGCAGCTTTTCGAGGTCTGCGTCGGTCAGGTCCTTGACCTTCTTCGAGAATTCCACGCCAGCTGCCGAGCAGATGCTGCGCGAGCGCGTGCGGCCGATACCGAAGATTGCCGTCAGGCCGATCTCGGTATGCTGGTGATTCGGGATGTTAACCCCTGCGATACGAGCCATTGTTTTTCCTCAAACAAAAAGCGCAAACAAACGCGCGGTCAGCCTTGGCGCTGCTTGTGGCGCGGATCCGAGCTGCAGATCACGCGAACGACGCCTTTGCGCTTGATGATCTTGCAATTGCGGCAAATGCGCTTAACCGATGCCATCACTTTCATGATAATACCCTTTTTTCAAATCACTTCGCCCGGAACACGATCCGCGCACGAGACAGATCGTAAGGCGTCAATTCAACCGTGACCTTGTCGCCCGGCAGGATGCGGATGTAGTGCATCCGCATCTTCCCGGAGATATGCCCCAACACGACATGGCCGTTTTCCAGCTTCACGCGGAAGGTAGCATTCGGAAGGTTTTCAATCACCTCACCCTGCATCTGGATTACATCGTCTTTGGCCATAGTCCTGAATTAACGCATTGGGATGTTGCCGCCCTTGAAGTTTGCCTTCTTGAGCAGCGACTCATACTGTTGCGACATAACGTACGACTGCACCTGCGCCATGAAGTCCATCGTGACGACGACAATGATCAGCAGCGACGTTCCACCAAAATAAAACGGCACGTTCCAGCGCAGCACCAGGAATTCCGGCAGCAGACACACGAAGACGATGTAGATCGCACCAGCCAGCGTCAGACGCGTGAGGATGCGGTCGATGTATCGTGCGGTCTGATCGCCCGGACGAATACCCGGAACAAACGCGCCGCTCTTCTTCAGGTTGTCCGCGGTTTCCCTGCTGTTGAACACCAGTGCGGTGTAGAAGAAGCAGAAAAACACGATTGCCAGCGTGTACAGCAGCACATAGACCGGCTGACCCGGCTTCAGCGCCTCCGCGACGTTATGCAACGTGTTGGAGATCCAGCTCCCCGTCGGCTGACCCGTGCTGAACCAGCCGAGAATCGTGGCCGGAAACAGGATGATCGACGATGCGAAGATCGGCGGAATCACGCCCGACATGTTCAGCTTCAGCGGCAAGTGCGACGACTGCCCACCGTAGATCTTGTTGCCGACCTGGCGCTTCGCGTAGTTCACGAGGATCTTGCGCTGACCGCGTTCGATGAACACGACCAGGTAAGTCACCGCGGCAATCAGAACGACGATGATGATCGCCGAAATGATGCTCATCGAACCCGTACGCACCAGCTCGAACAGCCCACCGACGGCATTCGGGAACCCTGCTGCGATCCCGCCGAAGATGATGATCGAGATGCCGTTGCCCAGACCACGCTCGGTGATCTGCTCACCCAGCCACATCAGGAACATCGTGCCGGTTACCAACGTCACAACCGTCGTCAGTCGGAACAGCATGCCGGGGTCGATCACGAGGCCAGGCTGGTTTTCCAGCGCAGCCGCGATACCGAACGCCTGGAAGGTCGCGAGCACCACGGTGAAATACCGCGTGTACTGCGTGATCTTCCGTTGCCCTGCCTGCCCTTCCTTCTTCAGCGCCTCGAGCTGCGGCGAGACGATCGCCAGCAACTGCATGATGATCGACGCCGAGATGTACGGCATGATCCCCAGCGCAAAGATCGTGAAGCGGGAAAGCGCACCACCCGAGAACATGTTGAACATGCCCAGGATGCCGCCCGCCTGGCTCTGGAACAGCTTCGCCAGTTGATCCGGATCGATGCCCGGCACGGGGATGTGCGCGCCGATGCGATAGACGATCAGCGCCAGGAGCAGGAACATCGCTCGCCGACGCAGATCGCCGAATTTCGCCGTGCTTCGACCGGGTTTTGCAAGACTCGGGCTGTTAGCCAAGTACCTTCTCCGATGAATGCAAGTAACGACGCGCTACGCGTGTCACTCGGCGAACGAACCGCCAGCCGCTTCGATCGCAGCGCGCGCACCCTTGGTGGCACCGAGACCCTTCACGACGATCTTGCGCTTCAGTTCGCCCGTCGCGATGATCTTTGCGCTCTTCGTCAGCTCGCCGACCAGGCCGGCTTGCTTCAGTGCGAGCAGATCGATCTCATCGACCGGCAGCTTCTCGAGGTCGCCCAGGCGCACTTCACCGACGAATTCCTTCGTCAGCGACGTGAAACCGCGCTTCGGCAGACGACGTTGCAGCGGCATCTGACCGCCTTCGAAACCGACTTTGTGGAAGCCGCCCGAACGCGATTTCTGACCCTTGTGACCACGGCCAGCCGTCTTGCCGAGGCCCGAACCGATGCCACGGCCGACGCGACGCTTGGCGTGCTTGGCGCCAGCGGCCGGCTTCAGGTTATTCAATTCCATATCAACTCCTTGATCCGTAGGGCCGCTTACGCGATGACCTTAACGAGGTACGAGACCTTGTTGATCATGCCGCGGACCGCCGGCGTGTCCTGCAGCTCGCTAACCGAGTTGAGTCGGCGCAGGCCCAGGCCACGCACGGTCGCGCGGTGCGATTCGCGGGTCCCGATCAGGCTCTTAACGAGCTGAACCTTGACAGTTTTTTCAGACATGGTGACCACCCGGGCTTAGCCCAAAATATCTTCGACGGACTTGCCGCGCTTCGCCGCGATGTCTGCCGGGGTCGACTGCTTGCGCAGACCGTCCAGCGTGGCGCGAACGAGGTTGTACGGGTTCGTCGAACCGTGGCTCTTCGCCACGACGTTCTGAACGCCCATCACGTCGAACACTGCGCGCATCGGGCCGCCGGCGATCACGCCCGTACCTGCCTTCGCCGGAGCGAGGAGGACAGCGGATGCGCCATGCTTGCCGTGCACTTCGTGCTGCAGCGTGCCGTTCTTGAGGGGCACCTTGAACATGTTGCGGCGAGCTTGTTCCATTGCCTTCTGGACAGCGACCGGCACTTCCTTCGCCTTGCCCTTGCCCATACCGATGCGGCCATCGCCGTCGCCAACCACGGTCAGTGCGGCGAAGCCGAGAATACGGCCACCCTTCACGACCTTGGTCACGCGGTTGACCGAAATCATCTTTTCGCGAAGGCCGTCGTCGCGCTCGTCAGCCTGAACTTTCGCTTGCATCTTTGCCATGACGAATTCCTTCCTTAGAACTTGAGCCCAGCTTCGCGAGCTGCCTCAGCCAGCGCCTTGACGCGGCCATGGTAGCGGAAGCCCGAGCGGTCGAAGGCGACGGATTCGATGCCGGCGGCCTTTGCCTTCTCGGCAATACGCTTGCCGATCAGCGTCGCAGCATTAACGTTGCCACCCTTGCCCGACTTGTCGGCCAGTTCGGCGCGCACTTCTGCTTCGAGCGTCGACGCGCTGGCGAGCACCTTGGTGCCGCACGGCGAGAACACTTGAGCGTAGATGTGCGTGTTCGTGCGATGCACGGCGAGACGCGCGACCTGCAGCTCAGCGATCTTGATACGCGTCTGGCGAGCGCGGCGCAGGCGAGATTGAGTCTTATCCATGATTGCGCACCCTTACTTCTTCTTCGTTTCTTTGAGGATCACAACCTCGTCGGAATAGCGCACGCCCTTGCCCTTGTAGGGCTCCGGCGGACGGTAACCGCGAACTTCCGCAGCTACTTGACCGACTTGTTGCTTGTTGATCCCCTTGATCACGATTTCGGTTTGCGTCGGGGTTTCAGCCTTGACGCCTTCCGGCATCTGGTGCACCACCGGGTGCGAGAAACCCAGCGACAGGTTCAGCTTGTCGCCTTGCGCCTGCGCACGATAACCGACGCCAACCAGCGTCAGCTTGCGCTCGAAACCCTTGGTCACGCCTTGCACGGCATTCGCGATGATCGCGCGCATCGTGCCCGACAGTGCATTTGCTTCGCGGCTTTCGTCGACCGGCGACAGATTCAGCGTGCCGTCGTTGTTCGCCACGTTCACGAGCGGATTGATCGCTTGCGTGATGGTGCCCAGCGGGCCCTTGACGGTGATTGCACCGTCGGCCAGCTTGACTTCCGCGCCTTGCAGCGCGATCGGGCTTTTACCTACTCGAGACATGTTTCTCTCTCCTCGGCTTTAAGCGACGTAGCAGATGACTTCGCCGCCGACGCCGGTAGCGCGCGCCTTGCGATCAGTCATCACACCCTTCGGCGTCGACACGATTGCCACGCCCAGGCCGTTCATGACCTGGGGAATGTCGTTGCGGCCGCGGTACACGCGCAGACCAGGCTTCGACACGCGCTCGAGGCGTTCGATGACCGGGCGACCTGCGTAGTACTTCAGCGCGATATTCAGTTCGGACTTCGCACCTTCCGCCTTGACGGCGAAATCGTCGATATAGCCTTCGTCCTTCAAGACTTGCGCGATTGCAACCTTGACCTTCGACGAGGGCATCGCGACCGATACCTTCTCGACCATCTGCGCGTTGCGGATGCGAGTCAGCATATCGGCGATAGGATCACTCATGCTCATTTACGTTTCTCCTATTACCAGCTCGCCTTGGTCAGGCCAGGAATCTCGCCACGGAATGCGATTTCACGAATCTTGTTACGCGCGAGGCCGAATTTACGGAACGTGCCACGCGGACGGCCCGTGATCGCGCAGCGGTTACGCTGGCGGGTCGGGTTTGCGTTGCGGGGCAGTTGCTGCAGCTCCAGGCGTGCTTCGTAGCGCTCTTCTTCCGACTTGCTTTGGTCTTCGACGATCGCCTTCAGCGCTTCGCGCTTTGCTGCGAACTTCGCGACCAGGCGGGCGCGCTTCTTTTCACGTTCGATCAGTGCCAGTTTAGCCACGGTAACCTCAGTTTCTGAACGGGAACTTGAAGCTGGCGAGCAGTGCCTTTGCTTCGTCGTCGGTCTTCGCAGTGGTCGTGATGCTGATGTTCAGCCCACGCAGTGCGTCGATCTTGTCGTAGTCGATTTCGGGGAAAATGATCTGCTCTTTCACACCGATGTTGTAGTTGCCACGGCCATCGAAAGCACGACCCGACACGCCGCGGAAGTCACGCACGCGGGGCAGGGCGACGGTCACGAAACGGTCGAGGAATTCGTACATCGCACGGCCGCGCAGCGTCACCATCGCGCCAATCGGATAACCTTGGCGGATCTTGAAGCCTGCGATTGCCTTGCGTGCCTTCGTGACGACCGGCTTCTGGCCGGCGATCTTCGTGAGGTCGCCAACGGCGTTCTCGATGATCTTCTTGTCAGCGATCGCTTCGCCAAGACCCATGTTCAGCGTGATCTTGGTGATGCGCGGCACTTCCATGACCGACTTGTAACCGAACTTCTCGATCAGGCCGGGCACAACCTTTTCTTTGTAAAACTCTTGAAAACGAGCCATTTTTTACTCCGCTGCGTCAGGCGCTCAGTACGGCACCGGTCGTCTTCAGGAAGCGAACTTTCTTGCCTTCCTCGACCTTGATGCCAACACGCGACGCCTTGCCATTCGCGTCGACCAGTGCGACGTTCGAAATATGCAGGGGCATCGTCTTCGCTTCCACGCCGCCCGTCGTACCCTTCATCGGGTTCGGCTTCACATGCTTCTTGACGAGGTTGATACCTTCAACCGTCACATGTTCAGCACCGACAGCCAGCACGACGCCGCGCTTGCCCTTGTCCTTACCAGTGACGACGATAACTTCGTCACCTTTGCGAATCTTGTTCATCGCGACTCCTTACAGCACTTCCGGCGCCAGCGAAACGATCTTCATGAATCGTTCGCTACGCAGCTCACGCGTCACCGGCCCGAAAATGCGGGTGCCGATCGGCTCAAGCTTGTTATTCAAAAGCACAGCGGCGTTGCCGTCGAACTTGATCAGCGAGCCGTCTTGACGGCGAACACCCTTGGCGGTGCGGACCACCACGGCGTTGTAGATTTCGCCTTTCTTCACGCGCCCGCGCGGCGTTGCTTCTTTGACGGTCACCTTGATGATGTCGCCAATGCCGGCATAACGACGCTTCGAGCCGCCGAGCACCTTGATGCACATGACTTCACGCGCACCCGTGTTGTCGGCTACTTCGAGCCGAGATTCGGTCTGGATCATGGTTTGTCTTTCCCAACTTAATCCGGATGCACCACCATGATGCATTCGGTCAGTCTTGGTCCCGTCAGCCAATCGGCTGCTTGGGTTGGAACAGCAGCGACGGCAAACGAAACCCGCCATCGCAATTCGGTGAATCTTTCGGACAGGCTGGCGCCAGTCCGCTTCCCCCACCAACTTCGCCCGCGACGGGGCTCCCATAAAGAGGGAAGACCAGGATTATAACAAATAATCCTGGTCACGCAAGCAAAAACTTTGCGATTTCAAGCACTTCGTGGAGAAGTGCCTGTTACTGCCTACTGCACGGACCCGCTTAGATCACGCGAGCCGCTTCGACGAGGCGCGACACCGTCCAGGCCTTCGTCTTCGAAACAGGACGGGTTTCCTGGATTTCGACGAGATCGCCTTCGTTGCAGGTGTTCGCTTCATCATGCGCGTGGTACTTCTTCGAGCGCACGACATACTTGCCGTAGATCGGGTGCTTGACGCGGTGCTCGATCAGCACGGTGACGGTCTTGTCCATCTTGTTGCTGACGACCCGACCGACCAGCGTCCGCTTCAGCGAGGTTTTCACGCTATCGTTCATTTCTGGTTCGCCTTCTGAGTCATGACGGTCCGCACACGTGCGATGTCGCGACGAACCTTCTTCAACTGGCTCGTGTTCGTGAGCTGCTGGGTCGCGAGTTGCATGCGCAGGCCGAATTGCGCCTTCAGCAGGTCCGCCAGCTCCTTGTTGAGCGCGGCCTGGTCTTTCTGGAGAAGTTCGGAAGCCTTCATGTTTTCTCCTTAGGCGCCGAGCTGGCGCACGATGAATGCCGTCTTCAGCGGCAGCTTGGCTGCAGCCAGACGGAACGCTTCGCGTGCCAGTTCTTCGGTTACGCCGTCCATTTCATAGAGCATCTTGCCCGGCTGGATCTCTGCGACGTAGTACTCCGGGTTACCCTTACCGTTACCCATACGCACTTCGGCCGGCTTCTGCGAAATCGGCTTGTCCGGGAAGATCCGGATCCAGATACGACCGCCACGCTTGATGTGACGCGTCATTGCACGACGCGCCGCTTCAATTTGACGTGCGGTCAAACGACCGCGACCGATCGCCTTCAGGCCGAAATCACCGAACGACACTGCGTTGCCGCGCGTCGCCTTGCCGGTGTTACGACCCTTCTGCTCTTTACGATACTTTCTGCGTTTCGGTTGCAGCATCGTTATTCTCCAGTCTTGCCGTCTTCGGGCTTGCCGGCGCCACGGCGCGGTGCGCCACGGCGAGCACCCGGAGCGCCGCCTTCGCCGTCACGGCGCGGACGACGGTCGCCCGGACGCGCATTGCGACGCGGACGCTTGTCTTCGGCTACTTCTTCGACCACCGGCGCATCGTTGCGGCCGAGCGTGTCGCCCTTGTATACCCACACCTTGACACCGATGATGCCGTAGGTCGTCTTCGCTTCCGAAGTCGCGTAGTCGATATCGGCACGCAGCGTGTGAAGGGGCACGCGACCTTCGCGATACCACTCCGTACGAGCGATTTCGATACCGTTCAGACGGCCTGCGCTCATGATCTTGATGCCCTGGGCACCCAGACGCATCGCGTTCTGCATCGCACGCTTCATCGCGCGACGGAACATGATCCGGCGCTCGAGCTGTTGCGTGATCGAGTCAGCGATCAGTTGCGCATCGGTTTCCGGCTTGCGGATCTCTTCGATGTTGACGTGAACCGGCACGCCCATGCGGCGTTGCAGTTCCGTCTTCAGCTGTTCGATATCCTCGCCCTTCTTGCCGATGACGACGCCCGGACGCGAGCTGTAAATCGTGATGCGCGCGTTCTTTGCCGGACGCTCGATGACGACCCGACCGACCGAAGCGTTCTTCAGCTTCTTCTTCAGGTACTCACGAACACCGATGTCTTCCTGCAGCATCGCCGCGAAATTGTTGTTGTTCGCGTACCAACGCGAAGCCCAATTGCGGCTGACAGCCAGGCGGAAGCCAGTCGGATGAATTTTCTGTCCCATCGTATGGCTCCTTAATTCCCGACCGTCACAGTGATGTGACAGGATTGCTTCTCGATGCGGTTACCGCGGCCCTTGGCGCGCGCGGTGAAACGCTTGAGCGATGCAGCCTTGTCGACGTAGATGCTCTTGATCTTGAGCTCGTCGATATCAGCGCCTTCGTTGTGCTCCGCATTCGCGATTGCCGACAGCACAACCTTCTTCACGATGCCAGCCGCCTTCTTCGGCGAGAACGTCAGGACGTTCAGCGCCTTGTCGACCGGCAAACCGCGGATCTGGTCAGCCACAAGGCGCGTTTTTTGCGCCGAGATGCGGGCACCGCGATGAATTGCTTTCACTTCCATCTTGATTGCCCCTTATTTCTTGGCCTTCTTGTCGGCCGCGTGACCCTTGAACGTACGGGTCAGTGCGAACTCGCCAAGCTTGTGGCCGACCATGTTTTCCGAGATGTACACCGGAACGTGTTGACGGCCGTTGTGAACAGCGATCGTCAGGCCGATGAAATCCGGCAGAATCGTCGAGCGACGCGACCAGGTCTTGATCGGCTTTTTGTCGCGCGAAGCTGCAGCCGCCTCAACTTTCTTCAGCAAATGGGCGTCGCAGAACGGACCTTTTTTTACAGAACGTGCCATTGCCTACTCCTTAACGCTTGTGACGGCGCTGAACGATCATCGTCGTCGTGCGCTTGTTGCTGCGGGTGCGATAACCCTTAGCCGGCGTACCCCACGGGCTCACCGGGTCGCGACCTGCAGCCGTCTTGCCCTCACCACCACCGTGCGGGTGATCAACCGGGTTCATCGCAACGCCACGCACCGTCGGGCGGATACCGCGCCAGCGGTTCGCGCCAGCCTTGCCGATCTGGCGCAGGCTATGCTCTTCGTTGCCGACTTCACCGATCGTTGCACGGCACTCGATGTGCACGCGGCGGATTTCGCCCGAACGCAGACGAACCTGCGCGTAGACGCCTTCGCGTGCCAGCAGCATGGCCGACGTGCCAGCCGAACGCGCCATTTGCGCGCCCTTGCCCGGCAGCATCTCGATGCAGTGGATCGTCGTACCGACCGGAATGTTGCGGATCGGCAGCGTGTTGCCTGCACGGATCGGCGCTTCCGAACCCGACATCAGCTGTTGGCCGACGGTCAGGCCCTTCGGGGCGATGATGTAGCGACGCTCGCCGTCTGCGTAGAGCACCAGCGCGATGTTCGCGCTACGGTTCGGGTCGTACTCGAGACGCTCGACCTTTGCCGGGATGCCATCCTTCGTGCGACGGAAATCGACGATACGATAGTGCTGCTTGTGACCACCACCCTTGTGACGCGTGGTGATACGGCCGTTGTTGTTACGGCCGGCGGTCGAGCTCTGCGAGTCGAGCAGTGCCGCGAACGGCTTGCCCTGGTGCAGATTCTTGTTGACCACCTTGACCATCGCGCGGCGACCCGGCGAAGTCGGTTTAACTTTCACGATTGCCATGATTACTTGGCCTCCGCTTCAAAGTTGATTTCCTGGCCGGGCTTCAGGCAAACGTACGCCTTCTTCACGTCCTTGCGGCGACCCATCGAACGGCCGAAACGCTTTTGCTTGCCCTTCTGGACCAGCACGTTGACCGAATCAACTTCAACCTTGAACAGCAGCTCGACAGCCGCCTTCACTTCCTGCTTCGTGGCATCCGGTGCGACTTCGAACACGACTTGCTCGTTCTTGTCGGCAACCAGCGTCGCCTTTTCCGAGATCACCGGTGCGAGCAGGACCTGCATCAAACGATGATCGTTTTTGCGAATCTCGCTCATGACAGCAACTCCTCGATCTGGGCGACCGCAGCCTTCGTGACCAGCACTTTCTTGAAGTAGATCAGCGACAGCGGGTCAGCGTAGCGCGGCTCGACAATCGCCACGTGCGGCAGGTTGCGCGAAGCCAGGTACAGGTTCTCGTCGACCGTATCCGTAATGATCAGCACGGAGTCGAGACCCATGGTCTTGAATTTGTCAGCCAGCAGCTTGGTCTTCGGCGCTTCGAGGATGATGTCCTCGACGACCGACAGACGGCCTTCACGGGCCAGCTGCGAGAAGATCGAGCAGAGACCTGCGCGATGCATCTTCTTGTTGACCTTGTGCGAGAAGTTTTCTTCCGGCGAGTTCGGGAAGATGCGACCACCGCCACGCCACAACGGGCTCGACGACATACCGGCACGAGCGCGGCCCGTACCCTTCTGACGCCACGGCTTCTTGGTGGTGTGCTTGACTTGCTCACGGTCCTTCTGTGCGCGGTTACCCTGGCGAGCATTCGCCTGGTACGCGACGACGACCTGGTGGATCAGCGCTTCGTTGTAGTCACGACCGAACACGACGTCCGACGCGTTGACCACTGCACCTTCCTGACCATTTTCGTTCAGGAGCTTGAGTTCCATTATTTCGCCCCCTTGGTCTTGACGGCCGGCGTCACGAAAACCTTGCCGCCCTTCGCGCCCGGAATCGCGCCCTTGACGAGCAGCAGCTTGCGCTCTGCGTCGATACGAGCGATTTCGAGGTTCTGCACCGTCACCGTAACGTCACCGAGGTGACCCGTCATGCGCTTACCCGGGAAAACACGACCCGGATCCTGCGCCATACCGATCGAGCCCGGCACGTTGTGCGAGCGCGAGTTACCGTGCGTGGCACGGCCGGAGGAGAAGTTGTAACGCTTGATCGTACCGGCGTAGCCCTTACCGATCGACACGCCCTGCACGTCGACCTTCTGGCCTACTTCGAAAAGATCGGCACCGACAACGGCGCCATTCGACAGCTCAGCTGCCTTGGCCGCGTCAATGCGGAATTCCTTGAGGATTTCACCGGCTTCGACACCGGCTTTGGCGAGATGACCTGCCAGCGGCTTCGTCACGCGCGATGCGCGGCGGGAGCCGAATGCAACCTGCACGGCCGTGTAGCCGTCGGTTTCAACAGTCTTGATCTGCGTCACGCGGTTGTCCGACACGTCCAGCACGGTGACGGGAATCGAATCCCCTTCAGCCGTGAAGATACGGGTCATGCCAACCTTGCGACCTACGAGTCCAAGGCTCATCATTTTCTCCATTCCCGACTGCGATTGGTCGGGGCTGATTTACAAAATGCCGGGCACGCAAGGCCCAACTTTTTTATGCGAATACGCGAAAAGCCAAGCATTATAGCCCGACTTCACGATTTCCGCAAGCAATCAAAGACTTAGCGCCACCCGACAAGCCGGTTGGCGCTGAAAGCCTTACTGCAGCTTGATTTCCACGTCGACACCAGCCGGCAGATCGAGCTTCATCAGCGCGTCAACCGTCTTGTCGGTCGGATCGACGATGTCCATCAGGCGCTGGTGGGTACGGATTTCGAGCTGATCGCGCGACGTCTTGTTGACGTGCGGCGAACGCAGGATGTCAAAACGCTGGATGCGCGTCGGCAGCGGCACCGGGCCACGGACGATTGCACCAGTCCGCTTCGCGGTATCGACGATCTCGGCAGCCGATTGATCGATCAAACGGTAGTCGAAAGCCTTCAGGCGAATGCGGATTTTCTGTTGCTGCATGACGATTCCTTGAAAAGAGCGAGGCGATGTTGCATCGCCGGACACTAAAAGAACGCGAAACCTGTTGCCTGCGGGGAGCGAGGCGACACGTCCCGAACGGTACTTCCACTGCTAAGCCCGCGATTCTACACGAAAATTCGCAGCGGTGGTGGGCGTTTGTCAATACCGCGACGCACGCCACAAAGACAAAACCGGGTGCCAGATCAGACTGGACACCCGGTTTCGACGGTACAACTGCCTACCGTGGAATCGCGGACCCCGGAGGGATCCGCGGATCGTCGATATTACTCGATGATCTTGGCGACGACGCCGGCGCCGACGGTACGGCCACCTTCGCGGATTGCGAAGCGCAGACCTTCTTCCATCGCGATCGGAGCGATCAGCTTCACCGTGATCGACACGTTGTCGCCCGGCATCACCATTTCCTTGTCCTTCGGCAGCTCGATCGAGCCCGTCACGTCCGTCGTACGGAAGTAGAACTGCGGACGGTAGTTGTTGAAGAACGGCGTGTGACGGCCGCCTTCGTCCTTGCTCAGCACGTACACTTCAGCCGTGAAGTGCGTGTGCGGCGTGATCGAACCCGGCTTCGCCAGAACCTGGCCACGCTCCACGTCTTCACGCTTCGTGCCGCGCAGCAGGATACCGACGTTGTCGCCTGCCTGACCTTGGTCCAGCAGCTTGCGGAACATTTCAACGCCCGTGCAGGTCGTCTTCACCGTCGGCTTGATACCGACGATTTCGATTTCTTCGCCGACCTTCACGATGCCGCGCTCGACACGACCCGTCACCACCGTACCGCGGCCCGAGATCGAGAACACGTCTTCCACCGGCATCAGGAACGCGCCGTCAACTGCACGCTCCGGCGTCGGGATGTACGTGTCCAGTGCGTCTGCCAGGCTCATGATCGCCACTTCGCCCAGCTCGCCCGTGTCGCCTTCCAGCGCCAGCTTTGCCGAACCCTTCACGATCGGCGTGTCGTCGCCCGGGAAGTCGTACTTCGACAGGAGTTCGCGAACTTCCATCTCGACCAGCTCGAGCAGTTCAGCGTCGTCCACCATGTCGCACTTGTTCAGGAACACGATGATGTACGGAACGCCAACCTGACGCGCCAGCAGGATGTGCTCACGCGTTTGCGGCATCGGGCCGTCTGCTGCCGAGCAAACCAGGATCGCGCCGTCCATCTGCGCTGCGCCCGTGATCATGTTCTTCACATAGTCAGCGTGGCCCGGGCAGTCGACGTGTGCGTAGTGGCGGTTAGCCGTTTCGTACTCGACGTGTGCCGTGTTGATCGTGATGCCGCGCGCCTTTTCTTCCGGTGCCGCGTCGATCTGGTCGTAAGCCTTCGCTTCGCCGCCGAACTTCTTCGTCAGAACCGTCGTGATCGCTGCCGTCAGCGTCGTCTTGCCGTGGTCGACGTGACCGATCGTACCAACGTTCACGTGCGGCTTGGTCCGCTCGAATTTACCTTTTGCCATGATTCTCTTCTTTCAAAAATAATCGATTGTGATAACGAATTACTTCGACTTCGCGCTGATGATCGCTTCAGCAACGTTGCGCGGAGCTTCGGCGTAGTGCTTGAACTCCATCGTGTACGTTGCACGACCTTGCGTCAGCGAACGCAGCGACGTCGAGTAACCGAACATTTCCGACAGCGGCACTTCGGCGCGAACGATCTTGCCGCCGCCAACCATGTCTTCCATGCCCTGGACGATGCCGCGACGACCCGACAGGTCGCCCATGACGTTGCCCATGTAGTCTTCCGGCGTCTCGACTTCGACAGCCATCATCGGCTCGAGGACGACCGGGTTCGCCTTGCGCATCGCTTCCTTGAACGCCATCGAACCGGCCATGCGGAACGCATTTTCGTTCGAGTCAACGTCGTGGTACGAACCGAACGTCAGGTGAACCTTCACGTCGACGACCGGGAAGCCAGCCAGCACGCCCGACTTCAGCGTGTCCTGGATACCCTTGTCGACCGCCGGGATGTATTCACGCGGAATCACACCACCCTTGATCTCGTCGAAGAACTCGTAGCCCTTGCCCTGTTCGTTCGGCTCGAGCGTGATGACCGCGTGACCGTACTGGCCGCGACCACCCGACTGCTTGACGAACTTGCCGTCGACGTCCTTCGCCGTCGAACGGATCGTTTCGCGGTATGCAACCTGCGGCTTGCCGACGGTCGCTTCCACGCCGAATTCACGCTTCATCCGGTCGACCAGAATTTCGAGGTGGAGCTCGCCCATGCCCGAAATGATGGTCTGGCCCGACTCTTCGTCGGTCTGCACGCGGAACGACGGGTCTTCCTGCGCCAGGCGGTTCAGCGCGAGGCCCATCTTTTCCTGGTCAGCCTTGGTCTTCGGCTCGACAGCCTGCGAAATCACCGGCTCCGGGAACACCATGCGCTCGAGAACGATCGGGTTTGCCGGATCGCACAGCGTGTCGCCCGTGGTCGCTTCCTTCAGGCCGACTGCAGCGGCGATGTCGCCCGCACGGACTTCCTTGATTTCTTCACGCTGGTTCGCGTGCATCTGCAGAATACGGCCGAGGCGTTCCTTCTTGCCCTTGGTCGAGTTCAGCAGCGTGTCGCCCGAATTGACGACGCCCGAGTACACACGGAAGAAGATCAGCTGGCCGACGAACGGGTCGGTCATGATCTTGAACGCGAGCGACGAGAACTTCTCGTCGTCCGACGCCTTGCGCTCCGCTGCTTCGCCGTTTTCCAGCTCGCCCTTGACCGGCGGGATGTCGACCGGCGACGGCAGGAAGTCGATCACGGCGTCGAGCATACGCTGCACGCCCTTGTTCTTGAACGCGGTACCGCACAGCATCGGCTGGATTTCGCACGCGATCGTACGGTCGCGCAGCGCCTTGACGATGTCGGCTTCCGGCAGATCGCCTTCTTCCAGGTACTTGTTCATCAGGTCTTCGTTGGCTTCAGCAGCCACTTCGACCATCTTTTCGCGCCATTCCTTGCAGGTCTCGGCGAGCTCTGCCGGGATGTCGACGTAGTCGAACTTCGTGCCTTGGGACGCTTCGTCCCAAATGATCGCCTTCATCTTGATCAGGTCGACCACGCCCTTGAAGTTTTCTTCCGAGCCGATCGGCACCACGACCGGAACCGGGTTCGCCTTCAGGCGCAGACGGAGCTGGTCGTAGACCTTGAAGAAGTTCGCGCCGGTACGGTCCATCTTGTTGACGAACGCGAGACGGGGAACCTTGTACTTGTTGGCCTGGCGCCACACCGTTTCCGACTGCGGCTGCACGCCGCCCACTGCGCAGTACACCATGCACGCGCCGTCGAGCACGCGCATCGAGCGCTCCACTTCGATCGTGAAGTCGACGTGGCCCGGGGTGTCGATGATGTTGATGCGGTGTTCCGGATAGTTGCCGCCCATGCCCTTCCAGAAGGCCGTGGTAGCAGCGGACGTGATCGTGATGCCACGCTCCTGTTCCTGCTCCATCCAGTCCATCGTGGCTGCGCCGTCGTGGACTTCACCGATCTTGTGGTTCACACCGGTGTAAAACAGAATGCGCTCGGTCGTCGTCGTTTTGCCGGCGTCGATGTGAGCGCTAATACCGATATTACGGTAGCGCTCGATAGGAGTCTTGCGAGCCACTTTGATCCTCTACTGGGATGACATGATGCAGCCCTGCTGCATCATGCTTCAACACAAACGGGCGAGGCGCCTGAAAAGCGCACCCGCCCGGAATTTATTTCCGCTAACAGCCCTGACAGGCGCTTAGAAACGGAAATGCGAGAACGCGCGGTTGGCTTCTGCCATGCGGTGAACTTCGTCGCGCTTCTTCATCGCGCCGCCACGGCCTTCGGCCGCTTCGGAGAGTTCACCTGCCAGGCGCAGAGCCATCGACTTCTCGCTGCGCTTCTTCGCAGCCTCGCGCAGCCAGCGCATCGCCAATGCCATACGACGCGACGGGCGCACTTCGACCGGAACCTGATAGTTGGCACCACCAACGCGGCGGCTCTTCACTTCGACCACCGGCTTCACGTTGTTGAGCGCAACCGTGAACACTTCCAGCGGGTCCTTGCCACCCTTGGTCTGGATTTGTTCGAATGCGCCATAAACGATGCGCTCTGCGACCGACTTCTTGCCGGACAGCATCAGCATGTTCATGAACTTGGCTACATCAACGTTGCCGAACTTCGGATCCGGCAACACTTCCCGCTTGGGGACTTCGCGACGACGCGGCATGATTCTTCCTTTACCTGTTCAGTTGGAGCTGTATCCAGCTCCGCGGCCACCAACAAACCCGATCACATCTTCACGACTAACCAGCTTGGCCGGGTGACCACTTACTCGACAGCACCGGCAATCCGGCACTCCCGCCTTGACCGCCCTTGGGCGATCCCTGATCAAAAACTGCTTACTTGGCAGCCTTTGCACGCTTCGCGCCGTACTTCGAGCGCGCTTGCTTACGGTCCTTGACGCCCTGGGTATCCAGCGAGCCGCGAACCATGTGGTAACGCACACCCGGCAAGTCCTTCACACGGCCGCCGCGGATCAGCACAACCGAGTGTTCCTGCAGGTTGTGGCCTTCACCGCCGATGTACGAAATCACTTCGAAGCCGTTCGTCAGACGAACCTTGGCGACCTTACGGAGTGCCGAGTTCGGCTTCTTCGGCGTCGTCGTGTACACACGGGTGCACACGCCGCGACGCTGGGGGCAGTCCTGCAGGGCCGGGCTCTTGCTCTTCGTCGTTTCCGACTGACGGCCTTTGCGAACCAGTTGGTTGATGGTTGGCATTGTTTATTCCTGAAATTGAACAAAATCTGCACATCGATTTCGGGCAAAGCGAGAATCGACGCACAGTTGACTTCCGACACCGGCGAGTTGGACACGAACGTTGGAACGCGACGCGGCCTGCCGATTACCGGAACCCAACATCATATTCCGGAAATACCAACTAAGTCAACGGCTTGCGTGATTTGCCGGCCGCGCGGCCGGTTTACCGGAAGGGTCGGAACACCTGTGTCATGCCGATTCGACGACGTCGATGATCTCGTCGCCGAAGCGTTCGAGCTTGCGCACGCCCATGCCGGGGATATGGCGCAGGTCCTCGATCGTCTCGGGCGCATTGCGCGCGATCTCGGCGAGCGTGGCGTCATGGAAGATCACGTAGGCCGGCACGCCGTCGGACTTCGCGGTTTCCGCGCGCCACGCACGCAACGCATCCCAGCGGGCCCGCTCGCGCGCGCCCATGCCCGCCGTCGGGTCGACCCGCGTGCCGCTGCGGCTGGACGACTGGCGCGTGCGCTGCGGCTTCACGTAGCGGCGCAGCGTGACCTTCTCCTCGTTCTTCAGCACCGGCTTCGCGGCCTCGGTCAGCATGAGCGCGCCGAATCCGCCATGGTCGACCGCGAGATAGCCGTACGCGACGAGCTGCCGGAAAATCGCGCGCCACTCTGGCTCGGACAGCGACGCGCCGATCCCGAACGTACTGAGCTGGTCATGACCGCGCTGCAGCACCTTCTCCGTGCGGCCGCCGCGCAGGATCTCGATCAGATGGCTCGAGCCGAAATTGAAGCCGCTCGCGCGCTGCGCGCGGAACACGCACGACAGCGCCATCTGCGCCTCGCGCGTCGCATCCCACGAATCGGGCGGCTCGAGGCAGGTGTCGCAGTTGCCGCACGGCTGGCTCGCCTCGCCGAAGTAGTTCAGCAATCGCACGCGTCGGCACGAGATCGTCTCGCACAGCCCGAGCAGCGCGTCGAGCTTCGACGTCTGGACGCGCTTGTGCGCGTCGTCCGCATCAGACTCGTCGATCATCTTGCGCTGCTGGACGACGTCGCCGAGGCCATACGCCATCCACGCGTTCGCCGGCATCCCGTCGCGGCCCGCACGGCCCGTTTCCTGGTAGTAGCCTTCGACGCTCTTCGGCAAATCGAGGTGAGCGACGAAGCGCACGTCCGGCTTGTCGATGCCCATGCCGAACGCAATGGTCGCGCACATCACGACGCCTTCCTCGCGCTGGAACATTTCCTGGTGCTTCTGCCGCACCTCGAACTCCATCCCCGCGTGATACGGCAGCGCCCGCACGCCCTGCGCCTTCAGCCATTCGGCCGTTTCCTCGACCTTGCGGCGCGACAGGCAGTAGACGACGCCCGCGTCGGTCGTGCCGTCTGCGTTCGTATGCTCCGCGCGGATGAAGTCGAGCAGCTGCGCGCGCGCGTTGTCCTTCTCGACGATCCGGTACCGGATGTTCGGGCGATCGAAGCTCGACACGAACACGCGCGCATCGTCGAGCGCGAGGCGATGGATGATCTCGTCGCGCGTGATCGCGTCGGCGGTGGCCGTCAGCGCGATACGCGGCACCGACGGGAAGCGCTCGTGCAACACCGACAGCTGAATGTATTCGGGACGGAAGTCGTGACCCCACTGCGACACGCAGTGCGCCTCGTCGATCGCGAACAGACCGATCCTCGCGCGTTCGAGCAGCTCGAGGAAGCGCCCCGTCATCAGCCGCTCGGGCGCCACGTACAGCAGATCGATCTCGCCTTCGCGCAGCGCGCGCTCGGTGGCCGCGGCTTCGGCGCCCGACAGCGTCGAATTCAGATACGCCGCGCGCACGCCGACTTCGCTGAGCGCGGCGACCTGGTCCTGCATCAGCGCGATCAGCGGCGACACGACGATGCCCGCGCCCTGCCCCGCCTCGCGGCGCAGCAGCGCCGGGATCTGGTAGCACAGCGACTTGCCGCCGCCGGTCGGCATCAGCACGAGGCAATCGCCGCCGCCGGCGACGTGTTCGACGATTTCGCCCTGCTGGCCGCGAAATGCGGAATAACCAAAGACTTCGTCGAGGATTTCGAGGGCGCGGGACATGAATGAGAAGGAGGACGGCGGAACGATGACCGCAATTTTAACAACCCGCTCGCGCAGCGCACGGCGAATCGTGAAACGTTGGCCCATCGGACAGGGTTCGTGCGCGCGCATGACGGGCCTGCGCAACCGTGCGGCAAGCCCGTCATGAACGTGAACGACGGATAAAAAAAACCGCCCGGCGGACCGGGCGGCTTCGATGACAGCGAATACGGCAACGTAAGGCGGCTCGCGCCGCCCATGCTGCTTACTCGGCTGCCGGGTGTTGCGGCTCTTCCGCCGGCGTGCTCGGCGTACCGAAGTCGAATGCCTCTTCCGCAGCGATCTGGTCGAAACGCTCGCGGTCGGACATCTCCTTCGCCTTGCGCGCCTTGTGGAACGCGAGACCCGTACCGGCCGGGATCAGACGGCCGACGATCACGTTTTCCTTCAGACCGCGCAGATCGTCGCGCTTGCCCATGATCGCCGCTTCGGTCAGCACGCGGGTCGTTTCCTGGAACGATGCCGCCGAGATGAACGAGTCGGTCGACAGCGACGCCTTCGTGATACCGAGGAGCACGTTGTCGTACGAAGCCGGGCGCTTGTCCTCGGCGATCATGCGATCGTTCTCGTCCAGCATGTCGGAACGCTCGACCTGTTCGCCCGGGATGAAGCGCGTATCACCGTTGTCGGTGATCTGCACACGACGCAGCATCTGGCGAACGATCACCTCGATGTGCTTGTCGTTGATCTTCACGCCCTGCAGACGATACACGTCCTGCACTTCGTCGACGATGTAGCGCGACAGCGCCTCGATACCCTGCAGACGCAGGATGTCGTGCGGATCGGCCGGGCCGTCCACGATCATTTCGCCCTTGTTGACGACCTGAGCATCGTGGACCAGCACCTGCTTTTCCTTCGCGATCAGGAACTCGTGCTGATTGCCTTCGAGGTCCGTGATGACGAGACGCTGCTTGCCCTTCGTGTCCTTACCGAACGACGTCGTACCGGTGACTTCCGCGAGAATGCCGGCATCCTTCGGCGAACGCGCTTCGAACAGTTCCGCCACCCGCGGCAGACCGCCGGTAATGTCACGCGTCTTCTGCGCTTCGGTCGGGATACGTGCAAGCACTTCACCCACCTGCACTTGCTGGCCGTCCTTCACGGTGATCAGTGCGCCGACCTGGAAGCCGATCTGCACCGCGTGTTCCGTGCCCGGGATCTTCACTTCCTCGCCGTTCGCGTCGAGCAGCTTCACCTGCGGACGCACGCTCTTCGAAGCTTGCGAACCACGACGCTTCACGTCGATCACGACCAGCGTCGACAGGCCGGTCACGTCGTCGATCTGCTTCGCGACGGTCACGCCTTCCTCGACGTTCTCGAACTTCACCGTACCACCGTACTCGGTGATGATCGGACGCGTCATCGGATCCCACGTCGCCAGCTGCGTGCCGGCCTTGATCGCCGCGCCGTCGAGCTGCAGCAGCGTCGCGCCGTACGGGATTTTGTGACGTTCGCGCTCGCGGCCGATATCGTCGGTGATCAGCGCCTCGCCCGAACGCGAAATGACGATCTGCTCGCCCTTCGCGTTGGTGACGTAACGCATCGTGGCCGTGAAGCGCACGATACCGTTGCTCTTCGCTTCGACCGACGACGCCACTGCCGCACGCGATGCCGCACCACCGATGTGGAACGTACGCATCGTCAGCTGCGTGCCCGGTTCACCGATCGACTGTGCCGCGATCACGCCGACTGCTTCGCCGACGTTCACGAGCGAGCCGCGGCCGAGGTCACGGCCGTAGCAGGCCGCGCACAGACCGTAACGCGTTTCGCAGGTCAGCGGCGTGCGCACGCGCACTTCGTCGATGCCGAGGCGTTCGATTTCCTCGACCGCCGTTTCGTCGAGCAGCGTGCCCGATTCGTACAGCGTTTCCTGCGTTTCCGGGTTCACGACGTCCGCGACCGCGACGCGGCCGAGGATACGGTCGCGCAGTGCCTCGACGACTTCACCGCCTTCGACCAGCGCCTTCATCGCCACGCCGTTCGACGTGCCGCAATCGTCCTCGACCACCACCAGATCCTGCGTGACGTCGACGAGACGACGCGTCAGGTAACCCGAGTTCGCGGTCTTCAGTGCCGTATCAGCCAGACCCTTACGTGCACCGTGGGTCGAGATGAAGTACTGCAACACGTTCAGGCCTTCGCGGAAGTTCGCGGTAATCGGCGTCTCGATAATCGAGCCGTCCGGCTTCGCCATCAGGCCTCGCATACCGGCCAGCTGACGAATCTGCACCGCCGAACCCCGGGCGCCCGAGTCGGCCATCATGTAGATCGAGTTGAACGACTCCTGGCGCGTCTCGTTGCCGTCGCGGTCCGTCACCGGCTCCGTCGACAGCTGCTCCATCATCGCCTTGCCGACCGCTTCCGACGTTGCCGACCAGATGTCGACCACGTTGTTGTAGCGTTCCTGCGCGGTGACGAGACCCGACATGTACTGGCGGTCGTACTCCTTCACCTTCTTCGCGGCGTCGCCGACGATCGTTTCCTTCTGCGGCGGCACGAGCATGTCGTCCACGCAGATCGAAATGCCGGCACGCGTCGCGAGACGGAAACCCGACTGCATCAGCTGGTCGGCGAACACGACCGTCGCACGCAGACCGCACTTGCGGAATGCGGTGTTGATCAGGCGCGAGATTTCCTTCTTCTTCAGCGGCTTGTTCAGCACCGAGAACGGCAGGCCGTGCGGCAGGATCTCCGACAGGATCGCGCGACCGACGGTCGTCGCGTACAGCGAGATCTTCGGCACGAATTGCGGCGCGCCTTCGGACGTGTCCTCGTTGCGAACCATTTCGGTGATCCGCACGTTGACGCGCGACGCCAGCTCGACTTCCTTGTTCTCGTACGCGCGGATCACTTCCGACACGCCGGTGAACGACAGGCCTTCGCCCTTCGCGTTGATCGCTTCGCGGGTCGCGTAGTACAGACCCAGCACGATATCCTGCGACGGCACGATCGACGGATCGCCGTTGGCCGGGAACAGCACGTTGTTCGACGCCAGCATCAGCGTACGCGCTTCCATCTGCGCTTCGAGCGACAGCGGCACGTGAACGGCCATCTGGTCACCGTCGAAGTCGGCGTTGAACGCCGCGCAGACGAGCGGGTGCAGCTGAATCGCCTTGCCTTCGATCAGCACGGGTTCGAACGCCTGGATACCGAGACGGTGCAGCGTCGGCGCACGGTTCAGCATCACCGGGTGCTCGCGGATCACCTCTTCGAGGATGTCCCACACCACCGGCGTCTGGTTCTCGACTTCCTTCTTCGCAGCCTTGATGGTCGTCGCGACGCCCATCACTTCCAGCTTGTTGAAGATGAACGGCTTGAACAGTTCGAGCGCCATCAGCTTCGGCAGACCGCACTGGTGCAGCTTCAGCGTCGGGCCGACCACGATGACCGAACGGCCCGAGTAGTCGACGCGCTTGCCCAGCAGGTTCTGACGGAAACGGCCGCCCTTACCCTTGATCATGTCGGCGAGCGACTTCAGCGGACGCTTGTTCGCGCCCGTCATCGCCTTGCCGCGACGACCGTTGTCGAGCAGCGAGTCGACGGCTTCCTGCAGCATCCGCTTTTCGTTGCGGACGATGATTTCAGGCGCCTTCAGCTCGAGCAGACGCTTCAACCGGTTGTTACGGTTGATCACGCGGCGATACAGGTCGTTCAGGTCCGACGTCGCGAAACGGCCGCCGTCCAGCGGCACGAGCGGACGCAGTTCCGGCGGCAGCACCGGCAGCACTTCGAGGATCATCCACTCGGGCTTGATGCCCGAGCGCTGGAATGCCTCGAGGACCTTCAGGCGCTTCGCGTACTTCTTGATCTTCGCTTCCGAGCCGGTGTTCTTCAGCTCGGTGCGCAGCGTCTCGACCTGCTCGTCGATGTTGATCGCGCGCAGCAGTTCACGCACGCCTTCCGCGCCCATCTCGGCACGGAATTCGTCGCCGTATTCCTCGACCTTGTTGTAGTAATCCTCTTCGGTCATGATCTGCCGCGCCTTCAGCGGCGTCATGCCCGGTTCGATCACCACGTACGCTTCGAAATACAGCACGCGCTCGATGTCGCGCAGCGTCATGTCGAGCACCATGCCCAGACGCGACGGCAGCGACTTCAGGAACCAGATGTGCGCGACCGGCGAGGCCAGCTCGATGTGGCCCATGCGTTCGCGACGCACCTTCGCCAGCGTCACTTCGACGCCGCACTTCTCGCAGATCACGCCGCGGTGCTTCAGACGCTTGTACTTGCCGCACAGGCACTCGTAGTCCTTGATCGGCCCGAAGATCTTCGCGCAGAACAGACCATCGCGTTCCGGCTTGAACGTGCGGTAGTTGATGGTCTCCGGCTTCTTCACTTCGCCGAACGACCACGAACGGATCTTGTCCGGCGAGGCCAGACCGATCTTGATCGCGTCGAAAACTTCTTCCTGTTGGACTTGCTTGAATAGATCGAGCAGAGCTTTCATTGCCTTCTCTCCGTAGTCCGATTAATTGCGGTCGAGATCGATATCGATACCGAGCGAGCGGATTTCCTTCACGAGCACGTTGAAGGATTCCGGCATGCCTGCATCGATGACATGATCGCCCTTGACCAGGTTCTCATAGACCTTGGTCCGGCCGTTCACGTCGTCCGACTTCACCGTCAGCATTTCCTGCAGCACGTAGGACGCGCCGTACGCTTCGAGTGCCCACACTTCCATTTCACCGAAACGCTGGCCACCGAACTGCGCCTTACCACCCAGCGGCTGCTGCGTGACGAGCGAGTACGGGCCGGTCGAACGCGCGTGCATCTTGTCGTCGACCAAGTGGTGCAGCTTCAGGTAGTGCATGTAGCCAAGCGTCACGCGACGTTCGAACATTTCACCCGTGCGGCCGTCGTACAGACGGACCTGGTTCTTCGACGGGTTCATGCCGAGCTGTTCGGCGATGTCGTCCGGGAACGCGAGGTCGAGCATCTTGCCCATTTCTTCCTCGGTCGCACCGTCGAACACCGGCGTCGCGAACGGCACGCCTTCGCGCAGGTTCTTCGCGAGTTCGAGGATCTCGTCGTCGGTGAAGCTTTCCAGATCTTCCTTGCGACCCGAGTCGTTGTAGATCTTCGTCAGGAACGAACGCATTTCCTCGATCTTCGCCTGACGCTGCAGCATTTCGCCGATACGCCAGCCGAGGCCCTTCGCGGCCCAGCCGAGGTGCACTTCCAGAACCTGACCCACGTTCATCCGCGACGGCACGCCGAGCGGGTTCAGCACGACGTCGGCCGGACGGCCGTCGGCCATGTACGGCATGTCTTCGATCGGGACGATCTTCGACACGACACCCTTGTTACCGTGACGGCCTGCCATCTTGTCGCCAGGCTGCAGACGGCGCTTCACCGCGAGGTACACCTTGACCATCTTCAGCACGCCCGGCGGCAGTTCGTCGCCTTGCGTGAGCTTCTTGCGCTTCTCTTCGAACGCGAGGTCGAACTGGTGACGCTTTTCCTCGATCGAGTTCTTGATCGCTTCGAGCTGCGCCGCTGCTTCGTCGTCCGCCAGGCGGATGTCGAACCAGTGGTAGTGGTCGAGGTCTTCCAGGTAAGCCTGGTCGATCTTCGTGCCCTTCGCGAGCTTCTTCGGGCCGCCGTTCGCGACCTTGCCCACGAGCATGCGCGCGAGACGCTGGAACGCGTCGCCTTCCACGATGCGCAGCTGGTCGTTCAGGTCGAGACGGTAGCGCTTCAGTTCGTCGTCGATGATCTGTTGCGCACGCTTGTCGCGCTGGATGCCTTCACGCGTGAACACCTGGACGTCGATCACGGTGCCGCTCATGCCCGACGGCACGCGCAGCGACGTGTCCTTCACGTCCGATGCCTTCTCGCCGAAGATCGCGCGCAGCAGCTTCTCTTCCGGCGTCAGCTGGGTCTCGCCCTTCGGCGTGACCTTGCCGACCAGCACGTCGCCCGCTTCGACTTCCGCACCGATGTACACGATGCCCGATTCGTCGAGACGGCCGAGCTGGACTTCCGCCAGGTTCGAGATGTCGCGCGTGATTTCTTCCGGCCCGAGCTTCGTGTCGCGTGCAACGACGTTCAGCTCTTCGATGTGGATCGACGTGTAGCGATCGTCGGCGACCACCTTCTCCGAGATCAGGATCGAATCCTCGAAGTTGTAGCCGTTCCACGGCATGAACGCGATCAGCATGTTCTGGCCGAGCGCGAGCTCGCCCAGGTCCGTCGAGGCGCCGTCGGCCAGCACGTCGCCGCGCGAGACCTTGTCGCCCATCTTCACGATCGGACGCTGGTTGATGTTCGTGTTCTGGTTCGAACGCGTGTACTTGATCAGGTTGTAGATGTCGACACCGACTTCACCTGCGACCGCTTCGTCGTCGTTCACGCGAATCACGATACGGCCTGCGTCGACATAGTCGACGACGCCGCCGCGGAACGCCTGAACCGTCGTGCCCGAGTCGACCGCGCAGGTACGCTCGATGCCCGTACCGACGACCGGCTTCTCCGGACGCAGACACGGCACGGCCTGACGCTGCATGTTCGAACCCATCAGTGCACGGTTCGCATCGTCGTGCTCGAGGAACGGGATCAGCGAGGCTGCAACCGACACGATCTGCGACGGCGCGACGTCCATGTACTGGATACGGTCCGGCGTGACCATCATCGTTTCGCCGGCTTCACGCGACGACACGAGTTCGTCGACCAGCTGGCCGTTCTCGTCGATCGCGGCGTTCGCCTGAGCGATCATGTAGCGGCCTTCCTCGATCGCCGACAGGTAATCGATCTGGTCGGTCACCTTGCTGTCCACGACCTTGCGGTACGGCGTCTCGAGGAAGCCATACTCGTTCAAGTGCGCGTACAGTGCGAGCGAGTTGATCAGGCCGATGTTCGGACCTTCCGGCGTTTCGATCGGGCACACGCGGCCATAGTGGGTCGGGTGCACGTCACGAACTTCGAAGCCTGCGCGTTCGCGCGTCAGACCGCCCGGGCCCAGTGCGGAAACACGGCGCTTGTGCGTGATTTCCGACAGCGGGTTGGTCTGGTCCATGAACTGCGACAGCTGCGACGAACCGAAGAACTCGCGAATCGCCGACGAAATCGGCTTCGAGTTGATCAGGTCGTGCGGCATCAGGTTTTCGCTTTCGGCCTGGCCGAGGCGTTCCTTGACCGCGCGCTCGACACGCACGAGACCCGCGCGGAACTGGTTTTCGGCCAGTTCGCCGACACAACGCACGCGGCGGTTGCCGAGGTGGTCGATGTCGTCCACTTCGCCCTTGCCGTTGCGCAGCTCGACGAGGATCTTGATCGTCGCGAGGATGTCGTCGTCCTGCAGCGTCATCGGGCCGGTGATCTCGTCACGGCCGACGCGGCGGTTGAACTTCATGCGGCCGACCTTCGACAGGTCGTACGCTTCTTCGCTGTAGAACAGACGGTTGAACAGCGCCTCGACCGCTTCTTCGGTCGGCGGCTCGCCCGGGCGCATCATGCGGTAGATCGCAATGCGCGCGGCCGTCTTGTCGGTCGTTTCGTCGACACGCAGCGTCGACGAGATGTACGGACCCTGGTCCAGATCGTTCGTGTAGAGCGTCTGGATTTCCTTGATGCCCGCTTCGCGCAGCTTCTCGAGCACGCTTTCCGTCACTTCGTCGTTCGCGCTCGCGATCACTTCGCCGGTGTCGCCGTCGACGACGTTCTTCGCCAGCACGCGGCCGAGCAGATAGTCTTCCGGCACCGAGATGAACTTGGTCTTCGCGGCTTCGAGGTCGCGAATGTGCTTCGCGTTGATCCGCTTGTCCTTCTGGACGATGACCTTGCCGTCGCGATCCGTGATGTCGAAGCGCGCGACTTCACCACGCAGGCGCTCGGGCACGAACTCGAGTTGCGCGCCTTCGTCCATCAGCGTGAAGTTGTCGAACACGAAGAAGTTCGCGAGGATCTGTTCCGGCGTGAGGCCGATGGCCTTCAGCAGGATCGTGACCGGCATCTTGCGGCGACGGTCGACGCGGAAGTACAGGATGTCCTTCGGATCGAATTCGAAGTCGAGCCACGAGCCGCGGTACGGAATGATCCGTGCCGAGAACAGCAGCTTGCCCGAGCTGTGCGTCTTGCCCTTGTCGTGTTCGAAGAACACGCCCGGCGAACGGTGCAGCTGCGAGACGATGACACGCTCGGTGCCGTTGATGACGAACGAGCCCGTCGGCGTCATGAGCGGAATTTCGCCCATGTACACTTCCTGCTCCTTCACTTCCTTGACGACCGGCTTGTTCGGCGATTCCTTGTCGAGGATGACGAGGCGGACCTTCGCGCGCAGCGCGGAGCAGTACGTCAGGCCCCGCTGCTGGCATTCCTTGATGTTGAATGCCGGCGAGGACAGCGCATAGCTCACGAACTCGAGGCGCGCGAAACCGTTGTGCGAAACAATGGGAAATACCGATGTGAAGGCGGCCTGCAAACCTTCAGGCTTGCGTTGCGTGCCCGGCACATCGGCTTGCAGAAACGTGCTGAATGATTCAAGCTGGGTGGCCAGCAAGAACGGAACTTGGTGAACGATGGGGCGCTTCGCGAAACTCTTGCGAATGCGCTTCTTCTCGGTGAAGGAATATTGCATACGATCTCCGAATCACGGCGGGTGCTGTCGAGGCGGGATACCTGGACGTTTCTAACCCGAGTGTTCACCGACTGAGACCCGATGGCCGCCCGATGGCTTGAACGAGCCGAGAAGCTTGGTGGTTGGCCGCTACCAACCGCTGGCTGACGGCAGCGGATGCCTGTGTTGCCCGCTACCCGACCAAACTTGCCTTCTGCAGTCGCTTCAGAAGACAAAGAGAAACGCCAATCGTGACCATTGACAACGATTCGGCGGTTTTCTTTGGCTTCTGGGGCCAATTATTCGGGCTCCCAAAAGAGTGCCAGAATAACGTCCCCACAAAGCACAAAAAGGCCGGCGGTGAAAATACCGCCAGCCTTCGCACAGCGCGTCGAAACTTACTTGACTTCGACCTTCGCGCCCGCGTCTTCCAGCTTCTTCTTGGCTTCGTCAGCAGCAGCCTTGTCGACGCCTTCCTTGACAGCCTTCGGTGCGCCGTCAACGACGTCCTTCGCTTCCTTCAGGCCCAGGCCCGTCAGTTCGCGAACTGCCTTGATGACTGCAACCTTGTTGCTGCCTGCTTCAGTCAGGACGACCGTGAATTCGGTCTTCTCTTCTGCAGCAGCAGCAGCGCCGCCGCCTGCCGGGCCAGCGACTGCCACTGCAGCTGCCGACACGCCAAACTTCTCTTCGAACGCCTTGACCAGTTCGTTCAGTTCCAGAACGGTCATCCCTTCGACTGCTGCCAGGATGTCTTCTTTTGCGATTGCCATTTGAAATACTCCTAAATTGAATTCGGATACAGCCAGCGATCAGTGACGCTGATGCATGTTCGCTTACGCAGCTTCTGCTTGCTTCTTCTCGGCCAGCGCGGCGAGAGCACGCGCGAAGCCCGAAACAGGCGATTGCATAACGAACAGCAGCTTCGAGAGCAGTTCTTCACGGCTCGGGATGCTTGCCAGCGCTTGCACGCCAGCCTTGTCCATCACCTTGCCATCGAACGAACCAGCCTTGATGACCAACTTGTCATTGCCCTTGCTGAAGTCGTTGACGACCTTAGCAGCGGCAATTGCATCTTCAGAGATGCCGTAGATCAACGGACCAGTCATCTGCTCTGCCAGCGGAGCAAACGGCGTACCTTCAACAGCGCGACGCGCCAGCGTGTTCTTCAACACGCGCAGGTACACCTGCTTCTCACGCGCTTGCGCGCGCAGCTTGGTCAGATCGCCAACCGCAATTCCACGATACTCAGCCAGCACAACGGTCTGGGCCTTCGCGACTTGCGCGGCAACCTCAGCGACGACGGCTTGCTTGTCTTCTCTATTAAGCGGCACGGTTAGCCTCCAGAAACGATACGTTCGGTGCGGCCGGCATGGCCGAAACCTCACGCACCTCGTTCAACAACGGCGTCCGACCTCGTTAGGAGTATTTCCACCTCACGCCGTGAATCGCTTCACGACCTGCGGCTTCACCACTGCAAAACTTTTTCGGGTTCGCCATCTGCGTTGGCTTGAATTAAGGGATCGCCTGCCTGCTGCGCCCCACCAACGGTCTTTGATAACCGGTTGCCCGCCCTACTGCACGAACAACCGCCCAAAGCCCATGTAGGCCGCCTCGCGAACGAAGCGGCCCGAATACTTGCTTACTGTGCTGCCAGCGTAGCCTGGTCGACACGCAGGCCAACGCCCATCGTGCTCGACAGAGCGACCTTGCGCAGGTAGACACCCTTGCTCGTTGCCGGCTTCGCCTTCTGCAGCGCTTCGATCAGTGCCGACAGGTTCGAGCGCAGTGCTGCAGCTTCGAACGATGCACGGCCGATGGTCGCGTGGATGATACCGGCCTTGTCGACACGGAATTGCACCTGACCAGCCTTCGCGTTCTTGACTGCCGTCGCGACGTCCGGCGTGACCGTGCCGACCTTCGGGTTCGGCATCAGGCCGCGCGGGCCGAGGATCTGACCGAGCGTACCGACGATACGCATCGTGTCCGGCGAAGCGATCACGATGTCGAAGTCCATCTGGCCAGCCTTGATCTCCTCAGCCAGGTCTTCCATACCGACGATTTCCGCGCCAGCTGCACGTGCTTGCTCGGCCTTCTCGCCTTGCGCGAACACGGCAACGCGAACCGACTTGCCCGTACCTGCCGGCAGAACGACCGAACCACGAACGACCTGGTCCGACTTCTTCGCATCGATGCCGAGCTGGACTGCGACGTCGATCGATTCGTCGAACTTCGCGCTCGCGCATTCCTTCACGAGTGCCAGTGCGTCTTCGATCGCGTACAGCTTCTGACGGTCGACCTTGGCGGCAAATGCCTGACGGCGCTTGGAGATCTTAGCCATTTACACGCCCTCCACAGTGATGCCCATCGAGCGTGCGCTACCAGCGATGGTGCGAACGGCTGCGTCCAGATCAGCTGCCGTAAGATCCGGCATCTTGGTCTTCGCGATTTCTTCGGCCTGAGCGCGCGTGATCGAACCGACCTTGTCGGTGTGCGGCTTGCTCGAGCCCTTGTCCACCTTCGCCGCCTTCTTGATCAGGACGGTCGCCGGCGGCGTCTTCATCACGAACGTGAAGCTCTTGTCAGCGAATGCCGTGATGACCACCGGCACCGGCAGACCCGGCTCCATACCTTGAGTCTGCGCGTTGAACGCCTTGCAGAACTCCATGATGTTCAGGCCGCGCTGGCCCAATGCCGGACCGACCGGCGGCGACGGGTTGGCTTTACCTGCAGGAATCTGCAGCTTGATAAAGCCGACAATCTTCTTTGCCATTTGTAAACCTCGTTGGAACGCCAGGCGGCGTTCGGTGAGTGATAACGCGCGTTCGCCGCTGGCTACTGACGCTCCTCAACGGCCAT
Source organism: Burkholderia sp. R-40 (assembly GCF_049942845.1). Classification (NCBI taxonomy): domain Bacteria; kingdom Pseudomonadati; phylum Pseudomonadota; class Betaproteobacteria; order Burkholderiales; family Burkholderiaceae; genus Burkholderia; species Burkholderia sp. R-40. The sequence goes on along the minus strand of NZ_CP187967.1, from coordinate 321,330 downwards.
AACGCGGGCCGTAAGCGCGAAGGTGGGCAGCCAAGGCTGCCCACCGAATCGGGATCAAACTTTTTCGACCTGACCGAACTCGAGTTCGACCGGGGTGGAGCGGCCAAAGATGGTGACCGACACACGCACGCGCGATTTTTCGTAGTTGACTTCTTCGACCGTGCCGTTGAAGTCCGTGAACGGGCCTTCCTTGACACGCACCATCTCGCCAACTTCGAACAGGGTCTTCGGGCGCGGCTTCTCGACGCCTTCCTGCATCTGCGACATGATCTTTTCGACTTCCTTGGGGGAAATCGGAGTCGGGCGGTTACGCGCACCGCCGACGAAACCGGTGACCTTCGCCGTATTCTTCACGAGGTGCCACGTTTCGTCCGTCATTTCCATTTCCACCAGCACGTAGCCGGGGAAGAAACGACGCTCGGTCACTGCCTTGTGGCCGCCTTTGACTTCGACCACTTCTTCGGTCGGAACCAGGATCTGGCCGAATTTGTCCTGCATGCCAGCACGTTCGATGCGCTCTTGAAGCGCGCGCTGCACGCTCTTCTCCATGCCGGAGTAGGCGTGCACGACGTACCAACGCTTTCCGCTCGGGGATGCCGGAGTATCGCTCATATCATTTCCATCCCAGAATCGCCGAGAAAATCACCCACTCGATCGATTTGTCGCTCAACCAGAGAAAAATCGCCATCACGAGCACGAAGCCGAACACGACGAGCGTGGTTTGCGTTGCTTCCTTGCGGGTCGGCCAAACGACCTTGCGGACTTCCTTGTACGAATCCTTGGCAAACGCGATAAGGCCCTTGCCGGGCGCGGACATCAGACCGACGGCCACGCCGGCGATGATACCTACCGCCAATGCGGCACCGCGGACATACCACTGCTGGTTGGCCAGCCAGAAGAAGCCCACGAATCCGGCCAAGACCAACAATACGCCCAGGGCCAGCATCAGCTTATCGCCGGAGGTATTTACAGTTTCGACGGATGGATTCGCCATAACACCTTAAAACAAATGCCACGTGGGACCACGTGGCGATTTTTGGCAGGGGCAGAGGGAATCGAACCCCCAACCTTCGGTTTTGGAGACCGACGCTCTGCCAGTTGAGCTATACCCCTAAACCATGTTGGGGCCGGCTGCTGCCAGCCCCAAAACTGTCGATCAACGAATAACTGGCTTACTCGATGATCTTGGCGACGACGCCGGCGCCGACGGTACGGCCACCTTCGCGGATTGCGAAGCGCAGACCTTCTTCCATCGCGATCGGAGCGATCAGCTTCACCGTGATCGACACGTTGTCGCCCGGCATCACCATTTCCTTGTCCTTCGGCAGCTCGATCGAGCCCGTCACGTCCGTCGTACGGAAGTAGAACTGCGGACGGTAGTTGTTGAAGAACGGCGTGTGACGGCCGCCTTCGTCCTTGCTCAGCACGTACACTTCAGCCGTGAAGTGCGTGTGCGGCGTGATCGAACCCGGCTTCGCCAGAACCTGGCCACGCTCAACGTCTTCACGCTTCGTGCCGCGCAGCAGGATACCGACGTTGTCGCCTGCTTGACCTTGGTCCAGCAGCTTGCGGAACATTTCAACGCCCGTGCAGGTCGTCTTCACCGTCGGCTTGATACCGACGATTTCGATTTCTTCGCCGACCTTCACGATGCCGCGCTCGACACGACCCGTCACCACCGTACCGCGGCCCGAGATCGAGAACACGTCTTCCACCGGCATCAGGAACGCGCCGTCAACTGCACGCTCCGGCGTCGGGATGTACGTGTCCAGTGCGTCTGCCAGGCTCATGATCGCCACTTCACCCAGCTCGCCCGTGTCGCCTTCCAGCGCCAGCTTTGCCGAACCCTTCACGATCGGCGTGTCGTCGCCCGGGAAGTCGTACTTCGACAGGAGTTCGCGAACTTCCATCTCGACCAGCTCGAGCAGTTCAGCGTCGTCCACCATGTCGCACTTGTTCAGGAACACGATGATGTACGGAACGCCAACCTGACGCGCCAGCAGGATGTGCTCACGCGTTTGCGGCATCGGGCCGTCTGCTGCCGAGCAAACCAGGATCGCGCCGTCCATCTGCGCTGCGCCCGTGATCATGTTCTTCACATAGTCAGCGTGGCCCGGGCAGTCGACGTGTGCGTAGTGGCGGTTAGCCGTTTCGTACTCGACGTGTGCCGTGTTGATCGTGATGCCGCGCGCCTTTTCTTCCGGTGCCGCGTCGATCTGGTCGTAAGCCTTCGCTTCGCCGCCGAACTTCTTCGTCAGAACCGTCGTGATCGCTGCCGTCAGCGTCGTCTTGCCGTGGTCGACGTGACCGATCGTACCAACGTTGACGTGCGGCTTGGTCCGCTCAAATTTACCCTTGGCCATTTTCGACTCCCAAAAGGAATTCACATGTTGCGCCGCGCGCAAACAGACACTGACTTGTAACTGCTGGTGCCCATGGGCAGGATCGAACTGCCGACCTCTCCCTTACCAAGGGAGTGCTCTACCACTGAGCCACATGGGCGGTATTACGCTTCAACTGCACGAACTGGAGCGGGTGAAGGGAATCGAACCCTCGTCGTAAGCTTGGAAGGCTTCTGCTCTACCATTGAGCTACACCCGCACGGGCCACTAACGATTCCCTACCGCTCTTTGCGCTGATGTTCTGGTGGAGGAGGTTGGATTCGAACCAACGTAGGCGTAAGCCAACAGATTTACAGTCTGCCCCCTTTAGCCACTCGGGCACCCCTCCGTAGAGAACTGACGATTATGGGGGTGCATCGCACTCTTGTCAAGCACATCCGGAAGATTATTTTCATTCTCTTCCAGCGCGCTGCGCGACTCACCCGACACCCACGCTCGCCCGGCTAAGGCAAGCACGAGAGGATCGCCACACGGCGCCCACATCCTCGTCAGACTCCGCCTTCAGCTTCGATTTGCATCTTCGCTGAAAACGAAAGACCGCCATCATACGGCCTCCCGCTCATAATGCCAAGCGGGTAGATGAAAAAAATCCGCAATTTCCATGCCGGGCGGATTTGCGGGGCGTCCGTAGAGGGCTCGGGGCGGGTGAAGTTGGTTATCAGGAACGCGCTCCGACGTAACGCCAGGCATGGGACGGCCGATGTCTCTGTGGTTGTCAGGACACCAACGCTGAACCCGGATTCGGAGAACAGGGGCTACCGCTCTCGTCGACGTCCCCGCGGCCCATCTAACCGTCAGGAAAGGGGCCGTCTGGTCGCGCCGATTCGTCACCCAGACAAAAAGCTGCGCGTTGCCAATCCGCGCCGCACGATCAAGCCGACTCCCCTGCCCTCTCACGCCGCGAGCGAAATCCTGCCTTTCTTGTTGCCCGCGCGCGCGCCGTTCTTCGCACCTACCCCCGGCCCATGCGGGGCACCCCAAATGCGTGGTGCCGCCTAGAGAGGATCGCGGCAATCCCGCCGCAGTCGCTTTCCGAGAGCAGCGCCTCAGAGCGCGGGAACACACGGTGGCCGTCACGGAAGGTGACACGTTAAAGCCGGCCATCGACGCCGGGTGTGCGATCGCGGCCGAGAACGGGATGACGCCCGCCCACCCAACCGCACGCGCCACCGGCTCGCAAGCCGCAGCGCGCGTGGCAGCATCCGCGTCGCCGACTGGAAAGGCGGCGTCCCGGCCCGGCGCGCGCATGCGAACCATCGCGTGAGGGTGCATACGCGCCACGAGCGCCGGCAGATGCGATCAGTGCGCGTGGCCGCAGAACGACGTATCGACCTACCGTATCGGGGCGCGCAGCGACCATGACGCCTCCCAGGGCGACACCGACAGCTCGGCCGGCTTTGATGTCCTGCAGCGGCTGATACGCTACGATCCGCGCGCGCATGCATAGCTGCCACACTGGCTGCGCGGCGGGGGGCTCGGCGACCGTGCGGCACGCGCAGCCCGCGCTGCGCGGGCCCTCGTGCAAGCCGACCGACATGAGCGCCTGGTCGGGCTATCGCAGTGAAGCCGCGCTCATCCTACTTATCGATACGACGCTCGCCGTGTTCAGTTGAGCGCGGATAGTGACTGTTTTGGCGGCCCCGCCTATTCGCACGGCGAAGAAGTCCATGTCCTTCGAGACGGTCAGCCTGTTCTCATCAAAAGCAACCGCGCGGGCTCTGACGAAATCGGATCGGCAGCCCAGGGTTTTGTCTCCCTGTCGTCTCAATGTCGGCGGAAGGCCTGACGAGAATTTCGCTCGGCACTCGGGCGCCGAGAAGCACGGTCTTGCAGGTGCGTTCTGCCCGCAAGAGCGTCACTGATTTGCGGCTAGACGCATCAGTCGCGCGCCGGCACCCCCAACGACATTACCGATATTGAACGGAGATAGCCGACGTAAGCACGCCGATGGGCTGCAATAATGGCTCGCCCCGGCGTGACGAATCGGCGAGTCGTGCATTGCGCTCGAGGCGGCAAATTACGGGAGAAAGGTCGGGAAACGAGATCATTCCGGGCATGAAGCGACCACCAATGACAGCCAGAAGAATGACGAACCCTTTGCCTTCCGCAAGGGTGATCGGCGGGGTTGCCGATGGTCAATCGTTCGAATGATGGAAGCTGGCGTGGAGCTCAATGGCAGCGCCAACAAGAACCTCCGATGCCGCAGATCTCGCTGCGCGGTTTCGATGCTGTCGAGCGTGATGAGAACCGGGATGCCCCGGCCTGACGTCGTCAGATCAAACCCAACGATTCGGCGTCGCTCCCATTCCCGCTCTGCGCGCGGTGCAAGCTCACTGTCGTGGCCGCGGAGATAGCGACGATACGGATGCGACCTGCGTGAGGATCCTGCCCGGCCAGCTCACCTGCCCGCCGGCGCCAAGGGCCCCACCTCGCTGTCATCGCGTTTCCGCCGCGCCAATGCAAAAACCCCCGCCTTTCGGGCGGGGGTTCTTGGCTTAGGGAGCCTGACGATTACCTACTTTCACACGGGAATCCGCACTATCATCGGCGTAGAGTCGTTTCACGGTCCTGTTCGGGATGGGAAGGGGTGGGACCGACTCGCTATGGTCATCAGGCAAAGAGGGTTGTCACGCTGCTTCGCAACGCGACCAATCCGGGAAGAAGCAGTAATTTTGGTTGTGTGTATCACACACGAGAATCCAACCGGTCCGACGCGCTCTGTCAGCGCGAAACAGACTTGTTATAGGATCAAGCCTTACGGGCAATTAGTATCAGTTAGCTGAACGCATTACTGCGCTTACACACCTGACCTATCAACGTCCTGGTCTCGAACGACCCTTCAAGGGGATCTAGTCCCCAGGGATATCTCATCTTAAGGCGAGTTTCCCGCTTAGATGCTTTCAGCGGTTATCTCTTCCGAACATAGCTACCCGGCGATGCCACTGGCGTGACAACCGGTACACCAGAGGTTCGTCCACTCCGGTCCTCTCGTACTAGGAGCAGCCCCCTTCAAATATCCAACGCCCACGGCAGATAGGGACCAAACTGTCTCACGACGTTTTAAACCCAGCTCACGTACCTCTTTAAATGGCGAACAGCCATACCCTTGGGACCGGCTACAGCCCCAGGATGAGATGAGCCGACATCGAGGTGCCAAACACCGCCGTCGATATGAACTCTTGGGCGGTATCAGCCTGTTATCCCCAGAGTACCTTTTATCCGTTGAGCGATGGCCCTTCCATACAGAACCACCGGATCACTATGACCTGCTTTCGCACCTGCTCGACTTGTCGGTCTCGCAGTTAAGCACGCTTATGCCATTGCACTATCAGCACGATTTCCGACCGTACCTAGCGTACCTTCGTACTCCTCCGTTACGCTTTGGGAGGAGACCGCCCCAGTCAAACTGCCTACCATGCACTGTCCCCGACCCGGATCACGGGCCAAGGTTAGAACCTCAAACAAACCAGGGTGGTATTTCAAGGACGGCTCCACCGAAACTAGCGTTCCGGTTTCATAGCCTCCCACCTATCCTACACAGATCGGTTCAAAGTCCAATGCAAAGCTACAGTAAAGGTTCATGGGGTCTTTCCGTCTAGCCGCGGGTAGATTGCATCATCACAAACACTTCAACTTCGCTGAGTCTCGGGAGGAGACAGTGTGGCCATCGTTACGCCATTCGTGCAGGTCGGAACTTACCCGACAAGGAATTTCGCTACCTTAGGACCGTTATAGTTACGGCCGCCGTTTACCGGGACTTCAATCAAGAGCTTGCACCCCATCATTTAATCTTCCGGCACCGGGCAGGCGTCACACCCTATACGTCCACTTTCGTGTTTGCAGAGTGCTGTGTTTTTATTAAACAGTCGCAGCCACCAGTTTATTGCAACCCCTTCACCCTCCTGGCGCAGGCCAGTCAAGCTACAAGGGCGTACCTTATCCCGAAGTTACGGTACCAATTTGCCGAGTTCCTTCTCCCGAGTTCTCTCAAGCGCCTTAGAATACTCATCTCGCCCACCTGTGTCGGTTTGCGGTACGGTCATCGTTAGACTGAAGCTTAGAGGCTTTTCTTGGAACCACTTCCAATTGCTTCGCTCCCTAAGGAGCTCGCGCCACACCCTTGAATTACGCACCCGGATTTGCCTAAGTGCCTTCTCCAATGCAGCGACCGGGACTTCCAACACCCGGACAACCTTCCGCGATCCGTCCCCCCATCGCATCTAACAATGGTGCAGGAATATTGACCTGCTTCCCATCAGCTACGCATTTCTGCCTCGCCTTAGGGGCCGACTCACCCTACGCCGATGAACGTTGCGTAGGAAACCTTGGGCTTACGGCGAGGGGGCCTTTCACCCCCTTTATCGCTACTCATGTCAGCATTCGCACTTCCGATACCTCCAGCACGCTTTTCAACGCACCTTCGCAGGCTTACGGAACGCTCTCCTACCATGCGTGCAAAGCACGCATCCGCAGCTTCGGTATATAGCTTAGCCCCGTTACATCTTCCGCGCAGGACGACTCGATCAGTGAGCTATTACGCTTTCTTTAAAGGGTGGCTGCTTCTAAGCCAACCTCCTGACTGTTTTAGCCTTCCCACTTCGTTTCCCACTTAGCTATATTTGGGGACCTTAGCTGGCGGTCTGGGTTGTTTCCCTCTTGACACCGGACGTTAGCACCCGATGTCTGTCTCCCGTGATTGCACTCTTCGGTATTCGGAGTTTGCTATGGCGGGGTAATCTGCAATAGACCCCCCAACCATGACAGTGCTCTACCCCCGAAGGTGAGACACGAGGCACTACCTAAATAGTTTTCGGAGAGAACCAGCTATTTCCAAGTTTGTTTAGCCTTTCACCCCTATCCACAGCTCATCCCCTAACTTTTCAACGTTAGTGGGTTCGGACCTCCAGTACGTGTTACCGCACCTTCATCCTGGCCATGGATAGATCACTTGGTTTCGGGTCTACGCCCAGCAACTGAACGCCCTATTCGGACTCGCTTTCGCTACGCCTGCCCTATACGGTTAAGCTTGCTACTGAACGTAAGTCGCTGACCCATTATACAAAAGGTACGCCGTCACCCCTTACGAGGCTCCGACTGTTTGTATGCATGCGGTTTCAGGATCTATTTCACTCCCCTCCCGGGGTTCTTTTCGCCTTTCCCTCACGGTACTGGTTCACTATCGGTCGATCACGAGTATTTAGCCTTGGAGGATGGTCCCCCCATCTTCAGACAGGATTTCACGTGTCCCGCCCTACTTGTCGTACACTTAGTTCTTTCATACTGTTTTCGCCTACAGGGCTATCACCCGCTATGGCCGCACTTTCCAGAGCGTTCGGCTAACAATACAAATAAAGAGTACAAGGCTCATCCCATTTCGCTCGCCACTACTTTGGGAATCTCGGTTGATTTCTTTTCCTGCGGTTACTTAGATGTTTCAGTTCACCGCGTTCGCTTCACATGGCCTATGTATTCAGCCATGGATACTCCAAAAGGAGTGGGTTTCCCCATTCGGACATCTACGGATCAAAGCTCGTTTGCCAGCTCCCCGTAGCTTTTCGCAGGCTACCGCGTCCTTCATCGCCTGTGATCGCCAAGGCATCCACCACATGCACTTGTTCGCTTGACCCTATAACGAGTCTGTCTCGTTACAGGTTGAGTTCTCGCGTTGTGCCGTATTCCAATTGAGTCAAACATAGAGTTCGAATCATCTTGAGATACATCGATACAATCACAACCCGGATAGTTTCCACGTCCATCTCAAGACGCTTCCGCTATCCAAATTACTTACTTCTTCCAGATTGTTAAAGAACGACAGCCGATATGGTGTTACTCATATCACTCTGACTGGCTCAATCGCCAATGACAAAGATTCGACGACGTCGAACGCTTGTCATTGAGGATTGGTGGAGGCAGACGGGATCGAACCGACGACCCCCTGCTTGCAAAGCAGGTGCTCTCCCAGCTGAGCTATGCCCCCATGTACAGATGACCTCAGGTTTCAGCCTAGCGGTAGAGGTACTCGTAAGCGCTGAAGCGCTAACGATCACCGACACGTCAGACAATGGTGGGTCTGGTTGGATTCGAACCAACGACCCCCGCCTTATCAAGACGGTGCTCTAACCGACTGAGCTACAGACCCCTGAGTCTGTCTTTAATTTACAGCCGATAAGCGTGAGCGCTCAACTTTGCGAGAAGCTCTGGAAAGGAGGTGATCCAGCCGCACCTTCCGATACGGCTACCTTGTTACGACTTCACCCCAGTCATGAATCCTACCGTGGTGACCGTCCTCCTTGCGGTTAGACTAGCCACTTCTGGTAAAACCCACTCCCATGGTGTGACGGGCGGTGTGTACAAGACCCGGGAACGTATTCACCGCGGCATGCTGATCCGCGATTACTAGCGATTCCAGCTTCATGCACTCGAGTTGCAGAGTGCAATCCGGACTACGATCGGTTTTCTGGGATTAGCTCCCCCTCGCGGGTTGGCAACCCTCTGTTCCGACCATTGTATGACGTGTGAAGCCCTACCCATAAGGGCCATGAGGACTTGACGTCATCCCCACCTTCCTCCGGTTTGTCACCGGCAGTCTCCTTAGAGTGCTCTTGCGTAGCAACTAAGGACAAGGGTTGCGCTCGTTGCGGGACTTAACCCAACATCTCACGACACGAGCTGACGACAGCCATGCAGCACCTGTGCGCCGGTTCTCTTTCGAGCACTCCCACCTCTCAGCGGGATTCCGACCATGTCAAGGGTAGGTAAGGTTTTTCGCGTTGCATCGAATTAATCCACATCATCCACCGCTTGTGCGGGTCCCCGTCAATTCCTTTGAGTTTTAATCTTGCGACCGTACTCCCCAGGCGGTCAACTTCACGCGTTAGCTACGTTACTAAGGAAATGAATCCCCAACAACTAGTTGACATCGTTTAGGGCGTGGACTACCAGGGTATCTAATCCTGTTTGCTCCCCACGCTTTCGTGCATGAGCGTCAGTATTGGCCCAGGGGGCTGCCTTCGCCATCGGTATTCCTCCACATCTCTACGCATTTCACTGCTACACGTGGAATTCTACCCCCCTCTGCCATACTCTAGCCTGCCAGTCACCAATGCAGTTCCCAGGTTGAGCCCGGGGATTTCACATCGGTCTTAGCAAACCGCCTGCGCACGCTTTACGCCCAGTAATTCCGATTAACGCTCGCACCCTACGTATTACCGCGGCTGCTGGCACGTAGTTAGCCGGTGCTTATTCTTCCGGTACCGTCATCCCCCGGCTATATTAGAACCAAGGATTTCTTTCCGGACAAAAGTGCTTTACAACCCGAAGGCCTTCTTCACACACGCGGCATTGCTGGATCAGGCTTTCGCCCATTGTCCAAAATTCCCCACTGCTGCCTCCCGTAGGAGTCTGGGCCGTGTCTCAGTCCCAGTGTGGCTGGTCGTCCTCTCAGACCAGCTACTGATCGTCGCCTTGGTAGGCCTTTACCCCACCAACTAGCTAATCAGCCATCGGCCAACCCTATAGCGCGAGGCCCGAAGGTCCCCCGCTTTCATCCGTAGATCGTATGCGGTATTAATCCGGCTTTCGCCGGGCTATCCCCCACTACAGGACATGTTCCGATGTATTACTCACCCGTTCGCCACTCGCCACCAGGTGCAAGCACCCGTGCTGCCGTTCGACTTGCATGTGTAAGGCATGCCGCCAGCGTTCAATCTGAGCCAGGATCAAACTCTTCAGTTTAAACCTGTTACTGTTTTCGGTTCGGTTAAGAACCGGTCGCTCACTCAAAGCTGACAGGAATATGAATCACTTCATAAACCTGACTTACTTTAGTGTGAGACTCTTGATACTTTCGCTATCTGATCCGAAGATCAGCTCGCTTCCATCAAGCGCCCACACTTATCGGCTGTTAATTTTTAAAGAGCATTTCTGCGAGAAACCTTCTGTTTCTCAGCAGCGCTGCGTTTTCAGCAGCAGAGAAGCGAGATTATGAACCGTCTTTCTTCGCTCGTCAACAACTTTCTGAACTGCTTCGTTGCGACGGCGAGGGGTTCAACTTCGTGTGCGCCGGGGCTTCTACAACCTTCCTCGTCAGCACCGCTTCCCTTCCTCCCGCGCCGTGTTTCCGTTAGCGCGAAAGAGGCGTGATTCTAAGCACCCGCCCCTGTCCACGCAACCCCTTTGTGAAAATATTTTGAAAAAGCCCCGGTGCGCTGCCGCGCACGGGGGCTTGGGGTTCGACGGACTACACACCACCCGCGATCCTGATGCAGCTGGCGACTGGTCGCACTCCCTCTCTATATATATGTACTGGGCGATTTCACTTGCCGCCAACCGCGGCGTGCAGTTGCTCCATCGGCACCGCGTCGGCCATTGCCGTATAGCCGGCGTCGCTCGGGTGAATGCCGTCACCGCTGTCGTATCGGCGCAGCAGCACGCTCGGGCGCGCCGGGTCGCGCAGCACCGCGTCGAAGTCGACCACACCGTCGAACCCGCCGCCGCTCCGAATCCACCGGTTCACCTCGAGCCGGATCGCCTCGCGCCCGGCCGGCAATGCCGCAGGCGTAAGCGTTGCACCGAATACCTTCACGCCCTGGCGGTGCGCGGCCTCGATCAACCGGCGGTAGCCGTCGATCAACGATGCGGCCGTGACCTGCGTATGCGGGCTGTCACAATCGAGCCCCGCCCGCGGCGGCATCGCCGCGAAGTTGATGTCGTTGATGCCGATCAGCACGATCGCCGCCTTCACCCCCGCGCGCGAAAGCGCATCGCGCTCGAACCGCGACGCGAGCGACGTGCCGTAGCACGCCGAATCGCTGAGCAACCGGTTGCCGCTGATCCCGAGATTCACCACGCCGAGCGTATTCGAACCTGCCGCGGTCAGCCGAAGCGTCAGCGCATCCGGCCAGCGACGGTTGCGGTTCAGGCTCGAGCGCAGCCCGTCGGTGATCGAATCCCCGATCGCCGCGACACTCGCCCGCGCGGCTCCGGCCTCGACGGCCAATTCGGTCACCCACGCATATTGGGTAAAGCGCGTGCGGAATGCGCCGGCACCCGGGTCGTTCACGTGATCGCCCGGCGCCGATACGTAATTGAATTGGTTCGACACGCGGTGCCAGGCGGTCATCCGCTGGTTCGCCCCCATCCGCAGGCTGATCGCATACGGCCGCCCGGCTGTCACGTCGATCGCCACCGGGTCGCTTTCGAGCTCCTGGCCCGACGCGAGCGTCACCGATGCCTTGCCGCCGAAGCGCACGGCCGTGCTCGCCCCATCGGCAAGCGTCGCGCCGTCACCCGCGCGCGCAAGACCTGCGGCGTCGATCACCAGCGGCGCGCGACCGTATGCATTGCTCACGCGAATCCGCGCGGCATGTCCCGATACGGTCGGATAGACGATCTGCCGAACGGTCCGCCCGGCCACGTCGGGCGCACGATAGAGCGGCGGCGGCGCAGCCAGGTCGGGAATCGGCTGCAAGGCAGTCGCCCACGCGGCGACCCAACCGGCCTGGGCCGAGGCCGAGGCCGCGAGCGGCGACAGGAACATGGACGCGCCCAGCACGGTCGCGACGAAACTGCTTCGAAATGACATCGGCGAAATCCTCATCGGAAAGCGGGCATTGTGCCGCAGAAGCCGCCGATCTCACGCGCCGAACCGCCTTCCCGTGCAGCGATCGAGCCCCGACGCCTCTCGTTTACCCCCAGTCTTGCCGCAAATGCACAAGAAATTTATTAACCGACCGGTCGGTTGGTTTATACTTCGCACACATTCAACCGGACGGGAATCTCCGCCATGTACACGCAATCCCTCGACATCCCCGGCAACGTCGCGCCGCTCGACGCCGCAGCCGAGTCGCCCGAGCAGGCGCGGTTCGACGCGGTCATGGCCGCGGACGGCAAGATCGAACCGCAGGACTGGATGCCCGACGCCTATCGCAAGACGCTGGTCCGCCAGATCTCGCAGCATGCGCACTCGGAAGTGGTCGGCATGCTGCCGGAAGGCAACTGGATCTCGCGCGCGCCGAGCCTGAAGCGCAAGGCGATCCTGCTCGCGAAAGTCCAGGACGAAGCCGGCCACGGCCTCTATCTATATAGCGCGGCCGAAACGCTCGGCGTTTCGCGCGATGCGCTGATCGACGCGCTGCACGCCGGCAAGGCGAAATACTCGAGCATCTTCAACTACCCGACGCCGACTTGGGCCGACGTCGGCGTGATCGGCTGGCTGGTCGACGGCGCCGCGATCATGAACCAGATCCCGCTGTGCCGCTGCACGTACGGCCCGTACGCGCGCGCGATGATCCGCGTGTGCAAGGAAGAGTCGTTCCACCAGCGCCAGGGTTTCGATGCGCTGCTGTCGATGATGAAGGGCACCGACGCGCAGCGCGCGATGGTCCAGCAGGCCGTGAACCGCTGGTGGTGGCCGGTGCTGATGATGTTCGGCCCGAGCGACGCCGACTCGGTCCACAGCAGCCAGTCCGCGAAATGGGGCATCAAGCGGATCTCGAACGACGATCTGCGGCAGAAGTTCGTCGACGCGACGGTCGACCAGGCGAAGGTCCTCGGCGTGACGCTGCCCGACCCGGACCTGAAATGGAACGACGCGCGCGGCCACCACGACTACGGCGCGATCGACTGGGATGAATTCTGGCGCGTCGTCAACGGCGACGGCCCTTGCAACAAGGAACGCCTCGCGACCCGCGTGAAGGCGCACGACGACGGCGCGTGGGTACGCGAAGCCGCGCTCGCGCACGAAGCGAAGCGCCGCGCCCGCGCCGAACAGCACGCCGCCTGAGCGGCAACCCTCGAATACAGGATTCAGGAGAGAGTGATGAACAAGGAATGGCCGATCTGGGAAGTGTTCGTGCGCAGCAAGCAAGGGCTCGACCACAAGCATTGCGGCAGCCTGCACGCGGCCGACGCGTCGATGGCGCTGCGCATGGCGCGCGACGTCTACACGCGCCGCCAGGAAGGCGTGAGCATCTGGGTGGTGCCGTCGTCGGCGATCACCGCGTCGGATCCGGCCGAGAAGGCCGAGCTGTTCGAACCGGCGGGCGACAAGATCTACCGTCACCCGACGTTCTACACGCTGCCCGACGAAGTCAACCACATGTAACGCCCGCGCCATGACGATCACGCCCGAACACCTCTCCTACGTGCTGCGCCTTGCGGACAACGCGCTGATCCTCGGTCAGCGCAACGCCGAATGGTGCGGCCACGGCCCGATCCTCGAGGAAGACATCGCGCTCACCAACATGAGCCTCGACCTCATCGGCCAGGCCCGCATGCTGTATACGCACGCAGCCGAACTCGAGCGCCAGCTCAACGGCGCGGCGAAGACGGAAGACGATTACGCGTACTTCCGCACCGAGCGCGAATTCGCGAACTTCACGCTCGCCGAGCTGCCGCACTACGGCCCGATCGCCGGCACCGCGCACGCCGACAAGGACTACGCGGTGACGATCGTGCGCAACTTCCTCTACGCGACGCTGATGCTGCACGTGTGGACGGCGCTCGAAACGTCGACGGACGCGCACCTCGCCGCGATCGCCGCGAAATCGGTGAAGGAGACCCGCTATCACGTGCAGCACGCGCGCGAATGGCTGGTGCGCCTTGGCGACGGCACCGACGAATCGCATCGCCGCGCGCAGGCCGCGCTCGATTACCTGATTCCGTACACGCGCGAATTCTTCGCGGCCGACGCGATCGACGACGCCGTCGCCGCACTGGGCATCGCCCCGGCACCGGCCGCGCTCGAAGCCGCGTGGCGCGCGGACGTGGACGATGCGCTCGCGGAGGCGACGCTCACCCTGCCGGCACCCGTCCAGCATGTGACGACCGGCAAGCAGGGCGAGCACTCCGAGCACATGGGCTACCTGCTCGCGGAAATGCAGAGCCTCGCGCGCCAGCACCCCGGCGCGAGCTGGTAACCGGCCGACCCAACGGAGCCCGACGATGTCCGTCCAGACCGCCACACCCGCCGACGCCACGCCCGCCGCGCACCGCAACGATCCGTTGCTCGCGCGTGCGTGGGACGTGCTCGAAGCGGTGCCCGATCCCGAAATCCCGGTCGTGTCGATCCGCGAGCTCGGCATCCTGCGCGACGTCCGTCGCGCGGACGACGGCCTGCTCGAAGTCGTGATCACGCCGACCTACTCCGGCTGTCCGGCCATGTCGCAGATCGCCGAGGACATCGCCGCCGCGCTGCAGGCCGCCGACCTGCCGCCGCACCGGATCGAGACGGTGCTCGCGCCCGCGTGGACGACCGACTGGATCACGCAGGAAGCGCGCGAGAAGCTGCGCGCCTACGGCATCGCGCCGCCCGTCGGTCAGTGCGGCAGCGCCGCGCCACGGGAAACCGTCGTGCGTTTCGTGCCGCGGCCGGTCGCGGCGCCCGTTTGCCCGCGCTGCGGCTCCGCCCGCACCGAGCGTCTCGCGCAATTCGCGTCCACGGCCTGCAAGGCGCTGTATCGCTGCGTCGACTGCCGCGAACCCTTCGACTACTTCAAACCCTATTGATCATGGCGACTCCGCAATTTCACCCGCTGCGTATCCGCGACGTGCGCCCCGAGACCGCCGACGCCGTTACCGTCTCCTTCGACGTGCCGCCGGAGCTGCGCGACGCGTTCCGCTTCACGCAGGGCCAGTTCGTCACGCTGAAGACCCATATCGACGGCGAGGAAACGCGCCGCTCGTACTCGATCTGTGTCGGCACGACCGACTACGACCGCGACGGCGAACTGCGCATCGGCATCAAGCGCGTGCGGGGCGGCCGTTTCTCGAACTTCGCGTTCGACACGCTGAAGCCCGGCCACACGATCGACGTGATGACGCCGGACGGCCGCTTCTTCACGCACCTGAACGCCGATCACGGCAAGCAGTACGTCGCGTTCTCCGGTGGCTCGGGCATCACGCCGGTGCTCGCGATCGTGAAGACGACGCTCGAACTCGAACCGCGCAGCACGTTCACGCTGATCTACGGCAACCGCAGCGTCGACGCGATCATGTTCGCGGAGGAGCTCGAGGACCTGAAGAACCGCTACATGGACCGCTTCGTCCTGTATCACGTGCTGTCGGACGACCAGCAGGACGTCGAGCTGTTCAATGGCGTCCTCGACCAGGCGAAATGCGCGGAATTCCTCGCCACGCTGATGCCCGCCGACGCGATCGACGAAGCGTTCATCTGCGGCCCCGCGCCGATGATGGACGCAGCCGAAGCCGCGCTGAAAGCAGCCGGCGTGCCGCAGGCGAAGGTGCATGTCGAACGCTTCGGCACGCCGCTGCCGCAGGCCGGCGCCCCCGTCGTCGAGATCACCGACACGACGCCGGCCGCGGACCTCGAAATCGTGCTCGACGGCAAGAAGCGCAAGCTGCGTCTGCCGTACGAAGGCGTGAGCCTGCTCGACGTCGGCCTGCGCGCGGGCCTCGCGCTACCCTACGCGTGCAAGGGCGGCGTGTGCTGCACGTGCCGGGCGAAGGTGGTCGAAGGCGAAGTGCGGATGGAAAAGAACTACACGCTCGAGGAACACGAAGTGAAGGACGGCTTCGTGCTCACGTGCCAGTGCCACCCGATCAGCGACAAGGTAGTCGTAAGCTTCGACGAGCGTTGAGCGGCGTCGGACCGGCACGGCGTGCCGGTTTCTCGTCGTCACACATCTCGCTTACACTAGGGGCCGCCGGCCGGCTGGACGTCATCGCGTCCGCCCGTCCGGCGGTTTTCTTTTGTTCGATGACAGGCCGATGAGTACCATTCACGTGATTCAGGGCGGCACCGCCGCCGCGTCGCTACGCGAGGCGCTCGCGCAAGCCGGACGCGACGAGCGCGTCGTCGGATTGCTCGACGATCT
This sequence comes from Burkholderia sp. R-40, assembly GCF_049942845.1. NCBI lineage: Bacteria > Pseudomonadati > Pseudomonadota > Betaproteobacteria > Burkholderiales > Burkholderiaceae > Burkholderia > Burkholderia sp. R-40. The sequence continues at coordinate 305,093 of NZ_CP187967.1, read as the reverse complement.
CGCGGTCGGGCCGCTGAAGGGCGCCGACGAGACGCCCGACACGCGCGCCGCCTTCTGGCAGCGCGTGCTCGGCGATCAGATTCCCGACTGGAATGCGGAAATCCAGGGCGAGTTCGCCCGCCTCGACCAGCTCGCGATGGACACCGGCCAGGTGGTCGTGTGGCACGCGCCGAGCGTTGGCGACAAGCTGCTGCTGCGCCGCGTCGCCTATCACCTGCGCAACGTGCCGCAGCGCCTGAACGAGGTGCGGCTGTCGGCCGCCGACCTCGACGCACCGCAGCGCGCAGCGCTGACCCGCACCGACCAGGCCTGTTCGACCGGGATGTTCTCGCCGGCGGCGCTCGCCCGCAAACGGCCGATGGCCGCGCCGGTCTCGGTGCTGCGCATCGGCCGCCTCGCGCTCGAATGGCAGGAGGCCAAGCACCTGAATGCCGAGTTGCGCTACTGGGTGAGCAACACGATCAAGAGCGGCCAGTACGCCGACCTCGACGCGCTGATCGCCGCGCATGCGGAACCCGGCTGGCAGCCCGCACGGCGCGTGGTCGGCGGCATCATGGCCGGCGCCGACCGCGGCGGGCTATTCGTCAGCGACTCGATCGCCTGGTGGCGCTGCCGCGAGCTCGCGGCAGCCGGCCGGCTCGAGCTGCAGGACGACGCGCCGGCCGCCCTCTCTTTCACGCAGGTACGCGCGCCCGCCGCGCCCCGCTAACGCTACTCTTTCGCATTCCACCATGGCCCGTACCCGAGCGCCCGACCACGAATCCCAGCGCGAGCAGATCCTCGATCTCGCCGCCGAGAAATTCGCGCAAACGAGCTATCCGAGCACGTCGATGTCCGATCTCGCGACCGCGAGCGGCACGTCGAAGGCGCGTCTCTATCACTATTACGAGAGCAAGGAAGCAATCCTGTTCGACCTGCTCGACCGCTACACGAAACGGTTGATGCTGATCATCGCCGAGGTCGAAGGCGCGAGCCAGCGGCGCGGCCTCAGCGAGCGCGACGCGTTCGCCGAACTGGTGCGGGCGTTCCTCGCCGAGTACGAGACGTCGCACAGCCGCCACGTCGCGCTGCTCAACGACGTGAAGTATCTGGAGGATGCGCAGCGCGAAATCGTGCTGGATCGCCAGCGCGACATCGTCGCGGCCTTCGCGCGCCAGCTCGCGCGCGCCTATCCGGACCGGATCTCCAAGGAAAACCAGACGTCGGTCACGATGATGGTGTTCGGGATGATCAACTGGACGTTCACGTGGCTCAAGCCGGGCGGGCGCCTCGGCTACCGCGACTTCGCCGAACAGGTGATCGACCTGATGGAGCGGGGGCTGTCGGCCAGCGCGTGATTGCCGCAGAGCAGCATGCGTTGCGTGGCGGGCACACTGCGGCAGCCCGCCGGGCATTTCATATGATGAATTTTTAATCCGTTAAAAATCAAATAGATAGAAAATGAACTAAGCGGATTTAGAATTTCCCCTCAGCACAAATAACGTCAAATACGGGTTTTCCCCAACCCCGCTCGGGTAAAATGCTGTTGCGTCGCACAACACACATGTGCAGCAACACACTGAGGAACCCACGATGAACACGCAATCCAACCGCCGTGCCGATGCCGTCGGCCACGCCGGTACTGCGCCGGTTCTCGTCAGGGAACTGGCTTCCAAAGACCGTGAGCGCATGCTCACCCACTTTCTCTCGCTCGACGAAGAGGACCGCCTGCTGCGCTTCGGGCAGATGGTGCCCGACCACGTGATCGAGAACTATGTCCGGACGCTCGACTTCGGGCGCGACACCGTGTTCGGCGTGTTCGACCATGCGCTCGAACTGATCGGCGTCGGCCACCTGGCTTACCTGCCGGTCGAAGGCGACAAGCGCACGGCCGAATTCGGCGTGTCGGTGCTCGAAAGCGCCCGCGGCCGCGGCGTCGGCTCGAAGCTGTTCGAGCGCGCGGCGATCCGCAGCCGCAACACCCGCGTGACGATGCTGTACATGCATTGCCTGTCGCGCAACGCGACGATGATGCACATCGCGAAGAAGTCCGGCATGCGGATCGAATACGCGTACGGCGAAGCCGATGCGTACCTGTCGCTGCCGCCGGCCGACCACTCGACGATCCTCGCCGAGATGCTGCAGGAACAGGCCGCGGTGTTCGACTATGCGCTGAAGCGCCAGGCGCACCGCACGTCGAAATTCATCGAATCGCTGATGCCCGCCACGCTGACGGCGTGACATCGGCCGACCGGGCTGCCCCGCGGGGCGCCCGGCCTTCTTTTCTTGCCCCCTTCTCCCGGCGCCGCGCGCTAGCGCACTGACCGGATCGGCAACGCCGTCGTCTCCTTGAAGCACTCGAGCGAGAAGCTCGTCTTCACGTCGATCACCGACGGGTGGTGCAGCAAATGCTCCTGCACGAAGCGGGAGAAGTGCGCCATGTCCTCGACCTGCACGCGTAGCAGGTAATCCATGTCGCCCGTCATCGCATGACACGCGACCACTTCCGGCCAGGTCTGCACGGCCGCGCGGAACAGTTCCGCGTGGGTCGCGCCCGCGCGCGCCGATGTCTCGTCGGCACGGACCGGCGCCAGGCCGCCGCGCTTCTCAAGCCGCACGCTCACATAGGCGAGCAGGTCGAGCCCGAGCTTCTGCGGATCGAGCAGCGCGACGTAGCCGGTGATCACGCCGATTTCCTCGAGCCGGCGGATCCGCCGCAGGCACGGGCTCGGCGACAGGTTCACGCGCTCGGCGATCTCCTGGTTCGACAGGCGGCCGTTCTCCTGAAGAATCGCGAGAATCCGCCGGTCGATGGCATCCAATTCGGCCTGCGCCATTTTCTGCCCTCCGATGATTATTTCGAGACTGTAAATTGCGTCATCGTAGGCACCGACAACTAAGTTCGCAAGTTTACGCTCCACCCTGCCCGCTACACTTTGTCGCATGGAGCGATGCGTTGCGCGCGCCGCGGCACGCATCTCCTTCGACTTGAAACCGGCCGGGTTCCCCACCTCGCCCCGGCCGCTCGCACCGCACACAGGAGACACGGCATGCAGATCCCCAACTGGGAGAATCCCGTCGGCACCGACGGCTTCGAATTCATCGAATACACCGCACCGGATCCGAAAGCGCTCGGACAGCTGTTCGAGCGGATGGGTTTCACCGCGATCGCACGCCATCGCCACAAGGACGTGACGGTCTACCGCCAGGGCGACATCAACTTCATCATCAACGCCGAACCCGATTCGTTCGCACAACGCTTCGCGCGCCTGCACGGCCCGTCGATCTGCGCGATCGCGTTCCGCGTGCAGGACGCCGCGAAGGCGTACCAGCACGCGCTCGACCTCGGCGCGTGGGGCTTCGACAACAAGACGGGCCCGATGGAGCTGAACATCCCGGCGATCAAGGGCATCGGCGATTCGCTGATCTATTTCGTCGACCGCTGGCGCGGCAAGAACGGCGCGCAGCCGGGTGCGATCGGCGACATCAGCATCTATGACGTCGACTTCGAGCCGATCGCCGGCGCGAACCCGAACCCGGTGGGCCACGGCCTCACCTACATCGACCACCTGACGCACAACGTGCATCGCGGCCGCATGCAGGAATGGGCCGAGTTCTACGAGCGCCTGTTCAACTTCCGCGAGGTGCGCTACTTCGACATCGAAGGCAAGGTGACGGGCGTGAAGTCGAAGGCGATGACGTCGCCGTGCGGCAAGATCCGGATCCCGATCAACGAGGAAGGCTCGGACACGGCCGGCCAGATCCAGGAGTACCTCGACGCGTATCACGGCGAAGGCATCCAGCACATCGCGCTCGGCACGAACGACATCTACCGCGCGGTCGACGGCCTGCGCGGCAAGGAAGTGAAGCTGCTCGACACGATCGACACCTATTACGAGCTGGTCGACCGCCGCGTGCCGAACCACGGCGAATCGCTCGACGAGTTGAAGAAGCGCAAGATCCTGATCGACGGCGCCCGCGACGACCTGCTGCTGCAGATCTTCACCGAGAACCAGATCGGCCCGATCTTCTTCGAGATCATCCAGCGCAAGGGCAACCAGGGCTTCGGCGAAGGCAACTTCAAGGCGCTGTTCGAATCGATCGAGCTCGACCAGATCCGCCGCGGCGTGGTCCAGGACAAGGCCTGACGCTCACGGCCGCGCGCACATCGGCGGCACAAGAAAAAAGGGCGGGAATCTTGCGATTCCCGCCCTTTTGTCGTTCTGCGCGTTTCGGCGCGGCCCGGCGGCCGCGCGAACGGATCAACGCACGTTCGCCTTCGCTGCGATGGCGCGCTGGGCGGCCGGCTGCGCGGCGGCGTCCTGCGCCGGCGCGATCTGACGCATCTGCGCGCCGGCTGCCGCCAGTGCGCTCGCGCCGCGCGCGTGCACCGGGCCGGTCATCGCGAAAAACGCCGCGGACACGATCAGGAAACTCTGGATATGACGTGTGTTCATTGCACCTCCTTAAAAACTGCCGGCGCCTCCCCGGTTGCGTCGAAACGGGCCGACGCGGCCGGGCACCTCCGGCAGGCCGACAAGATTAACGGCATTTGTACGAAGATGGGGCCGGCTTTACATGCTTTTACATGATGTAACGCATGGCGGCACGCCGTTTTGTCGACGCGCGGTGGCCAACCGGCCGATGGGCGACGGGTTTATCCCAGTGCTACCATCGCTTAAAACCGGCCAATATGCCGGCCACTGCCGAGACGTTCACAAGACGTCGACGCACTTGAAGCTTTGGTGATCCCAAACTGGGTGGAGGAGACTGTTCAATGAATGCCCCGCTAGACGCAGACCAACGCGCTTCCCTCGAAGCCGCGCTGAAGTCCGTCACGCTCGACGACAAATACACGCTCGAACGCGGCCGCGCGTACATGAGCGGCATCCAGGCGCTCGTGCGCCTGCCGATGCTCCAGCAGGAACGCGACCGCGCCGCCGGCCTCAACACGGCCGGCTTCATCTCCGGTTATCGCGGTTCGCCGCTTGGCGGCCTCGACCTCTCGCTGTGGAAGGCCAAGCAGCACCTCGCCGCCCACCAGATCGTCTTCCAGCCCGGTCTCAACGAAGATCTCGCCGCCACCGCCGTATGGGGCTCGCAGCAGGTGAACCTGTACCCCGGCGCGAAGTACGACGGCGTGTTCGGCATGTGGTACGGCAAGGGGCCGGGCGTCGACCGCACCGGCGACGTCTTCAAGCACGCGAACTCGGCCGGCTCGTCGCCGCACGGCGGCGTGCTGGTGCTCGCCGGCGACGACCACGCGGCGAAATCGTCGACGCTCGCGCACCAGTCCGAACACATCTTCAAGGCCTGCGGGCTGCCGGTGCTGTTCCCGTCCAACGTGCAGGAATATCTCGACTTCGGCCTGCACGGCTGGGCAATGAGCCGCTACTCGGGCCTGTGGGTCGCGCTCAAGTGCGTGACGGACGTGGTCGAATCGTCGGCGTCGGTCGACATCGACCCGCATCGCACCGAGATCGTGCTGCCGACCGACTTCATCCTGCCGGAAGGCGGCCTGAACATCCGCTGGCCCGACCCGCCGCTCGTGCAGGAAGCGCGGCTGCTGGACTACAAGTGGTACGCGGCGCTCGCCTATGTGCGCGCGAACAAGCTCGACCGGATCGAGATCGACTCGCCCACCGCGCGCTTCGGGATCATGACGGGCGGCAAGGCGTACCTCGATGTGCGCCAGGCGCTGAGCGACCTCGGCCTCGACGACGAAACCTGCGCCCGGATCGGCATCCGCCTCTACAAGGTCGGCTGCGTGTGGCCGCTCGAGGCGCAAGGCGCGCAGGCATTCGCGCGCGGCCTCGACGAAATCCTCGTCGTCGAGGAAAAGCGTCAGATCCTCGAATACGCGATCAAGGAAGAGCTGTACAACTGGCCCGATGCGCAGCGCCCGCGCGTATTCGGCAAGTTCGACGAGAAGGACGGCGCCGGCGGCGAATGGTCGGTGCCGATGGGCAACTGGCTGCTGCCCGCGCACTACGAACTGTCGCCCGCGATCATCGCGAAGGCGATCGCGACGCGCCTCGAGAAGTTCGAGCTGCCGTCCGACGTGCGCGCGCGCATCGCCGCGCGGCTCGCGGTGATCAACGCGAAGGAAATGGCGCTCGCGAAGCCGCACGTGCAGACCGAGCGCAAGCCGTGGTTCTGCTCGGGCTGCCCGCACAACACGTCGACCAACGTGCCGGAAGGCTCGCGCGCGATCGCCGGGATCGGCTGCCACTACATGACGGTGTGGATGGACCGCAGCACGAGCACCTTCAGCCAGATGGGCGGCGAAGGCGTGCCGTGGATCGGCCAGGCGCCGTTCACGGACGAAAAGCACGTGTTCGCGAACCTCGGCGACGGCACCTATTTCCACTCGGGCCTGCTGGCGGTGCGCGCGGCGATCTCGTCGAAGGCGAACATCACCTACAAGATCCTCTACAACGACGCCGTCGCAATGACGGGCGGCCAGCCGGTCGACGGCGTGCTGACGGTGCCGCAGATCACGCACCAGCTCGCGTCCGAAGGTGCGAAGAAGATCGTGATCGTCACCGACGAGCCGGAAAAGTACGACGACCAGAAGGCGCTGCTCGCGCCGGGCGTGACGATCCATCACCGCGACCAGCTCGACGACGTGCAACGCGAGCTGCGCGAGATCGCCGGCACGACGATCCTGATCTACGACCAGACCTGCGCGACGGAGAAGCGCCGCCGCCGCAAGCGCGGCACGTATCCGGATCCGGCGAAGCGCGTCGTGATCAACGACGCGGTGTGCGAAGGCTGCGGCGACTGCTCGGTGCAGTCGAACTGCCTGTCGGTCGAGCCACTTGAAACCGAATTCGGCACGAAGCGCCAGATCAACCAGTCGAGCTGCAACAAGGACTTCTCGTGCCTGAAGGGCTTCTGCCCGAGCTTCGTCACGGTCGAAGGCGGCCAGTTGAAGAAGCCGAAGGCCGTGTCGGTCGACGGCGGCGCGCTGCCGACGATTCCGGAGCCGGCGCTGCCGGCGATCGATCGTGCCTACGGCGTGCTCGTCACGGGCGTCGGCGGCACGGGCGTCGTGACGATCGGCGCGCTGCTCGGCATGGCCGCGCACCTGGAGAACAAGGGCGTGACCGTGCTCGACGTCACGGGCCTCGCGCAGAAGGGCGGCGCCGTGATGAGCCACGTGCAGATCTCGCACGCGCCGACCGACATCCACGCGACGCGGATCGCGATGGGCGAAGCCGACCTCGTGATCGGCTGCGACGCGATCGTCACGGCCGGCGACGAATGCACGTCGCGGATGCGGCACGACACGACGCGCGTGGTCGTCAACAGCGCGCAGACGCCGACCGCCGAGTTCATCAAGAACCCGAACTGGGCGTTCCCGGGCGTGTCCGCCGAAAACGACATCCGCGCGGCGGCCGGCTCGGCCGTCGACTTCATCGACGCGAACCGCTTCGCGGTCGCGCTGCTCGGCGACGCGATCTACACGAATCCGTTCGTGCTCGGCTACGCGTGGCAGAAAGGCTGGCTACCGCTTACGCTCGCGTCGCTCGAACGCGCGATCGAGCTGAACGCGGTGTCGGTCGAGAAGAACCGGGCGGCGTTCGACTGGGGTCGCCGCGCCGCGCACGACCTCGCGAGCGTGAAGCAGGCCGCGGCCGGCGACGCGCGCCCCGTGCAGGGCGCGACGGTGATCGCACTGCACACGAAGAAGGCGGTCGATGCCTTGATCGCGAAGCGCGTGGAGTTCCTCACCGCGTACCAGAACGCCGCGTACGCATCGCGCTATGCCGCCTTCGTCGACCGGGTGCGGGCTGCCGAACGCGCGCTGGCGGACGGCGACGCCGTGCAGGAGCCGCTGACCGAAGCGGTCGCCCGCAATCTGTTCAAGCTGATGGCGTACAAGGACGAATACGAGGTCGCGCGGCTGCAGTCCGATCCCGCGTTCCTCGCGCGCCTGTCATCGCAGTTCGAAGGCGACTGGAAGCTGAAATTCCACCTCGCGCCGCCGCTGTTCGCGAAGACGGACGCACACGGCCATCTCGTGAAGAAGGCGTACGGCCCGTGGATGATGTCCGCGTTCCGGTTGCTCGCGAAGGCGAAGTTCCTGCGCGGCACGGGGCTCGACCCGTTCGGCCGCACCGAGGAGCGCCGCACCGAGCGCGCACTGATCGGCGAGTACGAAGCGCTGATTGGCGAAGTGCTCGGCAAGTTGAACGCGGCCAACCGCCCGCTCGCGCTCGCGCTCGAGCTCGCGGCGCTGCCGGACGGCATTCGCGGCTACGGCCACGTGAAGGAGAACAACCTGCGCGCGGTGCGCCAGAAGTGGAACACGCTGCTCGCGCAGTGGCGTTCGCCGACGGCCGGGCAGACGAGCCAGCAGGTCGCGTAACGGTACGCGGCGGGCGTTCGCGGTCGGGACGCCCGCCCCGTGCGGCAAGCAGGGCACAAAAAAACGCCACGGAACGCGGGTTCCGTGGCGTTTTTCATGGCGCCGCGCGTGATGCGCGGCCCACGCGGGCGCGAACTTACTTCGTGTTCGCGTTCGCGGCGGCAACCGCCGTCATGTTGATGATCCGGCGCACGGTCGCGGCCGGCGTCAGGATGTGAACCGGCTTCGCCGCGCCGAGCAGGAACGGGCCGACCGTCACGCCTTCGCCGCCGACCATCTTCAGCAGGTTGTACGCGATGTTCGCCGCTTCGACGTTCGGCATGATCAGCAGGTTCGCTTCGCCCGACAGCGTCGTGCCCGGGAACGCGGCCTTGCGGACCGCTTCGGACAGCGCCGCGTCGCCGTGCATTTCGCCGTCGACTTCGAGGTTCGGTGCACGCTCGCTGATCAGCTTGCGGGCTTCCGCCATCCGGCGCGACGACGACGACGGCGCGCTGCCGAAGTTCGAGTTCGACAGCAGCGCGGCCTTCGGCGTGATGCCGAAGCGCTCGATCTCGGCGGCAGCCTGGATCGTCATGTCGGCGAGCTGTTCCGCGCTCGGCACTTCGTTCACGTACGTGTCGCACATGAACAGGTTGCGGCCCGGCAGCATCAGCAGGTTCATCGCCGCGTAGTGCTCGGCGCCGTTCGCACGGCCCAGCACCTGCTCGATGAACTTCAGGTGCGTGTGGTACGTGTCGATCATCCCGCAGATCATCCCGTCCGCATCGCCCAGGTGCACGAGCATCGCACCGATCAGCGTGTTGAACTTGCGCAGCGCGGCCTTCGCGACTTCCGGCGTGACGCCGTCGCGCGCGCCGATCTCGTGGTACGCCTGCCAATAGCGGTGGTAGCGCGTGTCGTCTTCCGGATTCACGATCTCGAAATCGACGCCGGCCTTCAGCTTCGAGCCGATCTTCTGCAGGCGCATCTCGACGACCGACGGACGGCCGATGATGATCGGCTTCGCGATCTTTTCCAGCAGCACGAACTGCGCGGCGCGCAGCACGCGCTCGTCCTCGCCCTCGGCGAACACGATGCGCGCCTGCTTCTGCTTCGCGGTCGCGAACACCGGACGCATCACCATGCCGGTGCGGTAGACGGTCGCGCCGAGCTGCTCGCGGTACGCGTCCATGTCCTGGATCGGGCGCGTGGCGACGCCCGAATCCATCGCGGCTTGCGCGACGGCCGGCGCGATCTTGATGATCAGGCGCGGGTCGAACGGCTTCGGAATCAGGTATTCCGGCCCGAACTCGAGCGAGTGGCCTTCATACGCCTTCGCGACTTCCTCGCTCTGCTCGGTTTCCTGGGCCAGTTCGGCGATCGCGCGCACGCACGCGAGCTTCATTTCTTCCGTGATCGTCGTCGCGCCGACGTCGAGCGCGCCGCGGAAGATGAACGGGAAGCACAGCACGTTGTTGACCTGGTTCGGGTAGTCCGAACGGCCGGTCGCGACGATGGCGTCCGGGCGCACCGCCTTCGCGTCTTCCGGGCGGATTTCCGGTTCCGGGTTCGCGAGCGCCAGGATCAGCGGGCGGTCGCCCATCGTCTTGACCATGTCCTGCTTCAGCACGCCCGCGCTCGAGCAGCCGAGGAACACGTCCGCGCCGACGATCGCGTCGGCGAGCGTGCGCGCGTCGGTGGTCGCCGCATAGCGCTGCTTCGACGGATCGAGGTTGCCGCGCCCTTCGTAGATCACGCCCTTCGAGTCGGCGACGAGGATGTTCGACTTCGTCAGGCCGAGGTTCACGAGCAGGTCCAGACACGCGATCGCTGCCGCGCCCGCGCCCGAGCACACGAGCTTCACGTCGGCGAGGTTCTTGCCGACGACCTTCAGGCCGTTCAGGATCGCGGCCGACGCGATGATCGCGGTGCCGTGCTGGTCATCGTGGAAGACGGGAATCTTCATGCGCTCGCGCAGCTTCTGCTCGATGTAGAAGCATTCCGGCGCCTTGATGTCCTCAAGGTTGATGCCGCCGAGCGTCGGCTCGAGCATCGCGATCGCCTCGACGAGCTTGTCGGGGTCGGACTCCGACAGTTCGATGTCGAACACGTCGATGCCCGCGAATTTCTTGAACAGGCAGCCCTTGCCTTCCATCACCGGCTTCGCAGCGAGCGGGCCGATGTTGCCGAGGCCGAGCACGGCGGTGCCGTTCGTGATGACGCCGACGAGGTTGCCGCGCGACGTGTACTTCTGTGCGTCGAGCGGATCGGCGTGGATCGCTTCGCACGCAGCGGCGACGCCCGGCGAATACGCGAGCGACAGATCGAGCTGGTTCGACAGCGGCTTGGTCGGGGTGACCGAAATCTTGCCGGGTTTCGGGTTCAGGTGATAAGCGAGTGCAGCCTGCTTCAGTTGTTCGTCCATGATTGACCTGCGAGAGACATGCGAAATTTTGACGGTTCAGTACACAGCACCTTGAGCCGCGTCTGCCGGGATCGAGGGGATGGTCGACTGCGAGACGGCTCGCGACGCGCCGGGTCGGCACGCCACCGAACCTTGGCGGGTGGGCAAGAGGAAGTACAAAGTACTGAACGATTTCTAAGGGTCGCCTAGTGTACACCCCCTAAATGACCTCTGTTGGTGCACCGCGGCATCCCTGGCATCGGCCTCCGCGTGATCGTGCCCCGTTTGTTTCGCCGGTGGTGAGCCGCGCGTCGAACCTGCGCGAGTTCCGCCGAAAACTGGCCCGAATCGGGTAAAATAGCGGGCTACGCGCGCAGCGATGCGATTGGCCCGCCGATCGCACCCCCGCCCCTCCGGCAGGTTCCCCTTGCTGCGCCGCCGGGCCCGCGCCCGCTCTTCGCTCATCACCCAAGGAATGCCCATGACAGGCTACGATCGTCAGTCGATCTCGGATACGACCGCCAAAATCCTGCTCGAAGTGCAGGCGGTGCACTTCAACGCCGAAAAACCGTTCATCTTCACGTCCGGCTGGGCAAGCCCCGTCTACATCGACTGCCGCAAGCTGATCTCGTATCCGCGCGTGCGTCGTGCGCTGATGGAAATGGCGGAAACGACGATCATGCGCGACGTCGGCTTCGAGCAGATCGACTCGGTGGCGGGCGGCGAGACGGCCGGCATCCCGTTCGCGGCATGGCTCGCGGACCGCATGATGGTGCCGATGCAGTACGTGCGCAAAAAGCCGAAGGGTTTCGGCCGCAACGCGCAGATCGAGGGTCATCTGGAAGAAGGCTCGCGCGTGCTGCTGGTGGAAGACCTGACGACCGACAGCCGCAGCAAGATCAACTTCGTCAACGCGCTGCGCACCGCGGGCGCGACGGTGAACCACTGCTTCGTGCTGTTCCACTACAACATCTTCAAGGAAAGCGTGTCGGTCCTGAAGGACATCGACGTCGACCTGCACGCGCTGGCGACCTGGTGGGACGTGCTGCGCGTCGCGAAGGCATCGGGCTACTTCGAGACCAAGACGCTCGACGAAGTCGAGAAGTTCCTGCACGCGCCGGCCGAGTGGTCGGCCGCGCACGGCGGTGCCACGGCCCCGAAGGAATGACGCCGCGCCGGCCCGCAGGCCGGCACCGTGGCTGAAAGAGCCGCTCGCCTGATCGCGAGCGGCTTTTTTTCGTCCGTCGATCCGCATCACGCCGCGCCCGATTGCCGGCAATGGCATGCATCGCTCATCGAACCCTAATGCTAGACTTGATCCATCGCCTCCATTAGCTGCGCAGGCAACGCACAACGCCAACAATGCCGGGAGCATCGATCCGGTTCACGTGACGGGAGAAGCGCCATATGCGTGTGGATCGCCGGATCACTTCGCCTGCGTGCCCGGGTCGTCCGTCTCCGTTCATCGTCGCCGTTCTCTGCGCTGCCGCGTGCGCTGCGTTCGCCGCCCTGCCCACGCGGGCGGAAGGCCCGTTCACCGTGTCGAGCGACGCGCTGACGCCCGGCGGGCGCGTGCCCGCCGCGAACGTGTTCGACCGCGGCGACTGCAAGGGCGAGAACCGCTCGCCGCAGCTCAGCTGGCACAATCCGCCGCCCGGCACGCGCAGCTATGCGATCACGATCTTCGATCCCGATGCGCCGGGGCACGGCTGGTGGCACTGGGCCGTCACCGGCATCCCGGCGAGCGTCACGAGCGTGCCGGCCGATGCGAGCGCGTCGGGCTTTCTGCGGCGCATCGGCGCGAGCGAGGCGCGCAACGACTTCGGGATCGACGGCTACGGCGGCCCGTGCCCGCCGCCCGGCAAGCCGCACCGCTACGTGATCACCGTCCATGCGCTGAAAGGCACCGACCTGCGCGTCGCGCAAGGCCGCCCCGCCCCGATGTTCGAGCACGAGATCGGCACGCTGACGATCGGCACCGCCCGGCTCACGGTCAATTACGGGCAGTAAGCGGTCGCGCACGTCCGGCGTCGCGACTGCCCGCGCCAGTGAAATCCCGTGCGTGCGACGCACGCTTTTCTCCCGTCATTTCGGCTTGCTAGACTCCGCTGCACCGCTCGCGGCATCCCGCCGCGCATCGGTCGCGCCGCCCGAGTGCGGCGCGTGTCGCGGCAGGCCATCGCGCCTGCCCTTTCGCCCCCTTCCGGAGAACGCTTCATGTCGAACATCGTCATCGTCTATCACAGCGGCTACGGTCACACGCAGAAACTGGCCGAGGCCGTCCATGCAGGCGCGCAGGATGCCGGCGCCACCGCGCGCCTGATCGCCGTCGGCGAACTCGACGACGCAGGCTGGGCCGCGCTCGACGCGGCGGACGCGATCGTCTTCGGCGCGCCGACCTACATGGGCGGCCCGTCCGCGCAGTTCAAGCAATTCGCCGATGCCACGTCGAAACCGTGGTTCACGCAGAAATGGAAGGACAAGATCGCCGCGGGCTTCACGAACTCCGCGACGATGAACGGCGACAAGTTCTCGACGATTCAGTATTTCGTCACGCTGGCGATGCAACATGGGATGGTGTGGGTCGGCACGGGCATGATGCCGGCCAACTCGAAGGCGGCCACGCGCAACGACATCAACTACGTCGGCGGCTTCACGGGTCTGCTCGCGCAGTCGCCGGCGGACGCGACGCCCGACGAGGGCCCGCTGCCCGGCGACCTCGAGACCGCGAAGGCGTTCGGCGCGCGCGTCGCCGAAGCGACGACGCGCTGGATGGCCGGCGGCCGCTGAACGCGCCGTGGCGCCCGCCCGCTCGCGCCGCGGGTCGCGGGTTCGCGGTTCGGGGGGCAGCGCAGCGCACGCGCGTGAAAGGGACGCAAGACGGCCCGCGGGCCGTCTTTTTTCGCCCCGTGCGGTGCAGGTCCGCCGGATGACGTCTTAAAATGGCGGTTTCAGGGCGCCGCGGCTCCCGTTTCATTCAGCGAGAACGAAATGAGCACCAAAGTTTTTGTCGACGGCCAGGAAGGTACGACGGGCCTCAAGATCTTCGAATACCTGTCGGCGCGCAACGACATCGAGATCCTGCGCATCGAAGAAGCGAAGCGCAAGGACGTCGACGAGCGCCGCCGCCTGATCAACGCGTCGGACGTCACGTTCCTGTGCCTGCCGGACGTCGCGTCGCGCGAATCGGCATCGCTGGTCGAGAACCCGGACACGACGCTGATCGACGCAAGCACCGCGTTCCGCACGAGCGCCGACTGGGCATACGGCCTGCCGGAGCTGACCCGCGCGCAGCGCGAGAAGATTCGCACGTCGAAGCGCATCGCCGTGCCGGGCTGCCACGCCTCGGCCTTCGTGCTCGCGATGCGTCCGCTCGTCGACGCGGGCATCGTCGCGCCGACCTTCGCCGCGCACAGCTACTCGATCACCGGCTACAGCGGCGGCGGCAAGTCGATGATCGCCGAATACGAAAGCGCGGCGCCGGGCGGCAAGCTCGCGAGCCCGCGTCCGTATGCGCTCGCGCTGGCGCACAAGCACCTGCCGGAAATGGCCGCGCACACGGGCCTCGCGCACGCACCGATCTTCACGCCGATCGTCGGGCCGTTCCTGAAGGGCCTTGCCGTGACGACCTACTTCACGCCCGAACAGCTCGCGAAACGCGCGACGCCACAGGACGTGCAGCGCGTGTTCGCCGAGTACTACGCGGACGAACCGTTCGTGCGCGTCGCGCCGTTCAACGCGGACGCGAACCTCGACAGCGGCTTCTTCGACGTGCAGGCGAACAACGACACGAACCGCGTCGACCTGTTCGTGTTCGGCAACGAAGAGCGCTTCGTCACGGTCGCGCGCCTCGACAACCTGGGCAAGGGTGCATCGGGCGCCGCGATCCAGTGCATGAACCTGAACATCGGCGCCGCCGAGGACGCCGGCCTCAACCGCTGATCCCGCTTGCACGCGATGCAAAGCCGGCCGCTGGCCGGCTTTTTATTTATGCGTCGCAGGCAATATATAAAATCCGGCTCGTGCATTTACAAATATTTACAAGCTTTCCATTGCGCGATTACCGGTGAATTAATTTCGTTCTCCTTTTCTCCTGTCAATCCCGAATAGGGATAAACCGGATACCCTCGCTTTAAACGCTTCCGTTATACGCGGGAAGGCTCCGCGAGCCGCCCGTGCGTGGCAATCGCCCAACTTCAGCGGCACTCTAGCGCCCTCCGCGCGTTTTAATTCTTACTGAAATCGCCAGCCTGCAAGGATTCCTAACGCCCGCTTTGTTTCAATCGCCTTTTTTAGACGAGTTCATCAATTGACAGCAAAAATCCGCGCAGCGACATTAGCTCGCACAATTAAACGATTGGAGACAGCGGCATGTCGCACGCCTTATCGAAGGGGGTGGCAACGGCCTTTGCCATCGCACCTTTCCTGATTGCCTGTGGTGGAGGGGACGGCGGCTCGCCCGCGCCCATCAACACCCCCCAATGTTCCGGATCGGACTGCGGCACGCAAGGCCCGCCGCCGTCGCAGCCCGTCAACGGCTCGCTGTGCCCGGCCGATGCCGACATCGTGAAGAGCACGTACCTCGGCGGCGCCGGTAGCGGCGAGGTCGTCAGCGTCAACATCGACGCGGTGGCGATGACCTACACGCTGAAGTGGCTCGAATCGCCGATTCCGCTCGCGACCGGCACGGTCACGCCGACCCGCGCCGGCACCACGATCACCGGCAAGGTCATCCACCCGCCGACCGGCACGCTGCCGACCGCGGAGCAGACGCGCTGCGCGTTCGTCCTCACGCCGGGTTCGGGTAAAGCACCGAACGGCTCGACCTATTCGACGGCCGCCGACTTCAACCATGCGAACCCGCCGATGCTGCTGGTCGGCATGGGTGTCGCGGGCGGCGGCATCCCCGGCGCGACGGTCCAGTACGACGGGCTGACGATCAGCGTGGTCGGCCTGCCGGTCTTCAAGAACGTCGGCCAGGTGCCGAACCGCCATTTCGACTTCTATCCGTTCCTCGGCTTCGCGAACACGACGACCGACCTCACGAAGCTGCCGGGCACGTACAACGCGCTGCTCTACCACCTCGTGCCGTCGGGCAACTACGCGACGAAGGGCACGAATTCGAGCGAGACGTTCGATGCGAACGGCGCGTGTACGTCGACGAGTGCGGGCGGCTGCCAGACGACCGGCGATCCGTGGACCGTCAACACCGCGAACGGCGGCTATCTCGACAGCGCGAAGGCACCGCAGATCCTGCCGCAGACGCAACTGCCGCTGATCGGCGCGACCGGCAAGTCGGCGACCGCGCACATGGTCATCGGCCAGCTCAACGGCGCGACCGTGCCGGTGGTGGTCCGCACGGGTTCCGTGTATCTGGGCACCGACCTCGCGCTGCATACCGATGCGAAGGTCGACGACGAATCGGGCATCGCGGTGCTCGGCGCGGCGAGTGCGATCCAGTCGGGCGCGATCGATGGCGGCTACGCGGGTGCGGACTCGAACTTCAAGTACACGGCCGCGCTGATCCGTGGCAGCAACGCGTCGTTCATCAACCCGACCACGCAGGCTGAAGAAGACGGCTTCACGCTCGACTACGGCCAGACGACGGCCGGCCTGCTGAACGCGACGACGAAGCCGCCGAGCGGGGCAACCTACCCGTCCGCAACAGGCGTCGTGATCGCGACGGGCGGACTGTACGCGGCGCTGATCCAGGGCACGGTGAACGGCGGCGTCACGCCGACGTCGGCGAACTCGAGCACGTCGTCGACACCGTACTTCGGCGTGGGTGCGCAGATCAGCAAGTAACGATGGGGACGCGGCGGCGGCCGGTTCGCCGCCGCGGGATGCAGGGAAGGCACGAAGCGACGGCGCCCGGCACGGCGCGGGCAGCACGAGCACAAGCAATAGAAGCGGTCGACAGGGAGCTGGCCGCCGGACAAGACAAATCTGGAGGAGCAACATGAAGCGCAACCTCATTCTGGCGGCGGCCTTTGCCGCCCCCCTTCTTTCCGCCTGCGGCGGCGGCAGCGACAATCCGCCCCCGCTCGTCGAAGACCGGCTCTGCCCCGCGTCGCTCGACTACAACACCGTCTACACGGGCGGCGCCGGCAGCGGCGAACTGGCCAAGGTGCAGCTCGACACGACCAAGATGACCTGGCAGGTCACCTATGTCGAATCGCCGGTGCCGCGAACGACCGGCACCGTTACCCCGACCCGCGCGGGCACCATCGACAGCGGCACGCTCACGCAGGAAACGATGCTGCCGACCAACAAGCTGAACCAGTGCGCGTTCCGCCTGAACGGCGCGAGCCTCGATGCGTCGCGTCCGGCGCGCATCTTCGTCGGCTTCGGCGTCGCGGGTGGCACGATTCCCGGCAAGGAAATCCAGTTCGCCGGCGTGCTCGGCCAGGCTGCCGTGCCCGACACGAAATTCCCGTACTACCCGTTCATCGGCTTCTCGTCGATCGAGACCGACATCACGAAGGTCGCGGGCACATACAGCCACGTCGGCTTCGGCGAAGTGCCGTCGCAGAACTTCGCGCCGGCGTCGATCGACGCGAAGGTGACGATCAACGCGAACGGCACGTGGACCAAGTGCGATTCGACCGGCCAGTTCGCCGGCGGCGCGTGCACGCAGCAGGGCACGAACTTCGTGCAGTCGGCCGACGGCAGCGGCGCGTTCCAGACGAACAACTACGCGAGCCAGCTGAAGCCGACGCTGTCGGCGACGCCGCAGGGCAAGGGCTTCATGATCGTCGGCAAGCTGCGCAACCAACTGGTGCCGATCCTCGTGCGCACGGGTGTCGCGAACCCGAACCCGACGCCGGACAGCAACGGCGTGCCGGGCCTGACGGCCGACGACGAATCGAGCATCTCGATCCTCGCGCCGCAGACCGCGGTCGCGGCCGGCTCGCAGAACGGCGAGTACATCGGCGTCGACAGCCGGTTCGACTACCGGACCACCGCGCTGATCAATAACCAGGCCACGCTGCTCGATCCGTTCCAGCCGTCGCAGGCCTCGCTCGCGACGCCGCTCGACCTGGACTACACGCAGAAGGTGCCGGGCACGGTCACGACGATCCATACGGGTTCGGGCAGCACGTCGCCGACCGGCAAGTTCATCTTCACGGGTGGCGTGTTCGGTTTCCTCGACAACGCGGGTTCGACGCCGTATTTCACGATCGGCGCGTTCGTCCAGTAAGCGGAGGCAAGCCGTGATGAAGAAGACCCTTCTCTGCGCGGCGGCCGGCGCCGCCGCCCTGGCGCCGCTCGCGGCGCACGCGCAGAGCGCCGGCAGCAACGTCGTCACGCTGGGGTGGTTCCACGTGATGCCGCAGCAGAGCAGCACGCCGATGACGACCAACGTCGCGCCGACGCCGATCAACACGCCGCTGCGGCTGCCGCCGTCGTTCACGTCGCAGGGGACCGGGCTGCGCACGAGCGGCGCGGATACCGTCGGCCTGACGGTCAGTCATTTCCTGACCGATCACATCGCGGTCACGTCAGTGGCCGGCGTACCGCCGGTGTTCAAGGTATCGGGCCAGGGGACGATCCGGCCGCCGGGCCCGGCCGGCGCGCTCGGCACGCAGAACATCGGGCTCGGCTCGGTGAACCCGATCGTGAAGAGCGTGCGGCAGTGGAGCCCGGCGCTGATCCTGCAGTACTACTTCGCCCAGGCGAACGCGAAGTTCCGGCCGTTCCTCGGCCTCGGCGTGTCGTACAACTGGTTCAGCGACCTGCAGCTCAACACGAACTTCATCAAGCAGACGCAGGACAACCTCGGCGCGATTCTCGCGGCGGGCGCGGGCAAGCCGGGTACGACCTCGGTGGAGGCGAAGGCGTCGTCGTCGTGGCAGCCGGTGTTCAACGCGGGCCTGCAGTACAACATCACCGAGCATTTCGGGCTGGTCGCGTCGGTGACCTACATCCCGCTGAAGACGACGTCCACGGTGACGATCAAGGCGGCCGACGGCACGGTGCTCTCCGAGTCGAAATCGGACCTGAAGGCCGATCCGATCATCAGCTATGTCGGGATGACGTACAAGTTCTGACGCCGGCGACGGAAGGGACGCAGGAAGGGGGAATGGATGAATGGATGGCCCGCGGCAAAATCGCGGGCAAAAAAAAGCCCGCCTAAGAGGCGGGCTGAATCCATATCAGAGGAGACATGGAGGAGACAGGTGTAACTATAGCGAATCGATTTCCGCATTGCAACATTTCCGTCGAGAAAATCAGGATTTTCCCTCGAATGCGCACTCTAGATCGCTAGTTCGACTCCGACCCCTTCTTGTTCTCCCTGTCGAGCACGCCTGCCAGCGCGTCGCGCAGCAGCGCGACCGGCCGCGTCAGGCGGCCCGGCAGCGCGCCGTGCACGACCCACACGTTGATCCGCGTCTCCAGCCCCGCCGTTTCCACCACCCTCAGCGCGTCGCGATGCGCGCTGCGCGCCAGCGCGTTCGGCGGCGCGATGCCGATGCCGGCGCCGCGCGCGACGAGCGACAGCTGCAACTCCGAACCGAACGCCTCGACCGCGACGTCGAACGGCAGCCCGGCCGCCCCGAGCGCACGGCTCAGCGCCGAACGCATCCCGCAGCCGTCCTGGCTCAGCACCCACGGGAAACGCGACAGCACGTCGAGCGACAGCGGGCCGTCCGGCAGCGGGAAATCGCGCGCGGCGACGAGCACCGTCGGCTGCGTGCCGAGCAGCGTGGCCGTCAGCGCGTCGGGCAGCGCCGCGCCGGCCGGCGCCATCACCGTCGCGACATCGAGCGTGCCGCGCTCGATGCCCTGCACGAGCGCCGGCGACCAGCCGGCCGTCACGCGCAGCGTGAGCCGCGGAAACGCGTCGCGCAGCCGGTCGATCGGCTGCTCGAGCGCCAGCTCGGACAGGAACGGCGGCACGCCGATGCGCAGTTCACCTGACGGCTCGCTGTCCGGTGCGCCGGCCGCCATCAATTCGTCGACCGCGCCCAGCACGTTGCGCGCGAGCGCATAGACGTCGCGGCCGGCGGCGGTCGGCTTCAGCGGCTTGCTCTGACGCTCGAGCAGCGGCATGCCCAGCAGCGTCTCGAGGTTCTGCACGCGCCGCGTGAGGCCCGGCTGCGTCAGATGAAGCTTCGCGGCGGCGGCGACCATCGACCCGCTGTCGACGACCGCGACGAACGCCTGGAGATCACGCGTATTCAAAGCAAACTCGCATAATCATGTTAGACATATTTCAATTGTCGCATAAACATCGGCCACCTACGATGGGGATTCCTTCGCTCTGCTCCCCAGGCTTCCGATGAACTGCCCTGCCGACTCCCACCCCGCCGCCGGTCGCTCCGCGCTCGGCGCACCGCCCGCGCTGAGCGCGGGCATGACGCTCTTCTTCGCCGCGACGGTCGGCGTGATCGTGATGGACCTGTTCGCCGCGCAGCCGCTGACCGGCCCGATCAGCGCCGACCTGCGGCTGCCGCCCGGCCTCACCGGGCTCGTCGCGACGCTGCCGCAGCTGGGCTACGCGGCCGGCCTCGTGCTGCTGGTGCCGCTCGTCGATCTGCTCGAGAACCGCCGCCTGATCGTCGTGACGCTCGTCGCGTGCGCAGCCGCGCTCGCGCTGCCGGCCTTCACGCGGTCCGGCACCGTGTTCCTGCTCGCGACGCTGGCCGCCGGCGCCGCGTCGAGCGTGATCCAGATGCTGGTGCCGATGGCCGCGTCGATGGCGCCCGAAGCGCAGCGCGGGCGCGCGGTCGGCAACGTGATGAGCGGGCTGATGCTCGGCATCCTGCTGTCGCGGCCGCTCGCGAGCCTGATCGCGGGCACGGCCGGCTGGCGCGCGTTCTACGCGCTGGCCGCGCTCGCGAATGCGGCGATCGCGGCGGTGCTCGCGCTGCGCTTGCCGCCACGCGTGCCGTCGGTGACGGCCAGCTATCGTGCGCTGCTCGCCTCGATGGGCCGCCTGCTGGCCGACGAACCGGTGCTGCGCCGGCATGCGCTGTCGGCCGCGCTCGCGATGGCCGCGTTCAG
Organism: Burkholderia sp. R-40; assembly: GCF_049942845.1. NCBI lineage: Bacteria > Pseudomonadati > Pseudomonadota > Betaproteobacteria > Burkholderiales > Burkholderiaceae > Burkholderia > Burkholderia sp. R-40. The sequence goes on along the minus strand of NZ_CP187967.1, from coordinate 284,346 downwards.
CGCGTTCTGGACCGCCGTCGGGCTGCGGCTCGCGCAGCCGCCGTTCGGCCTCGACCTGCACGGAATCGCGCTGTTCGCGTTCGCCGGCGCGAGCGGCGCGATCGTCACGCCGCTGGCCGGGCGCGCCGGCGATCGCGGCCATGGGCCGGCCGCGCAGCGCCTCGCCCACGTGACGATGCTCGCGGCGCTCACCGTGCTCGGCATCGCCGGCGCCGGCTGGTTCGGCTTCGATGCGCACGCGCATCGCGACGTCGCGCTGGCGCTGCTGGCCGGCGGCGCGGCGCTGCTCGATGCAGGCGTGATCGTCGACCAGACGATCGGCCGCAGGGAAATCAATTTGCTGAACCCGGCCGCGCGCGGGCGTCTGAACGGGCTGTTCGTCGGGCTTTTCTTCGTCGGCGGCGCGCTGGGCGCCGCGCTCGCGGGCAGCGCGTGGGCGTTGGGCGGGTGGAGCGCCGTGTGCGGTGTCGGCTTCGCGTTCGCAGGCGCGGCCGCCGCGTTCGGCGTGTCGGCCGGGCGCCGCAGCGGCATCACCGTGCGGCCGCGCGCGTGACGCGCTCCCGATGTGAAAACGCCCCGCCCTCTGACGAGGTGCGGGGCGTGCGGCGGGCCGCGCGGCCGGAATCAGTGGCGAACCAGCGCCATCATCGCGCCGAAGCCGACGAAGATGCCGCCCGTCAGCCGGTTGAAGACCTTTGCGACGCTCTGGCTCTTCAGCGTCGCGCCGATGCGCGTGCCGAACGACGCGTAGACGAGATACCAGCTCACCTCGATCACCGCGAACGTGACGACGAGGATGCCGAATTGCGGCAGCGTCGGCTCGGCTGCATTGATGAATTGCGGCAGCAGCGCGGCCGCGAACAGGATCGCCTTCGGGTTGCTGCCCGCGACCAGGAAACCATTGCGGAACAGCGTCCAGCGCGATGCCGACGCGCCCTGCGAAACGGCGTCGACGTCGCCGGCCGGCGCGTCGTCGATGCGGGCGCGCCACGCCTTCACGCCGAGATAAATCAGATAGGCCGCGCCCGCGAGGCGCAATCCATCGAACATCGCCGGCCATGCCTCGAGGACCGCCCCGAGCCCCGCCGCGGACACCGCCAGCATCAGCACCAGCGCGCTCAGGCAGCCAGCCATCGTCGCCGACGAGCGGCGCAGCCCGTGCCGCGCGCCGTGCGTCATCACGAGCAGCATGTTCGGACCCGGAATCGCCGACACGACGAACACCGTCGCCACGAAAAGCCACCACGTATGCAGGTTCATGACCGCCCCGACCGAAAGAGAAACGAAATGTCGATTATGCCGCGTGCGCGGCGTTGCTGTCGCGCGTCGGCTCAGCGGCCCGCGCGGCGCAGCGCGACTTCGCCGAGCACCGCGAAGTCCTGTTCGCCGCCGCCGTGCGCGAGCGCATCGAGCAGGCTGTCGCGCACGACGCTCGCCACCGGCAGCGGCACCGACACCGCGTCGCCGGCCTGCAGCGCGAGCCGCACGTCCTTCAGCCCGAGGCGCGCCTTGAAACGCGCGGGTTCGTAGCTGCGCTCGGCGATCATCCCGCCGTAGCCTTCGTAGACCGGCCCCGGAAACACGCTGTTCGTGATCACGTCGAGGAAATCGCGCATCGCGACGCCGTGCGCGCCGAGCAGCGCGGACGCCTCGCCGAGCGTCTCGATCGCCGACGCGAGCGTGAAGTTCGCCGCGATCTTCGCGACGTTCGCATGCTGCGGCAGCGAGCCGAACCGCCAGGTCTTCTGGCCGATCGCGTCGAACAGCGGCTGCACGCGGTCGATCGCCTCGGCCGGCCCGCCGGCCATGATCGTCAGGCGCGCGGCGGCCGCGACGTCCGGGCGCCCCATCACGGGCGCGGCGACGTACTGGAGGCCGCGCGACGCGTGGGCGTGCGCGAGCGATTCGGCGAGCGCGACCGACACCGTCGCCATGTTCACGTGGATCAGGCCGCGCGGCGCGTCGGCGAGCAGCGCATCGTCGAATACTTCGCGCGCGGCCGCATCGTCGGCGAGCATCGAGAACACGGCATCGCCGCGAAACGCATCGGCCGGCGTAGCGACGATCCGCGCGCCCAACGCGGCGAGCGGCTCGGCGCGCTCGCGCGACCGGTTCCAGACCCGCACGGCGTGCCCGGCCTTCAGCAGGTTCGTCGCGATCGCCTGCCCCATTTCGCCCAGTCCGATAAATCCAAGATCCATTTCCCGCTCCTTCGACCCGTGAAGCGGGGAGTTAAACACAGATGGCGGCGGCCTGCAGCCCCCCGCCACCGGCCGCGCGCGGTGCGATACTGCGCGCATGGCGACCGCGACCTTCCGCTTCCACGGCGAACTGAACGCGTTTCTCGCACGCGCGCAGCGCGAGTGCGCGTTCGCGCACGCGTTTGCGCGCGATGCGACGGTCAAGCACGCGGTCGAGTCGCTCGGCGTCCCGCATACGGAAATCGGCCGGCTCTGCGTGAACGGCGCGCCGGCCGCGCTCGACCGGCCGCTTGGCGACGGCGACCGTGTCGACATCCATCCGGAACGCGCGCGGCCGGCCACCGAATCGCCGCTGCTACAGCAGCAACCCGAGCGCTGGCGCTTCATCGCCGACGCGCATCTCGGCGGCCTCGCGCAGCTGCTGCGCCTCGCCGGCTTCGACACCTGCTACGACAACCACTACCGCGACGACGAACTCGTCGCGCTCGCCGCGCGCGAAGGCCGGATCGTGCTGACCCGCGACCGCGAGCTGCTGAAGCGCCGCGCGGTCGTACGCGGCTGCTACCTGCACGCGCAGCAGCCGGACGCGCAGTTGCACGAGCTGTTCGCGCGGCTCGACCTCGCGCCGCACATGCGCCCGTTCCGGCTGTGCCTGCGCTGCAACGCGCCGCTGCACGCGCTCGATGCGGCGGACGCCGCGCCGCGCGTGCCGCCCGGTGTCCGCCAGCGGCACCGGCGCTTTGCCGCGTGCGACGTGTGCCGGCGCGTGTTCTGGGAAGGGTCGCACTGGCGGCGCATGCGCGCGGTGGTCGACGCGATGCGCGCGCTGCCGCCCGTCGCGGCGGACGCACCGGACGCGTAAAAAAACCCCGCAGGCCGGAGCGTGCGGGGTTTCTCGACGGGCGGCCGGCGCTGCCGGCCCCGACGAAGCGTGCTTAGTTTGCTGCGCCTGCGTCGTTCGTGCCGGCTGCCGAAGCGGCTGCGGCCTTCGCCTTGCCCTTGGCCGAGCCGTGCTGCTTCAGTGCGTGCTTCGGCTTGGTGTGATCCTTCTTCATCGGTGCCGAGGCGGGAGCCATCGCGCCGCCGTCTACCGGCTGCGAAGCCTGTGCGAATGCCGAAACCGATGCGAGAGCGAGTGCTGCGGTCATGATCGAAGCGAGCGTCTTCTTCATTGTTCTTCCTTTAGCGGAGAAAAAATCAAACGTACCGGTAAGAGATGCGAGGCATCCGCATCGGGACATCAGTCGCGCCGGGTTGACGGTCGCCGCCGGGCGGGTCGGCTTTCGCCTCTTCGCCGCGGCAAATACTGACGCACTCGGTCCATAACGCACCGCCCGCACCGCGAGTTGACACGCTGCACCCAACCCTCGGGTTTCCCCCGACGTACGGGCTTGCGGCCCGCCCGACGCGCCGCCACGACCGGCGTCAATCGTCCGACAAACCGGCTCTCGCGCCCGCCGCGGCGACGCTATACTGGCGTCCTTCCGTCCCAACCGGAGCGCGGCCGGTCACACTACCGCCGCCGTCGCGAGGCGCCCAAATTGCCCGACCACAATCTGGACAAACTGAAAATCGACCGGCGTCCGATCGCGCCCGCGCCCCGCCGGCGCCGGTGGGTCCGCTATGCGGTCGCCGCCGTGCTCGTGATCGTCGCGATCGTCGCCGCGCTCGCGCTCACCGGCCGGCCGACAGTCGACACGACCTCCGTCACGTCCGCGTACCCGTACCAGAACGACACCCAGCTCAATGCGACCGGCTATGTCGTGCCGCAGCGCAAGGCGGCGGTCGCGTCGAAGGGCCAGGGGCGCGTCGAATGGCTCGGCGTGCTCGAAGGCACGCGCGTGAAGAAGGGCGAGATCATCGCGCGGCTCGAAAGCCGCGACGTGGAAGCCTCGCTGGCGCAGGCCCGCGCGCAGGTGCTGGTCTCCCGCGCGAACCTCGGCGTCGCGCAGGCGGAACTGAAGGACGCGCAGATCGCGCTGCGCCGCAGCGCCGTGCTCGCCCCGAAGGGCGCGGTGCCGGCCGCCCAGCTCGACACCGACACGGCCCGCGCGAACAAGGCGCGCGCGACGCTCGGCAGCGACCAGGCCGCGATCGCGTCCGCCGAAGCGAATGCGCAGGCCGCGCAGGTCGCGGTCGACCAGACGGTGATCCGCGCGCCGTTCGACGGCATCGTGCTCGCGAAGCACGCGAACGTCGGCGACAACATCACGCCGTTCTCGTCGGCGTCGGACAGCAAGGGCGCCGTCGTGACGATCGCCGACATGGACACGCTCGAGGTCGAGGCCGACGTCGCGGAATCGAACATCGCGAAGATCCGCGCGGAACAGCCGTGCGAGATCCAGCTCGACGCGCTGCCCGACATGCGCTTCGCGGGCCGCGTGTCGCGCATCGTGCCGACCGTCGACCGCTCGAAGGCGACGGTGCTCGTGAAGGTGCGCTTCGTCGACCGCGACGAGCGGGTGCTGCCCGACATGAGCGCGAAGATCGCGTTCCTGTCGAAGCCCGCGTCGGCGCAGGACCGCCAACCGGTGACGGCCGTGCAGGCGAGCGCCGTGGTGGAGCGCGACGGCCGGCCGGTCGTGTTCGTCGTGAAGGACGACACCGTGCGCGCAACGGCGGTGACGACCGGCACGCGGATCGGCGAACTCGTCGCGATTCGCGGCGTGAAGCCCGGCGACACGGTCGTGCTCGCGCCGGGCGCGAAGCTGAAGGACGGCGCGAAAGTGACCGTCGCGAAGAAGTAGCGTGGCGCGCGTGAACGACGCCTCGCCTCCCCTCGTCGAGATCAGCCACGTCGCGAAGTCGTACCGGCGCGGCAACCAGGTCGTGCCGGTGCTGACCGACATCACGCTCGACATCGGCGAAGGCGACTTCGTCGCGCTGATGGGGCCGTCGGGTTCCGGCAAGAGCACGCTGCTCAATCTCGTCGCCGGCATCGACCGGCCCGACAGCGGCGAGCTGCGCGTGGGCGGCCTCGACATCTCGCGGCTCGAGGAAGCGCAGCTGGCCGAATGGCGCGCGGCGAACGTCGGCTTCATCTTCCAGTTCTACAACCTGATGCCCGTACTCACCGCGTTCGAGAACGTCGAGCTGCCGCTGATGCTCACGCACCTGTCGCGCCGCGAACGGCGCGAGCGCGTCGAGCTGGTGCTCGACATGGTGAACCTCGGCGACCGGACCAGTCATTACCCGTCCGAGCTGTCGGGCGGCCAGCAGCAGCGCGTCGCGATCGCGCGCGCGCTGATCACCGATCCGGTGCTGATCGTCGCCGACGAGCCGACCGGCGACCTCGACCGCGCGTCGGCCAGCGACGTGCTCACGATGCTGCAGCGGCTGAACGCCGAGCTCGGCAAGACGATCATCATGGTGACCCACGATGCGCACGCGGCCGGCGCCGCGCAGTCGCTCGTGCATCTGGAAAAAGGGGAGCTGATCGATGGGCACGCCGTCTGACCGGCGGGAGCGCGCGCGATGTACGTGCTGAAGCTGATCGCGCGCAATGCGCTGCGGCACCGGCTGCGCACGCTCTTGACCGTGCTCGGGCTGACCATCGCGGTGCTGGCGTTCGGGCTGCTGCACACCGTGGTCGACGCGTGGTACGCGGGCGCGGCCGCCGCGTCGAGCGGCCGGCTCGTCACGCGCAACGCGATCTCGCTCGTGTTCCCGCTGCCGGTCAGCTACGAGAACCGGATCCGCGGCGTCGACGGCGTGACGGCCGTGGTTCGCTCGAACTGGTTCGGCGGCGTGTACCGCGACCCGAAGAACTTCTTCGCGAGCTTCGCGGTATCGGAAAACTATCTCGACCTGTATCCGGAATTCCTCCTGCCCGCGCAGCAGCGCGCCGACTACGACCGCGACCGCCGCGGCTGTCTGGTCGGGCGCCAGCTCGCGACGCAGTTCGGCTTCAAGGTCGGCGACGTGATCCCGCTGAAGGGCACGATCTATCCGGGCACGTGGGACTTCGTCGTGCGCGGCATTCTCGACGGCCGCGACGACTCGACGATCACGCGCCAGCTGGTGTTCCACTGGGACTACCTGAACGAGACGGTGCGCAAGCGCACGCCGAAGCAGGCCGATCAGGTCGGCGTGTTCGTGCTCGGCGTCGCGAATCCGGACGACGGCGCCGCGATCGCGCGCAACGTCGACGCGGTGTTCAAGAACTCGCTCGCCGAAACGCTGACCGAGACCGAGCAGGCGTTCCAGCTCGGCTTCGTCGCGATGTCGAACCAGATCATCGCGGCGATCCGCGTCGTGTCGTACGTGGTGATCCTGATCATCATGGCCGTGATGGCGAACGCGATGGCGATGAGCGCGCGTGAACGGACCGCCGAATACGCGACGCTGAAGGCGCTCGGCTTCGGCCCTGGCTTTCTCGCGCTGATCGTGTTCGGCGAATCGGTGGTGATCGCGGTGGCCGGCGGCGGGCTCGGGATACTCGCGACGCCGCCGGCCGCGAGCCTCTTCAAGCAGGCCGCGGGCGGCATCTTCCCGGTGTTCAAGGTATCGACCGAGACGATGGCGCTGCAGGCCGCATGCTCGATCGCGGTCGGCATCGCGGCCGCGCTCGTGCCGGCGTGGCAGGCCGCGCGCGTGCGCGTGGTCGAAGGCCTGCGGGCGATCGGCTAGGCGCGCTCATGGCGATTCCGTTGACCTACATCGCGCGCAACCTGTGGACCCGGCGGCTCACCACCGCCCTCACCGCGGGCGGGATGGCGCTCGTGATCTTCGTGTTCGCGACGGTGCAGATGCTCGATGCGGGGCTCACGAAGACACTCGTGTCGACCGGCGAGCCCGACAACGCCGTGGTGATCCGCAAGGGCGCCGAAACCGAGATCCAGAGTTCGATCGACCATCAGCAGGCCAACGCGCTCGAGATGCATCCGGCCGTCGCGCTCGGTCCCGACGGCCGGCCGCGGGTGTCGAAGGAAGCCGTCGTGCTGATCTCGCTCGTGAAGACGTCGACCGGCAAGCCGTCGAACGTCGTGATCCGCGGCGTGTCGCCGGCCGGCCTCGCACTGCGACCGCACGTGAAGCTCGTGGCCGGCCGCACGTTCGCGCCGGGTTCGTCGGAGATCGTCGTCGGCAGCGCGATCGCGAAAGGCTTCAGCGGCACCCAGCTCGGCGACAGCCTGCATTTCGCGCAGCGCGACTGGACCGTGGTCGGCGTGTTCGACGCCGGCGGCAGCGGCTTCGACTCGGAGATCTGGGGCGACGTCGACCAGCTGATGCAGTCGTTCCGGCGCACGAGCTACTCGTCGATGGTGCTGCGCATCCCGAGCGCCGACGGCTTCGCGCGCTTCAAGGCCGATATCGACGTCGACCCGCGGCTGACCGACGAGGCAAAGCGCGAACAGACTTTCTATGGCGACCAGTCGAAGGCGCTGTCGCGGTTCATCAACATTCTCGGCATCACGCTGTCGACGATCTTCTCGATCGCCGCGATGATCGGCGCGATGATCACGATGTACGCATCGGTCGCGAACCGCACCGCCGAAATCGGCACGCTGCGCGCGCTCGGCTTCAAGCGCATGAACGTGCTCGCCGCGTTCCTGCTGGAGGCGCTGCTGCTCGGCTTCGTCGGCGGCGTCGCGGGGCTCGCGTGCGCGTCGCTGATGGAGTTCGCGTCGTTCTCGACGACCAACTTCCAGACCTTCTCCGACCTGTCGTTCCGTTTCGTGCTGACGCCCGCGATCGTCGTGAAGACGCTGGTGTTCTCGCTGGTGATGGGCCTCGTCGGCGGGTTCCTGCCGGCGATGCGCGCCGCGCGGCTGAACATCGTCGACGCGCTGCGCGCGCGGTGACGCGCGCGGCCGCTCACGCCCGGCGCTCGCGCGGCACCCACGCGCCGTGGAAGCCGGCGGGCACGCGACGCGGCAGGTGCACCGTCGCGACCGGCGCCGCATCGATCGCGCGGGCATCGAGGATCACGACGTCGCTCGTATCCGTCGCCGCGCGGTAGACCACCACCAGCAGCCAGCCGTCGTCTTCGTCGGTACCGCCCGGGCGCTGCACGAACACCGGCTCGCCGTTCTGGTCGCCGGCCGGCACCGCGTAACGCGTCGTCGTGCCGCGCACGTGGTCGAAGCGCATCACGCCGCGCATTTCCGCGTTGTTCGGCTGCTCGACCGCATACAGATAGCGGTAGCCGCGCCCCGTCCTGCTTTCGTTGATGCGCGGCAGCTCGATGCCGCCGTCGGCGAGCGGCCCTTCGTCGACCAGCCCGTTCGCGGTATCGATCACGTAGCGCCACAGCTCGCCGAGCGGGTTGTCGGCAAAGCGGCCGGTGCGCGCGTCGAGCCGCAGGAACCACGGATAGCGAACCACGTCGAGCACGATGCACGACGCGTCGCAGTCGTACGCGTTCACGACGTGCTGGATGAAGCACGGCTCGATGCCGAACCAGCGCACGTCGCCGCCGTGGCGCGGGATCACGCCGATCCGTGCGTCGCGGTCGTCGTGCCAGCGCAGCGGCATCCGGTGCCCCTGCTTCAGCATCGCGAAGTCGTAGCCGACATTCAGGTCGAGCAGCAGGCTGCGGGTTTCGGTGATCGCGAGGTCGTGCATCATCGACGGCGCGCGCACGTCGACGGCGAGGTCGACGCGCTGCACGCCGTGCGCGTCCGCAACGCCATAGCGCAGCCACGGTTCGCGCCAGTCCGCGCGAAACAGGATCAGCTCGCCCGTCACCGGATCGACCTTCGGATGCGCGGTCATCGCGCCGCCAAGGGCCGCGTGCCGCGCGGGCGCGCCGAGCGTGTCGAGCGCGGCCGTGATCGCGAGCGGCGCGCCGCCTTCGGCCAGCGCCAGCAATTCGCCCGCGTGCTGCAGGAGGTTCACGTTCGGATTGGTGTCGGGCAGGTGCGGCGCCTGCGCGGGTGCATGCACGGCGGCCCAGCGCCGCGTGCGCGCCCAGCGGTTCCGGTAGCCGGCCGCGCGGCCGTTTTCGAATGCGATCGCATGCAGCATCGCCGCTTCCGGCCACCACGACAGTACGTCGTTCCCGTCGAAGCGGCCGCCCGGCGGATTCGGGCCGTTGCGCAGCAGCGTGCCGTCGAGTTCGGGCGGGATCGTGCCGGTCACGCGCAGCCCGACGACGTCGACTTCGTCGGCGACCGGCGCGATCGCACCCCGGTTCAGGTCGAATACGGTCATCGCATCGGCGCGCCGTCAGCAGTCTTCGGTCGACGGCGGCAGATCGCCGCGCGCCAGCGCGAGCGCATGGTCGCGCACGTCGTCCGGCCAGCCGGCGATCAGCTCGGCCAGCCGCGCGAGGTCGTTCGCATACAGCGCACGCGCGGCTTCCTCGAAACCCGGCAGGTCGCCCGCGATCGCGGACATGAAGTGGTACGCACGCGCTTGCGCGTCGCGACGCCGGTCGGCCGCCGCATGCGTGCGCCGCGCGTCCTCGACGAGCTTGCGCAGCGCGACCGACGCGCCGCCCGGCTGCGCGGCGAGCCAGTCCCAGTGACGCGGCAGCAACGTGACTTCGCGCGACACGACGCCGAGCTTCGGGCGGCCGCGGCCGCGTGGTTCGCCCTCGCCGGTCGGCTCGCCGGCGGGTGCGGACGCATCGGCTGGCGCCGCCGCGTATCGCGCGCGGACTTCGTCCGCCGTGCCGCGCAGGTCGAGGTCGATCGCGCGGCCGGTCGCGTCGTCGAAGATCAGGATCGTGCCGGGCGTTGCGTCGCCGGCAGCCTGCCGGACCGCAGGCGCGACCGTCGCGAGCGGACCCGACACGAGCCGCCGGTGGCCGTCGAAGGCCGTGTACGAAGGAAGGAGCGTGGAGAGTGTCATCGTGGTCGCCCGCAGGCTGGAATCAGAATGACGCTATTTTTATCCGGGTATAAATTGAATGTCAATATTATCCGGGTAAAAAATGTTGCTCGACGCGCCACCGATTGATTCAATTCCTGAATCGATCAAGTCAGCAATTGGCATGAAAGCGCAATATTCGCCATGACAGAATGATCCGGACGCCCCGACTCGCGGGGCATCGACATCCGGTCTCCGGCCGGCAATACCACCACGAAAAGACGCGCGCACCCGACGCGCCGCCGCACGACGGCACCTTCCGCCCTTCGGAGGAGACAGTCATGAATCCGCTTCACGCATTGCCGGCATCCGTGTCGGCAACGGCCCGGCGCACCCGCGTGCGCTGGCTCGTGCTGACCGTGCTGTTCGCGGTCACGACGATCAACTATGCGGATCGCGCGGCGATCGCGATCGCCGGCCCGGCGCTCGCCCGCGCCATGCACCTGAGCCATGTGCAGATGGGCTTCATCTTCTCGGCGTTCGGCTGGTCGTACGTGATCGCGCAACTGCCGGGCGGCTGGCTGCTCGATCGCTTCGGGTCGCGCATCGTCTATGCGTTCAGCATCTTCTTCTGGTCCCTGTTCACGCTGCTGCAGGGCGGCATCGGCTTCTTCAGCGGTGCGGCCGCGTTCGCGCTGCTGTTCGGGCTGCGCTTCCTGGTCGGTGCGGCCGAGGCGCCGTCGTTCCCGGCCAACAGCCGGATCGTGTCCACCTGGTTCCCGGCCGCCGAACGCGGCACCGCATCGGCAATCTTCAACGCCGCGCAGTACGCGGCGACCGTCGTGTTCGCGCCGCTGATGGGCTGGCTCGTGCACGCGTTCGGCTGGCAGTCGGTGTTCGCGGTGATGGGCGTGCTCGGCTTCGCGTTCGTGCTGGTGTGGAACCGCACGATGTACGACCCGAAGGCGCACCCGCGCGTCAACGATGCGGAGCTCGACTACCTCGCCGAAGGCGGCGCGCTCGTCAACATCGACCAGGCGACCGGCGCGCGCGACGGCGGCCCGTCGATGCGTCACGTGAAGGCCCTGCTGAGGAACCGGATGCTCGTCGGCGTGTACGTCGCGCAGTACTGCATCAACGCGCTCACCTACTTCTTCATCACGTGGTTTCCCGTCTATCTCGTGCAGGCGCGCGGTATGTCGATCCTCAACGCGGGGCTGGTCGCGTCGATCCCGGCCGTGTGCGGGTTCCTCGGCGGGATTCTCGGCGGCCTCGTGTCCGACGGGCTGCTCAAGCAGGGCCGGTCGCTGTCGGTCGCGCGCAAGGTGCCGATCGTGATCGGCATGCTGCTGTCGATGTCGATGATCGTCTGCAACTACACCGACTCGCACGTGCTTGTCGTGCTGTTCATGGCGCTGTCGTTCTTCGGCAAGGGCCTCGGCGCGCTCGGCTGGGCCGTCAACGCCGACACCGCGCCGCGCCAGATCGCCGGCCTGAGCGGCGCGCTGCTCAACACCTGCGGCAATCTTTCCAGCATCACGACGCCGATCGCGATCGGCTATATCGTCGACCGCAGCGGCTCGTTCAACGGCGCGCTGGTGTATGTCGTCGCGCACGCGCTCGTCGCCGTGATCTGCTATCTGTTCGTCGTCGGCGAAATTCGCCGCGTCGAGCTGAACTGAACTGAACGGCGCGGGCCGCGCCGGCGCGTCCGGCGGCCCGTGCATCACCGGAACCAGGAGCGAACCGATGTCCGAATCCCGCCGTGCCGGCACGCCGCGCGTCACGCGCATGCAGGTGATCCCCGTCGCCGGCCGCGACAGCATGCTGCTGAACCTGTGCGGCGCGCACGCGCCGTATTTCACGCGAAACCTCGTGATCCTCGACGACAGCAGCGGCCACACGGGCGTCGGCGAAGTGCCCGGCGGCGAAGGCATCCGGCATGCGCTCGAACGGATGACCGACCTCGTCGTCGGCCAGTCGATCGGGCGTTACCAGGCGACGCTCAACGCGGTGCGCGCGGCGCTGTCCGGCGCGGCGGCGGGCGCCGGCCGCACGATCCAGCACGAAGTGACGTCGGCCGGCGAGGCGGCCGTGCTGCGCCAGCCGCACGAGATCAACCTGCGGCTCGACAACGTGATCACCGCGATCGAGGCCGCGCTGCTGGACCTGCTCGGCCAGCATCTCGACGTGCCGGTCGCCGCGTTGCTCGGCGAAGGGCAGCAGCGCGACGCGGTGCCGATGCTCGCGTACCTGTTCTACATCGGCGAGCGGCGCCGCACCGACCTGCCGTATCGCGACGAAACGCAGGCAACCGATCCGTGGTTCCGCCTGCGCAACGAAGCCGCGCTCACGCCGGCCGCGATCGCGCAGCAGGCCGAGGCCGCGGTCGAACGCTACGGCTTCGCCGATTTCAAGCTGAAGGGCGGCGTGATGGCCGGCGCGGACGAGATGGAGGCGATCGCGGCGATCAAGGCGCGCTTTCCCGACGCCCGCGCGACGCTCGACCCGAACGGCGCGTGGTCGCTCGACGAAGCGGTCGCGCTGTGCCGCGGGCAAGGTCATCTGCTCGCGTACGCGGAGGACCCGTGTGGGCCGGAAGCCGGCTACTCGGGCCGCGAGGTGATGGCCGAGTTCCGGCGGGCGACCGGCATCCCGACCGCGACCAACATGATCGCGACCGACTGGCGGCAGATGGATCACGCGGTGCGGCTGCAGGCGGTCGACATCCCGCTCGCCGATCCGCACTTCTGGACGATGCAGGGTTCGGTGCGGCTCGCGCAGCTGTGCCGCGACTGGGGGCTCACGTGGGGTTCGCACTCGAACAATCACTTCGACGTGTCGCTCGCGATGTTCACGCACGCGGCCGCGGCGGCGCCCGGCACGATCACCGCGATCGACACGCACTGGATCTGGCAGGAAGGCGACGCGCGGCTCACGCGCGAACCGCTCGAGATCGTCGGCGGCCAGGTGGCCGTGCCCGAGCGGCCGGGGCTCGGGATCGAGCTCGACATGGCGCAGGTCGAGGCCGCGCATGCGCTGTATCGGGAGGTGGGCGGCACGGCGCGCGATGATGCGATGGCGATGCGGTATCTGGTGCCGGGGTGGACGTATGATCCGAAGCGGCCGAGTTTCGGGCGCGGGTGATGGCGGCTGCAGCCGGCCTCATGCGCAAACCGCGCGAGCCGGTCGCCGGCTCGGCGGCCGATGCACTACGCATTGCATTGCGCTGCGCTTTGCGCCGAACCCATGCACGTTATCGGTATTCATCGATTTCGAGCACGCCCCCGATCGATTCAATGAGCTTGCGCGTGGCCTCCGACACATAAGGCACACGATTACCCGTCTCGTTGTCCCAGTAGCAGAAGAATCGCATGCGCGCGCCAGCCCGTTCGATGCGCTCACGGAGATCGTCGCGGGGCAATGAGAGGCGGTCGATCAGGTACCGAAGATGCGGCTCCAATCGATCGCTACGAACAGCAGGCTTGCTTTCCAACGCCCAAAGGTTGAGCTTTCCGGGCCGCGAACCGAGGCGTCCCGACGGTAGCAGATAGGGCTTTCCTCGCGTGATCGTTCGACTGGGGAAGACGCCGAAAAAGGCGGTCCACGTGTCCGGGTGCACGTCCTCCGACGAAATAATGAACGTCGCGTATGCGAAGATGTTTTCAGAAGGCGCCGGAGAGTCAGGGTGCATAGTCATGAATGTTGTCCAGAATTACGCCTTTGAACTCGACGTCTCCGCTGTCGTGAAAGATGAGATTGTCGGCTGGTCCCAAGCCGTTTGCCGGCTTCAGCACATGCAGCATCTGCCCGAACGTCTTGCGATCGTACCCGAGCATCTTTGCCGCAAAGTTCGGGTTGTTGGTCGAGGCGGCCAATGATTCGACGCCATCGCTCGCTGCCCCACCAACGTAATCGAACGGATGCGCATCCCCGAGCAAAGTATCGGCACGTTGCGCAAACTCGGCTGTGTGCCCTTCAGCGACAACGCCTTCCAGATAATCGATCAACGAGTCGGCAGATACGTCGCTCCACGTTGCCCACTCCGGAAGCGGCTTGTCTACCGGTAATGCGGGCACCGACGGCACGCTTGCGCGCCGAAGGCGCCGTGAAAACGGCCGTGTCGACGGTTGATCGGCAACACCGCCAATACTTGGCACCGCACGGTCGATGGATACCGACACTCGTCCGTCCTCGATCGCTGATTTCAGCGCAGCAACCGGATCGCCTTTGAATAGACCAAGCTGCAATTCCCGAAGAAAGCCGGCAGCGCCTGTCGTCAGCCCCGTGTACTTCGGCCAATGGAGCATCAATTCCAAGACAGCGGAGCGGTGTTCGAGCGACTGTCGTGATCCACCGTCGGTGGACAGCGTCGCTCGCCTGCCGAACCCCATATCGATCGTCACCGAGGCCATGCCGCACTACTCCGCCATTATCATCCGGCGAATTGGGCAATGCGGAGCAGTTTCCGGTCAACCGGTGACGGAGGACTCCGCCAGCAGAATACGACTCGTGTCCGTTGAAAATTGCAGAGCTGTCACGTGAGGAGATGCCGATAAGGGTGTAACGGAGCCCCCGATCAAATTGCGCCCAACCGTTACGGTTCGGTACGCCCCAGATGGGCTCCTGCATGCTATGCGTCTTCAGCGCGCGGCGAGTCGGAAGCGGCCGAGTTTCGGGCGTCGCCAATAGGCACGCGTTCGCGTCGGCGGTCAGGCGTCTTCCGTCAGGCGGCCCGCACTATCGGCTCCGCGCACCCGGCAGCGCGGCCGCGCTCCGCGCGATGCTGCGCGCGATCCGGTCCGCATGCGCCAGCCCGGGATCGAGCCCCGGGTCGTAGATCGTGAAGTCGATCCCAGCAACGCGCCCGGACGCGACGAGCGGCCCGAGCAATGCATCGAGCCCATCGAAGTCCAGCCCCGGCGAGCCGGGCGAATCCACGGCAGGAAGTTGCGACTGATCGAGCACGTCGAGATCGACGTGCAACCACACCTGTCGAAGCGCGCGCCTGTGCAGCCAGTCGACGAGTTCGCCAGCGACCGCGGCAGGCCCGCGCGCGAGCAACTGCTGGATCGTCGTTTGTGTGATCGCCGTTCGAACGATATCGCCGTAGGCCGCCTCGAACTCGGCGGTTTCCGCGTCGCGCTCGCCGACCTGGCATACGTCGCGATCGTCGACGAGCGGACCATCGAGGTCCGGCCAGCACGTCAGCAGCGGCTCGCCGCGGCCGGTCGCCAGCGCGAGATCCATCCCGGCCGCGGAGCCGAGCCGCGTCGCCGTGTCGTAATTGCCCGGATGGAAGAAGTCGCTGTGCCCGTCGACGTGGACGAGCCCGCGGCCCCCTGCGTGCCGGTTGCCCAGCAGGCACCCGAGCAGGATGCTGCAGTCGCCGCCGAGCACGATCGGAAAGGCGCCCCGTGCGAGCGCACCGGCGACGTGCGCGGCGAGTTCCAGCGAGAACGCGCGGATCGACATGCCGTTACGGATGCGGGTGCCGGGTTGCGGCTCGAACGCGTAGGCAGGATGCGGAAGCCACGCGACGCGCGCGCCCAGACGCGCGGCGAGGCCGGTGGCGAGCAGCGCGTCCGGGCCGCGCCACGTGTCGGGCTCGCGGCCGGCGCCGTTCGGCTTCAGGCCGAGGCTGCTCGGCGCGGCGATGAGTTCGATCGGCCGAATGACGCCGGTTGATGAATGTTCGGCCTGCAGGTCGGATGAAGCGGTCGGCTCCGTCATGACTTCTCCTCGCGCAATCGCGGTCGTCGGGCGTGATAACCTGTAAAAATGCCATCAAAGGTTAGCATCGATTTAACCCATGTCAATGACTTCACCGGTTATGGAAGCGCACACGTTCGTGGCGCGCGATTTCATCGGCGGTCACGCCGTCCTCGACTTCGTCAACACGGTGACCGGCCGCGACGACACGCCGCGCGACTGGCTGCCCGATTACGACGCGTATCTGGCGTGGCTGGCGTCGGCGACCTTGCTCCCCGCGCTCGACCTGAAGCGGCTCGCGGCCCGCGCGGCCGAAGCCCCGGCGGCGGCCGACCGCGCGTTGCGCGATGCCAAGGGCCTGCGTGAAGCGTTGTTCGGGATCTTCGATGCGCTCGCACACCGCGCATCGCCGGCCGCAGCAGATCTCGCCACGCTGGAGCACGCGTGGCGGAGGGCGGTGAACAGGCAGCGGCTGGTCGCGACGGCTGGACGAGTGGCATTCGGCTACGCGCCGGATACGCGCGGCGACGCGGATCTGCACCTGCCCGCCGAGCGGATTGCGCTCGACGCCGTGAAGCTTCTCGACGCGATACCGGACGGCCGGCTCCGAATGTGCGCGGGGCCGAATTGCGCGTGGCTGTTCATCGACGGGTCGAAGACCGGGCGTCGCAAGTGGTGCGACATGGCAACCTGCGGAAACGTCGCGAAGGCGCGACGGCACTACCACGCGACGAGGCAGGGGCTGGCGGGGGCGGCGCACGATCACGACGCGGCCGAATAGGAGCGGGCCGCGTCGAAAGGGATACACGGGGCGCCGGCGCTATGCGCGGCATGCTGGAAAACAAAAAGGGCTCGGTCTTGCGACCGAGCCCTTCGGATTCCGTTGGTGGAGCGGAGGAGGATCGAACTCCCGACCTTCGCATTGCGAACGCGACGCTCTCCCAGCTGAGCTACCGCCCCAACAGACAACCATCATACACATGCATTTCCGCGCTTGGCAATAGGGCTTGCCTCACCCCCGACGGGTCACTTCGACGGCGCGCCGGCCAGCACCCAATCGACCACGGAACGCAGATCCGCGTCGCTCAGGCGCGGGTGCGCCGGCATCGGAATCGCGCCCCAGACGCCGGAGCCGCCGTCCTTCACCTTCTTCGACAGCTTCGCAACGGCCTGCGGATCGGACTTGTAGCGGGCGGCGATGTCCTTGAACGACGGGCCGACGAGCTTGCGGTCCACCGCGTGGCAGCCCATGCACGCATTGCTGCGCGCGACCTTCAGGCCGTCGCCGACATCCGCGTGCGCGGTGCCGAGCGCGCCGGCCGCGAGCGCACCGGCCGCGGCGCCCTGCACGAACCACTGCTTGATTCTGATTTGCATCGACTTCATTGCGGCGTTGCCTTCGGGTTGCCCGGATGCACGCTCGACGAATTCGAGATCGGCGCGGGCGGTTGCAGCGGGGCGGACTGGACCGATGCATCGGGCACCGCACCGACCGTCGCGGCGTCCGCGGGCGCGGCGGCGGCCTGCGCGCCGGACGCAGTGCTCGGCGACGCTGCCTGCAACGCCTGCGCGTCCTGCGGCTTGATGTACTGGAACACCTTCACGACCTTCTCGACGCCCGGCACCTGGCTCGCCGCGTCCGCGCCGCGATTGCCTTCGTCGACCGTCACGAGACCCAGCAGGTAGATGTTGCCGCGCTCGCTGACGACCTTGTAATAGTTCGCCGACAGCCCCTTCGTCGCGATCAGCTCGGACTTCACGCGCCCTTCGAGGTACGAGTCGTTCGCGCGCGACGACAGCGACGATGCCGGCTCGACCGACAGCTCGTTGACGATCGCGCTCACGTTGTTGATGCCGCGCACGATTTCCTCGGCGCGCTGCTTCGATGCGTCATTCGGCACTTCGCCCGTCAGCAGCACGCGACGGTTGAACACCGTGACGTTCACGTGCGACTGGTCCGGCAGCCCGTTGTTGATCTGCGTGAGCGACTTGACCTGGATCTCGCGATCCTCGGTCTGCGCGCCGAGCGTACGGCGATCGGTCGCGATCAGCGCGCCGCCGCCGGCCGCCGCACCCAGCACGCCGAGCACGCAGCCCTGCAGCGACATCGCGAGGCCCGCCGTCAGCGCGGCGAGCAACGTGGTTCTGACGAGCGTCTGTTTGACGCGGCTTTGATTCATCGACGGCTCTCCTTCGTTCAATCCTCACCCAGCAGCATCGCGTCGATGCCGTCGCACAGGCAGTGGATGGTCAGCAGATGGACTTCGTGGACGTGCGCCGCGCGCGAGGCGGGCACGCTGATTGGAATATCGGTATCGGACAGCGCGGCTGCGACAGCATGGCCGTCGCCGCCCGTCAGCGCGACGACGGTCATCTCGCGCTCGTGCGCCTCGTCGATCGCGGCCAGCACGCGCGGCGACGCGCCGCTCGCGTCGAGCACCAGCAGGATGTCGCCGGTCTGCCCGAGCACGCGCACCTGCTGCGCGAACAGCTGATCGGCAGCGGCCGCCCCGGTGAGGCCGCTCTGCGACGCATCGGTGGCCAGCGCGATCGCCGGCAGGCCCGGACGCTCGCGCTCGAAGCCGCCGACGAGCGACACGGCGAGGTAATGCGCGGCGGCGGCCGACAGGCCGTCACCGCATGCAACGATCTTGTTGCCGTTCGCCAGCGCGGCGAACATCGCGTCGACCGCGGCTGCAATCGGCAGCGACAGCGCATCGGCCGCTTCGGCGTGAAGCGCGGCGCTGTCGCGAAAATGTTGCTGAATACGTTCGACT
This sequence comes from Burkholderia sp. R-40, assembly GCF_049942845.1. Lineage (NCBI taxonomy): Bacteria > Pseudomonadati > Pseudomonadota > Betaproteobacteria > Burkholderiales > Burkholderiaceae > Burkholderia > Burkholderia sp. R-40. Next base: position 265,901 of record NZ_CP187967.1, on the reverse strand, counting down.
GACATCGATTCCTGGTGAACTGGGCGCGTGGCACGCAGCACGCAACGTCATGGGTGCGGCGAGTTTACCGCACTCCGGCACCGTCTCCAGCGGTATGGCAAGAACTCTTTACATCTCGTCACAGCTCGCGGCTACACATCGTCGGCACGAAATGCGTCATGCAGCCACTCGAGCCGGCCGGCCTCGAACGCGACGACGTCGAAACGGCACGCGGCACCTGCGCCGTGCCGCACCCAGAAATGAAGCGCGGCCGCGACCAGACGCCGCCGCTTGCGCCAGCCGACGCTCGCGGCCGCACCACCGTGCCGAGTGCTGCGCCGCGCGCGCACCTCGACGAACACGAGCGTGCCGTCGGGCGTGCGCATCACGAGATCGAGCTCGCCGCCGCGCATCGTCACGTTGGCCGCGACGAACGCGAGACCGCGGCGTTCAAGGAACTGCCGCGCGCGCTGCTCGAACGTCGCGCCGACCGATCTGGATCCTGCCGCGCCGGAAAAGTTGCCGCCGCCGCGCGGCAAACCGCGCCCGCTAGCCGGCGCGGCCGGCGCCGCGTGGCACAATGCCGTCCTTGTTCCGCTTGCGCCGCGATTGCGCGCATTGCCTGCCATGACTGCCCTCCTCGAACTCGCGCAAACGCAGCACTACCCGGACGCCGCGCTCTATGTGGTCGCGACGCCGATCGGCAACACCGCCGACATCACGCTGCGCGCGCTGCACGTGCTCGGCCTCGCCGACCGCATCGCGGCCGAAGACACCCGCAACACGGGCCAGCTGCTGGCCCGCTACGGGATCTCCAAACCGCTCGTCGCCGTGCACGAGCACAACGAACGCGAAGCGGCGCTGCGCGTGATCGAGCTGCTGCGCGCCGGCGAACGCGTCGCGTACGTGTCGGACGCCGGCACGCCCGGCATTTCGGACCCCGGCGCGCGGCTCGTCGACGCCGTGCGCGCGGCCGGCTTCCCGGTGATTCCGCTGCCGGGCGCGAGCGCGGCCGTGACCGCGCTGAGCGTGACGGGCGACTGGGCCGGCGCGTTCACGTTCGCGGGCTTCCTGCCGCCGAAGGCGAAGCAGCGCGCGAACGCGCTGCAGGCGCTCGCGCGGCACCCGTACGCGCTGGTGTTCTACGAAGCGCCGCACCGGATCGCCGACACCGTCGCCGCCCTCGCCGACGCGTTCGGCCCCGCGCGCCGGCTGCTGATCGCACGCGAGCTCACCAAGCTACACGAGCAGCTGTTCCAGGGCACCCTGGCCGAAGGACAGAGCTGGCTCGACGGCGATGCGAACCGGCAGCGCGGCGAGTTCGTGCTGGTCGTCGAAGGCGCGCCGGCCGACAGCGGCGAAGCCGACGACACCGCGCACGACGCGTTGCTCAAGCTGCTGCTGGAAGAAGTGCCGGTGAAGAGCGCGGCGAAGCTCGCGGCCGCGCTGACGGGCGCGTCGCGCAACACGCTGTATGCGCGCGCGCTCGTGCTGAAGGAAGGCTTGATGGAAGACTGACGGGCGAGCGCGGGCGGCACGCGCCGCCCGACCCGCGAAAACGCAAAAGGGCTGCCCGAAGGCAGCCCTTTTTGCATGAGCGGACGAACCGCCGCGTTACTTCGACGATAGCGACGCGAGCATTTCGTCGCGTGCCTCGCGCGCTTCCTGCGGCGACAGCCCTTCGATCTTCACGCGACCCGTGCCGGAGTGCACGAGGCCGATCACCCTGGCAGCGGCATACGACAGGTCGAGCACGCGGCCACGCTTGTACGGCCCGCGATCGTTGACCTTCACGACGACCCACTTGCCGGTCGACGAGTTCGTCACCTTGATGTACGAGGACAACGGCAGCGTGCGGTGCGCGGCGGTCAGCGCGTTCATGTTGAAGCGCTCGCCGTTCGCGGTGCGGCGGCCGTGGAAATCCCGGCCATACCACGATGCCCGGCCCGTCTGGCGGAAGTCGGACACGTCCTTGCCGTCGATCGGCTCGGCGTCCGCCAGCGACGACTTCTTCGCGTCCTTGCTGTCGGCAGCCGGCATCGATGCCAGCGCAGAATCGAAACTCAGTTGCTGCTTGTCGTCGTCCGCCTTGGCGGCCGCGGCCGTCTTGCTGACCGCGTTCTTCTGGTTGGCGCTGCCGGTGGTCTGGCTGGATGGCACCGCACAGCCCGTCAGCGCAAAAAATAATGCAATGGTCCCGAATCGAGTCGGAAAACGAAAATTCATCGACGTGTCGCCTTGTGGTTCGGGCCGCACCGATACAACGCTGCTCAACAACGCGGATACACGGCCCGGACGGCAAATGCGGGCACGCCCCGCTCGGATGCGAGCAGGCGGCTAGCATGGGCGCGGCTTTCGTCTCTGCCGCAACCGTCCTGATTAGTTTTCACGTCTGGCGCAACCTGTCCCCGGCAGCCTGACCAGACCCCACATGCCGCCATCGAACATGGCTTTCACGTTCGCGCGCGTCGCGTACAGCCAACGCACAGGAACGGCGGCACAGGCCTCATCCGGCGGCGCGGCAGCAAGGCCGCAGACGGGCGCGCAGCACCCGGCCGGACAAGACGTGAGCACCGAATGCTCGGTGCTGGATACACCGCCGGACTCCCCGGCGGTCGATGCTTGACGGTGAATCCGACGCCCTCATTTAACGGGGCCGAAACACCAGCGAATTGCGTGAAATTCACGCGCAATGGGCGGCATTATACATAAATCAAAAGGTCATCTCGAAAAGGCCCCCGCCCGGACCATTGATTCTCTCTATGGCGGTAACAATCGGGATGCTCGGGGATTGCCCGCACGCGCGCGTCCGGCGCTGCGCCGCAGGAGCGGCAGGCCGTGCGCGCGACCGGTACAATCGCTCCTTTTAGCCGCCGGTGTCTCCATGAAAGTCACGCTCATTCCGGTCACGCCGTTCCAGCAGAACTGCTCGCTGATCGTCTGCGAAAAGACCGGCCGCGCCGCCGTCGTCGATCCGGGCGGCGATCTCGAACGGATCGAAGAGGAGATCGCGCGGCAGAACGTGCAGCTCGAGAAGGTGCTGCTCACGCACGGCCACATCGATCACTGCGGAGGCGCGAAGGCGCTCGCGACGCGCTACGGCGTGCCGATCGTCGGGCCTCAGGAAGACGAGCGCTTCTGGATCGAGCAGCTGCCGACGCAGAGCCAGCGCTTCGGCTTCCCGGCCGCCGAGACGTTCGAGCCGGACCACTGGCTGAACGACGGCGACACCGTGCAGGTCGGCGACGAGACGCTCGAGGTCTATCACTGCCCGGGCCACACGCCCGGCCACGTCGTGTTCTTCAGCCGCGCGCATCGCGTCGCGATCGTCGGCGACGTGCTGTTCGCCGGCTCGATCGGCCGCACCGATTTCCCGCGCGGCAACCATGCGGACCTCGTGCGCTCGATCAAGGAGAAGCTGTGGCCGCTCGGCGACGACGTCACGTTCGTCCCGGGCCACGGCCCGGTGTCGACCTTCGGCGACGAGCGCCGCACGAATCCGTTCGTGTCCGACAAGGTGTTCGGATGAACCAGACCGCCATTCCCGAAATCTACGTCAGCACCGACGTCGAGGCCGACGGCCCGATTCCCGGCCCGCACTCGATGCTGAGCTTCGCGTCGGCCGCCTATACCGAGGACAAGCAGCTGATCGCGACGTTCTCCGCGAACCTCGAGACGCTGCCGGGCGCTCACGCCCATCCGGTGCAGGAAGCGTGGTGGAAGACCGAACCGCAAGCGTGGGCCGCGTGCCGGCGCGACCTGCAGGCGCCCGAGGCCGCGCTCGTCGCGTACGTCGAGTGGGTCGAGGCGCTGCCGGGCAAGCCGGTGTTCGTCGCGATGCCGGCCGGCTTCGATTTCACGTTCATGTTCTGGTACATGATGCGCTTCACCGGGCGCTGCCCGTTCTCGTGGTCGGCGCTCGACATCAAGACGCTCGCGTTCGCGATGACGGGCCTGCCGTACCGCAAGGCGATCAAGCCGCGCTTTCCGAAGCACTGGTTCGACGATCATCCGCACACGCACGTCGCGCTCGACGACGCGATCGAGCAAGGCACGCTGTTCTGCAACATGCTCGCCGACCTGCGCCGTCAGCAGGCGGCGCTCGCGGGCCTCGCGGTATCCGATACCGACCGGTCGGAACAGGCAGGGGCGGGACAAAACCCCACGGATCCGCGCGCAAATTAGAGAATCTCGCTCACCGGCACGCCGCCAGATTGCCTTTCCTTTCCCGGCCCTCTAACATTGAGCATGTTGTAGCTGCCGCATGGAGGCGCAGGTGACGCTCGATTCCTTTTCGCAAAAAATCCTTCGCCTGTTGCAGCTCGACGCGCGCCGTTCCGTACAGGAAATCTCCGACCAGGTCGGCCTGTCGAGCACACCGTGCTGGCGCCGCATCAAGGACATGGAACAGTCCGGCGTGATCCAGCGCTACACCGCGCTGCTCGATCGCGAGAAGCTCGGCCTGCACGTGTGTGCGCTCGCGCACGTGCACCTGACCCGCCACAACGAAGGCGGCGTCGAGCAGTTCGAGCGTGAAATCGCGACCTGCCCGGAAGTGACCGAGTGCTACAGCACGACGGGCGAAGCCGATTACATCCTCAAGATCGTCGCGCCCGACATCAAGGCCTACGACGTCTTCCTGCACGAACGGATCTTCAAGATCCCGGCGGTGTCGCAGGTGCGCACGAGCGTTGTGCTGCGCGAAATCAAGTTCGACACGCAGTTGCCGCTGTAACGCGCGGCCCGCGGCCGCCTGCGCCGCTCACGGCTGCGCGGGCAACCCGCGCGTGAATCCGATCCGGCGCGCGCCGAACTGGCGCTTGAGCGTGTCTACATCGAGCCGACCGGCCAGCGCCGCGTCGGTGTCGCCCGCGCCGGCGTCCAGCGTCACGTCGATCTCGAGCCCCGTACTCAGATAGTGCAGGTTGATCGCGGCCGGATGCAGCCCGCGCTGCGCGAGCGCGGCCTCGAGCCGCGTCGCGATCTCGGCGCGCGGCGGCAACGCGAGCGCCGGACGGCGCGCTACGTCGTTCTCGGGATCGACGTGGATCAGCGCGTCGAGCACGCGCGGGTCGCGCAGCACGCGCGCACGCGCGGTTTCCGCGATGTAGTGCCCTTCGGATACGGAGATCATCGGATCGACGAGGATGTGCGCGTCGACGAGCGCCGCATCGCCCATCTTGCGCGTGCGCAACTCGTGCACGTCGCGCACGCCCGGCGTGGCCACGAGCAGCGCGCGGATCTCGGCCGACGCGGACGTGTCGAGCGCGCGATCCGACAGGTCCTGCAACGCGTCATAGCCGAACGTCCAGCCCATGCGCGCGACCATGAAGCCGACGATCGCGGCGGCGATCGGGTCGAGCAGCCGCACGCCGGCGAGGCTGCCGACGATGCCGATCGCGACGACGAGCGACGACGCGGCATCCGAGCGCGCATGCCACGCGTTCGCGACGAGCATCGCCGACCGCACGCGCCGCGCCTCGCGCAGCATGTAGCGGAACAGCGCCTCTTTCGACACGAGCACGGTCAGCGCGACGATCAGTGCGGAAAAATGGACGGCCGGAATGTTCTCGAGGTTCACGAGACGGTTGCCCGCGCGCCAGAGCATGCCGATACCGACCGCGATCAGGATCGCCCCGAGGAACAGCGATGCGACCGTCTCGTAGCGGCTGTGTCCGTAATTGTGATCGGCATCCGGCGATGCACCACTATGGCGATTCGCAACCAGTACGACAAAATCCGAGATCAAATCGGAAATCGAATGGACGCCATCGGCAATCAATGCCTGCGAATGCGCAACCACACCCACGGCGATCTGAAACGTCGCAAGCACCACATTCAGCACGATACTGACGAGGGTGCTCTTGCGCGCCACCGTGTGCTTATCCGCGCTTTGCGCGTCGCCAGAAAACGTGGACATGAAATACGAGATATCGGTTGGGATACTGAATTCTATCAAACAGCGCCCGCGCGGCATTCGAGTAACACGAAATTTTCCATTTAAATCAACCGCTTATGCGAACGGGTCGCATTTTCATTCACGCACGTTTTCTGACATTTTCATGACAACGCGCAACCACTCGGATGCCACAATGCAAAAAGCCGCGCTCCTCGACGGACACGCGGCTCTTTTTGAGGCGACGACTTAAACAGATGTTTAAATCGTGAACTGTTCGCGGTTCTTGCCGGCGATCCAGCGCGGCGGCTTGCCGCGGCCCGACCACGTCGCGCCCGTTTCAGGATCGCGGTACTTGGCGGCCACGCCTGCGCGCGGGCGACCCACCTTGCCTGCCTTCGCGCGGTTGAGGCCGAGTTCGGCGAGCGAAAAGCCGTAGTCGGCAATTTTCTGCTTCACGTCATTCAGCACTTCGGCGTATTCGCGCGACTTCGCTTCTTCGATTTGCTTCTCCAGCTTTTCCCGCTGGGCCAGCAGGTCCTTGTAAGAAGACATAGTTTCCCTTTCTATATGATCAATGGCGCCGGTCTCAGCCAGCTCACCATTCATGGAATATTTGTGCCTCGGATTTTCGAAGGCAGAGATTAGCACAAAAAAGATTTGATAGAAGCGGGATTCATGGAAATCCCGAGACCAATTGTAATTCACGCATGTCATTTTGACCGGCAACGGCCTTTTCTCAAATTTTCATGCGCTTGCATAGAGATTAGGACATTACCGATTCCGGTAATAGGGCTATCAACATACGCAATTACCCTGCATTCTGGAAAATCAAACCTTTCATCCCACGACAGGTTTGTGTAAATCGTATGGCGTGGTTCGCCATACAGACAAATCGGCATGCGCGGCGTCACGTCACATCCGCCGCGCATGCGATTAACCGCTCGCGCAGGGCGCCGGCGTCGCCCGGCAGCGGATCGAAAGGCGTGCGGACGCGGCGGCCGTCGCAGCGCCAGTCGGCGCCGTGGCGGTCGACGCCGAGCAGGTCGAGCCCGTCGCGGCGCGCGCCGCTCGATTCGTACGCGTCCCACAACGCCCGCTCGTCGTCGAACCCGAGCGGCGGCAGTGCATCGAGGCTCGTGCCGTCCACCCAGCCCATCCGGCCGAACCCGCCGATATAGCGCAGCCGCTCGATGTCGAGCGCCCAGAACGCGAAATCGCCGAGCGCGAGATAGCGCGCCGCGTCGGGCTCGTAGCGCGTGTAGCGCGCGGCGACATGCGGATCGTCGCCGAGCGGCACGAAGCGGCCGAGCAGCGTCGCGCGCTCGGCGTTCAGCACGTCGCCGTCCGGCGCGTCGACGACGAGAAAGCCCGCGCGCGGATCGGCGGCGAGGTTGCGCGTGTGCTCGGCGAGGCCGCTCACCAGGATCACGGGCCGATGATTCGGATCGGGTGCAAACGGCACGACCGTCGGATACGGAAAACCTTGCGGGTCGCGCGCGTGGGTCGCGAGCGTGCCGAGCGCGCAGCGGTGCAGCAGATGCAGGGCAAGGGCTGGATCGATGTTCACGGTGACTCCTGCGGTCGGAAGGACTGGGCGGCAAGGATGGCGAAGGCGCGCAGCACGGGCAAGCTTCGGCGCACGCCGCCTGCGCATCGATGTTACCCGCGGCGGCGGCCGGCCGGGCATCGGCCGGATGGCTGATGCGGCCCACGCCGGCGGAGCACGCGGAGCACGCGGCGTGGGTGGCGTGGGTGGCGTGGGTGGCGTGGGTGGCGTGGGTGGCGCAGGTGGCGCAGGTGGCGCAGGTGCCTCAGGTTGCGCAGGCGGAGACCGAGATCAGCCGAATGGCCAGCGCGCCGGCAAGACCGTAAGCGATTCGATAGAATCGGACGAATCCGATGGGCGCGACGCGCCCGTATCTCGTCAATTCAAGCGAGTTCCATGTCCGAGTCCTCCTCCCGATCGTCGTCCGACTTCGCCGCGCCGCCCGACGCGCATCGCACGCTGGCCTTGCCGGTCCGCCAGCGCGCCCGCACGGCCACGATGGCGCTGTTCTTCGTCGCCGGCATGATGTACGCGTCGTGGGGCGTGCATGTGCCGACCGTACGCGACAAGTTCGCGTTGAGCCCCGGCCTGCTGTCGATCGCGCTGTTCGCGGTCGCCGGCGGCTCGATCGCCGCGATGCTGACGATCGCGCGCTGGATCGCGCGGGTCGGCTCGCGCACCGCTTGCCTCGTCGGCGGCCTCGTGATGTCCGCGTGCGCGGCGCTGATCCTCGTCGTGCCCGACTACTGGATGCTGCTCGTCGTGCTCGCGCTGTTCGGCTTCTCGATGGCGACGCTCGACGTCGCGATGAACGCCGAGGCGAGCGCGGTCGAGATCGCGCTCGGCAAGCCGATCATGTCGTCGCTGCACGGGATGTTCAGCATTGGCGGGATGTCGGGGGCGGCAGCCGGCGGCGCGCTGCTGTCGGCCGGCATGGCGCCGGCCGTGCATCTCGCGCTCGCGGCGGCCATCAACGCGGCGGTGCTGCTGGCCGCGATCCCGGCCGTGCTCCCGCACGTCCCGCATCACGAGCACGCGCACGGCGGCGGCAACCGCTGGCGCTCGGCCGCGCTGTGGATGCTCGGCGGCATCGCGTTGCTTGCGCTGATCGCCGAAGGCGCGATGTACGACTGGGCGACGGTCTACATGCGCGACGTCGTCGCGGCGAGCCCCGCGCTCGCGAGCGCCGCCTACGCGGCGTTCTCCGGCGGAATGGCGATCGCGCGTTTCGCGGGAGACGCGGTGCGCGCGCGGTTCGGCGCGCCGCAGCTCGTGTTCGCGAGCGCGTCGCTCGCGTGCGCCGGGATGATCGGCGCGCTGCTGCTGCCGAACCCGATCGCCGTGCTGACGGGTTTCACGCTGATGGGCCTCGGCCTCGCGAACATGATGCCCGTGCTGTTCGCCGCCGCCGCGCGCGTGAAAGGCATCCACGCGGCCGAAGGTCTCGCGCACGTGGCCGGGCTCGCGTACTTCGGACTGCTGTTCGGTCCGGTCGTGATCGGCGCGGTCGCGCAAACCGCGAACCTGACGGTCGGCCTGGCGGTCGTCGCGCTGTGCGCGGCGCTCGTCGCGGTGATCGCGCCGAAGGTGCTCGCGCATCTGAAAATCTAGCGCACGACGCACGGGGTACGGGGCACGGGCCACACCACCCGCCGCGAGCCCGCCAAAAAGAAAGCGCGCCCGCGTTGCCGCGGGCGCGCCTTCACCCCTTCTGTCGACCGCTTGTCAGCTTACATCTTCACTTCGTCGAGCAGCGTCTTCTTGCCGCTCTTGTAGTTGTACAGCGAGATCACGCCGTGCCGCAGGTCGCCCTTCGAATCGAAGGTCGTCGTGCCGATCACGCCCGTGTAGTTCGTCGCCGGCATCGCCGCGAGGATCTTCGCCGTGTCCGTCGAGTTCGCGCGCTTCATCGCGTCGGCGATGATGTACACGGCGTCATACGTGAACGGTGCGTAGATCTGGATCGGCTGGCCGAAACGCTTCTCGTACTTCGCCTTGAACGCGCCGCCGCCCGGCATCTTCTCGAGCGATGCACCGGCTTCCGAGCACACGACGTTGTCGGTCGCGTCGCCGGCCAGGTCGGCCAGCTTCTCCGTGCACACGCCGTCGCCTGCGAGGATCTTCGCGCGCAGGCCGAGCTGCTTCGCCTGTTTCGCGAACGGGCCGCCGGTGGCGTCCATGCCGCCGTACATGATCGCGTCCGGGTTCTCGCCCTTGATCTTCGTCAGAATCGCGCGGAAGTCGACCGCCTTGTCGTTGGTCGCGTCGTGCGACATCACCTTCAGGCCGAGCGCCTTCGCCTTCTTCTCGAACTCGTTCGCGAGACCCTGGCCGTATGCGGTCGAATCGTCGACCACGGCGACGCTCTTGATGCCCTTCGAGTGCGCGTAGTTCGCGAGTGCCGGGCCCTGCTGCGCATCGGTCGCCACCACGCGGTACGTGGTCTTGAAGCCTTGCTGCGTGTAAGCCGGGTTGGTCGCCGACGGCGAGATCTGCACGATGCCCGCATCGCTGTAGATCTTCGAGGCCGGGATCGACGTGCCCGAGTTCAGGTGGCCGACCACCGCGACGACCTTGTCGTCGACGAGCTTCTGCGCAACCTGCGTGGCCTGGCGCGGGTCGGCCGCGTCATCCTGCGCATCGAGTTGCAGCGTGATTTTCTGGCCGCCGACCGTGAGACCCTTGGCGTTGATCTCCTCGACTGCGAGACGTGCACCGTTTTCGTTGTCCTTCCCCAGGTGTGCAATGCCGCCCGTCAAGGGCGCGACGTGGCCGATCTTGACGACTTGATCGGCGGCCGCGTTGCTTGCAGCTGCAACGCACAGCATCGCCGCGGCGGTGATCGGCAGCAGCTTTTGCATCTTGATATTCATGTAAGTCTCCAGTTTCGGTCCCAATAAAACGCCATCGCCCGGTGCCCCGCTGCCATCCCTGTGTTTGCATCACTGGACGATTCGCCGGTTGCATCGTTCATGCACTTGGCATCAAGCACGTGAAGACAGTCGCTTTTAGCGGCTCCCCGTCCGTACTTGCGCGCAAGTGTAGGTGATCAAATTAATTTGTGGGACTTTTTTGGGGTAGTGGTAACACTACCGATACGGTGCTTTGGAATGACTGCTCGAATATCGTCGCAAGCCCCGCCCGATAAGGGTTTCCGCTAATTACGGACGGCTGGAGGGAAGGTCGATTTAAAGCATTCCCGGGTCATTTCGATTCGGTATTTTGTGCCCGGGATCATTGAATGAAACGCGCGTGACAGCGCGCGCGTTTCTTCATGCGACAGACGCGCCGACACGAAGCGGTCACACGGGCGCGACGTCGCGTTCATGCGACGATTGCGCGCCATTCGGCGTCGAGCGCGTCGACGAGTTGCGACGTCGTCAGCGCGGCGTCGCGCCGCCGCGCGAGCGGCGCGCCCTGCCCGGCCCACAGCGACAGGTAGTCGCCGTCGTTCGCGCGCGCGGCGGCCTGGCGCAGCGGCTGGGTCAGCGCGTTCTGCACCGGATACGGTGCGGCATCGGCCACGCGTTCGCCGAGCCGCGCCATCAGCGTGTTGCGCAAGCCGCGCGCATGACGCCCGGTGATCGCGCGCGTCACCTGCGTCGACGTATCGGCGCTCGCGAGCAGCCGCGCCTTCCAGTCCGCCGCGATCGCGCTTTCCGCGCACGTCAGGAACGCGGTGCCGAGTTGCGCGGCCTGCGCGCCGAGCGCGAGCGCGGCAGCGATCCCGCGGCCGTCCATGATGCCGCCCGCGGCAAGCACGGGCAGGCCGGTCGCGTCGACGAGCTGCGGCACCAGCGCGAGCGTGCCGATCAGCGCATCCTCGGCCGGGCCGATGAAGGTGCCGCGATGGCCGCCGGCTTCTGCGCCCTGCGCGGACAGCGCGTCGGCACCGGCCGCCCGCCATGCGAGCCCTTCGGCGACGTGCGTCGCGGTGCCGATCACGTAGGTGCCGGCCGCCTTCAGGCGCGCGACGTCGGCCGCGTCGAGCACGCCGAACGTGAAGCTCGCGACCGGCACCCGCAGCGCGACGAGCGCATCGAGCTGCGCGCGGAAGTCGGGGGCGTAGCGCGCGGGCGCGGTGCCGGGCGGCAGCCCAAGTTCCGCGTTCAGCGGATCGATCGCGGCGAGCGCGCGGGCGACGCTCGCCGCATCGGGCGCGGCTTCGGACAACACGAACAGGTTCACGGCGAACGGCCGCGCGGTCGCCGCGCGAATCGCGTCGACTTCGGTCGCGAGACGCGCCGGCTCGAACGCGCCGGCGCCGAGGCTGCCGAGCGCGCCGGCATTGGACGCGGCCGCGACCATCGCGGCCGTGGTGGCGCCGACCATCGGCGCCTGCACGAGCGGCAGGCGCAGGCCGAAGCGTTCGGAAAACGGGGTGGAAAATGCACGGGCGGACATGGCGAATCCTTCGATGACGATGCGCGAAAGCGCTTTGTAAAAGCCGATACGTCGACTCTAGCGAAGCCGCGCAGCGCCGAAAAATGAATAATCGAGATCGAAACGATCGCTGCACGAGAAGCGGGTTCGGGCGCGGCTGCGACCAGCGCTAACACCCGGCACGCCCGCGCCTGCACCCGCTGCAACACCACAGGATTGGTGGCACACTAGGCCGCCCCTTTTTTCCATCCGCGGCGCGCCCGTCGCGCGCCCGTTCGCCAGGAGTTCAAACGTGACTGCCCAATGGATCGACATCCCGACCGGTAACGACAGCTTCGGCGCCTATCTCGCGCTGCCCAAGCGCGGCAAGGGCCCCGCCGTCATCATCATCCAGGAGATCTTCGGCGTGAACGCGCACATCCGCGCGGTCGCCGACCAGTACGCGGCCGACGGCTTCGTCGCGCTCGCGCCGGACGTGTTCTGGCGCACGCAGCCGCGTGTCGAGCTGACCTACGAAGGCGCCGACCGCGACAAAGGCATCGAGCTGATGAAGAAGACCGACATCGGCCTCGCGGTCGCGGACATCGGCGCGGCCGCCGACGCATTGCGCGCACGCCCCGAAGTCGCCGGCAAGCTCGCCGCGATCGGCTACTGCTTCGGCGGCCAGCTCGCGTACCGCGCGGCAGCCGCGGGCAAGGTCGATGCGGCAGTCGCCTATTACGGCGGCGGCATCCAGAATGCGCTCGACCTCGCCGGCAAGGTCACGCAGCCGATCCTGTTCCACTACGCGGAGAACGACCACGGAATCCCGCTCGACGCCGTCGAACAGGTGAAGGGCGCGTTCGCGGGCCGCCACAACGCGTCGTTCCACGTGTACCCGGGCGCCGAGCACGGCTTCAACTGCACCGACCGCGCGTCCTACAACCAGCGCGCGGCGGCCCTCGCGCACGGCCGCACGCTGACGTTCCTCGCCGAGCAGCTGTAAAGGCCGCCCGGCCGGTAACGGGCCCGGCACGCCGGGCCCGCGTTATCCTCCTTTCATCGCCACAGGTCACAACGGGGGTGACTGCGATGCACTCGGACTACTTGGCGCATGACGCGATCGGCCTCGCCGCACTCGTGCGCGAACGCAAGGCGAGCCCGCGCGAGCTGCTCGACGCCGCGATCGGCCAGGCCGAAGCGGTGAACGGCGCGGTCAACGCGATCGTGCTGCAGGACTACGAAGCCGCGCGCAAGCGCACGGAGTCGGCCGTCGACGCCGGCACCGACGCGCCATTCGCGGGCGTCCCGTATCTCGTGAAGGATCTCGGCGCGGCGGTCGCCGGGCTGCCGCTGTCGATGGGCAGCCGGCACTACCGCTACTTCGTGCCCGCCGACGATTCGCCGCTGATCGCGCGCAGCCGCGCGGCGGGGCTCAACGTGTTCGGCAAGACCAACACGTCGGAAATCGGCCAGATGCCGTACACCGAGCCCGAACTGTTCGGCGCGTGCCGCAATCCGTGGAACCTCGATCACACGCCCGGCGGCTCGAGCGGCGGTGCGGCAGCCGCCGTCGCGGCCGGCATCGTGCCGCTCGCGCATGCGTCCGACGGCGGCGGCTCGATCCGGATCCCCGCGTCGTGCTGCGGGCTGTTCGGGCTGAAGCCGAGCCGCAACCCGGTGCTGGTCGACCTGCCGTCGAACGGCGAGCTGGTGGTCCAGCACGCGGTGTCGCGCAGCGTGCGCGACAACGCGCTGCTGCTCGACGTGACGACCGGCCAGACGCTGCCGCCCGGCGCACCCGGCACCTTTCTCGGCGAGCTCGACACGCCGCCCGGCCCGCTGCGGATCGGCCTCGTCACCGACCCGATGCTCGCGCCGGCGCTCGACGACGACACGCGCGCCGCGCTCGACGACGCGGCCGCGCTCGCCGAATCGCTCGGCCATCACGTCGAACCGGCGACGCTGCACATCGACTATGCGCGCGCGGCCGAGACCTTTCTCACGCTGTGGGCGACGATCGCCGAGGAGATGGTGCTCGGCGCGCGCACGATCACCGGACGCACGCCGAAGCGCGCCGAATTCGAACCGGCGACGTGGGCGATGGCCGTGATCGGCCGGCGCATCGCCCGCGCGCGGCTGCAGGACGTGCTCGAATGGCAGCGCCAGCTCACCGTGCAGATCGCGGGCCTCGTGTCGCGCTACGACGTGGTCCTGTGCGCGACGCTCGCGGGGCCGCCGGTCAGGATCGGCGCGCTGCAGCCGACGCCGTTCGAAGCCGCGCAGATGAAGCTGCTCGGCGCGCTGCCGGTGAAGCCGCTGCTGCGGGAAATGCTGGCGAAGACGTCGGAGAAGGCGTTCGCGTGGGCCGGCTGCACCGAGCTGTTCAACCTGACGGGCCAGCCGGCGATGTCGGTGCCGCTCTACTGGAATGCGCGCGGGCTGCCGATCGGCGTGCAGTTCGTCGCGCGTCACACCGACGATGCATTGCTGCTGAAGCTTGCACGCCAGCTCGAACAGGCGCGGCCGTGGTTCGACCGGCGCCCGCCGTTGATGCAGGCGCAGCGCTGACGCCAGCACCATCGCCACCGCCATCGCGCTCGGCCGATGGCGAAAAAAAACCCGCCGGTTTTGGCCGGCGGGGTTTCATCGCATGCAACCGCGCGATGGCGCTTACATCGCGAGCAGTTCGCAGATGGTCCGCGTCGCGGACGCCGTGTTCAGCGTATAGAAGTGCAGCCCCGGCACGCCCGCGTCGATCAGGCGCTGGCACAGGCTCGTGACGACGTCCGCGCCGAACGCGCGGATCGCGTCGCGATCGTCGCCGAAACTCTCGAGCCGGCGCGCGACCCAGCGCGGCACTTCCGCGCCGCACATTTCCGAGAAGCGCATCAGTTGCGTGAAGTTCGTGATCGGCATGATGCCCGGCACGATCGGCACGTCCACACCCAGCTTGCGCGCATCGTCGACGAAGCGGAAATACGCGTCGGCGTTGAAGAAGTACTGCGTGATCGCGGAATTCGCGCCGGCCTTCACCTTGCGCGCGAAATTCTCGAGATCGGCTTTCGGCGAGCGCGCTTGCGGGTGGTACTCCGGATAGCCGGCGACTTCGATGTGGAACCAGTCGCCATGCTCGGCGCGGATGAAGCTGACGAGTTCCGACGCATAGCGGAGCTCGCCCACCGCGCCCATCCCCGACGGCAGGTCGCCGCGCAGCGCGACGATGTGGCGGATGCCGTGCGAGCGGTACTGGTCGAGGATCGCGCGCAGGTCGGCGCGCGACGAGCCGATGCACGACAGGTGCGGCGCGGCTTCGAGGCCGTCCTTCTGCATGTCGAGCACGGTGTCGAGCGTGCCCTGCTGCGTCGAGCCGCCGGCGCCGAACGTCACGGAGACGAATTTCGGCTTCAGCGGCAGCAGCTGCGCACGCGTCGCGCGCAGCTTCTCGACGCCTTCCGCCGTCTTCGGCGGGAAGAATTCAAACGAGAGTTCGATCGGTTTCATGATTCGCAAGAGTGGGCCCGGCCGTCAGCCGATGTCGCGCTGCCCGAAGATCAGCGCGGACAGCAGCCACGACACGATGCTGTACAGGATCGAACCGAAGAACGCGGACCAGAAACCCGACACCTCGAACCCCTTGAGCAGCGACGACGCGAACCAGAAACACAGCGCGTTCACGACGAGGATGAACACCCCGAGCGTGACGATCGTGACGGGCAGCGTCAGCAGGATCAGCACCGGACGGATCACCGTGTTGATCAGGCCGAGCACGACCGCGATGATCAGCGCGGTGCCGAAGCTCTTGATGTGGATCGACGGCACGAGGTACGTGATGATCAGCAGCGCGAGGGCGTTGATGACCCAGGTGAGGATGACGCTCATGGAGGGCTCCGGTTCGATTGTCGATCTGTACGGTCAGTGGCCGCCGCCGGCCGCCACGCGTGCCCGCGGGCACGGCGCGACGGCCGGCGATCCGGCACCATGCCGCGATGCCGCGCACGCCCGAAGCGGGACGCGCACGGCACGGCGGCGGCGCATCAATAGCGGTAGTGGTTCGGCTTGAACGGGCCGTCCTTCTGCACGCCGATGTACGAAGCCTGCTCGTCCGACAGCACGGACAGGTTCGCGCCGATGCGCGCGAGGTGCAGGCGCGCGACCTTTTCATCGAGATGCTTCGGCAGCACGTACACCTTGTTCTCGTACTCGGCGCCGCGCACGAACAGCTCGATCTGCGCGAGCGTCTGGTTCGCGAACGAGTTCGACATCACGAACGACGGGTGGCCGGTCGCGCAGCCGAGGTTCACCAGGCGGCCTTCGGCCAGCAGGATCACGCGCTTGCCGTCCGGGAAGATGATGTGGTCGACCTGCGGCTTGATGTTTTCCCACTGGTACTGGCGCGTCGACGCGACGTCGATTTCCGAGTCGAAGTGACCGATGTTGCAGACGATCGCGTTGTGGCGCATCGCCTTCATGTGATCGTGGTTGATCACGTGGTAGTTGCCGGTCGCTGTCACGAAGATGTCGGCCTTGTCGGCCGCGTATTCCATCGTCACGACGCGGTAGCCTTCCATCGCCGCCTGCAGCGCGCAGATCGGATCGATTTCGGTGATCCACACGGTGGCGCCCAGGCCGCGCAGCGACTGCGCGCAGCCCTTGCCCACGTCGCCGTAGCCCGCGACGACCGCGACCTTGCCCGCGATCATCACGTCGGTCGCGCGCTTGATGCCGTCGACGAGCGATTCACGGCAGCCGTACAGGTTGTCGAACTTCGACTTCGTGACCGAGTCGTTCACGTTGAACGCCGGGAACGGCAGGCGGCCGTCCTTTTCCATCTGGTACAGGCGGTGCACGCCGGTCGTGGTTTCTTCGGTCACGCCCTTGATGTGCGCGAGGCGCGTCGAGTACCAGGTCGGGTCGGCGTCGAGGTGCTTCGCGATCGACTTGTACAGCGCGACTTCTTCCTCGTTGGTCGGCTTCGCGATCACCGAACGGTCCTTCTCGGCCTTCGAACCGAGGATCAGCAGCAGCGTTGCGTCGCCGCCGTCGTCCAGGATCATGTTCGCGAATTCGCCGTTCGGCCATTCGAAGATGCGGTGCGAGAACTCCCAGTATTCGTCGAGCGACTCGCCCTTGAACGCGAACACCGGCGTGCCGGCTTCGACGATCGCGGCAGCGGCGTGGTCCTGGGTCGAGAAGATGTTGCACGACGCCCAGCGGACATCGGCGCCGAGCGCCTTCAGCGTCTCGATCAGCACGCCGGTCTGGATCGTCATGTGCAGCGAGCCCGCGATGCGCGCGCCCTTCAGCGGCTGCTGCGCCTTGTATTCGTCGCGGATCTGCACGAGGCCGGGCATTTCGGTCTCGGCGATGTTCAGTTCCTTGCGGCCCCAGCCGGCAAGCGCCATGTCGGCGACGACGTAATCCTTGGAAGCTTGCGAATCGATAATGGCGTTCATCACGCCCTCCTTTCTAAAAAAGTTCTAGAAATTGGTGACGTGAGCGCCGTTCAGGAAGCGGGGCCGGCGCGAATCTCGCCGCACGGCTGCTTGGTGAAGCTTTCCGAGCCTGGCGGACGCAGAAGGTCCGTCGCAACGCTCCTCGGAAAACGGGAGGGATTGTAGCAAATCGCGACGAAAATTTCTTGTGTCGGACCGTTGAATGCCCTACGCGGCGACGCGCGGGCCGAAGCGCGCCCTTTTATTGAGACTGGGACGTGCGTGGGCGGATTGCGCGGCAATCGAGCGCACCGCCTTCGATGGAGGACCTGCCCGGCGAATGACCCGCCGCTCCCCCGCCGTCCGCACGTTCAATTCTCCGCGCCGACCCACGCCTGTTCGCGCAACCGCGCGCGCAGGCGCGCGACGGCCTGGCTGTGCAGCTGGCACACGCGCGACTCGCTCACTTCGAGCACCGCGCCGATCTCGCGCAGGTTCAGCCCGCGCTCGTAGTACAGCGACATCAGCAGCTTCTCGCGCTCGGGCAGCCGGTCGATCGCGTCGACGAGCGCCTCGCGCAGGTGGTCGTCGAGCAGCGCCGACAACGGATCGGCGTGATCGACGCGATAGCGGTCGAGGAACGGCTCGTCGTCGGCCGCGCGGTCGAAATCCTCGTAGTAGATGAGCTGGCTGCCGTGCAGGTCCTGCAGCATCCCCTGGTATTCGTCGAGCGGCATCTTCAGGTGCTCCGCGATCTCGGTCTCGCTCGCCGAGCGGCCGAGCTGCTGCTCGACCTGGTGCACCGCGTACTCGACCTCGCGCGACGTCTTGCGCAGGCTGCGCGGCAGCCAGTCGTTGCTGCGCAGCTCGTCGAGCATCGCGCCGCGGATACGCTGCGTCGCGTAGGTCTCGAACTGCGCGCCCTGGTCTTCCTTGTAGCGGCCGGCCGCATCCATCAGCCCGATCATGCCGGCCTGGATCAGGTCGTCGAGGTCGACGCTCGCCGGCATCTTCGCGACGAGCTGCAGCCCCAGGCGCCGCACGAGCGGCGCGTATTGCGCGAGCACGTCGGCCTGGGTCATCTTGCCTTGAGCGTTGTACATCATGGCTCTCTCCTTCCTCACGCGGCGTGGGCCGCTCCCGCCTCGTACGACGGCTTGCCGCCCGCATGCACGGCACGCCCCGCCCCCGAACTCGGGCGCATCGGCCAGTACAGCAAATCGGCGGCAATCTGCCGGTAATCGCGCGCGGCCGCCGACGACGGGAACGCATCGACCACCGTATGCATCAGGTCGCGCGCATGCTCGGCGAGCGGATCGGCGCTCACGCAGCCGGCGTCGGCGATCGACACCGTCAGGTAGCGGCTCGCGACGCCCGCGAGGTTGTCGAAGGCGGTCCTGGCGTCGGCGTGGCTGCCGACGTGATTGGTCAGCACGCGGAACTGCGCGACCGCGTGCGCGAAATGCAGCCGCTTCATGCACGCGTACGCCTCGGTGATCGCCTGCGCGGCAACCCGCGTGACGATCAGCACGTCGTGCGCCTCGCGCGCGAGCGCGGAGAACGCGCCGTCCGCACCGAGCTGCGCGTCGACCAGCACGATGTCGGCCTGGCCGTCGATGAAGTCGCTCAACTGCGTATCGCTGTAGCCGTCGCGAGCGAACCCCGCGGCCGCGCACAGGCCGAACCCGGCGGCGACGCGCGTGCGTTCGCCGTCGCGCAGCCATGCGCCCGCCAGCGTCGCCGAGGCCGAATGCACGTCGGCACGCTCGTCGACGACGAGCACGTCCTTGCCGAGCGCGGCGAGCGCCGCCGCAACGTTCACGATGGTGGTCGTGCAGCCGACGCCCGCCGGCCCGCCCGTCACCGCGACGATGCGCGACGCGCGCCCGGCCAGCAGGCGCCGCAGCCCTTCTGCTTGGTCGATGATCCGTTTATCCAAATCGCACCTCGTGCAGATCGGCGGTGGAACGGGCGGTCAGTGCGGAAAGCAGCGTCGGCATGTCCTCGTCCTCGGGCACGAAGGGCGAACCGTCGCGCGGCACACAGAACGCGCTTTTCAGCAGGAATTTGGTCGACGCGACGTACAGGTTCTCCGGCACCTTCTGGCCAGTCGACACGTAGTGAATGGGCAGCTTGTAGCGGATCACGGTGTCGAGTACGCCGCCGAGGTGAGTCGCCTCGTCGAGCTTCGTCAGGATGCAGCCGGCGAGGTCGGGATACTCGGCCGCGCTGCGGTAGGCCTGGACGACTTCGTTGAGCGTGTCGCCGTGGCTCGTCGCGTTGAGCAGCAGCAGGCGCTGCACCGGCGCGTTCGCGCCGTGCAGCATCGCGATCTGGTCGGACAGCGCGCGATCGCGCTGGCTCATGCCGATCGTGTCGATCAGCACGATGTGCTTGTTGCGCAGCTCGGACAGCGCGAGCTCGAGGTCGCCGGCATCCTTCACCGCGTGCACGGGCACGCCGAGGATCTTCCCAAAGATGCGCAGCTGCTCGTGGCCGCCGATCCGGTAGCTGTCGGTGGTCAGCAGCGCGACCTTGCTCGCGCCGAAGCGCATCACGCAGCGCGCCGCGAGCTTCGCGGTGGTGGTCGTCTTGCCGACGCCGGTCGGCCCCATCAGCGCGAACACGCCGCCGCGCTCCATCAGCGCGTCTTCGTTCTCGAGCACCGGCAGGTTCGCCGCGAGCACCGACTGCGCCCATTCGGCGGCCTGCTCGAAGGTCTGCGCGCCGTCGCCGGACGGCAGGTTGTCGACCATCATGCGCACCAGCTGCGCGGAGAAGCCAGCCGAGAACAGGTGCTTGGTCAGCGCGCCGTGCACCGGGCTACGGCGCTGGCGGTCGTGCCACATCAGGCTGTCGAACTGCTCTTCCATCATCCCGCGCATCGCGCCGAGCTCGTGCATCACCGTGTCGTTGACGATGCTCTCGATGCGCGCCTTCACCGCGTCGGCTACCACGGCGGCCGCGTCGGCGGACAGGCGCGTGCGTTCGGCCGGCTTCGCGGCGTTCGTTTCATTCGTTTCGCTTGCGCGGACGGCGGCGGCCGCGGACGGGATCCGGCGTTCGGCGTTGCGCACGATGTCGCGCGCCCAACCGGCCGGCGTCGCGGCTGCCGCGTCCTGCTGCATGCGGGCCGGCGCCGGTGCTTGCGGCGCGGCCGATGCCGCCTGCGCGCGGGCGATCAGCGCTTCGCGCTGCTGCGTCAGGCGCTTCGCGTGCTCGACGAGCCACGGTGCGGGTTCGGACGACGCTGCCAGCGCGCCGGCAGCGGACGTAGCCGGCGACGGCGCTGCCGCGTCCGTTGCGTGTGCGTCGGCATCGAAGGCGGCCGGTTGCGCGGCCGGTTCCGTCGCTTCGGCGCTTGCGCCGAACACCGATGAGAACACGTCCGGCAGCCCGCCGTCGCCGGCTGCGTACGGATTCACGGCCGGGCGCGCAAGCGCGGCGCCCGGGCGCGACACGATGCCGGGCACGGCCGCGGCCGGCACGGATTCCGGTGCGCGCGACGCGACGGTGCGCGGGCGCGCGGCGGCCGGCGGCGTGACCGCGGCGAGGTCCGAGTCGGCGAGTGCGACGATTTCGACGCTGCCGTCATCGAGCGTGCGGTTCGACAGCACGACGGCGTCGGCGCCCAGGGCCTCTCGCACGAGGCGAAGCGCGTCGCGGCTGGTCGCGCCAGTGAATTTGCGAATGTTCAAGCGGAACCCCCGATGACGTTAACGACTTTGATCGTGCGTGTGTCCGGCACTTCGGCGTACGACAGCACTTTCAGTTGCGGCAGGCTGCGGCGCAGGAAACGCGCGAGCATCGCGCGCAGCGCGTGCTGCACCAGCAGCACGGGCGGCAGCCCGAGATTCTGTTGACGCAGCATCGCCTGTTGCGTGCCGGTCAGAAGGTTGTGCGCGAGGCCGGGCTCGAGGCCCGGGTTCGCGCCGGTGGCGAGCGCTTGCGACAGCACGCGCTCCAGATTCGAATCGAGGCCCATCACCTGCATCTCGCCCGCGCCCGGATACCACTGCTGCGTGATCGCGCGGCCGAGCGACAGCCGCACCGCGGCGGTGATCTCGTACGCATCGCCGCGGCCGGCGTGTTCGGACACGGCCTCGAGGATCGTGCGCATGTCGCGGATCGGCACGCCTTCCTCGAGCAGGTTCTGCAGCACTTTCTGCAGGGTCGTCAGCGAGATCGTCTTCGGCACGAGGTCCTCGACGAGCGACGGCGCATCCTTGCCGGTGCGCTCGACGAGCGCCTGCACTTCCTGGCGGCCGAGCAGTTCGGCCGCGTGCTGGACGACCAGATGGTTCAGGTGCGTCGCGACAACCGTGCTCGCATCGACGACCGTGTAGCCGTACACCTGCGCCTGCTCGCGCATCGCGACGTCGATCCACACGGCCGGCAGCCCGAACGCCGGGTCCTGCGTCGCGGCGCCCGGCAGCGCGGCCGTCACCTGGCCCGGGTTGATCGCGAGCCACTGGCCCGGGAACACTTCGCCCGCGCCGATCTCCACGCCCTTCAGCGCGATCCGGTACGCGTTCGGCCGCAGCTCGAGGTTGTCGCGGATATGGATCACCGGCGGCAGGAAGCCGATTTCCTGCGCGAATTTCTTGCGAATGCTCTTGATGCGCTTGAGCAGTTCGCCGTCGCTGTTCTTGTCGACGAGCGGAATCAGCCGATAGCCGACTTCGAGGCCGAGCGGGTCGATCAGCTGCACGTCGTCCCAGGTCGCCTCGTGGCTGTCGCCCGGCAACGCGGCGGGCGGCGCGACCTCGGTCACGTCGCCGGCGGCCAGCCGGGCCGCCGCGCGGCGGCTCTGCGTGCGGGCCAGCCAGATCGCGCCGGCGCCGAGCGCGAGGAACGCGAAGTGCGGCATGCCGGGGATCAGCCCCATCAGCACGATGATCGCGCCGGTGATGTTCAGCACGCGCGGGTTCGTGAACAGCTGGCCGGTGATCTGCGTGCCGATGTCCTCGTCGGTCGCCACGCGCGACACGATCACGCCGGCCGCCGTCGAGATCACGAGCGACGGGATCTGCGCGACGAGGCCGTCGCCGATCGTCAGCAGCGTGTAGTTGGTGCCGGCCGCCGCGAAGCTCATGTCGTGCTGCACCATCCCGACGATCAGCCCGCCGATCACGTTGATCGCCATGATGATCAGGCCCGCGATCGCGTCGCCGCGCACGAACTTCGACGCGCCGTCCATCGACCCGTAGAACTCGGCTTCCTGCGACACGGCCAGGCGGCGCTTGCGTGCCTGCTCTTCGTTGATGAGGCCCGCGTTCAGGTCGGCATCGATCGCCATCTGCTTGCCGGGCATCGCGTCGAGCGTGAAGCGCGCGGACACTTCGGCGATCCGCCCCGCGCCCTTCGTGATCACCATGAAGTTGATGATCATCAGGATCACGAACACGACGATGCCGACCGCGAAGTTGCCGCCGACGAGGAAGTGGCCGAACGCCTCGATCACCTGGCCGGCCGCGTCGGGGCCGGTGTGGCCCTCGAGCAGCACGACGCGCGTCGACGCGACGTTCAGCGACAGGCGCAACAGCGTCGAGAACAGCAGCACGCTCGGGAACGCCGCGAAGTCGAGCGGCTTCATCGTGTACATGCTGACGAGCAGCACCATCACCGACAGCGCGATGTTGAAGGTGAACAGCAGATCCAGCAGCAGCGGCGGCAGCGGCAGGATCATCATCCCCAGGATCATGCAGATGAGGATCGGGCCCGCGAGCCCGCGCAGGTTGGCGCCCGCGAACGGGTTCGCGCGTTTGGCGAACAGGCCGGTGGTCGGGGTGCTCATGCTGCGTTCCCTTGCTGGCCGAGCGTGTCATCGGCTTCTTCACGCGCGTCGTCGGCCGATACCGACGTCCCCTTGTCGAGGTCGGCCGGCACCTCGAGATCGACCGGCGCGGCCGGGAACGCGCCGCCTTCCGAGCGGAAGCGTCGCAGCTGGTACACCCATGCGAGCACCTCCGCGACGGCCGAGTACAGCGAGCCGGGAATCTCGCGTTCGATTTCGACGTTGTGATACAGCGCACGCGCGAGCGGCGGCGCTTCGAGCAGCGGCACGTTGTGCTCGGTGGCGAGTTCGCGGATGCGCGCGGCGACGAGGTTCACGCCCTTCGCGACGACCTTCGGCGCGCGCATCTCGCCGTCCGTGTATTGCAGCGCGACGGCGAAGTGCGTCGGGTTCGTGACGACCACGTCGGCCTTCGGCACGGCGGCCATCATCCGGCGCCGCGCGATCGCGCGCTGCTGTTGGCGGATGCGGCCCTTCACGTGCGGATCGCCTTCGTTCTCGCGATGCTCGCGCTTCACTTCTTCCTTCGTCATGCGCAACTTCTTGTTGTACTGCCAGATTTGGTAAGGCACATCGAGCGCGGCGACCACCAGCATCCCGGCGACCGTCGTGCCGCAGCACACGGCGACCAGATGCATCGCATCGGCAACCGCCGAGCCGAGCGGCTGGGTCGCGAGACCGAGCAGCTCGTCCTTGCTGCGCCAGATCGCGATGCCGCCGATCCCGCCGACGACCAAAGTCTTCGCGAGCGACATCCCGAGCTGGATCGGCCCCTGGATCGAGAAGATGCGGCCGAGGCCCGAGATCGGGTTCAGGCGGTCGAACTTCAGCTCGAAGGTCTTCTGCGAGATCAGCCAGCCGCCGAGCGCCATCGGCGCGAGCAGCGCGGCAAGGCCGGTGAGCGCGAGGATCGGCAGCAGCGCGGCGAGCCCTTCGATGCTCGCGCTGCCGGCCGCCGACAGCATCCGGTGCGTGTCGAACGCGGTGGCGCGATCGAACGCGAACGCGCCGCGCAGCATGGCCTGGAGATGGGCGCCCGACGGAGCCGCGAGCAGCCACGCGCCGTAGAACCCGGCCGCGAGCAGCGCGAACGAAGCCAGCTCGCGCGAACGCGCGACCTGCCCCTCCTCGCGCGCCTTTTCGCGGCGCCTCGGAGTGGCGGCTTCGGTTCTGTCGAGATCGCTCTCGTCTGCCACGTGGCCTCCAGTCGGGTACGGCGAAATGCCGCTTTCCAGTGACACCGATTATTCATGCGCGGGTCAAACGCCGATCGGTCGAGCAAAGCCGGGAAAGGGGGGTATTTCGGGGAATCGGGCAAGGCGGTGCGGGGAGAGGCGGCGGGGGGGTGTGGCGGGGGGAGGATGGTGGGGGAAACGCGTGTGCGGGCGGGTGTGGTGAAGCGGAGGAGGTGGTGAGGTGGTGAGGTGGTGAGGTGGTGAGGTGGTGAGGTGGTGAGGTGGTGAGGCGGTCAGGCGGTCAGGCGGTCAGGCGGTCAGGTGGTCAGGCGGTCAGGCGGTCAGGTGGTCAGGCGGTCAGGCGGTCAGGCGGTGAGGCGGTGAGGCGGATGAGATGGTGAGGCAAGGAGTCGGTGAGGCGGTGAACTATCGGCCCGCCCCGACGCGACGGCCGCGCGTCGGGGCGGGCGGCGCTCAGATCGCCGGAATCGGATCCGTGCCGAAACGGTTCGGCCCGTTCGTGCCGCGCGAGCACATCCACACGAGCAGCAGGATCCCGCCGATGAGCGGAATGAACGCGATCAGCAGGAACCAGCCGGAGCGGCCCGTATCGTGCAGGCGGCGCACGGTGACCGCGAGGCTCGGCAGCACCAGCGCGAGCGACACGACCAGCGCGACAATCGCCAGCAGCAGCGGAATCGCGCCGCTTTCGCGGCCGGCGGCGGCGAGCAGCTGGCAGGCGATCGACACGACGCCGGTGAGCAGCGCGAAATACCAGTATTCGGCGCGGCGTGCGCGGCCTTCGAATTTCGCATACTGATTGAATACGGAACGAATGGCTTCGGTGAAATTCATCTTATTGCCCTCCTGTTTTTTAATCGACGACCCCGGAAACAACGGGGGCATTATAAGTTTGAATTTCGACACGTCGCATCTCTTTTCGCGTGACGATCGCCGTGGTGACGCCTTCACGGCCCCGGAGCGGCCACAGAAACGACGCGCCGGACCGCCGCGTGCATGTCACGCCATTTTTATAATCGCAACGCCCCAACAAAAAGATCAGCCGGATAATCAATGAATTGATTACGCCATGATGAAACGGATCATGGTCGATAATCCAACCGGTCAGATGGCGACCGATTTACCGGCCGGCCGGGAATCGCTTCGTGCATCGCATGCCCGCATCGAAAATACCGCCTCCCGGCCGGCATTCCCGCTAGCCGGCCGCCGCCTGCTGCAGCGCATCGAGATCGAGCTTCTTCATCTTCATCACCTGCGCCATCACGCGTTCGGCGCGTGCCGGGTCGCCCGTCATCAGCTCGGCCATCTGCACGGGCACCACCTGCCACGACACGCCGAAGCGATCGCGCAGCCAGCCGCACTGTTGCGCGCGCTCGTCACCGCCTTCGGCCAGCGCCGCCCAGTAGCGGTCGATCTCCTGCTGGTCGCGGCAATTGACGACGAACGACACGGCCGGCGTGAGCGGAAACACCGGGCCGCCGTTTAGCGCGAGAAACGCCTGCCCGTCCAGTTCGAACGACACCGTCATCACCGTGCCCTCGGCCTGGCCCGACGCCTGCGCGCCCGATTTGCCGTAGCGGGCGACGTGCAGGATGCGTGCGTCGTCAAACACCGACACGTAGAAACGGGCGGCCGCCTCGGCGTCCTGGTCGAACCACAGAAACGGCGTGATGCGTTGAATGCGCTGAGTCATGGCGCTGTCTCCTCGATGTCGTGCCGGCACCGATGCCGGTCTTATATCGTAGGCGCTATGCCGGCGCGGCGCGGCCGCCCGGTACGTAGTCCGCCCGCGCCCGCGGAATCAAAAAAAGGGGGCGATCGCTCGCCCCCTCCTGCTGCCGCCGTTCGTGCGCGCTCAGAACGCGACGTAAGGCTGCTGGCCGCCTGTCGACGTCTTGTCCATCCCGAAGTAGATCGTCTTGCCGTAGAAGTGCGGCATGCCGAGATCGAGCCAGCCGGCCACGCCGAACGGGCCGGCGATGTCGTTGAACGCGAACGTCGACGCGTTCGCGAACACCGCATCGGCGTTCACGACGGGCATCGACACGCCGCCCGACGCACCGTTCCTGCCGGTCAGCGTCGCCGTATAGGTGGTCGACGACGTCGGGCAATAGAACTGCGTATTGGTCGAGCACTTCCTCTGCAACGAATCGTCGAAGAAGTACGCGTTCGACCCCGTATCGAAGAACGCGGTCGCGCTGCTGCCGAGGAACGTCGCGCTGACGTCGCCCGTCGTCGTCGACGTCAACACCGTCGATGCCCCGAGCGCGTTGTTGCTCTGCGTGCCGATCCCGAACGTCAGCAGGCCCGTCGCGCTGCCCTGCCCGCTGTTCGAGATGTTCGGCATCTGCACGATCACGCCGTTGTTGTCGGTCGCGAAGCGATGGACCGGGTTGGCCACCTGCTGCGCCACCGGCACCAGCGCCACCGTGCAGCTCGAATTGCCGTTCGGGCACGCGTAGTAGTTGTTGTACGTCGCCGACGTCAACGTCGCGCAGTTGATGCCGCAATCGACCGGCGCCGGCCCGATGCCGAGGATGCCGTTCGCGCCGAGGTCGCGCGCCGTGTTGGCCGACGCGCCGCCGTTCGTGCACGAGCTCGGTACGTTGCTGGTGCCGAGGTCGCCGATGATCTGCACCGGCAGCGAAGCCGCGTGCTCGGAGCCGATCGTCAGGTCGACGGTACGCACCGTGCCCCACGTGTAGCTCGACACGAACTTCCCGCATTCGGCGACCGGCGCGCCGCCGCTCGTCACCTGCGGCAGGTTGTTCAACACGCCCACGGCGCTGCCGACCAGCCGCAGCCCGTACGACGCGGTGTCGACGAGCACGTTGTTGACCACCTGGCAGTTCGACGTGCCCGGCGCGCAGATCTTCACGTTGACGGTCGGGATGTTGATCACTTGCGCGACGCCGCTGTTGACCGTGATCACGGCCGTGTTCGCGGTGTTGCCGTCCGATACGTTGCCGCCGCCGCTGCCGCCATTGCCGCCGTTGTTGTCGTCGCCGCCGCCGCATGCGGTCACGAGCAGGGCCGTGGCAGCCGCCAGGCCGAGCACGCCGACCCAGCGCTTGAAGGTACGAGGAATTCTCAAGATCGCTCTCCCGCTGTCACTGGATGTCGGTGCCGGACAGGCCGGCAGGCAGCGCGGCCGGCAGCCACGCCTGGCCCGCGAAGGCGCCCATGTGGCCGCCCGTGCGGATCACGAGCCCGCTCGTATCGACGGACACGGGTGCGCGCCAGCCGCGCGCCGCGTGCGCGGCCTGGACGCCGGCGGTGTACTGCGGGAAATAGCTGCCGAGCAGCGACGCGAGGTCCGGCATGCTCGGCCCGCGCCAGGCAAGGCCGAACACGGTGCCCGCGGGGCTCGTGTATTCGTGGATGACGGTGCCCGATCCGAGCGTGATCTCGCGGACGGTGTAGGCGGCCGTGTTCGCCTGCGCGCCGTCGGCCGAGCGCATCGCGCGCTGCATCGCGCGCACGGTGGCGGCGTGATCGTCCGCCGGCGGCGACATCGGCGCGCCGCCCAGTTCGGCGTGTGCGTGGACGCTCCACAGCACACCCATTGCAGCCGCCGCATGTGCGGCGGCCCAGCCCAAGCGTTTCAGCTTCACGTTCCCCCCCAAAGGGACTGGCTTCGTTGCCGGCGGGCCCCATCAGGCTCGGCGCCACCGGCCAACATATGAAAGTCGTAAAAATGACGCGTCGTTACTGCTGATGCGTAGTATGCCTGCGGAGTGTGTCAGAGTGTCAAATCGTCGCGGCACGAAGGGCACGAATGGCACGACGCGCGCAACGGCTCCGCTCCCGGCCGGTGGGGGGAAACCGGCGAAAGCCACGCGCGTCGGGCCGCTCCGCGACAGGGAACGGCGCCGATGCGATGAGAAGCCGCGGGGCCGCCTCAGAAGCCGAGGCTTGCGAGCAGGTCGTCGACCTGCCCCTGGTCCTGCACGACGTCGGACTTGCCTTCCGGCGCGATCTGCGGCCCGTTCAGCAGCGACTCGGGGCTGCCGGTCGCGCTGATCTGCTCGGCCGCGAGCGCGGCGGCGGTCGCCGCGAACTGCTCGCGCCGCTCGGGCGCGATGTTCTCGACGAGCACGGTGAGCAGCTGCTGCTCGATCAGGTAGACCATGTCCATGATCTTCTTGATCACCTGCCCGGTCAGATCCTGGAAATCCTGCGCGAGCATGATCTCGAGCAACTGCGCGCTGGTCGCCGACGTCGCGTCGGGCAGCGCGTGCAGGAACGTGCGCGTGTCGTCCATCAGCTCGCGCACTTCCGCGTGCTCGATCGGCGCCGCGTACCACTGCGTCCAGCGCGCGTCAAGCGCCTCGGCCTCGTTCTGGATGCGCTCCTGCACCGGCTTCGCGATCTCGATCGCGTTCAGCACGCGCTCGGCCGCCTGCTCGGTCATCGTCGCGACGTAGCGCAGCCGGTCGCGCGCATCGGGCACGGCTTCCGCCGCGCGCTCGACGTGCTTGTCGAGCCCCAGTTCGCGCATCGAGTCGCGCAGCGCGCGCGTGACCTGGCCGATGCGCGCGAGGATCCGGTCGCTCGCGAAATCGGCGCCTTCGGCGTGGCTGTCGGCGCTGAACGCCGCGCTGGCGAGCGCTGCATGGATCGGCTGGTTCACGTCAGCTCCCGGCCTTCGCCATCTTGTCGATGATCTTGTTCAGCTTCTCGTCGAGCGTCGCGGCCGTGAACGGCTTCACGACATAGCCGCTCGCGCCCGCCTGCGCGGCCGCGATGATGTTCTCCTTCTTCGACTCGGCCGTGACCATCAGCACCGGCAGGTGCGTGAGCGTCGCGTCCGCGCGAATTTCCTTCAGCATCGCGAGGCCGTCGAGGTTCGGCATGTTCCAGTCGGAGATCACGAAGTCGAAGCCGCCGCCGCGCAGCCGCGCGAGGCCGGCCGCGCCGTCCTCGGCTTCGTCGACGTTCGTGTAGCCCAGTTCCTTGAGCAGGTTGCGGACGATCCGGCGCATCGTCGGGAAATCGTCCACCACCAGGATTTTCATGCTCTTGTCCATCGTCGTTCCTTTCCAGATTCGTTACCGTCAGGGCCCGTAGCAACCCACGTGCCCCGTGACATTTGATTCAGACGCGCTGCACCCGATCGCCCATCGTCGCCAGGCGCGCCATCACGCGCCGGCTCATCTCGGCCAGCGAGACGACCTCGTCCGCGCCGCCGAGCGCGATCGCCTCGCGCGGCATCCCGAACACGATGCAGCTCGCCTCGTCCTGCGCGAACGTGTGGGCGCCCGCGCGCTTCATGTCCAGCAGGCCGGCCGCGCCGTCGCGGCCCATCCCCGTGAGGATCACGCCGATCGCGTTCTTGCCCGCGTGCTGCGCCGCCGAGCGGAACAGCACGTCGACCGACGGCCGGTGGCGGTTCACCGGCGGCTCGTCCGACAACTGCGCGATGTAGTTCGCGCCGCTGCGCGCGAGCAGCAGGTGCGCATGGCCCGGCGCGATGTACGCATGGCCCGGCAGCACGCGTTCGCCGTGCTCGGCTTCCTTCACCGCGATCCGGCACAGGCCGTTCAGCCGCTGCGCGAACGACTTGGTGAAGCCCGGCGGCATGTGCTGCGCGATCAGCACCGCCGGCGCATCCGGCGGCAGCGGCGTCAGCACCTCGCGGATCGCCTCGGTGCCGCCCGTCGACGCACCGATGATGATCAGCTTCTCGGTACTGACGAGCGGGTTGTTGATCATCGGCGCGGCCGGCTGGCCGCTCGCCGTGGGCGCGGCGGCCTGCGGCTGCGGCGTCTGCCGCACGCGGGCGCGCGACGCCGCGCGGATCTTGTCCGCGAGCTTTTCCGCGTAGTCGAGCATGCCGTCGCGAATCCCGACGCGCGGCTTCGTGACGAAATCCACCGCGCCGAGTTCGAGCGCGCGCAGCGTGATCTCGGAGCCGCGCTCGGTCAGCGACGACACCATCACGACCGGCATCGGCCGCAGGCGCATCAGCTTCTCGAGGAAGTCGAGCCCGTCCATGCGCGGCATTTCGACGTCCAGCGTCAGGACGTCCGGGTTGTGCTGCTTGATGAGATCGCGCGCGACGAGCGGATCGGGCGCGGTCGCGCACACCGTCATGTCGGGCTGGCTGTTGATGATCTCCGTCATCAGGCTGCGGATCAGCGCCGAATCGTCGACGCACAACACTTTGATCTTCTGCACTGCGGTCATGCCTCCTGCTTTCTCGAAAGGTTGGCCGCGCTCGGGCTGCCGGCGTACGAGCTGCCGGTCTTGGTAGTCGTCGTCTGCGCGCCGCCGGCGCCGCGTGCGCCGAACAGCTCGATGCGCGGGCGCGCCGGCGGCGGCGCGGCCGGCCGCTTCGCCGCGAACAGCTCGACGTGCGCGCGCTGGCGGCCGGCCCGCACGCGGTCGGCCTCGCGCGCCAGCGCGGCTTCGCGCTCGGTCACGCCCGGCACCTGCAGCCGCAGCTTCTTCACCATCGCGCGCCCGGTGCGCGGCATGAACGCGACCTTGCGCGGGTGCACGCCCTGCAGATCCTCCGCGGTGATGCGGATGCGCTCGAGCGCGAGATAGCGGCGCACGAAATCCGCGTTGCGATCGCCGATGTTGATCGTCGTCATCCCGGCCAGCACGGCCGCGCCGCCGAACACCTTCGCCTCGAAGCGCTCGCGGCGCCCGCCGGCCTTGATCAGTTCGTTGATCAGCACTTCCATCGCGTACGCGCCGTAACGCATCGAATCCGACGCGGCCGCGCCGGCATCGGCGCCGTCGTCGGGCAGCATGAAGTGATTCATCCCGCCGATGCCCGCGAGCGGGTCGTGCAGGCACGCGGCGACGCACGAGCCGAGCACCGTCATCAGCACCATGTCCTCGGACGTCGTGTAGAACTCGTTCGGCAGCAGCTTCACGCCCGGGCGTTCGAAGTGGTTGTCGAAGTAGCGATTGGTCGCGATCGGCAGGCCGCTCATTCGCGTTCTCCGTAAGCGAGCGCGGCACGCGCGGGCGCGCGCGGCGGCGCTGCGGCGACCGGCGTCGCGCCGCGCGGGCGCGAGCCCTGCGCGGCATCGCGCGTCAGTTCGTACACCGTCTGCCCGCGCAGCCGGAATGCCTGCGACACGTACGTGAAATTCTCCGAATGCCCGGCGAACAGCAGCCCGCCCGGCTTCACGAGGGGCTCGAAGCGCGACAGCACCTGCCCTTGCGTCGGCTTGTCGAAATAGATCATCACGTTGCGGCAGAAGATCGCGTCGAACGGCTTCGCGATCCCGTAGTCGGCATCGGTCAGGTTCAGCTGCTCGAAGCGGATCATCGCGCGCAGTTCCGGGCGCACCTTCACGCGGCCGGCCTGCGCGCCGGTGCCCTTCAGGAAGAAGCGCTTGAGCCGCTCCGGGCTCAGGTGCTTGACCTGGTCGTACGTATAGATGCCGGCCTCGGCCTTCGCGAGCACCTGCGTGTCGAGGTCGGTCGCGAGGATCGACGCGCCGCGCGCGGCCGATTCGCCGAGCGCCTCGATCAGCGTGATCGCGATCGAGTAAGGCTCCTCGCCGGTCGATGCCGCCGAACACCACACCGACACGGGCGCCGCACGCCCCTTCACGAAGTCGGCCAGGATCGGGAAATGGTGCGACTCGCGGAAGAACGCGGTCAGGTTCGTCGTCAGCGCGTTGGTGAACGCCTCCCACTCGAGCGGATCGTCCTCCTGCTCGAGCAGGTCGAGGTAGTCGCGGAACGTGTCGAGGCCGCGGGCGCGCAGCCGGCGTGCCAGCCGGCTGTACGCCATGTCGCGCTTGTGCTCGGACAGCGAGATGCCTGCGCGTTGATGGATCAGCGCGCGGATGCGTGCGAAATCCGCGCCGGTAAACGCGAAGTCGCGCCCCGGCTCGCCCGCGCGGGGCGAGGTATCCGGTGCATCGGGTCGAAACGGTGCGCGCGCGGACGGCATGGCTTAGAAGGTCTCCCAGTCGTCATCGGAGGCACCGGCCGCGGCCAGCGCCGGCTTCTCGCCGTTCAGCGCCGGACGCACCAGTGCGGGCTTCTCGGCCGGCTTGGGCGCCGCGGCCGCCTTCGCGAGACGCGGGCCGTAGCCGCCGGCGGCCGGCGCTTCCTTCGATGCGCGTGCGGCGGAATCCGTCGCGGGCTTCGCTGCATTGCGCGTCGCCGGTGCCGCGGCATGCGGCGCGGGCGCCGCGCGGCGGGCCGGCTGGGCGGCGGGTTGCGCTGCCTGCGGTGCGTGCGCAGCCGGCGCGGCCTCGTGACGGCTCTCCGACGGCGACGCCGGGGCCTGGGCTTGTGCGGCCGGGCGCGCGGCGCCGCGCACCGGCGCCATCGCGATGCCGCCCGTGACGCGCCAGCCCGACACGATCGCCTTCATCTGGCGCGTCTGCTCCTCGAGCGACGCGGCCGCCGCCGCGGCCTCTTCGACGAGCGCCGCGTTCTGCTGCGTGACCGAGTCCATCTGGCCGACCGCGCGATTGACCTGCTCGATGCCGGTCGACTGCTCGTCCGACGCGGCGCTGATCTCGCCCATGATGTCGGTCACGCGGCGCACGGCCTGCACGATCTCGTCCATCGTCGAACCGGCCCGCGCGACGAGCGCCGACCCGCTTTCGACCTTCTCGGCCGAATCGCCGATCAGCTGCTTGATTTCCTTCGCGGCGCTCGCGCTGCGCTGGGCCAGCGAGCGCACTTCGCCCGCGACCACCGCGAAGCCGCGGCCCTGCTCGCCCGCGCGCGCGGCCTCGACCGCCGCGTTCAGCGCGAGGATGTTGGTCTGGAACGCGATGCCCTCGATCGTGCCGATGATGTCGACGACCTTGCCCGAGCTCGCCGCGATGTCCTGCATCGTCGACACGACCTGGCCGACGACTTCGCCGCCGTGCGTCGCGATGTCGGACGCGTTCACCGCGAGCTGGCTCGCCTGCCGCGCGTTCTCCGCGTTCTGGCGCACGGTGCCCGTCAGCTGCTCCATGCTCGATGCGGTTTCCTGCAGCGACGCGGCCTGCTCCTCGGTGCGCTGCGACAGGTCGGTGTTGCCGGTCGAGATCTCGCGCGCGCCGACGTCGATCGACTCGGTGCCGCGATGCACGGCCTGCACCATCGTCGTCACCGCGTCCTGCATCCGCTTGATGCCGCCGAACAGCCGGCCGATCTCGTTGGTGCTGGACACGTTCACCGGCTGCGTGAGGTCGCCGCCGGCGATGCGCTCGAAGTGCGCGATCGCGTCTTCGAGCGGATTGATGATCAGCCCGCGCAGCGCGAAGCGGATCGCGATCACGACGACGAACGCGATCGCGACGCCGGCCGCGATCAGGCCGATCATCATCGAGATCTGCGACTGCGTCGCGGTCTGGCGTTCTTCCGCGCGCTTCTGCAGCGACGCGACCACGGCCGCCGCCGCCTGGTCGTACGCGACGAACATCGGGCTGATCTTGGTGTCGGCGACCGCGTGATAGGCCGCCATGTCGCCCGCGCGCGCGGCCGCGAATTCCGGCTCGACGCCTTCCTTCATGATCGTCGCGTAGCGCGCGGCGAGGTCGTCGACGAGCGCCTGCTCGATGCCGAGCTTCGGCGTCGCCTGGAACGCCTGCCAGTTCTGGTTCGACTTCGTGTACAGCTCCTGCGCGCGCTCGAGCACCTTGCTCGCGTCGGCCGTGTTACCGGCCTCGCTCAGCGAGCGGAAGCGGTCGAGCGACACGCGTGTGCGCAGCAGGTACGACGACGTGTCGTCGAGCGTATGGATCGCCGGCAGATCGACGTGCGCGATCTCGTCGAGCGAGCGGCTCGCGTGATCGAGCGCGTAAAGGCCGAGGCCGCCGACCGCGGCGGCCAGGCCCACGAGGATGAGTCCGACCGCCGTGAGCGTCGTGCGGATCGACCAGTTATGCAACATTGCAGATTCTCCCGAAATTCCTGCGTGCGCGGCGCACTTATCCGCCGAGCGTCTCGATCAGCGCCATTTCCCGGCTCGACATCAGCTTCTCGATGTCCATCAGGATCAGCATGCGGCCGTCGACGGTGCCGAGGCCCGTCAGGTACTCGGTCGTCAGCGTCGCGCCGAATTCCGGCGCCGGCATGATCTGGTCCGTCTGCAGCGTCAGCACGTCCGACACGCCGTCGACCACCATCCCGACCACGCGGTTCGATACGTTCAGGATGATCACGACGGTCTGGTGGTCGTACTCGACGCGGCCGAGATGGAACTTGATCCGCATGTCGACGATCGGCACGATGATGCCGCGCAGGTTGATCACGCCCTTGATGAACTCCGGGGCGTTCGCGATGCGCGTGACGCTGTCGTAGCCGCGGATTTCCTGCACCTTCAGGATGTCGATCCCGTATTCCTCGTCGCCGAGCGTGAAGACGAGGAACTCCTGCCCCGTCGCATCGCCATGCGCGGCGTCGCGGCCTCTGGTAGCCGCGTTCGCCGCGGCCGGATTGATCATTTGGACTTCAGCAGACACGTGTGCCCCCAATCGGTTGAATGGCGAGAGTCAGAAGATCGCGAGCTCGGCGCCGACTCGGGCGCCGTGCATCGCACGGGTTTCGCGGTTCAGCGCCGCGACGTCGACGATCAGCGCGACACTGCCGTCGCCGAGGATGGTCGCCGCCGAGATGCCGTGCACCTTGCGGTAGTTGGTTTCGAGGTTCTTCACGACGACCTGCTGCTGGCCGACCAGCTCGTCGATCAGCATCGCGAAGCGGCGCCCCTCGGTTTCCATGATCGTGACGATCCCCTGGGTCGGATCGGTGCGCGCGTCCTCGACCGAGAACACCTCGTGCAGCGCGACGAGCGGCAGGTATTCGCCGCGCACGCGCACCACGCGCTCGCCGTTGCCGACCGTGTAGATGTCGTCGTTCGACGGCTGCAGCGACTCCATCACGAAGTTCAGCGGCAGGATGAAGATCTCGCTGCCGACCTTCACCGACATCCCGTCGAGGATCGCGAGCGTGAGCGGCAGCACGATCCGCGTGGTCGTGCCGCGGCCGGCCTGCGACGAGATCTCGACGTGGCCGCCCATCGACTGGATGTTGCGCTTCACGACGTCCATCCCGACGCCGCGGCCCGACACGTCGGTCACGGTCTCGGCGGTCGAGAAGCCCGGCGCGAAGATCAGTTGCCACACTTCGTCGTCGCTGATGTTGTCGGACACCTGCATGCCCTGCTTCGCGGCCTTCGCGAGAATCCGCTCGCGGTTCAGGCCGCCGCCGTCGTCGCTGACCTCGATCACGATGTTGCCGCCGTGATGCGCGGCCGACAGCACGAGCTGACCGACCGCGTCCTTGCCGGCGGCGACGCGCTTGTCGACGGTTTCGATCCCGTGATCGAGGCTGTTGCGCACGAGGTGCGTGAGCGGGTCGATGATCCGCTCGATCAGGCTCTTGTCGAGCTCGGTCGCCTGGCCGAACGTGACGAGCTCGACCTGCTTGCCGAGCTTGCCGGCCAGATCGCGCACGAGCCGCGGGAAGCGGCTGAACACGTAGTCCATCGGCATCATGCGGATCGACATCACCGCTTCCTGCAGGTCGCGCGCGTTGCGCTCGAGCTGCGCCATCCCGTTGAACAGGCGGTCGTGCAGCGCCGGATCGAACGCGCTCGCGGTTTCCGCGAGCATCGCCTGCGTGATCACGAGTTCGCCGACCAGGTTGATCAGCTGGTCGACCTTCTCGACGCCGACGCGGATCGAGCTGCCTTCGGCGCCCGCTGCGGCGCCAGCCGGGCGCGGACGCTTGTCGTCGTGGTGCGCGGCGGCCGGCGCGGCGGGTTCGGCGTGCGGTTGCGGTGCGGGCTGCGGTGCCGCTTGCGCGGCGGCGCTCGGCTGGGCCTGCGGTGCGGCGGCGGCCGGTGTGGCACCGGGGGCTTGCGCGAATACCTCGACCCGCGCGGCCGGCTCCGGCGCGGCTGCCGGCGCGGCTGCCGGCGTGGCTAACGGTTCGGCGGCCGGCGCGGCGGCAGGCGCCGCCGGTGCGGCCGGCGCGGTGCCACGCGCGATGCGGATCTGGCTGTCGTCGATCACGAAGCAGCACACGGCGGTGATGTCGTCGGACGACACGTCCGATTCGAGCCACAGCGTGAGATCGGCGCCCGCTTCCTCGCGGCCGACGATCCGGCCGAGATTGCCGAGTTCCTCGGTGAGCAGCGCCTGGTCCTTCGGGTCGACGCCGACGAGCGTGATCTTCAGGTGCGGGCCGTCCGCGCCGACGTCGGCCGCCGGATGCGCAGCGGCGACCGCCTGTTCGACCACGTGATCGGGCGCGCCGTTGCTGCCAGCGGCCGGTGCCGGCGCCGGCGCCGGTGCAGCCACCACGGCAGGCGCGGCCGGCGCGACGTCGGCGGCCGCGGGCGCACCCGCGCCGCTCTCGGCCTTCAGGCGTTCGAGCTTCGCGCAGATCGTCGCGGCGGCTGCCGCGTCCGGTTCGGCGCTCGCGCGATAGTCGACCAGCTGGTCGGACAGCACGTCCTTGGTCTCGAGGAACGCGTCGACCATTTCCTTGGTCAGCGTCAGCTCATGGTTGCGCGCGCGGTCGAGCAGCGACTCGAGGATGTGAGTCGTCTCGGTCAGCGCGGAAAAGCCGAACGTCGCCGCGCCGCCCTTGATCGAATGCGCGGCGCGGAAGATCGCGGCCAGGTCCTCGGGGTCGGGCGAGCCGACGTCGAGGTTCAGCAGCAGCTGCTCCATCTGCGCGAGCAGCTCGTCGGCTTCGTCGAAAAAGGTCTGGTAGAACTGCGTGATGTCGAGAGTCATGCCCGGTCACCG
The DNA here is from genome assembly GCF_049942845.1 of Burkholderia sp. R-40. Lineage (NCBI taxonomy): Bacteria > Pseudomonadati > Pseudomonadota > Betaproteobacteria > Burkholderiales > Burkholderiaceae > Burkholderia > Burkholderia sp. R-40. Next base: position 228,953 of record NZ_CP187967.1, on the reverse strand, counting down.
GTTGGATTCGTCGCGTTCATGTCAGGAGGCCGTCTGCTCGGACAGCGTCGCGACCAGGTCGACCAGCACGGCCGGGTCGATCGGCTTTTCGATCCAGCCGGTCGCGCCCGCTTCGCGCGCGGCGTCCTTGAATGCATCGCTGCCTTCGGTCGTCAGCACGAGGATTGGCGTGTCCGCGTACGCGCTCAGCTTGCGCAGCGCGGCGATCACCTCGAGCCCGCTCCTGCGTGGCATGTTCTGGTCGGTCAGCACCAGGTCGTACGGCACGGTGGCCGCCATGTCGAAGCCGGCTTCGCCGTCCGGCGCCACCGTCACGTCGTAGCCGGCCTGCGCGAGCGTCGCCTGCAGCAGCGCACGCATGGTCGCGGAGTCGTCGATCGCGAGAATGGTCCGGATCATGTCAGCCTCCGCGGGGCCGCCCCGACGGCGCAGCAGGCAATGCGCGGCGCATCGCTTCGCGCGTGGGCGTCCGGCCGGCTTTGCAGAGCCGGCCGTGGGCGGCCGAGCGCCCCCTCGGGGGGCAGCGAACAAAGTGAGCGTGTCGATCGTTTCATGCGTGTCTCGGAATCGGGGAAACGTCAGGGTTTCGGCGCCACGGCGACGGCGCTCGCGAGCTCCGGTCGCGCGGCCGGCGTCGGGCCGCCGAGCTGCTGGGCCAGCAGCTTCGAGCCCGCCGCGTCGGCCGACAGCGTCGTGGTCGTCGCGTCGTCGCGCATCAGCGCGTCTTCGGATTTGCGATTCAGCACGATCACGCTGATCCGGCGGTTTTCCGGATCGAGCGGATCGGCCTTGTTCAGGTTCTGCGTCGACGCGAGGCCGAGCACGCGCAGCACCTTCGACTCGTCCATGCCGCCCGTGATCAGCTCGCGGCGCGACGCGTTCGCGCGGTCGGCCGACAGCTCCCAGTTGCTGTAGCCGCCTTCGCCGCCCGCGTACGGCACCGCGTCGGTGTGGCCCTGGACGATGATCCGGTTCGGCACGTCGTTCAGCGTCTTGCCGATCTCGCGCAGGATGTCGCGCATGTACGGCTCGACGTGGTCGCTCGACATCGCGAACATCGGCCGCTTCTGCGAATCGACGATCTCGATGCGCAGCCCCATCAGCGTCGAATCGATGCGGATCTGCTGCTTGAACTGGCGCAGCGTCGGGTTCGCCTCGATCGCCGCCATCAGCTTGATCTGCAGGTCGTGCAGGCGCGCCTGCTCGAGCCGGTCCTGCGCGCCTTGCGCCTGCGCGCGCGAATTCTGGTCGCCCGCTTTCGCGACCCGGTCGGCCAGCGACGTCGTGCCGTCGGTGCGGCGCAGCGTGCCGGCGTCGGCGCTCGACAGGTCGCGGCCGCCGCCGTTGATGATGCTGGAGTCCTGCGAGCTGCGATCGCCGCTGCCGAACAGCGCGGCCTTCAGCGGCGTGTTGAAGTACTCGGCGATCCCCTTCAGCTGCACCGGCGTGACCGAGCTCAGCAGCCACATCAGCAGGAAGAACGCCATCATCGCGGTCATGAAGTCCGCATACGCGAGTTTCCATGCGCCGCCGTGATGGCCCTTCTTCTGCGGGGCCACCCGTTTCACGACGATCGCGCGATCCTTGCCATTGCTCATCGAACGCTCCGCGTCACTTTGCCTTCACGCGGCGCACGTGCTCTTCGAGCTCCGTGAACGACGGACGCTCGGTCGAGAACAGCACCTTGCGGCCGAACTCCACCGCGATCGCCGGCGCATAGCCGTTCAGGCTCGCGAGGATCGTCACCTTGATGCACTGGAACATCTTGGTGGACTCGGCGACGCGCTGCTCCGCGAGGCTCGCGAGCGGCCCGATCAGCCCGTACGACAGCAGAATCCCGAGGAACGTGCCGACCAGCGCCTGCGCGATCATCGCGCCGAGCACCGCGGGCGGCTTGTCGGCCGACGCCATCGTGTGCACGACGCCCATCACGGCCGCGACGATCCCGAATGCCGGCATCGCGTCGCCCACACGCATCAGCGCGTGCGCGGGGCCTTCGCCTTCCGTGTGGTGCGTCTCGATCTCCTCGTCCATCAGGCTCTCGATCTCGAACGCGTTCATGTTGCCGCCCACCATCAGGCGCAGGTAGTCGGTCAGGAATTCGACGATGTGGCGATCGGCGAGGATCTTCGGGTATTGCGTGAAGATCGGGCTCTTGTCCGGATCGTCGATGTCGGCCTCGAGCGTCAGCGTGCCTTCCTTGCGCGCCTTCGCGAGCAGCACGTACAGGAGCGCCATCAGCTCCATATAGACGTCCTTCGTGTACTTCGAGCCCTTGAAGAGCGTCGGCAGCACGCGCAGCGTCGCCTTGATGGTCTTCATGCCGTTGCCGAGGATGAACGCGCCGACGCCCGCGCCGGTGATCATCAGGATCTCGAGCGGCTGGACCAATGCGCCCAGATGCCCGCCTGCCAGCGCATAACCGCCGAAGACGGACAACAGCGTCACGAGTGTTCCCACGATAATCAGCACTGCCTGTCCCTCACGAAAGAACCGGCGGGGAGGCCGCCGTTAATCAGGTTTACGGCAGTCGGCAGGAAAACTTTCGCGGCAGCGCCGCGGTGGCGCGGCGGTGTTTACCAGCAAGCCCCGGCCGGTTCGCGCGGCCCGCGGCAGCCGTCCCGCTGCCGCTCGGCCCCGCCCGGCGCCGTTCAGGCCGCGGCGGCAGCCAGTTCGGCGCGCGCGGCGGCGGCCTTGCGGGTCTTGCCGGCGCGCGACGGCGGCTGGCAGAGGCCGCACACGAAACCTTGATGTGGATCATGCGCATGGGCGACGAAGTGGCCGCCGCAGCGCGTGCACGGGGTCATCTGCAGCATCCCCGAGTCGAAGAAGCGCACGAGCGTCCATGCGCGCGTGAGACTCAGCGCGGCTTCGTCGCCGGACAGGTTCACGTGCTCCTGGTAGAGCCGGTACGCCTTCACGATCGACTGGATCGGATCGCAACGGCCGTGGTCCTGCATGAACCGGTAGATGTTGTAGAACAGCGACGAGTGGATGTTCGGCTGCCACGTCATGAACCAGTCGGTCGAGAACGGCAGCATCCCCTTCGGCGGCGACACGCCCTTCAGCTCCTTGTACAGCTTGATCAGGCGATCGCGCGACAGGCTCGTCTCCGCCTCCAGCAGCTGCAGGCGGGCGCCCAGTTCGATCAGTTCGATGGCGAGGGTGATTTCCTTCACCTCGATCACGACGCTTTTGCTTGCCATGGTGAATAACTGTCCGCTTGACGTGGTTCGGATGAGTGGCCAATACGCCGCCCGCCGGCGCGGCGCGCCGGGACGAACGCAAGGCGAAAAAAAAAGATCAGCGGACGCTTTCGACCGGCTGGCCGGCCATCAGGATGGCCGAGTGCGCGTGCGTGACGACGTCGCTGCGACCCTTGTCGGCGAGCGACGACAGCAACGCGTGGTCGTCGAAGCGGAAACGGCACAGGATCTGGTTCGACGCGGCGAGCTTCACGGTCTGGGCGAGCGTGAGGTTCGCGAGTACGTCGGCCAGTTCCTGGGAAACGCCCATGCGGAACATCCCCATCGCTTTGTCTTCCCGCAGCAGTCGTTGCGCGAGGAGGAGGTACGACAGGTTGACCTCTTTGATCTCACTGAGCATTTCGCTGGTGGCGCTCATGATTCCCCCGTTAAGAGCTTTGCTGTTGGCCTTTCATGTTATGAAAACGTTTGCTCGGTCGGGCCCTACTAAGCTCCGCCGGCACGTTTATCAGTCTTACAGGGCGAATTTTGGCCAAACCGCATTTATGTCGGTATCAGCGAAGTGGCGTATGCCGCGCAGGATTTGTCTGTAAACCGTGTAGGAATTTTTCCGACAAGGCAAATTGAAAGGGGACAAAAGGCGGGGCAAATAGGGGCGCGAATTCGTCGGAGATGCGGTTCCGCATGGGACGAATCCGGCTGGAGGCCGTCCGGCAAGGCTGCCGGCGTGTGAATCGGTAAAAATTATAGTGGTTTTTCACGATAGCGCAACAATAGTTGCGTCTGTCTCGCGTGATGATTCCGGACCCTTTTTATCCGGGTTTTCTCGTATTTCACGGTGTAACAAGCCTTAAGTGTTTGAAAAAACACTCGAACCCTTCTAGGCGATATCGATAATGGACTCAAACGGGCGGCGGCGTGAGGCGCACCGCCCCGCCCCCGCAGCTTGCCGCCCGGCGTCCGGCGCATCCTGCCCCGGACCCGGCCACGTACCGCTCAGAGCGTGCGTCGGCGAGTTCCGTAACCTTGTATCGGACCGGCATGCGCATCGAGCGCCCACGCCGGTCGACACCGGAGAACGCCCATGCGTATTGCCCAGATCGCGCCGCTTTACGAAGCTGTCCCGCCGAAACTCTACGGCGGCACCGAGCGTGTCGTGTCCTACCTCACCGAGGCGCTCGTCGAGCTCGGCCACGATGTGACGCTGTTCGCCAGCGGCGACTCCGTCACGTCGGCCCGTCTCGAGGCGGCATGGCCGCGCGCCCTGCGGCTCGATCCGTCGATCCGCGATTCGATGGCGCCCCATATGCGCCTGATCGAGCAGGTCGCCCGTGTCGCGCACGAATTCGACGTGCTGCACTTCCACCTCGACTACCTGCCGTTCTCGCTGATGTCGCGCCTCGACACGCCTTACGTGACGACGCTGCACGGCCGCCTCGACCTGCCGGAGCTGCAGCCGGTGTTCGACGCGTTCCCGAATTCGCCGGTCGTCTCGATCTCGAATTCGCAGCGCAAGCCGCTGCCGCAGGCCGCGTGGGCCGGCACCGTGTATCACGGGCTGCCCGACACGCTGCTCACGCCGCAGCCGCACGTGAAGCCCGAATACCTCGCGTTTCTCGGCCGGATCTGTCCCGAAAAGCGGGTCGACACGGCGATCCGCATCGCCGCGAAAAGCGGGCTGCCGCTGAAGATCGCCGCGAAGGTCGACAAGGCCGACGCCGACTACTTCAAGGAAGTGATCGAGCCGCTGCTCGGCGAGGCGCATGTCGAATTCATCGGCGAGATCAACGAGGCGCAGAAGCCCGCGTTCCTGTCCGGCGCGAAGGCGCTGCTGTTCCCGATCGACTGGCCGGAGCCGTTCGGCCTGGTGATGATCGAGGCGATGGCCTGCGGCACGCCGGTCGTCGCGTTCAACCGCGGCTCGGTGCCGGAAGTGATCGAGGACGGCGTGACGGGCTTCATCGTCGAGGACGTGCAGGGCGCAGTCGGTGCGCTGCACCGGATCGACAGCCTGTCGCGCGACGCGATCCGCGCGCGCTTCGATACGCGTTTCAGCTCGAAAGCGATGGCGCGACGTTATGTCGAAACCTACGAATCGCTTTGCACGGCGGCAAAACGACCGACCTTGCGCCAGGTCGCGGGCGCCTGACGCCCCGAAATTCGTCAGGAAATATTCCGTAAAATTCGCGCCGAAATCGGCGCGGAAAAACCAAAGAGCCGCATCGTCGATGCGGCTCTTTCTTTTTGCGCGGTCATTCGATCAGGAAACGATCGCGGTTTTTCCCGACGATCCAATTCGGCGGCTTGCCGCGCCCGCTCCAGGTTGCACCCGACTTCGGATCGCGGTATTTCGGCGGCAGCGGCGCCTTTTTCGGCGGACGCCCGCGCCGCGCGCGCTCCACGAACCCCAGATCCTGGGCCGTGAGCCCATATTCGGCAATCATTCGCTGGACTTCGGCGATCACCGTCGCCACTTCCTGACGGCGCACGTCATCCGCCTGAGCTTGCAGATCGGCGATCTGCGCCTTGAGTTTCGCGTATTGAGACATTTTTCGACTCCCTTTTTCCATGATGCGGCTCCGGCGAGTCCGGCCGGAACACCCACACCCGTTACGTCGTCCGCACTGCCGCCCTGCTCTTCAAAATTAATGCTGCCATCTTTAACCGATTTGGCTATATGGAGAATGCGGACTTATTCTAATAAAGGCCATTCGCCAGCATTCAAATTTAACAATCGTTGACCCTCTTGAACCCGATTCATTTCCTATAATCCAGACCAATTCCGGGCGGCGGAATAAATCATCCGCCCGCCCGTTTGTCTTCAACCCACTTGAACGAGGTCCCTACATGAATCTTTCTCAGCGTCTGGCTGCAGAGGCATTCGGCACGTTCTGGCTGGTGCTCGGCGGGTGCGGAAGCGCCGTGCTGGCCGCCGCCTTTCCGGGCCTCGGCATCGGCTTTGCCGGCGTCGCGCTTGCCTTCGGCCTGACCGTGCTGACGATGGCATTCGCGATCGGCCATATTTCGGGTTGCCATTTGAATCCGGCTGTGAGTGTCGGCCTGACGGTCGCCGGCCGCTTCCCGGCACGCGATCTCGCGCCGTACATCGTCGCGCAGGTGGTCGGCGCGACGCTCGGTGCGTTCGTGCTGTACCTGATCGCGACCGGCAAGCCGGGCTTCGACCTCGTCGGCGGCGGCTTTGCGACGAACGGCTTCGGCGAGCGCTCGCCCGGCCACTACTCGCTCGGCGCGGCGTTCATCTGCGAAGTCGTGATGACGGGCTTCTTCCTGTTCGTGATTCTCGGCGCCACCGACAAGCGCGCGCCGGCCGGCTTCGCGCCGATCGCGATCGGCCTGTGCCTGACGTTGATTCACCTGATCTCGATCCCGGTCACCAACACGTCGGTGAACCCGGCCCGCTCGACCGGCCCCGCGCTGTTCGTGGGCGGCGAGGCGATCGGCCAGCTGTGGCTGTTCTGGATCGCGCCGATCATCGGTGCGGCCATCGCCGGGATCATCTATCCGCTGGTCGCGGGGCGTGACAACGCCGTCGGCCTGCTGCCCGCATCCGCTCGCACAAGCGAATAAAACACTACGGGGTGACGCGAGCAGAACAGCGAGCCTCACGCTGTCGAACAACATCGAGGCAGGTAATTTGGACGGGCGCCGCTGGCGCCCGTTTTTCATTTGCGTTCAGGAAGCGGCGACGCCGTCGAGGGTGTCCTCGAGCGAGAACAGCGTGCGCAGGTGGCGGGCGACGCCCGCGTCGAAGTTGTTGCCGATCCGTGGAATGTGCGGCAGCTGCGCGATCAGGTCGGGATTCGCGTTGTTCATCATGAACGCGTGACCGGCCGTTTCGAGCAGGTCGATGTCGTTCATGTTGTCGCCGAACGCGATGCAGTGGCCGGTATCGACGCCGAGCCGCGCGAGCACCGCGCGCAGTGCGCGGCCCTTCGACACGTTCGCGGTCATCACTTCGAGGCAGTCGGGCAGCGAATACGTGACGTACAGCGCATCGCCGAACTGCACGCGCATTTGCTCGGCGACCACCGCCAGATCCGCCGGCTCGCCGATGTACAGCACCTTCGCGATGTCCGCGCCGTCGTGCGCGGCCATGTCGATCACGTCGTACCGGAAACCCGAATCCTGGTGGAATTCGAGCAGGTGCGGCGCTTCGCGGTCGATCAACCAGCCGCGGTCGGTGAACAGGTTGACGATCACGCGTCCGTGCGCGCCGGTCACGCCCGGCTGCACGAGGCCGCGGACGATCGCGGGATCGATGTCCTGCGCATGCATCGCCGTGTCGTCCGGCGCATGCACGCGCGCACCGTTCGACGTGATCAGGTACGGCCGGATGCCCAGCACGTCGCGGATGCCGGCGACGTCCGCGTAGTGGCGGCCTGTCGCGATCACGAACTGCAGGCCGTCGCGGTCGAGCCGGCGGACGGTCTCGATCGTGTACGGATCGAGCTGGTGATCGCTGTTCAGCAGGGTGCCGTCGAGATCGGTGGCGATGACTTTGTACATGGGACGGAAGAATGGCGCTCAGGGCTCTGCGGAACGGCCATTTTAACGTCGTGCCCGGTTGCCCGCCGGACGGTTCCCGGTCGATCGCCGCCAGCGGCGCGGTTGCGGTGTGCTTTCCTCCCGCCTCGACACGCCGTCAGCGCCCTTCCGCCGCCCGCAGCGCCTGCAGCGCGAGCCGCAGCGCGCCGTGCGCGGAATCGTCGAGCGGCGCGCGCAGCCGGGCGGCATGGCGCGCCGGCACGGCCGGTGCGAGGGCGTCCGCCAATCCGCCGCACAGCGCGACCGGCAGCGCCTGCTGCGGATCGAGCGCGTCGATCATCTTGCCGATCTCGTCGCCCGCCTGCGCGATCAGCGCGCCCGCGACCGGATGCGAACGATGCGCGAGCACGATCGGCGCAAGCCGCGCGTAGGTCGTCTGGTTCGCATCGCACGACCACTGGACGAGCGCGTCGCGATCCTGGGCGCCCGTTTCCGCGAGCAGCGCACTGGCGAACGCATCGCGCGGCACGCGGCCGTCGAGCGCCTGCTGTGCATACGCGAGCGCGCGCACGCCGAGCCATGCGCCGCTCGCCTCGTCGCCGGACGGGAAGCCGAAGCCGCCCGCGATCCGGCACGCGCCGGCCGCATCGAGCGCCGCCGCGATGCTGCCGGTGCCGAGCGCGACGATCAGCCCCGGCGCGCCGCCGTGCGCGCCGACGACGGTCGTATACGCGTCGCTCTCGACCGCGAGCGCGCCGAGCGGCGCCTGCGCGCGGAACGCGGCCAGCCACGCCGCATTGTTGACGCCCGCGAGCCCGCAGCCGAGCGCGCACTGCGACCAGTCGAATGCATAACCGGCCTGGGTGAACGCATCCGCGCAGGCCGCGCCGATCGACGCCCACGCGCGCTCGATGCCGAGCCCGAGCCCCGACGGGCCGCCGCGCCCCTGCGCGAGTTCGCGCCCGTGCCGGTCGGCCAGCACCGCACGCGTGCCCGTGCCGCCGCCGTCGATGCCGATCGCAAAAAGTAATGCCGCCATGCCTTCATCCCGCTGATTCGAACAGGCGCCAAGCTTAACCGGATCGGCGCCGCGCGCCCATCTGCCGTTCGGCCGGCTGTTCCGTGAAAAGGGCTTCCGCTATGCTGACGCGATCGAAACGATACGGAAAGCGAGGCAGACGATGTCGCAGCGGTGCAACTGGGTGAAGACGGAAGCGGATGCTCACTATCACGATACCGAGTGGGGCGTGCCGTCGCACGACGATCGCCACCTGTTCGAAATGCTGATCCTGGAAGGCGCGCAGGCCGGCCTGTCGTGGTCGACGATCCTGAACAAGCGCGCGGGCTATCGCGAAGCCTTTGCGGATTTCGACGTCGATGCCGTCGCGCGCTTCACGCCGAAGCGCATCGAGAAGCTGCTGGAGAATCCCGGCATCGTGCGCAACCGCGCGAAGGTCGAATCGGCGGTCAACAACGCGCGCGCCGTGCAGCGCATCCGCGAAGAGCACGGGTCGCTCGCCGCGTTCCTGTGGTCGTTCATCGGCGATGCGCCGATCCAGAACGCGTGGCAGTCGTACCGCGACGCGCCCGCGTCGACCGAACAGTCCGACGCGCTCAGCAAGGCGCTGAAGGCGTATGGCTGCAAGTTCGTCGGTTCGACGATCTGCTATGCGCTGATGCAGGCCACCGGCATGGTCAACGATCACGAGGTCGGCTGCCCGTGCCACGCGCAGTGCGCGGCGCTCGGCGGCAAGCAGCCCGCACGCCGCCGCAAGGCGGGTTGACGGTGCGGGCGTCCGCCGCCCGTCGTTTACCGCGGCCCTGCGCCGGTTACACCGTCTCGACTTCTGAACGGCGGGCCGGCGGCCGCAAACCGCCGGCCGTCAGCCATCAGCCGGAACGACCGTCCCGCCACGGCCTCGGGATTTTCCCGGACCCCAAAAGCAAAACGGCGGAGCGGCTTCTTTCGAAGCACGCTCCGCCGTTTCGCGGCGAACCGTAAGACGCTCTTAGTGGAGCTTCTTCGGCAGCATCTGGCTGCGCAGGCGCTTGTGCAGGCGCTTGACGGCTGCTGCCTTCTTGCGCTTGCGGACTGCGGTCGGCTTTTCGTAGGACTGGCGTTCGCGCAGTTCAGCGATCAGGCCATTTTTTTCGATAGCACGGCGAAAGCGGCGAATCGCCACTTCGAACGGCTCGTTTTCTTTCAGAAGAATCGTCGTCATGTCGTTCCTAAATTGCTTAAACGGTCAAAAACGTAGCGGCCAAGCGCCACGCACCGGCCATCCGAGCGTCCCCACAAACAGGCGAAACGAGCGGAAATACGGCCTCGGAGGCCGGAAAAGAGAGGCGGAAAGCACCGCGGGTACGCTTCACAAGCCGCGTGCAGCGCCGCGTTTGACTGCCAGCAGACATGCCGAAAACGGCAGAGGCTTGACAGAAATCTCAATTCAGCCCGCCATCATAGCAGAGAATCACAGACAAAACCACCCTTTTGCATCGCCCGGTTCGTCGCTCCGCGTGGCGCGGCCGATCGCCCCGTCGAACGGGGCCGGGTGCCGCACCTGCCCGCGGGCGGGCCGGCCAAGCCGGACGGGCCTTTCGGCCGACAGCCATCCTTCCGTCCCGAATTTACCCAAACATCCCTCTAAAGTTTTCGCCGGGTGCCGCCGTCAACCAGGAAAGGCGGGGCAGCGCCAGTCGCGATAAAGCGCAACGCCGAAATCAGAACCTGTCTGTATCCCAGCCATTTTCTAAAACGAGGAAGCAAATGCTGAACATCAACACCAACATCCTTTCGCTGACGACGCAGACGAATCTGTCGGGCTCGCAAAGCGCACTGTCGCAAGCAATCAACCGCCTGTCGTCGGGCAAGCGCATCAACACCGCTGCTGACGATGCAGCAGGCCTGGCGATCTCGACGTCGCAAACGGCGGCAATCAATGCGCTGACGCAAGGTGTTGCAAACGCGAACAACGGCATCTCGATGATCCAGACCGCCAACGGCGCGCTGCAATCGACGGTCGACAACCTGCAGCGTATCCGTACGCTGGCGCAACAAGCGGGCGACGGCTCGCTGGATTCGAGCGCTCGCGCGAACCTGCAAGCTGAAGTGACGACGCGTCTCGGCGAAATCGACCGTGTCGCATCGCAAACGACGTTCAACAGCCAGACCATCCTGGGCGGCACCGGCAGCGTCACGTTCCAGATCGGCGCAGCAGCGAACCAGGTCGTTACCGTCGACTTCGGCACGGCGAACTGGAACAGCACGGGCATGAGCGTGAACACCCTGAGCGTCGCCTCCCAGTCGGGCGCGCAATCGGCGATCACGGCGATCGACGCGGCGCTGAAGCAAGTCAACACGTTCCAGGCAACGCTGGGCGCAGCACAGAACACGTTCCAGGCTGCGATCTCGACGACGCAAACCCAGGCGACCAACATGACCGCCGCTCGCTCGCAGATCACCGACGCGGACTTCGCGACGGAAACGGCGAACCTGAGCAAGGCGCAAGTGCTGCAACAAGCTGGTATCTCGGTTCTGGCGCAAGCGAACTCGCTGCCGCAGCAAGTCCTGAAGCTCCTCGGCTAATCGAGCAGCACCCGCGGCGGGCCACGCGCCCGCCCGCCTCCGGGCCCGGCGGCGTCGCCATGCGACGCATCGCGACGCCGCCGAAACCGCCCGGATCAGAATTCTCCAGGGAGGCACGCCTCCCTCTTTGCATTGAACCGCGGCGCCCCGCCGCATCGCGCACGTTGATTGCGCGGACGACCGGAGCAACGGCATGGCCACCACGACCCCCGTCAGCAGCACGGACATCAGCACCATCCTGGCGAATGCAGGTCAATCGATCATCAGCGGCGCGACCAATTCGTCGCTCGACGTCAATACGCTCGTCACGACGCTGGTGAACGCGAAGACGGCCGGGCAATTGCAGACCCTGCAGACCCGGCAGACGAACGACAACACGCAGCTGTCCGCCATCGGCCAACTGAAGGGGGCGCTGTCCGCGCTGCAGACCGCGCTCACCGGCCTCTCGGACGGCACCGCGCTCGGCAGCCTGGCCGCGACGGCGAGCGGCACGGGCATCGCGACGTCGATCAAGAGCGGCAGCGGCGCGGTGGCCGGTTCGTATTCGGTCAATGTCACGCAGCTCGCGACCGCCAACAAGCTGTCGTCGGCCGGCGTGACGTCGACGGACACGATCTCGGCCGGCTCGCTGAGCATCACCTTCGGCAGCAACGCCGCGTTCAACGTCAACGTGGCGGCCGGCGCGTCGCTGTCCGACATCGCGTCGTCGATCAACTCCGCGTCCGGCAATGCCGGCGTCACCGCGTCGGTCATCACCGGTTCGGACGGCCAGCATCTCGTGATGCAGTCGAACCTCACCGGTGCAGCCAACACGATCTCGATCACGGGCACGGGCGTCAACTCGAAACTGACGTCGGGGTACACGACGGTCACGCCGGCCGCCGACGCGAAGCTGACGATCGACGGCACGCCGGTGTCGAGCGCGTCGAACAACGTGTCGGGCGCGCTGACGGGCGTCACGCTGGCGCTGTCGCAGGCCGCTGTCGGCACGACGCAAACCATCACGCTGTCGCAGGACACGGCCGCGGCGACGACCGCGATCAACAATTTCGCGACCGCGTATACCAACTTCGTGAATACCGCGAAATCGCTGACGAGCTACGACCCGACGGCGAAGACCGCCGGCCCGCTGCTCGGCGACGCGATGATGAACACGATCAGGAACACACTCGCGACGACGCTCAGCAGCGGCGTCACGACGGGCGGCACGACCTATGCGCTCGGCAGCATCGGCATCAACGTGGACTCGACCGGCGCGATGTCGGTCGACACCGCCGCGCTGACCACCGCGCTCAAGTCGAACAGTTCCGCGGTGACGGCGATCTTCAACCAGACGAACGGCATCGCCCAGGCGCTCAATGCGAACATCAACTCGTACACGCAGACGTCCGGCCTGATCGACCAGCGCACCAACGCGATCAACGCCGATCTGAAGAGCGTGCAGGGTCAGGCGACGCAGCTGCAGACCTACTCGGACCAGCTGACCAAGCAATACAATGCGCAGTTCACCGCGCTGAACACGCTGATGGCGACGATGGCGAACAACACCCGCTACCTGACCCAGCTGTTCGGCGGCCAGAACAGCGCCGGCGCGATGGCCAACAACAAGTAAGCCTTGGCCGCCCCCCCCCTTCGGAGCCGAACCATGACGAACGACACCCTGTCCCGCGCCTTCGACCTGACCCGTGCCATGCAGTCGGCGGCCGACGCACGCGACTGGGTGCGCGTCGCGGCACTCGTCGACGAACGCTCGCCGCTGCTGATGAACCTGTCCGGCGAGCAGACCCCGGACGTGCTGGACCAGGTGCGGCAGATCATGGCGATCGACGCGTCGATCACGGAGCATGCGCAGACGGACCGTGACCGCCTGGCTGCGGAATTTGCGCAGTCCCAGGAGCGGATCAAGGCCGCGAGCCAGTACCAGAAGGCCGGCATGCTGTGACCGGCCGGGCGTCTCGCCCGCCGCGCATATCGAATTAAAAGACGCCGCCAGTCGAGCGGTCCGTTGTCGCCGTACCGTCGAGCCGCTTCAATGCGGCTTTTTTTTCGCCTGCAGGCGGGAGCGCGCGCCGGATCGCGCCGGCTACGCCCGCGTCGCCCGCTCGACGGCCGCGTCGATCATCTCGGGCGGCCGGCCCGACGATGCGCGAGCGCGGCTTCCAGCCGTGGCGCGATCCCGCTCGTCACGAGTCCCGGGTCGCCGTCTCGCCGGCCGCGTAGCTTGCCCACATGCCGTGCAGCGCGTCCTCGAGGTTGCGTGCGAAGCGCGACGCATCGCACAGCGGCGACGCCAGCGCGCGCTCGCGCAGGGTTGCACGCAGCGTCGCCAGCCCGTCGCGGTCGCGCGCGAACGCGACGGCCTTCGCGAGGTACGCATCCTCGTCCGTCGCGATCCAGTCGCCCATGCCCGCCGCGTGCAGCAGGCTTTCGCAAATGTGCGTGACGAACCGGCTGCCCTTCATCCCGAGCACCGGCACGCCCATCCACAGCGCTTCGGCCGTGGTCGTGCCGCCCGGGTACGGGAACGGGCTCAGCGCGACGTCGATGCGGTTGTATGCGGCGAAGTATTCCGCACGCGGCGAGCCGCCTTCGAGGATCAGCCGATCCGCACCGATGCCGTGCCGCGCGAAGCGGTCGAGCGTCGCCTGGTTCACGTCGCCGGCGCCGAGCTCATGGGCCTTCAGCAGCAGGCGCGCGTCCGGCAGCGCGTGCAGGATGCGCGACCACAGCGCGACGACCTCGTCGCTGATCTTGATCAGCTTGCCGAAGCAGCCGAACGTGACGCCGCCATGAGTCGCCATCGGCAGCGGGCCGACCGCGACATCGTACGGCGGCGGCGTGAAGCACAGGTAGCTGTCCGGCAGCCGCCACGGCCGTTCGGTGAAGTGATGCGCCTCGTCGGCCGGTAGCGTATGCGCATCGCCGATGAAATAGTCGATCGCGCGGCAACCGGTCGTCGCGAAGAACCCGAGCCAGCTCGCCTGCACCGGCGCGGGCTTGTGCCCGAAGATCGGCAGGCCGCTCCAGTTGGTATGGCCTGCCATATCGATCAGGATGTCGATGCCGTCGTCGCGGATCAGTTGCGCGGCCTCCTCGCGGCCCAGGCTGACCACCTTCTTCCAGCTCGCGAAGTTCGGCCTGAGCCGCGCGGTCACATCGTCCTCGCCGACGAAGGTCACATAGGCATGCGGCTCGATGCGCGACCGGTCGATCCGCGCGAGCACGCTTTCCAGGAAGATGCCGACCGGGTGCTGCCGCAGGTCGCCCGACACGAAGCCGACGCGCAGCGGCCGCCCCTGCGCCTGCGCGACACGCTGCGCGCGGTCGTGCTCGAACGCAAGCGCATCGCGCTCGAGATGTTCGCCGTAGCGGCGCGCTTCAGCGACCCACTCCTGCGGCTCGAACGCGGGCGAACTCGACATGTTGAACAGCATCCGCGAATACGCGCGATGCAGGTCGTGCCGGATCGCCGAGCGGAACGCATCCAGCGCGCCGGCGAGATCCCCTTTCGCCCACAGGATGTCGCCGAGCGTCATCTGGACCTTCAGCGGATCGATGCCGAGCGCCCGCGCGATCTCGGTGTGCTTCATCGCCTCGTCGAACTTCTCGAGCCGAAACAGCGCGGCGGCGAGGTTGTGATGCGCGTCGGCATCATCGGGGTTCAGGTCGATCGCGTGCCGGTGGCTCAGCTCCGCCGCAGCCAGCAGGTTGAGGTTGTGATACGCGAAGCCGAGGAAATTGTACGCATCGGCCAGTTCGGGATCGAGCTCGATCGCGTGCCGGCACGCCTGCACGGCCTGCCCGTATTCGCCCTGCTGGTTGCGCAGGTCGCCGAGCCAGGCCCACGCCCGCGCATGCGCGGGATCGATCGCGATCGCCCGCTCGAGCAGTTCGACCGCCTTGTCGAACTCGCTCATGCGCTGCAGCAGCCTGGCCAGTACGCAGTGCGCGTCCGCGTCGCCCGGATCGAGCCCCTCGCGCGCATGGTCGACCGCACCCCGCAGATCACCTGCCGCGCGCAGCGTCTCGCTCAGCCCCTGGTGCGCGACACGGAAGCCCGGTTGCAGCGCGATGGCGCGACGATAGGCATCCGCGGCATCGTCGAATTTCTCCTGCGCACGCAGCGCGTTGCCGAGATTGCAGTACGCATCCGCGTATTGCGGCTGGTGCGCGACCGCCTTGGCGTAGCTCGCCGCCGCCGCCTCGTGCTCGCCCAGGTCCTGCAGCGCGTTGCCGAGGTTGTTGTACGCCTCCGCGTAACCGGGCCGCAGCTCGATCGCGCGCGCGCAGCTCGCCATCGCGGCCGCCGGCTCGCGTGCGTCGCGCAACGCGTTGCCGAGGTTGTTGTGCGCCTCCGGATAGTCCGGCCGCAGCCCCACCGCGCGCCGGTAGTGCGTGATCGCGTCGTCGAGCCGGCCGCTTTCGCGCAGCATGTTGCCCAGGTTGTTGAAGTACGACGCGTCCGGCCGCGCGACGAGCGATTGCTCCATCAGTGCGAGCCCCGCGTCGTACTGCTTCAGCTGGCACGCCAGCAGCCCGAGGAAATGCAGCGCATCCGGCTGGCCCGGCTGCGCGGTGAGGATCGCGTCGTACAACGTCTTCGCTTCGGCGAGACGCCCCGCCTGATGGTGCGCCAGCGCGGACTGCAGCGTGTCGTGGATATCGTTCATGCTTCGTGTTCCGAGTTCGTATAGCGTTGCCACATGCCGATGAACGCCGCTTCGAGATGCGCCGCGAACCGGCGCGCGTCGCACAACGGCGACGCGAGCAGCTGCGCGCGCAGCTCGGCGCGCAGCGTCGCGAGCCGCTCGCGGTCGCGCACCGCCGCGATCGCCTTCGCGACGTAGGTGTCCTCACCGTCAGCGACCCATTCGCCCATGCCCGCCGCGTGCAGCACGCTTTCGCAGATGTGCGTGACGAACCGGCTGCCCTTCATCCCGAGCACCGGCACGCCCATCCACAGCGCTTCGGCCGTGGTCGTGCCGCCCGGGTACGGAAACGGGCTCAGCGCGACGTCGATGCGGTTATATGCGTGGAAGTATTCCGCGCGCGGCGAACCGCCCTCGAGGATCAGCCGGTCCGCGCCGATGCCATGCCGCGCGAAGCGCGCGGCGGTCGCGTCGCGCACGCCCTCGCGGCCGAGCTCGTGCGCCTTGAGCAGCAGCCGCGCGTCCGGCAGCGCGTGCAGGATGCGCGACCACGCGCGCACGACGTCGTCGCCGATCTTCACGAGCTGGCCAAAGCAACCGAACGTCGGATGGCCGCTCGCCGCCATCGGCAGCGGGCCGACCTCGACGTCGCAGGCCGGCGGCGTGAAGCACAGGAAGCTGTCCGGCAGCCGCCACGGCTTCTCGACGAAGTGATGCGCTTCGGCGTCCGGCAGCGTGTAGCGGTCGCCGATGAAGTAGTCGATCGCGTCGCAGCCGGTCGACGCGAAGAAGCCGAGCCAGCTCGCCTGCACCGGCGCGGGTTTCCAGCCGAACACGGGAAGCCCGCTCGACTGCGTATGGCCCGCGAGGTCGACGAGGACGTCGATTTCGTCGTCGTGAATCATCCGCGCGGCCGCCTCCGGATCCAGCGCGGCGATCGAACGCCAGCCGCTCGCGTGCGGCTTCAGTTTCGCGGTGATCGCGTCCTCCTCGTCCGTGGTCACGTACACGCGCAGGTCGATGCGCGTGCGCTCGAGGTGCGCAAGCACGCTTTCCAGGAAGATGCCGACCGGATGCAGGCGCAGGTCGCCAGACACGAAGCCGACGCGCAGTGGCCGCCCCTGCGCGCGCGCGGCCCGCTCGCGCGGATCGTGCGCATGGCGCGTCGAACGTGCGGCCAGGTGCCGGCCGTAGCGCCGCGCGTCGGCCAGGTAGTCGGCGGGGTTCACGCAAGCGGACGCCGCCGCGCTGAACAGCAGCCGGTTCAGCACGGTCGCCGCGACGTCGTCGGCGTCATCGCGCACCAGCGCAAGCGCATCGCGATACGCGTGGACCGCGGCATCGACGTTGCCCTGCGCGCGCAGGATGTCGCCGAGATTGACGTGCATCAACACGGCCGGCGGGCCGGCCTGCAACGCCTGCCGGCAATACACCAGCGCCTCGTCGAGCCGCTGCAGCTTCAGCAGCACGACGGCCAGGTTGTGGCACGCGCCGGCGTCCGCCGGATTCAGCGTGACGGCCGTGCGATGGCTGGCTTGCGCCGCGTCGAGCCGGTCCAGTCCGTGATACGCGTTGCCCGCGTGGTTGTGTGCTTCGGCGAGGTTCGGCGCGAGCCGGATCGCGTCCTGCGCATGCACGAGCGCTTCCGCGCAGCGCAGCTGCCGGTGACGCACCGCGCTCAAGTTCGCGTGGGCCATCGCCATCGACGGGTCCAGCTCGATCGCGCGGCCGTAGTGCGTGGCGGCGCCATCGAGGTCGTCCAGGTCTTGCAACGCGTTGCCGAGGTTGTTGTACGCCTCCGCGTAACCGGAGCGCAGCTCGATCGCGCGCGCGCAGCTCGCCATCGCGGCCGCCGGCTCGCGTGCGTCGCGCAACGCGTTGCCGAGGTTGTTGTGCGCCTCCGGATAGTCCGGCCGCAGCGCCACCGCGCGCCGATAGTGCGCGATCGCGTCGTCGAGCCGGCCGCTTTCGCGCAGCATGTTGCCCAGGTTGTTGAAGTACGACGCGTCCGGCCGCGCGACGAGCGATTGCTCCATCAGCGCAAGCCCCGCGTCGTACTGCTTCAGCTGGCACGCCAGCAGCCCGAGAAAATGCAGCGCGTCCGGCTGGCCCGGCTGCGCGGTGAGGATCGCGTCGTACAGCGTCTTCGCTTCCGCGAGACGCCCCGCCTGATGATGCGCCAGCGCCGCCTGCAATGCCTGTCCTGTTCCGTCCATCTCGTCTGCTTTGCTCATTAGGAATGCGGATCGTGTCCGAAGTCGATCCGCCTGCCGCCATGCCCGATCATCACGGCCGACGCCGCCATCCCATCGCGTGCCATCCCGACGACGGTGTCGCGCACGCGCCCCCCGTCGGAATGACGATCACGTCGGCCGGCGCGGTGTTCCGCTTGCCGCCGGCGTGGAAGTGCCCACGCACGTCACGTCGTGAGCGGCCTCACACCGATGCGGCCGGCGCGGCTTCGACGTGCTGCGCCCACATGCCGTGCAGTGCGTCCTCGAAGTGGCGCGCGAAGCGGGGCGCGTCGCACAGCGGCGACGCGAGCACCTGCGCGCGCAGCGTCGTGCGCAGCGCCGCCAGCTCGGCGGGCTGGCCGACCTGCGCGACGGCCTTCGCGACATACGCGTCGTCGTCGTGCGCGATCCACTCGGGCAGCCGCGCCGAATGCAGCAGGCTCTCGGCGATGTGCGACAGGAAGCGCTCGCCGCGGCGGCACAGCACGGGCACGCCCATCCACAGCGCTTCGGCGGTCGTCGTACCGCCCGGATACGGGAACGGGCTCAGCATCAGGTCGACGCGCCAGTACGCGGCCAGGTATTCGGCGCGCGGCGAGCGGCCTTCGAGGATCAGGCGCTGCGCGTCGATGCCGTGCGCCGCGAAGCGCGCGGCAAGCGCCTGCTGCTCGCGCGGATCGTCGAGATGCTCCGCCTTCACGAACAGCTTCGCGCCCGCGACCGATTGCAGCACGCGCGACCAGACCGCGACGACGTGATCGGTGAGCTTCGCGAGCTTGCCGAAATAGCCGAAGGTCGGATGGCCGTTCGCGAGCATCGGCAGCGCGCCGACGTCGATCGGCTCGGCCGGCGGCGTGAAGCACAGATAGCTGTCCGGCAGATGCCACGGCCGCTCGGTGAAATGCGCGGCCTCGGCGGGCGGCAGCACGTGACGGTCGCCGATCACGTAGTCGATCGCGCGCACGCCGGTGCTCGCGAAATAGCCGGGCCAGCTCGCCTGCAGCGGCGCCGGCTTCCACGCGAACAGCGGCAGGCGGTTGTAGACCGTGTGGCCCGCCGCGTCGAGCAGCACGTCGATGCGGTCCGCGCGGACACGCGCGGCCGCCGCTTCGTCGCTCAGGCCGGCAATGCAGGTCCACGTCGCGAAGGCCGGCTTGATGCGGGCGGTCACGTCGTCCTCGACGTCGCGGGTCGGGTACGCATGCATCTCGATCCGGTTCGCGTCGAGATGCTTCAGCATGCTCTCGATGAAATAGCCGACCGGATGCGCCTTCAGGTCGCCCGACACGATGCCGACCTTGAGCGGCCGCCCGGCGCGGGCGGTCAGGTCGACGAGCCAGTCCGTCCACGGCGTCGCGCACCGCGTGACGACTTCGTCGTAGCGCGCGGCCTCGGCGAGATAGGCGTCGTGGTCGAACGCTTCGCTGCAGTGGCTCGCGAACAGCAGGTTGCTGCGCGGCTCCGGCAGTTCGGGGCGCAGCGCGACCGCGTGCCGGTAAGCCTCGAGCGCGGCCGGAATCTCGTTCAGGTCGAACAGCGCATTCGCAAGGTTGTTGTAGGCCTGGCCGTTGTCCGGCTTCAGCGCGATGGCCTGGCAGAACGCATCGACGGCCGCGCGGGCGTCGCCGGCGAGCCGCAGCGCGTTGCCGAGGTTGTTGTACGCATCGACGTAGTCGGGTCGCAGCTCGATTGCGAGACGGAAGCACTCGGCGGCGGCGGCGTGACGGTTGTCCGCCTGCATCACGTTGCCGAGGTTGTAGTAGTACATCGGGTCCGGCCTGGTCTCGATCGCCGCCATGATCAGGTCGGATGCCTCCTGATAGCGCCCGTACTGATGGCCGATCAGGCCGAGCAGGTGAAGCGCGTCCGCGTGCCGGGGATCGGTGTCGAGGATCTGCCGGTACAGCGTCTCGGCCTCGTCCAGCCGGTCGGCCTGATGGTGCGCCAGCGCCTGTTCGATCGTGGCGGCGGCGGGGGAGGTGGGCATCATGAGCTATGTCGTCCTGGTAGCCAATACGGGATTCGAATCGCGGCCGGCGCCGCTGCGTCGGCGCACGCCTTCGCCCGCGGACGCACGCACACGACGATCTCCGACGTGTCCGAATTCTCCTCGCGCACGCCGCGTTCCAATTTGGCGAGCAGGTGCTGGAATTGGTCGCTATTCCCGCTACTGCAAGCCGCACCCGCGGGCGCCCCGAATTCGCGCCGGAACCCGCGCATCCATCGAAATGCGGGGTGAAACCACCCGCTAATCCGACATTCGATCCTGGCTGTGCTCGCTAGACTTGATCGCAGAAAGATGTCCGACCTGCGACGCTCGGACGGTTGCGCATTTCGATGCCACCGCGCCGACACGCGCTCGTCCGGTCACACCCTTTGTGCCTGGAGCCCTGTGTATGCACGAATCAGCGATCATCACCAACGCAGATGGCGATCAGCTCGCGGCGCGCCGCGAACTGTTCGACCTGATGCAGACCTACCCCGCGACGCGCGAGGAACTGGAACGGTCGCTCGGCCTGTTCGTGCGCGGCTCGCTCCTCGCACGCATTCTCGCGACCTTTGAGATCTATCAAAAAATCGTGCCGCTGCCGGGCGCGATCCTCGATCTCGGCACGTGGCGCGGGCAGACCGCCGTGCTGTGCGAGAACTTCCGCGCGATTCTCGAGCCGCTGAACTTCCAGCGCCGCATCCATGCATTCGACACGTTCACGGGCTACACGGGCTTCGCCGAGCACGACACGCGCGACCGCAAGCTGTTCTCCGACGGCACGTACTCGCTGTCCGGCGAGTACGCCGACCTGCTGCGCAAGCTGCTGAACCTGCACGAGCGCAGCAACGCGATGGGGCACGTGCATGACAAGCACCACGTGTGGGAAGGCGACTGCCGCGACACGCTGGCGGCGTTCGACGAAGCGCATCCCGGCGAGATGGTCGCGCTCGCATGGTTCGACCTGAACGTGATCGAGCCGACCCGGCACGCGTTCGACGTGGTGATGGAGCGGCTGGTGCCCGGCGGCGTCGTCGCGTTCTGGCAGCTCACCCGCGGCGGCCAGCTGCCCGCGGAAGGCGTCCATTACCTGCGCGACCTGCTCGGCAACCGTCCGCACCGGATCCACAAGGCGGCGGCCTATCCGTCGCTGTGCTACCTGTCATTCCCCGAAGGTGGAGGCGCACGCAAATGAAAATCGCCATCCTCGGCAACGGCATTCTCGGCCTGATGACGGCCCGCGCATGGCAGCGGGCGGACCCGGGCGTCGAGCTCGTGATCGTCGGCCACGCGCATCGGCCCGGCTCGGCCACGCGCGCTGCGGCGGCGATGCTCAATTCGTTCACCGAGCTGGAAGGCGATTCGCTCGGCACGCCGATCGACCGCTTCAAGTTCGAGCTGAGCCGCGGCGCGACGGCGGCCTGGCCCGCCGTATTCGCTGAAATCTGCACGCCGGAGCGCGCGGTCGCGCACGGCTTCGGCACCTTCGTGCTGAACAACGCGGCGACCGACGCGCTCGACGACGAGAACTTCGCGGCCATGCAGCGGTTCTGCCGCGAATTCGAGGAGCCCTGCGAGGCGGTCGATCCGTCAGGCATCCCGAACTATCATCCGGACCCGCGCTATCGCGCGCTGAAGGCGGTCTTCCTGAAGCGCGAAGGCTGGGTCAATCCGAAACAGTTTCTCGACGCGCTGACCGAGTCGGTCGCGCAAGCCGGCAACGTGCGCTTCATCGACGCCGAGGTCGAGCGGCTCGACACCGCGGCCGGACGCGTCACCGGGGCGCGCCTGTCCGATGGCAGCGTGCTCGGCGCGGACCGCTTCATCCTCTGCAACGGCGCCAACGTGACGCGCGTGCTGCAGGCGAGCCTGCCCGAGCTGCCGGTGCAGCGGATGTTCTACGGCGTCGGCATGTCGATCGAACTGCAGAGCGCGGAGAACGTGCACACGCACTGCGTGCGCACGACCAACCGCGGCCTCGCGTGCGGTGTGTATTCGGCGCCGCACGGGCCTGACCGGACCCTCGTCGGCGCCAGCAACTACATCAGCCCGGTGCCGCACGAGCACGGCCACGCCGGCAGCGCGTACACGCTGCTCAAGTCCGCGATGGACCAGATCAACACCCGCTTCTCGCGCGCGAACCTGGTCAACGTCAACGTCGGCTGGCGGCCGACGACGTCCGACCTGTATCCGCTGTTCGGCGAAACCAGCGTGCGCGACCTGTGGATTCTCGGCGGCACCAAGCGCGACGGCTTCCACCTGTCGCCGGTGCTGAGCCGTGATCTCGTCGCGGCGATGCGCGGCGAGCCGATCGATCCGCGCTACGCGGAACTCGCGCCCGAACGCCCGCTGATCCGCAACATGACGCGCGAGGCCGCGATCGCGAAGACGGTACGCCATCAGATCAATGCCGCATACCAGCACGACTTCGTGCCGGCGCGCAACCGCATGGTCGAACAGCTCCAGAACGCGATGCGCGCGGACCTGGAGGCGC
Organism: Burkholderia sp. R-40; assembly: GCF_049942845.1. Taxonomy (NCBI): domain Bacteria; kingdom Pseudomonadati; phylum Pseudomonadota; class Betaproteobacteria; order Burkholderiales; family Burkholderiaceae; genus Burkholderia; species Burkholderia sp. R-40. The sequence continues at coordinate 206,291 of NZ_CP187967.1, read as the reverse complement.
TGCACGACAAGCTGGGCGCAACGGACTGGGGCATTCCGCCCGAGCTCGTCGACATGTACCGGTACGGCCACATTCCGGCATGAGCGGTGCGACCATGAACCGCGACGCGAAGCGGGTGGCGATCGTCCAGTCCAACTACATTCCGTGGAAGGGCTACTTCGACCTGATCGCCGCCAGCGACGAGTTCATCCTCTACGATGACGCGCAGTACACGCGCCGCGACTGGCGCAACCGCAACCAGATCAAGACGCCGCAGGGCGTGCAATGGCTGAGCGTGCCGGTGAAGGTGAAGGGCAAGTATCACCAGTCGATCCGCGAAACCGAGATCGACGGCGCCGACTGGGCGCCGCTGCACTGGAAGGCCCTGCAGCAGAACTACGCGCGCGCCCCGCACTTCGCGCGCTATGCGGACGAGCTCGAAGCGCTCTACACCGGTCGCACCTACGGGATGCTGAGCGAGCTGAATGTCGCGATGCTGACGTGGGTCCTCCGGCAACTGGAGATCGGCACGCGCGTGTCGTCGACGTCGGACTATGCGCTGCACGGCGACCGCACCGAGAAGCTGCTGAACCTGTGCGTGCAGGCGGGCGCGACCGAGTACCTGTCCGGCCCGGCCGCGCGCAGCTACCTCGACGAGAACCTGTTCGCCGATGCCGGCGTCGCGGTGCGCTGGTTCGACTATCCGACCTATCCCGAGTATCCGCAGCAGTGGGGCGACTTCGTCCACGGCGTGACGGTGCTCGACGTGCTGTTCAACTGCGGTCCCGAAGCGCGCCGGTACGCGCTGACCTCGAAAGACTGAGGCGATGTCCATGAGCGAATCCCGGCATGCGAGCCTGCTGGAAGAAGTGGCCGCGTACTACAGCGCGCGGCTGGCGGAGCACGGCGCGACCGCGCGCGGCGTCGACTGGAACGGCGAAACCGGCCAGTTCCTGCGCTTCGAACAACTGACGAAGATCCTGCCCGCGTCCGGCGGCCACTCGGTGAACGACATCGGCTGCGGCTACGGTGCGCTGGTCGATTTCATGAAGGCGCGCGCGCTGCCGGACGGCTTCGCGTATGCGGGCTACGACATCTCGTCCGACATGGTCGACGCCGCGCGGCAGCGCTACCGCGACGACGCGAACGTCGCGTTTCATGTCGGCGCGGTGCCGCAGGCCGCGTCGGACTACGGGATCGCATCCGGCATCTTCAACGTCAGGCGCGGTCACGACGACGACGCGTGGCTCGACTACATCCACGCGACGCTCGACACGCTGCACGCGACGAGCCGACTGGGCTTCGCGTTCAACTGCCTGACGTCGTATTCCGATCCGCCGTTCATGCGCCCGGACCTCCTGTACTACGCGGACCCGTGCGCGCTGTTCGATCGCTGCAAGCGCCGCTATTCGCGCCACGTCGCGCTGCTGCACGACTACGGCCTGTACGAATTCACGATTCTCGTCCGCAAGGACATCTGAGCGGCGCCGCGCGCGAGCCGCGCGGCCGAACGTCCCACCCCTTGACGCGGAGCCTGACCATGTTCGGCCCACCCAACCTCGACTGCATTCCGTTCGGCCGCCCGTTCGTGGTCGGCAAGGAGCTCTACTACATCGCGAAAGCGGTCGAGCAGGGCGGCCTCGCCGGCGACCAGGCGTTCACGAAGCTCTGCCACCGCTGGCTGGAAGCGCGCGTCGGCTGCCAGCGCGCGCTGCTCACGCACTCGTGCACGGCCGCGCTCGAGATGGCCGCGATCCTCGCCGACGTGCAGCCCGGCGACGAAGTGATCATGCCGTCCTACACGTTCGTGTCGACCGCCAACGCGTTCGTGCTGCGCGGCGCGACGCCGGTGTTCGTCGACATCCGCCGCGACACGCTGAACCTCGACGAGACGCAGATCGCCGCCGCGATCACCAGGCGCACGCGCGCGATCGTGCCGGTGCACTACGCGGGCGTCGCATGCGACATGGACGCGATCGGGCAGCTCGCGGCGGACCACGACCTGTGGGTGATCGAGGACGCCGCCCAGGCGCTGCAGTCGACGTGGAACGGCAAGCCGCTCGGCAGCCTCGGCCACCTCGCGTGCCTCAGCTTCCACGAGACCAAGAACGTGATCTCGGGCGAAGGCGGCGCGCTGCTGGTCAACGACCCGCGCCTCGTCGAGCGCGCGGAGATCATCCGCGAGAAGGGCACCAACCGCAGTCAGTTCTTCCGCGGGCAGGTGGACAAGTACACCTGGGTCGACGTCGGCTCGTCGTTCCTGCCGGGCGAGCTGATCGCGGCGTTCCTGTACGCGCAGTTCGAGCACGCGGACGTGATCACCGCGCAGCGGCGCGCGACCGTGCAGCGCTACCAGGACGCGCTGCAGCCGCTGCACGCGGACGGGCTGATCGAGCTGCCCGCGATTTCGCTCGCCGAGCGCGGCAACGGCCACATGTTCTATTTCCTCGCACGCGACCTCGCCGAACGCACCGAGCTGCTGCAGCAGATCCGCGCGGTGGGCGTGAATGCGGTGTTCCACTACGTGCCGCTGCACAGTTCGCCGGCCGGCCAGCGCTACGGGCGCTGCGGGTCCGGCATGGCGGTGACGGACCTCGTCGCCGACCGGCTCGTCCGGCTGCCGCTGTACCACGACATGACCGAAGCCGAACAGGATCGCATCCTCGACGTGGTCTTCGACTTCTACCGCACCCGATAACGATGACGACTCCCCAACCTGGCTTGGCGCACGGCGGTTCGCGCATCTTTACGCGACTCGACCACCCGTACTACATACACGCGCCGAATTTCCGGCAAACCTCCGGCGGGATCCGCGCGATGCACTACCTGTGCCACGTGCTGAACCTGCTCGGCCACGAAGCGTACGTCTGCACGCCGGTCGTGCATCCCGACCTGCGCACGCCGCCGCTGACCCACGACATCGTGCAGGCGCACGCCCGCGCGAATCGCAGCCCGATCGTCGTCTATCCGGACGTCGTCGCCGGCAATCCGTTCAACGCGCGCTGCGTCGCGCGCTACCTGCTGGCCGAGCCCGGCCGCATCAACGGCGAACCGATCAGCCTGCAGCCGGACGACCTCATCTTCACGTTCGGGCCGTCGCTGGTGCCCGAAGATTGGAAGGCGGACCTGCTGCGCATGCCGCTGGTCGACACGCGCATCTTCAACAGCGACGGTGTCGACGACACCCGCCGCAACGGCACGGCCGTCTTCATCAATCGCCACCTGCGGCGCGGCGGCACGCTGCATCCGGTCACCGCCGAGTCGATCGAAATCTCGACCCGCGTGCCGGAACGTTCGGCGCACGAACTCGCGGCGCTGTTCCGACAGGTCGAGTGCATGTACATGTACGAATGGTCCACCGCCGTGTTCGAAGCGCTGATGTGCGGCTGCCCGGTCGTGTGCATCATGAATGACGCGTCGCTGTCGGAGCCGACCCGGTGGGTGATGGACGGCAAGGGCATCGCGTGGGGGCTCGACGAACACGAGATCGCCCACGCGAAGGCCACCGTTCACGAAGCGCGCAGCGTCTACCTGAAGGAAGAGGAGACGTTCTGGCAGCAGTTGCAGAACTTCGTCGAGCGGACCCAGGCCCACGCGGACAAGCTGGATGCGCAGGCCGTCGCGACGGGCGCCGCCGCCCAGGGACAGCCCGCGTCCGCGCCGCGCGCGTGCATCGCGGTCGTCACCGCCGAACCGGCCGACCACGCGCGCACCAGCCTGCGCTTCGCGCAGCCGTTCGCGCGGCTGGACCGCGAATGGGCGCTGACTTTCCCTGTCACGCAAGCCGGCATCGATCCCGACGCGCTGCAGCGCGCGGACCTGATCGTGCTGCAGGGCGACACGCCGGGCCTGCTGTCCGCCGCCACGCTGGAACACCTGTTCTCGCTCGGCAAGCCGGTCGTCCTCGAGATCGACGCGCCGCTCGACACGCTGCTCGCCGACATCCCCGGCGCGGCCGACAACGCGCGCCGCAAGGCGGGCATCCGCAGCGCCGTGCAGCGCGCGCATGCGCTCGTCGTGCCGTCGGAAGCGCTGGTGCGGCAGTACCGTCATGTCAACGCATCGGTCCACGTGCTGCCGACCGGCGTCGATCTCGAACGTCTGCACCGTGCAGCGCCCGGCGTGCGCGACCACGTGAACCTCGCGGTTTCCGGCACCGGTCTCGACGGCGTGCGTCTCGAGCAGGTCCGCCAGGCGCTGGCCGAGCTCCGCCGCCGGTTTCCGGGGAGGCTCCGGGTGTCGTTCGTCGGCGCGGCGCTGCCGGCCGGCTGGGACCGCGAACCGGACGTCACGCTGATCGCGGAGCCTGCCCCTTACGACAGCTACGCCGACGCGCTGAAGCGCGCGGACCTCGACATCGCGCTGGTCACGGCACCGGTCACGTTGCGCGACGATGCGCCGCCGCGCGCATGGCTCGAATGCTCGGCGGCCGGCGCGGCCACGGTGCTCGTCGCCACGCCGGCGGAAGGCTGCCCGGTTGTCCACGGCCGCACGGGCTGGCTCGTCGCCGACACCGCCGACGCGTGGGTCGACGCGATCGCGCACCTGATCGAGCATCCGCAAACCCGCGCGCAACTCGCCGCGGCCGCGCAGGATGCGATCCGCGCGCAGCACGACATCGGCCGCAACGCCGCGCGCCACGGTGCGCTGTACGCACGGCTGCTGGCGGAGAACCGGACGCTGGCGCCCGTCGCCGCAACTGCGGACGCCGCACCGCGCCGCAAGCGCCTGATCGTGTATTCGATCGATCCGGACGCATGCGCGTCGTCGCGAATTCGCCTCACGCTGCCGTTCGGTCTGCTGAACGACGAATGGGAACTCGTCCCGGGCTTCCGGGACGGCCAGCTCGACAGCAGCGCGCTGGCCACGGCCGACGCCATCCTGCTGCACCGGCTGACGCCCGGCATGCTGACGGGCAACGACCTGTATACGATCTTCAAGCATGAAAAGCCGGTGATCTACGAGACCGACGACCTGCTGACCGACCTGCCGGCCACGCATCCGCTCGCCGCGCAAGGCGGGATGGCCCGCGCGGGGATCGAGCTCGTGCTGCGCAACGCGGACGCCGTAATCGTATCCACGCCGTTCATCGCCAGCCGCTACCGGCTGTCGCACCCGCGCGTTCACGTGCTGCCCGACAGCGTGGACTTCGACCGGTTCTACCGCCCCGTGGCGGCGCGCGGCGACGACTGCGTGACGATCGGCATCGCCGGCGCGTCGCTGCGCGCCGACAACTTCGCGCTCGTCGACGCGGCGCTGCAGGCGATCTGCGCGCGCCATCCCGGCAAGGTCAGGGTGAGTTTCGTCGGCGCGGACGTCCCGCCGGGCTGGGCCGGCCACCCGGCCGCCGGGTGCGAGCCCGAGCTTCACGACTACGACGCGCACGCACGACGCCTGCCGGAACGGCGCTGGGACATCGCGCTGCTGCCGCTCGCCGACCACGACTACAACGCCGGCACGAGCACGATCCAGTGGCAGGAATACGCGGCGGCCGGCATCGCCTCGATCGTCAGCGACCGGCCAGCCTATCGCTTCGCGCTGCACGACGGCTGCGACGGCCTGCTGGTCCCGGATGCGCCGCAGGCCTGGGTCGACGCGCTCGACCGGCTGATCGCGAACCCGGCGCTGCGCCGCGGGCTCGCGCGCACGGCGCAGGCGAAGGTCCGCAAGCATCACGCGCTGCAGCAGGCGCTGCCGCGCTATCGCCACGTGTATCAGCAGTGCATCGACAAAGGCGCGATCGGCAACCCGCCCGGCCGGCCGGATGCGCCGATCCCCGGCGCGCTGATCCTGGACGCCGACGGCGACCTCGACAAGGTCCGGCTGAGCCTGCAGGAAATCGCACGGCGGCCGGAGCAGGATCTGCTGGCGGTCGTGGTGACTTCGTCGCAGGCGCCGCTGCCCGAATGGACCGACAAGGTGCGCTACCTGCACGCGCCCGCGCACGAGTACACGGCCACCGTCGAGCAGCTCTGCGCACAGCCGGCGTTCGACTGGACGCTGATCGTCGAGGCGGGCGACGGGCGTGCCGCGCAGGCACGCACGCCCGCCGATGCCGCGATCGCGTAAGTCGGCGCGCGCCGTGCCGCCTGCCTGACGCTGGCGGCACGGCGCGCTATCCCGGCAGCGCGCCCTGTGCTCAGTTGCTCGAACAGCCGCCGCAACTGCTCGAGCTGCATGAGCTCGACGAACCGCACGAACTCGAACTGCTGCTGTCCCCGGCGTCCGAGTCGGACGAACCGCTCGACCCGCCGGTTTGCACGGCGACGGGCGGCGGCGCCATCAGCACTTTCGAATGCGTGGCCCACACGGTGCCGGCGAGCGCGCCGGCGCCGAACAGCGCGGCCGTCCACAAGAGCCCGTCCGGCGTCGCGCGGTCGCCCCGGCGTTGGTCGCGGTGCGCGTCGAGCGCCGCCTCGCCGCCGCGCGTCATGCCGCCGCGCCCGAAGCCGGGCAGGCGTCCGACCATGAAGTGGTACGCGACCATGAACGCCGCCATGACAATCATCAGCAGCAGCACGGGCCGGCCGCGGGTCAGGCCGACCGCGAGCTTCGCCGCGCCCGCGCCGAACACGAGCAGCAGGATCGCGCGCGCGGCCATCCGCGTCGCCCGCATCTCGCCCGGTGCCCAGAGCCAGCCTTTGCGCTGCAACGCTGCCGCGCAGTCGGCTTCGCGCCACGCGAGACGCTGACGAAACGCGTCGCAGCTCGTCTCGCCGCCGGGTTGCCGCCTCAGCCATTCCCAGTCGGCGCCATACGCGCCTGCGTGTCGCGGATCGTCGATCCGCACCCGCGCGCCGTGGACCTTGCTCATCCGCAGCTCAATCGCACCGGCATGCGCGAGCGACAGCATCGCGACCTGCGCCATCCGCGCACCGCCGCCCGCGAGATACGCCGCTTCCTCCGCGCTCAGGTCGGGTGACGATTCGGGGGCGCGCGTTCCCCACGCACGGTGGCGGTATTCGATCCACTGCAGGCCGGCGATCAGCAGCAGCGCGGCGACGCAGAGCGGCACGTAGAACAACCCGAGAAAGTCCGGCCCCGAGAAGTCCAGCACATTGAAATCGCTCGCGCTCGCGCAGGTCGCCGCGACGCTGATCGCCGCCGTCGGCCACGCGAACTTCGCGAAGCGCCGCCAGCGTCGCGGGCTCGCGGCGGGCTCGCTCGACGGGCCGTCGCGCAGTTCCGCGCGCTGCACCGGGGCGTCGGCGGGCACGGCCGGCTCGGCGACGGGGCGCGGCCAGATCGCTTCGGGCGGCTCGCAGCCGAACAGCCTGCGGTAGCTGTCGAGCGTCTGCCGGTAGTGCCGCGCGTACTGCGCGGCCTCGTCGGGCGCGCCCGCGCCCGGCACGTGATGCAGCGGCGCGCGCAGCACGTCGGCACAGAACACGTCCCAGTATTCGCGCGTGTATTGCAGGTGCAGGTGCCATGCGGCATCGACCGCGACCGACGGCGTGACCCGGTGTCCGGCTGCCTGCGCGAGAAACGCGAAGCGCTTGTATTCGTCGATCACGGCCAGCGCGCGCGCATGCGTCCAGCCTTCCGCTTCGGCGAGGCGGCGGCTGTATGGCAGCGCGGCGTGCGGGTCGTCGGGGGAATAGGCAAGCAAGCGCGTGAGGAGTGCCTGCTGCGCATCGGTCAGCGCGCGGGGATCGCCTGCGCTCGGGAGAGACGGGATGGCTGCCATCGGGAGAGTCGGCGCGATGCGCGGACGGCCGCCGCGATCGACGCTTGGAGTTGTCGGTGTGGGGGATTCTCGCATGACGGCGCGGCAGCGAACCGGCGCTGGAAACGACCGGCGGATGCCGAGATGCCACGGTGCCGACGAGACGACGCGACATCGGAAGCCACAGGGATTCGGCCGATTGCGCAATGCAACGCTTCAGCGAATTCGGGGAAAACGGATCGGGAAATTCGGTGCCTGGAATCAGGCCATTTGGCGCGCCCGGCTGGGATCGAACCAGCAACCCCTGCCTTCGGAGGGCAGTACTCTATCCATTGAGCTACGGGCGCGTGTGACAGTGAACCGACCCTGATAAACCGGCCGCCCACCATTGGCAAGACGGCAAGGATACCCGGTTTCCCATGACGCGTCCACCTTGCCCGCCCGAATCCCCACCCGGCTCCCTTTCGTGCGGGTAAACACGCGCCTTCGCACCGCTCGCCGTGATGTAAACGTTCCGTCTATAATCGTCCGTGCTTCATTGGACTGCCATTTGCCGTTGCACCGCGCTCACAATTCCTATTAATGGAGACGAGGCAAGCATGAGCGAAGCACCCCACGAATCTCCCGTCAAAACTCCCGGGCAGCTGATTGCCGTCATCATTGCGTCGTTCGCGATTCCGATCGCCGTGATCGTCCTGTTTGCCACCTATGCCAACCATGCGTTCCGTGCGGGCGCAGGCACGGACGCGCTCTCCGACGAACAGGTCGCCGCGCGCATCGCACCGATCGCGAAGGTCGACGTGAAGGACGCCAACGCGCCCCGCACGTACAAGACCGGCGAGGAAGTCTACAAGGCCGTGTGCGTGACCTGTCACGGCACGGGCGCCGCCGGCGCGCCGAAGGTCGGCAACAAGGACGACTGGGCGCCGCGCATCTCGCAGGGCTTCGACACGCTGCTGAAGACGGCGCTGTCCGGCAAGGGCGCGATGCCGCCGCGCGGCGGCACGAACCCCGACGACGTCAGCGACTATGAAATCGCCCGTGCGATCGTCTACATGGCGAACAACGACGGCGCGAACTTCCCCGAGCCGGCTGCCCCAGCCGCCAATGCGGCGCCGGCAGCCAGCGGCGCGGCGGGCGCGGCGGCCACGGCTGGCGCATCGGGCGCCGACGCATCCAACGCGCAAGCCGCCGCCGCAATGGCCGCGATCGCCGCGATTCCGAAGGCTGGCGAAAAGCCCGCGGCCGCACCGACCAGCGCCGACGCCGCATCGGCCGGCAAGGCGCTGTACACGCAGGTGTGCCAGGCGTGTCACGCGGCCGGCGTGCTCGGCGCGCCGAAGTTCGGTAACAAGGACGACTGGGCGCCGCGCCTGAAGGAGTCGATGGATACCGTCTACAACTACGCGCTGCACGGCAAGGGCGCGATGCCGCCGAAGGGCGGGTCGAACGCGTCCGATGCCGACGTGAAGGCGGCCGTCGACTACATGGTCAACGCGTCGAAATAACGCCTGCCGGCCAGAAAAAACCCCCGCGATGCACACGCATCGCGGGGGGTTTTGTTTTGCGGAGGCCGAAACGAAGGCCCGCGCGCATATCACTTCTGCAACAACGCCTTCAGGCTCGCGAGCCGGTCCTTCGGCGTCATCGGCGCTTCTTCCGGCGTCGGCGGCGGCGCTTCGTCGAGCCCCATCTCGGGGATGAAGCGCGACGGCTCGCACACGACCGTCTCGCGCGCCCGCTTGCGCTTCTTGCACCAGTTCAGATGCAGACTGCGCTGCGCGCGCGTGATCGCGACGTACATCAGCCGGCGCTCCTCCTCGATCCGCTCGCTGTCGATCGGGCCGTCGTCCTCGCTGCCGCCGCGGTGCGGCATGATGCCTTCCTCGACGCCGACCAGGAACACGTGCGGATACTCGAGGCCCTTCGATGCATGGACGGTCGACAGCCGCACGGCGTCCGGATCCTCGTCCTTGCCTTCCAGCATCGACATCAGCGCGACGGTCTGGATCAGGCCGAGCAGGTTCTTGCCGGTATCGGCGAGCCCGTCCGCGTTGTGGAACCCTTCCGCCTCGCCGTCGACGGCTTCCGTCTCGGGCTTCGTGCCCTTGCGCTTCAGCCACTCGAGGAATTCGAGCACGTTCTGCCACTTCGACTGGGCCTGCCGCTCGTCAAACGCGTCGTACAGGTAGGCCTCGTAGTGGATGGCCTCCATCATGTCGTCGAGCACGACGGTCGCGGGCTCCTTGTCCGCGCGATCCGTCAGGCGCTGGATGAAGTCGCAGAACATCCGCAGCGGCTCGACCTGCCGCGCGGACAGCCGCGCCTCGATCCCGCCCATGTACACGGCCTCGAACAGCGACACCTTGGCCTGGCCGGCGAACGAGCCGAGCGCCTCGAGCGTCGTGTTGCCGATCCCGCGGCGCGGCGTCGTGACCGCGCGGATGAACGCGGGATCGTCGTCGGCGTTGGCGATGAGGCGCAGGTACGCGCACAGATCCTTGATCTCGGCCTTGTCGAAGAACGACTGGCCGCCCGACAGCACGTACGGGATCCGTTCGCGCCGCAACACCTGCTCGAAGATCCGCGCCTGGAAGTTGCCGCGATACAGGATCGCGTAGTCGCGGAACTGCGCGCGCCGCTCGAACTTGTGCGCGGACAGCCGGAACACGACCGATTCGGCTTCGTGTTCCTCGTCGTTGCACGGCGTGACGGTGATCGAGTCGCCCATCCCGTGCTCGGACCACAGCTTCTTCTCGAACAGCTTCGGGTTGTTGGCGATCACGTTGTTCGCGGCGGTCAGGATCCGCACGGTCGACCGGTAGTTCTGCTCGAGCTTGATCACGTGCAGCTTCGGGAAATCCTTGCCGAGCTGCGCGAGGTTTTCGAGCGTCGCGCCGCGCCAGCCGTAGATCGCCTGGTCGTCGTCGCCCACCGCCGTGAACGCGGCGCGCGGGCCGGCGAGCTGCTTCAGCAGCTCGTACTGGCACGCGTTGGTGTCCTGGTATTCGTCGATCAGCAGATAGCGCAGCTTGTTCTGCCAGCGGTCGCGCACCTGTTCGTTCTTCGCGAACAGCTCGGCCGGCAGGCGGATCAGGTCGTCGAAGTCGACCGCCTGGTACGCATGCAGCGTCGCGACGTAGTTGCGGTAGACCAGCGCCGCCTGGTGCTCGTCCTCGTTGGCCGCGATCGTCATCGCCTCGTCGGGCATGATCAGGCCGTTCTTCCACAGCGAAATGGTGCTCTGGATCTTGCGGATCAGGCCCTTGTCGGTGGTGCCGATCTGCTCCTGGATCATCCCGAAGCAGTCGTCCGAATCCATGATCGAAAACTGCGGCTTCAGGCCGACGTGCTCGGCCTCCTGACGCAGGATCTGCACGCCGAGCGAGTGGAACGTGCACACGGTGAGCTGATTGACGGGAACCTTGCGGCCTTCCTTGCCGGGCGTGGTGAGCGTCTTGCCCTCCAGCAGCTTCGACACGCGCTCGCGCATTTCGGCGGCGGCCTTGTTCGTGAACGTGACGGCCGCGATGTGGCGCGGCTCGAAGCCTTTCGCTTCGATCAGGTGCGCGATCTTCTGCGTGATCACGCGGGTCTTGCCGCTGCCCGCGCCGGCGAGCACGAGGCAGGGACCGTCGAGGTAGCGCACCGCTTCGTTCTGAGCGGGGTTGAGGCCTGCGGACATGATGGCGGATGATGTTGCGGTTGACGGCGGAACGCCGGGAGGATGCCGCGCGCGGCAGGCCTGGAATGCAGGCGGACACACGGGCAGGACGCGCATGTTAACACGTCGGCGGCGCACTTTTCGGGAACCCCGCCGGATGGGGGCCGCGCAGGCAGGCTGCCGTTTTCGTCCGCTGTCCGATCGGCTAATCCGGCCCCATCGGCGGCCCGATCGGCCACAATGGACGCACGTCGGCGCGGCCCCGCGCTGCGCCCGCCAGCATCGTTACCGGATCGATTTCATGGGATACCCGTTCGCCACCGCCGCCCTCGGCCCGCTACTGTTCCTCCAGGGGCGCCACGTGCGCCGTGTCACGCCGCGGCTGCCCGAGGCGGCCGGCCCGCGCGACGGCGTGGCCGGCGACGGCCCACCGCTGCGCGTGCTGGTGGTCGGCGACTCGGCCGCCGCGGGCGTGGGCGTCGCCTCACAGCACGACGCGCTGTCCGGGCAGTTGGCGCGCACGCTCGCGGCCACCCACCGGGTCGGCTGGAAGCTGCTCGCGCGCACCGGCCTGACCACGTGCGAGCTCGTCGACTGGCTCGCGACCGAGCCGGCCGAGCCGTTCGACGTGGCCGTGACCTCGCTCGGCGTCAACGACGTGACGGGCGGTGTGCCGCCGGCCCGCTGGCAGGCGCAGCAGGCCGAGCTCGTGCGGCTGCTCGCCGCGCGCTTCCAGGTCGGGCACGTGATCCTGTCGGCGGTGCCGCCGATGGAGCGCTTTCCGGCGTTGCCGCAGCCGCTCGCGTGGTATCTCGGGCTGCGCGCGAAGCGGCTCAATGCCGCGCTCGCCGACTGGGCAGCGACCCAGCCGAACTGCACGTTCCTGCGCGTCGCGCTGCCGCTCGAACGCCACCTGATGGCCGCCGACGGCTTTCATCCGGGCGCGGTGGCCTGCGCCGCGTGGGCCGCGCAAGTGGCCGACGCACTTGCGCGGCAGCGGGCGCCGGATCTCGCGGCACGTTGACGGCCTGCCGGCCGGCGCTCCCATGCCGCCACCACGCGGCGGCAGCGCGCGCCGGATCTCGCGATACGGTGACGGCCTGGCGGCGGCGACCCCATGCCGCCCGCGGCACGACCAACCGCGCGCCAGTACCCTTCGAGCGCCGCGCCAAACGCCAGCCACAACCGCGCATTCGCCGCCGCCTGCCGCGCGTTTTGCCGAAGGCCTCGATGCGTGCCGCCGGGCCATGCCAAAATAGCCGGTCATCCACGCGCCTTCCACGGCGCGCCATCCTTTCGTTTCGTACGCAGCCAGGGATTGCCATGTCGTCATTGCTCAGGATTGGTTTGATGGGTTTCGGTTTCGCCGGCGCGACGTTCCACGCGCCCGTGATCGCCGCGAGCGGCCGCACCGAGGTCGCCGCGATCGCGACGGGGCAGCCCGATCGCGCACGCGCCGCGTATCCGGGCGCGCGCATCGTCCCCGATCTCGATACGCTGCTCGGCCTCGACGATATCGACTGCGTGGTGATCGCCACGCCGAACGACACGCACTTCACGCTCGCGCGCCAGGTGCTCGAAGCCGGCCGGCACGTCGTCGTCGACAAGCCGGTCACGCTCACGGCCGACGAGGCGCTCGCGCTCGCGCGGCTCGCGAACGCGCGCAGCCGCCTGTTCGCGCCGTTCCACAACCGCCGCTGGGACGGCGACTTCCTCACCGTGCGCCGCATCGTCGAATCCGGCGAACTCGGCCGGCTGACGTATTTCGCGTCGCACTTCGACCGTTTCCGGCCGACCCCGCGCACGCGCTGGCGCGAGGAGCCCGCACGCGGCGGCGGCCTGCTGCTCGACCTCGGCCCGCACCTGATCGACCAGGCGCTCGCGCTGTTCGGGCTGCCGGACACGGTCAGCGCGACGGTCAAGACGCGCCGCGACAACGGCACGGCACCCGATTTCGTGCACCTGCTGCTCGGCTATCCGGACAAGGACGTCGCGCTGCACGCGAGCGCGCTGTCGGCGATCGAGCCCGCGCGCTTCACGCTGCACGGCACGTGCGGCAGCTACCAGAAGTTCGGGCTCGATACGCAGGAAGACCAGTTGAAGGCAGGCCTCACGCCCGATCACGTCGAGTTCGGCGGCGGCAACCCGCCCGGCGTGCTGCGCACGCTCGAAGGCGAGGTCGAGGTCGAGCGGCCGGTGCCGACGCTCGACGGCCAGTATGCGGAGTTCTATCGCGCGCTCGCCGCGTCGGTCCACGACGGCGCACCGTTCCCGGTCACGCCGCAGGACGCGGTCGACGTGATGACGATCATTGAGCTTGCCGCGCAGAGCGAGCACGAAGGCCGTCGGGTACCATTCGTGCGCCGCATCGTGTGACGGCCACCGGCCGGGTCGGTGCCGACCCGGCCACAAAGCCGCCATCCCGCGGCAATCCGCGCCATTGCGCGCCGCCCCGCACGCCGGCGGCGGCCATGCGTCAGCCCCACGGCGCCCTGCCCCGAACATTCCGTTACAAATGGTGCGGGAACGAAAGTCAGCGGTCGCCCGGTCTGACGCGTTTCTCAAAAAGTCGATCCGACTCCAAACCGTCAGGAGAATGTGATGCAACGGTTGATTCGCGCAGCGGCATGCTGCGTCCTGGTTTCCTCGCTCGCCGCGTGTGTCGTGCAGCCGCAGCGGCCGGTCCGGCAGGCGCCGCCGCCTCCCCCGCGACCGAATCCGCAGGTCATCGCGAATGACCGCATGCAGGAGGTCCAGGGCCGGATCGACAACCTGCACCGCCGGATCGACACGCGCGTCAACGGCGGCTACTACCCGCCGCCGTACGGCGCGCAGCTGCACCACCGTCTCGACGTGATCCGCCAGGAAGCGAACGACATGTCGACCCAGCACAACGGCGGCCTGTCCGGTGACGAGCAGCGCGTGCTGAACCAGGAACTCGACACGGCCGCACGCGCGATCGGCGAGTGACGCCGGCGCCCGCCGGCCCCGGCAAAAGCGGCGGCGCCCGACGTCGCCGCTTGTCGCGAAGCGACATTCTTTTGCTCAAATTGACAACGCCCACCCGCTCGCGTACAGTCGCCCGCACGCGTCGGGAGAGCGTGTGACCGCGTAGCTAGGAACGCCGGTCGCGCCGCCGAAGGGGCACACCCGCAAACTCTCAGGCAAAAGGACCGACCGCGTCGGGGAATCCCGTCCGCGCATTGCGCGGGCCGCACTCCCCGCACTCTGGAGAGCGGCAGTAGCCCGTTGCGCCCATGCGGCGCGGGCAAGCTGCCCACCGAAGGGGCGCGCGTTCGCAGGCTCACGGCCGCAGCGCAATCTCTCAGGTATCGAGGACAGAGGGGCATGTACCGGATCGCTCGCAGGCACACGGCCGCGGCGGTCGGCACATGGCCGTTCTGACCCGCGCGCAAGCGCCTTGCCTGAGGCCTCGATGACTGCACTGAATCACACCCCGCTCAACGCCGCGCATCGCGCGCTCAATGCCCGCATGGTCGACTTCGGCGGCTGGGACATGCCCGTCAACTACGGCTCGCAGATCGAAGAACACGAAGCCGTGCGCACCGACGCCGGCATGTTCGACGTGTCGCACATGTGCGTCGTCGATTTCACCGGCAGCCGCGTGCGCGCGTTCTTCGAGCACGCGATCGCGAACAACGTCGGCAAGCTCAAGACCCCCGGCAAGGCGCTCTACTCGTGCCTGCTCAATCCGCAGGGCGGCGTCATCGACGACCTGATCGTCTATTACTTCACCGAAGACTTCTTCCGCGTCGTCGTCAACGCCGGCACGGCCGAGAAGGACATCGCGTGGTTCAACCAGCTCAACGAACAAGGCGGCTACGGCCTGACCATCGCGCCGCGCCGCGATTTCGCGATCGTCGCCGTGCAGGGCCCGAACGCCCGTGAGAAGGTCTGGACGACGGTGCCCGCCGCGCGCGCCGCCACCAGCGAACTGAAGCCGTTCAACGCCGCGCGCGTCGCCGGCACGCCGTTCGGCGAGCTCACCGTCGCGCGCACCGGCTACACCGGCGAAGACGGCTTCGAAGTGATCGTCCCGGCCGTGCACGTCGAAGCGCTGTGGACCGCGCTGCAGCAAAACGGCGTGCGCCCGTGCGGGCTCGGCGCGCGCGACACGCTGCGCCTCGAGGCCGGCATGAACCTGTACGGCCAGGACATGGACGAGACCGTGTCCCCGCTCGACGCGGGCCTCGCATGGACGGTCGACCTGTCGGCACCGCGCGACTTCGTCGGCCGCGCCGCGCTCGAGCGCGACGGCACGCGCGCCGCGTTCGTCGGGCTGATCCTGCAAAAGGAAAACGGCAAGGCGGGCGGCGTGCTGCGCGCGCACCAGAAGGTCGTCACGCCGCACGGCGAAGGCGAGATCACGAGCGGCACGTTCTCGCCGTCGATGCAGGAATCGATCGCGTTCGCACGCGTGCCAGCGGCCGTCCACGTCGGCGACACCATACATGTGCAGATTCGAGACAAGCAACTTCCCGCGCGCGTGGTAAAACTGCCGTTCGTGCGCAACGGCAAGGTCCTCGCTGCGTAACGACCGGGGGGCCACCTCCCGGCAAGCCGGGAAATGGCGCCCGGCGCAACCCCATCCGGCGCGCCCCGGCGGCGCGCCAGCATAACGAACATACCTTTTATCCAGGAGCATCCGATGAGCAACGTCCCGGCCGATCTGAAGTACACCGACGAACACGAGTGGATCCGCACCGAAGCCGACGGCACGCTGACGGTCGGCATCACCGATCACGCGCAGAGCACGCTCGGCGACATCGTCTTCCTCGAGCTGCCGGCAGTCGGCAAATCGGTGAGCGCAGGCGACGCAGTCGGCGTCGTCGAATCGGTGAAGGCGGCATCCGACATCTACTCGCCGGTGTCCGGCGAGATCATCGCCATCAACGAAGAAGCCGCCGACTCGCCGGAAGAAGTGAACAGCGACGCATACGCCGTGTGGCTCTTCAAGATCAAGCTCGCGGACGGCGCATCGACCGACAAGCTGATCGACGCCGACGCATACGGCAAGCTGATCGACTAATTTTCCTTACCCGAACCGCGCGCGGCCGGCCAGCCAGCCGGCCCGCGCGGGACCAGAGTCACGCCATGAAGCTCGAACACCCGGACCGTCTGATGAACCGCACGCCCCTCTCGCTCGCCGCGCTCGAAACGCACGACGCGTTCGCAGAACGCCACATCGGCCCCGATGCCGCCAGCCAGCAGGCCATGCTCGACACGCTCGGCTTCGCGTCGCGCGCCGCCCTGATCGACGCCGTGATCCCGGCCTCGATCCGCCGCGCCGAAACGCTGCCGCTCGGCCCGTTCGCGCAACCGAAGAGCGAGGCCGAAGCCCTCGCCGCGCTGCGTGCCCTCGCGGACAAGAACCAGGTGTTCCGCTCGTATATCGGCCAGGGTTATCACGACACGCACACGCCGGCCGTGATCCTGCGCAACGTGCTCGAAAACCCGGCGTGGTACACGGCCTACACGCCGTACCAGCCCGAAATTTCCCAGGGTCGCCTCGAGGCGCTCCTGAACTTCCAGCAGATGGTCGCCGACCTCACGGGCCTCGCGATCTCGAACGCATCGCTGCTGGATGAAGCCACCGCCGCGGCCGAAGCGATGACGCTGCTGCAGCGCACCGGCAAGCCGGCGTCGAACGTGTTCTACGTCGCCGACGACGTGCTGCCGCAGACGCTCGAAGTGATCCGCACGCGCGCGCTGCCGGTCGGCATCGAAGTGAAGACGGGCCCGGCGGCCGACGCCGCGCAGGCCAACGCGTTCGGCGTGTTGCTGCAATATCCGGGCGTCAACGGCGACGTGCGCGACTACCGCGCGCTCACCGAAGCGATCCACGCGGCGGGCGGCCATGTCGTCGTCGCGGCCGACCTGCTCGCGCTGACCGTGCTGACGCCGCCCGGCGAATGGGGCGCGGACGTCGCCGTCGGCAACACGCAGCGCTTTGGCGTGCCGATGGGCTTCGGCGGCCCGCACGCCGCGTATCTCGCGGTGCGCGACGAATTCAAGCGCCAGATGCCGGGCCGCCTCGTCGGCGTGACCGTCGACGCGCAGGGCAAGCCCGCGCTGCGCCTCGCGCTGCAGACGCGCGAACAGCACATCCGCCGCGAGAAGGCGACGTCGAACGTGTGTACCGCGCAAGCGCTGCTCGCGATCATGGCGAGCATGTACGCGGTCTACCACGGCCCGCACGGCCTGAAGACGATCGCGCTGCGCGTGAACCGCATCGCGGCGCTGTTCGCCGCCGGCGTGAAGCAGCTCGGCTTCGCGCCCATCAACGACACGTTCTTCGACACGCTGACGATCGACACCGGCGCGCGCACCGCGCAGGTCCACGAATTCGCGAAGGCCCGCCGCATCAACCTGCGCCGCGTGAGCGACACGCAAGTCGGCGTGTCGATCGATGAAACGACGACCCGCGACGACCTCGCCGATCTCCTCGCCGTGTTCGCGCAGGCCGCGGGCGGCACCGCGCCGTCCGTCGACGCGCTGGACGCGGGCCTCGCCGGCGTCGCCGCGCTGCCGGCCGGCCTCGAGCGCACGAGCGCGTACCTGACGCACCACGTGTTCAACCGTCACCATTCCGAGACCGAAATGCTGCGCTACCTGCGCGGCCTGTCGGACAAGGATCTCGCGCTCGACCGCTCGATGATCCCGCTCGGCTCGTGCACGATGAAGCTGAATGCGACGTCGGAAATGCTGCCGGTCACGTGGCCCGAGTTCGGCAGGATCCACCCGTTCGCGCCGGCCGAGCAGACCGTCGGCTACCGCGAGATGATCGACCAGCTCGAGCAGATGCTCGTCGCGGCCACCGGCTACGCGGCCGTGTCGCTGCAGCCGAACGCCGGCTCGCAGGGCGAATACGCGGGCCTGCTGATCATCCACGCCTACCACGCATCGCGCGGCGAAGCGCATCGCGACGTGTGCCTGATCCCGGCTTCCGCGCACGGCACGAACCCGGCCTCCGCACACATGGCCGGCATGAAGGTCGTGGTCGTCGCGTGCGACGCGCAGGGCAACGTCGACATCGCCGATCTCAAGGCGAAGGCCGAGCAGCACGCGAACGACCTCGCGGCGATCATGATCACGTATCCGTCGACGCACGGCGTGTTCGAGCAGAACGTGCGCGAGATCTGCGAGATCGTCCATGCGCACGGCGGCCAGGTGTACGTCGACGGCGCGAACATGAACGCGATGGTCGGCCTGACCGCGCCGGGCCAGTTCGGCGGCGACGTGTCGCACCTGAACCTGCACAAGACCTTCTGCATCCCGCACGGCGGTGGCGGCCCGGGCGTCGGCCCGGTCGCGGTCGGCGCGCACCTCGCGAAGTTCCTGCCGAACCAGCGTTCGACCGGCTACACGCGCGAAGAAGACGGCATCGGCGCGGTGTCGGCCGCGCCGTACGGCTCGGCTTCGATCCTGCCGATCTCGTGGATGTACATCGCGATGATGGGCGCGAAGAACCTGACCGCCGCCACCGAGATCGCGATCCTCAACGCGAACTACATCGCGAAGCGCCTCGCGCCGCACTACCCGGTGCTGTATTCGGGCCCGGGCGGGCTGGTCGCGCACGAGTGCATTCTCGACCTGCGCCCGATCAAGGAAACGAGCGGCATCAGCGTCGACGACGTCGCCAAGCGCCTGATGGACTACGGCTTCCACGCGCCGACGATGAGCTTCCCGGTGCCGGGCACGCTGATGGTCGAGCCGACCGAATCGGAATCGCAGGAAGAACTCGACCGCTTCATCGCCGCGATGATCGCGATCCGCGAGGAAATCCGCGCGGTCGAGGAAGGCCGCGCCGATCGCGAGGACAACCCGCTGCGTCACGCACCGCATACGGCCGCCGTCGTCACCGCGAACGAGTGGCCGCACGCGTACTCGCGCGAGCAGGCCGCGTACCCGGTCGCATCGCTCGGCACGAACAAGTACTGGCCGCCGGTCGGCCGTGCGGACAACGCTTACGGCGACCGCAACCTGTTCTGCTCGTGCGTGCCGATGTCGGACTACGCATAACGCCTGCCGCGCGCCGGAGTCCGATCGTGACCACACCGCACGCAACCATCGGTTGCGTGCGGTTTTTGCGTTCGTCGCCCGGCCAATCGATTCACGCTCGCCCGCCAATCCGGCTAACATCACACGCGATCCAGCCAATCAAGGAGTTCCGCATGGTGCGTCCGATGTTTCCGGGCCAGGGTGCAACGCAGGAGCGGCCGCGCACGCGCCGCTTCGTGCCGCTGCTCGTCGCGTCGTTGTCGTTCGTCACCGTCGGCCTCGGCACGGCCGGCAGCGCGCATGCAGCGATGAATTTCTGCGCGGCGCCCGCGTTGCAGGCGAGCGAGACGATCCAGGCCGAGCCGGGTGTGCAGGCGCTGATCCGCAGCGTCGACGCGCGCATCGGCGAGCAGCCGAAGGCGATGCCGCGCGTGCACACCGAGGGCACGCTGCCGCACGAGGGCATCTACGACCAGAGCGCCGACGCGCTGAAGGACATGGAGCTGATGCGCGACGCCGCGCTCGCGTGGCGCGTGACGAATGCGCCACGCTACCTGCAGCTCGTCGACCGCTTCCTGTCCGCGTGGGTGTCGACCTACCAGCCGAGCTTCAACCCGATCGACGAGACGCGCTTCGACAGCCTGATCGTCGCGTACGACATGACGGCGAGCGCGCTGCCGGTCAAGACGCGCAACGCCACCGCGGCGTTCATCGCGAAGCTGGGCGCCGGTTATGTCGCGCAGATCGACGCGCAGAAGCGCCCGCTCACCGGCACATGGCGCAACAACTGGCAGAGCCACCGGATCAAGCTGATCGCGCTGTCCGCGTTCACGCTCGGCGATCGCAAGATGATGAACGCCGCGCAGCGGCTGTTCGTCGAGCATCTCGCCGACAACATCGGCCCGGACGGCAAGACCTGGGATTTCGACGAACGCGATGCGCTGCATTACGCGGTGTACGACCTGCAGCCGCTGGTGACGGCCGCGCTCGCCGCGCGCCGCTTCAACCGCAACTGGCTGCGCGAGCGCGGCGCGAACGGCGCGTCGCTCGCGGCCGCGCTCGACTGGCTCGTGCCGTACGCGCTCGGCGAGAAGACCCACGAGGAATTCGTGAATTCGCCGGTGCCGTTCGATGCGAAGCGCCGCGAAGCCGGCTTGCCGGGCTACACGGGGCAGTGGGACCCGAAAAATGCCACCGAACTCTTTCATCTGGCCGCGCGGCTCGACGGGCGCTATGCCCGTGTCGCGCGGCAGTTATCCGTCATGCCGCCCGCATGGCTGGCCGCGTGCCTGCCATTGCAGGCGCGCTAGCATCATTCTCAAAGCAAGGCAGATATCAAAATGGCAGTCAGCGTGTTTGACCTCTTCAAGATCGGCATCGGCCCGTCCAGTTCGCATACGGTCGGACCGATGCGCGCGGCGCTGATGTTCGTCCAGGGCCTCGAGCGCGACGGGCTGCTCGACGCGACGGCCACCGTGAAGGTCGAGCTGTACGGCTCGCTCGGCGCGACCGGCAAGGGCCACGGCACCGACCGCGGCGTGATGCTCGGCCTGCTCGGCGACGCGCCCGACACCGTCGATCCCGACACGATCGACGCGCGGCTCGACGACGTCCGCAAGTCGAAGCAGCTCGCGCTGCTCGGCACGCATCCGGTGCCGTTCGTGCTGAAGGAGCACATCGCGTTCTACCGGCAGGCGCTCCCCGAGCATCCGAACGGGATGAAGCTGCGCGCGTCCGATGCGAACGGCGACGTGCTGGTCGAGCGCACCTATCTGTCGGTCGGCGGCGGCTTCGTCGTGACGGCCGGCGCGCCGAACACGAAGGTGCTGAGCGCGGCCGAGCAGATGACGCACCCGTTCCGCACCGGCGCCGAGCTGCTCGCGCTGACCGAGGCGACCGGCAAGTCGATCGCGCGGCTGATGTGGGAAAACGAGCGCGCGTGGCACACCGAGGAAGAGACGCGCGACGGGCTGCTGAAGATCTGGGCCGTGATGCAGTCGTGCGTGTCGCGCGGCTGCGGGATCGGCAACCCGGACGCCGACGGCAACCTGCCCGGCCCGTTCCAGGTGAAGCGCCGCGCGCCGCAGCTGTATCGCACGCTGACCGGCAACCCCGAACAGGCGCTGCAGGATCCGCTGTCGATGATCGACTGGATCAACCTGTATGCGATCGCCGTCAACGAGGAAAACGCGGCCGGCGGCCGCGTCGTCACCGCGCCGACCAACGGCGCGGCCGGCATCATTCCGGCCGTGCTGCACTACTACACGCGCTTCACGCCGGGCGCGAACGAACAGGGCGTGATCGACTTCCTGCTGACGGCCGCGGCGATCGGCATTCTTTACAAGCTGAACGCGTCGATTTCGGGCGCGGAAGTGGGCTGCCAGGGCGAAGTGGGCGTCGCGTGCTCGATGGCGGCCGGCGCGCTCGCGGCCGTGCTCGGCGGCACGCCGCGCCAGGTCGAGAACGCGGCCGAGATCGGGATGGAGCACAACCTCGGCCTCACCTGCGACCCGGTCGGCGGGATGGTGCAGATCCCGTGCATCGAGCGCAACGCGATGGCGTCGGTGAAGGCCGTCAACGCGGCGCGCATGGCGCTGCGCGGCGACGGCTCGCACTACGTGTCGCTCGACTCGGTGATCAAGACGATGCGCGAGACGGGCGCCGACATGAAGACGAAGTACAAGGAAACCTCGCGGGGCGGCCTGGCGGTGAATATCGTCGAGTGTTGATGCGGGGTCGGACGGTAATGCGGGGCGGATCGATGCCCCTGCGTCACGGCCACTGCCGTCGCGCATGCAACACCCGGAGGACCTCCACGATCCGGTCAACTGGTCGGATGCGATACACGAGCACATAGTTGGGCGCGACCACCAGCTCGCGCGTGCCCGCCACCCGCCCTTGCCGATACAACTCGGCATGGGCCGGCAACGACCGTGCCCTTTCTTCCAGCAGTTCGTCGAGTTCGAGCGCAGCCAGCGGGTCGTCCTCGCCGATGTAGTCCATGATCGCGGCGCGATCCTCGTACGCCTTCGGATTCCAGTACAGCGCAAGGGTCAAGAAGCATCCCCTCGCCTGCCCGCGAGCCGCTCACGCAGCGCCGCACGGCGCGACGCGAAGTCGGCGCTGACCTCGGCGTCGGCAATCGGCGCCCGCGGATCGTCCAGCGCCTGCTGCACCTGCTCGCGAATCCAGCGATCGTGGGCCGCTGCCTCGTGCGCCGCCTTCAACGCGGCTGCGCGATCAGGCCGGGTCGCCCGGCCGGCCGCAGCCGGGTCGAATGTCGACGCGTCCACATCGAACCGGGTGATGCCGATGTCGCGTAGAAATCCGACCAGCGTTTCGAAACGGCGAAACACCCGCACGTCGCCGCGCTTGGCCGACAGGAAACGGTCGTGCGCGCCGCACCGGGCCGAGAGCGCCCAGCCGTTGCCACAGCCGACCACGCGGGCCGCGCGTACGGCACCGGCTTCGACCAGTTCCGTCAGCGTCTTTTGATCGATCGTTTCGGTTGCCATGTGATCCTCGATGCGGTTTATCCATCCGTTCGCTGAATTTTACTATTGAATGGCATCCCACTTTATTGTTGATTGGGATACGCCATTTCCGAATCGACACAGATTCCGACCCAACATCCATAGCGATACTTTTCACCGCCCAGGGCGTAGGCACAAGCCGGCCGTTCGGCCAGCCGAAACCCCGGCGCGCGTTCCGAAGCGCCCGGCGATCCGACACTTTTCAGCGGCCGGCGTACCGGCGCCCCGCCAACCGGCGTAAGCTGTACGTCCCGCTACCAAGGAGACGGCAGCCCATGTCGCATTCCAAGGATCTCGAGCAGAGCGTCACCACCGGCGCGCGACTGCTCGTCGATGCGTTGCTCGCCAATCACGTCGAACGCGCGTTCTGCGTGCCGGGCGAGAGCTTCCTCGCCGTACTCGATGCGCTCGCGGATCACACCGCGCGCATCCAGACGGTCGTCTGCCGCCACGAGGCGGCCGCCGCGAACATGGCGGAGGCGGTCGGCAAGCTGACCGGCCGCCCCGGCATCGCGTTCGTGACGCGCGGGCCCGGCGCGACCCACGCGTCGATCGGCGTGCACACCGCGTTCCAGGATTCGACGCCGATGATCCTGTTCGTCGGCCAGTGCGCGCGCGAGCACCTCGACCGCGAAGCGTTCCAGGAAATCGACTACCGGCGGATGTTCGGCCAGATGGCGAAATGGGTCGCGCAGATCGACGACCCGCGCCGCATTCCCGAATACCTGAGCCATGCGTTCCACGTCGCGACCGCCGGTCGGCCGGGCCCCGTCGTGCTCGCGCTGCCGGAGGACGTACTGTCCGAAGCGTGCGCGTCGCAGCCGGTCGTGCCGGCCGCGAAACGCGTCGCGGCGTCGCCGTCGGCCGCGCAGCTCGACGAGCTGCGCGAACGGCTCGCGCGCGCGGAACGGCCGTTCGCGATCGTCGGCGGCAGCGGCTGGACGCCCGACGCATGCGCGAACCTGCGCACCTTCGTCGAGCGCTGGCAGTTGCCGGTCGCGTGCGCGTTCCGCTTCCAGGACACCTTCGACAACGCGCACCCGAACTACGCGGGCGACGTCGGCCTCGGGATCAATCCCGCGCTCGGCAAGCGGATTCGCGACGCCGACCTGCTGCTGGTGCTCGGCCCGCGCCTCGGCGAAGCGACGACGGGCGGCTACACGCTGCTCGACATCCCGAAGACGCGCCAGACGCTGATCCACGTGCACCAGGGCGCGGACGAGCTCGGCCGCGTGTATGCGGCCGACCTGCCGATCGTGTCGGGGATGCCGGAGATCGCGGCGCCGCTCGCCGCGCTCGAACCGCCGGCGCACCCCGCGTGGGCCGGCACGGCCGCCGACGCGCACCGCGCGTACCGCGAATGGCATGCGCCGCTGCCGATGCCCGGCGACGTCCAGCTCGGCGACGTGATGGTGCAGCTGCGCGAGCGCCTGCCGCACGACGCGATCCTGACCAACGGCGCCGGCAACTACGCGATCTGGCTGCATCGCCACTTCGCGTACCGGCACTTCCGCTCGCAGCTCGCGCCGACCAGCGGCGCGATGGGTTACGGGCTGCCCGCCGCGCTCGCCGCCAAGTCGCTGTATCCGGAGCGGGCAGTCGTCGCCCTTGCCGGCGACGGCTGCTTCATGATGGCCGGCAACGAACTGGCGACCGCGATGCAGTACGGGCTGAACATCGTCGCGATTGTCGTCAACAACGGGCATTTCGGTACGATCCGCATGCATCAGGAGCGCAACTATCCGGGGCGCGTGCACGGCACGGGGCTCACGAACCCCGATTTCGCCGCGTATGCGCGCGCGTTCGGCGCGCATGGCGAGACGGTGGAGCGCACCGCCGACTTCGCGCCGGCACTGGAGCGCGCGCTGACTTGCGGGCTGCCGGCGCTGATCGAGATCCGCATTCCGCAGGACGCCAGCACGCCGGCCGCGACGCTCGAGCAGATCCGCGAGCAGGGCCGCCGGGCGCGCGGCGCATGAGCATGGGCATGCACGCCGCACCGGCCAGTCTCGCGTTGTCGCACGACGACGCACTCGTCCTCCCCGGCACGCTGCTCGCGCCCGACGGCACGCTCGTCGCGCCGTACGACATCGAGCACGGCAGCGATCGCGCGGAAGGCTGCGTGCCGGCCGCGGCGGCGCTCGGCCTGCTGCATGCCGTTCATCGGCCGTTCCGGCGCGATTACGGCCGCACATCGGACGTGCACGTGATCAACGGGATGGGTGTCGCACTCGGCGACTCGGTGATTGGGCTGACCGCGCTCGCCGCGCTGCGCGCGATGCATCCCGGCGTGCGCTTCACGCTGTACCGGCCGGCCCGCGCACCGCGCTACGTCGAAGCGCTGTATGCGCTCGCGGCCGACGTCGTCGCCCCGTCACGCGCGCTGCCGTACGCCGCAAACGCACTGCCCGCGCACGCGCCGTGCATCGATCTCGGCAATCACCTGTACTGGCCCGCGTTCGCGCGGCAGCCGATGGTCGACTTCTTCCTCGACGCGCTCGGTGTGGATCCGGCCACGGTGCCGGCCGCCGCGAAGCGCAATCGCTGGCTCGCGCGGCTGCGGCTGCCGGCGCTGCCGGCCGAATGGCAGCGGCCATACGTGCTGTTTTGCCCGACGGCGAGCACCGCGGTGCGCAGCGTGCCGCCCGCGCTGCGCGCGGCATTCGTGGAGCGGCTCGCGCAGCGTTACGGGCTGCCGGTGGTCGGGTTCGGCCCGGTCGCGCATCCGGCCTACGTCGACGTGAGCCGCCACGCGCCCGACACCGCGCACTTCATTGCCTGGGTCAAGGGTGCCAGCGTGCTGTTCGCGCCCGACACGGCCGCGCTGCATGTCGCCGACGGCTTCGACGTGCCGACGCTCGCTTGTTTCACGACGATCGGGCCGGCGCTGCGCGTGCGCGACTATCCGCACTGCGTGCCGGTCGAGCTCGACGTGCCGGCCGAATTGCGCGGGCTGCATCGCAGCGAGCGGCCGGAGGATCTGACGGCGGTCGAAGCCGCTTACCGGGCGATCGACTGGGATGCGTTGCCGTGGCCGGCGCCGCGCGAAGCGGCCGCTGCGGCCGCCGCGGGCGCTGCAGCCGAATAGAAAAACGGAAATCGTCCGAAAGATCGAACCTTCAGTGGCCGGGTGAACGCGCCGCCGCCGCCGCGCTTACCCGGCTGCGACCATCACGGCGCGATCGCGCAGCGTCTCCGACGGCCGCTTGCCGAACAGCCGCCGGTAGTCGGTCGCGAACTGGCTCAGGTGCCAGAAGCCCCACGCCTCCGCGACGTCCTGCACCGAACCGGCCGCTCGCCCGCACAGGTCGCGCCGCGCGCCGTTCAGCCGCAGCGTGCGCAGGTAGGTCGCGGGCGCCATGCCGAGCACGTCCTGGAAGCAGTACTGCAGCGTGCGCCGGCTCACGTGCAACTGCTCGCACAGCTCGGGCACGCCGACCGGGCGCGTACGGTGCGCCAGCACGTACTCGCGCGCCTGCTCGACGATCCAGCGCCGGGTCGACGGCGCGCCGCCCGCGCCGTCGTCGGCCGGTTGCGCGCACGCGTCGAACAGCGCGCCCAGCACCTCGGCCTGCAGGTCGTCGCGCTGCGCGTCGGGCAGCGGGCCGCCGACGGCCGCCGCGTCGTCGAGCCGGCGGCCGAGCAGCGCGCACAGGCGCGCGAGCCGCGTGTCGCCGACCTGGATCACGTGCTGCGTGAACAGCCGCTCGTCGAGCGCGCGGTGTTCGACCTCCTCCGCGTAACGGCGCAACACGTCGCCGCGCACGACGACGCCGTAGATCGAGAACTGCGCGGGCGTCAGCAATTCGAATTCGACGTTGCCGGGCCGGAACGCGAGCGCGCCGGGGCCGATGCGGCATGCATCGACGCGCGCGCTGCCGTCGCTCACCAGCGGGATGCCGAACCAGTACGCGTCGCCGCGCACCTCGCACGCCTGGCGCAGCAGGTGGCTGGTCGATTCGCGAAACAGCTTCATCGTGTCGAGCGGCAGCTCGGTCAGCGTGCCGACGAAGCGGCCGGCCGCGAGCTGGTCGTAGGTCTGCCGCCAGCCGATCAGATTGCGCGCCTGCTCGTCGGCGTCGTGCGCGACGCTGACCACGGCCTGGCCGGCCAGCGCGTCGTCGCCCTGCGCGCTGCACCGCGTGTCCTCGGCCGTCGGTTCGGCCATGCACTCCGTTCGTTGCTCCATCGTGTTCTCCTCACCTGCCCGGGACCGCGTCCATCACGCAAGTCCCGTGCCGAACCGCGCGGCCCGGCGACAAGCCCGTCATTGCACGCCGTACGGCCGCCGCGCGCCATGCGGGCGCACCCGGAGGCGGCGTGCCGCGCACCGCGCGGGTGCGGCATGCATGCCGCCGGCGGCCCGGCCACACACTAGGTGCGCGGCTGCAGCCGCACGACCCGCGTGCCGCAGTTGCCATACGCCTGGGCGACCGCCAGCTCGACGATCGGGCTGCCGGCCGGCCAGGGCGCCGCGTCCGCTTCCGGCAGATCGGCCCGCAGCGTCGCACGGCCGTTGATCCGGTAGCGGATGCCGCGCACGAAATCGATGAACAGCAGCCCGACGCCCCGGCCGTCGCATTCGCGCACATCGATCCGGTCGCCGTCGCCGGGCGTCGGCAGCGCAAAACGCAGCGTCTTCGTGTCGATCACGCGCACGACCGGCCACAGATCGCCGTTCGCGTCGCGCATGCCCTGCACGATGTCGCAGGTCACGCGCGCCGGTTCGCCGCCAGTCGTGCCGACGAACATGAACGGCTGCGACTCGACGAACTGGCGCACGCCGATGCTCAGCCGCGTCGTCACGACGTCGCTCATCCGCTCGGCTTCGTCGACAACGCCGAACCGGTGATGCGCGTCGAGCTCGCCCGCATGGAACACCGGGTGGCGCGGATAGGATCGGGATGGTTCTGTCATGCTGGTTTTCCGTGGGGCCCACCGGTGCGCGATGCGGCCGCGCGACTGGCGGGGGTGGGCGACGCCGCGAGTCGAATGTCTCGAGGCGAAAGCGGCGAAGTGCCGGGCGAACGGGTGTCAGCGCGTCGCATCGCCGCGGGCACCGCTTGACGACGGCAGATGCGTCACCCGAGCGTCGCACCTCGCCCGGAATCGGCAATCGGCAATCGGCAATCGGCAATCGGCAACCGGCAACCGGCAACCGGAAATCGTGAACCGGCAACCGCACCGGGCAGCATTCCCCCGCCGCCCGGCCGGCCCCGGCACCTCGCCCCCTGCTTCGGCGATCAGAAGAACCCGAGCGCCTCGGCCTGGTAGCTGACCAGCAGGCACTTCGTCTGCTGATAGTTCGACAGCGCCATCTTGTGCGTCTCGCGACCGATGCCCGACTGCTTGTAGCCGCCGAACGCCGCGTGCGCCGGGTACAGGTGGTAGCAGTTGGTCCACACGCGGCCGGCCTCGACCTCGCGGCCCATCCGGTACGCACGCGTGCCGTTGCGCGTCCACACGCCCGCGCCGAGCCCGTAGAACGTGTCGTTCGCGAGTTCGATCGCTTCCTGCTCGTCCTTGAACGTCATCACCGACGCGACCGGCCCGAAGATCTCTTCCTGGAACACGCGCATCTTGTTGTTGCCGAACAGCATCGTCGGCTTCACGTAGTAGCCCGTGCCGAGATCGGCGCCCGGTGCCGTGCGCTCGCCGCCCGTCAGGCATTGCGCGCCTTCGTCGCGGCCGATGTCGATGTACGACAGGATCTTGTCGAGCTGCTGCTGCGACGCCTGCGCGCCGATCATCGTCTGCATGTCGAGCGGGTGGCCGGACTTGATGCGCTCGACGCGCGCGACGGCCTTCTCGATGAAGCGTTCGTAGATCGATTCCTGGATCAGGATCCGCGACGGGCACGTGCACACCTCGCCCTGGTTCAGCGCGAACATCGCGAGGCCTTCGAGCGCCTTGTCGAGGAACGCGTCGTCCTGGTCGAGCACGTCCGCGAAGAAGATGTTCGGGCTCTTGCCGCCGAGTTCCACCGTCGACGGGATCAGGTTGTCGGCCGCCGCTCGCAGGATGTGCTTGCCGACCGGCGTCGAGCCGGTGAACGCGATCTTCGCGATCCGCTTGCTGGTCGCGAGCGCTTCGCCCGCTTCCTTGCCGAAGCCGCTCACGATGTTGATCGTGCCGGCCGGGAACAGGTCGCCGATCAGCTCCATCAGCACCATCACCGACGCGGGCGTCTGCTCGGCCGGCTTCATCACCACGCAGCAGCCGGCCGCCAGCGCCGGCGCGAGCTTCCACGCGGCCATCAGCAGCGGGAAGTTCCACGGGATGATCTGGCCGACGACGCCGAGCGGCTCGTGGAAGTGATACGCGACGGTGTTGTCGTCGATCTCGGAAATGCCGCCTTCCTGCGCGCGGATGCAGCCCGCGAAATAGCGGAAGTGGTCGATCGCGAGCGGCAGGTCGGCCGCCATCGTCTCGCGCAGCGGCTTGCCGTTGTCGATCGTCTCGGCCACCGCGAGCAGCTTCAGGTTCTTTTCCATCCGGTCGGCAGCGGCAAGCAGCAGGTTCGCGCGCTCGGCGACCGACGTCTTGCCCCACTTGCGGCGCGCGGCGTGCGCGGCGTCGAGGGCGACCTCGATGTCGTCGGCGCTCGAGCGCGGCACGCGGCAGAACGGCTTGCCGTTGATCGGCGACACGTTCTCGAAATACTCGCCCTTCACCGGCGGAACCCACTTGCCGCCGATGTAGTTGTCGTACTGCTGACGGTACGGATATTCGACGTCGAGGCCCAGTTGTTTCAGGTCAAACGGGTTCATACATGTCTCCTGTTCATCGTGCTTGTGTGAATGCAGCGCCGGTTGGATCGCGCTGCACGGTTTACGCAACATGCGTGCCACACGGGCCGAAAACGGAACAGGAGCGGTGCGTCCGGCCGCCCGCCGGGCGCGGTGCCGGCGCCTGGGAAACGAGTGTGCCGATTCTGAACACCGCGACGGCACAGCGGCGCGGCGGGTGTTCGGATTTTTCACAGCGCACCTGTGCACGCGTCGCCGCGCGCCACGCGCGCCGCATGGCATGTCGCTTGCGTGAGCAATGCGAATCCGCATGCCGCGGCCACGCACCGACCGACACCATGAACGAACCGGGCCCCCTCAGCGACGATGCCGTCGCGTTCATTCGCGAACAGGCGTTCCTGCTCGTCGCAACCGCGAACGCGGCGGGCGACAGCGACTGCTCTTATCGCGGCCGGCAGCCGCGCGCGGACGGTTCGTTCGCGCCGCTCGTCGACCTGCCCGATCGCCGTACGCTCGTGCTGCCCGACTTCGCGGGCAACAACCTGTTCAACACGATCGGCAACCTGCTCGCGAATCCGGCGATTGCGCTGCTGTTCGTCGATTTCGTCCGGGAGACGACGTGGCTCGTGCAAGGGCGCGCGACGATCGACGAGGACGCGGGAAGCCACGCACACCTGTGGCCGGCTGCGCTGCGGTACGTGGTCGTTGAAGTCGAAAGCGCGCACGCGCGCGCCGAAGCGGGGCTGCCGCCGCTCGTGCTGGCGTGATGTTGCGCCATGTCGCCGTTGAAACGGCGGGTGCATGCGCGCGCACCGACGCGGCGGCGCCCACCGCGCGTGCCGACATGACGCGGGAGCCGGCTCCTCCTGCAGCGGGGTGACGCGCACGAAATACCCGACCGCTCCCGCGGAAGCGCCAGCCCCCGTCGACGCCCCCACCGTTCACCGCCCGTTTGCCTCCGCACAAGCCGGCTCGGCCCGGCGCCGCGCTGGTGCGTCGGCACGCGCATGGTCGCTTTCATCGCCGCGCCCCTCCGAAACCGCCGGCCGCGCGCCAAGAAACGCGAACACGACGCCCGCGCACAGCACCGTGACGACCGCGAGGCCGATCAGCAGCCGGTCGAACGCGTGCGTATAGCTCGCGAGCAGCGCCGCACGATCGACACCCGGCAACACGGCCGCCGCGCCGGCGAGATCGCCGGTCGCGAGCCGCGCGGCGGCCCGCAGCGTCGCGCCGGACGGGCCGGCCGCCATCCGCCGCAAATCGGCGTGCGCGAGCGTCGCGAGCACCGCGCCGACGATCGCGAGCGCGATCCCCTCGCCCGCCACGCGCGTCGTGCTGAAGATCCCGGTCGCCATCCCCGCGCGCTCCTTCGGCACGACGCTGACCGACAGCCCGTCCATCAGCCCCCACGGCATGCCGGCTCCGACGCCGATCGCGAGCATCGGCGCGATCGCCGCCGGCCCCGCGCCGCCGCGCAGCGCGACGCCCAGCCACACGAGGCCCGCCGCCGCGAACAAGAGCCCGAGCCCCGAGATCACGCCGGCCGACAGCCGGCGCGTGAGCGTCGCCGCGACGAACGGTACGACCAGCATCGGCGCGGAGATCGCGAGCATCAGCCAGCCCGTGTCGATCTCGCTGAAACCGTCGATGCCGATGAAGCGCAGCGGCAGCACGACGAGCAGCACGATGTAGCAGCAGCAGGTCGACACCGGCAGCACCTGCACGCCGACGAAGCGCGGAATCCGGAACAGCGAAAGATCGAGCATCGGCCGCGCGACGCGCGTCTCGATCGCGACGAACGCGCATGCGCCGAGCGCCGCGCCCGCCAGCAGCGCGACGACGAGCGGATGCGTCCAGCCGCGCGCGGGCGCCTCGATCACGCCGAACGTGAACAGCGTGAGCGCGGCGGTGAACGCGGTCGTGCCGGGCCAGTCGAGCCCCGTCGCGTGCGGGTCGCGCGATTCGTGCATGCGCGGCAGCCCGAACGCGAGCGATAGCGCGCCGGCCGCTGCGCCCGTGACGAAGATCGCGCGCCAGCCGTAGTGCGCGATCAGGCCGCCGGCGAGCACGGGCCCGAATGCGAGCCCGATCCCGAACGTCGTGCCGAGCAGGCTGAACGCACGCGTGCGCGCCGCGCCGTCGAACTCCTGCGCGAGCGCGGCCGTGCCGCCCGCCAGCGCCGCGGCCGCCGCGAGTCCGTGCGCGGCGCGCAGCAGGTCGAGCGCGAGCATCGACGGTGCGAACGCCAGCGCGACCGACATCAGCGTGAAACCGCCGACGCCGATCGCGAACACGCGCTTGCGGCCGAACTGGTCGGCCAGCGCGCCCGCCGCCATCAGGAAACTGCCGAACGCGAGCATGAACGCGTTGGTGATCCAGTTCATCGCGACCGGCCCGCCGTGCAGGTCGCGGCCGATCGCGGGCGTCGCGACCGCGCCGCCCGAAAACGACAACGGCAGCGCGACGGCGGCCATGCAGACGGCGGCCAGCACCCACGCGCGCCGGCGCGCCGAGCTGGCCGAATCGGGTGAAAACGGGTGATCCATCATCGCTCCTCGAAAAGCGGGCGCGGATGCGCCGCCAGAGCGATCAAAGATAAATCCGATTCAATCGGCGAAAAACCGTGCAAGACTCCGGATATAACGGACTAATATTCCGCAATCTGTCTCTTCGCTTCTTCTTGCCGGCCCGCTTATGTCGATGGAAAACCTGAACGGCATCGCCGCCTTCGTCCGCACCGCCGAGGCGCTCAGCTTCGTCGCGGCCGGCCGCGCGCTCGGCATTTCCGCGTCCGCCGTCGGCAAGACGATCGCGCGGCTCGAGCAGTCGCTCGGCGTGCGCCTGTTCAACCGCACGACGCGGCGCGTCACGCTGACCGACGAAGGGCGCCATTTCTACGAACGCTGCCAGCGGATCCTCGAGGATTTTCGCGATGCGGAAGCGACCGTGACGGCCTCCGCGCAGCGCCCGCGCGGCAAGCTGCGCGTGAGCCTGCCGGTGATCGGCTACCGGTTCCTGCTGCCGGTGCTGCCCGAATTCAGGCAACGCTATCCGGACGTCGAGCTCGACCTGGATTTCAACGACCGGATGGTGGACGTCGTCGAAGGCGGTTTCGACGCGGTGATCCGCAGCGGTCCGCTGTCGGATTCGAGCCTGATGTCGCGGCGGCTCGGCCCGTTCGCGTTCGTGCTGTGCGCGACGCCCGCGTATCTCGCGCGGGCCGGCACGCCGCGCGCGCCGCACGATCTCGAAGCGCACGATTGCGTGCGCTATTGCTTCCCGACCACCGGCAAGCTGCAGGACTGGGCGCTCGCCGCCCGCGACGGCACGCCGCTGAAGCTGCGCACCGCGATGACCTGCAACAACATGGAAGCGCTGCGCGGCGCGGTCCTGGCGGGGCTCGGCATCGGCTACATGCCCGACTTCCTCGCGCGCGACGCGCTGGACACCGGCGCGCTCGTCACCGTGCTCGACGACTACCGGATCGCGCCGGGGCAGTTCTCGATCGTGTGGCCGTCGAGCCGGCAGTTGTCGCCGAAGCTGCGCGTGTTCGTCGACTTTCTGTGCGAGCGGCTGTTCAAGTAGACGGCTGGCGCGCTAGGCACCGCCGCCCGGTCATTCCGCGCCGATCCGCTGCTCGTCCGCCTGCGGCAGCAGCGCATCGCTGTCGTCCTTCAGCCCGACACCCGTGAGCCCGAGCCGGCGCGCCTGCGTCATCAGGTAATGCAGCTTGTGCGCGGCGGCGGCATGCGGCAGCCCTTCGGGCCGCACGTTCGAGATGCAGTTGCGCAGCGCGTCGTGGCAGCCGACCTTCGGCGCCCACGTCAGGTACACGCCGAGACTGTCCGGCGAGCTGAGCCCCGGCCGTTCGCCGATCAGCATCGCGACGACCTTCGCGCGCAGCAGCTCGCCGATCTCGTCGCCGAGCGCGACTCGCGCCTGCGTCGCGACCACCACCGGGCCGATCCGCCAGCCGTCCGCGTCGAGCCGCGGCCGCACCGCCTGCAGCAGCGGCAGCGCCTGCTTCGCGGCCGCGAACGCCGACAGCCCGTCGCCGACCACGAACACCACGTCGGGCGCATCGTCCAGCGCCGCGCCGTAGCCGGCCAGCAGCCCGCGGCTGTCGTCCGACAGCTTGCGGCCGAGGTCGGGCCGGCGCAGATAGTGGTCGCGGTCGGGCGCGGCGCTCTGCACGCCGAGCGTCGGCAGCAAGCCGGCCGCCTCGATCTCGCGCCGCAGCGCGTCTGCGTCGAGCGGCTGGTGCACGGCGTCGCGCGCCTGCGCGTGAGACAGGTTGAACGCGAGCAGCGGCGCGGTCGGCAGGCTGTTGCCCGCGCGGCCGAGCGCGATCCGCGCGTTCGTGAACGACCTCAGCTGCGCCCACGGATTCTTTTCGACGGCGTCGCTCATGCGGAAATCCCCATCCAGTCATTCGCGCCCGCGAGCAACGGCACGCGCGAACTCGCCACACGCAGCGCGCCATGCGCGTCGGCGATCTCCATCGTCTTCAGCCATTCCTCGAACTCGGGCGCGCGGCGCAGGCCGAGCACTTCGCGCACGTAGAGCTGGTCGTGAAACGACGTGCTCTGGTAGTTCAGCATCACGTCGTCCGCGCCCGGAATCCCCATGATGAAGTTGATGCCGGCCGCACCCAGCAGCGTCAGCAGCGTGTCCATGTCGTCCTGGTCGGCTTCCGCGTGGTTCGTGTAGCAGATGTCGCAGCCCATCGGCACGCCGAGCAGCTTGCCGCAGAAGTGATCCTCGAGCCCCGCGCGGATGATCTGCTTGCCGTCGTACAGGTATTCGGGCCCGATGAAGCCGACCACCGTGTTCACGAGGAACGGGTCGAACTTGCGCGCGACCGCGTACGCGCGCACCTCGCAGGTCTGCTGGTCGACGCCGAAATGCGCATTCGCCGACAGCGCGCTGCCCTGACCCGTCTCGAAATACATCAGGTTGTTGCCGACCGTGCCGCGCCCGAGCGACAACGCGGCCTCGCGCGCCTCGCCGAGCAGCGCGAGCGAGATCCCGAAGCTCGCGTTCGCCTTCTCGGTGCCCGCGATCGACTGGAACACCAGGTCGACCGGCGCGCCCTTCTCGATCGCGGCGATCGTGTTCGTCACGTGAGTGAGCACACACGACTGCGTCGGCACGCCGTAGCGTTCGCGGAACCCGTCGATCATCGCGAGCAGCTTCACGATCGCCGCGAGGCTGTCGGTCGCCGGGTTGATGCCGATCATCGCGTCGCCGCAGCCGTACATCAGCCCGTCGAGCATCGACGCGGCGATGCCCTTCACGTCGTCGGTCGGATGGTTCGGCTGCAGCCGCACCGACATCCGGCCGGCCAGCCCGACCGTGTTGCGAAAGCGCGTGACGACGCGGCGCTTCCTCGCGGCCGCGATCAGGTCCTGGTTGCGCATCAGCTTCGACACGGCCGCGACCATCTCCGGCGTGAGGCCCGGCGCGATCCGCTCGAGCGCGGCGCCGTCGGCCACGGGCGACAGCAGCCAGTTGCGGAAATCGCCGACCGTCAGGTGCGAGATTTCCGCGAACGCGGCCGCGTCGTGATCGTCGAGGATCAGGCGCGTGACCTCGTCGTGTTCGTACGGAATCAACGCCTCGTTCAGGAATGCCTTCAGCGGCACGCCCGCGAGCGCGATCTTCGCGGCGACGCGCTCCTCCTCGCTCGCCGCCGCGACGCCGGCGAGCTGGTCGCCGGAGCGCAACGGGCTCGCTTTCGCGAGCAGCGTCTTCAGGTCCGCGAAGCGGTACGTGCGCGGGCCGATCGTCTCCGTATAGGCCATCGTTCGAATCTCCTTGCCAGTCCTTGCTCATCCGTGCCAGACGCCGACGGCGCGCCCGTTCGACGGGGCGCGCCGGATGCCGTCAGGCGCGGCCGTGCGGGTTCGCCATCCTCACTCCTCGAGCGCCACGTCGCCCGGCGCGCTCGCGCGCTGCGAACGGGTCGCGAGGAAGTACGCGTAGCCGAGCGCGAGGAAGCCGACGAACACCATTGCCACCAGCCCGTTGAAGTACACCATCGTTCCGAGGCAGACCAGCGCCGCCACGATCGCGAACGCCGGGAAGAACGGGTACAGCGGCGCGCGGAACGGCCGCGCCATGTCCGGCTGCGAACGGCGCAGCTTGAACAGCGCCGCCATGCTTACGATATACATCACGATCGCACCGAACACCGACATCGTCACGATGTTCGCGGTGAGCGTCTGGCCGCCGAACTGGATCAGCTCGTCGCTGTAGATCGCGGCGATCCCGACCACGCCGCCCGCGAGAATCGCGCGATAAGGCGTGCGAAAGCGCGGATGCACCTTCGCGAGCCATTCGGGCAGGTAGCCCTCGCGCGCCAGCGCGAAGATCTGGCGCGAATAGCCGAGGATGATCCCGTGGAACGACGCGACCAGCCCGAACAGCCCGAGCCACACGAGCATGTGCATCCAGCCGCTGTTCGCGCCGACGATGTACTTCATCGCC
Source organism: Burkholderia sp. R-40 (assembly GCF_049942845.1). Classification (NCBI taxonomy): domain Bacteria; kingdom Pseudomonadati; phylum Pseudomonadota; class Betaproteobacteria; order Burkholderiales; family Burkholderiaceae; genus Burkholderia; species Burkholderia sp. R-40. The sequence continues at coordinate 170,186 of NZ_CP187967.1, read as the reverse complement.
TGCGGCAGCGGGTCGTTGATGTTCGCGAGCTTGGTCCAGTCGCCCGCGCCGCCGGCGAACACCATCACGCCGATCGCCAGCGCGACGAGGGTCAGGATGCCGGCCACGTACGCGATCGGAATCGAGCGCTTCGGGTTCTTCGCCTCCTCGGCGGCCATCGCGACGCCTTCGATCGCGAGGAAGAACCAGATCGCGAACGGGATCGCCGCGAACATCCCGTGGAAGGCGCCGACGCTGAAATGATCGGCGCCCGACCAGCCGCCCTTCATGAAGTTGCTCCACGCGAAGCCCGGCGACACGACGCCCATGAACACCAGCAGCTCGAAGATCGCGAACAGCGTGACGACCAGCTCGAACGTCGCGGCGATCTGCACGCCGACGATGTTCAGCGCCATGAATACGAGATACGCACCCATCGCCGCGTGTTTCGGTTCGAGCCCCGGAAACTGCACGTGCAGATACGCGCCGATCGCCAGCGCGATCGCGGGCGGCGCGAACACGAACTCGACGAGCGTCGCCGCGCCGGCGAGATAGCCGCCCGCCGGGCCGAATGCGCGGCGCGCATATGCGAACGGGCCGCCCGCGTGCGGGATCGACGTCGTGAGTTCGGTGAAGCTGAAGATGAAGGTGGTGTACATCGCCGCGACGAACACCGCGGTGATCACGAAACCCAGCGTGCCGGCACTCGCCCAGCCGTAGCTCCAGCCGAAGTATTCGCCGGAAATCACGAGGCCGACTGCGATGCCCCACAGTTGCCAGGTCCCGAGCGTCTGCTGCAGCGCGGGCTGGCCGGACGACTTGGCGCCGGCGGCGGGCCGGCCATTCGACTCTGCTTTCATCGGATTCTCCTGAAAGGCGCCGGCCTGCCGGCCCGCGCGACTGAGAATCGATGCTAGAGAGTCATTAAAGGACGTGTTATCGAAATTCGGCAAAGATGAGGGCGGGCGTTTCGCGGCCGACAACGCCGGCCGCGGCGTGCGATCGTCCTGCGCTCCTTCATCAGCGCGCCATCCGGCCGCACGAGGCGGCCGGATGGGCGGCAACACGACGCCGCTTACTGGCCGCCGCCGCGCTGGTTGAACCAGCGGTCGAGCAGCTTGCCGGCTGCTTCGCGGCCGCCGAGGCCGAACGACAGCGCGACCGCCACCGCGATCGCGCCGAGCACGAGGCCGAACGCGAGCTGCACGATCTCGTTGGCGATGCCCATCGCGCGCAGCCCCATCGCGAACACGAGGCCCAGGATCGCGAATTGCGCGATCCGCGCGAACAGCACGCTGTGTTCGCGGTCGGCCTGCTCGATCACGCGGCGCGCGAGGCCCGCGAGCCACACGCCGATCACGAGGATCACGCCGCCCATCAGCACGTGGCCGCCGAATTCGATGAACAGCGTGACGACGTCGCGCACCTGCGTGAAGCCGAGCCGGTTCGCGGCCTCGACCGCCGCGAACAGCATCGCGAAGAACACGATCAGCCGCGCGACCAGCACCGACGGCTGCAGGATTCCCGAGAACACGCGCTCGACGCCGAGCATGGCCGGCAGCCCGTCGACGCCGGCGGCTTCCAGCAGCCGCTGCGCGAGCGACGCGACGAAGCGCGCGAAATAGTACGTGACCAGCACGATCACGATCGCCGCGACGATGTCCGGCACCGCGCCGAGAAACTGGTTCAGCATGTTGGTGGCGGGAATCGAGATCGCGTCGATCTTCAGCGCGTCGAGCGCGGAGATCAGCGTCGGCACGAACACGAACACGTAGACGATCGTGCCGACCAGGCTCGACACGCGCACCGGCGTCGGGCTGTCCAGACTCGCGGTGAGGCGGTCGGCGCCGGCCGCGACCAGCAGGTTCGTCACGAGGCCGCGCAGCACGCGCGCGACGATCCAGCCGACGACGCCGATCACCGCGGCCGCGAACAGGTTCGGCACGATCGCGAGCAGCTTGTCGACCATCCCCTGCACCGGCGACAGCAGGCCGGACAGCGCGAACGACCCGAGGATCGCCGGCAGGAACATCAGGATCACGAGCCAGAACAGCACGTCGCCGAGATAGCCGCTCATCGGCTGCATGCCCGCGCTTTCGGACAGCTTGTCGTCGACCTTGCTCGCTCGCAGCGCGCGGTTCGCGAGGCTGCGCAGCAGCGAGGCGATCAACCACGCGATCAGCGTCAGCGCCGCGCCGCCGATCAGGTTCGGCAGGTAGTTGACGATGTGCGTGACGAGCAGCGAGAACGGATTGGAGACCGCGTACAGGTTGAGCACGTTGAAGATGCCCACCGCGGTGACGAGCAGCACGAGCCAGAACAGCCCGCCGGCGATGATCCGCTCGACGCGTGCGCCCTGGCCGGTGCTTTCGGTGATCCGCTGATCGACCTTCAGCGCGTTGAGCAGCCGGAGCGTGCCGGCCCGCACCACCACGGCGATCAGCCAGCCGATCACCAGGATGCCGATCGCACCGGCGATCTTGGGCAGGTATCCGCCTAGCGTGGTCTGCAGCGACGTGATGAAGCTGGAAGCATCCATTTCTTATTCTCCCGAAAAACGTGGCGTTGCCATTGAACATCGACGAACTACCTGCGTACTTCGAAAACCGTGCGGTGCGGCCCGACCAACTTACCCGAGAAAAATGACACGTTCACCCGATTTCACCGTCTTTAACTTTAGACAAGATCGACGGGGACGAGACCCAATTTGTTCGAAATAAAAAGGGGCAGATTTGGTGGTCCTACGTATCTCCGCAAGATTTGTCGATCGGCGGCGTGCTACCGTGGCCTCGGTTCGTGCCGGGGATGGACGCGGGGGCGTCGATACGAAAGCCGGAAAACCCGCGTGGTCTCCGCCATGCGATACGCGTCGCGCACTGTGCGGCGAGTCGATCGTGCTGACGGTGCGGCGGGGCAAGTCCACCGGCCGATTTATCCGTTACAGAGAGGAGAGGAAGACATGTTCAGCCATGAAGTCGAGATCCGGCGGCTGCCGGAACTGCGCGGTTATGCGGTGCCGCATACGGGCGCGTACCTGAAGATCGGCGACGCGTTCGGGCAGATCGGCGCGTGGGTCGCGCAGCACGGGCTGATCGGCCCCGGTGCGAAGATGATCGGAATCTTCTACGACGATCCCGATACCACGCCGCAAGCGCAGTTGCGCGCGAAAGCGTGCTTCGTGCCGGCCAACGGCGCGCCGGATGTCGAGCCGACGCCGCCCGTCGAGCGCGTGACGGTCGCCGGTGGCGAGTACGCGGTGCTGCTGCATACGGGACCCTACGCGGACCTGAAGGCGGCCTACCAGTGGCTATATGGCGACTGGCTGCGTCAGTCGGGCCGCGAAGCCGCCGACGCGCCGCCGTTCGAGCTGTATCTGAATACGCCGATGGATGCGGCGCCGGCCGACCTGCGCACCGAGATTCATTTGCCGCTGCGTTGATCGGCGGGCTGGGGTCGGGGATTCGGGCGTTGCGGTGTTGTGGCGTTCTGGCGTTGCGGCGTTGTGGCGTTGCGGCGTTCGGGCGTTGCGGCATTCGGGCCCTCGGACCAAGGCCCGCCGCGACACCATGGCCGTTGTGTGCGCCATGCCGTCGCCGAGATCGGCTGTCACGCCAGCCACAAACCCCGCGAGCGAGCCTTACCCGGCCTGCGTCCCGCAGTTCGGACAGAAGCGCGCGTCGGCGGCCAGCGCCGCGTGGCAGCGGCTGCACGCGTTGCCGCGCTGTGATGCGCCGCACTGCGCACAGAAACGCGCATCCGCCGCGTTGATCGCGCCGCAGCCCGCGCAGGCGAGCTGGCGCAGCGGCACGTTGCCGCCCGGACTGCCCTGCGCATCGGCCGACTGCTGCCAGCCCCAGCCGTGACGGTCGCGGCCGCGCGCATCGTGGCCGCCGTGGCCTTCCGGGCCCGCTCCGCCATGATGCCCGTCGCCATGGCCACCACCACCGTGTCCGCCGCCATGACCACGCCCGTGGCCGCCCAGGATCCGTTTCAGAAAGCTCATCACCGGCACCTCATCGCTGCGTCTGCGCGCCGTCGAACACGCCTGTTTTCGACAGCAGCCGCAACCCGTTGCCGACGACGATCAGGCTCGCCCCCGCGTCGGCGAACACGGCCATCCACATCGTGCCGAGCCCGGCGACGGTGAGGCCGAGGAACACGATCTTCACGCCGAGCGCGAAGCCGATGTTCTGCACCAGCACTCGGTGCGTCGCGCGCGACAGCCGCACGAACGCGGGAATCTTGCGCAAGTCGTCGTCCATCAGCGCGACGTCGGCGGTCTCGATCGCCGTGTCGGTGCCCATCGCGCCCATCGCGAAGCCGATGTCGGCGCGCGCGAGCGCCGGTGCGTCGTTGATCCCGTCGCCGACCATCCCCACCGCGCCCGCGCCGCCCGCCGACAGTTCCTCGACCGCCGCGAGCTTGTCCTCGGGCAACTGGTTGCCGCGCGCATCGTCGATGCCCGCCTGCTGCGCGATCGCCTGCGCGGTGTGCGGGTTGTCGCCGGTCAGCATCGCGGTGCGGATGCCGAGCGCGTGCAGGTCGGCGATCGCCGCGCGGCTGGTGTCCTTGATCGTGTCGGCCACCGCGAAGATGCCGAGCACGCGCGTATCGTCGACCAGCATCACGACGCTCTTGCCCTGCCGCTCGAGCGCGTCGAGCTTCGCCTCCAGCGCGGGCGAGCAGCGCTCGAGCTCCTCGACGAGCCGATGGTTGCCGAGCCAGTAACGCGTGCCGTCGATGGTGCCGCGCACGCCGCGCCCGACGAGCGCTTCGAACGCGTCCACCTCGGCGAACGCCGTCGCCTGCGCGTCGCGGGCCGCCGTGGCGATCGCCTGCGACACCGGGTGATCGGAGCGCGCCGCGAGGCTCGCGCCGAGGTGACGCACGCGTGCGGCGTCGACGTCCGTTGCATGCAGGTCGAAATCCGTCTGCACCGGCTTGCCGTGCGTGATCGTGCCGGTCTTGTCGAGCGCGAGCCAGGCGAGCTTGCGGCCTTCTTCCAGATACACGCCGCCCTTCACGAGTATCCCGCGCCGTGCCGCGGCCGCGAGCCCCGACACGATCGTCACCGGCGTCGAGATCACCAGCGCGCACGGGCACGCGATCACGAGCAGCACCAGCGCGCGGTAGATCCAGTCATGCCACGCGCCGCCCATGACCAGCGGCGGCGCCACCGCGACCAGCAGCGCGATCGCGAACACGATCGGCGTGTAGACGCGGGCGAACTGGTCGACGAAGCGCTGCGTCGGCGCCTTCGCGCCCTGCGCTTGCTCGACCGCGTGGATGATCCGCGCCAGCGTCGAGTTGGCGGCAACCGCCGTCACGCGATAGTCGAACGAACCGGCCTCGTTGATCGTGCCCGCGTACACCGCATCGCCCGCCGTCTTGTCGACCGGCAGGCTCTCGCCGGTGATCGGCGCCTGGTTCACCGTCGAGCGGCCCGCGACGACTTCGCCGTCCAGCCCGATCCGCTCGCCTGGCTTCACGCGCACGAGCGCGCCGAGCGCGACCTGCGCAGCCTCGATCGTGCGCCACGTGCCGTCAGCGTCCTGCACGGTCGCGGTGTCCGGTGCGAGCTGCATCAGGCCCTGGATCGCATTGCGCGCGCGGTCGAGCGACTTCGCCTCGATCAGCTCGGCGATCGTGAACAGCACCATCACCATCGCGGCTTCCGGCCACTGGCCGATCGCCATCGCGCCCGTCACCGCGATGCTCATCAGCGCGTTGATGTTCAGGTTGCCGTTGCGGATCGCGATCCAGCCCTTCTTGTAGGTGGTCAGCCCGCACGCGAGCACCGCCGCGAGCGCCAGCACGGCCGATAGCCACACCGGCTGGCCGGCCCAGCTCACGGCCTCGGATGCGATCGCGGCGACGCCGGCCAGCGCGAGCGGCCACCACGGCTTCGCGGGCGGCGGCGCGGCGGGCGTTGCAGGCGCGTCGGCCGCTGCGGCCTCCGGCGTCATCCCGAGCGTGCGGATCGCGCTTTCGATCGCGGGCTGCGCGCCCGGCACGTGTTCGACGGTCAGCATCCGCTGCATCAGGTTGAATTCGAGCGCCGACACCTGCTGCATCCCGCCGAGCTTCTTGCGGATCAGCGTTTCCTCGGTCGGGCAGTCCATCTGCATGATCCGGAACGCGGAGCGCACGTGACCCGACGCGGTCGCCCGCGCGACCGGCAGCGGCACGAGCGTCAGCGCGGCAGGCGCGCAGCAAGCGCCGGCGGCGTGGTCGTGGTCGTGGTCGTGGTCGTGGTCGTGGTCGTGGTCGTGGTCGTGACCAGCATGGTCATGCGCCGCATGATCGTGCGAGCACGCAGCGCCGTGCACATGCCCGTCGCCATGCGCGTGGTCGCGCGCGGATGCGTGATCGTGGTCATGGTCGTGGTCGTGACCGCGTTCATGCGGCTGCGCGCCGCGCACTGCCGCGTCGCCGTGCGCATGGTCGGCCTGATCACCGCGGTCGTGCGCCGTGCCGTGCGCGGATGCGTGATCGTCGTCATGGTTGTGACCGCATCCACGCGGCTGCGCGCCGCGCGCTGCCGCGTCGCCATGCGCGTGGTCGGCGTGGTCGCCGTGATCGTGCCCCGTACCGTGCGCGGACGCGTGATCGTGGTCATGCTTGTGACCGCATCCATCCGCCTTCGCGCCGCGCGCTGCCGCGTCGCCGTGCGCGTGCTCGCCGGCCGCCGGCCCCGCATCGGCAACGGTCGCCGCCTGCGTATCGCGCGCGTCGGCGCTGCAGGTCGCGGCGCCGCCGGCATGACGGTGTCGTGGGTCGTGGGTACGCTGCGCGTCGGTCATGACAACCTCCTCTGTGGCTTGACGGTGTAGAGTTAACACCCTGAAGCCACTACAAGGTCAACCCTTGCAACGGAGAAAGCCATGAAGATCGGCGAATTGGCCAAGGCGGCCCGCTGCACGCCCGAAACGATCCGCTTCTACGAGCGGGAGGGGCTGATGCCCGACGCCGAGCGCACCGATGCGAACTACCGCAACTACACCGACGTGCACGTCGAACGGCTGCGCTTCATCCGCAACTGCCGCGCGCTCGACATGGCGCACGACGAAATCCGCACGCTGCTGCAACTCACCGACACGCCGGCCGACCCGTGCGATTCGGTCAACTCGCTGCTCGACGAGCACATCGGCCACGTCGATGCGCGCCTCGCCGAACTGACGCATCTGCGCGACCAGCTCACCGAATTGCGCCGCCAGTGCGTCGGCGAACATTCGGTCGAGGATTGCGGAATCGTGCATGGTCTCGCGACGATGGAAACCGTCGCGCCGGCCGCGAAGCGTTCGCATCTCGGCTGACACTCTTGTGGAATATGATGGTCTAGTTAATACTAGTCATATTCTTACTAGATATAAATTAACTATTCATGACATCGAGCCGCCCGTCTCCGCTCGCGCTCGCGGTCCTCGCGACGCTCACCGAAACGCCGATGCATCCGTACGGGATGCTGCAGCAGCTGAAGGCGCGAGGCTACGACGAAGTCGTCAACGTGCGGCAGCGCACGAGCCTCTACCAGACGATCGACCGTCTGCTGCGCGACGGGCTCATCGCCGTGCACGACACCGAGCGCGATGGCGCGTTTCCCGAGCGCACGCTGTACACCCTGACCGAGGCCGGGCACACCGCCGGCCAGGCGTGGCTGCATGCGCTGCTCGCGGAGCCTGCGCGCGAGTTTCCGGCGTTCGGCGCCGGCCTTGCATTCCTGCCGCTGCTCGACGCGGAGGACGCACGCCACCAACTCGAGCGTCGCATCGCCGCGCTCGAAGCCGAGCGCGAACGTCTCGAGTCGCTGCGCAACGCCGCGCAGAACGACCAGGTGCCGCGCCTGTTCCTGCTGCAGAACGAGCATGCGCTCGTGCTGCTCAACGCGGAGCTCGACTGGGCACGCAGCGTCGTCGAACACCTGAAGATCGGCGCGCTGCGCTGGGTCGACGTCTGACGCGCGTCACCGTCGGCTCGCGCCGCTCAAAGCACCTTGCCGGGATTGAGTAGGCCTGCTGGATCGAGCGCGGTCTTCAGGCGCCGCATCAAGCCGATTTCGGCTTCGCCGCGCGTGTGGCCGAGATAGGCGCGCTTGAGCATGCCGATGCCGTGCTCCGCCGACACCGAGCCGCCCATGTCGCGCACGACCGCGTACACGCACCGATCGATCGCGTCAGCATCCGCGTCGCGCATGCCGGCGAGCGATACGCCGATATGCACGTTGCCGTCACCGACGTGGCCGAAGAACAAACACACGATGTCGGGCCAAAGCGCGCGCAATGCCGCTTCGCAGCGCTCGGCGAACAGGCCGAGTTCACCGGTCGGCAGGCTCACGTCGAAGTTCACCAGATGCGGCAGCGCATCGATTGCGAGGCCCTCGCGCAATGTCCACAGGTCACGCGCCTGCCGTTCCGAGGTTGCGAGCGCGGCATCGTCCACCAACGCCATGTCGATCGCATCCTCAAGCGCGGTTTCCAGTGCCTCACGCGCATCGCCGCGCGGGGCGCTCGTCGCGCACTCGATCAGCACCGCGAAGCTGCCGTCGCCGGCGAACGGCGCGACCACGCCGGGCGTATGACGCGCGACGTAGTCATAGAAAGCCGGCCACATCGCTTCGAAACTGACGATCTCCGGTAGTGCGCGCATGCGGTTCCACAACGCGACGACGGCGTCATAGCCACGCACCCGACAGAGTGCGGTGGCCGGCGCGCCGAGCTTGGGATGCAGCCGCAGCACCGCGCGCGTGACGACGCCGAGCGTGCCTTCGCTGCCGATGAACAGTTGCTTCAGGTCGTAGCCCGCGTTGTTCTTCAGCATCCGGTTCATCGACGACACCACGGTGCCGTCGGCCAGCACCGCCTCGAGCCCGAGCACCTGCTCGCGCATCATGCCGTAGCGGATCGCGCGCGTGCCGCCCGCGTTGGTCGCTAGCATGCCGCCGATCTGGCACGAACCGCGTGCGCCGAGATCCACACCGAACGTGAAACCCGCCGCGTCCGCCGCTTCCTGCACCGTCTGCAGCGGCGTCCCGGCGCGTACCGTCATCGTCCCTGCCGCCGTGTCGATCGCTTCGACGCCGGCGAACCGTTCCAGCGACAGCACGACCTCGCCGCCCAGCGCGACCGCGCCGCGCGCAAGCCCCGTGAGGCCGCCCTGCGGCACGACCGGCTGCCCGAGCCGCGTGCACAGCGCAAGCGTGCGCGACACGTCATCGACGCTGCGCGGCCGCACCAGCGCGCGCGGCCGCACGCCGGCCGGCTCGTTGTACGCGGTGAAGTAGTGCGGATCGATGTCGGCCGCCCGCGTGACGAGTGCGTCGCCCAAGCCGGCGACGAGCGCCGCCTCGAGCGCGTCGTCCGCCGCGCCGCAACCGTTTTTCCCCGCAGCCGTATCGAGGCTCTGCATCACACGCGCCCGCTTACTTGGTAGAAATGTCGATGTCGCCGAAGTACTTCTGGCCGAGCGACTTCACCGTGCCGTCCGCCTTCAGCTTGTCGATCGCCGCATCGAGCTTCGCCTTCAGCGCGTCGTCGCCCTTGCGCAGGCCGAACGCGATCCCGCTGCCGAGAATCTTGTCGTCGCGCACCGGCTGACCGACGAACGAGAAGCCCTTGCCGTCCGGACGGGACAGGAAGCCGCGCTGGCCGGCCGGCGCGAGCACCAGCGTCGCGTCGACGCGGCCCGCCACGAGATCCGCATACGCCTGGTTCTGGTCCTGGTACGCGACGATCGACACGCCGGCCGGCTCCCAGTGCGCCTTCGCGTAGGTTTCCTGGATCGACGCCTGCAGCACGCCGACGCGCTTGCCCTTCAGCGCTTCCGGCGTCGGCAGCAGGCCGCTGCCGGTGCGCGCGATCAATTGCGTCGGCACACGGTAGATGATCGTCGTGAAGTCGATCGCCTGGCGCCGCTGTTCGGTCGCATTCATCGCCGAGTTGATCGCGTCGAACTTGCGGCCCTTGAGCGCGGGAATCAATCCGTCGAACGACGTCTCGACCCACTTGCACGACAGCTTCGCGCTCTGGCAGACGGCGTTGCCGACATCGATGTCGAAGCCCTGCAGGTCGCCGTTCGGCGCCTTCGATTCGAACGGCGGGTATTGCGCCTCCAGGCCGAAACGCAGGGTCTGGCCGTCAGCGAACGCCGCACCGGCGCCGAGCGCGCATGCGAGTGCGAACGCGAGTTTCAGGGTGTGTCCGTGCTTCATCGTGAATCTCCTGACTTGTCGACCGGCGCCGCGCTTCGGCACGTGCTCCGGTCCCATCCGTGGCCTTCGGTGCGACGTACATGTCGCCTGCTTGGGTGCGGGCTCGCGCCCGCGATTTACAGCGACCGCAATCGCCGCGCGCCTTCGATCAGCGTCGCGTCGTCCTTCGAGAAACTGAGGCGAATCACGCCCGCGTCGGTGCCGTCGGCATAGAACGCCGACAGCGGAATCATCGCGACGCGCGCATCGCGGATCAGGCGCAGCACGAAATCGCTGTCGCGCTCGTCCGAGATGTGCCGGAACCGCGCGAGCATGAAGAACGAGCCTTCGCTCGGCAGCAGCTCGAAGCGCGAATCGGTCAGCTCGCGCGCGAGCAGGTCGCGCTTGGCCTGGTAGAACGCCGACAGGCCGAGATAGCTGTCGGGCCGCGCAAGGATCTCCGCGAACGCGACCTGCATCGGCGTATCGGCCGAGAACACCATGAACTGGTGCACCTTGCGGATCTCGCCCATCAGCTCGGCCGGCGCGAGGCAATGGCCGACCCGCCAGCCCGTCACGTGGAACGACTTGCCGAACGACGACACGATCACGCTGCGCTCGGCCAGCGCGCGATGACGCGCGACGCTCTGGTGCTGCGCGCCGTCGAATACGACGTGCTCATAGACTTCGTCGGACAACACCACGATGTCGGTATCGCGCGTGAGCTGCGCGAGCCGTTCGAGATCGTCGGCGGAAAACACCGTCGCGGTCGGGTTGTGCGGCGTGTTGACGATGATCATCCGCGTGCGCGGCGTGATCGCCGCGGCCACTTCGTCCCAGTTCACGCGGAAATGCCCGGACGACAGCTTGATCGCGACCGGCGTCGCGCCCTGCATCCGCACGATCGGCGCATAGCTGTCGAATGACGGCTCGAAATAGATCACTTCGTCGCCCGGATGCACGAGCGCGCTGATCGCCGCGTAGAGCCCTTCGCTCGCGCTCGCGATCACCGTGACCTCGGTGCCCGGGTCGTAGCGCGTGCCGTACAGCGCCTCGGTCTTCTCCGCGAGCCGCTCGCGCAGCGACGTGAGGCCGGCCATCGGCGCGTACTGGTTGTGGCCGTCGCGCATCGCGCGCGCGACGCCCTCGACGAGCGCCGGATCGGGCGCGAAATTCGGCGCGCCCTGCGACAGGTTCAGCGCATCGTGCTGCGCGGCGAGCTGGCCGATCACCGTGAAGATCGTCGTCCCGACGTCCGGCAGCTTCGAACGGGGCGTGGTGGCGCTTCGCATGACTCCTCCTTCTGATGTCCTTTCGGGCTGGCCCGCGCAACGCAACGCGCGCGGCCCGGCTCATGCGGGATGATTTAGCCCGAGCCAATAACCGTGGACAACCGAAAGTTCATCATGGAGGCCATGCATTTTTCTCATGGCCTTGCATCAGAAAGGCTCGACGCCACCGTGGTGCTGCCGGCCACGCATGCGAATCAGGCATTACCCCTAGGGCCTGTTCACGCTAATAACGGGCTTGCGCTGCCCCCCAGAAGGGCCGAGCGCAAGGAATGCAACGAAGCGAATACTCGACGTATTCGCGAGGCGCATGACGCGGCGATCGGCCCTTCTGGGGGCCAGCCCAACGAATGGTTTTTCCAAACAGGGGAACGTGCCTTTCCGCCCGCATTGCGGCGTCGTTCGTCGTTGCAATAGCTACGGCTATTGCGCCTCCTCACTCCTTGCCCTGCGGGCGGAAAGGCACGTTCGCAAGCCCGTTATTAGCGTGAACAGGCCCTAGGGCCGTGCGGCCGCGGCGTGCATCACTCGCCCGCTGCCGCCAGATAGGCGCGCAGCACGGCCTGAAGCTCGGCGCGCAACGCGGCGAAATCGAGCGAGGGCCCGAGCGTGAGCAGCGCCTGCGACACGCCGCCGTAGCAGATCGTATGCGCCATCCGTGCGATCCCGTCGAGCCGCGCGGCCGGCGGCGGATCGGCGGCCTGCGCGAACGCGTCGCGCCACAGCGCGACATACGCGTCGTAATGCCGGCGGTACGCGGCGAGCGGCGACACCTGCCGCTCCAGCGCGAAGAAAACGCTCCAAAGCGCGGCGTCGGCGCCGATCGCGTCGATCTGCACATCCACCAGCGCAGCCGCGAGTTCGGCGCGCGGCACGCCGGCCAAGCCGTGCGCCGCATCGCGCAGCCGGTCGGCCAGCGCCTGCACGCGCCGATGGATGCACAGCGCGGCGAGGCTCTGCTTGTCGCCGAAGTATTCGTAGAAGGTGCCGATGCTCACGCCCGCGACGGCCGCGATCTCGCGGATCGTCGCCTTCGCGTAGCCGCGCTCGAGCAAAAGCTGAACGAAGGCCTGCTGGAGCGCGTCGGACGTGGCCTGCGCGCGCGACTGGCGCGGCCGGCGGCGCAATGCGGGCGCGGGTTGCGCCGCCGGCTGGCCGGGCGGCGCCGGAACCTGAACATGTCGCGGCGGCATATTTGCTACTCTGAAATTCAGCGGATAGACGTTTGACCCGGAGCCGGCACCGGCGCTGGCGCGCAAACGCCAGCGCTGCGGCACCCGCGCGGCAGACCGCGAAGCACGAGACCGGAGACAGCCCGATGACCGAATCGAACCATGCCGTCACGAACCAGTTCGACGAACTGGTCGACTATAACCTCTTCGCCACCGACATCGCGCTGCGCGACGCGCTGGCCCGCGCGGGCGCCGACTGGGCCGTGCCGCAGCTCGACGCATACGGCGCGCGCCTTGGCAGCGCCGACACCGCACAGCTCGCCGACGAAGCGAACCGCCACACGCCGGAGCTGAACGCGTTCGACCGGCGCGGCCGGCGCATCGACCGCGTCGACTTCCATCCGGCCTGGCACACGCTGCTCGGCCTGTACCGCAACGAAGGCTTCGTGTCACTGCCGTTCCGCGATACGCGCCCCGGCCGCTGGGCCGCGAGCGCGGCCGGCTTCTACCTGCACGGCCAGATCGAGGCCGGTACGCTGTGCCCGGCGACGATGACGCAGGCCGCGATTCCGGTGCTGCAGAAGGAGCCCGCACTGTGGGGCCTGCTGCGCGACAAGCTCTACAGCGACGACTACGATCCGCGCGACGTGCCGGTCGCCGACAAGCGCTCGATCTGGTTCGGCATGGGGATGACCGAGAAACAGGGCGGCTCCGACGTGCGCGCGAACACGACGCTCGCGACCGCGGTCGGCGCGGGCGGGCGCGGCGGCGAATACCGGCTGCGCGGCCACAAGTGGTTCTTCTCCGCGCCGATGTGCGACGCGCACCTGGTCGTCGCGCGTACCGAGGCCGGCGGCCCGTCGTGCTTCTACGTGCCGCGCTGGCGGCCGGACGGCGCGAAGAACGCGGTCGAAATCCAGCGGCTGAAGAACAAGGTCGGCAACCGTAGCAACTCGAGCAGCGAGATCGAGCTGAACGACGCGTGGGGCATCATGCTCGGCGACGAAGGCCGCGGCATTCCGACCATCATCGAGATGGCCACCTACACGCGGCTGAGCTGCGTGCTCGGCAGCGCGGCGATGCTGCGCCAGGGCGTCGTGCAGGCGATCGCGTACACGCGCCAGCGCCATGCGTTCGGCCGCGCGCTCGCCGAGCAGCCGCTGATGCGCACCGTGCTCGCCGATCTCGCGCTCGAAAGCGAGGCCGCGCTCGCGCTCGCGATGCGGCTCGCCGATGCGTTCGAACGCGACGACTCGCCGCGCGAACGCGCGTGGAAACGGATCGTCACGCCCGCCGCGAAGTTCTGGGTCTGCAAGCGCGCGGTCGAACTGACCGGCGAGGTGATGGAAGTGTTCGGCGGCAACGGCTACGTCGACGACGGCCCGATCGCGCGGCTGTTCCGCGAAGCGCCGGTCAACTCGATCTGGGAAGGCTCCGGCAACGTGATGTGCCTCGACGTGCTGCGCGCGGTGTCGCGCGAACCCGACGCGGCCGCGGCGCTGCTCGCCGAACTGACCGACCTCGGCGCGGGCGAACCGCGCATCCGCGCGGCGCTCGATGCGCTGCGCGCGATGCTCGCGGCGCCGGCCGACACGCTCGAGGCGTCGGCCCGCCTGTTCGCGCAGCGGCTCGCGCTCGTCGCGCAGGCGTGCCTGCTGCGGCGTGACGCGCCCGCGGCCGTCGCCGACGCGTTCGTCGCGACGCGGCTCGCCACGCCCGACTGGGGCCGCATCGCGGGCGGCTTCGATCCGCATGCGCTCGACGTCGCTGCGTTGCTGCAACGGGCCTATCCGGCTTGATGGCCTCCCGCCCCTGTCGCCGCGATGATCGTCGTCATCCTTTGTGCGCGAATGCCAGCACGATCGCGTTGCCCAGCTCATCGACAACCCGGGCCGACGCGCCCGGCGCCGCGAACATCGTGAACTCGACATCGGGCAGGGCCGGCAGGCCGGCATCCGGCGGGATCGCACGCAAGCCGTGCGCAAGTTGTGTGTGCACGATCGGCGTCACCGCAAAGCCCGCATGCGCGGCAGCGCACAGGCCGGCGCTGCTCGGGGACACGAGCACGATCCGGTAATCCACGCGCGTGCGGGCCAGTGCTGCCAGCGCAGCCTCACGATACGGGCACGGTTCCGGCAGCAGCGCAATCGGCACCGGTACGCCAGGCGTGAGCGACGCCCAATCCGCACCGGCCCACACGAGCGGCTCGCGCCAGAGCACGCGTCCGGTGGGCCCGTCGTGGCAGCGTCCACCCATCACCACATCCAGTTCACCGTGATCCAGCGCCTGGAGCAGTTCGCCCGGGATGCCGACTCTGATGCTGAATGCGATGCGCGGGTACCGCACGGCAAACGCCTGCATCACATGCATCAGCCTGACATTGGCGAGGTCTTCCGACAGACCCACGCGGATCGTGCCGGCGCTCGGTTCGCGCAGCAGTTGCGCCCGCGCGTCCTGATTGAGCGCGAGGATGGCGCGCGCGTAACCCAGCAGCAGTTCGCCGTCCACTGTGAGCGTGACCGAGCGGGTGGTGCGCACGAGCAGGTCACGGCCGATCTGTTTTTCCAGGCGCCGCAGATGCGCGCTGACCGCGGACTGCGTCAGATTCAGACGGGCCGCGGCATGCGTGAACCCGCCTTCCTGGACGACGGCCACGAAAGAGCGCAGCAAAACGGTATCGAACATGAGATGCCCCGCCATATAGTGCGAATGCTACTGATTAGCGCGATGATACTTCGTTTATATTTTGAATCGAACTATGTTCTGATGAGGGCCATCAACCTGTCAGGAGTGGCTCCATGCCGACCTTGCTGCATATCGAATCTTCCCCGCGCAAGTCGCGGTCCGCATCGCTCGACGTCGCGCACGCGTATCTCGACGCCTGGCGCGACGCGCATCCGGAGCATCGGGTCGACGTGCTCGACCTGTGGGCGACGCACTTGCCGGAACTCGACGGCGATGCGCTCGATGCCAAATACGCGGACTTGAGCGGCACGCCGCTCAGCGAAGGCCAGCAGCAAGCGTGGGCAGGTTTTCGGCAGCTGGCGCAGCGGATGCACGACGCGGATACGCTGTTGTTCTCCGTGCCGCTGTGGAATTTCTCCATCCCCTACAAGCTCAAGCATTTCATCGATGCCGTGTCCCATCGCGGCATCCTCTTCTCATATGACGAGGGCGGGTTGGCGGGATTGCTGAACGGCAAGAAAGCAGTCGTGATCTATGCGAGAGGCCTCGACTATTCAAGGCAATCGAGCACGCCCGCCGAGTCGTTCGACTTTCAGCGGCCGTTTCTTGAAGCGTGGCTGCGCTTCATCGGTATCACGGATATCGAATCGATCGTCGTCGAGAAAACGCTGTTTGGACCTGAAGTCGATCACGCGGGCAGAGAGGCTGCCCGCGAACGGGCTGTGACGCTGGCACACGCGGCTTCGTCATCATCAGCAGCGTCAGCTTCGGTTGACGGCTGAACTGGCCAACGGCTGGAGATCGCCGAGCACCGTGCGGTCGTCGGCGATCGAAAATCATTGCAGACGTAAAAAAACGCCCGCCACAAGCGCATCGCGCTTGCAGCAGGCGTTCGACGCTGGCCGCCGACACCGCAAAACTCCCGTTTCACGGCGCCGCGCCCCCCGTCATACCATCGTGCTTACTTGCCGCCGATGCTCTTCAGCGGCTTCCACTCGCCCTTCTCGACCTTGTACATCGTGATGCCGCCGTTCTTCAGGTCGCCCTTCGCGTCATACGCGACGTGCGTCGACGTGACGCCGGCCATGTCGGTCTTCGCGAGCACCGGCAGGTACTTCGCCGGGTCGGTCGAATCGGCCTTCTTCATCGCGTTCATCATCGCCATCGCGCCGTCGTAGGCGTACGGCGAGTAGGTCTGCACGTCTTCGCCGAAGCGCTTCTTGTACTTCTCGGCGTACGACTTGCCGCCCGGCATTTCGTCGAGCGGGAGGCCTGCCAGCGATGCGATCGTGCCTTCGGCCGCGTTGCCCGCGATCTTCAGGAACGTCGGCGTCTTCACCATTTCGCCGCTCATCAGCGGTGCGGTCATGCCGAGCGTCTTCATCTGCTTGACCATCGGCGCTGCCTGCGAATCCGCGCCGCCGTAGTAGACGAGGTCCGGCTTCGCCGCCTTCAGCTTGGTCAGGATCGCCTTGAAGTCGACAGCCTTGTCGTTCGTGAACTCACGGTCGACGATCGTCGCGCCGCCGGCCTTCGCGGCCTTCTCGAACTGATCGGCGAGACCCTGGCCGTAAGCCGTGCGGTCGTCGACGATCGCGATCTTCTTCATGCCGAGATCCTTCGACGCGAACGTGCCCGCCACCGAGCCCTGCTGCGTGTCGGACGTCATCATGCGGAAGGTCGTCTTGTAACCCTGCTGCGTGTATTCCGGCGCCGTCGCCATCGCGATTTCCGGAATGCCGGCGTTCGCGTAGATGCGCGAGGCCGGGATCGTCGTGCCCGAGTTGAAGTGACCGAGCATGCCCTTGATGCCGTCGTCGACGAGCTTCTGCGCAACCGTCGTGCCGGTGCGCGGGTCTGCCTGGTCGTCCTGCGTCTCGAGCATGAACTTCACCGGCTTGCCGCCGATCTTCGGGTTCGTCGCGTTGAAGTCTTCCAGCGCGAGCGCGATCCCGTTCTGCATATCCTTGCCGTAGTGAGCCTGGGCGCCCGTCATCGGCCCTGCGTAACCGATCTTCACGTCATCCGCATGGGCCGTCCCCGCCAGCGACATGACAGCGACGAACGTCGCGCCTGCCACCTTTTTCATCGTGTGTTGCATAGCATCTCCTTGGTACCAGGGTAAATGGAGCGGCTTCGGGATCGCCTTGCCGCTTCCTTTGTTTGATCCGAACGGCAAGGATGGTCAGCCGATCGTCATCAAATTCGCATTGCCGCCCGCCGCGGCCGTGTTCACGCTGACCGAGCGCTCGGTCAGCAGCCGCTCGAGTGCGTAGTCTTCCGCGTCGCCGTTCTCGAACGCGCCCGCCGACACGCCCTGCACCGACACGATCGGGCCCGGCCGCTGCGCGACGTCCTTCACGAGCGTCTGCAGTTCGTCGCTGTCGCCTTCGAACAGCACCGCGTCGAACGGCGCGTCGGGCTGCTTGCGCACGGCCGCATGCGCCTTCAGCGCGGCCGGCAGCGCCGCGACCAGCGCCTCGCCCGCCGCACCGGCGAACAATGCGCGGTTGCCCGTCGCCAGCACCGCCGCGAACTGCGCGCGCGCACCGCTCGGCGTCGCCGCGACGCACAGCACCGTGCCGCGCGGGCCGAGTGTATACGTGTTTCGCTCGCCCGTCGGGCCGGTCAGCACCGCGGTCGCGCCGGCCGGCACCTGCGCCAGATAGCCGTCGCAGCGCGCGGCCAGCGCCGGTTCGCGCTGCTCGATCAGCCAGTCGCGCAGCGTGGTGAGCGCCGCCGCCGGGTTGCCGCGCTGGTCGCCTTCGACCGCGCCGTCCGCGATCAGCATCTGCGCGAGCGAACGCGGCAGGCCCGACGGACGCGTCGCGAGCAGGCGCTGCAGGTACAGCGCGCCGCCGGCCTTCGGGCCCGTGCCCGACAGCCCTTCGCCGCCGAACGGCTGCACGCCGACCACCGCGCCGATCACGTTGCGGTTCACGTAGATGTTGCCGACGTGCGCGTTCGAGATCACGTGCGCGATCGTCTCGTCGATCCGCGTGTGGATGCCGAGCGTCAGGCCGTAACCCGTCGCGCGGATCTGCTCGAGCAGCTTGTCGAGCTGATTGCGGCGATAGCGCACGACGTGCAGCACGGGGCCGAACACCTCACGCTTGAGCTCGTCGATGCTGCCGATCTCGATCAGCGTCGGCGGCACGAACGTGCCGTGCGCGCAGGCTTCCGGCGCCGGCAGCTGCGTGACCGTGTGGCCCTTGTCCGTCATCGTCGCGACGTGCGTGTCGATCGTCTGCTTCGCTTCGGCGTCGATCACCGGGCCGACGTCGGTCGACAGACGGTCCGGGTTGCCGAGCGCCAGCTCGTGCATCGCGCCCTTGAGCATCGTCAGCGTGCGGTCCGCGACATCGTCCTGCAGACACAGAACGCGCAGCGCCGAACATCGTTGACCGGCCGAGTCGAACGACGACTGCAGCACGTCGGCGACCACCTGCTCCGCGAGCGCCGACGAGTCGACGATCATCGCGTTCTGGCCGCCCGTTTCCGCGATCAGCGGAATCGGCTTGCCGTCCGGGTCGAGCCGCGCGGACAGCGTCTTGTTGATCAGGCGCGCGACTTCGGTCGAGCCGGTGAACATCACCGCGCGCGTGCGCGGATCGGCGACCAGCGCCGCGCCGACGGTCTCGCCGGTGCCCGGCAGCAACTGCACCGCGCCGGCCGGCACGCCGGCCTCGCGCAGCAGGCGCACGGCTTGTGCGGCGATCAGCGGCGTCTGTTCGGCCGGCTTCGCGAGCACCGTGTTGCCGGCTGCCAGTGCAGCGGCCACCTGGCCCATGAAGATCGCGAGCGGGAAGTTCCACGGGCTGATGCAGACCACAGGGCCGAGCGGACGGTGCGTGTCGTTCGAGAATTCGTCGCGGATCTGCGCCGCGTAGTAGCGCAGGAAGTCGACGGCTTCGCGAATTTCGGCGATCGCGTTCGGCAGCGACTTGCCGGCCTCGCGCACGATCAGGCCCATCAGCGTGTGCATCTGCGCTTCGAGCAGGTCGGCCGCGCGCACCAGGCAGTCGGCGCGCGCATCGACCGGCGTCGCCTGCCAGATCGGCGCGGCAGCCACCGCATGCGCGAGCGCCGCGCTCACGTGTTCGGCCGTCGCTTCGCTGACCGTGCCGACCACGTCGCGCAGGTCGGCCGGGTTGCGCACGTCGCGCGCCGGTGCGTCGGCGAGCGCGTCGTCGGCGAGCATCGGCGCCGCGCGCCACGGATGATGCGCGCTCGCGAGCAGCGCGGACGACAGCGACGCGAGACGGTGTTCGTTCGACAGGTCGAGGCCCATCGAATTGGGACGCTCGTCGCCGTACAGGTGGCGCGGCAGCGGGATCTTCGCGTGCGGCGCGCCGAGCGGCACGACCTTCGACGCCTCGTCGACCGGATCGGCGACGAGTTCCTTCACCGACACGGTCTTGTCGGCGATGCGGTTCACGAACGACGTGTTCGCGCCGTTCTCCAGCAGGCGGCGCACCAGGTACGCGAGCAGCGTTTCATGCGTGCCGACCGGCGCGTACACGCGGCACGGACGGTTCAGCTTGTCGCGGCCCGTGACTTCCTCGTACAGCGGCTCGCCCATCCCGTGCAGGCACTGGAATTCGTACTGGCCCGGGTAGTAGTTGTGGCCGGCCAGGTGATAGATCGCGGCCAGCGTGTACGCGTTGTGCGTCGCGAACTGCGGGTAGACGGCGTCGGGCGCCGCGAGCAGCTTCTTCGCGCACGCGAGGTACGACACGTCCGTGTAGATCTTGCGCGTGTAGACCGGATAGCCTTCGAGGCCGTCGACTTGCGCGCGCTTGATCTCGCTGTCCCAGTACGCGCCCTTGACCAGGCGGATCATCAGGCGGTGACGGCTGCGGCGCGCGAGGTCGATCAGGTAGTCGATCACGAACGGGCAGCGCTTCTGGTAGCCCTGCACGACGAAGCCGATGCCGTTCCAGCCCGCGAGCTCCGGATCGAAGCACAGCGCCTCGAGCAGATCGAGCGACAATTCGAGACGGTCGGCTTCTTCCGCGTCGATGTTCAGGCCGATGTCGTAGCGGCGCGCGAGCAGCGCCAGCGCGCGCACGCGCGGCAGCAGTTCGCTCATCGTGCGGTCCTGCTGCGAGCGCGCGTAGCGCGCGTGCAGCGCCGACAGCTTGATCGAGATGCCCGGGCCTTCGTAGATGCCGCGGCCGCCGGCCGCCTTGCCGATCGCGTGGATCGCCTGCTCGTACGATGCGTAGTAGCGCAGCGCGTCCTCTTCGGTCGTCGCCGCTTCGCCGAGCATGTCGTACGAGTAGCGGAAGCCGCGCGCTTCGTACTTGCGGCTGTTCGCGAGCGCCTCGGAAATCGTCTCGCCGGTGACGAACTGCTCGCCCATCAGGCGCATCGCCATGTCGACGCCCTTGCGGATCAGCGGCTCGCCGCCGCGGCCGATCAGGCGCGTGAGCGCCGACGACAGGCCCGCTTCGCTGTTGGTCGTCACGAGCTTGCCGGTGATCATCAGCCCCCAGGTCGCCGCGTTCACGAACAGCGACGGCGCGTGGCCGACGTGCGAGCGCCAGTCGCCCTTGCTGATCTTGTCGCGGATCAGCGCATCGCGCGTCGCGCGGTCGGGAATGCGCAGCAGCGCTTCGGCGAGACACATCAGCGCGACGCCTTCCTGGCTCGACAGCGAGAACTCGTGGATCAGCCCTTCGACGCCGCCGCCCGAGTTCTTCTCGCGCAGCGCCTCGACGAGCGTCGTCGCGAGCGCCTGCGCGTCGGCCTGCAGGTTAGCCGGCAGGCGCGCCTGGCCCAGCAGGAACGGCACACATTCCGGCTCGGGGCGGCGGTACGCGGCCGTGATCGCCGCGCGCAGCACCGATTGCGGCTGCACGTTCTGCGCGAACTCGAGGAACGGATGCGGCGAGTTGTCGTCGTCGCTGTCCGCCGCCTGACCGTCGGCGAGCTCCGTCACGCCGCTGTGGCCCGACAGCTCGGGCGGCAACTGGCCGTGCTCGATCCGCTCGAGATACGCGAAGATCGCCTGCTTGATCAGCCAGTGGGGAGTGCGCTCGAGACGCGCGGCCGCGTCTTTCAGGCGCGAGCGGAGAAGGTCGTCGACTTTGACGCCGAGAGTCGTGCTTGCCATGGTGGGTTCGTGCGCCGGTGCGGGCCCGGCAATGTGGTGTGAGAGGATGCGCGAAATCCTACGGCACGCAATAAAAAGGTGCAACCGAATTGCGAGATTGGTTGCACCTCAATCTTATCTAAGATAATCAATAGCTTAGGTCGTCGCAACCTAGGGGTTGCCCGCGCGGTGGGGATCGGTGTTTTCCCTGATCGATGGCGTACGGACGTGCGCGGACGGCGCAGGTCGCCTGTGGGATGCGTGAAAAGCGGGTTGCGCCGGCGAATGCGGGCGGCTTGGGTGGCGTCTTGGTGCGACCGCGACAGTCGCGCGAGCGTCGCGTCTCGTGCTCCCTGCGCGCGCGTGAACAACCCCGTACAAAACTCCACCCGCTTGAGGAGAGTAGCGCTGAACCTGCCGCATCGGGATGCGTACGACCAAAGCCGGATTCAAAGCCAACCGCTGCATGCATGCAAGCGCCAATAGGCGTCATTTGGTACAGCTCGTTAGCTGACCGCCAACCGCTCGATCCACACGCCCACTCCTCTTAATGTTTCCCACAAAAGCTCTGCGTTAGAAACGAAGAGCTTTAGATTCGGACCTGTCTCATGGACCTTATCCCGAGGATTTGCTCTACTTCTGCAAGCTTAACGGCATTGCCTCCTCAGCCTTGAGGCCGGCAGTCCTGCCAATGTGCAACCTCTCCATGCGCCGGCGGCCATATGAATCATCCGCGACGCACTTGGCCACAGGCGAGATCGCAACACTGTGGTCACCGATTTCCATTTTTCGTTTGTTCTTGCCGTGAATGCGAATACGCCGCACCACTGCCTGCGCTCAAAAACGCACCGAGAACATCTGACCGATATCCTGCGCGCGATAACCCATGATCATCAGCCCCCCGTTTCTGCCAGAAGAAGGCTTGACCTCCGACGCTCCGGCCGCGACCGATCCGATGATGGATGCCGTGGACACGTTCGAACTTTCACATCACGGCCTCTACCCGATCGCGTTCGACCGGCGCTGGCATTGCGGCATTCATCTCGTGCCAAAGCTGCGATACGAGCCCGTGCGTGCCATCGCGGACGGAGAAATCGTCGCCTATCGGGTCAGCCAGAAAGCCGTGTCGGACGGACAACGCGATACGCAGGGCCAACACGTGCTGAATTGCAACAACGGCTTCGTGCTGCTCAAACACACGACCGATACCGGCGACGGTCGGACGATTACGTTCTATTCGCTATACATGCATCTGGTGGACATCGCGACGCTCGCGCAAGACCGGCCACGGATAGGCGAGCCGCCAGCCAATAGCTCGTCAATGGGACTCGCAAAATGGCTGGAGATCGATACCGACGGCGTTCAGGGCGGGCAAGGCAAGAAGGTCTATCGCAAAGACATCCTCGGCTACATGGGGCGCAACCACGGGTACTCCCACCTACATCTCGAAATCTTCATGACCGAGGAGGATTTCAGCGCATGGTTCGAGCAGGAGGGACACACGGTCCAACTCGGCGAGCAACATCTGGTTCAGCCGACGTCGACGGACTATTGGGGGCACACATATTTCGTGATTCCCGGTGGAACGACGTTTGTGGCGACGCCGCCGGGACAGGATGACAGTCCTTACTTCCCGCCCCAGTCTGCCAGTACCCTTGGCGCAAACAGCACGCTTTACGTCGAGGCATGGTTTCACAAGGGGCAGCGTTATGTACGTTCGTGGATCGATCCAGACGGCAAGGGCAAGCTGACCCTGTTGACGCCCGAGCCGGTCAGGGACCCCTGCAAGGACTACGAATACAACCTGTATCAGCGGGCGACCGATCTTTACAAGGCTTGTCCGAGTGATGGATATGAACTGCTGCGCTTTGGTCGGATTCTCTCCACGGACAATCCAACGCTACCCGCGGCCTCTCACGCAACATACGTCGCGGTGCCCTTCGACACGGCCGGTACGCTGGGCTACGTCGACGTCAATCGGCGCACCATCCTGAAGCTGTCGGACGCAAATTTTCCTTCCTTCATGGGTTGGAGAAAAGTCGACAACGTGAATGCGCCGCTCGACGTGGCGGGGCGATGGGATATCGATAGGTTCCGGGAAATGATTGGGGACACTGCGATGCTGTATCTAAGCGAGCGCTCATCGGAATTCACCCTGGACGACGAAATGGCGTCCTACATGCAGGGGAGTGATGAGGCGCGGGAGAGGCTCAAGGGCTTCGTGTGTCATGCGGTGAGCGAATGGGACCCCGCCAACAATGACTTGCGCTACAGCGGGCTGAACGAGCCGAATGGCTTCTTCGGGAGCCGGGCCGACACCAATCCACAGGGGTACCAGAAATTCCTGGGATTTCTGAGCAAGCTCCAGTTTCTGGACCAAACGCCGCTCGGTGGTGGCAAGAAATTTTGGTACTTCCATCCGCTCTCGTTCATGAGGCATTTCAGAAAATGCGGATGGTTGAGCGACAGGGAGTTGACACAATTGCTGCCCACCACCCTGCTTCGAAAAGCGAAGGGAGGGTGGGTGTCGGAGCCTGTGACAATGACGGATCGAAGGAAGAAAATCATTCAAGAGACTCGCGTCGAACTGAACAGGTCCATGCGAAAGTTCGCGATTGCGCCCAGTCCGCGGCGCTTGGCGGCATTCTTCGGCAATTCTACCGAAGAGACTCAATGGTTTGATAAGTTATACGAACAAAACGCTGCCGCATGGTATTCACCGTGGGACGGCCGAGGCTTCCTGCAACTTACGGGACCGGACAATTACATCAAGTACTGGCGATTCCGAGGCCGGGCGATTACCGACACACTCAAAACTGAACTAAGCACTGCCGCCAAGAAGGCACACCAAGAGCAGAAGAACGACGCGTTGCTCGATATCAAGCATTCGGAACTGACTGCGGGGATGATTCAGTGGCGAGATGATGTGGCAGTCAAAGCCATCGATGCATCTCAGAGTGCCGGGGCCTACTGGAGCTGGACCGGAGCGGCGAAATTTGCAGATCAACCCACGGAACTGAAGCGCGAAATCCAAATCGTCAAAGGTATTTCGCATGCCTACTACAGCTGCAGGTCCTTTGGCCAAGTGGCGGCCACCGTAAATTTCGGCAGCCCCGTCAAAAACCTGGCAAGCATCGCCAAAGTCAATGGCATCGTAGCGCGCTATCAAGCCTACGTGAATGCCATGGTGGTTTTGGCTGATTACACACCCTTTATTTTTGCAGATGGGCATGTGGAAATTGTGCCTGATGGCTATGATCGGAGAAAAGCGTGATGAATGTGACGGCAATTGTCGGCATAGCGTTTTGGTTGACGGTGACAGCTACTTTTGCAAAGGAGTCGACTTTCAATCAGGCAAGCGTGCATGAACTGGCCTTTGATGGCTGTCACTTTAAATTTTCCGACCCGTACCATGCGCGAATCTCAACGGATATGGAAAGTGCGACGCACTCAGCAAGTTACATCGCCAACATCAATCCCAAGGCTCGCCATCCGTTCGAAACATGGATTCACTTCAGGTGTGAAAATCCGGCTACATCAAAAACATATCTGGAAAGCGCCAGTATCAAACTGACCCCTCACGGATGGATCTCGGATACGTCAAAGGAGGATCCAAATTTTCCGAGTCCTCGCACCACGTTTTATGCGTTGTATGGCAAGAGCTGGCATGGCGGCGGAACAACGCAGGATGAAACCGACGGTGACGAAGATAAGCGTACACGCGCCTTCAATTTCTGCATCCCACACAACAAACTTGCACTTTGCGGTTCGATACAGAGCGTGTCATATCTTAGCTATCCAGATGAATCGACATTACCCCAAGTCATTCGACTCTTGGAGAGCATTGAATTCATCGATAGGTCCCTTGCACCACATACTGACTCGGTGAGCCCATCATCAAGCCAGTGAGTCAGTGTGAAGTTCAAAAGATCCGCTCAGAGGCGATCAATCTCGCAATGATCGCCATCCAGCCGATCGTTGTCGGTCTTCGGCGGCTTGCCGGAAGAGTGCCAGATCGAGCCGCCAGCTCACGCGGCCGCGCGCAGTAGACGTAGGGGGACCCTCCGGGCAATCAGCCGACATGCCCTCACCACACACCGACGCTGCTCACTTGAGTCAGCCCGTCAGATATCCAGCGGATCGACCTCGAGGTTCCACCGATGTACGCCCTTCAGCGCGCGCAGCTCGGGCAGCCACGCGCGCAGCGCATGCTGCAGCGCCGCCCGCGACGCGCTTTCGAGCAGCAGCTGCGCGCGGTGGACGTTCGCGACCTTCACGATCGTCATCGGCACCGCGTCGTATACGGTCACCCGATCGGCGCCCGGCAGCCCCGGCAGCGCGGCGGCGGCCTGCAGCAGGAACGCGAGCGCCGCGTCGAGCGTGCGCCCTTCGGCGCGCAGCAGCGCCTGATAGACGAACGGCGGCAGGTGCGCGTCGCGGCGCTCGCCGAGCGTCGAATTCGCGAAGCCGACGTAATCCTGCCGGCCGAGCGCGTGATACAGCGCGTGACGCGGATAACGCGTCTGCACGAGCACCTCGCCCGGCAGCCCGGCGCGCCCCGCGCGGCCGCTCACCTGCATCAGCTGCGCGAACAGCCGCTCGCTCGCGCGGAAGTCGTGCGAGAACAGCGCGGTGTCCGCATTGAGCACGCCGACGAGCGACACGCGCTGGAAGTCGTGCCCCTTCGCGATCATCTGCGTGCCGACCAGGATGTCGACTTCACCGGCGTGCACGTCCGAGAACAACGCCTGCGCGCTGCCCTTGCGTCGTGTGCTGTCCGCGTCGATCCGCAGGATCCGCGCGCCCGTCACGGCCTCGGCGAGCGCCTCCTCGATGCGCTGCGTGCCGCGCCCGAGCGGCGCGATGTCGACGTTCCCGCATTCCGGGCACGAGCGCGGAATACGCGCTTCCCAGCCGCAGTGATGGCAGCGCAGCGCATGCTCGGGCTTGTGCAGCACGACGTAGGCGCTGCAGCGCGGGCAACCGGCGACCCAGCCGCACGCGTCGCACGCGAGCTGCGGCGCGTAACCGCGCCGGTTCAGGAACACGAGGCTCTGTTCGCCGCGCTCGAGCCGCGCCTTCAGCGCCGCGACGAGCGGCCCCGACAGCCCGCCCAGCGACGCGCGCCCGCGCCGCCGCTCCTCTTCGAGATCGATCAGCCGCACGGTGGGCAGCGTCGCGTCGGCCACCGCGCGGCGCGACAGCGTGAGCCGCGTGTAGCGCCCCTGCTCGGCTTGCCACCAGCTTTCGAGCGACGGCGTCGCCGAGCCGAGCACGACCGGAATGCCGAGATGTTTCGCGCGCCATACCGCGAGGTCGCGCGCCGAATAGCGCAACCCTTCCTGCTGCTTGTACGCGGGTTCGTGTTCCTCGTCGACGACGATCAGCGCGAGCGTCGGCAGCGACGCGAGCACCGCGAGCCGGGTGCCGAGCACGATCCGCGCGCGGCCCGTGTGCGCGGCGAGCCAGTTGCGCGCACGCTCGCCCTCGGCGAGCCCGCTGTGCAGCGTGACGATCGCGTCGTCCGCGAGCGTGCCCGCGAAGCGCGCGCGAAACGCGGCCTCGAACTGCGGCGTCAGGTTGATTTCGGGCACGAGCACGAGCGCCTGCGCGTCGGGCCGCGCGTCGAGCAGCGCGGCAAGCGCGTGCAGATAGACCTCGGTCTTGCCGCTGCCCGTCACGCCATGCAGCAGGAACGGCGCGAAACCCTGCGCGGCGCGGATCGCGTCGAGCGCCTCGGCCTGCTGGTCGGTGAGCGCCGGCGGCACAGCTCGTCCACTGGTTGTCGACAGGTTATCCACAGCTTTGGGCACAGGCGCATCGGCCCAGCCGATCTCCTCGATCGCCACCCAGCCGCGCGCCGCCCAGTCGTCGAGCGTGGCGGCCGCCTTCGGGTGCAACGCGCGCACGTCGGGCAAGGTCAGCGAATCGGTGTCGGCGAGTGCCTGCGCGAGCCGCCGCAGCGCGGCCCCGCGCGCGGGCAGTGCGTCGGGAAGCGCGGCGCGGCCGGCTTCGCTCAGCCGGTAGCGCACTTCCGGCGCCAGCAGCCGCCCCCAGCGCTGCGCATCGCGCAACGCCTGCGGCAACGCCGGCAGCGCGACTTCGCCGCGGCCGCGCTGGTAGTAATCGGCCGCGAACGACACGAGCGCGAGCCAGTCCGGCGCCAGCGGCGGCAGTTCGGTACAGATGGCGTCGATCGCGCGCAACCGGGACGGCGGCACGTCGGTGTGAGTCGTCACTTCGCAGACGAGCCCGACGACTTGCCGCTTGCCGAACGGCACCTGGACGAGCGTGCCGGGCTCGGGCGCCGGCTGGACGTCGCAGCGGTAGTCGAACAGGGTGGCGAGCGGGTGGTCGAGCGCGACGCGCAGGTAGGTATCGGCCATCAGCGCGCTCCGGCGGCGGTTCGCAGCGCGCGAACGGCCGGCGCCCACGTTCGCGTCAAGGTGGCGAACTTAAAGTAAAACTTCAGATTCGGCGCTAAGTTTTGGATTCGCATTAGGAATCGCCGTATACCCTGAACTGCCTGTGGATAACTTTGTTGAGAACTCGCCGTTCAACAGCCGCAAAGCGCGCGGGGCCGTGCTTTCCGCCGATTTGGCCCGCCCGCTGCCGCATCCCGCGAAGCCTTATTCCATAAGGCTGCTATTCAAATTCCCAAACCATAGCGAGACAATTCGACCGATACAGGGCTCTACCGCGCTGCAACGTGGAAAATGTGCATAAGTCAAGTCTTGACAAGCGATGAATCGGCAACCGGTGCGGGCTTGCGCCCTGTTTAGTGCCGACCGCGAAACGCCGTCACGCCGCGGTGCAGCATGACGGCGCTTGCGCTCAGACCGCCGCTCCGCTAAGGATCTTGCGGCTGTGGCTATGCACTTCGTCGACGAGTTCGGCGACGTGATCCGGCGACGTGAACTGCGAAATACCGTGGCCGAGGTTGAATACGTGGCCCGGATGATTGCCGTAGCTGTCGAGTACCGCTCGCGCCTGCTCGCGCACCGCGGCCGGCGGCGCAAACAGGATCGTCGGGTCGAGGTTGCCCTGCAGCGCGACGCGCCCCGCGACGCGCTCGCGCGCGGCGCCGAGGTTGACCGTCCAGTCGAGCCCGACCGCGTCGACGCCGGTCGCCGCGATTTCCTCGAGCCACAGCCCGCCGCCCTTCGTGAACGTGATCACCGGCACGCGTTCACCGTCGTGCTCGCGCTTGAGCTGGCCGACCACGCGGCGGATGTAGTCGAGCGAGAAGCGCTGGTACGCGCCGTCCGCCAGCGCGCCGCCCCACGTATCGAAGATCATCACGGCCTGCGCGCCGGCTTCGATCTGCGCGTTCAGGTACGCGGCCACGGCCTGTGCGTTCACGTCGAGGATCCGGTGCATCAGGTCGGGGCGCGAATACGCCATTGACTTCACCGTGCGGAAATCGTCCGATCCGCCGCCTTCGACCATGTAGCACGCGAGCGTCCACGGGCTGCCCGAGAAGCCGATCAGCGGCACGCGCTGGCGGCCCTGGCCATCGGTCAGCGCGCGGCGGATCTCGCGCACGGCGCCCGTCACGTAGCCGAGCGTCGCTTCGATGTCCGGCACCGCGAGCTTCGCGACGTCGGCCTCGGTGCGCACCGGATGCGCGAACTTCGGCCCTTCGCCAACCTGGAAGTCGAGGCCGAGACCCATCGCGTCGGGAATCGTCAGGATGTCCGAGAACAGGATCGCGGCGTCGAGCGGGAAGC
This sequence comes from Burkholderia sp. R-40, assembly GCF_049942845.1. Classification (NCBI taxonomy): domain Bacteria; kingdom Pseudomonadati; phylum Pseudomonadota; class Betaproteobacteria; order Burkholderiales; family Burkholderiaceae; genus Burkholderia; species Burkholderia sp. R-40. The sequence goes on along the minus strand of NZ_CP187967.1, from coordinate 141,048 downwards.
GCTCGAGCGGCTGCAGCGTCACTTCGGTCGCGTAGTCGGGATTCTTCGCGAGGCCGAGGAAGCTGCCGGCGCGTGCGCGCGTCGCGTTGTATTCGGGTAGGTAGCGGCCCGCCTGGCGCATCAGCCAGATCGGCGTGTAGTCGGTCGGCTCGCGCAGAAGCGCACGCAGGAAGGTGTCGTTGAGCAGGTTATGGGCCACGGTAGGAGCGACGATGCGAAGGCAAAGCGGCATTTTACCGGAGCGGGGCCGTGCCGCCGCGTATGCCGATGCGATGGCGGCCATATGACGCGCGCGAGGGCTCCGTTATGATCGGACGCTGATATCAACCCGAACGAAGGAGGAGACCGATGAAGACATTCGCCCCGCTGGCCGCGCTCGCCGCAGCCGCCCTGCTTTGCTGCGCCGCCGCGCACGCTCAGAGCGCCGCAGCCGCGTCCCCGGCCGCCAGCGCCAACGCCGGCTCGCGACTCGACGACGTGCTCGCCCGCGGCACGCTGCGCGTGTGCACGACAGGCGACTACAAGCCGTATTCGTACTACCGCACGGACGGCCGCTTCGAGGGCATCGACATCGACATGGCCGAATCGCTCGCGAAATCGCTCGGCGTGAAGGCCGACTTCGTGAAGACGAGCTGGTCGAACCTCACCAACGACTTCGTCGCGAAGTGCGATATCGCGGTGGGCGGCGTATCGACGACGCTCGAGCGCCAGAAGCGCGTGTTCTTCACGCAGCCATACGTGGTCGACGGCAAGACGGCGATCGCGCGCTGCGCGGATGCAGACAAGTACCAAACCGTCGCGCAGATCGACCGGCCCGAGACCCGCGTGATCGTGAACCCGGGCGGCACCAACGAGCGCTTTGCGAAGCAGTTCTTCACGCACGCGAACCTCACCGTCTATCCCGACAACGTGACGATCTTCAAGCAGATCCTCGCGGGCAAGGCGGACGTGATGGTGACGGACGCGTCCGAGACGATGCTGCAGCAAAAGCTGAATCCGGGCCTCTGCTCGGTGCATCCGGACAAGCCGTTCCAGTTCGGCGAAAAGGCGTACATGGTGCCGCGCGGCGACGTCGCGTTCCAGCAGTACGTCGACCAGTGGCTGCACCTCGCGCTGTCGAGCGGCGAGTATCAGGCGATTTCCGACAAGTGGCTGAAATAAGCGCGATCGCGCACGGCAACGGCCGCCGATAACGCGCACCGACCCCGCGCCCCTCTCATCGAATGCGAAGCGCCGTTACATCTCGGCGCGGGACGCGGCGGTCGCAAAACCGGGAAACTGGCCGAATGGCCGACTATCGCCGCCGCCGATCACGTTTCAAAATCTTTCCGACGAATGAATCGTCATACACGGTAGCTGTCATGCGATGCACGTTCGGTCGTGTAAATCGGCAATTCATCGATGCCGATACGCATGAAAAACGCATTGCGCGCACACGATGAAAACTCTGCGGAAAGGATAAGTAAATATGACCATTTTCAGGATCCCGAAAACAGCAAAAAATCCCGGAAAGCCTTATCTGGCGGGCGTTACAACCTGAAACACTTTGTTACCGCGAGGGGTCATTAATTCGCCCACAATGGGCCTCAACGGTTTCAACACGGATGCGGTCTCGTGTGCCAAGTGTGAGCGGACGCGAAGCGCTGCGAGCCAGTCGGTCACGTACCGAAGCCCTTCCGAGGGGCATCCCTGTTGGAGTCGTTTCCGGCCCCCGCCGGACACGGTTTCATCTTTGGTCTCCTCGCGCTAACCCCGTAGCGTGTGGTTTTTAGCGGGCTAATAAGCCCGCTTTTTTTCGTCCATCGAAAACGCAGCGTCCCGCATCGGGCGACCCGAAGGCCGCCGCGCTTTTCCGCCTTCGAGCCGCCGGTCGTTTCAAGCGGTCTTCTGCACGTCGAGCTTCAGTTCCTCGATCATCCGTTCGCGCATCACGAACTTCTGCACCTTGCCCGTCACCGTCATCGGCAGCTCGTCGACGAAGCGGATGTAGCGCGGAATCTTGTAGTGCGCGATCTGGCCGTTGCAGAACGCGCGCACGTCGTCCTCCGACATCTGCTCGTCCGCACGCAGCACGATCCACGCGCACAGCTCCTCGCCGTACTTCGCATCGGGCACCCCGAACACCTGCGCGCTCTGAATCTTCGGATGCCTGAACAGGAATTCCTCGATCTCGCGCGGGTACACGTTCTCGCCGCCGCGGATCACCATGTCCTTCAGCCGGCCCACGATGTTGCAGTAGCCATCCGCATCGAGCGTCGCGAGGTCGCCCGTGTGCATCCAGCCGTCGACCAGCACCTCGCGCGTCTTCGCGTCGTCGTCCCAGTAGCCGAGCATCACCGAATAGCCCTTCGTGCACAGCTCGCCCGTCGCGCCGACCGGCACGATGCGCCCTTCCGGATCGACGATCTTCACTTCCAGATGCGGCTGAATGCGGCCGACCGTCGTCGTGCGCTTCTCGAGCGGATCGTCGGTCGAGCTCTGGAACGACACGGGGCTCGTCTCCGTCATCCCGTACGCGATCGTGATCTCGGACAGATGCATCTGCGACACGACGCGCTTCATCGTCTCGATCGGGCACGGCGAGCCGGCCATGATCCCGGTGCGCAGCGTCGACAGGTCGAATTTCGCGAATTCCGGATGATCGAGTTCCGCGATGAACATCGTCGGCACGCCGTGCAGCGCGGTGCAGCGTTCGTCGGCGACGGCCGCGAGCGTCGCGACCGGGTCGAACGCCTCGCCGGGGAACACCATCGCCGCGCCCGTCGATACGCACGCGAGCACGGCCAGCACCATCCCGAAGCAGTGATACAGCGGCACCGGGATGCACAGCGCGTCCTGCTCGCTGAACCGCATCGCCATCGCGATGAAACGCGCGTTGTTGACGACGTTGCGGTGCGTGAGCGTCGCGCCCTTCGGGCTGCCGGTCGTGCCGCTCGTGAACTGGATGTTGATCGGATCGGTGGCCGCGAGCGTCGCGCCGATCGCATCGAGCCGCGCGACGTCGAGCGTGTCGCGGCCGCGCGCCATCACGTCCGCGAAGCGGAACATGCCGGCCGGCGCGACCTCGCCCATCGACACGACCGTGCGCAGGCTCGGCACCCGCGCCGCCCGCAGGTCGCCCGGCGTCGCGCTCGCGAGCTCCGGCGCGATGGTCTGCAGCATCTCGACATAGGCCGACGTCTTGAAGCGCTCGGCCGCGATCACGGCCTTGCAGCCGACCTTGTTCAGCGCGTATTCGAGTTCCGCGAGCCGGTAGGCCGGATTGATGTTGACGAGGACCGCGCCGATGCGCGCGGTCGCGAACTGCGTGAGCAGCCATTCGCTGCGGTTCGGCGACCAGATGCCGACGCAATCGCCCTTCACGATCCCGAGCGCGGCCAGGCCGGCCGCGAGCACGTCGACCTCCTGCACGAACTCGCGCCAGGTCCAGCGCACCTGCTGTTCGCGGAACACGACGGCCGGACGATCGGGAAAGCGGCCGGCCGTGTCGAGCAGGAACCGGCTGATCGTCGCTTCGGATAGCGGCACGTCGGTCGCGCCGCGCACGTACGACAGTCCGTTTTCGGGCGCGACCAGCGCCCCCACGTCAAGGTCTGCTGCCATCGATGTCTCCGTCCATTTTTTGTCTGATCGGGCGCGGCACGCGGCTCACGCGCGCCTGCTCCGCCGCGATCGCGGCGGACCGCCTCTGCACGAATGATGCCGCGCGCCGCTGACGACACTCTGACATCAAATCGCGGCGGACGGACGAAATAGCACGACCGGACGATACGATCCGGCCCGCAAAAAACAGACGAAAACGACGGACGAAAAAAAGCAGCCCGAAGGCTGCTTTCTTTCGCGGGATACGCGCGCGCGGCTTAGTGCCGGCTGCGAATCTTCGCGAGGCGCTGGATCGCCTCGAGCTGCGCCATCGCGGTCGCGAGCTCGGATTGCGCCTTTGCGAGGTCGAGGTCCGACTTCGCGTTCTGCAGCGTTTCCTCGGCACGCTTGCGCGCTTCCTCGGCTTTCGCCGCATCGAGGTCCTTGCCGCGGATCGCGGTGTCGGCGAGCACCGTCACGGCGCCCGGCTGCACTTCGAGAATGCCGCCCGCGACGAACACGAATTCGTCGTTGCCGCCCTCGACTTCGATGCGCACCGCACCCGGACGAATCCGCGTGATCAGCGGCGTGTGACCCGGCAGAATGCCCAGCTCACCCGTTTCGCCCGGCAGCGCGACGAATTTCGCCTCGCCCGAGAAGATCTGCTCTTCCGCGCTGACGACGTCTACTTTGATGGTTGCCATATCGACTCCTGCCGACGGGAGTTGGCGCTTTAGCGCTTACTCCCGTCCCATGCCGCGCTTGGAAAGAGTTGGCGCTTCAGCGCTTACTCTTTCCTCGCGGCGGTCGATCGGAGCGGACACTTGCGCGCTGACTCCGATCCCATGCACGGCGGGTTGAGCGTGTCGCGTGGGCTCCGATCCGCGAAAAGATACCATCATGGTATCCATCACGGACGCACGGCGCCCGCTGCGTTACGCCCGCCCCTTACGAGATCTTCTTGGCCTTTTCGAAGGCTTCGTCGATCGTGCCGACCATGTAGAACGCCTGTTCCGGCAGGTGGTCGCACTCGCCGTCGACGATCATCTTGAAGCCACGGATCGTTTCCTTCAGCGGCACGTACTTGCCCGGCGAACCCGTGAACACTTCAGCGACGTGGAACGGCTGCGACAGGAAACGCTGGATCTTACGCGCACGTGCGACCGACAGCTTGTCTTCCGGCGACAGTTCGTCCATGCCCAGAATCGCGATGATGTCGCGCAGTTCCTTGTAGCGCTGCAGCGTCTGCTGAACGCGACGGGTGATCGAGTAGTGCTCTTCACCGATCACGTTCGGGTCGATCTGGCGCGACGTCGAGTCGAGCGGGTCGACCGCCGGGTAGATACCCAGCGAAGCGATGTCACGCGACAGAACGACGGTTGCGTCCAGGTGGCCGAAGGTCGTGGCCGGCGACGGGTCGGTCAAGTCGTCCGCAGGGACGTACACGGCCTGAACCGACGTAATCGAGCCCTTCTTGGTCGACGTGATGCGTTCCTGCAGCTTGCCCATTTCTTCAGCCAGCGTCGGCTGATAGCCCACTGCCGACGGCATACGGCCGAGCAGTGCCGACACTTCGGTACCGGCCAGCGTGAAACGGTAGATGTTGTCGACGAAGAACAGCACGTCGAGGCCTTCGTCACGGAAGTGCTCGGCCATCGTCAGGCCGGTCAGCGCGACGCGCAGTCGGTTGCCCGGCGGCTCGTTCATCTGGCCGTACACCAGCGCGACCTTGTCGAGAACGTTCGAGTCCTTCATTTCGTGGTAGAAGTCGTTCCCTTCACGGGTACGCTCGCCCACGCCCGCGAACACGGAGTAACCGCCGTGTTCCTTCGCGATGTTGTTGATGAGCTCCATCATGTTGACGGTCTTGCCCACGCCAGCACCGCCGAACAGGCCAACCTTGCCGCCCTTCGCGAACGGGCAGATCAGGTCGATGACCTTGATACCCGTTTCGAGCAGTTCGGTCGACGGCGACAGTTCGTCGAACGCCGGAGCCTTCTGGTGGATCGAACGCGTCACTTCGCTTTCGATCGGGCCAGCTTCGTCGATCGGACGGCCAAGCACGTCCATGATTCGGCCGAGGGTCGGCTTGCCGACCGGCACCGAAATCGGTTTTGCCGTGTTCTTCACGGTCAGGCCGCGGCGCAGGCCGTCGGATGCACCCAGACAAATGGTACGGACCACGCCGTCACCCAGCTGCTGCTGGACTTCGAGCGTCAGTTCCGAGCCATCGAGAATGAGCGCGTCGTAGATCTTCGGCATGCTTTCGCGCGGGAATTCCACGTCGATAACGGCGCCGATGCACTGTACGATCTTGCCTTCTACCAAAGCAGCAGTACTCATCGCTTTTCCTTTAAATACCTGATTCTTTACTCGCGCAAAGGCGCAGTTGTCGTCCCGGGCGCGCGCTTAAACAGCGGCTGCGCCGCCGACGATCTCCGACAGTTCTTTCGTAATCGCGGCCTGGCGGCTCTTGTTGTATACGAGCTGCAGTTCGCTGATCACCGTCTTCGCGTTGTCGGACGCGGCCTTCATCGCGACCATCCGCGCCGATTGCTCGGACGCCATGTTCTCCGCGACAGCCTGGTAAACCAGCGCCTCGACGTAACGCACGAGCAGCTCGTCGACGACTGCCTGCGCGTCCGGCTCGTAGATGTAATCCCACGACGTGGCCGGCGTACCGTCATCGGCCTCGAAGTGCTCCGACGACAGCGGCAGCAACTGCTCGATCACGGCTTCCTGCTTCATCGTGTTGACGAAGCGCGTGTAAGCGATATAAACCGCCGACAGCTTGCCTTCCGAGTACAGGTCGAGCTGCGTCTTCACGGCGCCGATCAGCTTGTCCAGATGCGGGGTGTCGCCGAGGTGCACGACCTGCGACATCACCTTCGCGCCGAAGCGGTTCAGGAACCCGAGGCCCTTGCTACCGATCGCGGTGGCTTCGACCTTCTGGCCCTTCTCTTCCAGTTCCTTGAACTTCTGCACCGTCGCACGCAGCACGTTGGTGTTCAGACCACCGCACAGACCCTTGTCCGTCGTGACAAGGATGATGCCGGCCGTCGTCGCGCCGTCGTTCGCCACCATGAACGGGTGGCGGTACTCCGGGTTCGCACGGCTCATGTGCGCGGCGATGGCTCGGACCTTGTCCGCGTACGGACGAGCGGCGCGCATGCGTTCCTGCGCGCGGCGCATCTTCGATGCGGCCACCATCTCCATCGCCTTCGTGATCTTGCGCGTGTTTTGCACGCTCTTGATCTTGCCGCGAATTTCCTTCATTCCAGCCATAGCTTGCTCCTTGACCGAAGCGGCGCGGGCGCATCAACACCCGCGCGGCCTCAGTGTGTCACTCGCGGATCAATAGGCACCCGACTTCTTGAAGGACTCGATCGCCGCGCGCAGCGCGCCTTCGTCGTCCTTCGAGAGATCCTTGGTGTCTTCGATGCGCTTGATGAGGTCAGCGTGGCTGGTCTTCAGGTTGTCGCGCAGGCCCTTCTCGAACGGCAGCACTTGCTTCACGTCGAGATCGTCGAGGTAGCCGTTGTTCGCGGCGTACAGCGACACGGCCAGTTCCCACACCTGCAGCGGCTGGTACTGCGGCTGCTTCAGCAGTTCCGTCACGCGGCGGCCGCGCTCGAGCTGCTTGCGGGTCGCTTCGTCGAGGTCCGATGCGAACTGCGCGAATGCCGCCAGTTCACGGTACTGCGCGAGGTCGGTACGGATACCGCCCGACAGCTTCTTCACGACCTTCGTCTGAGCGGCGCCGCCGACGCGCGACACCGACACGCCGGCGTTGATTGCCGGGCGGATGCCTGCGTTGAACAGGTCGGTTTCCAGGAAGATCTGGCCGTCGGTAATCGAGATCACGTTCGTCGGAACGAACGCGGTCACGTCGCCAGCCTGCGTTTCGATGACCGGCAGTGCCGTCAGCGAGCCGCTCTTGCCCTTCACTTCGCCGTTCGTGAACTTCTCGACGTACTCTTCCGACACGCGAGCAGCACGCTCGAGCAGACGCGAGTGCAGATAGAACACGTCACCCGGATAAGCTTCACGGCCCGGCGGGCGGCGCAGCAGCAGCGAGATCTGACGGTATGCCCAAGCCTGCTTGGTCAAGTCGTCATAGATGATCAGCGCGTCTTGACCGCGGTCGCGGAAGTATTCGCCCATCGTGCAGCCGGCGTACGGTGCGAGGTACTGCATCGCGGCCGAATCCGAAGCCGAAGCGGCGACGACGATCGTGTATTCCATCGCGCCCGTTTCTTCGAGCTTGCGCACCACGTTCATGATCGACGAAGCCTTCTGGCCGATCGCGACGTAGATACAGACCAGGTCCTTGCCCTTCTGGTTGATGATCGCGTCGATCGCCACCGCGGTCTTGCCGCACTGACGGTCGCCGATGATCAGCTCACGCTGGCCACGGCCGATCGGCACCATCGCATCGATCGACTTGATGCCCGTCTGCACCGGCTGCGACACCGACTTACGCCAGATCACGCCCGGAGCGATCTTTTCGATCGCGTCGGTCAGCTTCGCGTTGACCGGGCCCTTGCCGTCGATCGGGTTGCCGAGCGCGTCGACCACGCGGCCGACGAGTTCCGGACCAACCGGAACTTCGAGAATGCGGCCCGTCGTCTTGACGACGTCGCCTTCCGAGATGTGTTCGTATTCGCCGAGAATCACAGCGCCGACCGAGTCGCGCTCGAGGTTCAGCGCGAGGCCGAACGTGTTGCCCGGAAACTCGAGCATTTCGCCCTGCATCACGTCCGACAGGCCGTGGATGCGCACGATACCGTCGGTCACGGAGATCACGGTGCCCTGGTTGCGAACGTCTGCGCTCGCTTCAAGGCCCTGGATCCGGCTCTTGATCAGCTCGCTGATCTCAGAGGGATTGAGTTGCATTATTCGCTCCTGATAGTCAATTCTGTTGCGTGCCGGCGTGGCGCTCAGGCGGTCAAGGCAGCCTGCATCGATGCGAGGCGCGCGCGAACCGAGGTGTCGAGCACTTCGTCGCCGACCGTCACGCGCACGCCGCCGATCAGCGACGAATCGACTTCGACCGTCGGCTTCAGCTTGCGCTTGAACTTGCGTTCGAGGCCAGAGACGAGACTTTCGAGATCCGCGCCGTTCAGCGGGAACGCGCTCACGATCTCGGCGTCGGCTGCACCTTCACGTTCGTTCTTGAGCGCCTCGAACTGCTCGGCGATTTCCGGCAGCAGCGCGATACGATGATTGTCGACCAGCATCTGCACGAAGTTCTTCGCTTCCGCGCCGGCCGCGACCGGCGACTTCACCGCAGCAAGCAGCAGCTCGACCACTTGCGTGCGCGTCACCTTCGGGCTCGACGCGACCGACAGCACTTCCGGCAGACGCGCAACCTGGGCCAGCTCTTGCACGAGCGTGGACCAGGCGGCGATGTCACCTCCCTCGGCCACGCGGAACAGCGCTTCTGCGTAAGGGCGGGCGATGGTTGCAAGTTCGGCCATGATCAGAGCTCGGCTTTCAGTTGATTCAGCAGTTGGGCGTGGGCCGTTTGATCGACTTCGCGCTTCAGGATCTGCTCGGCGCCCTTCACGGCCAGCGAGGCGACTTCGCCACGCAGCGCTTCGCGCGCCTTCACGATTTGCTGTTCTGCTTCCGCTTTCGCCTGGGCGACGATGCGGGCGGCTTCAGCCTGGGCGTTGGCCTTGATTTCCTCGGCGACCGCCTGGGCACGCTTTTCAGCGTCGGCGATGCGCTGCTGGCCGTCGTTGCGGGCCTGCGCGAGTTCCTGGTCCACGCGCTTGTGCGCTGCGTCGAGTTCCGCCTTGCCCTTCTCCGCGGCGGCGAGGCCGTCGGCGATCTTCTTCGAACGTTCGTCGAGGGCGTTGATCAACGGCGGCCACACGAATTTCATCGTGAACCACGCGAGGACCAGGAACACGACCATTTGCGCAAACAGAGTTGCGTTGAGATTCACGGTGTTTCCTTATCTGCTATCCGGAAAAATGAAACGGTAAGGCGCTCATCGAGTTGCATTCGATCAGCGCCCCAAGTCTCCGTTCCGCCCTGCGCCGGCTTGCGCCGGGCGCATATTTCCGAGGAACCTTAGCCTGCGAGCTTCGACAGGAGCGGGTTCGCGAACGCGAACAGCATTGCGACACCAACACCGATCAGGAATGCAGCGTCGATCAGGCCGGCCAGCAGGAACATCTTCGTTTGCAGCGGGTTGATGAGTTCCGGCTGACGTGCGCACGCTTCGATGTACTTGCCACCCATCAGCGCGATACCGATACAGGCGCCGATTGCACCCAGGCCGATGATGATGCCGATACCGATGGCGGTCAGACCCTGGATGTTGGCGATGTAAGCTTGCATGATCACTCCTTTGTGAAAAGACTTGGAACTGAGATTTAAAAAACTAAAACGAAGACTCTTTGTTGCACGCCGCGCTTAGTGCTTGTCGTGCGCCTGGCCGAGATACACCAGCGTCAGCATCATGAAAATGAATGCCTGCAACAGAACAATCAGGATGTGGAAGATTGCCCAGACGCTGCCCGCGATCACGTGACCAATGAAGCCGAGGAACGTTGCGTCGCCACCGAAGCTCCACATGCTGCCGAGCAGGGCGATCAACAGGAACAACAGCTCACCCGCGTACATGTTGCCGAACAGCCGCATGCCGAGCGAAACGGTCTTTGCGACGTATTCGACGATGTTGAGCGCGAGGTTGGGGATCCACAGCAGCGGGTGGCCGCCGAACGGGGCCGACAGCAGCTCATGCACGAAGCCGCCCGCGCCCTTGATCTTGATGCTGTAGTAGATCATCAGGACGAACACGCCGAGCGCGATGCCGAGCGTGCCGTTCAGGTCGGCCGTCGGGACGATGCGATGGTGGGAAATCACGTCCGACAGACCGAGCAGGCCGATCACGCGGCCCGGCAGGTCGACCGGGAGGAAGTCGAGCGAGTTCATCAGCGTGACCCACACGAACACCGTGAGGGCGAGCGGCGCGATGAACGTACGATTGCCGTGGACGATGGCCTTCGACTGGTCTTCGACCATTTCGACGAGCATCTCGATCGCGCACTGGAAACGGCCCGGCACGCCCGACGTCGCCTTGCGGGCGGCCAGACGCAGCACGAGGATCGTCACGATGCCGCACACGATCGACCAGAACAGCGTATCGAGATTCCAGACGTGGATATCGAAAATCGACGTCTGATGCGAGGTGGAGAAATTCTGCAAGTGGTGCGCAATGTACTCGGACGGATCCGGACGCGTGCCTTCGCTAGCTGCCATATCGTTAATGCCACCCAAATTGTCGAAAATCGTTTTGCCCCGTTCCGCAATACGCTATTGCGGGAACGGGCCGGTGCGGTTCGTTGTCGAAACCGCACGCTGCTTGTTTCTTACCGCCAGGCCAGCGCGATCCAGTACGTCTTCAGCACGACGAGGTACGTGACCAGGAACGGCACCCAGTGCACGCCGGCCCAGCCGAACGCCACTGCTGCGAACATCCCGATCGTCAGGCCGAGTTTCAGGGCTTCGCCCATCACCCAGCTCATGACGGTGGCCGAGCCACCTGCCTTCAGTCGTGCCACGAACAACGCGCTTGGCACCCAGCCGATCGCCCCGCCCAGAAACGCGGACTGCGCAGCGGCGCCCGGCGACTTTGAAAACAGCCACCACGCCAGCGTTGCAACCAGGGACAAGACCACCTGCGCGGCCACCACCTTGGAGGGGGTCACGCGCGACGGCTTGCTCACGTTCGGACCGAACAGCCTCTCGGCTTCCGTCCTCGTGAGCGGAACGATGTTGTTATCTTGCTGCTCGGCATCCCAGTCGTCGGCATCGGACTCGCGCCGTTCGCCGGCCGCTGAAGCGGTGCGTTGCGCTCGGTGATCATCGTGCCTGTCGTTCGGCGCCTGACCCGCCATCGCAATTTTCCGCAAAATCCTTGAACCCGGCCCCAGACTTTCCGAAAGCTTTCAGGGGTGCCTAGCTAACAAATCCGGGCGATTGTAAGCGATAGTTGCAAGTGATTCAAGGCTTTAGACGCGACAAAAACCTGTGCAAAACGACGCCTCATCATGTGAAAAACGCGCGAATCGACGACGTACGATGACAGTTGTAAGGTCGCTTTCCCGCACCGGTATTTCTTGCCCGAAAAAGTGCGGCGACGAGGAAATGACGCGACATCGATGCCTGGCACGGGCGTCGTCGGCGCGACGCGATCGCAGCAGGAATGCTGCTGTGACGCGACCACGGAAAACGACCGTGCGCAGCGATGCGGAACGAAGGAAATAGCGCGACCACCGCGTTGGGCGCAACGCGCGAAATGCGCGCGGCCGCGAGCGGGCCGAGGCTCGCAATCAGTTGTTGTGCCGCCACAGAATATCGACTGTGAATCGCCGCACTTATCAACAGCCCGGGTTTGCCACGGCCGGGAACGCCGCGCGCCCTCCCCGTCACGCTTGCAGCACGCCTGCACCGCAGGCGGCCGCGCCGCTCAACCGTGAACGAGCAACCACGCGCCCAGTGCCGCGCTCACGATCGCGAACGGAATCGACACCAGGTGAAACGGCAGCCACATGCGCGGCTCCTTCGCGAGACGCACCGCGATCAGGTTCGCGAGCGAACTGATCGCGAAACCGAAGCCGCCGACCGATACGCCGAATGCGAGCGCACGCCAGTCGTGCGTGAATTCCGATAGCAGGATGGCCGCCGGCACGTTGCTGATTCCCTGTGACAGCACCACACCTGCCCCGAACACACGCAGCGGCGAATCGAGATGGGTCCGCGCGATCGCGTCGTGCACGACGGGCAGCGCGGCCGCGCTGCGCAGCACGACGAACATCAGCACGAAGATCAGCAGCAGCAGCCAGTCGATCTTCAGGACTGCGTCACGTCTTGCCACCAGCAGCGCGATCACGACGGCGATCAGGCCCGGCACCGGATGGTGCGCATCGGCCAGCAGCACGAACGCACCGAACAGCACCGCCGCGAGCAGCGCGTGCATGCGCTGCACGGGAACGACCTCGACGTCTCCCGACAGGTCGAGCGGTTTCGCGCGAAACGCGCACGCCGTCAGCACAAGCAGCAGCGCCATCAGCGCCAGCGCGAGCGGCCCGAGCGTGACGACGAAGCGGCCGAACGACATGCCGCTCAATTGCCACAGGAAAAGGTTCTGGGGATTGCCGAGCGGCGTCGCGACGGACCCCGCGTTGACGGCCAGCGCGACCACGATCACGAGCCGCCGGAACGGCAGCGGCGTCAGCGTGCGCAGCGACACCATCAGCGGCACGACGACGAACAGCGCAACGTCGTTGGTGAGCCACATCGCGAGTGCCGCCGCGAACACGACGAGCAGCATCGCGAGCCCGCGCTCCGAATGCACGTGATGCACGATGCGATGCGCGAGCCACATCAGGCATCCGGACAACTCGAGCGCCTTGGTCAGCATCAGCAGGCCCGCGAGCGTCGCGACGGTCTGCCAGTCGACGCGCTCGGCCAGTGCGGCGATTGGTTGCGGATGCAACCATTGCAGAATAATTAGTGCAAGTGCCAGTACCGACAGCACCGGCTCCTTCAATAGCCACGCAAGCCACCGGCGTGGCGCTGCCGCGCCCGTGTTCTCTATCAATCGCGCCTCGTTATTCTTCGGTCGCGACGTTGCCGCGCAGGCGCACGAGAATGCCCTCGAGCGCATCGAGGTTGCCGAAATCGATCATCACCTGCCCTCGCCCGCGGCGGCCGAGCTTGATCTTCACCGTCGACGCGAGCAGGTCGGACAACTCCTCTTCGAGACGGCGCGTGTCGCGGCCGCCGTCATCCTTCGCGCGCGCCTTCACCGTCGGCGCTTCCTTCGTCGTGTGCGCGACCAGCTTCTCGGTCTCGCGCACCGACATGCGCTTGTTGACGACCTGGTGCGCGAGCGTGATCTGCGTCGCCGCGTCGACCGCGAGCAGCGCACGCGCGTGGCCCATGTCGAGATCGCCGGCCAGCAGCATCGTCTGCACCGGCGAAGCGAGGTTCAGCAGGCGCAGCAGGTTCGACACCGCGCTGCGCGAACGGCCGACCGATTCGGCCGCCTGTTCGTGCGTGAAACCGAACTCGTCGAGCAGGCGCTGAATACCGTGCGCCTCTTCCAGCGGGTTCAGGTCCTCGCGCTGGATGTTCTCGATCAGCGCCATCGCGGCCGCAGCCTGATCGGACACGTCCTTCACCAGCACCGGCACTTCGTCGAGACCGGCCAGTCGTGCCGCGCGGAAACGTCGCTCGCCGGCGATGATCTCGTATTTGTCAGACGAAATGGGCCGCACCAGGATCGGCTGCATCACGCCTTGCGCGCGGATGCTCGCCGCCAGTTCCTGCAGGCTGCCTTCGTCCATCCGGGTCCGCGGCTGGTACTTGCCGGCCTGCAGCTTGCCGAGCGCGAGCGTGTTCGGTGCTCCTTCGATCTTCACCGCTTCGGTGATGTCCGCACTGCCGCCGAGCAGCGCTTCGAGGCCACGTCCCAAGCCCTTCTTCTTTGGTACCGCGTTCATGTCTTTCTTCCTCGCTTCGCTCATGTCCGGATCACGACACCTCGAACGCGCGCACGCGGTCGATCATCTCGGCACCGAATTGGATATACGCCTGCGCACCGCGCGAGTTGCGGTCGAACACGACGCCCGGCAACCCGTAACTCGGCGCTTCCGCCAGGCGCACGTTGCGCGGGATCACCGCGTCGAACACCTTGTCGCCGAAGTGCGCTTTCAGTTGATCGGAGACTTGCTGCTGCAGCGTGATGCGCGGATCGAACATCACACGCAGCAAGCCGATGATCTTCAGGTCGCGGTTCATGTTCGCGTGGACCTGCTTGATCGTGTTGACGAGATCCGACAGCCCTTCCAGCGCGAAATACTCGCACTGCATCGGGATCACGACGCCATGTGCCGCGCACAGTCCGTTCAGCGTCAGCAGCGACAGCGTCGGTGGGCAATCGATCAGCACGAAGTCGTAGTCGTCGGCCACGTGCTCGAGCGCGGCCTTCAACCGACGCTCGCGGTTGTCGATGCCGATCAGCTCGATCTCGGCACCCGACAGCTCGCGGTTGGCCGGCAGCACGTCGTACGTGACGCCCTCCGGACGCACGCGTGCGTCCATCACCGATACGCCGTCGATCAGCACTTCGTACACGGTCGACTCGCAGGCGGCCTTGTCGATCCCGCTGCCCATCGTCGCGTTGCCCTGCGGGTCGAGATCGATCAGCAGGACTCGTTGCTCCTGCGCTGCAAGGCTTGCGGCGAGATTGACCGATGTCGTCGTCTTGCCGACGCCCCCCTTCTGGTTCGCAACGCAGAAGATCTTTGCCATCGTTGGTGTGTTCCCTTTACCTTCAAACAAACGGCGCGCTACCGCGCGCCTTCAATTCGCCTCGTCGACGACGACCTCAATCAGGTGCCGTTCGGCATCGAGCATCGGTACTGCAAGCCGCATCGTCTGCTTTACGCGGCTGCCTTCCGGCAGTCGTGCAATTTCGTCGTCCGGGTGAACACCCTTCATTGCCCAGATCGATCCGCCGGGCGCGACGAGATGACGAGCAAGTTTAACGAAGTCGGATAGATCCGCGAAGGCGCGGGACACGATCATGTCGAATTTTTCCGGCACGTCGACACCCGGCTGCAGCAATTCGACCCGCCCGGTGACGACCGACAGGTTCGCGAGCTTCAGCTCCGCGCGCATTTGCGTCTGGAATGCAGACTTTTTCTGCACGATATCGTTCAACGTCACCTGCCAGTCCGGCTGGACGATCGCCAGCACGATGCCGGGCAGCCCACCACCCGAACCCACGTCGAGCACACGCGCCGATGCACGGTCGCGCAGATGCGGAACGATGGAGAGCGAATCGAGAATGTGCTGGATCAGCATCTGCTTCGGGTCGCGGATCGCGGTCAGGTTGTAGACCGCGTTCCACTTGCCGAGCAGCGCGACATAGTCGAGCAGCTGATTGCGTTGTGCATCCGTCAATGCGATGTCGAGCGCGGCCGTGCCGTCGACGAGCATCTGTTCAAGTACGTCCCGATTAACCGCCGGCGCGCGACGCGCCGTCATTGTTGCGTCGGGACGGTGCCGCCCCCCTGCTCCGTCGCCTCTGCGGCGGTGCCGTTACGACGGCCGAGACCACGGCGCTTCAGGTGCACCATCAGCAGCGAGATCGCGGCCGGCGTGACGCCCGAGATCCGCGATGCCTGGCCGATCGTTTCCGGCCGGAACTCGTTGAGCTTCTGGCTCACTTCGAACGACAGGCCGCGAACCTCGCGGTAGTCGATACCGTCCGGCAGGCGCGTGTTCTCGTTCGCATCGTTGCGCTCGATCTCGCTCGCCTGCCGCTCGATATAGCCCTGATACTTGATGCCGATCTCGACCTGCTCCTTGATCTGCTCGAGCAGAACCGGATCCTCTGCCAGCGGTTCGGCCGGCCCGCATTCGCCACCCTTCAGGCCGCACACGCCGTCGTAGCTGATGCCCGGGCGGCGCAGCAGTTCGGCGAGGCTGTACTCGTGGTCGATCGCCTTGCCGAGCAAAGCCGTCGCCTCTTCCGGCAGCAGCGTCTTCGGCGTGACCCACGTCGACTTCAGGCGTTCGGTTTCACGTGAAACAGCGTCGCGCTTCCGGCTGAATGCGTCCCAGCGCGCGTCGTCGACGAGCCCCAGTTCGCGGCCGATCTCGGTCAGACGCATGTCCGCGTTGTCTTCACGCAGGCTCAGGCGGTATTCGGCACGGCTCGTGAACATCCGGTACGGCTCGGCCACGCCGCGCGTGACGAGGTCGTCGACCAGCACGCCCAGGTAGGCCTGGTCGCGACGCGGGCACCATGCGCCCTTCTCCTGCACGTAGCGGCCTGCGTTCAAGCCGGCCAGCAGGCCTTGTGCGGCCGCTTCTTCGTAGCCGGTCGTGCCGTTGATCTGGCCCGCAAAGAACAGCCCGTTGATCGCCTTCGTTTCGAGCGACGCCTTCAACGCGCGCGGGTCGAAGTAGTCGTACTCGATCGCGTAGCCGGGCCGCAGGATGTGCGCGTTCTCGAGGCCGCGCATCGAGTGCACGAGCTCGAGCTGCACGTCGAACGGCAGGCTCGTCGAAATCCCGTTCGGGTAGAACTCGTTGGTCGTCAGCCCTTCCGGCTCCAGGAAGATCTGGTGCGATTCCTTCGACGCGAACCGGTGAATCTTGTCCTCGATCGACGGGCAGTAGCGCGGGCCGACGCCTTCGATCACGCCTGTATACATAGGCGAACGGTCGAGGCCGCCGCGAATGATGTCGTGCGTGCGCTCGTTCGTATGCGTGACCCAGCACGGCAGCTGCTGCGGATGCTGTTCCGCGCGGCCCAGGAACGAGAACACGGGAATCGGATCAAGGTCGCCCGGCTGCTCGTCCAGCTTCGAAAAGTCGATCGAGCGGCCGTCGATACGCGGGGGCGTGCCCGTCTTCAGGCGGCCCTGCGGGAGCTTCAGCTCCTTCAGGCGCGCCGACAACGACACGGCCGCCGGATCGCCCGCGCGACCGCCCGTATAGTTGTTCAGACCGACGTGGATCTTGCCGTCGAGGAACGTCCCTGCCGTCAGCACTACCGCCCGCGCGCGGAAGCGGATGCCGATCTGCGTGACGGCGCCGACCACGCGGTCGCCTTCGACCATCAGGTCGTCCACGGCCTGCTGGAACAGCCACAGGTTCGGCTGATTCTCGAGCCGATGGCGGATCGCAGCCTTGTACAGGATACGGTCGGCCTGTGCGCGGGTCGCACGCACGGCCGGGCCCTTCGACGAATTGAGGATCCGGAACTGAATACCGCTCTCGTCCGTCGCGGCAGCCATCGCGCCGCCGAGCGCATCGACTTCCTTGACCAGATGGCCCTTGCCAATGCCGCCGATCGACGGATTGCAGCTCATCTGCCCGAGCGTTTCAATGTTATGGGTCAGCAGCAGCGTCTTCGCGCCCATACGGGCCGAGGCCAACGCGGCTTCCGTGCCGGCGTGCCCGCCACCGACAACGATGACGTCAAATTCTGTGGGAAAAAGCATGGTGGATTCCGCACACAGGACTGTGCACGAACCTATCTGAGAAATGTATGGGGCGAATTATAGCGGGTTCGCTTTTCACCCGAAGGCCATCCGAATGGTAGGGCCGGTTCATTTCGGTGTTTTTTGGGCCGATTGGCCTAGCTGTGCCGGCCCAGCCTGCTACGGCGATGTGCGCCCGCGGCCTCGACGCACATCGCCAAGCTGTGCAAAACACGCGTCGACATCCGTCCGAGGTCACAGTATCTCCGATCGATCGCCCGATACTTATCCACTGTGCCATTCGTCTCACGGGAAGAGCAGGCTGTCGCGCACACAACGCTCGTTATCCTGTTCCGCCCGGCACGATAGGCACCCCGCCCCCATCACAGCGCCTCGGCTGGATGCTCCGGCACTTATCCCCAAACCCGATTCGTCGGAGCATCGCCCTGCCCCCGAAAACAAAAACGGCGTGTTTCACGTGAAACACGCCGCCCGTTTCCTGCCACCCGCCCTAACCATCAAGCCATCTTCTTCGCCAGCCCGAGGTACGTTTCGATCACGCGCGGATTCTGTGCCAGTTCGGCCGCCGGCCCCTCCAGCGCCAGCTCCCCCGTTTCCAGCACGTAGCCGTAGTCCGAGATCTGCAGTGCCGCCCGCGCGTTCTGCTCGATGAGCAGCGTCGCCACACCTGTGCCGCGCAACGCGCTGATGATATGAAAAATCTCCTTCACGATCAGCGGCGCCAGCCCGAGGCTCGGCTCATCGAGCATCAGCAGGTCGGGTTTGCCCATCAGCGCGCGGCCCACCGCAAGCATCTGCCGCTCACCGCCCGACAGCGTACCGGCCGCCTGCTTGCGCCGCTCCTTGAGCCGCGGAAACAGCGCAAACACATGATCGAGCTGGTCGAGAAAGTTCGACTCGCCCGCGAGCTTGCGGCGATACGCGCCCAGCACGAGGTTGTCCTCCACCGTCATCGTGCTGAACAGCTCGCGCTTTTCCGGCACGAGGCACATCCCGCGCGCGACGCGCTGCTCGACCGGCAGCGCGCCCACGTCGTTGCCGCGGTACATGACCGCGCCCGACGCATGCCCGGTCACGGGCAACGCACCCATGATCGCGTTCAGCATCGTCGACTTGCCTGCACCGTTCGGGCCGATCACGCTGACGATCTGCCCGGCGCCCACCTTGATCGCCGCACCGTGCAGCGCCTCGACTTTCCCGTACCGCACCGCCAGTCCGCGCACCTCGAGAATCGGCATCGTCGTGTCCGCCGTCATCACTCCACCCCGCCCAGATATGCTTCGAGCACCGCCGGGTCCTGCTGCACGTCTTGCGGCAGCCCTTCCGCGATCCGCGTGCCGAATTCCATCACCACCAGCCGGTCGGTGAGATTCATCACGAAATCCATGTCATGTTCCACGAGCAACACGCTCATCCCTTCGGCCTTCAGGCGCCGCAACAGATCGGCGAGTTGCTGCTTCTCCTGGTAGCGCAGCCCGGCGGCCGGCTCGTCGAGCAGCAGCAGCGTCGGGTCGCAGCACAGCGCGCGTGCGATTTCGAGAATCCGTTGCTGGCCGAGCGCGAGGCTGCCCGCTTCGTCGTACATGTGCTTTTCGAGCCCGACGCGGCGGATCTGGCGTGCCGCTTCGGCCAGCAGTTGTGCCTCCTCGTGCGCGTTGAGCCGCGCGATGCTGCGCCACACGCCCGTATGGCCGCGCAGATGCGCGCCGATCGCGACATTCTCGAGCACCGTCATCGTCGGCAGCAGCTTCACGTGCTGGAACGTACGGCCGATCCCGCGCCGGACGATCTGACGCGACGTGAGCCCGTCGATCCGCTCGCCGCGGAACGTGATCGTGCCGCCGGTCGGCTGCAGCACGCCGGTCACGAGGTTGAACGTGGTCGACTTGCCGGCGCCGTTCGGGCCGATCAGGCCGATGATCTGCCCCGCCTTCACGTCGAAACTGACGTCGTTGACGGCCACCAGCCCGCCGAACTGCTTGCGCGCATTGTCGACGACGAGCAGCGGCTCGCCGGCCACCGGTTTCGCACGCTGCGGCAGCGGATCGGCCTGGTCGGGCACATGGGCGCGCGGCCCGCGCGGAAACAGCTTCGCGACGAACGGCCAGACGCCCTGGCGCGCGTACTGCAGCAGCAGCACCATCAGCACGCCGAACACGATGATCTCGAAGTTGCCTTCCGAGCCGAGCAGCTTCGGCAGCAGCGTCTGCAGGTAGTCCTGCAGCACGGTGAGAATCGCCGCACCGAGCACCGCGCCCCACACGTGCGACACGCCGCCGACCACGGCCATGAACAGGAATTCGATCCCGTGGTTCAGCCCGAACGGGGTCGGGTTCACCGCGCGCTGCAGGTGCGCATACAGGAAGCCCGATACCGCGGCGAGCACGGCCGCGTAGACGAAGATCACGACGCGCATCCATGCGGTGTTCACGCCCATCGCCTCGGCCATCACACCGCCGCCGCGCAGCGCGCGGATCGCGCGGCCGGGGCGGCTGTTGAGCAGGTTCTGCACCGACACGATCGCCGCCAGCACGACGGCCCAGATCAGGAAGTACAGGCTGCGGCCGCTTCCGAGCTCGATGCCGAACAGGTTCAGCGCCGGAATCCCGTTGATCCCGTCGTACTTGCCGAGCAACTCGAGGTTGCCGAACAGATAGAACAGCGCGAGGCCCCACGCGATCGTGCCGAGCGGCAGGAAGTGCCCGGACAGCCGCATCGTGACGGCACCCAGCACGAGCGCGACGAGCGCCGTCAGCACGACGCCGACGATCAGCGCGAGCCACGGCGACACGCCGTATCGCGTCGTGAGGAACGCCGTCGCATACGCGCCGATGCCGACGAACGCGGCCTGCCCGAAACTCGTCATCCCGCCGACACCCGTCAGCAGCACGAGCCCGATCGCGACGATCGCGTAGAGGCCGATGTAGTTCAGCAGCGTGATCCAGTATTCGGGCACCTGCAGCGCGCCGGGCAGCACCGGCAGCGCGAACAGCACCACGAGAAACACCCAGAAGGTCTTGTTCCGTACCATCGTCTTCATCGCGTCACTCCTCTTCCTCTTCCGCATGCGGCGTCGCGAAACTGCGCCACAGCAGCACCGGGATGATCAGCGTGAACACGATCACTTCCTTGTACGCGCTCGCCCAGAACGACGAATACGATTCGAGCACGCCGACGAGCAGCGAGCCCGCGGCCGCGAGCGGATAACTGACCAGCCCGCCGATGATCGCGCCGACGAAGCCCTTCAGGCCGATCAGGAAGCCGGAGTCGTAATAGATGGTCGTCAGCGGACCGACGAGGATGCCTGACAGCACGCCGAGCCCCGCTGCCAGCGTGAACGCCAGCCGCCCCGCTTCGGTCGTGCCGATGCCCACGAGCCGCGCGCCGAGCCGGTTCACCGACGTCGCGCGCAGCGCCTTGCCGGCGATCGTGCGACCGAAGTACACGTAGAGCGCACCGATGAGCACCAGCGCGGTCACGACCACGAGAATGCTCTGCACCGACACCGTCATGCTGCCGACCGACAGCGACGCATCCGCGAATCCGTTGGTGCGCGAACCTTCCGCGCCGAACATCACGAGCCCGAGGCCGACCATCGCGAAATGGACGGCGACCGACACGATCAGCAGCAGCAGCGTCGTGCCTTCGGCGATCGGCTGATAGACGAGCCGGTAGACGAACGGCCCCATCGGCACGACGATCGCCAGCGTCAGTGCGATCTGCGCGAGCATCGGCAACGGCTGCGCGGCAAAGCTGCGCGTGAGCGCGAACACCGCAAGCGGCAGCAGCACGTAGCGGCTCGCCAGCGTCGCGAGCGTGCGGCCGAGCTGATGGCGGCGTTCGCGATGACGGACCAGGCCGCCGACTTCCAGCATGAAGCACGCGATGCCCATCACGAACAACAGCCAGCAGGTAGCGGGAAATTTCTGCGCCTGCAACGCTGCCAGCGTGAGCGCGCCGTAGGCGACGAATTCGCCCTGGGGAATGAAGATCACCCGCGTGACGGAAAACACCAGCACGAGCGCCAGCGACAGCAATGCATAAATGGCGCCGGTCGTGATGCCGTCTTGCGCGAGGATCGCCGCAATCGAGAAATCCATACGTTTCGTGTATCGAGAATGCTGCGGAGAAACGGCGACGGGAGCGGCCCGCGCACGCCGACGGCACGACCGGAAGGTCAAGCGTCGCGCGGCGGCTTCCCGGACATTCCATGCGGCGCGAGCGCGGGCCGCCAGGCCCGCCGCGCTGCCGACGGCGCGCACGGCGCCATTCGCGCCGCGCCGCCGGTTTCACGTGATGCTTACTCGGCCTGCAGCTTCCACTTGCCGTCGACGATCTGCACCATCACGCGCGCACGCGTGTCGAAGCCGTTGTGGTCGGTCGACGTCATGTTGATCACGCCGTGCGACACAGGCAGGTCCTTCACGCTCTCAAGCGACGCGCGCAGCGCCTCGCGGAACGCCTCGGTGCCCGGCTGGCCCTTCTTCAGCGCGTCGGGAATCGCGCGCTGCAGCAGCAGCCCCGCATCCCACGCATGCCCGCCGAAGGTCGACAGCGAGCCCGCGCCGTATGCCTTCTCGTACGCAGCCTTGTAGCCGAGCGCCGGCTTCTTCACCGGATTCGAATCCGGCAGCTGGTCGGTCACGAGCACCGGGCCGGCCGGCAGGATCTCGCCTTCGCAATCCTTGCCGCACACGCGCAGGAAGTCGTTGTTCGCGACGCCGTGCGTCTGGTACACCTTGCCCTTGTAGCCGCGCTCCTTGAGCGTCTTGGCCGGCAGCGCGGCCGGCGTGCCGGAACCGGCGATCAGCACCGCGTCGGGATTCGAGCCCATCAGCTTCAGCACCTGCCCCATCACCGACGCATCGGTGCGGTTGTAGCGCTCGTTCGACACGACCTTCAGCCCGTTCTTCGCCGCGGCCGCGTTGAACGTGTTGTACCAGCTGTCGCCGTACGCGTCGGCGAAGCCGATGAAGCCGATCGTCTTCACGCCGTGCTTCGCCATGTAGCCGGCGATCGCGTCGGCCATCAGCTGGTCGTTCTGCGGCACCTTGAACATCCACGCGCGCTTCGCGTCCATCGGCGCGATGATCTGCGCGCTCGCCGCGAGCGAGATCGTCGGCGTCTTGCCCTGCGACACCGGGTCGAGCATCGCGAGCGAATTCGGCGTGACGGACGAACCGATGATCGCGTCGACGTGATCCTCGTCGATCAGCTTGCGCACGTTCTGCACTGCGCGGCTCGTGTCGGACGCATCGTCGAGCACGATGTACTGGACGCTCTTGCCCGCGATTTCCTTCGGCAGCAGCGCGATCGTGTTCTTTTCCGGAATCCCGAGCGATGCGGCCGGCCCGGTGGCCGACAGCGTCACGCCGATCTTCACCTGTGCCGACGCCGTGGCCGCCGCACACACGAGGCCCGCGGCAAGCAGAACCTCCATCCATCGATTCATCTTCATTTATGTCGTCTCCAAACGCTGCTCGAAAAATCCACGGGTCGCTCGGGCGGCTCCCGGTCCTCAAAACAAGTTAATAATTTAACTATCTCGCCATGCCGCGCCTACGCTCGTTTTCCCGTGAAACGCGCGCGTGCGCCGCCGCGCATTCCGAAGCGGTCGTTCGACCGTCACGATGCGCGGCAGCAATGTCGTCAGGATGAAGCAAGCACGGAAAGGCGGCTTGGCGGGAAAGGCGATCGATGCGCACGCAACGATCGTCGGCAGATCGACCGGCCAAAGCGAATTCGGCCACGCGCGCGGGCGGCGCAAGATCGGAAGCGCGGCAGTTCATGTGGATGCGAACGCAACGACCGGAGAAAGAGCCGTGCCGGCCAATCGCGCCGGAGCGCGCATACCGGCCGCAGAACGGCTCGCGAAAGCGCGGGCATACCCATGCGCTCCCCACCCCGTACGAGCGGCGCCAGCCGCCCGTCGTGCCCCGATCCATCGTCCTGCGCTTCTCATCCAACCGTACTCCCTCTTCTGCATTTTGCTTGTAGGAGAACTGCCGACCGATTTTCCCGACCGCGCGGTCGGCGAAAGCTGAGTGTAACGGACGCTTTTTGCGCACGCCAACCGGGTAAGCCCGGACGGCATGCACGCGGCTGCCCGCCAGTGGCGATCGACCGGCAGGCATGACGAAAACGGGAGGACGGGGTGAAACTGAAACGCGCGCAGTGCGAAGCCGAATATGGGCGCGCGGAACGCGGCGCCGCTTCCCTGCACCATCGAGGGAAATTCGCGCACACAAATGAAAAAGCGCTGTTGGATTCCGTCCAACAGCGCTTTGGGGTCCGGGCACTTTGTGCCTCGATTGTCTCCTCGTTCTCCACCTGCAAATTCGTTTCGCGGTGCATCAGAACTGAACGAAGATTAAAGGACCTTTCATGCCGGGACAACTTAGCATTTACCCCTATGGTGCATCGCCGCACGAAAATGGGGCACCAGCGCTGCCGCACGGGGCCGGCCGGAGGCCGCCGAAACGCCCTTTCCGGCCACGCCGGATGGTGCTTCGCATCAACCTCGCACCCACCTCGGAGCAATCCGCCGCACCGGCGCGATGCACTCAGGACGGCCTGAGCGTCTTGACCCGCGCGACCATCTCGCCGACGATCCCGCGCCGGAATGCCAGCACGCACGCGATGAAGATCAGCCCCGTGACGATCGTCGTCGATTCGCCGAGCGAGTGGAACCAGCCGATGCCGGTGACCGACGCGAGCCATTCGCCGATGTCGCCGAGCCGATCCTCCAGCGCGACGATCAGCGCCGCGCCGAGCAACGGCCCGAACAGCGTGCCCATCCCGCCGACGAGCGTCATCAGCACGACGAGGCCCGACATCGTCCAGTGCGCGTCGGACAGCGTCTCGAAGCCGAGCACCAGCACCTTCAGCGAACCGGCCAGCCCCGCGAGCCCGGCCGACAGGATGAACGCGAGCAGCTTGAAGCGGTCGGTGTCGTAGCCGAGCGAGATCGCCCGCGCCTCGTTCTCCTTGATCGCGACGAGCACCTGGCCGAATGGCGAGTGCACGATACGCACGATGAACGCGCACGCCGCCACGATCACCGCGAGCACGACGTAGTAGAGCGCGACGTCGTTCGACAGGTCGACGAGCCCGAACAGGTGTCCGCGCGGCACGCCCTGCAGGCCGTCCTCGCCGCGCGTGAACGGCGCCTGCAGGTAGATGAAGTAGACCATCTGCGCGAACGCGAGCGTGATCATCGCGAAGTAGATGCCCTGCCGCCGGATCGCGAACAGCCCGACGACGAGCCCGAGCAGCGTCGCGGCGAACGTGCCGACGAGCACGCCGAGCTCCGGCGTGAAGCCGAGCGTCTGGATCATATAACCGGTGCCGTAGCCGGCGGTCGCGAGGAACATCGCATGGCCGAACGACAGCAGCCCCGTATAGCCGATCAGCAGGTTGAACGCGGCCGCGAACAGCGCGAACGTGAGCACCTTCATCACGAAGACCGGATACGCGCCGATGAACGGCGCGGCGAGCAGTGCGGCGAGCAGCACGCCGTAGAGCACTTTTCTCTGCATCATTTTTCCTTGCCGAACAGGCCCGCCGGGCGGATCAGCAGCACGATCGCCATGATCACGAACACGACCGTGGCCGACGCTTCCGGATAGAACACGCGCGTGAAGCCCTCGATCACGCCGAGCATCAGCCCCGTGATGATCGAGCCGAGAATCGAGCCCATCCCGCCGATCACGACCACCGCGAACACGGTGATGATCATCGGCTGACCCATCAGCGGCGACACCTGGATCACCGGCGCGGCGAGCACGCCGGCAAACGCCGCGAGCGCGACGCCGAAGCCGTAGGTGAGCGTGATCATCATCGGCACGTTCACGCCGAACGCCTCGACGAGCTTCGGGTTCTCGGTACCGGCACGCAGATAGGCGCCCAGGCGCGTCTTCTCGATCACGAACCAGGTCGCGAGACACACCGCGAGCGACGCGACGACCACCCACGCGCGGTAGTTCGGCAGGAACATGAAGCCGAGATTGGTCGCGCCGGACAACTGCGACGGCACGTCGTACGGCTGGCCGGACGAGCCGTAGACCGAGCGGAACACGCCTTCGACGACGAGCGTGAGGCCGAACGTGAGCAACAGCCCGTACAGGTGATCGAGCTTGTACAGCCAGCGCAGCATCGACCGCTCGACCAGGATCCCGAACGCACCGACGAGCAGCGGCGCGAGCGCGAGCATCGCCCAATATGGCAACCCGAGGTACGACAGCCCCATCCATGCGAGCATCGCGCCCAGCATGAACAGCGCGCCGTGCGCGAAGTTGATCACGTTGAGCAGCCCGAAGATCACCGCGAGCCCGAGGCTCAGGATCGCGTAGAACGAGCCGTTGACGAGCCCGAGCAGCAACTGGCTCAGCATCGCCGGCAACGGAATGCCAAAGATTTCCATCGACTTAGCCGTCAGTATGAGTTTCGTTGCGTGCGCAACCTTCAAGCCGCGGCGCACGCGGGCGGCGCGGCGAGTACCTCGCCGCGGCCGCCGCCCCGCTGCTGCGTCGCTACGTCGCGCTTACTTCCACAGCGCGCAGCGCGATTCCTTCTTGGTGCCGAACGCCTGGTCGCCCGGAATCGTCGCGAGCACCTTGTAGTAGTCCCACGGCTCCTTCGACTCCGACGGCTTCTTCACTTCCATCAGGTACATATCGTGAATCATGCTGCCGTCCTGGCGGATCGCGCCCTTCGCGTAGAAGTCGTTGATCTTCATCTTCTTCAGCTCGGCCATCACCTTGTCGGAGTCGGTCGTGCCGGCGGCCTGCACGGCCTTCAGGTAGGTCGTCACCGACGAGTAGTCGGCCGCCTGCAGGCTCGACGGCATCTTCTTCATCTTGCCGAAGTAGCGCTGCGCCCACTGGCGCGACGCCGCATCGCGGTTCCAGTACCAGCTGTCGGTCAGCACGAGGCCCTGCGTCGTTTCGAGGCCGAGGCTGTGCACGTCGTTGATGAACATCAGCAGCCCGGCGAGCTTCATCGTCTTCGTGATGCCGAATTCCTTCGCGGCCTTGATCGAGTTGATCGTGTCGCCGCCCGCGTTCGCGAGGCCCAGGATCTGCGCCTTCGACGATTGCGCCTGCAGCAGGAACGACGAGAAATCCGACGCGGACAGCGGGTGGCGCACCGTGCCGAGTACCTGGCCGCCATTCGCCTTCACGACGTCGGACGTGTTCTTCTCGAGCGCCTTGCCGAACGCGTAGTCGGCGGTCAGGAAGAACCACGTCTTGCCGCCCTGCTTCACCACCGCAGAGCCGGTGCCTTTCGCGAGCGCCATCGTGTCGTACGCATAGTGCACCGTGTACGGCGTGCACTCCTCGTTCGTCAGCGTGTCCGCGCCCGCACCGATGTTGATGTAGACCTTCTTCTTCTCCGCGGCGAGCTTGGCCATCGCCAGCGCCGTTCCCGAATTCGTGCCGCCGACGAGCAGGTCGAGCCCGCCGCGGTCGATCCATTCGCGCGCCTTCGACGCGGCAATGTCCGCCTTGTTCTGGTGATCCGCGTACACGACCTCGATCGGCTTGCCGAGCACCTTGCCGCCGAAGTCGGCGACCGCCATGCGGATCGCCTCGAGGCCGCCCTGACCGTCAATGTCCGCATACAGCCCCGACATGTCGGTGACGAAACCGATCTTCACGGTATCCGCGGCATGCGCGGCGCCGGCGGTGAACGCGGCGGTCGCGAGCGCGAGACAGGCCTGCGCGAGGGTCTTCATTTTCATTGACGTCTCCTGTTGTTCTGATGCGTTGTGGTTATTCGAGAGCCGCCACGGCTAGCGGCAAGGGAAACGGGGCGGCGTCACACCCCAAGCAGGTCGTGAAGGATCGGCATCTTGCCTTCCAGTTCGGATGCACGGAAATGCTCGACGATGCGGCCATGCTCCATCACGTAGAAGCGATCGGCGAGCGGCGCGGCAAAGCGGAAATTCTGCTCGACCATCACGACCGTGTAGCCGCGCGCCTTCAGCGCGATGATCATGCGCGCGAGTGCCTGCACGATCACCGGCGCGAGGCCTTCGGAGATTTCGTCGAGCAGCAGCAGGTTCGCGCCGGTGCGCAGGATCCGCGCCACCGCGAGCATCTGCTGCTCGCCGCCGGACAGCCGCGTGCCTTGGCTCTGCCGGCGCGACGCGAGATTCGGGAACATCGCGTAGATCTCGTCGAGCGGCATCGCATGCTCGCGCGGCCCGATCAGCGGCGGCAGCATCAGGTTCTCCTCGCACGACAGGCTCGAGAAGATCCCGCGCTCCTCCGGACAATAGCCGACGCCGAAATGCGCGATGCGGTGCGTCGCGAGGCCGATCGTCTCGTTGCCCGCGACCTTGATCGACCCGCTGCGGCGGCCGGTGAGGCCCATGATCGCGCGCAGCGTCGTGGTGCGGCCCGCGCCGTTGCGGCCGAGCAGCGTCACGACCTCGCCGCGATGAACGCTCAGGTCGACGCCGTGCAATATGTGGGATTCCCCGTACCAGGCCTCGAGGCCCGTGATCTCCAGCGCGGGCGTGCCGCTCTCGACGCCGCTCAATTCGCGTTCCTCCCGTTCGCTGCGCTTCATGCGTGCGCCCCCGCGAGCGCCGCGTCGGCGCTGCCCATGTAGGCTTCGATCACGAGCGGATTCTTCGATACCTCCGCATACGAGCCTTCGGCCAGCACCTCGCCGCGCTGCAGGACGGTGATCGTGTCGGAGATGCCGGCGATCACGTTCATGTTGTGCTCGACCATCAGGATCGTGCGGCCGCTCGCGACCTTCTTGATCAGCGCGGTCACGCGGTCCACATCTTCGTGGCCCATCCCTTGCGTGGGCTCGTCGAGCAGCATCAGTTCGGGTTCCATCGCGAGCGTCGTCGCGATCTCGAGCGCGCGCTTGCGGCCGTATGCGAGCTCGACGGTCGGCACGTGCGCGAAATCGGTGAGGCCGACCTGCGTGAGCAGGTCCATCGCGCGATCGTCGAGCCGCTTCAGCGTGCGCTCGCTGCGCCAGAAATGGAATTCGGTGCCGAGCGAACGCTGCAGGCCGATGCGCACGTTCTGCAGCGCGCTCAGGTGCGGGAATACCGCCGAGATCTGGAATGAACGGATGATGCCGCGGCGCGCGACCTGCGCCGGGCGCTCGTCGGTGATGTCGATGCCGTTGAAGACGATCTGACCGGCCGTCGGTGTCAGGAACTTGGTCAGCAGGTTGAAGCAGGTGGTCTTGCCTGCGCCGTTCGGTCCGATCAACGCATGGATCGCACCGCGGCGCACACGCAGGTTGACACCGTTCACGGCGGTGAAGCCCCTGAATTCCTTCGTCAGTCCGCGTGTTTCGAGAATCGTGTCGCCGAGAATCATGTTCCCTTCCGTACGAAGTCAGGCGAACCACCGGGAAGATTCGCGCAAGCGACCGCGAACAGGTCTGCGGATGAGCGGGCTGTCCCCGGACGCCGTATTACGCATCGAGGGTGGTCTCCCGCGCCGACGCGTCTGCATATTGCGCCACATTGTCGCCCCGTTGGTGCAGTGCAATCATCGGGATTTGCACTTATAGGGCTGGCCGCCATATCCGATGCGGCGCTTCGCGAATTTGCGGCGTGTTTTTTTGACACGCGCATCGTCGGTGCGCGCATGCGCATCGCGCGTGCCTGCGCGAACGCACGCACACTGTGCACGTTTATCTCACCAATCCGGTGCGATCCGCTCGCTTCGGCTTGCTTCGCATAGCGAATCAGCGGGCGACTGGATGACGGCCCGCTGTCGTGGATGTCAGCGTGGTGTCACGCAGCCGTCACCACCGCTTCCGTTCGCGCGTGTGTCGCTTCGTGCGCCGCGCGTCGATCGGCGCGGATCATGTCGCTCGCGCGCTCGGCGATCATCAGCGTCGGCGAATTCGTGTTGCCGGACGTGATGAACGGCATCACCGATGCATCGACGATCCGCAGCCCCGCGACGCCACGCACGCGCAGCCGACTGTCGACGACGGCCCGTTCGTCGTCCGCGCGCCCCATCCGGCACGTGCCGACCGGATGGAAGATCGTGGTGCCGATCGCGCCCGCCGCATCGATCAGTTCGGCTTCGGTCCGATACTGCGTGCCCGGCAGGATCTCCTCCGGACGATAGCGCGCGAGCGCCGGCGCGGATGCGATCCGGCGCGTGAGACGCAGCGCGTTCGCAGCGACATGACGATCGTGGTCGGTCGACAGGTAGTTAGGCGCGATCGACGGCGCGACGCCCGCATCGGGGCTCGCGATGTGCACGCTGCCGCGCGAGCTCGGCCGCAGATGGCAGACGGACGCCGTAAAGGCGTTGAACCCGTGCAGCGGCTCGCCGAAGCGTTCGAGCGACAGCGGCTGCACGTGATATTCGAGATCGGGGCGCGTGAGCGCGGGATCGTCCGGATCGGACTTCGCGAACGCGCCGAGCTGCGACGGCGCCATCGACATCGGCCCGCGCTGCAGCAGCGCATATTCGGCGCCGATCATCAGCTTGCCCCACCAGTGCGCGGACAGCGTGTTGAGCGTGCGCACGCCATCGACGCGAAACGCCATGCGCAACTGCAGGTGATCCTGCAGGTTCTCGCCAACACCAGGCAGATCCTGTACGACGTCGATGCCGAGCGCCTGCAATCGTGCGCCCGCACCGATGCCGGATAGTTCGAGCAGCTGCGGCGAATTCACCGCGCCGGAAGTCAGCAGCACTTCGGCGCGCGCGTGCGCGACGTAGTGGGTGCCGCCGCCGCGATACTCGACGCCGACCGCGCGCCGACCGTCGAAGATCACGCGCTGCGCGTGCGCGCCGGTGATCACGGTCAGGTTCGGGCGCGTCATCGCGGGCCTCAGGAACGCCTTCGACGTATTCCAGCGCACGCCGCGCTTCTGGTTCACCTCGAAATAGCCGACGCCAGTGTTGTCGCCGCGGTTGAAATCGTCGGTCGCGGGGATGCCCGTCTGCTGCGCGGCCTGCGCGAACGATTCGAGGATCTCCCAGCGCAGCCGCTGCTTCTCGACGCGCCAGTAGCCGCCCGCGCCGTGCGCATCGCTCGCGCCCGCGTGGTGGTCTTCGCTGCGCTTGAAGATCGGCAGCACGCTGTCCCACGACCAGCCGGCGTCGCCGGTTTCCTGCGCCCAGCTGTCGTAATCCTCGCGCTGGCCGCGCATGTAGATCATCCCGTTGATCGACGAGCAGCCGCCGAGCACGCGGCCGCGCGGATACGACAGCGCGCGGCCGTTGAGCGCCGCCTCCGGCTGCGTCTTGTACAGCCAGTCGGTGCGCGGATTGCCGATGCAGTACAGATAGCCGACCGGGATGTGGATCCAGTGATAGTCGTCCTTGCCGCCGGCCTCGAGCAGCAGCACGCGGATCTCGGGATCCTCGGTCAGGCGGTTCGCGAGCACGCAGCCCGCGGTGCCCGCGCCGACGATCACGTAATCGAATTCGCCCTCGAGCGTACGTTGAGTACTCACGACATGTCTCCTTACGTCTTCTTCCTTGTTGTACGCCGTGCAGCACACTCGCGCACGTCGTTTTCAGCATGGTGCGCCGCGGGCGACGCGATCGATGAAGCGTACTCGCGCCCCGGCCGTCGATCCAATGAGTTATGCTGAACTGCGTTATAAGCTGCGCTCATATCACGACGATGGATCTCACCCTGCTCCGCGCGTTCGCGACGGTCGCCCGCGAAGGCAACCTGACGCGCGCGGCCGTGCAGCTGCACCTGACGCAGCCGGCGGTCAGCCTGCAGATCAAGCATCTGCAGGAAACGCTCGGCATTACGCTGTTTACACGCACGTCGCGCGGGCTCGCGCTCACGCGCGACGGCCAGACGCTGCTGCCGCACGCGGAGCGCGCGCTCGCCGCGGCCGCCGACGTGCAGCGCGCCGCTGCCGCGCTGCGCCATGAAGTGCGCGGCCGGCTGCGGATCGGCACGATCCTCGATCCGGGCTTCCTGCGGCTCGGCGGCTTCCTGCGCGCGCTGGTCGAAACCCATCCGCAGATCGAGACGGCGCTGCGGCACGGGATGTCGGGCTGGGTACTCGAGCAGGTGCGGGCGCAGGCGCTCGACGTCGGCTACTACATCGGCCGGCCCGGCGAGGACGATCCCCGCGACGACACGCTGTTCCATACCGTCACGCTCACGCATTTCCAGTATCGCGTACTCGCGCCGGCCGGCTGGAAGGAGCGTGTGCAGCGAGCGCACGACTGGCGTGCGCTCGCCGCGCTGCCGTGGATCTGGACGCCGCCCGCGTCCGCCCATCACCGGCTGCTGTCGCGGCGCTTCGCGGCGGCCGGCGCGCAGCCGGTCAAGGTTGCCGAGGTCGATCAGGAGCAGTCGATGCTCGACCTGGTCAAATCCGGGATCGGCTTGACGCTCGCGCGCGACTCGACCGCGCTGGCCGAAGCGCATGCGCATGCGCTGACGATCGTCGAACGCGTGACGGTGCCCACCGAGCTGACGTTCGTGACGCTCGCCGAGCGGCGCGACGAACCGGCGATCGCGGCCGCGCTGCGGCTGATCGAGGCCCAATGGGCGATATGAGGGCGGCTGATGTCGATGCGGCCGCTCGTGCATCGGGCTTCCGAGCCTGATCCGCCGCCTGATTGCCGCCGCGCCCGAATCCACCCGCCCCGCGTCGTGTCGCCGCGTCCCGGTGGCGCGTCACGCCACCATCGCGGGCTTTTTGCTAGATTGTGCGTTCGCAAACCGCGAGATCCATGATTGAAGGAGACCCGCATGGCCCGCAACATCGAGATCAAAGCCCGCGCCCGTGAATTCGACCGGCTGCGCGAACAGGCGGCTACGCTCGCGACCGAAGCACCGCTTTTCTACCGCCAGCAGGATTTCTTCTACGACGTGCCGCGCGGCCGGCTGAAGCTGCGCCGCTTCGAGGACGGCACGCCGGCCGAACTGATCTTCTATCAGCGCGACGACCGCGACGGCCCGAAGGCGTCGTACTACACGCGCAGCCCGGTGACGAACCCGGACGCGATGCACTCGCTGCTCGCGACCGCACTGACCACGCGCGGGATCGTGACGAAGGAACGGCACGTGTACCTCGTCGGCCGCACGCGGATTCACCTCGACCGCGTCGACGGCCTCGGCGACTTCATCGAACTGGAAGTGGTGCTCGGCCCCGACGACGACGAAGCCGGCGGCGAAGCCGAAGCGCATGACGTATTCGCCAAGCTCGGCGTGGCGCAGGACGATCTCGTCGCGGTCGCGTACGTCGACCTGCTGAACGCCGACGCGCAATCCGAAGCGGCCTGATCGGTCCCTATCCGCGGCGGGATCCGGCATCCCGCCCGCGGCCCGGCGGCCGCCTCATGCGGCGCCGGGCGCCAGATGCGCGAGCGGCAGTGCGCCGTTGCGCTTGAAGGTCGTCAGCACGATGTTCGAGCGCACGCTGTCGACGCCCGGCACGCGCATCAGCTTCTTCATCACGAACTGCGACAGCGCGTTGAGATCCGGCGCGACGATCCGCAGCAGATAGTCGGCGTCGCCGACCACCGCATGGCATTCGAGCACCTCGGGCAGCACGTCGATCTGCTGCTGGAACTGCTCGATGATCGAATCGCCGTGGTGCTTGAGCTTCAGGCTCGTGAACGCGGTGACGCCGAGCCCGAGCTTTTCGGGGCGCAACATCACGCGGTAGCCTTCGATCACGCCGGCCGCCTCGAGCCGCTGCAGCCGCCGGCCGATCTGCGACGGCGACAGCGGCACCTCCTCGCCGAGCTGCTGGTGCGTCGCGCGGCCGAAGCGCTGCAGCACGTCGAGAAGCGCGAGATCGAAGTGATCGAGTTCCAGCATGAGCATACTCCGCATTGATTCGTGTTTTGATGCGTGATTATCGCATCAACCCGCGAATTCACGCCATCTTTGCGCCCATTCCGCACGTCGCCCGCTCTACACTTGCATGGTTCCCAACCACAGCGTGCAGAGCCTGATCATGTCCACCGTCGTCACCGCGAAACTGCAGGAGCAGTTCGACGCGGGCCTCGAAACCCGCGCCGATTTCACCATCGACCAGCCGCTCGAACGCTACGGCCAGGTCGACCACGCGGTGTGGCAGCAGCTCTATGCGCGCCAGTCGGCGCTGCTGCGCGGACGCGCATGCGATGCGTTCGTCGCCGGCCTCGGGAAGATCGACCTGCCGGCCGACCGCGTGCCGTCGTTCGCCGACGTGAACCGCCAGTTGAAGCGGGCAACCGGCTGGGAGATCGTCGCGGTGCCGGGCCTCGTGCCCGATCGCGTGTTCTTCGAGCACCTCGCGCACCGGCGGTTTCCGGTCACCTGGTGGATGCGCCGCCCGGACCAGCTCGACTACCTGCAGGAACCCGACTGCTTCCATGACCTGTTCGGCCACGTGCCGCTCCTGATCGAGCCGGTGTTCGCCGACTACATGCAGGCTTATGGCCGCACCGCGCTCGCGGTCGCCGACGACGAAGCGGCGCTCGCGCGGCTGGCGCGCCTCTACTGGTATACGGTGGAATTCGGGCTGATTCGCGACCCGAACGGCACGAACGGGCTGTCGATCTACGGCGCCGGGATCGTGTCGAGCAAGGGCGAGAGCCTGTACAGCCTCGAAAGCGCGGCGCCGAACCGGCTCGGCTTCGATCTGGAGCGCGTGATGCGCACGCAGTACCGGATCGACACGTTCCAGACGACCTATTTCGTGATCGACGATTTCGCGCAGCTGTTCGCGCTCGCCGACGTCGACGGCCGTGCGCTGGCCGACCGGCTGGCCGCGCTGCCGGAGTTCCCGGCCGGCGCGGTGCTCGAGCGCGATCTCGTGCTGCATCGCGGCACGGGCGAAGGCTGGCCGGACGACGCGCGGGCGTAACGCGGCGGGTCACGCCGGCATGATTCGAGCGCCGGCGCCCGCCTGCCTCCGGATGGCCGTCCCCGGATGCCCGTCGCCGGATGCCCGTCGCGCAACTATGAAACAATGACCGGTACCGGCTTTGCCGCGTGGCCTTTGCCCGCGCGCGGGCGCCGCTGGTTACCGAACGAGGTGCAACATGATCCACAAGCTCACATCAGAAGAACGCAAGACCCGGCTCGAAGGGCTGCCGCACTGGACGGCCGTGCCGGGACGCGACGCGATCCAGCGCAGCCTGCGCTTCGCCGATTTCAACGAGGCCTTCGGCTTCATGACGCGTATCGCGATCAAGGCGCAGGAAATGAACCATCATCCGGAATGGTTC
The DNA here is from genome assembly GCF_049942845.1 of Burkholderia sp. R-40. Taxonomy (NCBI): domain Bacteria; kingdom Pseudomonadati; phylum Pseudomonadota; class Betaproteobacteria; order Burkholderiales; family Burkholderiaceae; genus Burkholderia; species Burkholderia sp. R-40. The sequence goes on along the minus strand of NZ_CP187967.1, from coordinate 106,229 downwards.
AACGTGTACAACCGTGTCGACATCACGCTGTCGACCCACGATGCGCACGGCCTGACCGAGCGCGACATCTCGCTCGCGCAGTTCATCGACCACGTGTGCGCGCACACCGAGCCGGCCTCCTGAGCTTCCCCTGCCGCCGCGCATCCTGCGACGATCGACGCGCGGCGCGTCAACTTTTCATTTTGCTGAACGTTTTCTAGGATGTACTCAGCGAAAGCCTTCAGCTTTCCAAGCCATCCTTAAGGCGCACGTAAGTCTCGTACGCTTTCCGCGCCTTGGGGTCCAAACCTTCCAGTTGCAGCGCGGCTTCGCGCTGTACAATCAGCAGCGCATACGGCTTGGAGAGCGCGCTGGCCTCTTCGCAGAGTTTGAGTTCGTCGCCGCTCGACGGCGAGCGGGCGCGCCAGAAATTGATCGCGGCTTCGAGGTCGTGGATCGAGATATCGGACATGATTGGATGTAATCGTTCGCTGGCCGCCATGCTTGATGTCAGGCGATGCGGCGCCCCTGTGGAAACGGTGTCGTGCTGTCCGCGTGCCTGAACCGCCAACCCATTGTACTTGAGCGAACTTCATGCGACTCCTTCTGATCGAAGACGACCGCCCCATCGCACGCGGTATCCAGAGCAGCCTCGAGCAGGCTGGCTTCACCGTCGACATGGTGCATGACGGCATCTTTGCCGAACAGGCGCTGGCACAGAACCGCCACGAACTCGTGATCCTCGACCTCGGCCTGCCGGGCATCGACGGCATGACGCTGCTCACGCGTTTCCGCCAGACCAACCGCCACACGCCCGTCATCGTGCTGACCGCGCGCGACGAACTGAACGACCGGATCCAGGGCCTGAACTCCGGCGCCGACGACTACATGCTCAAGCCGTTCGAGCCGGCCGAGCTCGAAGCGCGCATCCGCGCGGTGATGCGTCGCAGCGGCCCGCACAGCGACATGCCGCGTCCGGAAGTGTCGCTCGGCGGCGTCCGCCTGTCGGGCGTCGATCGCCGCATCTTCAACGACGACAAGCCGCTCGAACTGTCGCCGCGCGAGTTCGCGGTGCTCGAAATGCTGCTGCTGCGCCACGGCCGCGTCGTCAGCAAGGCCCAGCTGCAGGATCACCTCACGCATTTCGGCGGCGATCTCGGCGACACCGCGATCGAAGTCTACGTGCACCGCGTGCGCAAGAAACTCGAGCAGTGCCGTGTCGAGATCGTCACGGTGCGCGGCTTCGGCTATCTGCTGCAGGAAATCCGCCAGACCGCGAGCGTCTGAGCGGCGCCGCATGCCGGCCGGCCAGGTGCCGCTGGCGCGCCGCCCTGCCCGCGTCGCCGTCCGGCGCACGACCGCGCCGCTCCCCGTGAGCGGCGCTTATCCATTTGCCCGTCGAAATGTCTTCTGATCCGGCTGTCACCACCAGCCTGCGCCGCTCGCTGCTCAGACGCCTCGCCGCGCCGCTGTCGATGCTCGCGCTGATGAGCGGCCTGATTGCCTACTGGCTCGCGTGGCAATACACGCAACACGTGATCGACCGCTCGCTCGCCGATCTCGCGACCGCCATCTCCAAACAGATCCAGATCGCCGGCCCCGACGCGCCGTTCACGGTGCCGCCGCTCGCGCAGGCCATGTTCTCCGATCCGGCCGAGGCGCTGATCTACCGGATCAGCGACGGCGAGGAGGAGCTCGCCGGCGATCCGAAGCTGCCGCTGCGCGGCATCAACGTGCGCCGCATGCATCACGCGTACGTATTCGAGGCCGAGTACGACAACCGCGCGGTGCGGGTCGCGCAGGTGCGCGTCGAGGAAGTCGACGGCGGCCGGCCGATGGTGGTCGAGGTCGCGCAGCCGGTGCGGCACCGCTACCGGATCGCCGCCGAATTCCTCGTCGCGATCATGATGCCGCTGCTGCTGTTGCTGCTGGCGGGCTGGGGCATCGTGTGGCGCGTCGTGAACCAGCAGCTCGGCCCGCTCACGCATCTCGCCGATTCGCTGAACCGGCAGACCCACACGTCGCTGGAGCCGGTCGACGAAACCGACGTGCCGCTCGAAATCCGGCCGCTGACGAGCGCGATGAACGCGCTGCTCGGCCGCCTGAAGACCGCGCTCGACGCGCAGCGCAAGTTCATCGCCGATGCCGCGCACCAGTTGCGCACGCCGCTCACCGCCGTGAAGCTGCATGCCGAGCAGGCCGCCGTCGCGCGCGACCCGCAGCAGACCTACGCCGCGGTGCGCGAACTGCGCGCGGCCGCCGACCGCGCGGTGCGGCTGTCGAACCAGTTGCTGTCGCTCGCACGGGCGGAGCCGGGCGAACAGGCCGCGCGTTTCGTCGACGTCGACCTGGCCGCGATGGCGTTCGAGACGGGTGCCGAGTGGGTGCCGCGCGCGCTCGCGTCGCATGTCGACCTCGGCTTCCAGCGCAGCGACGAACCCGGCGAAGACGAAACGCTGAACGTGCGCGGCAACCCCGTGCTGCTGCGCGAGGTGATCGCGAACCTGCTCGACAATGCGTTGAAATACGTGCCGCTCGCACGGCCTAACGGCGCGCGAATCACGGTGAACGTCGCGCGCGGCGCGCTCGAGGACGGCCAGCCGGCCGCCGAGATCGTCGTCGAGGACAACGGCCCGGGCGTGCCGGCCAGTCAGCAGGCCGACCTGTTCAAGCGCTTTTTCCGCGGCGATGCGCAAAGCGGCAACGGCGTCGAGACGGGCGCGGGGCTGGGGCTCGCGATCGTCCACGACATCATCGCGATGCACGGCGGCACGGTGTCGTACGAGGATGCATCGGAAGGCGGTTCGCGCTTCGTCGTGCGCGTGCCGCTCGCCAAGCGTACCGAGAAGCCGGCGAGCGAAACCCCGGCCGCCGCGCCGACGCATTGAGCCGCGCGGTGCGCGCATCGGGTAGAGAGAAGAACGGCCGCGCGGCGGCCGTCCGATGAAGCCGCCGCGCGCGATGCGCGGCCCGCCCCGGTCACTTCTTCTTTTTCTTGTCCTTCGCGGCGGACTGGGACTTGCCGTCCTTATCCTTCTTCTTCTTTCCCTTCTTGCCGTCGTCGTCCGGTGTGGCAAGCAGCGTGCCGCGGCACGCGTCCGCGCCGCAATGACACGCGTATTCGCGCTTGAGCTTCTTCGTCAGCTTCTCGTCGATCACGAGGCCATAGTCGTAGAACAGCTCTTCTTCCGGCCCGATGTCGCGCAACGCGTGGATGAACACGCGGCCCTTCGTCTCCTCGGCCTCGCAGTTCGGCGCGCACGAATGGTTGATCCAGCGCGCGCTGTTGCCGTCGACCTTGCCGTCGATCACCCCGCCTTCTTCCAGTGCGAAGTAGAACGTATGGTTAGGCTCGCTCGGGTCGTGCGGATGGCGACGCAGCGCTTCCTTCCACGAAATTCGCTCGCCCTTGTATTCCACTACGCGCTCGCCGGCCTTGATCGGCGCCACCGCGAACACGCCCTTGCCGTGTACTCCCGAGCGGCGCACCGCGATCCTGCGTGAACTCATCGAACGAATCCTTGTGAAGACGAATTGAATGGAAGACGGCCGCGCTCACGGCCCAGCGTCGCGCAAAACGAAAACGCGGCACCGGTGGGTGCCGCGTCGGGCCATGCGGCGAATCACCCGCATCCTACACGTTCAAGATTGCTTCGTTCAACATCGTGCGCAATATCACGCGCATGACGCTCAACGCTGGCCGAATGCGATGTCGCCGAACAACGCCTTGTGCTCGCGCGGCTGCGAACGCCAGTACTGCGGCGGCGCCGACACCTGCGCGCCGAGCTCGGCGGCCGCATGCCACGGCCAGCGCGGGTCGTACAGCATCGCACGCGCCATCGCGACGAGATCAGCGTCGCCCGCCTCGATCAGCCGGTTCGCATGCGCGGGATCGTTGATGAGGCCAACCGCGATCGTCGGCATCCCGACCGCGCGCTTCACGGCCTGCGCGAACGGCACCTGGTAGCCGGGCGACAGCGGAATCTTCTGCAGCGGCGACACGCCGCCGGACGACACGTCGATCCAGTCGCAGCCGCGCTGCTTCAGTTCGTGCGCGAACGCGATCGTGTCGTCGAGTTCCCAGCCGCCCTCGACCCAGTCGGTCGCCGACACGCGCACGCCGACCGGCCGGTCCTCCGGAAACGCCGCGCGCACGATCTCGAAGATCTCGAGCGGAAAGCGCATCCGGTTCTCGCGCGAGCCGCCGTATTCGTCGGTACGCTGGTTCGAGATCGGCGACAGGAACTGGTGCAACAGGTAGCCGTGCGCCGCATGCACTTCGATCGCGTCGATGCCGAGGCGCGCGGCACGCTTCGCGGCGGCCGCGAACGCGTCGCGGATCCGGTTCAGGCCGGCCGCATCGAGTGCGAGCGGCGGCGTCTCGCCGTCCTTGTGCGGCAGCGCCGACGGCGCGTGCGGCAACCAGCCGCCATCGGCGACGGACACGAGCTGGCCACCGTTCCACGGAACGTCGCTCGATGCCTTGCGCCCTGCATGCGACAGCTGCATCGCGACGCGGACCGACGAATGCTTGCGGATCGACGCCAGCACGGGCTTGAGCGCCGCTTCGGTCACGTCGTCCCACAGCCCGAGGTCGCCGGCCGTGATGCGCCCGTCGGGTTCGACGGCGGTCGCCTCGATGCAGAGCAGGCCCGCGCCGGACAGCGCGAGATGGCCGAGATGGATCATGTGCCAGTCGGTCGCCTCGCCGCGCTCGGCGGAGTACTGGCACATCGGGGAGATCACGATCCGGTTCGGAAGGGTCACGCCGCGCAGCGTGAACGGAGAAAACAGCGCAGTCATGGGTGCCGCTCGCCAGGAAAGAGAAAGAGCTGACGAGCGTAGCACGCAGGCTGGAAGGCTGCTGGCGGCCGGTTCGGCAGTAAGCCGATGGTCAGGGACAGTCGGCGTGAAGCCGGCGGCAATGGCGACGGTGAGGCAATGCGCACGCGCGATGCCGCGGTGCGCCGGCCGGTTTTGCCGGCGGGCCGCTCACGCGCGGTGCCGCATGCTCGGCATCAAAGCCCGACGCTGTCGAGCCACTCCGCGAACATGCGTCGCGCGGCGGCCTCCAGCGCGGGACCGTGCTGCACGGTGTCGGCGCGCAGCTGGCGCGCGTCGATGCCGGGCGTCGACGCGATTTCGCCGGCGTTACCGATCAGCCAGGGTTCGAAGCGGTCGGCGCGGATTTCAGGATGGCATTGCAGCGCCAGCACGTGCTGCCCCCACGCGAATGCCTGGTGGCGGCATGCCGGTGTGGACGCGAGATGGATCGCGCCGCCCGGCAGGTCGAACGTATCGCCGTGCCAGTGCAGCATCGAAGTGGCCGCGCCGTCGAGATGGCGCATTGGCGACGCACGGCCCGCATCGGTGAGCGTCAGCGGCGCCCAGCCGAGTTCTTTCTGCGCCGCCGGATAGACGCGCGCGCCGAGCGCACGGGCGATGAACTGCGCACCCAGGCAGATGCCGAGGATCGGCAATCCCGCGTCGATGCGCTGGCGCACCAGCGCGGCGAGCGGCGCGATCGACGGATACTGCGCATCGTCGTACACGCTGAGCGGGCCGCCGAGCATCACGAGCAGCGACGGCTGCAGCGCGTCGAGCACCTCGACGCGCGACGATCCGACGTCGACATAGCGCACGCGCCGCCCACGCTCGCCGAGCACCTGCTCGAAGCTGCCGAGGTCCTCGAAATGCACGTGGCGAATCGCCACCACTTCAGCGTTCATCATCGGCCTCCCGGTCGATCGACGGACGTCAGCCGGCGAACACCTTCCAGGTCTTCTTTTGCGTGGCCGCGTCGCCTTCTTCGTGCACCGAACAGTCGAGACGCAGATCGCTGTCGGCCATCGACAGGTCGAGTGCCGCGCAGTAATGCACGGTCTTCTTCGACTGCTTGCCCGGCTGGAAATGCGCACACGTCAGGCACATGCGCTGGGGCGGCGTCGCGCCGGCCACCTGCAGTTCGCGCAGCGTCTTCAGCAGCGCGCGGTACAGCGCGCCCTGCTCGTCCGCGCCGAGCTTGCCGACTGCTTTCGTCAGGAATTCCGGCCATTGCAGCGCCTTCTTGGCCGCGGTACGGCCGCGGGCCGACAGGCGCACGGCGAGCGCGCGGCCATCGTCCAGTGCGCGACGCTTCTCGACGAGCCCCTTCGTTTCGAGCGTGCTGACCGCATCGCTGGTGGTCGCCGCGGTGAGCTGCGTCTCGCGTGCGATCTCGCCGAGCCGCATCGGGCCCTTGCGTTGCAGCAGCAGCACGAGGATCTCGCCCTGCGTCGGCGTGAGACCCGCGCCTTCCGCCCAATCCCATGCCTGGCTTCGCATGGCCGTACTCAATCGCAGCAAGCTGTGGGTCACACGTCCCGAAGCCTGATTCCCGTAAACGCCTTCGCTCATAGTCTTTTCGCTTTGCCGCCGCCCGGATTGCCGAGCAGCCGTAGTGTGGAGATCGAATGTCTATCTCAAAACAGACGCTCATCAAGGAGCGTCGACACGGCCGTCGCGAGGCACACGCGGCGGTCGCGTTCGCGGCGACCGGTGAGACACACGTCGTTCCGGTGTCCGCAAAGCCGACATTCTAAGCGAGAGCGGAAAATCGCACAGCTAAGTTATCCCCTTCATTCTGTGGAAAATCACTGGATAACCGGACTTTTTCGTTGTGCCGGCAATCTCTGCCGGCCCTACGGCGCCACGCGCAAACATTTTCCTGTTCGGATCGGCCACCATGCCGAGGGCACCGATCCACCGGGTTATCCATCCCGCAGAGCGTTGACTTTGAAGCGGAATATTGAGTTATCCACAGATTTTCAGGACGACTGGCGACGTGCCGCGCGCGAATCGGCACCGAACGGCGTTCAGTGAATCGCCGCGCGGTCGAGCCCGTAATCTGCAAAACATTTTTTCATTCGCGCCAGCGCAGGCACTGCTGGCGAACCGTCTCGTTCAGCGATTTTTCCTGCTTGAAAACGGTTCTCAACCACGATGCGTCATTCACGCGCGCCTTCGCGAGCGCGCCGATCTCGTCGAGCGCCGCGCGCGAGCCGAGCGCGGCCGCATGCGGCGCGATCCGGTCGAGCGTGTCGAGGATGTCTTCCGCGATCGTGCGGCGCTCACCTGTCTGAGGATTGACGCAGGTGCCCTCGAGCCCGAAGCGGCACGCTTCGAAACGGTTGAACGTGTAGACGAGATAGTCGTCCTCCGACAGCTTCAGCGGCCGGTCGGTCAGCAGGTAGCGCGCGAGCGTCTGGATGTAGCACGCGATCGCGGCCGCACGATCGACCGACAGCGGCGTGTCCATCACGCGCACCTCGATCGTCCCGTAGCCGGGCTTCGGCCGGATGTCCCAGTAGAAGTCCTTCATCGAGTTGACGACGCCCGTGTTGACCATCTTCGTGAAGTACTCCTCGAAGCTGTCCCAGGTCAGCACGAACGGTGCGCGGCCCGACAGCGGGAACGCGAACACCGAATTCAGGCGTGCCGAATGGAAGCCGGTGTCGACGTTCTGCACGAACGGCGACGACGCGGACAGCGCGATGAAGTGCGGAATGAAGCGCGACATCGAGTGCAGCAGGAACAGCGCGCTGTCCGGATCGGGACAGCCGATGTGCACGTGCTGGCCGAACACGGTGAACTGCTTCGCGAGATAGCCGTACAGCTCGGAGATGTACTGGAAGCGCGGCGCGTCGTAGATCTGCCGGTCGCTCCACTGCTGGAACGCGTGCGTGCCGCCGCCGCACAGCCCGACGTTGAGCTGGTCGGCCGCCTTTACGAGCACGTCGCGGATCGCATGCAGCTCGGACACTGCCTGCTCGTGCGAGTGGCAGATGCCGGTCGACAGCTCGATCATGCTCTCGGTGATTTCCGGCGTGATGTTGCCGGGGAAGGTCTCGCCCTGGATCAGGCGCATCAGGTCGGATGCAGCCTTGGTCAGGTCGTAGTTGTGCGTGTTGACGACCTGGATCTCCAGTTCGACGCCGAACGTGAACGGTTCGGAATTGACGAAGGTTTCGAGTGCCATGGCAGGTTCCGGAATCAGTTTCTGTCGCTGCGTTCGCTGACCGCCGACAGGCAGCGGTAGACGACGAACGGGCTGACGAGCTGCAGGACCACGATCGTGCACATCACGATCGCGCGCAGATGCGGGTCAAAATTAGGATAGAGCTGGTAGGTGTCGTCGACGAGCAGGTACGACAGCGCGGACATCGGTGTCAGCGCGATGCCGAGCGCGACGCCCTGCTTCATCCCGAGCCCGCTCGGCTTCGCGAACACGACGACGCCGGCCAGCTTGGCGACCAGCCGCGTAACGATCAGCACGATCGCGAGCAGCCCGCCGATCGCGATGTCGCCCCACGTGAACGACGTGAGCGTCAGCACGAACAGGATCACCGTCAGCAGCCAGCCGGCCGTGCCGAAATGCTCGGGCCACAGCTGCGGACGCGCTTCGAGGTTCTTCACGATGATGCCCGCGAGCAGCAGCGTGAGCAGCGTCGACAGCTTCAACGCCTGCGCGACCGCGATGGCGAGCATCACGAGGCCGAACAGCGCGACGAACGAATGCTCGTCGCGCATCGTCGAGGTCATGTGGCGGAACAGGTAATTGCATGCACGCGCAACCAGATACGCGACGATGAACGAACCGGCGATCAGGTAGACGGGTTGCAGCACCGTCGCGAAAACGTTCCCGTACGCTTCCTGGTGCAGCCAGCTCGTCACGAGCTTGGTCAGCACGATCGCGTAGACGCTGTTCAGCGCGGTCAGCGTGATGAGGCGCTGCGACACCTGCCCTTCCGCGCGCAGTTCGGTCTTCAACTGGATCACCATCGACGGCGACGTCGCGATCGCGATCGCCGACAGCACGAGCGCGACCATGCCCGACACGCCGAGCGCGAGCATCACGAACAGCACGAGCACGAACGTCAGCGTCGCCTCCGCGAGGCTCGATGCGATGAGCCACGGATTGCGGCGGATCCATTTCAGGTCGAGACGGCTGCCGAGCTCGAACAGCAGCAGCCCGAGCGCGACGTTGATCAGCAGCCGCGAGGTTTCGTCGGTGCTCGCGTCGATCACGCCGAATCCGAACGATCCGGCGATGAGACCGATCACCGCATAACCGGTGATGCGCGGCAGCCGCCATGCGCGATAGCACAGCTCGCCGCACAGGCCGGCCGCAAACAGCGCAAGCCCGGCCCAGAACACGGCATCCGGCACGAGTGGCCAGTTGGGCAGGAATGAGAACGCCGACTTCATCGTGGTGACTTCTCCTTTGGAAGCAACCGCCAGCGACGCGGGGTCAAGCGTCGGAAATGAGATGCGCGCCGGCTGGGTGTCGCCCCGAATGTGATTGTTGTGGTCGACGACGGCAGGACATGGGATCCGCCTCTTCCGCCATCAGGCGGAACTGTCGTTCAGGCTGCCGATCTGGATTGTCGGCCTGGTGTGTGAACGGACTGCGCGGTCTCGAAGACTCAGATTCGAAATCGTGCCGACCGTTCCGTTGAAGCATGTCCGGCGCCAGGGCCGAACGAACGCGAAGGAAACCGATTGTGCCACAGCTTTTTCGCTCCGGAACCGATCGAATCGACTCGCGGCGCTGTGAGGCACCGCAGGTCTTTGGTTTCAAAGGTTTACTTGTATGTATACATAGTAGAAGTTAACAAGGCGCCCACAGTTCTGTGGATAACTTCGGTTTACGCAACAAGATCAAGGGGTTGGCGCCGCCACAACCCGTTGCACAGGCTGTTCGCTCACAGACGTTTGAGTGGGGCAACTTTCGGGCCGTTTCACAGCTGTGCCGAGTTGCCCAGTTTACGTCCACTGTGATTACACACGAAGTGCGCGCGGATTCCTCGCGGTTATCCACAGCCTCGCGTGGATAACTTCGCACAGAAAAATCGAAGCACTGTGAGGACTCGACCGACGAGATCAGCCGATCTGGCGGCCGCGCAGCGCGCGGATCAGGAACCGGGCCGGATCGACGGCGTCGACGAGTTCGCGCTCGAGCGGCAGCGGCTCGCCTTCGAGTTGCGACGCGATCAGCTCGGCGCCGAGCGCCGCCCAGACGAGCCCGCGGGAGCCGTAGCCGAAGGCGCCGTAGAGGCCTGCGGCGCGGGGCAGGTCGCGCGCTTTCGCGCCGCTCAGCGCGCGGGCATTCGCGACGGCCTGCGCTTCGTCGGCGAGCGGGCCGATCACCGGCACGCGGTCGGCGACCACCCAGCGAAACGCGACGCGCCCGCGCAGCGTATCGACGTCCGGCAGCTCGCCGATCAGGCCGGGCAGCAGATGCCGGACGCGCTCGAGGTTTTCGATATGTCCGGCGGTGCGCATCGTCCGATCGACGTCGTCGGGTTCGAACGTCGCGCCAATCAGCAGCGTGCCGTCGTCGAGCGGCACCGCATAGCCGTCGCCGATCGTGGGGCACGGCAGCGGCGCCGTGCTGCCGGGCGGCAGCAGCGTGAGCTGGCCGCGCACCGGTTGCAGCGCGACGTGCCGCAGGCCCGCGAGACGCACCGCGTCGCCCGCGTTCGCGAGCACGACGACCGGCGCTTCGGCGAGCGTCGCGCCTGCCGCATCGACGGCGCGCCACCTGTCGCGATCACGCTCGAGCCGCGCGACTTCGGTGCCGGCCAGCAGTTTCACGCGTGCGCCGGCCGCCGCGATTTGTGCCGCGCACACCCCGGCCGGCCAGACGGCGCCGCCGTGCGGAAACAGCAGGCCGCCGTGTGCGACCGGCAGGTTCAGATGCGCGCGGGCGGCGTCCGTATCGAGCAGCGACACGTAGTCGGACGGTGCGCCGAGCGCGTCGCACGCATCGCGCATCCGCGCGAAATCGTCGGCCGATTCCGCGAGATGGACCATCCCGTGCGTGCTGCGCGCGAATGCATGGCCCGCATCCTCGAGCGCGCGCCAGCGTGCGAGCGCATGCAGGAACCCGCTGCGCGTGAGGCGGCTCGCGACGTTGTCGTCGCGCGTCATCAGCGGATGGAATACACCGGCCGGATTGCCCGATGCCTCGCTCGCGATTCGTTCGTGCCGCTCGATCAGCGTGATGTTCCAGCCGCGCGCGGCGAGCCGTTCGACGACCGCGCAGCCTGCCAGGCCCGCCCCGATCACGATCGCTTCGCGCGCGGCAACCGGCAATGCACGCGGCGGTTCGTGTCGACGCATCCGCCAGCGCGGTGCGTATTCGCCGACGCGCAACGCGGGCTCGCCTGCGCAATCGTCGACGTCGCGACTCGTGAAACCCGTTTGCTCGAGCGCATGTTTCACGGTGTCGTCGTGCGAATGCGTCGCATAGGTCGCACCGTCGGCGGCGATGCGTGCGAGCGCGCGGATCACGTCGGCCGACAGCAGATCGCCGTGCGCGGCCGACGCGACATTGCCGAGATAGAACGCGTCGGCGCGCGCGACGAGCCGTTGCAGCATGTCACGCGCATCGCCGAATGCGAGCGTGAGCACCACGCGCCCCGCGTCGAATTCGAGCCGGTGCAGGCCGGGCACATGCATCGGCCACGCGTCGATCAAAGCGTCGGCGTTTTCCGAGATGGTTGTGTCCGCAACTAGATGAGAAACGGCGCGGCGCAGGTCCTCGCGCGTGAACGGATGCGGTTCGATCGCGACGAAATGCAGCCGCTCGCAGCGTGCCGGGTCGTCGCGCCATGCGGCCCACGTCGCGAGAAAACGGCTGCCCGTGCCGAATCCCGTCTCGACGATCGTGAACGTGCGGCGGCCCTGCCAGCGGGCCGGCAGGCCGGTACCGGCGAGCATTCGGTTCGCGTGCGCGCGAGCGCGCGACGCGTCGCGAGGGAGCTCGCCGTACTCGGGCGAGACGAGAATGCCGTCGTCGCGGCGGGCGAGCGTGGCGGGAACGAGTCGGTCGGGCATGCGAAACAAAAAACGTGGCAGCCAAGCCTGGCAAGGGTTTGCGCGGAGGCGTCCGGCGCGCCGTTGGCAAAATCCAACGGCGTTGCGTGCGGGCGGACGCGGCTGCGTATCCTGTCCGGTTGGCGCAGGTCAAAAAACGGGCAATCGACGATTCATTCGGCGAAATACCGATGAAAATCTTTGAAACCCTTGTCGTTATTGGGTTTGCGCTGCGCTATCATAGCAACGCCGTACCGCGGGGTGGCCGCCGGCCAAGCCGGACGGCACGTCGCGCGGGCCAGGATTCGGCGCTGTGTCGTCGGAGTCTGACTCTCGATGGCACGGTTCGCGCACGTATAATCGGCGCGTTCGCGCTGTTCGTGTCAAACCTAACCTGAAAAAGGAACCTTAATGAACAAACAGGAACTGATCGACGCCGTCGCCGCCCAAACGGGCGCCAGCAAGGCTCAAACCGGCGAAACGCTGGACACGCTGCTCGAAGTCATCAAGAAGGCCGTGTCGAAGGGTGATGCGGTTCAGCTGATCGGCTTCGGCAGCTTCGGTTCGGGCAAGCGCGCAGCACGTACGGGCCGCAACCCGAAGACGGGCGAAACCATCAAGATCCCGGCAGCCAAGACGGTCAAGTTCACGGCTGGCAAGGCGTTCAAGGACGCCGTCAACAAGCGTTGATTCAGCGCCTGTGCCTGGAAAAAAACCCGCCTTTCGGCGGGTTTTTTGTTGGGCGCGCGCGGCATTTTCGCCACAGTCCGCACACCTCTTGCAAGATTTAACGGTTAGCTTTCGCGCGCCGTTTTTTACCGCGTGTTACGCGTGCACGATCTGCGCGTCGGGATCCTCGTCGTCGTGCGCGTCGACATCCCATGCCGGGAACGGATCGTCGAACGTGGTCCATTGCGCGGCACCGAGTGCGAATTCCGCATCGGTGAGCAGGCATGCATCGAGCTTCGCGCGCCATGCGTCGGCATCGAGCCCGATGCCGATCAGCACGAGCTCCTGACGGCGATCGCCCACCGCGCGATCGTCGAGATCCCCCTGCCACTCCGTGCGAATTTCCGCGAGCAGTTCGTCGTCATCCGGCCATTCCGCGCGATCCTGCGCGGCCCACCAGAGGCCTGCCGGGCCATGCCGGCACACGCCGCCCGCCTGCGACAGCGAACCCGCGATGTCGTTGCGCGTCGCGAGCCAGAAGAAGCCCTTGCTGCGCAGCACGCCCGGCCACTCCTGATGCAGCAGCGCCCAGAGTCGTGCCGGATGAAACGGCCGGCGCGCGCGGTAAACAAAATTGCCGATGCCGAATTCGTCGGCTTCGCCGTGCACGTGCGCATGATGCGGATCATGGCACTCGGGATCGTCGCAGTGCGTGTGATCGTCATCCAGCGACGCGAGCCAGCCCGGCGCATTCGCGGCTTCGTCGAAATCGAAGCGGCCGGTGTTCAGCACTTCGTCGAGCGGCACGTTGCCGAATGTCGACACGACCTGGTGCGCACGTGGGTTGAGCCGCGCAAGGATGTGCCGCAGGCGCGCGAGTTCGTCGGCGCCGACGAGGTCGGCCTTGTTGATCACCAGCACGTCGCAGAATTCGATCTGCTCGATCAGCAATTCGACGAGCGTGCGATCGTCTTCGTCCGATGCGGCGATGCCGCGCGTCGCGAGCGCATCGTCGGAACCGTAGTCGCGCAGGAAATTGTAGGCGTCGACCACGGTGACGAGCGTGTCGAGCCGCGCGACGTTCGACAGCGACGCGCCGTCGTCGTCGACGAACGTGAAGGTTTCGGCGATCGGCATCGGCTCCGCGATGCCGGTCGATTCGATCACGATCGCGTCGAAGCGGCCGTCGGCCGCGAGATTGCGAATCTCGACGAGCAGGTCGTCGCGCAGCGTGCAGCAGATGCAGCCGTTCGACATCTCGACGAGGCGTTCCTCGACGTGCGACAGCGCCTGCGCATCGCGCACGAGCGACGCGTCGATGTTGACCGCCGCGAGATCGTTGACGATCACGGCGACTTTCAGGCCCGCGCGGTTCGCGAGAATGTGATTGAGCAGCGTGGTCTTGCCGGCGCCGAGGAAACCGGACAGCACGGTGACGGGCAACGGCTGGTTCATTGCCGGATTCATAACGATTTGCACCAACGGAAAAGATGAAAAAGCGGCCGTGGGGCCCTGGCGGGGCGCGATCGGCCGGGAGCAGTCGCCCGAAGCCAGTCGAAACCGCGGCGTGAGCCCGCATTGTGCATCAAACGCGCACCGGCCGAGCGGCCCGGCGTCAGCCCGCGGCGCGGCGCGACGTTACTGCTCGGGCGGCAGCAGCTTCCACTGCGCCAGGATTGCGGCGATCTGCCGCGCATACTTGTCGCGCAGCGACGGCGTTTCCGAATGATAGGCGCCGACGGCCTGCCATGTATTGCCGTAGCGATTCATTTTCTGACGCAGATGCCACGCGGCGATATAGACGTTCTTGCACGGCTCCATCAGCGTGTCGCGGCCGATGCCGTAGCGCGACAGCGTCGGCAGGTGGATCGAATTGATCTGCATCAGGCCGTAGTCGACCGAGCCGTTCGTATTCTTGTTCAGCGCGGCGGGCCGGTTGCGCGATTCCTGCCACGCGATCGCGCGCAGAATCAGCGGATTGACCTGCTGGTACCGGGCGGCCTCGTCGAAACAATCCGCGCGAGCGTTTCCGCAGGCGAACCACACGCCGGCGGCGATCAACGCGATCGAAGCGAACCGTCTGTTCATGGTGCGGAAAACGAAAAGGAAGTGACGCAAAGATCGGGAAAACCCGTGCCAGTTATTCGTACGGATGGAAACGCGCCGCCCGTATCATACCGGCAGTCCGTTACGTATTGACACTCGAAAGACGGCAGCCCGTTTATACCGCATTTCGGTGTCGGTTCATCCCAAAACGGCGGCGATGGCCGGAATGCCTGGCGGAGGCCGTAATCTTACATATTGCATACGGTATGCCGAAACCATGTCGTATGTGAGACAGTCCTCAGCTCAATGTGATATTTCGGACATGAAAAACTGCTAATGTCGCCTCTTTAGGACTTGGATCCCAGCACTACCGCCGGAAGTGGCCCTGAGCCGGCATCGACCCATTCATCCATGACAAGAAATCGCTTCGTTATGCGGCGCGTCGCCACGACCCTGATCGTCGCCGGCATCATCGTCTCGCAAGCCGCCTACGCTCAGGTCACGCTCAATTTCGTGAATGCGGATATCGACCAGGTCGCGAAGGCGATCGGCGCCGCAACCGGCAAGACCATCATCGTCGACCCCCGCGTGAAGGGGCAGCTCAACCTCGTATCCGAACGGTCCGTGCCGGAAGACCAGGCGCTGAAGACGCTGCAGTCGGCGCTGCGCATGCAGGGCTTCGCGCTCGTGCAGGATCACGGCGTGCTGAAGGTCGTGCCCGAGGCCGACGCGAAACTGCAGGGCGTGCCGACCTATATCGGCAATGCGCCGCGCGCACGCGGCGACCAGGTCATCACGCAGGTGTTCGAGCTGCACAACGAATCGGCGAACAACCTGCTGCCGGTGCTGCGGCCGCTGATCTCGCCGAACAACACGGTCACCGCCTACCCGGCGAACAACACGATCGTCGTCACCGATTACGCGGACAACGTGCGCCGCATCGCGCAGATCATCGCAGGCGTCGACAGCGCCGCGGGTGCGCAGGTGCAGGTCATACCGCTGCGTAACGCGAACGCGATCGACCTCGCCGCGCAGCTGCAGAAGATGCTCGACCCCGGCGCGATCGGCAATAGCGACGCGACGCTGAAGGTGTCGGTCACGGCCGACCCGCGCACCAATTCGCTGATGCTGCGCGCATCGAGCGCATCGCGCCTCGCGGCGGCGAAGCGCATCGTGCAGCAGCTCGACGCGCCGAGCGGCGTGCCCGGCAACATGCACGTCGTGCCGTTGCGCAACGCCGATGCGGTCAAGCTCGCGAAGACGCTGCGCGGGATGCTCGGCAAGGGCGGCAACGACAGCGGCTCGTCGGCGTCGTCCAACGATGCGAACAGCTTCAACCAGAGCGGCGGCTCGTCGGCGAGCGGAAACTTCTCGACCGGCACGTCCGGCACCCCGCCGCTGCCGTCGGGCGGCCTCGGCGGCGGTTCGTCTTCGTCGTCGGCCTACGGCAGCGGTGCGTCGGGCAGCGGTGGCGTCGGCAGCGGCGGCCTGCTCGGCGGCGACAAGGACAAGAGCGACGAAAACCAGCCGGGCGGGATGATCCAGGCCGATGCGGCCACCAACTCGCTGATCATCACCGCGTCCGATCCGGTCTACCGGAACCTGCGCTCGGTGATCGACCAGCTCGACGCGCGGCGTGCGCAGGTCTATATCGAGGCGCTGATCGTCGAGCTGAACTCGACGACGCAAGGCAACCTCGGGATCCAGTGGCAGGTGGCGAGCGGCCAGTTCCTCGGCGGCACGAACCTGGCACCGACGGCCGGAACCGGCCTGGGCAACAGCATCGTCAACCTGACGAGCGGCGGCACGGCCGCCACCACCGGGCTGGCCGCCAATCTCGCGGGCCTGAGCCAGGGCCTCAACATCGGCTGGCTGCACAACATGTTCGGCGTGCAGGGGCTTGGCGCGCTGCTGCAGTATTTCGCGGGCGTGAGCGACGCGAACGTGCTGTCGACGCCGAACCTGATCACGCTCGACAACGAGGAAGCGAAGATCGTCGTCGGCCAGAACGTGCCGATCGCGACCGGTTCGTACTCGAACCTGACGAGCGGCACGACGAGCAACGCGTTCAACACCTACGACCGTCGCGACGTCGGCCTGACGCTGCACGTGAAGCCGCAGATCACCGACGGCGGGATTCTGAAGCTGCAGCTCTACACGGAGGATTCGGCGGTCGTCAGCGGCACCACCAACGCGCAGACCGGCCCGACCTTCACGAAGCGCTCGATCCAGTCGACGATCCTCGCGGACAACGGCGAGATCATCGTGCTCGGCGGCTTGATGCAGGACAACTACCAGGTGTCGAACAGCAAGGTGCCGCTGCTCGGCGACATCCCGTGGATCGGCCAGCTGTTCCGTTCGGAATCGAAGCAGCGCCAGAAGACCAACCTGATGGTGTTCCTGCGCCCGGTGATCATCTCCGATCGCAGCACCGCGCAGGAAGTCACGGCCAACCGCTACGACTACATCCAGGGCGTGACCGGCGCGTACAAGTCGGACAACAACGTGATCCGCGACAAGGACGATCCGGTCGTCCCGCCGATGCCGCTGGGTCCGAGCCAGGGTGGCACGCCGGCCGGCAACCTGTTCGATCTCGACAAGATGCGTCGCCAGCAGTTGCAGCGCCAGGTCGCGCCGGTGCCGGCCCAGCCGCTGCCCGAGGCGACGCCCGCGCAGCCGCAAGGCGTGCCGCAGCAGTCGGTGCCGCAACAGCCGCTGACCGCCACGCCGGGAGCCTCGCAGTGAGCAACGTGCTCGCGTCCTCGACCCACGACGGCGCGCCGGGCGAACGGCAGCCGCCGTCGCCGCTCGCCGCGCGCCTGTTGCCGTACGGCTTCGCGAAGAGCGGCCAGGTGCTGATCGCGCACCAGCTCGACGACACGCTCGAGGTGTGGATCAGCGAGCGCACGAACGATGCGGCGCTCGCCGAAATCGCGCGCAACTTCGGCTCGATTTCCGTGCATCGCGTGCCGGCCGACGAGCTCGCGCAGGCGATCAACCAGGCGTACGCGCGCCAGGACGGCAGCGCCGCGCAGGTCGTCGGCGAGGTCGAAGGCGAAGTCGACCTGTCGCGACTGATGCAGGACATCCCCGAAGTCGAGGATCTGCTCGAATCGGAAGACGACGCGCCGATCATCCGGATGATCAACGCGCTGCTCACGCAAGCGGCGCGCGAACAGGCATCGGACATTCACATCGAGCCGTTCGAGAATGCGTCGGTCGTGCGGTTTCGCGTCGACGGCACGCTGCGCGACGTCGTGCGGCCGAAGAAGGCGCTGCACGGCGCGCTGATCTCGCGGATCAAGATCATGGCGCAGCTCGACATTGCCGAGAAACGCCTGCCGCAGGATGGCCGCATCACGTTGCGCGTCGGCGGCCGGCCGGTCGACGTGCGGGTGTCGACGCTGCCGACCGGGCACGGCGAGCGCGCGGTGCTCCGTCTGCTGGAAAAGGATGCGCAGCGCCTGAACCTCGAAGCGCTCGGGATGGGCCGCGACACGCTCGTCCAGTTCGACAAGCTGATCGGCCGCCCGCACGGGATCGTGCTGGTCACGGGCCCGACCGGCTCGGGCAAGACGACCACGCTGTATGCGTCGATGTCGCGGCTCGAAACGGCGACGACCAACATCATGACCGTCGAGGATCCGATCGAATACGACCTGTCCGGCATCGGCCAGACGCAGGTGAACGAGCGGATCGGGATGACCTTTGCCCGTGCGCTGCGTTCGATCCTGCGTCAGGATCCGGACGTGATCATGATCGGCGAAATCCGTGACCTCGAAACCGCGCAGATCGCGGTGCAGGCATCGCTCACGGGCCACCTCGTGCTCGCGACGCTGCACACCAACGACGCGGCCTCGGCCGTCACGCGTCTGACCGACATGGGCGTCGAGCCGTACCTGCTCGCGTCGTCGCTGCTCGGCGTGCTCGCGCAGCGTCTGGTGCGCCAGCTCTGCCCAGCCTGCAAGGAAGAGCGGCACGAGGACGGCCGCACCGTGTGGCATCCGGTCGGCTGCGACCGGTGCGGGCATTCGGGCTATGCGGGCCGGCGCGGGGTATACGAACTGCTGCTGATCGACGATTCGATCCGCGCGCTGATCCACCGCAACGCGGCCGATGCGGAGATTCTCGCCACGGGGCGCGCACAAGGGATGCGCACGCTGCGCGACGATGCCGAGCGCTGGCTCGCGGCCGGCGCGACGTCGCTCGAGGAAGTGCTGCGCGTGACGGGAGGCGCATAGCGCGATGCCGGCATTCCGTTTCGAAGCCATCGATTCGGCGGGGCGACCGCAGAAAGGCGTGATCGATGCCGACAGTGCGCGCGGCGCGCGCGGCCAGCTGCGCACGCAGGGGCTCACGCCGCTCGTCGTCGAGCCGGCCGCCAGTGCGACCCGCGGCGCGCGTTCGCAGCGCCTCGCGTTCGGCCGCAAGCTGTCGCAGCGCGAACAGGCGATCCTCACGCGCCAGCTCGCGAGCCTGCTGATCGCGGGGCTGCCGCTCGACGAGGCGCTCGGCGTGCTGACCGAGCAGGCCGAACGCGACTACATCCGCGAGCTGATGGCCGCGATCCGTGCAGAAGTGCTCGGCGGCCATTCGCTCGCGAATGCGCTGGGCCAGCATCCGCGCGACTTCCCGGAAATCTACCGCGCGCTCGTCGCGGCGGGCGAGCACACCGGCAAGCTCGGCATCGTGCTGTCGCGCCTCGCCGACTACATCGAACAGAGCAACGCGCTGAAGCAGAAGATCCTGCTGGCGTTCACGTATCCGGGGATCGTCACGCTGATCGCATTCGGCATCGTCACGTTCCTGCTGAGCTATGTCGTGCCGCAGGTCGTCAACGTGTTCGCGAGCACGAAGCAGCAACTGCCCATTCTCACGGTCGTGATGATGGCGCTGTCGGAGTTCGTGCGGCACTGGTGGTGGGCGATCCTGATCACGGTCGCGCTCGTCGTGTGGTTCGTGAAGGCGACGCTGTCGCGCGACGGGCCGCGGCTCGCGTTCGACCGCTGGGTGCTGACCGCGCCGCTCGCGGGCAAGCTCGTGCGCGGCTACAACACGGTGCGCTTCGCAAGCACGCTCGGGATCCTGACCGCGGCCGGCGTGCCGATCCTGCGCGCGCTGCAGGCGGCCGGCGAGACGCTGTCGAACCGCGCGATGCGCGCGAACATCGACGATGCGATCGTGCGCGTGCGCGAAGGCTCCGCGCTGTCGCGCGCGCTGAACAACGTGAAGACATTCCCGCCGGTGCTCGTGCACCTGATCCGTTCCGGCGAAGCGACGGGCGACGTGACGACGATGCTCGACCGCGCGGCGGAAGGCGAGGCGCGCGAGCTCGAGCGGCGCACGATGTTCCTGACGAGCCTGCTCGAGCCGCTGTTGATCCTCGCAATGGGCGGCATCGTGCTCGTGATCGTGCTGGCCGTGATGCTGCCGATCATCGAGCTGAACAACATGGTGCAGTGACGGCCTGACCGCCAGTCAGGCCGCCACCGTTCAACGCATGTAGATCGCGGGGGACGGCGTGTTCGCGGGGAGCTGGACTTCGGCGCGGGCGCCGTTGCGGTCGATGATGATCGAGCGGCTGCGGACTTCGGCGAGCTTCGCGCCGGACGTGAGCTCCGCGCCGAGCGACACGGCGCGCGGCGGCTCGCCACCGATACCGACGATCGCGGCGGCGCCACGACCGAGCGACAGAATGCCGAACAGGTGGATGTCCTGGACGGGATTCTTGTCGAGCTGTCCGCCGAAGAGCGCGGCGGCGTCCTCGGTGCGGATCGGCAACCGCGCGGCGGCGGCGGGCAGCGGCGCTTCGCGGGCCGACAGCGTGACGACCCAGTAGGTGGCCGTCGCGCACAAACCCGCGAAGAGGGCGAGGGAGAGGATCCGGATCGAGAGCGCGTTCATGCGCGCTATTGTACGGATGTATATGAAATTTGCGTTGGGTGAAAGCCCTCGGCAATGCGCGCCTTACAATGCGTGCTCCGCGCCCGGGGAATCGGAAGCTTGCCGTCAGGCAAACGTTCGCGATGCGCCGGGTGCGTCACTCAATCGACGATATTTTTTGGAAAGAGGTAGTCAGTCATGCAAACGTGGATCACTCGCCGTAATGCGGCCGTGCGCCGTCAGCGCGGTTTCACGCTGATCGAGATCATGGTGGTGGTCGCGATCCTCGGGATCCTGGCGGCACTGATCGTGCCGAAGATCATGAGCCGTCCCGACGAGGCGCGCCGTATCGCCGCGAAGCAGGACATCGGCACGATCATGCAGGCGCTCAAGCTGTACCGTCTCGACAACGGCCGCTATCCGACCCAGGAGCAGGGCCTGAACGCGCTGATCCAGAAGCCGTCCACCGATCCGATCCCGAACAACTGGAAGGACGGCGGCTATCTCGAGCGCCTGCCGAACGATCCGTGGGGCAACGGGTACAAGTACCTGAACCCGGGCGTGCACGGCGAGATCGACGTGTTCAGCTACGGCGCCGACGGCAAGGAAGGCGGCGAAAGCAACGATTCCGATATCGGTTCGTGGCAGTAAGTCGGCATCGACCGATCCGACGATCGTCCCCGTTCTTCATTTCATGCTCGCCCTTCGCACGCCCTTGCGCTCCGCTCGCGCTTGCCGCGCTATCCGCGATCGCCGTGTGCGTCGCGGCGCGGCCGTGACCGCGGCACGCACGCGTGCACGCGGCTTCACGCTGCTCGAGATGCTGGTCGTGCTGGTGATCGCGGGCCTGCTGGTATCGCTCGCGTCGCTGTCGCTCACGCGCAATCCGCGCACCGACCTGCGCGAGGAAGCGCAGCGCATCGCGCTGCTGTTCGAGACGGCCGGCGACGAAGCGCAGGTGCGCGCGCGCCCGATCGCGTGGCAGCCGACCGCGCACGGCTTTCGGTTCGACGTGAGTTCGCCCGACGGCTGGCGTACGCTGCGCGACGACCTGCTGCGTCCGCGCGACTGGGACGGTGGCGTCACGGGCGCCGAAATCGATTATCCAGGGTCCGACACGCACGCGAGCACGGTCGTATTCGGCACCGAAAGCGTCGACATGCCGGTGCGCGTGACGCTGCATTCGGCGGTCGGCAGCGCGACGATCGTCGGCACCGGCAACGGCCGGTACGAGGTGCAATGACGATGCGTCGTCGCCTGCCCTTCCCGGCTTCCGGTTCCCGAGGCTTCACGATGATCGAGGTGCTGGTCGCGCTCGCGATCATCGCGGTCGCGCTCGCCGCGTCGATCCGCGCGGTCGGCACGATGGCGAACAATGCATCCGATCTCCACCACCGGCTGCTGGCCGGCTGGAGCGCCGACAACGCGCTCGCGCAGCTGCGGCTCACGCATGCGTGGCCGGAGGTCGGCGAGCAGAGTTTCGATTGTTCGCAAGGCAACGTGCAGATGGTCTGCACGCAGCGCGTGAGCACGACGCCGAACCCGGTGTTCCGGCGCGTGCAGATTTCGGTGAGCATGCCGGGGCACCCCGGCGTGCTCGCGCAAATGGTGACGGTGGTCGCGAATGAAACCAGCCGTCCGCTCTGACGCGCCGATGCGGCGCCGTCCCATGCGTTTCGCTGGCTCGCGCCGCGTGCGCGGCTTCACGCTGATCGAACTGATGATCGCGATCGCGATCCTCGCGGTGGTCGCGATCCTCGCGTGGCGCGGGCTCGACCAGATCATGCGCGGCCGCGACAAGGTCGCGTCCGCGATGGAAGACGAGCGTGTGTTCGCGCAGATGTTCGACCAGATGCGCATCGACGCGCGGCTCGCCGCGACCGACGACGAAGCCGGCCAGCCGGCGATCGGCGTCGCCGGCAATACGCTGCAGATCGTCCGCACACTCGACTTGGCCGGCGCCGCGCCGCGGCTGCAGGTGGTCCGCTACCGGATCGCCGGCGGGCGCGTCGTGCGCTATGCATCGCCGCCGCTCGCCGATGCGAACCGCTTGCGCGACGTGCTGAAGGACAGCGGCGTCGACGGCTGGAGCTGGGTCGCGCTGATGGGCGGCGTCGGTGCGATCGACGCGAAGCTGTACGTGCCGCGCGTCGGCTGGACCACCAACCTGCAGACGGCCAACGACGCGCTGGCGCAGAACAACGATGCGCTGAAGGTGCCGCAGATCGGCAACGCGCCGCCGACACGCGCGGTGACGGGGCTGCAGGTCAGCATCGGCGCGACGTCGCTGCGCGTGCCCGTCACGCGCATCTTCCTCGTCGGGGAATGACGATGCGCGCGCGCCCTCCCCGTTCCCGCTTCGCCGGCCGCCCGCCAGTAAGTACACACGCCCGCCGCGAGCGCGGCGCGGCGATCATCACCGCGCTGCTCGTCGTCGCGCTGTCGGCGATCCTCGTGTCGGGGATGCTGTGGCGCCAGCAGGTGCAGATTCGCCGGATCGAGAACCAGCGCGTGATCGCGCAAGCGCAGTGGGTCGCACGCGGCGCGCTCGACTGGACGCGCATGATCCTGCGCTCCGAGGGCGATACGGCGCCCGGCATCACCTATCTCGGCGGGATCTGGGCCGTGCCGATCGCGAAGACCAAGCTGTCGGACTTCCTCGGCCGGATCGGCGCGCCGAACGACAACGGCGGCGAAGACACCTACCTGTCCGGCTCGATCGAGGACGCGCAGGCGAAGTACAACCTGCGCAATCTCGTGTCGTCGCCGGCGCCCGGCGTGCTGCAGCTCAACGTGATGCAGCTGCAGGCGTTCCAGCGGCTGCTGACGACGCTCGGCTACGACGGCGCGTTCGCGAAACGGATCGCGCTGCAGATGCGCGCGGGCCTGATGCATTCGGCGACGCGCTTCCAG
The DNA here is from genome assembly GCF_049942845.1 of Burkholderia sp. R-40. Lineage (NCBI taxonomy): Bacteria > Pseudomonadati > Pseudomonadota > Betaproteobacteria > Burkholderiales > Burkholderiaceae > Burkholderia > Burkholderia sp. R-40. The sequence continues at coordinate 82,880 of NZ_CP187967.1, read as the reverse complement.
ACGCCGACGCTGCCCGGCGCCGGTACGGCCGCGACCGCGCCGGTGGCCGGCGGCGACATGCAGGCCGGCAACTTCACCGACGAGCCGGGGATGTCCGACGGCGAGCGCGGCCCCGCGCCGCTCGTGATGTCGGGCGTCGACAACCTGCTCGACGTCGACGGCGTGACGCCCGAGATGGTCGCGCGGCTGCGCCCGTTCGTCACCGTGCTGCCGACCACGACGCCGGTGAACATGAACACCGCGCCGGCCGAGGTGATCGCGGCGCTGGTGCCGGGGATGAGCGTGTCGTCCGCGCAGGCGCTCGTGTCGCGCCGCGAGACCGTGTTCTTCCGCAACGTCGGCGACGTGCAGCTCGCGCTGCGCGGTGCCGGCGCGCCGAACGTGACGATCGACTCGAGCCTCGTCGACGTCAATTCCAGCTATTTCATCGTGCATGGCCGGATCCAGCACGATCGCGCGGAGGTGGATCGCACCTCGCTCGTGTATCGTGATCCGACCACGCACTCGACGCGGGTCGTGCGCATCCGCGACCAGCTATAACGACGCCATCCGGGAGAGGAGCTCTTGAGCACGCTGATTGTTTCTTTGCCGCCGCGCGAGCCGGCCGTGCCGTTGCAGGAATGGCAGTGGCCCGAGCTGCCGTTCACGCTCGTGGACAAGGCCGGCCAGGTGCAGCGCGCGGGCCACGCCGCGCTCGCGCTGCTGCCGCGCGCGAACGAGACGCGGCTGATCGTCGCCGCGCGCGACGTGCTGCTGCTGGCCGCGACCGTGCCGCCGCTCAAGGGGCCGAAGCTGCGCCAGGCGCTGCCCAACATCGTCGAGGATCAGCTGATCCAGGATCCGCTCGGCTGCCATATCGCGCTCGACCCGGTCGCGCTGCCCGATGGCCGTCGCGTGCTGGCCGTCGTCGACCGCGCGTGGTTCCGTACGATCTGCGACGCGTTCGCCGCGGCCGGCCACCGGCGCCTGAGCGCGGTACCCGCGACGCGCTGCCTGCCGGCGCCGCGCGAGCCGGCGCAAGCGCCGCTCGACGCGCCTGTCGACGGCGAGGCCGCCAAGGCCGACGCGATCACGCTCGCGACCGCACCGGCCGGCCGCCCGACGGCCGTGGCCGCGGTGCTCGGGCTGGCGACCACGGTCGAACCGGCGCTCGTCGAAGCCGGCGCGCTGCCGGTCGCGGCTGGCGCGCCGCGTCTCGAACTCGCGATCGCGCGCGGCGCGCTCGGCGAGGGTTTCGCGGCGCCCGCGTCGCGGGCCGCCGGCACGCTGGCCGCGCTCGCGGGCGGCGGCGACGTCGAACTGTACGAACTCGGCGAGCCGGGCGCGGAGCCGCGGCTCGCGTCGGTCGGCCGCGCCGACGGCCCGCTGCTGCCGGGTGCGCAGCCGCTGCCGTTCGACACGTTCGCGCGGCGTGCGCTCGCCGAGCGCTTCGATCTGTGCCAGTTCGAATTCGAGTCGCAGCCGTGGCGCTTCGACCGCGCGACGATGAAGCGCCTGCGCGTGCCGATCGCCCTCGTCGCGGCAACGCTCGCCGTCGCGGTGATCGGGATGAACCTGCACTGGTGGAAGCTGTCGCGCGAGCGCGATGCGCTGTCCGCGCAGATCACCGAGACGCTCCTGTCCGCCTTCCCGAAGACCACGACGGTGCTCGATCCGCCCGCGCAGATGCAGCGCCAGCTCGATCAGCTGCGCCTCGCGGCGGGCGAGCTGTCGCCGAACGACTTCCTCGCGCTGTCGAGCGGGCTGTCGCGTTCGATGGGCGCGCTGCCGCTGAACGGCATCGCGTCGCTCGATTATCACGACCGGCGGCTCGACGTCGGCTTCAAGCCGGAGGTCAAGGTCGACCCCGATTTCCCGCAGCGTCTCGCGCGCAACGGGCTTGCCGGCGAAGTCGACAGCAGCACCGGCAAATGGACCATCCGGAGCCGCCCATGAAGACCGAACAACTGAACCAGACGCTGGCCCAGTTCTGGGGCGAGCGCTCGCAGCGCGAGCGGACGCTGCTCGGCTGGGGCGGTGCCGTGCTGGCCGTCGCGATCGCATATTCGGTGCTGTGGTCGCCCGCGCAGGAAGGCCGCGCGCGCATCCGGCGCGAGCTGCCGACGATGCGCAGCGAGCTTGCGCAGATGACCGCGCAGGCCAACGAGGCGAAGTCGCTGACCGCCGCCGCGCAAGGCGTCGCGCCGACCGGCCTCGCGCTGAAGGATGCGCTTACCGCGTCGCTGTCCGACCACGGGCTGCAGGGCGCGCAGGTGCAGGTCGTCGGCAACGGCGTGCAGATCCAGTTGAAGAACGTGCCGTTTCCGGTGTGGACGCAGTGGCTCGACGACGCGCGCCGGCAGTTCAAGGTGCAGGTCGGCGAAGCGCACGTGACCGGCCTGAAGGAAGACGGCCAGGTCGACCTGACGGCCGTGATGCAACCCTCGACGCAGAAATGACGCAGTGGATGAAACCAGCGACGGTCGGCCGATGAGGCCAGGGATCAGGCGGCTTGCCGCCGCGGTGCCGTGGGTGGTGGCAGGCGGGCTCGCGACGGCGCTGACGCTCGTCGCGCTCGCGCCGGCCGCGTGGATCGCGCCGCAAGTCGCGCGTGCGACCGGCGCACACGTGAACCTCGTCGATCCGGAAGGCTCGCTGTGGCACGGTTCGGGCACGCTGATGCTCGCGCCGGGCGCGGACCAGAGCGCGGCGACGCTGCTGCCCGGCCGGGTCCAGTGGACCACGCGCTTCTGGCCGCTGCTGACCGGGCGCGTGCAGATGCATATGCGGCAGACCGAGGCGATGCCCGACGCCGTCACGCTCGACGCGACGTGGCGCGGCGCGGTGCTGTCGGCGGGCTCGATGGCCGTGCCGGCGTCGCTGCTCGCGGGGCTCGGCACGCCGTTCAACACGCTCGACCTGCAGGGCGACGTGCGGCTCGGCTGGACCGACTGGCGGATGATCGGCAACAACGCGTTCGGCCAGCTGACGGTGACGATCGATTCGATGAGTTCGCGCGTGTCTCGTGTGAAGCCGCTCGGGTCGTACCGCGCGGTGCTGCAGGCGAAGGGCGCGGACGCCGATCTCGACCTGTCGACGACGCAGGGCCCGCTGTTCCTCGACGGGCACGGCAGCTTCGGCCCCGGCCGCGGATCGTTTAGCGGCACCGCGCACGCGGCGCCCGAGCAGCAGGCGAACCTCGCGGGGCTGCTGAACCTGCTCGGCCGCCCGATCGGCAACAACCAGGTGTCGCTGATCTTCGGCGACGCGATGCGCTGAACGCGCGCGGCGCCGGCTCCTTTTCCCCGATTACTTCTGCGCGAGCGGCGCGGCAGCCGACGGTGCGGTCGCGGCCGACGCTGCCGCACCGGACGCCGGCACGGGTGCGGGTGCCGCCACGTCGCCCGTCTCGCGCGCCATGTCCGACGCATCCCACCCGCCGCCGAGCGCTTTCACGAGCCCGACCGACGACACCATCCGCTGGCCGGCGATCGTCGCGAGCTTCTGCTGCGCGGTAAACGCGGTGGTCTGCGCGCTCAGCACGTTCAGGTAGGCGACCGTGCCCGCCTTGTACTGGTTCGTGACGATCGCGAGCGCTTGCTCGGCGCTGTCGACGGCCTGCCGCTGCACGTCGACTTCCTGCGCGAGGATGCGCTGCGACGCGAGGTTGTCCTCGACGTCCTGGAACGCGGTGAGCACCGCGAGACGATATGCGGCGACGTCCTGGTCATAGGTTGCGCGGGCGGCATCGGTCTGCGCGGCGCGCAGGCCGGCGTCGAACAGCGTCGCCGCGAGCTGCGGGCCGACCGTCCAGAATCGCGCGGGCAGCGTGAACAGTTGCGACCACACCGAACTCTGGAAGCCGCCGGTAGCCGACAGCGTGAGCGTCGGGAAGAACGCGGCGATCGCCACGCCGATCTGCTCGTTCGCGGAAGCCGCGCGGCGTTCGGCCGCCGCGATGTCGGGCCGGCGCTCGAGCAACGCGGACGGCACGTCGACCGGCGTGATCGGCGGTTGCGCCGTGAGCGGGTTCGGCGGCAGCGAGAACGTCGATGCCGGTTCGCCGATCAGCGTCGCGATCGCATGCTCGTACTGCGCGCGCGCGACGCCGTTGTCGATCGCCGCGGCCTGCGCGCTCTGCAGCTGCGTCTGCGCCTGGATCACGTCCGCGCGCGCGGCGACGCCCTGCGCGTACTGGTTCTGCGTGAGCCTCAGCGAGTCGCCGTACGACTTCACGGTGTCGTCGAGCAGCTTCTGCAGCGCATCGGACGTGCGCAGCTGGAAGTAGGTCTGCGCGAGCAGCGCCTGCTGCGACAGCCGCGCATTCGCGAGATCGGCCGCGGCGGCCGCTTCGCCGGCGCGCTGCGCGCTGACGCTGCGGCTCACCTTGCCCCACAGGTCGGGCTCCCAGCTCGCATCGAGGCCGACGCTGTAGCTGTTGCTGATCGACGAACTGCTGCCGAAGCCCGACGCGCTCGACGACGTGGACGTGCGCCCCGAGCGTGCGCGCGAGCCCGACGCGGTCAGGCCGACGGTCGGGAAATATGCGGCGCGCGCTTCGGCGACGAGCGCGCGGGCCTGCCGGTACGCGGCGGCCGATTGCGCGATGGTCTGGTTCGATGCGTTGAGCTTGCCGATCAGCGCGTCGAGCTGCGGATCGTCGTAGACGCTCCACCACGGGCCGCGGTCGGCCCGGTCGGCCGGCTGCGCGACCTTCCAGCCGGCCGGCGCTTCCTTGAAGGCGGCGGGGATCGACGTGTCGGGCCGGTGATAGTCGGGCCCGACGGCGCATCCGGCGAGCAGCACGGCCGTCGCAACGGCGACGGCGGCGCTCAGCGGGCGAAAGGCGCGCGGGAGGGGGGCGTACGGCATCGTGGTTTTCCTGTCTGGGCGCGACGGCCGGCGAGCGGCGCCGCGCGATGCGGTCGTTGTGCCGCTGGCGGACAAATGGTAACTGACGGCGGGAAAGCCGCGCAGCCCTAAGGGTACGGCGCGCGGCGGCACGCATGTGTTACCGGCGCGGCCGGCCGGTTTACCGGCCATTACCATTACGGACTGCTTGCGGACGAAACAGACAGGCGATGCGGCGCGGACCACACCGGGCCGCGACGGGCGCGGCCGGCGTTCAGTCGGGATGGCAAAAGCGGCGTGGCTTCAGTGGCAGCGCACGGGCACTGGAACGGGGGCGGCGGCGGACCGCCATGTCGATGGCTCCGTTCCCGCCGGCTGGCCCGTGCGGCGGGCGGCGTCCTTCGCGTTGCGCTGCCGGCGATGATCGAACCATGCGAACCCGAGCGCCGCGAGCGATCCGCCCGGTACCACCAGCATCGTCACGTACAGCGCGATCTTCCAGCCGCGGTGCGGCCCGGAGAACACATGATGAGCGGTATCGGTCAGGTTGCGGCGCAGCGCGCCGGCGGCATTTTTCAGGAACAGCATCGCGAACATCCTCGGGGGCCCGGCAGCGCGGGCAAAGCGGTCAGAACATAGTCTCCGGCAGTGCAACATGCACGTCGTAACTGGTTGACTGAAATAATATTGACTAAGCAATCATTTTTCAAGATACTGGGCGCGTTTTGACCTGAAACGCACTGTTGCGGCGTGCGCAATCGCATGAACGGCGGCCTCTACGATCCCGACACCATCGCGCTGGAAACGAGCCTCGGTTATTACCTGACCAAGGCCCGGCAGGCGCTCGTCGAGCGAATGGACCGCGCACTCGAGCCGCACGACCTCACCGCGCAGCAGATCGGCGTGATCCTGCTGCTGTCGCGCGGCTATGCGCGCACGCCGTTCGAGCTGTCGCGCAAGATGTCGTATGACAGCGGCTCGATGACGCGGATGCTCGACCGTCTCGAGCGCAAGGGCCTGGTCGCGCGCTCGCGCAGCGAGCAGGACCGCCGGATGATCGAGCTGACGCTGACCGAGCGCGGCGCCGAGGCGGCCCGCGCGTTGCCGTCGCTGATCGCGACCGCGCTGAACGCGCAGCTCGCCGGCTTCTCGGCCGACGAACTCGCGACGCTCACCGGCCTGCTGCAGCGGTTCATCGCCAACGGGCCCGGCGACGCCGGCTGCCCGAAACCTGACGAACCGGACTGCTGAGCGCGGGAGGCCCGATGTCTAGGTTAAGCATTCGCTTATTTCTCTGTCTGGGCAGAAGATGACAAGACACATGCTCCGTCTCTCTCCTCACCCGTTCCACCCGGCCGGGCCGCGCGGTATCGCGCGCCCGTGCGTTGTGCCGGCGCGTCGCGCGCGCCGCGTCTAGGAGATTCCGATGTCCGCTACCACGGCATCCGCCACGCCGCCTGCCGCCCAACCCGCGCCGCTCACCGGCGGCGCGCTCGCGCTCCTCACCGTCGGGCTCGCGCTCGGCACCTTCATGGAAGTGCTCGACACGTCGATCGCGAATGTCGCGGTGCCGACCATTTCGGGCAGCCTCGGCGTCGCGACGAGCGAAGGCACGTGGGTGATCTCGTCGTATTCGGTCGCGTCCGCGATCGCGGTGCCGCTGACCGGCTGGCTCGCGCGGCGGGTCGGCGAGGTGCGCCTGTTCACGCTGTCGGTGCTCGCGTTCACGATCGCGTCGGCGCTGTGCGGCCTCGCGTCGAACTTCGAGACGCTGATCGCGTTCCGGCTGCTGCAGGGCCTCGTGTCGGGCCCGATGGTGCCGCTGTCGCAGACGATCCTGATGCGCAGCTACCCGCCGGCGAAGCGCGGGCTCGCGCTCGGGCTATGGGCGATGACGGTGATCGTCGCGCCGATCTTCGGCCCGTTGCTGGGCGGCTGGATCAGCGACAACTACACGTGGCCGTGGATCTTCTACATCAACCTGCCGATCGGCATTTTCTCGGCGGCCTGCGCGTACTTCCTGCTGCGCGGCCGCGAGACGAAGACGAGCCGGCAGCGGATCGATGCGGTCGGCCTCGCGCTGCTCGTGATCGGCGTGTCGTGCCTGCAGATGATGCTCGACCTCGGCAAGGACCGCGACTGGTTCAACTCGACCTTCATCGTCGCGCTCGCGCTGATCGCGGTCGTGTCGCTCGCGTTCATGCTCGTGTGGGAGGCGACCGAGAAGGAGCCGGTGGTCGACCTGTCGCTGTTCAAGGACCGCAACTTCGCGCTCGGCGCGCTGATCATCTCGTTCGGCTTCATGGCGTTCTTCGGCTCGGTCGTGATCTTCCCGCTGTGGCTGCAGACGGTGATGGGCTACACGGCCGGCAAGGCCGGCCTCGCGACCGCGCCGGTCGGGCTGCTCGCGCTCGTGCTGTCGCCGCTGATCGGGCGCAACATGCACCGGCTCGATCTGCGGATGGTCGCGAGCTTCGCGTTCATCGTGTTCGCGGGCGTGTCGGTCTGGAATTCGACGTTCACGCTCGACGTGCCGTTCAACCACGTGATCCTGCCGCGGCTCGTGCAGGGGATCGGCGTCGCGTGTTTCTTCGTGCCGATGACGACGATCACGCTGTCGAGCATTTCCGACGAGCGGCTCGCGAGCGCGTCGGGGCTGTCGAACTTCCTGCGCACGCTGTCCGGCGCGATCGGCACCGCGGCCAGCTCGACGTTCTGGGAAAACGATGCGATCTACCACCACGCACGGCTGTCGGAATCGGTGAGCGTCTACGCGCAGAACACGACCGACTACCAGGGCGCGCTCGCGCAGCTCGGGATCGTCGGGCAGACGGCCAATGCGCAGCTCAATCAGCTCGTCACGCAGCAGGGCTTCATGATGGCGACCAACGACTTCTTCCACCTGTCGGCCGGCGTGTTCATCGCGCTCGCGGCGCTGGTATGGATCACGAAGCCGCGGAAGGGAGCGGGGCCGGCGATGGGGCATTGAGTGCCCGCCCGATCCAGCACGTCTGATTCCACCGGCCATCGCTCCGGCCTCACTCCCGCGCCCGCAATCCCCCAAAGGCCAGGTCGTCGCCCGACGCGATCGGTAGCGTCGCCCGCGCGACGTCGAGCCAGGCCCGCGCCGCGTGCGACAGGTAGCCCTTCTTCAGCCAGCCGAGCGCGATCGCCCACGTGATCTCCGGCTCGACGATCGGCCGGCACGTGAACTGCCGCGCATCGAGCCGCCGGCAGTACGGCTCCGGCAACAGCGCGATGCCCACGCCCGCGTGCACCAGCGCGGCCATGAAGTCCCAATGACCGCTGCGGCTCACGATCGACGGCGTGAAGCCGGCCTGCCGGCACGCGTCGAGCACCGCATCGTGCAGCGCGAGGCTTTCCGCATAGAACACGAACGACTCGCGCGCGAGATCGGCGAGCGGCACGGCCGCGTCATCCTCCCAGCGTGACTCGCGCGGCGCGACGAGCCATAGCGGCGCGCGCACCATCGGCAGCCGCTCGAACGTGCCGGGATCGACCGGCTCCAGCAGCCCGCCGAGCTCCAGTTCGCCCGACATCAGCGCGGCCTCGATCATCCGCGCGCCCTGCTCGAACAGCTTCAGCTCGATGTTCGGATAGCGCTGCTTGTACGCGGCAATGATCGGCGTGAACAGCGACCCGCCGAGCGGCGGAATGCCGATCGTCAGCTCGCCGCGCCCGAGCGTGCCGAGATCGTTCAGCTCCGACTGCAGCTGCGCCTGCGCGGCGAGCACGTCCTGGCCGCGCTGGAACACGATCCGCCCCGCGTCGGTCAGCACCATCTGCCGGCCGTCGCGCAGCAGCAGCGGTGAGCCGATCTCGTCCTCGAGCGCCTTCACCATCTTGCTGATGGTCGGCTGCGTGACGAACAGCCGGTCGGCGGCCGCGGTGAAGCTCTGCTGACGCACGACCTCGACGAAGTACCGCAGTGCGCGCAATTCCATCGATGACTCCCCAGTTTGGTGCGGCGAACCCAAAGCGAATTCCGAATTGGAATGACAAGGATAGAGACAAGTCATTTTATTTATGGTTAGGGGAAACCCTATACTCACACCATCAACGGAACATCTGTATGGAGCCTGCCATGACCCACCCGACCACCACTGCCGCCGCCCGCCCCGCCGCTGCGGGCACCGTTGCGCGCACGGGCCGGATCGTGCTGCAGGCCGCCGCGCTCGGCGTGCTGTGGATGGCGGTCGACTGGGCCGTGCGCGCGGTCGGGCTGCCGGTGCCGTCCGGCGTGATCGGCCTCGCGGTGCTGCTCGTGCTGCTGTTCTCGGGCCGCGTCGCGCCCGCCTGGGTCAAGGACGGCGCGAACTGGCTGCTGTCCGACATGCTGCTGTTTTTCGTGCCGGCCGCCGTCGCGGCCGTGCAGTACGGCGGGCTGTTCCGCGAGGACGGCTGGCGCATCGCGCTGGTCATGCTCGCCGGCACCGCGTTCGTGATGGTCGCGGTGGCCGTCGCGGTCGACCTCGCCGCGAAGCTCGAACGCCGGCTGGCCGCGCAGCGCGTGTTCGCCCAACGCCGCCGCGCGCGCCTCGCCACCGTGTCCGCCCACTGAGCCGGAGCCCGCGATGCCCGCGCTATTGTCCAGCCTGTCCGTCGACCACGTGAATACGGCGATCTCCGTCGGCTGCTTCGTGCTGACGGTCGTCCTGTATTTCGCGTCGAAGCGGCTCTACGCGTACAAGAAGACGCTGCTGTTCTCGCCGCTCGTGTTCGTGCCGGGCGTGCTGGTGCTGCTCGTGTTGCTGACCGGCATCCCGTATTCGGTCTACTTCCGCGACACGCGCTGGCTGATGTGGCTGCTCGGCCCGGCGACGATCGCGTTCGCGGTGCCGATCTACGAATATCGCGAGCTGATCCGCCGCCACTGGCTGTCGCTGTCGGTCGGCGTCGCGGTCGGGATCGGCGCGGGCGTGTGCGGGTCGCTGCTGCTCGCGAAGCTGCTGCACCTATCGCCCGAACTGCAGCGCTCGCTGATGACGCGCTCGGTGTCGACCCCGTTCGCGCTCGCCGTGTCCGACAAGATCCATGCGCCGAAGGACCTCACCGCCCTCTTCGTGATCGCGACCGGCATCTGCGGGATGCTGCTCGGCGAAATCGTGCTCGCGCTGGTGCCGATGCGCACGCGGCTCGCGCGCGGCGCGCTGTTCGGCGCGGCCGCTCACGGCGTGGGCACCGCGAAGGCGCGCGAGATCGGCAATGAGGAAGGCGTCGTGTCGAGCCTCACGATGATGATCGCGGGCGTCGCGATGGTGCTGATCGCGCCGCTGCTGTCGCTGCTGCCGATCTGACACCGCACGGGGCGGGCGCCGCAGCTCGCCCTCCCAACGCACCGCAGCGGCGTGGGCCAGTCGTCGCCCCGCCATTCCAGCCCTGCCTCGAGCCCGCACCCGCCGACAATCGGCTGAGATAGCCGCAATTCCCCCCTCTTTTCCGCCCATCGGGCTCGGCCCGGATGCCGAACAATGCATGCTACGAGACATCACGCACGCATTCACATGGCCTCCACGACTGCAAACCCGACTGCCGACAAGCCGGCTTCCTCCGGCAAGTTCAAGCGCATCGCGCTCATCGCCGTCATCGCGCTGGGCGCGGCCGCCGCCGCCGCGGGCGGCATGTACGTGTTCCTGAGCAAGGCGGGCGTCGGCCACGCGAGCGCGCCCGCCGAACCGGCGCCGCTCGCCGCGCCGGTGTTCTTCCCGCTCGACCCGCTGACCGTGAACCTGCAGTCCGACGACGGCGTGCAGCATTACCTGCGAGTCGGCCTGTCGCTGAAGCTCACCGACCCGAAGGCGCAGGAGCAGCTGACCGCGCGCATGCCGGAAATCCGCAGCCGGATCCTGCTCGCGCTGTCGAACAAGCATCCCGAGGATCTCGCGACACCGGAAGGCAAGCATTCGCTCGCGAAGGAACTGCGCGAGCTGATCGAGCAGCCGACGCAGCCGGGCAACCAGCGCGCGAAGGTCGACGACGTGCTGTTTACCGAATTCGTCGTCCAGTAACGCGGCCGCAAAAGGAGCGCGCATGGGCCACCAGGAGTTCATGTCCCAGGAGGAGGTCGATGCCCTCCTCAAGGGCGTCACGGGCGAAACCGACACGGTCGACGAGCAGCGCGACCTGTCGAGCGTCCGCCCCTACAACATCGCGACGCAGGAGCGGATCGTCCGCGGCCGGATGCCCGGCCTCGAGATCATCAACGACCGCTTCGCGCGCCTGCTGCGGATCGGCATCTTCAACTTCATGCGGCGCACGGCGGAAATCTCCGTGAGCCAGGTGAAGGTGCAGAAGTACAGCGAGTTCACCCGCAACCTGCCGATCCCGACGAACCTGAACCTGGTGCACGTGAAGCCGCTGCGCGGCACGTCGCTGTTCGTGTTCGACCCGAACCTCGTGTTCTTCGTCGTCGACAACCTGTTCGGCGGCGACGGGCGCTTTCACACGCGCGTCGAGGGCCGCGACTTCACGGCCACCGAGCAGCGGATCATCGGCAAGCTGCTGAACCTCGTGTTCGAGCACTACGCGACCGCGTGGAAGAGCGTGCGGCCGCTGCAGTTCGAATTCGTGCGCTCGGAGATGCACACGCAGTTCGCGAACGTCGCGACGCCGAACGAGATCGTGATCGTCACGCAGTTCTCGATCGAGTTCGGGCCGACGGGCGGCACGCTGCACATCTGCATGCCGTACTCGATGATCGAGCCGATCCGCGACGTGCTGAGCTCGCCGATCCAGGGCGAGGCGCTCGAGGTCGATCGCCGCTGGGTGCGCGTGCTGTCGCAGCAGGTGCAGTCGGCCGAGGTCGAGCTGAGCGCGAATCTCGCGGAGATCCCGTCGACCTTCGAGAAGATCCTGAACCTGCGTGCGGGCGACGTGCTGCCGCTGGAGATCGAGGACACGATCACCGCGAAGGTCGACGGCGTGCCGGTGATGGAATGCGGCTACGGCATTTTCAATGGTCAATATGCGTTGCGCGTGCAGAAGATGATCAGCGCGAGCGACACGATGAAGGAAGGTGGATATGAGTGAGCTGAACCAGACGCCCGAACTCGACGCGCAGGCCCTCGCCGACGCGGCGCTCGCGGAATCGGCGGCGGCCGCGCAGGCGGCACCTGCGGCGGCGCAGGAAGATCAGAGCCTGGACGACTGGGCCGCCGCGCTTGCCGAGCAGAACCTGCAGCCGGTGCAGGCGGGCGCGACCGGCGCCGGCGTGTTCCAGCCGCTGTCGAAGGCCGCGGCCAGCTCGACGCACAACGACATCGAGATGATTCTCGACATCCCGGTCAAGATGACCGTGGAGCTCGGCCGTACCAAGATCGCGATCCGCAACCTGCTGCAGCTCGCGCAGGGGTCGGTCGTCGAGCTCGACGGCATGGCCGGCGAGCCGATGGACGTGCTCGTGAACGGCTGCCTGATCGCGCAGGGCGAGGTCGTGGTCGTCAACGACAAGTTCGGCATCCGGCTGACCGACATCATCACGCCGGCCGAACGCATCCGGAAGCTGAATCGATGAACGCAGTCGCGCCCGGCCGCCGCGTGCGCGTCGCGACTCCGGTGGCGGCTGCCGTCGCCATTGCGGCGTCGCTCGCATGCGTGCCGGCCGGCGCCGCCGATATGAACGCGGTGAACAACGCCGGTTCCATCGCGTCGAGCGTGATGGTCGGCTCGGCCGTCCCGTCGCTCGGCGTCGGCGCGGTGCTGCAGACGCTCGTCGGGCTCGCGGTCGTGATCGGCCTCGTGTTCGGCTGCGCGTGGCTCGCGCGCCGCTTCGGGTTCCAGCCCGCACGGCGCGGCGGCCCGCTGAAGGTCGTGTCGAGCGTCGGGCTCGGCGCGAAGGAAAGCGCGACGATCGTCGAGATCGGCGATACCTGGCTCGTGCTCGGCGTCGCGCCGGGCAACGTGCGGTTGCTGCATACGCTGCCGGCCGGCTCGGCGGTGGCGCCGGCGTCGGCCGACCTTCCCGCCGGCACGCCTTCGGCCGATCGCGGCCAGCCCGGCACGTTCGGCGCGCGGTTTCGCGATGCGCTCGCGGGCGAAGCCGCGAAGCGCTTCGGGCGCGGCAAGGACAACCGCTGACATGGCGTCGCGCCCTCTTTCCGTATCTGCATTCCGATGAAACACGAATTCCTGCGTCGCGCGGCGCGCTTCGCGCCCGCGCTGATCCTCGGCCTCGCCCCCGCGCTCGCCTGCGCGCAGGCGGCCGGCCTGCCCGCGTTCAACACGAGCCCGGGCCCGAACGGCGGCACCACCTATTCGCTGAGCGTGCAGACGATGCTGCTGCTCACGATGCTGTCGTTCCTGCCGGCGATGCTGCTGATGATGACGAGCTTCACGCGCATCATCATCGTGCTGTCGCTGCTGCGCCAGGCGCTCGGCACCGCGACGACGCCGCCGAACCAGGTGCTGGTCGGCCTCGCGATGTTCCTCACCTTTTTCGTGATGTCGCCGGTGCTCGACCGTGCGTACGCCGACGGCTACAAGCCGTTCTCCGACGGCTCGATGCCGATGGAGCAGGCCGTGCGGCGCGGCGTCGCGCCGTTCAAGACCTTCATGCTGAAGCAGACCCGCGAGACCGATCTCGCGCTGTTCGCGAAGATCTCGAAGGCCGCGCCGATGCAGGGCCCCGAAGACGTGCCGCTGTCGCTGCTGGTGCCCGCGTTCGTCACGAGCGAGCTGAAGACCGGCTTCCAGATCGGCTTCACGATCTTCATTCCGTTCCTGATCATCGACATGGTCGTCGCGAGCGTGCTGATGTCGATGGGGATGATGATGGTGTCGCCGTCCACCGTGTCGCTGCCGTTCAAGCTGATGCTGTTCGTGCTGGTCGACGGCTGGCAGCTCCTGATCGGCTCGCTCGCGCAGAGCTTCACGTAAGCGGAGGACACGCGCGATGACGCCCGAACAGGTGATGACGCTGGCGCACCAGGCGATGATGGTCGGCCTGCTGCTCGCCGCCCCGCTGCTGCTGGTCGCGCTCGCGGTCGGCCTCGTCGTGAGCCTGTTCCAGGCCGCGACGCAGATCAACGAATCGACGCTGTCGTTCATCCCGAAGCTGCTCGCGGTGGCCGCGACGCTCGTGATCGCCGGCCCGTGGATGCTGACGACGATGCTCGACTACCTGCGGCAGACGCTGCTGCACGTCGCGACGCTCGGCGCCGGCTGACCGGCGCGCCCGGCTCCGCTCCGCCCCAATGTTTTCGGTTACCTACGCGCAGCTCAACGGCTGGCTGACCGCCTTCCTGTGGCCGTTCGTGCGGATGCTCGCGCTCGTCGCGACGGCGCCCGTGGTCGGCCATGCCGCGGTGCCGGTGCGCGTGAAGATCGGCATCGCCGCGTTCATGGCGCTGGTCGTCGCGCCCACGCTCGGCGCGATGCCGGACGTCACCGTGTTCTCCGCGCCGGGCATCTGGATCGTCGTCACGCAGTTCCTGATCGGCATCGCGCTGGGCTTCACGATGCAGCTCGTGTTCGCGGCCGTCGAGGCGGCCGGCGACTTCATCGGGCTGTCGATGGGGCTCGGCTTCGCGACCTTCTTCGACCCGCATTCGAACGGCGCGACGCCGGTGATGGGGCGCTTCCTGAACGCGATCGCGATGCTCGCGTTCCTCGCGGTGGACGGCCACCTGCAGGTGTTCGCCGCGCTGGCCGCGTCGTTCCAGACGCTGCCGGTGTCGGGCGACCTGCTGCACGCACCCGGCTGGCGCACGCTCGCCGCGTTCGGCGCGACCGTGTTCGAGATGGGGCTGCTGCTCGCGCTGCCGGTGGTCGCGGCCCTGCTGATCGCGAACCTCGCGCTCGGGATCCTGAACCGCGCGGCGCCGCAGATCGGCATCTTCCAGATCGGCTTTCCGGTCACGATGCTGGTCGGGCTGCTGCTCGTGCAACTGATGATCCCGAACCTCGTGCCGTTCGTGTCGCACCTGTTCGACATGGGGCTCGATGCGATGGGGCGGGTGTTGCTGGGGTGGCGCTGAGGCGAATACTCGGCAAGCGTGCGGGATATTCACGCTGTCCCTCTTGCTTTTCGCAGCGTATCTAATCGGGACTCTCACGCCGGCACGCCGGCGCACTGCGCCAACCGTGCCCTTTTTTCATCGTTTTCGGCCCTCGTTTTCAGCTCGCTCGGCAGCCCCCGCCGGACGCCCGCCGGCCACCGCCGCGACAACCCCTCCGAAGCCGCCTGCGGCCCGCGGGACGGGCGATCGCGGCCGATCCACGCACGATCGCCTCGCATCGGTGCTTGACCTGCGCCGACCGACTCGCTAGCGTTTCGGGTTTGCCCGGGCGGCCATTGCCGCCGGTGCCGTGAGTGCGCCCGACGTCCTGGCGCACGCGGCCGGGCTCCGATGGAAAAAACGATGCAGAAACTCGATGCGGAGAGCCCGCAGGCGATGTCGACGGATTTCATCGCCGACAACGTCGCGCGCCTGAAGGCGCTGTTCCCCGAACTCGTGACCGAAGGCCCGGACGGCGCGTCGGTCGACGTCGACGTGCTGAAGGCGCTGGTCGGCGAGCGCACCGTCGGCGCCGCCGACGAGCGCTACGGCTTCCACTGGCACGGCAAGCGCAGCGCGCGCCAGGCCGCGCTCACGCCGTCGACGGGCACGTTGCGCCCCTGCCCCGACGACAGCGTCGCATGGGACGACACGCGCCATCTCGTGATCGAGGGCGACAACCTCGACGTGATGAAGCTGCTGCACAAGAGCTACGCAGGCAAGGTGAAGCTCGTCTACATCGACCCGCCGTACAACACCGGCAGCGATTTCGTCTATCCGGACGACTTCAGCGACAGCATCCGCCACTACCTGGCGATGACGGGCCAGACCGACGGCGGCGTGAAGCGCAGCACCAATACCGAGGCGAACGGCCGGTTCCACACCGACTGGCTGAACATGATGTATCCGCGCCTGAAGCTCGCGCACGCGCTGCTGTCCGACGAAGGGCTGATCGCCGTGCACATCGACGAGCACGAGGTGCATGCGCTCGTGCTGATGCTGCGCGAGATCTTCGGCGAGGAGAACGAGCTCGGCGTGGCCGTGTGGGACAAGCGCAATCCGAAGGGCGACGCGCGCGGCGTCGCGTACCAGCACGAATCGCTGGTGCTGTTCGCGCGCAACGCCGAGACGCTGCTCGAACAGGCGCCGCTGAAGCGCCCGAAGCGCAACGCGCAGCGCATGCTCGACGCCGCGCATGACGCGGTGTACCGCAGCGGCAACGCGAAGGACGCGCAGAAGGCATACCGCGCGTGGATGAAGGCGCAGACCAACCTGTCCGGCGGCGAGGTGATGTACGACCGGCTGTCGGCCGACGGGCGCGTGTACCGCCTCGTGTCGATGGCATGGCCGAACAAGAAGAAGGCGCCGGAAGAGTATTTCACGCCGCTGATCCACCCGGTCACCGGCAAGCCGTGCGCGATGCCGGCCCGCGGCTGGCGCAATCCGCCCGCGACGAT
Source organism: Burkholderia sp. R-40 (assembly GCF_049942845.1). NCBI lineage: Bacteria > Pseudomonadati > Pseudomonadota > Betaproteobacteria > Burkholderiales > Burkholderiaceae > Burkholderia > Burkholderia sp. R-40. The sequence continues at coordinate 66,577 of NZ_CP187967.1, read as the reverse complement.
GCAGGCGCTGATCGAGCGCGGCCAGATCGAATTCGGCCCGGATGAAACCACGCAGCCGCAGCGGATCTACTACCTCGACGAGAACATGTACGAGAACGTGCCGTCGGTGCTGCCGTTCGCCGGCTCCGACGACGCGCTGCTGAAAACGCTCGGCATCCCGTTCGACCAGCCGAAGCCGGTCGATTTCGCGGCGGCCGTGATCGGCTGGTGCACGCGCGGCGACGACATCGTGCTCGACTGCTTCGCGGGCTCCGGCTCGACCGGCCACGCGGTGATGCAGGTGAACGCGACCGACGGCGGCGCGCGCCGCTACATCCTCGTGCAGCTGCCCGAGACGCTCGACCGGCGCGACAAGACGCAGCTCGCGGCCGCCGATTTCTGCGCGAAGCTGAAGAAGCCGACGACGCTCGCCGAGATCACGAAGGAACGCCTGCGCCGCGCCGCGCAGCAGGTCGCGCGCGACTATCCGGAAAGCTATGGCGACCTCGGTTTCCGCGTGTACCGGCTCGACACGACCAACGTGATCGAATGGGATCCGCGCCGCGACGACTTCGACCACGCGCTGTTCGCGTCCGTCGAGCACGTGAAGACCGGCCGCAGCGAGGACGACCTGCTCGCCGAGCTGACGCTGAAGCTCGGCCTCGATCTGTGCACGCCGGTCGAGCATCACCGGGTCGCCGGCAAGACCGTGCATCTGATCGGCCGCTCGATCATCGCGTGCTTCGATGCGCGCATTTCGCGCGACGACGCGGGCCCGCTCTCGGACGGCATCGTCGAGCTGCTCGACGCGACCGGTGCGACGCGCGACGTCACGTGCCTGTTCCGCGACAGCGGCTTCGTCGACGACGTCGCGAAGCTCAATCTCGCCGCGCTGCTCGAGCAGCACGGCGTGAAGCGCGTGCGGAGCCTGTGATGCGGCTGCATTTCGAAGCGGATCTCGACTACCAGCGCGAGGCGATCGACGCCGTCTGCGACCTGTTTCGCGGCCAGGAATCGTATCGCGGCGACTTCAGCGTGCTCGCGAACGCCGCGCCCGGCACGACGGCCGCCGCGCAAGGCTCGCTCGGCTTCGCGGTGTCGGAGCAAGGCGTCGGCAACCGGCTGTCGCTGACCGACGACGCGCTCGCGCGCAATCTCGCCGACGTGCAACTGCGCGGCGGGCTGCCGCCGTCCGGCCTGCCCGGCTCGCGCGACTTCACCGTCGAGATGGAGACCGGCACCGGCAAGACCTACGTGTACCTGCGCACGATCTTCGAGCTGAACCGCCGCTACGGCTTCACGAAGTTCGTGATCGTCGTGCCGTCGATCGCGATCAAGGAAGGCGTGCACAAGACGCTGTCGATCACCGAGGACCATTTCCGCGCGCTGTATGCGGGCGTGCCGTACGACTACTTCCTGTACGACTCCGCGAAGCTCGGCCAGGTGCGCCACTTCGCGGCGAGCGCGGCGATCCAGATCATGGTGATGACGGTTGCCGCGATCAACAAGAAGGAGATCAACAATCTCTACAAGGACAGCGAAAAGACCGGCGGCGAGAAGCCGATCGACCTGATCCGCGCGACGCGGCCGATCGTGATCGTCGACGAGCCGCAGAGCGTCGACGGCGGGCTCGAGGGGCGCGGGCGCGAAGCGCTCGCCGCGATGGCGCCGCTCTGCACGCTGCGCTATTCGGCGACGCACGTCGACCGTCATCACATGGTGTACCGGCTCGACGCGGTCGATGCGTACGAGCGCAAGCTCGTCAAGCAGATCGAAATCGCGTCGGCGATCGTCGAGGATGCGCACAACAAGCCGTACGTGCGGCTCGTCGGCGTGTCGAACCGGCGCGGCGCGATCAGCGCGCGCATCGAGCTGGACGTCGCGACCGCGGCCGGCGTGAAGCGCCAGATCGTGTCGGCGACCGACGGCGACGATCTCGAACGCCTGACGAAGCGCGCCCTGTATGCGGGGCTGCGCGTCGGCGAAGTCCATGCGGTGAAGGGCGCCGAGTACGTCGAGTTGCGCCATCCGGAAGGCGAGGCGTTCCTGTCGCTCGGCGAGGCGTTCGGCGACATCGACACGCTCGCCGTGCAGCGCGAGATGATCCGCCGCACGATCCGCGAGCATCTCGACAAGGAATTGCGGCTGGCCGAGCGCGGCGTGAAGGTGCTGTCGCTGTTCTTCGTCGATTCGGTCGAACGCTATCGCCGCTACGACGAGAACGGGATGCCCGTGAAGGGCGACTACGCGCTGATCTTCGAAGAGGAATATGCGCGCGCGGCCCGCGTGCCGGCATACCGTGCGCTGTTCGACGGCGTCGACGTCGCGCTCGAGGTCGAGCGCGCGCACAACGGCTACTTCTCGATCGACCGCAAGGGCGGCTGGACCGACACGAGCGAGAGCAGCGCCGCCGCACGCGAGAACGCCGAGCGCGCGTATGGCCTCATCATGCGCGAGAAGGAAGCGCTGCTGTCGTTCGACACGCCGCTGAAATTCATCTTCTCGCACTCTGCGCTGAAGGAAGGCTGGGACAACCCGAACGTGTTCCAGATCTGCACGCTGCGCGACATCCAGACCGAGCGCGAGCGACGCCAGACGCTCGGCCGGGGGCTGCGCCTCGCCGTCGACCAGGACGGCGAGCGTGTGCGCGACCCGGGCGTGAACACGCTGACCGTGATCGCGACCGAGCGCTACGAGTCGTTTGCCGAGAACCTGCAGAAGGAGATCGAGGCCGATACGGGCATCCGCTTCGGGATCGTCGAGGAACACCAGTTCGCGGCGCTGCCGGTGCAGGAAGGCGACGGGCCCGCGCATGCGCTCGGCATCGAGCTGTCGCGCGTGCTGTGGACGCATCTGCACGAGCAGGGCTACGTCGACGCGCAGGGCAAGGTGCTCGATCGGCTGAAGGATGCGCTGCGCCAGAGCGCGCTCGTGCTGCCCGAGGCGTTCGAGACGCTGCGCGCGCCGATCGTCGCAACGCTGCGCAAGCTGTCGGGCCGCTTCGCCGTCCGCAATGCGGACGAGCGGCGCGCGATCGCGTTGCGCCGCGACGCGTCGGGCAAGGCCGTCGTGTTCGGCGACGACTTCCGCGCACTGTGGGACCGTATCCGCCACCGCACCGTGTACAGCGTCGCGTTCGACAACGCGAAGCTCGTGCGCGACTGCACGGCCGCGCTGCGCGACGCGCCGGACATCGCGCGCGCCCGGCTGCAGTGGCGCAAGGCCGAGATCGACATCGGCAAGGCCGGCATCGAGGCGGTCGAGGTGGCCGGCGCGGGCACGGTGCTGATCGACGAAGGCGAGCTGCCGCTGCCCGACCTGCTCACCGAGCTGCAGGACCGCACGCAGCTCACGCGCCGCTCGCTCGCGACGATCCTGGCCGACAGCGGCCGGCTCGACGATTTCCGCGTGAATCCGCAGCAGTTCATCGCGCTGGCCGCCGACGCGATCAACCGCTGCAAGCGGCTCGCGCTGGTCGCGGGCATCGCGTACCGCAGGCTCGGCGAACGCAACGTGCATGCGCTCGAATCGTTCGAGAGCGAGGCGCTGACCGGTTATCTGCGCAACCTGCGTCCCGATGCGCGCAAGTCGATCCACGAGGCCGTCGTGTGCGAGACCGACGCGGAACGTGCGTTCGCCGATGCGCTGGAAGCGCACGACGGCGTGAAGCTGTACGCGAAGCTGCCCGCGTGGTTTCGCGTGCCGACGCCGCTCGGCAGCTATCACCCGGACTGGGCGGTGCTCGCGGAGCAGGATGGCGGCGAGCGGCTGTATTTCGTCGTCGATACACCGAATGCCGATGGCGACGTGACGAGCGAGCATGAGCGCGCGAAGCTCGCGTGCGGTGAAGCGCATTTCCGTGCGCTGGTGGACGGGGAAGATGCCGCGCGATTCGTGCGCGTCAGGCAGGCGGATGCGTTGTTCGAGCCTGCTGCAACCATCGCGCCGCTGGCGAGCGCGGGACGCTGAAACGAAGGGCGGCGATGAGCCGCTCTTTTTTCATGGACCGGGCGGCGACGCCGATGCTCATCGCTTGCGGGAGCTGAGCCGCCTGTCATTCGCATGAAAGCCCATCTGTATTCTCGAGCGTTCGTGTGCGTGGTTACGGCTAGTTGCAAATCGGGGTCGATGCCTGGCGCGGCCGGCATGAAAAAAGGGCGCCGAAGCGCCCTTCCGTGCCATGCAGCGCTGCGCTTACAGCGTGTGGCCGAATGCCTTGCGATGCGCGTGATGCGTGGACGTCGATGCATGCGCGGTATGGCCGTGCGTTTGGCTGTGAGCATGGCCCGGCTGCGTACCCGCACGATCGGCGATCGTGTCGGAACGATCGGCGGCGCGCGCGAGGCCCTTGTCGCGGTCGCCTGACTGGAAGCCGTTCGAGTTGCTGAGCGCTTGGCCGCTCATGTGGCCGCCGGACATGCCGCCCGCGTTGCCGCCGGAGCCGCCTGCCCCATGACCGCCGCCGTTGCCGCCACCACCACCATTGCCGCCGGCCGCCGCATTCGCGGAAACGGCACCGAGTGCGAGCAGCGCGGCTGCCAGCACCGACAGATATCGTTGCGTTTTCATTGTTGGCTCCCTGGAGCGCGTTCGAGTGATTGCATTCTACGAACGCGCGGTTGGCGTGGTGCTCGACGTTGTAAATGATCGTAACGATGCGCGCGAGCGCCAATTCGTCAGATCAATTGGCCCGGTATCGGCCGCATCGGCGAACCGCGCGGCCGGCCGTCATCAAACGGGCGTCATGCGATCACGTTCATGATGTGCCGTCGTCGTGATCGCATTCTCGTGAACCGGTCGCCGGGTTCAGTTCCAGCCACCGCGCCAGCCGCCGCGGTCATGCCAGCGGCGCTCACGCCACTCGTGCTCGCGCCATTCACGGCGGCGCCATTCGTGTTCTCGCCATTCACGCGCACGCCAGTCGTCGTCACGGTAACCCACCGGCGCGTACACGACCGGTGGCGGGGGCGCCACATAGACCGGCTCCGGCGCCGCGTAGACGCCCGGCACGCCGATGCCGACCGACAGGTCGACGTGGGCCGATGCGACGCCCGAAGCTGCCAGCGCCGCTACACCGAGAACTGCACCGAGAATAAGTTTCTTGCTCATCTCGCGACTCCCTGCACGTGTCGTGCTTCATGTGAATACGGTTCGGAGTCTAGGCACCCTGCGCCGACACAGGTGAAACCGGTCTGCGAGAGCGGTAACGGGCGATTACGGGTGGCCGCGAAGCCTTGCGGGACAAGGATGACGAGTGATTCGACACGCCGTTGCAAAGGCGCGTCGAATCGATAAAGGCGGGAATTTTTGCCGGTTCGCGCGCCGGCGACGCGGGCAGCACGCGAACCGCACGCCGTGCGCGCGGTCCGCAACGACTCAACACCCCAACGACTTCAAGCGCGGATATCGTCGACGCTGCGCAGCCAGTGCACGCTGAACAGGTTGTCCGCATCGGTCCACACGGTGTCGGGCTCGAAGCCCGCACGCCGTGCGATCGCATGGAAGCCGTCGATCGTGAACTTGTGCGAGTTCTCCGTGTGGATGCGCTCGCCGGCGTCGAAGCGGAACACATGGCCGCGCACATGCACCGTCTGCGCGATATCGCTGACGAGATGCATCTCGATGCGCTGCCGCTCGCGATCGTAGAACGCGCAGTGCGAGAACGCGTCGAGATCGAAGTCCGCGCCGAGTTCCGCATTCGCGCGGGCGAGCAGATTCAGGTTGAACTGCGCGGTCACGCCCTGCGCGTCGTTGTACGCGTCGTGGAGCGTGCGCTCGTCCTTCACGAGATCCGCGCCGACCAGCAGGCCGCCGCCGCGCAACAGCCGCGCGGCGTCGCGCAGGAACGCGTCGGCTTCCTCCGGCGAGAAGTTGCCGATCGTCGAGCCGGGGAAGAAGCCGATGCGCCGGCGCGGCGTTTCGGTCAGCTCCGCGAGTTGTTCGGCCTTCGTGTAGTCGGCCGCGATCGGCGCGACGTCGAGCCACGGATACGCGGCACGCAGCCGCGCCGCGGCGCCGTGCAGGTAGTCGGCCGAGATGTCGATCGGCACGTAGCGCGCCGGCGCGTTCGCATAGTTGTCCGCGCATGCATCGAGCAGCACGCGGATCTTCTCGAGCGAACCCGCGCCGAATTCGACGATGTCCGCATGCGGGCCGACGCGCCGCACGATTTCCGCCGCGCGGTCGCGCAGGATGCCGAGCTCTGTGCGCGTCGGGTAGTACTCGGGCAGTTCGCAGATGCGGTCGAACAGCGCGGAGCCGGCCGCATCGTAGAAGTATTTCGGCGAAATGCTGCGCGGCGTGCGCGACAGTCCGTCGATCAGGTCGCGCTCGAACGCGCTCGGCCGCGAATCGCGGGCGGGTTGCAGGCCACCGCTCGTGGCCGTCAGATCAGACGTCTCGCGCAAGTCGCACTCCCGTGAATTGCCAGCGCGCGGCCGGCGGAAAGAAATTGCGGTACGTCGGCCGTTCGTGCCCCGGCGGCGTCGCGATGCTGCTGCCACGCAGGACCTGCTGGCCGACCATGAACTTGCCGTTGTATTCGGCAGCCACCCCGGCAAGTGGCCGAAAGCCCGGATACGGCTCGTAGGACGAACGCGTCCACTGCCACACGTGCCCGAGCATCTGCTGCATGCCGTCCGTGCCGAACGCGGCTTCCCATTCGAACTCCGTCGGCAAGCGTGCGCCCGCCCATTCCGCGTAGGCGGCCGCTTCGTAAAAGCTCACATGACACACGGGCGCATCGGGCGCGAGCGGCTCCACGCCGTACAGGCCGAACGCGCGCCATGCATGGACGGTTTTGGCATCGCCGTCGTCGTCGCGAATCCAGTACGGCGGCGCCGACCACCCTTCCCGCTGCACCGTTGCCCAGCCGTCGGACAGCCAGTATTCGGGGCGTTCGTAGCCGCCGTCGGCGATGAAGGCCGCGAATTCCGCATTCGTCACGAGACGGTTCGCGATTTCGCACGGTCGCACGAGCGCCGTGTGACGCGGCCGTTCGTTGTCGAACGAGAACGCGTCGCCGTCGTGGCCGATCTCGACGAGCCCGCCCGGCTGATGCAGCCAGCGCAACGGGCCGGCGTCGCCCGCGGCCAACGCGTGCGTGGCGGCGCCGTCGCGTGGCCGGAAGGCAGGCTTCAACGGGTTGCACGAGAACGCATGCAGCATGTCCGTGACGATCAGCTCCTGATGCTGCTGCTCGTGATGCAGGCCCAGCTCGATCTCGGGCGCGATCGCCGCGAGCAACGCCGGATCGGCATTATCGAGCGCGCGCAGCATCGCTTCGTCGACATACTGCCGGTACGCATGCACGTCATCGAGCGACGGACGCGTGAGCAGCCCGCGCTGCGGCCGCGGATGGCGCGGGCCGAGCGCTTCGTAATAGGAATTGAAGAGGAACTGGAAGGCCGCGTCGAACGGCGCGTAGCCGGGCACGCGACGCATCAGCACGACGGTTTCGAAGAACCAGGTCGTATGCGCGAGATGCCATTTCACCGGACTCGCGTCGGGCATCGACTGCACGGCCTGATCTTCGGCGGATAGCGTCGCGGTGAGCGCGAGGCTATGGGCGCGCACGTCCTGGTAACGGCGCTGAAGCTGGGATGCAAGGAGGCTCATCGGTTTACCGTTCACGTCGCGATTCGCTGCGTTGCGTTGCCGGAAAAAGGAAAGCCTTGCGCTCGAATGCGCGCGGCTGACGTGCGACCTTCGTTGCTGCGTCGTCGGGCAGCCGGCGCGCGCGCCGGGCCGCTGATGCGGCATCACTTCTTCTGCCCGTGCAGAACAGTATGGGCCAGAAATGTGAACGTCGCGAATCGGATTTCGGGCGAAACAAAGGCGAAAGAAAAATGAAAGAATTGACCCCGTCCGGCTCGGCGGCATGACGAACCGTCGACGCCCGTCATCGCGGGGCTCGGCCACTCTAACGCAATGTGCATGCCTGCGCTTGCGCGCTACCGACGCCTCATGACAGCCATGCGGCGCAGATGAAAGGTCGATGGCCCGGCTTCGCCGGAGCAACGGCGTCATGCGGGCGATGTCGGATCCCCATCCGCGCGCGGGTGTCGCGGGCATCGGCGCCACGTTCGACCCCGCATGCTTCCCGGCCTTTGAAAAATTTTTTGCGTCGATGTCACACGCACGGGGTGCTCGCTCGTCATATCACCGGAACCCACACGAAAGGAGAAGGAACCATGACTGCGAAACTCAATCCGTTTGCCGCCGCCCCTGCGCTGATGAAGAGCTGGATGACCGTGTCGGTCGCTGCTGCCGGGAGCCTCGAGCCGACGCTGATCGAGCTGGTCAAGATCCGCGCATCGCAGATCAATGCGTGTGCGAACTGCCTTAACATGCACACCGTCGAGGCGCGCGAGCAAGGCGAGACCGAGCAGCGCATCAACCTGCTGGCCGCCTGGCGCGAAGCGCCCTGCTACACCGACCGCGAACGCGCGGCGCTCGGCTGGACCGAGGCGCTCACGCGGCTGTCGGAGGGCCACGGCGCGCACGAGGCCGCGTATGCGGCGCTGAACGACCACTTCAGCCAGGAGGAACAGGTGAAACTCACGCTGATGATCAACGTGATCAACGGCTGGAACCGGCTTGCCGTCGGCTTCGGGCTGTGGGTCGATCCGGCCGAGGCGAAGGCCGCGGCCGCGAAGATGGTGGCTTGATGACGAGCGTCGATCCGGCCACGGGCAGTGCCGAAGACCGGGCCGACGCAGCGGCGAGCTTCGACCCGCTGCGTCGCACGCTGATTCGCGTCGCGTACCGGATGCTCGGCTCCGTCGCGGACGCCGAGGACATGGTGCAGGAGGCGTTCATCCGCTGGATGGACGTCGATCGCACCGAGGTGCGCGTGCCCGAGGCGTTCCTGCGCCGCATGGTGATGCGCATGTGCCTCGATCAGTTGAAGTCAGCGCGGCACCAGCGCGAGACCTATATCGGCCCGTGGCTGCCCGAGCCGGTCGTCGAGGAAGATGAACAGGAGGACGTCACGCTGCCGCTGATGCTCGCGCTCGAACGGCTGTCGCCGCTGGAGCGCGCGGCGTTCCTGCTGCACGACGTGTTCGGCCTCGAGTTCGACGAGATCGCGACGACGATCCAGCGCGACCCGGCCGCATGTCGGCAGCTTGCCGCGCGCGCACGCACGCATGTGCGCGAGGCGCGGCCGCGGTTTCATGTCGAGAAGCAGCGCGGGATCGAGCTGGCCGAGGCGTTCTTCGCGGCGTCGCGCAGCGGCGACATGCGCGCGCTCGGCGCGATGCTCGCCGAAGACGTGAGCCTGCATTCGGACGGCGGCGGCAAGCGCGCGGCCGCGGGCAAGCCGGTGTTCGGCTTCGAACGCGTGATGAAGGTGCATGAATACCTGGCCCAGCTGTTCACCACGCATGCGTCGAAACTCGTGCGTGCGGGGTTCATCAACGGGCTGCCGGGGTTCGTCACGCTGGAGGCCGACGGCGAGCTGCAGACGACGGCGCTCGACATCGACGACGGGAAGATCGTCGCGATCTATGTCGTGCGTAATCCTGATAAATTGAAGCATCTGCATTGAGGGCGGCCGGTGGGCGCGCTGCGCGCGCTTGCCCTGCTCTGCGCGCTGCTTTGTCGATTGCCTGCTGCTTGTGGCGCGTGGATCGCGCGATGCATCGTGCACATGCATGCGCAGTTTCGGCCGCAAAAAGAAAAACGCCACGCGAGGTTGCCGCGTGGCGTTTGTATGTTTGGCGAGCCGGATTGCCTGTAGGCAATTCGCGCTGCCGGACCCCTTCATTTTGTTCGTTGGTAGGCTCGATTGGATTCGAACCAACGACCCCCACCATGTCAAGGTGGTGCTCTAACCAACTGAGCTACGAGCCTAAGAAGCCGCGAATTATAGAGAGGGTTTTGGAGGAGCACAAGCCCCTTTGTGAAAATTTTTTGAACCGGGGATGCGCGCGCTGACGATCGGCCGTTGCCCGGTGCTGCGAGCACGTGGGCTCCACGTCTTCATGTCACAGCAAAACACGTCGATGTGCTGTGAGGTTATCCACATTCCCCTCTGGATAACCATCCGGCAAGCCTCTGGATTCACAGTGGAACGATTGAGGATATGTCGGCGCGGCTGTGAATCGGCGAAAAGTTGTTCTGTGCTGCACAGAGCTTTGAGTGTGCATTGCCTGTGGTTATGCATTCCACTTCGCGCTGAAAATTCAGGACGTTACGGTGGTTATCCACTGTGAGGCTGCGTGCTTGTTAACTATCACTACGTATGTATACGAACTCTGTTAACACCATTGGATAAGCACAGTCCGGCGACTGTGATCCGGGCAAACCATGCACTGCGTGCAGCGAGCAGACAACCAAATCGACGGGCTGTGAGGTCTGCGGTCAATGTGCAAACGGTCATGTCTGTAGAATCGCCTGCATTCACGATGCGACGAGTTGTCGACATGACATTGGCGATCCGGGTTGACTGGCAAAGCGGTGTGGTTCACGCCGACCGCGTGCGTATCGAGGTCGGCGACGACGGGCGATTGAGCGAGGGCGTCCGGCGCCTGTGTTCGCCGGTTGAGGAGCTGGAGAAGGGTGCGGTGCGTTATCCCATATCGCAGAAGATCACCTTCGGTGGACATGCGGGCGAATGCTTGATCGACGTGGTTGGAGGGCGTCTGACAAGCGTGTTGATCCTGTTCGATACGATTCGCTTCCTCGACGCGAGCATCACAGAGTCGAAGATCGTTCGGTCGATCGGAAAGGCGTCGGGACTGGCTGTGGTGAGCGCGCATCCCACAGAGGCACGACTCGGACCGTGTTCATGGGGCGTGGCGGAGTTTCGCTACGATCCCAGGCAAGGGGACTTGAGTTTGGAGATGCGGTTTCGTGGCGACTGAATCGCGTCCGGCTGGTCAAGGTGTTGTAGTTGGTGGCCGATACGAATCCACCGATGGAGGCAGCGCCGGATGAGCCGGCGTGGTCGAGGATTACTCGTGCGACAGTTTGTGTTTCAGGAAACAGGTGACGAGATGCCGCTGATAAATTGCCCGTCTCACGGATATGTCGGCGGTGAGCCTGTGACACAAGCGGTGTCCGATCTCGTCAGGGATCGCAACTGCTGGAGCGGCAGCCGTCGGATTGTGCCGTTGACCTTTTTGCGCGACGAAATCGAGCATCCCGGCTACATGCTCGAATCCGAAGAGACGAAAGTGCTTGCGCTGGGCGGTAAGTATGAGGGAGGGAATGTCTACCGCTTCAACGATGACGAGTCGATGGAAGCAGCCATCGGATTGCTGACCGCAACGTGCGTTGAGTGCCTGAGGGAATTAATGGCCGTGCAGAAAGAAGGGTAGTTGAACAGGATGTCTCGGGGAGAAGGATGGCCAAACCGACCGGTGCCCCGTCGAGCTCGATACCGCGACGCTGCTCGGTCTGACCTATGAGATGCGCCACACTACTTTTCCTATATTTGCCATGAGTGAATCGATTTTCGGTACAGCAGAAGGCAGTGGTATCACCCTCAACACAGCGACAGTTGTCGGTTTGAAGGCGGCGTACGAGGACTTCGCGCACAGCGGCCAGAATCTCGGAAATTTCGAAATCCATATTGGTGAACGAAAAGCAGCAGACGGGGAGGGCCAAGATGGAAAAGACGCCATTTCCGTAACGTTTATTGCGAAACTGATACCGGGCAAGCGAGGGCTCGGCAATGCCAATAGGCTTGGGAAGTCAGTCGGTTACGTGATTTCGCCGGAGAGCGGGGAAATTCTGCGGATTTACGGAACCAAGTAGCGATTCTGGCGCGATCTGCATCACGGACGAAAGTGCAGTCCGAGACGAGAGACTCCGACGCACGAGGACGGCAGCATCAGCGTAATGTTCATGCCGAGTCAAAACCATGTATGTCGGCTCCGCGGCGCCGTTGTGGATATCGCTCCCCAAAGCCACTCGAAATCCTGTGCAACCCAAAGGTGAGCGATTCGACAAGCGAGGGCATGCGAAGCCGTTGCGGCCGATGTGGATATCCAGCGCCGAAACGACGCCAAACCCTGTGAGACCGAAACCGAAGAGCGCCCGCCCATCCACGAACGCGTCGAGACGAGCTGCGCGGTGTGGACAACCAATACAAAAACGAATCCCGATGCTGTGAACCCGACCGGTGAGCGTGCGCGCTTTCGGGCTGCCTGAGCCGCCCGGGCCGGCCCGCGGACCACGTTCCGCGCATTGTCTCGCTCAAATCTGCTGATCAAGCGCCCGCACAACGGCTTGTTCGCCGAGATTGACCGCCGGCCCAACCACCGCGAAATTAATCCCATTCACCGACCCATACCGCGCCAGCAACGCCCCATCCACGCGTTGCCCGGCCGGCAGCAGCCGATGTTTCGATTCCGCTGGCCGGAGATAGAAGCTGAGCGTCCGCCCGGCGTTGTCCTCATAGAGCACCATCGCGGCCGTGGCCCCGCTGTCCGTCGTAAACAACCGCCCGCCAACCGGCTTGAACCCCGCCGCACTCAGATCCGGCAGCTTCGCCGAAGCGCCCACGCGTCTGGTGAGCCACCCCTGCAAATCGCCCGTACTCGTCGGCCGGAAATCCACCTTCGCGACCTGGTCGACCACCATCATCCGATAAGCCTCGAGCGCATCGCTCATCGGCGCGATCGGCGGCGCCGCGTTCCACCCGCGCGCCTGCCACCCGCCGAACGTCCCCAGCCCGATACAGAACACGAACGAAGCCGCGATCGCGAACCGCATCCGCGAGCGCTCCGCACGCCGCGCCCGAATCGCCGCCGGATCGAGTTCAGGATTCTCGCCCGGCATCCGCACACTCTCGAGCGCGGCCCGCAACCGCTGCGCATCCTGCTGCCAGCGCTTCACCTGTTCCGCACTCTCTGGATGCAGCGCGAGATATCGCTCGACCGCGGCACGCGCATCGTCGTCGAGCTGGCCGTCGACATAGGCCTGGAGATCGTGTTCGTCGGGACGGAGGTTGTTCATTTCATCAACCGGAGAGAAGGAGCGGGAAGCTCGCCGTCGCTGAGCTGGCGCAGCGCCTGACGCGCGCGGGAGAGTCGCGACATCACGGTGCCGATCGGCACGTCGAGCAGGTCGGCGACTTCCTGATACGTGAAGCCCTCGACCGCGACGAGCAGCAGCAGGCTGCGCTGCTCGTCGGACAGGCGGCCGAACGCTTCGAGCGTCGCACGCGCGGCCACCTCGCGTTCGGCGGACGGCCAGTGCAGCTCGTCGTCGTCGCGAATGCGGCCGAGCATCCACGCGTAACGCTTCGCGCTGCGCTTGCCGTCGAGAAACTGCCGGTAAAGGATCGTGAAGAGCCAGCTGCGCAGCGACGCGTCGTCGCGGCGGCTCGTCCAGCGCGACAGCGCGCGCTCGAGCGTCGACTGGACGAGATCGTCTGCCGCATGAACGTCGCGCGCCAGCCAGAGCGCGAAGCGTCGCAGCCTGGGGATGAGTTCGCGCAACGCGTCGTCGTCGGGGGCGTTTGGGGGCATGGCCGGGGCGCTAGCCGATAAGCGTGGAGATTCCGCGTAGGACGCCGGTCGGCGCCGCTTATTCCATCAGCATACGAAAAATTTCTTCATGGAATAAAGCGGCGCGTGCGGCGTCCTATGCCTGTTCGACAATGATCTGACGATCGGGAGTGCATCCATGAAGCAATCTTCCTCTTCTTCGCCGCCGCGCGAACCCGGGCGCGGGTGGTGGCGCTGGGCCGTGATCGGCGGCGCGGTGGCCGGCGTGACCGTGGCGTTCGGGTATGTCGGCGGCTGGCTCGCGCCGACGCGGCTGACCCCGCACCGAATCGTCGACGCGCTGCAGACGGCCGGCGGCGGCGCGCATCCGGGTTTCCGGCGCAATCACGCGAAGGGCGTGTGCGTGACCGGTTACTTCGAAAGCAACGGCGCCGCGAGCGCGTATTCGGTCGCGCCGTTCTTCAAGGCGGTGCGCACGCCGGTGGTCGGGCGGTTCGCGCTGCCGGGCGGGAATCCGTATGCGCCCGACAGCAGCGTGCCGATCCGCAGCCTCGCGCTGAAACTCACCGCACCGGACGGCCAGCAATGGCGGACCGGGATGAACGCGATGCCGGTGTTTCCGGTGGCGACGCCGAAGGCGTTCTACGCGCAGTTGCTCGCGACCCGGCCGGATCCGGCCACGGGCAAGCCCGATCCGGCGAAGGTGAAGGCGTTTTTCGGCGCGCATCCGGAGACGGCTGCATTCCGCGCATGGGTGAAGGGTGCGAAGCCGAGCGCGAGCTACGTCACCGAAAGTTATTACGGGCTGAACGCGTTCTACTTCGTCGACGCAGCGGGCAAGCGCCAAGCGGTGCGGTGGCGCGTCGTGCCGGAGCAGACGGCCGGCGCCGGCGACGTTGCGACGGCCGCGGATCCGAACGTGTTGCAGCAGGACCTGACGCGTCGCATCGCGGACGGTGCGCAGAAGTGGAAGCTGCTGGTCACGCTGGCGGCGCCCGGCGATCCGGTGGACGACGCGACGAAGGTCTGGCCCGCGCAGCGCACGACGATCGACGCGGGCACGCTCGTGCTCGATCGCGTGGAGCCGCAGGACGGCGGGCCGTGCCGCGATGTGAATTACGACCCGACGGTGTTGCCGCAGGGGATTCAGGTATCGGGGGATCCGTTGCTGGCGGCGCGGTCGGCGGCGTATGCGGATTCGTATCTGCGCAGGACGAGTGAAGAGGCCGGCGTGGCCGGTGCGGCGCGGTTGAGTGCGGAGGGACGGTGATGAAGGCGACTACGACGTTTAGCTTGCCGGCGAGGGTGCTGCATTGGGTGATGGCCGCGATGATTCTCACGATGTTGTTTATTGGCGTGGGAATGGTGGCGTCCGTTTCCGGGCGGCATGATTTCCTCGTGGCTTTGCATAAGCCGCTGGGGGTTGCGGTGCTGGTACTGGTTTGTGTGCGGATCGTGGTGCGCTTCGTGTCGAAGCCGCCGGCGTTGCCCGCGGATCTGCCCGTCTGGCAGAAGGTGGCCGCGCATGGGTCGCATCTCGTGCTGTATGCGCTGATGGTCGCGATGCCGCTGATCGGCTGGGCGATGCTGTCGGCTGGCGGGTATCCGGTGACGCTGGGCGGCGGTGTGCAGTTGCCGGCACTGGTTTCGGCGGATCCGGTGACGTTTGCCTGGCTCCGGGTCGCGCACCGGCTGCTGGCTTACCTGTTCTTCGCTACGTTCGTCGCGCACTTTGCGGCCGCGCTGTATCACGGCTTGATCCGGAGGGATGGAGTGGTGAGGGCGATGGTGGGGCGGTGAGCGACGGAGGTTGCATTCGATGCGGCAGGGCTGTTCACGGGCAACTGAGGCAGCATCTGCCGAGTCGCTTCTATAAGTATCGGGGGCGGCTCAACGGGCCCCCGGCATCGCTTGTAAAAAAATTTTCACAAAAGGGTTGCAGAGACGAGGGCGGGTGCATAGAATCACGCCTCTTTCGCGCTAACGGAAACACGGCGCGGGGAGAAAGAAGGGAAGCGGTGCAATTGAGATTGGTTTTAGCGATCTCGGCGCACATTGAGTTGAATCCCAACCGTCGCAACGAATTAGTTAAATAAGTTGTTGACGAGTTGAAAAAAACACCTCATAATCTCGCTTCTCTGCTGCTGAAAACGCAGCGCTGCTGAGAAACAGAAGGTTTCTCGCAGAAATGCTCTTTAAAAATTAACAGCCGATAAGTGTGGGCGCTTGATGGAAGCGAGCTGATCCTCGGATCAGATAGCGAAAGTATCAAGAGTCTCACACTAAAGTAAGTCAGGTTTATGAAGTGATTCATATTCCTGTCAGCTTTGAGTGAGCGACCGGTTCTTAACCGAACCGAAAACAGTAACAGGTTTAAACTGAAGAGTTTGATCCTGGCTCAGATTGAACGCTGGCGGCATGCCTTACACATGCAAGTCGAACGGCAGCACGGGTGCTTGCACCTGGTGGCGAGTGGCGAACGGGTGAGTAATACATCGGAACATGTCCTGTAGTGGGGGATAGCCCGGCGAAAGCCGGATTAATACCGCATACGATCTACGGATGAAAGCGGGGGACCTTCGGGCCTCGCGCTATAGGGTTGGCCGATGGCTGATTAGCTAGTTGGTGGGGTAAAGGCCTACCAAGGCGACGATCAGTAGCTGGTCTGAGAGGACGACCAGCCACACTGGGACTGAGACACGGCCCAGACTCCTACGGGAGGCAGCAGTGGGGAATTTTGGACAATGGGCGAAAGCCTGATCCAGCAATGCCGCGTGTGTGAAGAAGGCCTTCGGGTTGTAAAGCACTTTTGTCCGGAAAGAAATCCTTGGTTCTAATACAGCCGGGGGATGACGGTACCGGAAGAATAAGCACCGGCTAACTACGTGCCAGCAGCCGCGGTAATACGTAGGGTGCGAGCGTTAATCGGAATTACTGGGCGTAAAGCGTGCGCAGGCGGTTTGCTAAGACCGATGTGAAATCCCCGGGCTCAACCTGGGAACTGCATTGGTGACTGGCAGGCTAGAGTATGGCAGAGGGGGGTAGAATTCCACGTGTAGCAGTGAAATGCGTAGAGATGTGGAGGAATACCGATGGCGAAGGCAGCCCCCTGGGCCAATACTGACGCTCATGCACGAAAGCGTGGGGAGCAAACAGGATTAGATACCCTGGTAGTCCACGCCCTAAACGATGTCAACTAGTTGTTGGGGATTCATTTCCTTAGTAACGTAGCTAACGCGTGAAGTTGACCGCCTGGGGAGTACGGTCGCAAGATTAAAACTCAAAGGAATTGACGGGGACCCGCACAAGCGGTGGATGATGTGGATTAATTCGATGCAACGCGAAAAACCTTACCTACCCTTGACATGGTCGGAATCCCGCTGAGAGGTGGGAGTGCTCGAAAGAGAACCGGCGCACAGGTGCTGCATGGCTGTCGTCAGCTCGTGTCGTGAGATGTTGGGTTAAGTCCCGCAACGAGCGCAACCCTTGTCCTTAGTTGCTACGCAAGAGCACTCTAAGGAGACTGCCGGTGACAAACCGGAGGAAGGTGGGGATGACGTCAAGTCCTCATGGCCCTTATGGGTAGGGCTTCACACGTCATACAATGGTCGGAACAGAGGGTTGCCAACCCGCGAGGGGGAGCTAATCCCAGAAAACCGATCGTAGTCCGGATTGCACTCTGCAACTCGAGTGCATGAAGCTGGAATCGCTAGTAATCGCGGATCAGCATGCCGCGGTGAATACGTTCCCGGGTCTTGTACACACCGCCCGTCACACCATGGGAGTGGGTTTTACCAGAAGTGGCTAGTCTAACCGCAAGGAGGACGGTCACCACGGTAGGATTCATGACTGGGGTGAAGTCGTAACAAGGTAGCCGTATCGGAAGGTGCGGCTGGATCACCTCCTTTCCAGAGCTTCTCGCAAAATTGAGCGCTCACGCTTATCGGCTGTTGATTAAGACAGGCTAGCTGTCTGCGGTTAAACCGGTTATAATGCCGGCCGCTTTCAATAATCTTCAATGACAAATATTCGAATGAAGTTTGGTTCGAGTCTTTTTCATTGGCGATTGAGCCAGTCAGAGCGGTACGAAAGTATCGGCTGTCGTTCTTTAACAATCTGGAAGAAGTAAGTAATTTGGATAGCGGAAGCGTCTTGAGATGGACGTGGAAACTATCCGGGTTGTGATTGTATCGATGTATCTCAAGATGATTCGAACTCTATGTTTGACTCAATTGGAATACGGCACAACGCGAGAACTCAACCTGTAACGAGACAGACTCGTTATAGGGTCAAGCGAACAAGTGCATGTGGTGGATGCCTTGGCGATCACAGGCGATGAAGGACGCGGTAGCCTGCGAAAAGCTACGGGGAGCTGGCAAACGAGCTTTGATCCGTAGATGTCCGAATGGGGAAACCCACTCCTTTTGGAGTATCCATGGCTGAATACATAGGCCATGTGAAGCGAACGCGGTGAACTGAAACATCTAAGTAACCGCAGGAAAAGAAATCAACCGAGATTCCCAAAGTAGTGGCGAGCGAAATGGGATGAGCCTTGTACTCTTTATTTGTATTGTTAGCCGAACGCTCTGGAAAGTGCGGCCATAGCAGGTGATAGCCCTGTAGGCGAAAACAGTATGAAAGAACTAAGTGTACGACAAGTAGGGCGGGACACGTGAAATCCTGTCTGAAGATGGGGGGACCATCCTCCAAGGCTAAATACTCGTGATCGACCGATAGTGAACCAGTACCGTGAGGGAAAGGCGAAAAGAACCCCGGGAGGGGAGTGAAATAGATCCTGAAACCGCATGCATACAAACAGTCGGAGCCTCGCAAGGGGTGACGGCGTACCTTTTGTATAATGGGTCAGCGACTTACGTTCAGTAGCAAGCTTAACCGTATAGGGCAGGCGTAGCGAAAGCGAGTCCGAATAGGGCGTTCAGTTGCTGGGCGTAGACCCGAAACCAAGTGATCTATCCATGGCCAGGATGAAGGTGCGGTAACACGTACTGGAGGTCCGAACCCACTAACGTTGAAAAGTTAGGGGATGAGCTGTGGATAGGGGTGAAAGGCTAAACAAACTTGGAAATAGCTGGTTCTCTCCGAAAACTATTTAGGTAGTGCCTCGTGTCTCACCTTCGGGGGTAGAGCACTGTCATGGTTGGGGGGTCTATTGCAGATTACCCCGCCATAGCAAACTCCGAATACCGAAGAGTGCAATCACGGGAGACAGACATCGGGTGCTAACGTCCGGTGTCAAGAGGGAAACAACCCAGACCGCCAGCTAAGGTCCCCAAATATAGCTAAGTGGGAAACGAAGTGGGAAGGCTAAAACAGTCAGGAGGTTGGCTTAGAAGCAGCCACCCTTTAAAGAAAGCGTAATAGCTCACTGATCGAGTCGTCCTGCGCGGAAGATGTAACGGGGCTAAGCTATATACCGAAGCTGCGGATGCGTGCTTTGCACGCATGGTAGGAGAGCGTTCCGTAAGCCTGCGAAGGTGCGTTGAAAAGCGTGCTGGAGGTATCGGAAGTGCGAATGCTGACATGAGTAGCGATAAAGGGGGTGAAAGGCCCCCTCGCCGTAAGCCCAAGGTTTCCTACGCAACGTTCATCGGCGTAGGGTGAGTCGGCCCCTAAGGCGAGGCAGAAATGCGTAGCTGATGGGAAGCAGGTCAATATTCCTGCACCATTGTTAGATGCGATGGGGGGACGGATCGCGGAAGGTTGTCCGGGTGTTGGAAGTCCCGGTCGCTGCATTGGAGAAGGCACTTAGGCAAATCCGGGTGCGTAATTCAAGGGTGTGGCGCGAGCTCCTTAGGGAGCGAAGCAATTGGAAGTGGTTCCAAGAAAAGCCTCTAAGCTTCAGTCTAACGATGACCGTACCGCAAACCGACACAGGTGGGCGAGATGAGTATTCTAAGGCGCTTGAGAGAACTCGGGAGAAGGAACTCGGCAAATTGGTACCGTAACTTCGGGATAAGGTACGCCCTTGTAGCTTGACTGGCCTGCGCCAGGAGGGTGAAGGGGTTGCAATAAACTGGTGGCTGCGACTGTTTAATAAAAACACAGCACTCTGCAAACACGAAAGTGGACGTATAGGGTGTGACGCCTGCCCGGTGCCGGAAGATTAAATGATGGGGTGCAAGCTCTTGATTGAAGTCCCGGTAAACGGCGGCCGTAACTATAACGGTCCTAAGGTAGCGAAATTCCTTGTCGGGTAAGTTCCGACCTGCACGAATGGCGTAACGATGGCCACACTGTCTCCTCCCGAGACTCAGCGAAGTTGAAGTGTTTGTGATGATGCAATCTACCCGCGGCTAGACGGAAAGACCCCATGAACCTTTACTGTAGCTTTGCATTGGACTTTGAACCGATCTGTGTAGGATAGGTGGGAGGCTATGAAACCGGAACGCTAGTTTCGGTGGAGCCGTCCTTGAAATACCACCCTGGTTTGTTTGAGGTTCTAACCTTGGCCCGTGATCCGGGTCGGGGACAGTGCATGGTAGGCAGTTTGACTGGGGCGGTCTCCTCCCAAAGCGTAACGGAGGAGTACGAAGGTACGCTAGGTACGGTCGGAAATCGTGCTGATAGTGCAATGGCATAAGCGTGCTTAACTGCGAGACCGACAAGTCGAGCAGGTGCGAAAGCAGGTCATAGTGATCCGGTGGTTCTGTATGGAAGGGCCATCGCTCAACGGATAAAAGGTACTCTGGGGATAACAGGCTGATACCGCCCAAGAGTTCATATCGACGGCGGTGTTTGGCACCTCGATGTCGGCTCATCTCATCCTGGGGCTGTAGCCGGTCCCAAGGGTATGGCTGTTCGCCATTTAAAGAGGTACGTGAGCTGGGTTTAAAACGTCGTGAGACAGTTTGGTCCCTATCTGCCGTGGGCGTTGGATATTTGAAGGGGGCTGCTCCTAGTACGAGAGGACCGGAGTGGACGAACCTCTGGTGTACCGGTTGTCACGCCAGTGGCATCGCCGGGTAGCTATGTTCGGAAGAGATAACCGCTGAAAGCATCTAAGCGGGAAACTCGCCTTAAGATGAGATATCCCTGGGGACTAGATCCCCTTGAAGGGTCGTTCGAGACCAGGACGTTGATAGGTCAGGTGTGTAAGCGCAGTAATGCGTTCAGCTAACTGATACTAATTGCCCGTAAGGCTTGATCCTATAACAAGTCTGCCTTGTAGATCGGCGCCGTGCGCAAGCACTGGCCGCGATCCAAAGCGACAAGTTGGATTCTCGTGTGTGATACACACAACCAAAATTACTGCTTCTTCCCAGATTGGTCGCGTTGCGAAGCAACGCGACAACCCTCTTTGCCTGATGACCATAGCGAGTCGGTCCCACCCCTTCCCATCCCGAACAGGACCGTGAAACGACTCTACGCCGATGATAGTGCGGATTCCCGTGTGAAAGTAGGTAATCGTCAGGCTCCCTAAGCCAGAAACCCCCGCCCGTAAAGGCGGGGGTTTTTGCATTTGGGCGACGGAAATGTCGGGTGCGCCCGGCATGGGTCGCACCTCGTGCTGAAAGGCCAGTGACCTGAGACGTTTCTTGTAGCCATCCGGCAAGTGAGTTCTCTTTTATCCTAGGGGCAAGGAGGACTCGATGAAGAAGCGATTTACCGACGAGCAGATCATCCGCATCTTGCGCGAGGCCGAGAGCCGGGATGAGCCGGTGAAGGACCTATGCAAGCGCCACAACATTTCGGAACAGACGTTCTATCGTTGGCGCAACAAGTTCGGCGGGATGGATGTGGCTGACGCGCGTCGGCTCAAGGAACTGGAATCGGAGCACGATCGGCTCAAGCGTCTGATCGCCGAGCAGATGCTGGTAATCGACGGTCTGAAGGAATTCAGCCAAAAAAAATGATCACCCCGACGGGCCGGCGCGAGGCGCTGGAAGTCCTGACTCGGCGGTGTTGGGCGCAAAGTAATAATGAGCCACTTCGCGCGAAGTAAATCTGAGCCACCTTTCAGTACAGTCAGCCTTTTGCGCGCAAAGGCTGGCGATGCTCCAGAAGGAACAGTGGACGCAAATCCATGTGCTCAAAGCCCAAGGCGTATCGGAGCGCGAGATCGCGCGGCGCCTGGGCATTTCTCGCAACACGGTGGCGCGGTACCTATCGGCCGAGGAAGTGCCGCGCTACAAGCCGCGTGAACCGCGGCCAACGAAGCTCGGGGCGTTTGAGGCGTACAGCGTAGGGCGACTTAGTTGATGAGACGCCGCACACTAAAAATCAAAGACTTACGAAGAGCCCCCGCCACAAGCACTTTGTCGCGATGACGGAGTTGTTGCGACTGGTCTACTTCCGCGCCGAAGTAGTAGCGTTTGGGTGCGACCCCAATAACCCGTGAGCTCTATGAGCGGCTCGCGCGACCCTCGGAAGGTCGAGGCCTAGAAAAACCTCAGAGCCGCTCCAAGAGCGGGAAAATCTGCGAGGGTGGGACGCCGCGTCCCGTGAGCTGGCTTCAACTGACCCTGGCCCCGAACACGACTGGCCCCACTACGATTCCTCTGCGGAGCACGGCCATGAAATCGGATCGGATCTGTGCCGCCTGCGGCACACCCTTCACTCCGTTCTTACATATCCCGCATCAACGCTTCTGCTCAGCCAAGGCGTGCCAGCGTGCTCGCCGGCGCGCATGGCAGCACGAGCGCCTTCGAGTCGATCCCGACTATCGCGAGAATCAGATCCGCGCTCAGGCCAACTGGCGGGCCCGACATCCTGGCTACTGGCGGCACTACCGCGAGACGCATCCGGCCTATCGCGATCGCAATTGCGCGATGCAGCGACGACGGAATGCGCGGCGCCTTGCTAGTCCGGTTGCAAATATGGACGTGTGGCCGGCCTGTCGCCCGTTGGCATCTGGGTTTTATATCCTGCGCGACGTGGTTGAGGCCGGCGTTGCAAAGATGAACGCGTGGACGGTGCACATCGCCGTGCTATCTGAGCCGAGGCCTGTTCCGGCCTGATTGCAAAGAGATGACGTGTTCGACAAGGGTCTATGGCCTGCTACCTTGGCTGTGTACTCGCTCGCATTCGACGTCATTGCAAGGCGCGACGCGTTCGCCGATACAAATCCCCTAGTTGATGTCGGGGACGGCGCAGCGAGGGGCGGTTGCCAGTCGGAGCTGGATCGTGGACCTCGATTGCACATGCGAATCCATTGACGAGCAGGCCTGCAGGATGCGGGCCGCTGAATACGTTCGGATGTCGACGGAGCACCAGCAGTACTCGACGGAGAATCAGCGTGATCGCATTCGCGACTACGCTGCTCGTCGCGGCCTTGAGATCGTACGGACCTACGCCGACGAGGGTAAAAGCGGTTTGCGTATCGATGGGCGCCAAGCGCTGCAGCAGCTGATCCGGGACGTGGAAACCGGCATGGCCGATTTCCAGGTGATCCTCGTCTACGACGTGAGCCGTTGGGGACGATTCCAGGATGCAGACGAAAGTGCCTATTACGAGTACATCTGCCGGCGCGCTGGTATCCAGGTCGCCTATTGCGCCGAACAGTTCGAGAACGACGGCTCGCCCGTTTCCACGATAGTCAAAGGTGTGAAACGTGCGATGGCGGGTGAGTACAGCCGCGAGTTGTCAGCGAAGGTCTTCGCTGGGCAGTGCCGGCTGATCGAGCTCGGTTTCCGGCAAGGCGGCCCGGCCGGCTATGGGCTACGCCGAATCCTGGTCGACGAGCATGGCCTCATGAAGGGGGAATTGCAACGCGGCCAACACAAGTGCCTGCAGACCGACCGTGTCATTCTGATGCCTGGTCCGGAACGCGAGGTTCGAATCGTCAACCTCATCTACAACTGGTTCATCGATGAGTCACTCAACGAGCACGAGATCGCCGCACGTCTGAACGGCATGAACGTT
Organism: Burkholderia sp. R-40; assembly: GCF_049942845.1. NCBI lineage: Bacteria > Pseudomonadati > Pseudomonadota > Betaproteobacteria > Burkholderiales > Burkholderiaceae > Burkholderia > Burkholderia sp. R-40. The sequence continues at coordinate 43,256 of NZ_CP187967.1, read as the reverse complement.
CAGACGGACCTTGGGCGACCCTGGACTCGGGCAACCATTCGGGAGGTACTGACTAACGAGAAGTACATCGGCAACAACGTCTACAACCGTGTGTCGTTCAAGCTGAAGAAATCGCGCGTCACGAATCCGTCGGAGATGTGGATACGCAAGGAGGGTGCGTTCGAATCCATCGTGCCGAGCGAAACATTCTATACCGCGCAGGGCATCATGCGGGCGCGCGCCTGGCGCTACTCGAGTGAGGAGCTAATCGAGCGTCTGCGAAACCTGTACCGAAGCCGAGGCTTTCTATCGGGCGTTGTGATCGACGAAACGGAGGGCATGCCGTCCACCTCGGTTTATGTGTATCGCTTCGGCAGCTTGATTCGTGCGTATCAGACGGTTGGCTTCACGCCGGGGCGTGACTATCGTTATATCGAAACGAATCGCTTCATTCGGCAACTGCACCCAGAGATCGTTGCCGAGACCGAAAAGAAGATTGCGGATCTCGGCGGATCCGTGTCGCGTGATCCGGCGACAGATCTGCTGACCGTGAATCGAGAGTTCACTGCGTGTATCGTGCTGTCACGGTGCCAAGTGCGCGGCAGCGGACGTAACCACTGGAAGGTGCGGTTCGACACGAGCTTGCTTCCCGACGTCACAGTGGCGGTCAGGTTAGACCGAAGCAACTCGATGGCGCTCGACTATTACCTCCTGCCGCGCATCGATTTCTGGCAGCCCCGCATCAACCTCGCGGACTGGAATCCGATCGAGTTCGAGAGCTATCGCTTTGACACGCTGGACTACTTGTACGGTATGGCGCAGCGTGCTCGGCTGAGGAGAAAAGCGTGACTCAGCGTGAGCAGCCTGGTGAGGTTCGGATGATCCCCATCAGCCAGATCGAAGTGATCAACCCTCGCGAGCGCAATGGTCGCGTCTTCGAGGAAATCGTCAGCAACATCAAGACAATCGGCCTGAAGAAACCGATTCTGGTAACGCCACGGGCAACGGCAAGTGGCGTGGAGAAGTATCTCCTAGTGTGTGGGGAGGGACGACTGAAGGCGTTCCGATCGCTCGGCGAAACAACGATACCAGCGCTGGTGGTGAGCGTGAGCGACGAAGACGCGTTCATCATGAGTCTGACGGAGAACATCGCGAGACGGCAGTGCCGACCGCTCGAACTGCTCGCCGGCATACGCGAGCTGCAGGAGCGCGGATACGCACCGAAGGCGATCGCCGAGAAGACGGGGCTCACGCAGCACTACGTGCAGGGGATCCTGACGCTGCTGCATCAGGGTGAAGAGCGCCTCGTGATCGCAGTGGAGAAAGGTCGAATTCCGCTGAACGCGGCGCTATCGATCGTCGGTGCTGGCGACGACGATGAGGCGATCCAGGCGGCACTCCAGGAGGCATATGAATCGGGGAGATTGCGCGGGCGCCAGCTGATGGACGCTCGGCGCGTCATCGAGCGGAGGAAGGCGCTCGGCCGCACGGCGAATCGAAACATGACGCGCAAGGTGATGGACGTGACCACATCGAGCCTCGTCCGAACGTATCAGCATGAAGTTGAGCGACAGAAAACGATGGTGCGGAAGGCTGAGTTCACGCAGCAGCGATTGCTGTTCATTGTCGGCGCCCTCAGGCAGCTATTTGCCGATGAGAACTTCGTCAACCTGCTGCGCGCTGAGGAACTGGCGACTTTGCCGAAGTATCTGGCGGAACGTGTATGGCCGAGCGGGAGTCCAGCATGACCAGCGTAGCACTTGGGTTCATTCCGGAACCACTGTCCGTTCCGATCGCGAGCATCCTGCCGTCACGGCGCACACCTGCTGGCATGATGATCTCGCGCAAGTTCAAGCAGATCAGAAGCTCCATCGAAGAGGTAGGCTTGATCGAGCCGCTTTCAGTGACGCCGGTCGACCAGGCATCGGGCAACCACGTCCTGCTCGATGGGCATTTGCGATTGATCGCATTGCAGGAGCTTCAGTTCAACACCGTGTCTTGCCTGGTTGCCACGGACGATGAGAGCTACACATACAACAATCGCGTCAATCGGCTGTCGACCATCCAGGAACACTTCATGATTCGTCGGGCCGTCGAACGGGGGGTGTCCCCGGAGCGACTCGCGAAGGCTCTGTCCGTAGATGTGTCGCAGATCATCAAGAGAATGGCATTGCTGGACGGGATTTGTGCTGAAGCGACTGAGCTCCTGAAGGACCGGCAGTTTTCGCCGGAGCTCGCGCGAGCTCTACGCAAGATGAAACCGACGCGGCAGGTCGAGTGCGTCGAACTGATGGTGGCGGCGAACAACCTGTCTGTGTCTTATGCGGAAGCGTTGCTCGTTGCGACACCGGCTTCTCGTCTGGTCGAAGGAAAGAAACCGAGAAAGCTTGCCGGCGTGAGCCCCGAGCAAATGGCGAAGATGGAGCGGGAGATGAGCAATCTGCAGGGGCAGTACAAGGTGGTCGAGCAGACTTATGGACAGGACGTGCTCAACCTCGTGCTCGCAAAGGGTTATCTTGCGAGGCTGCTTGGGAACGAGTTGGTGCACCAGTACCTGCAAGCCCAACAAGCGGACTTACTATGCGAACTCCAGTCCGTCGTCGATACGATTGCCCTGGAGCAGCCGGCCATCGAAGTGACGACGTGAAATAGCCTCGCGCAACTTGAAATTGGTGTCGTCATCCAACGATTGCCGTCAACTGCACTACGATTGAGTTGGGGCAGGTACGTGAGCGACACCTTTTGTGATCCTCGCGTTCCGTACAGGCTCCTGGGCGACTTTACGCGGACTGTATCTGTTTGATAGTGAAGGAAGGGGTAAGCGTCTGCGGCAAAAAGGCGACCACTCTTCTTGACGCTGTTGCGCGTATAGTCAGTCCCGCGCTCGTATCGAATCATGGCAATATGATGGCTATACACATATAAACTTACAGCGATGGCGACCCATATTTTCATTGACACCAATGTTTACCTGAATCTTTACCACTACACCAAGGACGACATTGCTGCACTTGATACGCTATTCAATTTGCTGGCGAAAGAAGAAATCGTTCTTCACTTGCCTGAGCAGGTCGTGGACGAATGGCGCCGCAACCGTGAGGCAAAACTCAGTATCGCCGCGAAAGAGTTCTCGAAATCTACTTTTGCGGATATTCCCCGGCACATGTATAGCTTACAGATGGCCCAAGCCTATGTGGATGCCGCGGCTAACCTGAAGAAGGCGCGGGACCACCTCATCGCCGAGGCAACAGCGAAGGCGCGGACATTTCAGCTCGACGTAGACATTACTCTGGATTTCCTGTTTGCCGCAGGCACGGAATACGAGCACGACGACGAAGTATTCGCTAAGGGAAAGTTGCGCGCCGAGCGCGGCAACCCGCCGGGGAAGCCGGGTAGTTTTGGCGACCAATACAATTGGGAAATGTTGCTGGCCAAGGTGCCAGCGGTCGATCTCTACGTGGTAACGAAAGACAGTGACTATGTGTCTGCGCTTGATGGGAAAGATGAGCGGGGCATGCCCTATCCGAACTCTTTTCTAAAGGACGAGTGGTTCAACAAGAAGGAAGGCGCAAACCTTTATGTCTTTGACAGCGTTAAGAGCCTATTGGCGCATTACAACAAGACCCTTGCGAAGCCCGCTGCTCCCGAGGTTGAGCAAAATGAGCAAGCGATAGTTCAGGCCGAGCCCGAGCGCCCTCAACCGGCCGACGAAGCGATTCCAAACGAGCATATTGCAGGGTTCCCACCCGCTCAAGTGATCGAGGCAGCCGAAGGTGATAAGCCCGCATGGCAGCCGGACGAGGTGAAAAAGACCACTGACGTCACAACTTTCTTTGAGCACTCGTACGTTCCTTTGACGGCCGAGCAAGAGGCTGCCAAGGTACAAGCAATCAACGCCCTTGAGCAGAGCGGTTCATTCGCCACTACGCATGCAACGATTGCCGAATTAAAGGAGTTTCTCGATAGTTTCAAGCCCGACGAGGTGGACAGGCTATTCGAGACCGCGCTCGGGAACAATCAGGTAGGCTGGATCGTCACCGATAGCGATGTCAATTCGTTTTATGTTCGCCTGTTTTCCCGCTACCTGTCGGTCGTAGATCCGGGACTTATTGATCCGATGATCGACCTACTCGGCCTAGGGCCCAGTGAAGAAGACAACGACCCGCTCGCCGACGGCCATGCTTTCTGAGCGACTCACAAGCGAGCTTCGCATTGCGATCGACCGCTTGTGAGAACTCACTTGCCGTTTGGCTACACAATCCGTCTCAGGTCAGGTTCCAAACGTTCGTAGCCTTGGCATCTACGCGGTGAGCGACATGATCAGTTGGACAGACGGGCAATCCGTTCGTCGAGGGGAGGATGGGTGTCAAACACCCCTACAGCAGCGGCCGGTGCGTGGAGCAGTTTGAGCGCGGATACCATGTCCTCCGCCGAAGTCATGGCCGCGGCAGCGGCGTCAGCCTCGTATTCCCGGGCACGACTGTATTCGAAATATTTTTTCATCAGCGTGCGTTCCAGATAGACGAATCCAACGATGAACGCCGCCGCGATGATCACGTAGCGGGTAAGCAGAAGCAGAAGCGGCGCAGCTGCGTGCGCGGCCTGCAACGGCCCGGCAAAAAACGCAACGACGGCAATGGTCAGGACGAACAGCAGAGCGATCGCAGGAAGAGCTTGCTTGAGGACGATCTTTCCGAATTCGGAAAAAAGTCGCGGGTAGATCTGGAGCGCTTCGTAATACGCGATCAGGAGGGCCTTGTCGCGCGAGTCACCGTGCTTCAGATGGGCGACCTCGTGAGCGGCGAAAGCCGTAAGCTGCTTCGACGAGGACTCTTTCACCATGCGCGAAGAAAAAGCGATAAGCGCCTCGCGCCCGAACACTGATGAAATAGCGAAAGCGTTCACCTGGTTCAATTCGTACTGGCAGACCCTCACGTCATAGGGAAGGTTCGCGACGAGGGGACGCACGACATCGAGAAGCGAGTCGTCCGGCTTCAAGATGACGTTTCCGGTTGAGGCCTCGATACTGTTCAAGACGTGCTTCCCTGCCACCAGACACGGTAGTGCCAGAATCAGGAATCCGATGGCGGCGATCTGGGCCACGACAGGTCCAAACCAGTCCAGCTTGTTGTGCAGTACGAGCAGCACTGTGCAAAAGAGGAAAAGCGCTGTCAGGCCAGCGAGGAAGTATCGGGCCGTGCGGGGCGACGTGAGGGCAGAATTCATGGAACTCTTCCGAAGTTGTTTTTCCGTTTAACGGCGGATAGGTCTAAGGACTTGAATGAAAGTGCCAGGCGGCGGCAGGGAACTTCGCTGCACCTGCATGCAAATTGAGCGGAGCAAGACCGGCCTGTCACCCCGAATGCCCGTGGGTCGCTGCGGCGACGTTCGCTCAATCAGGTCCGCTCGGATCAGTTGAAGATGAGCAAAAACATCCTTCGTTCATCACCAGCTCGGAGTTCAGTGGACCCAATCCACAAAGTCCCAGGCATATGTGAGATCGCCTTCACCCTCAAGGACGGGCACCTGCGATCCCCGTAGTGCTGTCGCGAACGCTGTACGGTGGGGGCCGGGGATGTCGGCTAGGCGCACGTCGAACGCGCGGCCATCGCGCTCGATCACCGGCACTGTGCCAAGCGAATCACGAAACAGCACGGGACGCTTCCGCAATGCTGCACTTGATCGCACGAGGAAATCCGGTGTGATGGGGAAGGCTTCGTCATCGCAGTTCATAAAATATCCTGCAAAAGCATCGCGAAACCGGCGGCACGTAACATGAGCGCTAAACAGTGGTCGCTTTTGGTCGAGTCCCATGGTTACTGTTTCTTCCGATCATCCATCCAGGCCAGCCAGCCTCGGCGATACGCGCGCGTATCGGTCACGCGTGGTGCTGGCGGGCGTCCGTCTGGTAGTACGCGGCCACTGTCCGGTCGTAGATTGTCGTGTCGATCAGCGATCGTAGATCATAGTATCAATCAGCCAGATTCGCCGGTCGCGGAGAACCCAGGAGATCCAGCAGGAAAAACCAATCGGTTGCCGAGTCACATGCAGCCTGCACGGCACGCGCATCTTATTCCTGGCAGTAAATGATGGGGATGACATTCATATCCTTCGCGGCATGCGCGAAAGACGATAGAATCCACAGCAGTTGTATGATATTGCCCGTAACAGCCTGCTTGGCTTTTATTTTATTGAATTCAATCTCAATGGCGGATTTTGATATAAACGAGCATGATAGGACGGCTTTTCGGTGAAGCTTGTAGTCTTGCAAGAGGTGTTTAACGTAGTCGTCAATCGCGGCGCAATCGCCTTTTCTGGTTCGGCTAATTTCGCTCTGTACCGTATCTTGGGAATAACTCTTGGAGAATTTTTCGTCGACCTTCTTTGTGAATTGTTCCTTTGAGAAATACATGTTGCCAAGATTTTTTATGCCTTGACCCACAACGTCATGAAGCTTGCTTGCAGATCGGCTAACGTCCCCGTGTTTAGAATGGATAAAGCAAATGCATGAGTCTGCACTGTTCAGAGTAATATGATCAGCCCATTCATTACCCAGATCATCGCAAAAAATGTAATCATCATGAGCGTGAATGGTCTCTGCTATACCAAACATTGAATTGGCATCGAATGCAGTTGAGGTTGATTTGATTTCACCCTTTTCGCTAGTGGCATTTGCGATCTCGGGTTTGGCAATCAAAATGTCTAGTATGCTATCGATTTCGGAAATGCCGGATGAGTCTTCAAAGCATCGCCCCATAAAATACATGTACTTGGGATCTTCGAAGCAAATACTAAAGAATCCGTTCTTAATGATGTATTTCTGAAGAGAGACATCCTTCCCGTTCTCTGTAAGCTTGATTCTCTGAAGGGGGATGGATAGTAATGTGATTGATTTCTCGTTTTTCCTGAGCCTTGAAGTATTTTCGTGACCCACTACCTTCAGGTCTTTGTCGACCTCATACACCTTCTCCAAAATTTTGAAGATTCGATCAAGTCGCCCCTTGTTTAGTGAAAGCGATTTTTTCTTTCGTGTTTTGTAGGAAACAGGGATGTTTTCTCTAAATATTCTGTCGTGTAGCATCGCGCTCTCGATCAAAATGGCCGAAGGCTCGGTGACGGCTAGTACCTCGCTAAGATCGACTAATTTTGCGAAGGAGTCCAAAAACGCCTTGTTTGTATTTGGATTTTCAATGAGGTGAACTTGACCTTTTGCCCAAAGCGCGATTTCATCGAGCCTCTTTCGTTCGGAGGCCTCGACTACTCGACCGGAGTTCGCGGAAATGGTTTTTAAGTTTGAGCCTTGGCGAATTTTCAGAAAATAGGGAATTGATCGTCCGGCGGCATGTGTCGACAGTAGGCCTTTTAAATCGGCGGCTTCATATGACCTTGCTCGCATCGCGCGCTCTGATATCGTCATATTGCGCAGTGCAATTTTTTGAAACTCAACTTCGTCATCGTCAAAGGTTGATGTTAGAAGCGAGTGGTCAATCGCATTGAAATGTTCGTCGATCTTGTCGGATATATTGGCGCAGCTTTTTTTGAAGATCGATATGTATTTTCCAATTTCGATTATGACGATGTACGCATATATTGTATCTTGGAAGTCCTCAGTCAAAAAATAGACGGGACGGGACGAAGGAAATGCTCTTGCAGAATACGTGTACGTGAAATCTGTATTGGGTGCGATACGCGCTTGCCTAAATTCATCGATCAGAAAATTGCTATTCTTTTCGATATTTTGAGATGCGGCGTCTAACAGAGCCCCTATCGAGTCATCTGTCAACTCCGCTTTCGGGAAGTAAAATTGTGCATTTTGTGTTATGAGTAGGCGGTCTGGCATATGGTCTCCTATAGCGCTAGTCTCAATCCGATGGTCGTCGTTGTGTGATCGATTGCGACCGGCTATCTATGTCCGATTAGGTTGGGGTGCGTGTCGAACGAGCGCTGTGCTGACCCGGTGGTGATGCTGGCTGCTCCGAGATCTAGTGTTCGCGGACAAGAAACACGACAGGAGGCAGTATAGACAGTAAGATGAATGCGAATAGGCGTAGCCGCAGATCGATACTTGCGGCACGGCGTAGAAATCCGTCACCCTCCTTCGTTGACCGCATCAAGCTTGCGAAGCACCAGAGTGAAAAATTGAGCACGAACAGCTCGAGCATAAGTAGACCGATGCCCGTGCCTGCGAGCCAAGCCTTCCACAGCTCGAGTTTTGACAGTGAAGACGGCAGCTGAGCCCCTATCTTTCCAATCAACAGGCCGATGGCCAAGCCGCCCATCCCATAAGTGTTGATCAAAACTTGATACGCCCCGGTAGCAATGAATTCGATCTTCGGAAACAGCACTGCTAGACCGAAAAGCGCTAATCCGAGCACACCCACCACGTTCCATATGTGCGGACCTATTCCATCAGAAATAGCGGCTTCCAGATAACTGGCGGGTAGTCGGTTTTTGAAGTGCGTGATAAATAACACGGCGACCGTAGCTGGTGCCGCCCACCAAAATGCAACCCTCAATCCCTCTATTGGCACGATTGCAGACAAAAAAATGAACGATTGAATGGGGCCAATTGAGCCTTGAGGTACGAACGAACATTGGATAGTTGCATGAAGTTTTGTATACGGCACATGGCGTATGAGAGCAGCCGTGAAGATCCATCGTCTAGGCAGTGCGCGTTGGCGTACCAATGCTACTCGTCGGCCCCTTTCCCCGGATGATTATCGATAACGAAATTCAGCAGCCCGATCGCTTGTGTGAGCTTGTCACTTGTATCAGCAAGCAGAAGGCTGAGGAGATAGAACGCTGCAAGGGACCCTGCGATCGTCCAGACGATTGAGTTGTTCAGGGCAATGTGTTGATCCTGCATCAGTTTGACGACGCTAATTCCAAGAGTCGCGAGCGCTGGAAACGTCCCAACTTTGTCAAGTTGGCCGATCAACCGCCCACGTCGATTGTCGAATGCGTCTCGCTGGTGAGAGATATGTTCGCGAACGTAGGCCAATTCCGGCAAGGAAAAGCGCATAAGATCATTGCAATGTGGTAGCAGTCGATCAATATCAGCGCTGGCCAACTCAAGTATTGGTCCAGCAGGTCTTTTGCGTATACGGTTTAACATGGGAATGGCTTGTACCACAATTGCGATTAGTGACAAAAGACCGGAAATTTCCGTACCGACTGCAACGCCTAATGCCAGAGTTGCCAGAACTGGGATGGGCCAGAAGTGGTGAATCGCAAAGAGACAGAGCAGTAAGGCGAATCCGAAACCTGCGCAAAAGAGGAAGAGAGCAATCGCCTTGTCGGCGTTTACTTCGACGGAAGTCAAAATCCTTTTGGGGCGACTGGAGTGGATTGCTTGTTGAACGATTTCGAAAGTGGCCCGGACAGCATCCGGTGTAAGAAATTTCGTATGCGCGTCCATGAATGTGCCTAATCGATTGATAATTGATAGCCGTTAATCATACCGTCTTACGTGACGTAGGGTTATGTCGCACGAGGTGAGTGCATAACGGCGTGCTGACGACAAACTTGAGGTCGAGACGCGGTGAAAACGCGATCGACCGACGGCTCGCATCAATCTTTTAAACAATCATCAGAGTTGTTGTCGTTGTTGAACTATCAACGAGAGAAATCGCATAGCATAGAATATGCGCTGGAAGGAGCATGCTTCCAACGGCGCTGTTGATGATCCGGCGTGCTCTTATTGTTCCCTAAGGGTGAGTTCCGCAATGAGCAAGAGGGCAACGATATTCCTCGACATCGATGAGGTCCTGCATCCAAATTTTGTGGGCGACCTCGAATACGGGCTCAACGGACCAGTGGTGGTTGGCCAGGGAGTTTGTTCGCTGCAGACCAAACTCGCCGAACGAGTTAGCGGGAAAGCGGTCGACGTCGCGATCCATAGTACGCGGATCTATATGTTCGACCTCAAACGCTTACAAGATGAGTATCTGCGCGAGCTGAGCGCGGCTACCAAAATTTATCTGACGAATCAGCGCATTGAGAGTCGCTCGTTACGGATAGGCGCCGCAACCTAAACCCGATTGGGGATTGCGTTTTCGCTTGTCAAGCGAGGTGTGTTAAGTACCCCGGCTTTCGCGTCCAGCAGTTCATCTTCGCTCACTTCAAAGCGATGAAGCCACTCGGCCGTCGACGTGGCTGTGTTGTACGTCGGCGCCCCTCCGTTCACCGTGCCGTGTTGCAGTGCGTCGAGCGAGTCTGCGCGGATCACGCGCAACGCGTGATCGAGGATGATGTAAGGGGGCGGCACGATGGGAGGTTGTCCCTCGTCGTCCGACGCGCCCGAGTCTGGCAACTCGCCTGCACGTATGACTATTCCAGTACCGTAGTCGCCAATCGCAAACCAATCAGGAGGCAGTTCCGAGCGCAGCGTGGAGAGCCCGCCGACCGCGTCGAGCATCGACTTGTTGATCGCTGTTAGCCAATCGACGGTTTTGATTTTCCCTTTGAGCTGGCGCGTCGCCAGATCGCCCGGCGCGCCCACATCGAGACCGGGCATCATCCGCGAAATCCAGTACTCTGTCGGCTCATTCTCGTTGACGGCCGTCGGCGACAGGTTGACTGCGAAACCAGCGTGTCCGTGAACCGCACTGAGTCGCTTCGCAGCGTCGAAGAACAGCTTCACAAACGTGTCGGGATTCTCTTGCACGTCAACCAGTGGCCAGGAAAACGATAGCGCATTGAATCCTCGGTTGCCCATTTTTTCTTGCCGCTGCCGCAATCCGACGACGGAAAACTGATAGAGGCTCGCGTCCGTGGCTTCCTTGCCACCGAGGTAGTCGAAGTCGAAGCGATCTTCCGGCGATAGCGAGGCAGCGAGCCCACGCAGTGGCTTCGCTTTTTTGAAAGTCTGCGCAGCCTTGCCGTTGTGCCAGACAAACGTCAGTTTGTCGGGTGCGGTCTTGGTATAGTCGTCAAGGCATTCTGCGATCGCGGTGCGCACGTCCGAGTCGAAGGCGCGCTCAAAGTAGAGCGCCGCACGCACGACGAATGCGGCACCGATGCCGCTGGTTGCGTAACGAGGCTCGAGCAAGCCGTTGGCGATGAGAGCCTGGTCTTGATTCGCCTTGGCCCAATTGATGAAATTTTTGTCCATGGGTTATGTTCAATCCGGGGCATTTGGTCCGCTGGCAACGTGCATTATGGAACAAAGACCGGTGACGGAGGCGGTAGCCCACCGAAGCCAGGGATCTTTGGCGGCCCCTTGCCAATCAAATTGCGTAGCGCACGGCCCAGTTCTGAGAGCTTCTCTGCGGCCACCTTTACAGGGCTCTCGTCGCCGTCGTCCTCCGAGCAGTCACAGTCCTGTGGGCCCATTACTTCGAGCTTCTCGCGCGAGCCGGCGATCAAGCGAAAGTCTTCTTCCTGTTCCGGGTCCCGCTTCTGCGGCGGGAATTTGATTTCGACGACATTTTTGATGTTGTCTTGCGTCGGCGGCCGGGTCGGATCTTTTACGATCACCACATCCGGGCGGCGCATCGTTCCACGCGGATATTCCTCGATTCCTCCTGGCCAATACTTTTGCAGCCATCCCGGCAGATATGGGTGTGGCTCCAGCGGCGTTGCCGAGCGCATCACCGGTGTAGGCGGAGTGTTGGCCATGTTGTAGTTGACCTCGGCCTTGTACGGACTCATCCAAGCCATATCCTGGTCGAGGTCGCGCAAATTGCGCGATACGCACTGTTGCTTGAGTTCGGCCTCGGATTCGTTCTTGTCCGGCGAACGGTTGCATACACAGATTGCTTTGCAGATGATCTTCTTGTCGACCGGGTCGAGCGTCAAGGGCTTCAAGCGAACTGGCGTGGTCGTGCCCTTGGGTGTCATCCCGCCTGGGGTGTTGCTCGATCCGTAGCTACTCATGCCGAGCCCCTTTCGCCCGAGGCCTCGGAGCCGAAGCGCAGTGAAGCAGGGGAATCCGCTTCATGCCACTGCGTGTATCCCTCAGCGTCTGTTGTGCCAGTTAGCGTTCGGCCATCAGCCGTTTCAAGTGAATAGGGGTGGTTCGGGACAGGCTTGCCTGTAACTTCGTCAAGTACCTGAAAGCGCCCGCGATAAGAGTTCGCAGCATTGGCTATTGATTCGTGCGTTGCGGTTCTTCCGCCGGTTCCACCGGAGCCCATCGGTACGCGCGCGCGAGCAAGGGTCTGCGACGAGATTAGCGACGCGCCGCACGCAGTCTTGTCGCCCTCGAATGCGGCGGCTCGGCCTTGCAGGTTGAAGCCTGGATTTTTGCTTGTGACGATCGGATATACGCCGCTGCAATGGGGGCACGTGACCATATCGCCCACGCGCGCCATCGGTTTTCCATCGATGTTGGTCGTTGATGCGCAGCCGATCACACGGCCGCCATGCGTGGTGGTGTCGCCCTCGACAATGAATGCATCCATATTGTTGTGTCCGTCTTTTGGGATTGCGCCGAAGCTACTTTAAACCAAATGTCTGACGAAAACGTCAAAACTCGTCAGAGGGCCCGCGCAACGCAGTGCGCGCGCTGGCCCGCGTGACAAGAAGTGCTGGCGAATGATGGACAGGATTGGCGGGGGAATGCAGGGCAGGATAGTTCTACGACATCATCGCAAAGCGGGTCGCCCGTGCGCCGGCGAGTGCATGATGTCGTCCACCATGGGCAGCCTCAAGCATGAGGCGAAATATCGACTTGCACCGCGTAACGCAGGGCGCGAGCATCATGCAGCGCGTGGTGTCGGCCTCCAAATTGCTGAAAATATGACTCCAGGCGGACCTTGTCTGCCTGATCCCATACGAGCAGCGCCTCCCAGCCGTCTGGTACGCCGTCCAGGACATCCACGAGCAAATCCCAATCTCCGTGGAAATCCATGCAGAAGGTCCCGCCCGCGAATTGCCCGAGCCACTCACGAAGCGCCGATTGAAGGCTCGCGCGCGAAAACATCCGCTCGGGATACTGGCCAAGCTAAGGGAGGATCGCCTCGCGAACAAATGCGCTGCAGGCGTGGTGGTCAAAGTCGGTCCGCTCCGCATAGAATTCGTGCCCGTCTTCTGCGACCAGCGCAATGCTGATCAGGTCGCAGTCGATGAAATCGGTGAACTCGGTGTCGACAAATATTCGCATCGTCATGTTCGCGTTGTGGGATGGACTCTGCCTCATACCTCGATCAGCAGGCCAGGATTGAAATCCGGGTTCAGATGCCGGGGCGAATACCCGCGCGGGTTGCAGACCACACGCGTACCACGTGCGTTGGATTTGTCGCCGGCTGGAACGACGTAATCGAAGCTGGTATGCATGTGGCCGTGAATCCATAGGGGAACTGCGGGTCCCATGAGATCTTCCAGATCCGACGCATAAGCTGGCGTCAGCGGATCTCCTTCATATTCCGCATCAACAGAGCCCGCCGAGGGGGCGTGATGTGTGACGACTACGGTCTTGCCCTCAAATGGCTCGCTCAGTGTGTTGCGAAGCCACGCACGCGATAGCTCATGCCGCCGCACGGTATCAGCCGGGTACAGCCTTCGATACGATGACGTCGCGCGAATGAGCCGGAAGTCGGCCATTGCCTGCTGAGCATCCCGCATGCATGTCGTGGAGGATATGTTGTTGGCGTACAGCTTGAAGTCCGTCCAGAGCGTGCATCCGAGAAAACGAACGTCGCCCAGCACAAACGCATCGTTCTCCAGGAAATGAATGTTGGCGCCCTGCGCAAGATTGCGCAGCTTGTCGAGCGTGCCGTCGAAGTGTCCCCGGTAGAACTCATGATTCCCGGCCACGAGGATAACGGGCTTGGTCGGATCGTCAACGAATGCCTGAGCCCACCCGATGCTTCGATCCTTTGTATGGATGTCGCCAGCCAACACGACGACGTCCGACCGAGCGATGGCCTTCGCGTCAGCTACGGCGGGTTCGAATTCGTTGTGCAGGTCGGACAGGACGAGCAGTTTCATGGCTTCACGATCCATGGTTAGATGCTTGATCAGATTGATTAGCATCAGATCAAGATGTTCGATATCGACGAGTCGTCAGGTTGTCACGACGGTTCTTCGGTTGGCGGTCCGTCAGCGTCACGCGGCAAGCCCCGCTCCAATTCATTGAGCCGCCGCTCTACCGCACGCACAAGATCAATGAATTCAGTTCGGTTTTCGACCGTGTCAAAATTCGGGACGCGCAGGTAGCCCTGCCTCACGCCCATTGCAAATAGTAGTTCCGCCAGGGCGCCTGGATTTCGTGACTCAAAAGATTGACGGGTGGCCAGGACATTGGCGCTCAGGCACCTTAACCTGGCGTCGTAGAACAAATTGGCAATGAAAGGTGCGGCAGGTTGCAGGGAGGCGATATTCGTTTGATCGTACTCGGATGAGACGTCTATGGAAGTCACGCCGATTTGAGCGCACGTAATGCTCCATAGAATGTTGGCATTGAAGTCGGCGCCGCTTTCTGCGATCAGTTCGTAGATCCTCCCGGATTGGGTGACCCCGCGGCGTGTCTCTGGATCAAATTTCACAATAGGGGTGCTTGCCCGCCCGCTCATGGTTTCCATGTTGTGACCAATGAAATGGCGGAAGCCCTTGTCTGTCTCCATAACCTGCCAGCGGGACAAAAACACGACGGGTTCAAGTTCAACCGGGGGAGATTTCCAGATTCCCATATAAGCTCCTGGTGGCAGGGCAGGCTCAAGCGGCCCACGAAGGCAAAGTCTTCAAGCTTCGCTTCCCGCACTGCGAGAAATATCTGTGGTGGTCTGCCTGCGGATCCAGTACTGTCGTCCGCCATCGACAGATGGCCCGGTGACGATCTCAATACCATGTTGCCGAGCCCAACCGGGTGCCTCGCGAGCGGAGATTCCGATCGCACTTGCCACTGTGCGCAGTGGCTGGAATTGTTCGGCAAATTTCTTCAGCTCATCAACATCGACAGCTTGTGCTGCCCGGCGGCGCAGCTTGGCCGTTCGGGTCTTGACTAGCCCTATGTTGATCAGGTGGTACATCACTTCCTGTTTGACGCCGAGTCGACGAGCTGCTTCAACAATTGATATCGGGGAATCCGATTCGACCGGTATCTGCGCGGCGGAAATCACGTCGTCGCGGTCGGCAAAAATATTCCGCAACGTCGGTTGTTTGCCCCTGTCGACGGCAAGGCGCATAGCACCGTTCGCGAGGTGATTGAAGAATGCTGCAGACGCTTCAACAGGCACATACAGACGTAAGGCCTCGGCTAGGCTGATCGGATCCTCAATTGCCGGTCCGTCACGGGCACACACTGCCGTGATGTCGTTGAGGAATCGATCGACAGATCTCGTGTCGATGCGTGTCTCGTGTGAAGCAAGTAGGCCCGCCTTCGCCAGTGCTTGGATGCGTCTGGTAGACATCCCGGCGTATCGGACCGCTGTCTTTAGCGGGACCAGCGAACGCTGCGTGTTCCGAAGACGTTTCAGGTTATCGGCGCTGATTGCAAACTTTTGCCGTCCAGCCGGGGTTCGCCGGACTGGTACGATTTCACCCGTCTGCGCGAGCATATTGGTAACGGCCGAGTTTCGTGTCTTCTGCCGACTGCGCAACTCCGTGTTCGTCCCCCTTGCATCGCTCCTTCGTTCCCAGAGCACCGCCGACCCTTGACGAGATGAATTGCTAATGTATGCGTCCAGCATGTTCAGCATCCACCGATGTTCTTCCTTACTCAATTGCTTGCGTAGCATGGTGAGCAAGTGCGGAAAGACTTCCGAGAACAAGGGGACGTTGTTCATATCCGCCTGTGGCGCACGAAGGCGATCAAGCAATTCGAAACTGGCGGATCGATCGACGATTAGTGATGCGCCGGCTGTCACCAAGAGTTGTTCGATATTCTCTGTTCGACGCGACGCCCTCTTCAATGGCTTGCCCTGCAGCCCAAATTGCGAGAGCGCCCCAAGGAAACGGGCGAGGTTCCAGCGTTCCCCAACAGACAACGAGGCAGCACTCGAAGTAATTTGTTCGCCAATCAGCTTCAGTACTTCGGCCGAAAATTTGTCGACGGCCGCTTCTCGCAGTGGTGCGCCGCATGTGCAAATGGCGAAGCGAACCTGCTTCCAGCGCAATGTTCGCCGGCACGCGGCGCATACCGAGGTCAGCCAGCAGCGATGCGTCAAGCACGCTGCCGGCCCGGAGTACCAGTCCTCACGCCAATAGCATCCGGCGTCGGCCAAGCAATGTGGACACCAGCGGGCGATACCGTGAGCTTTGGGTAGGCTGCAATCCCGACAGTCTAACCAGCCAGGGTTGGAAAGTCCGTTGGCGAATGCGACCCGCAGGCGGTAGCCAAGGAAGCTTTCATCCGAGCATGCCATAGGTCGTACAAGGAACCGCCCTGCGAACAGGGCGATTCCCCGCGAGCGCCAACCTGCGTTATGGATTGGTTTGAGATTCATTCTGGCAAGAAGGAGAGTTGCTGCGATGACCGTTCCAGCCTTGCCTGTTTGGCGACGACATTCATTCTGAACTGACGTAGCCGTTCGATTGCCGTCGAATCAATAAAGTAAGCAGATAGACCTGGATTTTCCAGCCGACGGAAGATGGGGAATTTTCCAGCGAATATGTCCTGCAACATCTCGCACGAGCTTGATGTGTAGGGCCCACTCCATGGCAACCATGTTCCGAACAACGGTTGTAAATGCGCGAAGCTAGCCGGGCAAGGTCGCGATAGCTCCTCTAACCGGTGACACAGACTGGTGAGATGTGTTCGGTAAAAATACGCCTGTCCTTTGACCGTCAATGGCTTCAGCAAACCAGATTTCAATAGCGTGATATACCCGGATCGAGTAATGCACAGTTCTATCATCAACTGCTCGTGCGTTACGACGGACGCAAACCATCGGCGACATGCTTCTACTGCCCAGGATGGGAAAAATATATATCGTTTGTTGCCGTGCTGGACCGTGACGGCACCATGGGAGAAGTCCGCTTGAATGAGATGCTTGAGAAGATCCTTGGTGCATCCGATGAGTAAAGTCGCCTTTTCGAAACTTACGTATCCGTCCGGTACGCCGTGACTCGGGTGGACTTCCCCGCGAGTTTGCGGGGTGATGGTCTTCTGGCCATCCATCAAAAGCCGCCTCCTCAGGTCTGCGATCGGTAAGCTAGAAAGACATGTACGTCTTTGGGCCTCATCGAGCAACATGCGACGTAGTCGCGCGAGGGCCACGCCGCGATGCGAGGGATCGGTGATCTGATCCAGGAAATCTCGAATTCCATCCGAATCCGGCACCAAGGAAAACTGGCTTCTCTCGACTAATTCGGCCAGGCGGGTTGATCGGGGGGCGTCCCAGGGCAGCGACTTGGACTCCGGCATGGTGGTTGCCAGGGCATCGAGGATGGCCTCCAGAAACAAGATGTGAGTCAGCTGCGCGAACGCGCCGGATAGATCGCTTCCAAGGATTAGCCGTTCAAACTCCGACCACAATCGATCGACATGCTGTCGCTCGTTGGGCATTGGGCACACCGCACCGTCCCAGAGCTGCTCGTCAGTGATATCGGTGATCAGGTATTTATCGCTTTGCTTATAGCCTCGGGTCATCACAGGTTCGGCGAGATCGTCTTTCAGCCGGACATGATGGAGCGTGCAGACTTCAAAGAGTGTGAGGCGCCAACGCGAACGAATATGCCTGGACTCAACCATACATTCCGGACAGTACCGGATCTTGTTCACCCGGGTAACCACGCTCCAGCGCGGTAGCATGGCGTTGCCCCAAATTGGATAGCCGTCAGGCTTGCTCACGGCTGTGACGGGAAGCGTTGGGCGAAACCGCTCGATGTCACTGAGCCTTGGACGGCGAATGCCATTTGCTCTAGCGACGCGAAAAAGATAGGTTTCGATCCATTCGTCAGGGAGGATTTTGGGGCGGCACAGTGGTAGGCGAGAAGTGTTGGACGTCATCATGTCAGCGCTCCACCGGTGCAAAGGGTTCATCGCCTTTCACGAGAGGCATCTCATCAAATCGCTTGTGGAAAGGATTTCGTTCGTCTGGTGCATCCGGATAGATAACTGTACGGAATGCCTGTGCGAGAACCCTGTCTGTCAATCTGGGATCAGGCTGTGCGTACGCCAGTTCGACTGCGCGCACCAGGAGTCTCCGGATGTCACGAAGACGTCCATCGGTCGCGAACGCAAATAGGCGAGTAATCGCAATGCCAGAAATGTCAATCGCCGGGAGGTCTTGGAGATATCTTTTGAAGGTCACAAGTACGTTGCGGAATTCGAACTCGGCGGATTCGCTGGCGACCGATAGTCGATCGATCCTGATGACCTCCCGGAAGCGTTCGCGTAGCTGATCATTCGTATCGAGCAAGCGCGTGATTCTTGGGACGCCGGCTAGTACAAATGACACTCGCGTCGCATCGACCAACCGCTTGATCCAGTCGGCGGCAGTGTGGAGCGTTTTCTCTCCACCTCGGTCGATCAAGTGATTGGCTTCATCGACGATCACGAGCCGGACACGGCATTGCTTGATGAGAAACACCAGCCTGGCAGTCAGCTCCACCTCCCGGCCCGTGTTCCATTTCGGGTCTCCCAGTACGCGCAGGATTGTGTGTGCCAACGTCTTGGGCGTGGGGGAGGGACCCAGCACCACGTACAGTACTGGGACCTCGGTGAACTCCTCGTGTTCGATCGGAGGATGTTCTGCTGCGTATCTAGAAAGCAGCGTAGACTTTCCCACCCCGGATTCACCGACCAGCATCAGATGCTCGGCTTCCTCGTTGCAACACTGATACGCGTACATACGGTCCAATGAAGCCGTTATCCGTATGACGTGAGGGAGTTTGATGAATTCTTTCCGGATCTTCTGGACGGTTGCTGCACACGCGGCGTTATTTTTCACGATAGACCTCGGCATCGAAGGTGTCCACTTCAAATCCGGGTAACTCATCGGAATCCGAAGTAAAAATGGCTAGAGGTGGGTCGCTCTGCGGTACAAGTACAGACGGTGGATGACGATTGACGGCCTTCGATGTCATGCCAGCTTGACGTGCACCACGTTTGCGGTCCTTAAGCTTCTTCGATCGCATCGCGTCGTTGGCCATCTCGCGAATCATTTCTTCAGCGCTTGCCCTGGTCCGTTGATGAGAGTCAGAATTTTTGTACTGGTTCTTCACCAATTTGGCTTGCTCGACCGTTAGGTTGTGGTACAGGTCGTCGGTATTAACGGCGCGGATGTATTGGTTTTCGATTGGATCCCATACGTAGATCAGACCGGCGTTTTCATACGGAGCCTTGATGTGCACCTTTGACTTTGCGGGCAACATTCGCCGCAAGACGAGTAGCTCTGGGGACACGTACCGGAATGTGTTGAAGTCGATACCATAGTGCTGCAGTGCGCTCTCGTCATGTTCGCAAAACTCGATGCTGAGATCCTCGGCGTTGCATTTCAACAAGGGGGGATTCGCCGAAGCCCCCTCTTTCCAGACGTCGATCGGTGCACGGCCTCCCAGACCTTTGTGAGGCCGCTTGTGATAGACCTCCGTGATCCAGACATGAACCATTTCGATAAGCTTCTCGAACGTGATGCATGCTTCGTCCTCCGCCTTGAAGCCGACACGTTGATGAATCTTGGCGAGGGTCGTTCCTGGAAGTTTGTGGATGAAGGAGTAGTTGAACGTCTTGAGAAAGCGTTCGACGAACGGCTTGTCGTTTGGATCGCGCGACGCCGCGTACTCACAGATCACGCCCAAATTGGTCATGGCGTCGACGACTGCACGAGCATGCATTTCTCGCCCGTTGTCCATGAGCAAGCGCTCAGGCCAACCATGGCATGGCCACTCCAGAGATAGCTCCGGAAATCGCTCTTGCAGATAGCTCTTCGGCATCATGGCGTGCCGCAGCGCTTCGAATATGGCGTGGACCCCATGCCCGGCCGAGCTGATGCAGAAGCCAAGCACGCATCTGGAAAATCGATCCAAAACGACGGTGATCATTGGTCGAGCGATCGCTTCACCGTTTGAATCCGCGTATATGCAATCTACCGGTGAGTGGTCGATCTCGACAATTTCGAGGATGCGGGATACCTTCCGTGCGCGATGTTGATCCGCGAACCTACGCCGAGCCTCTCGCTCGCCATACCGAGCAACGGCGTGGTCGTATGCGTCGATATCATGGATGCGTCGTTGAATGGTCCGGAGCGCAGGGACCTTGAGCCACTCGGACTCGATACGCATCGCGTTTTCACGCGCGATTTCGAGGAAGACTGCGTTATAGACCTCCTCAGCAGTTCCTGTCTTACTATTTAGGAAGGCTGTCTCGATCTTTTCGTGGATGATGCCTTCGACGATCGGGGCGAGCCGTGATCGCCCCTGTCCGCCACGATGCTCCGACTGATCAAGCAAGGCACGGATATCGCACCGCGCGTTGCGGTACCGGCGGCGCCACCGATATACCGTGGTTTCGTGCGGTGGAGTAGGATCTGCAAGATCTACCGCGACTTTTTGAATGGCCTTACGCAATGTCGACCGGCGACCCGCGAACGCGTCCATTCGGTCGAGCATCACCAGATAGCTGACTCGCCGGCGAGTCTCGAAATCTCCTGGCTCACCTGCGGATACACTGGCATCCAATGCATCCTTGAAAATGCTGTGTTTGGGGGCGCGTTGATATTGCTTGCTGTTGGACGTACGAAGATATCCCCGCAGATACTCTTCCAGGAGGTTCGATTCACTGTGGTTGGAGAACTCACCCGTCACGGTGTTTTCCAACCGGGCGATATCATCCTGCACGCGGACGATGCGAAATGTCCCTTCGCCTCGGAAGATGATTTGATCTTTGGTGAAATTGGCCATCGTGTGCCTCCGGTTAGCGAATCGATGCGGGCAGAAGGTCGTCCGGGTCTCGCTTCATGATCCGATGGAGTAGCGCGTCACACTCCTGCTTTGCGCTCTCCCATTGCTGCTGCACCTCCGTAGACGGATGGGTTCCGTTTTCTGGATCCCAAAGGGTGGCGTCAATATTGAGTCGATACCTACCTCGCATGGGGCGTGCGGAGAGGAGTAGCTGGAGCCGATCCTGGAGGCCGCTCGCGATGAGATCGCTTCGCAAAACAAGGTGAAAGCGTTCACCGCGTTGCCGAAGATACCGACTGGCAGCCCGGAGTCGGACGGTAGCTCGTGAGTGCGACGCGAGCGACGCGTCGTCCTTGACCTCGAGAAATGCCGTTCCATTGGTCGTTTCGATTGCTACATCCGGCGTGTAACGTCGCCGGCACGTGCCGTCCGAATATTCAAATACTTGTGGCTGAGTTGTGATCGCCGTGACGGCAGGGGCTACTTCCAGGAATCGCAGTGCCATCTCCTCGATGAGACTTTCGAACTCCGCGGGCTTAACTGATTTCCTACTTGGAAACTTTCCCCGTACCCCGAGACCGGAGACTGTCACGATGCGACGCACTCGACGCGATGAGGCGTGAATAAGTAAGGTTTGGGATATTTCAGGCACGAGTTCTCTCCGTCGCGTCTCGTGGAGACGCTTACGTTTCGGGAATACGCCACCCTTCGACAGCTGTGTGATGTCGAAAAGAGCCTCGCGTACGGGCGAGCGAACTCAAAAATTCGATCAAATTTGATCGAATTTCTAGGTGGTGCAAATCGTGGAGAAAAAGCGGGGCTTGACGCTGAGGTCAGATTGATAGAGACTCGGCTTTGTCCGGAGACGAATCACTACTGATTCTGATCCAAAGCGCTGCAGGCCTTCGGCTTCGTGGCGCTTTTCTTTTTACATGGCTCCTCCTTGGCCGGTTGGGCCGATCGGCATCTTGCGATTTCGTCGAATCGCTGCATGCACGTGAGCAATCGCCTCCATATCTTCCTCTGACAGACCCTGGTCACGCACCAGGTCAGCAATGACCTGGTATTTGTACACGGGCAGTGGATCTGACAAATGAATGTAGCGCTGAGAGCACGTGGCGACCGTCACGAGTTCCTGCCTTCCATCTACATCCAGGTTTAGCGCATCCCCTAGTTGCTCGATGAACGCGACGCCGTCAGGCGTGCGAATCCCTCGCTCGATCGCACTGATGTAGGCGTCGTCGACGCCCACTCGGCGAGCAAGCTCCGTCTGCGTAATGCGGAGCTCTCGCCGGCGGGTGCGCACGAAGTTTCCGAGATTTGTCACGGTGATATTCGACAGCAGGGTGATGTTTAGGCGAGTCTCGAGCGTAGCTGGATTCGAGAAATTTCGCAAAGTCAGGACTCTTATATTTTTTAGGATCAGTTCCGGAGCAAGCCACACAGCGGAGTGGCGATTTGCATGCGCCACTGAAATGCATATATTTTGTGATGCAAATTAATATATGTTTTTGAATCTTCACATCGGACTGTCAATAAGCGACTAGTCGCAGGGCGGTGCGTGCAGCGCAATCGAGCAGTTATCCGCCTAGCCTTCGGGGGAGAACGGTCCCGAAGATCGCCGTCACCTTCCCCCGCAACGACGTCAGGGCATCAGGCTCCATATGTACGTTTGGAGCATTTTTATGCCTCTTTGACGTCCATCGACTTCAATACAGACCAACCGGCCGCGTTGGACTCCGCCTCGGATCCGAAGTGATCGCACATTTTAGATGCCGGTACTGCGCCACGCCGAAGTTCTGAGCCTCGGTGAAGAGTTGGAGAATGAAGTTGGGCCATGGTTTTTTGCGTGCGATTAGGTGGTTATCAAAATGATTAGTGTGATATGCTCTTTCTGAGATAAGGCCGCGAATCTTGCGTTGCGCGGTCCGCGGATGCGGGAGGGGCTCTTGGCAGAATCAATGGGTATATCGCAGGCGCAGCGTGAACGGCTGGCGTTCCTTGAGTTGCGCGTGTTCTTTACGGGCGAGCTGAGGCGGTCCGACATTGAGACTCGGTTCGGTATAAAGCCCGCTGCCTCGTCTCGCGACTTGGCGCTCTATCGGGAATCCGCTCCCGACAATCTTGAATACGACTTGGCTTGCCGTTGCTACCGGCCCTCAGAGATTTTTTCGCCAATCTTCGAGTTCAACCCCGATCGCGTGCTTGCTTGGCTGCTGCAAGGCTTCGGCGATGGACTCGACCTGGGGTTAAAGCAAATCGCTCCCTGCGAGGGGCCAGGTCAGCTCGCCAAGCCGGACTTGAGGGTCCTGGGCTCGATTACACGTAGTCTGTGCAGCAGGCGCGCCGTCCGGATCAGCTACCTCTCATTGTCGTCTGGCTTGAAGTGCCGCGAGATCGTGCCTGTCGCGCTGGCCGACAACGGCTTGCGTTGGCACGTTAGGGCCTTCGACCGAGAGCAGGGGCGGTTTGGTGATTTCGTGCTTACGCGCATCTCGAAGACCCAGGAGATCGACGGTGAGGCGAATGAGCGAGAGCTTCTAAGCGCCGATGAGCAGTGGGCGCGCATCGTGGAAATGGAGCTTACGCCGCATCCCGGCATTGAACACCCTGAGGCTATCGAGGCCGACTACGGAATGCAGGATGGGGTGCTACGTATCAAGGCGCGCGCCGCGTTGGCGGGCTATGTGCTGCGGCGCTGGAACGTGGACGCGAGCCCGGACCATCGGCTCGATCCAGCGAGCCATCACCTGTGGCTGCGCAATACACCCACCCTATATGGGGTAGAGAGTGCAGCTTTGGCGCCAGGCATTTCCACAGTGACAGACAGAAGAAATGCTGCATGACTCGGGTGAACGAGCGAGCGAAGGAAGCGCAAGATGAAACTTGAAGAGATTACTAAGGGGGCGCCCGTTTCTGGCATCGAGCCGGGAGGGGTGGTCAAGATCGTCAGCGCGGATCAACTGGGGGACAACGCCGTCACCGTAGTCTATCGGACCGACGACGGGCGACTGGGGGAGCGGGTGCTCTTTCGCTCCAATGAGGCTGATCTGTCTATCGCCACGGCTGGCCGCCCATGGAGCTTTGACGCGGACGGAGAGGGTTTCAAGCTCGCAGCCGAGGCCATCCGCATCAATCTGGCCCACTTGTTCGATCCGATGATGGCGGTGCACACCTCCAATGTCGAGCCTCTGCCACACCAAATCACCGCGGTCTACGAGTCGATGCTACCCAAGCAACCGCTACGCTTCGTGCTGGCCGACGACCCCGGCGCGGGCAAGACGATCATGGCCGGCCTCTTAATTCGTGAACTGCTCATGCGTGCTGACGCCGCGCGTGTACTCATTGTCTCGCCCGGGAGCCTGGTGGAGCAATGGCAGGACGAGCTCTATGAGAAGTTTGGCCTATCCTTCGCGCTCTTCACTCGTGAGTTGGTGGACCAAAGTCGTACCGGTAACCCCTTCGAGGATCACGATCTACTGGTCGCTCGACTCGACCAACTCTCGCGCAGCGACGAACTGCAAGAGAAGATTAAGCTTAGCCGCTTCGACCTGGTGGTGGTGGACGAAGCCCACAAGCTATCGGCCACCTGGTTTGGCTCCAAGATCAACGAGACTAAGCGCTTCAAGCTTGGTCAGCTCTTGGGCTCTGTCGCCCGCCACTTCCTGCTGATGACGGCCACGCCGCACAACGGCAAGGAGGAGGACTTCCAGCTTTTCCTTTCGCTGCTCGATTCAGATCGCTTTCACGGCAAATTCCGCGACGGTGCACACAAGGTGGATGTGTCCGACCTTATGCGTCGGATGGTCAAGGAAGACCTGTTGAAGTTCGATGGCACGCGGCTTTTCCCTGAGCGCATCGCCTACACGACCAACTACAAGCTCTCGGACGCCGAGCGCGCACTCTACGATGCAGTGACCTCCTATGTGAAGGAGGAGATGAACCGTGCGGACGCTTTGGACGGCAAGCGCAAGGGCACGGTCGGTTTTGCATTGACGGCGCTGCAGCGCCGGCTCGCGTCTAGTCCCGAGGCGATCTATCAGTCGTTGAAGCGCCGCCGCGAAAAGTTGAAGCGGCGCATCGAAGAGGAGAAGGCGCGCCAGCGCGGAGGCGGCCGAATCGGCGCTTCCGAGGCCTTCGCCGAGCAGGCCTCGGAGAACATTTGGGACTCCGAGGACGATCTCGCGCCGGAAGACTACGAGCAGTTCGAGGAGGAGGTGGTCGACCAAGCCACAGCCGCACAAACAATCGCCGAGCTCGAAGCCGAAGTCTATACGCTTGATAATTTGGAGAGGCAAGCCAAGGTTTTGGTGGCCTCGGGCCAAGACCGCAAGTGGGAAGAACTGCGCGAGATCCTGCAAAACACGCCGGAGATGCGAGGGCCAGATGGCTTGCAGCGCAAGCTCATCATTTTCACGGAGCATCGCGACACGCTCAACTATCTGGCAGACCGGATTCGCGGCTTGCTGGGTAAACGCGAAGCCGTCGCTATGATTCATGGTGGCGTTCACCGAGAGGATCGGCGCAAGGTCCAAGAGCTCTTTCGCAATGACCGAGACACTCGCGTCCTGCTGGCGACCGACGCGGCGGGCGAGGGCGTGAACCTGCAAAACGCTAACCTGATGGTCAATTACGACCTACCGTGGAATCCAAACCGCTTGGAGCAACGCTTCGGCCGCATCCACCGCATTGGTCAGACTCAGGTTTGCCATCTTTGGAACATGGTCGCCGCCGAGACCCGCGAGGGTGATGTCTTTCAGAGGCTCTTCGAGAAACTCGACATCGAGCGTCAGGCTCTGGGCGGCCGGGTGTTCGACATCCTGGGTGAAGTCTTCGATGGCGTGAGTCTGCGCGACCTGCTGATTGAGGCTATCCGCTACGGCGAAGACCCCGCCCGCAGGCGTCATCTTCGAGAAGTGGTTCAAGGCGCGCTCGACACCGAGAAGCTTCGCGAAATCATAAGCCGCAATGCGTTGGTCAATGAGATTATGGACGAACGTCGGCTTTTCGCCCTCAAAGAGGAGATGGAGAAGGCCGAGGCGCGAAAGCTCCAGCCATACTTCATCCGGTCCTTCTTCGCTCAGGCCTTCGCCCAGCGCGGCGGCGACTTGAAGGCGCGTGGCGCGGGCCGCTTCGAGATCACGCATGTCCCTGCCTCGATCCGCGAGCGCGATCGTCAGCTCCAAGGCCGCGAGCGCCGCAGCATGAATCCGGTGGTACCCAAATATGAGCGCGTGTGCTTCGAGAAGGGTAGTGTTCGTGTAGAGGACAAGCCGACCGAGCCGGTAGCGAGCCTGATCCACCCGGCGCATCCGCTCATGCAGTCGTTGGTTGACCTCACCATCGAGCAGCATCGCTCCAAGCTCAAGCAAGGCGCGGTGCTGCTGGCGCCCAACGACGAAGGCATCGAGCCCAAACTGCTATTGATGCTCGACCATTCCGTTAAGGAGGGGGGCGAATCAGGCGCCGTGGTGTCGCGTCGCCTGCAATTCGTGACCATCGACAAGGCCGGCGTCGTCGAGAACGCTGGTTGGGCGCCGCATTTGGACCTGACCGCGCTCGACGAGACCCAATTGAAGATGGTCGCCGACCAGGCCCAGGCCGACTGGATCAAGAAAGATTTGGAGCAGGCGGCTATGGCACACGCCTCCGAGAAGCTCGTCCCAGAGCATTTCGAGGAGGTGCGGGCTCGGCGCGAAGGCCAGGTCGACAAAAACCTGGCCGCGATCCGCGAGCGCTTGGTCAAGGAGATCGACTACTGGTCTGACCGGCACGAGAAGCTCAAGACCGACTTGCAAGCCGGCAAGGATGTTCGGCTCACTCTGGAGAATGTGCGCCGGACCATCGACGAACTGACGGTTCGCTTGGAGGCACGAACGAAGGACCTGGAAGCTATGCGGAACGTTGTGTCAGCTAGCCCAGTGGTTGTCGGTGGTGCGCTAATCATTCCGGCGGGTCTTCTGGCCCAGCGCAACGGTGAGCCGCAAGGGCAGACTTGGACGGCGGACGCGGAGGCCCGGGCTAGAGTTGAGCGCGTAGCCATGCAGGCCGTGCGCAAGGTCGAAGAAGCCATGGGCCACGAGGTTATGGACGTTTCCGCCGAGAAGTGCGGTTGGGATCTCACGGCCGTCGTGCCCGCTAAGGATGGCAAGCTGCCTCAGGCCCGCCACATTGAAATTAAGGGGCGAGCGAAGGGCCAATCCACCATTACCGTCACCCGTAACGAAATCCTCTACGGACTCAATCAGGCCGAGAAGTTCCTGCTGGCTATTGTGATAGTCGATGGTGACTCGTATGAAGGTCCACACTACATCCGCAATCCGTTTACCCAAGAGCCCGATTGGGCGGTCACGAGCATCAACATGGACCTCGATGCGCTGCTGGGTCGTTCGTCTTCGGTGGAGGGCTCGCTGTGAGTACGAAATCCGCGGCTCCGGCCCAGTGTCGGATCTGTACCACCGCAATGAATGCGGCCGTGAGCCGGAGGTGGACGCCGTGAACACGCCTATAGACGTCGTGGAGCGAGTCGTCCACGCCGAAGTGCTGAGGAAAATAGCCGGGGCGTTGGCTGATGCCACGACCAAGCGTCTGCTGCGCAAGACGAAAACGAAAGAAAAGAAGGACGCGAAATGAGCGTTATCAAAACGCCTAAAAAGCTTATCGAGGTTGCATTGCCTCTCGATCAAATCAACATGGCCGCAGCGAAGGAGAAGGCCATCCGGCAGGGGCACCCATCGAGTTTGCATTTGTGGTGGGCTCGGCGCCCACTCGCTGCCGCGCGCGCCGTGATCTTCGCTCAAATGGTCAACGACCCAGGATATGAGCGCAATCTGGGTCGAGGGGTAAACAAAGAGAAAGCCAAGGTTGAGCGCGACCGGCTGTTTGAGATCCTGCGAAAGTTAGCCCTCTGGGAGAACACGAACAACGTGAGCCTGCTCAATGAGGCAAGAGCGGAGATTAAGAGGAGCTGGGCGGAGACTTGCGAACTCAATCGATCCCATCCGCGGGCTGCTGAGCTTTTCGATCCGGAGAATCTGCCGGAATTCCATGACCCGTTCGCGGGGGGTGGGGCGCTTCCACTTGAAGCGCAGCGCCTAGGCCTCGCCAGTAATGCTACCGACCTGAATCCGGTCGCAGTGCTGATCAATAAGGCTATGATCGAAATTCCGCCTAGGTTCGCGGGGCGAGCACCAATCGGCCCCATCCCAAGCTCTCCCAGCCAATTCAAGCTTCCTTCGGAGTGGGATGGTGCGCAAGGGCTTGCCGACGACGTTCGTCGTTACGGTCGCTGGGTTCGGGAACAGGCGCTCGAGCGCATCGGAAAGCACTACCCTAGAATTGAATTGAATCGAGAGCAGGGTGGGGGGGCCGCCACTGTGCTGGCTTGGCTGTGGGCGCGCACCGTCAAGAGTCCAAACCCTGCCTTTTCCCACGTCGATGTTCCGCTTGTCTCTAGCTTCATCCTCGCGGCAAAGACGGGTAAGGAGACCTATGTCCAGCCCGTGGTGGAGGCCGACTCATATCGCTTCGAAATTCGCCATGGCAAGCCTCCCGAAGCCGCAAAGAACGGTACAAAGGCTGGGAAAGCTAAGGACTTTTTCTGCCTGCTCAGCGGCTCGCCGATTCCGCGGGAATATATCCGTGCCGAGGGAAAGGCTGGGCGCATCGGCATGCGGCTGATGGCCATTGTGGTTGAGGGGGCGCGAGGAAGGTTGTACCTGGCGCCTACGGCAGATGCTGAGCGGCTCGCCATCGAGGCGGGAGGTGAGCCGATGGTCGAGGAAGCGCGAGCGTCGTTCTTGTCTGGTTCGACGCCAACGCGGGCGATGATCACCGGAGGGGTGTGCTCCGCGTATGGCCTGGTAACTTGGGGCCATATGTTCACCGACCGACAGATCGTATGTCTGTCGACCTTCTCCGACTTGATTTCAGAAGTGCGCGACCGCGTGCGGCAAGATGTGTTAGCGGCTGGCTGGCAGGATGATGGCCGCAGCTTGGATGAGGGCGGAGATGGTCCGGCCGCCTATGCGGACGCGTTAGCCATCTATTTGGCGTTCTGCTTGGACAAGATGGCTGACCTCGGAAACAGCCTCGTTCGCTGGGAACCCGTCGCTCAATGCCCACGTCAACTTTTTGGTCGGCAGGGCTTCCCAATGCTTTGGGACTTCGCCGAGGCCAATCCTTTCTCCGAGAGTTCAGGATCGTGGGAAGTGTTTATCGATGGCGTGGCTCGCGCGATCGACAAGGTGTTTGCGACGACGCCGGCATGGTTTCGCGGCAAGGCTAGTCAGCAAAACGCGCAACGTCAGATCGTTTCGTTAAACAAAGTGGTGTCCACTGACCCGCCTTACTACGACAACATCGGTTATGCAGACCTTTCCGACTTCTTCTACGTTTGGTTGAGGAGAGCGCTGCGCCCGGTGTTCCCGAGCCTATTTTCGACCATGCTTGTGCCCAAGGAGGACGAGCTCGTCGCGACTGTTTATCGCCATGGTAGCAAGCAAGCGGCTGAAAAGTTCTTCCTCGACGGAATGACCGAGGCCATGCAAAGGCTTGCCGAGCACGCGCACCCGGCCTTCCCGACGACGATCTACTACGCGTTCAAACAGTCCGAGACGACCGATATGGGAACCAGCAGCACGGGCTGGGAAACGTTCCTGGAGGCTGTGCTGGCAGCGGGCTTCGCCATCACGGGCACCTGGCCGCTCCGAACTGAAAACGAGAGTCGGATGGTGAGCCAGGGGACGAACGCGCTGGCTTCGAGCATCGTCTTGGTCTGCCGGCAGCGGTCTTCGAGTGCTCCTGCGATCTCGCGAAGGGACTTCATGCGCGAATTGAAGGACGAGCTCAAGGAAGCCGTCGACGTGATGATTGGCGGAGCCGAAGGCGTGTCGCCCGTGGCCCCGGTTGATCTTGCCCAGGCCGTGATCGGTCCTGGCATGGCGATTTTTTCGAAGTATTCAGCCGTCTTGGAGGCCGATGGTAGCCCAATGACGGTTCACACCGCGCTGACACTCATCAACCGTATGCTAACCGAAGGGGCAGATGAGTTTGACGCCGATACGCAATTCTGTTTGGGATGGTTCGAAGAACAGGGCTGGGCCGTGGGTGAGTTTGGGCAGGCCACAGTTCTTGCTCGAGCGAAGGGAACATCTGTTGATCATATTAAGGAGGCTGGGGTGATTGAGGCGGGCCAAGGCCGCGTACGGCTGCTCAAGCCTGCCGAATACCCGAAGGGTTGGTCGCCAGAACAGGACAACAACACCCCAGTCTGGGAAGCGATTCACCAGATGATCCGATCACTGCGAGATGAAGGGGAGTCGGCAGCTGGGGAGCTTTTGGCGCGCATGCCAGAAAGAGCCGACCCCATTCGCAGCCTAGCGTATCGACTCTACACCCTCTGCGAGCGCAAGGGCTGGGCGGACGATGCGCGTGCCTACAACGAGCTCATCACTTCCTGGATCGGTATTGAGGCCGTCTCGCATGAGAAGGGGCATTTCGGGTCGCAAATCAAATTTGAAATGTAAGCGGGGAAAAGAACATGGCTCTCAAACCTTGGCGCGAAATCGCGATCCCGCATGAAGACGTGCTCAAAGGCACGTTTCAGCAGGCTGAGTTCGCCGCCGATATATCTAAAGTCCATCAAGGCACCGCCACGGCGGAATACCAGGACGCTGAACTGTTTTTCCAGCGGACCTACATTACCGAGGGCATGCGCTTGCTGCTCGATTCCGTCGTAAAGCGTCTGGCGGGCTTGGGTGGCGATCCTGTCATCCAGCTTCAAACCGCCTTCGGTGGCGGCAAGACTCATACGCTGCTGTCGGTCTATCATCTGGCCGCAGGCAAGAAGCCGACGACGAAGCTCCAAGGTATTAACAAGATCCTGAGCGATGCCGGTATCGTCGAACTGCCCAAAGCTAAGGTCGCTGTGCTCGACGGCGTGGAGTTGCTGGATTTGGCCAGCAAACCGCGTGTCCACGGATCAATCACGGTTAAGACACTCTGGGGCGAGCTTGCTTGGCAACTCGGCGGCGCTGAGGCTTTTGGGAAGATCAAGGAGGCCGACGCTGATGGAACCGCACCGGGCAAGGGTCTCCTTGCTGAGATCATTGCTGACGCTGCTCCCTGCATAGTCCTGATGGACGAGTTGGTTCGCTATGTTTCGCAGTTCGAGGAGGGCAAAGTGCTCTCTGGCGGCACCTACGACACACAGCTTTCCTTCATTCAATCGCTCACAGAGGCGATGAAGGCCGTGCCCAACGCAATCCTTCTGGCTTCGCTACCGTTCTCTGACCGCGAGGCAGGCAGCCAGCAAGGCGTGAAGGCCTTGAAGGCCTTGGAGCACTACTTCGGCCGGGTACAAGCTCTGTGGAAGCCTGTTGCTACCGAAGAAGCATTCGAGATTGTGCGCCGGCGCCTATTCACTGATGTGAACGATCACTTGGGCTCTGGGGACGTGTGTCGGGCCTACGCCGATTTCTATGCTGCTAACTCGGGAGACTTCCCGCCGGAGACGCAATCGGCCGGCTACCTCGAACGCTTGAAGCGAGCTTATCCGATTCACCCTGAGGTTTTTGATCGCCTCTACGAGGACTGGTCCTCGCTCGACAACTTCCAGCGCACGCGCGGCGTCTTGAAGCTTATGGCCAAGGTGATTCATCGGCTTTGGACCTCGGGCAATAACGACTTGATGATCCAGCCGGGCTCGCTGCCGCTGTTCGACGCTGAGACTCGTAATGAGGCCATCTACTACTTGCCGGCCGGCTGGGATCCCGTTCTCGAGCGCGACATCGATGGCGAGCGCGCGGCCACCACAGAGATCGATAACGCTAAGCCCCTGTTTGGATCGATCCACGTCTGCCGTCGAATTGCCCGCACAGTTTTCCTCGGTTCGGCCCCGGACGCTGGTATCGTCGGCGGCTCAAAGCATCATCGCGGCTTGGAGCTCGAAAGGCTGCTACTGGGCTGCGCGCAGCCTGGCCAGGTGTTGGGTCACTACAAGGACGGCGTGCGTGCCGTCGTGGACCGACTGCAATATATCAATAGTGCGAACAATCGCTATTGGTTCGACACCCGGCCCAACCTGCGCCGTGAGATGGAGGACCGTAAGCGCCGTTTCGACCTCCGCGAGGATGTATACCCGTTCATTAAGGATAAGCTACGCTTCACGCAAGGCGACTTCGGTGGCATCCATGTATTCACGCCCTCGGCAGATGTGCCCGATGACTTCCAGCTTCGCTTAGTGGTGTTGCCACCGGAAGCCACGTTCAATCGCTCGGGACAAGTGCCCGCAATTGAAGTCGCTCAGGACGTCCTAAAGCAGCGGGGCGAACAGCCCCGGCAAAAGCAAAACCGGCTTGTTTTCCTCGCACCAGATGCTGACTCGATCTCGCGCTTGAAGGATCAGGTTACCTCGGTGCTGGCGTGGAAATCTATCATCGACGACGTTAAGGAGGGCCGCCTCAACCTGGATATGTACCAGAGTAAGCTTGCTTCGCATAGTCACGAAACCGCCGTCGATGCGATGGGCCGTATGGTCCGCGAGACCTACAAATGGTTACTTGTTCCGTTGCAGGAGGCCAAGCCCGGCAAGGGTATCGGCGAAATCCAATGGGACCATTTCCAGATCAGCCCCGTGGCGGTCAACCGCACCGAGGAAATCCTGAAGGTCTTGAAAGAGCATGAATTGGTGATCTCAGAGTGGGCCCCCGTCCACTTGGAGAGGATGATGCGCGCGTGGTTCTGGAAGGAAGATGCTCCGGCTGTTTCGGCATTCGATGTCTGGCAGAAAACGTGTTGCTACCTATACCTGCCGCGTCTTAAAGACGAGCGCGCGCTGCGTGAGGCGATCAATGTTGGTGTAGACGGTCGCGATTTCTTCGGGATCGCTTATGGACAGGAGGAAAATCGCTTCAAGGGCTTCCACTTCGACGAGGCGACCACGGCCATATTCGATGAAGCTTTACTGCTGATCGAACCCACGGTGGCGGCCGACTTTGCAGCAAAGCTTGCCCAGGAAAAGGCAGAACGCAACGCCAAGGCCAAGGGCGAGGTCAACGGCTGGGATGTGTCTAGCGGCTCGACTAGCGCTGGCGGTTCCAGTGGAGCCGGCGGTGATGAACAGTGTGATGGTGCCGGCGCCGGAACGCCTCAGCCAGCCAAGCCCCGGGCGACTAAGAAGACAATGTTCTTCGGCCAGGCAGAACTCGACCCGATCAAGGCCAAGCTTCAATTCTCAGACGTCGCTGAAGAGGTGCTCATGCTCTTCACGTCCAAGCCCGGTGTGAGGGTCACGATCAACGTGGAGATCCATGCAGAAACCCCAGGCGGATTCGACGAATCCACGCAGCGCGCTGTCCGCGAGAACTGCAACCAGTTGAAGTTCAAAACCCACGGATTCGAAGACTGAGGCGCGTCAGGAGCACGACTGCGTAGTTGGGCCGAACGTGATCGGCCGTTTCGGGCTCCCGATTAGTGACTTCCACAACGTGACAAAGCGGACCGCAAGGCAGGATTGGTGAACCTCTCGCCTATCTGAAGGACGTGCTGACGCGCTTGCCGACCCACTAGGCCAACGACATCGACGCGCTGCTGCCGCATCGCTGGCAGCCAGTCTCGGCCGCCGCCTAAACTCGCCCGTCAAGACGGGTTGGCTGGCCGCTTGCGGTTGTTCGATCGAAGCGGTAGCGAGAGGCTTCTTTTACGTCTGCGGAGCATCAAGCATCGTCCTTATGCATCGCGTCGTATCGTTCCCTTAGCGGCTGAGTGATTCGCAGCAGTTCGGCGAAGTCGTTAAACGCGACATCTCGCAGTTGCATTGACGTCTGTTCGTAAGACGCGAGGATAGGGTTGTCCTCTCGTTTGAGGTCGGAAATCCACGATATTTTTCGCGTGAGCATCTGTTCCTCAAAACCGCCATGGACGTAGCTGGAAATGTTTCCGTAGATGCCCTCGATAGTGGGAATCTTGTCTTCCAACGATTTTACGAGGGTCATGACGTTGAAGCCGTTTCCCTCGAACATGCCACCAGGCGACTTCTCGGTTGGCCGGTATTTCGCCATCAAACGCTGAACGCCCGCCCTTAGCTCTTCTAGGGTTGTCGATTTCAATTTGTATTGACGCCACAATCGCATGCCTTTGTGGAGTCTTCCCGCGACCTCAATGTAAGCCCTAACGGCAAGAGCGTAGGCATATTCGTTCCTAAACTCTTTCTCGACAAACAATGCGCTTTCGATTTGAACAATCGGGACGAGGCCTGCGAAATAGGCGCTTGCTGTGAGGTAAACGACCGTCTGTGAAAACAGGTCGTCCACAACCATCTCGTTCGCGTAGCGTCGAACTTTATCCAACTCATTGCCGATCGCGTTCAATTTTTCCTGGTGCTCGGAACCCCAGATTCCGTCATAGAAGAGCTTGGCGACGTCAATGTTTGGCGTTGAGCTTGTCATAGGCCAAGCGAATCCCACGCAAGGTAAAGAGGCTCGATGACTTCCTTGTCCAAGGACAGGTCAACTTTTGATGCTTTCTTCTTGGCCATGAACGTTCCTTGAGAGGCAAAGGCACCCGTTGGGGCGTTCTGCATGGGAGCCGAGTTCGGGCCTCGTCGTGACTTTATAACACGCGGCGTTTGCGGATCGGTTTTGTGTGAAAAGTTGCGGTGACGCGCGAGTCGGCAACCGAGTTCCGGTTTGATTGCTTGCGTCGCCGTCTCGCCACGCTGCTGAGGCGGCGAGACGGCCCAAACGCCTGGGCGGTTCGCTCAAGCCGCGCGACCGGTTCGGGCCTACCGTTCTAGCGAATCCGGCGATATAGTTTGCGTTCCGACTCGCGGCCCTTGAGCTGCGGAAATGAGATTGCGCGACAACAAGCCAATTGCGCGGAGACCGTATGTCAAACGAAAAAATTGGGTCGACGTGGAAGAAGTGGGATTTGCACGTCCACACCCCGGCATCCATCGTTCACCACTACCCGGGCGGCCAAGACGCAGCGTGGGAGGCGTTCATCTCCGACCTGGAGGCTTTACCGCCTGAGTTCAAGGTGGTCGGTATCAACGACTACGTGTTTGTCGACGGCTACGAGCGGGTTTTGCGGGCGAAGCGGGAGCAGGGCCGGCTTCAGAATTTAGATTTGATTCTTCCGGTCGTGGAGCTGCGGCTCGACAAATTCGGCGGTGTCGTTCAAAGAACGAAAGACGGATTATCCGAATCAAATTGGAGCCGGATAAACCTGCACGTCATTTTCGACGAAGTCGAGCCGGCCCTGATCCGAGACCAGTTCCTAAGCGCGATCACGCGGCATTACAAGCTGATGCCGGAGGCGCGCGACCATGAGGCGCGATGGGGCGGCGTGATCACGCGCGAGAACCTGCGCGCGCTCGGCGAAGCCATCATTGCCGCGGCGCCTGACGATCAAAAGTCAAGCTACGGCGACCCGCTGACGGAGGGCTTCAATTCGTTGAACGTCAGCTTGGAGAAAGTCAAGGAGGCGCTCAATACGCCGTTTTTCGAGCGTCGCCATTTGCTTGCCATCGGAAAGACCGAATGGGACAGCTTGCGTTGGAGCAACCACACGATCGCCGACAAGAGAAGCGTCATCAACGAGGCGGACCTTGTCTTCACTGCGGCGGAGAGCCCAGCGGCTTACGAAAAGGCGCGCAAAAGCTTGGCTGAGGCGAACGTGAACGACGTGCTTCTGGACTGCTCGGACGCTCATTGGCTGAGCGGAGGAAAGGACAAGGACCGCATTGGCAACTGCTTCACGTGGATCAAAGCGGATGCCACGTTCGCGGGCCTGGTCCAAGCGATACGAGAGTTTTCGAACCGCGTCTACGTCGGCGACAATCCGCCGAAGCGGCAGTTGGTCGAGCGCCATAGGACGAAATACGTTTCGTCCGTTCGCGTGAAAAAGAAGCCCGGCTCGTCGTTGCGAGATCCATGGTTCGATGTGGACATGCCACTTAACAGCGACCTGGTGGCGATCATCGGCAACAAGGGAAGCGGCAAAAGCGCATTGTCCGACATCATTGCGTTGGCGGGAGACACGAAGAACAGGACCGGCTTTTCGTTCTTGAACGACCAGCGCTTTCGAAACCCGAAGGGCAAGCCCGCGCAACACTTCGCAGTGTCGATTGTCTGGCGAGACGGCACCGAATCGACGAGGCAGCTTGACGAAAACCCTTCACCGACCAGCGTCGAGCGAATCAAGTATCTGCCGCAGCTGTATCTCGAGACGCTGTGCAACGAGCTTGGCGAGGGTGGCTCTTCCACGTTCGACAGCGAGCTGCGGAAGATCATTTTCTCCCATGTTCCCGAAGAGGATCGGCTAAGCCAGCCCTCGATGGACGCTTTGATCGATTTTAAGGTCGCAGAAATCAACGCGGCGAGGCAGGTTTACATAAAGGAGATATCGAGGATCAACGTCGAAATCTTGGGCGTTGAGGATCGAATGACGGCCGAGTTCCAGGCCGAGTTGGAGAAACGACTTGAGACGATGCGCTCTGAGTGGGCGGCGCTTGATGCCGCAAAACCGGCCGAGGTCCAAGACCCGGGCGCTTCCCCGGAGGCGCAGCGCGAGTCGCAACAAGCGGCCGAACTGATCCAACAGCTCGAAGAGCAGGCCGCCGCCATCGACAAGGAGGAGGCGGCTCTTCGAGATGGCAAAGGCGCGGCTGTCAAACGACAGGCGTTGGCGAAGCGAATCTCACAGGCGGTCGATAACCACAAGAAGGCCCACGACCAATTTCTGCAGGAGTTGGCTCCTTTGCTGGATGAATTGGGCGCGGAAATTCGCCCCGACCAGCTCGTTTCATTGCAAATCAATCTGGAGCCGGTCAATGAAGCCGGCGCGGCGGCGGCCACTGAAATTCTCGCCATTGACCGGGTGCTTTTGAGCGAGGAGACGGATGGCCTCATCAGGCGGCGAGAGGCTGTCCAGGCGTCCATCGCGGCGACGAAGACGAAACTCGGCGAGAAGCAGCGGTTGTTCATCCAATACAAGGAGGCGCTCGCTGCGTGGGAAAAGGCGAAGAACGAACTGATCGGTGGGAAGGACAAGGCCAACAGCATTGGCTGGTTGGAAGCGGAGATCGAGGGGCTCGCCGCCCTGCCGAAGCAGCTGGCAGATTTGCGCGCCGAACGGATTAAGCGGAGCAGGCAGGTTCATGCGCTGATCGTGGAGGCCGTCAACGAATACAGCCGGCTCTATGAGCCGGTTCAATCCTTTGTCAAATCCGCGCAGCAGATGGATATGCCTCTGCCTCTCGACTTCCAAGTTCGGATCGACGAGTCGGGCTTTCAGGAGCGCTTCTTCGCAAGCATCAATCGCCAGGCGCGAGGCTCGTTTTATGGGATCGAGGACAGCGAGCAACGGATGCGTGAGCTTCTGAGCGAAGCCGATTTCTCAACGGTGGACGAGACGATCGCCTTCGCAGAAAAGATCGACGACTTGCTGCGCCATGATCGCAGAGACGACGCCGGGCGGCCGACGAGACTGGCCGACCAAGTTCGACGCAGCAACGAGCCAAGAGAGGTGCTCGATTTCATTTACGGCCTCGCCTACTTGTCGCCGCGATATTCGCTCACTTACGCGCAGCAGGAAATCGGGCAATTGTCGCCGGGCGAGCGCGGGCTCTTGTTACTTGTCTTTTACCTGCTCGTCGACAAGGACGATATCCCTATCGTCATCGACCAGCCCGAGGAAAACCTCGACAATCAGACGATCTACAAGGTTCTGGTCAAATGCATCAAAGCGGCCAAAGAGCGCCGCCAAGTCATCATCGTCACTCACAACCCCAATTTGGCCGTGGTTTGCGACGCGGAGCAAATCATCTACGCGGAATGCAACAAGGCTGAGCGCAGCTTCTCTTACGAAGCCGGGGGCATCGAAAACCCAAAGATTCTTGAAAAAGTGATCCACATTCTCGAAGGAACGAAACCCGCGTTCAAGAATCGCAGCGACAAATACGCGCTTTGAGCGTTTCGTCACGAACGGAGCGAGACGGCGAGGGGGGCCGTCGCGCCCTCGGGATGCCCACTGCAGGGCACACGAAGGGGCGCGGACGGCGGCGACTCAGCGACGCGAAGCCGTGGCCCTACGGTTGGTTGGGCTGGCCTTCGTTTCGCCGTTGGTCGCACGCAGCGGGGCGGTTCCTTCCCATCGCGCCCAAGTAGCATGCTCTCGTCCGGGACTCCCGTGGGCCAGTTTCATGACGAGCTGGTCGATGGCGTCAGCTAGGCGGACACACGGCATCCAAATGTGTCGTTTCTTGGAGTTGTTCCCCGGGCGCCCAAAATGAGAAAAGCCTCGCAGATCGAGGATCTACAAGGCTTTTCGAGATCTGGTGGCGAATCAGGGATTCGGACCCCGGACCGGTGGATCATGATTCTGCGGCTGAACTCTCATCAAACATGGCGCACGACAGGTAGGTTAGTCGCGCCAACTTTGTCACCCAGTCGCAAAACTGTGGCGCCAGTCGCACTTACTCTGGCGCCCTACGGACAGCAAAGAATCAAACATCAATATTCCCCGCCCGCAACGCATTGCTCTCAATAAACGCCCGCCGCGGCTCGACCTCATCCCCCATCAGCGTAGTAAAGATCCCATCCGCCGCAATCGCGTCTTCGATCTGCACACGCAGCAACCGCCGCACAGCCGGATCCATCGTCGTTTCCCACAGCTGCCCGGGGTTCATCTCCCCCAGCCCCTTATACCGCTGCTTCGACACGTTCCGCTCGGCATCCGCCAGCAGCCACTTCATCGCGCTCTTGAAGTCCGACACAGCCATACTGCGCTCACCACGCTTGATGACCGCACCTTCCCCAATCAGCCCCTTGAACGTATCCGCAGTGGTCACAAGCTGCTGATAATCCGCCGTGTGCTGGAATTCCTGGTCGATGACCGAAACCCGCACATTCCCGTGATGCGTCCGCTCGATATGC
Organism: Burkholderia sp. R-40; assembly: GCF_049942845.1. Taxonomy (NCBI): domain Bacteria; kingdom Pseudomonadati; phylum Pseudomonadota; class Betaproteobacteria; order Burkholderiales; family Burkholderiaceae; genus Burkholderia; species Burkholderia sp. R-40. The sequence continues at coordinate 4,554 of NZ_CP187967.1, read as the reverse complement.
AGCGCCCGCTGTTCGCGAACCAGGTCATACGAAGGCACCACACGAACTTCGTTCTTCAGCGCATCATCATGCAGCGCGGCATGCAGAGCCTTCGCCGAAGCCTCCGTCGAAGCCTCGTTGGAAAGATCGATCGCCACCCCGTCCATGACCGCTTCAAGCGCGGCCGGATCATACAACCGGCTCAACCGCTCGATCACGCTCTTCGACAGCAGATACGACCGCGCCAGCTCGCCAAGCGCATCGCCCGAAATCGCCGCTGCGTTCTCGCCAGGCACCAGTTCCGACCCTTGCAACGCCAACCGCAGCATATGCGCGTTCAGCTCCGTATCGTCCTTCAGATACCGCTCGTCCTTGCCCGCCTTGATCTTGTAAAGCGGCGGCTGCGCGATATACACATACCCGCGCTCGATCATGTCCGGCATCTGGCGATAGAGGAACGTGAGCAGCAGCGTGCGGATGTGCGCACCGTCGACGTCCGCGTCGGTCATGATGATGATGCGGTGATAGCGCAGCTTGTCGAGGTTGTAATCGTCCTTGCCGATGCCGCACCCAAGCGCGGTCACGAGCGTGACGATCTGCTCCGACGACAGCAGCTTGTCGTAGCGCGCCTTCTCGACGTTCAGCACCTTGCCGCGCAGCGGCAGGATGGCCTGGAACTTCCGGTCACGCCCTTGCTTGGCCGAACCACCTGCCGAGTCGCCCTCGACGATGTAGATTTCGCACTTCGCCGGGTCTTTCTCCTGGCAGTCCGCGAGCTTGCCCGGCAGGCCGACGCCGTCGAGCACGCCCTTACGGCGCGTCATTTCGCGCGCCTTGCGTGCCGCATCGCGCGCACGCGCGGCTTCGACGATCTTCCCGCAGATGATCTTCGCATCGAGCGGCGTTTCGAGCAGGAACTCTTCCAGCGCCTTCGCGACGACTTCTTCAACCGGCGCGCGCACTTCGGACGACACCAGCTTGTCCTTCGTCTGCGAGCTGAACTTCGGCTCCGGCACCTTCACCGACAGCACGCACGACAACCCTTCGCGCATGTCGTCGCCGGTCGTCTCGACCTTTGCCTTCTTCGCGATTTCGTTGTCGGTGATGTACTTGTTGATGACGCGCGTCATCGCGGCCCGCAGGCCGGTCAGGTGCGTGCCGCCGTCGCGCTGCGGAATGTTGTTCGTGAAGCACAGCACGTTCTCGTTGTAGCTGTCGTTCCACTGCATCGCCACTTCGACACCGACGCCATCCTTCTCGCCGTTGGCGTGGAAAATGGTCGGGTGCAGGTTGGTCTTCGTCTTGTTGATGTACTCGACGAAACCCTTCACACCGCCGGCGAACGCGAAATCGTCTTCCTTGCCCGAACGAAGATCGGTCAGGCGGATCCGCACACCGTTGTTCAGGAACGAGAGCTCGCGCATCCGCTTCGCGAGGATGTCGTAGTGGTATTCAACGGTGCCGAAAATCGTCGGATCGGCCATGAAGTGCACTTCGGTGCCGCGGTTCTCGGTGTCGCCGGTCACCAGCATCGGCGACACTTCCACGCCGTCCACCTTCTCGAGCACGCGCTCCTGCGCGACGCCGCGATGGAACTCCATGAAATGCTTCTTGCCGTTGCGGCGCACGGTGAGGCGCAGCCAGCTCGACAGCGCGTTCACGCACGACACGCCCACGCCGTGCAGGCCGCCGGACACCTTGTAGCTGTTCTGGTCGAACTTGCCGCCGGCGTGCAGCTCGGTCATCACGATCTCGGCGGCGCTGCGCTTCGGCTCGTGCTTGTCGTTCATCTTCACGTCGGTCGGAATCCCGCGGCCGTTGTCGGTCACGGAAATCGAGTTGTCGGCGTGAATCGTTACGTGAATGTCGTTGCAGTACCCGGCCAGCGCTTCGTCGATCGAGTTGTCGAGCACCTCGAACACGAGGTGGTGCAGACCGGTGCCATCCGACGTGTCGCCGATGTACATCCCGGGGCGCTTGCGCACCGCTTCCAGACCTTCGAGGATCTGGATCGACGAAGCGCCGTAGCTGCTGTTATCGGGTTGCGAATTGTGCTGTTCACTCATGGATATCTTCCGGTTCTGCGAGGCCACTCTCGTGGCGGCGCGGTGCGTTTCAGCGAGAAAGCGCGGGGCCGCCCAGGCCGGGCCGCTCCAGTTTCCTGGCCCGTCCGAGGTGCCGAAAAGGCACCAAAGGGACGGGTTGTCGGTTCGCCATAAAAACGCCAAAGGGGCTTGCCGCCCCCTGGTGTGTGTTGCGATGTCGAGCGCGTCAGATGCGCATCGGCATCACGACATACTTGAACTCTTCGTTCTCGGGCACGGTGATCAGCGCGCTCGAGCTGGCGTCGCCGAGGCTCACCTGCACGGTGTCGACCTTCAGGTTCGCGAGCACGTCGAGCAGATACGTGACGTTGAAGCCGATGTCGACGGTATCGCCCTGGTAAGCGATTTCCAGTTCTTCCTGCGCCTCTTCCTGATCGGCGTTGGTCGACATGATCTTCAGCTGGCCCGGCGCGATGATGCAGCGCACGCCCTTGAATTTGTCGGACGTCAAAATCGCCGCGCGTTGCAGCGAACGCTGCAGCTCTTCACGGCCGATCTCGAACGTGTTCTTGTGCGCCTTCGGGATCACGCGCTGGAAGTCGGGGAACTTGCCCTCGACCAGCTTCGACACGAGCTCGACCTGGCCGAACGTGAACTTGGCCTGGGTTTGCGCGATGTCGATGGTGACGGTGTCGTCGATGTCTTCGAGCAGGCGCTGCAGCTCGAGAATCGTCTTGCGCGGCACGATCACTTCCTGGCGGCCGAACGTGCCGCCTTCGAGCTTCATCGACGAGAACGCGAGGCGGTGGCCGTCGGTGGCCACGGCCATCAGCTGGTCGCCGTCGACGACGAGCAGCATGCCGTTCAGGTAGTAGCGGATGTCCTGCTGCGCCATCGCGAAGTGCACCATGCCGAGCAGCTGGCGGAACGACTTCTGCGGGACGGTCAGCGTCGCGCCGAAATCCTTCGCCTGCGCGACGGTCGGGAACTCGTCGGCCGCGAGCGTCTGCAGTGCGAAGCGGCTCTTCCCCGATTGAACGGTGAGGCGCTTGTCGGCGAGCGACAGCGTGACCTGGCCGTCAGGCATCGCGCGCAGGATGTCGAGCAGCTTGCGGGCCGCGACGGTGGTGGCCACCTGGTCGCCGCCGACGCCGAAATCGGCGCGCGTGGTGATCTGCAGCTCCAGGTCGGTCGACAGGAAAGAAACGTCCGGGCCGTTCTTGGTGATCAGCAGGTTGGCGAGGATCGGCAACGTATGGCGGCGTTCGACGATGCCGCTGACCGTTTGCAGCGGCCTGAGGAGTGTGTCTCGTTCGGTCTTGACCAGTTGCATAGAGTTCCTTCGTTGAGTAACGGCCTGCAGCGCAGCAGCCACGCAGCGCCCCGCCAGCCGGGCTCTTGGCCGGCCTCCGCCGGGGCGGTCAAACCTGTATTGTGCCTCAAAACCGAACCGCCCCCCTTAATTTGGGGCGGATGCCGAATTATCAAGCGCGCCGCGCGCTCAGCCCTTCAGCGTCTGTTCCAGCACGTGCAGCTCGTGGTTGAGCTGCGCGTCCTTGCTGCGCTCGTCGGCGATCTTGCGCACGGCGTGCAGCACGGTGGTGTGGTCGCGCCCGCCGAACAGCTCGCCGATCTCGGGCAGGCTCTTCTGCGTGAGTTCCTTCGCCAGGTACATCGCGATCTGCCGCGGCCGCGCGATGTTCGCGGGACGCTTCTTCGAATACATGTCGGCGACCTTGATGTTGTAGAAGTCGGCGACGGTCTTCTGGATGTTCTCGACCGAAATCTGCCGGTTCTGCACGGTCAGCAGGTCCTTCAGCGCTTCCTTGGTCAGCTCGATCGAGATCTCGCGGCCGTGGAACTTCGAATACGCGAGGATCTTGCGCAGCGCGCCTTCGAGTTCGCGCACGTTCGAGCGCAGGTGCTTCGCGACGAAGAACGCGACGTCTTCCGACAGGTTCACGCCTTCCGACTGCGCCTTGCGCATCAGAATCGCGACGCGCATCTCGAGCTCGGGCGGCTCGATCGCGACGGTGAGGCCCGAGTCGAAGCGCGAGATCAGGCGATCGTCGATGCCCGAGATCTCCTTCGGATACGTGTCGCTGGTGATGATCACCTGCGCCTTGTTCGCGACGAGCGCCTCGAACGCGTAGAAGAATTCCTCTTGCGTGCGCGACTTGCCGGAGAAGAACTGAATATCGTCGATCAGCAGCAGGTCGAGCGAGTGGTAGTAGCGCTTGAAGTCGTCGAACGCCTTGCGCTGGTATGCCTTCACCACGTCGGACACGTATTGCTCGGCGTGGATGTAGCGGATTCGTGCGCCGGCCTTGTCGAGCAGCAACTGGTTGCCGATCGCGTGGATCAGGTGGGTCTTGCCGAGGCCGACGCCGCCGTACAGGAACAGCGGGTTGTAGGAGATGCCGGGGTTGTCCGCGACCTGGATCGCGGCGGCGCGTGCGAGCTGGTTCGCCTTACCGGTCACGAAGTTGTCGAACGTGAGCACCGGGTTCAGCTTCGAACGTTCGTACAT